>NZ_JBIPTC010000001.1:0-3966142 GCF_058231005.1 Bacteroides sp. RCH18 | reverse complement strand
GGACCCGGAGAACCAATTATGTACGGATGACTTCGCCGGTCATTGGGCTCATAATGCCAATCTTCGGTGAAAGCGATCATGGGTGTAGCCGGATATAGCGAAATGGCGCATATGCTTGGTTTAGATGATGTTGCAGAGAAATATGCAGGTATAGCCAAGAAAATGCGGTGAAATGGGAAGAAATGGCAAATGAAGGTGATCACTACCGTTTGGCGTTCGACCGTGAGAATACCTGGAGCCAAAAATACAATATGATTTGGGATAAGATGTGGAACCTAAATTTATTCCCTAATAACGTAATCAGCAAAGAAGTAAATTATTATTTAACAAAACAGAACCGTTACGGATTACCGTTAGATTCCCGCAAAGATTACACTAAATCTGACTGGATTATGTGGATTGCAGCTATGTCTCCAGACCAAAATACTTTCGAGAAGTTCATAATTCCTCTTTATAAATATATCAATGAAACGACTTCACGTGTGCCCATCAGCGATTGGCATGAAACCAAGACAGGTAAAATGACAGGTTTTAAAGCGCGTTCAGTAATTGGAGGATACTGGATGAAAGTATTAATAGATAAAGTACAGAACAAACAATAAAATAAATAATCGTTCAAAGTTGATACAATTAAATAGAATGTGAAATAACTCAACATATTTTAAACATCCATCTGTATTGTACTTATTCTCTAAAGTATAATACAGGTGATAAAATTAATTTGCTATGAAAAGTGAAGAACAAGTATTTTGGTTTTTAAGCCATAACAAGATGTGGTGTATCCCACTCTGTCTGGCTGCATTTTCATTATTACCTAGTAGCTATACTCATGCTGCCAGTATAATAGATGAAAATACATTAATAGTAAACTCTACCCAACAACAACGTATTGTAAAAGGTACTGTTATTGATGCCAACGGTGAGCCATTAATAGGAGTCAATGTAAAAGAAGCAGGGGGAGTACTGGTACAATCACTGATATAAACGGTGAATTCTCTCTAAATGTAGCCCAAAAACAATATTAGAAATTTCTTTTATCGGTTATCAAACACAGAATATTACTGTGGGAGAGGCAAGACAAATTACTATAACCTTACAGGAAGATACACAAGTTTTTAGATGAAGTTGTTATAACAGGGTTTGGTATGTCACAAAAGAAAGCGACATTGACAGGCGCTGTTTCTTCAATTAAATCTGAAGAAATTGCTCGTTCCTCTGCAGTTACTGCAGGTGGAGCTCTGGTTGGTAAAATTGCAGGTGTAAATACTCGTCAACAAGATGGACGTCCTGGTGCTGAAACAGCTTTGCAAATTCGTAACATGGGTACTCCATTATTTGTAATTGATGGTGTTATTTCAGATACAGGGCAATTTAGTCAGATGGATTTTAATGATATTGAATCTATATCTGTACTAAAAGATGCATCAGCTGCTTTATATGGGGTACGCGCGGCGAATGGAGTAGTGGTTGTTACAACTAAGAAAGGTAGTCGTAATTCTAAAAATACAGTTTCTGTTAATGCTTATTATGGTTGGCAGAAAAACTCCAAATATGTTAGTCCAGCTAATGTAAAGGATTATGTTCATGCCTATGTAACAGCAGAAACATTCTCTGGACGTAATGGTGATTCTCGTCGTTACAGCAAAGAAGAATACGAAAAATGGATGAGTGGTACAGAACCTAAATATCAAGGCTGGGACTGGGAAGACTATATTTGGGTAAGCGCTCCACAGTATTATATTAATACTAATTTCTCTGGAGGTACAGATAAAGCAAACTATTATGTAGCAGTATCCCACATTAATCAAGATGCAACTATCCGCAATTACGGTGGATTTCGTCGTACAAATGTACAGATGAATATCGAAATGAATGTAAATGAACGTCTCAAGGTGGGGGCAAGTATGAATGGACGCATTGAAGATCGTCGTCATCCTGGAGTACCGGGAGCAGATGATACATGGCTGCCTCGTTTTGCAACAATGAAAAACCAACCGACTAAACGACCATTTGCTAATGATAATCCGAATTATCCACAGCTCGTATCCGACCAACCGGAAACAAACTTTGCTATTCTGAATTACGAAACTACAGGAAAGGTATCGGATGTATGGCGCGTAATTCAAATGAACGGTACTGCTGAATATGAGATTCTGAAAGGATTAAAATTCAAAGGGATGCTAGGTTACTATTATGCTTATAACGAACTGGATAACCAAGAATTCACTTACGAACTATATGGTTATGACGAACAAAAAGATAATTACTATGTAACCAACCGTATGTCAAATCCTTATCGTGAACGTAACCGCGAGAAGGTAGAAGATCAATATTCAAACTTTCAGTTAAACTTTGACCGCAAATTTGGTAAACATGCGGTTGTTGCTGTAGCCGGATTTGAGGCAAGTCAACGTAAACGCCCTAAAATGTGGATTCATTCTACACCAGTTTCTAATGCAATGGATTTGATTCGTCTGAAAGAAATTCAGGAGTTTAATGATGATGGAAATAGAACAGAAGCACGTATGGGGTATTTGGGACGTATCAATTATAGTTATGCAGACAAATACTTAGTTGAATTAATAGCTCGTTGGGATGGCTCATGGAAATTCCGTCCGGATAATCGCTGGGGCTTTTTCCCATCAGCATCTTTAGGCTGGCGTGTTTCTGAAGAGAACTTCTGGAAAGAGAGCAAAGTTGGTGAGATCGTAACTAATTTAAAACTACGTGGTTCATATGGAGAAGTTGGTGATGATGCTGTTTCTGACTATTCTGCTTTTGACTATCTACCTGGCTATAATTACAACAGTGGAGGTGCGGTAATTGACGGCAACTGGGTAGTAGGAACCTCAACTCGCGGACTACCTAACCAAACACTATCCTGGATGACAGCAAAGATTTTAGATATTGGCGTGGATTTAGGTTTTCTAAATAACCGCTTGAATATACAATTTGATTATTTTCGTCGTGTACGTGATGGAATTCCTGAACCTCGTTATGATGTGTTAATACCGAACGAAGCAGGTTTTAGTCTACCAAAGGAGAATCTTAAATCAGATATGCACAAAGGTTTTGATGCTTCCATTATGTGGACTGATCATATCAATGATTTCAATTATAGTGTTGGGGGCAATATAACCTATTCCCGCTTTTGGGATTGGGAACAGTATAAGCCGCGCTTTAGTAATTCGTGGGATGAATACCGTAACAGCATTTGGCATCGTGTAGGATATGTGAATTGGGGGTATGAAGCTATCGGTCGTTTTGATAGTTGGGAACAAATTGCCAATTATCCAGTTGATAATGATAGAAAAGGGAATCGCACAGTAGTTCCAGGGGATATTATGTATAAAGATCAAAACAATGATGGCGTGATCAATTATTTGGATGAACGTCCCATTGGGTATCGTGTGGATAGTACTCCTACCCTCAATTTTGGTATTAATCTTTCTGCATCATGGAAAGGATTTGATTTGGCAATGGATTGGACCGGCTCCGGTATGACATCATGGAATCAATGTTATGAGACAGCCCGTCCGTTCCAAAACGATGGAAACAGCCCTGATGAAGTATTGAAGGATGCATGGCATTTATCTGATATATGGGATGCTAATAGTCCGTTAATTCCTGGTAAATACCCCATGGTTCGTCTAAATACTGATGAAACTAGTGCTTATGATAAAAGTTCATATTGGTTACATAATGTAACTTATTTAAAGTTACGTAATTTGGAAGTCGGCTACACATTCCCCAAAACATGGTTAAACAGAACTGGCATTAGTAATTTAAGACTGTTTGTTTCAGGTACAAACTTACTGACTTTATCCAATTTGTCTGTGATGGATCCGGAATGTGCATCTGACAACGGTTTGGATTACCCTCCGATGCGAGTAATAAACATTGGCGTAAACCTAAAATTTTAAGAAACAATGAAAAAGAAATATTTATATACAGTAATGACTGCCACGATGTTGGCATTGGGCAGTTGTAGTGGCTTCTTGGACACAAAGCCCGATACATTATTAACCCAAGATCAGACTTTTGGAGACCCTACATTGGTTAAATCCGTATTGGCAAATTTTTATGGACGCGTAACAATAGGACAGCGTATTGATGACTGGGATCAATGGACAATGCTAGACGAGGTAATTCATTTCGACACAAATAGCGACGAAAATGTCGATAGAAACAAATGGCGTACATATGACTATACTCTAGTACATGACCTTAATCAGTTCTTAGAAGGTATTAAACCCTCAGACGCTGTAGATGAAGCCACGAAAACTGCTTATATAGGTGAAGTACGCTATATTCGTGCATGGCTTTATTTTTGCATGGGACGTACTTTAGGTGGTGTACCTATAATAAATGATGAAATATTCAATTACACTCCAGGTATGGATATTACAACTCTGCAGATACCCCGTTCTACTGAAGCTGATTTATACGATTATGTAATCTCAGAATGTCAGGAAGCCGCCAAAATGTTGACCAAAGACACTAACAAAAACTCTGCACGAGCCAATTATTGGGTAGCAAAAATGCTGGAAGCCCGTGCGGCTTTAACTGCAGCTTCATTAGCTACTTATAACACGGCCGAGACACATCCGCAGTTGCGCACAAATGGTGGAGAAGTAGGTATACCGGTTTCCAAAGCCCAAGAATACTATAAAATAGCATTGGCCGCTGCAAAAGATGTTATAGAAAATGGACCTTACAAGCTCATGCTGGCATCAGAGCAAACTCACAAAGCACATGCGGACAATTTCTATAAAGCTGTATGCCAAAAAGATGGTAATACAGAAGTCATTTGGTGTCGTGATTATGTCTCTCCGGGACAAACACATCAGTTCACTAAAGGAAACCTGCCCAAAAGTATAGAACAAGATACTGGAAGTGACCGTTTATCTGTTTTGCTAAATCTAGTTGAGGCTTTCGAACCGCTTGATGCCACAGAAGAACAAAAAGGAACGAGTATACCATTTGAAATTGGTACCCTTGAAAATCCGAAATTCTTTACCGAACCAACAGAACTATTCATGGAACGTGACCCGCGCCTAATGGGTTCTATCATTGTACCTGGAGCAACTTTTGACAGTAAGGTTATTGAATTACAAGCTGGGCAACTGCGAAAAGAAAATGGTTCATGGTCTGAAGTAACTGGAGCCCGTAATTCTTATGACGAGGATGGCAGGTTGATTACAGCTAATAATGGTCCTTTCGGCGGTAATGACCGAGAAATAAACCGTACCGGTTTCTACGTGCGCAAATATTTGGATGCTACACCTTCAGCAGGTACTATTGGACGTGGTTCCGAAATGTGGAATGTTTATTTCCGTATAGCAGAGGCTTATCTAATTGCCTCTGAAGCTAGCTGGGAGCTATCACGGATAATACTGATACAGATGCACTGAAGTATATTAATGCCGTTCGTAATCGGGCCGGAATCTCGTCATTAAATACAATTGATCATGAGAAAATCATGCATGAATACCGAGTAGAATTTGCATTTGAAGGTAATCGATGGTGGGACCTGAAACGCTGGATGGAGGCAAGCAAAATATGGACTGGTGAACCAACAGCAAGAACTTCACAACGCTTAGGGCTATGGCCATTCAAAGTGGTTGCTTCAGGTGATCCTAACGATGGCAAATGGGTATTTATTGAAAAAGATATGCAAAAGTTAGATTTATGGCGCCGTCCGTTAAAATGTACAGATGCACAATATTATTCAGAAATTGATAACGGCTGGATTAATAATAATCCAAAGTTAGTGAAGAATCCTTATCAGTAACTTAATAAGAAACAATGAAGATGAAAACAATATTAAAAATATATTCAATAGTCATATTGTCTATTTTTGCATTAATAAGCTGTAGCAAAGATAATTATGACGAACCGACTTCCTTTATAAAAGGCCGTGTGGTTTATAAAGGAGAGGCTTTACAATTACGTGGCAATGAAGCAGTCAAATTGCAGCTATACCAACGTGGCTATCAAAAACACGATCCAGTAGAGGTTTTTGTAAACCAAGATGGAGAGTTCTCTATCTGTATCTTTGATGGACAATATCAATTAATAACGAAGGCTGGCAATGGACCTTGGAGTGATGAGGGACGCGATACTATAGAGATAAAATTAAATGGACTTACCACACAAGATGTTGAAGTAACTCCTTATTACTTAATAGAAAATGCTAAAATAGCTCTGAATGGTAATAAAGTTGACGCTTCATTTAAAGTAAATAAAATAGCAGGTACTGGAATTGATCGTATGATTATGTTATTAAGTACCACACAATTCTTGAGTGATGCTGAACATAATGTAGATCGTTATGACGAAACCGAAAATTTAGCACAATACGACGAAACAGGTAAGATATATAGTTTTACTACCAAAGATTATACTAATAACAGTATGTTCCAAACAGCTTTAAAAAGAGGAACACTGTTTGGACGTATTTGCCTGTGGCCCAAAGGGTCTGATCAAGGAATTTATTCGGAAGTATTTAGACTTAAATAGAACTATATTTCAGTTTTATTTATGAGGGTGTCTTCGGACACCCTCTTATCATTTATTCTAACTCAAGGAGTAAACGGAACTGTACCAGATGGTTTAGGCAACAGAGTATTCACAGGTAAAGGGACTCCCAAATCCGGCATTCCATCAGCATCCCATCCTATCTTCTGCAATCGTGGATTGCGACTCTCCGACTCTCCCGTATTACCGCTAGGAACACTTCTTGCCTGATACAATATATACCATTCCGTTCCATCAGGCGAAGGAAGGAAGGAAAGGTTAGCCGGACCATACACTCCATCTTCCGGTCTCTGCTGAAATACAGGAACGGGGCTCTTCTTCCAGGAAGCCGGATTCAGCAAGTCACTATCCGCGTCGGCAGTCAACATTCCGGTACAATAATAAGGAGACCAGCAACCGCTTGCCGCATAATAGACAATGACAGTCCGGTTATCTTTGGAATGAAAATACTGAGGGCTTTCATTTACATAAATCGGATAAGCAGTCCGCCCGCCATCCGGATTTACCCACTGCCGTTCCCATTCATACTCCGGCTTCGAAATCATAACCCTTTGCGTAGCCAATGTCCAGGGATTTTCCATGCGGGCAATATAGATGCATTGTGTTTCACTGCCTATCCTCCGATTAGGCCACCCGGACCATAGAAGATAAAGCTCCCCTTTATGTTCAAAAGTTGAGGGATGTATTCCCCAGTTCCAATCGGGATTGGTCATGATCGCTCCTTTCATGCGAAACTCTCCTTGCATAGGGTCAGGAGAATCATTCTCAATCACATAAATCTGATGATTATCTGTATTTCCGTCATCGGCAGCAAAATAGATATACCATTTACCATTGATATTCCGTATTTCCGGATTCCAGAGGTTATGGCTATTCGAAGGATCTTTAGGCACCCAGACCTCTTTGCAAGTGGAATGAGCCATATCGGTAATATCGGTGGTTACCCACAGATATATTTGCTCATTAGTTTCATGGGTATAATAATATTTACCATTATGGTAAATCGCGCTTGAATTAGCCCCTTCCATAAATAATGGATTGGCATAAGTATCTTTTTCAACATCTTCTTTCTTTCCTGCCCGTTTGGAATTACAAGAGATGTTCAGCAAAACAAGGAATAATAACAAACATAAATTGATTCTCATAGTTTCATTTTTAAGATGATACAAAGAAAAGACTTTTTTTTCATTAATAGTTAATAAAGCGAAAATAAAAATTAAGTTTGGAATATCATTCTCGTCATTACATCGTGACACATCCTGCTGATGACAGGAAAACAGAAAAAAGAGAATGTAAAGACAAACTACCTATTAATAATAAAAACAGAAAGTTTCTTGGTATCATTACACACTTTCACACGAAATATATTAACCCTTTATATACTTCTTCCGAATCATTTATTAATAAATTCTTTCATCGTTTATTATAAACGTCCCCCAAGTTTATTATAAACTAGGATTTCGTTATTTCAGTAACAAATATTAATTTTAAGCAACAAAAAGGGCTGCAATTCCCATAAAGAATCGCAGCCCTTAGCTTGTATCAGACTATCCGGCAAGCACTATCCGAAGTGGAAACGCTTGCAATCTGTTATTATATTGTACTTATTATTACTCATTTTTCGTCTATATTATCAATGTTATCGAATTTACTTCCGGTTCTCACTTACAAATATACAACATAAAAAACGGTTTGTCAAGCCCTGCATGCTTCTTTCATCCATCTGATGACAAATCAAACGGTAGAATCGGCATCCGGAGTGCTTTCTGCCGCTGTCTCGGAAGCAGACAACTGATTAACATATTCCTTCGGGAGAACTCCATATTGTGCCTTGAAACACTTGGCAAAATAAGAGGAGGAAGTGAATCCAACCTGTGCCGCAACCTCGGAGATACGTGTACCGCCCTGGATTAACTCAGCTGCCTTATTCATACGGAGGGCCTTCAGATAATCATTGGGTGACATTCCCGACAATGCTTTTATCTTCCGATAGAAGTTGGAACGGCTCATGTTCATCTGCTCTGCAAGAGTATCGATGGAGAAATTCTCGTCTGCCAACTGGTCGGCAATCACTTCCTGTATCTTGGCAACAAACTCACAATCTCTCTGAGTCATCGCAAGTTCTGCCGAGGCCTGATTGGCATTCCCGGACAAACTGGCCATCAGCTTATGGAAAGACTGCCTCAAGCGGAGCAGGTTCTCGATCTGCTTATGCAGTTGTTTGATAGAGAATGGCTTCTCAATATACACATCGGCTCCGCATTCCAGTCCTTCCACCTTAGATTCCAGCGTCGTTTTTGCCGTCAGTAAGATGACCGGAATATGTGAATAGTCGATTTCCGATTTCACTTTGCTACAGAGTTCCAGCCCGTTCATTTCCGGCATCATCACATCACTGACGATGACGTCTACACTCTCCTGTTCGAGTATCTCAAGTGCCGCACGCCCATTCGGGGCTTTCAGCACACGGAACCAGGCAACCAACGAGTCACGCGTCAGATTCAACAGTTCGACATTATCTTCTACCAGCAATACGGTGAATTTCTTTCCGGAGAACTCTGAAGGAATATTCTCTGCCGAACCTTCGTTTTCGGAATGAACTTCAACGATATCAGCTGCTTCTTCTGCCTTCTTTTCGTTTAAAGGAAGAGATAATATAAATGAAGAACCTTGCGGTTCGTTATCATCAAGGCGCAGGCTGCCTTGATGAGCTTCTGCCAGAGATTTCGCAAAAGCCAGTCCGATACCGGTACCTGTGGCGGTAGCGACTTTATCATCCGGCATTTGGTAGAAGGCTTCAAATATCTTTCCCTTTTGGGCATCCGGTACTCCACGACCGTCATCACTCACATATATCTCATATCCCGCATCAGTTGTCACGAGTTTCAAATCGATACGCGTACGGGCATATTTTATCGCATTGCCCATCAGATTCACCAGTATCTTACTCAACTTTTCCCGATCGACCATTGATACCAGTTCCTGCTCGGGCAGAGTCAATACCAGTTCAATTCCCTTTAACTCGGCAGGACTGGTGAACTGACTATATACATCATTCACTATTTCCTTAATATCGCAACTTGCCAGATTCAGTTGCAAAGCTCCGTTTTCCATCTTCTGGAAGTCGAGCAGCTGATTGGTAATCCCTAAAAGATAGTTTACATTCTTATCTATTACAGACAGATACTTAGCCTCTTTTCCTTCATGTTCTATCTCTTGCAACTTTTCAAGAGGCAATCGGATCAGACTGAGAGGGGTACGTATCTCATGTACCAGATTAATGAAGAAGCCGATCTTTGATTTATAAACTTCCTGTTCTTTAGCAATCTGATATTTCTCCATCCGGCGTTTGTACTTATGCTTCACGCGAAGATTCCAGCGCCATGCAATCCAGACAATCCAGCCCATCAACAGGAGAATATAAATAAAATAGGCGAAAGAGCTACGCCACCAAGGGGGAGTAATCACTACCCGCAGAGTAGTTGTCTTCTCGTTCCACTGATGGTCATTATTGGAGCCACGCACTTCGAACTCGTATTCTCCGGGAGGCAGATTGGTATAAGAAGCAGAGTTGTTCTCGGAGTTGGTAATCCACTCTTTATCTACTCCTTTTAATATATAGGAATATCGGTTTCGTGCCGGGTCTTCATAGCTTAGCGCCACAAAACGAATCGTGAAACTATTATTTTCATAAGACAAGGTTATCTTGTCAGCCATATAAATCGGTTTCCCCAGTTGAAGCAGCTTCTTCACTTCCTGTTCGTCATTCAGGTAGGATAAACGGATATCAGTCACATATACCGGAGGAATGTAGGAATTATCCACAAAACGTTCCGGCTGGAAAACATTGAAACCATTGATTCCGCCAAAATATAGTTTACCTTCAGAAGACTTTAAAGAAGAACGTGCCATAAACTGATTTCCCTGCAGACCATCATTAATCGTAAACTGTCGGAAATGAGCTTTAGAAATCGGATTAATCTTAAATATCCCTGCATTGCTGGATATCCAGAAATCTCCTGTCTGATCTTGTTCAATAGAATAGATCACCTTATTGGGAAGCGCAGAATCAAACTCAATAAATGCCTCTGTTTTGGGATCGAAGGAGCATAATCCTCCCCCATTCGTGCCAAACCACATCACGCCTTTGTTATCTTCAAATACCGTGATCACCGAATTACTGGTAATGGTGGTCGAATCTTCCCGTTCGTGCTGGAAATGTTTCCAGTGTCCGCTCAGGGTATTGTAGGAGAACACGCCGCTGTTGGTCGTTGCAATCCACAGGTTGTTATACATATCCTCATATATATCGCCCACGGAAATCATGGAACCGATACTGGTGATCGTCATGAAATTATCGGCATCAGGATTATACCGGCATAAGCCCCAGCTTGTTCCAACGAAGATTTCCCCTTTCCGGTCTTTATACATACATAGTACGTCATTGCTGCAAATGGTATTGGGGATTCCGCGCGAGTGGGTATATTCCTTTATCGAACCGGTACGCAGATTAAGCACACGTATTCCTTCCGCATAAGTACCGATCCAAAGACAATCGCCGTCTAACATCAAAGAGCGAATATCATATTTCTGACTCTTTACACCACCGATATGATATTCCGAAAGCTCCCGTGTAACGGTATTGAAGAAATACAAGCCACTCTGAGTACCAATCCAGATGTTTCCGTCTTTATTTTCACAGAATGGGCCTACCACCTCTCCTGCTCCCGCTATCCCCGACAGATAGGCGGGTGAATAGTAATCGAAACGCTTGGTCTGCTTGGACATATAGTTGATACCTCCCAAGTTCGTCAATACCCACAGAGCACCTTCCGCATCCCACATCATGCCGTTTATGGTCTGATCACTCAGACTTCGCGGATCAGCCGGATTATCTGCACGGAGGAAGGTTTTCGACTCGCGGTTGAATAGATAGAGTCCATTATCGGTTCCTACCAGCAGTTCATTCTCCGTATATTTCAGCAGGCTGCGAACTGCCCCGAAGTTCAATGAAGGAGCCATGTAATTCTCAACCGTTCCGGTCTGCCGGTTCAATCTCCCCAACAAATTGTTGCCTGCTCCCAGCCATACTTCTCCCTCTACATCGAGTACACAGTTTATTTTGTAACTATCGGAAGAGTTCACGTCCGATGAGACTTTATATGATTGCAGAAATTTGCCGTTTTCATCGAAACAAAGCAGTCCTTCCTGTAGCGAAGAAACATACACCTTCTTCTTATCATAACTCTGACAGACATCCCAGACAAAAGAGGTCTGAATACTATTCTGAGTCAACACTTCGGTCTTGGGATCATAAATAAAAAGTCCCTGCCCCAAGGTGGCAATCCAGAGAAGTCCGTTCTCCGTCTTTACAATCTTCTTGATTTCACTGCTGACGTATACGCCATATTGAGTGGTCTTATCAAAATAGGAGAAACGGTCCGTTGCCCGGTCATAGATATACAGTCCGGAGTTCGTTCCAACCCATATATTCTGATCTTCTTCAATCAGTGCCTCAACGAAGTTGTTCTCCAATGAGAATTTATCGTTCAATACATTCCGATAAACTTTATTGCCCCGACCGTCATAACGATTCAGTCCGTCACTGGTGCCCAGCCAGATAAATCCATAGCTATCCTGTATAGCACACCATACCGTATTATGTGACAAGCCATCTTCCACCTGATATTTCTTGAAGGAGAAATAGGGAGATGCAGACAATGGTTCGAGCCAGAAGGCCAGTAAAAGTATCAGTATCTTTGTTAACTTCATACCAAGTGTGTCTTATGTTTAGATTAACGATTCAACCAGGGTTCCGGATTCAACTTTTCTTTCTCTCTGCGTAACTGGAAATGCAGTACCGTTCGTCCGTTATCCGCGCCATCAGAGAATATCTGTCCGATAGACTGCTTTGTGCTCACCGTATCGCCGGATTTCACCGAAGCGGAAGACAGATTACAGTAAACGGAAATATAATTACCATGCCGGATGAGGACGTTAAATAGTCCGTTCAACTGGAACACGGCTGCTACCTTACCATCAAAGATGGCACGGGCTTGTGCTCCCGGCTTTCCTTGTATATCAATTCCTTTATTGTCCAGCTTCACATTACGGAGTCCTTCAACGGAATACTGTCCATAGCGGCTGGTTATGATATAAGGTCCGGATATAGGCATCGGAAGTTTTCCACGGTTGGCAACAAAGCTACCGGACAGTTCACGATCTGCCTTGCTCATCGTAAAAGCGTCCAATGGCTCCGACTTCGGTTTGGCAGCCGTTCCGGTTTCGGAGGCACCTTTGTCATTTGTATCCGCCTTCTTGCGGGCTACCGCTTCGCGGCGGGCTTCTTCCGCGGCACGTTTGCGGGCGCGTTCTATTTCTTCTGCGATCAACCGGTCGATACGGGCATTCAGTTGATTGGCTTCCCGTCTCTTCTTGTTCACTTCGCTTTGCAGACCTTTCTGTTTCTTTTGCAGATTAGCTACCAGCGTACGCTTCTCTTTCTCCTGAGCTTCCAGTTTCGCTTTTTCGTTCTCACGTTCTTTCAGCAGTCCCTCTTTGGCGGCTTTCACTTGCTGGCGTTCTGCTTTTTTCTTCCGTATCTGCTCCTGCTTCTTTAATATTTCCTCCCCCTGCAGACGCTGATAGGTGGCATATTCACGCACATAACGCATACGACGATACGTTTGTCCCAGGTTCTTGGCGGAGAAGATAAACATCAGTTTCTCTTCAATCGATTTATTCTTATAGAGGTACTGAACAGATGCTTCGTACTTCTTCTTTTTCTCTTTCAGGTCTTTTTCAAGACTGTTCAGTTGCCGGTCCAATGACACTAATTCGCGTTCGATAGTCTCCACATCGTTATTGATCGCAAGGATATACCGTTTCCGTTCTTCAATCTGTCCCGTCAGTGCCGCCAGTCCGTTCAACTGACTGCCTACGTCCTTCTTTGTATTCTGTAAAATCGACTCCGTCTCGGCGATCTGCTTCTGCAGTGCACCGCGCTTACCTTCCAGTTCACGAATCAGCTTGTTCGATTGAGCAGAAAGCGGAATTGCCAGCCAAAGGCTGCTTACCAGAATTACAAAGAGACGTTTTATCATAATAAAGCTACCAGCATTTTCATTAATTCTTCCAAAGAGACCTGACGGTATCTGGAAGTAACTTCTGTCGGAGTGATCGAAAGTTCTTTGGTCGAAAAATCATAGAGTTGTACTTTCGCTTTCTCCAGTTTGGGGATTCCCATGTCTTTCCCGGATAGTTCAGTTTTTCCTCCGGGTTTAGAAGCGTCAGTCAGCAATTTCTCCAATTGGGAGAACTCTACGTTCTTCGATAATATTTCTTTCAGCTCTTTTTTGGTTGCGCGTACAAACCGCTTGTTCATCCGGTCGACGAATAATACTTCAGTAGGAGTCACCTCGATGCGTGCCAATTCCGTACGGAGAATAGGCATCAGCAAGGAAATCTGTACCCGTTCACGGCTCTTCATCTTCATGGTACCGCCCACTGACATACTTCCGCCTTTACTCGGAATCGTCAGCTGAAGTCTGGAAGCCAGATAGCTGGGAATAGCTACTTCGGAAGCAGCTACTTCCGGCACCTTTGTCGCCGTCAGACGCTTTGAACTCTTACAACCTACCAATACGACTGCAATCAACAAAAAATAAGCGATTCTTTTCATTCTGCAATGTATTTTTTCTTTTCTATTTTCTGTTTCAATGTTTTCGACTCACTGCCCATTTCCAGTGCTTTCTTCCAGTAGGTAAGTGCGCCGTCCACATCTCCGGTCATATAATAGATATCTCCGCAATGTTCTACAATCACGTCACTCTTATCGCCGCCCTCACTTTTCATGGCGTTATCGATGTAAATGCGAGCTTCCGCATAATTCCCTTTTTCAAAGAGAATCCAGGCATACGTATCCAGATAAGTGGCATTGTTTGGCTCTGCCTTTACAGTCTTATAGCTCATTTCTTCTGCTTTATCCAGATCACGACGCTCTACTGACAGGTAATAGGCATAGTTGTTCAGTGCGCCAATGTTGGACGGATTGTAGACCAGTGCCGAATCATAGGCAGCATAAGCCTCCTTCATCTGCTTCTGCGTATGATACATATCCCCCAGAATAGAGTAGAACTCCGAGACGGTTTCTTTCTTACTGTCAGCCGTCGTATGTTCCAGCGCTCTCTTGCAGATGCTTATCACACTATCCGGTTTCTCCGCCTGATTATAGGCAATAGCCAGATAATAATAAAATTCCAGCGCATCCGGAGTCGCTTCAATACCCGGCTCGCAGACTTTGATAATCTGCTTATAATCTTCTTTTTTTGCCGCAGCGCCGATCAGCATCATACGGGCAGCTTTATTGGTAGGGTCCAGGTCAACCACCTGTTCCAAGACGGGAACCGACTCCGACTCCATCTTCTTGGACAACAGATATTGCGCATAAAGCATCGGAATCTGAGGATCATCCTGTTCCTGCTTCATGATCCGGTCAAACAAAGCGATGATCTGCGTACTGTCCTTATCGGCCTGCTCATTTTCCACAATCATCTGACGCATGACGCCCACTTTGGTATCAGGAGTCACCTTCTTATTCAGCAACAGCGTATCCAGCTGCTGTTGGTAGAGTTCTTCCTGCTCTGTCTGTTTATAGTAAGAAGCCATCGAGAAGATAGCCATCGGATTATCGGGCTCCGCCGCCAGTACCTTCTGATAAACGTCATAAGCCTCCTGTTTCTTGCCATTCTGAAGATATACGTCCCCCAAGATGACTTGATAACGCATGTCCATCGGATATTCCTGCACCAGACTTTCTATTTCCTGAAATGCTTTCTTGTCATCCTTCATCTGAAGATAGATACGAAACTTCTCCATGGACAACTGTTCATTCTTACCCATACGCTTTTCCAGACGGTTTAAAGTAGAGATGACTTCATCATACTTTTCTTGTCGGCCATACAGGTCCAAAAGGTTGAAAAGCGGGTCCTGCTTGGCAGGAAAACGTACCACCATCTGTTCCAACAAAGTGACAGCCTTATCCAGTTCGTTCTGCTGCTGATACAAAGATGCCAGTCCCTGACTATACCAGTAGTTATCCGGCGCATTCGCCACAGCCTTTTCCAGCGCCTCTTGCCCTTGCGGCACCTGACGAAGGAACATATAATACTGCGAAACCTCATAAAGCGCAGAAGCCGCATTCGGATGAATATCCAGACAATGCTGCAATAATCCGAAAGCGGACGCATAATCCTTCTTTTCTTTCAGGCGCATAGCTTCCAGAAAGAAATAATCATATTTCCGCTGCTGTTCGGGCGTTAATGAAGACTGCGCCAAAGCGACAGCTGGCTTTTCCCTTGTACTTTTCACCGTTCCGCACGAAACCAATGTCCATACAGCAACCAAAAGCCATATACTATTTTTCTTGTTCATTTTCTCTTTTTATGGTACTTATCCTCGTCCTGTATGTCCGAAGCCCCCTGCTCCGCGTTCTGTTTCATCCAGCACTTCCACTTCCTGCCATACTGCCTGCTCATGTCTTGCGATCACCATCTGGGCAATACGTTCCCCGTCCTCGATCACAAAAGGTTCGGAAGAAAGGTTGACCAGAATAATGCAGACTTCTCCACGATAGTCCGCATCAATCGTTCCCGGAGAGTTGAGCACGGTAATACCCTTTTTAATGGCTAGTCCGCTACGGGGACGAACCTGAGCTTCAAATCCTTGTGGAAGAGCAATATAGATTCCTGTCGGCACCAGGCAACGCTGCAATGGCGCCAATGTGATAGGTTCAGAAAGATTAGCACGGATATCCATTCCTGCAGATAACTCAGTGGCGTAAGCCGGAAGCGGATGCTTCGATTTATTGATAACTTGAACGTTCATAAATGCACATTTACTATTTAACGGGCGAAAATACACATTTTGAACTGAAAATTAGTTAAGTTTGCAGTTAAATAATGTGGTAACAACCAATTTGCAAATTGTAATCAGCCAAATAGTAAATAAAATGATGAATTGGAAGCAACTAATATCAGCCAAACGCTTCGGAATGGAAGAATTTCACGAAGAACGACAAGAGAACCGTTCCGAGTTCCAACGGGACTATGACCGCCTCATATTTTCCGCACCGTTCCGCCGCCTGCAGAACAAAACACAGGTATTCCCGCTGCCCGGTAGTATCTTCGTGCACAACCGACTGACGCACAGCCTCGAAGTATCTTGCGTAGGACGGTCTTTGGGCAACGATGTAGCCAAAGCAATCCTGGAACGCCAACCGGAACTGGAAAGTTCCTTCCTGCCGGAAATCGGCTCAATCGTATCGGCCGCTTGCCTGGCACATGACTTAGGCAATCCGCCTTTCGGGCATTCCGGCGAACGGGCTATCTCTACGTTCTTTTCAGAAGGAAAAGGACAAAGGCTACAGGAAAAGCAGCCGGACGGAGAGCAACTTTCTCCGATGGAATGGGAAGATTTGACACATTTCGAAGGAAATGCGAACGCTTTCCGCATCCTCACTCACCAGTTCGAAGGACGCCGCAGAGGAGGATTCGTCTTAACATATTCAACGCTTGCCTCCATCGTAAAATACCCCTTTTCATCGAGCCTTGCCGGCAAGAAATCTAAATTCGGCTTCTTTGTCAGTGAAGAAGAAAGCTACCGTAAAATCGCAAATGAACTGGGACTCATCCAGCTTAGCGAACAGCCGTTAAAGTACGCGCGACACCCGCTAGTGTATCTGGTGGAAGCAGCAGATGACATCTGTTATCAGATGATGGATATCGAAGACGCCCATAAACTAAAGATTATCACTACAGACGAGACCAAGGAACTGTTGATGGCGTTTTTCTCCGAAGACCGGCAATCCCGTCTCCGAAGTACTTTCCAAATAGTCAATGATATCAATGAACAGATAGCCTATCTGCGTTCTTCTGTTATCGGTCTGTTAGTACGCGAGTGCACCCGTGTCTTTCTGGAACACGAGCAGGAAATACTGGCAGGAACTTTCGAAGGAGCGCTCATCAAGCACATCGCCGAAGGTCCGGCAGCCGCTTACAATCATTGTGCGGAAATATCATTGAAAAGAATTTATCGTTCGCAAGATGTACTGGACATCGAGCTGGCAGGCTTCCGTATCATCAGCACTTTGCTGGAATTGATGGTAGATGCCGTCACCTTACCGGGAAAAGAAAAAGCTTACTCCGAGCTTTTAACCAACCGTGTTTCCGACCAATACAATATAAAATCGCCCGTACTCTACGAAAGAATACAGGCGGTACTTGATTATATATCTGGAATGACCGATGTCTTCGCACTCGATCTTTACCGGAAAATTAATGGCAACAGCCTTCCTGCGGTGTAACTACCTTAGGAGTAAACACCCCTTCGCTCTCACAAGGCATTTTCAGCGCATCCGGATGACTTTCTATAAAGGTCTGGATGTGCCGGATTCGCTTGTCTTCAAGGATTTCATCTACAGCAATCAGGATACCGGTTTCTTCCACGTCACCAAACTCATAGTTGATAGCCGTCCCGAACATACGCATGGTAGGGCTTAAACTCATATAGGCATTGACCAGCGGCGGGATATTATAACCCAGCTTGCGAATCTCCGTATTCAATATCTTATAATCCTCTTTAAAGGTATCCTTGCAGAACAACGTTCTCAGTTCCTCGTCGGAAGTTTCCAGAATCAGCGGTTCCATCGGTGTAACCAACTCTTCCCGATCATTAAAATGCTTCTTAAGGAAGTACAGAATCATGTCGCGTCCACGACGATGATAGCTGGGATACATAGTCACCTTGCCAAAGAAGTACTTCACATTCGGCATCACCACTGTCAGCGCTCCCAATCCGTCCCACAGATTATCCAACGCAAACAGACCTTTACTGCCGGCACGTGTAGACTGATATTCCAGTGTCACAAAAGAGCGTCCCAACTCAATGGTCTGAGGCAGATATTCCTTTATAAACGCATCCGAGAAATGAAACATGTGAGAAGTAGCCAGAATCGGAGCCCCCGCTTCGTCAAAGCGCACATCCGTTCCAAGCAAATACCGGTAACCACCTAATATTTCTTCCGCCTCCGGATTCCATACGATCAACTGCTTATATGGGTGCTCCATCGTGTCGTATTCGTCGATATCCATCGACAGGCCCGTTCCTCCACCCGCAGCACGAAAGGCAATTTCTCTTAAACGACCAATTTCACGCATCACATTAGGTGCATTCTGATGGGTAATAATATAAATCTGATTATTACTTTTATTGGTCATTCGCAAGCGTCTATCTTCCGTCAACTCTGCTTTCAGCAGTTCTTTGCTCACCGGTTTAATAATCTCTTCCATATTCTTGTTATAGTGTTCTATCAGTTACAGTTTATATACAATGTCCTTCACATACTCCGCCCACTGCGCAGGAGTCTTCGATTTATCGAAAGTCTGCCAGGGAATCGGTTTTCCAAAAGTGACAGTAAAGGTTTTGTGGCGGTTCTTAAACATCTCGTCCGCCAGATACAGCATAGCAATATTGAATTTAATACCCAGTGCCTTACAAACATTCGCCAGATTGTAGAAGAAATCAGAGTTTCTGCCACCAAAATGAACGGGAACTACGTCTCGCTTCGCCTGTATGCTTTTTATAATGAATGTCTTCTTCCATTCCAGATCACGGATCACTCCGTTCTGACGCCGCGAGCAAAGTCCCGCAGGAAACATGATCATCTGGTCGTCGGACTGAAACCCGGCTTCCACCATCTTGGGAAAGTCCTTTGCCTGCTTTCCTGTCTTATTGATAGGGACACAAAGTGGGGCCAAACCGCGAAGGTTCATCAGCAGGTCATTCACCAGATACTTTACTTTCCCGTCATAATGGCGTCCCAGCACATAGCCGAGTGCCACTCCATCCTGTCCTCCCAGCGGGTGATTGGACACAAAGGTATACAATCCTTCTTTCGGCAGGTTCTCTATACCTTTCACCTCTACCTTCGCATCAAGGAACTCCATGCATGCTTCAAGGAAATCCACTCCCAGTTTATCTTTCGATTCATTCAGGAACACATTAATCTCGTCCTGATGAACTATTTTCTTCAGATAAGAAACCACAAACTTAGGGATGTACTTATAATGCTTCGGAGCTTTCGTCCGAAGTATCTTATCGACATCGATTAAAAATAAAGAGTCATCAGTCATTCTTTTCAAATAAAAATGATGCCACAAAATTAACGGTTCTTTTTTATTAATCGCAATAATTTGCCAGAAAATGCAGGATTTAAGTTTGCAACTTGAAAAAAGAACACCCAAAAACTATCAAATACCACCTAAAAACTATCCGCGGATAGTTTTTCCCCTAAATTTTGTCGGTTCATCCCCTATCTCATTATCAGAAATGCCGTAAACTTGCACCATCGAAAAATACAAACGAATATTCACTTTTTAAAAGCAACGTATATGAAAAGTTTAAGCTTCAGAAAAGATTTAGTAGGAGTACAGGATGAGTTACTCCGCTTCGCATACAAACTGACAACCGACCGCGAAGAAGCAAACGATTTGTTGCAGGAGACATCACTCAAAGCATTAGACAATGAGGATAAATATATGCCCGACACAAATTTCAAAGGATGGATGTATACCATCATGCGCAATATCTTTATCAACAACTACCGTAAAGTAGTTCGCGACCAGACATTCATCGATCAGACCGATAATCTTTATCATCTGAACCTGCCGCAAGACACCGGCTTTGAAAGTACGGAAAGAACGTACGACCTGAAAGAAATGCATCGGGTAGTCAACGCGCTCCCGAAAGAATATAGAGTTCCGTTCGCTATGCACGTTTCCGGCTTCAAGTACCGCGAAATCGCTGAAAAGCTGAACCTCCCGCTGGGCACCGTGAAGAGCCGTATCTTTTTCACCCGCCAGAAATTGCAGGAAGAACTGAAAGACTTTCGCTAAACCTTTAACTATATTATTTATCAATTCCAAGTTAGATATTTTTAGTGCAGATTTTTAATTGTGTTAGTTTAAGGCAGAAGAGTTACCATACCTTCTGCCTTTTTTTACTAATCCATCCTGTATGACACCCGGATGTCGAGCATACCGACACCCGGGTGTTGTACGTCCTGACACCCGGGTGTCATACATACCGAGACCCGGGTGTCGTGCAAACCTCCCTCGCAAAGAGAGAAAGCCTATCCTTCGATAAAAAAAAGATTCTTCCTCAATACAAACAAAAAAGCACCGCATCTTTCCGTTTTCGCCCACTAATAAAGCATTTCCCAAACCGCATCTCTTTCAAGTAAATAAGCATTTAACAATCGGTTGAAAACTTATCTAAAAGATTTTTATGGAAAATTGTGGGGAATTGTGGGGAATTTCCTACTTTTACGCTCTCTTATTATAATAAGGTAAATGATACGTTTTTTAGGCAATATTGAAGTCAGGGCGGACGCCAAAGGAAGAGTGTTCATCCCCGCTACTTTCAGGAAGCAACTGCAAGCTGCTTCCGAAGAGAGACTTATTATGCGTAAAGACGTATTTCAGGACTGCCTGACACTGTACCCCGAGAGCGTGTGGAACGAGGAGCTGAATGAGCTCCGGAGCAGGCTGAACAAATGGAATAGCAAACACCAGCTCATTTTCAGACAGTTTGTGAGTGACGTCGAAGTAGTTACGCCCGACAGCAACGGACGCATACTGATCCCGAAGCGTTACTTACAGATTTGTAATATCCGTGGAGATATACGATTTATCGGTATCGACAACAAGATAGAGATATGGGCCAAAGAACGGGCAGAACAACCGTTCATGTCCCCCGAAGAGTTCGGTGCAGCATTAGAAGAGATTATGAACGATGAAAATAGACAAGATGGAGAAAGATGAGTTGACATACCACGTACCCGTACTGCTAAAGGAAAGCGTTGACGGAATGAATATTCATCCGGACGGAACGTATGTAGACGTTACCTTCGGAGGAGCAGGGCATTCGCGCGAGATTCTTTCACGCCTTGGAGAAGGCGGGCGCCTGCTGGGATTCGATCAAGACGAGGATGCCGAACGGAATATCGTCAATGATCCCCACTTCACCTTTGTACGCAGCAACTTCCGCTATTTGCAGAATTTCCTGCGGTATCATGACATCGAACAGGTGGACGCAATCCTCGCCGACCTCGGCGTGTCCTCCCACCATTTCGACGACAGCGAGCGTGGTTTCTCATTCCGTTTTGACGGAGCGCTGGATATGCGCATGAACAAACGTGCAGGACTAACCGCCGCCGACATCGTCAACACATACGAAGAAGAACGGCTCGCGAACATTTTCTATCTGTACGGTGAATTGAAGAACAGCCGCAAACTGGCATCCGTCATCGTAAAGGCCAGAAACGGACAGTCTATCCGGACTATCGGTGAGTTTCTGGAAATCATCAAGCCGCTTTTCGGACGCGAACGGGAGAAGAAAGAACTGGCGAAAGTATTTCAGGCACTCCGCATTGAAGTGAATCAGGAAATGGAAGCACTGAAAGAAATGCTGGCAGCAGCCACCGAAGCGCTGAAACCGGGGGGACGCCTTGTAGTGATCACGTATCACTCACTGGAAGACCGCATGGTGAAGAATATAATGAAAACAGGAAACGTAGAAGGGAAAGCGGAAACCGACTTCTTTGGAAACCTGCAAACTCCGTTCCGGTTGGTCAACAATAAAGTGATTGTCCCCGATGAAGCAGAGATAGAAAGAAATCCACGGTCGAGAAGTGCCAAATTACGAATCGCAGAGAAAAAATAATCTCAGATATGGAAGAAGAAGCAGTAAACAAAAAAGCAGAAGAGGGCAAAAAGAAAAAACGTACCTCATTGAAAAGTATTCTGGGAGGAGATATCCTCGCCACAGACTTTTTCCGCCGGCAGACGAAGCTGTTGGTGCTGATTATGGTATTCATCATCTTCTACATCCATAACCGCTATGCGAGCCAGCAACAACAGATCGAGATCGACCGGTTGAAAAAAGAATTAATCGACATTAAATACGATGCACTGACCCGTAGTTCGGAGCTGATGGAGAAAAGCCGTCAGTCACGCATCGAAGAGTATATATCAAACAAGGAAAGTGATTTGCAGACCTCTACCAACCCGCCTTACCTTATTAAATAAGGTGTAAGTGGAGAGTCTTAAAAGAGAATAAGCACTGTGGCAGTAAATAAGAAAAATATAATGACCCGTTACTTCTTTGTCATTCTGATCATGGCACTGATAGGAGTAGCAATTGTCGTCAAGGCAGGCGTGACCATGTTTGCCGAACGACAGTACTGGCAGGATGTAGCCGATCGTTTCGTAAAAGAAAACGTGACGGTGAAACCTAACCGCGGAAACATTATTTCTTCTGACGGTAAACTGATGGCAAGTTCACTGCCTGAATACAGAATCTACATGGACTTTATGTCCGGTGAAAAGGACGAAAAAAGAAGAAAGAAGGATCAGGCACGTCGGGATTCCATCCTCAAAGCCAATATGGATTCGATTTGCATCGGACTGCATAAGATATTCCCCGACAGAAGTGCGGCACAATTCAAGGCACACCTTCAAAAAGGACGTCAGGCCAAAAGCCGTAACTACCTGATCTACCCGAAGCGTATCTCTTATATACAATATAAAGAGGTGAAACGTCTGCCTGTCTTCTGCCTGAACCGCTATAAGGGAGGATTCAAGGAGTTGGCATATAATCAGCGCAAGAAACCTTTCGGCTCATTGGCAGCCCGTACCCTGGGAGATGTATATGCCGATACAGCCCAAGGAGCAAAGAACGGTATAGAACTCGCGTTCGATACGATTCTGAAAGGACGTGACGGGCTAACTCACCGCCAAAAGGTGATGAACAAATACCTGAACATTGTCGATGTCGCCCCGATCGACGGTTGCGACCTGATCACTACCATCGATGTAGGTATGCAGGATATTTGCGAAAAAGCATTGGTAGACAAGCTGAAAGAATTGAACGCCACCGTGGGTGTAGTCGTATTGATGGAAGTTGCAACCGGAGAGGTGAAGGCCATCGTCAATATGACGCAAGGCAGAGACGGTGAATATTATGAAGTGCGCAACAATGCAATCAGCGATATGCTCGAACCAGGTTCTACCTTCAAGACAGCCTCTATCATGGTAGCTCTGGAAGACGGAAAAATCACTCCGGACTATATCGTAGACACCGGCAACGGACAAAAGCCGATGCATGGCCGTGTCATGAAAGACCACAACTGGCATCGAGGCGGATACGGCAAACTGACTGTTACCGAGATTTTGGGAGTATCATCCAATGTCGGAACTTCCAGCATCATCGAGAACTTTTACGGAAGCAACCCGCAGAAGTTTGTGGACGGACTGAAACGGATGAGCATCGACCAGCCACTCCACCTGCAAATATCCGGAGAAGGAAAGCCGAATATTCGTGGTCCGAAAGAACGTTATTTTTCAAAAACGACTTTGCCATGGATGAGCATCGGCTATGAAACGCAGGTTCCACCGATCAATATTCTGACATTCTATAATGCAATAGCCAATAACGGAGTATCCATACGTCCGAAGTTTGTAAAAGCCGCCGTCAGAGACGGAGAAGTGATAAAGGAATATCCGACGGAAATCATCAATCCCAAGATCTGTTCGGACAAGACGCTGGCACAAATACGGGAAATCCTGCGGAAAGTGGTAGGTGAAGGACTTGCCAAACCGGCAGGAAGCAAGCAGTTCCATGTGTCCGGTAAGACCGGAACAGCACAGGTTTCGCAGGGAGCAGCCGGCTACAAGACAGGAAGAACCAATTATCTCGTCAGCTTCTGCGGATACTTCCCATCGGAAGAGCCGAAGTACAGTATGATTGTTTCGATCCAGAAACCCGGTTTGCCGGCTTCGGGAGGTTTGATGGCAGGTAGCGTATTCAGCAAGATTGCAGAAAGAGTGTATGCCAAAGACCTGCGCTTGCCACTCACAAGTGCCATTGATACCAATACGGTAGTCATCCCGAACGTTAAGGCAGGAGAAATGAGGGAAACGCAACGGGTGTTGGAAGAACTGAATATAAAGATACAAGGAAAAATCACCGATTCGGGAAAAGAAGTATGGGGAAGCACCCATCCTGCTCCTCAGGCGGTAGTTCTTGAAAGCCGGGGTATCATGCAGAACTTCGTGCCAAGCGTCGTAGGTATGGGAGCGAAAGATGCTGTTTATCTATTGGAAAGCAAAGGATTGAAAGTCAATCTGGTGGGAGTCGGGAAAGTAAAAAGCCAGTCGATAGCCAACGGCAGTGTTGCAAGAAAAGGGCAGACGATTACGCTTACGTTGCATTAAGAATTAAATTAAGTAGGACAGATATGTTATTAAACGAGTTACTGAAAACAATCCAGCCGGTGCAAGTGACCGGAGATTCAAGGATAGAGATCACCGGAGTCAACATTGACTCCCGTCTGGTGGAAGCCGGACAGCTGTTTATGGCGATGCGCGGTACGCAGACCGATGGTCACGCCTATATCCCCGCTGCCATTCAGAAGGGAGCGACTGCCATCCTCTGCGAAGATTTACCCGAGGAACCCGCAGCAGGAATCACTTATATCCAAGTGAAAGACAGCGAAGATGCAGTAGGAAAGATTGCAACGACATTCTACGGTAATCCGACTTCACAATTCGAGCTGGTCGGTGTGACGGGCACAAACGGCAAGACAACCATCGCCACCTTATTATATAATACATTCCGCTACTTCGGATATAAAGTGGGATTAATCTCTACTGTCTGCAACTATATCGACGATCAGCCGATTCCGACAGAACATACCACCCCCGACCCTATCACGCTCAACCGCTTGTTGGGGCAAATGGCAGACGAAGGATGCAAGTACGTCTTTATGGAAGTCAGTTCACATTCCATCGCTCAAAAACGTATCAGCGGATTAAAGTTTGCGGGAGGTATCTTCACGAACCTGACGCGCGATCATCTGGATTATCACAAAACAGTAGAGAACTATCTGAAGGCAAAGAAAAAGTTCTTTGACGATATGCCTAAAAACGCTTTCAGCCTCACCAACCTTGACGATAAGAACGGGCTGGTAATGACACAGAATACACGTTCCAAGGTCTACACCTATTCATTAAGAAGCCTCAGCGACTTCAAAGGCCGGGTTATAGAATCCCATTTTGAAGGAATGCTGCTCGACTTCAATAATCATGAACTGGCCGTTCAGTTTATCGGCAAGTTCAATGCATCCAATCTGTTGGCGGTATTTGGAGCAGCCGTATTATTGGGCAAAAAAGAGGAAGATATACTTCTTGCGCTCAGTACGCTCCATCCGGTAGCCGGACGTTTCGATGCCATCCGTTCTCCGAAAGGGGTAACGGCCATCGTTGACTATGCACATACTCCGGATGCGCTGGTGAATGTATTGAACGCCATTCATGGCGTACTCGAAGGCAAAGGAAAAGTGATCACCGTAGTAGGTGCCGGCGGCAACCGCGATAAGGGGAAACGCCCCATCATGGCAAAGGAGGCAGCGAAAGCCAGTGACCGGGTGATCATCACATCGGACAATCCGCGTTTTGAAGAGCCACAGGAGATTATCAACGATATGCTTGCCGGACTGGATGCGGAAGATATGAGAAAAACGCTCAGCATCGCCGACCGGAAAGAAGCGATCCGCACGGCTTGCATGCTTGCAGAAAAAGGAGACGTGATACTCGTTGCCGGAAAAGGACACGAAAACTATCAGGAAATCAAAGGAGTGAAACACCACTTTGACGACAAGGAAGTTTTGAAGGAAATATTTAATTGACAACATATAATTATTTGCAATAGACAGCATCTTATCAAGCGTGGGGCAACAATGAGAAACTGTAAATTGCAGGCTATAAATTGTAAATAGAAAAGAGATGTTATACTATCTGTTTGAATGGCTGCACAAGCTTAATTTTCCCGGAGCGGGAATGTTCGGTTATACCTCATTCCGTGCTTTGATGGCTGTTATCCTCGCATTGCTTATATCAAGTATATGGGGAGACAAATTCATCAATCTGCTTAAAAAGAAGCAAATCACGGAAACACAGCGTGACGCCAAGACCGACCCGTTCGGTGTCAACAAAGTAGGCGTGCCAAGCATGGGAGGTGTCATCATCATTGTAGCCATCCTTATACCTTGCCTGCTATTGGGTAAGCTGGATAATATATACATGATATTGATGCTGATCACCACTGTATGGCTGGGATCACTCGGTTTTGCCGACGACTATATCAAAATATTCAAGAAAGACAAGGAAGGCTTGCACGGTAAGTTCAAAATCATCGGTCAGGTGGGTCTGGGGCTGATTGTAGGCCTAACCCTGTATCTGAGTCCGGATGTAGTTATCCGTGAGAATATCGAGGTTCACACACCGGGACAGGAAATGGAAGTGATTCACGGAACCAATGATTTAAAATCTACCCAAACCACTATTCCTTTCTTCAAAAGTAACAACTTAGATTATGCCGACCTGGTGGGCTTTATGGGCGAACATGCACAGACAGCCGGATGGTTCCTGTTCGTGATCATAACGATCTTCGTTGTAACCGCCGTTTCCAACGGAGCCAACCTGAATGACGGTATGGACGGCATGGCGGCCGGGAACTCCGCCATTATCGGTGCCACGCTGGGAATACTGGCGTACGTATCATCACACATCGAATTTGCCAGCTACCTGAATATCATGTACATTCCGGGATCGGAAGAACTGGTAATCTACATTTGTGCCTTTATCGGTGCACTGATCGGTTTCTTATGGTACAACGCCTATCCGGCACAAGTATTCATGGGAGACACAGGCAGCCTGACTATCGGTGGTATCATTGCCGTATTTGCCATTATCATCCACAAAGAATTGCTGATACCGATTCTCTGCGGTGTATTTCTGGTAGAGAATCTATCAGTCATACTGCAACGCTTCTACTATAAGATAGGTAAGCGGAAGGGAGTGAAACAGCGGTTGTTCAAACGAACTCCGATACACGATCATTTCCGTACTTCGATGAGTCTGGTAGAACCGGGATGTACGGTGAAGTTCACGAAACCCGACCAACTGTTTCACGAATCAAAGATTACCGTCCGTTTCTGGATTGTAACGATTGTACTGGCAGCGATAACGATTATTACATTAAAAATACGATGAAAACAAATAGACTGCAAACGATAAAGTCAAAAGTAACTCCCATTCCCCTCCTTCTGGAAGGAGGGGTGCCCAAAGGGCGGGGTGGTAGGTCAAATAAGGTTATTCCTATTATATAGTAAATAACAGACTTATGTACTCACCTACCACCTCCCCCTACGGGTACTCCTCCTTCCCGAAGGAGGAGAATGGAGATAGAGCCGACTTTTTAGTCAACCTCTACCCAAGGGAGAGGGAACCGAGAATACTGATTGACCAATGCAGGATATTTGTAACATTAATATAGTTGAGAGTATTAACCCGATTATTAACTTTAAAAAGATGTGCGCAGCCGACGAGCGAAAAAGAAAAGATGAAAAGGAAGAGAGAAGAGTCTGCCTGTCGGAAAACAAAAGCACATTATTGTAAATGAAAAGAATTGTAATTTTAGGAGCCGGTGAAAGCGGCGCTGGTGCAGCCGTACTCGCCAAAGTAAAAGGATTTGAAACATTTGTTTCGGATATGTCCGCTATCAAGGATAAGTATAAGGAACTTCTGGACAGCCACCATATTGCCTGGGAGGAAGGACATCATACCGAAGAACTCATTCTGAATGCCGATGAGGTGATTAAAAGCCCCGGTATCCCGAATGACGCCCCGCTGATCCTGAAACTGAAAGCCCAAGGCACACCGGTTATCTCCGAAATTGAGTTTGCCGGACGCTATACCGATGCAAAAATGATCTGTATCACCGGTTCCAACGGAAAGACAACGACTACTTCCTTGATCTACCACATCTTTAAGAGTGCAGATCTGAATGTAGGACTGGCCGGAAATATCGGCAAGAGTCTGGCTTTGCAAGTAGCCGAAGAGCATCATGACTATTATATCATCGAACTCAGCTCTTTCCAACTGGACAATATGTATAACTTCCGTGCCAATATCGCCGTACTGATGAATATCACTCCGGACCATCTGGACCGATACGACCATTGTATGCAGAACTACATCGATGCCAAATTCCGTATTACGCAGAACCAGACAACGGACGACGCTTTCATCTTCTGGAACGATGACCCGATCATCAAACAGGAACTGGCAAAGCACGGTCTGAAAGCTCATCTGTATCCTTTCGCAGCCGTGAAGGAAGACGGAGCCATCGCATACGTAGAAGATCACGAAGTGAAGATTACCGAGCCCATCGCCTTCAACATGGAACAGGAGGAACTGGCACTGACCGGACAGCACAATCTTTACAACTCGCTGGCTGCCGGTATATCGGCAAACCTGGCAGGTATCACTAAAGAAAATATCCGCAAGGCGCTCTCCGACTTCAAGGGAGTGGAACATCGCCTGGAGAAAGTAGCGCGCGTACGCGGTATCGACTTCATCAACGACTCAAAAGCGACCAATGTCAACTCTTGCTGGTATGCCCTGCAAAGCATGACCACCAAGACAGTGCTGATACTGGGCGGCAAAGACAAAGGCAACGACTATACGGAAATAGAAGACCTGGTACGTGAAAAGTGCTCGGCACTGGTTTATCTGGGACTGCACAACGAAAAGCTGCACGACTTTTTCGACCGTTTCGGACTGCCCGTAGCCGATGTGCAGACCGGAATGAAGGATGCAGTAGAAGCAGCCTATAAACTGGCAAAGAAAGGAGAAACCGTATTGTTAAGCCCCTGCTGCGCCTCATTCGACCTCTTCAAAAGTTACGAAGACCGCGGTGATCAGTTTAAGAAATATGTAAGAGAATTATAAAATGGATTTATTAAAGAGCATATTTAAAGGCGACAAGGTAATCTGGATTATCTTCCTCTGTCTCTGCCTCATCTCGATTATCGAGGTGTTTTCGGCAGCATCGACGCTGACGTACAAAAGTGGTGACCACTGGGGACCGATAACACAGCACTCCATCATCCTGATGGTGGGTGCCGTAGTAGTGGTATTTCTGCATAACGTCCCCTACAAATGGTTCCAGGTATTCCCCGTCTTCCTGTATCCGATTTCCCTCGTTCTGCTGGCATTCGTCACGCTGATGGGTATCATTACAGGCGACCGTGTCAATGGGGCAGCCCGCTGGATGACCTTTATGGGACTGCAATTCCAGCCTTCGGAACTGGCAAAGATGGCTGTCATCATTGCCGTTTCGTTCATCCTGTCCAAGAGGCAGGATGAAGAAGGAGCCAACCCCAAAGCCTTTAAATACATCATGATCCTTACCGGACTGGTCCTTTTGCTGATTGCTCCGGAAAACCTGTCGACAGCCATGTTGCTGTTCGGCGTCGTATTCATGATGATGTTCATCGGACGGGTAGCGGCAAAGAAACTCCTTCTGTTGGCAGGAGGACTTGTGCTGATTGTCGCACTCGGTGTAGGTACGGTAGTTGCCATCCCTGCCAAAACACTGCACAATACCCCCGGACTTCATCGTCTGGAGACTTGGCAGAACCGTATCAAAGGCTTCTTTGATAAAGACGAAGTGCCCGCAGCCAAATTCGATATAGACAAAGACGCACAGATTGCGCATGCCCGTATTGCCATCGCTACCAGTCATGTAGTGGGCAAAGGACCGGGAAACTCCATACAGCGTGACTTCCTCAGTCAAGCATTCTCCGACTTTATCTTTGCGATTGTCATCGAAGAAATGGGATTGATAGGAGGCATATTTGTCGTATTCCTCTACCTCTGTCTGCTGATGCGGGCGGGACGCATCGCGCAAAAGTGCGAACGGACCTTCCCCGCCTTCCTTGTCATGGGTATCGCTTTGCTGCTGGTATCGCAGGCGATACTGAATATGATGGTTGCCGTGGGACTGTTCCCCGTAACAGGGCAGCCCCTGCCTTTGGTCAGCAAGGGAGGTACAAGTACACTGATCAACTGCGCTTATATCGGAATGATATTAAGCGTGAGCCGATATACCGCTCATCTGGAAGAACAGAAAGCGCATGATGCACAGATTCAGATGCAGATAGAAACCGGAACAGCTACTTCGGAGGCACAAGCCGCCGCCGAACCCACTGCACAGATTCTGAACAGCGATGCCAAGTTTGAGGATGAACATGATAGCAGTAAATGAAGATGAACGGATAGAAAGAAAGGATTATTATGGAAAAAGAACTTAGAATTATCATCAGCGGTGGAGGCACAGGAGGACATATCTTCCCTGCCGTATCTATCGCCAACGCTATAATAGAGCTGCGACCGGACGCGAAAATCTTATTTGTGGGCGCCGAAGGACGTATGGAGATGCAGCGGGTTCCCGATGCAGGCTATAAGATTATCGGACTGCCGATAGCCGGTTTCGACCGCAAACATTTATGGAAAAACGTATCCGTACTGATCAAACTGGCACGCAGCCAATGGAAAGCGCGCAGCATCATCAAAAACTTCCGCCCGCAAGTAGCGGTAGGCGTAGGAGGATACGCCAGCGGACCGACACTCAAAACAGCCGGAATGATGGGAGTGCCGACTCTGATTCAGGAACAGAACTCGTATGCCGGAGTCACGAATAAGTTGCTGGCACAAAAAGCAAAGGCTATTTGTGTCGCTTATGATGGAATGGAAAAGTTCTTTCCTGCCGATAAGATTATAATGACCGGAAATCCTGTTCGCCAGAATCTGACGAAGGATATGCCGGAAAAAGGCGCGGCACTGCGTTCCTTCAATCTGCAACCGGATAAGAAGACAATTCTGATTGTAGGCGGCAGCCTCGGCGCACGTACCATTAATAATACGCTGACTGCAGCATTAGCCACAATTAGAGAAAACAACGATATACAGTTCATCTGGCAGACCGGAAAATATTACTATCCGCAGGTGACAGAAGCCGTACGGGCAGCAGGAGAGCTTCCGAATCTGCATGTGACGGACTTCATCAAAGATATGGCAGCTGCTTACGCGGCCTCCGACCTCGTGATTTCACGCGCGGGAGCCGGCTCTATTTCAGAGTTTTGTCTGTTGCACAAGCCTGTGGTTCTGGTTCCTTCGCCCAATGTGGCAGAAGATCATCAGACCAAGAATGCACTGGCACTGGTAGACAAACAAGCCGCCATCTATGTAAAAGACAGCGAAGCGGAAGCAAAGTTGATGGATGTAGCCCTGAGCACAGTAGCTGACGACCGGAAACTGAAAGAACTAAGTGAGAATATAGCCAAGTTGGCTTTGCCCAACTCTGCACGAATCATCGCGCAGGAAGTAATCAAGCTGGCAGAAGCAGAAAACTAGTTGAGGTAATGCAAAAATCGCAACTATCCCAATTAGGATTGACTAAAAAGTCAGTAGGCTCCTAAATGGGATTGACTAAAAAGTCAGTACTATCTCAAATCTCCTCCTTCTGGAAGGAGGGGAATTAAAGATAGTACCGACTCTGATTAAAACTTGAAATGTTATTTGGAACAAGAATTATATAAAGAAACAGTATAAAGAAATGAATATTGAAACGATCAAATCAGTCTACTTTGTCGGTGCCGGAGGCATCGGTATGAGTGCGCTTGTCCGTTATTTCCTTTCCAAAGGAAAAGTGGTAGCCGGATACGACCGCACCCCGACTCCATTGACTGAAAACCTCATCGCCGAAGGCGCACAAATACATTACGAAGAAAACGTCCGACTGATTCCGGAAGCCTGCAAAGACAAAGAAAGCACTTTAGTCGTATTGACTCCCGCCGTTCCGCAGGAACACGAAGAATTGGTTTATTTCCGCAACAACGGATTCGAAATACAAAAACGCGCGCAAGTACTGGGAACGATCACTCATTCCAGCAAAGGTCTGTGTGTAGCCGGCACTCATGGCAAGACGACCACTTCTACCATGACCGCCCACCTATTCCACCAATCGCACATAGAATGTACCGCTTTCCTTGGAGGCATCTCCAAGAATTACGGCACCAATCTGCTGCTCTCTCAGAAAAGCCCTTATACGGTCATCGAAGCAGACGAGTTCGACCGGTCTTTCCATTGGCTGTCCCCTTATATGTCTGTCATCACTGCCACAGACCCCGATCATCTGGACATCTACGGAACAGAAAAGGCATACCTCGAAAGCTTCGAACATTATACAACCCTGATCCAGCCGGGCGGTGCACTGATTATCCGCAAAGGTATCTCACTGCAACCGAAAGTACAGGCCGGAGTCCGTGTCTATACCTATTCGCGTGACGAAGGAGACTTCCACGCCGAGAATATCCGCATCGGAAACGGTGAAATCTTCATCGACTTCGTTGCCCCCGACACACGTATCAACGATATCCAACTGGGAGTTCCGGTAAGCATCAACATCGAGAATGGTGTAGCCGCCATGGCACTCGCCCACCTCAACGGAGTGACCGACGAAGAGATCAGACAAGGAATGAACAGCTTCCGCGGTGTAGACCGTCGGTTCGATTTCAAGATCAAGAATGACCAGGTAGTCTTTCTGAGCGACTACGCCCATCATCCCTCTGAAATCAAACAGAGCGTGCTGTCTATCCGCGAACTCTATAAGGACAAGAAGATCACAGCCATCTTCCAGCCGCACCTGTACACCCGTACCCGCGACTTCTATCAGGACTTTGCCGATAGCCTGTCGCTACTGGACGAAGTCATTCTGGTAGACATCTATCCGGCTCGTGAGACACCGATCCCCGGTGTCACCAGCAAGCTGATATACGACAACCTCCGTCCGGGCATCGAAAAAAGTATGTGCAAAAAGGAAGAAATACTGAACATTCTGAAAGATAAAAACATTGAAGTATTAATAACTCTGGGAGCCGGAGACATAGACAATTATGTCCCCGAAATAAAGAAAGAACTGGAAAAAATGAAGAACGAAGAGCGAAGAACGAAGAACTAAGAATTTCTACGCTACATCATACAGTCGCGCAGCCAATTCTCAATTCTTCATTTTCAATTTTCAATTCTCAATTAAATAAAAACTATGGTAAAGAGAATCCTTCTATCTATCGTCATGTTGATGCTTATCGCCTACCTCGGCATAGCCATCACCGCTTTCAACCGCAAGCCTGCCGACCAGACCTGCCGTGACGTAGAACTGGTCATCAAGGATACCACTTATGCCGGCTTCATCACCAAAGAAGAAGTGAAAGGCATCCTCCAGCATAAAGGTATCTACCCTATCGGGAAAAAGATGGAGCGCATCTCTACCAAGTCGCTGGAACGGGAACTGAGCAAGCATCCGCTGATCGACGAAGCGGAATGCTACAAGACACCCAGCGGCAAAGTCTGCGTAGAAGTGACACAACGTATACCGATATTACGCATCATGAGTGCCAACGGAGAGAATTATTACCTTGATAATAAAGGAACCGTCATGCCGCCGGAAGCAAAATGCGTCGCACATCGGGCAATTGTCACCGGAAACGTAGAAAAGTCGTTTGCAATGAAGGATTTATATAAGTTTGGTGTATTTTTGCAAAACAATAAGTTCTGGGACGCCCAGATAGAACAAATCCATGTGTTGCCCGACCGCAACATCGAACTGGTACCTCGTGTAGGCGACCACCTCGTCTATCTCGGCAAACTTGAAAACTTTGAAAACAAACTGGCACGCCTGAAAGAATTCTACCAAAAAGGACTCAATCAGGTAGGCTGGAACAAATATTCACGCATCAGTCTTGAATTCAGCAACCAGATTATCTGTACGAAGAGAGAGAGTAATAGGTAATAAGTAACAGGTAACAGGTGATGGGATGAAGCTCTCAAAATAGAAAGTTGAAAATAATTAAATTGTAAATAAAGAGATGGCAACAACAGAATTTATCGCCGCTATTGAACTTGGTTCATCGAAGATAACCGGTGTGGCCGGAAGAAAGAACAGTGACGGAAGCATGCAGATACTGGCATACGCCCAGGAAGACTCTTCAACGTTTATCCGCAAAGGAGTGATCTTCAATCTGGACAAGACAGCACAAAGCCTGACTTCTATCATCAACAGACTGGAAGGTGAGTTGAAAAACTCAATCGCCAAGGTATACGTAGGCATTGGCGGACAATCCCTCCGCACAGTCCGCAACGTAGTAAGTCGCGACCTCGAAGAAGAAGCGATTATCTCGGAAGAGCTGGTAAACGCTATCGGCGATGAGAACGTAGCGATTCCGGTAGTCGATATGGATATACTGGACGTAGCGCCGCAAGAATACAAAGTCGGCAATAATCTGCAAGCCAACCCGGTGGGACTGGTAGGAAGCCACATCGAAGGACGTTTCCTCAATATCGTCGCCCGCTCTTCCGTACGGAAGAATCTGGAACACTGCTTCCAGCAGGCAAAGATCGATATTGCCGACCAACTGATCGCACCACTGGTAACAGCCAATGCCGTGCTGACCGAGAGCGAACGCCGTTCGGGCTGCGCACTCATCGACTTCGGAGCTGATACCACCACTATTTCGGTTTATAAAAACAACATTCTCCGCTTCCTGACAGTACTGCCGTTGGGAGGAAACAGCATCACCCGCGACATCACCACCCTGCAAATGGAGGAAGAAGAAGCGGAACGTCTGAAGAAAACTTACGGAGACGCCCTATACGAAGAAGACGAAAGCGAAGAGCCCGCCACCTGCAAGCTCGAAGATGAAAGCCGCACAATCGAACTGAGCAAGCTCAACAACATCATCGAGGCACGTGCCGAGGAAATCATCGCCAACGTATGGAACCAGATTCAAATCTCCGGCTACGAAGACAAACTGCTGGCCGGCATCATCCTCACAGGTGGCGCCGCCAACCTGAAGAATCTGGAAGAAATGCTTCGCAGACGCTCGAAGATAGAAAAGATGAGAATGGCAAAACTGCCTCGCAACACCGTTCACGCTCCCAGCAATATACTGAAGAAGGACGGTTCGCAGAACACCCTGTTCGGACTTCTGTTCGAAGGCAACCAGAACTGCTGCCTGATAGAAACCGCTCCCCAGATACCGGTCACTCCCAAACCGGAACCGGAAGTTCACAAGACCGTAGATATGTTTGAGGACGATCAGGAACTGAAAGAGCAAGCCCGACTGGCACGCCTCAAAAAAGAAGAGGAAGAGAAAGAAGCACGGGCAGCCGCCAAGGAAGCTGAAAGACTCCGCAAGCAGAAGGAGAAAGAAGAGAAAGAAAGACGCAAGAGAGAAGCCGGTCCCAGTTGGATTCAACGCAAGATCGACTCCCTGACCAAGGAAATCTTCTCTGATGACGATATGAAATAAATTCAAAATTCAATAATATGGACGAGATAGTACAATTCGATTTCCCGACCGACTCACCGAAAATCATCAAAGTGATTGGTGTAGGTGGCGGTGGCGGTAACGCTGTGAACCACATGTACCGGGAAGGCATACATGACGTAACGTTCGTTCTCTGCAACACGGACAACCAGGCATTGGCCGAGTCACCCGTTCCGGTGAAACTGCAACTGGGCCGTAGCATCACACAAGGACTTGGAGCCGGCAACCGTCCCGAACGGGCACGCGACGCCGCCGAAGAAAGTATTGACGATATCAAAGAACAGTTGAACGACGGCACCAAGATGGTATTCATCACTGCCGGAATGGGAGGAGGAACCGGAACCGGAGCCGCCCCTGTCATCGCCCGCATTGCGAAGGAGATGGATATTCTGACAGTAGGTATTGTCACCATTCCATTTATTTTCGAAGGAGAAAAGAAAATCATTCAGGCACTGGACGGCGTCGAGCGTATCGCCCAGCACGTAGATGCCCTGCTGGTCATCAACAACGAGCGCCTGCGCGAAATATATGCCGATCTTACCTTCATGAATGCTTTCGGCAAGGCCGATGATACGCTTTCCATCGCTGCAAAGAGTATCGCCGAGATTATTACCATGCGTGGTACCGTGAATCTGGACTTTGCCGATGTAAAGACCATCCTGAAAGACGGTGGTGTAGCCATCATGAGTACCGGATTCGGAGAAGGCGAGAACCGTGTCACCAAAGCTATCGATGATGCCCTCCACTCTCCGTTGCTGAACAACAACGACATCTTCAACGCTAAAAAGGTGATGTTGAACGTATCCTTCTGTCCCACGTCCGAACTGATGATGGAAGAAATGAACGAGATACACGAGTTCATGAGCAAGTTCCGCGAAGGTGTGGAAGTAATCTGGGGTGTCGCCGTAGACAACTCTTTGGACACCAAGGTAAAGATCACCGTACTCGCCACCGGATTTGGTGTAGAAGACGTGCCCGGTATGGACACACTGCACGAAGCCCGCAGTCAGGAGGAAGAAGAACGCCAGTTGCAGCTTGAAGAAGAGAAGGAGAAGAACAAAGAACGTATCCGCAAGGCATACGGTGAAAGTGCCGGTATCGGAAAGAAAAGCCTGCGCAGCCGTCGCCATATCTATATCTTCAATACCGAAGATTTGGACAACGACGACATCATCGCCATGATAGAGGAATCTCCTACTTACACGCGCGATAAAACGAAGCTGTTGAAGATCAAGACGAAAGCGGCTCTTGAAGAGGAAGTTGCCATGGAAGAGGCTACGGACAATGACGGAGTAATCACTTTCTAGATGGTTCTTCCCCTTGCTATTACAAATTGTAAATAATTAAAATATAAATATCATCATGGATTTATTTGACAAAGTCAGCGAAGACATTAAAAACGCAATGAAGGCAAAAGATAAAGTTGCCTTGGAGACTTTAAGAAACATAAAGAAATTCTTCATCGAAGCTAAAACAGCTCCGGGAGCCAACGATACACTGACAGACGAAGCAGCCTTGAAAATCATTCAGAAACTGGTGAAACAAGGTAAGGACTCTGCCGAAATATATATCGGACAGGGACGCCAGGATCTGGCTGACGGAGAACTGGCACAGGTTGCCGTAATGGAAGCTTATTTGCCCAAACAAATGACTGCTGAAGAACTGGAAGCTGCATTGAAGGAAATCATTGCCGAAACAGGTGCTACCAGCGGAAAAGATATGGGTAAGGTGATGGGAGTTGCCTCCAAGAAGTTGGCAGGACTGGCAGAAGGCCGTGCTATTTCTGCAAAAGTAAAAGAGTTGTTGGGATAAGCCCCCACACCTCCTCCCAGAAATAAAAAAAACTTTTTGGTCTCACGGTCTCATTCCATTAAGATAAGCCGTAGATAATCAGCAACATAAAGAGTGAGAGATCCTTTTCAAGCAGGTGTCTCTCACTCTTTTCTTCATTCAAACAGCTATTTTTCACATATCTCTCATTCACTTCAAGGGTATCTCTCATTGTTTTTAAGGCTTTATATGTTATCCTGATACCTATATCCTTCTCTTTTGATACCTACATCTGCATGTTTTCTTACCGATATCTTCATCGTTCCACCCGGGTAGGACGAACTGTCTACTACTGTGACACGATCAGTTCACCTAAGTGCGATAATCATATCACCCGGGTAGAACGATGAAGATATCGGTGAGATAATATGATAATACCAATTGAAAGACAGGAAAACATAGGATCATTTGCATCTAAAAGAGCGGTAAACAATAACTTCTTGATTTATGAAATTACCTATTTGACATCAAGTTACAAGAATAAAAACATAATAAATGGCATTATATAAATTAAATTCTTACTTTTGTAACAATAGGAAGATAACATTCCTGCTTTGACGACAGGCAAAACATTCTTTTTGAATAGTTTCTACAACGAACTAAATTACGACAAACAGATGAAAAGCAGTACATTGATAACTATTCTATCTACATTCTTATTAGTAGGGTGCAGCAAACAACAATCCACTTTGGACAAACAACTGGATGAGGTTGAAAAAATCATAGAAGTAAATCCTGATAGCGCATCAAGCATACTGGAAAACATAGCATCTCCGGAGCAGCTGGATGATAAAACCTTTGCACGTTGGTGTATGTTATCGGGCAAAGTCACTGACGAAATCTTTAATACCCTATTGCCATCTTATCAATTCGAGCGAGCTAACGCTTGGTATTCATCCTACGGTAAACCCAATGAACAAGTACAAATCTTAATTTATTTAGGACGTTCCTATGCAAATGACGGGGATTATGACAAAGCAATGTCTATATATACTAATGCGTTAGAGATTGGCGAAAAGAATAAACTCTATAATTTAGTTGGGTATACATATAGCTATATAGGCGACTTATATAGAGAGAAAGCCATGCGAACAGAAGCTATCAAAAAATACGAAATGGCTGCCGACAATTTCAAAAAAGAAAATAACACTGATAGCTACGCTTGTGCTCTAAGAGACATGGGACGTGAATATGCAAGTATTGATTCGTTATCACACGCTATAGAAATTCTATCTACAGCGGACTCTCTTACAGCAAACTCCAAGGACATAGATGTAAGAGCTGCCATCGACAATGCTTTAGGAAATATCTATGTAATGCAAAACAAATATGATGAAGCCAAAAAATTCTTCTACAAAGCACTGGAAGGAAGAGAAAAAATGCCTAACTACATGGCATTAATTGATCTATACATAGCGTCTGACTCTATAAGCCAAGCAAAAGGGCTGCTACAGAAGATTCCACAAGATGATCCTACCTATACTTATAGTATTAAATATTTGTATTACCAGATATACAAATCGGAGAAAAAATATGAGAAAGCACTCACTTATCTGGAAGAATGTACAGACTTGGTAGATTCCATTGTATATGCAGATAATCAATCTAAGATACTAAACATAGAATCTAAATATAACCACTTGAAAATTAGCAAGGAAATAGATAAATTAAAGATGAAGCAACAAAGCTACATTATAGTTTCTGTTATCTGCATTGCAGCTCTACTATTAATGGTTATAGGATATTTATTATACAGAAAACAAGCAAAAGAGAAGATACTAAAGCAGCAAAAAGAATTAGATAAGATGAAATTAGACCTATACACACTTTCTCTTGAACTTGAAAAAAAACGAAGTTTATTAAACACATTCAAAGAAAAAGACGAAAATTATGATAAAATGCAAAAAGAAATAGATCACCTATTCACTAATTACAGGAAATTACAGAACAAAATATTAACCGATTCTCCTTTATATAAAGAACTTGTTTCTCTTGCTAATAAAAATACACCTAGAATTACAGAACCATTGATAAGCAAAAATCAATGGAAACTCATAGTTAACGAAATAACAAGTATTTATCCCAACCTTTACAATTATTTATTTAGCTTATGCCCGACTTTATCAGACGAAGATTTTCAATATTGTTGTTTCTACCTATATGGATTCGACACTAATGTAGAAGCAAAATTATTAAATATTGCCATTGGCTCTGTAAGTAGAAAGCATACCAGGCTTAAAGGAAAACTGAATATAACACTACCAAGCAACTCAACTTTATATGAATACTTGATGATAAATATGGGGTAGCTTTCATGTTTATATGAACATTTTGTATCTGTCACACTGATGGTACACACAAAAAGCATAACCAGCTGATTATCAAGCACCACTTGTCCATGTCAAAACAATCATTTTACTAAATGTAGATCTCTATTTTTCATAAATTTGCAGAAAACATTTAGACATATGAGAAAGTTAAGCATTACACTATTATTAATTGGCATTTCATTCATGACAATGGAAGCCAATAATTATTCAACAGACCACAAAACTCGAATCTATTTTAAGAAGTGGAATGAACGCCAAAAGACAGTTATTTTTTTACCTATAGAAGCTACTATAGAAGAAAATAACATTGAAGTGCAGTTTTTTGAAAAATCGAACGAGCCAGCCACCTTCCAAGTTAAAGACAAAAATGGAAACATTGTATTCCAAGACGTGGTGATTCCTGATAAGCTAGAAATCTATCAAATAGATTTAGATGGCTTTAAAGCCGATCAATATGAACTACTTTATATAGAAAAAGCTGTGACTTTCATTGGAGAGTTTGAAATCGAGTAGGTAAAACCTCAGCTCATAAAATAATATTAACTAAAAATTATACCATGAGAAAACTATTAATTATCGTATCATTGTTTACAATGATGTCATGTCAAGAGAATCTTGGTATGATTGACAGTGAAAACTTACCGGAAACAAGTAGTAGCATGAACCCTGAATTCAAAGTTAATGAAGAAGACATTCAATCGACTATTGATGAGTTTTATGGAGTATCCTCTCTCTCTCCTACAAGGGTAGAGAATTCTGTTAGTATAAAAAAAATAACTTCATTGACTAAAAGCAAGACACGAAATATTGGCAGTGACTCTGATATAGATGTGAATGACATTCTTTATATAGTAAAGTTATCTAATGGAAATACTGCTTTTGTTGCAGCTGATAAGCGTGCCAAATCATTATATGGCATTGCAGATGGAAATGTAGAGCTTGACAATACTGATCTCATAAACAGCAACATACCCGGTGGATTAGTTGCCATTTTAAGCAATGCAATAGCCGATATTAAGTATTCTATAAAATACAATACTGAAGTTAATGACGATTGGAAAACGGTAAACGTTTCCACAAGGGCAGACTCAGATATAGTTGGAGGAAAAGAAATGTTTACCATGGAGCCAAGGTGTCCAGTTTCTTGGCATCAATTCGCTCCGTTTAATAATGCATGTCCTCTATATACCAACAGCAATGGAGATAAAGTACACTCTGCTGCGGGATGCGTTGCAGTTGCAGCAGCACAAGCTCTATTATGTTTATGGGACCGTTCAAAAACTACTTTTTATTACTACACATTAATAACATCATGGGATCGGCTAAGCGAAATAAAACATGACAATCAGTTTATTGCCGGAAGTGATGAAGAAACTGATGTCGCAAATTTAATACATGAAATCGGACAAGCAGTAGGAATGAAGTATGGACCGAGTAGTAGTGCGAATACAGAAGATGCAGTAAAAGCCGTATGCCTTTTATCACAAGGTTATCTTAAATATGAAAGGTCCCCTTTTAATGAAACTATTGAAAATACTTTAATACAGAAAAGTGGTATAGTATGGTTATCTGCCAGAAATAGTAATGACGAAGGGCATTCAATGCTAATAGATGCATTACGTTTCGTATTTACTACTGGGGCTTGTGGCACATGCATAGATGCAACAAAATATGTAAAGAGATATTTCCATATCAATTATGGATGGGGGGAAAGTTATAATGGTTATTATCTTTATATACCACAGTCAGATAATTATGATCAGGATTTGAGATGGGAAGGCACATCTAGAACCTTTCCATATCAAATGAAAGCATTCAGTGTATGGCAAACAAAAAATGAATAAAATGAAATACAAATTAACCATAGTTGTCCTTTATATGATCATAAGTTCGTGCAATAATACTGATTCCAATGAATTCGCTTTCTCTAACTATAGTTGGGAATGCCCCAAAGAAGGAGGTAAGGAAATATTCACATCCAATAAAGAAGAATGGAAAATTGATCAGTTAATACTTGATGGAATTATTATTAAAGAATATAGTCCAGAATATATTGATAAAAATCAGAGTTTTCCACCTGACAAATTTGAATTTGATTTTTTCTCTTTTAAAATCGAAGGAAAGAAAGTTACTATTTGTATACTAGAAAACACAACAGGAAAAAGTAGAAGCATAAAATTTATATGCAGACATGTAAATACATATCATACTATAACTGTTGTACAGCTACCTGATATCAATATCATTGAACACTCTGGAAACTAAAAGTTTCGATGAATATGTATTATATAGTTGGCATAACAGTAATACGAAGAGTATTCTCTTAAAAAGATAAAAGATCAATCAAAAGACACATTAATTAAACAATCTAATAATAAGTAATCATGAAAACAACAAAATCTAATATTCTATCAGGACTTACCTATACTTTATCAGTAATAGGTTGTCTATTTGTTGCTTCGTGTGCAGATAATGGGAATTATATTGAAAAAGATTCGAGTATAAAATCTGAGTCTGATAATTCAAAATATGACGAAAATAACTATAGTTTTAATACTATAAACTTATGGGGTAGTGAAGCGGCTGTAGTTGACAAAGGAGACTACTATATTTTTCAAGGTGACATTCACTTATTAAAAGAAGATTTAATCCAAACCAGAGGTGCTGCCAGAATAGATCGTAGATGGCCTAACAATAAAGTTTATTATTCTGTGGACGGTATTCCGGCTATATATACAAAGTATATATACAAAGCAATAGAATGGATTGAGAATGGTTCATATATCGATATGGTACCCCGTTACAATGAAGGAGACTATATTCAATTCAATTTTTTGGATCAAAATGAATGGTCAGCATATTCCGATTATGTAGGCAGAAAAGGAGGCACTCAAAATATAGGACTATCCCGGGAAGCAATTATAAGCGTTGGCACTATTGCTCATGAAATATGCCATACTATTGGGATGTATCATGAAATGAGCAGAACCGATAGGGACAATTACATACGTATTAATTTTGAAGGTATGGATGAAGATACACGATATCAGTATAAAACTTATGCCGAAATGAATCAGAATGGAGTAAATGTAGGAAGTTTCGATTTTGGTTCTATAATGATGTATTCTTCTGGGGGAGTCATGTACAAACTTGATAATAGTTACATAAGATCACAAAGAGATAGTCTATCAAATACTGACATGTTAACTCTGGCAACATTACAACCTATAGGAGACCAATTCAAATTTTTCGATCCATACGGTTATAATGAACCTTACGACAGCGATTATGAATATAGAAGGACCAAAATCATACAATGTCCTGAAGGGGCTAAGATAGACTTCAAATTTCAATATAATTATAAACCTACATCATCTAACTTAGGCGGATATACTGTAGACGATTTTAATGTCAGAACCATAATCTCAATTATCAATAGAAATACTAATCAAGAAGTTTATTCAAAAGAAATCCCCCTTGGCGTCACTACAACATGGACAGATATCTATTTAAGAGGTATCAATATACCACAAGGCGGATTCACTACAAAGGTAACATTAATAGGTTCAGTGAAGGGGACATCTACCTCTGATAAATTAAATGCTCTAAAAAGAGTTATGTACAATCCAAGTGTATATTTGCATCTTGATAAAGTTGAAATAAAAGGAGTAAATAAACATATTCCCAATGAATTTGGAAATGATGATAGAATCTTTACGTTCATATCAATATGATAAACAGGATATATAACACTTTTGTATTTTTAATCATTATAGGTTTATGCTTTTATTCTTGTAATGACGATGAGAAGCAAAAAGAAAAATATAAAATAATGACTCTAAAAGTCGCAGCTTATAGAGATTATTATGTTGCACCAGAGCATGGTATAACTACCAATATATTGGGTTATGTTGTTACGGATGAAAACAACAAGACATACATCATCGAAACAATCAAAGGTTTTGAAGATGAGTATGAAGAAGGGTATGAGTTTGTGATTAAAGTCAAAGCAGTAAACAAAAATCAAGGCGAACCGGTACAAGATCTATTGGGATATTATTATTATCTATTGGAAGTATTAAGTAAGGAGAAAGTTTAAGGCGCTGATTAGAAAACTGGTCATATAAAAAATCCTCTATGAATTAGCAGTAGGGAGTGGTAGCTTTTTATCACTCCCTTATTGGACTATTCGTTTTTTATTATAATATTGCATAATCATAAATAACTGCATGTCGACATATATTCATCTACATAAAGAAGCCATTAGAAAGATATGAGACTAGATCAAACTAAATTATTAGATTTTCTATTCACAGCTTTCATCCTAATTGGCTGCAAAGAAAACATTGATACCAGCTCATGTCTAAACTGTTTTTTTCCAAAATATGCAGTTATTTTTTCGTAGCTTACTGTTCAAGCCTTACACCGATAACACAAAAACAGTGCAATAAACTTTATACGTCCTAAGTTTATATTTTTACCAAAATATATTTGCAGAATAGATACTAATTCTATATCTTTACTTTTGCCCCTATCTTAGTGCACTTCATAGTCAAGAGATTAGTTCTTTAATACTACAAAGTCTCTAAAAAACAGGATTTTATACAAACCTTCAAATTAGTTATATGGATATGATAACAAAAATAATTTCGGAGAAGAAACTTTTTTGGATAAGTTTCGCCATAGTTGGGTATTTTTGTTTATTATATTTAAATGCTTACTTCGCAAAATCCGACTTAGTTTTCATAGGGTGGGTTCAAGAACTACTAACGATACCATTTATACTTTTTCAGTTTATACTTTTAATCATTGCGATTTTGTACTGCATTAAAGAAACATTTCGAATAAACAGATATTCGTTTTGGAGTTTTTTTATTTTATTGATAAATAATCTATTTGTTATCTGTAGTTTAATCTTCAGATAAATATAGTTCAAAAGCGAAGTGTTTCTTGAAAACTACAGCCCCTTTCACCGCTTATCGTGAAATCTATATCCAATCCCCAGCATTAGATTGTTAGGGTCTTTAAACTTACTCAACTGATACCCCACGTGCAAAAACAAATGGCGGGTAACATAAGTTTTGAGAGCCAAAATTTGATAGAAACCTTCCGTATCATCGCCACTATATATCATATTTCGTCCGATACCGGCATTGATGGAGAAAATAGGCATCACCAGTTCTGCCCGAAGAGACAACCCCACCGCAAATTGTTCGCGGAATGGAGGACGATGAAACTTTATATCGTCTCCATAAGTTCCTACTAGTTTATAGTCCTTAATATTAGCACTCTCGTCAAATTGCGCATCCACAGAAAGTCCTGCCCGGAAATAGTTATTGAAATTATACATCGGGGCAAAATTGAGACCAACGATTCCGAACGAACCGGGAACCAAAGTGGGTATCCCTTCTTTAACGAATCCTCTTTTGCGAGTGGCACCGTATACCAACAAGTCATAGCTGACGTGTGGCTTTATGTAAAGACGTTTGGGAGCAATTGCTCCGGACGCCTTATCTTCGGCATTAAAGGTACGTACAATGCCGACTCTCCCTCCGATAGTATTGAGACCTCCATTGGGATAACGCGTATTTCCATTGGAGAAATGAGTGAAGTCCACACCTGCTGCTAGTTTCCACTGTGGATAAAACTGCCAGTTCAAGACAAAGCCCAAATTGATATACGCATTGATTTTAGAACCGATAGCATCATTGTACCAATTGCTGTGTTCGTCATATTGTTTCCAACCGAAAGAAGCACCGAAATTCCATTCATAATCCAACGACAAACGAGATGAAAGTCGTACAATAGGCGCCCCTTGAAAAGCATATACCGCCACCGGATTTCCCAGTTCAGCGGAATTATAAAATGTATTATGCGAAACACCGATGCCCTGATAGGCATGAGGATACAACCTCCCCAAATAGGAATCTTTGCTGAACTGGAAAGCATACTTCAAGTGCAGGGAAAGTGACCGATCGATTTTCTGCCGTTGTGCATTATCGCCTTCGAGGAAACTGTTTGTCGGAGCTACATAGCCCGGACGAACGTCAAAACCGATCTGATGGATGAGGGCATGGTTGGTACTGTCATTCGCTTGTCGGACAGGTTTCACTACTGTCTGAGCATCCAATTTGCAGCCGACTGCTGAGAGCAGCAGCAAGCAGATTATATACAGAGACCGTCTAGTATTCATATTTCTACTCATTTGATATTCTCTTGTTTAACGTAGTTATCCGTAGGTATGGTGCTTTGAAACATACCAGTTATGACTCGTTGCTTCTTGGTCTTAGGATGAATGGCATAAAGGGTATATTCCGTTTCAAACCATTCATACTCTTGCATTAAGGTGATGTGCTGCGTGGTATTAGCCGGGATAAAAATATCTCTATATATATCGGGGAAAGGAAATTCTTGCTCCATAGAAGTATATTGCGCCTGTACCCCGTTCATCACCAAAGACCCATTCTCTATGCTTGGTATCTCTACTGTCAGATTACCATCTCCCAGTAGTTGGAAAGCCTCGGACGTATCGCTTCTGAACGTTACTTTATGGCGAATCCCTTGTACTATCAAGTGCAATGGAGAGGGAGTATTCTCAAAATTAGATCGTACAATATTCACTTCTTCCTCTATTTTTCTTTCACTATAATACGCATTTAAAGAATAAGAAATATGGTCGAACACATATTTGTCCGACGGAGTAATTTGAACATATATTTCTTGTGATTCATACTCATTGCTCACTACAAGCATGAATCTAAAGTAGTCGTTGCGGACGTTTTCGCCCACTGTTATCTTTAGCTCTTTGGGGTTACTGCGTTGAATGATGAAATCAGTCAGCTTTTCATTGCATACAATCTTACCTAATCCTTTCAGGTAGGCATCCTGGTTTCTCATTATCAGATTGTCGTCGGCATCATAAACTTCATATTGATGGGTAAAGTCACTATCGTAAGTATACATCCAAACCAAATCCCAATTGGAGGATGCAAAACGAATAGTTACCTCATCACCATTCCCGTCCAAAGTAAATTCGGAATCGGAAGTCCGGAAGTCGTCGACGAATACATCATCGTTACAACTATAAAGTCCTAATAGAATAAGAATATATGCTGTTAAGTTTACGATTGTTTTCATGTCGGTCGTTATCTAGTTATTTTGTTGACGACAAAAGTAATACATATTTTTAGAAGAGAGTTATTATCTACCCTGTTTTAGTTGCCACATAAAGGAAAATAAACTATTTTTGTTCTCAACATTAAAGAGGGAGCAATTATGGATGCAGCAATAAAGAAAATACCTTATGGGATGACGGACTTCGAGAGAATAATTCTTGAAAACTATTACTATGTAGACAAAACACAATATATCGCCAAAGTAGAAAAAGTGACCTCCTTCTTCTTCTTTGTCCGTCCTCGACGTTTCGGAAAAAGCCTTTTCCTAAACATGCTCGGTTTATACTACGACATCAACCAAAAAGATAAATTCGAGAAAATCTTTGGTAATCTTTATATAGGCAAGCATCCTACGCCTGATCGCAACAAATATCTGGTGCTTACACTCAATTTCAGTAGTGTAGCCGCCAATATGGATCGTTTGGAAGAAACATTCAACACCTATTGCAAAATCGTAATGGATGGATTTGCAGAACGAAATGCTCATCTGTTAGGGAAAGAAGCCGTTGAAAAGCTACATGAATTAAAAACAGGAGATGCCTTATTGGGATCACTGTGCCAAAGCGCCCAAAACAAGGGACAAAAGATATATCTTATCCTCGATGAGTACGATAACTTTGCCAACAATATTCTGGTAGATTATGGTAATGAACGATATCGCAGCATCACTCATGGCAGCGGATTCTTCCGTAGTTTCCTTAAAGTGGTAAAAGACTATTCAAGTTCAGTGATCGAGCGCATCTTCCTTACAGGCGTAAGCCCAGTAACAATGGACGATCTCACTAGCGGATTCAACATTGCGGATAATTATAGCAGTAACTCCGCATTCAACAACATGATAGGTTTCAACGAATACGAAGTACGCGCCTTGATAGATTACTACAAGAGTTGCATAGAACTTCCCCATTCTACGGACGAACTGATAGATATCATGAAACCATGGTATGATAATTATTGCTTCTCCATAGACTCACTGGACGAACCGCCTATGTACAACTCAGACATGGTACTTTACTTCATGAATCGCTACCTACTGAATAAACGTATTCCCAACAACATGCTTGATGCTAATATCCGTACCGACTACAACAAGCTGCGCCACCTCATCCACGTAGACAAAACTTTTGGTGAGAATGCGAGCGTCGTACAAGAAATTGTTGAGAAAGGCTCTACTACCGGAATTATCATCGATAGTTTTCCAGCCGAGGACATCGTTAAAACAAGGAACTTTAAAAGCCTACTCTACTATTACGGCATGCTAACCATCAGCGGAATGGAAATGGGTGAGCCCATACTGAGCGTCCCCAACTGGGCAGTGCGCGAACAACTTTACGGTTACATGGCAGACATCTACAAAGATTCCGCCGACCTATATCTGGAGACAGATAAGCTGGTGGACCGAATGAAACGAATGGCATACAAAGGAGAATGGGAAAATTGCTTCACATACATTGCCGACCGCTTGAATGCCCAAAGCAGTGTTCGCGACTTCATAGAAGGTGAAGCTTATGTAAAAACCTTTATTTTGGCTTACCTCGGATTGACACATTATTATATTGCCCGTCCCGAATATGAAAGCAACAAAGGATATGCGGATATCTTTCTGCAACCTCGCCTGCTGCAACTTCCCGACATGGTATACAGCTACTGTATCGAAGTGAAATATGCAAAACGGGATGCTTCTGACACCGAGATAGAAAAATTGCTGTCCAATGCAAAAATACAACTGAAACAGTATGCAGCAAGCGAATGGATTCATCAAGACAAAGGGACTACAGAATTAAAGAGTATCGCATTAGTATTCCAAGGCTGGAAACTGGTGAGAGTGGAAGAAGTATAAACTGCTAATCAAACAATTCTTTCAGCACATCCAGCGACTTTAATGCAGGAAAATCCGGCAGATGCAAACGATAATAATCATTCATAATCGTCAGGCAGCGAGTGCGTTCCGCACGGCTCATGCCAAATAGATGCATCGTCTCATAATTCATGCGCATCAGCTGGCGAAGACGTCCAGCCTCTTCGGGATTAATATAAGAAGAATGCAACTGCGGACGAGTAGAAGTGAAACAGGCATTCAGCAAATCAAAGTAATCACCGGTGTGATAATCCTCCAGATTCGGATACAACCCCAAAAAACGGGAAAGACGCATCAGAAAAACCAGATGGAAATTGGCAAACCCTTCGCGACATTCGTCCAGCCAAATGACAGAATGCTGCAAATAAGCGAACAACGGACGGTTTTCAGCCTCTTCACGGATAGCACGATACAGAAACTCTGCCAGAAAAAGTGCCATTGAAGACTTGTACGGGTCATAAGGAATGGAGGTAAAAGGATAAAAAGACTTCGCCTCTTTTACCCGATAGAGAGTGGCATTCGGACGATAATCCGCCTCAAACTCAATGAAAGACAAAGGCTGGAAGAGCACTGACTTGACTGCCGCCTTCCGCGAACGGGGTACAGGAACGAGAAAAGAAGTCCGCCCGGATAACTCCGTGTACATATCTACAATGATAGAAGTATCATTATATTTAAGCGTATGTAGAACTATTCCTTTCGTCTTTTGCAGCATAGCGCACTCCTCTTTTTATCATTCCGGAACAAAACTACAAAAAAATGTCTGGCATTCGGGAGCTTTTTAGAGGCGTTAACAACAAAAAAGATTGCTATTTTTGTTATACTCCCTGAAGAACAAGTAAATATAGACAAGAGTATGAAAAGAAAAAGTAATAAAAACAGCTTTACCGGATGCGCAAAAGCATACATCCGGAATCTACAAGAAGAGGGTCGTTACTCGACGGCACATGTATACAAAAATGCAATTCTGATTTATACATGAAGCAGAAGGTGCAAATAATACACCTGGCTATATCTATAAACACTTTACTTTTCTCATAATTCACAACTATACTCCTTAACCTTTATATATAATAAGGTGTAAATATAGCACATTATTCATAGTCTTATAGACGAAGATATTTTTTTCGAAAAATCGCAATCTCATATTTTATTGAAAATCAAGCACTATAGCCCCACCCCACAGAAAAAAAGAGAAAAAACTACATATTTTTTTCATGAATTGTTTGTCAGTTTCAAAAAAGTTCCTACCTTTGCATCCGCAATCGAGAAACAAACACTGATTCGAGAGAGCAAAAAGCAGAAATGCAACAACAGGATGGCCCGTTCGTCTATCGGTTAGGACGCAAGATTTTCATTCTTGAAAGGGGGGTTCGATTCCCCCACGGGCTACAAGTAAAAAGAATAAAGAACTAAAAAAATAGATTAGTCGAAATGGCAAATCACAAATCATCACTGAAGAGAATCAGACAAGAAGAGACAAGAAGACTTCATAACAGATATTATGGTAAGACCATGAGAAATGCTGTTAGAAAACTTCGTGCAACTACTGACAAAAAAGAAGCTGTTGCAATGTATCCTGGCATCACTAAGATGTTGGACAAGTTAGCTAAAACAAATGTTATTCACAAAAACAAAGCTAACAATCTGAAATCTAAGCTGGCTCTTTACATCAACAAGCTCGCTTAATAATAGAAAAATAACAATTCTATATAGCATTTAGGCTGAACTTTTAAGTTCGGCCTTTTGTGTTTATAAACCATTGAATATCAGATTACTTTCCCATTCACTAATTCCGCTTTTATTCTGCATTTTTCGCCTCCGAAACTTCGCCAACTCGACAATTTTCACTATATTTGCTCTGTTATTATAACTTAGAAAGGCAATTATGAGCGAAGAACAAATCACTCCCAATAACGGGTCTTATTCTGCGGATAGCATCCAGGTATTGGAAGGTCTTGAAGCAGTGAGAAAACGCCCTGCGATGTACATCGGTGACATCAGCATAAAGGGACTTCACCACTTGGTATACGAAATCGTTGATAACTCCATTGACGAGGCACTGGCCGGGTATTGCGACCACATCGAAGTGACAATCAACGAAGATAATTCAATCACCGTACAGGACAACGGACGTGGTATTCCGGTCGACTATCATGAAAAAGAAAAGAAGTCGGCACTGGAAGTAGCGATGACCGTTCTGCACGCCGGAGGTAAATTCGACAAAGGGTCGTATAAAGTTTCCGGAGGTTTGCACGGTGTAGGTATGTCTTGCGTAAATGCACTGTCAACACACATGACTACACAGGTATTCCGCAATGGTAAAATCTATCAGCAGGAATATGAAATCGGTAAGCCGCTTTATTCTGTGAAAGAAGTGGGTGTATCGGATATTACAGGAACCCGCCAACAATTCTGGCCGGATGATACAATCTTTACCGAAACGGTATATGATTATAAAATACTGGCTTCACGTCTGCGTGAGCTGGCATACTTGAATGCAGGTCTCCGCATTTCACTGACCGACCGTCGGGTAGTGAATGAAGAAGACGGCAGCTTCAAGAGTGAAGTATTCTATTCCGAAGAAGGGCTGAGAGAGTTTGTACGCTTCATCGAGTCTTCACGTGAACACTTGATCAACGACGTTATCTATCTGAACTCTGAGAAGCAGGGAATACCTATTGAAATAGCCATCATGTACAATACAGGATTCTCCGAAAATGTACATTCCTATGTCAATAATATCAATACAATCGAAGGAGGTACGCATCTTGCCGGTTTCCGCCGTGCACTGACCCGTACGCTGAAGAAATACGCCGAAGACAGCAAGATGCTGGAAAAGGTGAAAGTTGAAATCTCGGGAGACGACTTCCGCGAAGGTCTGACTGCCGTTATTTCCGTTAAAGTTGCCGAACCACAGTTCGAGGGACAGACCAAAACGAAGTTGGGTAACAACGAAGTAATGGGTGCCGTAGACCAGGCTGTCGGTGAAGTACTGGCTTACTACCTGGAAGAACATCCAAAGGAGGCAAAAACGATTGTAGACAAGGTAATCCTTGCTGCCACAGCACGCCACGCAGCAAGAAAAGCCCGTGAAATGGTACAACGCAAGTCTCCGATGTCCGGAGGCGGTCTGCCGGGTAAGCTGGCCGACTGTTCGGATAAAGACCCCTCAAAATGCGAATTGTTCCTCGTCGAGGGAGACTCGGCAGGTGGTACTGCCAAGCAAGGACGTAACCGTATGTTCCAGGCCATCCTTCCGCTACGCGGTAAGATTCTGAACGTCGAAAAAGCGATGTATCACAAAGCACTGGAAAGCGATGAAATCCGCAATATATATACGGCACTGGGTGTCACTATCGGAACAGAAGACGACAGCAAAGAGGCTAACATCGAAAAGCTGCGCTATCACAAGATTATCATCATGACCGATGCCGACGTCGATGGTTCTCACATCGACACACTGATCATGACATTCTTCTTCCGTTATATGCCGCAGATTATTCAGAACGGTTATCTATACATCGCTACTCCCCCGCTCTACCTCTGCAAAAAGGGTAAAGTAGAAGAGTATTGCTGGACAGACGCGCAACGCCAGAAGTTTATCGATACCTATGGCGGCGGTCTGGAAAATGCGGTTCATACACAGCGCTACAAAGGTTTGGGTGAAATGAACGCCCAGCAGTTGTGGGAAACAACAATGGACCCCGACAACCGTATGCTGAAGCAAGTAAACATCGATAATGCCGCTGAAGCCGATTACATCTTCTCCATGCTAATGGGTGAAGACGTAGGTCCGCGCCGCGAGTTTATCGAAGAGAATGCAACATATGCGAATATCGATACATAATTTTAATATTACGTTTTTATAAACCAACCTCACATCTTACAACGAAGAAGCGTCGGCAAGCGAAGGAAAATCCTCCGTGCCGGCGCTTTTCTATGTCTTAATAAAACCTAACAGTTAAATCTTTTTCCGGTCAAAATCACTATCTTGCCGAAAATGAAGGAGGACACTTATGAAAACGACTACCCCAAATCCTGTATTTGCCAAGATCAGGCTCTATCTCAGAATTCTGGCATCCTGTGTGATTGTCACTTGCCTGTTCCTGATTATTATCCATCCGGAGGCATGGATTACTCCGGCTTGCATTATCGTAGCTATGATCTGCCTGTTATTTCTTCTGATACGATCCAAACGCAAAGAGTCGAGGAGATGAGAGAAACATCAGATCATATCATGCGCCTTTAATTCCTTCACTGCGACTTCCAGTTCCTGATACCACTTCTCACCGAATTTACGGATCAGAGGTTCTTTCAAGAATTGGTAGACAGCCACGTTTTCTTTTTTCCCCAGCAACACAGCCGCCTTACACACATCCCAACGATGATAGTTCACCGCCTTATAAGGTCCGTAATCTCCAATCCGGATGGGATAGAGATGGCATGATACCGGTTTGTAAAAGTCCGTCTTGCCATCCCGATAAGCCTTTTCGATGGCACAGTAACAACATCCTTTCTCGTCATAGCAAGTAAAGACGCAATCCTTATTATTAACAATAGAAGTCACCAGATCACCTTCCTGATCCGTGTATACCACTCCTTGCTTCTCAATGACAGCACGCGCTTCCGGCGACAGCTCTTCCCATATTATCGGCAGAACCTCTTCCAGCTTTTCGACTTCATCCAATTCCACAGGTGCCCCTGCATCCCCTTCAACGCAACATTCGCCCTTACAGGCGTCCAGATTACAAAGGAATTTTTCCCGAAGGACATCGAAGCTCACTACTACATCTTCTATCTGAATCATAATTTCATTCTTATGTTAAGCCCACAAAAGTACGAAAAAGTAGTAAAAGAGATTTTAAATTACTGCATTTGTATATAGTAAACACTAAAAAATCATCTATGAGAGCACTATTCTGGATATTATTAATTGTCTCTTCGAACTGCTGGGGGCAAACTTGGAAAGAATTTAATCCTACATTGGGTAAAACAATCGACCTAAGTAGAGAAGGAGAAAAAGCATTCATCAAAGGACTTGAAAATGATGAACCCATTGATGGAAAAGACAATTACTAAAAAACTAGAGACATTATGAATGTTAGTCAAACTAATGGATGACGGACTTTACAGAGTTTTTTGCTTTCTCTTTTATCCATTCTACTTTAGAAGATGGTACTTTCACCTTTTTCTTCAAAATAATTTCTGCAATTTGAATTGTTTTCTTTTCTTCCCCCTTCAACTGATACAACTTCATTAATTCATACAATGGGACAAATCGAGCCGGGCACATCAAAGAAGCTAACTTCAAATGCTTTTCAGCGTTATCATATTGAGTCGTATTTATACAATTATCAGCCATCAGCAATTGTAAATTATAATCAGCCCAAAGTTCACTACATTGCTCTGCCATCTCTTGACTTTGATTGTAATATTTTCCATAATTAAGTTCAGCAGCATAATTATAGAGAAACAAATAATTGTCTCCTAATTTAGGCAACAACTCATTATAACGAGCAAAAGTCATATCTGTTTGCTTTATTAATGAAGATTTAGCCGTGCGGTTCCATGCTGTGGTATAGAGTATATGTCGGGTTATATAAATGAAAGCCGCCAATGATAAACCGATTATCAACAGACACATACTTCTCCGAAGCCATTGAGGATATTTAGCTATATATCCGGCGTGAAAAATAATAACATATATACTGTATATCATCATCACCCATACAAAAGGATAAGATAGCGGATAAGAAAAGCAAGCAAAAACAGCAATGCCTATCAAGCAAACGGTTGCAATATTAGTTTCGAGACAAGAATTACGTCGATAACATTTCCACAAAAAATAAACAAAAGTAAGAAAAAGAAGAAAACCTATTAGACCATAATTTACAACCAACAATATATATTCATTAAATGGATGTTTAACATCACCTGCTAACATCGCATATTTACTATCAGTATCTCGCGCAAAATATTCAGCCTGATAATTCATATAATTAGCCAAAAAGCCTCCACTTCCATATCCTGTAACCGGGTTGTCTTTTATCATTAGCGCGGAACATTTCCAAATGAGCAGACGACCGTCTGCCGAGTCTTTTTTAAAGAAATACAGCAAAGTTACAAATACCGGAAATAGTAATAAAAGTAACAACAAATATTTCTTTCGAGAACCTATTTCTGTTTTCTGTAAAAAACAAACAATACACATTACCGCAATACTTAATATCCCTGCTCGTGAACCGGACAATACAACAACTATTATAACACATAGCCCGGCAAGAATAACACTCCCCCTTATTAGTTTTGAACAATAATGCATATAAATATAAAACACTGCAGGAAATCCAGCGCAAAGGGAAGCGGTATATCCGGCAGGATTATCGAAACTGCCACTAAGACCTAAATAAGAATGAAATGGAATAATATGAGTATATTGCAATATCCCATGCATCACTAAAACAACATCAGATAGAAGAACAATGATATAGAAAGATGGCAGTAACTTATTCAGACTCCATGAAAAAGAGGACATACTAAAAGTACTGTTTGCTATTAGAAATAGTAATAAAAGGATAATGGAAGCATACCATTTATCCCCTATAGTAATAATCGGACTCTCTATCTGCAAGAATAGAGAATTGGCACATAAAAGAAATGCCAGTATATAGAGAACCTTATATCTCATACCAATCTTAGGCAGCAGTCTCCTTCCAGTCATTTTGTTAAAGTATTATCATCACATTTTATTTTCAACTTTAAATTTATTATTTCATTTTATCTCAAATTCTCTTGTTTCGTACACCATTTCTCCTTCCTCTGTCAAGCCCTCAATTACCACTTTATATGTGGTAGCCTTATCTGCTGAATAAAATAAAAAATCACATTCTCCTGATGAATCTGTTTGTAAGCTAGGATTCCAATAAAGTGTAGAACGAAAATCCGGTATCAACGCATTATCCTTATTGCCTTTATCATATTTGGGAGAATAGAAAGCTACTGGTTCTTGGTATCCTCCAGAGGGATAAACATCCGTTTGAATATCATCAAGCTTGCCATAGCCCTTAAATCGTTGTTCAATAGAACATAAATGTAATAAAGGATCCAATATTACGCCTGGATAAAGTACTAATTCAAGAATGGCAACAGAAGTATGCTGCTCATATTCCCATAAATACAAATAAGGCTTTAGGATTTTTTTTCTATCAATACTATTTAAAGAAATAACTTGAATATCACTCAATGACAAATAATTAAGAATTCCAGCATTGGAATGCATGTTACCATTTATCATTAACACAAGAGGCATATCTTTATAAAAACATGCCCAAGCATTCATTATCTTCACAGAAGCTTTACAAGATCCTTTCATTGTTGAGGTATAATATGGATATTTGAATTTAACTCCCATATAGTCAACCAATTCCCACATATTCTTAAATTTAAACTTTGCTATCTCCCTTAAGGTCAATCTCTTATTCAGTAATTTGGATTTAACCGTCACCTGATTTAATAAATAATCACTCATACCAACCGGATACACCATATCCCGCTGAATTCCACCGGATATTTCTGACAGAAACGGCTGTGGCACTGTTTTGTCTGACAGAATATACAGTTGGTCCTTATCGAGAATTATTTCTGCCTTATTACGCCCATAATTTTCACCTTTCCGTATGAACCGCTTGCCTATCATCCCAATAGGAACGCCTTCCGCAAACTCAACACTATCCACTCGAAACGCTCCATCTTGACCAAGTTTTATTACCCTATTAAGACCGAACTCCAAATTCCTCACGTACACATCATAACGGCTTTTACCTTCTCCTTTCTCATTTTTCAGCCTTCCTGATAAGGAGGTAAACTTCTCCGGCTCCATTACAGGTCTTTCAAAGTTTCCTTTTATAATCTCCGGCAATCGGTATCTCTTCCATCCGTGTATCATAAGAAGCAAGTCCAGTGCCTTTTCAGCCTCGGGATTATCCGTTTGCAAATAAAAAGACGGAGTTTCAATTCTCCCCTTCAATTCGGATGAAAGCAGCAAAGTAGACAAAATAGAATGTGTGGTATCCGCAACTGCCATGGACTTGTCTGTGATTGCAACAGAAAGGTTACCCTTTACAGGATTGCCATTCATATCCGTAAGCAACAGGCTCGTGCGAACCGGTGTTCTTTTTCCATAACTGTTTTTATCATTCTCCATTTTACACACAATGGTCTTCCGGTAAGGAATAAAACCCAGCCTTTCACTTAATACATTATAATTCTTATCCAACAACAGACATTGAACGATTCCGGACGGATACTGATCTTTTGCAATAGTGATTATGTCGCCTTTATCGGACAGTAACCATCGCGCACAAATCATTTTTCCACGTACATGCGCCAGCAATAGAAGTTTCTCGTGAGGTGAATGTAAAGCGGAATTTATGGATATCTGTATATCTTTTTTTCGACTCTGCACAACGATTCCGTATGCTGATTCCTGCACTTGTGGCAGTTCAAAGTTTTTTCTTATACCCTGTTTATTAAGCACTTGCACGCTATACTTTTTTCCACTTTTGGGAGTAAAGGTAAATGCCCCCATTCCGGCATACAGAGTTTTACTCTCTGCCATCACATTCCCCTGTTCATCTATCAATTGTAAGGTGGCATCTATGCTATTGCCACTAACATCCAGCACTTTATAAGCAGTCCGACAAGGCGTATCCGCCAACAAGTGTCCCCCCTCCGGGTAAAAAGTGACATCATAATCCTCCATCCCCGTACTGATAGCGGCATATTGTCGAAAAGTATTGTTTCGGACATCGGTCATATCCAGCCGTACACAAGCGTCGGGAGTTACTTTTTTATTGCGAATGCTCAGCTCTATTTTTTTTTCTTTATCCAGTTTGACAGAGACTGCTTTTCCCTTATCGCAAACAGCTTTCACTTTTTTCAACGGGATTTGCTCCTGCCTGTTATTCCAAAGTTGAAGTTGCAATTCTGTATTTTCTTCATGTGATGATGTTTTGCTGCAAGCTTTCAAGTGCGTAGTCTCCCAATTACTTGCCATCGCGATGCAGACTTCCCTTTTAAATACCAGCTGATTCTTTTCCGAAAGCATATAGCGGGTATAAGCAAGAAGAGCATACTTTCCACCTGGCAGACCTTCGGGGAGGGAGATATATCCATGAAATTGATTCATATCATCCGGTCTAACTTTTGCCCTACCCACTGTTTCATTCTCCGGATTGACCAGTTCGACATATACATATCGGCTTAGCCGAATAGGAATATGAGAAGACGCATTGACCATGTAGGCTTTGAACCACAAAGTGTCGCCGGGAAGGTAGCACGAACGGTCGATGTGAATATGCAATTTTTCCTTGGGATAGATACGAAACTGTTCTGTCATACAATGGGCAATAGTATCGAATGATACTATTGTCTGTGCAGACAGGGAGTGGACGGTCAATGAAATCAGGGCAAAGCAGCAGATTTTCTTATATTTATTTATTAAATCCTTCATAATAATCAGTTTAACCAACGACCAAAACAATCATTCCATTAAATATACCAAACAATGAATAGGATACTTGAAATTAAACCTCCTAATTCTTTATTCGATACAATGTAAATAAAGAGAATTTTAAAACTTCAAATTGAATATAATCTCTTAAGTTCCTTCATTAAAGAAGTTATAATACAAGTCATATTACCAAGAAGTCTCATGCCAACTAAGACTAGCATTCCACTCTTGTGCTACAGGTAGCCATGTAAGCATTAGCGTATAATTATAATTTTCATCAACCGAATAAATCTGCCAGCCCGAATATCTAGAAACAGTTATATTTATACTAAAATAAAGACTACCTTTACTATAGCCTGTATTAGGATTGATATCTGGAAAACCACATATATACTCAGGGTCTCTAGTAGTAAAAGTGCAATTCACATTATCGGATTTCCAATATCCTGCAATATCTTGCCAGCATTCAATCTCAATGTCTCGAACTGTATAAGTTGCCCAATGTGTAAAATCGAACTCTTCCTTGTAAACAGTTCTTGTTCTTGAAAAATTCTTTTTTTCAGAATTACATTTAACTTTCACTACCAAATGACCATCTGGCTTCAGCTCTATATTTTCTGAAGGTATTTGAATCGAACCGGAGCGTTCCCTATTTTTATACGCTGCTAAAAAAAGAGATGCCTCCTTTTCAGTCATTGGAGGATTAACTGGTTTACTACTAAGTTTTTCCACTTTAAACCCCGCTTCTCTAAACATTTCTGCTACTCTATCTTCTTCACTTAATTCCGTATTATCTTCTTCGAAATTAGAAATACAACCCTGCATAAAAAGGCAGGGTATCAAAGCAGTTAAGAGTACTAATAACAATTTATGTTTCATCTTTATGATTTTTAGAATAAGTTATGAGCTAATTTAATTTTACATACCGAATCAAGTATCTGCATCTCATACAAATCTTAGACAGTAGCCCACCGTCTATCTTGCAAAAGCATAATCTTTACATTTAAATTTATTGTTTCATTTTATTACCAACTCTCTTATTTCGTACACTATTTCTCCTTCCTCTGTCATACCTTCAATCAACACTTTATATGTGGTAATCCTGTCTGCGGAATAGAAAGAAAAATTACATTTCCCTGATAAATCTGTTTGTAAGTTAGGATTCCAATAGAGTGTAGAGCGAAAATCCGGTATCAACACATCATTATTATTACCTTTTTCATATTTAGGAGAATAAAATGCTATCGGTTCTTGATATCCTCCAAAGGGATAAACATCCGTTTGAATATCAAGTTTGCCATAACCCTTTATACGTTTATCAATGCCATTAACATATTCTAAAGATTCAACATCAACATCAGAATGAAGTTTTAATTCAAGAATGGCCACTGAGGTATGGTGTTCATAGCTCCGTGCATAGCTGTATAATCCCAAAAACTTTTCTCTACCAATACTATATAAATGAATCGCGCAAAGATCACTCAAAGATAAATAGTTAAAAATCCCAGGATCCAGAAGTGGGATATAGCCGTTTACAATTAATGCAAGTGGCATATCTTTATAAAGACACTTCCAACTACCCCACAATGTGACACCAATATGACAACGTCCTTGCATTAATGAATCAATGAATGGATAACTAAATTTCATTCCTAAATATTCCATTAATTCCCACACATTCTTTAATTTAAGTCTCGCAATCTCCCTTGAATTTAAACTCTTATTTAGTGCATCCGACTTAACTGTCACCTGTTTTAAGAAATAATTACTCATACCAGCCGGATATATTATATCCCGCCGGATACCACTGGACATTTCCGAAAGAACAGGTTGTGGAACTGTTCTGTCGGAAATATTATATGTCTGTTCCTTATCCAGAATTATTTCTGTTTTATTACGCCCGTAAGTTTCTCCTTTCCGTATAAATCGCTGGCCGATCATTCCGATGGGAGTATCTTCCGCAAATTCAAGGCTATCAAGCCGGAATGCACCATCCGGACCGGGGGTTATCGTCTTATTCAGTCCGAATTCCAGATTTCTCACGTAAACTTCATAACGGCTTTTACCATCACCTATCTTATCTTTTAGCCTTCCAGATAAGGAAGTAAATCGCTCCGGCTCCATTGCTGGTTTCTCAAAGTTACCTTTTATGATCTCCGGCAGTCGGTATCTTTTCCATCCGTGTATCATAAGAAGCAAGTCCAATGCCTTTTCAGCCTCAGGATTATCCGTTTGCAAATAAAAAGACGGAGTTTCAATTCTCCCCTTCAGTTCGGATGAAAGCAGCAAAGTAGACAAAATAGAATGTGTGGTATCCGCAACACACATGGAGCCGTCTGTGATTGAGACAGAAAGGTTACCCTTTACTGGATTACCGTTTACATCAACGAGCGACAGATTCGTGTGAATCAGTTCCCTTTTCCCATAGCTATCCTTGTCATTTCTCACTTTACACATTATAGCCTTTCGATAAGGAATAAAGCCAAGCCTTTCGCTTAATACATTATAATTCTTATCCAACAGCAGACATTGAACGATTCCAGACGGATACTGATCTTTTGCAATAGTGATTATGTCGCCTTTATCAGACAGTAACCATTGCGCACAAATCATTTTTCCACGTACATGCGCCAGCAATAGAAGTTCCTCGTGAGGCGAGTGTAAAGCGGAATTTATGGATATCTGCATATCTTCTTGATGGTCTTTTATGACAATTCCATAAGCAGATGATTGCACCGGAGGAAGTTCAAAGACTTTCTTTACCCCTTGCTTGTTGAATGCTTGTACGATATACCTTTTTCCACTTTCCGGAGTAAAGGTAAATACTCCCATTCCGGAGTGCAGCGTTTCACTTGTTGCCATTACATTTCCCTGTTCATCCATTAATTGCAAGGTAGCTGCTATACTATTACCACTAATATCAAGCACTTTATAAGCTGTTCTACAAGGGGTACCCTCCAACAAGTAGCCTCCCTCAGGATAGAACGTGACATCATAATCTTCTGTTCCTGTACTTATCGCAGCATACTGTCTGAAAACGTTGTTCCGGATATCCGTCATATCGATTCGCATACAAGCCTCGGACGTCACTTTTTCATTTTGAATACGCAACTCTATCTTTCCTTCGTCATACAGTTTTGCAGAAACCGGCTTCCCCTTGTTACAAACGGCTTTCACTCTTTTCAAGGGTATCTGTTTCTGGCTATTGTCCCAAAGCTGGAGTTGCGCACCCGTGATTTCACCATGAGGTGACAAGATATTCGCTTTCAAGTGTGCAGTCTCCCAATTGCTTGCCAGGGCGATACAGACGTCCCTTTTAAAGACAGGCTGATTCTCTTCAAAAAGCATATAGCGGGTATAAGCTAGCAGGGAATAGTTCCCACCGGGCAGATCCTCGGGGATAGAGATGTATCCATGAAACTGATTCATTTCATCCGGTCTGATTTTTACCCTGTCTATTGTTTCATTCTCCGGATTGACCAATTCAACATATACATATCGGCTCAACCGGATGGGAATATGAGAAGACACATTGACCATGTAGGCTTTGAACCACAAAGTGTCTCCGGGAAGGTAGCACGAACGATCGATATGAACGTGCAATTTTTCCTTGGGATACATATTAAGCTGCTCGGCCATACGGCTGGTTATAGTATCAAATGATACTTTTTCCTGTGCCGGAAGTGAGGGGACAACTAATAAAATTAAAATGAGGCTACAAATTATCTTATACATATTCTTTATATCTTAAAATCTTACCATTTTACGTTCTTTTTCCTTTTTGTCCCATTCTTCCTTTTTCTTCAGTATTTCCGGTTTCCCATTCACAACATCCTCTCTGGCAAATAGATGCTTGCGGGAATTATCCAATGAAATCCACTGCTCAGCCACAGCCAAACGCAATTCATAATCTGCCAACTCACTTACTACTTGTACACTATCCTTCTTCCTTATAAAATCATAGTTTTTTAATTCATCCCAATATCTTTGAGCCTGTTCATCTGCTCTTTTTTGAGAAACAAACTTAAAATAATCTTCCAATTGCTGATGAGTAACAACATTTATCAAACATTTTCCTTCCAATTTACTCCGTTCAAATTTAGTTTCTCCGTTTTTGGATGCGTCTTCATACATAGCTTTGTACTCTGCCTGCTTAATTCGATAATATTCAGCCAGTAACTGTTCAATTTGCTGTTCTGATAACTTCGTCACTTCCCGTTTACAAATAATATCCAACAGTTTATTATGAGAAAACGATTCAATAGTTTCCAACTTAAGTAGTAGCAGTGGCTTATGTGCATTGAGTCGGTCACGCTCTTTATCGTATCCTTTATTATCTCCCCTACTGCTCATATACTCTAATATCCCGCTTTTTTCTCTTTCAAACTCATACAATTGTTTTATAATAGCTAAACTATCGCAAGTCGTAGAACATAATTGGTGCACCTGTATCTGCTTCCATTGCTGTGCAGCTATTTTTTCAGCCTGTCGCGTTTTTCTAATTATAAAAAAAGCCTTATATTGCGTTTCTGAAAGAATCTCAGCCAAATATTGTTTTTCCATACTATCATGTTTGTAATCTTGAACTCCGAATCGTTTCTCTATTTCTTCACTATGATGTAAGAGTTGCTCAATTTGAACATGAGACAAGTTCAATTCCTGTCTATATTTAACCACCGTACGCAGATCTGAAATATATGGCAGTTGGGGACCGTTATTCTTTTGATAGAACATATAATCATTCCCTTCTAACGGGGTCAATAAACTCGCTATTGTATTTATTGACGGACAATACCATCGGGCAATCTCATCTAATGATTTTCCTTTTTTCAATTCCATTTCCGCCAAACTATCGTTTTCTTGGAAGAAGGTCCTCAAATTCATGATACTTTCATCAGAAAGTGATATTTTACTGCTGATAGCATAAATTTGCATAGCAATACTTATAGAATTCTGAGATATGACAACAGACTGCTCTTTGCTTTGACAACCAGATAACAACACTATTACAATAAATGTGCTTATTAATTTCATTTTTCTTCTTTATTATATTACAAATTACCACCAATATCGTGTCCCATCCGGCATAATAATGAAAGGACGCTCTTTTCGTTCGGAATACTCCGGCACAAGAAGCATTAGTACATTTTGCGGTACCTGATTGAATTGCAGACAATCGGCATCCATTGTTGCAACTTGTGTTCCCAATGAAATCCATGCATTATCCCAATAAAAAAGTTCATATTTCTTATCCGGGCGAAAACGCAGATAGCGGTCTTGTTCTTCAATTTCAACAGTCATAGTATGCAATAAATCCGGAACTAAATACAATTGATGGTTATAACCATTTACTATAGGATAACCTATCGGTATAAGTTGATGCTCCTTATATATCATAGGAAGAATAACCACGCCACGAGGCATATTATGAAATGTAACTGAATTTTCCATTCGTTCACCCCACCACTCAGCATTCCATTTACCCATACTAAACATGCAGGCATATATAATGTGAGTAGTATCATTAAACAAAGGAATGGTCACATCAGATGTTTCCCAATATTCATGGGTTACATCAATATAGTTTGTTTTTTGTAAAAATCCAGTAGGAATACATTCTTCCTTTTCTTTAGATGCTAAGGTGCCAGGTTGGCTGGAATAAGTATAACGGATTACTTTAGACGGTTCCCGATCAAGTGGATGATCTACAACAGCGTGTGTGGTAACATCCAACTTCACTGGTTTCATCTTCGTATCAAAAACGGTGTTCGAGAAATGTGCTCCGGCAGAGGTTGCCCATAATGGCACAGATATGTAAGCAGCCGGAATACCTTGCGAACGAAAAATAAATGTTTCCAAAGCTGCTATATCCTCACAAGCTCCTTTCTTACGAAACAACAATTGCTGCGCACTTAGACGGGAGAGAGGCTCATTTCTCGTTTCACTTCCATAAGTGAATGTAAACCAATCTTTGTAATCGATAGCAGCATAATCAAGTACATTCTCTAATGGCTTATTCTGAAGGCTGTCTGTCAACCAGTGATATCTCTTACAATATTCTTTTCGCCATTCCGTTACAGGCTCTACTGTAACCCGGTAAGGTAATATATATTCGCAGAAATCGTTAAAAGGTATGTCTTTATATTCAGATAGCCGCCAAGTATCAACCGCATGATTTACATTATTAATAAGATATTTACCAGTTAAACTATTTACATCGTAAATGATAGTATCTTGAAAATCCAAGGAACCATATTTTTTCCTCATTGAATCGATTGCCTTTACGGCTGTTTCCAAATTAGCATAATCGAACTCCGAAAAATCCACTCTTTTCCCTTCGCGCGTTTTCCAATAGTAAGTTTCACTGTAATGGATATCCATATGCGCCACCAAAAACTCTATGGCTTTTATCTTTATACTGTCTCCCTGTTTATAAAAATAATCCAGTGCCTTTTCAAGTTCCTTACGGTTATTCCCAGCTTTCGCTAATACAGTTTCTACACTAAATGGATATTTTGTTTGTTGTGTGTCACATCCGGTATAGAAAAAAAACAGACTTACTATAAATAGGTAGATGTTTTTCATCGTAAAAAAATATATTTGCACAAAGGAAGCTGTTTTTACCTTCAGAAGAGTACTAGAATCAACCAAAAGAGTTCGAATTTCATTCAATCACATTTTTCGTGAAAGAGAAAGGAAAAATAGGATAATATAAATCAGATAAACTACAAATTTCACTGCACAATGACTGCAGTTATAACTTTCTTACGAAATCAAGCTGTTTGTGAAATTAAAGAAACAAAATAAGGGGGCACTTTGCGAAGTGCCCCCTTTCATTATTACAGTATCAAGTAAATTACTTAATCAAAATCTGACCGTTCATATCAGCCGGAGCTTCCAGACCCATGATTTTCAGGATAGTCGGAGCCACATCAGCCAGGCGACCGTCTTCTACTTTCGCAGTTTTGTTTTCGGTTACGTACACACAAGGAACCGGATTCAGAGAGTGAGCCGTATTCGGAGTGCCGTCTTCGTTCAAGGCACGGTCTGCATTACCGTGGTCGGCGATGATGATAGCTTCGTAATCCTGTGCCTTAGCAGCTTCGATTACGTCTTTCACGCAAGCGTCTACAGCCACAACAGCCTTCTCGATTGCTTCGTAGATACCGGTATGACCAACCATGTCACCGTTAGCGAAGTTCACCACGATGAAATCATATTTGTTTTCGTTGATAGCATCTACCAGTTTATCCTTCACTTCGTAAGCGCTCATTTCCGGTTTCAGGTCGTAAGTGGCTACTTTCGGAGATGGAACAAGGATACGGTCTTCGTTGTCGAACGGAGTTTCACGACCGCCGTTGAAGAAGAAAGTAACGTGAGCATATTTCTCTGTTTCAGCGATATGGAGCTGGCTCAGTCCTTTGGAAGCGATGTATTCGCCCAGTGTGTTGGCAACGTTTTCCTTGTCGAACAGGATGTGAACACCTTTGAAGGATGCATCATACGGAGTCATGCAGTAATATTGCAGTCCCGGGATCGTATGCATTCCCGCTTCCGGCATATCTTGCTGAGTCAGTACGACAGTCAGTTCTTTGGCACGGTCGTTACGGTAGTTGAAGAAGATAACGACATCACCTTCTTTGATGGTTCCGTCGCAGTTGGCGTTTACAATCGGCTTGATGAATTCGTCCGTTACACCTTCATCGTAAGATTCCTGCATAGCCTGAACCATATCGGTAGCTTTCTTACCCTGACCGTTTACCAGCAGGTCATAGGCTTCCTTTACACGTTCCCAACGTTTGTCACGGTCCATAGCATAATAACGACCGATGATAGAAGCGATCTTGCCTGCCGATTTCTCGCAGTGTGCAGAAAGTTCTTCGATAAATCCCTTACCGCTCTTCGGGTCAGTGTCACGACCGTCCATGAAGCAGTGGATGAATGTATTGTCGATGCCGTATTCTTTGGAGATGTCGCAAAGTTTGAAAAGATGAACCATTGAGCTGTGTACGCCACCGTTGGAAGTCAGTCCCATGAAATGAACGCTCTTTCCGTTTTCTTTCGCGTAAGAGAAAGCAGAAACGATTTCGGGGTTCTGCAGGATGCTGTTGTCAGCACATGCGCGGTTGATTTTCACCAAATCCTGATAAACCACACGTCCGGCACCAATGTTGAGGTGACCTACTTCCGAGTTACCCATCTGTCCGTCGGGCAAACCTACGTTCTCACCACTTGCCTGAAGTTGGGAATGAGGATAATTGTTCATCAGATAATCCCAGTAAGGAGTGGGAGTGTTGAAGATTACGTCGTCTTTCTTTTGGTCGCCTAGTCCCCAACCATCGAGGATCATTAAAAGGGCTTTCTTACTCATAATATTTCAATATTTAAATTATCACTCTGATTTTCGGGTGCAAAGGTACAAAAAAGATGATTACGTAAACGTTTAATCTATGTTAAGTTAAAGGGGAAAAAGAGAGGGAGCGATGGATATTTTTCTTTCTTTGTATAGGGAACTACTAAATGCATTTATTCAAAATTTAATATTATGAAAACGATTCTACTCTGCATGATGCTCATGCTGTCGGGTATGCTCACAGCACAAACCGTCGACAATCCGCCATTCAAAGCCCGTTCGGGAAGTATTGGCAATATCACCCGTATAGAACGCACGCCCGATGGCACGCGTGTTTATATTCACGCCATCTTCCGTCCGCACTGGTGGATAAAGGAAGAAGGAGACAGTTATCTGGAAGATGCAGCTACCGGCAAGAAATATCAGTTCAAGAGTGCGGAAGGCATTGAGCTCAATAAGGAAGTGTATATGCCCGATTCGGGCGAGATGGACTATGTGCTCGTTTTCGAAGCTCTGCCGGAAGAGACGCAGGTCATCCATCTCCTCAGTCCGAGCGATACGGAAGGAAATACGTATGACATATCTTTAGTACCGTCCTCCGGCAAAAATGTTTCGCCGTTGGCGGCAATCAAGGGAAACTGGTTCAAGGCAGATGATTTAAACGCCTGGGAATACGGCATCTACGATTCTGTTACGATTATGGACAACCGGATATTTACCAACGAAAACATCCGCAAGAAAGGGAAGCGGGTGGAAATCACCGTCAAGGACAAGCAGAATGGAGACATACGCACCCTGCTGGTCACTCCGCAGAAAGACGGAAGCTGCCAGATACAAGTGAACGGAGAAAAGAATCAGCTGTATACCCGGCAAAGGGGAGCTACAAAGACAATCGCTGCCGACACAGGTTTCCAGCAGTTCTTCCACACAGACACCACCTGTCTGCAAGGGTACATCGACGGCTACGACCGCCGGCTGGGATTCGACACCGGTCTCATCTATCTATCCAACCATATCACCCGCCAGGACTACCCGACTGTGATTCAGATAGACGAAGACGGCAGCTTCCTGTGCAAGTTTGTCATCAAGCATCCTGTGGAACAGTTCGTCACGCTTGACAACAACTGGATTCCATTCTATATCGAGCCCGGACAGACGCTTACCATGTATATCGACTGGGAAGCATTGCTGGCACGCAGTCGTGCACGCGACTATTATTTCCCGATCAAGAATACAGCCTACATGGGCCCGTCGGCTTCCCTCTCCTATCTGCTGAAAGAATTCAAGTCGCTGATCCCCTACCGTTACGATGATTTATCCAACGCGCGTAACAAACTGACTCCCAGCCAATATCAGGAGCACATGAAGCCGATTGTCGCCCGATGGGAGCATACAGCCGATTCACTTATTCAGATTTGCCGCCCATCGGCAAAGGCTGCCCGTCTGATCAAGAATAAGGCAGACCTGCAGGCAGGAGGCTTATTCTTCGATTTTCTGATGAGCAGAGATTATTATGCGAAGCAGGATACAGCCAACCAAGCCTTGAAAGTGAAAGAAGAAGATTCTTATTACGACTTCTTGAAGAAGATGCCGCTGAATGATGAAACAGTGCTCGCCGATGCCAATGCCAGCTCTTTTATCAACCGGTTTGAATATATGGACGCCTTCAGAACAGCCTATAATTATCATGCACCGAAAGCAAAGGATACCATCTCTTACACGTATCCGGAAGAATCGCTTCTCGCTTTCCTTAAAGAGAAAGGAGTAAAACTGAATGCAGAACAGGAGGCAATCAGACTGAAACAGGAGAAACTGGCAGGAACAACCGTCAGAATCCCCTTAAAAGAACTTCAAGAAGAGAATGACAAGGTGACAGGCTTATACGAAAAAGAAGAAAAACTGGTCCTGGAGTACATCGACAAGCAGTATAAAAACAAGCAGTCAGAGCAAGACATGGACAGAAACTTTATCTCGATGGAACAAAAAACCGGTCATAAGAAAGACAGCATTCTTGCCCGGCTATATGATGTGCCCGATCCTTTGCTTTGGCAAATAGCCAAAGTCCGCAACCTGGGTTTCAGCCTGCAGAATATCAAGACACGTTCCATTGCCCGTGAGTATGTGGACAGCATCAAGCAAAAGCTCACTCACCCACAATTGGCAGAAGAGGCCGAATATCTGTTCGCCAAAACGCATCCGAAGGAAAAAGTCAATTCCTATCAACTTCCGGAAGGCAAAGCCACCGACGTTTTCCGCAACATTATTAAGAATCATCCGGGAAAAGTCTTGTTCGTTGACTTCTGGGCAACGACCTGCGGACCTTGTCGCGCAGGAATAGAAGCGACGGCAGACCTGCGCAAAAAATACAAAGATCATCCGGAGTTCGAGTTCATCTATATCACCGGACAGAAAGACTCACCAGCCGATGCATATAAGCAATACGTGGAAAAGAATCTGAAAGGAGAAGCCAGCTATTATGTCACCGACTCAGAGTTCAATTATCTGCGCCAACTCTTCCGCTTCAACGGCATTCCGCACTATGAACTTGTGCTAAAAGATGGCAGTATCTCCAAGGAAAAACTGGGGACGCATAGAATCAGAAAGTATTTGGAGGAGCACTTCCCCGTTTCCGAGTCTGCCGGACAGGGAGAGAATGATCAGTAATCCCGGTTGAGTCTGGTTGTGACACTTTGACAAGAATGCACATTAAGGATAAAATCAAAGGTCAGTAGGCACTTTTCCTATTGAAAACCGGAGTGGTAGGCATACTTTATAATTGAATAACAATAATTTATGTATTTACCTACCACCTCCCCCTACGGGTACTCCTCCTTCCCGAAGGAGGAGATTTAAGATACTATTGACTTTTTAGTCAGCCCAATTTCAGTTACTATTGACTTTTGCCTTCCTCTTCGACAAATTCAGCATGACAGGTACTCTCTAGAAATAAAATGCTTTTCTATTGTCACTTATCACCTTTTGGAGATAACAAGCTGATAATGAATACATTTCGGATGATAATAGCTGGTGACAATAGGGTGATAATAAGGTGATAATAGCCGTAAATCATGCTTTTTATTGTCACTTCACCCCTATTTCATGACTTATTACCTGTCATTTCCTCCCCATCTTATTACCTATTACTTATTACCTGTTACTTATTACCTATCACGCCTCATCCGAGTCTTGACCTTATACCACAAATACGATAAGCTACCAATGCTTTTAGCTCATCATGCCTTTATACTTCCATTAAGCTACCGACATCTTTACCTGTTCACGGCCGTGACAAGACTTGATCACATCCGTGAGCAGTATTTGCCACGACCGTGAGCAACTCTTACCACGGCCGTGAACAACTAATAATGTCGGTACCTTATCCCAACTTTCCTTATAAGGAAAGTCTACTATGTAAGGAGCTAACGGGAACTTTAGCACTATCTTACAAGTGATTTTACCATAGTCAACCAATGAACTCCCCACACGCCGAAAGACCATAAACAACAAGAAAATCTAAAAAAAGCGATGCAAAAGACGGAACCTCGGTTAATTTTCCGTACTTTTGTATCGCTTTTAAATTAAATCATAGAAAAATGGACGATTCAAACCCGCGAACGTGCACTTATAGTATTAATTAAAGCGATCAGAGTCATTGAAAACTGATGCCTCTGCTCGTGTAAACAAACGAAAGGAGGCAATAAGATGAGAACATATCTTTATTGTGAAGCTGGCTTTGTGGAAAAACCGCAATGGCTTCCTAACTGCTGGGTAAATGTAGTATGCCCGGACAACGATGACTTTGAGTTTCTGACTAAAACCCTGAACGTACCCGAATCATTTCTGAACGATATAGCCGATACAGACGAACGTCCGCGAACCGACACGGAAGGCAACTGGCTATTGACGATTCTGCGCATCCCGATGCAAAACGGTCAGAACGAAAGTCTTCCCTTCGGCACCGTACCCATCGGCATCATCACCAACAATGAAATCATTGTATCAGTCTGCTACCACAACACAGACCTGCTGCCGGACTTCATCGAACACACCCGCCGAAAGGGAATCGAAGTCCGCAACAAGCTCGATCTGATTCTCCGGCTGATTTATTCGTCTGCCGTATGGTTTCTGAAATATCTGAAACAGATAAATCTGGATATCAGCGCCGCCGAAAAGGAACTGGAACGCAGTATCCGCAACGAAGACCTGCTCCGTCTGATGAGACTGCAGAAAACACTCGTTTACTTCAACACCTCCATCCGAGGAAATGAAGTAATGATCGGAAAGCTGCAAAGTATCTTTCAGGACACCGACTTTCTGGACAAGGAACTGGTGGAAGACGTGATTATCGAGTTGAAACAGGCATTTAATACCGTGAATATCTACAGCGATATCCTCACCGGAACGATGGACGCCTTTGCCTCCATCATCTCCAACAACGTGAATGCCATCATGAAACGCATGACCAGCCTTTCCATTACACTGATGATCCCGACATTGATAGCCAGTTTCTACGGAATGAATGTGGATATCCATCTGGAAGAGATGCCGTATGCCTTTGCACTGATTATCCTGTGCTCCGTCGTGCTGTCGACATTAGCGTTTATCGTATTCCGGAAAATCAAGTGGTTCTAATTCAAGCGACTGCAATTCAAGCAGTTCTCAATTTCCCTTTACGTCAGAGACATAAAAAAGCAGCCTGTCATTCTTAAGACCTGAATTCAAGGTCGGCGATGACAGGCTGCACACAATACGTTTTTTATTCGATAGAGAATATTAAAAAGAGAATGTTTAAGAGAGAGAAATTATTTTATCCTTCTTTATTGGATTTCTTTCCGCCCAATGGCACAGAAATACCAACAAATCCGTTTACTGTCTTTGTGCTTTTTCCAAAGAACATATAGTCCGTACCGATAAACAAAGGCCCAAGTTTCACAGCCAAACCAAATGATTTACCAGCACTCTGAATCATAGAATAACTGATTGCCGCATTCAACCAACTTTTCGGACGAATATTAGCCGAAAGTGTAATTTCAGTCTGAGTTTTCGGCTTAGTGAAGCGGGTAGTGGAAAGAGCACCAATCGCCAACCATTTATCCAACAGTTCATACTCAGCACCAATTACTACTGTAGAATGAAGAGAAGTGGTACGAGACTCAACAACATCTTCTTTTTGCAGTTGGAGCATTTCGTAATTCAAAACATCCCCACCTTCCACACGATTCATAAAATCTTGGGCATCCCGCTGGAAATCCTCTAACCCTTCCAGAGTAAGTGCATAGTCTTTGCCATCATAATCCATACTTCCTTTAGCTGTTGCAACACTTGTACTCCCCTTTGACCACTTGATAAAGCCCAAATCCAACACAGAAGCAGACACTGTCAAATTATCAAGAATCTTATAAGATGCCCCTAAATCGATGGCACCCCCATAACCTGCAATGCCAAATCCGTTAAAATCAAAATCATCAATATAGTGTTTCCGAGGATCAGGATCACTCGTATTTTCCACCAAATCCATTCCTTTGAAAGAGCTCTCAAGACGCGCATTTACTTTCATTTTAGCATGATAATCACGAATCTGATTGACATCAGTAATATCGTTAATGTTTAGTGGCAAATTCGCATCTACATTCATTCCGTCTACCTTCAAATTCAAGTTACCCATACCAAGTAATACCTTAAATTTACCACCTACTGACAAGCGATCATTAATAGCGCGGGCATAACCAATACCAACTTCAGTATAAGCATTTATATTCAATTCTTCCTTTCCAATATCAAATTTTGAATTATTCCAACTGAAACCATCTTGATCAATATCGTGCAAGAAGCTAAACATGGACTTAGGTATCTGAGCACCTAAATCTACACGGGCACCTACATTAACCGACCAAAAGTTCTTTCCTTTATACCATCCGAAAGAGAGAATATCCGTATTGACATTGACATTCAACCGGTTATCATTAGACAAACGATTCATGAATTTCTGATTATTATAGAAACCATCGCTATTATCAATAATATCTATAATATCTTGTGTACCCAAAGAATTTGAACTTGCCGATACATTCAACGAACCAATTGCCGGAATATTAAAATATCCACTAGTCGGTGCCAAAGCCGGATTCAACTGCATACGATAATGAGTACCTTCCATAAAATAAGAAGTACGTAAAAACTGCGCATTGGCAGGTAAAACAAAACCCATCATAAGAAGTAAAGCCCCCATCAACTTCTTAGATGCATAAAGTCTGCTTGTTGTCATGATTTTATCTTTTTTTAATTCTTGTTATCGAATGCAAATATATAGCATTTAAGTAACAAATAAAAGCACAAGTCAACACTTTTTTAGCATAAACCGAACATTTTCATGGCTATTTGGAGAAAAATCGTGCTTATTCTGCAAAAATATGTAGAAAGTGAAACAAAAGGAAATATCAGAAATTTAGGTTCAACTGCCCGTCACCAAGCAGATTGAAGGTCATTCGGTGGTAGGGAGTCGTTCCACGTTCGGCGATGGCGGCACGATGTTTTTTAGTCGGGTATCCTTTATTCTTATTCCAGTCATAAAACGGATATTCTTCGTGAAGACGATTCATATAATCATCTCTGTAGGTTTTAGCCAGTATAGAAGCGGCGGCTATCGAGAGGTATTTACCGTCTCCTTTTATCACGGTAGTATGAGGAATGTCAGGATATTTATTGAAACGGTTTCCGTCGATCAGCAAATGCTGAGGACGGACAGAGAGCCGATCGACAGCCCGGTGCATCGCCAGAAAGGAGGCGCGGAGAATGTTTATCTCGTCTATCTCTTCGGGCGACACCACTCCTACCGCCCATGCCAGCGCTTCTTTCTCTATCACTTCACGAAGTGTGTAGCGTTGCTTCTCGGTCAGTTGCTTCGAATCATTTAGCAACTCATTCTTGAAATCTCTAGGAAGAATGACGGCGGCAGCATACACTGATCCTGCCAGGCAACCGCGGCCGGCCTCATCGCAGCCGGCCTCTATCAGGTCTTTATTTAAGTAAGGTAGTAGCATACTTATTCTTTTTTTTATCTGCCACAAAGATAAAGGAAATAAAAAAGGAGACCTCATCCAAGGTCCCCTTTTTCCGTCATTCATTCACACAAACAAACAATTGTTCCCCAAATATATTCTACCGGTTCACAGCCCTAGCGACCGGAACCATCACCCTACCATTCGTTTTACAGATTTTGTTCGTTGATAACATCAGCCTTTCCCCTTAGCCATTATGATAGATTTCTTCCATTTCCCCTTTATAACTTATAATATATCGTCTTGCAAAAGTATCTAAATAATAAGAGACGGGAAAATGGCTTTGAGCGAGTATTTGCATGAAATGCCCCGAAACAGGATTATCTGCCGGAAAAAAGTGATTAAGTGCGCAAAAAAGGTGTTTACCCGGTTCTATATAATCAGAAAGCGATAACCGGACTTATCTCCGGCTATCGCCCTCTTCAATAAACAAACCTTCTTTTAGTTAAAACAAACTCCAGGCGACGGTAAGCCCTGCCATCACAATGGCTACCATGCTCATGAGCTTGATTAAAATATTCAGACTCGGGCCGGAAGTATCCTTAAACGGGTCGCCCACAGTATCGCCTACTACGGTTGCCTTATGCACTTCACCGCCTTTGCCTCCAAAGTTCCCCTCTTCTACATATTTCTTCGCATTATCCCACGCACCGCCTGCGTTGGCCATAAAGATAGCCAGCACAAAACCTGTGCTCAAACCGCCGATCAGCAGTCCCAGTACTCCGGTCACTCCGAAGATTAATCCGGTAGCGATAGGCGCAAGGATAGCAATCAGCGACGGAATCACCATTTCGCGCTGCGCACCCTTGGTTGAGATAGCCACACAACGTTCATAATCCGGCTCGGCTTCTCCTGTCAGAATGCCTTTGATCTCACGGAACTGACGACGCACCTCATCTACCATGTGTCCGGCTGCGCGGCCGACCGCATTCATCGTCAATCCACAGAACAAGAACGCCATCATCGAACCGAGAAACATACCGGAAAGAACTTTCGGATTCATCAGCGTCACGTCGTAATAGTTCATGAAATCGACAAAGGTAGCATTGGCGGTTGAGACAACATCACCGTTCGGCATACTCAGGTCTATTGTTCCCAAGCGGGTCAGACCGATACGGATTTCTTCGATATAGGATGCCAGCAAAGCCAGTCCGGTCAACGCAGCGGAACCGATAGCAAAACCTTTTCCGGTTGCCGCGGTTGTATTTCCCAAAGAGTCGAGCGCATCGGTACGCTTGCGGACTTCGGCACCCAGACCGGCCATTTCCGCATTACCGCCTGCATTATCAGCAATCGGGCCGTAAGCGTCCGTAGCCAGTGTGATTCCTAATGTGGACAGCATACCGACAGCGGCAATACCGATTCCGTAGAGCCCCATACCCACGTTGGAGAAATCGAAACCGGAAGCAAGCAGGAAGGAGGCAATGATGCCCACCACCACCGCAATCACGGGAATAGCCGTAGAAAGCATACCCAGACCGATACCGGAAATAATGACGGTGGCAGGTCCGGTCTTTCCGCTTTCACTCAGTTTCTGAGTGGGGCGATATGACTGGGAAGTATAATATTCGGTAGAACGTCCGATCACAATGCCGACCAACAGGCCGACTACGACAGCGCATGAAATCCAAATCCAGTTGTCCAACTGCAAGAGCCACAGGATTAAGAAGGTAGCAGCCACAATCAGCACGGAACTCAGGTTTGTTCCGAATGCCAGCGAGCCGAGCAAATCTTTCATCGTCGCATTTTCTTTGGTGCGCACGGAGAAGATGCCGATAATGGAAAGCAGAATACCTACCGCAGCAATCAGCATCGGGGCAATAACTGCTTTGAACTGCATGACCGTATCTGCCGAATGTATAAAGGCGGCAGCACCCAATGCGGCAGTCGCCAGGATAGAACCGCAATAAGATTCGTACAAGTCGGCTCCCATACCTGCCACGTCGCCTACGTTATCGCCTACATTATCGGCAATGGTGGCAGGGTTTCGCGGATCGTCTTCGGGGATTCCGGCTTCTACCTTACCTACAAGGTCGGCGCCTACATCGGCAGCTTTTGTATATATACCGCCACCTACACGGGCAAAGAGCGCCTGTGTGGAAGCTCCCATACCGAACGTCAGCATCGTGGTAGTGATTACGCAAAGTTTATGAGTCGGTGTCAGTGCGTCAGCGGGAATCACCGCATTCAGCAACAGATACCAGAAAGATATATCGAGCAACCCCAGTCCGACTACTACGAGTCCCATTACCGCACCACTGCGGAAAGCGATTCTCAGCCCGGAGTTCAATGAATTGCGTGCCGCATTCGCCGTACGTGCCGAAGCATAGGTTGCCGTCTTCATACCCAGGAAACCGGAAAGACCGGAGAAGAAACCACCCGTCAGGAAAGCTATGGGAACCCACGCATTCTGAACATGAAAGCCATAAGCCATAATTGAAAACAAAATAACCAGCCCAAGGAAAACACAACCTACAATCTTGTACTGTTGTTTCAGATAAGACATAGCTCCCTTGCGTACCGCAGCGGCTATTTTTATCATTTGGGGAGTACCTTCACTCTCTTTCATCATCTGCTTATGGAAGTAATAAGCAAAACAGAGGGCTAACACTGAAGCGACCGGAACCAGCCAGAAAAGAATGCTATCCATAGAATTAATTATTAAAGGGTTTTATGGAGGCTAAAAGTATGGAAATCAAACGAAAAAAGCAAGCAAAAAAGGAAAAAAATCCGACTTGCCGATTGATGCGGTAACTCTCAATGAAGCGAAGGGAAAACAAGTAAAAAAGTCCTCTGAGAATCCTACAGAAGAGCATCAGGCCAACAGCACGTTAGTTAATTTTTAGTCTAATTACGTTAATCGTTAACAAACCCATTATTTCTATTAAACCATGTTATAAAGAGCCGCACTTTGCCCCGAAAATTTGGAGATAGCCGAAAAGTCCCTATCTTTGTAGTGTGTTTTTCATAGTATTAGATTTAAGGTTAACAAAAGATTGGCTGTCTGGGATAGATAGCCTTTTTTTATGCCTTTTTCTGCATAAACTCCGTAGGAGTCACCCCAAACTGTTTCTGGAATATCTTGGCAAAGTATGAAGGAGACTGGAAACCTACCCGATCACATATCTCATTGATGCGTAATTCTCCTTCCTGCAAGAGTTCTGCCGCACGCTTTAAGCGGATGACCCGAATAAAATCGAGCGGAGAAAGGTCTGTCAATGCCTTTATTTTCCGATGAAGGCTGGACCGGGACATATTCATGGCGGCAGCCAGTGCTTCCACATTATAGTTCGCATCCGTAAGATTCTCACGTACCCTGGTGATGAGTTGCGACATCAGTTGTTCATCGGCACGTGTCATGGCATCTCCCTGCGGGGTGCAGGCGCCATAAGTAATCTGATTAATGAATCTCTCGTGCGTACGATGCGCTTCACGCTCACGGGCTAACTCTGCGAGTAGTTGCTGTTCACGTATCTTCTGCACTTCCCGTCGCCGATAAGTGCGGAGAGTCAGCACGAAGCTGCCGGACAGGAGAATGATATATATCAGATATGCCCATACCGTACGCCACCAGGGAGGAAGGATTTGTACGGACAGAGTCGCTTCCTCTTGATTCCAGACGCCGTCGTTATTACTCCCGCGCACACGGAATATATAATCTCCCGGAGGAAGCTGGGCATAGGAGGCGGTATGTGCATCGGAGGTATAGTTCCAGTCATCGTCAATGCCTTCCATCTTGTAGGCATAGCGGTTGGCTCCCGGTGAAGTATAGCTCAATGCGACAAAGTCAAAGCTGACGTTAGAACGGTAAGGCAATCGCATTCCTTCGGGCTTCAAAAGTATTTCCCTCCCTTGCACCTTGATACGGGTGATATACACGGGCGGTACAAACGTATTTCGATGTATCTGATCCGGATTAAAAGAGACTAATCCGTTGATGGTTCCCATCCAGATCGTGCCGTTGCCGGCAGCCAATGCCGATTTGTAGTTGAACTGATTGTCAGGAAGACCGTCGTTTCGGGTAAAGACGTGCAGGCTGTCCGTCTCCGGATACAGGCAGACCAGGCCACGGTCGGTACCGAACCAGATGCGGTGCTGCCGATCTTCTACCGCCTTGTAGGTTACATTGTCAGGGAGGCCGTCCGCCTTCGTATAGGTACGGAAAGTTCCTGTTTGGGGGTTAAAGCATGAAAGTCCGCCACGGTCGGTGGAAAACCAGAGAAGACCTTTGCTGTCTTCCGAAATTCCGGTCACTTCGTTGGTGCCGATGGAAGTACTGTCTCCTTCTATATGCAGATAGTTCACCGTTTCGTCCGTTTGCGGTTGATAGCGGAAGACTCCGTTGCCCATAGTCGCCACCCATATATTCCCTTCTTTGTCTTCAAGAATATCGCGCATAAAGGCATAGCCGAACTGTTTCATTTCTTCAAATGTCCGTCCCCCGTCGGCAGAACGGAAGATATTCCAGCCATCTCCCAGCCAGATGGTTCCCTGACGGTCACGATGCAAGGCGTAGACGGTTCCTTCGCTGATACCCATTTGTTGCGGACGTATTGTCTGTACACGTCCTTTGAAAGCAATGCTGCCGGAAAGGGCGGATGCGGCCGGTGTAATCAAGTCGATTCCTCCTTTAAAGTAGCCTGCACCGATCAAATCGTCAGAGGTGAATAAACTTAAAACATTCTGCCGGTCTGCGGATTCGGGAATAGTAGTGAACAGCCTTGTCTCCGGATTCCAATAACAGACACCGCCATCCTGCGTACTAACCCAAATCGTTCCATCTTTCCCTTCGCCCAGTTCACTGATACGCCTGCCGCTGACTGAACCGGGCTTGCCATCCGGCAGGTAAATAGAAAAGTCAAGTGTACGGACAGGCAGATAGCTTGCTCCTCCAAACTGTGTACAAATCCACGTCCCGCCTTCACGGTCACGATAGATTTTATCTACAATCGCATCACTGAGTCCATAAGCTCCTCCCGCATCTGCCGGAATATGCCGGACGGTATTCTCCCGTTCGTCGATGACGTAAACTCCATCTTGCGTACCGACCCAAAGATCATTGTCCAGACAAACGACATAGCGAATTATCTTACGGTGTACCGCCGGTGCAGGGAAGATACTGACTTCGCCTGTCTTCTTATCAAATCGTTTCAGTTCCTCCTCGTGTACTCCGACAATCAGTTCATCTCCATAATCACAGAGTGTGAAGATGAAATCATCCTTCAATGCCTCCTTTGCACAAGCTTCGAAAGTATCTTGTGCGGGACAATAACGGAAAATACCTGCTCCGTTGGTTCCCACCCATAGCGTTCCCTCCTTGTCGATGCAGATCGACTGCGGGAAATTCTTGCTCTTATCGCTACCGGGAAGAAGTATGTAGCGGAATAACTTCTTCGTGGGAACGTGATAACGGTATACTCCCAGATTGGGTACGTTCACCCATATATTGCCGGAAGGATCGGACAGAATATCTTCCACCCATTGCCCGCTGATTTGTTCGCCCTTGTCAGTCTTTGCATCAAAAAAGGAGAACTTTCCGGTCGATAAGTCCTGAATATAGACTCCGTTGTCCGTTCCCACCCAAAGTTGGCGCCGGTCGTCCTCGTATAGTGCGGAGATCACCTGATTGCCACGCCCCGAAGCCTCATCGAAGCAAGGATATACCTGCATCGAAACGCCGTCATAACGGTTCAGCCCATTGCGTGTGCCCAGCCAGATAAATCCGTAACTATCCTGAATGATTGATTTGACATGACTATTGGAAAGCCCGTTCACACCATTGATATGTATAAAGTTGTATTGTTCCGTCGCAAAGGAGGACGGAAAAAAGAAACAGACTGACAGAAGGAAAAATAGGAGTCCTTTTTTCATATATGGATATTAGATGCCTACAAATATAGTTTTTTTCGTGTAAAAAGCAGAGGATGAATGAAACATTTGTTGCAACCTATACTACAAATGTAGCGATTCCAACGTGCTGTCCTGCATTTGCAACATCTCTTGCACATCTTGACAAACGAGTATATAGCCACCTGTACCGCTACCGCCTACCTTTGCTTCCGTCAATACGACACACCCATGTGAACGAATAAAATCTTTAAATTAATACCGACATGAAAAGAATAACCTTTAGTTGCCTTGCCGCAGTCATCCTGCTACAACTGATTCCCGCCAACGGAAACGCACGGGACATCCGGAATCAAAAAGAAAAGAACAATCGCACAGAGATAAAGCAGGATACTATCTCTGCCGTACACTCCGCCAGTCGCCCGGGAAAAGACATTTCCGGGACAGCATCTTCCAGCCCGAAAAAAGAAGGAGAAGAAGGCGAACGCAACGTGATGCTGAACGCATCAGATGCCAACAAGCCACGTGAAATCCAAATCGGACTGCCCAGTGAAGACGTTAATGTATACGAGAACGGATTGCCTGCCGTATATTCATCTGCCGTACATAAACTAGCCGCCCACTGGCGAAGTGATTCCAGTCTGGGAGAAGTCGGTCTGCTGTCTCCTTCGGAATCGGCTATCACCACAGGAAACATTGCCTACTCCGTCAACGCTTTCAGCAAACTGGGACAAAAAGACTTCCAAGGAATACTCAACTATCGTGCCAATCATTTCGGTATGCAGAACTTCGATCTGAATGTATCGGGAGGCATCAGCGACCAGTGGCTGTATACTGCCGGTATTTATCAGAACTTCGATCCGGGAAGTTTCGATCTGAAATTCACGAACTTTGTCGACCGGACGGAAATCTATCATGCCGGTCTGACGCGCCTCTTCAACGACGGACGCGGAAAAATATCTCTGCTCTACAAACATTCGCGGAGCAGGAATCCCGGCAACTTTGCCAATGCAGCGCCCTTCATCTACGTAGGCGACGGATCGGTCAAGGAAGTGGAAGGATTCAAGCTGGGTACCAACTCGTATGTTCCGCAAAGCGGTTCTTTCCCATACATGGACGTTATGGACGGAAAGATGAAAACATGGAATCTGAATGACGGCAACGAGAACCGTGCCAATGAAGTGGCCCTGATTGCCGACTATCGTTTCAAGAATGATCTTCTCTGGAAGTTCAACCTGAAATATATGGATGCTCCCCGTGCCAACTATGTGGACTTCGGAGGCAGCACCATCAGTGAAGCAACGGCTGCCGATGGTTATACGCTCGCCAATGGTGACGTGTATGAAGGTTTGGCAGAAGGCCGCCGCACCTGGCTGCATGTAGGAAAAGTAAAGAATTTCCTCGTTACCTCCGAACTAAGCAAACGCTTCGGTACCCACGACCTTCGACTGGGAGTTAATGAGTGGTATTATCATCTGGACTATCATTCTTCTTCCCTGCAATGGATGGCAAGTGTACAGGAATACCCGCAACTGCTCCACTCCACTGCCGTTGACCCGCTGGACCCGACACTCAGCAGCCAGCGTGTGCAGACTTACGGCTATAACGAACTCAGCCCCGAATACACCAAAGGATACGAAAACAAACTCGCCCTTTACTTTACGGACAACTGGCAGGTAACTCCCCGATTCAACGTCTACTATGGCGGTCGTCTTGAATACTACCGGATGAGTGCCGACCAAATCTCCGCATCACGCTTCCCCGGATTTCATATCGGCGACTTCAACACTTATAGTAAAGACGAAGAAACCGGAAACATTATTGCCACACCACACAGCATCCAGCCTGCCAAAGTGGTAAAAAACAAACTAAACTACGCCGCTACCCTCCGCATGACCTATAATATGACGAAGCAATTCGGCCTGACAGCCGACGGAACAGTAGCCACCCGCTTCCCACGCATCAACGAATATGCCGGAACAGGTCCCACCGAAGAACAATACAAACGCGTCACCATACCGTTGATCCGGGGCGGACTGTTCTACAAGAACAACTGGCTCAACCTCACTTCCATGGTCACCTACATCTCCAAATCGAATAATATCGACCAGCAGAATCTGACCAAACCGGGAACCAAAGAAGGAAAAACCGTACTGCTGATCTACAATATCAAAACACTGGGATGGACCACTTCTGCCGAAATCGACCCCTTCAAAGGTTTTCACCTGCACGCACTGTTCACTTATCAGAAACCTGTATACAAGAACTACAATGCCAGCGTGACCTTCGACGACGGTGCCCAAATGTCCGTCAATGCCAACGGAATGATAGTTAAAGAAATTCCACAGGTACTCGTCGAACTGGACCCCAGTTATAATATCACGAAAGATTTACGTCTCTGGCTCAGTTTCCGCTATTTCGGGAAGACGTATGCCAACCTTCAGGAAGCTCTTTACTTCAACGGCCGCTGGGAAACGTTCGGAGGTATCAACTGGAACGTAAACAAGCATCTGTCACTGGGGGCAACGGTGATCAACTTCCTGAACCAGCAAGGAGCCAGCGGCACCATCAACGGTTCGGAACTGATCACCAAAGAAGAAGCGGGCAACTATGCAGGACGCTATATGAGCGGAAACTACCTGCGCCCGTTTACCGTCGAATTTAGTGCCGGCATCAAATTCTGAGATTATTGTACATAACCAAATATGATTATCTTTGTGGCTCTTTATGTCCGCAAACTAACTAATACCAATAAACAATCTATTTTACAACCATGAAAAGACTTTTTGTATTACTAACGGCTTTATTCGCTCTGACGCAAATGAACGCCCAAGAGAAAAAGAACATCCGTATCTCTACGGACAACACCGACTTAATCCTTCAGGTAGCCCCCAACGGACGTCTCTATCAGACTTATCTGGGCGATAAACTACTGAACGAACAGGACATCAACCACTTCTCTTACGCCGTAAAAGGTGGCAGTGACGGCAGCGTATCTACCCGCGGCTGGGAAGTCTATCCGGGCTCCGGAGCCGAAGACTACTTTGAACCTGCTGTGGCCATCACCCACCATGACGGTAATCCGAGTTCCATCTTCCGCTATGTATCTTCCGAGCAGAAAGCGGTAGCAGGCGGGACGGAAACTGTCATCCATCTGAAAGATGACCAGTATCCGGTTGAAGTGACTTTATTTTATATCGCTTACCCGAAAGAAAACGTCATCAAGACATGGAGCGAAATAAAGCATAATGAAAAGAAGCCCGTCACTCTGTGGCGTTATGCTTCCACCATGCTTTACTTCTCCGACCACAGTTATTATCTGACGGAGTTCAGCAGCGACTGGGCAAAGGAGGCACAGATGAGTTCGCAACAACTACAGTTCGGAAAGAAAGTGATCGACACGAAACTGGGCAGCCGCGCCGCCATGCACACTCATCCGTTCTTCGAACTGGGACTGGAACAACCGGCACAGGAAGCGCAAGGCCGTGTAATGTTGGGTACAATCGGATGGACCGGAAACTTCCAGTTCACATTCGAAGTAGACAATGTCGGCAATCTGCGTGTGATTCCCGCCATCAACCCGTATGCCTCCAACTACGAACTGAAGCCCAACGAAGTATTCACAACTCCGGAATTTATATTCACCCTGAGCAACAACGGTACAGGCGAAGCCAGCCGAAACCTGCACGCCTGGGCACGCAACTACCAACTGAAAGACGGACAAGGCGACCGCCTTACCCTGCTGAACAACTGGGAAAATACTTACTTCAAATTTAACGAAGAACTGCTTGCCGAACTAATGAAGGAAGCCAAACACCTCGGTGTGGATATGTTTCTGCTGGATGACGGCTGGTTCGGCAACAAGTATCCACGCAACGACGACCACGCCGGACTGGGCGACTGGGATGCCATGAAATCCAAACTGCCCGGCGGTATCCCTGCCCTTGTCAAATCAGCCAAAGAAGCAGGAGTCAAGTTCGGTATCTGGATTGAACCGGAAATGGTGAATCCGAAAAGTGAATTGTTCGAAACGCATCCGGACTGGGCTATCACCCTGCCGAACCGCGAGACATATTACTACCGCAACCAGTTGGTTCTTGACCTCAGCAACCCGAAAGTACAAGACTTCGTATTCGGCGTAGTAGACAAGATTCTGACTGAGAATCCGGAAGTGGCATTCTTCAAATGGGATTGTAACTCTCCTATCACCAACGTCTATTCTCCGTATCTGAAGAACAAGCAAGGACAACTTTACATCGATCATGTACGCGGAATTTACAAAGTGCTGGAACGTGTAAAAGCGAAATACCCGAACGTCCCCATGATGCTTTGCTCCGGTGGCGGCGCACGTTGCGACTACGAAGCATTGAAATACTATACTGAGTTTTGGTGCAGCGACAATACCGACCCGATAGAACGCCTGTTCATCCAATGGGGATTCTCGCAAATCTTCCCGGCAAAGGCAATGTGCGCACACGTGACCAGCTGGAACAAAAAGACAAGTGTGAAATTCCGTACCGATGTAGCCAGTATGTGCAAACTGGGCTTTGACCTCGGTCTGAAAGAACTGAACGCTGACGAGCTGGCATACTGTCAGGAAGCAGTTGCCAACTGGACGCGTCTGAAAAAAGTAATCCTGGACGGCGATCAATACAGACTTGTCTCTCCGTATGACGGAAATCACATGTCAGTAATGTATGCTTCACCTGATAAGAATAAGGCTGTGCTTTATACATACGACATACACCCACGTTTCGGAGAGAAACTACTGCCTGTAAAACTGCAGGGATTGGATGCCAAGAAAATGTATAAGGTAAAAGAAATCAATCTGATGCCGAATAGTAAATCCGGCCTGGCTGCCAACGAAAAGACCTACTCAGGTGATTATCTGATGAAGGTAGGTATGAATGCTTTCACGACTAATCAGGCTTTTAGCCGGGTGATTGAGCTGACAGCAGAATAAGCCTCATATCCATATCTAAAGCCATACCTTTCGCAGGTAGTCCGGTCGTTCCAGAAAAGGGAAACCGGACTACCTGCGAATTCTTTTCATATAAGCCTGAGATAAGAACTCATCTTATTGATGAAAGTTTCTTCAGAAAAGTGAGGAGTAAAACTGACTTCTCCCATTATAGTAATGTTACTGCTTGATAATAGGGCCAATAAAATAAGTAGTAGTATTAATTATAACCCAGAAAACATTACCATGAGAAACTCCGGATATTGCTTAGGCTTCATCTGGTTCTTTATATCTATGTGCCTATACGGATGTAAAGACAACACAGAAGAAAGTATAACTGAAACTTTTGAAATTGCAGCAGAAGACTTGATACAGAATTTCAGTAAAGACGCGTCAAGTGTAACCATCCCCATCGCGACAAACTTAAATACAGATGGGTGGAAGGCCCAAACTACCGACAAGTGGCTTAGAGCGACACAGCTCAAAAGCAGTTTGAAAATATCGGTAGATGCAAACATAGGCACCGACAGACGTACTGCCAGTGTTAAGGTAGCATCTGCAACGAAATATTACACCATTACAGTCACCCAATATGCAGCCAACGAGATAGTAATCGAAGACGATATTCAGGTGAAACCATACGCAGGTAAAGCAAGTGAAGAAGAAACAAACCCGGACCGCAGCATCGAACATTCCTTTGATGATAAGTTCGTGGCCGACGGCGGAGTGCCTTACCATAGCAAATGGGGACAATCGGCCAACTTCCCGGTCATCCTCGAATACTACTTCGAGGGGAATGAAAGCATCGATTATTTTATCTATCATACCAATTCCAGCAACGGAACATTCGGGGAATTCGACGTATACACCCAAACGAAAGAGAACCCGGAATACGTGCATCAAGGCAGTTACGACTTCCACATGCGCAATGCACCATCTATCGCCTCACTCAACACGCCGGTAAAAGCTACGAAAGTAAAATTCGAAGTTCACAGTGGGAAAAACGGCTATGTCAGTTGCGACGAAATGCAATTCTTCAGAAAGAACAAGAAGAATACGCTTGAAGAACAGTTGCTGACAGTTTTCACCGACATCACTTGTACCGAAGTAAAACCCGAAGTTACCCAAGAACAAATAGAACAACTGCCCGAATTCTTCATACAGACCGCATCGGCACTCAAAAGCGACAGCTATAATAAATGGGAAAAAGAATTCCGCATACAGGAATACGCACCTTATAGCTCGGCAGACGAATGGGCGGAAAAACTAATGACCCGAAAATACGGAGACCTCGACAACCCTACCGGAATCTATGTGGACGAGGGCGAGGAAGTCGTTGTATTAGTAGGCGACACCCACGGACAAAGTATCTCCATCCAGAATATCGGAGAGAGCACAAGTAAAGGTTATGCAGAAACGTCTGTCAGCGGTGATGTATATCCTCTGAAAGAAGGAGTCAATAAAATAACAGCCAAGTACCCCGGAATGTTGTTTGTAATGTACAACACCGACCTGCAAGCCCCCAACGCACAACTCATTAAAGTACACATACCACTAGGCAGTGGAAAAGTATGCGGTTTCTTTTCCTTAAAGAAGCATCAGACGAACGAGAAATACAAAGAGTTAATAGATAAAGCCAACTACAAATATTTCTGCGTCATAGGCGATGCCATCATTCTCTATTTCCACCATAAACAGTTGAAGGAGGCGGTTCCATACGATATTCTGTCGGCTATCGAACTATGGGACAACATCATCCAATGGCAACAGGAATTGATGGGTATCGAAGATATACACCCCAAACAGATGAATAACCATATCTTCGCCATATCTCCCGAAGGCGGATATATGTGGGCATCAGAAGGCAGAATAGGATTCGTGTACACCGTACTCAAAGATATTCTGCGGAAACCCTATTTAATAGCATCCCGAAACTCCTGGGGACCGGCACACGAAATAGGACACGTGCATCAGGGCGCCATTAACTGGGCCAGCACATCAGAGTCTTCCAACAATCTGTTCTCCAACTATACCATCTACAAATTCGGGCAGAACTGTTCCCGCGGTACGGAACTGGCCGTACCGGATTATGCGGCAAATGTCAAGAAAGCCACATTAGTATTCCGAAGATGTGTAGAAAACAGAGCTTGGTGTGACTTCGGAACCGACTACCAGGGTGAAGACCCCGAAATGCACGCACGCATGAACTGGCAACTGTGGAACTATTACCATCGATGTGGCTACAACGACCGGTTCTTCCCCACCCTCTTCAAGTTAATGCGCGAAAACCGTGTACCGACCACTGACCCGGGAGAAAACCAAATGATGTATGCAAAGATGGCCTGCCGCGCAGCAAATGAAAACCTGACCGACTTCTTTGAAAGATGGGGATTCTTCGTACCGATATCTACCAAAATCAATCAATACGGCACATACAACTACATTGTAACAGATGCCATGATTAAAGAAACGAAGGAATTCATGAAACAGTTTCCGGCTCCCAAACATGCCTTTTACTATCTGGAAGACAGAAAGAAGGGCGACCCGGGACTCGATACCACTCCTCCGGATGTAGGTTACTACACTCAGTTTGCCAATGATATGAAAATCAACAAGCAAATCACTTACTCCACATCCGGGCAGCGAGTGAATATCCAAAACGGAGAGCAAGCCGTAGCCTTCGAAGTGAAAGTCAACGATAAAGTAGTCTATTTCGGCACTTCTTTCGAATTTGAAGTACCCGCCAACGTTGCATTAGACCGTGTCAAACTATATGCCGTACAAGCAGACGGTGCACGATTTGAAATAACCAAGAAGTAAAACATTCGATTAATATGGCCCTATTAATCAGCAGTATCTACTTCATTTAATAATAATCTAAAAAAGAACAACATGAGAAAAGTATTATTACTCGTATGCCTGCTAATGGCAGGTATGACCGTCAACGTAAATGCGGCAAAACAAAAAGCTAAACACGTCATTCTAATCGGCATGGATGGTTGGGGAGCCTATAGCGTCCCCAAAGCAGATATACCTAATATCAAAAGTTTAATGAATGACGGGTGCTATACACTGCACAGCCGGAGCGTACTCCCCTCTTCGAGTGCCATCAACTGGGCATCCATGTTTATGGGAGTAGGAACCGAACTGCACGGATACACCACCTGGGGTTCGAAAACACCGGAAATACCTTCGCGGGAAGTAAATGAACGAGGCATTGCCCCTACTATCTTTTCCATTCTACGCGAACAACGCCCCAAAGCCGAAATCGGTTGCCTGTACGAATGGCCCGGAGTCAAATATCTGGTAGACACATTAGCTATGAGCTATCAATATCAAACGCCGGGTTATGCCAAAGCCCCTACCGCTTTGTGCGAAGCTGCCGAAAAATACATCATAGAAAAGAAACCGAAACTGCTGGCTATCTGCTTCGAAGAACCGGACCACACAGGACATACCAAAGGACACGACACTCCTGCCTACCACAACATGCTCAAAGAATTGGACGGCTATGTAGGCCGCATCCTGCAAGCTATCAAAAAGGCAGGTATATGGGATGATACCATTATCATCATGACTGCCGACCATGGAGGCATCAAAACCGGTCATGGAGGCAAAACACTGCAAGAGATGGAAATACCGTTTATCATTTCCGGTAAGAATGTCCGTAAAGGAGGAGAAATCAAAGAAAGCATGATGCAATATGACACTGCCGCGATGATTGCCTACATACTCGGCCTGAAACAACCACAATCATGGATCGGACGTCCGGTGAAACAAGTCTTCAAATAGATTCGAATGTATCGGTCTGTCCGATACATCAACCCGATTCCAACAACAAGAAGCACTTGTTTATCCCTTAAGAAGCAAAGATACTTGCGCTAACAAGCAGACATAGTTGCCCTAAGATGCCGATATAGTTACTTGCTCACGGACGTGAACAGCCCTTATCACGTTCGTGAGCAGATCTTATCACAGACGTGAGCAGTCTTGTTCACGTCCGTGATCAAGTAACAACATCGGTATCTTAACACAATGATTCCAGCATGACAGACCAACAATAACAGTATGGCAGACTAATAACAAAAGCAAGACAGACGAACAACTACGGGCGACTTTTGACATATTCACGTATTAAGATCTCTCTTCACCGCATTTATCTTTAAAGTAAACAGAAAATCATAATAACCTCTCCTACTAAATTAAATTTATTTTTCATACATTTGCCACTCGTTGATACAAAATACAACGATTGTTAATCATTCTATAGTATAGTCATAACAAACGATACACAGAAACACCCGTGTATGAAGGAAAGAAAAACACAATATCAGAATAAGGAAGACGCAGAGCTATGGAGTCTACTAATCAAGGGAGACAATCTGGCTTTGGAGATATTGTATCGCCGTTACTTTCCGCATCTATTAAATTACGGACATACCATTTCTACGAATGAAGAACTGATAAAAGACTGTATCCAAGACCTTTTCGTCAATGTCTTCGACAATCCTAAGTTCCGCCCCATAGAACATGTGAAGTCTTATCTGTATACGGCTCTTAAGAATAATCTCATCTATAAGATGTCGTCCACAAAAGAAGCCTGCCAGCTAGAAGACATCGAATTTGAGGTTCCATTGACCAATGACGAACTGGAAGAGCTCTTTTCGCACGACGACGCATACCTGGAACAAAGTTTATTGCTGAAAAAAGCCTACCGGAAGTTATCTGCCAACCAACGGCATGCCATCTATCTATATTATATAAAAGAACTCACCTGGGACGAAGTAGCCGAGATATTAGGCATTACCGTGCACTCCTCCATGAACCTGATAGGTAGGGCTATCGTCAAGCTACGACGTTTATTTGAAAATAAATAAAACTTTTTTCGCTAAAAGTGAGGAGTAAATTCATTTTTGCCATTATAATAACAGAACATTGAATGATGAAAGAAGAAAAAGGAAATTTTAAACCTATAAGCGAACTGTTGTTCCACTATCTCCGGAAGAGAGAAAGCACAGCTTCTCAGGAAGCCGAAGATGAGGTGTGGAGCAAAATCAGCAAGCAGATAAGTAATAAGAAGAGGAAGCACGTTCCTGTCTATCGCTGGCTTATCCCGGTGACAGCCGTTGCAGCCGCTTCTCTATTATTTGTTTTCTGGCTGAACAATCAGGCTTATGATACTATCAATCCGGGAAATGTTCGAGACCTGGTATCTGCCGCTGATGCTCAAACGAATCATATTGAGTTAATCACAGCTACGGGGACAAAAATAAAGGTAGACGAGAAAGCCACTATCTCATACGCGCAAGACGGTTCTCTGCTCATCGATGAAAAGAAAGTCGCCACTCAGCATACAACCGAGGAAGAAGAACCGATGAATCAGATTATTGTGCCGATGGGAAAACATATCAAACTGCAACTGTCCGACGGTTCACGGCTAGATATCAATTCTGGCAGTAAGGTCGTTTATCCGCAGAAGTTTAAAGAGGATTGCCGGGAGATATTCGTCGAGGGAGAAATCTTCATAGACGTCACTCATAAAGAAAACAATATTCCTTTTATAGTAAAGACATCGCTCTTCGATGTTAATGTGCTGGGCACCGCCTTCAACGTGAAAGCCTATAAAGAGGATGCCGAAGCAGAAGTAGTACTGCTACGGGGAAAAGTGGAAGTGAAAGATAAAAATGAGCAGAACTATATGCTTATGCCTAATGAATTAATTGCACTCAATGAGGGCACCTATATGAATAAGGAGAAAGTAAACGCGCTCGATTATATCAGTTGGATTGACGGTATCCTGATACTGAAAAACCACTCATTAAGCACGGTGCTGCAACAGTTGCACCGATACTACGGACAAGAAATAAACTACGATGCAGGCATAGAAACAATGCCTATGCATGGTAAACTGGACCTGAATGAAGGACTTCAGAAAGTATTGTCGACCATTGCTATCACTGCACCGGTTACGGTAGAAGAGAAAGATAATATCTATTATGTACATATGAGAAAAGAAAACTAAGTACTAACCCAAATACTCACGATGCCTATGACATAAAGAAAAACACATACCAAAAAAAATCCGAATAATATTCGCAGTATTATCCGGATTATCTAAAAACATTACCTATCAGAATTAAGTAGCGTTCTTAAAATCACAAAGTTATGAAAAACAGTAAATTTATTGCAAGCAGGAGTATTAAAAGATATAAAATCCTGTTTGTACTGGCAATTCTTTTATCTTCTTTATCCGCTTTCGCGGAAGAAAACCCTGATTATGTAGAGGCAAAGACCTTCACATTCAGTTTTGAAAACGTACCGTTAAAAAAGGTCATCGATTATATTGAGAAAAACAGTGAATATATCTTCGTTTATTACGGAGAAACAATAGATCCTAATCGCAAAGTATCTATCAAAGTAACTAATCAACCTATCCGTCCCGTACTCGACAAGTTACTGAAAGGTATGTCAGTGGAATATACGATAGACAACAGGCAAATTACTCTTAAAAAAGTAACTCAGAAGAAAGTCCAGCCCCAAAACTCTAAAAAGAAAACAGTACAGGGGTTTGTATTGGACAAAGACGATAACCCGATTACCGGAGCAACAGTCAAAGTTAAAGACACCGCCACAGGTGCTCTGACCGACCTTGAAGGTTTCTACAAAATCGACTTGCAGGATGAGAATTCTATTCTGGTAGTATCTTTCATGGGGTATGTGACTCAGGAAGTGAAAGTTGGAAAGAAAACAGTAGTCAACGTCCAACTGGCAGAAGATGCTAAGGCATTGGAAGAAGTAGTTGTTACCGCCTTCGGTATCGGACAAAAGAAAGAAAGTCTTGTAGGAGCCATCCAACAAGTACGTCCCGACCAACTGAGGGTTCCTTCTTCACGCCTGTCTACTTCCTTCGCCGGTCGTCTGTCGGGAGTAATAGCTATCCAAAGAAGCGGCGAACCGGGTGCCGATGGTGCAAGTTTCTGGATTCGTGGTGCTTCTACATTCAGCGGTGCAACCGACCCTCTTATCATTCTGGATGGAGTAGAAATTGATGCCACTCAGCTAAATACGCTGGACCCCGAAGTGATCGAAAGTTTTTCTATCCTGAAAGATGCAACGGCAACGGCATTGTATGGTACGAGAGGAGCTAACGGAGTAATGGTAGTAACCACCAAAAACGGAGCTGACTTAAAGAAACCGATTATCAACTTTCGTGTAGAAGGAGCTGTATCGCAACTTACGAATGTGCCGGAAATGGTAGATGGAGTTACATATATGAAGCTGTACAATGAAGCGCAAACACGTACTCCGGGAACTACGGACATTTATTCGGACGAAAAGATTAACGGCACCATAAACAGAGTCAATCCTTATATGTACCCCAATATCGACTGGTATGACGAGATGTTCAAGAATAACACTTTTGCAGAACGTTTCAACTTTAATATCCGTGGTGGTAGTAAGCGTATGGACTACTTCATGAGTGCAAGTGTGAAGCATAGCGACGGTAATTTAAAGTCATTGAGTAAAGACTTCTATTCTTTCAATAACAATATCAACGTCTACAACTACGACTTTGTGAACAACCTTAATATACAGGCTACCAATACAACTAAAGTATCTTTAGGGCTTAACGTATCGGTACGCGATTGGAGTGGACCTTATAACAGCGCCGGTAGTGTATTCTCAAGTGCACTCAACGCTAATCCTGTAGACTTCCCGACACGCTTTCCCGCCGAAGAAGAAGATACGCATATCCGATGGGGAGGACGTTCAGGGGCTCCTAAGGGAAGTTATATCAACCCTGTCGCCAGTTTTGTATCCGGTTATAGTTCCACTTACTCTACAAGTGTGACAGCCAATCTGCGCCTCAACCAGGACCTGGATATGCTTATTAAAGGACTAAAACTGAATGCCATTGTCTCATATTACAACTATTCATATTCCAAAGTATATCGTTATTGTGACGTGAACCAATATGAAACCTCTTCCTACAATGCACAGGAAGATACATATGATTTGAATATCATTGGTAACGAAAAGAGTACAGACCTCAAAACCGGAGGTTCTAACAGCGGTAACCGCCGACTCTACATACAAGGTAGCTTGGATTATAACCGGACCTTTAATGATGTACATAAAGTGAATGTCATGTTCCTGTATAATCAGGAGCAAAATGATGTCAATAATCCTTCGGACCTCTTAACTTCGCTTCCTAAAAGAAAACAAGGTATAGCTGGTCGTTTATCATACGGATTCGACGGCAGATATCTGGTTGAAGCTAACTTCGGTTATAATGGCTCGGAGAATTTCCCGGCAGATAAGAAATTCGGCTTCTTCCCGTCGGTAGCCATCGGATATAATATATCGGAAGAAAAGTTTTGGGAACCTCTCAAAGACATCATCCCTCAATTTAAGATAAGAGCATAGTGGGGACTTGTCGGTAACGATCAGACCGGTGCAGGCCGATTTACTTTCCTTGAGAACCTGACTAATTCGGGAGCAGGATTCACTACCGGAACCGGTAACCAGACTCACTCCAACTCAGGACCTGTATGGAAAAGATATGCTAATCCGAACCTGACTTGGGAAGTCGGCGAGAAATGGAATGCCGGTATCGACGTCAGAATACTGAAAGGATTCAGCTTTTCTGCCGATGTCTTCAAGGAAGTGAGAAGAGATATCTTTATGGACCGGGGAACGATTCCTACGCTTATGGGACTTGGGAACGTAACCGTGCAGGGTAACCTGGGTAAGATGCGGAACTGGGGTGTAGATGCCAGCGTAGACTACAACAACCAAATAAACAAGAACTTATTCGTATCCTTCAAAGGTACTTTTACCTTTGCTCATAACAAGATTCTTGAAATGGATGAACCTGACTTTAGATTATATCCTAACCGATTGAAAGTGGGGCATCCACTTAATACGATTTTCGGATACGTTGCCGACGGATTGTTCACCGACCAGAATATGATTAACAATAGTTTACCCCAGCAATTTGCCAACCTTCCGTTAATGCCCGGCGACATCAGATATAAAGATACCCCGGATGCACTGGGAGGTACGGATAATGCAATTAACGAATATGACAAAGTGGCTTTGGGATACCCCAGTGTACCGGAAATCGTATATGGATTCGGTCCTTCTATCAAGTATAAACAGTTAGACTTTTCTCTGTTCTTCCAAGGGACGGGACGTGTATCATTAATGATGAGCGGATTCCATCCTTTCGCAAACGATGACAACACTGCCAGAAGGGGTATTCTGGATTATGTAGCAGACGGCTGTTGGACTACCGACAACCCGAATCCCAACGCAACATATCCCCGACTCACTACCGCCTATAATACAAACAATAACCAGAATTCAACATTCTGGCTGAGAAACGCTGCCTTCATCAAGCTGAAGAATGCAGAAATAGGATACAGTTTTAAGAATATGAGAATTTATGTAAGCGGCAATAACCTGCTGACATTCTCTAAGTTCAAGTTATGGGACCCTGAAATGGGAGGAGGTTCCGGTATGGCTTACCCCACTCAGAGAACATTTAACGTTGGTTTCCAGATGACTATTAATTGATAAATACAGATGATTGCTATGAAACTAAAATATATTTATGCGATTGCATTGTGCATCCTGATAAGTGGATGCAACTATCTGGATATTATGCCGGATGAACGTACCAAGATAGAGGACTCTTATAACACTCCGGCCAAGACCGAAGGATTTCTTTATTCTTGCTACACATATATGCCTATGAACCGCAGTTCTCAGGACAGCCAGCCATACCAAAGCTGGTATCCGACAGCACTGTTGACCGGAGGAGAAGTAACGACCTACTATAAGGCAAACGAACCGGAACAGTTGTTCACTATGGGACTCTACAACCCGACGAATAATTCTATCGTTTCCGACCGTTGGTGGCCAACTTGGAAAGGAGTTCGTCAATGCTACGAGTTCCTGGATGTTATAGATAAGGCACAAGTGTATACGGAAGCCGACCGGGAGATTTACAGAGCAGAAGCTAAGTTCTTAATTGCCTATTACCACTTCTGCTCATTACAAGCTTTCGGCCCTACTCTTATCATCCGGAAGAAATATGACCTGGATACTAAGTTATCCGAGTTACCCGCGCGTAGTTCTTACGATGAGGTAGTAGCGTTTATTGATGAGATGCTCGATGAAGCAATGCCCGGACTGGTTGAAGCACATAACCCGATGTACTTCGGACGGGCAACCAAACACGTGGCACGCGCTCTTCGCTCTCGTGTACATTTATACGCTGCCTCTCCTCTATTCAACGGTAATAGTGAATTCTACAGCAACTTCGTTGATGCAGACGGAAAACATTTAATCTCACAAACGTATGATGTGAAGAAATGGGAGAAATGCGCGGAAGTAACGCTGGACGCTATTCAGAATGCGGAGAAAGCAGGATATAAGCTATACGGAGACGTAGAAGCGGGAGCACCGACACAAGAGAAACCGGGCTTCACCAGCGAAACGGAAAGCGGAAGAGCTCAACGCAGAGTCAGATATTGTACGATTGATAACCAGAACTTATGTGAAATCATCTGGGGAGATAATCGTAGCGAATCGACATACGGTGTACAGATTCGTTCGTCAGTAAGACAAACCTCACAGATTCCGTATACTCAAACGAATTCTACAGCTCCCACGCTGCAAATGGTCGAACTATTCTATACGGAACACGGATTACCTATGGACAAAGATAAGACATATGACTATCCGAACCGTTACCAAATAGCCTATCTGCCCCACAACTTCGACGGAAACAACTACGAAGATCGTCCCAACGACAGGTCGATAAAACTACATTTCAATCGCGAACCTCGTTTCTACTCATGGATAGGTTTCCATAATAGTAATTACGAAATAGCACGATATAATGCAGTAGCACTTCCTCTCAACAAGTCTTACGTACCCGGCGGACTGAGAATGCTGTTCAACGGAGCACACGGTTTCAAGAAAGACATGACCGTACACTATTCAGTAACGGGATATCTGAACAAGAAGTTCACCCATCCCGGATTCACGAACAGCATCATTAAATATCCGTTCCCTACATTCCGTCTGGCCGAGCTGTACCTCAACTATGCCGAAGCACTGATTGAAATGGGAGGCGACAACAACTTCAAGATTGCCAAAGAATATATGGATAAAGTAAGAAAGCGTGCCGGCATCCCGGGAATAGATGAGTCGATTCAAAGCTATGCCAACTCCGAATGGAAAGGAAAAGAAAACGACCAGGAAACACTCCGCCAACTGGTACGTCAGGAAAGGCAAATTGAGTTCTACCTGGAAGGGCAACGTTTCTGGGACTTGCGCCGCTGGAAGATGGCTGAGAAACTGGACGAACCTTTCTTATGTTGGAACATCGAAGGAGCCAATGTAGAAACATTCTTCAAGGAGCCCACAGTGAACAAGACACTGACCAACCATTTCAACAAAGCACAGTATCTGTTGCCAATCAGTGCCAGTGAACTGGAGAAGACTCCTCAGATTATTCAAAATCCATTCTATTAATCAGCACATGAAACAAAACCATCTTATGATGGGTCTTGCCTTACTAGCTCCGCTCTCCTCCGTTGCGGAGGAGCACGGGGCTAATAAGAAAAAGCCCAATATTATCTATATCCTCGCCGACGATCTTGGAATTGCAGAATTGGGATGCTACGGACAGCAACTCATCGAAACGCCCAATATCGACCGACTGGCGAAGGAAGGAATGACATTCAGCAACCATTACTCCGGAACAGCCGTCTCGGCCCCGTCACGTTGCATCCTCTTCACGGGATTGCATTCTGGACATGCCTATATCCGTGGTAATGACGAAATGCCCGAACGCGGAAATGTAAAAAATCACCAAGCTGTACTGGCAGACTCTACACTGGAAGGGCAACGCCCTGTCCCGGCAGAAACCGTCATGATTCCGGCCCTACTGAAACAGGCAGGCTATACAACAGCCTGTATCGGCAAATGGGGCTTGGGATATCCCGGCTCAGATAGCACGCCCAACAAAATGGGTTTCGATTTCTTCTACGGATACAATTGTCAACGGGAAGCTCATACCTATTATCCCCCATTTTTATATAGAAATGAACAAAGAGAGTATCTGAACAATCCATTGGTAGTCCCCCATACCAGACTGGATAAAGATGCCGACCCGTATGACGAAAAGAGTTATGCCCGATATACTCTCAATGAATATGCTCCGGACCTAATGTACAAAGAAATAATCAACTTTATCGACCTTACTAAAAATACCCCCTTTGTTCTATTCTGGACAACTCCCGTCCCCCATGTCCCCTTGCAAGCACCGGAAAGATGGATAAAGCATTACGTCAACAAGTTCGGTGATGAAAAACCATATACAGGCAATCAGGATTATTTCCCCTGCCGCTATCCACGGGCAACATACGCGGCTATGGTTAGCTACTGGGATGAACAAATCGGAGGACTTATCGAGAAACTCAAAGAGGAAGGAATCTATGATAACACCCTCATCATCTTCACTAGCGACAACGGACCGACCTTTAACGGAGGAAGCGATTCTTTCTTCTTCGACAGTGCCAAACCATTTAAAAGCGAATGGGGATGGGGCAAAGCCTCACTTCGTGAAGGAGGTATCCGTGTACCGATGATTGCCAGCTGGCCCCGGAAAATAAAGGCAGGAAGCCGGAGTGATCTCCTTTGTGCCTTTTGGGATATCATGCCTACCTTCTGTGAAATTGCAAAAGTAGAGTGCCCTCCTACAGATGGAATCAGCTTTCTGCCAGAATTATTAGGCAAGAAGCAACGTGAACATGACTTCTTATATTGGGAATATCCCGACAGCGGAGGACAAAAGGCAGTCCGAATGGGTAAATGGAAAGCCATTATCCTGAATATCTTCAAAGGAAACAGAAGGATCCAACTCTATGACCTTGAATCCGACCCAAGGGAACAGACCGATGTGGCAAGATATCACCCGGACGTAATAAAGAGAATTGAAGATATTATGAAGAAAGAACATACGGAACCGGAACTAGCCTCATTTAAGATGCCTGACTGACCATCACAGCACACAGTATCTTTTTCGATTCCTTAAAAAGTGCGGCTATACCGCAAGAATATGCGATATAGCCGCCAATTAGAGTTAAAGAGAGAGAGAATTTATAGAAAGCGCGGTCTCACGACCAACTTAATATACCTAAAATGATTTTTATTCTTTCTTATTAGACGCAGGAAACTTCAAATCACTGCACTTCAAAGAGACTTTTTTAGTTAAAGAATAAAAAAATCGCTATTCTTGCAGGAATAGCGATTAATATCTTTAGAACATTTGGCTGACGCGTTCGATCCCAGCCACTAATGCGTCCACTTCCGATCGTGTATTGTACATGGCAAATGATGCACGTACCGTACCTTCGATTCCGAGCCGCTGCATCAACGGTTGCGCACAATGGTGCCCCGTGCGGACAGCGATACCTAAACGGTCTAACAATGTTCCCAAATCGAAATGGTGAATATCTCCCACCAGAAATGAAATCACTGCTCCCCGATCTGCCGCCTCACCGAAAATACGCATATTGGGTATTTCCTTCAATCGCTTCAGCGCATACGTCGTCAGCTCGTGCTCATGGGCGGCGATTTGGTCGAGTCCGATGCCATTAACGTAGTCAAGGGCTTTTGCCAGTCCGGTAGTACCGATGTAGTCCGGCGTACCAGCTTCAAACTTGAAAGGCAGTTCGTTAAAGGTAGTCTTTTCAAAAGAGACGTGCTGAATCATTTCTCCTCCTCCTTGATAAGGGGGCATACGGTCCAGCCATTCTTCCTTTCCATAAAGCACACCGACACCTGTCGGACCGTAAACCTTATGTGCGGAGAACACCAGAAAATCGGCATCCAAGTCTTGCACATCCACCTTCATGTGGGGGATAGACTGTGCAGCATCCACTAGAAAAGGTACTCCGTGCGCATGAGCCGTCGCAATCATTTCCTTGACAGGATTTACGGTTCCCAATACGTTCGACACCTGAACTACACTGACTATCTTTGTACGCTCGGTGAATAACTTTTCATATTCATCCAGCAACAGTTCGCCCTTGTCATTCATCGGAATGACCTTGATGACAATTCCTTTGCGGGCAGCCAGAAGTTGCCAGGGAACGATATTACTGTGATGCTCCATCACCGAAAGGATCACTTCATCGCCTTCCTGCATAAACTCATCTCCAAAACTGGAAACAAGCAAATTGATACTTTCCGTCGTACCCCGTGTAAAGACGACCTCATTCGTACTGCCGGCATTGATAAACTGCCGTACCGTCTCGCGGGAGGCTTCATGCAGTTCCGTTGCCTGCTGGGAAAGGTAATGTACTCCACGATGCACATTCGCATTCACAGAGTAATACTCATCTACCAGCGCATCCACCACCAAACGAGGTTTCTGAGTGGTCGCACCGTTATCGAAATAAACCAATGGTTTACCATACACCGTACGGCTCAATATCGGAAAGTCTTCACGTATCTTTTGAATATCCATTTTACTTATTCATCATTTACATATTGCACATCCCTGGCACTTGTTCAATTCGCCACGGAAGCGTTTTTCTACCAACAGGTGCAGACGGTCTTTCAATGCATCCAGACGAATCGTATCGATGACTTCATTGACAAATGCAAACATCAGAAGCAAGCGTGCTTCTTTCTCCGCTATTCCGCGTGCACGCATATAGAACAAAGCATTCTCGTCCAACTGTCCCACAGTTGCCCCGTGAGAGCACTTCACATCGTCCGCATAGATTTCAAGCTGCGGCTGCGTGTACATACGCGCATCGCGTGTGGCACAGAGGTTGCGGTTGGTCTGTTGAGAATTTGTATGCTGGGCATCAGGACGTACCAATACCAGTCCGGCAAAAGCACCGGTCGACTGGTCATCAAGCACGTACTTGAATAATTCATTACTGGTACAATTCGGTACTGCATGATCAATGGAGGTGTTATTGTCCACATGCTGGTTTTTATCAGCGATTGCCATACCGCAAAGATTAATCTCAGCCCCTTCGCCGGCCAGCAGAACTTCTGTTGTATTACGGGTAGTTCCGTTGTGCAGCGTCATGCCATTCAGCAAAACATTGCTGTTTGCTTCCTGCTTCACGTATAGGTTGCTGATACGAACCGTACTTGTATGTGTTTCTTCGAGCTCATACATATCGAATACCGCATTCTCTCCGGCAAATACTTCGATCACCTGCGTTGCAAGGAAGTTCACATTATCCATCGCATGATCACAGATCAACAGGCGTGCCTGCGCTCCATCTTCCAGGATGATCAGCACGCGACGGTTCACCATGAAGTTGACATCTGCACGAAGGATATTCACCAGTTGGATAGGCTTCTCTACGATTACGTTCTTCGGAACATAGAAAATGACTCCATCCTGTGCAAAAGTCGTATTGAAAGCTGTCACGCCATCCTTGGAGGTATCAGCCAGCTTACCGTAGTACTTCTTCACCAGTTCGGGATGTTCCGCAGCGACTTCTTTGAGGCTGCCGAAGATGACGCCTTCCGGCAAGTGAGTTTTAGGAAGCGCTTTATTATAAAATGCGTCGTTTACCACAAAATACAAGGCTGTGCTCATATTCGGGACATCGCACTTAAACACTTCGTACGGATTGACCGGAATCTGAAGACGGTTAAGGTTCAGACCGTAATCAGGCTCGAAATACTTGCTTATATCCGTGTATTTATACTTCTCCATCTTACGGGTCGGGAATCCGAGACGCTCAAAATCGGCAAAAGCAGCCGCACGGGGTGCATTCAGCACTTCCGCACTATGCTTGCAGATCATGGCTTCCGTCTGAGAGAAGAGATCTATGTATTGTTGTTCTACATTCATCGTTATTCTCCTACTTCTTTCTTAATCCAATCGTATCCCTTTTCTTCCAGTTCCAAGGCTAGTTCCGGTCCGGCGGTTTTCACAATACGACCTTTATAGAGTACGTGCACTATATCCGGTTTGATATAATCAAGCAGACGCTGATAGTGAGTGATGACGATCGTACTTGTTTCGGGAGTCTTGAGCTTATTCACGCCTTCCGCTACAATACGAAGGGCATCAATATCCAGACCGGAATCTGTCTCGTCAAGAATGCTCAGACGCGGTTCCAGCATTGCCATCTGGAAGATCTCGTTACGCTTCTTCTCACCACCGGAGAAACCTTCATTCACCGAACGATTGGCAAGTTTATTGTCCAGTTCGACTACGGCACGCTTCTCACGCATCAGTTTCAGAAATTCGCTGGCAGTCAACGCAGGCAGACCTTTATACTTGCGCTGTTCATTGACAGCCGCCCTCATGAAGTTCACCATGCTTACTCCGGGGATTTCTACCGGATACTGGAAACTAAGGAAAATACCTTCATGACTACGGTCTTCCGGACTCAACTCCAGCAGATTCTTGCCATAGAAAGTGACCGAACCTTTTGTCACCTCAAAAGCAGGATTTCCCACCAGAACAGAAGAAAGCGTACTCTTTCCGGAACCGTTCGGCCCCATTATCGCATGTACTTCGCCCGGTTTCACCGTCAGGTTAATACCTTTCAATATCTCTTTGCCATTAATGCTGGCATGCAGGTCTTTTATCTCTAACATAAGCTTATTTATTTTTTATCCCACGCTTCCTTCCAACGAAATAGTAAGCAACTTCTGTGCTTCCACTGCAAACTCCATCGGAAGTTTATTTAATACTTCTTTCGCATATCCGTTAACAATCAGCCCGATAGCATCCTCCGTCGGGATACCCCGCTGATTGCAATAGAATATCTGATCTTCGCTGATCTTGCTGGTAGTCGCCTCATGCTCCACTACAGCCGTCTCATTGTGAATATCCATATACGGGAAAGTATGCGCACCACATTTATCACCCAGCAGCAAAGAGTCACACTGGCTGTAATTTCGTGCATTATCGGCTTTTTCAGCTACACGTACCAGTCCGCGATAAGAGTTCTCGCTATGTCCGGCAGAGATACCTTTGCTGACAATCGTGCTGCGGGTATTCTTTCCCAGATGAATCATTTTTGTTCCGGTATCTGCCTGCTGATAATTATTTGTCACAGCTACAGAATAAAACTCAGCCGTCGAATTATCGCCTGTCAATATGCAGGAAGGGTACTTCCACGTAATAGCCGAACCGGTTTCCACCTGTGTCCAGGACAGTTTGCTGTCCACCCCTTTGCAGTTGCCGCGTTTCGTCACAAAGTTGTAGACTCCACCTTTACCTTCGGCATCACCCGGATACCAGTTCTGAACCGTACTGTATTTCACTTCTGCACGATCATGTACCACAATCTCCACGATAGCCGCATGCAACTGATTTTCATCACGCATCGGTGCGGTACATCCCTCCAGATAAGATACATACGAATCGTCGTCCGCCACAATCAGCGTACGTTCAAACTGTCCCGTATTACGGGCATTGATACGGAAATAAGTAGAAAGCTCCATCGGGCAGCGTACTCCCTTCGGTATGTAAACGAAAGAACCGTCAGAGAACACGGCCGAGTTCAAAGCAGCGAAGAAGTTATCCCGATAGCCTACTACCGAGCCCATATATTTCTTCACAAGGTCCGGATGTTCCCGTACCGCTTCACTAAAGGAGCAGAATATAATGCCTTTCTCCATCAGTGTCTCTTTGAAAGTAGTCTTTACAGATACCGAGTCCATCACTGCATCCACAGCCATTCCGCTCAATGCCATCTGTTCTTCCAAGGGGATCCCCAGTTTATTGAATGTCTTTATCAGTTCCGGATCTACTTCATCCATACTCTTCGGTCCTTCTTTCTTCTTCGTCGGATCGGCATAGTACGAAATTGCCTGATAATCGATCTCCGGAATACGGAGATGTGCCCAAGTCGGCATTTCCAGCGTCAGCCAATGGCGATACGCTTTCAGTCGGAACTCCAGCAGCCATTCGGGTTCATCTTTTTTCGATGAAATCAGACGGACTACATCTTCGTTGAGTCCACGCTCAATAACATCGGTGTGTACCTCCGTGGTGAAGCCATATTTATACTTCTCCTGCGTCAGTTCCTTTACATATTTATTGGGTTCTTCTTGTTGCATCTTTATTATCTAATATATATTGTTGCGTTATATTCTTAGCAGCAGGGAAAAAGATTCCCGCAAACGTTTCCATAGGATAATATAACAATGATTCGCTCTTTTTTGTTGCACTAATTAACTTATTATCGCTATCGATAAACTCTATCACACAGATCACAAGGCTCGTTAGCAACAGAAATTTGAGTGCTCCCAATCCACTTCCCAGCCAACGGTTCAGCCACCCCAGTGAAATAGCTTCCATCGCTTTCGTCAGCAAGGACGCCACTAACGTGAATATCAGCGGAACAGCGATCCAGATGACAATAAAAGCCAATACCTGTGCAACCGTCATCGAGTCTGTCACAGCCGGACAAAGCTTCTCCGCCAACGTTGCATACAAAGCCTTTGCTGCCAGCAAACCGACGACCAATCCCAGAATAGAAGCCAGCTGACGGATAAAGCCTTTCATAAAGCCCGCCACCACACCGGCACCTATTATAATAAGGATGATTATATCAATCGTTGTCATTATCTCTTTTTAAAAGAAAAAGGAGGCACGGAGTTGTAAATCCACTCTGTGCCTCCGTATATTCTCGATTCAGTACAATTTATAACGTCTGTTTCACTTCTATTTCTTCGAATGTCTCGATCATATCGCCTACCTTCATGTCGTTGCAGTTCACCAGACTGATACCGCACTCGAAGTTTGTACCTACTTCCTTCACGTCGTCCTTGAAGCGTTTCAGTGCATTGATGTTTCCGGTGAAGATAACGATACCATCGCGGATCAGACGAGCCTTGTCGCTTCGTTTCACCTTTCCGGTCTTCACTACCGCACCGGCCACAAGTCCCACTTTCGTGATATTGAACACTTCGCGGATTTCGATCGTAGCCGTAATCTGTTCTTTCAGTTCCGGAGCCAACATACCTTCCATAGCGGCCTTCACCTCTTCGATTGCATCGTAGATGACGGAGTACTTACGGATATCGACACCTTCCTGTTCCGCCATCTTAGCGGCAGCACCCGAAGGACGTACCTGGAATCCGACGATAATCGCATCCGAAGCAGCAGCCAGTGATACATCCGATTCGGAGATAGCACCCACGCCTTTATGGATCACATTTACCTGGATCTGTTCAGTAGACAACTTGATCAACGAGTCGCTCAATGCTTCTACAGAACCGTCCACGTCACCTTTGACGATGATGTTCAATTCCTGGAAGTTACCCAAAGCAATACGACGGCCAAGTTCGTCCAAAGTCAGGATCTTCTGTGTACGCAAGCCTTGTTCACGAGCCAGCTGTTCACGTTTGTTCGTGATTTCACGGGCTTCCTGATCACTTTCAACTACATGGAACGTATCACCTGCAGCAGGAGCACCGTTCAGTCCCAGAATCAATGCCGGTTCGGCCGGTCCCGCTTCTTTCACGCGCTGATTACGTTCGTTGAACATAGCTTTCACACGTCCGTAGCTGGTTCCTGCCAATACGATATCTCCTACTTTCAAAGTACCATTCGATACCAGCACCGTAGCTACATAACCACGTCCCTTATCCAATGAAGATTCAATGATGGACCCTGTCGCATTACGGTTCGGATTTGCCTTCAAATCAAGCATTTCAGCTTCCAGCAATACTTTTTCCATCAAATCTTCCACACCCATACCTTTCTTGGCAGAGATATCTTGTGACTGGTATTTACCACCCCATTCTTCCACGAGATAGTTCATTGCAGCCAGTTCTTCTTTAATCTTGTCCGGATTAGCAGTCGGCTTATCTACCTTATTGATTGCAAATACAATAGGTACACCTGCTGCCATCGCATGATTGATCGCTTCCTTCGTCTGCGGCATCACGTTATCATCGGCTGCCACAATAATGATCGCAATATCCGTTACTTTCGCACCACGGGCACGCATAGCAGTAAACGCCTCATGACCCGGAGTATCCAGGAACGTAATACGGCGTCCGTCTTCCAACTGTACGTTGTAAGCACCGATGTGCTGTGTAATACCTCCGGCTTCACCGGCAATTACATTCGCCTTACGGATGTAGTCAAGCAAGGATGTCTTACCGTGGTCAACGTGTCCCATCACCGTTACAATTGGAGCACGTGGCTGCAAATCTTCCGGAGCATCTTCTTCTTCCACGATAGCCTGTGCCACTTCCGCACTTACATATTCGGTCTTGAAACCAAACTCTTCGGCTACCAGATTGATTGTTTCCGCATCCAGACGCTGGTTGATGGAAACCATCATACCAATACTCATACAAGTTGCAATAACCTGATTGACTGATACGTCCATCATCGTTGCCAACTCGTTAGCCGTTACGAACTCAGTCAGCTTCAGTACCTTGCTTTCTGCCATTTCCTGATCTTCCAGTTCCTGCATACGGTTGGAAGCCATTTCACGTTTTTCCTTGCGGTACTTAGAAGTCTTGTTCTTGCCTTTGGTTGTCAGACGTGCCAAAGTTTCTTTTACCTGCTTTGCTACATCTTCTTCGCTAACCTCCTGCTTGATAACCGGCTTCTTGAAGCGATCCTTATTATTATTCTTCTTGTTGTTGTTATTATTATTGCCCTGTCCCTGGCCTTGACCCTGAGGACGGGGATGGTTGCCACCACCTTTACCGGTCTGAGTATTGGGTCTCGGAGCAGCAAAGTTGGAAGTTGTCACATTGTTGACATCCACCTTTTCTTTGTTGATACGATTCCGTTTCTTTCTGGCAGCATCGGCATTATTATCTTTTACGCCCGGTTTTGCCTGTTTACTGTCCTCTTTACGGATTTCCTTGATGATAGCTTCCTTCATCAGTTTCTTCTGATCCTGACGAACTTTTTCTTTTTCTTCGCGTTCACGGCGTTTTTCTTCCTTCGATTTCTTCTTAGGACGGGTAGACTGATTCAATGCAGCCAGGTCAATCTGACCGATGACATTGATCTTCGCTCCCAGTTCCGGTTGACGGATTTTAAACACCTCATTTTCTTTCGACGCATTTTCTTCAGTCGGAGTTGTCACTGTTGCAGTTACTTCTGCCGTTCTTTCTACTTTACGTTCTTCTGCCTTCACAGGTGCAGTTTCTACCACCTTCGGCTCTTCTTTCTTTACTTCTTCCACTACTACTTTCTCAACTTCTACCGGTTTTGTCTCCACTGCAGGTTTCGGCGCTACTACTGGCTGTTCTACCGGTGCAGGTTTCGGTGCAATTACTTCCACCTTTTCCACTTTCGGCTCTTCCTTTTTCACTTCGGATTCAACCACTGGTTTCTCAACGACTGGTTTTTCAGCAACGGGTTGCTCTACCACAGGTTGTTCTACTACAGGTTCTACTTTCTTTTCCGGCGCTTTTTCTACTTTATCTGTTCTCCGACCGCTGAATTTATCCAAATCTATTTTTCCGACAGGTTTAAACTTAGGACGTGCATCCTCCGGTACGACTGTCTTAATCACATCTTCCGACTTCGGTTTCTCCTGCTGCTTCTCGAAGCCCTCGATAGATACCGATGCCTTATTACGTTCCTTATTCTGACGTTCCTGGATGAAACGCTCCGATTCAAGTCTAAGGTTCTTGTCTGTACTAAACTCTTTAACGAGCACAGCGTACTGCTCCTCACTAATTTTGGTATTAGGATTAGCCTCAACGGTATACCCTTTCTTTTGCAGGAACTCAACTACCGTCGCGATTCCTACATTCAAATCTCTTGTAACTTTGTTTAACCTTATCGTCATATTTAAAATTTAATGAATAAATGGAGCGAAGAAAATTCAATCGTAATGCATATTACTCTTGTGTTGGTTCAGCTTCAGGTTCCGCCTCTGTCTCAGGCTCCATCTCTGCTGCCGGTTCTTCTTCAAACTCCGATTTCAAAATACGTATTACCTCGTCCACTGTCTCTTCTTCCAGGTCCGTCTTTTCAATCAACATCTCGCGAGGCGCATTCAACACAGCCTTCGCAGTATCGATACCGATAGCCTTGATTGCATCGATCACCCATCCGTCGATTTCATCTCTGAACTCGTCGAGATAGATATCCTCGTCAGCCACATTCTCATCCAATTCACGGAACACGTCGATAGTGTACTCAGTCAACATACTGGCCAGCTTGATATTCAAACCGCCTTTACCAATAGCAAGCGATACCTCTTCCGGTTTAAGGAATACCTCAGCCTTTTTCTCTTCCTCATTCAGACGGATAGAAGAAATCTTAGCCGGGCTCAAAGCACGCTGGATAAACAATGAAATGTTCGATGTGTAATTGATCACGTCGATATTTTCATTGCGTAATTCACGAACAATCCCATGAATACGACTCCCCTTTACACCTACGCAGGCGCCTACGGGATCGATTCTGTCATCATAAGATTCCACTGCGATCTTGGCACGTTCGCCAGGGATACGGGCAATCTTTTTAATGGTAATCAAACCATCATTGATTTCAGGTACTTCCATTTCGAACAGACGTTGCAGGAAAACGGGAGAAGTACGTGACAAAATAATCTTCGGATTATTGTTCTTGTTGTCTACGCGGGCAACCACTGCACGGGCTGTTTCACCTTTGCGATAAAAGTCGCTCGGGATCTGTTCAGTCTTAGGCAACAGCAGTTCGTTTCCTTCATCGTCCAGAAGCAACATTTCCTTTTTCCAGATCTGGTATACTTCCGCGTTGATGATTGTACCTACTTTATCAATATATTTATTATAAATACTGTCCTTTTCAAGTTCCAGAATCTTTGAAGCCAATGTCTGGCGGAGATTCAGGATAGCACGACGTCCGAACTTGGCAAAGATCACCTCATCAGTCACTTCTTCGCCTTCTTCGTATGAAGCATCGATTTTCTGTGCTTCCGTCAGCGAAATCTGCATATTGGGGTTTGTCAAATCTTCATCGGCCACAACTTCACGGTTACGCCATATCTCGAAGTCACCCTTGTCCGGGTTCACGATCACGTCGTAATTCTCATCGGTGCCAAACATTTTCGCGATTACGCTACGGAACGACTCTTCAAGTACGCTAACCATCGTCGTTCTATCGATATTCTTCAGTTCCTTAAATTCCGAAAATGTATCAATCAAGCTGATTGTTTCTTCTTTTTTGGCCATAACTATTTAAAGCTAATTAAGTATTTAGTATATTTTATTTGCTCATAAGTGAAGGTTTCGTCCTCTTCGATCAGCTTCGGACGCTTGGAACCTTCGAGTTTTACCTTCTTCTCTACGCCTACCGTAAACTTCTCTTCATCGGCATCTTTCAGGATACCTGCCAGTTTACGTCCGTCTCTGGTCACTACTTCCACTTCCTGTCCGATGTGGATGTAATACTGTTGCAGCACTTTAAAGGGTTGTCCGATACCGGCAGAGCCCACTTCCAGTTCATAATCTTCCTCTTCACGGTTCAGTTTCGACTCGATAAAGCGGCTAAGCTCTACGCAGTCTTCAATCCAAACTCCTTCTGCGTGGTCTATTTCGACCACGATCTTGTCATCCGGGCTCACGGTCACCTCTACCAGAAAGTAGTCTTTTCCTTCCAGCCACTCTTCAACAATCTGACAAACAGTTTTCTTTTCTATCATTTATTAACTATATAAGAACAAAAAAAGGAGCTTAATCGCCCCTCCACCTTTCATCCATTTCGGTTGCAAAGATATAAATAATCTATTCGACTACAAAACATTAAAGAAAAAAAGTATGAATTAACAGTCGTATATTCGTATCTTTACGCCGCAATTTTAAAAACCAAGAGCTATGGCACATCATCTCAACACCAACAAACAGTTTATGGTCGGCAACGGCATTCTGGCTTTTGCCGTCATTTTTGTCGTAGTTATTTTCATTTATATGAGCTTACGTCTGCAACGGGAAAACCAGGCAGAACGACATTATATTGAAACTTATACGATCAGCCTGGTAAAAGGATTTGCCGGAGATTCCATTTCGCTGTTCGTCAATGACAGCCTTATCGCCAATCAAGTCATGCAGGAAGAAGCCTTTACAATAGAGGTCGGTCGATTTGCAGAACAAAGCGCACTGATGATTGTAGACAATAAAACGGAAATTGCATCCGTTTTCGATCTCAGCGAGAAGGGAGGAACTTATCAGTTTGAAAAAGAAACGGACGGAATCAAACAGCTTGCTAAATAAGATCTGATTAATATCAGAAGTCCTTATTCCAAGCACCTTATATCTCTGTACGATACTTCTTCAATTCTTTACGCAAAGCAAGAGCCTTGCCATCTGTGAACCGGTTCAGCAAGTCCCAGAAACGCTCACTGTGGTTCATCTCACGAGTATGACACAACTCGTGCAGAAGCACATAGTCGATCAGGTGAGAAGGCAACAGAACAAGATAATAGGACAGATTTATATTTTTTCTCGCCGAGCAACTCCCCCAGCGTCCCTGGCTGGAGTTTATCTTCACGCTGGCATAAGACAATCCACATTGTGCCGAAAGATGCTCCAAACGAGGAGGAAGAATACTTTTCGCATTCCGCCTCAAAGATTCTTCAATCACTTTACGCAACCAGTTCTGTAGATTTTCATCAGTAAAATCCGCTTGAGGAGGACATACGATCTGCATGACACCCAATCGCGAATTAGCCAGAAACTGCTCCTTTTCACCTAAGATAAGAGATAGTTTGAAATGCTCGGCATCAATCTTATAGTTTAAGTCAATCAACGGACGGGCAACCTTCTGACGGGAAAGCAGCAACTTACTACGAAGATTCTCAATGGCACGCTTCACCTCTTTCGTCGTGGTGCCGGGAGGCACCGAAACGTAGACCGCATCGCTTTTGGTACGAAACACCAAACTGCGCGCACGTGGATTGACACGCACTATCAAACTTCCCAATTCATCATCTTCTATCACTGTATCCATTTTCTCCTCCTTAACCGATGCTGCAAAAATAATAAAAAAAGAAGCCGATGGCGAAAAAAGTGATATTCAATGCAACTTTATAGCAACTCGCAACGTCTAATCCATATATACTCATATTAAAATCAACTATAAATTATGAAAAGAAACACATTGACTGCATGGCTGCTCGGGATAATCCTGATATTCTCCGCTACCTCCTGTTTTAATGGCCCTATTGTGAAAGGCAGTAAAAACTACATCACCAAAAAAGAGAATCTGGAGCACTTCAATGACATCAATATGTCGGGAAGTGCCAACATCATCTACCAGCAAGACTCCTCCTCCCGTATTGAGATTTACGGTTCGGACAATATCGTAGAGCTCCTGGAAACAAAAGTAAACGGAGAAACATTGAATATAAAGTTTAAAAAGAATGTCAATATCATCGACAAAGGCAAACTAGAGATCAAAGTTTTCTCACCAGACCTGAACAGGCTAACACTCAACGGATCGGGTGGCATTCTCTTTGCGAACGGCATTCACACCAAGGGAGATCTTAAAGTAACAATTAACGGTTCAGGCAATTTAGGAGGAAGTACATTCGACACCGGTCATCTGGCCATTGCAATTCATGGTTCGGGCGATGTCAGGCTCAAACAAATCGACAGCAAGACCTGTTCTGCAAGCATTTCCGGATCGGGCAACATCACCCTTAACGGCATGACAGGCGCAGCAAAGTACAACATATCAGGATCCGGCAATATCAAAGCCGCCGATCTGGAAGCTACAGACGTATATGCAGGTATCTCAGGTTCGGGTAACATCAGCTGCTTCGTCAACGGCAAACTAGGCGGGCACGTCAGCGGAAGCGGCAACGTCGCTTACAAAGGAAATCCTCAGGCTATTGATTTCCCCCACAAGAAGCTCCGCAAACTGGACTAAATCCGTAAACATCCCAAAAACATAAAAGGGCTACTGCATCTCGCGGTAGCCCATTTATTTAGTTAGTTTCATTATAAAAAATTTGAGAGAATTGAAAACTTCACAGTTTCGCTTTCGATGTTGTTTTAATTAAAGCACACTAACTATATTATATGTTTAAAGCAAATGAAAATGTCATTCTTTCATAACCTGCACCTTGTTGATCTTTGCAAGGCTGTCAGCCAATGCCTGATCTGCTTTCAGCTCATTTGACAGAGCTACCGACGGTGTGGTCACTTGTTTACCAATAGTATCCGTTGCCAATACTCTTCCGTCATCTCCGGAAAAAGAATGTTGCGCTACATTTCCTAATGAAAGGATAATTGCAATCACAGCAGCAGCTTTAAACAGGGGGATGAATCTTCCTGTCAGTGTCAGACGCTTTGCCTTCACTACCGGAGTTTCCACCTGCGCCAGAATACGTGCGTCAAAGTCTTCACCCAGTCCTACCTCCTGCTGAACCTGCTGATAAACAAACAAGTTTTTATAGCGGAGCAAATGAGCGGGTACTTCCTCCTTTGAGAAGAAGTCGCGCAACACAAATTCCTCCTCCACGGAAGTTTCGCATTGCCAATATCGCTCCAGGAGCTGTTCTATATCCTTATAATCCATATTCGTCAATTTCTAAATACCTTTGTTTTACCTTTTGTCTGGCTCTGAAAAGGTTCACTTTCACTTGTTCCTCTGTCAGATTCAGAAGAGTTGCAATCTTCTTATAGCTTTCACCTTCAATGTCCCTCAGTTGCATGATAAGCCTCTGTTTTTCGGGAAGTTCGTTCACCAGTCTATTGATAATGTTCATTTTCTCATCATGAACCAACTGGTCATACGGACTGTTTGCATCAGGTTCTTCCTCCATTTCGGGGGTGATTTCCACATTCTGAGCTTCTTTCTTCTGGCTCCGGTCTATAGCCAGATTCTTTGCTACTATCAGGCAATAGGCTTCAACCGATTCAAATTGCGACCACTCATCACGCTTGTTCCACACTCTTATCATGGTGTCCTGAACGACATCCTCGGCTTCTGCCCTATCTAGGGTTATTCTGAGCGCCAGTCGAAAGAGTTTATCCTTCAACGGCAAAATATCGTTTCGGAAGCTGATCTCTTGCATCTCTATAATAATGACGGGCTGGGATACGAAAAGTTACAGACGCCCATTACTTTTTTTTGAATTATTTTTTTATCCGCGTTCCTTCGCTGCCTTTAATCGCTGATGCTAAGGTAATTACAACTTCTGTAACTCCTGCATTAATTGCTTCAAAAGAATTTTCCAACTTAGGAATCATGCCACCTTGAATAACGCCGTCGGCAACGTATTGTTCGAATTCGGAACGGGTAATCTCAGGGATCACGCTATCGTCATCATTCTCATCACGCAGCACTCCTTTCTTTTCGAAGCAGTACATCAGCGTCACGTCAAACAGCGCCGACAAAGCCTTTGCCGTCTCTCCGGCAATGGTATCCGCATTTGTATTCAGCATATTGCCTTGACCGTCGTGTGTCAACGGTGCCATCACGGGCACCACTCCTTTATGAATCAGATCAGCCAGCAAAGAAGCATCTACCTTCTCCACATCGCCCACGAAACCATAATCAACCTCTTTCACCGGACGCTTTACCGATCGGATCACATTCATATCCGCCCCGGTCAGTCCAAGAGCGTTCACTCCACGGGCCTGCAACCCGGCAACAATATTCTTGTTTACCAGACCACCATATACCATCGTTACCACTTTCAACGTTTCCGCATCGGTAATACGACGACCATTTACCATTTTGCTTTCAATACCTAGTTGTGCGGCAATCTTTGTTGCCGAGCGACCGCCGCCGTGAACCAGCACTTTATGTCCGCTGATGGCGGCAAAGTCATTCAACAACTGAAGAAGGGTGGCTTCCTCTTCTACGATTTTTCCACCCACCTTAATTACAGTTAGTTTTTCCCTCATTTTTTATTCAATTCTAATAAGTTTGCCGAATGGAGAACTCAGCTCCGGCACCTTGCCGGTTATTCTAAGTAAGTATATCCGTAAAGTCCCGAACGATAGTTGGACAGAAACTCTTTACCCTCTTCCAATGATATCTTTCCTTCTTTTACAGACTTGGTCACCCATGTTTCAAGGGTACGTACCAGCTTCTTAGGATTATATTGTACGTAATCCAACACTTCCGCTACTGTTTCACCATCAATAATCTGTTCGATATTATATCCCTTTTCATTCACAGAAACGTGAACAGCATTCGTATCTCCAAACAGATTATGCATATCTCCCAAAATCTCCTGATAAGCTCCGACCAGGAAAACAGCCAGATAGTAAGGTTCTGTTTTCTTCAGACTATGCACAGGCAGATAATGAGCCACATTCCGGGTAGAAATAAAGTTTGCAATCTTTCCGTCCGAATCACAGGTGATATCCTGCAGGGTAGCCGAACGCTCCGGCTTCTCATCCAACCGCTGAATAGGCATAATCGGAAATATCTGATCAATCGCCCAAGAGTCGGGCAAGGACTGGAACAATGAGAAATTACAAAAATATTTATCCGCCAGCAACTTGGACAATCCCCGGAATTCATCCGGCGCATGTTTCAAGCCTCCGGCGATCTGATTAATTTCCCGCGTAATGGACCAATACAAACGTTCGATCTGAGCACGGGTCTTCAAATCCACAATACCATGACTGAACAGGTCGAGCGCTTCTTCCCGAATCTGTTGTGCATCATGCCATGCTTCCAGCATCTTATTCTGGTTCAACGAATCCCAGATACTGTACAGTTCCTGCACAAGCTCATGTGCATCCGGAGCGATTTCCTCTTCATCATCCCATTCCGGAAGAGTAGCTGTTTCGAGCACCTCGAAGATCAAGACAGAGTGATGAGCCGTCAATGCCCGACCGCTCTCGGTAATGATATTCGGATGCGGAATGCCGTTTTTATCGCTGACATCTACCAATGTAGAAATGGAGTCATTCACATATTCCTGAATGGAATAGTTTACACTACCTTCACTATTGGAAGAACGGGTTCCGTCATAATCAACGCCCAGCCCGCCGCCGATGTCCACAAACTCCACATTGAATCCCATAGAGTGAAGCTGCACGTAAAATTGAGAAGCTTCGCGCAAAGCCGTCTTAATGCGACGAATCTTCGTCACCTGGCTGCCAATATGGAAATGAATCAGTTTCAGGCAATCTTTCAACCCCTTGCTTTCCATAAAGTCAAGCGCTTCGAGCAGTTCGCTGGAAGTCAGACCGAACTTGCTGGCATCACCACCCGATTCTTCCCATTTTCCACTGCCGGAAGAAGCCAGTTTTATACGAATACCGATATTGGGCTGTACATTCAACTGCTTCGCCATTTTGGCTATCAGCTTCAGTTCGTTCATCTTCTCTACTACGAGGAAGATACGTTTGCCCATCTTTTGGGCAAGGAGCGCCAGTTCGATATAACTTTCGTCTTTATAGCCGTTACAAACAATCAATGAGTCAGAATCCGTATTGACGGCAATCACCGCATGAAGTTCCGGTTTGGAACCGGCTTCCAGTCCGAGATTGAATTTCTTTCCGTGGCTGATAATCTCTTCTACCACAGGACGCATCTGGTTGACCTTAATGGGATAGATGATAAAATTCTCGGCTTTATAACCGTACTCTTCGGCAGCCTGTTTAAAACAGGAAGACATCTTTTCAATACGGTTGTCCAGAATATCCGGGAAACGCAACAGCATGGGAGATGCCACATCCCGCAATTGCAACTCGTCAACCAGTTCCTTCAGGTCGACGGTCACTCCATCTCTCCGCGGTGTAACAACAACATGACCTGCGTCATTAATACTAAAGTACGAAGTACCCCAACCCGTAATGTTGTAGAGTTCTTCAGAATCTTCAATACGCCACTTTCTCATTTTCTGTTATTCAGTGTTTTTAGTAAATAATTGGATGGCAAAAATACAGATTTATCTACAGGTTGCCAATTAATTGGATATTATTTCTTCCAATTGGTTTATATAACCGGTCTTAATTTATAATTCCAGCAGTTCCTGCAGACGTTGCACAGATGATTCAATCTGCCAGCGGTCTTCCAGTTCGTCCGCATTAAAGATATATTGCGCCTGCGTATAAAAAGGTGCACGCTTTTCAAGCGCCTGAATGATGAAATCCATTAATTCTTCATCTTCCTTTCCCTGAAGAATGGGACGTTGCTGCTTGGCAATACGCAAGCGTCTGAACAGCACATCGGGATGCACATTCAGGAAAACGGTTTTTCCCGTCCGGTTCATAAACTCCATATTGTCAAAAAAGCAGGGTGCCCCCCCACCTGTAGAGATAACGACGTTCTCAAACTCAGCTACCTCATGAAGCATGTTTCTTTCCAACTCACGAAATCCGGCTTCACCCCGTTCCGTGAAAAGTTCTCCGACAGTTTTATGAAAACGTTCTTCGATATACCAGTCCAGATCAATGAACGGGATATTCAGTTTGCGGGCAAAAGCCTTGCCCAAAGTAGTTTTTCCGGCACCCATATAGCCGGTAAGGAAGATACGAACCATAAATGATTAATTTTGCTCACAAAATTAATCATTTAATGAATAATGAAGAATGATTCTCTATTATTTAAAAACTTTTATCCGTTCTTCCAGTGGCTGGAACTCTTTTTCTCCCGGCTGATTGACGGGCACTCCAAACGGCATTTCCGCAATCAGATGCCAATGTGCAGGCAAATTCCATGCCTGACGCACCTCATCATCAATCAATGGATTATAATGTTGCAGGGAAGCACCGAAGCCCACATCTTCAAGCATGACCCAAACAGCCAGCTGATGCATCGCTGAGGTTTGTAATGACCATCCGGGGAAATTCTCCTGATAAGACGGGAAAGCTTCCTGAAGCCCCTTCACCACCTTCTGATCTTCAAAGAACAGCACCGTACCATATCCACAGGCAAAGGAATTGTCAATCTTTTCTTCGGTTTTCGCAAACGCTTCTCCCGGCACAATCTTCCTCAACGCATTTTTTACAATGTTCCATAACTTTTTATGAGACTTGCCAAGAAGAAGCACCACACGGGTAGATTGAGAATTGAATGCCGACGGCACGTGTCTCACTGCCAGATTGATAATGCATTCTATCTCCTGATCCGGAATAGGTGACTGGTCGGTAATCGAATAATAAGTCCGACGATTCTTCAAAGCTTCACTAAAAGTTCTTTCCATAATGGCTCCTTTCTTAATTTTATTTTCTTAAACTCCTTATAAATTAGAACAAGCTTCTCTGCCAACTTGTTCGATTCCGGAATATATTTGTACCTTCGCACCGTCAATGCTGTTGACATAATCATTCATTATCAGAAAATGGCTAAAGAAAAGTTCTACGTAGTATGGGAAGGAGTGACGCCGGGAGTATATGCTTCCTGGACGGATTGCCAGCTCCAGATCAAGGGTTATGAAGGTGCAAAGTACAAATCGTTCGACACCCGCGAAGAGGCGGAACGTGCACTGGCCTCGTCACCTTACGCCTACATCGGCAAGAATGCGAAGAAAAAAACGGAAGCTGCCCGAACCGGTTCCGATACACTGCCTGCTTCCGTCATTGACAATAGTCTGGCAGTCGATGCTGCGTGCAGTGGCAATCCCGGTCCGATGGAGTATCGGGGAGTACACGTGGCAAGCCGCCAGGAAATTTTTCATTTCGGCCCGATGAAAGGTACAAACAATATCGGAGAGTTTCTGGCCATCGTGCACGGACTGGCGTTGCTGAAACAGAAAGGATTTGATATGCCCATTTATAGCGACAGCGTGAATGCCATCAGCTGGGTGCGACAGAAAAAATGCAAAACCAAACTTCCGCGGAATGAAGAGACTGAAGAACTCTTCACAGTGATAGAACGGGCAGAGAAGTGGCTCAGGGAGAACACTTACACCACCCGTATTCTTAAATGGGAAACCAAAGTGTGGGGAGAGATTCCGGCAGACTTCGGCAGAAAATAATAGCCGGAAAGTCTATTCTGCGACTTGATCAGCAGCCTGTTCCTTCTTATGTTTAAACACAAAGCGGAGCATCAGAAAATTAGTGGGAACAGCCACAGCGAGCACACACAAGGGAGCTATCTCCTGATCTACATTCAGATACAGGAACAAATTGAACAATCCCATATGTATCAGATAGTTCACCAAATGGCTGCCTCCAAATCCCAAAGCCCTTTTCAAAGAAGGGTTGCTACGAAACGTGAAATAAGAAGTCAGAAAGAAATTACAGATAAAACTCGTCACATAGCCTATCGTGTAGGCAATATTCAAGTTGGTCATTTCGTATTCCTGCAACAGATAATAAACCCCATAATGTATTCCGGCAGCCAACGTTCCCACCGTGCAATAACGAATAAACTGGTAACGTTTACCCTTCGATTGAAATACTGATTTTACAATTTCCATTAGTAAGTAGTTTTAGTTTTATAGTTCAGTTCAGATGTTTCATTTTCATTCAGTCAGATGGACGCGCAAAGTCCTGAGTCAGTTGTTCCCACACTATTTTCAGCCATATCAAGGTACAAGGCAGAGCCTTCAGAGCATAAGGTTTCACATATTCCGCTCTTATAAATCTTGGAAAAAGATCGGTAGTAGACAAAGAAGTCAGTAGAATACAGAATATAAGCAATGACAGATTCAATATCGGTGTGGCAGCTTTTGTCGGTGTCTTTACATACCAGACTCCAACAGCAACCATAGCAGTCAGATAGCCATAAGTTTCCGTTCCGGTACTGAACAGTACCATAAACAAAAGCGCAGAAGACAAAAATAAGAATCTGAAAGATTCATATTGATATTGCCGGATGCGTAAATAAGGAAGGGCAAACAAAATCATTCCGGGCACGATTATCCATAAATCGCTGAATGAGGCTCCCGTTATCCGATGTAACATACCCAGCAAAGATATGTTTTGATTGACGCTAAACTGATTCAGCCCATTCTTATAGACAAGCACATCGAACCATTCCTTATACGAATGAACGACATATTCCGGAGAAGCATAGAGCATCGGAAGCAGAAAAACGATCACTGCCCAAAAGACTAATCCGCCGGTGAGTTTCATTTTATGTTTCGAGAATAAAAAGAAAGCCAGTCCGACTATCCCATAAAGTTTGGTCATAGTTCCTAATACAATCATCAAAGCAGCCCAAAAATCCTTTTCTTTCTCGATCAGCACATACGAGAATATAATCATAGCCGTAATACCTATGCTATATTGCTGAGACAAAACAGCTGTAAAAACGTCATTTACAGAAACTAATATAACAACAGCAAATTGCCACTTTTTCAAATCTAACTTGCTGATAGCATAATAAAGAAAACCACAATTCACCAGGCACCAAAGGATCATCCCCAAGGGTCTGGGAAGAACCGCAAAAGGAGAAATCAACGCAGTGAAAGAAATACCATACAGAAAGAAATCCTTCTGTTCCTGAAGATATTCTACATATAAAGAAGAAGAAGATATCGCATGCCAAAAAGACTGGCTAAATATAACATAATTGCTATATGTCCCCTTCATCATCAATGATAAACTGCAAGCTAATCCTACTCCCATCCACAAGATGAATAGAAAGACGGGATTCTGCACATATCCTTTCAACCTCTCCAACATATCATCAATAAGTTTTTTAGTTCATTTACAAATACCCCCTTTTTCATATCAGGCAACATCACTTCGCCTCTTAAGTCTACAGGAACCTCTTTGATGAAGGTGGTATCATCAAGAGAAGCCTTATATATAAACTCCGTATCAAATAAGAACTGTTTAATACGAGTGGACGCAAGAAAAGCTTTTCCCTTACAGTTAAACCCCTTTAATCCCCCCTGCGTATCTGTGTGGGTCAGCCCTAACAGCATAAAGTTCAAGAAACGTGAAGCATGACTCGCCAACTTTCTACGGGTAGAAAGTTGTGAATAATACGTATGATTACGATTTGCTACAACTACATCATACCCTTCCTCAAGATATTTAATCACCTGACAAACAGACTCAATCTTATATGGAAAATCATAATCTGTATAAAGAGCCAGCTCTGAATCAGAATGTGCTATACCATCACGAACAGCAGCTCCTTTCCCTTGATTTATCTTATTGTCTACAATGATAGTGTTGGGTAAGTTATTTGTCAAACGAAGTACAGCTTCTTCCGTAAATCCGCGTTTGGAACCATCATTTACTACGATAAAGCGAATATTGTACCCATTCAGCATCCCTTCCAACTCTTTATGTTTCTCAATCAGTTGCTGCTCCCATCCTTCATGAGGATTATAACAGGGCAATATGACGTCAATCCGTTCATCATCTTTTTTATGTAGAAAAGGAGTTGGGGTTCTTGATGTATAGTCCTGAGTTAATTGTTCCCAGATGATTTTAAACCAGATAATAGCACATGGGAGAGCTTTAAGTGCAAATGAAGTTATGTATTCAGTCCTGAAATGTTTTGAAAAAAGAATACTGCTTGAAGACGCTGCCGTCAACACAAAACAGAATAGCAATAAGCATGTATTCAGCACAAACGATTTTTTATACGTTGGCGTACTTACATACCATATACCCACACCAATTAGAGCTCCCACATATCCACATTCTTCCGTTCCCGTACTAAACAAGACCATAAATAACAGAACTGATGCCAAAAACGAAAGCCGAAAATTTCTATTCTCGTATTGTCCAATACGAAAATAAGGTAATAAGAATAAAACAATTCCAGGAATTATCAGCCACATATCACTATATTCAACAGCATGAGTAATCTTTCGAACCATTCCTAATAAAGAGATATTCTGATAAAAGCTCAACTCATTAACATCATTCTTAACTACAAGAATACTAACCCATTCTTTATAAGAATCAAATACATATTGTGGAGAAGTATAAAACATTGGAACTACAAATAGAACGAATGCCCAAAATAGAATTCCCCACAGAAAATATAATTTTCTTTTAGAGAAAAGGAAAAAAGCTAACCCCACAATCCCATAAATTTTGGTTAATGTGCCTAACACAATCATCAATGCAGCCCAAAAATCTTTTTTTCTCTCGACAAGAATAAAAGTAAAAAGAATGAAAGCGGCTACTGCTGCATTATACTGCTGAGTCACAACAGATAAATATAAGCCATTATATGACAACCAAACAATAATGGCTGTTTTCCATTTTTCAAACTCTAACTTTTTTATAGCAAAGTACAATAAAAGAGCATTACACAAACTCCACAAAGCAGAACCCACCATTGTTGGCATGATTGAAAAAGGAGCAATCAATAAAGTAAAAGGAATGCCATATAGAAATAAATCAAAATATTCTTTAGGATATTCTACATATAAAGGCGTTTGCTCCAAAGCATGAAAAAATGAACGGGAAAATATCAAGTAGTTATTTGCAAGTCCTTCTGTCCAGCTTACCCAAAATCCCCTGATAGCCACCCCAAACCACAAAATTGCTAATACAATAGGATTTTGCACTAACCTTAGTATAAATCTTATTATATCTTTCATTTCATTATATCCTTGTTTAGTTTTATATAATCTATAAAACGACCAAAACTAACATTCTTTTTCCTAAAATATAGGATGAAAGCATCCAGCCTTTTTTCCATTCCTTCTCCTGCATGATTTCGTATAATAAATGGCAGTTTCCATTCCGGATGTTCATTTAACGGATAAAATTCCCACGGATGAAAGTATGTCACAAAATATCCATCATGCCGATGAGCGTATTTACACAGCCAACGAAAAAGTGAAGCAGGCAAATTATGGCAGGAAAGCCAAAATAAAGGAAAACGCAGCAAAGGAGTAACTGATGCCGGCATTTGCATCACACGGTCTTTTATAAAAGGAGTACGAGGAGTAGAGAGCCGCATATATCTTCCCGGGATAAATGTCGGATTCAAGGAAGAATTATATATATACCCCGCCTCATATACAGCTTTTTCCGACACAGGCATCATGCGTGCCTGCCGATAGCCATAAACTTTGGTTCCGGTGATTTCCTCCAACTGATCTTTCGACCTTTTCAGATCTTCCACTTTAAAGGTCCAATGATAGAAGCCATGAGAAGCAATCTCGTGACCTCCCTCCTGAATGCGCTTTATTATATCAGGAGCATGAAGAGCAAAATTTGCCGTACAGAAAAAGGTCGCTTTTACCTGATTCCGTTCCAAGCAATCCAAAATTCGGGTAGTCCCCTCTACAGAAACTTTAATTTGCTCTTCCATTGATATGTCCACCTGATGTTCTTTGGGCACATCAAATTCCTCAATGTCAAAACTTAATAAAATCATTCCAATATTAGTCTAGTTTACGTTTGTTGCTGTGAGTTGCTGCAAATATACAGCCACAGCCTATAATGCTTGCATATCGTTTAGTCTTTTATAATAACCATCTAATTCCAATAATTCTTCATGACGTCCACGCTCTACGATTTCCCCTTCATAGAGCACACAAATCTCATCCGCATTTTTGATAGTAGAAAGACGGTGAGCAATTGCAATCGTGGTACGCGTCTTCATCAATCTCTCCAATGCTTCCTGTACCAAACGTTCCGATTCAGTATCCAGTGCTGAAGTAGCCTCATCCAGAATCAAGATGGGAGGATTCTTCAGAATAGCACGGGCGATGCTGACACGCTGTCTCTGTCCACCGGAAAGTTTGCCGCCACGGTCACCGATATTTGTATTATATCCTTCCGGCTTTTCCATAATAAAATCATGGGCATTGGCAATCTTAGCAGCCTCTACGACTTGTTCCATAGTTGCATTTTCTACGCCAAAAGCAATATTATTGAAAAATGTATCATTAAAAAGAATGGCTTCTTGATTGACATTGCCAATCAAACTGCGCAAATCGGCAATACGTACATCTTTAATACTTGTACCATCGATGGTAATATCTCCTCCTTGCACATCATGATAACGTGGCAATAAATCTACGAGCGTTGATTTTCCTGAGCCTGACTGTCCTACCAAAGCAACTGTCTTTCCCTTTGGCACTGTTAAGTTCACATGTTTCAACACTTCTCTTTTACCATCATAGCTAAAGCTTATATCTTTAAACTCAATCCGATCATTCATTCCAGTCAATGGTTTCGGATTAGGAATTTCTTTAATATTATTCTCAGCCTTCAATATTTTGTCCACGCGTTCCATAGAAGCAAGCCCCTTGGGGATATTGTAACCTGCCTTGGCAAAGTCTTTCAACGGATTTATCACGCTATACAAAATAACCATATAAAATATAAACGTCGGTGCAGTCAATGACGAATTATGCCCTAAAATCAAAGCACCACCAAACCATAATACAGATACAATCAGAATTGTTCCCAAGAACTCACTCATCGGATGAGCCAAAGCTTGTCGCATAGCCACTTTATTGACAGCATCACGGAGTTCATTACTACACCTCGTAAAACGATCTATCATTCTGTCTTCTGCAATAAACGCTTTGATAATACGCAAACCACCCAATGTTTCTTCCAACTGAGACATTGTATCACTCCACTTACCTTGTGCCTCCAGTGATTGACGCTTTAGTTTTCTTCCGACCTTACCCATCAGCCAGCCCATAGCCGGTAATACCAAAACGGTGAAAAGAGTTAACTTCCAGCTGGTAGCAATCAATGTTATAAAATACAATATAATCATGATAGGGCTCTTTATCAGCATGTCCAATGAGCTGGTAATAGAGTTTTCCACCTCTCCCACATCACCACTCATACGAGCTATAATATCTCCTTTTCTCTCCTCTGAGAAAAAGCCCATCGGCAAACGCATTACCTTCGCATATACCATGATACGGATATCCCTGACAACTCCTGTACGTAATGGAATCATCACAGCTGAAGATGCAAAATAACAGGAAGTTTTAAATAAAGTCATCAAAGCCAGAAACAGTCCCAGAAAAATCAAAGCAGTAGTAGGACCATTATCCTGAATCATTTGGGAAACATAATAATAGAAATTATTTATCGCAACATCTTTAAAACCGGCAGTTCCCCATTCCATATACTCATATACCTTATTATTCTCTCCTGTTTTAAACAAAATGTCCAGAATCGGAATTAACAAAGTAAATGAAAACACATTGAATACAGCTGACAAGATATTCAGCAAAATAGCCCATCCGATATACTTCTTATATGGCGACACAAAACGTCGCATCAGTTGCAAAAATTCCTTCATTATTTGAAATAAAATAAGTTAAGGCTGCAAAGATACAATAAAACTGTCTAACAGTTGAAGGTTTCTTTTAATAATTAATACGAATTATATAATAGCCACCTTCTTGACCATTTATTCGTCTATTTCACTCCAACACTACTCATTATCAAAAGATATGGGCACCACATGATAATAAACCCCATGAGATCTCCGGTACGATTTCACTCCCAGCTTTTGCAGAATACGCCCCAAATAAGATACTTGCCGAGGTGAAAACTTCATCTTACTAGCCTTCTGTATTCGTTGTAGCAAATCCGCAGCAAGCAACCATTCTCCTGCCTCTTCGTCGGCCGCCGCCCGATAATATACCTGAAACAATTGCTCGATCGCAGGAGATTGCTCAAACTCCTGATTAGACTCCGTCATAATAGCTTCCTCTTCTGCATCAAACCAATACCGTTCATTTTTATAAAGCGCCGTCATTGCTTGTGCATAAAGCTGCTCATAATCAATGGGACGCACCACATCAATCACTCCCGTCACTTCGACGCCGATAAAACGGCGACTACCGGAAGTGTCTGTTAGTAAGTCTTTATGATTACTCGTCCCGATAAAAGAAGCATACCGCCGAAGTGATTCTACAGCTGACGCATTCGGGCGACGGGTATTAACAACCGGTTTTTGCAAAATATGTTTAAGGAATGACTGTTGATTGACACCTATCTGATCAAACTCATCCATATTGATGAGAAGAAAACGATTCAGATACAACTCGGCGTCCCTTTTACGGCTAAAGTCAATGCTGTCCGTATAATACGCCTGCAAACAAGGAGGCAAAATCAGACGGCAAAAGGTGGACTTACGATAAGCCTGCGGACCGATTAAAATAGGTGAAGTACTGTTCGCATGATTTTTGTCAACTCCACGCCAGTGCGCCACTGTACTGAGAAACCAACGACGAAAAAGTTGTCCCCAATGAGGATTATCACAAGGAACTCTTTCAGCCAGGTCACGGATGTGGTCTTTACCGTCCCAATGGGGAAGATCATAAAGAAATTCCTCGACAGGGTGATAAACGGGAACATGATCGGAATTCAGATATCGGACCACATCCTTATCCCAAAGTTTGATGCCCTCATACATCGCATTCATCGTAATACTTGCCATCACCCGTTTGTCTATGGGGCGAAAATAAAAGTTGAAGCTGTTCCGCTCACGGTATTCCACGCTCGAAGTCAGCATATTGAAACGAAACTCATAGCGGCGTTTCATAAACTCATCTGTCTGCATGACAAACAATTGCTCCGGCAGCAAACTACTTTTATCGGCAAAACCCTCGCACGTACCATACACGTTCTTCACCGTCTCGCGAATCAGGAATTCATCTTTCGGTAAACGATAATGAGCACGTGCCCATCGCACGGTGTCTTCCTGTGGAATACCGGCACGAAAACACTGCTCAGCCAGACAAACAAGCAATGAGTGTATATCATCGCCTGGGCGGTATCCTTTTTGCTCGGCCAATGCCCGGGCAAATGCTGCTTCAAAAAGAACAGAAAGTGCTTCGTAACTATCATATCCGGGAACAAGCCGCTGTAAAGGAGAAGCCTGCGCCTGTACCTGCTCTCGATAGGTGGTTTCCCCCGGCAAAGATGCTGGCTGTTTCAGATAAACAGGCATGGCTTCGGGATTAAAATACAGCTCTGGATCGAAAGTCAGCCGGCAATACTGTTCCAGCGAAGGCTCTCTTAATTCGATATCAAACGGGAGTTGGGGCTGGTAATATTTCACAGCCAGACGATAAGCATGCGCATGAAAGACTTCCGCCTGTTCGCGATTATCAGGCAGACGATTGTCGGGATACGTAAAACGAACCCATATCTTTACAGACTTTCCTGAAGAACCGATAAAAGCAAGATACGTCTGAGGCAGTTCCTTCACACACTCCTTCACCTCATCAGCTTCCATACGTCCGGACAACCCGTTGACCTGAAGCATAACGATTCCATTATATTCGGCCATCGCCATCACCCCGTTTTTTCTGACAAAAGCTGCCGCCGGAAGTATCTTCGGGACCCTCTCTATATAATCATTTTTATCACCGGGAAGTATATAAGGCAGGACTTCTCTCATATTAGAGACCAGTTGTGCTTTAGTTTCCTTTTTCATCTGCTCTACGAGCTGTTCAATCTTCAACGTACGCATCGTATTTACTTTGCCATCGTCTCTCACTTGTGTTATTCTCATTTTTTCTTTCGCTGTTTGTCCTGCTTGCGTGTGTAGGGCAATATATATTTTGCACAAAAGTACTGTAAACATTCTATGTAAACAAGTTTCTGATCATAAGTTTCATTCCCATCTCCTCTCCTTCTACTAGAAAAGAAAAAATAGATTTTAGTCTCACGGTCTCACTACTTTTACATAATCACCAAATAATTAATATATTATAGGATGAGAGATACTTTTTACAGAGGTATCTCTCATCATTTCCCCACTGAAATTACTCTCTTCTAACCTGTCTCTCACCTTTTTTGATTATCTCTCATTCTGCTTTCCAACTTCCATTATTTAATTTCAGACCTATACATTTCTCCTTTTAGAAGTACTTTAAGGCGCATATATTTTACCATTCATTATCATGCAAACAATCCTATAATTGCTTGTTTTACAACTATTATTGTTGTATCTTTGAAAGACGTTATTCATCATACTACCCGGGTGAACCGACCTGTTCACCCAGGTACACAGATACGTTCTCGAAGGTGCAATGATCGGTTCACCCAGGTAGAACGATGAAGATGTCAGTAAGATGACACGCAGATAAAGGCTTTAAATGCCGAAGAGATAAGTAACACCATATATAAACAATAGATAAACAACAATTAAGATGGCAGTACAATTCGAATTTTATAAGAATCCCGTTCAGGGAGAAGAAGAGGGGGAAACAAGTTATCATCCCAGAGTCGTGAATTTTCAACACGTGACTACCCAAAGACTGGCAGCCGAAATTCACTCGGCAACTACCTTTGGCAAGGCCGAAGTGGAAGCAATGTTAATGGAACTCAGTCGGTGCATGGGCAACCACTTACGCGAAGGGCAAAGAGTACATCTTGACGGGGTCGGTTATTTTCAGATCACATTACAAGCAACAGAGCCGATACATTCCATGGCCGCACACGCTGACAAAGTGAAGTTTAAATCGGTCAGTTTCCTGGCGGACAGAGATTTAAAAGGTGAGCTTATAGGTATGCACGCACAACGCTCAAAGTATAAACCCCACTCGGCTACCCTCTCCCAAGAAGAAATAGACAAAAAATTAACCGGGTACTTCGCTACACATACGGTTTTGACCCGCTCTGATATGCAGTCACTTTGCCAATTCACACACAGTATGGCGGCACGCCATATTCGCAGGTTGAAAGAAGAAGGTTCTTTGCAGAATATCGGAATTCGTACGCAACCGATTTATGTGCCGTGTCCAGGACATTACGGGAAATAGTTGTAAAATAGAATGAGAGATACCCAAAAACAGCATGAGAGATAGACTAAAATAGAGTAATTCCAGTGAGAAAAGAATGAGAGATACCTTTGTAAAAAGTATCTCTCATTCTATAATATCTTAATTATTTGGCGATTATGTAAAAGTAGTGAGACCGTAAGACTAAAAAAATTCTTTTATAGCGGACTTAGATCTAGTCACAACACCCAAAGAGGAAGCCCAAATGAGTTTCCTCTTTTACCTAATATCGCTTATGGAATATCTTGAATAATTCCTTCCCAACTATCAATCCCTATTCGAGATAAATACTGTTCAAAATAATCATCTTCTTCATCTGTATCCGCTTTTTGATAGGTTGTCCATACAGGCTTGGCTTCACCATTATGAGGCGCTTCGGTATACTTACGCAAACCCAAACAGGCACCATCTCCCAAATGATCAAACCAGCTATGCCATTGTATTCCATCAATGCCGTCCAGATTATTAATCTTTTTCCAGCCATAAGCAAAGCCGGCAGCCTGATCCTGCAAATCATTATCACTATAACTTGGAGAACATGTTCCTGCCTCAGAAAGCCAGACAGAACGTTTCACTGTTCCTTTATATTTATTGGAGGAGAGACTTACCCACTTATCCAAAACCTCCAAATTTTTCAAGGTCACATATTCCGTGTCCATAGAATAAGTTGCCTGTTCATCATCCCAAGTGCACGGGTTACCTAACTGAGCCGGGTAACTATGACACGCCAATGACCAGAAGAAATCACCTTCGCTTTCACTGAACTGATTCATAAAGTCGAGCATATCTCTTACTTTATACCAACCGCCACCGGCAGCGATATTCCATCCATGCGAGAAAGAGATAAAGACTTCTGAGTGCTGGTCATATTGATGCGCAATATTATAGCACATACGCATCGAACGGAGATAAGTATCCATAAACGTGGCAATCGGTTTGTCACCCATATTGGTCCAATGACTTCCTCCATCCACTTCGTTATGTATAATCCAGTGCGCTATGCGCATATTAGGGTCACTATATCTTTCTGCCAGGAAGTCAAGTGCTGCAGCGTAACAATTTGTAGACTCTATTGTGGTCATATTGGGCATTGTATAAGGAGCTATACCATTAAAATCCGGATGTTTCAAAAGAGTACCGGCATCTCCGGTAGGAGGAACCAGCAAAATACCTGCTACAGAGATTCCACGTTTACTCGTTTGCTCCAACACAGCATCAAATGAACTCTTCATATATCCCTCATTAAAATAATATGTCCTGCCACCGTAAGTATGCGGAATATCTCCTTCCTGTTGAGAAAGATGCATGAAATGAGAAATAGGAATGTTGATGGTGGCACTGGCAATACCCAAATCATCCAAATCAGATGCAAGGAATCCATGGTTTATCAATCCTCCCAACCCCTTCTTAGATTTTAAAGGAATAGCCTCAACACTTTGTTTTACGTGTATTTTATCCACGTTCGCATAGCGGGCATGAGAAACAATCTCATCCTTGGAAGCTCCTTCTTTGTATATAGCCCACTTAGACAATAAACGATCATACTTATAGTCACCTATAGTAACATATCTATCCAACTGAACGTTAAAAGAGCCGTTTGATAAAGGTGTTTTATTTTCCACCTTTTCCACTTTGAACATATCCACAAATGGTGGAATCTCTCCCAAGAAGAAAGTACCTTCTCCCGTATAGTTACCTTGAATACTGATCGTACTCTCTCCTACCACCACATCAGTTACATGGCAATCATATTCTTTATTCAGATAATCTTTAATTCCTTGTTCGTACTTCTCTTTATTAAGTGCTTCATTATTCTCGTCCTCTTCCGCCTGTTTTTCCTCATCATTCATCATACGTAGGCGTATATTACGCATTTGTATGATATTATTAGGCTGGTCTCCAAAATCCAGACGCAGAAAATCTTTCACTTTTCCCCAATCAAACTCCTGTCTATATTTCTTTAGACGAACGCTGAATGAAGCCCATTCCGTAGAAGCAGGAACGGTTCCCGCACTCATGCTATGAGTAGCATCAATCCCATTTTTTGCATCAGCAAAAAAGAGTTCAAGGTTACTCATCCCCATTTCCGTCTGATATTCAAATTCAAGAACATTACATTCTTCGGGAACATCTTCTTTAAACAAACCGGCAGTCGCCCAAGGATCACCATTAGTAGTTTCTATCGTATAACTACTGTCTTCATTCTGAGTTAACGTTACTCCCGACTTATAGGGCCCATCCAATAACATATAAACAGGCGGGATAACAATATCCTCAGGAGGAATAACTTCTCCCCCATCATCTTCAATAAAGTCATCATTACAGGAAGACAAGTTCATCACAAAAAATGCCATTAAAAACAACATGCCACATCGCCCTAACAGGCGTTCAGGCCTTCTCGTAAAGAAAGCTTTCAAATTTTCCATAATTTCAGTTTTAGTTAATAATGTCGTTGATTAAAAATTCTCAATAATATTCCAATCAGGAATTCCAATTAAAGGTAAGAATTGTTCGAAGTATTCATCTTCTTCATTTGTGCCTGCTTTTCGATAAACTTCCCACACAGGTTTGGCTTCCCCTCTGTAAGATTCATCCAAGTATTTACGCAATCCGAAGCAAGCTCCGTCTCCCGGATGATCAAACCAATTATGCCATTGTAGCCCATCAATCCCTTCCAATGCATTGATTTTCTTCCAGGCGAAAGCCAAACTAGCCGCTTGCTTCTGAAAATCTTCATCCGAATAAGTAGGAGAATTTACTCCAGCCTCAGAAAGCCAGACAGAGCGCTTAATAGTCCCTTTATATTTATTTTCTTTGGTAAGCGCCCACTTACTCAGAACTTCCAGATTCTTAAACGTAATAAATTGGGTATCCATGGAAAACGTTGCGTTCGGATCAATCCAAACACATGGATTCGTCAAATCCTGAGAATAGCTATGATAAGCTAATCCCCACTGAAAGTCCCCTTCTACCCGACTATAAACATTCAACAAATCAATGATTTCCTTGCTTGTATAGAGCCACCATCCCACATTCGCTATCTGTGTCCAGGAATGTGTAAAGGAGCCCAAAACCTCTGCCTGCTTATCATATTGGCGTACTATATTATAACATATACGCATTGATTTTATATAGGTGTCCGTAAATACAGTAAGAGGTTTTACTCCCATATTTGTCCAGTCTATACAGCCGTCTACCTCATTATGCATAATCCAATGAGCTATACGCCCGTAGCGATTGTCCGCCGTACAATATCTTTTCGCCAGAAAATCAAATGCCGCCGCATAACAATTTACCGATTCCAGAGTAGTCATATTAGGCATTGTATAAACCCCTCTTTCATAATCCGGATGTTGCAACAATGCCCCCAAGTCAGGGTCTACACATTTAGCTGCCGGTTCGACAAGAATGATGGCAGCAACAGCAATATTCCGTTTGGCTGCTTCTAAAAGAGGAACGTCAAGCACAGTCTTGAGGTAACCTTCATCCATATAATAGGTTCTTCCCCCATAAGTATGCGCAATATCTCCCGCTCTTGGCGTCAGATGCATAAACTGAGTGATACAAACATTAATCGTAGCACTGCTTATCCCCAACGAAGTAAAATCCGATATATATTGGTTAGGAATAATTCCACCCAACCCTTTCTTTGAAGTCAGTTTGATAGCCGGAAGATTCTGAAACGCATGAATTTCATCCGCTTGATGCGCATGAGAAACCAGTTGGTCTCTTTCTACTCCCTCTTTATAAATAGCCCACTTTGACAAAAGACGGTCATATAATGCTCCATCCCTTTCTACATAACGCTCTAACTTAATTTCAAAAGATGAATCTTCTAACTTCAACTTATAAGGAGCCTTCTTCACATCTATGATATCCAAATAAGGAGGAATCTCACCTAAAAAGAAGTTGCCTTCACCGGTATATTCACCAGTAACGCGAACGGAAGATTCCATTACTGAGACCTGAGAAATTTTACACGAATAGCTTTTTCCCAAATAAGCATTCAGATCTTGTTCGTGTTGAATATCTTCTTCGTCAAAAGGAGATTCAGGTATCTCCTCTTTCTCTTCCTCGTGACAGGAAGAAACAATGAAAGGACAGCAGGACAGAAACAAAAGAATAATAAACGACTCAATATAAGCCTTTCTCATTTTAAAAAATGACTTTTCAATAGCTCCATAAGTAAACTGTAAAAGGGTTTAGGTTTAATTGTACAAATATAGAGCTATTAATATGAACACATGCAAAATCCTACTTCTTTTTACAATTTTTATACACAGCAAAAAATATTACTACCGAAAAACATCTTAACTGGCAATCATCTATTATCACAAATGAATACTAATCAACCAGCAAAGCTTTCATTGGCTTTTTGTCTCCCATATAATAGACGGAAATACAAAAAGCTTCCCAATCCGCATGCCCTCCGAATCGCCAGACATAAGAATCGACCCAACAGGGAAACTCTTCGTATCTGAAAGAAACAACACCGTCTTCTGAGTGGAGATAAGTGGTCACTATATCCTGAAATTGCGCATGAGAACGTTTTGCGCATGGAATGACAAATGCCATATGCAAAACGATCGCACTTGCTGCCACAATTGATACACTTCTACACCAAACCGCATTAAATGAAGTCTGTTCACTGATCAGCTTGATTAAAATCACAACAGAAAACAACTCTATTCCAAACAATTGCCGGACATTTCGAAATCCTATAACCAAGCTAAAAACAAGTTCAATTAAGATTACATAAAAATAAAGTTGATTATCATAGAAAAACTTTCTCAGAGTATGATTATTGTTGTTTCTCTTTTCACGAAAAAAAGTATATACCAGCAAAAACAGAAGAACATAAAATGCCCGAAGCTCACCGATTATCAATAAGAAGGTTTCCCAGATGGAAGGATGATCAAACGACGCGCGCCCGCGGGCAGCAGGCGATAAACACAACAACAAGGTCCCAAGCCAAAAGCCGGCAACCAAAGCTACTTCAGGTGATTTGGGCTTCCTCTTATTATATTGTACACAATAAATAATAAACAAAGCCCCGGAAATGCCAATAACCAAAGATTCATGTGTCCAACCAGAAATGACGCCCAGCAAAAAAAGAAGAAAAGCAACTCCCCAATTCACCCTTTCCATTTGCCGCACTTTAGTATAAACAAGCAGAAAAGCCAAACAAAGAACGGCGCTCCAAGTATAATTGAGAGCACCACTCATCAGTAAAAAGAGATCAACCGGGCAAGGCAATAAGAACCATATAAAGAAAACTGCAGCAACCCAGTAACCGAATTTTGTCAGATTTCTTTTTCCGGAAATCCATATAACCAACATATTAAGTAACAGAAAAGCGAATACATTGATTAAATTAAAACAATTCTCCCCCCAAAGTCCGGCAAACGACTGCTCCAGAATATGAGGAATGGTACGGCCATTCACATAAAAATAATGATTATATTGCGAAAAAATAACATCGGTAAATGATGATATCTTCTGCTCAAATCCTATCGATGCGCCTTCAAAGAAAGACTTAGCTGCCACAGGAGTCAAATAGAATGAATAAAGATAATCATCTCCACATATCGGAGTGTACATATTCATCAGGTAAAATAAACTTCCTATTATCAACAGAAATGCGCCAATACCAATCCGAACCGTTTTTTTACTCATAATCTTAGTTATTGTTTCACACCATTATATTCTCTTGCAATGTAGGTAGGACGATTCTTTGTTTCATTGAAAATACGTCCTATATACTCCCCTATGACTCCCAAGGACAGCAACTGTATCCCACCTAGAAAAAGAATCACGACCATCAGAGTAGGGAAACCCTGTACTACTTCGCCCCATATCAATGTTTTAAACATGATGAAGCACATGTATATGAAAGCAACCAAGGAAACTATAATTCCAGCAAAAGTAGAAATGCGTAAAGGAGCTACAGTAAAGGAGGTCACCCCTTCCACAGCCAAGCTCAGAAGGCTGAAAAAGTTAAACGAAGATGTACCGGCAACACGATCTTCCTGCTCGAATTTGATCTCTTTCTTACGAAATCCAATCCAGCAATACATACCTTTAGTATATCTTTGGCTCTCACGCATCTGTTTCAAAGCGTTTATACAACAACGATCTAACAGTCTGAAATCACCGACATTCGGGAGAATCTCCACACGGGTCGTTTTCTGCAATAACTTATAGAATAACAAGGACAGATATTTACGCATCAAACTCTCCTTGCCTCTGGTTATTCGCTTTGCGTATACATCATCATACCCTTCTTCCCAATATTTCAACATTTCAGGGATTAAGTGAGGAGGATGTTGCAAGTCAGCATCCATAATCACCAGACAATCGCCCGTAGCATAATCGAAACCAGCTAACATTGCTACTTCTTTTCCAAAATTGCGCGACAGGTCGACAAAATTAATTCTCTCGTCTTGTGATCTCAAAAATTTAATAACTTCCAATGTTTTATCATGGCTGCCATCATTAACAAACAAAATCTCCCACTCATATTCTGCATAAGAATCCATCATTTCTTTTAGCTTCGAATAGAGCTCCGGAAGAGAGAGTTCCTCGTTGTATGCAGGTATTAAAACACTAACTTTACTCATATTTTTTTAGATTTTAGAACAAAACGAACAAGAAGGAAATTAACCGGCACTACTAATGCAAACACAGGAAGAGGTGCCCATCTCTCGGGAACTCCGATCCATATAAATAGCGACAACAGCCCGATATGCAACAAATAATTGATAAAATGACTGATGCCAAATCCTATTCCTTTCCTAACAGTAGGCTTAGTATTAAAGGTGAATATATTAGACAAGTAAAAATTCAGAATAAAGCTAATAGCATAACCAATAGTATATGCAATAGCTGGTAACATCAATACACATAAAAAGAAATAAATACCATAATGAGTAGCAGTTGCCAGAACACCAACCAATATGAAACGAACAAACTCTCTACGCTTATTAAAAACAGACATCATCCAATACTCTTTTATTGATTTTGATCCAACTACCTACAGGAGACTTATAAAACGGTACAATATTATAAATAATATATAAGACCAGCAAAAAAGTATAACTAAATATACAAAAATAAATAATATCACCTCTCCATTAGATTAAATCATAGAATGATATCTAAGGTGCAATTTCTCTACTCATCTTCATGAGTTACCACCACACATCACTTTATACATTCAAGAAAAAAGCTCCCTTATTTTGATCACAACATCCATATTCTGCGAATCAAATTTTCGAGCAAACAAATGCTCTGTTTCTAATAAATATTGCAAATCCTCCATTTTCCAAACATAAGGATTCCCCCGTTCCCAATCAATTGCACGAAGTCCGGCATTCAACTGCTCACTACCTGGATAAATATGACTCCGCCTTTCTGAGTTCCACAATATAGATTGAAGAAATATTTCGTCACCACAGCAAACATTTTTAAAACGCCTTAAAATAAAAGACTTTTGGGCTAATATAATTGTTAGCAACTCATGCGTAATACTAACCCAATTGGAACCCTTTTTAAATTCAATTTCTTTAGGTCGGTTATAATGGAAGAAATCCTGCAACTTTAAAAAGTTTATTCGAAGAGATTGTACTTGCTTTTTAAAAATACGAGGTGGAATTTTATAATAACGACAGAACAAATGATATTTAAAAACCTTTCTTTCGAGATCTTTTAAATTAGCCTCACCACAAGAGTAAGGCACAAACTCATACCCCTTATTTTTCTCGAAGAAATGATGGATATAGTCTTGTGACTTTATCGGCAAATCGACTCCTGACAACAAATGATAATAATCATAAGGACCTTTCATACTGGCTGTCTCAAGTAACAACAGTTCAGCCTTTACCACACTAATATCACCCCATCTTACGTCAAGACGTTGCTCAAGTACAAAAAGACGAGCTTTTGCAAGCCGAAATAAATCTTGCTCTAAAGGTCCGAGCACGACTTTCTTATCAATATGCAGATATATATCATTCCTCCCATCATCAAGCATAGAAAGTAGTATCTTCAATATTTGAAATTCATTATGGGCCAGAATTAAAAAAGCATGTCTCATTACCTTTGCATCATTAAATAAGTTCATTATCATGCAAAGATACAACAGATAGAATTCCAATACAACAATAGTTAGATAAATTCCAAACATATATTTTGATAAGTATTGGAATCTATCTATCTTTGTGAAATTTAAGTCTTAAATCATTAAATTGGAGCTGACACCCGATTCTTAATGGAGACAAAGACAATAACGTCATTAACCTAAACAACTATTATATAGACCAATAATATCCATAATTACAATGATAGATAAACCTATATATGTGACTTCCCCCCTACTGCCTTCTTTGGAAGATTTTACTTTCTTATTAAAAGAAATATGGGAAAGCAAAATGCTGACAAATAATGGCAACTTCCACCAAAAACTAGAAGAGGAATTAGCTAAGTATCTTAAAGTTCCCTATCTCAGTTTGTTTACGAACGGAACTCTACCTTTAATAACCGCTTTACAAGCAATGAGAATTACCGGTGAAGTGATAACTACTCCCTTTAGCTTTGTAGCAACAACGCATTCTCTTTGGTGGAATGGAATCAAACCTGTTTTTGTAGACATTGAGCCAGAAACCTGTAATCTGGATCCTAGTAAAATAGAAGCGGCCATTACCCCCAGGACTACAGCTATCATGCCTGTACACGTTTACGGGAAGCCTTGTAAAACGAAAGAGATTCAAGAAATTGCCAATAAATATGGATTAAAAGTCATATATGATGCCGCTCATGCTTTTGGAGTAGAAATAAACGGGGAAAGCATTTTAAACTTTGGAGATATGGCTACTCTGAGTTTTCATGCAACGAAAGTTTACAATACTTTGGAAGGTGGAGCATTAGTCGTTCATGACGAGCAGACTAAAAAGCGCATCGACTATCTAAAGAACTTTGGTTTTGCCAGTGAAACTGAAGTTGTAGCCCCCGGTATTAATAGTAAAGTAGATGAGGTACGCGCTGCATACGGATTACTTAACCTTAAGCAAGTAGATCATGCAATCAATTCCCGTCGCAAAGTAGCCATAAGATATAGAGATGAACTTCAAGGTGTTAAAGGGATAACCTTTTTCAATGATATACCAGGAGTACGCCACAATTATTCTTATTTCCCAATTTTCATAAATGCTGAAGAATATGGAATGACGCGTGATGAACTTTATTTTAAGATGAAGGAACATAATGTATTCGGACGCCGTTATTTCTATCCGCTAATCAGTACATTCTCAACATATCGCGGATTAGATTCTGCTAACCCTGACAATCTGCCAATAGCAACCCAAATGTCCAATAACGTCATCTGCTTGCCAATGCACCATGCTTTAAGTGAAAATGAAGTCGAGTATATCCTCCAAATTATAAAGAAATAGTATGATACAATTATCAGAAATAACAAACTCTATATCCCCTTCCTTAACAAGGCGTCTATTTAATTTGGCCCAAAAATATGACAATGTTATAGACTTCACATTGGGAGACCCGGATATACATCCACACGATAAAATAAAAGAAGCTGGCTGTAAAGCGATACTGGAAGGTCGTACAAGATACTCCCCTAATGCCGGATTATTAGAATTAAGAGAAATAATATCTTCCAGATACAAGTTACAATATAATATAGAATACAACCCGACAAATGAGATTATGGTTACAGTTGGGGGAATGGAAGGATTATATTTAACCCTGCTAGCCATTCTAAACAGAGGGGATGAAGTCATTATACCAGCTCCATATTGGATAAACTATGTACAGATGGTATGTATGTGTAGTGGAGAGCCCATTATCACAGCTCCTGTCAGCACCAATGACTTATCGATATCTATAGAAAATATAAGGAAGGCAATCACTCCTAAAACAAAAGCTATTATTTTAAATACGCCCAGCAACCCTTCCGGGCGGATAATTTCTGATGACTCCATCCAACAAATAGCACAGATAGCTATTGAAAATGATTTGATAGTAATAACAGATGAGGTATACAAAACACTACTTTATGATAATGCTCATTTCAAAAGTATTGTTACATGCGACAAGATGAAGGAACGCACTGTTGTTATCAATAGTTTATCAAAAGAATTCTGTATGACCGGATGGCGTTTGGGTTATATAGCTGCACCTTCAGAGTTAATATCAGTGATGACAATGTTTCAAGAGAACATAGCTGCTTGTGCTCCATTGCCGTCTCAGTATGCAGCTATAGAAGCACTAAGAAATTCGGAGAAATATTCGGCTGGTATGATTGAGGAATTCACTCTCCGCCGAAATGTTTTATTGGAAGAAGTTGCCAAAATCAAAACAATAACAGTCGATGCGCCACAAGGAACCTTTTATGCAATGTTAAATATAAAATCTACCGGATTAAAATCTGAGGAGTTCGCATATGCCCTTTTAGAAAAAGAACAAGTGGCAGTGGTTCCTGGAATAACTTACGGTGATTGTTGCGAGGATTTTATCCGGATTGCTTTTACATTAGATATATATAAAATTAAAGAAGGAATTCAAAGACTTAAGCGATTTGTCGAAAGTTTATAAGATGAAAAAAGTTTTAATGCTAGGAGGCTCTTTATATCAGGTCTATGCGATTAAAGAAGCTGTAAAAATGGGATATTATGTAATCACCTGCGATTACTTGCCGAATAACCCAGGACATCAGTATGCCCACGAATATTATAATGTCAGCACAACAGATAAGGAAGCTGTTTACGAGTTAGCCAAAAGACTTCAAGTAGATGGCGTCGTTGCATATGCTTCAGATCCTGCAGCTCCTACAGCTGCTTATGTTTGTGAGAAACTAGGATTGCCCACCAGCCCCTATACTTCTGTAGAAATTCTTTCTCAGAAAGACTTATTCAGACGATATCTGGCTGAACATAATTTCAATGTTCCCAAATACGTCGGATGTTCTTCATACACGGAGGCTTTGGAACAAATCAAGAATTTAACCCTTCCTGTTATGATAAAGCCTGTCGATTCATCAGGAAGTAAAGGCATCAATAAACTGACTAACGTAGATCAACTAAAAGACTTTATAGAAGATGCCCTCTCATATTCCCGTGAAAAACGCATTATTATTGAGGAATTCATAGAGAAGGACGGATATCAGATATCAGGAGATGCCTTTTCCGTAGACGGAATTTTAAAATTCCACTGTTTTGGAAACGAATACTACAGTTCTTCAGTTGTCAAAGATTTCGCCCCACTTGGTGAATGCTGGCCTTTCCAAATGAAACCTGAAATTATAACAGAACTGGAAAAGGACATACAGCGTCTGATTTCTGAACTAAAAATGGGGACAACCGCATATAATGTCGAGGCTATTCTTGGTAAAAACGGGAAATTGTATATACTGGAGTTAGGTGCCAGAAGCGGTGGCAGTTTAATACCTCAGATTACAGAACTGGCAACAGGAGTCAACATGGTTAAATATGTGATAAAAGCAGCTTTGGGAGAAGATTGCTCCGAAATAGAGATGTCACCTGCAAGGGGATATTGGTCTAATTATATGTTACATAGCAAACAGACCGGACGGTTTAAAGAAATATCATTTGATGAAAACTTTGCAAAAAACAATCTGGTAGATTGTGTAACAGAACTGAAAAGTGGAGATAATGTTCATGCTTTCCGTGATGCTGGCGATGCATTGGGGACACTTATCCTCAAATATTCTTCGAAAGAAGAAATGTTTAATGTTATAGAAAACATGGACCAGTTTGTACATATTATTATTGATTAAAATATGAGCATAACAATCCATACAGAACCTCTAGCATATACCGAATTCAGGGATTTTATCATATCCTCTGCAAACTGGTTTGTTCCTTCTCTGTTACAGATGCCCAACCTGGATGAATGGATATTAAAAATGTACCATAACGGCTCTATGTACTATACTATTTCCGGATCTAACATTATATCTTTAATTGTTGGCTATTACAATAGAGAAGAGAGATTTTTATATATACCCTATGTCTGTGTAAACCCTGACCATCAAGGTCATGGGATCTCTAAAAAAACAATTAATTATATCATAGAACATCTTTCTACGGACATTCAGGAGATATTGCTTGAAGTTAGAAAAGACAATAACAATGCACTTCATGCATATCATAAAATGGGATTTTATGAGGCTGAGGATAGGGATGAGAAGTATTTAATGAAGAAAGAGGTACACAAAAGTTAATATTGAATGAAAGATATAGCAAATACTCCATTAGTAAGTATAATTTGTAGCACATATAATCATGGATTATATATATCCCAGTGTCTAGATGGTTTTCTAATGCAAAAGACCAATTTTCCATTTGAAATTCTAATCCATGATGATGCATCCACTGATAATACTCCTGATATCATTCGCGAGTACGAGCATAATCACCCTCAAGTCATAAGACCCATATATCAGAAAGAAAACAAATACTCAAAGAAAGAAGATATCTTTGCCAAATACCAATGCTCACGAGTCAGAGGAAAGTATATTGCAATATGCGAAGGAGACGATTATTGGATTGACCCATTAAAACTTCAGAAACAAATCGATTTTCTAGAGAACAATCCTGATTACGGCATGATATATACTACCAGCAAGGTATATAACCAAAAGGAAGGCAAAATAGAAAAAGATATTATTGGACGGGAATTTAATGGTTATATAGAGTTATTATCCGGAAATTGTATTCCAACCCTTACATCTTGCATACGCAGTGCCTTAGTAATGGAGTACTTGAAAGAAGTGGAACCCAAGAGCAAAAACTGGCTAATGGGAGACTATCCTATGTGGCTATGGATATCATATTATCACAAAATAAAATTTATTCCGGAAAGCACTACAGTATACCGTGTCTTAGAAGAGTCAGCAAGTCATTCTAATGATATACAGAAATATGAAAGATTCATATTATCGACCATTGATATAACTGCATTTTATATCCACAAATTTAATACTCCATTAACAGAGCCATACTTACGATCCTTAAGTTGCTTTTACTATGATCTATACGATAAGTATATGTGTCTGGGCATGTATAAAAAGGCCAGACACTATTCAAAACTCATTAATCCTAGTTATGTATCCGCACGTATGCGGAGAAGAGTCCGCCGATTCCATCTCAGATTCATTCAGATAAGATTAGCAAAATGGTTCGATATAAAAGGAAAAGAAAGGAAGTAAAAAGGGAAAAAAACTATCTAGTGAGATATTAAGTAAATATCCCTTTTTCTATTCACGAATCTCCACCTTTTTTAAACAGGAAATGAGTCAAGTAGTACAAATGCCAATGATAAGCTATTTTTCTTACCCTCCTGCGATATTTCAATTCATATGTATCTTCAGGCAATGCAGCTATCTCTTTCATTTTCTGCCTCATATCCTTAACAGGTTCTTTGAATTCTCTCAAATTCACCTTCAAAAGTATCTCCTTAAATATTGTAAGACAAGTCCCAATCAACCTAGTCCTAATTTTAAAAAGATCTTCTTCTTCAAATAGAGAATATTTCTCCATGAACCTCATGCGGGCATATTCTGCCAAAAAATAATGATAAAGATTCATAGGAGACATCGTGTGACATATACTCGTTTGTCGTTCTACATAATGATAAAAAGGGCTATCTACCCATACAACTTTCTTACATAGAGCAACCCATTCATACATTACAAGCCTGTCTTCATAATTTTTCCCCTCTGGGAATTGTAATGATGTCAGAAAGCCACTCTTATAAAGCTTTGTACAAGCAGAACAACTAACTTTTTCCATCATCATATCTTGTAATACATTCTTTGGATCTCGAATAACAATATCTCCAGAATTCCGGTAAGGAGACTCGTTTGGTTTAAATTCATATTCAAGAAGAAAATTACAATATGCAATTTCCGCATCACTTTGTACCATTGCATCTAACATTTTCTCAAACATTGCAGGTTCAACATAGTCGTCACTGTCAACAAAACCAATGTAAGGAGCAGAAGCTATACGCATGCCAGCATTACGGGCAATAGAGAGTCCAGCTATAGAAAGATGAAGCACTTTAATACGTTTATCAATTTTCGCATATTCATCACATATCTCAGAAGAACCATCAACAGATAAATTATCAACCAAGATTATTTCAATCTGCTGTAATGTCTGACTACGTAATGATTCAATACATTTATGCAAATAATCAGCGGTATTATGAACAGGCACTATTATACTAACCAAATACTTATTCTCCACTATTTATCTTTTTAAGTTTAAAATGTATCCAATAATAAATAGGCCAAAAATAAACAATCTTTCTCAGCCGTTTATAACATTTAATATCAAGTTCCTTTTTAGACAGAGGAATTAATTTCTTCAAATTATTCTTCATATCAACAACATAGGCACGACTTTCGCTAAAAGGAAAAGAACGCATCTCTTTAAAAGTCCTTAAGCAGCTCTTAACAAGGGATGTTTTCATATTATATTGTTCTTCCGTATCGAACAATAGATTATTATTAATAAACTCCAAGCGGCAAAATTGCGCTAAAAAGAAATGGTAACGTTGTAATGGCGAAATAACATGGCAAATACTAGAGCTTCTTTTTACATAATGATAAAATGCCTTATCAATCCACACTACTTTTTCAGACTCTAATATCCACTGATGCAAGATAAGACGATCCTCATACATATTATGTATAGGAAATTTTAATGAAGAAAAAAGTGTCTTCTTAAAGAGTTTCGTACAACAAGAGCTATTCAATCGATCACACATCATATCATACACCACCTCCTTCGAAGATCTTTCACAGACCATACCACTATTAGGTTCAAAAGAGTCTATATGCCCGTCGTCATGTTCAATCTGAAAATTGGAATATACCAAATCAACACCATATGAACTAATTGCAGCAAGCAATTCCTCATACATATTGACGTCAATATAATCATCACTGTCTATAAACCCTATATATGGAGCAGAAGCCATATCAATGCCAGCATTACGAGCTACAGATGCATTAGCTACCGAAAGATGGATTACTTTTACCCGAGTATCCATACTTGCATATTCATCACATATCTCAGAAGATCCATCAGTTGATAAATTATCTACCAGAATTATCTCTATATTTTCTAAAGACTGATTCCGTATAGATTCAATACATTTTCGCAAATAATTAACTGTATTATGTACAGGTACAATCACACTTATCAAATAATTATTCTCCATGCATGCTCTCCATTAATAAACTTACGCACAAAGATAGAGAATATAGTATTATCAGTAAAATAAAAACCAGATTTTAAGTTCCCAGGTTATCATTAATAATCGTATCTTTGCCGGAAAGCTTATTATATTAATATGAGTAAGGAAAATATAGCATTTGTTGTTGTACGTTACGGATTAAATATCAATGGAGGAGCAGAGTATCATTGTAGAATGCTAGCCGAAAGACTCACCAATGATTATAACGTTGAAGTTCTAACTACTTGTGTAGATAATTATAGAACTGGAGAAAATCTTAAGTTTAAGGAAAAAGAGATTATCAATAAAGTCATTGTTCGCCGTTTTAAAACTAATCCCACTCATCCTGAACTTGAAAACTTTTATAAAAAGAAAGCTAAACCGGCTTATAAATTAAGACGTTTTTTATACAAATGCCACTTTCTAGCTATTGCTTCTTACTTTTTCCCTGTTTGGCATTTCAAAGAAAAAGAAGAACTAGAAGCACTCGGTAGCCAAGTTTTCCATTCTCCGGCTCTCTTCAATTTCATAAAAGAAAATAAAGATAATTACAAAGCAATCATCCCTATTACAATAGATTATTCTCATTTATATTACACAACTTTATATGCACCAGAAAAGACTATTGTAATCCCTACAATGCATTATCACAAAACTGCATTTCGCTCAACCTTGACACAAGTCTTTACAAAGGCAGCCTACATCGCTTTCAACACAACAGCAGAACAAAAACTAGCAAGAAAAATATTTGGTATGCACATGGCACCCCACAGTATTGTAAGCGTAGGGATAGAGCTAAGTGCTCCATCAGACTGGGCAGTGACCCAAGAAAAGTATAATCTTCCTGATGAATATATGCTCTATGTAGGGAGAGTAGACCAAGGCAAACTTAACAATGTGTATACTTATTTCCTCAACTATAAAAAGGTATATCCTAATTCTGATTTAAAGTTTGTTCTTGTAGGCAAACAATATAGTGATCCTTTTAATCATCCGGATATTATATATACTAATTTTGTTGAAGAACAAGAAAAGATATCAATCATTCAACATGCAAAGATTGTAATCAACCCATCACTGTATGAAAGCCTATCACTTATATTACTGGAAGCAATGGCTTTAAAAAAAGCGATGCTGGTCAATGGCAATTGTAATGTATTGAAAGAACATTGCCATAAAAGTAATAATGCTGCTTTATACTACACTAATGAAAAAAGTTTCATTGATAAGCTTCATATGCTAGACTCTTCTACCAATCTTAGATTAGAGATGGGAGAAAAAGGATATTCTTACGTTAACAGTAATTACGACTGGAACATAATAATGAATAAACTAAAGCATGTTATCGAAAATATATAAAGATTTAGATACTCTTGATAGCTTGCTTTAAGCGCCCCATAATCAAAGTCCAATTATAGTTCGATTTCACATAAAATACACCTTTCTCTCCCATCTCCTCTCTCAAATCTTCCGATTGTTCAATCCGTCGAAGTGCCTGATTAAACCCACGATTATTCATGTAATAAAAAGAAGCAAAATCACTTTTTAAACAATGTTCTTTCAAGACCTTACAATGTCCGTTTACAAGCATTGGCCTCTTTTGACTCATAGCCTCTAAAAGTATTAAAGAAAGGCTTTCATAACGAGAAGGATTCACTACAATATCGGCATGCTGTAGAATTGACATTTTCTCTTCATCACTGACAAAGCCTGTGTATATAACATCAGGATGCTCAAATCGCTCCATAGCCAGCCCACCTACCAATACTAATCTTAATGTTGAATCTGAATATTTTTTCTTATAGTTCACAAAATATGTAAGTAAACGATGAATCTTTTTAGGAGTAATACGACCAATATATAACAAATATTTCTCTGGTAATTGAAACTTTTCTTTTGTCATCGCCCAATCTGCGGATAAAGACTCCTCTATTCCTACACTCAATATCCCATGAGCCCCCAAAGCCTTACCCAGAATATTTTCAGCAAGCCTCTGTTCCTCTCCGGTATTAAAACCAACATAAGCTATATTTGAAAAAGCAGATGTTAATACAGAACGGAAAGAAATACCCATATTATGCATTGTAGGAATAGCTATTGTTTTTCTACCTGCATACAATGCAGTATAATAAAAGGTGACATAATCAGAAGACATTGCTATAAATGCTTTATATTCATCTATATGATCACGAATATAATCATTCAATGCGGACGAATAGAATTTATCACTCTTCATCGCCTGCACTTCATCATCATTCTTGTAAGTCCATACAGGAATCAAATAAGACAAGTATTTCAAGATTCCTAATTTAAAAAGGAACTGGCGTAGTTTTCTTGCTGGTTTAGCCCTCTTTGCGAAATAGCGTTCCTTTTCACGCTGAACAGGATTCGTCCTAAAACGACGAATCACCACTCCATTCCATTCCTCCTCACCTTCCGGATATATATTTTCACCCGTCGCAACATCTCTGACACAGGTAGTAAGTACTTCCACATCATAATCAGGTACTAACCGTTCTGCTAACATCTGACAATGATATTCAGCCCCGCCATTTATATTTTTGCCATATCTGACAACAACAAAAGCAACTTTCTCTTTCTTCATAGCTTCCCTTAATACAACATTCTACTTATGAGAGCATCTGAATCACATTTTTCATCCGTCCTATAATCATCTCCCAATTATAATTCTCCTGAACATAGTGACGCCCTTTCTCTCCCATCTGTTGACGTAATGTTTCTGAGTTCTCAAGGTGATGCAATTTTCGCATAAAATCTCTACGATTCATATAATACAAAGCTGCATAATTACTCTTTTCACAATGTTCTCTCAACACATTACACCTGCCATTGACCAACATCGCCTTACCTTCGCTCATCGTTTCAAGTAAAATAAGTGATAAACTTTCATATCTGGAAGGATTCACTATTACTTTAGCATTCAACTGAATCGCTACTTTCTCCGCATCATCAACAAAACCTGTGTAAATTATATCCGGATGTTCGACTGTCTTTCCAAAAATACCTCCGACTAAAACTAGCTTTAATCGAGAATCTACATATTTCTTTTTATAGCTTAAAAAATACTCAACTATATTATTCAACTTTATAGCATCAATTCTCCCTACATACAATAGATAATCTTCCGGCAAATTATATTTTACCTTTGTTTGCTCCCAATCAGCAGCTTTCGTCTTCTCTATACCTACACTTATAATGCCGTGAGCAGCCAAAGGCTTTCCAACTATATTCTCTACCAATTTCTGTTCTGCTTCTATATTAAATCCAATATAGGCAACCTCAGAGAAAACAGAAGTAATAATAGAACGAAAGGATGAACCGTTATTATGCATAGTAGGAATCAGAATCGTCTTCTCCGGTGCATATAGTGCAGTATAATAAGTATGAGGGAAAAAGGAAAGCGGAATGAATGCTCTATAAGAAGCTTTATTCTCTCTTATAAAAGCATACATTGAAGATGAATAAAAAACCTGACTATTCAAGGCCTTTATTTCTTCTTGTTCTTTATAATGCCAAATCGGTTTCACATAAGACAAAGGCTTCAAAAGACGACATCTGTACAAGAAGTGCCTCCACTTCTTTGCCGGAGCCGCCTGCCTGACATAGCTTTTATGTAAGTCCGGTTCAACAGGATCTGAATAGAATCGACGTACCAAAACTCCATTCAGGATTTCTTCTCCTTCAGGATATTCATTATCACCGGTAACATAATTCTTGACACACGTAGTCAATACTTCAACATCATAATCGTTAACCAGCCTTTCGGCCAGCATACGACAATGATATTCAGCACCTCCGTTTATATCTTTTCCATAACGAACTACTATAAAAGCTATCTTTTCCTTAGTCATTCTAGTCAATCAACAATTTGTGCTTTCTCTTAAATATAGCACGATAACCACGATATAGCATCCTATAGAAGCCGAAGTGTTTACACATAAAATATCGTTTGATTGACATACTCGGGCCTAGTTGCCAAGGAGTAATATGACGATATTCACGCATTTTCAACATCGTTTCATCTATTATATCCTCAAAAGCCGGTGACGGAGGGCACAACAAAGTATGGTTAATCAAATGAATCCCCCTCTTAAGTACGCCAACGGAAGATTCACCTCCAAGTTCCGCATTCTGAATAAACTTATCCTGTTCATAAAGACTCAGGAAATAATGATATTCCTTTACCGGATCATAACCACCACGAGTAATGCTTTCATTCTTATGAATCATATAATGGTATTTAGAGACACAACTCAATACCACTTTCTGAGAGCTATAAAATACTTTATATAATACAGCTACGTCCTCATAAACCCGTCCGACAGGGAATGAAAGGCGGTCAAACAATTTACGTTTAAAGAGCTTCGCCCATAAATAGTTCTTTACCAAGTCATTCTTTACCAAAGCACGTATAATCTCCTTTCTGGAGAAAACATACAACTTACCCGTGTTGTTGATTATTTTAGAAGGTCTTCCCTCCTGCTCAAGAAGATAAGTACAAGCAGAAACATCTGCATCATGCTCTTGCATCAAAGTGTAAAGATACTGATACATATCATGATCAATCCAGTCATCACTGTCGACAAAGCCCAAAAGCTCTCCCGTAGCTGCAGCCAAACCGGCATTACGGGCAGCACTCACCCCACTATGAGGCAAATGAATAGTCTTAATGCGCTGATCCATACGCGCATACTCATCGCAGATACCGGAAGAGCCGTCGTCAGAACCATCATCAACTAAGATAATCTCAAGGTTCTTATAGGTCTGCTCCAATATAGATTGCAGACAAGTCTTCAAATAGTCCTTTACATTATAAACAGGCACTATAAGACTAATCAATGGTCCAGAGATATTAGTATTCATATTATTCTACTTGTCAACTTTTTATTTTTACTGCAGCCCCTTCTATATAGAATGCTATATAACAAGGAATACTGCAAAACTACCCTCTATTTTAAATAAATTTCACACTCGTATGTGATTCGATAATACAATCTAAACACTCTCAAATCAAACAATTACCTCTTATTTGCCATTTATACAGTATAATTCGTCTAGTTTCCAAAGTTCATTCAAAGATTTCCACTGTTTATCATTCAGGTTAGTTTTCCCATTATTTTTCTTTTGTAAGCTATTATTCTGCGTTTGAGGCAGCTCTATCGGCCGGGGATAGAATTCACCCCCTCCTGTCACCTTGACCCGCCTCTTTAATTCATTCGCTTTCAGCCATAAATCATCCGCAGACGGACAATGTTCACTGATTATTTTCCAGTCAAACAACTCCTCTCCATACCAATGGGGAGGATAATAAATCCCGCCACATCCGATTGCCACATTCTGCAAAGAGCTATTCACCGGCATCGTAAACACTTTCGCCCACTTTCTATATACCGAAAAAGAATTTCCATCCATATGAATCTTCCGGATAACGTTTCCGCAAACTGTATCCGGATACTGATACGATAAGGAAAGCAAACGCTCAACCGTATTCCGGGGATAAATCAAATCATCATCCACTGTTATCACTTTACTATCCGGATATTCACGGAAAACATAATGATACTTCTTATGTGAACGGAAATTCTCAGACACAAATCTGAATTCTACTCCTTTAGCCATCAATGTTTTAAGTTCTTCCGGCAGATCATTCAACCGTCCGGGGAACTCCAGTTCCGACAACCATACAATTATCTTTTCGGGCGGACAAGTCTGCCACAGAATCGATTTCAACATCAGATGAAGCTGAGAAATACGGGGAGGAAATGTCGTCAACGAGACAATGACTCCCGAATGGTTCGATAATGCCGGAGCATCAGTGTCTTGCTGATAAGCACGCACCACTTTATCATGATACTTTGCTCTTCTCCACCTACAAGGCAAAGAATAGATATGTCGGTAGAATCCTCCTTTTTCCTTATAGGAAGTCAGCTTCTCTTCTTCCCGTGTATAGCGATCATAATAACTGTTCACCTTCACAGACTGACCTCTCAGTACATCCTTTACAATGCCCAGAGAAGCCCATTGAACCTTTGCTCCACGAGTATGCTTTCGTATGTTCCGGTTCTTCTGGATAGAGTCTTTCGTCTTATACCCTCTTGCATGATCCAAATGGAGGCATACGGTAGAGTAACGTATCTGCATACCATGAATTCCATAGTTCTCCAGACGTTCTCCAAATTCACGGTCTTGTCCACCGTACTGCATACGCTCATCAAAACCATTCACAGCCAGAATATCGCTTAGCCAACCGGAAGCGTTATGCCCGTTCCAGCTTGCTTTGGTAGGAGTAAATGTATTTAATGCCCACCTTTTAAATCCTGTAGCAGTCAGTTTATTATTTTTAAAAGAGGCAGGCATCCCTTTTCCTCTCATCCATTGCAGATCAAAACATCTGCCGGATAATATATCGTCCTTTGTAATATCTTTCGACAAATCCATACTCAACTTATGATATCCGCCGGACAGGAAACGTCCTTTACGGCGAAGACGCAAGTGAGTTGAGACGAAGTCTTTACGTGGAATACAATCGCCATCACTGAAAAGCAGGTAATCTGCTTGTGCAGCCAGTATGCCTTTATTCAGAATATCGCATTTACGGAATCCTTTATCTTCGTGCCATACATGCTTCACCTGAAAGGATAATTGCGGAGTTATCCTCTGCAACATATCATAAGTTTCTTTCCGCGAACCATCATCGGCAACAATCAATTCAAAGTTCTTAGTATCCTGGGCTTCATATCCCCACAACACCTTCTCCAGCCATTCAAGCTGGTTGCAGGTTGACAGTACGACCGACATCTGCAAAGAAGTAGTCTTCCGGCTAAAACGGATAATAGAATAATTGCACTCCATCTGTTCCCCAGCCCAATAAAGTTCTCTCGAAAGCTCCCTCCATCCGGCTAAGTCCACACGATCAGTGCCATCAATGTCTTCCTCCTTATGCAAACGAACCAGACATAATGCGTCCTCATCCTGATCTTCTTTCAAGTCAGCATGATGAGCCAGCAAGTAGTCCCGTACTTTTTCATCCGAACAAACAACATTATTTTCAAAAGCTACTATCATTAATTACCCTCCTTTAGCCATTAAATATCCAACTGAAACCAGACCTGATGTCTGCGACGATATCTGTTCCAGAATTTCTTTCTGTAATGCAGAATCAAACGCACACATTCTTCTTCATCCATCCCTCTCGAACGGGCATACTCTTTTCCCAACAAGATGAAGAAGGGTGTCTGCCCCCATAAACGGGCAAAATTCGCACAACCTTTCTTAATATCCACTTCGCCAAAATGCATTCTGTTAATATCCACCAGTGAGAAATGATATTCCTCTCCTATCTTGTCATACAGGATGTTTCCCGGCGAATAGTCCAGATGCAGAATTCCGGCTTCATGCAGACGCGCTGTAAATTCCGCAAAAGCGGTCACTACATCTTCGCAGCTTTTTATATCCGCATTGCCAAACTGGCAAAAATTATATCGATAGGGAGATTGTATGCTCATAAAATATGAATGACCAATCAAACCCATTTTTGTCTCTTCTATATAGGCAATAGGACATGGGGTTTCAAACCCTTTCTCCAACAGTTTCTCCGGATAAACAAAAGCCCGTTTCCCTTTCGAAGGGCGAAAGAAAGCATAAGCGATCCGATTTATCAGTGGAGGTATCGTATACCGTTTCACGTTAATATCCAATCCATCCACCGTGATCATCTTTATCAAATTTCGCCCGGAATGAATTACCGTTCCTATTGTCTCAAAATCTTTCGGAATACGTTCTACATATTCTCTCAGATATTCGTATTTGGGGTTAATCATTATTTTCATCTTACGAAAAAACAAGAATGGTCATACTTCTCTTCATCTCTCAACTCTTTTGCCCGGTCATCTTAAAATATTTATCCAACACAAGCAGTGATATCAAATTTTCTCTTCTCTTATCTTTAAACTGGGACACATATTCATGGGCATGTCTGATGATCTCCAATGATTCGTCTACATGCTCTATATAGTAATTCAACCGTTCCTCCAGATCAGAGAAATCCGGTTTTATTTCAATATAATGATAATTGGGAATAAGCGTGCCTTCCATAAACCATGTCTCACAGGTAGGCCGGGGCATCACTGCTATTGAATTTGATGACATCACCCATTTCAGGTTGCTGGCCACATCGATTCCTTCAAGAGCCATTATGAATTTATAATCCAAATGCTCATTAATCGTTTTCTTCTCCGTACGCCACTCTGCCGGATCAGTCGTATTTTTGCTGACATCTCCCAGATCGCACATCGGATGATGAAAATACATTTCCATAAAAAGCTTTCTGGAAGGTTTTCCTTTTACCTTTCCACGAAAGATTACCATATTTTTCTTCTCAGTAAAAGCCTTCTTGTCGTCCACAAATATAAAATGACGAACCTTATCCAGTTTCATCACAATCGAATTCGCGTTATCATCTGTCAGCGGACGACTTTTCACAATAGAGGGATAGTCGGGAACAAATGTCACATCACCGGGACAAAATCCCCACTGAAACTGATCGGAAAACCAGCGGGTATATTGATAAGTATCAAAGAAATACACTTTTTGTTTGCTCATCTTGTGCTCTGAAAGATGCGGAGCAGAAGAAGGTAATTGCACCGTTCCGGAAAGTTTGTTATAATAGTCAACACGATGTTCTATATACTCCTTGTCCTTCCGGCGGGATAGTGAAGACAACTTTCCTTGTAACCGTAGCCGGAAAATGCCTTTCGGAATGATAAGTCTGAGAGCATTTACCGAGTAGTAAATGAACTTAGGATTCTTCCCGCTACGCAACTTATATAAAAGTTTATTCTTCATTCTTGTTCCATATCTCAGGAGTACCTGGCTCCTAATTGATTATTCCTTCAATCTTCGCTATCACCTGTTCGGGTTTTATTTCTCTCAGGCAGGCATAATCGCCCCGCCAGCATGGTTTCTGTCCGTATACGGAGCAGGGACGGCATGACAGGTCAAGCTGTACCGTATTGACCGGCAACTGTTTCCATCCCATAAACCCGGCATATGGATGAGTAGCTCCCCAGACAGAGATCACCGGAATGTTGACCAGCGAAGCCAGATGCATATTCGCCGAATCCATCGAGAGCATCACATCCAGATGACTCATTAGATTCAGTTCGGTACGCATATTCAACTTACCAATCATAGAAACGACGGAAGGATATTTCGCCACCCAGCCATCGAATACTTCCTGTTCACTCTTGCCACCACCGAAAAGGAAAACCTTCACCTTTGGATCGGCGGCAAAATGGGCTACTACCTGCTCCTGCAATTCAATAGGGTATATCTTACCCATGTGTTTGGCAAATGGAGCTATACCAATCCATTTCAAATTATCTTTCGCTCCTGTGACAGGTTCTATCTCTGCAAAGTTCCCTTTTTCATCTCCATAAATCGAAGAAAAGTTCAACAATACAGGGAAACCCAGTTTCTCCAGCACATCGGCATAACGACGGAAAGAACTTTTCTGGTTCTCCAATACTTTATGCCGGCGGCGAACTAATTTTTCTTTTCCCACTCTACCTTTATAGATAGATGCCACAGGTATATTAGCCAGCCGGAACCTCAAACACAGGTATTTCGTACGAAGCACATGGTGAAAATCTGCCACATAGTCGAAACTCTTTGCTTTCAGTTCCGAATAAAGGGTGTTCAACCCCCATAATCCTTTATGTTTACCCGTCAGGTCAGCACCGATAAAACTCACATTTGCAGGAAGTCCCTGAAAAAGCGGCTGCCATACAGCACGGCTCAACACCGTAATTTCAAGTTGAGGATATTGTACTGCCAGCGAATGTACTACCGGTATCGTCATGGCTACATCGCCAAGAGCTGAGAAACGGATAATGAGAATACGCGCCATTCGTTATTTTTTTGCATAAAGCACCGGATTCAGCGCCGGGTCATTATACATCTTCATCTGTTTATATACTTTCATATACTTCTTCCCTGCCTCAATATCAGCCAGCAGCTGATCGATAGCCGAAGAAAGGTCTTTCCGTTGTTCCAGCAGAATATCCAGTTTTACCTGGCATTGTGCACGATGTTCTTCCGTCGTATCCGTACGCTCCACTTCCTGCTGCATGTGGTAAATTTTCAAAGCAAGAATAGAGAGACGGTCTACTGCCCAGGCAGGACTTTCCGTATTGATGGTAGCATCTGCCAGCGGCTTTACGTCCTTATATTGATCAAGAAAATAGCTGTCGATCAGCTCCACCAGATCCGTACGGTCCTGATTGGATTTATCGATTCTTCTCTTCAAAGCTACGGCTGCCACCGGATCAATATGCGGGTCACGGATGATATCTTCGAAATGCCATTGTACGGCATCAATCCAGTTTTTCAGATACAAATAATACTCTATCGACTTCAACTCGTAAGGATTGTTCATCGGCGCATCTACGCTGTCCGTCACATGGTAATCTGTCGTCGATTTCCAAAAAATATCATTGCAAAGGTTACTAAATGTCATAATCTTAACTAGCTAATAGATGTATAATAGGACAAAGCTATGTAATATTTTTCAGACAAGCAACCGTTTCTTACTTTTTTATTTCTTACCTTTGTCTGAGCAAAAAAGGAATTGTATATGAAAATTATTATAGATGATAAGATACCTTATATAAAAGAGGCAGCAGAGAAAATTGCCGAAGAGGTAATCTACGCACCGGAAAAGGATTTTACACGGGAACTGGTACAGGATGCGGACGCACTCATCATCCGGACCCGCACTCACTGCAACCGCGAATTGCTGGAAGGCAGCAAAGTAAAATTTATCGCCACAGCAACCATCGGATTTGACCATATCGACACCGAATACTGCAAACAGGCGGGTATCGAGTGGGCGAATGCCCCGGGATGCAATTCCGCCTCGGTGGCTCAGTATATACAATCCTCTCTTCTGATCTGGAAATCTCTTCGGAATAAAAAGCCGGACGAACTGACGATCGGCATTATTGGTGTAGGTAATGTAGGAAGCAAGGTGGCCAAAGTCGCACAGGATTTCGGTATGCGTGTACTACTGAACGACCTGCCAAGAGAAGAGAAAGAAGGAAACATTGCCTTCACCTCACTAGAGAAAATAGCCGAAGAATGTGATATCATCACCTTTCACGTACCTTTATATAAGGAAGGGAAATATAAAACGTACCATCTGGCAGACGGGAATTTCTTCCGGTCTCTCCAACGAAAGCCTGTTGTTATTAACACTTCAAGAGGTGAAGTGATCGAAACAAACGCCCTGCTGGAAGCCATCAACAACGGTACAATCTCGGACGCAATAATCGACGTATGGGAACATGAACCGGAAATTAACCGTGAATTATTAGAAAAGGTACTGATAGGCACCCCGCATATCGCCGGATACTCCGCCGACGGAAAAGCAAATGCCACCCGAATGTCGCTGGACTCCATCTGCCGTTTCTTCCACCTAAGCGCAACTTATGAAATCACCCCTCCCGCCCCATCTTCGCCTCTTATTGAAGCAAAAGACCATGAAGAAGCTCTGCTGAAAATGTACAATCCCATCGAAGACAGCAACCGATTAAAATCCCATCCGGAACTATTCGAAACCTTACGGGGAGATTATCCGTTGAGGAGAGAAGAGAAGGCGTATAATATAATAGGTATTAAGTAATAAGTATTAGGTATTAACCGTAGTTGCTTAAACTTCCATTCGGCAAAAGTCCGCATGGTTAATACTTAATACCTAATACTTAATACTTATTGTTTCTTCTACAACATGTGGGAAATGCTCATACTCCAAAGCGTGTACTTTTTTAGCCACCTCTTCGGGTGAGTCATCGGGAAGTACGGGGCAGGTGGCTTGGAAGATGATGCTTCCTTCGTCGTAGTGCTCATTAATATAATGTATAGTAATGCCAGTTTCTTTTTCGCCTGCAGCTACTACGGCTTGGTGAACTTTGTCGCCATACATACCTTTTCCACCGAACTTGGGCAGGAGAGCTGGATGTATATTTATGATTTTATCGGGATAAGCATGCAAAAGCAAATCCGGCACGCGGACAAGGAAACCTGCCAGCACGATAAAGTCAATGCGATATTCCTGCAAAATAGCCAGAATTTCATCTCCGGCTATCCAGTCCTCCTTCGGGAATACGTTACAGGGCACTTTCAAACGATGCGCACGTTCCAAAACGTAGGCATCACTTTTATTAGAAAGTACTAACGACACCTCAACGGAGTCGCTCTTTTGGAAATACCGGATTATATTCTCGGCATTTGAGCCGGAACCGGAAGCGAAAATGGCGATGTTTTTCTTCATTATACTCGAATTCAATGCACAAAACAGTGAAAAATGTGCAAAAGACTGCATTTATTTAGTCAAATATTTGCGCAAAACGATAAATATTCATTCCTTTGCACCGCAAATTTAAAGAAATAAAACTAATTATTAATTAAAAACTTAAAGTTATGTCTGAAATTGCATCAAGAGTAAAAGCGATTATCGTTGATAAATTAGGCGTAGAAGAATCAGAAGTTACTAACGAAGCAAGCTTCACTAACGACCTGGGAGCAGATTCTCTTGACACTGTAGAACTTATCATGGAATTCGAAAAAGAATTCGGTATCTCTATTCCTGATGACCAAGCAGAAAAGATTGGTACTGTAGGTGATGCTGTATCTTATATCGAAGAACACGCTAAGTAATTATCCGATTTCATCAATATGGAATTAAAAAGAGTGGTAGTAACAGGCCTTGGCGCCATTACTCCTGTTGGCAATGATGTACCCGAATTCTGGGAAAATCTAGTGAACGGGGTTAGTGGAGCAGGGCCTATTACTCATTTTGATGCGTCGCAATTCAAGACCCAGTTTGCATGCGAAGTGAAAAACTTCGATGTAACTAAATATATCGACCGTAAAGAGGCAAGAAAGATGGACTTATACACTCAGTATGCTGTCGCTGTTGCCAAAGAAGCGGTATCGGACTCCGGTCTTGACGTCGAAAAAGAAGATTTGAACAGAATCGGTGTTATTTTTGGCGCCGGTATCGGTGGTATACATACATTCGAGGAAGAAGTAGGCAACTACTACACTCATCAGGAAATAGGTCCCAAGTTCAATCCGTTCTTCATCCCGAAGATGATCTCGGATATTGCTGCCGGACAGATTTCTATCATGTATGGCTTCCATGGTCCTAACTACGCGACTTGTTCAGCATGTGCTACTTCTACCAATGCCATTGCGGATGCCTTCAACCTGATTCGTCTGGGTAAAGCAAACGTAATCGTATCTGGTGGTTCGGAAGCAGCCATCTTCCCTGCAGGCGTAGGCGGTTTCAACGCTATGCATGCTCTGTCAACACGCAACGATGAGCCTAGCAAGGCTTCACGTCCATTCAGCGCAAGCCGTGACGGCTTCATCATGGGCGAAGGTGGCGGTTGCCTGATCTTGGAAGAACTGGAACACGCTAAGGCCCGTGGTGCGAAAATCTATGCAGAAGTTGCCGGTGTAGGTATGTCTGCAGATGCTCATCACCTGACAGCTTCCCATCCGGAAGGTCTTGGTGCCAAACTGGTAATGCTGAACGCTCTGGAAGATGCAGAAATGGATCCGAAAGAAGTAGATTACATCAACGTTCACGGAACATCTACTCCGGTAGGTGATATTTCTGAAGCGAAAGCAATTAAGGAAGTATTCGGTGATCACGCATACGAACTGAACATCAGTTCTACAAAATCAATGACTGGTCACTTGCTGGGAGCTGCCGGTGCGGTAGAATCTATCGCAAGCATCCTTGCCATCAAGAACGGCATTGTTCCTCCGACTATCAACCACGAAGAAGGTGACAACGACGAGAACATTGACTACGACCTTAATTTCACGTTCAACAAAGCTCAGAAACGTGAGGTTAATGTTGCCCTGTCCAACACATTTGGATTCGGTGGTCACAATGCGTGCGTTATCTTCAAGAAATACGCTGAGTAAAATCGTGTTACGTAACCAAATAGATAAGATAAGACTCCTGTTCCGCAAAGACAGAGAGTCTTATCTTTGTTTTTACCGGATACTCGGATTTTATCCGCACAATATCCAGATCTACGAACAAGCGCTCCTGCATAAGTCATCTGCCGTCCGCTCCGAGAAGGGACGTCCGCTGAACAACGAGCGACTGGAGTTTTTGGGTGACGCCATCCTCGACGCCATCGTAGGAGATATTGTCTATAAACGTTTCGAAGGAAAACGGGAAGGTTTCCTGACAAACACACGTTCCAAGATCGTACAACGGGAGACTTTGAACAAGTTAGCCGTGGAGATCGGTCTGGACAAACTTATCAAATATTCTACCCGCTCCTCTTCTCACAACAGTTATATGTACGGGAATGCTTTCGAAGCATTTATCGGAGCCATTTATCTGGATCAGGGGTATGAACGTTGCAAGCAGTTTATGGAGCAGCGAATCATCAACCGTTATATTGATCTGGACAAAATCTCCCGCAAAGAGGTCAACTTCAAGTCCAAGCTCATCGAATGGAGCCAGAAGAACAAGATGGAGGTTTCCTTTGAGTTGATCGAGCAGTTCCTCGACCATGACAGTAATCCCGTTTTCCAGACAGAGGTTCGTATCGAAGGGCTTCCTGCCGGAACCGGTACGGGCTATTCCAAGAAAGAATCTCAGCAGAATGCCGCGCAAATGGCTATCAAGAAGGTAAAAGACCAGACATTCATGGATACAGTCAATGAAGCGAAGTCGCAGCATTCGAAGCCGTCAGAAGTGGAAACAGAGTCGGTCGAACCTGAATTGACTGAGTCGGAAACCATGGAACCGGATACTTTGGAGACCGAAGCACTGGAAGCGGAAACGACTGCAGGCAAAGTCGAAACGACTGTTAATGAGGCCGAAGCAACAGAAACTGAGAAGGAATGACAACTCCAACTACCATCCTAACGACAAAAGAGTAAATTATAAGTTAACCGAAACAAATCCCCATGCGGCGGCCCTGAATCACTAAATCGTGATCTTCAGTTACCAACTTCAATTTACCGGCAACTTCTTCAAGAGGAATAGACGAAATGTCATCTCCTTTTAAGGCAATCATTCGTCCGAATTGCCCATTGGCAATCAATTCTGTCGCGTGTCCTCCCATGCGGGTAGACAGGTTACGGTCGAAAGGAGTAGGCGAACCGCCACGCTGAATATATCCCAATACGGTTTCACGTGTTTCGATACCCGTTTCATATTCTATTTCCTGTGCGATGTATTCCGCGGCACGTTTCCGGCCATCCGTCAGGATGCCTTCTGCCACCACTACGATGGAATAGGGTTTGCCTTTTTTCAGCCTTTCGAGGATTGTATTTCCTATATTCTTGATGTTGTAAGGGATTTCGGGGACAAGAATGACGTCGCCGCCACCCGCCATGCCCGAATACAGGGCAATCCAGCCGGCTTTATGCCCCATCACTTCAATAACCATCACCCTTTTGTGCGAGCTGGCGGTAGAATGCAAGCGGTCGATGGCATCCGTAGCGATGCTCACGGCGGAGTCAAATCCAAAGGAAATATCCGTTCCCCAAATATCATTATCAATGGTTTTGGGGACCGATACGATGTTGACGCCCATTGCGGCAAATTTAGCGGCAGTTTTCTGCGTTCCGTTTCCTCCGATGCAGACGACACAATCCAGTCCCATTTCCTGAATATTCTGAAGAATCAGTGCCGGCTTGTCGACATCCGAGACGACGCCTCCTTTTTTAAAAGGTTTCTCGCGCGAAGTACCCAGCATTGTACCCCCTTGGTTCAACAATCCGGATAAGGATTTATCAGTAAAGGATTCTATGTCTTTTGTCAGCAAACCTTGAAAACCACTATGAATTCCTATTACTTCCATCCCATAGTGATTGATGGCAGTTTTGCACACGCCACGAATAGTGGCATTTATACCGGGGCAGTCTCCTCCGGAAGTCAGGATTCCAATTCTCATTGTCGTTTTTTTTAGTCAGAAACTCGGGATTCAAGAAAAGTCGCCAAATTTTAACGATTATTTCCGTCGTAAAGATAGAAAAAAAAGATAAATAAGGTTACTTTTGCACGACTAAACATTATTATGTTAAAGCAGAAATGAATATTACAAAGATTATTAGTAAGACTTTCGATTCCCGTTTAAAACAAATAGACCTTTATGCTAGTCAGGCTAGTGAGATACAGCACCGTGTGCTGAGTCGCTTAGTGAACCAAGCTGCACAGACAGAGTGGGGAAAAAAGTACGACTACGCCTCCATCCGTAGCTATGAGGATTTCAGAAACCGCCTTCCAATACAGACTTATGAGGAAATAAAGCCTTATGTAGAACGCTTGCGGGCGGGGGAACAGAATCTGCTTTGGCCATCGGAAATACGCTGGTTTGCCAAATCATCCGGAACGACCAATGATAAAAGCAAATTCCTGCCTGTCAGCAAAGAAGCTCTGGAAGACATTCACTATAGAGGCGGTAAAGATGCTGCGGCACTCTACTTCCGCATCAATCCGGACAGCCACTTTTTCTCGGGAAAAGGGTTGATTCTGGGAGGCAGCCATAGTCCGAACCTCAACTCCAACCATAGTTTGGTGGGAGACTTGTCGGCGATTCTGATTCAGAACGTCAATCCGTTAATCAATTTCATTCGTGTGCCGAGCAAGAAAATCGCTTTGATGAGCGAATGGGAAACCAAAATAGAAGCAATAGCCAACAGTACTATTCCTGTCAATGTGACCAGTTTGTCCGGTGTACCCTCATGGATGCTGGTACTTATCAAGCGTATTCTCGAAAAGACCGGCAAGCAAACACTGGAGGAAGTTTGGCCGAATCTGGAAGTATTCTTCCACGGCGGAGTGGCTTTCACCCCTTATCGTGAGCAGTACAAGCAGGTGATTCACTCAAAGAAGATGCATTATGTAGAGACCTACAACGCTTCCGAAGGGTACTTTGGTACGCAGAACGATCTTTCAGACCCTGCCATGTTGCTGATGATCGACTACGGTATTTTCTACGAGTTCGTTCCGCTGGAAGAAGTTGATAAGGAAAATCCACGCGCTTACTGCCTCGAAGAGGTGGAACTTAACAAGAATTACGCAATGGTGATTTCTACGTCCTGCGGATTGTGGCGATACATGATCGGTGATACGGTGAAGTTTACCAGCAAGAACCCATATAAGTTCGTCATCACAGGACGTACGAAGCATTTCATCAATGCTTTTGGAGAAGAACTGATTGTAGATAATGCCGAAAAAGGCTTAGCTAAGGCTTGTGCCGAGACAGGTGCACAGGTGAGCGAATACTCTGCAGCACCGGTATTTATGGACGAACACGCCAAATGCCGTCATCAATGGCTGATAGAATTTGCCAAGATGCCGGATTCCGTAGAGAAATTTGCCGCAATACTTGATGCTACATTGAAAGAAGTAAATTCGGACTATGAGGCGAAGCGTTGGAAAGATATTGCTCTGCAACCACTGGAAGTCATCGTTGCGCGTCCGGGATTGTTCCATGACTGGCTGGCAAGGAAGGGAAAATTAGGCGGACAGCACAAAGTGCCCAGATTAAGCAATACACGCGAATATATAGAGTCAATGCTGGTGCTGAACAACGAATAAAGTTATCCGAACAAATTAAATCATTATATGACAGAAAGTATCCTACAGTGTACATAATATGCACTGTGGGAATTTTTTGTATTACCAGCTTGCAACTGGTATCTACAACGCTATAAGCAAAAAATAAAGAATAAGATGAGTCGATTCTGTTGCAGATGGCAGATGATTTTTACTTTTTCAAACTTTATAGAGACTGAAGCAATGATTATTCTACAATGATTCCACCGCCTAGCAACAAACCATCTTTATAGAAGGCAGCAGCCTGCCCGGATGCGATTGCCGTCAACGGTTCGCGAAGTTGTACATGCAGGAAGTTATCCGGTGTAACTGTCACGGTACAATGATTTTCCTGTTTCCGATAGCGAATCTTCACAATGATATCCGCATGCCCTAACAAACGTTCTCGATTAACAATATTCCAATCTTTAAGTAACATCTCCGTTTTCTCCAAAGCCTGTAGGGAAGCGAGTACTACTTCATTCTTTTCCGGGCGAATTTCCTTCACAAAGACGGCACGATTCAAATGAATGCCCAAGCCACGCCGCTGTCCGACGGTATAAAAAGGATAGCCCTCATGCCAGGCTATAAAATCTCCCTTTTCATCGACGAATCGTCCACGTCTGACCTCCGCTGACCAAGTCTGACCTGCACTGACCTGCGGCTGACCTACGCTGACCTGCGGCTGACAATTGCTGACCTGTGGCTGACAATTGCTGACCAACCACTTTTTCAGAAAGCTTCGATAATCCATCGGGCAAAAGCAAACGCCCAGACTGTCCCTTTTCACCGCCACTTTCTGAAATCCCCGTTCAGCAGCAAAGGCACGTGCTTCCACTTTGGTAATATCTCCCATCGGAAGCAACATTCTCCGAAGAATATCTTGTTTGAGTCCCCATAAGAAAAAGGTCTGATCCTTGTCCGAATCGGCAGCGTAAGTTATATAATAGGTATCATCCACCTTTACTTTCCGGACATAATGCCCTGTAGCAATATAAAAAATCCCCATTTCATCGGCAATTTTGGAAAGAAGGGGCCATTTCAGATAGTTATTGCACAATGTGCAGGGCACAGGAGTATGCCCCACCATATATTCATGCACAAAATATTCGATGATCTGTTCGCGGAATATCTCGCGGGCATCATACGTGATATGACGGATTCCCAAACGCTCTGCCAGATGGCGGGCATCTTCCAGATATTCGGTCGAGTCGTTCAACTCATAGAAACGGAAAGTAACTCCGGTCACCTCATATCCGGCTTCCAGCAATCGCATGGCAGCTACGGAACTGTCCGTACCGCCGCTCATTCCTAACAATACTCGTTTGTTTTCTTCCATCATGCTGCAAAATTAAGGATTTTCCCGTATCTTTGTTTGTTAAAGCCTAAAGAGAATGGAAGAGAAAGCAAATACCGGACAAGTTATCATCGTTTTAACCGAACATCTGACGTTCGGCACACTACTGATTCCTTATATGGCAGAGAAATCTGACGACGGTACATACCAACTCATTGAACAGGCTTTTCACGCTTCACCCGAAGCAATCAGCCGAATGAACGAGGCCGAGCAACAAGCTATCGACATCGCCTCACATTATACAGAGAAATATCTGATGGGGATCTATTCGCGCGAGAAAACAGTATCCCGTTTTCTGCGTAAATTATCCGAAGATCCGGAACGGGTAAAGAACAATATCCGCCCATTCATCGAGAAAAAGTTGCAGGAGATGCTGACATTGATACGCCATCATAATCTTCCTCTGTATCAGAAACAGGTCGGAAGCAAACTGCTATATGCGCATCATGCCTATCATGTGCATCCTCATGACGTGGAAATTCGTTTTACGTTTCTTGCCGATGAGACCAATTTCCGCTACCAGCTACAATGCTATTATGACGGGCAGCCGCTCTCATTAAGTGAGCAAAAGCCTGTTATCGTGCTGACCTCCTCACCGTCCGCCCTCTTACTGGGAATGGAGCTGTACTTCTTTCCGCATATTGAGAGCGTACGCATTCTGCCCTTTACCAAGAAAAAGAAAATCAGCGTCCCTGCTTCCCAAATCGAGAAATACATCGATAACATCGTCATTCCGATAGCACGCTATCATGAAATTACGACTCAGGGATTGAATATCATTGAAGAGACCTATGCCTGCGAAGCTGTCCTGTCTCTTGAAGATACCATTTACGATGAACAGATGTTGCGGCTTAGCTTCCGTTATGGAGACCAGTCATTTACTCCCGACACCGTGACCGAGATGAAGAAGATCATTTACCGGAACGATTTCGGCGAGATATTCTTTTTCCGTCGGGATAGCGATGCCGAAGAAGAGAAGCTCCGGATGTTAACGGATTCCGGCTTGCAACGAGTCAGCGACGTTCATTTCAAGCTGTCGCCCGATGCGCCCGAAAAGACAATTACCGAATGGATCAGTACATATCGGGAGATGCTCCAACAGTCTTTTCTGCTGACAGGAAACATGGGGAATACCCCTTACTGTCTGGACGAAATCCGCATCGAACAGAGTTGTGATGACGAACCCGACTGGTTTGAACTGCATATCACAGTAGTCATCGGCAATCTGCGAATCCCTTTCTCACGCTTCCGCAAGCACATCCTTGAAGAGAAAAGAGAATTTCTGTTACCGGACGGGCGCATGATTCTTTTACCGGAAGAATGGTTCAGCAAATACGGTAACCTGTTGGAACTGGGCACTCAAACGGAGACGGGGATTCGTCTGAAACCGACCTTTGTCGGTGCCGTACAATCAGCTTTAGAAGAAAACGGGCCTAAAAACCTGCTTTTCAAGAGAGAGATACGTAATATTCCTGTTCCCCAAGGACTGAATGCGAAACTACGACCCTATCAGCAGAAAGGATTCTCATGGATGGTACAGCTGAACAAGCAAGGATTCGGCGGCTGCCTGGCAGATGATATGGGACTTGGAAAGACACTTCAGACCCTGACGCTACTGCAATATATATACAAACCGCTTTCTCCCGATGCGGTCACTGCTCCTATAAAGCCCGTATTTACAGAAAGTACAGCTTCCGACAATCAGCCGGACAAGGAATGTACTGCCGGTAATCCTCCCGCCAGAGAGCAGATAGCAGATGCCGAAGGACAATTCTCCTTATTCTCGTTTTCCTCCGAAGATGAACTGCTGCCGGACACACGGGAAATCAGAGAGAAAAATAAACCGAAAGAAGATGGTCACAGACAGGAACACGGAAAGAACTCCCGTAAGCCTGCCACTTTGATCGTTGTCCCCACTTCCCTGCTCCACAACTGGCGAAGAGAGGCTAAACGCTTCACGACTCTTGCGATAGCGGAATATAACAGCAACACCGCGTTTCCCAAAGGACATTCGGAGAAGTTCTTCAATCATTTCCATCTGATATTCACGACTTATGGGATGATGAGGAATAACATTGATATTCTCCGCTCCTACACATTCGAATACATCGTACTTGATGAGAGTCAGAATATCAAGAACAATGATTCCCTTACTTTCCGTTCGGTCATCCAGTTGCAAGGCAAGCACCGGATTGCACTTACCGGTACGCCTATCGAGAACTCTCTCAAAGATTTGTGGGCACAGTTCCGTTTCCTGCAACCGGACCTATTAGGAGAAGAAAACGCTTTTCATAAGCAATTTATCATTCCGATCCGGCAAGGAAACGTCCGTATGGAGAAAAGGCTGCAACAGATCATCGCTCCGTTTATCCTTCGCAGAAGCAAGAGCGAGGTAGCGCCGGAACTTCCCCCGCTTACCGAAGAAACGATCTATTGCACCATGTCCGAAAAGCAGGGTGAGAGCTACGAACAGGAGAAAAACAGCCTCCGCAACATATTACTCCAGCAACCCGAAAACAGAGACAGATACCATATGTTCAGCATCCTGAACGGTATCCTGCGTCTCCGTCAACTGGCTTGCCATCCGCAGCTTATCTTTCCCGACTTCGATGGGGTATCGGGAAAAACGGAACAAATCATCGATACCTTTGACACCCTAAGAAGTGAAGGACATAAGGTACTTATCTTTTCTTCCTTTGTCCGGCATCTGGAGATACTTGCCGAGGTATTCCGCCAACGGGGCTGGAAGTATGCTCTGCTGACCGGTTCCACCAACAACCGACCTTCCGAAATCGCCCATTTCACCGAGCAAAAGGATGTGCAGGCATTCCTTATTTCTTTGAAAGCAGGAGGAGTCGGTCTTAACCTTACACAAGCCGATTATGTATTTATCATCGATCCTTGGTGGAATCCTGCTGCCGAGTCACAAGCCATCGCCCGTGCACATCGTATCGGTCAGGATAAACAGGTTATCGCCTATCGTTTTATCACTCAGAATAGTATCGAAGAAAAGATTCTCCAACTACAGGAGGACAAGAGGAGGCTGGCAGAAACATTTATTACGGATAGTGAGGCACTGCCTGCACTGAGCAATGAGCAGTGGGCGGATTTGCTGAAATAACAATCAAACATCTCACTATTGCACCATAAAAGTGCATAATCTAAGCATATTTTAATTACCACGCACTTTGTAGTCATCCATTTTCTCCTATCTTTGCAACCCAAAACAATGCGACATGAAATACAAACTCATAGTGCTCGACCTCGACGGCACACTCACCAATTCTAAAAAAGAAATCTCTTCCCGCAACCGGGAAACGCTGATACGCATACAAGAACAAGGTATCCGTCTGGTCCTTGCATCAGGGCGACCGACTTACGGCATCGTACCGCTCGCCAACGAGTTACGCATGAATGAGTTCGGCGGATTTATCCTGTCCTATAACGGTGGAGAGATCATCAACTGGGAAAGCAAAGAAATGATGTACGAGAATGTACTGCCCAATGAAGTCGTTCCGGTACTCTACGAATGTGCCCGCACCAATCATCTAAGCATACTGACTTACGACGGAGCAGAAATAGTGACCGAAAACTCGTTGGATCCATACGTACAAAAAGAAGCCTTCCTCAATAAAATGGCGATACGGGAAACAAACGACTTCCTGACTGACATCACCCTCCCAGTAGCCAAGTGCCTCATCGTCGGAGATGCCGGCAAGCTAATTCCTGTAGAATCCGAGCTTTGTATCCGCCTGCAAGGAAAGATCAATGTCTTCCGTTCGGAACCTTATTTCCTGGAGTTGGTTCCGCAAGGTATCGACAAGGCTTTATCCCTCAGCGTCCTGTTGGAAAATATAGGAATGACACGCGAGGAAGTGATAGCTATAGGCGATGGCTACAATGACCTGTCGATGATCAAATTTGCTGGTATGGGCGTAGCAATGGGGAACGCGCAGGAGCCTGTGAAGAAGGCTGCCAACTACATTACACTGACTAATGACGAAGATGGGGTTGCGGAAGCGATAGAGAGAATCTTCAACGTCCCATAAGGCATTCTTCCTTCAGCAGATCAGACAAAATCCCTTGCAAGTTAAGTTGAAATCAATTATTTATTCTAACTTTGCACTTCCAATAGAACAAATATAAAATGTTATGGAACATCAACTTACCATTTACAACACGTTAGATAGAAAGAAAGAATTGTTCATACCGCTTCACGCACCGCATGTAGGCATGTATGTATGCGGACCGACAGTATACGGTGATGCTCACTTGGGACATGCCCGTCCCGCCATCACATTTGACGTACTCTTCCGTTATCTGACTCATTTAGGATATAAAGTACGCTATGTACGCAATATTACCGATGTCGGTCATCTGGAGCATGATGCTGACGAAGGAGAAGACAAAATAGCCAAGAAAGCCCGTCTCGAAGAATTGGAACCTATGGAAGTCGTTCAGTATTACCTGAACCGCTATCATAAGGCAATGGAAGCACTGAATGTACTTTCTCCCAGCATCGAGCCGCACGCTTCGGGTCACATTATCGAACAAATCCAGCTCGTACAGAAGATTCTGGACGCCGGATACGCTTACGAAAGCGAAGGTTCCGTCTACTTTGACGTAGCCAAATATAATAAGGACTATCATTACGGCAAACTCTCCGGCCGCAACCTCGACGACGTACTGAATACCACCCGCGACCTCGACGGACAAAGCGAAAAACGTAATCCCGCCGACTTCGCCCTCTGGAAAAAAGCGCAGCCGGAACACATTATGCGCTGGCCTTCGCCATGGAGCGACGGTTTCCCCGGATGGCATGCCGAATGTACCGCCATGGGACGCAAGTATCTGGGCGAGCACTTCGATATTCACGGAGGAGGAATGGACCTGATCTTCCCGCATCATGAATGTGAGATCGCACAGTCGGTAGCTTCGCAAGGCGATGACATGGTTCACTACTGGATGCACAACAACATGATTACCATCAACGGTACGAAGATGGGTAAATCACTCGGCAACTTCATCACGCTGGATGAATTCTTCAACGGTACTCACAAGTTGCTGGCACAAGCCTACACTCCAATGACCATCCGTTTCTTCATCCTGCAAGCTCACTATCGCAGCACTGTAGACTTCAGTAACGAAGCATTGCAAGCTTCGGAAAAAGGGCTGCAACGTTTGATAGAAGCAATCGAAGGACTCGACAAGATCACTCCGGCCGCAACAACTTCGGAAGGTATCAACGTGAAAGAGCTGCGTGCTAAATGCTACGAAGCTATGAATGACGACTTGAATACTCCTATTGTCATCGCACAGCTTTTCGAAGGTGCCCGCATCATCAATAATATCAACGCAGGAAATGCAACGATCTCCGCAGAAGATCTGAAAGACCTGAAAGAAACTTTCCACCTGTTCTGCTTCGACATCATGGGGCTGAAAGAAGAGAAAGGGTCTTCGGACGGTCGCGAAGCCGCTTATGGCAAAGTCGTTGATATGCTTCTTGAACAACGCATGAAAGCAAAAGCCAACAAAGACTGGGCTACTTCCGACGAAATCCGTAATACATTGACTGCACTCGGATTTGAGGTGAAAGATACGAAGGATGGTTTTGAATGGAGATTAAACAAATAATTCAAGTTCTCCATAACAAGCTGTCTCATTAATCGCATATAAAACTGAGGGTCGATTCTTCGCTGAACCGACCCTCTTTCAAGGAATGAAACACAAACATCAATACCTATTTAAATTCTCTCTTCATTTATTTTCAAGAATCATTTCCACCGGTTGTCCATGCTGACAAGTTACATCCAGTATCGTATGGTCACCTTTATATTCAAGCATTACATTCGCCGGTGTCTCCGACAAACTCCAGCGGCCTTCCAGCTCTATTATTTTATGAACAGGGCGGCTCGGTTCTTTTGTCGTATACGTCTTTTCCGCAATATTCAAGTTCGGGTCACAGACGCTGAGACGAATCGCTGTTTCTCCCTCTGCCGCATACATGACCATCGTTTCCGCAGGAATGGAAGCAACCACCAGCTTATCGTCAGCAGACCGGTAATCTTCAAAAGCAGCATATCCGGTTATACCCGTTTTCCTGTCATAGACAATATGCGCAGTCTGATCACGTTGCCATACTTCGTATGCAGGCGTTTTCTTCAGTTCATCCAAATCCGAAGCTGAAGGCTGAATCAGTACCATATATTCATAAGTAGCATTCTTCGGGGCGTTGCCATGTTCAATCCAGGCAGAAGAGAATGTTCCTTTAGTCTTTTCGCGGGTTTTCTCATGACGCGACTCCTGTTCGGCTATCTGTGAACGAAGGGTTCCGTCAACTACATGATAATAGTTATCATAGCCGTCGTGCAGCCAATAGTTATCCTTACCTGTCTTCTGCTCTTTGCCGTTAAATTTCGTTTGGAAGAGAGTGGTCTCCGTAGGATAGTCAGCATTGCTGTTCGTGATGCCTGTTCCGAGGCAGACCATCCGGTTATCAAAACAGAAGACGGACTTACGGGCTACAAAGTCAGGAGTAAAGTTCTCATAATCACGTTCCGTCAGTTTCATTGCAAACATTCCGTTCATGCCGCCTAAAGAGCTGCTTCCGGAAAAGTTTTCCGTAGACCGTGCCATCGTCGTACCTTTCAGGGGACTGTCCAAGAGTTCAAAAGGAAGATGAATGGTAGTCGTACCGGGCAGACGGTTCCAGTCCCATCCTTCCTGTACAAAACCACTTCCGGCACGGGAGACGGGATTTCCTTTTCCCATAATCTGTACCGATCCGTAGCTTTGATAACGTCCGTAACGATTATCTTTCGCATAGATTTCAGCACCCCATACATCTGTGGTATATCCTTTCAGTGTCACCATCCAGTCTGCACGGCGGAAAATACCTGCCGATCCATAGTTATAAACAAAAAAGCCGTGGGGAGCCTGTGCAGGCTGAATACCTTCTTTCCTGAAGAAATGTGCATTCCTTGTATTCCGATCACGTATCAGACGCAAATAATCGGCGGCCAGTCCATGATCGAATGTATTTCCCTGACCGGACAAGTCTCCTGACAATGCAATATTGGCAAATGCTTCTATATCATCGCTTCCCATCTTTCCGCCAAAAGGATGGCGACCGCTAATGCCTGTCCCCCATTCGTAAAGGTTACAATAATTGCGCATGGCGAGAAAGGCAGACTTGATATGTTGACGTGCCTCTTCCGTCAGTTCAAATCCAGTCCCGTTGGTGAGAGCGATAAATTGGCCGATGGTAGCCAGTACTCCGGTTGTATAGCCGGGATAGAAACCTCCGTGATGAAAGGTCGTTCCATCTACTTTGATACCGCCGAGAGTGCCCGGAGTATAATTCAGCGATGAAGACAACCAGCGCGACAAACCATTCAAAGCCTGTTCCTGTTCCCTTGCATCGGGGAACATCATGGCGGAGATAAACTTTGCCATCAAGAGCGTATGCCATGAATCCAGTAATTCATCCCGCTCCGGCGGACACGGTTGACGGGTCTCCTGTAAAGCAGCCCAGAAACGTAAAGTGGATAGATAGGCATCCCGGTGAGGATGTTTATAAATCGCGTCCCGCATGAGCCAGGCGGTAGTATATATTTTACGTACCTGATAGCCGTAATGATGGTTCGTCCCCATGCCGCTGCCAAAAGCGAATCCCTGATCCATTGCATAGTCGAATACGGTAAAATAGTTCTTCTTCGATGTCTCATTCTGATTGTAGAAGGCATCGTATGCAAAACCGGCAAGCATCGTTTCGATATCATTCCATGACATCTCCCCTTTCTTCTTGTCTTGCTCGTCCGGTGCTACAACAGGAGTTCCGGTAAAGCCGGTTCCGGCTGCGGAGGGAGCAATGGCAGCTCTTTCAAAAGTCTTCCTTGCAGCGTTGATCTGTCCTTGGGGAGCTTTCTTCACATCGAGAAATTCAGTCAGGCGTTGTTCGATTGTTTTCAAGTCCTTCTTTTGCCGAGTTGTCAGTTTAGAAAGCAAGGGGACATCATAAGACTGCTGTTCCCACTTCCATACAAGACACCAATGCCAGAGGTCACGATTGGAAAGACCGTTGTTAGCTGGCAGTTGTTGGTCCGGTGTCGTGCGCAGGTTCATCTTCTTTTCCGGAAAGGTCAGGCGATCCAGAAAGATGCGCCCTTTACGGTCGGGAGCAACCAGACGATAAGAAACAATATTTTTATCTTTCTTATCACCGTTCATGTAGGCGAAAGATATCCAGCAAGCCCGCCAGCCTGCCGCTTGCAGATGATACGTGAACCAATAAGAGACTTCACCCGCCTTATTTAGAAACTCAAAACGGATAGAGTCCTGTTGGGGTTTCTCGTTATATATCCACAGGGTAATACCAAATTGCTGTTCCTTTTTGGCATTCAGCGATAAAGGTTCTATCTGAACGTCCAGTGTCGAGGCAGGTTGGAAATCCCATTCCAGACTGCTTTCTCCCTCTTTATAGAAAAGAGAAGAAAGTTTCACTTCACCTTTCCCCGAAACTTTGAACGTCTCGGGAACCTTTTCTTCAAACCCTATGACCTGCGCATAAGAGGACAAAGAACAAAACAAGAACAGAAATATAAAACAAACAGCTTTCATGATCATTAATTGTTTAAAGGCAGTTCTTACCACACCCGGGTGTCAGGATGCACGACACCCGGGTGTCAGCATGTATGAGATCCGGGTGTCGGTATGTATGAGACCCGGGTGTCATACAAACCGTATTAGTATACGGTATCAGTAAGGTATACGGTCCGAAAGAATCTTTTCCGTATACCACGGATCGTCGATTTCTTTCAGCATTGTTCCCATTTCACGATAAAGTTGCTCCACAACTTCCTTATTTTCATCCAAAGGCAGATTATTCAGCTGATAAGGGTCGTTTACGTCATCAAACAGCAGACTTTTCTTTAGCTGTTTCGTCTTCCGGTCGATATACAGAGCCAATGTATAGCGAGCCGTCTTAATGCCGCGCGAAGAGGGGAAATAAGATTGCACCAATCCATCCTTATCTTTCTCTCCATCCAGATTCTGAATATACAACGCACCTGCCGGACGAACAATTTCCGCCTTTTCATCGAAGAAAAGAGGTGCGAAGTTGCGTCCCTGCACCTCGGAAGGAATCGAATCCCCCAGACCGCACAAGCCGAGTACGGTAGGCATAATGTCGGGAGCAGAAAGCAACAAATCATCTACCCGGGGCTGAATCTTACCGGGGAAACGAACCAGGAACGGAATATTCATAGATTCGGAATAGGGAGAGTTCTTAGGGTCGTCCGTTCGCTGGCTGCACATTGTTTCGCCATGGTCGGAAGCAAAGATGACTACTGTATTTTTATCCAATCCCAATTGTTTCAGTGCTTCCAAAATCTGTCCGAAAGCACGGTCTACTCCGGTCACAGAAGCAAAGTAGTAACGGACGGATTCCGCTTTTTTCATATTCAGATCTACGTTTGGGCGAATCAGCAGACTGTCCAGCGGTTGATCTTTATAAAGATTGAAGTCCTGTTCTTCACAATCGTTCAGCGAACGGTATGGGCTATGCGGCGGGTTCATTCCCACCATGATGAAGAATGGCTTCTTCGTATCACGCACGTTTCCTTCATTCTTGAGATAAGAAACAACTTTGCCCGACTCATGGAGCGGTGACCATTCTTTCGGATCATGCCTCTTGCCGTCCGTATCCCAATAATGCGGGTTCTTATGTTCGTCAAACGTGCCGTACGAATACCAATAGTTGAAACCATGGCGCTGCTCTTTCGGCGTATAAGCGTCCCACACCGGACGCTGTGTTTCTACATATTGTCCCGGATTCTCCGGATCATTCGGGGTCGGGAAGTCAGCGTGAAGTTTACCGAAATAAGCACAATCATAACCGGCCTTGCTGAATACGTCGCCTATGCACTCCGCATCGTCACGCAAAGAGCTGATAGGACGTGTAGAGTTACAGTTCAAAGGTACACCACTGCGATTCGGATACATACCGGTCAGCAACATTCCACGATGAGGGCTGCTCAGCGGACAGTTGCTTTGAGCGGAAGTCAGCACCATAGATTCACGTGCGAAAGTATCTATGTTAGGAGTATGCACGGGGTCTCCCCGGAAGTTTACTTTATCTCTGAAACCTTCCTGGTTCCAAAAGCCCATTGCCTGATTGCGATACTGATCAGGAAATACATAGATGATGTTTGGATGTTCCGCTTGCTCTGCCACCTGTTTGGGGGCTTTACAGCCTTGCGCTGCAAAGAGGGTCAAGCCTCCCATCAATAAGTTTACTGATTTGTTTATCATGATATAAAGAATAACAGTTAATGTACCGGAAGAGACTAATATATGCACATATCCGGCTAAAGTACAAGCAAGGCAGTTCTTACTTCTTTTCCAGGTCTCTTTTGCGCATCAATCCTTCCAGGAAGTAATAGTCAGCGTAGTTCAAAGGCACATCTATTTCCTGGCCGTGAGGGATACTGCCTACAGAGTGCATCAATATAAAGTTTCCATTCGTACCCACTTTCGCACGATAAGCCGGTGAGCCGAGGCTTTCCATAATCTTATCAGCAGTTTCCTTATAGTGATTGCCCGGCAGATAACCGTCGAGTTCGTACAGAGCAGAAGCCGTACATGCGGCTGCAGAAGCGTCACGAGGTTCGTTCGGAATGTTCGGAGCATCGTAATCCCAGTAAGGAACGAGGTCTTCCGGCAGGTTCTTATTGGTAAAGATGAAGTTATACACCTTCTGTGCCTGATCGAGATACTTCTTGTCTTTTGTATAGCGATAGCAAGTGGTATAACCGTATAATGCCCAAGCCTGTCCGCGAGCCCATGATGATTCGTCCGCATATCCTTGTGCTGTTTGTCTCTTACGCACTTCTCCTGTTTCGGGATCGTAGTCTACCACATGATAGCAACTGTTGTCCGGACGGAAGTGGTGAGCCATCGTTGTATCCGCATGTTTCACTGCTATATTGTAAAAGGTAGAGTCACCGGAAAAAGCCGTAGCTTCAAACAGCAATTCCAGATTCATCATATTATCGATAATCACCGGACATTTCCATCCGCGTGTTCCCTGCCAGCCTTTATCGGCATCCCATGACTGGATAACGCCTGCTCCCGGACGGAAACGGGTAGACAATGATTTTGCGGCTTCTACAATCACATCTTTATATTCTTTTTTATCTGCAAAACGGTAACCGTTAAGATAACTGCACCCGATCATAAAGCCGACATCGTGATGCCACTTCAGATATTTCACAGAATCGAGGGCTTCTGTGTATTTTTCTGCCAAAGGCAACCACTTTTTATCCCCTGTCAGATTGTAAGTCAGCCACATGCTGCCCGGAAAGAAACCGGAGCACCAGTCATCAATAGGTATATAGGAGATACTACCATCTGCATTGATGGTTCTTGGATTCAGAATTTTACCGGATTTCTCGATAATGTCTGTTTGAATTGTGTTTTGTGCTACTGCGTTGTCGATGTTGTCCTGAATAAAATCGACTTCAACCTTTTTTTGTCCACCGCAACTCGTAAAGATCAGAAGCGAAAGTCCCAATGCGCTAAGAATTGTTTTCATAATACATGGATTATTTGTTAAGTTAATAATTATCTGGTGGCAAAAGTAGTACTTTCAAATAGAATAGACCGTCCCAAATAATCCAATTCAGGGACAAATTTGGTACATTTCTCTCTTGAAGGGCATATTTGCACAGATATTCCCCAAAAGCCTGCTTAATTATTTAATGTAATTATAATAATCTGACTAATATATAATATATTCTGGTCATTTTAAGGAAAAAGGCATTCTAACTCTTCTACATTTTTATTATATTTATTTGTAATTAATCAATTGATTGTTAATTATAATTATCATCATCACGTTTACATAAAGTTATGCAAATTAAATAAGAAATTACTTATTTAGTTAGCTTTGCCATGTCTTTTCTCAGTCAAACTCTTCGTTGATGAGAATCAGATATATATAGATATTTGTACTTAAATCTACAACATATTATGAGCACAACATGCCAACATCAACAAGGTGAAGGATACCTAAAACTCCTAAAGATTTAGATATGTATTATGCTTATAATAAGAAAGATAGGCAAACGTTGTAAGCAATCATATTTATTGTTCGGACGCACTTTAACCATTTTATTATTTATATTTATGAAAAACCACCTAATAACAGTATTTGTCTGCTGTTTATTCTTCATCGGTTGTAAAGATGATAAAGCCAGCTCTAATCAGTATGACCCATCTCAACCAGTAGTATTTACAGATTTTAGCCCTAAAGAGGGAGGTATGCGAACCCGCCTGTACATTGAAGGCAGTAATTTCGGGAATGATCCCACCAAAATTCACATTACGATCGGTGGAGAAAAAACCAAAACCATCGGAGCCGATGGAAAAAAGATTTATTGCATGGTTCCTTCCAAGGCTTTTGATGGAATAATCAATGTTCGTGTAGATGGTCCGGATGGCAAACCTATTGCAGAACATACATTTGAAGAGGAATTCAAATACACTCCTGCAACGATCGTAGGTACCTTGCTACGTAAGGTAGACGAGGATAATAATTCTGCATTTCAAGAGGGTTCTTTCGATGAAGGAGCTTCTATTCCTTCCAATGACTGTATGGTGTTCGATCCCAAATACAAGGATGGGGACAATCGGTTACTTTTTTCTTCAAACCATTCTGACGGTCTCCACCTAATAGACCTGACAGAACGGACTGTAAAACGTCTCTTCCCAAGAACGGGATATAGCACAATGTACTCTTTCACATTCAGTGCTGACGGAGACACGTTGCTGTTTACCGATGATCACGGTCAGGACAACACCACCCGGGCAAATATCTATTATTCTCTCCGTCGCGAGAACTTTCGACGAATTCGTCCCTACAACTATGGCAGGACAGCATATAGCTTAGTGTATATGGATGACGGAACCATCTTTTACACCACCTGGTGGGAGGGAAAAGTCTACAAAATGATACGCAATGGAGCTATTCCCAATATCGACGAGAATGCGGAAGTTGCCTTTAGCCTGAGTCAGATATCGGCAGTGGGCGGTTCACATACGATATTATTCAGGCACCCGTCCAATAAATTCATGTATATGCTTTCCGACAATTTTGGCGCAGTGTTCAGAGCCGATTATGATCCGGTGGCAAAAACATTCGGTAATCCTAGCATCATTGCCGGAAACATGAACGATAAAAGTTTCAAGGAAGGAACGGGAGGAAGCGCCCGATTTAACAAACCACAGTTCGGTGTATTCGTAAAAAATGAGAAATACGGCGAAGGAATTGGTCCTGACAACGACCAATATGACTTCTATTTTTGTGACAGAGAAAATCACTGCATCTGGAAACTGGATCCTCATGGGGTAGCGTCTCTTGCAGCCGGACGAAGTAACGAAAACGCCGACGGCAAAATATGGGGATACGTAGACGGCAATCCGTTGCATGAGGCACGTTTCAATCAGCCAGCCGGTCTTGCTTACGACCCTGATACAGATATGTTCTATATTGGAGATATTGATAATAAAGGGATTCGTTATATGACAACGGAATAATACTATTTAAAACACAAGTAAATATGAGAAATGTAATCTTACTATTTTTATTGATAGTAGGCTGGACAACTACAGTCTGCGCTCAAAACGAACAAGAGACGATTGAGGTGACGGGAATCGTCACTGATCCAAAGAACGAACCTTTAATAGGCGTGAACGTTACAGCAAGAAATATGCCCGGCTTCGGTGCGATAACAGATATAAACGGACGTTACAAGATCAAGGTTCCCAATTACTCTTACTTGATTTTTTCCTATGTGGGCTTTACAAAGCAGGAAATCTTTATCAAAGACAAAAAAATCATTAACGTCATTATGGCGGAAACGAAAGAAACAGTCATCGACGAGGTTGTTGTCACAGGGACCGGTGCTCAGAAGAAGGTAACTGTGACAGGTGCCGTTACCACAGTCGACGTTTCCCAGCTACGTACTCCGACGGCAAGCATCACCAATGCTCTTGCGGGCAATGTGGCCGGTATACTCGCCCGCCAGACTTCCGGACAGCCGGGTAGCAATATCTCTGAGTTCTGGATACGCGGTATCTCCACTTTCGGTGCCGGAGGCAGTGCATTGGTATTGGTCGATGGCTTCGAACGTGATATGAATGAGATCAATGTAGAAGATATCCAGGACTTCTCTGTGTTGAAAGATGCCTCCGCAACAGCCATTTACGGTTCACGCGGTGCAAATGGCGTCGTCTTGATCACGACTAAACGCGGTAAGGAAGGGAAGACCCGCGTCAATGCCAAAGTAGAAACCTCGTATAATACACGCACCAGAACTCCGGAATTTGTGGACGGTCCAACATATGCCCGCATGATGAACGAAGCCTTGGTTAGTCGTAGTCAGGCTCCGGCCTATAGCGAAAGCGACTTGGAACTGTTTGCAAACGGGCTGGATCAGGATCTTTTCCCGAATGTGGACTGGATGAACTTAATACTGAAAGACGGTGCCCCCACTTATCGCGCAACTGTAGACTTGACCGGAGGTGGTACGGTAGCCCGCTATTTCATTTCTGCCAGTTATGTAAATGAAGGCGGCATGTACGAGACAGATCGTGCTATGACAGACTATAACACCAATGCCAACTACCATCGTTGGAACTACCGCATGAATGTAGACATAGACCTGACAAAATCCACGCTGCTAAAAGTAGGCGTATCGGGTTCTTTGGACAAGCAGAACCTGCCGGGAAGCCAGTATCATGAAATATGGCACTCGCTAATGGGATACAGTCCCATCGCTTCTCCGGTACAGTATAGTGACGGGAAATGGGCAGCAGTCGGTAGTGAAGGACGAAGAAATCCGTGGGTACTGACCACCCAGCAGGGATATCAGGAAACATGGAAGAATAAAATACAGACTACGGTTAATCTTGAACAAGATTTGAAATTTATCACAAAGGGATTAAAATTCTACGGACGTTTCGGATTCGATACATATACAGATAACGGTGACAACCGTTTCAAATGGCCGGAAAGTTGGTTAGCAGAACGGCAGCGTACCTCCGATGGAGAACTGCAATTCAGAAGAATAGAGACGCAGAAACTGATGGACGGAACGATGTATTCAAGTGGACAACGGAAGGAATATTTGGAGGCAGAGCTACACTATAACCGTACGTTTGGCGACCACATGCTAGGAGCCGTTTTAAAGTATTCTCAGGATAAGACTACCAATACATCTCACAACGGCAATACAGATAGCTACGAGAAGATTGTACAGAGTATTCAGAATCGTCATCAGGGGTTTGCAGGACGTTTCACATACGGATGGAAATACCGCTACTTCTTTGACTTTAATTTCGGTTACAACGGCTCCGAGAACTTCGCCTCAGGTCAGCAGTTTGGATTCTTTCCCGCCTATTCTGTAGCATGGAACATCGCTGAAGAGTCAATCATCAAGAAACATCTCAAATGGCTGAATATGTTTAAGCTGCGCTACTCATATGGTAAGGTAGGTAACGACAATGTGGGAACCCGCTTCCCATACGTAGAGAAATTCGGGACATGGGATGAAGACGGTTATTATTACGGTGATATCGGCACCAGTAATTATTATTATACCGGACTGACCTATTCGAGAATTGCATCAAGCAGCATCACTTGGGAGGTAGCCAAGAAACATGACCTCGGACTTGACTTCTCTATGTTCAATGATAAGTTCAGTGGCAGCATTGACTACTTCCACGAACAACGCAACGGTATTTATATGGTACGTAGTTACCTTCCTCAGATCATCGGTCTGAATCACATCACAACGAAACCTTATGCTAACGTGGGATCTGTCTTGTCCGAAGGTTTTGACGGTAATATCGCTTATAAGCAGAGAATAGGTGAGGTAGATCTTACAGTACGTGCCAACATGACCTATAGTAAGAATGAAATCAAGGAGTATGACGAAGAGAACAGCCGCTATCCGTATAAGATGAAATACGGATTCCGTGTAGACCAGGCACGCGGCCTGATAGCCGAAGGATTGTTTAAGGATTATGAAGAAATCCGCAACAGACCCTCACAGGGTTCAGGCATCATGCCGGGAGACATCAAATACAAGGACGTAAACGGTGACGGAGTCATTAACGGAGATGATGAAGTGCCCATTGGTGCGACCACCCGCCCTAACCTGATTTACGGGTTCGGTGTATCTGCACAATGGAAAGGATTTGATATCAACGTTCACTTCCAAGGAGCCGGCAAGTCATCCTTCTTCATAGACGGATTCACCGTATATCCATTCCAAGAGAAGTCATGGGGCAATATTCTGACGGATGTAGTGGGTAACTACTGGTCGCTGGGAACCAACGAAGACCCGAATGCCAAATACCCGCGTCTGAGTTATGGAGGTAATAGCAACAACTATCGTGCTTCTACTTACTGGCTGCGAAACGGTTCGTACATCCGTTTAAAGAATGTGGAATTAGGTTACAGCATCCCCAAACGGTTTGTCAATAAACTCCATTTGGACCGTGTGCGCCTCTACCTGATGGGAACGAATCTGCTGACCTTCTCCGACTTTAAGCTTTGGGATCCGGAACTGGGTAGTTCCAATGGACAACAATATCCGTTATCCAGAACAGTGACCATCGGACTGACGGTAGGAATCTAAAACAATCATTAAAAGAAAAGTTATGAATAAAAATAAATACATTTTATTGGGAGCAGTGGTACTCGGCTTGGGACTCACTTCCTGTTCCGATTTCCTAAATGTAGATCGCTATTTCAGAGACCAACAATCTACAGAACGCATTTTCTCGGACAAAGACTATACACTTCAATGGCTGTCATTCTGCTACAGTCGCCTGCAGGGAGATAATCTGGAGGTGGGACACAGTGACGTATGCCCTTTCAATTTCTCAGACGACCAAGTATTCAACGAACGAGGAGACCGTTTTGCCAAATTCAAACGCGGCGAATATTTAAACTCCACTGGTGGCCAAAATGCATGGAAATGGTCGTATGACGGAATCTATCAAGCCTCCATTCTGCTGAATGAATTGCACGAGAATGAAGATCTCACTCCGGAAGAAGTGACGGACGTAAGAGGACAGGCCCGTTTTCTGCGTGCCTATTTTTACTGGTTACTGCTGAGAAAATTCGGTCCGATACCTATCCTACCACCGGAAGGAGCCGACTATACAAAATCGTATGACGAGCTGGCCTACCCACGTAAAACCTATGATGAGTGCGTGGCATTCATCACTTCGGAACTGGAAATTGCAGCTACCGAACTGTTCGAAAAACGCGATAACTTGAACATTGCCCGCCCGACTAAAGGAGCCGCGCTGGCTGTACGTGCCAAAGTTTTCCTTTATGCTGCCAGTCCGCTGGTAAACGGAAATACGGAAATGGCAGACTTCATCAACAAGGACGGCCAACAGTTGATTCCACAAGAATACAATGAAGAGAAGTGGGCAAAAGCCGCTGCTGCCGCCAGAGACATGATCGAATACTCGGAAACGAGCGGACTCTACAAACTTTATACTTTTGAAAGGCGCCCGGTTAGTACAGACGAGGCTTATCCAACCACTATTGAACCGCCATATCATGAGGAATACAGTAACAAGCCTTTTCCGGAAGGATGGTCCAATATAGATCCATTTGAATCATATCGGTCTCTTTTTAATGGAGATATCTATGCAGCCGAAAATCCGGAACTTATTTTTACCCGAGGAACCAATGGTGACAGCAATGACTTAAAAACAGACAACACGATGGTAGATTTTGTAAAACATCAACTGCCCGGAACTTTTGGAGGATATAACGTACACGGAATGACCCTGAAGCAGAGTGAAGCATACGCTATGGCGGATGGTACATCATTTGACAAAGAATGCTACACATTATGGAAAGGGAAGTTCACAAACGATGAAAACAAAGATGAACACAAATACGACAATGTAAAAAATAGCGTATGGTGGGGATATACCAACCGTGAGCCTCGCTTCTATGCTTCCGTAGCTTTCAACGGAGCACAATGGAACGCACTGAGCATTAAGGAAGAAGGAGGAAAAGACTCACGAAACAAACAAATCTGGTATTATCGCGGAGCAACCGACGGTCGTATCAATGGATCTGATAACTGGTGCATTACGGGCATCGGCATCATGAAATATGTAAATCCGAACGATTGCGCCAAATGGGGAGGCTCGATCTACCAGAAAGTGGAACCTACACTTCGTTATGCCGACATATTACTGATGTATGCAGAAGCACTGAATAATATTTCCGAAGGGACACACTACCAGGTGACCGCATGGGACGGAAGCCAGACTTACGACATCTTCCGTGACAAAGAACAGATGCGACGTGGAGTTAAGCCTGTCCGTATGCGTGCCGGAGTCCCCGACTATAGCGATGAAGTATATGAAAACACGAAAAAATTCTTTGAAAAAATAGTTCATGAACGGCAGATCGAATTCTTTGCAGAAACCCAACGCTACTATGACCTGCGTCGTTGGAAAATTGTCGAAGAACATGAAGGAGAACAAATCTACGGTTGCAATACACTGATGAACGAAGAATACAAGGACATGTTTTATCTGCCAGTCAGAGTGGCCGAACTACAGACTTCTTTCTCACGCAAACAGTACTTCTGGCCTATCAGCTTCGATGAGCTGAAACGCAACAATAATCTCTCACAAGCTCCCGGATGGCAGAATTATGATTAGTGTTAACATTATAAACCAAAAGATCAATATGAGAAAATTATATATTTTAGGAATGATACTGGGGATGTATGCAACATTCAGTGCATGCAATGACGAGTGGAAAGATGAACTTTACACACAGATGCTTTCTTTCAAGGCACCTTTAGGTGACAACGGCTTGAGTGAAATTTATGTACGCTATCAGCCGGATGGAACAGGAATATACCAGTTGCCGGTCATTGTCAGCGGCTCGAAAAGCAACAGTCGGAATATCGATGCAAAAATAGCCGTGGATGAGGATACGCTCCGAATACTTAACCAGGAAAAATTCCCCGTAGGTCGTCAGGACCTCTGGTATGTCCCCCTTGCAGAACAGCATTATTCTTTTGAATCAAACATTTGCCATATTCCTGCGGGAAAGAATATACAGCTCTACCCCATCCATTTCAACTTTAACGGGTTGGAACTGGATGAGAAATACGTACTTCCGCTGACTATTGAAGAAGACCCTTCTTATGTTCAAAACAAATATAAGGGACGTTATAAAGCGCTGCTGGGAGTCAATCTGTTCAATGACTACTCCGGAACGTATAACACCACGCTGATGAACATCTACATCGAAGGAACGACAACCGATCCCGCTAAGGTAGATACGCGCTTAGCCCGCGTAGTGGACGAAAATACCATTTTCTTCTATGCCGGTTCAACGTGGGTGGAAGATGAAAACCGCTCCAGGTATAAAGTATTTGTCGAGTTTGAAGAAGGAACGGAGGACGAGGAAGGTACTATTAAAGGAAAGTTGAAGTTGTACGGTGACGAAGGCGAACCGGGAATCAATATCCGACCATTGGGAGAATGCAAATATGAAAAACGAATCATTCAGCACGAGACCATCAAATATATGGAACGCCACCTTACCACACTGGAACTGAGTTATAAGTACACGGATGTCACTTCCAATCCGGATTATCCGATAACTTACGAAGTAAAAGGTTCTATGACAATGGAACGCCAGATCAACCCGTTGATACCGGATGAGGATCAAGCTATTGAATGGTAAAAGAAAATTAAAAAAGGAGGAGACAAGCACTTGATTAAACATAGAAGCTTATCTCCTCTTTCTTTTATCAGGATACTCCATATAGCATTTTTATTAGATGATACGAATGCAAACACCATACTAGTCATAAGGTATTCGAGATTGATGAAGAATAATAACCCCCTAAAAACGTAAGTATCCGACAGCCATATATGGGAATATATTTATTACATTTGCGGAAGAATCTTGAATTTTAAATTATAGGCTAATTCGGCTCTCATAACTTATCATTCAACGTTTCAAATTAGTAATTCAAAATTAATCATTATGACCCCACAAGAGTTTTTTAAAAAGGACCTGTTCGCCGAAAATGCAGGCGTAGTATTGCTTGAAGTACGCGAAGGATACAGTAAAGCCAAACTGGAAATAAAACCCGAACATCTTAATGCCGGAGCGCGGACACAAGGAGGAGCGATTTTCACGCTGGCAGATCTGGCACTCGCCGCAGCTGCCAATTCGCACGGAACACTCGCTTTCTCTCTTTCATCCTCAATCACTTTTCTGCGTGCCAGCGGTCCGGGCGACACTCTCTATGCCGAGGCACGCGAACGGTATATCGGCCGAAGCACCGGCTGCTATCAAGTAGATGTTACTAACCAGAACGGAGACTTGATCGCTACATTCGAATCAAGTGTTTTCCGGAAAGATCAGAAAGTACCTTTTACTCTGTAGACAGACTATTTAACTATAGAAGTCAATGGATGACGGTGACCTCTGACATCATTTAAGAAAGCTTTGGCTGAACCGAAATTCAAGAACATATCTAAACGGACAGGAAGGTGGTTCTTATCATCTGTTACGAAGAAAGTAATCACTTCCTTTTCTTTCCCTTTTTTATCGTATTCAACTAATGAGAAGATCAGGCAGCGATAGGTAACCCCATTTTCCGCTTTCACATTCTCTTTTCCCCGATAAATCAGTGTCTGTTCTTCCACTTTACGTCCGGTAGCCATCGGGAATTTGATTTTATCGCCTACCTTATAATCAGCAGGATCATAAGAACGCGCTTGGGCAAGGATAGTCAGCATATCGTAGATGCAGCGACTGTCGCTTTCTTCCGACTCCTGAACTTCTCCGTCACGGAACGTACGTTTTTGTTTGGCAAAGCAAAGGCCGTCTTTATAAGAGAACCAAGCCTCATCTACCGTATAGCGTTTTCCTTCCTCGGCACCTTTACGGAAATAACGAGGTTCCAGTTTTTCACCCATGACGCAAGTCAGTGTATCGCGCATCTTGAAAAAGAAGTCGGCACGCTTGCTACCTAAGGCAAGCAGATTGATACGGTAAGCCGGTTCCGAATGATAGGTAGTTGCATTAGTCGTCAGACTGGCTATACCCGCTTTCACCCAAACGAATTTCCAGTTGAAGTACAAGTCATACATTACATGCTCTCCGGATTGAAAAGCATCGTTTTTAGCTTCACACTGAGCATTGGCAGGAAGCGCAAAACTTCCCATCAACAATGCAAGAATTCCAACAATTAAATGACGTCGCAAATTAGCGACGGTTACGGTTTTGGTTATTTCTATTTCTATCTCTTTCTCTTTCTTTCTTTTTCTTGTCTTCATCTGGTTTTTGTTTTTTTAGTTCATCCAGTTTCTGTTTGTCTACAGGAGTTGCGTGTATATCCCAGTTTTGGTCAACATCCCATAACGCTTTATATTCAACAACCTTGGGGAAATAGTAAACTTCTTCCGGTTGTATTCCTTTTGCATAGTCTCCCGTGTCCCATTCTCCGTTTCCATTTCTATCATTGATCAGTCTGGCGGCATATTTCCCCGGATTCAGGTAATAGAAATCTGCCCTTCCATCCTCCACCAGTCTTCGTCGAACCACTTTATCTTGGGTATCCAGTAATTCTATAAATGCCTGAGGATCTGCTCCTGTTACAATAAAATGAAGAGTAAAATATTCATCCTCACTACGTACCTTAAATGATTGTTTTATCTTATCGGTAAACAAACCATAAATGCCATGAAATGCAGTTGAGTCCACCGAGAACTCATATTCCATTGTAGCGTCCCAATCATTTGCCGGATACAGATTAAACCGCCTCAGATTCAATGAGTCTTGTTCGAATTCGAAAGGAATATCTTTCCAAATTGTATCCACCTTCTGCCGTAGATGAATTGCCGCAGTATCAAAACTTGCAATCGGCTCCTCAAAGTTTAAAGAAACATAGCCATACACGTCCATTGATGAAGGTGCATTCACATTCACCGGTAAGAATTTAGTCGGTATCGGCTCATCTTCTTCACCCTCTTTCTTTTTCTTCTTTTTCTTCTTCTCGGGCTCTTCTTTGGTCAGAGTCTTTTGTTTGGATACCAATTTCAATGTATCTGTACGCGGAATTAACTGGTTCAGCGTATCCGTATAAAGATAGGTAAGGCTAAGAGCCAGAGTATCCTGTTTATAGAGCAAAGAGTCCTTTACCCAATAATGAATCGTATCGTTCCGTTGGTTCTTTTCTATCACAAAAGCCTCCTTCTCATCGAAGTTCAACCCTTTCAGTACAGGCAGGGTATCTGCTTTGCCAGCAAAATAAAAGGTGAATTTCTGGGGAACCAGTCGTTCGGACTTAATCAAATATTGCGAATAATTGAGCTCTTTAAAAGCACGGAGAATCACATCATCCGGCAAATAATGCATATATTTCTTCTCAACGATCGTATCATAAGTCAATGAATCCACCCAAGCCGTATCCATACGAAGTCTTTCTTCCATACGGGGGATGATCAGTGAATCATTAAAAGCAATGACCTCACTCTTCTGAGTGAAAGCAAAGTTCTGATCTGAATCCATCAAGCCAAAGATACGATACTTGCCGGGAGCTACCCCACGAATAGAGAAACGCCCACGGCTGTCGGTACGTGCCACACGGTCGAAAGGAAGTTTAGTAAAGGCGGAGTCATTCAGATTTGCATGCAGTCCGACCAGTATACCTTTAATAGGCTCCAAGTTAGAGGCGTCAAGCACCGTTCCCGATACTTCCATTGTATCGATCTGCGCACCGGTAGAAAAAGTAAATGCAAAATTACCCAGAGGATTGCCTTCGTTATTATCGACGATGGCATCCGAGAAATCTATAGTATAGGTAGTATTAGGCTTTAGTGAGTCAAGCAGATTCACTTGTATTTTCTTTCCGGAAGCCTTTATCTCCGGTTGTTGAATCTGAGGAGGAGAAACAACCACTTTCTCGGTTGCTTTCTCTAGCTTAATAAACTCATCGAACTGAAGAGAAACTTTAGTCCTCTTATTATTAATCGCACCTGCAGCAGGGGTACTGCCGACAAAACGCGGAGGATCGTAATCCTTAGGCCCGCCTTCCGGCCGTCCAATGCTGGCACAGGAGTACAATATAGCCACCAGTGCAATCACCGGAAGAGCTTTGCGCACGATATGTTTTATCTTTTGATTCTCAAATTGTAACATGGTGCAAAAATAAACGTTCTTCACCAATAAACACTACACTTTCTAGCTAATTTATTAAAAAGTAGCCTTAAATGAATGATTATTGGTCCTTATCTTGTTAATAAATCCCTATCTTTGACTCCCGAAATTCAAACCTAATACAAAAAACCCATGAAGAAACAACTACTTTCCTGCTGTTTGGCTGCACTAGGACTAACAACAGCCATCCAAGCACAAAACTTTAACGAGTGGAAAGATCCGGAAGTGAATTCCGTAAACCGCTCCGCAATGCACACTAATTATTTTGCCTATGCATCGGCTGATGAAGCTAAAGCGGGCAGCAAAGAAGACTCTCAGAATTTTATGACTCTGAACGGTCTCTGGAAATTTAACTGGGTAAGAAATGCAGACGCACGCCCGACAAACTTTTATCAGACCAGTTTTAACGACAAAGGATGGGACAATATTAAAGTACCCGCCGTTTGGGAATTGAATGGTTATGGCGATCCGATCTACGTAAATGTCGGTTATGCCTGGAGAAACCAATTTCAGAACAATCCTCCCCTTGTCCCCACAGAAAACAATCACGTAGGCTCTTACCGAAAAGAAATCGTTCTTCCTGCCGACTGGAAAGGAAAAGACATCTTTGCCCACTTCGGCTCGGTAACTTCCAATATGTATCTTTGGGTAAACGGCCGCTACGTAGGCTATAGCGAAGACAGCAAACTGGAAGCCGAATTTGATCTGACCAACTACCTGAAACCCGGCAAAAACCTGATTGCCTTCCAGGTGTTCCGCTGGTGCGACGGCAGTTATCTGGAAGATCAAGACTTCTTCCGTTATTCCGGCGTAGGACGCGACTGCTATCTGTATGCACGCGACAAGAAACGCATTCAGGATATCCGCGTCACTCCCGATCTGGACAGCCAGTATAAAGACGGTACACTGAACATAGCTATCGACATGAAAGGCAGCGGCACTGTAGCTCTTGACCTGACAGACGCACAAGGAAAAAGTGTAGCCACAGCCGATCTGAAAGGTTCCGGCAAATTGAACACGACTATCAATGTAGCCAATCCTGCCAAATGGACTGCTGAAACGCCCAACCTCTACACATTGACCGCTACTCTGAAAAATGGAAGTACCGTTACTGAAGTGATCCCTGTCAAGGTAGGTTTCCGCAAGATCGAGCTGACAGGCGGACAAATACTCGTCAACGGCCAACCAGTACTCTTTAAAGGAGCCGACCGTCATGAAATGGACCCGGACGGTGGTTATGTCGTTTCCCTCGAACGTATGATACAAGATATCAAAGTTATGAAACAGCTTAATATCAATGCAGTACGTACCTGCCATTATCCGGACGACAACCGCTGGTATGATCTTTGCGACCAATATGGTTTATACGTAGTAGCCGAAGCCAATGTCGAATCTCACGGAATGGGATATGGAGACAAGAGCCTTGCCAAAAACCCCATTTACGCAAAAGCACATATGGAACGTAATCAACGCAATGTACAACGTAGTTACAACCATCCGTCCATCATCTTCTGGTCATTGGGTAACGAAGCCGGTATGGGACCTAACTTCGAACATTGCTATACATGGATCAAGAACGAAGACAAAACACGTGCCGTACAATATGAACAAGCGGGAACCAGCGAATTCACCGACATTTTCTGCCCGATGTATTATGATTACAATAACTGTATCAAATATTGTGAAGGCAACATTGACAAACCCCTTATCCAATGCGAATATGCACACGCTATGGGCAACTCACAAGGTGGATTCAAGGAGTACTGGGACATCACCCGCAAGTACCCGAAATATCAAGGTGGATTTATCTGGGACTTTGTCGACCAGTCCTGCCATTGGAAAAACAAAGACGGTGTAGCCATCTACGGCTATGGAGGCGACTTTAACAAATATGACGCTTCGGACAATAACTTCAATGACAACGGCTTGATCAGCCCCGACCGCGTACCAAACCCGCACGCTTACGAAGTAGGATATTTCTATCAGAATATCTGGACTACTCCGGCCGATCTTTCCAAAGGTGAGATCAATATCTATAACGAGAACTTCTTCCGTGACTTGTCTGCATTCTATCTGGAATGGCAGTTACTGGCTAACGGGGAAATCGTACAAAACGGCATCGTATCAGACCTGAATGTAGCCCCGCAACAGACTGCAAAACTTCAACTCCCATTCGACATAAAGAACATCTGTTCTTGCAAGGAGTTGCTTCTGAACGTCAGCTACAAGCTAAAAGCTGCCGAGACATTGCTTCCTGCGGGAGAAACCATCGCTTATGACCAAATGAGTATCCGTGACTACAAGGCACCGGAACTAAAACTGGAAAACAAGCAGTCCTCCAATATCGCAGTCGTAGTTCCCTCTTTCCAGGATAACGACCACAACTATCTGATTGTTTCCGGCGAAGACTTCACGCTCGAATTCAACAAGCACAACGGTTACCTCTGCCGCTACGACGTCAGCGGAACGCAACTGATGGAAGACGGAAGTGCACTGACTCCCAACTTCTGGCGTGCTCCGACCGACAACGACTTTGGAGCAGGATTACAACACAGATATGCCGCATGGAAGAATCCGGAACTAAAACTGACTTCATTGAAGCATGATATAGAAAACGAACAAGCAGTGGTTCGCGCAGAATATGACATGAAATCTATTGGTGGAAAGCTGTACCTGACGTATGCCATCAATAATAAGGGAGCAGTAAAAGTAACTCAAAAGATGGAAGCAGACAAGAGCAAGAAGGTTTCCGATATGTTCCGTTTCGGAATGCAGCTGCGTATGCCTGTCACCTTCAATGAGATTGAATATTACGGACGCGGACCGGGTGAAAACTATTCTGACCGTAACCATGCCGCAAGGATCGGCAAGTACCGCCAGACCGTAGAAGAACAATTCTATCCATATATCCGCCCGCAGGAAACCGGTACCAAAACTGATATCCGTTGGTGGAGACTGCTTAATATCGGCGGCAACGGACTGCAGTTTGTAGCTGATGCACCGTTCTCCGCTTCCGCACTGAATTATACAATCGAATCATTGGATGACGGTGCCGGCAAAGACCAGCGTCACTCACCGGAAGTAGAAAAAGCCAACTTCACAAACTTCTGTATTGATAAAGCACAAACGGGACTCGCCTGCGTAAACAGCTGGGGTGCTATCGCTTTGGAAAAATATCGTCTTCCATATCAGGATTATGAGTTCAGTTTCATAATGAATCCTGTATATCATAAACTGAAGTAAAAAACATAGTTAAAAAACACGGTATCAGAGTACAAGAATACCGAATTTAAAGTACTTTTGCAGCCGGAAACTTATTTCATGGAATAAGTTTCCGGCTTTTCTTCCTTAGATCATCTATCCATACAATGAATGTACACAGCGACGAACGCACAATTTTAAAAAACAGATAAATATAAAGTATGAAAAGTAGAATTGTTTTTTTTGCATTTTGCTTAGCCCTCTTGTCTAGTTGCGGCAATAAGGGCAATGACACAGGGAAAGTCCCAGAATATGCAGTACAAGAATTACAGAAGACAACTGCAGATCTAATGAAAGCTTATCCGGCTACTATCAAAGGTAGACAAGACGTAGAAATCCGCCCGCAGGTATCGGGATTCATCACAAAGTTATGTGTAGATGAAGGAGCAACCGTTCGCAAAGGACAGCTCTTATTCATCATAGACCCTACTCAGTATGAAGCAGCAGTACGCACAGCAAAAGCTTCAGTTGCAACAGCAGAAGCAGCCGTGAATACACAACAAATGACTGTTGACAATAAGATCGAACTGAACAAGAAACAGATTATCAGCGATTATGACTTGTCAATGGCGAAGAACTCACTGGCACAGGCTCAGGCACAACTCGCCCAGGCCAAAGCACAGCTGACCACAGCACAACAAAATTACTCTTTCACACAAGTAAAGAGTCCTTCAGACGGTGTTATCAACGACATTCCTTATCGTTTGGGAGCACTCGTAAGCCCCTCTATGGCTACACCAATGACTACAGTATCTGAAATAGACGAAGTATATGTATACTTCTCTACAACTGAAAAAGAACTGCTGGCTATGACCAAAACCGGAGGAACCATCAAAGAAGAAATCAGTAAAATACCAGCCATCAAACTACAATTGATTGACGGCACAACATATGATGCAGAAGGAAAGGTAGACGCTATCACAGGAGTGATCGACCAGTCAACCGGTTCTGTTAGCATGCGTGCTATCTTCCCTAACAAGGAGCATATGCTTCGTAGTGGTGGAACTGCCAACGTTCTGATCCCTTATAATATGGAGAACGTTATCAGCATCCCACAATCGGCTACTGTAGAAATCCAGGACAAAAAGTTCGTTTACGTTCTGCAGCCGGACAACACGGTGAAATATACCGAGATCGGTATATTCAACCTGGACAACGGAAAAGAATATCTGGTAACTTCCGGACTGAACCCCGGCGATAAAATCGTAATCGAAGGTGTACAGAGCCTGAAGGACGGCCAAAAAATACAACCAATCACGCCGGCTCAAAAAGAAGCGAACTATCAACAGCATTTGAAAGACCAGCACGACGGAAATTTAGCTACAGCTTTCAACTAATAATTTAGATAATCGTATGAAATTAGATAAATTCATTAACCGTCCGGTACTATCAACAGTTATTTCCATTTTGATAGTTATCCTAGGTGCTATCGGATTGGCAACACTGCCTATCACACAGTATCCGGACATTGCGCCTCCTACCGTATCGGTAAGAGCCACATATACGGGTGCCAGTGCATCGACCGTATTGAACTCTGTAATTGCCCCTCTGGAAGAGCAGATCAACGGTGTAGAAAACATGATGTACATGACTTCCAACGCATCCAATACCGGTTCCGGTGATATCTCGATCTACTTCAAACAAGGAACTGATCCGGATATGGCTGCCGTTAACGTACAGAACCGTGTTTCCATGGCACAAGGTTTGCTACCTGCCGAAGTTACCAGAATTGGTGTGACTACTCAGAAACGTCAGACATCCATGCTGGTAGTATTCTCTCTTTACGATGAAACCGATACATATACAGATGCTTTCATCGAGAACTATGCAAAAATCAACCTGATTCCTCAGGTTCAACGTGTACAGGGTGTAGGTGATGCCAGTGTGATGGGTCAGGACTACTCCATGCGTATCTGGCTGAGACCGGACGTAATGGCTCAGTATAAACTGATCCCCAACGACGTATCTACCGCTTTGGCTGAACAGAATATAGAAGCGGCTCCGGGACAATTCGGTGAACGTAGTAACCAGACTTTCCAATATACCATTCGTTACAAAGGACGTCTGCAACAGCCGGAAGAGTTTGAGAACATTGTCATCAAGTCTCTGCCTAACGGTGAGGTACTTCGACTGAATGATATTGCGGAGATTCAGCTGGACCGTCTGGGATATAACTTTACCAACCGTGTAAACGGACACAAAGCTGTAACCTGTATCGTTTATCAGATGGCTGGTACAAATGCTACGCAAACCATCACTGATATCCAGAAATTATTGGATGAAGCATCCACAACACTGCCTTCGGGATTGAAGATTAACGTTTCCATGAACGCCAACGACTTCTTGTTCGCTTCTATCCACGAAGTGTTGAAGACATTGATCGAGGCATTTATTCTGGTATTTATCGTAGTATATATCTTCTTGCAGGATTTGCGTTCTACCTTGATTCCGACCATTGCTATTCCGGTAGCCCTTATCGGTACATTCTTCGTACTGTCACTGATCGGATTCAGTTTGAACTTGCTGACCCTGTGTGCCCTTGTGCTTGCCATTGCGATTGTGGTCGATGATGCGATTGTGGTTGTCGAGGGTGTACATGCCAAGCTCGATCAGGGATATACATCCGCCCGTCTGGCATCTATCGATGCGATGAACGAATTGGGTGGTGCCATCGTATCTATCACACTGGTCATGATGTCCGTGTTTATTCCGGTAAGTTTCATGGGTGGTACGGCAGGTACGTTCTATCGCCAATTCGGTTTGACAATGGCTATCGCTATCGGTCTGTCCGCATTGAACGCCTTGACACTGAGTCCGGCATTGTGTGCCGTTCTTCTGAAACCGCATACTGATCATGGAGATAAGAAACAAACACTTGTTTCTCGCTTCCACACTTCTTTCAATGCCGCTTATGACTCTATATTAAAGAGGTATAAGAAACGCGTACTCTTCTTTATCCAGAAAAAGTGGTTGTCAATGGGATTGGTAGTTCTCTCTATCGTATTGCTGATCTTCTTTATGAACACTACTCCGACAGGTATGGTCCCTAATGAAGATACCGGTACGCTGATGGGAGCTGTAACGCTACCTCCGGGTACATCACAAGACCGCTCAGAACAAATACTGGCACGTGTAGACAGTCTGATTGCTGCCGACCCTGCCGTAGCTTCACGTACATTGATCTCCGGTTTCAGTTTCATTGGTGGTCAGGGACCGTCTTACGGTTCTTTCATTATCAAACTGAAAGACTGGGATGAACGCTCCATGATTCAGAACTCAGACGTTATCGTCGGTTCTTTATACATGCGTGCGCAGAAGATTATCAAGGAAGCACAGGTATTGTTCTTCGCTCCTCCTATGATCCCCGGTTACTCGGCATCTACGGATATCGAGGTGAACATGCAGGACAAGACAGGTGGTGACCTGAACAAATTCTTTGATGTAGCCAACAACTACACCGCAGCATTGGAGGCACGTCCGGAAATTAACTCTGCCAAAACAACCTTCAACCCGAACTTCCCGCAATATATGATTGATATTGATGCGGCAGCTTGTAAGAAGGCAGGTATCAGCCCAAGCGATATTCTTAGCACGATGCAGGGATATTACGGAGGTTTGTACGCATCCAACTTCAACCGTTTCGGTAAGATGTACCGCGTAATGATCCAGTCGGACCCGTTATCACGCAAGAATCTGGAATCACTGAATAATGTCAAGGTTCGTAACAACCAAGGCGAAATGGCTCCGATTTCCCAGTTCATCTCTGTAGAGAAGGTATACGGACCTGATATTATCAGCCGTTTCAACTTGTATACTTCCATGAAGGTGATGGTAGCTCCGGCTTCCGGTTATACTTCCGGTCAGGCACTGGCTGCACTGGCAGAAGTGGCCAAAGAAAACCTTCCGGCAGGTTACACTTATGAACTAGGAGGTATGGCTCGTGAGGAAGCACAAAGTAGCGGCAGTACGACTGGTTTGATCTTTATCCTTTGTTTCGTATTCGTTTATTTGCTGTTGAGTGCTCAGTACGAAAGTTATATTCTTCCGCTGGCCGTATTGTTATCCATTCCGTTCGGTTTGCTAGGCAGCTTCCTGTTCGTCAACGGAATGAGCGCGATCGGTAGTATATCGGCCTTGAAAATGATACTCGGTACCATGTCCAACAATATCTATATGCAGATTGCGTTGATCATGTTGATGGGTCTGTTGGCAAAGAACGCGATCCTGATTGTAGAGTTTGCCCTCGACCGTCGTAAGATGGGTATGAGCATCACATGGGCAGCCGTTCTGGGTGCCGGTGCCCGTCTCCGTCCGATCTTGATGACGTCCCTTGCAATGGTAGTCGGTCTGCTTCCGTTGATGTTCGCATTCGGTGTAGGTGCCCACGGTAACCGTACACTGGGTACAGCTTCTATTGGTGGTATGTTGATCGGTATGATCTGCCAGATCTTCATCGTTCCTGCTTTGTTCGTTATCTTCCAGTACCTGCAAGAGAAGGTTAAACCGATGGAATGGGAAGACATCGACAATACGGATGCCGTAACTGAGATTGAACAATACGCTAAATAATGAAATTCGATATGAAGAAACAGATTCTATATATGTTGTGTGCAACTGCTCTCCTGAGCAGCTGCCACATCTATAAGTCGTATGACAGACCCGAAGATATTACCGCTTCCGGCCTGTATCGTGATCCGGCAGCGGACAATGATACATTAGCTTCGGATACCACCAACTTCGGTAACCTGCCGTGGAGAGAAGTCTTCACCGACCCACAGCTCCAGTCTCTCATCGAACAGGGACTGAAGCAAAACACTGACCTCCTTTCTGCTGCATTAAACGTCAAAGCAGCAGAAGCGTCTCTGATGTCAGCCCGACTGGCTTATGCACCGTCCATCGGTTTGTCTCCACAGGGAACAATCAGCAGTTTTGACAAGAACGCAGCAACTAAAACGTACTCATTGCCGGTTACAGCCAGTTGGCAAGTAGACCTGTTCGGGCAACTGCTGAACTCCAAACGAAATGCACAAGTCACCCTGAAACAGACAAAGGCTTATCGCCAGGCTGTACAGACACAAGTTATTGCCAACATTGCCAACATGTATTATACCTTGCTTATGCTCGACCGCCAGCTGGAGATCACTCAGGCTACGGCTGAGGTACTGAAGCGTAATGCTGAAACCGTACAGGCACTTTCGGAAAGATCGACCTACACATCTGCCGCTTTAGCACAAAGCAAAGCTGCCTATGCACAAGTAGTGGCTTCCATCCCCGACATCGAGCAGAGCATCCGCGAAACGGAAAATGCCCTGTCTACCTTCCTGGGAGAAGCTCCGCACGCGATCAAACGTGGTGTACTGGAAGCACAGGCACTTCCAGAGGAACTTTCCGCAGGGATTCCTTTGCAGTTGTTATCTAACCGTCCGGACGTAAAAGCAGCCGAAATGTCTTTGGCAAGCTGCTATTATAATACAAACTCTGCCCGTGCCGCTTTTTATCCGCAGATCACTCTCAGCGGTTCTGCCGGATGGACGAACAGTGCAGGTTCCGCCATTATCAATCCGGGTAAGTTACTGGCTTCCGCTATCGGTTCACTGACTCAGCCATTGTTCTACCGTGGTACGAATATCGCCCGCCTGAAAGCAGCGAAAGCACAGGAAGAACAAGCTAAATTATCTTTCCAGCAAACGTTGTACAATGCCGGAAGCGAAGTCAGCAATGCGCTAAGTTTATACCAAAACACCAGTAAAAAGGCTGAATCCCGCCAAATGCAGGTAGAATCTGCAAAGAAGGCTTCGGAAGATACAAAAGAATTGTTTAACTTAGGGACGTCAACCTATCTGGAAGTATTGTCGGCACAGCAATCTTATCTGAGCGCACAGATTTCTCAGGTTTCCGACTGTTTCGACAAGATGCAGGCTGTGGTCAGCCTCTACCAGGCATTAGGCGGTGGAAGAGAAGATTAACTTTAAACATATACTATTATGATTAGTCCGTTAGCTTACGTAGACCCCGAAGCGAAATTAGGCAAGAATGTAACTGTCTTGCCTTTCGCCTACATTGAGAAGGATGTGGAAATCGGCGATGACTGTACCATCATGTCATACGCCAGTATCCTGAAAGGTACAAAAATGGGGAAAGGAAACAAAATACATCAGAATGCTGTCCTGGGAGCAGAACCGCAAGACTTTCACTATACAGGGGAAGAAAGCAGTCTGATCATCGGAGACAATAACGATATCCGTGAGAATGTAGTAATCAGCCGTGCCACTTTTGCAGGAAATGCTACCAGAATCGGAAACGGGAACTACCTGATGGATAAGGTACACCTTTGCCATGATGTGCAGATCAGCAATAATTGTGTGGTAGGAATAGGCACTACAATTGCAGGAGAATGCTCATTAGATGATTGTGTGATCCTAAGCGGCAACGTAACGTTGCACCAATATTGTCACATTGGTAGCTGGACACTTGTACAAAGCGGATGCCGCATCTCCAAAGATGTTCCTCCCTACGTAATTATGTCCGGCAATCCTGTTGCCTATCATGGAGTGAATGCAGTCGTTCTGTCACAGCATCACAATACGTCGGAAAGAATCCTTCGTCATATTGCCAATGCTTACCGGTTGATCTATCAAGGTAATTTCAGTGTTCAGGATGCTGTCCAGAAGATTATCGATCAGGTTCCGATGAGTGAAGAAATCGAGAATATCGTGAATTTCGTAAAAGGTTCGGAACGTGGGATTGTGAAATAAACAAAGTACACTTTTCATAGAGAAAGGGTGATGTCCGTAAAAAGACATCACCCTTCTTATTTATTCAAACTCCAGCGTACCGAAGAAGTCGGGACGATGGAAGTCCGGTTTCTCTATCTTTATCGGATTCCATGACAGGAAGTGAGGGGTTTGCAGTTCATCCCCGCATTTATAGAAATTCGCTTTAATTTCCTTTCCATCCAGTGACTGTATCTGATGCTTGAAGAATGCAGCATAAGGAATAATCAAGGCTACTTCCCAAGTCGTATCGTCCACACGTTCTTCGAAGGGTTCATTGCCCAGACTGGACCAACGCTGCACGAGAGCCGTCACTTCTTTCGGAGCGTGTTCCCGACCGTTACGGGCTGGTCCGGCACCGATCAGAATCGTTCCGATGCAGTTACATTCTATATTATAATAGATTCCGTCACTGGCCGGAATGGAGAAAAACTCCACACAGGAATCAGTCCATACAGATCCATTGTCTTCTCCATACTTGGCACGTACACTTTCTTCTCTGACTTTGAAATGCAACAGAATAGAATCTTTGGTATGCGCAATCCGGAAACTTACTTTAGGTTTATAAGGATATTCAGCCCAGTTGACACACTGAACCGGCTGGAAATCTATCTTTTCCTCATCAAATAATTTAGGAAGCGAACAAGCCTCTACATTAGCAGAACTAATTTTCTTTACTTTCATATATCTTTCGTTTGGAGGATACAAATATAGTTACTTTCTCCTAATAAGGCTCCCGAAAATCAAATAAAAACAATATATTTGCCATTAGTAATACCCTAAACAACCGAATTAGTGAGAAAAACAATCCTTTTATTTCTGCTATTTTTAAGCGTAACTGCTGTCCGTACGTTAGGACAAAATATTACTTTCAGCCATTTGACCACAGATGACGGACTTTCCCAGTTTTCCGTCAACAGCCTGTACATTGACGAACGGGGCATTATATGGATAGGTACGCGCGAAGGGCTGAACCGTTATAACGGTAACGATATCAAAAGTTTCAAGCTCAAGAAGAATGATCCGAACAGTCTGTTCAGCAATACCGTGCTCCGTATCACAGGTAATAAGAACGGGAAGGTTTACCTGCTTTGCACCGACGGTGTAGCCGAATTTGACATGACCACTCAACGATTCAAAACCTTACTGCAAGGCAATGTGGACGCCATCTACTACAACGAAAAACTATATATCGGAAAAAGAGAAGAAGTATTCGTTTTCAACGAGAACACGAACAACTTCGACCTTTACTACCACCTTGCCGGGAAAGACATTAACCTATCCTGCCTCCATCTGGACGAGAAGAAAAACCTGTGGATGGGAACCACCAGCAATGGTGTTTACTGCCTGTCGGACGACAAGCAACTCTCTCAGCCCATCACGAAAGGAAACATAGCCAGCATCTACGAAGACTCATCCAAAGAACTGTGGATTGGCAGCTGGGAAGAAGGACTCTACCGTATCCGCACAAACGGCACTATCGACAACTTCCGCCACGACCCGAAGAATCCGAACAGTATATGTTCCGATTTTGTCAGAAGCTGCTGCGAAGATAATCTGGGAAATCTATGGATCGGAACTTTCCACGGCTTGAATCGTTACGATAAGACCACGGGACAGTTCCAACTTTATACCGCCAATGACAACAAACCCGACGGACTCACCCACTCTTCCATCTGGTGTATCGTGAAAGACGGACAGGGAACCCTATGGCTGGGAACTTACTTCGGCGGCGTCAACTACTTCAATCCGGAATATGAAATCTATACCCGCTATAAAGTGGGAGACACGGAGAAAGAAGGATTAAGCAGTCCCATCGTCGGCAGAATGACGGAAGACAAAGACGGTAACTTATGGATCTGCACCGAAGGCGGTGGCGTAAACGTCTACAACCGGAAAAACAATACTTATCGCTGGTACCGCCATGAAGAAGGCAGGAACAGTATCTCGCACAACAACGTCAAGGCAATCTATTACGACCGGACAGAGGAAATTATGTGGATCGGCACACACTTGGGAGGCTTGAACAAACTCGACCTGCGCACCAACCGCTTTACCATTTACCGGATGAAAGCGGGCGACCCGACCACACTGCCCTCGGATATTGTACGCGACATCGTGCCCTACGGAGACAAACTGATCATCGCCACACAAAACGGAGTCTGCCTTTTCAACCCGGCAACGGGCACCTGCGAACATCTTTTCAAGGATACCAAAGAAGGCAGAAATATCGGTATGGTGGCCAGCCTCTACATCGACAAGGACAGAACGCTATGGGTTTCCGCTACCGGAGAGGGCGTATATTCTTACCGCTTCGACACCGGCAAGCTCACCCACTATGCACACAATCCCTCCATTCCGAACACTCTCAGCAACAACAATGTCAACAACATCATGCAGGACAGCAACGGTAACCTGTGGTTCTCCACTTCCGGAAGCGGGCTCGACCGTTACCGCAAGGAGAGCAACGACTTCGAAAACTTCGATATGCAGAAAGACGGCCTATCCAGCGACTGTATCTACGAAGTATTCGAGTCGTCCATACAAAAGGGAGACTTGCTGCTGATTACCAATCAGGGATTCTCCCAGTTTGACTATCCGCAAAAGAAGTTCTACAACTACGGTACAGAAAACGGATTCCCGCTGACTGCCGTCAACGAAAACGCATTGTTCGTAACGCATGACGGAGAAGTATTTCTGGGCGGCATCCAAGGCATGATTTCTTTCTGGGAAAAGAAACTGCACTTTACGCCCAAGTCCTACAGCATCATCCTTTCCCGCCTGCTGGTCAACGGAAAGGAGATCACTGCCGGAGACGACACCGGCATCTTGGAACAGTCCATCGCCTATACACCGGAAATCAGCCTGAAAGCCGACCAATCCATGTTCAGCATAGAATACGCCACTTCCAACTTCATCCCTGCCAACAGGAATGAAATCGTCTACCGCCTCGAAGGTTTCTCCGACGAATGGAATCACACCGACCGCAAACAGACGCTTATCACTTATACCAACCTGAATCCGGGCAAATATACGCTCGTCATCAAGTCGGACGGAGACGGTATCGAAGAAGCCCGACTACTGATCCGTGTATTACCGCCTTGGTATGAGACATGGTGGGCTTATCTGATTTACACCATTTGTACCGTCAGTCTGTTATGGTATCTCATTCAGAACTACAATTCCCGCATCAAACTGCGTGAGTCACTGAAATATGAAAAGAAGCACATCGAAGACCTCGAAGCATTAAACCAATCCAAGCTGCGCTTCTTTACCAACATCTCCCACGAATTCCGCACTCCGCTGACGTTGATCGTAGGACAGGTAGAAACGCTGTTGCAAGTACAGACATTCACACCTAATATTTATCACAAGATATTGGGAATTTACAAAAACAGCCTCCAACTGCGTGAACTAATTACGGAACTGCTCGACTTCCGCAAACAGGAACAAGGGCACATGAAAATCAAAGTCAGCCGACATAATCTGGTGAACTTCCTGTACGAGAATTATCTGTTATTCCTTGAATACGCCAGCAGCAAGCAAATCAATTTCAAGTTCAACAAGCAGTCGGATGATATTGAAGTATGGTACGACCAGAAGCAGATGCAGAAGGTAGTGAACAATCTGCTGTCCAACGCATTGAAGCATACGAAAGCGGAAGATACCATCTCCATCAACGTATCGCAGGAGGATAAATACGTCATTATCGAGATCAAAGACACGGGAACAGGCATTGCCGCCGCCGAGATCGACAAGATATTCGACCGTTTCTACCAGACCGAACGCCTCGATTCACTGAATACCGGAGCCGGCACGGGCATCGGACTGGCGTTGACAAAAGGTATCATCGAACTTCATCACGGAACCATCCGTGTAGAGAGCGAACCGGGCAAGGGAAGCCGTTTTATCATTACGTTGAAATCGGGCAACCAGCACTTTACTGAGGAACAAATCATACGGGACAACACCGACACCAACATTCAGCAACAACCGGAAACAATCGTTCCAACCGTAGAAATACTGCCCGATTCCGAATGGAAGGAGGAAGACAACAAACGCATCGAAGATGCGAAAATGCTGATAGTGGAAGACAACGAATCCATCAAGCAAATGCTGGCAGGTATCTTCGAAACGTTCTATCAGGTCACCACCGCTTCCGACGGTGTAGAGGCACTGGATATCATACAGAAAGATATGCCAAGCATCATACTGAGCGACGTTGTCATGCCACGTATGTCGGGTACGGAACTCTGTAAGCAAATCAAAACGGACTTCAACACCTGTCACATCCCGGTAGTACTACTGACGGCACGCACAGCCGTGGAACACAACATTGAAGGATTAAAGATCGGCGCGGACGATTATATCACCAAGCCGTTCAATACCAATCTCCTGATCTCCCGTTGCAACAATCTGGTGAACTCACGGCGGTTGCTACAGGAGAAATTCAGCAAACAGCCACAGGCTTTTGCCCAGATGCTTGCCACCAACCCGATGGATAAAGAAATGCTGGACCGTGCCATGGCCATCATCGAACAGCACTTGGATAATACGGACTTTAATGTCAACATCTTCGCTCGTGAAATGGGGATGGCACGTACCAATCTGTTCACGAAGCTGAAAGCCGTCACCGGTCAGACACCGAATGACTTTATATTAAGTATCCGTCTCAAGAAAGGAGCCGTCATGCTGCGGAACAATCCGGAGCTGAACATTACGGAGATTTCCGACCGCATCGGTTTCTCTTCTTCCCGCTATTTCAGTAAATGCTTTAAGGAGATTTATCACGTCAGTCCGCTTGCCTACCGCAAGGGTGAAGAAAAAGAGGAAGAAGGGAACGAAGAAACGGATCAATAACCCACAAACAGGTAAGCAAGTAGCATTTGTAACAGGAGAACCTATGCCAAAGTAGTTCCCTCCTGTTGGCACACTTGTGCCACGCTGCTGGCACGACCGTGCCATCGCAGTGGCACAGCTGTGCCAACAGCGTGGCACAAGATCTGGGCTACGATGTCAGGAAAAGGCATCCGTAGCCCCGAAACATTTAACCCTTTAGAATGGACTATTTTGTATCACACCTGTACATTCCTGCTCACTCATTTCCGCCAATCCTCTTATCTTTGTGTTCAGTAATCACTCCATAAAAGATCAACATTATGAAGAATGTCTCACGTTTACTACCGCTATTGCCCGGTATAGCCCTGCTGACCGGATGCAATCAGAAAGTACAAAAAGACAACGGACAAAACTCACAAAAGCCTAACATTATTTATATATTCGCGGACGACCTTGGCATAGGCGACCTTAGCTGCTACGGAGCGACAAAGGTCAGTACTCCCCATATCGACCGCCTTGCCGGACAGGGCGTACAGTTCACCAACGCCTACGCTACCTCCGCCACCAGTACCCCTTCCCGCTTCGGACTCCTGACAGGCATGTACCCGTGGCGACAGGAGAACACAGGCATCGCCCCCGGAAACTCGGAACTAATCATCGACACCGCCTGCGTCACCATGGCCGATATGCTGAAAGAAGCAGGTTACGCCACCGGGGTTGTCGGCAAATGGCATCTCGGACTCGGTCCGAAAGGAGGCACCGACTTCAACGGGCACATCACCCCCAACGCCCAAAGTATCGGCTTCGACTACGAGTTCGTGATTCCGGCAACCGTAGACCGTGTCCCCTGTGTATTCGTCGAGAACGGACACGTGGCAGGACTCGACCCGAACGACCCGATCACTGTGAACTACGAGCATAAAGTAGGCGACTGGCCTACAGGCGAGGAGAATCCGGAACTCGTAAAACTAAAACCCAGTCAGGGACATAACAATACGATAATCAACGGCATCCCCCGCATCGGTTGGATGACCGGAGGCAAGTCCGCTCTCTGGAAAGACGAAGACATCGCCGACATCATCACCGATAAAGCAAAGAACTTCATCGCCTCCCATAAAGAAGAACCTTTCTTCTTATATATGGGTACGCAAGATGTACACGTACCACGCGTCCCGCATCCCCGTTTTGCCGGGAAAAGCGGTTTGGGAACTCGTGGAGACGTAATCCTGCAACTCGACTGGACCATCGGAGAGATCATGAACACCCTCGACAGCCTCCAGCTGACGGACAACACCATCCTGATATTCACCAGCGACAATGGCCCCGTCATCGACGACGGCTATCAGGACCAAGCCTTCGAACGCCTCAACGGACATACCCCGATGGGTATTTACCGTGGTGGAAAGTACAGCGTTTACGAAGCCGGCACCCGCATTCCGTTCATCGTCCGCTGGCCTGCCAAAGTGAAGCCGAACAAGCAACAGGCTCTCTTCTCACAAATCGATATCTTTGCCTCACTTGCCGCTTTACTGAAACAACCGCTTCCGGAAGACGCAGCTCCTGACAGTCAGGAACATCTGAACACGCTTCTGGGAAAAGACTACACCAGTCGTGAATACATCGTACAGCAAAATCTCAATAATACGCTCGCCATCGTGAAAGGACAATGGAAGTACATCGAACCGAGTGACGCCCCCGCCATCGAATACTGGACAAAAATGGAACTGGGCAACGACAGGCATCCCCAGCTGTACGATTTATCCGCCGATCCATCGGAGAAAAACAATGTAGCGAAACAGCATCCGGAGGTTGTCAGAGAGTTGTCCGAACTGCTTGAATCGGTAAAGACAAGATAACCAATGAGAATAGCAGATTTGTATTATTTTGTATCAATCTTGAATAATTCTATCCATATGAGAACAATCAATGCGTATATCTTTGCCATCGTAAATTCAACAAAATCACTTAATTTTTAATATATGAAAAAACATCTATCCAACCAGACAAGAAAAAGGATGCTCTCCATTTTGGGAATGCTCCTGCTTTCTGTTCCATTTGTGCTTGCACAAGTACTTGTCAAAGGTACTGTGAAGGATAATCTAGGAGAAGGTGTTCCCGGAGCCAGTGTTCAGGTAAAAGGCACTTCGCAGGGAACGATCACCGACCTTGACGGTAAATTCACTCTTAACATCCCCCAAAAGAACGCTACCTTGGTTATCTCCTTTATCGGCTACGTCACCGTAGAACAAAAGGCGGACTCGCAAAAACCAATGGTCATCACATTAAAAGAAGATACTAAAACGCTGGACGAAGTAGTGGTTGTCGGCTATCAGGAAGTACGCCGCCGTGACCTTACAGGTTCCGTGGCGAAAGCCAACATGGCGGATGTACTTACTGCCCCCGTCGCTTCATTCGACCAGGCACTCGGCGGACGTATCGCCGGAGTCAACGTAACCTCGGGCGAAGGCATGCCGGGCGGCAACATGAGCATCGTGATCCGTGGTAACAACTCACTGACACAAGAAAACTCGCCGCTGTTCGTTATCGACGGTTTCCCGATAGAAGATTCATCGGCAGCCAGCACGCTGAACCCTTCCGATATCGAGTCGCTCGACTTCCTCAAAGATGCGTCGGCTACGGCCATTTACGGTGCGCGCGGTGCCAACGGTGTTGTCATCATCACCACCAAGAAAGGTAAGGTAGGACGGGCACAGTTGTCCTATGACGGTAGTTTCGGTGTGCAGCACGTCACCCGCACTATTCCGATGATGGATGCTTATGAGTTTGTCAAGCTACAGAATGAAATGTATCCTACCGTCGTTGCCGGCTCATACCTGATGAACTACGAAGGCAAGCAATGGACACTGGACGATTATAAAGACATACCGCAATATAACTGGCAGGACGAGATATTCAAGACTGCCTGGCAGCAGAATCATACGGTCAGACTTGCCGGTGGTACGGAAGGTGTACGCTACAATGCTTCCTTATCTTACTTCGATCAGGACGGTACGCTGATAGAAACCGGTTACAAACGTATGCAAGGACGTATGAACACAGTAGTCCGTCGCGGCAAACTGAACATGAGCCTGACCACCAACTATTCACGCTCTATCCAAACAGGTAGTACTCCATCATCCACCTCTTACAGTGGTATGAACAACCTTTTCTATAGCGTATGGGGATACCGTCCGGTGACTTCCCCCGACACTCCGCTCAGCTTCCTGATGGACAGTTCAACGGACAACGCCGTAGATTCAAGCAACGACTACCGTTTCAACCCGATCAAATCACAGAAGAACGAATACCGGAAGAGCTACACCAACAATCTTCAAATGAACGGATTCGCAGAATACGAAGTACTGAAAGGACTGAAACTGAAAGTTTCCGCTGGATATACTTATGATTCACGCAAGCAGGATCAGTTCAACAACTCGAATACCCGCTACGGAGGTCCTACCTCTACAGATAAAGTGAATGCTCAGGTAACCCGCCAGGAACGCCTGACATGGCTGAACGAAAACACCCTGACTTATCAGACTAACATCAAAAAGAAACACTTCCTCAATGTATTGGGAGGTATCACGTTCCAGAACTCGGACTATGAGATTTATTCATTCCGCACAACGCACATCCCCAACGAATCACTCGGTATGGCAGGCATGAGCGAAGGACAGGCAGGTACTACCACTTCGGCAAAGTCTTCATGGGCGATGTTATCATACCTCGGACGTGTGACTTACAACTATATGTCTAAATATTACGCTACCGTTTCTTTCCGTGCCGACGGTTCTTCCAAGTTCAACAAGGACAACCGTTACGGATACTTCCCTTCCGGTTCTCTCGCATGGAGCTTCTCGGAAGAAGAATTTATGAAGCCGTTGAAAAGTGTACTGTCCAGCGGTAAGGTTCGTTTGAGCTGGGGACTCACGGGTAACAACCGTATCGGCGAATATGATTATTATGCGCTCCTGGCGGTATTGAAATCAAGAGTCGGCTCGTATACATCGACAAACTCCCTCCCAAGCGGCGTCTATCCATTCGACAATGATGCGACGAATGCAGGTGTTGTTCCTACTTCTCTGCCCAACAAGGATTTGAAATGGGAAACAACCGAACAATGGAACGCAGGTCTCGACCTCGGATTCTTCGACGAACGCATCGGTATAACGATGGATATTTACCGGAAGACCACCCGCGACCTGTTGCTGGACGCTTCCCTGCCTTTTTCTTCGGGTTATTACAGCGCTACCAAGAATATCGGTAAAGTACGTAACGATGGTCTGGAACTTAGTCTGAACACCGTCAACTTCCAGACACGCGCCTTCAAGTGGACGACTAACTTCAACATTTCATTCAATAAGAATAAAGTACTGGCATTGTCGGAGAATCAGACAGCCTTGCTGACTGCCGCGCAATTCGACCAGAACTACAACGGTCAGTCCAGCTACATCGCCAAAGTCGGTCTGCCGATGGGACTGATGTATGGTTATGTCTATGAAGGTACATACAAGTACGACGACTTCAACAAATCGGGTAACTCATACAGCCTGAAACCGGGAGTGCCCCACTACTCTACTGAGACCAACACTCAGCCGGGTATGCCCAAATATGCCGACCTTAACGGAGACGGAGTAGTTGACTCCAACGACCGTACGATTATCGGACGCGGACTTCCGATACATACCGGTGGTTTCACCAACAACTTTGAATATAAAGGCATCGATCTGAGCGTCTTCTTCCAGTGGTCATACGGCAACGATATCATGAATGCCAACCGCCTGTTCTTTGAAAGCTCCAACAACCGTTCACGCGAATTGAACCAGTTCGCCAGCTATGCCAACCGCTGGACACCGGAAAATCCGACCAGTGACATCCCTGCGGCTACCAACTCCTCTTCCAACCGTGTGATCTCTTCACGCATCATCGAAGACGGTTCGTACCTGCGTCTGAAGAACGTAACAGTAGGCTATACCTTCCCCGCCAAGCTGGTGAAGAAATGGAAGATAGACAAAGCACGTGTTTACGTTGCCGCACAAAACCTGTGGACATGTACCGGTTATTCCGGTTATGATCCGGAAGTATCTGTACGCAACAGTGCGCTCACTCCCGGTCTGGACTACTCTTCCTATCCGAGAGCATACTCTATCAGCTTCGGTGTAAGCCTGGGATTCTAAACGGATAATGATAGTAACAGTTAGAAAAAAGTATTCGATTATGAAAGCATTAAAAATAACAATCATAGCTCTATTGGCAGGTTTCAGCATGGCATCCTGTGACTTTCTGGACAAAGAACCTACCAAACTGACGCCGGAGAACTACTTCAACACCCCCGCTGAAGCCAACTCCTTCCTGACAGGCATCTACGCCATACTGTCGCAACCTACTTTCTACGGCGGCGACTATATGTACCTCGTAGCCGGTGACGACTTATCCCACTACGGAGGTAGCGGACGCGGTCCCGCATCTACCGGACTGATCTGCAACAACGCCACCACCAGTGACAACGCCGTGACTGCCTTCTGGTATGCCCTCTATTCAGGCATCAACCGTGCCAATATGTTCCTCGAAAACATCGACAAAGTAAACGGTTTCGATGCAGGCGTCAAAGAACAGTACATCGCCGAAGCCCGCTTCCTGCGTGCATTCTATTATTTCAATCTGGTAGAGTGCTGGGGAGATGTTCCTTTCAAAACAGTTTCAACCCAAAGCGTTACCAACCTGAATATCCCGCGTACGGACAAGCAGGAAATCTATGACTTCATCATCTCCGAAATGGCAGATGCCGCCGAGACTGGTCTGAAATCGGCCTCCGATCTTGCTTACAAGCCAGGACGTATCTCTCAGTCTACCGCATGGGGCATACTGGCACGTGTATATCTGTTCCGTGCAGGCGAGCATTACCGTGAAGGTCGCAATGCCACACAGGCCGAAAAGAAAGACTATTTCGAAAGAGCCAGCTTCTACGCCCAGAAAGTAATGACTGCCGGTCACAAACTGGCTGCCAACTACTGGGACCCTTTCATCGATATGTGTTCCGACAAGTATAACACCACTGCCAACGAAAGCATCTGGGAAGCCGAATTTGCAGGAAACAACACTTCGGATACACAAGCCGAAGGCCGTATCGGTAACATCATCGGACTGGCCGGTCCGGATCTGTCCTCCAAAAGCGATGTGACGGGAGCCAAAGACCCCGGATATGGCTATGCCTTTATCTACAGCACTCCGAAACTGTACAACCTTTATGTGAACAACGGGGATACCAAACGTTTCAACTGGAGTATCGCTCCGTTTGAATACAAAGAAGCCGGAGGCAAGAATACAGGCGTTACCCATCGTGAATTTGAGCAGGGCAAACTTGCTGAAGTAATGTCTCAATACGGTCAGCAACGCGGAACTTACCAGTACGCAGATGACACAGAAAAGACCACAGCCACCAAGAACTTCAGCCGTATGTGCGGCAAATACCGCCGTGAATACGAAGCGGATAAGAAAGACAAGAACTATACGTCTATCAACTTCCCGATCCTGCGCTATGCTGACGTACTGCTGATGATCGCAGAAGCGGAAAACGAAGCGAACAACGGCCCTACCACTCTGGCTTACCAATGTATGAAGGAAGTAAGAGAACGTGCCGGACTGAACGAGCTTCCCGACATGACGCAGGAAGAATTCCGCCAGACCGTGAAAGACGAACGTGCCATGGAACTCTGTTTCGAATACACCCGCCGTTTCGACCTGATCCGCTGGGGTGAGTATGTGAAGAATATGAGAGCATTGGTAACCGAAGCACAATCCGGCAACAACTGGACGCAGGGACCTACCAACGTATATACCTACTTCAACATCTCCAGCACTTACAACTACTTCCCGATTCCGGATGCGGAAATGAGTGTGAACAAAGATATCACACAGAACAATCCGGGTTGGTAATCACAGTATTCATCGATAAAAGTATCATAGATTATGAAAACATATAAACTCATAGCCATCTGTATAGCAAGCCTCTTCTTTGGGGCTTGCAGCGACGGGCTGGACGAAGCGGTAGGTCTGCACGTAAAAGTAGCGACCAACGAGAATGTAAGCTTCGACGGACAGATCATTACTGCCAAAAAAGGTACTCCGATAGAGTTCATCCTTTCGGGCGATCCGGACTTCCTGACATTCTTCAGTGGAGAAGCGGGCAGCAAATACGAATATCGCGAACGCGAAACGATTGATCCTTCACAGATCAAGTCGTCTATGCTGAACTTCTCTATCTGGTTCCAGTACGGTAACCCGAGCACGACATTGGAGAAACACGTATATATCTCCGACGAATTCACCGGATTATACAAGGATAATTTCGAAGCTGACTCTTTGCTTGTAGAGCAATTTGAGAAAGACGGTAAATGGAAAGAACTGGTTCCGCAGTCCGCATTCCCGACAGCAGCGGTAGGCAATGCCGATCTTGCCACTCCATACAGTTTTGATATGAAAGAATACATGGGCAAACGGATTGCAATCGCTATCTGCTACCGTGGCATTGACAATACAGTGGCACAATCCAAGATGTACTTTGAGCGGATGCGCATCAATAATGTGATGACGAGCGGACAGGAAGCAGAATATTCTGCCGGTTCTTTCGGCTTTACTCCGATCAATATGAAGAACAAATGGAATCTGAAGGATCAGACCAGCATGACCAAAGACCGTGAATACGGGACAGTTACCAATAACGTATCCGGTATCTGGAACCTGACAGGTGTAGGCGGCGGCTCCTTCTTCATCCATAGTACGAATGCCAACGATCCGCTGAAATACAGCTGGCTGGTTTCCGATCTGATTACCGTTAACTCTTGCAGTCCCGATCAGGGAACGAAAGTAAAGGATATTACCCAGCGTCTGGATAAGTACACATATACCTACAATCAAATTGGTATCTACAACGTGACATTCCTCGCTCGTAATGCCAATATCGATCATTCCTCCACGACTACTTACCACATGGTGGTAAACGTAGTGGAATAACAATAAACGAATAAAATAATAATTAATACATTATATCTATGAATTACTTTAAATCAATCATGTTAACCGCATTTGCGCTGTTTGCATTGGCAGCGTGCGATACAGACGACTTGAGAGACGATGTTGACAATCTGAAAGACCGCGTAGAGTCTTTGGAAGCGCAAGTCAGTCTATTGAACGATAACATGACAGCTATCAAGCGACTGCTTGAAGGTGGTCAGACTATCACAGAAGTGACGAATACAGACGGTACATATAAACTGAAACTGAGTAACGGAGAAACCATCTCACTGACACAAGGCTCGAAGGGAGAAGTTGCTTATCCTGAGATTACTGTCAATGACGAGGGTCAATGGGTAGTGAACGGTGAGGTATTGATGCAGAATGGCATACCTGTTCAGGCTGTGGGCACTCCCGGTAAGGATGGTATAGCTCCCAAGTTCCGGATTACGGACGAGGGAAGTTTCTGGCAGGTAAGTTATGATAACGGAACCAGCTGGGAAGACGTACTCGATACAGACGGTCAAAAGGTATCCGCAGTCAGCAATGGTTCCGGAGGAAGCAGTGCAGACTCTTTCTTTGAGGAAGTATACGTAGATTCAACCGGGGAATTCTTCGTTGTCAAACTGAAAGGACAGACGGAAGCCATCTCTATCCCTATCGTAAAAGACTTGCTTTGCGAAATCACCGAACCGGAAACCGGAATGAAGAACGGATACTGGGAAATAGGCTATGGCAAGACTGCCACTACGACTGTAAAAGTGAAAGGTGAAAACATTATCGTTACTGCTCCTGCCGGATGGGTGGCTACTGTGAGCGAAGCGGATGAAACGACCAATGTAGCTACATTGAGCATTACAGCTCCGGCAAACGCAATGAGTACACGTGCAACGGCGGATAACGGTTCCGACGTAACAGTGCAGGTTAATAAGGGTGCCAGTTGGGCGGTTGCCAAGATTCAGGTGAAGGCTGTAGAGGTAGTTGACAGCTACTACGAACTTTACAACGCAGGAGGAACTATCGAAATAAACGGAATCAAAATACAAAAAGATGGCGCAGATGGATATGGAGAAGCAACCTTGATTACTTCCGAGTCTGAAAGCAAGGAAATCAGCCAGGCAGGAGTTTACTTCATCAAACCGGGAGTTGAAATTACGTATACTGGAACCGGAACTCTCGATAACCTAGTTCTTATCGGAGACAATGCAGAGCAAAAGGTTAAATGTATTGTCAGCAAACCTATTATCTTAGGAACAGCAAGTGCTAAGGGAGCTTTCATTATGAATATCAACATGGATGCCAGCACACTTGCCAACTATGTATTCTCAATTACAGGTAATCTTTCTCATCTGGCATTCAGTAATAGCGAATTTTCTGTGTATGAAGCCAGAAATCTGGTTAATTGTGCAGCCGATAATGCAGGCGTATCTGAAAATATTTCTATCATTAAGAGCTTAGTTAAATTTAATGTGACTAAAGATTGGACAGCTTCACGCGTATTAAACTTCACCAAGGGACTCACATGCACATCTGTAACGTTCGAAAACAACGTAGTTTATCCTTCTACAATAGAATATACGATTAACGGTTGTCTGCTCTTTGCACAAGGACAGAATTTGGATTCAAAAGTGATAATCAGCCATAATACATTCATCAATTTTATCTCTAGTTCTCAGTCCCTTGTAAGAGCAAACGTAAATAACGATGTTACTTTCTCTAACCTCTTATTCTTCTATAACGCAAACTTTGGAAATAAAAACGCCACATTAATAAATGTAGGAGATGGAGCTATCGGAACATTAACATTTGCAGATAATATTCGCTATAACAACGGAACTTCTGTAATCAACCTCAATCCGTTCGGAGGAACCGCCGCCCCCGGATACCCAAACACTGTAGTTCCTTTGGCAGAAGCAAATCCGTTCGACGGCGGCACCTTCGACCTCGCCAACGGTATCTTCGTTCCGAATGCAGAATATGCCGAATACGGTGCAACCAACTAATACCGACTAACGTATGAAAAAAGTAATATCAATCATATGTATCACCCTCCTCGTCGCACTTTACTCGTGCGACGAACGGGATGATCTGCGCTCCGACATTGACAACCTGAAAGAACGGGTAGCCAATCTGGAAGCAAGCATAGAACAGATGAACTCGGACATCAGCAACTATCAGCAGATGGTTGAAGGTAAGATTTTGGTGGTGGGATATAGCAAGGATGAGCAGGACAACTATACCATCGAACTGAGTAACGGCGAAACTGTAACCATATACAGCGGCAAAGTAGACATAAACGATATGCCTTTGTTCAGCGTCAACGCGTCAGGTCACTGGGCATATACCATCAACGACATGACCACCGAACTGCTCGTTAACGACAAACCGGTAAGCGCCATCCCCGAAGCGGGAACAGCAGGCGTAACCCCGAAACTGAAAGTAGATGCAAACGGTTTCTGGCTGATCTCTATCGACAACGGAAGTACCTGGAACAAACTAGGCAACAACCAGATTGCCGACGGAACACAAGCCGTTGCCAACGCAAGTTCCCTGTTCAGCAACGTAACCATCGACGAAGCGACCGGACAGATCACCTTTACCATCCGTGCCGACAACAGCCAAGTAAAAGTCCCCATCTACGGAAAAGACTTCTACCTGACAATCAAGTATGAAGGCACAGCCACTTTCGGTCTGGGACAAAAGCAGGAATTCCTTGTAGAACAAGCCAATGTGGAAACAGCCACCATCGAAAACCAGACATGGGGCGTGAAACTGACGGAAAACAAACTGATCGTCACCGCTCCAAAGACAAACGTGCAAGGGAAAGAATACGAAGAACAGATATACATCAAGATATTCTCGAAAGAAGGCTACTGCCGGGTAGTGAAACTTCCGGTAAAACTGCTGACCACGGAGATAGATGCCAACTCGGCTTTAGCCTGGCAACGCTTCAGGCAGGGAGAGGACAATGTGCTGCTCGACTATTCGTATGCCGGATATAATCATGGAGAAAGTGCGCCGCAAGGCGCATTTTCTTTAGGATACCAAGTGATCAACGTAAAAGAGCGCATGACCGCCAAGAACATGACCGCCCGTGAAGCGCTGATCAGCATCCTGCAAGAGAAAGGTATGACAAGAGTAAACGGAACCAACAAGCTGAACGCCAACGCGAGGATTGTAATCTATTTCCCCGCAGGCAACTACGTTCTTCACAACGACGACGACAACACCCGCGACGAAAGCAAGCAGAAGGACGCCGTTGACTCGAAAAACAACAATGTCAGCAGTGGCATTGAAATCTATGGCGGTAACTTTGTGATCAAAGGCGATGGTCCCGACAAGACGCGTCTGATCATGGAAACGCCTAATCTGCCGACAAGTATCAGTAACCTCAGTTCATCACCTATACTGTTGGCAATCAAGCACACCAACGGTCCGAACAATGCCGGTAACTCCCCCAAGCTCGCTTCCGTAACCGAGAATGCCAAGCGCGGAGACTTTACCGTGCAAGTCAGCGGAACCACCGGAATCTCCTCCGGTCAGTGGGTACAACTGCGTCTGCGCAGCGGAGACAGGGAACTGGTAAAGAAAGAGATCGGTCCGATTGCCCTCAACGAGAACTGGGCGATAGCGAAAGCCCCTATCTCCATCAACCAAAGCTCCGACGACCTGTATGGCGTCAAAATCACCGAGTTTCATCAGGTGAAATCCGCCTCAAACGGCAAGATCACTTTCTACGAACCGATCATGCACGACATCGACATCAAGTATAACGATACAGAAGGATGGGAAATCCGCACGTACAAATATCTGGAGAATGTCGGTGTAGAAGACCTCAGCTTCGTAGGAAACGCATTGGACGGCTACGCCCATCACGGAGAAGGACACGCCGAACAGGCTAAAGTAGGCTGGCAATACGACGGAGCCTATAAACCGCTGCTGCTGCAACGTGTAGTCAATTCATGGGTACGCAACGTCCACTTCGAGAGTGTCAGCGAAGCGCTTACTTTTGCCGAATCTGCCAACAGCTCGGCATACGATATCCGTATCAGTGGAAAACGCGGACATTCAGCCGTACGTTCGCAAGGTTCTTCACGCGTCTTTATCGGCAAAGTCCGCGATGAAAGCGCAGGAAATGACGTATACGGAAAGAGTTGTCAAGGGCAGTTCCACGGCTGCGGCGTATCGAAGCCAAGTGTAGGAACCGTATTATGGAACGTAACCTGGGGCAATGACGCCTGTTTCGAATCCCACGCCACACAGCCCCGTGCCACGCTGATAGACAATTGCAGCGGCGGACTTGTATACTACCGCGCAGGAGGCGATGAAAATGAAGTCCCCAATCACCTGGGCGACCTCACCCTGTGGAATCCGAATGTGACCGGAACGGACTCTCACGCTTCTAACTTCGCATGGTGGAGCGACAGCGATACATGGTGGAAGATTTTCCCGCCTATCGTAGTCGGTACACATGGTATGAACGTGAAATTCTCCGGTAAAGAGCAGCAACAAGTCACATACGAAGAAAGTACCGGTATGAAGGTATCCCCCGAATCTTTGTACGAGGCACAATTGCGGGAACGTCTGGGCTATGTACCCGGATGGCTCAACGCACTTAAATAACAACCAATCACCCGCACGATTTTTCTAACCTTCAGTTAAAAACGTATATGAAAATCAGACTTTAATCAATTTAACACCCAAAAGAGAGGGGCCGGGAGGTTCCTCTCTTTTACTTTTCCGTATCTTTGCAGCAAATTAAAAGATATGCAAGATACACTACCCATCCATTTTGCTCCGCTGCAAGGTTACACCGAAGCAATTTATCGCAATGCACATGACGCCTTCTTCGGCGGTGTAGACACCTATTATACTCCGTTCGTACGATTGGAAAAAGGTAACTTCCGTCGCAGAGATGTCCGGGGAATCGAACCTGAGAACAATGGGGTGCCCCACCTGATTCCTCAGTTGATAGCCTCATCGGCAGAGAAAGCAGAAGTGATTTTATCCCTTTTCATCGAAAAAGGATATCAGGAAGTGGATATAAACCTAGGCTGTCCGTTCCCGCTTCTGGCGAAACGTCATAACGGCTCCGGCATCCTTCCTTATCCCGAAGAGGTGAAAGCATTGCTCAGCATTGTCACCCGATATCCGCAAATCAGCTTCTCCGTCAAAATGAGACTGGGATGGGAACAGCCGGATGAATGCCTGGCACTCGCCCCCATACTGAATGACCTGCCTCTGCGCCAGATCACCATGCACCCCCGTCTGGGCAAACAAGGTTACAAAGGAGAAACAGACTTGCAAGGATTCTCAGCTTTCCGGGAGGTCTGTCAGCTTCCGCTTGTTTACAATGGAGACATTCATAATTTGGAAGATATTCAACGTATCAGCGCACAATTCCCCTCACTGGCGGGAATCATGATAGGACGCGGACTACTGGCAAATCCGGCTTTAGCACTGGAATACAAAGAAAACCGTACGCTCGCGCCCGATGAAATGAGGGATAGACTGAAATCCATGCACAAAAGCGTGTACAACAATTACGACGTACTATTGGAAGGAGGAGAGGGACAGCTACTGACTAAAATGAAGACCTTTTGGGAATACCTGGCGCCCCAAACCGACAGAAAAGTACTGAAAGCGATTCATAAAAGTACGAATATCAGCAAATATTATCAGGCTGTCAGTGCCTTTTTTAATCAACGGTAGATTGAGAATCAGTTATTTTATGTAATTTTGCGCCCGTTTATTAACAAGCACATTATGAAAAAATACATTCTATTATCTCTCTGCTTGATGACACTATCAAGTAGTTTCGCACAATTAAAGGATTTTAAATTCAAATTCTACGGACAGATTCGCACGGACTTCTACTATAACAGCCGTGCCAACGAGGAAACTGTAGACGGATTGTTCTACATGTATCCCAAAGATGAAGTGCTCGACGGCAATGGTGAAGACCTGAACGCTACATCGAACAGTAATTTCTATACATTATACTCCCGTTTGGGACTGGATGTGGCAGGCCCGAAGTTGGGAACAGCCAAGACATCCGCCAAAGTGGAAGTGGACTTCCGCGGGTCGGGAACTTCTTACTCCACCATTCGTCTGCGCCATGCATACTTTAACCTGGACTGGGGAAAGTCGGCTGTGCTGGTAGGTCAGACATGGCATCCGTTGTTCGGTGATGTTTCTCCTCAGATTCTTAATCTTTCCGTAGGAGCACCGTTCCAGCCGTTCAGCCGTGCACCACAGATTCGTTACCGCTTCAACAACAAACACTTTCAGTTGACCGGAGCGTTGGTATGGCAGTCTCAGTATCTGTCACAAGGACCTGCCGGTAAAAGTCAGGAATACATAAAGAAGAGCAATATCCCTGAGATTTATGTCGGAGCAGATTACAAAAACGGAGGATTTCTGGCGGGTGCCGGCATTGAAATGATTTCATTAAAGCCACGTACTCAATCTTCATGGGAAGAAAAGACGTTTGATCCGACCACCAATAGTACTATATCAATCCCACATACGTACAAAGTAGACGAACGTATCACTACCCTCTCTTATGAGGCTCATGTAAAATATACCAATAAAAATTGGTTCATCGGCGCCAAGAGCGTATTAGGTTCCAACCTGACACAAGCATCCGGTTTGGGAGGATTTGGAATTAAGCACATAGACAACAAGACAAAAGAGCAGGAATACACTCCGATACGCTTCTCCAGTTCCTGGCTGAATGTGGTCTACGGACAGAAATGGAAACCGGGAATCTTTGTAGGATACGCCAAAAACTTAGGAACAAGCGACGAATTAGTCTCTGAACAACTCTATGGTACAGGAACCAACCTCGATAAACTGGTAACTGCCGGAGCTGAACTTACCTACAACGTTCCTCACTGGAAGTTCGGAGTTGAGTATACATTGAGTTCGGCATGGTACGGCAAGCTGGATAAATCGGATGGTAAAATCATAGACACCCACTCCGTCAGCAACAACCGTATTGTAGCAGTCGCTATGTTCATGTTCTAATTTGCAGAAGATCATTCAACAGAATTTAAGTTCCTACATCATTTTAAGGCCGACTAAAAAGTCGGTGGTATCTTAAATCTCCTCCTTCGGGAAGGGGGAATTAATGATACTATTGACTTATTTATCAGTCTCAATTTGTTTCAAAAAGTTTCAGACGCTTGAAACTTTTAGTTTCAAAGGTTGAAACCATTGGTTTCAAGGAATGAAACTAAGTATTTTTTCACAATTTACGAAGGTAGCGAAAACCAATTAACAATCAAAGAGTTATCATTTTTTGATTTTGGTTGATGGTAGAGAAAGCGAGCATTATAGGAGATGTTTTGCTGCGACTTCCGTTACTTATCCGTTACCCTGCAAATACGGATATTTTATAGAGATTAAACGGCTATTTTTCAATGCATTGCGTTGCTTTTCATAACTTCAAAAAGCTCGATATTTATTAATTTTGTAACTAAAAGAAACGAGTTTATGAGAAGTACATTTTCCGTGTTGTTTTATACCAAGAACCAATCGTTGAAAGATGGTAGGGTCCCCATCATGGGACGTATAACCATCAATAAGACTACTGCCTGCTTCAGTTGTAAGCGGGAAGTTTCACTGGCATTATGGGATGCTAAAGCCAATAGAGCGAAGGGGAAGTCCGACGAGGCCAGATGGCTGAATCAAGAGCTTGATCATATCAAGGCCCAGATAACAAGGCATTACCAGTATATCTGTGACCATGAGAGTCTAGTGACTGCTAAAAGTGTCTATAATCGTTATCTTGGTTTTGGAGATGGTTATCACACCCTTATGGGGCTGTTTAGGGAGGAGCTTGCCTCCTACAAGGAAAAGGTGGGCAAAGAAAAGGCGGCAAGTACCTACCGCGGGCTGGTGGCAGACTACAACAATCTACTGCTTTTTCTCAAAGAGAAGAGGCGTATCGAGGATATAGCCATCGCTGACCTTGACAAGAAGTTCATCGAGGACTATTACAACTGGATGCTCGGAACATGCGCTTTGGCTAGCTCGACGGCTTTCTGCCGGGTCAACACCCTGAAATGGCTGATGTATACCGCTCAGGAAAGAGGCTGGATAAGGCTTCATCCATTCATCGGTTTCGACTGCCTGCCCGAATACAAGCGGCGTTCTTTCCTCACCGAGGAAGATTTGCAAAGTATCATCCATGTCAAGTTGAATTACAAGCGCCAGCGTACCATCCGTGACATGTTCCTATTCATGTGCTTCACTGGTTTGGCGTATGCGGATCTGAAGGAGATCACGTATAAGAATATCCATACGGATTCCGAGGGTGGAACATGGCTGATGGGCAACCGTATAAAAACCGGTGTGGCCTATGTGGTGAAGCTGCTGCCTATCGCTATCGAACTGGTCGACAGGTACAAGGGTGAGAATGAAAAGAAAAGTTCGCCTGACAAGGTGTTTCCCGTAGGCGAATACCAGACCATGGTATCCAGCCTGAGGGTTCTGACCAGAAAGTGCGGCTGCTCGACCGAGATAACCCCGCACATCGGGCGTCACACCTTTGCTGTTCTGGCCATTTTAAAAGGGATGCCGCTGGAAACCCTGCAGAAAGTGTTGGGGCACAAATCCATCCTTTCTACCCAAATTTATGCCGAGCTGATCAATCCGAAAGTCGGTGAAGACACGGACAAGCTGTGTATGAAGATCGGTGACGTATACCGGCTTACCAACTAAAGAAACCACTAGGTATGAAAAAACTCCTTCGGCCCAAAGTTGCTGAAGGAGTTTTTTTCATGTAAAGTATACGTTATTTATCTTATATACTTTCTGAAGTCCTTGTAATTTTTTTTTAGAACCTCGTACAATCCGCTTTCCGGATAGAGCAGTTTACCTCCTGCCGCGGTGACGGAGGTATAAGGAATCGCTTTCTCGTCTCTGAGGGCCTGCAGTGTCCTTTTGGAGATATGCAGTTTCTCACAGACTTCCTCTCCTGAGAGATAATGTTCATCGGCTATGCCCGGGCGTATTCGTGCCGTTGCTTTTTCCAGCGCTCTTCCGGTTCTCTTGATCCATCCGGTGAGTTCCTTGAACTCTTCCGAATCTTTGGAAATGATTTCTGCCATCTGTTATTTTCTGTTTTTTATTAAACCTTCTTCCAGTATTTTCTGTATATCCGCTTCACGGTAGAAATATTTTCCACCGATATGGGAGCAGGGTATCAATCCCCTGTTCCGATGTGCCTGAAGACATCTTTTTGAGATACCCAGAGCCTGACACACCTCTTGCGCGTCAATCCATTTATCCGGAGATGGCGGAGCAGTTTTCCGGTTGAATTCTTCCATTTGTACAGACAGTGTGCTAAGCTGTCGTTTTAATTCCAGATAAGCACTTGTTTCCATAATTATTATTTCCATAATTTAATGTTTTTAGTAAATTCAGGTGCAAGATATTGAAGATGAAGGCATTTCTTTTTTGTGTCATGCATAGTCATGTATTGTCTCTAATGGCCGGTCGCTTTTCCCAAAAGGCTGTCGTAAACCACTATACCCTTTGTTGGCAGCCTGTTCGGCTTGTCTGTTTCCTACCATATAAGGCGCGCCTCTAGACATTCAAGGGAAATCTCGGTCCTGTCTTCTGGAAACTGACCGGAAATGAATCTTTCCCAAGCGATGCTTGCCATCTAAATTACAGCTATGGTGAATGCTGGCAGTCCGCTATCCTTCAGGTCTTCTGTCCTTGAATGTAATCTCTACCTTGTAATTCTCGTCCATTCTGAGCGACGCCTCATAGGGTTTTCCCGCCTTGGTGATGAATTTCAGGAAGGGGGTAGCTTCCCCTGCCATCAGCCGTGTCATCTCTTCGTCTGCCATCTCCCGTCCGTTGAACATGCGCGGAAGATGGAACGCGCAGTCGGGATCTCCGCATTTGGCCACCCTGTCGTAGAGTGTCACTGTTCCTGTTCCACATTTCGGGCAGGCGCACCTTGCCACGCCCGGGTTCCTGACCTGCAGGGCGAGCAGTTCCGATACGATTTTCCGTGCGTACTCATGGATACCCTTCATGAACTTCCCGGCACTGAGCCTTCCTTCCTCGATTTCACGCAGTGCCTCTTCCCAGGCGGCCGTCATAGCCGCATCGGCGATTAGCTTGTCTCCTACGATACCGTATATCTCCAGCCCCTTCTCCGTCGGGATGAGACGGCCTCCGATACGCTCTACGTACCGGCGGGCCACCAGCAGGTCGATGATTCCCGCACGGGTGCCCGGTGTCCCGAGCCCGCACCTCTCCGTTATTTTCTTTTTGCTTTCACCGTCCACCGTGCCGCCGGCGTTTTCCATGGCAGCCAGCAGTCCGGCTTCCGTGAATGGTAGCTGCGGCTTTGTACTGTCTTCCAGTATTTCTGTTTCCAGTACCGCCAGTGTCTCTCCCTGATGGAACTGTGGCAAGGGGTTGCTTTCTTCCACCATGTCCGGTCCGTTATAAATGTCCCGCCATCCCGGGTACTTCACACATGAGGTTTCGGTCTCGAATTCCATTCCGCCGTAATCGACCCTGACACGTACGTTCTCCCTAACACATCCTTCGGAAAATGCTTCCAGCATCCTCCCGGCGATCAAGGAGTAGATGTTCTGCTCGTCCGGGGAGAGCCCTTCGGGCACCTCTCCCGTAATGAGAAGGGCATGGTGTTCCGTTACGCTGTTCCCGTCCACAGCATGAGGGTTCAGACCATTCTCGAGCAGCCTTTCTGCGTGCCTTCCAAACTGGGGATGTCTTTTAAGGGAGGCGACGAGCGTGGGTGCCTGTTCGAAGATATCTTCCGGAATGTGGCGGCATCTGGTTCTCGGATATGAGACGTATCCTCTTTCGTAGAGCCTTTGGACGACGGAGAGGGTCTCTCCGGCTGCCATGCCTAGACGTGTATTGGCCTCCTGTTGCAGACCGGTCAGGTCATGCGGCAGAGGCGGCTTCTCCATATTCTCTTTCTTTTCCACGGCAAGGACCGTACAGCGGCTTTCGCCCTCCAGTCCGGCCCGGGCTTTTTCCGCATCCTCTTTCCTTTCATACCGGAAAGGACGCGTGAAAAGAACTTTCTGCCCGTCCTTGCAGACTCCGGTCCGCAGATGGTAAAAGCTCACGGGCACAAAATCCCTGTTCTCAAGATAACGACGGCAGACCAGTGCCAGCGTGGGCGTCTGCACCCGTCCGAGCGAGTGGTTGCCCATGCCGGTGGCTATCCCCAGGGCGATGCTCGCGTTCACGCCCAGTATCCAGTCCGCTTCCCTGCGTGCCCTCGCCGCCAGGGCGAGGTTGTCCAAGTCACCGTCCTCTCTCAGATTTTTGAAGCCATTCAGGATGGCCTTTTCCGTCAGGGAGGATATCCACAGGCGCAGGGCCGGTTTACGGTAACCGAGATAGTCCAGGAGATACCGGCTGACCAGTTCTCCTTCACGCCCCGCGTCCGTGGCTATGACCAGAGCGTCGGCGTTTTCGAGCAACCCGCGGAGCACTTCCAACTGCCGGGTGGCTACCGGGTCGGTGACATACCCTTCCTCCGTCCTGACTTGTCTGACAACGAGGCGGAACGGGACCGGAATGAGGGGAAGCGCCTGCCGTTCCACACGAGTGGGCCCGTAAACGGACGGCGGTGCCTGTGCCAGCAGGTGGCCGTAAGTTCATGTGACAGCATACCCGTTGCCATAAAGATATCCTTCCGCCTTTTCGTTGGCGCCCAGTACGGAGGCGATGCTCCTTGCCATGGTTGGCTTGTCTGTAAGTACGATTCTCATAATTTTTGTTTTTATCAGGTAAATAATTAATTATATTCTTATGCCTTTGTTTTTGGCCTTTGTATTTTTGACTTTTGTGTTCCGGACCGTTCTCTTCTCCCTTGCGGTATTCCTCCCGTTTTTTTCCACCTTTTCGGAGAGCGGTACAGCCTCTTCCGCCCCTTGGGAAATGGAAGTGACCTTCGGGCTGTCGGGCCGGCGGGCGGGAAACATGTCATACCCGCCCGGGCCGGCATCCAGCCTCACATGTTCCAGGGGACGCAGATATTGTTGCCCTTTCCCGCCAGAGGCGAACTCGTAGATGACCGTCTCCCTTCCTTGCAGCAGGCTTTCGTAGTTCTGGTAATACAGGCTCTCCGGCGGTACGCCGTTCTGGCGCAGCATCCCGCAGATCCCGTCCGGACAGAGGGCGCCGAACCGCCTGTCATGGGGAGCCATGAATATATACCTGTAGGTGGAGAGCAGCAGCCTCTCTGTGAGCAGGCTGGGACAACGCTCATAGCCGTTCATCCGGTTTATCATCCTTCCGACACGGTCCAGCCTTTTGGCAAGGTCACGGGGCCTGGAATGCAGCGGGATGCTCCCCAGCTCTTCCAGCGAGAGGTTGATACGGCCGATGACCGCCCTTTCCCAGTCCGCTGTCAGGTCCGCGCGGTTCTGCCGGAAGTTGTCGCGGAGAATCCGCAGCGGATTTCTGGTGCCGAGGAACAGCCTGATACGTTTTCCAGGTGTCGGTTCCCTAAGATTGGACGCACTCCAGCGGATGACGTTGAAGCGGTAGGCGTCCATGAACTGCCGTAGCGGGTTACGGTACGAGAAGATGTCCCTCAGTGTTCGCATCAATGCCCGCCGGCCGACAGCGCGGCGGCCCATATCGACGGGCACTTCCGGGGTGAGTGGTTTGTTGGTTGTCATATATGCTTACAATTTACAGTTTTACTTGTCTTCCTGCGGCATGTTTCCGTTTGGAAGAGGGTTGTTTTCTCTTTTTGCCGGTATCGGATCCCCTGGGGGTATCCGCCGGACTCTCCAGCATGCGTGATATCCTGTCGGCATACCTCGTTTCTGACCATGGCATCCCTGTCCGGACTCCCTCTCTTACCAACAGGGCGGCAGCGATCTTTCTGGAAGTCTCCCGGAGCTCCGCCATCCTCTCTCCGAGAGGAAAGTCCGGATGGAGCTCCTTTTCCCTGGATAGCCTTCCGAGTTCTTTTTCCACGGGGGCGAACTCCCTCCTGTAGCGGAACGGTTCCTCCAGCGCCAGGTGGGCGTATCCTTTTTCTGCGATGTCCTGCAGGGTCATGATATCCAGGTTGCGTCTGGAAAGTTCCAGGGAGCCGGCCGTAATGAACCTGTCGAGGTTGGCTGCCGTGGGTGACAGGTCGAAGAAGGCTACCGGACGGTAATTTCCGAACACTTCCAGTCCGGGCTGGGAGGCAGGGAAACACCTTCCGGGTTGCCGGGACATCTCCATCAGCCGTTTTGACGAGGTCTCGATGCGGAATATGGACAATGTCCCCAGTCCCTTTCCACAGGATGAGTAGAAATTGTCGGCTATTTCCTGTAGGTATTCACGCAGGTGGCGCGGGCCATGCAGTCCCCTGTTGAACACCCTGACACCCTGGTCTGTCTTTACGGCGGTCACGAGGAACCGGGCGGTCTTTCCTTGAAGGATACGTTCCCGTGCGGTCTCGTGTGCCACGAAATCTTTGTAGCCAGGCGAGTGTTCCAGCCCCTCCAGGTTCCTGCGGTCCGTTTCCACACCGTGTGCCTCCAGATAGGCGGCCCGTCGCAGCGGGACGGAGTTGTCGTCCGTGATCCCGCCGTTTTCGATGATGAAGCGCCATACCTGCCTGGGTTCCTTCTCCAACAGTCCGTTGGAAGGGGGCAGCTCCTCTTTCCGGATGCCGGCATAGAAGAGCAGCAGGTTGTCGGGGACACCTCGGGCTTCCTCAAGTACGGCTTTACGGGCCGCTTCTTTGATGAACCGGATGAAGGGGTTCCCGCTCCGGGGTGTATGGTCCGTTATCATGAAGGAAGCTATCCGGTTGTCTGGACACAGTTCCAGACAGAAGTCCTTTAGTTCTTCTTTTTGGGGACGCGTTCTTTGCAGTCCCAGCTTTTCCAACCATGAGACCATATTATCTTCCTATTTTAGTTTTTTTACCTATCTTTTCCGGTTTCTTTTCCCGTCTGCACCTCGTATCCGAGGTGGGCAATTCATATCCCCGCACGTCGTATTCGTTCTGCAGGATGCGCCATGCCGTATCGCTGACGGCTTGTCTCATAGAGCTCCCGAGCAGCGTGTCCGCTTGTGAGGAGAGGAAGGAATGGTTCATCTGCGAGCGCAGAGAGGAAAAGCTGCAGAAATGCCTGAAGTTTCTGTTTTCTGGCATCTCGTCAAGATTTCCCGTCCTGCACAGCCTGTCCAGTATGCCGATGTTGAAGGGAGTCTCACTTTCCCTGAGCTTGAATGTCTTCAGCATCTCTCGGTATCGGGCGAGGTCGGGGGACATGTCGCACTCCACGGCGGGCTTGCATCCCCGCAGGATGTCCGTCCGGAGGAATTCCGCCCTGGCGGGAATGAAACGGCACCGGTCATCAGGGGTGAACATCCTGCCGCACTCCCGCGCCTTTTCCACCAGCCTCGCATTGTCCGTGCTGAAATAATAGACGCCCAGTTTGTCGGTATTCCGGTGTATCGAGCTGAAGAAGTTGTCCGCATTATACTGGAGATAGCTCTCCGCCCGCTCCAGTCCCCGGCCTGTGTCATCGAAGAGCAGCACGCCCTGTCCGGTCTGTATAGCCGTGAGTACACGGTTGCCGGTATCCTTCTCACGGTTGCGGTGGAAGTCGTGGTAGGCTTCCAGCAGCCTGCCCGCCCTCCCGTTGTGGATTGTCCTTTCAAGCTCGCCGACGATAAAGTCCCGGCTGTCGGTCCTCCTGTAGGAGTCGGCCGTCTCATGGACAAATCCGATATCCCGCAGTCTCTGGTAGTCGTCGGAGGGCCACGCGCCTCTGTCAATTATATCCCGCACAAGGGGTTCCACCCGGTTGCCATCTTCACCGACGGCCTCGATACAGTAGATCCTTTCCTCGGGCAGGTAGGCCCCTTTCAGCTGTCCTCTGACCTGACTGAAACAGAACTCCCCGAACCGGCGGTCCAGGTCATTTACGTCAGAAGACAGCATTCGGCAGTATTCCAGCTCGTTCCTGCCGTTCAATATGAATCCGATATACATGGTAGTACTGTTTTAATTTATAATTTTCTACCGGAAGTTTTCCGTCCGGCCCTTTTCCTTTTCTCTGATGCCTTCTCACACTGCCCTGCCAGATGACGGATGCCGTCCTTTACCCGGTATGTCCTGATAGGGAACGGTTCACCGGATACCAGCAATTTGTTCCGTGTAAAATCCGCCATGCAGTAGAGCAGGTGCCGTGAGGCGGGGCGGTCATTCTCCGGCAGGTACAGGGCGTGGCCTTCGGAGAGCACTCTGAACTGTTCGTTCTCCAGCCTCACGTTTCCCACAAGCAGGGCGGTGTCGGGATTGCCGAGGTATTTCTCCAGCGACCGGTGCCCCCTTACGTCAAAGTCCCGGCGGAGGATATCGTCCGCCTTTTTCCTTATCTGGGATGAAAGCTCCCTGAAAGCCTGCGGGTCAAACAGCTCCGCGGCTTTCACCTGCGTCACCTTTTCGAACCGTTCGGCCAGGGGAAGCAGCTCTCTGTAATAGGTGAACGGCCGGTCATGGATATTCATGTAGCCGCGCTCCCTGATCGATAGCAGGCGGTATATGTCCTCGTTCTCTCCCCTGGAAGAGAGTTCGAAGCCCGTGTATCCCCTCACTTTGGAGAATAGTCCCCGGTATTCGTCGGCTGTCGGGTTCATCGCGTGGTAGAGTCTTGGCTCGAGGCTATCGGTAAACCCGGCGGGAAGGGCCTCCCGTGGAATGTATTCCGCCTTTCCCGTTCCTTCCCGGCAGGACATGCCATGTCCGCCACCGTTGATATGGGGCATCAGCTCCCTGCGCCGCCCGGAGTACTCATAGATCTCCAGCGCCCCGTCATGGGCATGCGGTTCGAAGTACCTGTCAGCGGCACGCTGGAGATATCCCCTGAGGGCCTCCTCACCGGTCCTGCTGCCGGAGAACAGCAGGTAACCGTGTTTTCGGAGCACCACTTTCAAGGGGGCGGTCCTGTTGTTTTTTTCCATTGTCATATGTTTCTTATTTTACATTTTGGGACGTATCCCGGTCCTTTTACGTGTTTTTCCTAGCGGGCTGTACAGCCTCTTCTCAACCTCCGGTCTGATCCTGACGGTTTTCCGGTCCTCTGGCGGGTTGCCACCGAAGATGATCCGGTCTGTAGCTTGGTCCACCCACGCGTAGGCATGCGAGGGGTTGTTCCCGCTTTCTTGCGGCAGATACAGCCCGAAGCCCTCTTTCAGTACGCTCCTATGAGGTCCGTAGAGAGGGACTCCTTCCAGGATGACGCGCTCCGCCGGATCGTCTAGTATTCTCCCGGCCGTCCGGTGTCCCCGGACATCATAGGCGGAGTCCATCAGTTTCTGCAGCTGCCTCCTGGTCTCGAGGGTCTGCAGTAAATTCTCCCTGTCGCAGGCGGATTTTGCGGGTATCCGTTGTAACTCCTCCGCCTGGCGATCATAACGCTCCAAGGCATCCAGGGTGTCCGTAATATTGACGTTGCGGGCACTTATCTCACAGCCCGCGTTATGGCAGAAACTGCGGAAGTCCTCCGCAGTGGGCCTCATCTCATTGCTGTAGAGGAGTTCCATCCGGCTGCCATGAGGCTTCGGACCATAGGGGTACTCGTCCGGCCGCATCCTCCCCGGGTTGACCCAGGGGCGGTTGCCAAGTTCCCCTTCGGCCCTGTATACACGTAACGCTCCGGAATTGAATGCCGGATTGAAATAGGCGTCAGCCGTCTGTTGAAGGAACTGCCGCAGCTTTCTCCTGCCTTCCGCCGTGTCGGTAAAGGCGAGGAAGCCGCCCAGGGTCTCTATCGCTGTGTAGGTCTGTTCCATGATGTCTATAACTTTAAATTGTTCCCGTTCCTCTTCCCGTTTCTCTTTGCCCGCGCTTTATCCGTTTTTACTGCCCCCGCCTCATAAGGGACGATCTTGCCGTCCTTGACCTGGTATACAGGCTTGAGTCCCGGGGGATTCTTATAGGCCATGACCCGGTCGCAGGTCTTATCGGCATGGATGTAACGGAGTCCGGGCATTTTTGCCGACAGTCCGGGGAAGTAAATCCATCTCCCTTCGAGCAGCGCCCTTCTCAAAGTGTCATCGGCCTCGTGTTCCCCGATGAGGAACGGCACGCTGCGGTCATTCAGGAGCCGCTCCAGGGTGCGGTGCCCCCTTACGTCAAAATCCGTTTTTAGGATACCTCTCGCCTTGTCGTGCATGTCGTCCAGTATCTTTCCCATGTCATCGCCGCCGGGATTTCCCCGGAGAAAGCTGTCCATGCGTTCCACGAACTTCCGGAACTGATGCTGGTAGGAAAAGGCTGGATCAAGAATGAGCTGCCGGTCGAAGTGCCGGGTAAGGGAGAGCAGCCGGTAGATATCCGCGTTGCATCTGTTCATTCCGCATCCGGAAAATTCCGTGAGGTTGCGGTATCCTTCCGCACAGGGTGTCATGTCGGTAAAGAAGACCAGTTTCAGTTTTCTTTCATCGGGCAGGTCTGCCCGTACCGGGGAGTTCGTGAACTCGTACACGTATCTCCCGGTATCGGGATCTTTCCTGCAGCAGGCGTCAATCAGCAGAGCCAGATTTGCCGGAACGGAATGCATGTCATATTGTTTGACCGGTCCCGGTTCGCTGTGTATCTGCCAGTAGTTGTCCGCCAGGTGCTGGTAGAATTCCTCCAGCCCTTTCCTTCCTGTCAGCCCGTCACTGAAAACAAGTATACCCCTTGATGTTTCCACAATATGCAGGGGCAGCCTGTAGGCGGGATCATAGCCGTATAGCCGCGCCTTCTCTTCCTGCTGTCGGCGGAAATCCACCAGGCGGTCGATCTCTGCGGCCGTCAGCCGCAGCCGTCCGCCCGGTTCCATGGACCGTTTCAAGACGGATCTCATAAACACCGCGTCACGCAGGTTGACGCTCACCACCGGTTCCAGGCCGCACCTTTGGATATGGGGCAGCAGTTTGCCTATGATGTATTCCTTCACGGGAATGTCCCGGGATATGGAAGGGACATCGGACATACGGGGGAAGCGGTAGATCTCCAGACGGGTATCGGGGACGAAGGCCGATATCCGGGCGGTCTCCATCCCGACATGCAGCAGGCTGAGGAACTGGTAGGTCATGCCGTCCTGATCCGGATTGACAGGGTAAAGCTGGTAGGAAATCGCGGCATGGGGCTTGTCCATGCCGGTTTCGTACCCGATGAGCAGGCACCCTCCGCTGTCCTGCCTGAACAGCTCCTCCAGTTGTTCCATGTTGTCTTTTATGGATGCCATGCCGTTACATTTTCGGGGTTATCTTTGATTTGCGCGCATAGGTCCTCTTTTCAGGCTTCTGTGTTTTCTCTGGCTTCTTCGTGCTTCTTTCCCACAGGAACTCGGTTCCGCGTTCGGCGGCGCTCATCTGGATGGAGGTACGCAGGATTTTTCCGTTTGAGGACTTGAACTCGATGGGTACCTCCTTGCCGGCCGTGTAGTCGGCGTACTCCTGTTGCGAGAGCGTGTAATCCTTGATTTTCTTGGGGCAGCGAGCCTGGTCCGCTGGGAGGAAGAACATCTCGTTGGTAACCGGGTCTTTTGAAAGGTAGCACGGTTTCGTCTCCTTGCTGCGGAAGTCGACGACCAGGTCTACCAGCCTTCCGGCGTTGCCTGTCCGGTTCAAGGCGTCCAGCACGTCCTCCTCCAGCTTGTATCCCCGGTATTCCTGTCCCACCTTAGGAGCCTGGCGGATAAAGTGCAGGTCGAATTTGGCTAGGCCGTTCTCGTCGCGGAAGAGCGAGAGCTTGGCATCCCCCTTCTGGCGTCCCAGCTCAGTGTTCATGGAGATGTCATAGGCTATGCCGGACTGTCTGCCCTGCAACAGCCTTTCCATGTCGCCCGTCTGTTTGAGTACGTCCGGAGCGAGCCCGTAACGCTCGGCCTGCTGCCAGTTGATCTCGCGCTCGTTGAAAAGGTGGTTGTTGTAGATCCGGTTATCCCGGGAGAGTTCGCGTCTTAAGGACTCGTTCTCGGGGAGCTGGGCCTGTTCGATCCTACGCTTGGCTTCCTCCACCGGGGTCTTCTCCTCCATCCGGTACAGCGCATAGCGTGTCGGATGGTTGTACTGGTACATGAAGTTCTTCCCGAAGTTGGTGAAGAAATTTCCATGCCGGTCCACGCGGATAAACTGGCTCTTGTTCGTTTCATTGGCCTCGAGCGTCTCCAACTCTCCGTTTGCCGCGATGCCCTTGACACCTTTCGCCTTCTGCTCCTTCTTGTCGTAAGCCATCAGGTAACCCTGTTCCTGAGTGGCGTTTTCGCTGCCTGTGGCAGCCGGTTTTACCTCTTCCATACTGTTAAATTTTAAAGTGGATAAATCGTTTCGGGAGATAAAATTACTATCTTCGTCTTAAAATATTCTGATTATGAGAAAGTTGTCATTAATAGTCATGTTTTGTCACCTTTTGTCAGTCTCCTCCTGTGTGAGGGAGAACGGTACGGCTGGCGGAAACAAGGGTGAATTGTTAAAGGAACATTCCACCGGTACTGCCGAGAAGTGAACGGTTACTTGAATGGCCCAACGTGGTCTTATTCCCCTGACGGATTATCCCATACTCTTCCCCCTTGACAGAAGATACACCCGTTTCAGGGTCTCGTCCACGTTCGGTATGAGGGTACATCCGGTAAAGGGAAGGAGGCTGTTCCACCAGGGGGTGGACCTGGCCGCTCCCTGTGGCACCCCCGTGTACAGTGCGGGTAACGGCAGGGTCATCGAGGCACGTTACAGCCGGAGTTACGGTTGGTTCGTGCATGTCCGGCATGCGGAAGGATACTCGACACTGTACGCGCATATGAGCGGGCTGCATGTAAAGGCGGGCACTCATGTCCGTATCGGGCAGCATATCGGGGATGTCGGACATACGGGGGTGGCGACTGGCAACCACCTGCATTTTGAGTTAAGGAAGGACGGTGCCTTGCTGGACCCGCTCTCATGGCCGCCTTTTAAATAACCTGTAAAACAAGCAAGCGATGAACATCGAGGAAGTAAAGAAGATTCCGCTGGAGGATTTCCTCGGGCGGGCGGGATTCTCGCCTGTCAGAAGACAGGGGGACAGTGTATGGTACCTCTCGCCTTTCAGGCAGGAGCGTACCCCGTCATTCAAGGTCAGCCTTTCCTTGAACCTGTGACATGATTTCGGGGAGGGAACCGGGGGCAGCATCATCGACCTGGCACAAAAGCTGTACGGGGTGACGGATATCCCGACCGTATTGCAGAGGATCGGGAGCGATTTTCCGGCGTTCAGGCCGGTTCCTTCTCCTGCGAAAGGACGGACTGTGACATCGGCCTTTGAGGAGCTGCGCGTCTCACCTCTTAAGAACACCGTCCTGCTGGATTATCTCGGGACAAGGGGTATTCCTCCCGATATCGCCTCAAGGGAATGCGTGGAGGTACATTACCACATGCGCGGCAAAGGGTATTTCGCGGTCGGTTTCAAAAACAGGAAAGGAGGGCTTGAGATACGCAACCCGTATTTCAAAGGAGCGGTCTCTCCCAAGGATATCACGCATGTCAGCCATAATGCAGAGGATAGACGGCAGTCATCGGTACTGGTTTTCGAGGGGTTCATGGATTATCTCTCGTATCTGGCCTTGAAAAAAGGGCAAGCCGTGCCGGACTGCGTGGTGCTCAATTCTGTGGCCAACCTGCCCAAGGCAGTGGATATCCTTAGAAGCTACGGACAGGTCTGTTGCTTCTTGGATAATGATGAAGCCGGCAGGAAGGCGGTGGAGGAGATCGGAAGGCAGTGTGAAAAAGTGATCGACAAGGCCGTACACTATCTGCCACACAAGGATCTGAACGAATTCCTGCAGGAAAAAATGAAAACTTTTAGGAGCCCCAAAGTTATTCCTGGTCAGAACGAATGAAAATTAAAAAGATAGTGAGGAGTGGTTACTTTCCACTCCTTAGAAAAATAAAAATCAGCCGGAATCTTGTAAAAAATACGTTCTTTTATTAATTTTACTCTTACTAAAAATAAGAACGTTTTTTGCATGTGGGGAAAAGAAACTAGAAAATGTAAGTTTATGACATTGTTGTCAAAAAGACTAGCTTGGGTACTGGGGCATTCCAAGGTGTTATTTACTGTTTTACTGATAACGAGTTTATACGCCATTCTTGTTATAGAGCTGGAGGCATTGCCGCCCATGAAGATTAATAGGTCCGAGGAGTTTGTTAAAGGGCTCAACCGGATATTTCTGGGACTCTCGTACAGTTATGTTGTCGGAATTATTGTCTTTTGGTTTACCGTAATATGGCCTGCTCGGCACGAGAAATACCGTCTTCGTCCTGTGATAAATAAGAAGATAGAAAATATAGGGACGATGCTTGAGTATATGATAACGGGATTTCCCCTGAAAGAGGGGCAGTCGTTCGTGGACCTCAAAGATCTGGAAGGATGTAGGAACCTGTTGAAATCAGCGGACTGGAATAAAAAGAATGCCCTTTGGACATATCCTGATGGCAGGAATCAATTATACCAAACGTTCTTTGACGATTTCAGGAATATTCAGTCCTATATCACAGAATTCCTCTCGTGCTACAAGCAACAACTGGATATTGAACAGATGTTGTACCTGGAGGCCTTCAATAACGCGCAGTTTATGACAGCACTAAAGGTTTTTGTTGATGTGCAGACTGGTATCAAATTTCCTGAGAAGGGAGCGGATTTTATTATCGAGGAATTTATTGATATTTTGAAAGGTTATAACAAGCTAAGGGAAGAAATGGAAGTGTCTTTGAACTGTTCCTAGCTAGTTTGAATGGGCAGAGGGAGAAAACGGTTCTCCCTCTACTTGTTCTTTATATATGTCTAATAATTTCTGATCAGCAGTTCGCTGACCGTCTCCCTCTTCTCGGCTATGGAACATACCGAGCGGAAGATGCTCAGTCGTTGGATATGGAAGCCGGCGTACAGGTCGTCGAAGAAGGTGTTCTCCGGGTTCTTCTGACGGGGGTCGGAGTTGGAGAGCATTCATTTGCTTCCCTTCTCTCCCAAGCCCTTACAGAATCCGGCCAGCTCTATCTGGCAGTTGTCATCGAAGTCGTCCGGCATATAGGAGGTGCAGGTTCCGGCCTCGTTGACGGGTTTGTAGGGCGGGTCGAAGTAGAAGAACGATTTTTCTCCCGCATATCTTCTCGTCTGGCGGTAGTCCCCGTCCAGGATGATGACGCCCTGCAGTAGCTTGTGGTTGAAGCGGATCAGTTCCTCCTCCAGTATTCTGGCGCGGCTGCCCGTACCAAAGGTTACCGAGAGCTTGCCCTTGCGGTTGACCGAATAGATGCCATTGTAGCAGGTACGCATGAAAAAAATGAAAAGGGCGGCACGGGTGATGTCATCCGGGTGTTCCTCGTTGAAGACCCTACGCTTTTCCATGAAATAGCCCCTTCTTTCCGTACGTTCCTCAAGGGCGTGGTACTCGCCTTGGATGCCGGCAAGCAATCCGACCAGTTCTTCCGGCGTGTCGCGTATGACACGGTAGACATTAACCAGACTCTCGTTCGAGTCGTTGATCACACAACGGATATGCGGATAGGTCTGTCTCAATCAGAAGAACAGGGCACCGCCCCCGACAAAGGGCTCCACATAGGTTGCCATTTCCGTGATATTTTCTGGTAGTGACTGGATCAGTACCGGAAGCAGTCTTCTCTTGCCTCCCACCCAAGGGAAGCAGGGTTTGCCGGGCAGACAGCCCGCGCTGGTTTTCTTCTTTTCCATGATTCGATAAATTAAAATGAATGGTTAAAACTATTGTTACCCGCCATCTTCCGTTTCCAGCAGATGTTTCAGGTTCGGATCGTTCTCTATACGGCAGAGCTCCTTTTGGATGATCCCGCCCACTTCCTCCTTGATGCGGTAGTAGTTCCGCTCTATCTCTTCCCGCATATGGTCCTTGCCGTCCCCGCCGGTAAAGTCCGTAATCACGGGGATCGGTTTGTAGGCTTTCGTTTCGGCCGCCACCCTCGCGTTGTCCACAACGATCTCGCAATGGAAGATTTTCTGTTCCATCTTCTCCTGGAAACTGTCGCAGACGCTTCCCACGAACATGCCCTGGGAGAGATTGGATATTTTCGAGGCCGGTATCAGCGAGTCCAGCTGTGTGCTGATGCTGGTTGATGTGTCCTCACGGGTCATGTTGACGGACTTGCGCTGCTGGAGCACCTTCCCAAACCGTTCCGAGAGGTTCTTGGCCGTTTCCCCCAACACTTGCCCGGAAAAGATATTGCCGACGGTATTCTGGATGACGCGCGCCTCCTTTTCACCGTAGTCGCGTACCAGCTGGCTGAAATCCTGCGCGCCCAGGCAGACGGCCACCTTGTTGCTGCGGGCCGTGGCTATCAGGGTGTCGAGCCCTTTGAAATATATCGTCGGAACCTCGTCCACCAGGATGGAACACTTGAGCTTTCCCTTACGGTTCACCATCTTGACGATACGGGCGTTGTACAGCCCCAGGGCCGCCGAATAGATGTTCTGACGGTCGGGGTTGTTGCCCACGCATAGTACCTTTGGCTCGTCCGGGTTATTGATGTCCAGCGTGAAGTCGTCCCCGCTCATGATCCAGTAGAGCGAGGGGCTGATCATACGCGAGAGCGGGATCTTGGCACTTGCGATCTGTCCCTGGAGCTGCTCCATTGCCCCGCCTTTCCAGGCGTCCATGAAAGGCGAGAGGTAGTTCTCCAGCTCCCTGTACGAGGTCAGGATGGTGAATATGTCCGAGTAGGGCTTGTTCAGCAGCTCGATGGCGTGGGGGAAGGTACAGTACTTCCCGTTCTCGTAGATTTTGAGATACCATATGATGGCGGCGAACAGCACGATCGGACTCTCCACGAAGAAGTCACCCTGTTTCTGTATCCAGGTCTTATTTAAGTTTAACATGATCACATATGCCGATTCATAGGCGTCAGCGATGTCAGACATGAAGGCCGGGTTGATAGGGTTGCAGCGGTGGCTGTGCCGCGGATCGTCGAAGTTGATCACGTAGAACTGAACGTTCGCCTTGTACTTGTCCTTATTCTTGAGCAGATGATTATAGACGATAAGGCTCAGGTCGGGAAACTTGAAATCATAGCAGTAAAGCGCATAACCTTTCTCTATCTGTTGCTTGATGAACTGGTTGATGACACAGTAGCTCTTCCCGCTGCCCGGTGATCCGACCACTATGCAGCCCCTCTGGGGCAATACGACATTGATCCATCCATCATGCCATTTCTTCTTATAATAGAACCGTGTGGGCAGGTTCACCGAGTATTCGTTGGTGATCAGGCGGGTCTCCTGCATGAAGGATTCGTTCTCCTCATTGAAGACGTCATCCATCAGGTGTTCCTTTAAAAGACGCCCGATCCACATGCCTGCGGTGAGCAGACAGATGTACCCGGCGGCAAGGACGGACACATACGCAAGGGTGGTGAGCGGAACACTCCAGCCGACGGTGAGGAAAAGCTCGCTTCCCCAATAGAGGAGCAGCCCAGCTGCCAGGTAACAGCCGATACGCTTTCATGTCATATCCGGGACCCTCCGCCCTTTGGCGCCCATTGAGGAGAAGAAAAGGAACATCAGGCTGAAGCATTTGGTCACGGGGGAGCTGGTGAACAGTCCGGTGTCACGCTGGAAGTTCAGCAATATCCTGTCCACCATGCCGTTGGTACAACCGGCGGCATGGAAGAACGGATAGCAGAAATAATAGATGTTCATCACGAGGAACAGGATGCTGACCGCCCGCATGAAGTCGATGGTCTTGCCAAGCCCTCTGGAATCTTCTTGTGCCATATGGGTTATGATTGGTTGTTATACGTGAATACTTCGTTAGTTGATCCGCGGGCCTTTCCGCCCCTTCCTCTTTTTCTTCTTTCCATAAATATTCCGGGGAATGTCCTCAGCCGGGTAGGGACAGGATTCCATGGAGAAGATATCCAGCAGGCCTTCCGCAAACCCCGTTTCCCTTGTGTCCATATTCACGGGAGGTTCCTGTCCGGGAGCCGGCCGGTCGGGGACGAACGGGGGTGTGCCGTATTTCCGGTTGATAAGAGAAGCGGAGAACTCCTTGCCGAGCGCCGATCCCTTGAAGACCGCCTTGGTATTATGGTCTATATAGGTCACGCCGTAGATCATGCCCGTCCCGTTCTCCCAGAGTACGGGCACGATGCCTTTACCTGCCAGCTCGTGCAGGAATCCTTCACGGGTATCCCGGCAGAGTACCGTACGGATGTTTTCCCTTGTCTTTTCCGGCAGGGGATGCTTTTTCATCCATGCCCTGCTTTGTGAGAACCTCTTTTGGAGGGCACGGTATCCCACGCTTTTCCCGATATCGCTGGATTTGATTCCGACCCCGGTACGTTTTCCCTTCCCGTCGGTCGCCGCATAGACCAGGCCGTCGCAACGTTTCCCGTCCACGACCTTATGCACTTCCTCTACGGTCACGTTGAAAAGTCCGAGCAGTGCCCTGAACTCCTTGAATGACTGGAAGCGGTAATTCTGCACGGCCGGTTTTACCACAGCCGCAATCTGGTGTTTCAGATCGCCTTTCGTGTAGTCCACCGCACTCATCGGCCGGGAAACCCTGTATTCCTCCCTGCGTGATTGCAGCAGGTTGTACTTCCTTTCCAGTTCCCGGCAGATACCCATCGAGCGTTCCCATTCCTTGTAATCCTTGATTTTCTTTCCCTGCTGGTCAATACGCAGGGAGACGATATGGATGTGGGGCCGTGCGTTGTCGTCATGGCGGAAGATAATGTAAGGCTGGTCGCCATATCCGAGCCTGTCCATGTATTCCCGCCCGATGGCTTCCAGTTGTTCATCGGAGAGCACGTCATCGGGATGGGGATTGAGCGAGAGATGGATCACCGGCTTTTCCGTCCGGCGGTTCATGGCAAGGTAAGGCTCGAAACTGCGCATGCATTCGGCAATACCGACCTTTCCCTCCGGTGTCTCCATCACGCGGTTTCATGCCAGTGTCCGCGCTTTCCCTTTCTCCACTTTTTCCTGATTGTAATACAGCGCCCCGTAGATGGCGGCACCGGATGTTATCTTTGCAACCATTGTTCGAACTCCTTGGTAAGACGGATGATTTCCTTGTTCAACGATACGAACTCCACGGTCAGCTGTTCCAGCTTGTAAAGCAGGGCAAGGGCTTTCTTTTGGGTCAGCTCCCCGCTATGGACCGCCTTGACAACCTGGTTGTAGTTCACTCCGATGCGGCGGTACTCGCTCTGTAGGTTGGTGAGCTTGATGTAGTACTCCGTGGCCGCCTTGTCGATTTTCACCACTTTCATCGGTTTGCCGAAAATGGCCGACAGGATGAACTGCGACTTGGTTCCGGCACCGGAATTCTCATAGAGCCGCTCGAACTCGATATTCTGGAGCTCGTTCAGCCGAAACCCGTAATAATAGGAATGAAGCTGGGAGGGTTCTTTCGGATTGCGGCCGCCTCTTCATGCCTGCGAAACGGCCGTTTTCTCTTTCTTGTACGCCTGTTTGATCTTAGCCATATTCTTAATGTTTTTATCGGGAGCAAAATAAACGATTATTTGGGTACCGTCCAAATTCCGTAATGTGACTATTCATGACAGGAAATGACTATTCATGACAGGGGGATTTTTTCCTCTGTCATTTGTAGCTGATTCCACAATTTATGATATTTTTTTCAAAGACTTCCCTGAGTTTAGGTAGTAGCACTGAAAGGCTTTTCTTACGTCGTGCGAGATCGGCACGCAGGTCATAAGGTTTAGGAAGCCTCACATGGAGAAACGCTTCAAATGCTGCCACCAGGGAAGCGAATGACTGCTGTGCTCCCGTACTATCCGTTATGAACCCTGAATAATCCAGAGAGGTGATCAGCTCCATAAGGTTGGCCAGGGAGCCTTTCCAGTAAAGCGGGGATGAACCGTGCTGCCTTTCTTTCATCACAGAAGGGACAGTACAGTATTCAGGATGTTTCACGGCAAGGTGGAGCAGTTCAATTTCTGTCTTGACAAGGGCAACGGTTTTCGACAGGCAGGCATACAGGTACCTACAGGTTGTTTCTTGTGCCATGTTCAGGCAGGTATCCAGTTCCAGCTTCGTATGGTATAGATGACGGAGCTTCTCAAGGACAGACAGTTCGCCTTCTGCCAGTTGCAGCAGAAAATCCAGAAATTCCTCATAGGCGGATAACAATATGTTTTCCGAAATGGTGTTTTGTTCCTGGACCGCTTTTCGGAAACAGTCCAGCAGACGGTGTGTCTTTAGTGTTTTCATACTGTTGATTTTATTTGCTTAAGTTTGACAATGAAGCTTTTCGGCAAAAAAATAAGGGCGAATGCTATGCCAAGAACAATCGCATCTGAAAAATTAATAGTCAAATAGCTAAATATCAGCAAAATATATCATAATATTGTCGAACAGGTGTAAACACAAAAGGCATACAGTACCTTACAGGATTGTAAGACATGTGTACACCTTGTGTAATATATACATATTTTCCGCAAATATATCCTAAAACAGCCGGAAACGCAAATGACGGATGTTAATAATATCCGGTTCTCGTATTGCAGGATATCGTGAAGTCATATATCCTTTATCAGGTGATACTATATTTTTTTAACTTGTCATACAGGCAGGTCCGGCTGATACCGAGTATTCGGGCCGCACGGGCACGGTTGCCATCAGTCCGTTCGAGTGTAGCGAGAATCAACTGTTTTTCTTTTTCTTCCTCTGACAGGATTTCGGTCTGCTTCCGCCTCATACTCAAATCCAGTCTCAGTTCCTCTATGGATATCCATTCTGTCCTTGCAAATACAACCGCACGTTGAATCGTATTCTTCAGTTCCCGGATATTCCCCGGCCAGCCGTATTGCTGTAGTGCAGCTGCCGCCAACCTTTCGAAGCCACGAACAGCCTTTCGGTATTTTCGGGAAAAATGCTTTAGGAAGAACTCGGCTAAAGGGAGAATATCCTCCTTGCACTCTGAGAGTAACGGTACTTGTATAGTGAACTCGTTCAGCCGGTGGTACAGGTCCTCACGGAAACTCCCTTCCGCAATGGCTTTCTCCAGATCCGCATTGGTGGCGGTGATAAGGCGGACGTCAAAGGGACGTTCCCTGATTGTTCCGACCGGCAAGTAATGCTTTTCCTGCAAGGCACGAAGCAGTTTCATCTGATTCTGGGGAGCAAGGTTACCGATTTCGTCAAGGAACAACGTACCACCTTCGGCAGCCTGGAAAAGTCCCGCCTTGTCACTGTCCGCACCGGTGAATGCCCCTTTGCAGTGCCCGAAGAACTCGGATCTGGCAAGGTCGTCGGAAACGGCCCCACAGTCCACGGCTACAAAAGGCTTGTGCCTGCGCAGGCTCCGCTCATGAATCTCGGCGGCAATGTGCTCCTTCCCCGTACCCGACGCTCCACGAAGCAAGACGGACATGTCGGAACGGGCCACAGGACCTATCAGCCGATACATCTCACGGAACTTTTCGCTTTCACCGCGGTAGAATTCTGTTCCGCCATGATGCGGACAGCTGAGTTCTTTCTCTATGGCTTCCAAAAGTCGGTCCGGCCGTATCGGCTTGCAAAGGTAATTGGCAGCCCCAAGCTGCATGGCTTCCACAGCATTCTCCACCTGACCGTAACTGGTCATGATAAGGAACGGGATGGAATAATGTTTTCCTTTCATCCACTTCAGCAGTTCCATACTGCTGCCGTCCGGCAGGCGCAGGTCGGCCAGGACAAGGTCAAACTCTTTAGCCTGAAGTTCCTTACGGGCCGCCGAGAGTGTAGCCACATGCCTGGTTGCCATGCCTTTTTTCTTCAGCCAGTTACTGATACTGCGGCTGAAGACAACGTCATCCTCTATAATCAATATGTTTTTCATTTACTTATTTTATATTCTTCTTCATATTTTCCGCACAGGCAATTAATTTCTCTGCCGCTTCCACTATCTTATAGACAGACCTTATCTGTTCTTCCGTCCAGAGTTCCGGATCAGACAGTACAATAGCCTGCATTTCCCCTATCGGATAATCAAGGCGGACACTTGTCCACAGGGGAAGGTTCTTGTGCAGGATCTCACGGACTGTCTGACGGTCATCTCTTTCCAACGCCCCATGCAGCCTGTCAAGGTCCTTGCGAGTTTCCCAGATGAAGATACCGAGCATCTCCCCCTTGTTATCCTCCCCGTTCAGAATCAGGGAGAAATCCGGTTGCCATGCCGTCCGCCTATTCTCTCCGGCGATTCGGGAAACGGTTTCCAGCAGCTCATTCATCCGGAAGGGTTTGCGGACACACCCGGCGAATCCCCGGGAAAGATACTCCTCCTGCGGATCCATATCGGCAGTCACGGCTATGACCGGAATTGTTCCGGCCCTTTCCATATTGGATGAGCGCAACAATTCCAGCAGTTCGAACCCGTCCATGTCAGGCATGCGGATATCCGTCAGCAACGCGTCATAATCCTCATCCCGCAATTTTGCAACCACCTGCCGGAAATCGGTATAACAGTCACATTCAACCCGGTTTCGCCTGAACATCTCACGTATAATGGAAAGTTGTCTCGGATCATCGTCAAGGAGGAGAATACGAAGACTATCCATTTGATAATCAGACGGAAATTGTAGTTCTTCCTTCAAGGAAGCACTGTCTGCAGGGCGAAGGGGCAGAGAAACGGTAAAACAGCTGCCTTTCCCCGGGTAGCTCTCCACCCCGATGGAACCGCCCATCTGTGAAACAAGCCGGGAAACAATGGCAAGACCAAGTCCGAAACCGGAAACGCCGCGGGCATTGTCAAGCCTTTCGAACACATCAAATATCCGCTTCTGTTCCTCATCATTCATTCCCGCTCCCGTATCCTGCACTTTGATACATAGTTCTCCACCGTTGAATGTCGCTTCTAACCGGACATATCCTTTCCCGGTAAATTTCAGGGCGTTGGAAAGCAGGTTGTTCACAATCTGCTGCAAATGTCCCTTATCGCAGCTGGCAACAGCGTTTATGCCGGAATACCGCGTCAACAGTTGCAATTCTTTCTTCTGGGCGAGCGGCATGTAATTGTTCGCAATCTCCTTGAACAGGGTTTCCAGGCAAAAGACGGAGATATTTTCCCGTGCCTGTCCTGTATCAAGCAGATAGAAACTCATCAGAGTGTCAACCAGAGAAAGCATATAATCTGATGCATGCCGGATATTTTCAGCATATTCCTGCTGTTCGGCTCTTTTCTTTTCACCGGGCAGCAGTTCTGCCGTTGCCCTGATAGTGGCAAGGGGAGAGCGCAGATCATGGGCGATAGTCAGCATCATACGCTTTCTGGATTGGAGGAGTCCCGTGTTTTCCCTGTTGGAAGCTTCCAGCTGACGACGGTATCGGTTCCGTCGGTTCAGCTCCCGGTGTATGATGATATAAAGGAAAATAGTCAGCAATGAAATAAAGACGGCAAGGGTGGAAACCGTATAAAAGGACCGATCCCGTGCCCAAAGGAACTGTCTATAACGCTCTTCTAACCGTATTCTGGCTTCTGCTTCAAAGTCTCCAATTATTCGGCGCAGCCTGTGGTTTAGGTCCATATTGTTGCTGTACAGGCGGTCCATCTGTTCCAACAGCCTTTCCCGTTCACTCTCCTCCATATCAGTCACCTCCCTGCCGAGATTATGCAGCATATCTGCAGCAGTTGGTTTTCCTTGGCGTTTTCCGCTGGGTTGTTTATGTTGCGCTTTCTGTTTCGAATAAGCGGATTTTCTATCCTTATGTCTGAGGAAGGACCAAAAGCCCTTCTTTGGGGGTTCTTTCCTCTCTTTGTCTGCAGAGGAAAGAACATTATTGGGGTAGACTTGAGATACGATTACCGGAATTTTACGGTTTACGATTTCGCTAACTTTGCAAAAACGCTCAAATGTATTCATTACACTGTCTAACAGCAGTTCCTTTCTCCCTAGCAACAGGCATAATGAATCTATGCGTATTTGTTGTTCGGAGATATCCACATATCGCTTTAATTCTTGTAACGTATCGCAAACCTCATTCCTTTTTATATGGTAAAGGCTGAAGTCGCTTTTATCCCATGCGCTGACCGTTTCTCCATAAGTGGCCAGTTCAAGTAGTCCGTAATACGTTTCCTCAGCCAGATGGCGAATACGGTCCAGTTCCCGTTCGTCCAGTTGCAGACTGTTGCGTTGTATCTGCTCTATACGAAAAAAGCAGATAGTCATAACAAGCAGAATTATCAATATTACATATCCTAAAAATATTTTAAGTCTTAACCACATGCACAAGTTATTATCTTTATTCCTGATTTATTGTGTTTTAGAATTGTTGACTTGGTTTTGGCAGTGTATTGACGGATAAAATTCTGCATATATTGTATGGTATACAGACTCAGATACCTGTTTCTTCCATATGAATGCCCCGGCTTCATTTACTTTTGCGACCGGGGGTATTCATCGTATCTCCCGTTTGTCATTCTGGCTGTTTTGCACCACGGGTTACTTGTGCCGTGACATACATTCCCGGCATGAACCTTTCATCGGGCCTTTCTATTGCCGCATATACTTCGACCGACCTTGCCGCCTTATCCACCTGTTTTCCTATGGATGTTACGTTTGCGTAAAACATTTTTTCCCCTGTTCCGTTTACTTGGAACTCAATCCTGTCTCCTTCGGTGATTCCTTCGAGGTCCTTTTCGTACACTGTCAGCCTTAGCATGATCCGGTTCTTGTCAATGATTTCACACAGGGGAGCCCCTGCTGCTACGTGTCTTCCCGGATTGATGTCCGTTCCGCTCACGTATCCTCCAATTGGTGCATGTACCGGCAATACTGGTGCTATGCCGGCTTTCAGTAGCTGCCCGGTGTCAATCCCCAAGAGTGATAGCTGTGCGGCTGCCGCATCCTTCCTGCTTTTCATGGACAACCATGCGGCCTTACTTTGCTGGAGTTTCTTTCGTGAGGCGATTTCTTCTTTTGACAGTATATGTTGCCGGAGATACTCTTCATGCAGGAATTCCTCCTGGGCATGTGACTCCAGGAATGTCTGTTGCAGGTCAATAAATGCGGGATTCTCAACTGTGGCCACCAAGTCGCCCCGATTCACCCTTGCTCCTGGCAGCAGGACAGTGCTTTTCACTGTTGCATCCATGCACAGTGTCACTGAGGCGCGGTTTTGTGGCGGCACGACGAGCGTTCCGTTGAAGGTTGTCCGTGCCGGCAGTGCCCGGTTGTTGACACTTTTCTCATTTTCTTTCGTTTGTTTCTGTCCATTCTGTGAGGAAACCGCCTTCTTTTCAGGGGTTTCCTGCGAGACGGATGTAGTGCTGTTGCCGCATGCTGTCAGCAGCAGTCCTAATGCTAAAATCAATGTTGTTTTCATTATTCTTTTACCGGTATAGCTCATATTCAATTACTGCAATATTATATTGGTAGAGTGCATCGGCCGCCCCGCGTCGTATCTCCAGGGCGCTACGCATGCTCTGTATGAATTCGGAAATACTTGTTTCCCCCTCCTCGAGAGCCCGTTCCGCCGATCGTGTCAGCATATCCGCCTGTGGGATTGCCGAGGTTTGGTAATAGCGTATGCTATAGTCATACCGCGCTATTGTCGCTTCTATCTCCAGGATTTTGTTTGCCAGTGTTTTTCTTTCCGTTTGCACGGCTGCCTGGCTGATCCTGACCTGGGCTTGTGCCTGGCGTATCCGGCTCCTGCCCGCGTTGAAGAACAGGGGGAACGACATTCCTACGGACCATGCATTGAGCCCTTTGTCGGGGAGTATGTTCTGTCTTTGGTATCCAATGGAGAATTCGGGGAACATCCTGCTTTTTTCGAGTTTGAGTTGCAGCTTGTCCTGTTCTGCTAGGCTGTTGAAATAGTTCCTGTATGTGTTCGGCATTTCCACGTGTTTTTCCTGCACGCTCCATTGTACGAACTCCGTTTCTGCCGGAAGCAACATCTCGTCAGTCTGGCAGGCCCATTGCAGGCGTGATGTGGCAAGCCTGTGTTCCTCCCTGGCCTGAAAGAACTTGTTTTTCATTTCTGCTGCAAGTGTTGCAGTCATGTTGCGTTCCAATTGTGAGATATCGCCCTGTTCGTACCTCATTTCCCCCGTGCGGAAGAGCCTGCTTGCGTGCTCCTCCTGCGTGCGGTAAATGTCCCGCAATCGTAATGTATACAGATAATATACCCATGCGCGTTTTACCTCGGCCGTTACTTCCCGTTTTACCAGTTCCCGGCGGTAGCTTTCGGTGATGACCCGCCTTTTGGCCAGTGCATTCTTGTAAAAAGGCGTCACAGGGGATCCGAGTGGCTGGGTCACGGTGATTTGGTTGTCCCTTCGTGAGGGGCCGTTGAGTTGTCCTGCCGTGTATTCCACGGACAGCGCTCCCGGTTCCCATGACTCGCCCTGCATACTCCGCGCGCGTTCTACGGCCGCTTTCGCCCCCTGCAGCCTCGGGCTGTTTTCCAGGGCGACGGTTATCGCCTGATCGAGCGTTACGTGCTGCTGTGCCGCCATCTGTTGTGTCGGCAGCAACAGCAATGCAAGTATGGACAGGAATGGGAACAGTTTTCTGACCGCCTCCCTTCGCCCAAGTACCGGCAGCATGGCGGCGACCCGGTAGAACACGGGAACCACCAGCAAGGTCAGCAGCGTGGAAACCGCGAGCCCTCCGATAACGACTGTTGCCAGCGGGCGTTGCACTTCGGCACCCGCTGTCGTGGCTACGGCCATGGGTACGAAGCCGAGTGATGCCACCAGTCCTGTAAGGAACACGGGGCGTAGCAGGTGTGGCGTTCCCTGTGTGATGACACGTGATGTGGCCAGAGGGTAGCGTCCCTCATCCCGCAGCGTATTGAAGCGGTCGATCATCAGTATTCCGTTCAGTACCGCCACTCCGAATAGCGCTATGAATCCCACTCCTGCCGAGATGCTGAAAGGCAGCCCGCGTGCCCACAAGGCCAGGATGCCTCCGATAAGCGAGAGCGGCACGGTACTGAAGACGACAAGCGTGTACAGCACGCTGCGGAAAGCCAGGAAGAGCAGCAGCAGTATCAGCATAAGTGCCACGGGAGTGACAATAGAGAGTGTCCCGATGGCGTTCTGGAGGTTCTCAAACTGCCCTCCGTATTCAAAATAATATCCTGCCGGGAGCATGACATTCTCTTCCAGTTTTCTGCGTATTTCTTCCACGACCTGCCGCGTATCGGCGTCCCGTACATTGACACCTATGACTACACGCCGCCTAGCGGCCTCCCGGTTGATCTGTAGCGGGCCGTCTGTCACCTCTACCGATACGACCTCGCTTACCGGCAGTTGTACTCCCTCCGAGGTGTGTACAAACAGGCGGTCGAGGTTCAATTCCCGTGCTTTGCCGTGGTCTAGGCGTACGACAAGGCCGAAGCGCCGTTCGTTCTCGAAGACCGTGCCCGCTGCTTCACCCGCATATGCCGTCCGTATGACCGTATTCAGCTCGTCGATATCCACTCCGTAGCGGGCGATGCGTGCCCTGTCATAACGTACCACCAGTTGCGGGAGTCCCATGGTCTGTTCCACAATCACGTCCGCCGCTCCGGGTACTTCCCTAACGAAACGTGCAGCTTCCAAGGCCTTGGCGTATAATTCTGCCATGTCCTCCCCATAGAGTTTTATGGCGATGTCCGACTTGACTCCGGTCATCAGTTCATTGAAGCGTAGCTGGATTGGCTGGCTGAAATTGAAAATCAGGCCGGGAATCGTGTCGAGGACCGCTTTCATCTTCGATACGAGCTCTGCGCGTGAGGATGCGCTGGTCCACTCTCCGGCAGGCTTCATCAGTATGACCATGTCGCTGTCCTCGATGCCGACAGGATCGGTGGGGACCTCTGCCGTACCGATCTTGGCGACTACATGCTCGATCTCGGGAAAGTTGTCAAGCAGTAGCTTCTCCACTTTGGTGGTCATTCCTATACTGTTCTCCAGCGAACTTCCTGCCGGCAGCGAGGCTGCCAGCACAAAATCTCCCTCGTCAAGTGTTGGGATGAACTCCGCCCCGAGCCTGGTGAAGAGGGCGAGGCTTCCCGCCAGCGCTGCGAAAGCCAGTACAAGGGTGGTCCGGCTGAACCGCAGGCACGTTCCCAGACACCGTTGGTACAGGGTACCGAGCACTTCGAAGAATTTGTCCGCCGGTGTCCGGTGTGCCCGTATGCGGCGTCCTAGAAAAAGGGAGGCCGTCATGGGGACGTAGGTCAGGGAGAGCAGGAGTGCCCCGATGATACAGAAGATGAGCGTCTGCGCCATGGGACGGAAATACTTCCCCTCTATGCCGGTAAGTGTGAGTATCGGCAGGAAAACGATCAGTATGATCAGCACCGCGAATGCCGCTGAGCGTACGACTCCGCCCGCTCCGTTGATGACTGCCGCCTGCGCTTCCTCCCGGCTGAGTGTCCGTCCCAGGAAAGGGCGGCTGTAGAGGTGCGCGAGTATTCCTTCGGCAATGACAATGGAACCGTCCACCACGATGCCGAAGTCTATGGCTCCCAGACTCATCAGGTTGGCCGTCACTCCTGTGAGCCGCATGCATATGAAAGCGAAGAGCATTGCCAGGGGGATGACCGATGCCACGATAAGGCCGGCCCGTACATTTCCCAAGAAGATTATCAGTACCAGGAAGACGATGACAGCTCCTTCGACCAGGTTACGGATGACAGTGGAGATATTGCGTTCCACCAGCTCCGAACGGTTCAGGTAGGGGGCGATTGATACTCCTTCGGGCAGCATTTTCGCTACCTTCTCCATGCGTTCTTCCAGTTCTTTAGTCACCGCTCCCGCATTGGCACCCTTGAGCATCATCACCACTCCTCCGACACATTCCCCCGTTCCGTCCATTGTCATGGCGCCGAACCTTTTGGCTGCGCCGTAGCGCACTGTTGCGATATCCTCTACGTGGACGGGGATGCCTTTGCGGTTTCCCACCACGATGCGTTCAATGTCCTGCAAGGAGGATACCATACCTTCGGTGCGTATGTAGTAGGCGCGTCCCTGCTTTTCAATGTAACTTCCACCCGTGTTCCGGTTGTTTCGGCTGAGTGCCTCGAATACTTCCCCCAGTGTGATGTCCAGCCCGTAGAGGGCGTCCGGGTCGACGGCCACTTCATATTCCTTCATATAGCCTCCGAAGCTGTTGATTTCCACCACTCCGGAAATACCCGAGAGCTGCCTTTTAACAATCCAGTCCTGTATGGTGCGCAACTCAGTGGCATCATAGCGTTCCCTGTGGTCTGGGTCCACCTCTAGTGTGTATTGGAAAATTTCTCCCACCCCTGTGGTAATGGGCATCATCTCGGGTGTTCCCAGTCCCGGGGGGATCTCTCCGGCGAGTGTCTGCAACTGCTCGCTTACAAGCTGCCTTGCCTCAAGGATGGGCACGCTCTCCTTGAATACTACAGTTACTACGGACATCCCGAAGCGTGAGACGGAACGTATCTCCTCGACGTTCATGACGTTGTTCATGGCCATTTCTACCGGGAAGGTGATGAGCTGTTCGATCTCCTGCGGGGCCAAGGTCGGTGAAAGGGTGACTACCTGCACCTGGTTGTTCGTAATGTCAGGTACGGCGTCAGTGGGGAGTGTCAGCATTGCGTAAATCCCCCCGGCCACGAGAAACAGTGTTGTCAACGCAACAAAAAGTTTCTTTGTGACCGCAAAACGTACTATGGATTCAAATAACATAACTTTTCAATATCATTTCAAAATACTTGTTCGTAACTTTTCTATACCTTTCCGCTTGCCCTGCCGCCGCCTGTTTTCGTACGTGCTTCTTTTCCGGCCGCGCACAGCGCTTTGTGTCTTGTGCCGGCCTGCGGAAAGTTTCTGCGCACGAAGCAGCACAGCGACGGATAGACGAGCGAGAGTCTTTGTGCGATGGACTTCAGCGACTCGGTTGTCGTCTCATAGATCCTTACCGCCTGAGCATACTTCTGCATGCTCCGCCTGGCCATGACCTGTCCGTCCTTTCCCTTTACCATCCCTTGTCTGGCGTGCAGTTCCGGTTCGTGCTCCCTGATGTATCTCCTCAAGCATTCCGGATGCAGGCCATATTCAGTGGCGACCGTTGCTGTCGGCAGTTCGCTCTCCTTCAGTTTCCGGATGGCTTGGGCATACTTCTGCCGTGTTGCCGGATTATATTTCCTTGCTTTCGACCAGTCCACGGGTTTCCCTTCCTCATAAGGTATATTCCTTCGTTTGCATACCAAGTCCTTGTGCCATTTTTGCAGGTACTCACAAAATCCCTTTTTGGGCACATTCGTCAGTTTTGCGATGCGTGCTGCCGAGAGGCAAGTTGTCCGATACAGCCGCAGGGCGGGGGCGTACTTCTCCACGATTTTTGGCGCAGGGGCGTGCACGCTTCCACGTCCTGTAATCTCCCCTTTGCATTTTTGCCTCACCGCCTTTTCCCGTATCCTTATACGTTTGTTTACCAGGTCCTTGTGGTAGAAGAGCAGGTGCTGCTCCAGTCCCGAGTAGGAAACCCCGCACCTGTCTGCAGCCTCCCTTACCGTTATGTAGCGGTCCGCTCGCAGCATCTCTACGGCCTTTGCGTACTGCTTCTTGCTGAAATGCCTGCTTCCCCTGGGCAGATGGTCGTCATGCCCCAAGCTCAAACGCTCCTTTTCCCTCTGCTCGAGGATTTCGGGATAATGTGTCCGTAACTGCCGTGCAAGTCCCGAACCGTCCAGGCCGAAGAGTCGGGCGAGTTCCGAGAGGTTCATCTCTATGTGTTCCATTCGCCCGCATGCCTCTATCGCTTCCCGGTATTTGGCACGAGTGGCTGGTGACTGACCACGCAGGCTGCCCAGCTTGATATGCCGGGCGGCCTGCGCGTCTTCACACTCTATCCCATTCCGCTTCAGCAGCAGATGGCGGTGGTATCTGTTTATGTGTGCCCCGAGCCCCGAGGGTGTCACCCCGCACATACGGCATATCTCCCGGCAGGAGAGCTGTGTGCTGCCATACAGTTCCACTGCCTTGGCGTATTTTTCCACGGTCTTGGCAGAAACTTTTCCTTGACGGGCTTTTTCCGGGGAAGAGGTTTTCATAAAGCGTTGCCGATATGTGTCAAATCATGGGGGTAGCCACCGTAAGGACGATGAGCAGTATCAGGAGCAAGAGATTCAGACACAAACTTCCGGACAAGACATAAAATAGGGTTTGCAACTTCGGTGCCTCCACTTCTATCCTTGTGTCATCCTCTCCGGTCATAAGTGAATAATACAGTTCCTGCATCCGTTCTTTTTCATTTTCCGTAGTCATCATGCCATACCGGGGTTATTTGTCCTTACTTTCACCGCCGACAGGTTTACTGTCGATATCTAGGTCCTTGCTAGGGTTGAACTTCACAATCTTCTTGGCAGGCACCTGCATCATTTCCCTCTTCTGCGGGTTATAGCTCCTGCGCGCTTTTCGTTCCACTACCGCGAACGAGCCGAAGCCGACAAGGGATATTCTTTCTCCCCGGTGCATGGTGTCGCGGATGACTTTAATCAGGGCATTGATCGCCGTTTCCGATTCTTTTATACTCAGGCCGCTTGCGGCAGCCACATTGGCTATAAATTCTTTCTTGGTCATAGTGTTATTGGCATTGTTTTTATGTGATTAATCAAATTCGTTTCTTATGAACGTTCCATCAGCTGCATATATCATATCCGGTCCGTTACCTATTGAAATCTTATATCCGCCGTATTCCCGCTTCGCCTTATACACTCTCATTCCAGGGCATCTTGTATCCAAGTCTGCCACTAAGGTTTCCGGCAGGATGCCGAGCGGCAGGAACGCGTACTTGCAGTCCACTTTCTTCCAGTCTCCGGTAGCATAAAATTCTATCTCCGTGCCGTCGTTGAGCTTCACTTTGTATTCTTTGCGGCCGTCATCCCTATCCTGTTCGGCATAGATGCATTTTCTGGTTGGGAAGTAGGCGGTGATAAACGTTTTTGCTTCTCCCGGCAAGCGTCGGTAAGGAATACGCATGGAGCCGCACTGAGTGAACAGCAGCAGTCCTGCCAGCAGCATCGTCAGTACTATTATGCAATGTTTTTTCTTCATTTTTCTTCAAGTCCTTTTTCAAGTCAGTTCGTTTGAATCGGATTCAGGTATCTGTCCGTATGAATGTTCCGTCAGCCGCGTAAATCAGTTCCGGTCCGCTGCCTGCCTTCACCTTGTAGCCTCCGTGCGCACGTTCTATCTTGCAGATATGCCCGTTGGGACAACGAGATTTCACATCAGAGGAAATAGCCTGGGGAACAATGCCGGAGGGCACGAAGGAGTAGCCGCAGTCAATCTTCTTCCACTCTCCCGAAGAGGTGAACTCCAGTTTCGTACCTCCGACCAGTTGGACCTCATACTCGATAAGCGCGTCATCGTGCTTGCGTTCGGCACAGAGGCACCTGTCTTTTGGGAAATTGGATTCGAGAAAGTCCTTTGCCTGTTTGGGCAGCCACTGGTATGGAATGCGCATCTCTCCATACATGCAGTAGAGCAGTATGCAGGCGAGTGCGAGTATGGTCGCTCCGACTGTAAACGACTTCCTCTTCCGTTTTTTGGGAAACATATACGGCTTTTTGTTCCGTTTTCTCAAAAACATATATTTTGTAATTTAGGAATTGACATATTTTCCGTTCAGTACCTCTCCTCCCTTATGAACGTTCCGTCCTCTGAATATATCAGTTCCAGTCCGTTTCCTATTGAAATCTCATATCCTCCGTATTCCCGTTCCGCTTTGTATATTCCCGCCGCTTGATAGCGTGTTTGGATGTCCAGCTTGATTTTCTGGGGTACTATTCCTTCTGGTAGTGTTGAGAACTTGCAGTCGACCTTTTTCCATTCTCCCAGTTGGTTGAACTCCAACTCCGTTCCGTTACTCAGTCGCGCTTCATATTCTTTTCGCCCGTCCTCCTTTTCCCGCTGTGCATACACGCAACTCTCCTTCGGGAAATAGGTCTCAATGAAGTTTTTTGCGGCCGCGGGCAGTTTGCTGTATGGGATTTCCCGTTCGTCGTCACATCCTGTAAGCGAAAGCAAGCTGGCGGCTATGACCGCCAGCATTACCATATACATCTTCATTTTCATGTCAGGTTACGGTTTAAAGTATCGTTCCGTCAGCTTTAACTCGTAGCTCCTTTTCCTGCTTGCCGCTCTCCAGCTCGATGAGATAGTATTCCACCTGCGGTGTCTGCACATACTCGATGTCATCTATCTCGTCGTAGTTTGCCCACGGTGATGTGGCAATGGCGTCCTTCACGGCTTGCGGCAGTTCGGAGCGGCGGACATCCCACTCGGTGCATACCCATGCGTTTGCACCGTTGAAAAGCACCTTCTTCTTGACTTCTTTTCCTATATTGATTTCTTTATGCCGGATTTCCACTTCGAGCAAGCCGTCCTCCCAGTCATATTCGAGGATGAGCGCACCGGGGTACTTCGTGTTGATGAACTCCTTGACTTCTTGTGCCACCATCTGCCCGTTTCCCTGTCCGGGCTGCGGTCTTGCCTCCGTCACCGTTCCCTCCAGCGTGATATCCACTTTCACATCCTCGTCATCCGCCGATTCGAGTTCGAAGCGGTAGAATTCGCCCTGTGGGGTGTCAAAGTAGTCTATGTCGTCAATCCAGTAAGCGCTATACTTGCTTCCCTTGAGTGCTGTAAGGACCTGCTGGGGCACCTGGTCATAGCGTACTTCCGTCTTGGTGTACTGCCAGGCTCCGCTGCTGTCGAAGAGCAACTCCCGACAGAAGCATTCATTTCCTTGCACGTCAATGAGTTCCACTTCCGTCATACCATGCTCATAGTCAACATCTGTGATGCGTGCTTCGGGGTGTTTGTTGCGGATATAGTCTTCGATGCCTGTCGAAGGCTTGGAGGGGATATAGTCCTCGTAATCATAGTCATTGCCTGCACCGGCCACTTTCTTGATCAGCACGCCGTCTGCCGCGTAGTAGAGATGGACCTGGGTCTGCGCGCCTGTGCCTTCTTCCTTGCGGGCTTCGATCACGTACACCGTCTCCACGCCTGTTCCTCGGTCAAGCTGGTCGGCGTAGCTGGTGATCCACCAGGGTTCCTGGCTGTATTCGGTCTTTTCGAAAGCTTGCTGTACGGGTGCGGGAAGTGTTTCCTTCGGGATATCTGTTTCGGTCATATACCATTCTCCGCTGTTGTCGAACCAGCCTGTGTTGCTCAGAGAGTCTGAGGCGGTGCGGGTGGCAGTGGCGGGGGTAGAGAAGGTGGCAATCACATAGTTTCCTTTGCTTCTCCAACGTATGTTTGAGGCTCCGGGATATTTGGCAAGGAGCGCTTCCTGCGCCCGGTGGCTTACATAATCTGCCGCCGGGGCATTGTCATCGTTTGTACAAGCGGCGAGGGTGACCAATACGCCTGCCGCCATCGTCTTCAATAAATTCTTCATGCTTGTAAAATTTTTAGATTAAGTGAATATTATCCCCGGGCACATTCTCCGCTGTCCGGGGGAGCGGGGAAGGAGAAGAGGCGGAAAAGGATCCGGTACTCCTCTTCCCCAGTCTGAAATTGAGTTAAAATACCCGGACTCCTCCGGCAATATTCTCAGTCGTCATAACCGATAACGGTGAATTTGCTGTCGAATTTGATTTCAAGTCCTCCGGAGAGTTTGATTTCCCATGTATAGGGCGTCCTCTCGATCTCACGGATGAACTGTCCCCGGAACATATCGTTCCGTGCGACGAAATCGGAAATAGCCTTGGGGATGATGGCCGCTGGGACGGGAGCGTACTTGCGCTCGACGCTTTCCCAAGAACCGTCGGCTCGGAAGTCCACCTCCGTACGGTCCGTGTAGGTCACCTCATATTCTACAGTCATGATTTTGTGGTCGGCAACGGCATAGGCCAGTGTCAGGTCCTGGAAATGCGTTGAAAGAAACTCACGCGCGGCAGCCGGGAGGCGATCAAAACTTATCGCTTCTTCTCGTCCTTCAGCATACGCTGAAGGAGAGAAAAGCAGACACACAATAAAGATAAAATAAACTGATAGTCGTTTCATAATTATTTTTTTAGTGTTTAAACAAATGGTTATAACGGAAGTTAATTGTGGCCTACATACATAGGAATAACGGCACATGCGTCGCTGTTGCTTCTAAGCGTATTGTCTACATGCAAAAATCCTCCTTGATTTCCGGCGGAGAGCTCCACAGTATACGCTTTTCTGCTCTCCCAGTTAAATGTAGCGGTCCAGAAATGCGAGGTGTTTCCGCCTGCATGACCATAATCTATGTCTACTCCGTTTGTGCCTCCGGCATATGGAGCAGCGAATCCTGTAGCCGGGATAAAGATCGTTTTATCCTCCTCCTTATTGCTAGGGTTAGTGTAAAAGTAGACTCCATAGTCATTCCTATAAGAAGCATTATTTACTCCCGGAGATAGCCAATTTGAGTAATCTTCATGAGTTTCATGATTCTTCCCGTCGCGGGATAAACCAGTGAAAGCAGCCGCTGGCGGCATGCAATAGCCATACGGGCAAGGGTCATAGATAGTCTTGACTACTCCTCCATCATAATTATAACTGCCGTTGGTATGAAAATTAGCATTGTCCCAACGATTACGGAACTCGTCATTACACCATGTAGAGTAAGTACCACGTATTTTACGATATAAACACCTGGGTCGTTCAAGAGCTACAGCAGTATTAGGAGCGTAATCATCCCACTGCCGAAAACCAAGTTTCCCATCTCTATCGGGATTGTCCTTATGATGCCAGACTGTAAACCAACATTTCTCCTCCCACTGGTAAGTCTCCTTGAATTCCGTTGGAGGAAAAGGCACAGGCCGTCCGTGCTGATATAGAGGTGTACGTCCCGGCTTGCGCATTTTATAGCTGAGACGTTTTAGAGTAAATACTTTTGTCTTCCCTCCAGTAGCCTCTTGCTTGATGCGTATCTTGATAGAAGATTCCGGAAAACTCGCCGATTGACCTATACAGTGTCCTAACGGCATTCCCATCATTCGAAAGCTTTTACCAGCATGATTTGTCATGTTGACGTCCGTGAATGGAGATTGTGTGTACTGGTCTACAGCTGAATCAAGTTTGTATGGAGTTACCCAGATATGCCAAGCCCATAAGACAGCATTAGAAGTATTCTTTAGAGCGATAACTGCATTTCCCTGTTTAATATTAGCGCTAGGTATATCAAACGAGAGATATCTGTTTTGCTCACCTTGAATATTTGCGAGACGGATATTCGTGACTAAATCCGGAACATCCTGCCATAAGAGTTCGACTTTATTGAGTTGGCCCGGATATCTCTCGACTATCCATTTTCCATCATGAATCCCCTTACCAGCATGATCTAACAGGGGAGACAAATACCCTCCTCTGGCATCATTAGTACCGTTATCAACCGATGATTTGTTGAATACATTGCCTTTTATAAGATTACCATAGACAAGAGGAATACAATAGTATCCCGGTCCGTTGATAACATAACAGTTGGCAGAATATGCTGCTCCTGTACCTTGGCTGTGAGTGGCAAGGTTATAAGGTGAGGATGCCAGGCCTTTGAATTCTCCATTTTTCAGTGTTTCCTCTTCCGGATTCCCCCATACTGGATTACCTATATCCGTGTAGGCATTGATTATGATGTTGTCGTTAACGCCTGGCTTGTTCTGACTCCAAGATAAGAATTGCATATACTTATTAAACGCTCCATTATTGCCTGGGAATGCCTGCCAGGTAGCTCCATTGTCAGTGGAATAATCTGCTGTCCAAGGTTCATGTGTTTGGGTGCCGTTTCCGCCAATGACTGTACTATAGCTTTGGAATTCCAGTTTTTTATTTGTAGTTCCGTATCCGAGGACAATCTCCGATTCTATTGGTCTTTGATTTTCGCTATCCCATGCCTCAAGCGTATACTCCAATTTCGGGTCCGGAGCAGTGGGTGAGTTTGATAGTGTGAATATATGGGTCTTTCCCTCTGCGATCTTTCCTGTCCCGTAAAGGTCCAGGTTCGAGATCTTGGATTGGCTGACTCCTTCGGGCTTGAATTTAATATTTAGATGTACTGATCCGCTTTGATTATTCTGGTTTGGATATTGCGGTATGACAAAAAAACAGCCTCCTTGAATAAGGTCGGTGTTCTTGTCTGTGATTCCGGATCCGTTTTGTAGTAGTGTGAGTGTGCCCCGGCTCTGCTCGTCTAATGTCCAATCGAAAGTTCCGGGTCCGTTCTTGCCTATTTCGGCAGTGGCTTTCCGGACGACATTGGTTAATTTGATCTCCTCGAATGTTCCTTTGTAGAAGTTTTCGCTTGTACGTACCTGTACAGCGGAAAGCGCGTGTTGGAAGTTCAAGTTGGCAGGCTTGCGGCTGTCTCCCGTAGAGACCTTGGAAGATGCCACAAGCAGGTCGACGGTCTCGGCGGAAGTGGTTTTCTCGTTCATCTCCAGGTCGAAGGAAAGCCCCTCGCTGGAGCTGTTTTTTCGTACATTGCTGATTTTGAAGTTCTCCTTGTTTACCGAGGCATCCGTATGGTAAGGGGCGTAGGCATAGAAAGATACCGATCCTGACACGGGCCATTTGACGTCTGTGCTTCCTGTACCCCCTGAGCATACTACTTGCCTGTTTTCCATCAGGTTAAACGGACCGGTGGGACTGAACTGGCTGTAGTTGACTGCGCTCACTCCGAAAGAGCTTATGCTGCTGACCTTCACTCCGCGTGTGGCGGGAAGTCCGCAGGGCCGGTCGGCTAAGAATCCGCTCTCATCCGTGCTGTCGGGAAGGGCGGATGCCATGTTATCCAACAGCGAGCTGTCTATCCCGTCGATCACCTGCACGTGAAGGTACACCGGCTTGCCGTTCTCGGAAAGCTCGTCAAGTTTGACCGTATAGGAGGTGTCAGGAGCGAAAACACCGCTGCCTGAACGAGTGCTGGAATCGGTCACCCATTGGTCGGGACTGAGGGCTTCGAAGGTAACGGTATCCGATTCCCTGCCGTCTACCAGTTGCTCGTCTTGGCAACCGGTTAAAAAAGGAAGGGAAACAAGGGCTCCCGCCGACAAGGCAAGAAAGAAGGAGCCTGAAAAAAAACTTCTCTTATTCATAAGTTTGATCATTTATTGTTTAATCGTAGTTTTCTCTAAATCTTCAGACAGAAAAATAAGGCCGGTGCGCATATAAAAAACAAGATAAACATGGCCTGAATAAGAAACCGGGAGGGGGATAGAGCACACCGGCTTTCACCTCGGAGTGCTCCCCAAATAAACCCAAAACTAGAGGGGATACCTATCTCTGCGCAACCAATAGCCAAGAGCTTAAAACGGTCCAACCCCGCCCGGTCAAAATATAAATCACCGAGTGATTTTATAGAATAATTACATTGGTTTTACATAGGTGGTATTTCTACGGTATTATCGGTTCCCCAGCCCTCTACAGTAACTGTAAATTTAATAGGTTGGCCTTCATACTCCTCACCGCCATCACCACCTCCCGGAGGAGTAGGATCAACATCCGGATCCGGTTCGGGCAGTGGAGTCGGGTCAACTTGTCCGGAACCGTTACTAAAGTCAAGAGTATAAGTATATTGCTTGCCGCCCTCAATATTGAATGAAAGAGGAAGCATTGCCAAACCGTACTTAGTTTCACTTCCTACAACTATATGTGGGCGATTTTCAGCGTCGAATGTAGTTACGCGGCAGATAACAGAAAGATATGTCCCACTAGTGTTTGTTTGGCTCCACTCTGTACTTGCTTTTTTCGTCGGGAATACCATGAATGATTGTCCCGCCGGTAGAATAGATTGTGCTGAAGCATTTAGAGTAAGAGGCATTTGCTTTGTATTCCAGCGAATGCGGAAGTCCCCATGCGGAGTAACATCTGTATGGCTCCATTCACCTATTACGGTATCTCTCACCTCTGTTGGCACATCTGGAATACCATTTAATTTATAAGTACCACGGTTCTGCATGTTAACTATACGTACTCCCATTACTTCCACTTTTCGCTCAGTTGCCGGTTTGTCGCACTTTGCCTTCACACTAATTTTAGACATCAAATGATAAAAGTTCAATGGTACATTGCCCTGTCCATCGCTTTCCCTTCCATCATATTGAGCCATAGCGACATCGTGCATCCCGTGATGTGATGTCTCTAGGCTATTATTTATACTGTCTGTATAATTACCGGTTTGATCCAGATAGTGTATTGGATGGATTTCGAAATCCTTGATGAATGGATACTTACCATAGCTACCGATTTCCTCAGTAGTCGGTTCTCTGAAATACTGGTTCGTTGTACCAGTAACAGCAAAGAATCTTAGGAATTTGTCTTTTCCTTTCCAGTTGTGAGTTCCCTGATAAGTCCACGCATCTCCTTCTTTTGTAACATCAATAGGACCGAAGTAATGCTTATTCTCATGGGTGTAGCAGACTACTTTGAATTTGTTGATGTTCTCCCCGGTCAGCAAATTAGTACTACGTGTACCGATGAGCGATTTATCCAAAATAGTTCGGAAAGTGATTTGTCCTGTTTTTGCAGCCTCTTGAGAAGCGACATTGTCATTGATCACTTCATCTTGGGAACAAGACACCATGGCTAAAGCAGCCAAGGCCAGAAGATAGTTTTTTTTCTTCATAATAAAATTGTTTTAAGTGATTAATTAAAAAAAAATAGACTATGCTTTTTTATAGTGTTGTTACATCTGGATCTCTACATCCTCTCCCTCTCCCCATTCGGACACATCCGGATTGAAACCGCCTCCGTTTATAATCGGCTTGGGAAGTTCCAGACCGTCGATGAGGATCTCTATATTGCGGGGATCGGCGGCGGTGTGTATTTGCTCCGTGACGTCAAAAGTCTTATAGAACTTGCTGCCGTCCGCTACCACGGCATAGATGGTTAGCTGGTGAGGATCGTTGAGCGAGGGGCAGTGACCGAACACGCGGAAGCGGCTACTGATGACAGACTCCTGGTCGGAATCTGAAGAAAAGGAGACAGTCACACGGTCAGTGGTCAGTTCGCACATTGCCGCCTTCAGTCCGCCCGCCATACTTGAGAGTGATCCGCTCAGGTTGGTGGCATACTTCAGATTTGTGACGTTGATGACCTTCACCGTGTAGTTGCAGAGCCCGTTTTCGGGATAGAGCGTAATTACATAGCTTTTGGTTGGGTCATCCAGATGGTGGTCTGTGTCAGCAGCGTGCCAGAGTTTGTCGGGAGCGTGAACCACACGCTCGTCTTCCGTACCATCGGCGCGGGGAGGCTCGGTTCCGCGTACTCCGAGGAACGAAAGTAACGAGGTGTTTACGGTTCTTATTTCAAAGTTCTCCCATTTATCGGCACCGGCTATCAGATTGGTTTCTGAGTCGCTGTTGATGCCTATGACGTGATATCGTCCCAACGGTACCTGTATCGTTCCGCCGTGCTTGCCACCGAATTGGTAGCGCTGGGGGCTACCCCCTTCTTCGGGAATGAAATAAATGTCCATTGATTCGGGGTTGGCAGTGGGGGCGTTCGCCCAGTCGAAGACCACTTTCACCTCCGCGTTGTGGGTGTGGTTATAGCAAAGTTCCTTGTGTTCGCACGAACTAAGCAGCAAGAATGCCCCGACTGATAGTATGCCGAATATTTTTCTCATTTTAGTTTTCCTCCTTTCTTCTCATTACAGTTGCCACGGCCTATCAACCACACAAGCGATACTTCTGCCTTGGTGGGACCGAACCAGTGACGGTGCTTAGTTTCTTTCCACACATAATGGGTATCGAGCGGGTCGTACACGCGATACTCACCGCCAAAGTATCCTATACCTATGCCGAAGTCGATGTTCAGGCGGCGTGCCACTGGCAGTGAGTAGCCGTATTCGAGACCGGCCCCATAGGAAGCCTTGTCAAAGAGCGTACCGCCGGGTTTTCCGCCCATATATCCTTTTCCACCCAACTCGAAGTCGTAGGTTAGTGCCTGTAAATAGAGCCCCAGATGGTGTCCGGTTAGCGGCTTGCGTTCCGCACGGCTACCGAAATATTTGCGTACGTCGAGCTCGCCGCCGTAGATGCGCCAGTAGTTATGTGCACGACCGTTCTTCCACCAGGCGTGCATCCAGGATGCTCCCACGGTCCATCCCCGTCCAAGATGGAACTCAATCCCGATGTTGGGAACGAGGGCAAGGTCATAGAGCATATTGGTCTTGACAGCTACCTGGAAGGGCAAGCGGATGCGTTCTTCGGTTTGCGCGGTAACATCGGCCGCCATGATGTTGGCCTGAGCGGCTTCGGCAGCTGCACGCCTTGCCTTTTCAGCGGCAGCGCGTGCGCGTTCAACCGCTTCGTCGGCCTGTGCCTGTGTACGGGCGATGACGGCTTCGGCGTTTACCCTTGCCACGTGGTCGGCGGGCACATGACCAATGGCAGCAAGTATCTCCTCTGCATGGTGGCGCGCCTGAGCGGCTGCTGCGAAAGCTTCGTCAGCAGCTTCGATCGCGGCGTCGGCAGCCTCCTGTGCTCTTTGAGCTGCAGCCGAAGCCCGAGCGGCCGAAGCCCGAATGGTAGCCGCTTCTTCAGGCGTGATTTTTTTGTTACCAACAAGCGTCTCCTTGGCGGCGGCCACTGTCTCGGCGGCGGCTGCTACAGCGATATCCGCTTCACGTTCGGCACGTGCCGCTGCGGCAAGCGCCTTGTCTGCCGAGACATTCGCCTTGATGGAGAAGTCAGAGGCCTGGGCTATATTTACACTGTGGTCAGGGATGGTGTCATACTCACACACCACACTAATGCATGCGCCGCGCAATTCCGGGAAGAAATGTTTGAACATATAGTTCCAGGCACGCCCTCCACGAAGCATACCTAACTGCCTCTTGCGACTGTCTACAACCTTATTGTTCTTGAATACCCACTCGGGAGTATTATTCAGGATGCCAAGCACTTCTTCCTTGTAAGGCATCTGCGAGGCTGTCACCAACCTGATTAACCCATCCCAATCCACACCGTGCGAACTTAGTGCGATGAGCGAATCCGCCAGCGGAACCTCCCGTACAAAGTAGTTACGCATTGTATTGCCTCGCTTTAGGCTCAATTGTTCATTGAGATTGTTCGTCCCCTCCGGTGAAGAACCGGACTCCAAACGCAACTGACGAAACACGATAGTCGAGTCGCCCTTGAGTCTTCGGAGCAGCTTCACTGCATCCGACAGCACTGCAGCATTGTTACTGAACGATGGCTCCAATTGGGAGCGTCCAGTCCGGAAATGAATCCTCAGCCCCAAAGTGTCAGCGCAAGAATATCCCTGCCCGCGAACCGACCCTAACGAGAGAATCATAACCATGATTAATAATAGCTTCCTTTTCATATTTATTTTATCAACAAAATCCTTCTATGTTTTCTGGCATATTGTACTGCTCTATATATAATAGAGCAGTACTGTCAATATGGATATAAGAAACCAATGATTTATAGTTAGTTATATCATGTTCTATACATCATATGTTTCAGCATTGCAAAGAATGACTGAAACGGTCTGATTTTAGAGATACAGTAGCATGTATTTTAGGTAATTATATAGAATAGTGCTGAAACAATACTGAAACATTTAGTTATATAAATATGGTATTATGAGCGAAAGGAACCAATCATTACATTATTTTAAGGAACATTTATCCTGCAAACATTATCTTACGAAGAGCGACACCATTTTCGATTATAAAGAACTTGATGGAGGCATGCTGATAACACTGGATACTTCTTCCACGCATCACCTGCTTATTTTTGTGGAGGGAAATTGCGTTATCGACTGCAACCAGTTCACAAGGAGGAATTTTTCCGAAGGAGAGATGGTGTTGATACCAATGTCCGCCCGTTTTTGGGGAAGGGTGAGCCAACGGCTTAGGTTTGTGGATATGCGCTTTGAAGTGCCAGTGAGTTGTTGTGACAAAATGGTCTTGCGCAGCTATTCGCACTTCAAGCCAAAAATAAACTACAACTTACGTCCTACGCCTGTGCGCAAGCCACTACCGGAGTTCTGTGAGACACTCGCCTTCTGTCTTCGTAATGAAATGTATTGCAAACATTTTCACGAACTGAAACACATGGAACTGCTTTTTTACCTAAGGGCGTATTATTCAAAGGAGGAAATCACCGAACTACTCTACCCGCTAGTGAATCGTTCAATGGATTTTAAAGCATTCGTTTGCCAAAACTATAAAAAGGTAGACTCGCTTGATGAACTGATTTCAATCTCGAACATGAGCAAACGGAGCTTTTTTCGGAGATTCAAAGTGGAGTTCAACATGACGGCATACCAATGGATGCTGAAACAAACGTGCAATAATATAATAAAGGAGTTTTCAACTCCGGACGCTACTTCAAAGAAGATTGCCGATAAATTAGGATTCGAATCCACAAGCAACTTTTGTAATTTCTGTAAACGCAATATGGGATTCACGCCAACCGAACTTGCACAAAAGTGCCTGAACGGAGAAATCAAACAAATAGATTTGGGGTGTTGATTATATACTCATACCTATTCTACGAGCATGTAAGCGAAAAATAGGAAATATATAAATTGGCAATATGTGTAAATACAAATTGGCACTAATTTGCAATATATGTATGCATAATTTTATATATCTTTGCAGCCGAAAAAGATTTAGATAAAAAAACAAATGTAAAAATACTGCTCTATTATATATAGAGACGGGCGCAAAAATAACGTTTTTCACATTTGTTGTCAACACCCCGTTTCTTAAAAAAAATTAAAGCATTGACATCTGTTCGTTTACTTTGTCCACCACGTTATGGTCAAATTCTTTCAGATAGATTCTTGTGGTTTTCTCGGTAGTGTGCCCCAATCCCTCGCTGATAATGGCGGCAGGCGTCCCCATTTCCTTGGCTAACGTCGCCCATGTATGCCGCGCCACATAAGTGGTGAGTTTAGTGTCTATGCCGCAAATTTTGCCAATCCGTTTTAGGTTGCGGTTCACGTATTCCAGCATCTGCCGATATTGGCGGTGAAGTTGCCAGTCATCCTCCCCGTGAAGAACCGGAAAGACATACGGAGAGACGGAGTCATATTTATCAATCAGCTTTCTTAGTTGCGCTGTGAGCGAGACTTGAAGCCATTGGTTCGTCTTATGCCTGAAATAACCGATCACCCCATTGCTCACATTGCGTTTCTTCAAGTATATGATATCCACAAAGGGCATCCCCCGGCAGAAGTAACTGAACATGAAAATGTCCCTGGCAAATTCAAGCTGGGGAGATCTTGCAAGATCGGCATGATAGATTTTTTGCAGTTCCGCGCGCTTTAAGGCCCTCTTGACCGTTTTACGCGGTTTGAAGTATACATGAATGAAAGGATCGGTATCTGTTACGCGATATCCCTCGTTTTTTGCTTGGCGGTATATTGATTTAAGGTTACGCATATAATAGCACACCGTGTTAGGGCTTATGCCTCGCCTGTATAGGAATGTCTCGTATTCACTGACAAAGCACGCATCAATCTCTGATATATACACTATGCGTGAGCCTGTAAATTCTGCTATTGACGCACGGGTATGCCGCAAGGCAGATTCCGTTCCGAACCGTTTAAGGGTGTGTTTGTTTTCCGCCTTCAAGTCCATATAATGCAGCAGGTTCAGTTTATTGTGCCCGATATCGTACTTCACCACTATGTCTGATACGCTGTATGGACTTCGGCGTGCTTCCAATACAGAAATATGGGTATTCAGTTCACGTAGCATTTGCCTGAGCTCCCGGTTCAGTTCTCCAACTTCCCGTTTGCTACGCACGTTCTTGGAAACAAAACGCACGCACTGTATGGTGGGGTCAAATTCCTCCTCAAAGAGTTTGTATGACGTATATATAAGTTTTTTCTGACGCTGGTGAATGAGTTGGAATACCAGCGGGTAGGTACCGCTTTTAAGACAGCGGTGTCTGTTTAACGTTAGCTTTACTGTTGCCATTTCTTTAATTTTAAATTTGAACGGCAAAAGTAGCATTAAAAGTGACAATGGTTTGTTTAATGTTGAAACAGGAAATGTTTCAGGATACTTGGGCACCTTCTATATAATAATTACCCTTGCCGCAGATAAGAAACACAAAGTAGGGAGGATTGGTTCTGTTCGTTTGGTTTGGTTTTCCTTTTCCAATTTTTGAAACTTCCTCTTTTTCATTACTTTTGCAAACCCATAAGCAAGGGCATACTAAAAAAATAATAATATAGATACTATGTTTGGCAGAAAGAAAAACAAGGAGGTAAGTTGTATTGCAACCTCCGAGCCTTTAAAGTTGACTACTATAGCTACTGGTACAATCTTGAAAGGCACGATTGAAGTAGAGGGAAGTTTACGGGTGGATGGAATCATAGAAGGGGACATAGCATGTCATAATACTGTTGTGATCGGTCCTCAAGGAAAGGTAACAGGGAATGTAAGTTCTTCCTTGGCCATACTGCAAGGTACATTGGAGGGTGATATACATATAACGGATAAACTATCCCTGAAATCAGGCTGCACGATGAATGGTGACATTTATACCTGTAAACTGGAGATTGAGCCTCAGGCCTCTTTTAACGGTACCTGTAATACCATAGCGGAGAAACAGTCACCGACTGGGGTAAAGGAGAACTCTCTAAATAAAGTTTCGTAAAGAACTCCAGTTTCAAGCAATGGAATTTATTCTATATATTATACACCAGAGGGTTACTAACATCTGTGTTTTTTGACCTTATAGCTTCTTATGATAATGATTTTTCATACAAAAGCGACTTCGGAGTCTGAAATGAGTAACGAGGTTGTGCCAAAACTCTGGCACAACCTCCTACTATAAGACAAAATATGGGGGTTATTTAATAACAACCATTAAAACTTCCGCTTTTCCCTAAAATCTGTATCCATACCCCAGCATAATTGCCACATTATTATCTTTGGCAAACATAAACCTGGCTTCGGCATTCAGATAACTCCGTTCAGAAATAGGCAACGTGATGCCTCCTCCAAGGTTAAAGGCAAATTTGGTGGAGTTACTCCGGTCTATTTCCACTTCTCTCCTGTCCACTTCAATACTTTTTTTCCCATAAAAGTTGTTCTGCATACCGATACCTGCAAGCGGATATACAGAGAATCCCTGACCGTCTTTCTTAAAGTTGAATACATAATGGAAATTCACACTCACATCCAATCCGGTAACCTTATCTTTAGGAAAGTAAAAAGTCACATCCGGAGCAATCCGAAGGTTATTCGCTATCGCATAACGTCCCTGCACTCCCAAACCGAACCTTTCATAATTCGTTTGATAACCGATATTACCCATTAAGGAGGCTTCACCTTTAACGGTCTGGGCCTTTACACCCACTGATGCCAATGCAATCATGGCCAGTAAAAATAATTTTTTCATAATTAAGGCATTTAGTTAATAAAATGTTATTTTGAAAGTATAATACCTTTCTTTTGATAGAAACAACAAACGTTTGTTTACATTTGTTTACTATATATCGATACATAATTGTAGAAACACAAAGTTAATATACGAGTGTTTTTTTCAATTTTTCATAAACAGAGAAATGATGTTAATTCAGTTTTTATATCCCGAACCTTTTTTTTCAATCCTCTGTTTTTTCAGTATATGACAGGGACTAAAGTTAGTTACATTCCCAGTTGTCAAATTGCATAAAAAGAACCGCATGGCATACCGGATTGTCATAACTAGATTCCCTGCCTTATTAGGAAAGAATAAAATATCAGGATTGTTTTATTATTAAAATCTACAGCCATGAAAAGTTTAAGTTTTAATTTATGGGTCAGACTAATAGCCAGTTCTATCATCGGGGCTATAATTTATTTCTTTTCAAGTGTTCCCAAACAAGTTAATTGATTTCAAAGTAAAGGATTGAAAGTAGTACCTTATATAGTTGAAATAAACGTATGATATATCTACCTATATATTTACATGTAAATTTTAAATCAGAGTGTATAACTTTTAAAAAAAAATCAGCCTATGTATTTTCTATGGTACATTATTATCGGAATTGCAGCCGGATTCATTGCCGGCAAGCTCATGCGGGGCGGTGGTTTCGGGCTCCTTGTCAATCTGCTGGTGGGTGTCGTTGGTGGCGTCCTGGGCGGGTGGGTGTTCGGCCTGCTGGGAGTTGTAACGACAGGTCTGCTAGGCAGCCTGATAACTTCAATTGTGGGAGCTGTCGTACTGCTATGGATCGTTTCGTTATTTAGTAACAAAAAGAAAACTGAACTTTAATTATTTTAACCGTTTAAAACCAACTTAATTATGGAAAATAGAAATTCTAGTTTGTGGCTCGGCCTTGGAATAGGCTCGGTCATCGGTGCTTTAGCCTACCGTTTCTCACGCACTTCCAAAGCCAGGAAGTTAAAAAGAAAAGTAAGTGATACCTTCCAAAAGATAGCCGGCCAGACGGAAGACATGGTGGAGGAAGCCAAGAAAAAGGTGTCGGATACGGGAAAAGCCGTAGCGGACAAGGTGGCTGACAAAGCTTCCGACCTTGTCGGTAAAGCTGATGACCTGAAAGGGAAGGTGCAAACAATTGCGTCCGAAGCGAAAAAATAAACCGTCAGGTAACTATTTACTACTCATGTGCTTATGGAATGGGAAGAATGCCTCAAACATCAATTATCCGCTGAAAGTGGAGGGCAAAATTATGAGGAACTGCACCAGGTATCGCTACAGGCATATGCTGAAGGTTGCAGAGAAGAAAAAAAGAAAGCTCTCGAGGCATACAGGCTTTGTTGTAGCAGACTGTTCGGGAACAGATGCATTTCTTTTGCCGGAAACAGGGCGGATCAAAAAAAGATATGTGATGCGGACTGTCCCTACATAAGAAAGTATGAATTCGAGCTGTACAAGCTCGGCGGGTGTGTGGAGAACACACCCGAATAAACCTGAATTATTAACTTCAAATTGAAAAAATTATGTTTTATCATGTAAAAGACTTGCAGTTCAACGCCCGGGTGTCACAACCCGACCCGCGTTTTGCACGTGTAATGCTTGAGGCATTCGGTGGCGCGAACGGAGAGTTGAAATCCGCCTTACAGTATTTTGTACAGGCTTTCAGTTGTCACAATCCCTTTCCGGACAAATATGACTTGCTGATGGATATTGCCACTGAAGAGTTCGGACATCTGGAAATTGTGGGAGCCACTATCCAGATGCTTCTGGGACCGGTCAATGGGGAAATGAAGAATGCGCTTGAAGATACGCCTCTCCACACGATGATGAGCGGCAAGGCAGCTAAAGAAGACCTGATCCATCAAGCGTTCACCAATCCGCAATTTCTGGTGGGTGCCCCCGGCAGTCCGGCTTTGACGGACAGTAATGGTAACCCTTGGTGCGCAACCTATGTATCCGCCACGGCGGAACTGACAGTGGACCTGCGTTCCAATATGGCGGGAGAGGCCCGTGCCAAAATAGGTTATGAAAACCTTCTTCAATTGACGGACGATCCCCTGGTGAAGGAAACACTCGGTTTCCTCATGACCCGTGAGGTGACACATTACCAGCAGTTTGAAGCTGCTTTGAACACAATCCAACCCAATTTTCCACCGGGAGTATTCCAGACATCCCCCAAATACAGCAACCTGTATTTCAACCTATCGAAAGGTGAAGACGCACGTGGGCCTTGGAATGAGGGGGAGAGCACGCAGTTGAAAGAGCAGTGGCAGTATATAGAAAAACCGCTCGAAGAAGTGAGAAGCACTGACGGATTGCTGGATAGAGAACCCGAAGGTACCGACCGCTCGGAAAAAGAAATTACAATGAAAGAAGCCCAATTGTCCAAGGAGCGCAGCGGGCAGGTGCTGTCGGCTACCCCCAAGAAGGATATGTCCTGGTGCGAATATAAATGAATTTGAATTGAAAGAAACACCGGTTTAAAACCGCTGTAATTATTAACTATAAACCATCTTAATTATGAACAAGAAAACTGAAAAGAAACAGGAAGAGGCAAAGAACACCAAGAAGAGTGTTCAGGCCAAAGAGTGTAAGTCTTCAACTTCAAGCAAAAAAGCGCAGAAGAAGTAATAGTTTAGTATCTTAAAATTTGTACGGACTGTCCGGGAGTCCAGTTCCCGGACAGTTGTAATATAATTAAAAATGAATGAATATGAAAAAAATATTATTTGCAGTTTTTGTATTGGCACTGGTAGTATCTTTCACATCCTGCCGTGATAAAAAAGAGCAGAACAGAGCGAGACATCAAGTTGAAAAAGTAAAAGAAGATATTAATGACGCGGCGGATAAAGTGTCCGATAAAGTTCAGGATGGCGCTGAAGCTGTGAAGGATGCATGGAAAGATACAAAGAAAGATGTCAAAGACGGTGCTGAAAAGGCCAAGAAGGAAATAAAGAAAGGATATAATGACGTAAAAAAAGAAGCAAGTAAAAAACTTGACTGATTTTGAGCTTATATCATTCTGCTAGTATTAACATCTTACATACGAATAAATTATGGTTGGACTTGTAATATGGATTGTAGGCCTGGTTCTGACTATCAGGGCGGCTTTGGAGATATGGCGCATTCAGGCGCCGGCGGAAAGAAGGCTGATAGCCATTGTCCTGGTGGTGCTTACCAGTTGGATAGGATTGCTGTTTTATTACTTTTACGGCAAGCCCCGTATGACACAGTGGCTGGGTGCTGGTCTCAAAAGATATTGATGGCCGCCTAGCCATTCATGTTAACTGGACAGGGATATCCCAAAACAAAAAATGCGTATGTCGGCAATAGTGCCCGGTTCATTTTTGTTTTTGGGATATTTGTATGTAAGGGTCTGCGCCCAAAGCACTTGTATGAAGATAACATTGCAGGCACGAATCTCGCTTTTTTGTAAATTATACGGTGGAATTCGTGCCCGCATGAAAGTGTCGGGAGAGTATCGTCTCTTGTGAAGGGATGACTGGCCTTACCAGTACTGCTTGATTCTCTCGTAACCGAAAATACAGTCGTGCTCATCCCTGATGCCCTGTAGCCTACGAGTTATTATTTGTGCTCCGATCATGCTGAAAGTAATTCCGTTTCCGCCATATCCCAAGTTGAAAAGAATCCGCTCTTTGTCGGGCCAGGTACCGATGAAAGGCAATCCGTCTTTAGTTGTGCTGAATGTGCCGCACCATGCCATTTCTGTCTTGAAAGGGATATCTGGCAGCAGCTCCCTGAATTTTCTCTCCAAGATCCGGGTTTTCTCTCTGAGCAATGAATCACGGCGTTGCGGATCGCTGAACTTCTCGTCCTCACCGCCTACAATAATCCTGTTCCCATCAGTGGTGCGGATATACAGGTAGGGGTCGGCTGTTTCCCAAATCAGGCAATGTGTCGGCCACAGTTCTTTTGGGGCTACCGGATGTGATATGAGCGCATATGTAGAAGTCAGATCCATGATTTTCTGCGGAAGAAATCTTCCGGCTTCAAATCCTGCGGCTATAATTATATATCCACATTTAATTTCATGGCCTCTGTCTGTTGTTATGATACATCCGTCAGATGTTTCGATGCACTCCTTTATACCGGTATGGGTGAAAACTTTCAGACCGTTTTCCTTCATATGATATGTCAGCAGCCCGGTCGCGGCTCTGTAGGCATCCATCTGTGCGGAGGCTTCGTTCATCAGGGCGTTGCCGGGTACTTCCACATGATATTGTTCCCTGACTTCCTCTTTCTTGAGCAGACTGACCGGCAGCCTATTCTTTTTCCGTATTTCATATTCTTTTTCCAGTAACCTGTTGTCTGCCGGACTGCTGGCATAAAAAAGGCTGCGCAGTTGCTCGTAGCCGGCATTGACACCGGTTTCTTCCAATACTTTTTTAATATCGGCAATGGATTGCAGACATGCCTGGTAAGCTGTCACCGCGTTCTCCTCACCGATGATTCTCGCCATCCGGCAGAGGGGAACGTCTATTTCATATTGCAGTAAAGCGGTGCTTGCTGCGGAACTTCCGGTTGCAATACTGCGTTTGTCAACCACGCAGCACTCTATTCCGGCACGGCATAATTCATGTGCCATCAGGGCGCCCGTTATACCGGCACCTATGATGACGACATCCGTTGACAGATCATCCTCCAAAGGTTGAAAATAGTCCAATAAGGAATTTCTGATGATCCAATAGGGTAATCCTGAATGTAAGTCCATAATATATCTTTTGAGTTTCCCCTCCGCTTTCTTTCTGCCGGAAAAGCATGGAAAGAAAGTGAGGGGAAGGAGTGAAAAATAGGAAAGTTGCCTTATCGGAATTTACTTTCCGTTCATAGTGGAAGATTATTTACCTTCTTCGATAGTACAAATGCTGACGCGGTTCCAGTCCGGTTCTGAAAACATATCACCCACACCCTGTCCTTCTGCGGTAATACGGGTATCGTTAATCTTGTATTTTTTTACAAGTATGCTTTTGACGGCTTCAGCACGTGCTTTTGCCAGTTTCTCATTGAATGCAAGGTTTCCTTCGGGAGAAGCATATCCTTTGATGACCACTTGGCTCTGCGGATGCTTCTTCATGTAAGTGGCAACACGTTCCACGTTGGGCAGTTGGGAGGCGTCAATCACCGATTTCCCCTGTCTGAAAGTAATGATGGATTCCGGAATACGGTTGGTCTTTACTACGGTTTCTATGTTGGCAGCCTGTGTTCGGCATTCGGACAGTTCCTTTTGAAGGTTATTTGTCTGTTGCACGGCATTGTTTAACTGCATGTCCTTGTCGTTCAGTTGCGACCGCAGGCGGTTAACCGCATCATTCAGCTCGCTTATTTCTACCGGGTCGTAAGGTTTCACTGTCGTGAAATGGTGTGTGCCGTTGCTGCACATGAAATGGTAGGTCAGTCCGGCTGTCAGTTCAAAAGTTGCATTATTGGCGTTGAAACGGCTTTTGGCTCTGCTGAAGTCCCCCTGCATATCATAAACGACAGCCGGCTTGATACCGAGCGTCCATGCTTTATCCTCCCCCAGGTTGAAGTTCAAATTCATCCCCAGACGGGTTGACCAGGAATTTGTATCACCAGGACCGTTCTGATAGTAATGAAGCCAGCCGATACCTGTCAGGGCCTCGATTTCAAAGACACGCGGCTCACCCGTATAGCCGCCAAAGAGATTCATCAGATTGATTTTCCCGAGCAGGCTCACCTCGGAGGCATCAAATGCTGTCTTACTGGCTGAGGTATTTACATATCCCATGCCTTGAACTCCCAGACCAAATATGGGAGTAAGTTGTTTGCCTATCCCGATTCCAAAAGCCGGCCGGGCATTTTTGAAGAAAGCATGGTGAGTAAGGGGAGTCACGGCACCAGCTTTCAGCTCGACAGACCAGTTGTCGCTAGGGCGTGTGCCTTCAAGGACTGTACGGTCATTCTGCGCGTGCATGGTAAAAGCCCCCATGCTTAATGCTAAAACAAAGATAGATCTTTTCATAATTAAATACAAATTAATAGTAATACAATAAAATATCACACACGGTATATTGTCAATTGTGCAGTTATGATTGTGCACAATGTAATGAATTACCTTGTCACTGGTCTTCGTTTAAACAGCCCGTCCGAAAAGATAGTTCGGCAACCCGAAATGGATTTAACATCTATTTGAGAAATAAAAAAAGAAGCCAGAACCTGTACTAGCGATAAAACGCATTCTGGTTATTTAAGGTACGCGTTCTCTGAAATTTATATATAATGCCTCAAATATAACTTCATGTATTCATGAGTTTTTTAACACAACCATTTATAGAAATGACAAATATTAATCAAACAAATATTCTTTCAGGGCTGTTTTTTAAATTGAGTATAACTCATAGTATTAATTAAAAACCTAACAATTATGGAAAAATTAAGTTTTGCAGAACTAAAGGGCAGAGTGTCCTGGGGCAGTGTTTTCGGCGGTGTCATGACCGTGTTGGCAATATCCGTGTTGCTGTCCATTCTAAGCTCAAGTATCGGATTGTTTATGTTTGACCCGTTATCCGACCACCCGGTTTCGGGCATAGGCACCGTAGTAGGCATCGGTTCGGCCGTCATTCTGGTTGCCGGCATGGTCGCAGGTGGTTTTGTTGCCGGAAAATTAGCTGGTGCTGACGGGATAATACACGGTTTTTTGGTTTGGGCGACCACATTGATTGTTGCCGTGGTACTGGGAGGTCTTTTGGCAGCAGGTGCGGCAAAAATGACGGCGAATGCGCTTGGGGCAGTCTCCTCTGTTACGGGCAGCGTCTTATCCGGTGCGGGTAATGCTGTTGAAAACGGAGTTTCCGCATTGTCTGAGGACGCAAAGGAGCTATTCGGGAAAATCGATTTCAACGCAACCCTGAAAGAAGGGAGTATACCTCAGAATATTCGAGCCGCACTTTCCAAAAGTGACGTAAAGGAGCTTCAGCCGGATTATCTGCAGAAGCAACTGGCGGAAGTGAAAGATGATCTGGAGACGTCCGTAAAAAAGATTGTCCGTTCCCCGCAGGAAGCGGATGAGACCATTGACGGTTTCCTGAACCGCCTGAAGCAACGTACAGAAAACCTTGCCAAGAATATTGACCGCAATGATCTGGCCAAGGCAATAGCGAACAATACCAATATGTCTAAGGCGGAAGCGGATAAAACTATAGACCAATATATGGCCTTAATGGAAAATGCACGTATGGAAGCCGGGAAACAGATAGACAAGCTGGAGATGACCCTGCAGAAAGCCGCAAAGGAATGGAAAGAGATCAAACACGAGGCACTGGTGGCTGCCGATAAGGCAACGGATGCCGCAGCGAAGTCCGCACTGATTTCATTCTTCTCTATTTTGGCAGGAGCCGTATTATGCTGCGTTGCAGGAGGCTACGGCAGCAAAAAAACACAGGAGAGAGTGGATATCTAACATTGATTCACTAGAGATGTTTAAAAAAGTCTGCCTCGAAATGCCAACCTGTCATGTTGTCTTTAGAGGCAGGCTTTCATTAATATATGGTATAAAATATCTTTTTCGGAAAACCGATCGCCCCATATTATGCAGAATCAACATTCCGAACTGGGTCAGGAAGATAACGATGCTCCGTGTGCAGCGAACAAAAAAAGGACAATGAGCAACCTTGATTTGGAAACGTGAAAATAATCCTTACTGACATATCAGATAAAGGACGTACAAATTTCCGGAATTAGTACGATGATTATTAATGGGATAAAATACCTGATAGAATATCCGGACATTTTCCAAAGCATAAAGATATCTATAATATTGACGGGATGGGAGACGTCTTTATGCTTATAATTCTTTGAAAATATATTTTACCCATGTAACGACCTCCAAAATTCCAATAGCAATTATCCTGATAATTTTTACCGGCCGTGTAAGATTTGGTGTACTACTAGTTTTATGGCAAATCTCAAATACCCTGTGGAGGACTCAAATTGGTGGTGTTAGAATATTTTATGTATTTACGTATATCTGTAAGAAATGTTTGCAAATAAATAACGTTTTTTCATGGTCATCAGTTAGGGTATATAAAAGTGCCCTTCAATGATGACGGAAAAGATTTATTCCTTATGTTTTGTCAACCGTGGGTTGCAAGTAGCATGCATACTTTAATCATGTTGTAGGCCTTCTGGAAAACAGATAATTCAGTATGTGACAATAATATTTTGCTAATAATTATAGATTTTTGGATGAATCCGTGTCTATATAATTCAATTTTATGAATGTTTTATTTTTGACGTGCTTTTATCTTTTTCTTATATATAGTCTATATAACGAGACTCTAATTAACCAGTTGGTGCAGTAAATGATATTTGTTTTGTGGTAATTTCATAAATATTTTATAGTTTTGCAACTTAATTTCTGAATATATTGTGACAAGTATGAAAATATATTTTAATACCAGGTTTATTTTTCTTTTTGTTATTCTTTTTATTAGTCTTACCTGTAGAGGGCAGATTTATAAGTACATAGGTTTGGAAGACGGGTTGAACACCCAGAAAATATACCATATCCAAAAAGACCGACAGGGGTATATGTGGTTTTTGGGCCAGGAAGGGATAGACCGTTATGACGGTAAGCATATCAAGCATTACACTTTTTCAGATAACAGCATAAGGTTGGATTCGCGGATTGCGTTGAAATGGCTTTATATGGACAAGATGGGGGTATTGTGGGTTATTGGTCAGAAAGGTCGTATTTTTAGGTATGATTTCCAACATGATAAATTTGAGCTGGCTTATGTACATCCGGAACTAATTAAAAACAGGTCACAGGCTTTTGTGAATTGCGGTTATTTGGACAAGAACGACCGGATCTGGCTCTGTTATAAAGATAGCATTACCTGGTATGATACCCATACGGGAACAGCATTACATATACCGGTACCGGTTGATAGCGAAATAACTGCCATTGAGCAGGCGGATAATGCTTATTTTTTCATTGGTACAGGAATTGGTCTATTTCGTGCCAGTATAGAAGCGGGGGAGTTAAAGTTGCTCCCTGACGAAATTGCGGAAAGTATTGCGACACCTGTACATAAGCTTTATTACCACGCTATTTCAAAACAATTGTTTGTGGGAAACTATAAGGAGGGAATACTCATATATGATATGGGTGGAACAGGAAAAATAATTCCCTGTCCGTCACCCAATAATGTAGAGATCACTCAAATTGTTGTCTTGAACGCTCATGAACTTTTAGTTGCTACAGGTGGTAAGGGCGTATATAAACTGGATGTGAATACTTGCATGAGTGAACCTTATATAACGGCCGATTACAACAGTTATAACGGGATGAACGGAAACAATATCAATGATATCTATGTGGATGAGGAAGAGCGTATCTGGCTTGCCAATTATCCTACCGGCATTACAGTCCGTAACAATCGCTATGGGAGTTACGATCTGATAAGGCATTCCCTTGGAAGTCCCCAGTCGCTGGTGAATGACCAGGTTCATGACGTAGTGGAGGACAGTGACGGTGACCTCTGGTTTGCAACCAGTAACGGTATCAGTCTCTACCGGACAGATACAAAGGAATGGCACTCTTTCTTTAGTTCTTTTGAATCTGTACCTAATGATGAGAATCATATTTTTTTAGCACTGTGCGAAGTCTCTCCCGGTGTAATATGGGCCGGTGGGTATACATCGGATATTTACAAGATAGAGAAGAAAAAAGATTTTAAGATAACCTGCCTTTCTCCTTCTGCCATTACAGGAATTCGTCCCGACCAATATATTTATGACATTAAAAAAGACTCGAACGGTGATGTATGGTCCGGTGGATATTATCATCTGAAACGTATTGATCTTGAGACTAAAGATGTACGTTTATACCCGGGAGTAAGTTCCATTACCACTATTCAGGAGAAAGATGATCGGTTGATGTGGATTGGTACGAGAATGGGACTCTACCTGCTTGATAAGGAATCCGGTATTTACCAGTATGTTGATCTGCCTGTTGAATCTCCCTATATATGTGCATTATACCAGAGAGAAGACGGTATCTTGTATATTGGTACTCATGGAGCCGGACTTCTTGTTTATGATATTTATAATAAGAAGTTTGTCCATCAGTACCGGACTGATAATTGCGCATTGATCTCTGACAATATCTATACAATTCTTTCTCGTCAGGACGAGAATCTCCTCATGGGTACAGAGGCCGGAATTACAATCTATTCACCTGAGGAACATTCCTTCCGTAACTGGACACGGGAGCAAGGACTGATGAGTGTCAATTTTAATGCTGGTGCTGCTACGGCCTATAACAAAAGCGCGCTTGTTTTCGGTGGCAATGACGGTGCTGTCAAATTTCCGATAGACATACAGATACCGGAGCCACATTATTCGCGTCTGCTACTGCGTGATTTTATGGTTTCTTACCAGCCTGTTTATCCGGGTGATGAGGGCTCTCCTTTGGAGAGGGATATTAACGAAACAGACCGTTTGGAGCTGGCTTATGAACAAAACACTTTCTCTCTTGATGTAGCCTCCATTAATTATGATTATCCCTCCAACATTCTTTATTCATGGAAAATTGACGGATATCATAAGGAATGGAGCCGTCCGAGCCAGGATAACCGGATTATTGTCCGAAATCTGCCTCCCGGCAGCTATACGTTACAAATTCGTGCCATATCCAATGAGGAAAAGTATAAAACCTATGAGACAAGGAATATTCGCATTTTCATAACGCCTCCGGCATGGGCCAGTGTGTGGGCTATGGTGGGGTATGCAATCCTGTTGGTGCTGGTTATGGTTATCATTTTCCGTATCATCATGCTACACAAACAGAAGAAAGTCTCGGATGAGAAGACACGATTCTTCATTAATACGGCCCATGACATACGTACACCGCTTACATTGATAAAAGCACCGTTGGAGGAGGTGGTGGAAAATCGTATGGTGCCCGAACAGGCGTTACCCCACATGAATATGGCTCTTAAGAATGTGAGTACGTTACTTCAGCTGACAACTAACCTGATAAATTTCGAACGGATAGATGTCTATTCATCCACTCTTTATGTTTCCGAGTATGAACTGAATACTTTTATGAATGATGTTTGTGCCGCTTTCCGCAAGTATGCTGAAATGAAACATGTCAGGTTTGTCTATGAAAGCAACTTTGACTATCTGAATGTGTGGTTTGATAGTGACAAGATGGGATCTATTCTGAAGAATATCTTGTCAAATGCATTGAAGTATACGCCTGAAGAAGGTAGTGTCTGCATTTCCGCCTGCGAGGAAGAAAACACCTGGAGCATTGAGGTGAAAGATACGGGGATTGGTATTCCTTCGTGCGAACAGAAGAAATTGTTCAGGAACTGTTTTAGAGGTAGTAATGTTGTCAATCTCAAAGTGACAGGTAGCGGAATCGGTCTGATGTTGGTATACAAGCTAGTCAAGTTACATAAAGGCAAGATTCAGATTCAGAGTAATGAACAGCAAGGTACTTGTGTACGCCTCACTTTCCCGAAAGGGTGCAGCCATCTTCATAAAGCAAAATTCATTTCTCCCAAGCTGCCGGATGAACGTCCGGATACTATTCTCCCGGCCAGCATTTCTGATTTGTCGGCTATGGAGACATCCCGGACAAACAGTTCCTTGCAGCGTATCCTGATAGTGGAGGATAATGATGATTTGCGCAATTATCTAGTGGATATGCTGAAGACGAGTTATAATATTCAGGCTTGTCCGAATGGGAAGGATGCACTTGTCATAATCAGGGAATTTAATCCGGATCTCGTCATATCCGATATTATGATGCCTGAAATGAACGGAGATGAACTCTGTGCAACTATAAAGGGGGATCTTGAGATGTCCCATATTCCGGTTGTTTTACTGACTGCGCTGGGAGATGAGAAGAATATGCTCGAAGGGCTGGAAATCGGGGCGGATGCTTATATCACCAAACCTTTCAGTGTGGGAATACTCAAGGCAACGGTTAAAAATTTACTGGCGAATCGTGCTTTGCTCCGCCAGATTTATAACAGTATCGAAGAGGAGGAACAGAATTTCCCGGCTAATTGCACCAATACCCTGGACTGGAAATTTATCGCTTCGGTCAAGGAATGTATAGAGAAGAACATGGGGGATCCGGATTTTAATGTGGAAATACTCAGCAACCGACACCATATGAGTCGTACTAGTTTCTTTAATAAATTAAAGGCATTGACAGGTTATGCTCCGGCTGATTATATCCGGATGATACGTTTGCAACATGCTGCGCAATTGCTAAAGGAAGGTGGATATACAATAACGGAAATTGCCGACATAGTCGGGTTCTCGGATGCGAAGTACTTCCGTGAGGTATTTAAAAAACATTATAATGTGAGTCCTAGTAAATTTAATAAAAAATGATTGATGATCCCATGTCATGTGTATTTCCATAGAACGAGTGGGCGATGTATATTCTGTCGAAGAGTTTCCCGTAAAGGGGGCTGGGCGGTCTGTCCGGTTCCTTACGGGAGTAGAGGGTGAATCTTCCGGATATGTAAAAGAGCCCGTCGTTGTTTCCGGGGCGGGCTGTCTTGCGCATTGAGTCAGGTAAACAGGTATCTTTGCGGTAAGAAATGAAAATACAGAATCCGATATGCTATTTTCTCATTTTCTGTTGGTTCTTTTGCGTCTTTCTTTATATCTTGAGCTTGGCGACAACTCGCCGAAGCATTTTGTTCGTCTGCCAGCCCCAAAATAGGTTATTCCGTTTTCACCATACAGTGTCTTCCTTTATCTTTTTCGTTATTTTGGTAGCCGGTGTGAGAGGGAGGTTCTATCAGCTGTAAAAAGTGATCTGCAAAAGAAAGGAAAATTCTGGCAGTGAATTAACGAAATACAGCCATTTGAAAAGGATTAAAAATATAATTCTCAATGAAAAATAAGAGTGCGATTCTGATTGTTGATGAAGTATGCTATTATTATTGTAGAATTCATTATATATACGATGACAGTTTCCAATAGAAAAACAAGGGGAGAATTAAAATCTATTTTATTCAATCCCTTTTAGCTTTTTGGAGAGCTATTTTCTTTTTTGTTCGGCCTTCAGCCCGATATACTCGTTTGTAAAAACAGATAAAATCACCGATCTGACAACAATCCGCCTGCAATCAGATATTACTATTTAAGAAAATAAAAAGAAAAGTCAGCTTAAGGGGCTCCATAAAAAGAGAGTCTCGTTAATTTTTATAAATCCCTATCTATTTAGTTAAAACATTGTTAACAAAGGTAGGGATTCATTAATCTTTTTCAAGTCTAATTGTTAATTTCGCGCCGCGATCAAGGATAAATTAATTTTAAATTAAATATAAATGATTAAAAGAAGTATTTTTTGTGTGGCAGCCGCTTTGTCACTGGCTGCATGTACAAACACTGATGTGATTGAAGAAAATGTAGAGTCAGGTGCCATGATCGGTTTTAATACAAATGTTACTCGTGCGCTGACGAATGACTCTTTTAACAAGTTCATGGTGTATGGAGGTTATACGCCAAAGGATCAGAGTGAATATCATACTGTGTTCAGTGGAGTACCGGTATCAAAGGAAACTGACAAATGGACGTATGAGGGGTCTTCAAAGTATTGGGTAAAAGACGCCACCTATAAGTTTTACGCGTACAGCTGCGAAAATACGGCTTTGACCAAGGGTACTCCCGAATTCGCTACAACGGGCTCTGAAGCCGGTATTTTCAAGATTACAGATTTTGTGTGTAATGATAGTCATCAGCACGACCTGATTTATGCAGAATCCGGTTCCATTACCGCCAAAGAAACAGGTAACTCTACTGTTTCTTTCAGTTTCAAACACCTGTTGTCACAAGTGAAAGCCAAGTTCAAAAGTGGATTTGATCCGGATTTCACCATTGATATTTCAGATGTGGAATTCCAGAATGTATATGACAAGGCCGATTTTTCTTCCCAGTCAGGTAACTGGAGTAATCAATCACGTACGGTAGAATACAATGCGGGTGAAAATAAATGGACCAAGGTACCACTCTCTGTAGAGGGAAGCAATACTATCCAGGCTGCAAAACCGGCCGGTGAAGGTACTGAGGCAGTAGCGGCCAAAGAACTGACTACGCAGAACGGTTTTGTTCTTCCTGTACCCTATAGTTCAAGTAATGTTACATTGAGCTTTAAGATTACAGTTAAGCAGGGAGCGGATGTGATAAAGAGTGACTATGTAAAGGGTAACCTTAAACCGACATGGGCTATCGCAACATCCTATACGTATAATATTACCGTGAATGGTAGCGCTGCCGGAGTAGAAAAAATTGAATTTACAGTTGATGCATCCAATGGCATTCAGGATTGGACCGAATCACCGGACACAGATTTTAATGTAGGTAGTTAATTACGGAAATTTCTATACTTTACAAGTAAAATTTAACAAGAGACTGCCTGGCGACTCAAAGTTAGGCAGTCTTTTTTTTTGTTAAATCTTCTTCTATAGTTTATAAAATAGTATCCCGCATTTTTTCGTAGCCATAGAATGTTTAATTTAATACTGGACCTCTATTTTGTGAAGAAAAGTCAGGTGAAAAGTATTTGGATGGAGTTAAGGTACACAATTTTCCCAGATTATGGGCAATAGCTCTTATGGCAAACTTCAGTGGACTCCCTTGAAGTCTGAATCTTTGAAGTCTCTTGTACTTTGTGATATGTCCATAGATGGCTATGGCTCTAATGTTCTATCTTTACCTTGCTTATCAAAAGATTATATGCTTCCTTTTGTTTTAGAAGTACGCATTGTTCAAATAGCTATAGGCTAATAATCTCCTCGTACTCTTGGGTAACAGGCATCATTTCTTCCACCTGTGTATCCCGCATGGGGTATATCCCAGCAGTTTATACGGGAAAAGAATCTCCTTACCTGCTGTGTAAGTCATACCAAAAGGTTTACCTGCCTTACTACCCTACAATTGTTATTTGCCATAACAATGCGAAAGCGCTTCTCAAAGGAAAAATAAAGCATGATTCACAAGGATTCTACCTTTAATATAACTGGTAGCCACTCGGGCAAAGCTGCCCGGTGATTACTGTTGTCCTCCTACAGGCAAATCGATTTCCTCTCGATTGCCCCAATCATTGATATCAACATCAAAACCGGAGTCGCTCGAACTCTCATCGTCTTCGACACGCAAGCCCGACACTTTAATTGTGCCCCCGCGAGGCTGGTTGGCAAGTTGCCCGGAGATATCGAATACAAATTCCTTGACCTTGCCGTTGATAAGCTTCGCTTCCAACTGTAACGTGTGAAGGCGGGTGTCGCGTGTGTTCACTCCTTCCTCGAAATAACCAGGTACCCCAAAGGATAGGACTGTGGAACGGATTCCTTGTTCGGTCAGGGCGCAGTCGTAGAGTAATGTGGCTGCGCCCCAAGGGGTTGCTCCGTTATGTAACATTACCGTTTCAGCCATACCTGCCAAAGCTCCGCGCGCCAGGGCGACACGGTTTAAACCGTACTCAAATTCATAAACCACTTCATAAGCACATACCAACTTCTTCATGTCGAATGCCAGGTCCAATTTCTCATGCGTACCTACCTCAGGCAGAGATTCGATATAGGCGGAATAGAGCATGTCAGGTGGATTGAGTGCAGGCTCGTCTGGGTGCAACTTGCGGATACTGGCGGAAGCGGAACGGTCAGCAGCGGTAGAGGTGGCATATGCCATAGTAGGTGAAGAGAGGTCAAAGACGCGGATGTGTTCGGTATCATTGTTATATATCAGTATGGACCGTGGACTTCCGCTACCGAAATTCACATTACCACCTGCAGGCGAAAGAAAGTTTTCAATGGGCTGTTTTGAATCATCACCATAAATCAGCAATGTTACGCCCTGGGGAACAGTTTGTGAGGATGAAGTCTCAGGCCACTGAAAATCAACCTCCGCCTCACCGAAGTGGTTGTAGCAGAGGTCCTCACGGCACGATACCGATGCAAAGATTAAAATCAGCAATAAAGCAGGCCGCAGGAACTGCATGAATATCTGAAGATATGCAGAAGACGTGCGTATCATTTTCCACCTCCTTTCCTCTCACTACTGCATACAGTCCTGCCCAACAACCATACGAGGGATAGTTTCAATCTCAGTGGTCCAAAGAAATTCATATTTTGTGTACGTACATACAAGTGATGTCCTTCATAGGGGATATATTCTTTATAACGTGTCATCATCCAGCCTCCTCCTGCCTCTGCCTCAATGGCGAGACGTTTGCTCACAGGATACAGGTATCCGATGCCCAACCCTGCCAGGACGCCTTCTCCTCGATACCCTTTCCTGCCATTCTCAAAGTCATACAATCCTGCTCCGACAAAAGCTCCCGCATACAATCCTTTCCTCAGACTTTCATTATGAAACCATCGACGTACCGTACCGCTTGCCACCGCCAGTTGGTAGCATTTATGCGCTTTACGTTTTTTCCACCATGCCATATTTCCCTCCACAGCCATTGTCCAGCAATTGTTCAATCTCCATTCCAATTCAATGGAAGGTAATAATGCTGCGGCATAAAGCAAGTTGGTTTTCAGCGCTAGTCGATTGACCGGCAGCCTGTCATCCTCCAGTGAAGAGGAGAATATCTTCCCGTTCTCTGCTCGGTCTGTCTGCAAGACTGATTCTTGCGACGGCAAAGTGTCTGTGTTGAAAAATGCATCCGCTTGAATAACGTTAACCGTAGCTGATTTGTCCGCGTACGTGCTTTTAATAACAGGAAAGTCCGATACTCGTAAAGAGCCGACAACTACAGAATCAACAATATATGTAAATATCCGAACCGTATCACGGTGAAGTGGTTGGACCTTTTTTTCCATCTCCTTGACGCATAGGACGACCGATGCACCATGCAGTCTGTCAAAAAAATGTTGTCTCAACCATCGATAGGTCTGTCCTCCCAGCAGGTCCATAAGGCTCTTCTTGCGACCTCCTACAATCCTGCCATATGCATCGTATACCCATACCGGAGTGTAGTCAATAATACCAAGCGCCTCTTGCCGCCCCGGCACACGGCTGTCAGCAGCAATCATACACCGTAGTTCCTCCCATGCTATTCCACCGGGAAGAATATCAATTTGGGCAGGATCAATTCCAAGATAAGCCATGATATAGTCGGCCACAGACTGGCAACGGTCAGCACTTAATTTCAAATTAACCGTGCTCACCCCATCGGGTGAGGTATATGCCCGTACAATCAGCCGCTCCAAACTTCCATCTGCATCACATTTGCGTACTTTTTGTAAAAAGCTGTGCAAAGTATTGTCGCCATAATCCGGATCCATCCGGCTACTCCTTGGCCGGAAATGGATCCGTACGGAATCAGCAGCACTCTGTGACATTCCCACAACCACCATGCAAGCATTCAGCAATAAAAAAACAATCAACTTTTTCATCGTTCTGGGATATAATACTGCAAAATTACTGAAATGCCCCCAATTACACAAGGAGTGATTAAGGTTTGTACAAAGAATATATCCTTATGTTTAACAATGGAAAATGTTATTCTATAAATAATTAATCATTTGTATATCATTATAATAGCATTTTAGAATAAACTTGCACTTGGGAAAGTTCGAGCATCCATAGAAAGAGCTAAATTTGCCTTGACGTAAAATAAGCTGTCCCCCACATCGGGGACAAATACCTTGACTTATAAGATTTCTACTCTTGTATTGTTGGATCTTTGCATTATACTTATGCCGCTTTAGGTTTTCTTTGTTTGCAACAATATGGTTTTGTTGGATAGTTTTGATAATCCAATCAATGGTAGCTTTATCCAGAACAGGCGTTTTATATTCCGAGATAGCCCATGTCAAATCACATCGGTTTACAACGATATGGTTTTCAATATGCACTTTCAAATCAGCAGCATTATTAAATACGACAATTGGAATGAAAGGTATATTCACAGAACATCTGAGCAAATAACGGAGAAACCTCACATGCCCCTCGTTCTGCTTAATTGGATTATAAAATTGATGCTTGCTTTTGTATATTGTCTGTGTCCAGTATTCAGAGTTCTCACCTCCGAATATCCAACCTTTATAGCCTTTTGTTTCAATTACAAATACCCCATAAGGCGAAACAACAACATGGTCTACCTGTGTAGAACGACCATTGCTTTCGAATAATAAGTCGTTGAATATTACATACTCATCCGATAATTTCAACATTTTATTATAAACGAGCTTTTCCGAATACTTGCCTTTCCACATTGGTATCTTCCATTTAATGAAGATTACCAATACGAAAAATAGTATAACGCCAATTATAATCATAATTAGTATGGATTTAGTATATTCTCTGAATCCATCTTTTATTCGATTCAAAACCCCATTGAACATGCCATCTTCTTCCTGTTACTTTGTCAAGTAGGAGAAATTGGTACATGTTTTTCGTAGGATATAATTCAAATGTTCCGCACCCTGTACTGAGTGATAAATCTTCGTCATTAAGCGTAGCCGAACCTTCTTTATCGTTATCCAAAGACCATTGTACAATTTCTATTTTTCCAGTCATTGTATCTAACTGTAGAAAATTGTATATGTTTTCTGTTGGATAAAGTTTATATCTATCAAGTCCATGCATACGGAAATCGATATCTTCTACAATGGCATGAATCTTAATTAACGTTGAATCGTTTATCGCTTTATTTAAAATGGAATTTGTTTGATTCTGTGCAGAAGCATAAATCGCAATAAAAAGTAAACAAAAAAGAATGGATGGTTTTTTCATAAAAATCTTGTATTGTCATATCCCTATGGTTAATTTAATTTTTCAAAAGTTCTCCACATTTAACGTGGTCCGAGAAATTTATCTCCATTAAGATGAATCATGTGGTCTGGCATATCAGAAATCCATACTTCTGTTTCCCACGCCAATTGCCCAGAGAATTTCTTGAATGTAATAAAATCAAGAAATGCTGTTACATATATTTTCCCGGCCATAACATTTTTTGTCATGGATTCAATTTCTAAGATACGTTTGGGATCCATCGGTCCAACGGAAGTAACTGATTCAATAAAATAAATCCAATTTTTATCCTCTCGGTAAAGAACCACATCTGGCATTTTATCGTGCAATGTAATTTCAAAACCAAGAGAAGATAATTTTTCCACATTCTTTACCATGTCCTTTTGAATGGTATCGCCTACATATAGGCATTCCGAATTAGGCGCAAATCGTGGAGCAAATTCCTCAATTATAGACTTCTGTAATTGATTGTGTTTGCCCGGACTAAATGTAAACTCCAAATTATTTATCCTTACAGGCATCTTCTGCATCTTCTTTTTTGATGCATAAAGATTGGACAATGTATCATGTCTATACAGAAACATTGTCAATTCCGAACTGCCTTCGCAAACACAATTTTCCTTACCTTGTAAAGACTGAATAACAGTCAAAAACTCCGAAGTTATCCGATAACGATAATTGGGACTATTGGTAGCTTTACCATTATCCTCTATCAATGCCGCCGTTCTGAATGGATGCATGGCCTGCTTGCGAAAAGTTTCTCTTGAATTTTCCGCATATATTACACCATAGTTTTCCGCAATAAAAGCTATAACGTCGTGTATTCTTATCCAATCATTTGTAGCTTCATTCCAAGGCATTCCATTTTTAAGTTTTGCCATAGCAAGTAAGGTCAAACAGCAAAGTGTCCCTTGTTGTTTGGTAGGCATATTTATTTTTGCCAGTAAGTTTTTGGCTGATTCTAAATTATCCATTTGCTTAATATTTTATTGCAATTTTCAACAGATAATTCCTTATGCATCAAATCCTTGCCCATTTTCTCTATTATCTGTTTTTTAGGGATGGGCATTTGGTTTATTTCTGTTGAGTTGACTTGCGTTGACCCATTAAGAATCCGATAATAATTATCATATAATGTAGAGTTCAATATGACATATAGCCCATAGGTCACACATGGAGAATCACACTTGATAAAATTAATCTTATTTTGCGTACTGATATAAGGAAATTGCGAGTATTTTTTCTTCAAATATATACCACATTGCAATCTACGTTCTTCTTCTTTGGAAGTAAAACGCTTTACCATCAAAAAGTCACTATTTTCTTGCAAATACCCTTTTCTATCCGTTTTGATAACCTCTCCCTCTTTCCCTAACGGCCATATTACACGACCACCTTTAATATGTTGAGAGTAAAATAATGGATATGAATCATTCTCCAATTGGTTACGCAAGACCTCCCTTGTCCTAAAATCAACAATAATTCCAGTCTGCATACGCATATTCATATCCGGGAGTGTAGTGTCAAAATGATTAACTTGGCTAAGAACCTTTACATCATTTTCGTTAGTAGCAAGATACACAAATTGATTTTGAGCCACAATCGTTTCGTATGGCGCACTGAATTTCACAACATCTTCAAAGGCCGAGGTAGATGACGATGTGATATTCATATAGTCAGGCTTTAGAGTTGTTTTCTTGACTTTTATAATGATAGTTTCCTGTAATACAGATTCTCCTTCAAACACCTTATCTCTGCTTTCAAATAAGTGCATATCTGTAATTACACAATTTGCAAATAAGTATTGTCTAAAGTGCTTAAAATATGCCCCAGAAGTCCAAGAACGTGGTACAATATAAACCAATTCTGCATTTTGTTTCAGATTATGGATACCCATTGCCCAAAACAAGAAATATAGATTTGGCGCACCATAGCATACGCTCGGCATCATCTTCGCTTCATTTGCATCTTTTGAAATTTTAAGATACGGAGGATTACCTATAATATAATCATATGCATTCTTTTCCTCGCCAAATAAATACCCATCCTCAAATGTCTGACTTGTTATGTAATTATCTTGTCTTATTTCATAGTACACACCATATTCTGACTTCACCAATTCTAAGTTAGTTCTTAATAAGGATAATACTTGTTTGTCTGTTTCATAGCAAGTCAGATAGATTTTACCTTTATAGCCATCATGAACCAACTTGTCAACAACAGCTGCAGACAAAATACCAGAACCTGCACCAGCGTCCAAAATATGAAGTTGGGGTTTGGACAAATTAAAATCGAATAATGCAGCCATATATTTAGCGGTAGCCACATTTGTAAAAAACTGACCATATAGTTTCCGCTTTGACTTTGGCACAGATGCCATAAAGCAATTTGTATTATGAATTACAGAACTTAGCATTTTTATTTGTCTTCTACTTTCCCATTTACAATTAAATCTTTCAGTTCAACAGACAACAACTGCGCTATTTTATACAATGTCTCTAAATTGAGCTGCTGACGATTGCAACAATACGCATTTGTTGTGCTGAAACTTTTCCCAATCTGCTCAGAAAGGCATTTTTGAGATAATCCCTTATCGACTAATACAGTTTTTATACGATTTAATCTCATCATTAAACTTTGAATTACTATGCAAAGATAACAATAATAATCCGAACACGCTGGTTATTGTGAACAACAATAAATATAATGGCTTTTATTCTTATTGCCAAGGGCTGCACCACATCGGCAAAAAAGAAACGGTTATACAGAACGTAATCGTTTAATCTGTGAATAAAAAAACGGACAAATAAACCGGATAGCGGTCATGCAAACCGATAAAAAGAGATAGTATATGAAGAAAATAATGATACTATACTGTGTGATGGCTTTTCTAAGTGGTTGCAGCCCGGTCAACCGATTTACACGCTTACGTAAGTTTCCAAGAGTCTATTCTGAAAATTATCAGATTCCCGGTATTAAGGCTCCTAAAAGCAAGGCACACAAAAAGACCTAGATTGTCTATTCCGACAGGGAAGGGAACGCGGCTTACGTCAACCCGGGCGGCAGAATAAAATCGGTAGAAACCACGTTCAGGGAACCCTTCCTGGTCATTGGACATAAAGGCGATTTCCTGCGGCTGATAAAGTATAAACCGGAACACATAAAAAACAACCGGTTTACCGGACGTAAAAAAGCTGAATATATAGGCTGGATGCGTTCCTCCCGGCTTATCCTTTCGCCCTCTTCCATAACCGACATACGGTCCGGACAGCATGACAAGTTGCTGACAGCAGTTACGGACACTTCATCCGTGCTTCATCCGGAGGCTTATTTTGCAACTACCGATTCCCTAAAGGTATTCAGTGATCCCGGTTTGGAAAAACAGACGGCAACCATCAGTATGAACGAAATTGTATTTGCCTTGAAATACTCTCCTGACGGGCGTGGAGTACTGATATCACGGACCACGGATATTACGGCCGATAAAGCAGGGGAACAAATCGTGGGATGGATTCCGGAAGTCATGCTCGGTAATATCGGGCGGAAGGTATTTGTAAAGACCGGACTTGCGGACGTATGCCAGCAACCGGACAGACTAGCCTATTCGCCGGTAATACGCCCCTACAATACAGACTCGACCTATACTTTCTGTAGCGGGGAATTTACCTCGCTCATAGACAAAAGCTTGAATTATGTATATAACATCGACGGACAGCCGGCCAGCTATTCCGAAGGCCGGGCAATAAAACACCGGCAGCAAAACATCAACCTGATTTTTGCCATGGAATCAGGTACGAAACAGGCTGAACAGTTCCCAATGCTCCTAAATGCCATACAAAACCTTCAGCCCCTGTTTGAGTCACCGGACGATAATTAGCGCTATCGTTTCGGGGCAGCAATAAGCCTTGACGCAAAAATAGTCACCATTCCGCTTACTTCCGAATATCAATCACTGACCGATGCCATGAGCAGGATTGCATCCGTTATGAGGGAAAGCTCTCGCCCCCCTCCCCGCCTGGAGTGCACTGAAAATGTCTTTGGATTTACTGGACGAGCGGCAACAAGCCACCAACCTGATTGTATCGGTCGGTAAAACAGGAGCACTCCGGGATGAAGCGATCAATCCGATTGTTGCCGCACTGAAAAAGAAAAACTGCCGCCTTCTAGGATGGCAACTGTATGCTGCAGACTCGGATAACTTCAACAACTTTGTACTTCAGCTAGGTGATATGATCGACGCTTATGCAGATTCATAGGCAGTGGACAAGCGTAAAATGCTCTTTTATGCCGAATAGTTTTGCCACAGCAACCTGCTACGTGACGCAGGCAATAACTTCTTAATACTAGATTATCCTTATGCCAGTATGACACAGGGGGGATTTCTGTTTCCTGAAAAGGGTGAAACGCTATCTGTGGAATTGTTTATCGGAGCTGTTGATTCCATAATGTCGAAAATTAGGGCGGACAACCGCCTGGACGGCAGCAAGTTCTATAAGACTTTTGACGTCACGGAGCAAATACACACCGCCGCCGATCCCCGCAATATAGAGATCCTCATCGACGGTCTGGAACTTCCCAAGCCGATTATAAACGGAGGCGGTTTCAATCCGGATGTGTCCGAATGGGGAGAGGGAGAGGATGTAGAGATCCAGATGTAACAACACTATAAAAAAGCATAGTCTATTTTTTTTTAATTAATCACTTAAAACAATTTTATTATGAAGAAAAAAAACTATCTTCTGGCCTTGGCTGCTTTAGCCATGGTGTCTTGTTCCCAAGATGAAGTGATCAATGACAATGTCGCTTCTCAAGAGGCTGCAAAAACAGGACAAATCACTTTCCGAACTATTTTGGATAAATCGCTCATCGGTACACGTAGTACTAATTTGCTGACCGGGGAGAACATCAACAAATTCAAAGTAGTCTGCTACACCCATGAGAATAAGCATTACTTCGGTCCTATTGATGTTACAAAAGAAGGAGATGCGTGGACTTATCAGGGAACTCACAACTGGAAAGGAAAAGACAAATTCCTAAGATTCTTTGCTGTTACTGGTACAACGAACCAGTATTTCAGAGAACCGACTACTGAGGAAATCGGTAGCTATGGTAAGTATCCATTCATCAAGGATTTCGAAATCCATCCAATACACTATCTGGATCAAACCGGTAATTATACAGACAGTATAAATAATAGCCTAGAGACATCACATCACGGGATGCACGATGTCGCTATGGCTCAATATGATGGAAGGGAAAGCGATGGACAGGGCAATGTACCATTGAACTTTTATCATTTGATGTCTAAAATTAGTGTGAAGGCAAAGTGCGACAAACCGGCAACTGAGCGAAAAGTGGAAGTAATGGGAGTACGTATAGTTAACATGCAGAACCGTGGTACTTATAAATTAAATGGTATTCCAGATGTGCCAACAGAGGTGAGAGATACCGTAATAGGTGAATGGAGCCATACAGATGTTACTCCGCATGGGGACTTCCGCATTCGCTGGAATACAAAGCAAATGCCTCTTACTCTAAATGCTTCAGCACAATCTATTCTACCGGCGGGACAATCATTCATGGTATTCCCGACGAAAAAAGCAAGTACAGAGTGGAGCCAAACAAACACTAGTGGGACATATCTTTCTGTTATCTGCCGCGTAACTACATTCGACGCTGAAAATCGCCCACATATAGTTGTAGGAAGTGAAACTAAGTACGGTTTGGCAATGCTTCCTCTTTCATTCAATATTGAGGGCGGCAAGCAATATACTTATACTCTTGACTTTAGTAACGGTTCCGGACAAGTTGACCCGACTCCACTGCCCGAACCGGATCCGGATGTTGATCCTACTCCTCCGGGAGGTGGTGATGGCGGTGAGGAGTATGAAGGCCAACCTATTAAATTTACAGTTACTGTAGAGGGCTGGGGAACCGATAATACCGTAGAAATACCACCTATGTAAAACCAATGTAATTATTCTATAAAATCACTCGGTGATTTATATTTTGACCGGGCGGGGTTGGACCGTTTTAAGCTCTTGGCTATTGGTTGCGCAGAGATAGGTATCCCCTCTAGTTTTGGGTTTATTTGGGGAGCACTCCGAGGTGAAAGCCGGTGTGCTCTATCCCCCTCCCGGTTTCTTATTCAGGCCATGTTTATCTTGTTTTTTATATGCGCACCGGCCTTATTTTTCTGTCTGAAGATTTAGAGAAAACTACGATTAAACAATAAATGATCAAACTTATGAATAAGAGAAGTTTTTTTTCAGGCTCCTTCTTTCTTGCCTTGTCGGCGGGAGCCCTTGTTTCCCTTCCTTTTTTAACCGGTTGCCAAGACGAGCAACTGGTAGACGGCAGGGAATCGGATACCGTTACCTTCGAAGCCCTCAGTCCCGACCAATGGGTGACCGATTCCAGCACTCGTTCAGGCAGCGGTGTTTTCGCTCCTGACACCTCCTATACGGTCAAACTTGACGAGCTTTCCGAGAACGGCAAGCCGGTGTACCTTCACGTGCAGGTGATCGACGGGATAGACAGCTCGCTGTTGGATAACATGGCATCCGCCCTTCCCGACAGCACGGATGAGAGCGGATTCTTAGCCGACCGGCCCTGCGGACTTCCCGCCACACGCGGAGTGAAGGTCAGCAGCATAAGCTCTTTCGGAGTGAGCGCAGTCAACTACAGCCAGTTCAGTCCCACCGGTCCGTTTAACCTGATGGAAAACAGGCAAGTAGTATGCTCAGGGGGTACAGGAAGCACAGACGTCAAATGGCCCGTGTCAGGATCGGTATCTTTCTATGCCTACGCCCCTTACCATACGGATGCCTCGGTAAACAAGGAGAACTTCAAAATCAGCAATGTACGAAAAAACAGCTCCAGCGAGGGGCTTTCCTTCGACCTGGAGATGAACGAGAAAACCACTTCCGCCGAGACCGTCGACCTGCTTGTGGCATCTTCCAAGGTCTCTACGGGAGACAGCCGCAAGCCTGCCAACTTGAACTTCCAACACGCGCTTTCCGCTGTACAGGTACGTACAAGCGAAAACTTCTACAAAGGAACATTCGAGGAGATCAAATTAACCAATGTCGTCCGGAAAGCCACTGCCGAAATAGGCAAGAACGGACCCGGAACTTTCGATTGGACATTAGACGAGCAGAGCCGGGGCACACTCACACTACTACAAAACGGATCCGGAATCACAGACAAGAACACCGACCTTATTCAAGGAGGCTGTTTTTTTGTCATACCGCAATATCCAAACCAGAATAATCAAAGCGGATCAGTACATCTAAATATTAAATTCAAGCCCGAAGGAGTCAGCCAATCCAAGATCTCGAACCTGGACCTTTACGGGACAGGAAAGATCGCAGAGGGAAAGACCCATATATTCACACTATCAAACTCACCCACTGCTCCGGACCCGAAATTGGAGTATACGCTTGAGGCATGGGATAGCGAAAATCAAAGACCAATAGAATCGGAGATTGTCCTCGGATACGGAACTACAAATAAAAAACTGGAATTCCAAAGCTATAGTACAGTCATTGGCGGAAACGGCACCCAAACACATGAACCTTGGACAGCAGATTATTCCACTGACAATGGAGCTACCTGGCAGGCATTCCCAGGCAATAATGGAGCGTTTAATAAGTATATGCAATTCTTATCTTGGAGTCAGAACAAGCCAGGCGTTAACGACAACATCATAATCAATGCCTACACGGATATAGGTAATCCAGTATGGGGGAATCCGGAAGAGGAAACACTGAAAAATGGAGAATTCAAAGGCCTGGCATCCTCACCTTATAACCTTGCCACTCACAGCCAAGGTACAGGAGCAGCATATTCTGCCAACTGTTATGTTATCAACGGACCGGGATACTATTGTATTCCTCTTGTCTATGGTAATCTTATAAAAGGCAATGTATTCAACAAATCATCGGTTGATAACGGTACTAATGATGCCAGAGGAGGGTATTTGTCTCCCCTGTTAGATCATGCTGGTAAGGGGATTCATGATGGAAAATGGATAGTCGAGAGATATCCGGGCCAACTCAATAAAGTCGAACTCTTATGGCAGGATGTTCCGGATTTAGTCACGAATATCCGTCTCGCAAATATTCAAGGTGAGCAAAACAGATATCTCTCGTTTGATATACCTAGCGCTAATATTAAACAGGGAAATGCAGTTATCGCTCTAAAGAATACTTCTAATGCTGTCTTATGGGCTTGGCATATCTGGGTAACTCCATACAAACTTGATTCAGCTGTAGACCAGTACACACAATCTCCATTCACGGACGTCAACATGACAAATCATGCTGGTAAAAGCTTTCGAATGATGGGAATGCCGTTAGGACACTGTATAGGTCAATCGGCGAGTTTTCCGGAATCTTCTATCAAGATACGCATCAAGCAAGAGGCTACTGGAGGGAAGACAAAAGTATTTACTCTAAAACGTCTCAGCTATAAAATGCGCAAGCCGGGACGTACACCTCTATATCAGCACGGACGGCCTGTGCCTTTTCCTCCAACGGAATTCAAGGAGACTTACCAGTGGGAGGAGAAATGTTGGTTTACAGTCTGGCATCATAAGGACAATCCCGATAGAGATGGGAAACTTGGTTTTCGGCAGTGGGATGATTACGCTCCTAATACTGCTGTAGCTCTTGAACGACCCAGGTGTTTATATCGTAAAATACGTGGTACTTACTCTACATGGTGTAATGACGAGTTCCGTAATCGTTGGGACAATGCTAATTTTCATACCAACGGCAGTTATAATTATGATGGAGGAGTAGTCAAGACTATCTATGACCCTTGCCCGTATGGCTATTGCATGCCGCCAGCGGCTGCTTTCACTGGTTTATCCCGCGACGGGAAGAATCATGAAACTCATGAAGATTACTCAAATTGGCTATCTCCGGGAGTAAATAATGCTTCTTATAGGAATGACTATGGAGTCTACTTTTACACTAACCCTAGCAATAAGGAGGAGGATAAAACGATCTTTATCCCGGCTACAGGATTCGCTGCTCCATATGCCGGAGGCACAAACGGAGTAGACATAGATTATGGTCATGCAGGCGGAAACACCTCGCATTTCTGGACCGCTACATTTAACTGGGAGAGCAGAAAAGCGTATACTGTGGAGCTCTCCGCCGGAAATCAAGGAGGATTTTTGCATGTAGACAATACGCTTAGAAGCAACAGCGACGCATGTGCCGTTATTCCTATGTATGTAGGCCACAATTAACTTCCGTTATAACCATTTGTTTAAACACTAAAAAAATAATTATGAAACGACTATCAGTTTATTTTATCTTTATTGTGTGTCTGCTTTTCTCTCCTTCAGCGTATGCTGAAGGACGAGAAGAAGCGATAAGTTTTGATCGCCTCCCGGCTGCCGCGCGTGAGTTTCTTTCAACGCATTTCCAGGACCTGACACTGGCCTATGCCGTTGCCGACCACAAAATCATGACTGTAGAATATGAGGTGACCTACACGGACCGTACGGAGGTGGACTTCCGAGCCGACGGTTCTTGGGAAAGCGTCGAGCGCAAGTACGCTCCCGTCCCAGCGGCCATCATCCCCAAGGCTATTTCCGATTTCGTCGCACAGAACGATATGTTCCGGGGACAGTTCATCCGTGAGATCGAGAGGACGCCCTATACATGGGAAATCAAACTTTCCGGAGGACTTGAAATCAAGTTCGACAGCAAATTCACCGTTATTGGTTATGACGACTGAGAATATTGCCGGAGGAGTCCGGGTATTTTAACTCAATTTCAGACCGGGGAAGAGGACTACCGGATACTTTTCCGCCTCTTCTCCTTCCCCGCTCCCCCCCGGACAGCGGAGAATGTGCCGGGGATAATATTCACTTAATCTAAAAATTTTACAAGCATGAAGAATTTATTGAAGACGATGGCGGCAGGCGTATTGGTCACCCTCGCCGCTTGTACAAACGATGACAATGCCCCAGCGGCAGATTATGTAAGCCACCGGGCACAGGAAGCGCTCCTTGCCAAATATCCCGGAGCCTCAAACATACGTTGGAGAAGCAAAGGAAACTATGTGATTGCAACCTTCTCCACCCCCGCCACTGCCACCCGCACCGCCTCAGACTCTCTGAGCAACACAGGCTGGTTCGACAACAGCGGTGAATGGTATATGACCGAAACCGATATCCCGAAGGAAACACTTCCCGCACCCGTACAGCAAGCTTTCGAAAAGACCGAATACAGCCAGGAACCCTGGTGGATTACCAGCTACGCCGACCAGCTTGACCGAGGAACAGGCGTGGAGACGGTGTACGTGATCGAAGCCCGCAAGGAAGAAGGCACAGGCGCGCAGACCCAGGTCCATCTCTACTACGCGGCAGACGGCGTGCTGATCAAGAAAGTGGCCGGTGCAGGCAATGACTATGATTACGAGGACTATATCCCCTCCAAGCCTTTGACAGGCATCGAAGACTATATCCGCAACAGACACCCCGGAGCACGCATCACAGATGTTGACTATGAGCATGGTATGACGGAAGTGGAACTCAAGGAATAGTACCCCAGAAAATCAAGCTAGACATCCAAACACGCTATCAAGCGGCGGGAATATACAAAGCGGAGCGGGAATACGGAGGATATGAGATTTCAATAGGAAACGGACTGGAACTGATATATTCAGAGGACGGAACGTTCATAAGGGAAGAGAGGTACTGAACGGAAAATATCACGGAAATAGAAACATATGTGGAACCCTTTGTCGAAGCCCGCGCCCCGTATTCAGACTAAGACAGAACTATCCCCATATCCGTTGCGTGATCAACAACTCGAACGAAAGCTTGGTGAATGTCTACCGCGTCATACGCCACACGCCCTACAAACCCGTCAACGAAGCCGGAGCTTGCATAGCCTACATGCCGGACGACTTCGATGACGACTGCCAAATAGAGCTGGCCGGATTATGCAAGGATTGGGAGAGAAAGGTGGCAAAGGAATGCTCTTCAACTCAGATCGCCGTCGGAAGAGTCCGGAGAACAACTTATTCAACGACCTGTACGACAGCTGCCATATCTAGAGGCCGAGCATCTTCTCCACCGGTATGTTCCATAGCAGAGAAGAGGGAAACCGTAGACGAACTGCTGATCCGAAACTATTAATGACCGTTACAAAAAAAATAATACATGGGGCAAGAGTGTTTCCACCCATATGTGTTATGGGGTATTCTTTGATTGATACAGAAACGAAAGAAAACAAGTATTTTGTCTGTCGTACTCAAGTTGATAAAGAACTTGTCATATAACTGATGCTTGTGTAGCCAATACTTGCAGCAAGCATAATTGGAAATGGTCGTATATCCGCTCCTTGTTATAGATCACTAATCAGTAGGTACGCATGGTATGGGAAACGGAGGGAAAAATATATGGAACGTGCGTACATTTGACTGTAATATCTCCACATTTTGGGAGGAAATCTATTATAGTCGCAAGTCGCTCTAATTAATAGTTTATAACTTGAATCAACAAGTAGGTAAGGAGGTAATTAAAGAAAGCTATATAATTCATTTTATTTTTGTGTTTTTCCGATTTGTATAAAACTTTGTAATTCGGCTAATTCACCGCATACTAGCTACTATATGTTGAGTTTACAAAATATGAGAAAGTCTATTGATGAATTCTACTTGTTATGAGATCTATCTTAAGTATGGTACTAGTTTATGAGTGATTGAATATTGAAAGTATTATAACGCAATCGTTCGCATTGAAAGTTTGTTTAAGCAAAAAGAAAAGATTATTTTTCGGTATTAAAAATAGAATGAGTTCCCTTAATCCCATAAGTCATCAAAACCTTATTATTCAAGTGATCATTAAAAGAAGAGTTGAAAGAAACCTCTTTAATGCCAGCAAAAATATAACGTTCTGCCTTAAAGTCGAGAATATCTGCATGCGCTTTATTTGGTACAATAAGTGTAAGTCACCTGTGTGGTGTTAAAAAGCTTCTCTCCTAACTGACCAGACAGTTTTAAAGTATACATTCCATTAGACCAATGAGTAATTTTATTCTTTTTTCCCTCCAGATTAGGAGAATAGTACCATTGTTTTCTGATAATATTGATATGATTTATCTGTAAAATTAGCTTGTCTGGAATTCTTCTTCAATACCTACAATAAGATGTTTTTATTTAGGTATGCGCTTTCTCTTTTATTTCATGTCGACTCCGGAGCTTGGAATAGATAACGGTTTGGCGGTGTTTTTACCGTTAAACCGTTTGGTTTTCGTTAAACGAAAAGACAACTTGCTGTCCGCAGGAGCGGACCACGTTTTGAATATCACGCTATATCCATATAATGCTATAAAGCCTTTTGTCAAGGGGAAAACGCATACGTTTTCTGCCGGCTTTTCCGCATTTCCGTTCTTTTGAAGGCAAATATTTCATGCCGGCTATATGGTTATTTGCGATAGTGCTATAAATATATAGCCATATAAAAAAGAACCGGAGATTGAAATATCATTGATTGGCAGCATTATTCACCGATTTTTTGGGGGAATGTCTCGCCCATAGTCTTTAATTCGCTATACCACTATCGGCGTGGTTTCGCCTATCCTATTCCGATATCATGTCCTACGTTGCTCGCCATATCATGATATATCGCTATCCGGCTAACCCGTTATACCGCCATCAGCATAGATTCGTCTATCCCTATTCCGATATCACGCCCTATGCGGCTCGTCATATCATGATATATCGTTATTCGGTTAACCCGTTATACCGCTATCTGCATAGCTCCGCCTATCCCTATTCTTATATCACGTCCTATGCGGCTTATCATATCATGATATACTGCTATCCGGCTGTTACGATATATTGCCGCCTTTTGTCATCCTGGACTTACGGCAGACAAGATCCGGAGACCTCAAATAAGGAGTTTTAGTCTAAGATAAAGTAAGCTAATAACATGATAATAAAGCTCTTATGATTACGTCTTCTCCTATAAAAGCATTACCTTAGTAGTAGAATCATAAAGGAGGTAACAAGTTATGAACGAGCAAATTAGAAGCATTTTAGCACAAGAGACAACGAAGACGAGTAAGATCCGGCAGCTGTTCCTTTTGGGGGTTCCCCGGGCAGAAATCGCAAGAATGGTGACCAACGGCAATTACGGTTTTGTAGTGAACGCCCTGCGCCGGATGAGTGAACGTGAGGATGGTCTGAATATCCATCCGGCGACAGCCATATTGGATTACACTTTCAACCGCAAGTTCGGTATCGAGATCGAGGCTTACAACTGCTCCCGTGAACGGCTCGCACGCGAGCTCAGGGAGGTCGGTATCGAGGTTACGGTGGAAGGCTACAACCATACCATCCGTCCGCATTGGAAGCTCGTGACGGACAGCAGCCTGAACGGCAACGACACCTTCGAGCTGGTCAGTCCGATCCTGGTCGGTGAAGCCGGGTTACGGGAACTGGAGAAGGTCTGCTGGGTGCTTGACCTGTGTGAGGTGAAGGTGAACGAGAGCTGCGGGCTTCACGTGCATATCGATGCCGCCGGTTTCAGCATGGCGACCTGGCGTAACCTGGCCCTGAGTTACAAGCATTTGGAACCAGTCATCGATAAGTTTATGCCGGCATCCCGCAGGGACAACTACTATTGCAAGGGATTGGGTCATGTATCTGATGAGATGATACGTTCCGCCCGGACGGTGGACGAGTTGAAAAGCAGAATCGGCAACCGTTACCACAAGGTGAATCTCGAAGCCTATTCACGGCACAAGACGGTCGAGTTCCGCCAGCATTCGGGAACGACCAACTTCACAAAAATGCGAAATTGGGTGCTGTTTCTCCACAAATTGGTTACCTTTGCCACAAGGGGGCAAGTGCCTGCGGCTACCGCGCTCCGGGACATCCCCTTTCTGGACGATGAACAGAAACTATATTATAAACTGAGGACTAAAAAATTATCGGCATGAACAAGCATATGTATATTTTGGCGGATGGCGGCAGGATTGCCGCCTCCGACCCTTCCGAATTTGTACGCGTCCTGCGTGAGGGTAGCTGGTTTGACAGCGAGTGCACCGACGGGGAGTACATGGTGAATTTCTCCGGGCGGTACAGGGAACTGCATGGGGTGACGGTGAGGACCGACACGCCCGAACACTTCATGGAGGACCTGAAAAAATACGGTTACATCAAGGGCTGAGAAGCCTGCTCCTTTATTATCGGATCCCCACCAGCTTTTACCGGTGGGGATTTTTCTTTTTTCACGGCATCGGATGTCCGCCGTATCTTGTTTTCCGGAGGAGGGCTGGCTTCACGACTCCCTTCGGGAAAGCCTTTTTTTCTTTTCACCGCCCCTTCCGCCATGACAAAAACTGACTATCCATGACAATACATGACAGGGTATTTGAGGATGTTCCGCTTGTTATTTCCTTTGTGACATGAAACGGCAGGAATCCCCTGCAAGTATAACCATTAAAAAAAGATGCAATGGAAAAAGAACCTTTATTTATCGCATTCGCCAGCCAGAAGGGAGGAGTAGGTAAGACCGCCTTCACCGTACTCACGGCTGGCATTCTGCACTACCGCCGGGGATACAACATCGCCGTGGTGGATTGCGACTCACCCCAGCACAGTATCGGCCTGATGAGAGACCGTGACATGGAATGCGTCAAGGAGAACGACTCCTTGAAAGTAGCCCTTTACCGCCAGCACGAACAGTTCCAAAAAATGGCTTATCCTATCATCAAAAGCGACCCGGAGCACGCCGTGGAGGACTTTTACCATTATGCGAGGGAACGGGATATGGTATTCGACATCGTGCTGTTCGATCTTCCCGGTACGCTTCGCAGCATAGGCGTGATCCAGACTGTGGCCTCCATGCACCATATCTTCATTCCGCTCAAAGCGGACAATGTCGTGATGCAGAGCTCCCTGCAGTTCGCCACTGTAACCCGGGAGGAACTGATTGCCCGCGGGAACTGTCCGCTCAAAGGCGTCCATCTCTTCTGGAACATGCTCGACAAACGGGAGCGCAAGGATGCCTACGAGGCATGGAACAAGGTCATACAGGCATCGGACCAGCATCTGATGACAACGCGCGTTCCGGACACGAAGCGTTACAACAAGGAACTGAGTTGCATGCAGGACAGCATTTTCCGTTCCACCCTGTTCCCACCGGATAACCGGCAGGTAAAAGGTTCGGGGCTAATGGAACTGGTGGACGAGATCTGCGGCATCTGCGGATTGGAAAAGTATTCAATCCCATAAAATATATAGTATGGAAAAGCCCGGAATGGAAAAGGCGGGACATTTCCGGATTGATGAGAAAAGCTTTCTGGATGCCGTGGGTGCCATGCCCGCCGTTAAAATACACAGCCGCGACTCTTCCGGGGCATTATCACCTCCGGCAAAGGAGAGCCCGTCTCCGGAAGAAGAACCTCCGCCTCTGAGAGAGAGAACCTCACCTCCGGATATCCAGAAAGCGTTTACTGAACAGGATATTGAGGAATACATAGGAGCACACCTGAACAATTTCTTATCTTCCGGACGCAACCCCCTGCATATCGACAGCGAAGCGTACAGGCTTCTGGCCGATTTTGTCTGGATCGTCCGTCGTAAGGATCTTTCAATCTCGGGCATGGCCAGCAGGATCATAATCGACCATTTCAAGGAAAAAGGTGGCCTGATAGAGAAGATAAAGGAATTCTACAAGAAACAACTGGATTAAAAAAGGAACAATAGACAATGAAGAAAAAGAAGAACATCCGTTCCCTATACGGGAATATTGAAAGGGTGAATGCAAGTTGCGGTGTGGCAATGAAAAATACGGTTTGTGAGGAATATCTGTGGTCTGTGTCGGAAGAAGACGCGGAGCGTTTCATTGAATCCTGCCGACGCAAGGATGACTGTCCCATGACTGTCCCTCTTGCTATAGACAGTAGGATCTATGACGGGGTGGCTTCGACATATAAAAACGGGATACAATAGACATATGGAATACGCATTCATTCTTCTGTTCCTGTATGCCTCCTACCTGAGCATAGAGAAGTATGTCCACACGGGCAGCGTCCTTAAATGGAGGGGAGGCCAGCGTCCTGCCTCCGGTCTCCCGGTGGAGGAAGAACCGACGGAGCCACGGGAGGAAACGTCTGAGGAAGCTGTCATCGGCAGGAGCCGGTACCGGTTATGGCAATCCCCGCCTATGGATGAAGAATACGCGATAAGCGAAAAGCGGACGGATACGGTCATGAAAGAGAAAAAGGCGTCTGTGTCCGAATTCCCCAATCCTTTCGGGAGACCGGAGGACGGGGAAGTGCCGGAACGCTACGAGATCACCGGTTATGTGGAACGTCCCGATCCGCACCGTGCCAGAGGTGTGACCTTCGACGACATGGACCTGCTCTCCAGGTTTATGACCACGGACCGCCTTTCGGAACCGGAACAGTCCCATGCCCGCCAGACACTGGAACGGCTGGAGGGGACCAACGTAGAACGGCTTCTGCAGGCCGGCATCCTGGGCAGTGACGAGACATTGAAACGGTATATAGGACTGTATGTGGACAGTGGCAGGGAGCCGCTCCTGCTGGCGGGAAAGGACAGGGAAAGCATTATCAAGGATTTCGATATCATGGATTTCATACCCTGATAACCAACAATATAGTGTATATGGCGAAGTATCATGATTCAAGCTGATCCGCATCGCGGACATTTTTCCAAGAAAACAAAAGCCGCCGGGCGGCAAAGTCGGATTTAAAAGAAGGAGGTAACGATGACCGGATATTGCGATTCGGGATGATCCCGGAATCCCGTCCCCGAAGAAAACTGACATTACGTTAAACAGGTAAAAAAAGAAGTATGACAAACGGATATTTCGACTCAGGATGATTTCTTCCGGTAGCGGAAAGGGAAAAAGGACCGGGGCTGGTCCGTACATACAACCATCCAAAGAAAAAGTACAATGACAAACGGATATTATGACTCGGGATGATCCGGTGGACATCCCATTCTGAAGAGAGAATAACACGAGTGACGAACAATTAAGGAAGGAGGTAACTATGCGAGGTTATTATGATTCCGGCTGATGCCGACAGTAAACATGTGGTTGCAAGGACAAGCCGCGGGCATCCGGCCTGCGGCCTGTTAAAAAAGAAAGTCTAACATTTTAATCATACAGGTATAAAAACAATGATACATTCAAGATCCCATTCATTTTTAAGATTCTTCCCTCTGAGCAAAGTGACGGACGTATTTGTATCCCTTATCGGGCGCATACCGGCAAAAACGGTCTTCCTGCTGGCATGACTGGCCACATGAACAGCCCCCGCGTTCGCCGTCGGTGACGGGTCCGCCGGGCTGGTACAGGCCACGCAGATGGTGACTTCGTACTTTGATCCCGCCACCAAGCTGATCTATGCGGCCGGTGCGCTCTGCGGGCTTATCGGAGCCATAAAAGTGTATTCAAAGTTCTCGTCAGGCGATCCCGATACGGGCAAAGTTGCCGGTGCCTGGTTCGGAGCCTGCGTGTTCCTGATCGTGGCTGCCACCGTCCTGAGGGCGTTCTTCCTGTAATCCGGCGGTCATGGAACATAAAGTGAACAAAGGAGCCGACCGGGGCGTGGAATTCAGCGGGCTGCAGGCGCAGTATCTCTATGTCCTTGCCGGGGGCCTGCTCTCCGTCTTCCTCGTGTTCGTCATCCTGTACATGGTCGGGGTGAACCGGTGGTTCTGCATCCTTTTCGGGACAGTCTCGGCCTCGACCCTGGTCCTCGCGGTCTTCCGCCTAGGCAGGAAGTACGGTCCCCACGGACTGATGAAACTGGCCGCGGCAAAGTGCCGCCCCTTCCATATTATCAATCGTAAACGTATCATTTCACTCTTTAAACGAAGCAGTCATGAGAAACATCCTGAAAGCGGCAACACTGGAAAGTAAGTTCCCGGTCCTCTCGGTCGAAAGGGGATGCATCCTCTCCAAGGATGCGGACGTGACCGTCGGCTTCAAGGTACGCCTGCCGGAGCTGTTCACCCTCACCTCGACAGAGTACGCCGCCATGCACGGGGCGTGGGTGAAAGCCATAAAGGTGCTGCCCTGCTACACGGTCGTCCACCGACAGGACTGGTTCCTGGAGGAAAAATACAGGGCTGTAACTGGCCGGGACGACATGGGATTCCTGGACCGCAGCTTCGAGCTGCATTTCAACGAGCGTCCCTTCCTGAACCATTACGCCTACCTGTTCATTACCCGGACTACCCGCGAAAGAAGCCTGCAGCAGAGCAACTTCTCCATCCTTTGCCGGGGGGCCATCATCCCCCGGGAGGTCAGGGACAGGGAGGCGGTGGTCCGGTTCATGGAGAGCGTGGACCAGTTCGAACGCATCATGGTCGATTCAGGGCTGGTGGGGCTTGAACGCCTCACGACGGACGAGATTGTCGGTACCGGAAAGAAGGCCGGCATCATCGAGAAGTATTTCTCCCTCTCGCAAGAGAACACAACCACACTGAAAGACATCAGTCTTTCCCCCGCGGAGATGCGTATCGGGGACGAGATCCTCTCGGTGCATACGCTTTCCGACGCGGACGACCTGCCCGCCGCGGTGCGGACGGATGGGCGGTTCGAGAAGTATTCCACCGACCGCAGCGACTGCCGCCTCTCCTTTGCCGCCCCCGTGGGGCTGATGCTTTCCCATAACCATATCTATAACCAGTACGTGTTCATGGACGATCCGGCCGACACCCTTCAGCGTCTTGAGAAGACGGCCCGGAATATGCAGTCCCTCTCACGCTACAGCCGCGTCAACCAGATCAACCGCCAGTGGATCGAGGAATACCTGAACGAGGCGCATTCCTTCGGCCTGATCCCCGTACGCTGCCACTGCAACGTCATGTCCTGGGCGGACAGCCGGGAAAGACTGAGGAATGTCAAGAACGACACCGGTTCGGCCCTGGCACAGATGGGCTGCAAGCCCCGGTACAACACCGTGGACGCGCCGACCCTCTACTGGGCTGCCATTCCCGGCGGCGAGGGAGATTTTCCGGCGGAGGAGTCTTTCCATACGTTCATCGAGCAGGCGGCATGTCTCTTCATCGGGGAGACGAACTATGCCTCCTCTCCCTCGCCATTCGGCATCAAGATGGCAGACCGGCTGAGCGGCAGGCCGCTGCACCTGGACATCTCGGACGAGCCGATGAGGCGGGGCATCACGACCAACCGCAACAAATTCATCCTGGGGCCTTCGGGCAGCGGCAAGTCCTTCTTCACCAACCATCTCGTGCGCAACTATTACGAGCAGGGCGCGCACATCCTGCTGGTGGATACGGGAAACAGCTACAAGGGGCTGTGCCGGCTTATCCATGAGCGCACCCGCGGGGAGGACGGGATCTACATAACGTATGAGGAGGACCGCCCGATCACCTTCAATCCCTTCTACAGCGAGGACCGGCAGTTCGACGTGGAAAAGAGGGAGAGCATCAAGACGCTGATCCTGACACTCTGGAAGCGGGAGGACGAGGTGCCGAAACGCTCCGAGGAGGTCGCCCTTTCCGGCGCGGTGAACGCCTATATCCGCAGGATTACGGAAAACCCGGAGCTCCGACCGGACTTCAACGGGTTCTACGAGTTCGTCCGTGACGACTACCGCCGGATGATGGAGAAAAAGAGGGTGCGCGAGAAGGACTTCGACATCGACGGGTTCCTGAACGTGCTGGAGCCGTTCTACAAGGGAGGGGACTATGACTTCCTTCTGAACTCGGACAAGGAGATCGACCTGACCCACAAACGGTTCATCGTATTCGAGCTGGACAACATATCATCGAACAAGGTGCTGCTTCCGGTGGTGACGCTCATCATCATGGAGACGTTCATTTCCAAGATGCGCCGCCTGAAAGGCATCCGGAAGATGATACTGATCGAAGAATGTTGGAAAGCCCTGATGTCGGCCAATATGAGTGCCTATGTCTTGTACCTTTTCAAGACGGTCAGAAAGTATTTCGGTGAGGCCGTGGTGGTGACGCAGGAGGTGGACGACATCATCTCGTCCCCGATCGTGAAGGAGGCCATCATCAACAACTCGGACTGCAAGATCCTGCTGGACCAGAGGAAGTACCTCAATAAGTTCGAACGGATACAGACCCTTTTGGGGCTGACCGGCAAGGAATGCTCGCAGATTCTCTCCATCAACCGTGCCAACGACCCCTCACGCCGGTACAAGGAGGTATGAATAGGACTGGGAGGCATGCAGTCGGCCGTCTATGCCACGGAGACCTCCACGGCCGAGTACCTTACCTACACGACGGAGGAGGGCGAGAAGCTGGAAGTGGAACGGATGGCGGCAAAAACCGGTAGCATGGAACAGGCCATACGGGTACTGGCCACCGAAAAGAACAGCAGCAGGAAATAATCTTTGTAAAACATTTAAAAGAACGATTCAATGAAACGAAGAATTTTCAGCGCATTGTGCGCCTTTTTACTTACCGTACCGGCCCTGCACGCGCAATGGGTGGTGACCGACCCGGGCAACCTGGCTCAGGGCATCGTGAACAGCGTCAACGAGATGGTGGAGACCTCCGAGACGGCGCAGAACGCCATGTCCACCTTCAAGGAGGCCTCGAAAATCTATGAGCAAAGCCGGAAATACTACGACATGCTCAAGAGCGTGAACTCGCTGGTGAGCGGGAGCCTGAAGGTCAAGGAGTCCGTGCTGATGCTCTCGGAAATCTCGGAGAGCTACGTGACGAACTACGGGAAGATGCTCACCGACGAAAACTATACGCAGCGGGAGCTGGAGGCCATCGCCTTCGGATACAACAACATCATGAAGAAAAGCAGCGCGTCCGTGGCCGAGCTGAAGAACATCATCAACCCCACCGGCATGTCCATGACCGACAAGGAGCGGCTGGACCTTATAGAAAGGGTGTACCGCGAGATGAGGCATTACAGGACGTTGGTGAACTACTATACCCGAAAGAACCAACGCGTCTCCTACCTGCGGGCCAGGGAGAAGGGCGAGACCGAGCAGGTCCTGAAGCTTTACGGGGAGAACGAACGCTATTGGTAAACCTTTAAAAAGATACAGACTATATGGTAATGCTATCCCTATCTTTCAACAGCCTGCACGGTATCCTGTACCGGCTGTATGACGAGATGACCGAACTCTGCCAGCCGATGATGACGCTGGCCACGGCCATCGCTGCTCTGGGCGCGCTCTTCTACATAGCCTACCGCGTGTGGCAATCCCTCTCGCGTGCCGAGCCGGTGGACGTGTTCGGCATGCTGCGCCCCTTCTGCCTGGGCATCTGCATCCTGTTCTTCGACGTGATCGTGCTGGGGAGCCTGAACGGTATCCTAAGTCCCGTCGTGCAGGGAACGGGTGCCATGCTCCACGACCAGACTTTCGACGTGAGGAAGTTCCAGGAGGAAAAGGACAGGCTGCTCTCCGAGATGCCCCTGAAGGTGGCCGTGACAGGGGAGTTCAACCCCATGGACGAGGAGCTGGAGAAGGAGATCGCCGACATGGGCTGGAACGGGGAGGACTACGCGGTGATGCAGCGGATGTCCCACACCTGTTACTCTTTCTCCCTGCAAAGTATCGTGCAGACCATCATGCGCAAGGTGATGGAGTTCCTTTTCCGCGCCGCCTCGCTGGTGGTGGACACGATCCGCACCTTCTTTCTCATCGTCCTCTCCGTGTTGGGGCCTATAGCCTTCGCGATCTCAGTCTTCGACGGTTTCCAGGGCACGCTCGTCCAGTGACTGGCACGGTATATCAGCGTATACCTCTGGCTGCCCATCTCCGACCTGCTAGGGGTGATGCTCGCCAGGATACAGACGCTGGTGCTGCAAAGCGAGATAGAAATGATACAAGATCCCCTGAGCGTCTTCTCCCCGGACGGATCGACGGCCATCTATCTGGTGTTCATGCTCATAGGGCTGGTGGGATATTTCTGCGTCCCTACCGTGGCGAGCTGGGTGGTACAGGCCGGCGGCATGGGGGCGTACAACCGGAACATGAACAACACGGCAAGCAAGGCCGCCAACGTGGGCGGGGCCGTGGCGGGAGCATCCACGGGCAACGTGGCTGGAGTGCTGCTGAAAAAGTAAAGACAACCGGATAATAACATTCATTCACTGTAAGACATGGAATTCAAGAGTCTGAAAAACATCGAGTCCTCGTTCAGGCAGATACGCCTGTTCAGTATCGTCTTCCTCGTCGCATGCGCTCTCCTGACCGGCTTTTCCGTCTGGAAGTCCTACCGGTTCGCCGAAGCGCAGCGGGAGAAAATCTACGTGCTGGACGAGGGCAAGTCGCTCATCATGGCCCTCTCGCAGGATGCCGCGCGCAACCGCCCGGTGGAAGCGAGGGAGCACGTGCGCCGCCTGCACGAGTTGTTCTTCACACTGGCCCCCGACAAGGCGGCCATCGAGTCGAACATAAACCGGGCGATGTACCTGGCCGACAAGAGCCTATACGGGTATTACCGCGACTGGAACGAGAAAGGGTTCTACAACCGGCTCATCAGCGGGAACGTCAACCAGACGGTGGTGGTGGACAGCATGAGTTGCGATTTCGACAGCTATCCCTACCGCGTCACCACCTATGCCCGGCAGATGATCATCCGAGGAAGCAACATCACCGAACGCTCCCTGGTGACACGCTGCCGCCTGCAGAGCACGGTCCGCTCGGACAACAACCCGCAGGGCTTCCTTGCGGAGCATTTCGAGATTTTGGAAAACAGGGACTTGCGTACCGTGGAAAGGTAACGTCCTCCTATGACAATTAACTTTTTTAACAATATCAGAAAAAATGGATATAAAATCAACAGCGAGGGAAAGGCTGAAGATATACCTGGAGGGCCTTTCCGAGAAACAGAGACGGGGCATCCTCGTGGCGATGCTGGTCTTCACCTGCATCGCATCGGGTATCGTCCTGCTGCGCGCCGCCGACCGGCTGACACCGGCAAGGGGACACATGGAGCTTCCTTTCGGGGAAGGCAGCCTCACGGATACCCTGCGCAGGCTGCCCGATCCCCTGAAAGGACAAGTAACAAGTATTTACCGGACCATTAAACAACCCCAGCAGAATGGAAAACAGGAAAAGTAACATGGAAGAAGAACACGTGCCCGCCGGGGAAGCCCCAGAAGGCACACGACCGACGGAAGCCGGTTTCGTCCCCTCCGAAGAGACAAAACCGGAAAAACGGCTTAACGGGGAGGAAATCCTGCGCCGCAGGAAATACATTGTCATACCGGTCTTCGTGCTGGTATTCCTTGCTGTACTCTACTGAATATTCGCCCCTTCTGGGGGCAGCGGGGAAACGGTGGCGGGCGGTTCCGGATTCAACGTGAACGTACCGGACCCGGCAGCGGTCCAACTGGAAGGGAATAAAACGGACGTTTATGAAAGACAGCAGGTCCGTCGCGAGAAAGACAGACGGATGCAGTCGCTTTCCGACCTTGCCGGAAGGTTGTTGAAAGGTAAGGGACAGACGGACAGCGTATCCGGTCCGGACGGAAGCATACGGCAGTCAGCGGACACTTACGAGAAGATCACAGACCAATTGGAAAGTTTCTATGAGACACCGCAGGGGACAGTCGATGGCACCCTGAAGGAAAAAGTGGACAAGCTGAGCCTCCGGCTGGAAGAGGCAGAAGCGGAAAACAGGCGTGCGGAATCCCGCGAGCGGATGATGGAACAGTCCTACCGGATGGCCGCTAGATATCTGAACCCCAAACCGGAAACCACGCCCGGCGAGACGGAGGAGGGAGAAAAGCCGGAGCCTGTCCCCGTCAGCAGGATGGAGAGTGAAACGACCTCCTCCCTGGAGCAGCCGCTAACGGATTCCACGTTTGTTGCCTCACTGGCCGTAGAGAGGAACTACGGTTTCAACACAGCGGTGGGCGGCAGCTACCGGATGGGGATAAACACCATCCCGGCCTGCATTTCCGAGAGCCAGACCCTCGAGCAGGGAGGACGGGTGAAGCTGCGCCTGCTCGAGCCCCTGCAGGCCGGAAGTGTCACCGTGCCGGCCAACAGCCTGGTGACCGGTACGGCCGACATCCGGGGGGAACGCCTGGACATCCTGGTAAGCAGCATCGAATATGCCGGGAATATCATCCCGGTAGAACTGGCCACATATGACATTGACGGGCAGCGGGGCATCTTTGTGCCGGGATCGGAAAGCTGGACGGCCGCCAAGGAAGTATTGGGGGACGTGAGCCAGGGCATGGGAGGCAGCATCTCCTTTGCTGGTTCCGCCGGGCAGCAGGTGGCGATGGACCTCACACGGGGTGTCCTGCAAGGCGGGACACGGTTCATCTCGCAGCGGGTCAAGGCGGTCAAGGTAAAGCTGAAGGCCGGGTACAAGGTGTTGCTGGTCACAAAAAAGCAATAATGACGTTTAATTGTAATCTTTTTTAAAAGCAATCATTCAAGATGAGAACATCCATTCTTTTAATCATGGCTGTGCTGGCGGGGATGACCTGCCGGGCGCAGGAGCACAAGCCGGAGGGCGGGGTCAGAATCCTGATCGCCGGCCAGCATATCACGCCTTACAGGATCGGCGTGCCGTTCAGCAAAACAGTGCATATCCTTTTCCCCTCAGATGTCCGTTATGTCGACCTGGGCAGCACGGACATCATCGCGGGCAAGGCGGACGGCGTGGAGAACGTGGTGCGCGTAAAGGCGGCCGTCCGGGATTTCCCCGGCGAGACAAACTTCTCGGTCATTACGGGCGACGGATCGTTCTATTCGTTCCTCGTCTCCTACGAGGAGGAGCCGGAAGCTTTGAACATCAACATGGACCGCCGGTTACCGGCGGAACCCTCCACAAGCGGGAGCACCGTCCGTGTGACCGAACTCGGCGAGGAGGACCCTTCGGTCATCGCCAGCCTGATGTACACCGTACACCGTCTGGACCGCAGGGACGTGAAGCATATCGGCTGCCGCCAGTTCGGGATGCAGGCCCTGCTCAAGGGCATCTATGTGCATAAGGACCTGCTGTTCCTCCACGTCTCGCTGGCCAATTCCTCGCATGTACCCTTCGACATCGACTTCGTGCGCTTCAAGGTGGTGGATAAGAAAGTAGCCAAACGTACGGCACAGCAGGAGACCTACATCAAGCCGGTGCGTGCGCTCAACGAACTGAGGCGTATAGAGGGCAAAGGGGAAGGACGCATCGTCTATGCTTTCCACAAGGTGGTCATCCCCGATGACAAGCTCATCGAGGTGGAGATTTACGAGAAAGGCGGCGGACGCCACCAGCGGTTCCATATCGAGAACAGCGACCTGGTGGATGCCAAACTGGTGGACGAACTAATAAAGGAATAATTCTATGGGGAAATATCTGTTTATAATGATATGCGCCTTCCTGTCCCTTTGGGCAGGCAAGGTTTCCGCTCAACGCTACCTGCCCGGGCAAACGGCGCTTGAACTGAGGCTGGGCGGTGTGGATGACTTCGGAAGGAACGTAAGGCACCTGAGGGGGAATTTTCAGGTCGGGCTGGCCCTGAGCCGTTACAACCGCAACCGCTCACGCTGGGTATTCGGTGCAGACTACGTGAAGAAACACTATGCCTATAAGGAGACGGCCGTTCCCAAGGAGCAGTTCACCGCGGAGGCGGGCTGTCTCTTCCCGTTCCTCTCGGACAGGGGCAGGAACGTGTTCCTCTCTGCCGGCCTGTTCGCGCTGGCCGGTTATGAGAGGGCAAACCGGAACGCCAGGCTCCTTTATGACGGGGCGACCCTGCTGCACAAGGGTGCCTTCATCTATGGCTTCGCCCCGGCATTCGAGATGGAGGCGTTCCTTACGGACCGCTGGGCCTTTCTTTTCAATGTCCGGCAGCGTGTCTTCTTCGGCTCGTCCGTAGGGCATTTCCATACGGTAGTGGCCGTCGGACTGAAATATATCATCGATTAATCTTTTAAGAACAGGAAACAATGAAATTAGGAACATTCATCATGGGATGCGCGCTGGCCTTGCTGGCGTGCACTCTTGCCGGCTGCAACGACCGTCTGGAGGTGCGGCAGGCATACGACTTCTCGCTCTCTTCCTGGTACCTGCAGGAAGGCATCGCACCTGATGAGACGGTGGAGATCCGTCTGACGCTTAACCGCGAGGGGATTACCGCGAGGTCCGTTACCGCATCGGATACATACAACTGGAGGGTGACGGCGAGGTGTTCGCTGCGGACGGTACCAGACTGGTGAACCGCGAGCTAACGGATCTCTCCGGCATCGCGGGGCTGGACACGACGGACATCCTCCGTCAGGTATTCACCCTCTTTTACCGGAACACGGGTGGGAACAATCCTGGGATCCGCTTCGTGGCGGTGGATAACTTCGGCGTGGAACGGACACTGGACATCCCGTTCTCCATCGAAGACAAAACAAATACGGAAACTGTCAAATAAAGAAAAACGGAAGCTATGACGGAACAGGAAAAATACGGCATGGAGCAGCTTGCCGAGTATCTGGACATGCGGATACGGAACGAGGAAAAAAGTATAAAGGAGAACCGGGATAAACTGGACCGGGATTACCTTTATCATTTTGCGTGAAACGGGGAGGAGCTGTTCAAGTCCCATTTCATGGTAAAGCAATACGGGGAACTCCGGCAGGTAATCAGGATGGCGGAAGCTCCCGGGAAGGTACATGGATATATACGGCATAAACGGGAGGAATGTCTGAAGGAGCTGGTCAGCGGGAGTATCCGCAGGCGTAGCACGAACGATATTTTCAATCTGGTACATACCTACCGGCTGGAATGTATGCAGAGACTGGTCAAGGATTATGCGGGCTTTGAACGGCTTCTGTCCATGAAAGCTCCCCAGAAGGAGATAAAAACGAAGAAGGACCCTGAAAGAAAGAGGCCGGACGGATTAAAGATGTAACGTATATGAGGCAGGAAAACTGGAACGTCCGCAAATTACGGAAATTGTTGGACAACAAGATCGCAGCCCTCGAGAATGTCATGCGCGAGGGGTTGGAGTCCGCCTCTACGGACTATTGCCGTTTCTTTGAGTGGAAAGCTGCGTACTTGTACAAGGGGGAGTTACTGCGCAGGCATTACCGCCTGTTACGTAATAAAGTCAGCCGGACGGATGACGTGGAGGATTTGAGGAGGTATTTCGGGGATATCGCGAGGTCCACAGGGAAAGGCTGGCGGGCGGAGCGCCGGCGGGAAGCGGCACCCACCCGATGGCGGATACCTGCCGCACGCTGTCGCTGGAATGCTCGCGGCAGGTGCTGAAAGATTGCATGGAATTCTCGCGTATCCTTTCCCTCGGACAGTAGGAAGATGAGGTGAAAAAGGAAAACAGACAACCCGTAAAACATAGGACAAACGGATTAAAACGATAAGGTATGGAAAGACAGAATCCAGGCATGGTCCGGTTTATGGACCGGCTGAATGAGAAAATGGAACTCCTGGACGAAAAAATCCAGAACAAGGCGGCAAAAGCCAGTGAGGATTACCTCTCCTTTTTCGAGTCACACGCGGAAGAGGCGTACAAGGAGTATTACCTGTACAAATGTTTCAGGGACTTGAGAAAGAAGGCAAGGGAATTGGGCAGTCCGGAAAAAGTGCTGGAGTATCTGAAAAAGAGGCAGAATGTCTGCTTGGACACGTTGCTCAGGCAGGACATCGCCGCCCGCAGTACAAGCCCGATGGCGCACACGCTGCGGCTCGAATGCGTCCAGCAGCTCGTGGAGGATTACGGGCATTTCATCCGGATACTTGCCGACACGCTCCGGCAGCAGGAGACACAACGGGACATTCGGACACTGCGGGAAAGGGAAAACCGGAGAGGACCTAAACTGTAAAGTCCTGCTTATCCTCGGTGGGTATAATAAAAATCAAGTTAAGTCATTGATAATGAGAATTGTAAAACGTAGTGTAAAACATTGGGGGGCCTATCTGGGAGCGGGTACGGGAACCTGCCTGTGGAAAGCGGGGCATCCGGCAGGCACATCTTGACAGGCCGGGTGCCGGAACGGATATATCAAGGGCTGTTCTCCCAAATAACGGGGAACAGCCCTTTTTGCTGCCGTCAGTGGCGGATGGTTAGAAGACGGGCAGGTGGATGAAGAGGCAGTGGATGAACAAGCGGCCCTTCTCAGTCCACACCGTATGCATGGCCGTGCCGGTTTCCCCGCTGCGGTTCTGCCATCTGTGCGTATGGGTCCGTGTATATCCTTCCTTCTGATAGCGGGCGGTAAGCAGCCAAGTACCGGACTGGCGAAACTGGATGCCGAGAGCCTTGAGCCTGAGATTCAGTTCCCTGCCGCTCATGCCAAGTTCCTTGGCGATCTGTGTAGGCGTATAGGTACTTGATGAACGCAGTACCTCATCGAAGTAACGTATCTTGGGGGCTTGTAAACCCAATCTCAGGGTATTCAGGGCATTTTCCCTTTTCAGTTCGGATATGTGCCGGTCACGCTCCTTCAGCTTGTTTTCCGCCAGCATCAGGGCGCGTGAAAGCAGTTCAGCGTCCGTTTCTCCCTTTTTCCCCAGCAGATAGCCGCCCTCTTTCAACGTGCGTGGTACCAGCTCGTCAAAAACCCAGCTCTCGAACCTCTCGGCTGATGACAGACGGCTGCCGGCTATCAGACGATACAGGTTCCCCTCGTCGATGAATTTCACCTTCTGCCGTCCGCCCGCCGTAGGGATATCGTAAAGTTCGACACCCTTTGTCTTACAATGGCGGGTAATGGCATCATTGGAGTTCACGTAACCGAGGGCCTGTGCCACGTCAGCGGCACAGAACCACATTTTTCTTTCATTCTCTATGGTCCGGACCTTGCCGAACTGCGGATGTTCCGCAATAATTAACGTATGCATATCATGTTATTTATAGGTTGATTCTATCGCTTTGAATATCTCATGGATTACCTGAGGGACGATGGCGTTTCCATATCCCTTGACGGACTGCTGCCGCCAGGAAGAAAAGGTAATACCGTCCAACTGACGGGGAACCCCATCATCTCGGCCACAAACAGGGGATTGAGTTGAAAACTTCTCCCAGTTTGGGCAAAGAAATCGGGAAGGCTCCCCTGCTGCGGGTTCTTGCCCTTCCTCTCGAAGTTCTCCAGCGTCGGGGCACCCTTCCAATCCCTTGCTGTCGGGGTCGGGAGCAGGCCGTAAAAGTCCAGGAAATCGACCAGGCCGTTGGGGTTCTTCTCCCCGTCCTCCGACTCGTGCATCGACACGCGGCCCTGCCGCTTCCATCTCTCCACCCGCTGCCAGTGGTGTATCTCCATCGCCATGGGAGTGGGAAGCAACCCTTCACGGACGACTTCCGGAAGCCCCTTCTGCGCGCTGCCCGCTCCCCGTGTCTTGAAGTCCGAAGCCATCGGAGTGGGCAACAAACCATACACGGTCCCTTCTGTGCGGGGCACCGACGGCACAAGCCGGAATAAGTAACGGTTGGACGGTATATCCTTCACGCTCAAGATCTCCCGCGATGGTCTCCACGACGTATTCCTCCCGCTTGCGGTATACAGGCTGAGCCTTTCCGAAAAGAGAGGGCTGATATCCCACGTGAGTCTCCTTACCGGGCTGTACCATCGTGAGGATGCCACCAACGTTCTCACCAACAACCCAATCGGGCCGGATCTCGTGAATGGCACGGAGCATGTGAGGCCAGAGGTAACGGCTGTCCTCCGCACCTCTGCGCTGGCCGGCGACAGAAAACGGCTGGCAGGGGAAACCTCCTGTAAGAACGTTGATCCGTCCCCTTCACTGCCGAAAATCCGTAGTTGTAATGTCTGTATAACTTTCTGCATGGTTGAACCAGTAATTTAAAATCCTGTTACAAAATTCATCTATCTCACAATGGAAGGCGTTACGCCATCCCATTCATTCAGCAGCGAGATCCGCCGCTCCGAACCCGCTGAAAAGCGAGGCGTGTACCAGCTGTCCCATATTTATTGTCTGATTGAAGGTTCCGTTTCTTTTTTTTCTTTCTCCGCCACTTCCAGAATGAAGGCTTTCTCATCTATCTTCCGGTAGACACTCCCCATCTCAAGCATGTTCTTGAGCCGGAGGACGTCGGTGATTTCATAGACTGTCATGCCGTTCCGGTAGACGAAGCGGATGTAGCCTTTCTGTCTTTGTCTTTCCACTTCCTCACGGCTCATTTGTAGCAGTTCGCAGATTTCCTTCAATGTGAAGGTCAGCCGTACTTCCTTCGTCGCGCAGGCATAGGCCAGGATACTCAACATCTGCAGGCATTTGCGATGCGCTTTGACAAGAGACGCAAACTTGTTGCGCTCGATCATGATGACTTTACTTTGATTTTCCATCTTCTATGATTTTTTTACGGGTTTGTTATTTCTGATGTCCGAACTTTCGTCCCTGTATTCCTCACGGAGAAACCGGTATACATCGGAAGCCCAGAAGTATACCTTGCCGCTCAGCTTGAAATAAGGCAGCTTGCCTGAGTTACGCCAGCGGATGAGGGTCCGGTCACAGACTTTCAGCTGCAGGCGCATGTCGCGGCTGTCCAGCATCTGTTTGCCATTAAAGCTGGTCATGGCATCCAGTGCCGTTTCCAGCCGGGTGATGAGCTCCCGCTGCTCGGAGAAGCTCTTCTGGATTAATGCTTTCAGCATTTCGATGTCTTCATTTCCTGCTTCCATCTTTTGTTCTTTTTCGTTCATCATTTATCCTTCTTTCTGCCGCAAAGTTTGGGAAAAAAGAAAGGTAAAAATAGGGCTGACGGATACCGCCAGCCCTATCTTTTATCTGTAATACACTTATTATCAATACCTATTTCTTTTATTTTTTTTGTTTGCCCGAATAAAACGTGGCAGGATTGGAAGTTGTCTTTAGATTTAAAAAAGTATCAATATGCCTTCGGATTTCCAATAAAAAAAGGACCAGCAAATAATGCCAGTCCTCAATAAAAAGTTTTCGATTGATTTGTTGCACTCGAAAATATTGACTATCTTTGTGATAGAGATATTTGAAATTATGCAGAGAAACGTAATATGCAGCAAGACTTTTGCTACTAATGTGTTACCTGTTACCTTTGAATTTAACCCTTACTTTTTGATTTTCAAAAAGATAAAATCAACCACTTAGATTTAAGGAATGAAACTAAAGGTTTCAAGGCGCGAAACCAAAAGTTTCGCCCCATGAAACAACCTGGAGAAATACTCGATTAGGATGATTTGACCGCCCGATCCGATGAACTCAACCGTATCAGTTGTTTCAATTAATCTGTTTTTTCAGGAAGCATTAAATCATTTATTAGTCAATAATGGATGATCTCTCAGTCATTAATAGCTGATTTCTCAATTATTAATGGCTGAGAGATCAAACGTTAACAGTTGAGAAATCAGCTATTAACATCCTGTAAGTCAAAAGATAACATTGTAGAAATGAGACAGATCAGGATGAGACAGAGTGAGAGCAACCGTTTGCCCTCATACCTGCCACCACAGTTGCTACCACACCGAAAACCACGATGAATAAAGGGATACAGGTCATCTGTTAGAGCATGAGAGCAAAAACGGCTATCAAATCACTGTGGAGAGCCTAAGCTGATATGTAGGCTCCTCAGCTTTCATTGCTGCTATTACAGCCGATTCCTTTGGCCGTAAATGCTCTAGGGGGGATCTGATTATTCAGATAGCATAGCACAGAACAAAAGATTATTTCTCCAATTCTACCTCATAGCTGGCTCCATCCTTACAGAGGAAGCGGAGTACCGTTTGTTTTTTATCCTCGGATACCACCTTGCAGTAAGGAGTCTCCGCTACCTTCCACCTGCCTTTCAGAGTTACCGTCACAGGAATCTCACCACTTTGATTGTCAATCCACGGGCGGGAATAGATGCTGCGTTCCATACGTTTTCCGTCTTTATCGAAAGCCTCATCACTCGGACCACGATACAATGCCAGATCCGGTTGAGCTACAGTCAATAATACTTTATCAGCAGATTCCTTACGGACCATCACTAAGCAGGACGTATCCGTACGCTGCAACAATCCACCGGGAAGCAGTGACTGGGGAGTTTCAAAAAGCACATAAGAAGTTATCCTGTCCGAAGGCGATTCAAGGATATGTGCATTCCGGTCTTGCTGTAATACGCTGTAGGCAGGTTTCTTTGCAAAGGCAGTCATCGTCTTCCGGTCGGTTCCCGGCAGAATGGCATATTCGTAGCTTCCCGCTTTCGGTGCTTTCCCATGGTCGATAATCAATGATACCCAGTCTCCTTTCGTTTCTTTGCCTGTATCCTGCATACGGGAGTATTGCGGAAAGTTTTTCTCGAATCTTGCAGCAACCGGCACATAATATCCGGTACCCAGATGATCCATCCATACTTTTCCTTCACCCGCATTATTCTTCCAATAGTCATGTGCCGCTTTATCTGTCACCGCCAGTTGGAAGATGGTCGTCTCCGTTGGATAATCCGTGTTTGTATTCTCGATATCCGAGCCCAGACAAACGATCATTCCATCGATGAAATGGTAGGATTTTCGCGCACGATGTGTTCCGTTATACTTATCGTGTTCGTGCAGCTTCATTCCGAAGTTGCCATTCATCTTTCCTTGTGACAGGCCGCCGGCAAAGGCTTCATCCGAATAAAGCATCTCTTCCATTCCGGAGAATGTATCTACATTCAGCACGTTGGCTTTGAGCAGGTCCAGCGGGAGATGGATGGAAGTCACTCCCGGAATACGGTTCCAGTCGAAACCTTCCTGCTGCCATCCGCTGGTGGCGGGAGTCACTGTCTGTCCCGAAGGTGCTGTCAGTATCTGGAGACTTCCATGTGCCAGATAACGTCCATAGAGATTGTGTCCCAGATAATGTTCGGCAGCCCAAAGGTAGCGCGAATGTCCGCGTGCCACAGCCGACCAGTTTTCACGCCGTTGCACAGATACACAGCCATAGCCCAGCGAGAGATTACCCTGCGGATCGGGTTCGGCACGAAAACCGTTCTCTACCAGTCGTTTGGCAATCTTACGCTCCTGAGCGTTCGAAACTTTCGGCATATATTCCGGTGCCTGTTCCGCAGAAGAGGAATCGGAAGATACGAGACGCAGGTAGGCGGATGCCATCTCTTTATCAAAATCGCCCTTTCCATCGGGAGTTCCGGCAATTGCCATTATCGCATAGTGCATGGGAACTAATTTCCCCTTTCCATCGGGATGGCGCCCGGACATAGACAAGGGAAAGTTCAGTTTATTGCAGTAGAAACGCATGGCAAGCAGGACATCTTTGACTGTCCGGTGTGCCAATTCGGAAACGGCAAGGCTTGTCCGACTGAAAAGATATATCATATTCGTTGCCCCGTCCAGTCCTCCAACGGCATAGGCAGGATAGTTATTACGGTGATGGAAAGCTCCTCCGTCCACTTTGAAAGAACCGGCCAGTCCCGGTGCAGGACGGCAACCGTAGTCAATCCATCGGGAGAAGGATTTCAAGTATTGCAGCTTCTCCGGTGTGTCTTCCATCATCAGAATGCTTGCGATACGCCCGGTGGTTTGTGTATTGAAAGAATCCATGTCGATTCCGTTGCCTTCCGGCTTGGGATATACTTCGTTGGTGATGGCATACCAACGCAACGTACGCTCCGCTTCGAGCAGTTTTCCTTCTTCCCGCAATACATCTTTCATCAGGAAATAAGCCGGATAAAGTCCGCGCACGCTATATCCGTAATGATGAATATTGCCCCAGCAACTACCGTAAGCCACTCCCTGATCGGTGATATGGTCGTACATCGCAAGAAATTTCCGCCTCATCTCCTTGCGGATCGGTGATCCTGCCTCACTGTTATTGTAAGCCACGGCAATCCGTTTCATTAAGTCAAAATAGGCACGCATCTCTATTCCCATCTTGGTCAGCATATCCTTGTCCCAGTCCGGAATCATCCGTTCGTAGGCTTCGGAAGCACGCACCATGAAAACGGGCACTCCGGACACTTGCCCGTCCTTATAGGTTATCTGATAGAGGTCGTATTTCTTACGGATGGTTTCGGCTTCTTTCTCCGTCACCTTCCCTTTGGTATAGATCATGTCACGGAAACGATTTTCCAGCAGTTTCATTTCCTGCCGCTGCTTGTCGCTTACGGGAGTCAGTTCGATGTCCGGTTTCAGGAGGGAGTGTTTGTAGAGTACCAGCCAGTGATTGGTAGTGCCGGCATTGACAAAGGGGACTTGCAGATCGGCTGTCTGCTGACGGGCATCCACCTTTGTCGCAGTGATCAGATGATCGATGAAAAGGCGTCCTTTTGCATTGGGAGCCACGATGCGGAGCTCGTTCATTCCTTCTTCCGGCGTGCCTTGCATATCGCGTTCATAGCAGACCCATGCCGCACGCCAGCCTTTGAAATTGATGCCGAAAGGGAAAGAAACGCACTTACGGCCGTCTTTCAGAAATTCAAACTCGATAGCAGCGTCCTGAGGCTGCTCATTGTATATCCATACGATGAAAGCGGAAAGATACAGGTCTTTCCCTGTCGGGTCCTTCTTTTCAAACTTCAGGTCTTTCCGGAGTTCCAGTCTCCCGTTCGGTTCGAAGGTCCATTCCAACGAATGTTTCCCGTCTTTATAATGTGCACCGGATATGCCTAACTGAGACTGAACACCGGTTATACAGGCAGGTAACTGCGGCTCTTCAAAAGAGAACATCCGCTCATCCGTAACTATCTGCGCATTGAGGAATGCCGGACAGAGAAAAGACAATATCAGCATTGTCACTGACAGAGTAAAAGATTGCTTTATCATAGAATATATCGTTTTAGGTCCGATGGTAAATCGGTTTATCATTAGCCGGTATTTACAGAGAAGATCACCTGTTCATCTTCCGAATGCAAAGAAACCCCTCTTTTGTTGGAAAGAGGGGTTCAAATCGTACAAAATAGTTCAAATTATGTGCTATATCTTATAGATAATGACCGATATGCTCTCTGCCGGTCCTGCTTTTAAGGGTGAAGTTCTTTAAAAGCCGCATTCTCTTCCTGCACGTGCTGAATGGTTTGTTTCAGCTCTGCAATCGGCAAATCATATCCATACCAGCCGGTATAACAATCTACTACATACCATTTTCCATCGGGCAGCAGTTCGAACTCCACACGTAAGTCGATCTCCGATTCTTCGTATCCCGCCTCAAATACCTTATGCGCCGGTTCGTTCAGCGTAAACTTAGATACATAAACACCGCCCTCTTCCTGAGTGATACGTTCTTCTTTCAGCGTTTCACTGTCCAGCAACGGCCACTTTTCCTTCGTAAAAGGGAACGTTTTCTCAGTTTCCCCGTCATCCGCCAATAAAGTAACCGGCGTTTTCAACGGAAACTTGACACGAGTATACTGAAACGCCGCACTGGAAGTAAACTTATCCAGAAACGACTTGAAATCTTCTCCTGTCTGTGCTGCTTCACTTTCTACTTTCGCCCTGGAGCTATTGCCACAGGAAATAAATGAAATACCTGCCAGCAATGACATGACCATCAAACAGCATGCAAACTTCTTAGCTCTCATAACACGATATAAATTAAGAGTTTAAAATAACGCTGCAAAGATAATGACAAGTTCAATATCTTGATACGAATCGGGAAGAAAATAGTTAAACTACTACAAATAATAAACTTACCACACCTCATTATTCCGGTATTAAAATACCTTTGTCATAAATCGAAATACTAACTTAAATAAAAACACACCTATGAGACACCCCCACTGTTTTCTCCTGATAGGTCTTTTGCTTTTATGCAGCACACAGACTATCGCTTTCGCCCAATCCGGCACTTATCAGACAATTCCCGAATCTTTGCGAGGCTACTGGCAATTTAAAGCAGACAATGTATCTGACTGGAACGGTCCGCTCATCGGAGAGAATTTCGTAGAGAACTATTACGTCGTTTTCTATGCCGAACAGATAAAACAGGAAGCTGACGGCAGCTACTTCTTCCATTTACGCAATCAGAAAGGAGATACGACGGAATTCCGTATCACACCTACCGGTAATGACGCTGCCACCATCTGGTACAAAGGCTGGAAAGAGCCGAAGAACTGTATCCGCAAGCAAGTCCCCGACCATACGGAACCGCTCACTCCCCTTACATTGCCCGACCGTGTTTATCAGAAATGGGTGAAAGGATTATCCGGAAAAGTAATCTACGAATTCACCCGTGACGGAAAACTGCTCTATGACGGAAAAACATGGGATATCTTATCGGCCGGATATTTTCTCAATAAAGAATATCGGCTGCTCGTCAAAAGCGGAGAAGCGTACAAACTGCTTTACCTCAGCTTCCCCCTGCCGAAAACAATGAACGTAGCCGCTGAACTGCAAAATGAAAAAGTCTCTCCCATCGCCTCACGCCCTGAAATATATGCTTTCGCCGGATGTTGGATCAATCAAGCGACCGGAGACTGGCGCATCGGATTCTTCGAAGACTTTGCTGTCTACCAATGTCAATTTTGGGATTATGAGTCGATAAACACCCAAAAGAATCGAACCACCATCATCCTGAAAAATGGAACAGAACAACTGAAAGTACGTTTAACTCGTAAAGATGAAACATCCTGCACCCTGTCTGTCGGAAAAGAAAAGGCACAGACATATATTCTTTGTAACGACAAGTATCTGCCCGATTATCCGATAGCTGATACCACTCCTTTCGTAGACAATGGTTATCAAACGGATAGCGTGACTCTCATCGGATACCTGCGTAACCTGCCTTCGACACGTCCTTTCGGAGTAGACGTACCGGATATGATCACCAATAATGAAGAAGAATATACAACCGAAATCGACTCACTGGGAAGGTTCACCCTCCGTTTCCCTGTATTGAACAGCCACAACGTGTTCATCGATTGGGGACGTACTACTATCTGGACATCCGTAGAGCCGGGAGAGACCTATTTCCTCTATGTGGACTTCGCTGACAAAAAGAAATTAGTAATGGGAGAAAAGGCACGTATCCTCAACGAACTGCTGGCCCACGAAGGACTCAGTGAATATATCGGCTACGACGAAGGAGAAAAAATGGAAAATATGGAATATTTGCAAAAGACGCAGGATATCATCCGTCATAAATCAGAATATCGTGCAAAGATACTCAATGATCATCCGCTTCTCTCGCACAAGTTCCGCTATTACACAGAACAGGAAATCCGCTACAACGCTGCACGCGACCTGATGCAGCGCCGCTTTTCGGTAGACCGTAACAAGCAGGAGCATCTGCAACCGGAATTTATGAGTTATGTAGACTCCGCACTATATCCCCGTCCGGTAAAGCCTTATACGCTTCTCAGAGATTATGGTTCTTTCCTGCGGGATTACGTCGGATACATAACGGACATTGCTCCCGCTTCTTCGAACAGGTTGACCGTGACTCCTCAAAAGATGGAAATGCTCTATCTTAAATTTGAAAGGGACGGAAAGATTCAGCTATCACAAGAAGAAAAAGACGCATTACACGCCTTCAGTAACTTCGAACAAGAAATTGAAAAAATGAAAGCTGCGAATACGGCTGACTCACTGACAATGGCTGCCTACAACAAAAAGATGGAACCGAGCATCAAAACAATACAGAGCCTCGTAGACAGAGACGAAATTCTCAATGAATATATGATGGGAAACTTACTCGCTAACTCCATCAATCGTACCCTTGCTATCATCGATTCCCTGCAAATGGACGCAAAATTAAAGGAAATACTAAAGACGAATTGCTATTATGAGATGTTGCAGCAGACTCACAAAGAATTGCCGGACAGCCTCATCAGTAAATTCAAAGCAGAAGTTTCTAATCCTTCCCTACAGGCTTATGTATTAAATCAACAAGGGATATACGAAGAAATATCCCACAAGGCCATCGAATATCCCGAAAGCCTGATGCCTAACGAACCTCTGGCAGAGATCACAGACGGAGAACAATTATTCCGCAAAATCATTGAGCCTTATAAAGGGAAAGTGGTTTATCTGGATGTATGGGGCACCTGGTGCGGTCCGTGCAAGGACATGATGCAATATGCAGGAAGCGCCAAGAAACTGTTTGAGGGAAAAGACGTGATATTCTTATATCTCTGCAACCATTCCTCGGACAAATCGTGGAAAAACATTATCAAGGAATATGGACTGACCGGCAAAATTGCCGTCCACTATAATCTGCCCGATGAGCAGCAAAGGGCTATTGAGACGTTCCTGCAGGTTCGCTCCTTCCCCACCTATATGTTGATAGACAAGGAAGGAAACATCGTAAACCGTGACGCCCCCAGACCCAACAGGGAAAATGATCTTCTCAATGCAGTCTATAAGTTATTAGAGAAATAAACGACTCATTTCTTCCGCAAATACTCGTATCCGAAACGGCAAAAGAGACATTTCCGTTTATCACAATACTCTTTGCGGAGCTGTATCAATGCCTGGCTATCTGCCGCCGAACCGACCGGTAGCCCGGCATCTCCCCACGACCGGATAATATGGTTATTCTCCGCTTTCAACTCTTCCAGAAAACGTCCGGCACGATCGCACATACGCTCATCGGTTCTATGCAGACCATAAGCATATAAGAAAGGAACAACGGTATTAATCACAATCAAGTTCTGTGACTTCTCTCCCATCGATTTCTCTCTTTGCGGAGAAGGCCGGCCGAATATATAATGATTATCCCAATATGCAGAAGCATGAGTAGACAGTAATTGACGCACTTCCGGCAAGGTTTCTGCCTCCATCATCTGCGAAAAGAGCTTATCAACTTTCTGATACAAGTAGGCCAACTGTGCTAACCGGATATGAGGAAAGTTTTCCGGACGAAGCCTCAAAAAACGCCATAAACCGGCATCCATCACCTGAGTTATTTCAAACTTCCGTTGCAGATAGCGAAATTCCTTACGAAGCCGGAGACTATACTCATCTTCCTGCTCCTTCTTTAAAAACGCCTCCTCCAGCAAACCGGCCTGCCCGAAGAAAAAAGCCTCTATCTGAAACAGATCATTCCGATGCTTGTCTATCGCCCGGAACGGAAGCAGTCCTGCCCACGTCTCAAAAGCATCGCCATTCAAGCCGAAACCGAAATTACGGGCAAGAGTGATAAAGAAGGCATCTTCCCAATGACGGTCACATCGTTCCAGCCGGTCGGCAATTTGCCTTGCTTTTTGCTCCAGTCGTTCGGTCTGAAGAGCCGTCAGCCAGGAGTGAATCGTTAATTTGGATAAAGAGCTGATGATGGAATAGCAAGCAGGATATTGGTCGGCAATGCAGAGTTCATGATAATGGGTTTGTACATTCTCGGGACAGGTCAATAGCAGTTGGGGGATTTGCTCACCGTTGGAACGGGTTACTTCGGCATCTGCCTCGGCCACCACATGCAGAATCACAGAATCGTATGCTTTATCATGGTCGTGACCGTGACAGTACCAGTCTGAAGAATGAGTATGTATCTCTATATTTCCCACCCACAATGTACCGTCTATCTTCAGCTTCGCATTAAAGAAGTCGGGACCGGCATCAGGGTTCTGCAGTCCTGAATCGATAATTTCTACCAGTAAGCCTTTGGTGGTTTGCAGTATTTTGAGAGGGAATAATTTATGTTTCCACACATAGTGGAGAAGGTGTTCCATGTTAACAGAAAGTTAATGTGCACTGCAAATGTAATAAAAATCTTATCTTTGCGACTATTATTTTGAATATAAGTCAGAAAACAATGAAAATAGCGTTGATCGGTTATGGAAAAATGGGCAAGGAACTTGAAAAGGCAGCCCTTAGTCGCGGACACGAAATTGTCTGCATTATTGATGTTGATAATCAGGAAGACTTTGAGTCGGAAGCATTCAAGTCCGCCGACGTAGCCATTGAGTTCACCAATCCGATGGTAGCCTACAGCAATTATATGAAAGCTTTCAAAGCCGGAGTCAAATTAGTATCAGGCAGTACAGGATGGATGGCGGAACATGGCGAAGAAATCAAAAAGCTATGTACCGAAGGAGGAAAAACCCTTTTCTGGTCGTCCAACTTCAGCCTTGGAGTAGCTATCTTCTCGTCTGTCAACAAGTATCTGGCAAAAATAATGAATCAATTCCCCGGTTATGACGTCACCATGAGCGAGACGCATCATATCCATAAACTGGATGCACCCAGCGGCACTGCCATCACACTGGCTGAAGGCATACTGGAAAACATGGACCGCAAAGACAAATGGGTAAAAGGAACGCTCCTTGCACCGGACGGTACCGTCAGCGGCACCGACGCCTGCGCCTCCAACGAGTTTCCTATCGACTCGATCCGTGAAGGAGAGGTTTTCGGCATCCATACCATCCGCTACGAGTCAGAAGTAGACAGCATTTCCATCACGCACGATGCCAAGAATCGCGGCGGCTTTGTATTGGGAGCCATCCTTGCTGCCGAATACACGGCCCAACATGAGGGATATCTGGGCATGAGTGATTTATTCCCATTCTTAAACGAATAAGGCTTCAAAGCCACTATCAAACGAATATAGATTATGAGACAAGCCACACGCACACAATGGATCAAATGCACCATTGCTATTCTCCTTTATCTCGCCTTCCTCATCTGGGTACGCAGTTGGTGGGGGCTGATTGTCGTTCCTTTCATCTTCGATATTTATATCACCAAGAAAATACCCTGGTCATTCTGGAAAAAATCGAAGAATCCTACCGTTCGTAATGTTATGAGCTGGGTAGATGCCATTGTCTTTGCATTGGTTGCTGTCTACTTTGTCAATATCTACATTTTCCAAAACTATCAGATTCCTTCCTCGTCTTTGGAAAAGTCATTGCTGGTAGGCGACTTCCTGTACGTCAGCAAGATGAGTTACGGGCCACGTGTGCCGAATACGCCGCTTTCCATGCCGCTGGCGCAACATACATTGCCTATTTTAAATACCAAATCATATATCGAATGGCCTCAGTGGAAATATAAAAGAGTTCCCGGGTTCGGAAAAGTGAAACTCAATGACATTGTTGTCTTCAACTTTCCTGCCGGTGATACGGTAGCGCTCAACAATCAGCAAACAGATTTCTACTCTATAGCTTACGGTGAAGGTCAGCGCCTGTATCCCAAGCAGATAGAGATGGACAGTCTGACACGCCAGCAGCAACGTGCTGTTTACGATTTGTATTATAATGCCGGTCGCCAGCAGATTCTATCGAATCCGCGTGTTTACGGAGAGGTCGTTTATCGTCCGGTAGACCGCCGTGAAAACTATGTAAAACGCTGTGTCGGTCTGCCCGGAGATACGCTGCAGATCGTAGACGGTCAGGTCATGATTGACGGCAAGGCTATCGAGAATCCCGAAAATCTGCAGTTCAACTACTTCGTACAGACCACAGGCCCGTATATCACGGAAGATATGTTCCGTGAATTAGGCATCAGCAAGGCAGACCAGACATTGTATGATGATTCTTCATGGGAAGAAACCTTCAGACAGATCGGACTGGACAATCGGAATGCACAAGGAAAGATGGCTCCTATTTATCATCTTCCGCTGACGAAGAAAATGTACGAAACATTGTCCGGCAACAAAAAGCTCATCAGCAAGATCGTCATGGAACCGGAAGAGTATGCCGGACAGATGTACCCGCTCAACTTACATACCAAATGGAACCGTAACAACTACGGTCCGATCTGGATTCCCGCCAAAGGTGCTACTATCACTCTGACTGAAGATAACCTGCCTATCTACGAACGTTGTATTGTCGCTTACGAAGGTAATAAGCTGGAGATCAAGCCGGACGGTATTTATATCAACGGCGAGAAAACCGATCAATATACCTTTAAGATGGACTATTACTGGATGATGGGCGACAACCGCCACAATTCTGCGGACTCCCGTTATTGGGGATTCGTTCCTGAAGACCATGTAGTAGGTAAACCTATCGTTGTATGGCTGTCACTTGACAAAGACCGCGGATGGTTTGACGGAAAAATCCGTTGGAACCGCCTCTTCAAGTGGGTAGACTAATAAGGATACAGACGTGATAGAGTGATAAGGTGATAGAAATTGATGAACATTCGTAAATTCAAATGGATATTCGCATTCGCCGGAGCAATAGCCGTCGTGCTTCTGCTCCGGGGATTCGCTTTTACATCCTGCCTTATCCCTTCCACCGGTATGGAGAATTCACTTTTTCAGGGTGAACGTATTCTGGTCAACAAATGGAGCTACGGCCTGCGGGTTCCGCTGATGTCACTGTTCTCATATCACCGCTGGTGCGAGCGATCTGTCCGGCAACAAGATGTTGTAGTCTTTAATAATCCCGCCGCTATCGGGCAACCGACTATTGACCGAAGAGAAATCTATATCAGCCGTTGTATCGGTACTCCCGGTGATACCCTGCTTGTCGATTCCCTTTTCTCCGTATCCTCTCCCGAAGCGCAACTCAATCCGGACAAGAAAAGGCTCTACACCTATCCCGCTGCCAAAGAGCAGTTGATCACTTCGCTTATGCAAACCCTTTCCATCACCAACGACGGACTGATGGGAAGTAATGACAGTACTCATGTCCGCAGTTTCAGCCGCTATGAATATTACTTACTGGAACAAGCGATCAGCGATCAGAACTGGATTCAGCCTTTGACGGAAAAGAGCGAAAAAGAGCTTAAACCGCTCATCGTTCCCGGCAAAGGGAAAGCACTACGAGTATATCCGTGGAATATCACATTGCTGCGAAATACCCTCGTGATGCACGAAGGCAAACAGGCGGAAATAAAGAATGATACGCTTTATATCGACGGAAAACCCACACAGCATTGTTTTTTTACCAAAGATTACTACTGGATGGCTTCCAACAATAGTGTCAATCTGTCCGATTCACGTCTGTTCGGATTCGTTCCGCAAGACCATATTATCGGGAAAGCATCACTAATCTGGTTCTCTAAAGAAAAAGGAACGGGAATCTTTGACGGATACCGATGGAATCGCTTCTTTCAGTCTGTAAAATAATTCACATGCATAGTTTTCAACATAACATCTGTACATAAAATAATGAGAATAGCTTATTTATCATCTGCCTACCTTGCTCCAGTAGAATATTATACCAAACTATTGGAATATGATAAAATATATGTCGAACAACACGATCATTATATAAAGCAAACCTATCGCAACCGTTGTACGATTGCCGGACCTGACGGTGAACTGGCACTCTCCATTCCAACCGTCAAACCGGATACGCTGAAATGTCCGATGAAGGATATACGTATTTCCGATCACGGTAACTGGCGCCATCTGCATTGGAATGCCATCGAATCAGCCTACAACAGTACTCCTTACTTTGAATATTACAAAGACGACTTCCGCCCTTTCTACGAAAAGAAATACGAGTTTTTAGCCGATTTCAACGAAGAAATCTGCCAGCTGGTCTGTAAATTGATAGACATTCAACCCTGCATTGAACGAACTTCAGAATATAAAACGGAATTTGCAGCAGAAGAAACAGATTTCCGCGAGATTATTCATCCTAAGAAAGATTTCCAGATAGCTGATCCAGAATTTATTCCGCATCCCTATTACCAAGTCTTTGATTCCAAACTCGGTTTTCTCCCTAATCTGAGTATTATTGACCTGCTTTTCAATATGGGACCGGAGAGTTTGTTGGTATTAACAAGTAAATAACATTATAATAGCCAGACAAAGACATCAAACGTCCTGACACTACGTATCTTATCATATATCCCGGTAAGGTTAACAGGCGGACAAGCCTTGATTAATATCTTTTGTCCGCTTTCTGTTTTCGTTCCACGTACGTAAACCGTTGGGACTGCGTACGTGATCCCATCGGTTCACGTACATGGACTCATGGGATTACAGACGTGAAACGAAGAAATGTAACGACCGTAATACATTAATCTAACGTTGAAAACAGCTTAATAAACGTAGCACAAACTATTAAATGAACCGGCTTACCTGAACTAGGAAGGCAGAATCTCTTATGAAGGTGACAATAGAAAAGCGATTTTTCTCTATTATCACCCTATTGTCACCACCTATTATCACCCTTATCACGCTAAATTCCAGCACATTAAGTCTGAAAAGTGACAAGTGACAATAAGAATAACGTTTTTAACTCTGTAGAAAGAGACAAATTATAATCACCAGGTCACTATTATATCCTTCAACAGATTACTCTTCATTCAGTCGATTCAGCAAATATCTGACATTCTCAAGATGTAAATGATTGACCCGGTACATCTGTTTATATTGCCAACTATTTTTAGTTGTATCAATAATACAATCTATAAAAGAGCCCATTATATTGGCACTTTGCATACGATTGGCATTTGAAACCTGCATATTCATCATATGCATACCAAATCCTTTAATCACATCTTTTACACTAATTTTCTTAAAATGATGAACTGCCTCGAAAGCTGCTACATTACCAAAAAGAACATTCTCTAAATCTTCCAGTCTTTGCCGATCCGAGCGTTCCACCAAATAACTGGCTGGATTTATAAAACGATTGAGCGTAAGATAAAAGGTCATCATTTCATGATCTGAAGAAAAAATGGCATGCATGAATTGTGTTGCGTCCCCCGGACAAACAATCTGCTGGTTGTTTAAAACCTCCTTCATAAGAATTTAAATTAAATGGTGAATAAATTAAGTTCAACGGGGCTAAACAGAAAGGTGGTTTTAGATAATAAAAGAAGCGGTTCCGCCTGTCCCATTGCTCTTTTCTCGTTCACACAAGGCAGCAGGTGCATTAACACTCTACATGGGGGTGCGAAACCGCCCATATAGAATGAACCGGACAGGCATAAAAATGCCTGCCACAATTACAAGGCAGGTTTCCAGCCTTGTGTGATTTTGAAAAAAGAGCACTACAAAGATAGGACATAAATCAGAATAGGAAAAAGAAATTCATTCTAAATTGCATATACCACAGTAAAATGCAAGGTATAAACCTTATTTCTAATCACAAGCCAAACTCGTTTCAAAGAAAAAGGAGAATGTTGTGACTCTCTCTTTTATAAGATAACAACATTCTCCCAGCAATCTGTTTTACCGGGGGAGGACCCCAGTTTTACCAAACGGATACCTATCTCAACTCAAATGGTACAATTCCTTTAATGTCTCTGGATGATGTTCCGATGACTGCTTCAAACTTACCCGGTTCTGCCATCCACTCGTGTTTGACATCATCGAAGAAGCTCAGGGCTTTTTTATCAATCGTCAGCGTTACAGCCTTCTCCTCACCCGGAGCCAGTTTTACTTTCTTGAAGCCTTTCAGTTCCTTGACCGGACGAGGCAGAGAGGATTTCTTATCGCTGACATAAAGCTGGATAACTTCCTGACCTTCACGAGTACCTGTATTCTTTACGTTGATCGTGAAAGAGATGGTATCATCGGCAGTCATCACCTTTTTGTCAGCCGAAGGTTTCCCGTAAGCGAAAGTAGTATAGCTCAATCCGTGTCCGAACGGGAAAAGCGGTTTGATCTTTTCTTTGTCTGCCCAGCGATAGCCTACAAAAATATCTTCACGATAGATTTCGTTTATGGTATCACCATTGTTCTTGGAGTATGCCAACTCTTCTTTATTCCCCGGATATTCACCCAGTTTATGTGCGCCTACGTCTTCCAGTCTTGCAGGAAAAGTAAAAGGAAGTTTCCCCGACGGATTAGCATCTCCTAGCAGTACCGAAGCAAGAGCTGTTCCGGCTTCCGAACCTAAGAACCAACCCTGAACAATAGCGGGCACTTCATTTACCCAAGGCATGGCAACCGCATTACCGGAGATGTTTACGACAATCAAGTTCTTATTTACTTTTGCCAACTCGCCAATCACTCTGTCCTGCGCATACGGCAATCCTAGGGATGCACGGTCCGAATCTTCGCAATCCTGATGATTGCTCTTGTTCAGTCCACCGAAGAAAATTACGTAATCCGCATCTTTAGACACTTCTACAGCCTCAGCAAGAAGTTCATCCTCCGAACGGTCGTCTTTCAAATCTTGTCCGGTCTGTACTCCATTATATTCCCCTGTCGGGTCACCAACGTATCCACGGGCATACAAAACTTCCGCCTGTGAACCTACGCGGTTCTTTAAGCCGTCCAAAGGAGATATCTCATATTTCACTTTCAGAGAAGAACTACCACCGCCTACAGTCATCATCTTAATGGCGTTTTCACCGATAACAGCAATCTTCCTGGCTTTCTTCAAGTCAATAGGCAATACATTATCCTTATTCTGTAACAGTACAATTCCTTCTTCACCGATTTTGCGTCCGGCTTGTCCATGCTCGGGCGAAGCCAGAGAACCGAAAGGTTTATGCGGGTTCATCGAAGTGCGGAAGATCAGACGGAGGATATTACTCACTTTTTCGTCCAGTTCTTTGGTTCCGACTGTGCCGTCCTGGATCAGTTTCAGGTAAGGATGCGCCAAATAGTAATTGTCATAAGCATTCCTTGTCCCGGCAGAAAGTCCGTTTGTCCATGAACCGAACTCCATGTCCAGACCATTCGAAATGGCTTGGAAAGTATCATGTACTCCGCCCCAATCTGAAACGACGACACCATCAAAGCCCCATTCCTTACGCAGAATATCTTGCAGCAATCGCTTATTATGGCACGCATGCTGAGTCTTATAGAGCTTACCGGAGTCGGTATCTTCACTAAACGAATAAAGGTTGTAAGCTCCCATTATCGCCCAAGCACCACCTTCCTGAACGGCCGCTTTGAAAGCCGGAAGATAAATCTCATAAAGAGCACGGTCGCTCAAATGAACATTGGTGGTGTGACGGTTGAACTCCTGATTGTTTAATGCGTAATGCTTCACACAAGCAGCAACACCGTTTTCCTGTACTCCCTTAATATAAGGAACTACCATTATGGAAGACAGGTACGGATCTTCGCCCATATATTCAAAATTACGCCCATTCAACGGGGTACGGTAGATGTTGACACCGGGCCCCAGGAGAATATCTTTTTTCCGGTAACGGGCTTCTTCGCCAATGCTCTTCCCATAAAGATAAGACATTTCGGGATTCCATGTTGCAGAAAGGCAAGTCAATGCAGGATAGGCTATACAGGAATCGTTTGTCCATCCTGCCTGATCCCACTCATCCCATAATACTTCGGGACGGATGCCGTGAGGGCCATCGGTTGCCCATACTTCGGGAATCCCCAGACGAGGGACTCCCGGTGAACTAAATTTAGACTGCGCATGAGTCATCTTCACCTTCTCTTCAAGTGTCATACGGCTCAGCGCATCTTTCACCCGTTCTTCGACAGGCTTGCTCGTGTCCAGATATACTGGTGTCTGCGCCATATTCATAGTCGGTAAAACGGCGGCTATAGACAAGCCAAGTAACGTTGCTTTAAATTTCATGTTCATAAATGATTTCTGTATTTTTACTTCTTCACAACAGAAAGAATTCCTTTATCTATCCCCTGAGTGAAATCTAACGTAAACACATAAGTAACTCCCTGTTCCAACGGAGAGGCCAATACAAGATTTTCCTCATCAACATTGAATAAGTTCCGGGTAGCCTGATCCATTTGCAGGTTCTTTTGATGAAATTGCTGATCCCAAGACTTTCCACCCAGATATTTAACACTGATATAATCGTATCGTATGCGTTCACCAATAACCGTACTGCCTTCAGCACCAGTCTTCCCAGTAAACTGATAAACTTTCGGACTGATTTCCGCCACACAATAAGCAGTCGAAAAGTCCCAGTTAAATTCGTCCTTAATAGACGGAGAGCCCATACCATAGCCCAACAACCATACGGCACCATGCCCGTCAGCATCCAGTCCGGCTTCACTATTGCCATTCATACGTATTACTGCAAAGTATTTACGTGTAGCATTTACCATCACCCTGTAGCTACCGGCAACCGGCAAGAACTTCAAGTGATTATCTCCGGTCTTCACCAGATAATCTGGATCAACATACCAATCATTTAGATCTTCGATGCCACCTATTTCGAGTGTCTGGTTCTGCGTCAAAGACATCTGCAATTGATACATATCGGAACTGCCTTCTTCCAGCTTCATTCCATTGATTGTAATGTCCGGTCGCGGCAAGTCTACCTGTCCTACTTTCTCTACAGTCAGTACTGCTTTGGTATTACCTTTCGTTACATCTACCGTAAACTTATAAACACCGCCTCTCTCAAATTTCTGACCTTCCTGCAACTTCAAGTTACCCGACTCTGTTATTTCAACAAGGTCGCTTGTAGTAGAGATGGCATCTCCCTTAAATTCACCATTATCCCACTTGTTTATGTGGAAGAATTTAAAGTCAATATCACTTGTTTTCATAGTCACACCGGCAGTAAACGTAAGCTGATACTTCTTTGCCGTAAGTTGCGGCATACACAAACCATTCTCCGGCGTCCATCCCACTTCGTACAAAGATACCGACGGCTTGCCAATTCCATTTCCGATAGCCCAGATAGCTCCTGTTCCGTCATCCTGCAATTTAGCTGCTTCACCGTCTTTTAAAGCTATGACAGAGAAGTACTGTCTCTTACCGTTTGCTGTAATCTGATAGCTTCCGTCAATCGGCAGGAACTTCAGTGTTCCATCCTCCTGCTTTTCAAAGAAGTCCGGATCAATCCACCATTCATCATAAGCAGGCACTCCTTCGAACGTCAGAATGTCATTCTGCTTTAACGACAGTTTAACAGCATATACATCGTTTTCTACCAGTTCCATTTCTTTTCCATTCAGCAATAATTTGGCAAACGGACTTGCTTCATAGTTGAAAGTATTAAACTGAATCGTATAATTGCCCGGCTCTGTATTGGAGAACGGGATAGACGTAGTAGAGCCTACTGCAATCGTATTGTCTTCCCAGCCAAAAGTTAGCTCGTTGCCGTGCTCCCCTACTTTCGGAGTTTTGATATACGCTTTCATCTTCTGCGAAAAGTCTCCCGATACGCTATAATGATACATCGATTGCCTGTCCATCCGGTACTCCTGCCCTTCTTCATCTACCAGGGTCAGATAAGGAAAGTCCGGGCGTGCCAACGTAAGTTCCGTTTCCTGTTCCGTCGTAGTAAAGTGAATATTCTGAAGGATATACTTCAATGTCGCCTTTCCGTTAGGAATATTAGCATAATAAGGAATATAAATCTTTCCGGTATAGTCGCTTCCACTTGTCTTTGTTCGGATCACCGTTTCAGAGACCTGTTCTTCTCCATAGAAAAGCTGCGCTTTCAAAGTAGAAAGAGGAACGTCTACATCCGAAGCCTTGATCGTAAACGGAAGGCTGTCGCCGAAAAGGGCATCCGCATTCTCCGCCTTGATCTCCATACTCGGATTACCGGGAAGGAACTCGTCATCATTACAGGAATTCATGGATAAGATTCCCGCCAATGCCAATGTTATATAGATACTTTTTTTCATTGTCTTTATACTTTTAAGGTTCTTACTTTGACTTTGCCCAACGGTATGAAGTTACTGATTTACCGGGAACGTCATAAGCGAAATGACGTTGACCGTCGCTGACAGTTATCTTCTTCGACTTCTCATTGTTGTTTATCAGAACAAAGGCATACGTTCCGTCCGTATTTTCGAAAGCAGAACAGGTAATACCGTTGTCCGTATAACCGGTAGTGGCGATACGCACAGCTCCCGGCTTCACAACACTTGAAAGATGAGCAATGATATAGTAGTGAGAGTTACGTATGATTGTCTTATAATCACTGTTATTGATATCTACCGCACCATAGCAAGTCTGACAACCACCTTCACGATTCGGACCACGGTCGTTATCGAGCATCAGATTCCAGACAATTACGCCCTTACACCAATTATTGATTGTTCCCAATGCTACCTCTTCCATATCTTCCATCAGACGCTTCGACAAGTCACGTCCGCTGTTCCATGTGCCGATAGAAGTTTCTGTAAACAGAAGTTCTTTCTCAGGATATGCCTGATGTATATTCAGCAATTCTTCACGGTTGCCGCCATAGTTATGGTAAGCAGCACCTGCCAGATACTGAGAAGCAGCGGCATCTTCGTAAATCTTGCCCGGATAGTTCTTCTGCGATTCGATATTGTCATAATTGTAGTTATGGTCGAAAGCATAAATCTTGGTAGACAGTCCGGCAGCTTTCATCTGAGGACCGAGCGCTGTTTTCACGAAGTCTCTTTGTTCTTCCCATTCCATATAGAGCGAAGCGGAGTTGCCACGGTTCAAAGGTTCATTTTGCGGAGTTACTGCATAAATGTCAATGCCTTCGGCTTTAAATGCCTGTATCCATTTCACAAAATAAGTAGCATAATCCTGATAATAATCCGGGTTCAATTGTCCGTTCGTCCACGAATCCAATGGTGTACGGTCTGTCAGGCTTTTCACTTTCATCCATTTCGGACAGGTCCAAGGAGCAGCAATTACCTTGATAGAAGGGTTAATGGCCAGAATCTCTTTCAGGATCGGAAGGATATAGTCCTTTTCTTCGCTCTGCAAAGCAAAGTTTTCGATCCCTTTCGTATCACAGCAGGTATATTCGCTTAACGAGAAGTCCGAACAACCAATGGAAATACGGATGTAACTGAATCCGAAACCATCTTTATCGGAGAATGTTTCCGTCAGGAAAGCATGACGGTCAGCCGGTTTCATCAGTAACAGGTTGTAACAGGTAGAACCTGTGATAGCTGCTCCGAAACCATCCATCGTCTGGTACTGTTCCGCAGGATTCAAAGTTATTGTGGTTGGAGCCAAATTGTCTTTCGGGCTGAAGTTAACCGCATCACGGGTCAAATCACGGGTCAGACTGCTGGTTGTCGTATAAATGGCTACATCTCCGGTGGGGACAGGTACTACCGGTTTTTCCGCATCATCACTATTGCTACAAGCCGCTAATATGGTGAAGCATCCTAAAAAGGTCAGTGCTATATTTCTCATGTTTATCATAATCGTTAGTTTCTTTTTCTATTTAAATACATTATAAGTGATGTTATCTCCGGCTCTATCAATATCCGGGGTTCTGTTCAATCTTGTCATTGGCATCGATTACCGATTGTGGGATAGGCAGGCGATAAGAGTTCTTATCAAAGGCGTAAACCTGTGACTTGCGACCTGAATCTTTCGCATATACGGCGTTCATCACCTCTTCTACCTTATCCAGACGAACCAGATCAAACCAGCGTTGTCCTTCGAATGCCAGTTCCAGCCGACGTTCGTTGAGCAATGCGGTAATCATCGCATCCCGGTCTTTACGTACGGATGAAGACAATTCGCCCAATCCGGCACGTTCACGCACTTCGTCGATGATCTTAGCTGCCGCTTCCAGATCCGGCGTATCCTGCATGATCAATGCTTCTGCCTTCAATAACAGCACATCAGCATAGCGGTATTTAATAATGCTGCTATTAGCCGAACGGCATTTGTACATGAAAGGATAATTGTCCGACGGATAATAGTTGCTCCAATTACAATCATAGTAAACTACGGATTCCTGAAAGCGAATCTGATCTCCTTCTTTCTTGAAAGCATTGATCAAATCACGTGACGGAGTTACCCATTTTGCCCAAGTGAAGTTATTATTCCAGTTTACAAGGTCACGTCCGAACATCCATGTACACCAGTTACCCGAACCGGGAGTAAACTGAGCTTCCAGTATAGATTCTTTAGTATTACGGGCTTTTGCATCCGTTCCGGCAGCATTCATGCCGAACAAATCGCTAAAGTCCTTCACAAGCTCAAAACCATCAGCCTTCACCTCGTCACAGTAACGGATTACTTTTGAATAGTCACGCAACGGTTTCTCTGCATAGATCTTTGCAAGAAGAGTACGGGCTACGGATTTTGTAAACAGAGTTTTGTTGCCTGCCGTATTATCCGGCGCATGCTGGATGGCAGCCAGCAAATCTTTCTCTATCTGCTGATAAGCTTCCAGTTCTGTGTTTTGTGCCGGGAAATATTGTTCATACACATCTTCGATATTTTCTGAAGTAATATCATCAGCTACTGTTGTAATAACCGGGAAATCCCCCCACAGACGTACCATATCGAACATGACCATGGCACGGAATATCATTGCTTCCGCCTTATACTGCGCACGTTCGGCAGTAGTCAAAGAGTTATCGGTCACCAAGTCAATATTACATATCAATTTATTAGCACGGGCAACGTCTTCCAGATAACGATTCCAGTCACGTTCGAGCACAGAGTTGGAACCTTCGATGGAATTGTTCTCAAACGGAAGTACCTCAGCTCCCGTAGTTCCTGCGTACGCATTATCCGCATGCGAATCTGATATGAGCAACAAGTCCACATACCAGTGTTCCTGACGGTCGCGCATCTGATTGTAGATAGTCGTCAGGTGACTTTCTACAGCCGCTTTATCTTTAAATACCACCTTTGTACCGGTATCCGTCACACCTTCGGTCACATCCGAATAAGTATCGATCGGATCGTAATTCAGTGAGCAGGAAGAAAGTCCGAACAGCAAACCGGAAGTGAGTCCATAAAATATATATCTTAGTTTCATAGTCTTTCCTTTCATTAGAATTCAACATTAATACCAAACACGTATGATCTAGAATGCGGGTATGTACCCCAGTCGATGCCTTGCACCGTACCGCTGTTGCCCCATTGGTTTACTTCCGGATCCATGCCGGAGTAGCTTGTCCATGTCAGCAGATTGGTAGCGGTAAAGTAAGGTTGCAGACGGGTGATTCCCCATTTCTGCAGTAATTTGCCCTTAAAGTTGTACGACAAGGAAACGTCTTTCAATCTCAGGTAACTGCCATCTTCAATAAAGTAAGTAGAGTTCAGCAACTTGAAATTAGCTTTCGGCACATTGGTTATCTGTCCGGGTATCTTCCAGCGGTTCAGTACTTTGGTAGACTGATTCTTTCCATCGTACATCCCTTCTGTTTCTATACGGGAAGCATTGAAGATATCATTTCCATAAGAGCCTTGGATAAACACACTCAAATTAAATCCTTTCCATGAGAAAGTGTTGGTCAGACCATAAGTAAAGTCCGGATTCGGGTCGCCGATATAAGTACGGTCGGAAGTCGAGATTTTACCATCACCACTCAGGTCACGATACATTAATTCACCTGTCTCAGGATCTACACCGTCACTGATATATCCGTAAAAGCCTCCTAAAGCACGTCCCGGCTCATTACGCACTACATAATCGTTGACTACATCCGCAGTTTTGGCATCATAGTACACTTTCTGCAATTCAAGTTTCGTCAATTTGTTCCGGTTGAAGGAAATATTGAAGTCCGTATCCCAGGTAAATGCTCCCCCCCGGAAGTTCTTCGAACTAATGGTAAGCTCAAAACCTTTATTAGTCATTTCACCTTCATTACGGGCGATAGAAGTAGCTGCGGCAGCACCGGCAGGCAGTGATACGTTCATCAGCATGTTCTTGGTCTTCTTGTAATAGTAGTCCATGTTAAAAGTCAAACGTCCATTCAATACTGTCAGGTCCAGACCAATATTGGTCTGAGTAGTCGTTTCCCAAGTAAGGTCAGACGTACGTAAATTGGCCTGGCTGATAGTCGGTACCGCATTCGCATAATCTGTTGTATCACCTTCAGCCGCTACCTTAAACCATTCAATACGACCGATATTATAACGTTGCAAATAAGCATAGTCACCAATACCAGACTGATTACCTGTCTGTCCCCAGCCTCCACGTATTTTAAAATCATCAATCCACGTCAAATCAGCCATAAACTTCTCGGAAGATACACGCCAGGCAGCTGAGAACGATGGGAATACCCCCCAACGATGATCAGGATGCAACTTAGAAGAACCGTCGGCACGCAGGTTAGCCGTCAACAGGTACTTACTATCAAAATTGTAAGCTACACGTCCGAAAAATGACATAATTCCCCATTGAGAAGCACCTGTACCGGTATTATCCCAGGCAATCTTGTTCGCGGCATTCAAGGTCTGTATCAGATCATTGCGGTAGTGTGAACCGTTTATCCAGCTGTTAGAGTAGTCTGAATCCGTCCACGATGACCCTGCCATTACCTCCAGACCATGTCTCTTGAAGTTCTTATTGTAAGTAAATACATTGTCGAATGTCAATACCGTATTCATATTCCGGTTGTCGGAAGCTTCACCATACTGGTTACGTCCCCAGGCAGTAGAAATCGGATCAAGAAAAGTAGTATTTACAGCATTGCGACGGTCAAGTGTTAGAGTTGATTTAAACTTCAACTCCGGCAGCAAGGTAAGCAACACGTTGCCCGATGCCAGCAAACGGTTTTCCTTATCTTTATTATTCTTTGCACGTGCCATGTTCTCCAACGGGTTGGTGATATTTCCAACTCCATAGAAGTTATTGTAATACTGGTTCGGATTTAAAGCATCCCAGATCGGAGCATATGTCGGCGTATTGATAACAGCCAATACAACGCCACCGCGATTCGCTCCTGTTCCCATCGCTCCCCCTCCGTTACTGGTATAGTCCGAGTAGGAGATATTAGCACTTACTGTCAACCAACTACGAATCTGATTTTCAAGATTCACCCGGAAATTATAACGCTTATAATAAGAGATATCCAGTATTCCCTTTTCATCGAGATATCCGGCAGAAAGATAGTATTTCATCTTTTCATTACCGTTAGATACTGCTACCTGATAATTTTGCATCTTTCCGGTCTTATATGTTTCGTCAAACCAATCAGTACGGTCGGGCAGTCCATCAGGCAAGGATACCAGTCCGATTTCATCCTGTAACTCTTTATACTGCGCAGCATTCAGAGATTCTACCTTATCCGCCACCTTGTTCAAGCCAAACTGTGCTGTCAGAGATACTTTTGCCTTTCCGGTCGCTCCGGCCTTTGTTGTAATCAGAATTACACCATTGGCAGCACGCGAACCATAGATAGAAGCCGAAGAGGCATCTTTCAGAATCTGCATGCTTTCAATATCATTCGGAGATAAAAACTTAATGTTATCCACAGGAACACCATCCACTACATATAGCGGATCGTTACTTCCGTTCATAGAAGTAGTACCACGCACACGGATAGACATCTCTCCTCCCGGCGTACCGCTAGGCTGAATTACGGAGATACCGGCTGCCTTACCCTGAATAGCCTGTCCGGCAGAAACGATGGGACGTACATCAAGATCTTTAGTAGACACAGTGGAAATGGCTGTCGTAACATCTTTACGTTTTACCGAACCATAGCCGATCACAACTACTTCTTCAAGTACTTCATTGTCTTCCTGAAGTGTAACTTTCATCTGTCGGGATGCTTTCTGTTCCTGCGATTTATATCCTACATAAGAGAATATTAAAGTAGCATTGGACCGGACCGTCAATGTAAAGTTACCGTCTAAATCAGTTATCGCTCCGTTAGTTGTCCCCTTTTCTTGTACACTTACACCGATAAGCGGTTCTTTCTGTGCATCCAGCACCTGACCGGATGCAGTAAATTGTTGTGCGGATGCACTCAGAGAAAAAAATACTGCTAAGATAGCAAAGAGAATCTTGCGACTCCCCGAAAGGATTTTTCGCCTGTTCTTTTTCATGCGTATTAATTTTAAAGTTTATAATTAAGGTATGTGCTTGACAGGACTTTCGCCACTATTTCAGAAGCACAGGTCAAAAGTATAAAGAAACTGAAGTGATTTGACAATGAGGGTATAATAAGTGGATTATACAAACAGACAAACCACTAATAAACAGAAAGTTAATATCAACCAAAGAGGCCTAAAAAGTGGATAGGTTACAACATCGATCAACGTATTTTCCGAACTAAATCTTCGAAATCTTCTCTGGAACCACGAGCTTTGTTTTTTACTTTCGCCCGATAATTATAAATTGTATTCACCGAATAACGGAGAAACTCTGCTATTTGTGAACTATCTTCAATACCAAGACGTATTAATGCAAAAATTCTCAGTTCGGTATTCAATAATTCATCTTTCTTCAGAATGATTTGTTCATTGTCTTGCAACAATGCATTGAACTTCTTCACAAAATCGGGAAATAAATGCAGGAAAGCAGTATCAAAGTTGGCATATAGTTCTTCCAATTCCTCATCAAGGGCATCTTGTGAGCGGGTGATTTTAAGTAATTCTGCTATCTGACCAGCAGATACTTTCTTATTTACCATACGACGATATGCATCGAGCCGATTGATATAAGTAGAGCAGAGTTTAATAAAACGGGCAATATATTCTTCCTTAATCTGGTTAGATTCAGACAGTTCTGCATTGGTAGATGTCAAACAGGCATTCATTTGCTGTAATTCTTCATTCAATTGATTCAATTGATGATTGGCTGTCTGCAGATGATTCCTTGCAACAGCCAATTTCTTCATCTGCCGGTATATATAGCCCAACGCACCAATCAGCAGCACCAGCAATGCCGTAATCAGCACTAAATACTGCTGAAGGCGGTCGTTCTGTTTCTCAATCATCGCCTGATAAGTTTTATCAATCAAAGAAAGTACATCGGCACTCTGCCAACTTCGAAGACGAGCATTATAAAATTTGGTAGCATTCCACGAGAAACGCATATATTGGTAAGCTCTCTCCATATCGCCATTCTCATAGAGCAACTGAGCCAACATCCACAAAGAAGCATGATCTTTAATAGCAGAACGAATATCAGAGATAGCAGAAAGGCAAAGATTCTGTTTCTCTCTTATTTTATCTCCAAGATATTTATAAATAAGTGAGCGATGGTAAGTTACAAGTGCATATTGAGGCGTATCGGGCTCTGCTGCCATCAGGCGACGGTCGTTTATCTCCAAGGCCTCATCATACTTGTGCCGGTCACGAAATAACGTTTCGCGCATGACCATAAATTCTTCCGATTGAGGAGATAATATCGCATATAATGAATCTTTATATGCTGACGATATTTCCCGATAATAAGCAGATAACGTCTGATCTTGTGTATAAAATCCCATCTCACCATACACATGATCGAAACATGTATAATAATCAAGTATCAGATGTGAAGTTACCTTCTGTCGGTCTACTGACTTCAAGACATCAATTGATTCGGTATACATACCCGTAGAAGAAAGCAAAAGAGAAAGTTGCAGTTTACTTTCTATTTCCCGGTCAGTATCTCCCAGATTACCCGCAATACGAACATTCTCATTTAAATAGTAAATAGCGGAATCGCAAATAAAGGCTTTATATTCCTTATAGATCTGATTATTCAGATTATAGCGTTCTATGGAATTAGGAGCCACGTCTCCGGCAAGCTCTTTCAGATGCCGTATCCGCGATTCGCGCTGTACCACATAAGTGTCATGTGCTAGGATTGTCTGATCAAGGACATGCAATAGTGAATCAAGAGTTTCATCAGCCCATGAAAAAATCGGAAAAGAAGCAAACAGCAACAACAGCAAACATTTATTTTTCATTAGAGTATTAAAGTTTTGTAGGAAATATGACATTCTTCACTCAAGGTATCACTTATAAATCAACGTCGACAAATATTCCTCCGCAAACATCTCATTGGCAACCTCCAGCAGTTGTTCTGCCGTCAACGCCTCAATACGATGGAACACTGATTCTGACGATTCGTACTTATGATAGTGCAGATATGTTTTCGCCATACCCAGCGCATTATTCTCGAAATTATCAGACGCCACACCGATCTGGCCTATCAGTTGCTTCTTCGCTGCCGCCAGCTGAGAAGATGTCATCTTCACATCCCGCATTCGCTTCAGTTCTTTATAAGTCAGTTTCAGACAGGTATCCATATCTTCGATATCCGTACCGAAATAGATGCAGAAAGCTCCTGTATCGGTATAAGAAGTCAGATTGGACTCTACATTATACACCAATCCCCTCCGCTCGCGAAGCGATACATTCAGCTTACTGTTCATGCCCGGACCGCCAAGCACATTATTCAGCAGATAAAGTGCCGTACGCTTATCATCATACGCATTGTATCCCCGGCTACCAATCATTACATGCGCCTGATGAGTATCTTTAGGCACTACCAACCGTTCGGGCACATAAAGAGGAGGAGGCATACGCTGATTATCCACCGTCACTGCCGGGATATCGGACAAATGCTTTTCCGCCAGACGGATAATCTTCTTGAAATCATATTGTCCCTGAACAAAGAATACCATATTCCCCGGTTGATAAAAGCGACGGGTAAACGAGAGAACATCCTCCGTACGGAAACTCCGCAGCAGTTCCGGCTTACCGAGAATGTTCCTTCCCAACGGATGGTTACGGAAAATCATATCTTCAAAATCATCGAAGATCAACTCCGAAGGATTATCCTCATAAGACTGGATTTCGTCAATGATCACTTCCGTCTCCTTTTCTATTTCATGCTGCGGGAAAGTAGAATGGAATACAATATCTCCGAGCAATTCGAGTGCACGTTCCAGATGCCCGGTCAGGAAGGCGGCATAGACAACCGTCTCCTCTTTATTCGTATAGGCATTCAGATCGCCGCCCACATTCTCCATGCGGTTAAGGATATGCCACGCTTTCCGCTTCTCCGTCCCTTTAAAAATAAGATGTTCCACGAAATGAGCCATCCCCTGCTCATTCTCAGCCTCATCGCGCGTTCCGGCATCGATGGCAAAACCACAATAAGCTACTTTCGAGAGAGTCGGTTCATGAATTATGCGCAGGCCATTCGGCAATGTATATTCGTTGTAATGCATTGTTTTCTACTTCCTTATTGAATTAATGCCGCAAAAATACAATAAAACTTATTGTCGTTTATAGAAAATTGCAGATATTTGTAGACTATATTAGCAACAACGTGTATGAAAAAGATAGGAATATTCTGTTCTGCCTCGGAAAACATTGACAAAATGTACTTTGACAGTGCCCGTCAAATCGGAGAATGGATGGGAAAAGCAGGCAAAACGTTGATTTATGGAGGAGCCAATCTCGGACTGATGGAATGCGTAGCCCGCGCCGTGAAAGAGAATGGAGGTACGGTCATCGGAGTAGTTCCTGCCAAACTGGAAGAAAAAGGTAGTGTGAGCACATTACTGGACGAGGTGATTCATACCCGTAACCTGAGCGACCGGAAAGATGTGATAACAGAGAAGTCGGAGATATTGGTCGCATTGCCTGGTGGTGTAGGTACACTCGACGAGATTTTCCACGTCATAGCCGCCGCCTCTATCGGATATCATCAGAAAAAGGTGATCTTCTATAACGAATACGGTTTTTACAATGAACTTCTGGCTGCACTTAAGACGTTAGAGGATAAGGGCTTCGCCCGACAATCTTTCTCTACTTATTATGAAACAGCAAACAATCTGGATGAATTAAAAGAAAAAATAAACTGATTATATGATAGACTCCATCAAACAACTCTTGCAACAAGAGGCACAAGCAGTGCTCAATATCCCTGTAACAGACGCTTACGAGAAAGCGGTACAACTGATTGTAGAACAGATACATCAGAAAAAAGGGAAATTAGTAACTTCCGGCATGGGAAAAGCCGGACAGATTGCCATGAACATCGCCACCACCTTCTGCTCCACCGGCATTCCATCGGTCTTCCTGCACCCCAGCGAAGCGCAGCACGGCGACCTCGGCATCTTACAAAAAAACGATTTGCTCCTGCTTATCTCCAACTCCGGCAAAACACGCGAAATCGTGGAACTGACCCGACTGGCACATAATCTGGACCCGGAACTGAAGTTTATCGTTATCACCGGAAATCCCGACAGCCCGCTGGCCAACGAATCAAACGTCTGTCTGAGCACCGGTAAACCCGCCGAAGTTTGTACGTTAGGCATGACTCCTACTACATCGACTACCGCCATGACCGTCATCGGTGACATACTGGTAGTACAGACAATGAAGAAGACAGGATTCACCATCGAAGAATACTCAAAACGCCACCACGGTGGTTATTTGGGCGAAAAATCAAGATCGCTATGCGAAAAGTAATCGGTATCGGAGAAACAATCCTCGATATCATCTTTCGGGGAAACCAGCCTTCCGCAGCCGTACCGGGAGGCTCTGTATTCAACGGCATCGTATCCCTCGGACGAATGGGGATCAAGGTAGGTTTTATCAGTGAAACAGGTAATGACCGGGTAGGAAATATCATTCTGCAATTCATGCGTGAAAATAATATTCCGACGGATCACGTAAATGTCTTCCCGGATGGTAAATCACCTGTATCACTGGCATTCCTCAATGAACAGAGCGATGCTGAATATATCTTCTATAAGGATTATCCCAAGCAACGTCTGGATGTGCTTTATCCTAAGTTAGAGGAAGACGATATCGTCATGGTAGGCTCTTACTATGCGCTGAACCCGGTACTCAGGGAGAAGATTCTGGAACTGCTGGACCAGGCACGCGAGAAGAAAGCAATCATCTACTACGACCCGAACTTCCGCTCTTCACATAAGAACGAAGCAATGAAACTGGCTCCTACGATTATCGAGAATCTGGAGTACGCCGATATTGTACGGGGATCGCTGGAAGATTTCTTCTATATGTATGGCTTGCAAGATGTGGACAAGATATATAAAGACAAGATTAAATTCTACTGCCCGCGGTTTATATGCACGGCCGGTGGGGACAAAGTATCACTTCGTACCAATCTGGTCAGCAAAGAATATCCGATAGAACCGCTGGAAGCAGTCAGCACCATCGGTGCCGGAGATAATTTCAATGCGGGATTGATCTACGGATTGCTTAAATATGATGTACGATACCGTGACTTGAATAATCTGAATGAAGAAGTCTGGGACAAAGTAGTTCAGTGCGGGAAAGACTTTGCCGCCGAAGTATGCCACAGCTTCAGTAATTCGGTATCGGTGGAGTTCGCCGGACAGTACGCATCGAAGTAATTACAGATACAACCATCCCCTAAATTACTATTAACTTTGGCTAATAATCGCAAAGGAATTACCACATCTAACGGTAATTCCTATCTTTGCAGTACATGATTCATCAGACAAAGAAACTATGTACAGAAACCTGTTAAACTGGCTGACCATCCTACTGGTACTTCCGTCATGTTCCGGCACTTCGCCCACTATATCCGTAGTGTGTGAAGAGAACAATGTGGGAAACGCCATTATCAAATGGGAAACAGCACCTATACTGAAAGGACAGGTAAAAGTATATGCTTCCACTTCTCCCGACTTCATTCCCGAAGAAAATCCCGTAGCCACCATCAACATTGAAAAAGGGAAAAAGACCATCGTGACCAATGATCCGTCTCAGCGCTATTACTACCTGATGGTATTCAACAACAGATACCGGGTGAGGGTAGCTGCCCGTAACGTCAATATTCCCGGCATTCAGAACTTCCGTGACCTGGGAGGATACAAGTCTGCAGAAACAGGCAAAGATACCCGCTGGGGAATGCTGTACCGTTCTGCACAGATTGACAGCATTCCATTCTGCTCCCGCCGGGAATTGAAAAACATGGGCATAAGGACTATCATCGATTTGCGTTCGGAAGAAGAACGCCATAACTATCCACAGTTTCATGATGAAGACTTTAACGTCCTGCACCTCCCCATTGCAACAGGAAACATGGAACACATCCTGCAAGACATACGTGATAAGAAAATAGAAACGGATACGATCTATCGTTTAGTAGAGCGGATGAACCGTCAACTGGTCACCAACTACCGCAAGGAATACAAAGAACTGTTCACACTCCTACTCGACCGCAACAATTATCCCGTCGTCATCCACTGTACTTCAGGCAAAGGACGTACGGGCATTGTTTCAGCACTGGTACTTGCCGCTTTGGGAGTCAATGAAGAAGCCATCATGAAAGACTATCGCCTGAGTAATGACTATTTCAACATCCCCAAAGCCTCCAGATACGCATATAAACTCCCTATCAACTCGCAAGAAGCCATCACTACAATTTACTCTGCCAAGGAAGACTTCCTGAATGCAGCCAAAGAACAGATTGATGCGGAATACGGCAGCGTACAGGCATATCTGAAAAAAGGAATAGGACTCTCGGCAGAAGAAATCGAACGGTTGCGCAGCATTTTATTAATAGATAATGGTTAATGGAAAATGGAGAATGCTATGCAGGCAGCAATAATTATCCATTATCCATTATTCATTATTCATTATTTTTCTCTATCTTTGCGCCCGAAATAAAAGATATACAGAGATTTAATGAAGACATTTGAAGAGCTTGGCGTTTCTCCGGAGATACGTAAAGCAATTGAAGAGATGGGATATGAGAATCCCATGCCGGTACAAGAGGAAGTGATTCCGTACCTTTTAGGAGAAAATAACGATGTAGTAGCTCTTGCACAAACTGGAACAGGTAAAACAGCCGCATTCGGCCTGCCTCTGCTCCAACAGATTGACGTAAAGAACAGGGTTCCCCAGTCACTAATACTTTGCCCCACCCGTGAGCTATGCCTCCAGATAGCGGGCGATCTGAACGATTACTCAAAATACATTGACGGACTGAAAGTACTGCCAGTTTACGGCGGTTCTTCCATCGACAGCCAGATACGCAGCCTAAAACGCGGCGTACATATCATCGTGGCCACACCGGGACGACTGCTCGACCTGATGGAGCGCAAAACCGTATCTTTATCGACCGTTCACAACATAGTGATGGACGAAGCGGACGAAATGCTGAATATGGGATTCACCGACAGCATCAACGCTATCCTTGCCGATGTCCCCAAAGAACGGAACACCTTGCTCTTCTCGGCAACCATGAGCCCCGAAATCGCCCGCATCTCCAAGAACTACTTGCAGAATGCCAAGGAGATTACCATCGGACGCAAGAACGAAAGTACAAGCAACGTGAAACACGTAGCTTATACCGTACAAGCCAAAGACAAATATGCAGCCCTGAAACGCATTGTTGACTATTACCCGCAAATATATGGTATCATTTTCTGCCGTACCCGTAAAGAAACGCAGGAAATAGCCGATAAATTGATGCAGGAAGGCTATAACGCAGATTCACTGCACGGAGAACTGTCACAGGCTCAGCGCGATGCCGTGATGCAGAAATTCCGCATCCGCAACCTGCAATTACTGGTTGCTACGGACGTTGCCGCACGCGGACTGGACGTAGACGACCTGACACACGTGATCAACTACGGCCTGCCCGATGATACGGAAAGCTACACACATCGTAGCGGACGTACCGGACGTGCCGGAAAGACAGGTACTTCCATCGCTATCATCAACCTGCGCGAAAAAGGAAAGCTGCGTGAGATAGAGCGCATCATCGGCAAGAAGTTTATTGCCGGAGAAATGCCGACAGGCAAGCAGATCTGCGAAAAACAGCTTATCAAAGTGATTGATGAACTGGAAAAGGTGAAGGTAAACGAAGAAGAAATCACGGACTTCATGCCGGAGATTTATCGTAAGCTGGAATGGCTGAGCAAAGAGGATCTGATCAAACGCATGGTATCGCATGAGTTCAATCGTTTTCTGGACTACTACCGCGACCGTGAAGAGATCGAGACTCCGACCGACAGCCGCGAACGTAACACACGTGACAGCCGTGAAAGAGGCAGCCGCAAGGCAGCGCCGGGTTTCACCCGCTTATTCATCAATCTGGGAAAAATGGACAGTTTCTTCCCAAGCGAACTGATCAGCTTGCTGAACAGCAATACACGTGGACGAATCGAGTTGGGACGCATTGACTTGATGAAAAATTTCTCCTTTTTCGAAGTAGAAGAGAAAGAAGCACAAAACGTAGTGAAGGCGTTGAACCGCGCTAACTGGAACGGCCGCAAAGTATCTGTAGAAGTTGCCGGTGAGGAAGCAGGAGAAGGCCGGAGAGGCAGTGGTTCTGCCGAACGCAGAGGAGGAAAACGTCCTTTCGGAAGTTCCTCCGAAAAGCGTGGTGACAGTAGCCGCAACTCACGTTCCGAAAGATCGGACAGAGCACCGCGAGCTGACAGAGCGACTAAAGGCAGTGACAAGACCGACAAGAAAAAAAGAAGCGACAAGCCCAGCCGCGAAGAACGGGGTTACGGAGCACGTGGTCCTAAAAAGACAGACGACTGGCAACAGTTCTTTAAAGATAAAGAGCCTGACTTCAGCGAGGAAGGATGGGCACGCAGAAAGCCGAAAAAGAAGTAACAGGCAAAACAGGCTGCAAACCTCTCAAAAGTTTGCAGCCTGTTTCTTATATACAAGCTACCGAAAAGCCTTCCGAAGCAAGGCATTATCGGATAAAATGTTGTCATATTATACTATATCAGCACAACAAATGCAGTATAAGGTAAGATATTCTCATTGGTCTAAGTTTTAATTCATTTATTGTAAGGATACAAATATACAACATTAAAAGCTGTTTGTCAAGTCTTCAGGAGTTTTATACGTTCATAGTTCCTCCTCCTTCCTCAGAAGCATCATGAACATCCTTCGTCTTGATATTCCTGTACTGCTTGGGCGTCATCTCGAACTTCTGGGCAAATGCTTTATAGAAAGTCCCCCTGTTCGAGAATCCGGTTTTATCCATAATCTCTTCAATGGAAAGTTGCGTTGTCAGCAACAAGCGTTCTACAATCGTCAGGCGATACTCTCTAATGATATCGGCAGGAGTCTTCTCCGTGACATTTTTCAGCTTCCGATAGAACTGCCGGGTACTGTATCCTAATGAACTACTCAACAATTCCACTGATAAATCCGTATTCTGTATATGACTATCAATAATCTGCATCATCTTCTCGAAGAAGGATTTATCCTCTTTATGCAGAAAATGACCATCATCCAGTTCAAAAGCACTTAGAACAGAGCTATAATACTCTTTCAGGTCCTCTTCACGCTGTAACAGCCTTCTCACGACTTTCTCCAGATATTCCACATTGAAAGGTTTCGTGATATATGCTTCCGCACCGGATTCAATTCCTTTCGTCTGCTCGTCGATGTTATTCAGTGCCGAAAGCAGTATTAACGGGATACGGCTCAACAGTTTATCCGACTTTATCTTTTTGGCAAACGACATTCCATCCATACCGGGCATCATTACATCCGAAATAATCAAATCCGGTAACTGGATGCCCAACTGCTTCAAGGCTTCCTCTGCGCTGCCTAAAGAGACAACATTGTATGCCCCGACAAATATCTCCGTAACAAACCATAACATAGAAGGGTCATCGTCAATAATCATAATCGTCTGCTTGTTCTTATCAAATTCAACCGACGAATTCTTGAGTTCGACTGCTTGCTCATCTGATGGCAAAACCAATTCTTCAGCTACTTTTTCATCTTCATTATCCACCGTAACCTCCATAACAGGCAGCCATACATCAAAAGTAGTCACCTCATTAGGAATACTGGATACCTGAATCTGTCCATTCAACAGATTTACCATACTGTGACAAATGGCCAGTCCCAATCCATTTCGCGGAGAAATCCCATTCTTGTTCTGCACTTCGAAATTATCCAGAATCTTATAACGGTCGAATATTTTCGTGAGATCAGCCTCCTTGATTCCTTTTCCCGTATTAGATACCCGAATGCAAAGTTGTTCTCCTTCAATACGCAGCTCTACCGTAATGGAACCATTCTCCGGAGTATATTTGAAAGCGTTAGAAATCAGGTTATTTACAATTTTACTCAGACAGCTGACATCCGTATTCCAAAAAACTCCATCTTCTATCTGCAATCGATAGTTCAGTTTCCGGCTTTCCGCCAGCTCTCCGAATGATTCGGCAATAGTCCGTATCTGTTCTGTGACAGGAACATGTTTTATCTTCAAAATCTTGTTCCCCGTCTCCAGTCGGCGGAACTCAATCAGTTCCAATATCAGCGCATTCAGTTTCAACGCATTCTGCTGAATCATGGAAGCATACTTCCGGACATAACTGTCTACCCGGCTATAGGAAAGGATTTTTTCACACGGACCGTTGATCAATGTCAACGGAGTACAAAATTCATGGGTAATGTTAGTAAAGAAACGCAATTTCGATTCATACAGTTCTTCGCGCTGCTGGCGGTTCATTTCCTCGATCATAACATTCCGCTTTCTGCGATAACGTTTTATCACCATCCGGATAGCTCCTGCAATTACCCCGGCTAATAATAAGAAATAGACAATATAAGCACAAGTAGTCATATACCAGGGAGGAGTGATACGGATCAATAATGAATAAGGTTCACTCTCTTTCCCTGTTATATTACTTCGGTACTTCACTAGCAAGGTGTATTCTCCAGGAGATAGATTAGAGAAAACCGCCACCGTAGACAATCCGTTCTCAATCCAACTATCGCTCAAACCGTCTATCTTATAAGAGTAAGTATAATTGTTCCCGTTAATGTAATCGACAGCAATAAATGAAAGGTTAAAGAAGTTCTGACTATAGTCCAGCACCAAAGTTTCTTGCTTCGTAGCACCTTGCAGAAAATCATAAATATTGCACTCTTTACCAAAAATAGAGAGGCGGTTGAAATGCAAAGGAGGCATGTATTCTTCCGAAAGTTGATCATTCTCGCTAATCGTAATGAATCCGTTCGTACCACCAAAAAATAATGTCCCCGTCTGCTGATCCTTGAAGAAAGCACCGTCACTAAACTCAATCACTTCCAGGTCGCCCTGCTGCCGATACGTCTGAACTGTGTTTTCGCGGACATTAAACCTCACCAACCCTTGATTGGTGCTAAGCCACAAGTTATTGTCCCTTCCTTCCAATATGCCGTGAATCGTATTGTTGGGAAAGCCGTCAGTCTCGTTATATACCCTATATTCGCCCTGATAAAGCCGGGTCAATCCGAAACTCGTACCAAACCAGTATCCTTCGTCATTCTTATGAATGGCAAAAATATCATTTACAGTCTGATTCTTCACTACATCGTCAATGCGGCAGGGAGTTAGTTGATTGGTATGCGTATTCATTTTATACGCTCCATATCCACGGTTACCAAACCAAATAACCGAATCATTCTCCTGAAAAGAGACAAAGAAATAATTGGAGTTTCTCTTTCCGCCATCCAGTGTAAAGCGACGGGCAGACTTCACTTTAGGTAAAAGTGAAGTAGCATCCAGAATGATTTTCACAATACCTTCACCGGCAGAAACCACCCACAACGTACTATCATTTGTCTCACGGACAGAATGTACATACTTCACCATCTTGCCATCTGCCATGACCGGAAATTCCTGTATCCGCTTTTGTGAATAGGAGTAGTAATTAAGTCCGCTCTCCGTTCCAATCCATAAGAGTTTCCTCCGGCTGGGAGCAAAACTATACACCGAGTTGTCCATCAACGGACTATTACTTGCCAGGATCCTTTCTGCCCGAGGCAAAGTTTCCATATCAGGATGGAAATCAAACATCTTTAATATTCCCCCTCCCTTCGTACCTATCCACAATGTCTGATCCTGATCCTGATATAGAGCACGAACCGGATTATCTACCCGATACTCCGGTACATCCAACATGATGTTGTCAATAGAAAACTCATCTGTAAAATACATATAAAGCCCTTGACCGTCAGCGCCCACCCAAATTATATCCTGAAACCGGTCTTTCATAAGACAAAAGATACCGGACTGAACATTTATGGACTGGAGGCTATATTTTACCTTTGAATCCGGCATATACTTTAATTGGACTAATCCACTACTCTTAAAGCCGATAAAATAATCAGTTTTCTGTTTTATAATGGAAGAAACCTCACCCCGACGAAGTATCTCTTCCTCCATATCTGCTATAAAATACGCTTTATGATTATTCAGATCGTATTCATAAAGTGCATAAGTATTGTCTATGAAATAGAGAAAATCGCCATCTACAAACGTCCACAACAACTTTTCCGAATGATTCAGGCAATTACTGGGAACCAACTTCACTTGATTTCCGTTTTTCTCTATTATATAACTCCGGTTATCATTATCTGAAGAGAATATCCAAAGTACTCCAAAGTTATCAATAGCCATTTGCTGTACTTCCTCAAAATGTATCTTTTTCACATCAAGCTTACAGAAGTCCTTCTGCTCCGGCTGATAATAATAAATGTAGCCATCATCTTTAATAATAAAGAAATCATCTTCGGGACTTATCGCCATACGGTTTATGTATTTAAAGTCTTTGAAGCTTTGTATGGTCTGTCTGCGTGTATCAAAGCGGTCGAGCCCATAATTAGTCTGTATCCAAAGCACATCGTTGTCCGCCTCGATAATCCGTTCGATGAGATTACCAGAGAAACTATGGTGCACATTGGTTGGTTTGTACAATCCCAGATAAGTGCCGTCGTAGATATTCAGCCCATCGCATGAACCGATCCATATCACGCCATGCCTATCCTGACACATCGAAAGAATAGCACTATTGGATAATCCGTTCTTACTGGAAAATTGCCGGAGACTATACGAAGCATTTATGTCTACTCCTATCAAAAGAAAAGAAACCAGTATTAGCAGAACTCTTCTTAAAAGAGTAGTTCTCTTCGTCCATTCATTGTGTTTTTTCATATAGCATTCTCTTGTTTTAAATCAAGACACAAAAATCGACGGAAAGATATGGAAAATCGGGAAAACGTCCAAGAACTGCACAAAAAACATTCTGATCATCTGAAAATTAACATAACAGAAGTACGCTTTTACGACACATATATATACTTTTGCGACATTTCATCGAGAAGAGACATTTATGTCATGAGTCCGTACATCATCTTATACTAACCACAATAACTTTGCAGCATCAGACAACGGAATAAGGTAAAAAGCAAAATAAAAAGGATTGTAGTTTGAAATAGGTAATCCACAAACAGGTAGCATATTCAGCTACCTGTATTTTGGAAGGAAAATCTTTAGTTAATAATGAATATTATATAAAATGAAAGCACTGCGTTTTTTACTAATCATAGTTTGTGCCTACTTTTTGGCAAGTTGCGTTTCCACCAAACAGGCAGACTCTAATTCAAATCTGGATAGAGCCCGGCAAACACTGGATTCACTTTATCTAAATTATTCTGTAAGCAACTCTCATCTGCTTCGTGAAAACTATCCTTTCAACGAACAATATAAAGTCACTTATCTGGCATCGGAAAACCAAGCAAACATGCCTAATCAGTTCTCCTATTTATGGCCATATTCAGGTACATTTTCCGCAGTAAACGCATTATTAGAAGCCACCCACGACAAGAAATACCAGCAATTATTAGAAAAACAGGTATTACCCGGCTTGGAAGAATACTTCGATACAGAAAGAACTCCTGTTGCTTACTCATCGTATATCCGAACAGCTCCGACCTCCGACCGCTTTTATGACGATAATATCTGGGTAGGCATTGACTTCATCGATATCTATCAGATTACCAAAGAAAAAAAATATTTGGATAAAGCTCAACTCATATGGAATTTCATAGAAAGCGGTACTGATAGTCTGCTAGGAGATGGCATCTATTGGTGTGAACAAAAGAAAGAGTCCAAAAACACTTGTTCAAATGCTCCCGGTTCTGTATTCGCCCTCAAACTATTTAAAGCAACCAATGACAGCCTCTATTTCAAACGGGGAAAAGAATTATATAAATGGACACAAAAGAATCTACAAGATTCTACCGACTACCTCTATTTTGACAATATCCGTCTTGACGGTAAGATAGGAAAGGCCAAATTTGCCTACAACAGCGGACAAATGATGCAATCGGCTGCCCTACTCTATCAACTGACCAAAAATCCGGATTACCTGGAAGATGCGCAGAGCATTGCCAAAGAATGCTATAATTACTTCTTCACAGACTTTACAACTGACACAGGAGAAAGCCTTAAAATGTTGAAACAAGGAAATATCTGGTTTACTGCTGTCATGTTAAGAGGATTCATTGAACTTTACCAGTTGGACCAAAACAAAACTTTTATCGACGCCTTCAATCAATGCCTGTCATATGCTTGGGATAATGCTCGTGATGAAAACGGCTTATTCGGTACAGACCTAACTGGCAATAACAATAATAATAAGAAGAAGTGGCTGCTAACGCAAGCTGCCATGGTCGAAATGTATAGCCGACTAGCAGCTATACAATAAGTACAAATTTAAAACAATAAATAATTAAGGCTATATAATATAAAGGTCTTCCGTCACAACACAGCACAAAATAATAGCTACATAAAAACCAATACTCAAAAGAAAATTAATATGAAACAAAAAAGACTTACGTTTTTACTCCTGTTAATCTCCAACCTTTTTTGTGCATCTGCTCAAAAATGGTATAAACCAGAGATTGATCTAAAAGTTGAAGAGCTACTGAGCCAAATGACAGTAGAAGAAAAACTTGGATATATCGGTGGCATTGACTGGATGTACACTAAAAGCATTGATCGCCTGGGTATTCATCGCATGAGAATGTCCGATGGACCGCAAGGGATAGGCACAAAAGGCAAGTCTACCGCATACCCAGCTACAGTGACACTAGCAGCTACTTGGAACGAGAATCTTGCCTATCAATACGGAAAAGCTTTGGGACGTGATTGCAGAGCAAGAAACATCAATGTCATATTAGGTCCAGCGGTCAATATCTACCGTGCCCCAATGTGTGGACGTAACTTTGAATATATGGGTGAAGATCCGTATTTAACATCCCGTATCTGTGTAGGATACATCAAAGGTGTACAAGATCAAGGTGTCATGGCTACAGTCAAACACTTCGTTGCCAACAACTCCGACTATGACCGTAATAATATCAGTAATGATATTGATGAAAGAACCTTGAATGAGATTTACTTCCCTGCTTATAAAGCTGCCATTCAGGAAGCAGAAGTAGGAGCCATCATGACAAGCTATAACTTAATGAATGGCATCTACACCACTGAAAACCCGTGGCTATTGAAAGAAGTACTCAGAAATCAATGGGGCTTCAAAGGATTAGTGATGTCTGACTGGGGATCGACTCATTACTGTGTTCCAGCTGCAAGAAGCGGATTGGATCTGGAAATGGCAGGAGGAGAAAAGATGAATCCTAAAGATATGGCTTACTATCTTAAAACAGGAGATGTGACTATGGATATGGTTGACGAAAAAGTACGCCACATCTTACGCATACTCATTGCTTTCGGATTCAAGGATGGTACGGAAGCTGACAAAAGTATCGCTCTGGATGACCCTCAATCTGTAGAAACAGCATTAAATGTTGCCAGAGAGGGACTTGTTCTTTTGAAGAATGAAAACAACATTCTTCCTATCAATCCCAAAAAATACAAACATATTATCGTTACCGGCAAAAATGCACATGGATATGTACATGGTGGTGGTAGTGGCGCTGTAGTTCCTTTCCATTATACCAATTTATTCGACGGAATCCAAAAAGAAGGTAAACTGAATAATGTAAAAGTAGAATATATTGATGAACTCGACTTTATGCCGTCCATCATGTATACAGACGACAATCTCAACGAAAAGGGATTTCATGCCGAATACTTCAAGAATATTCACTTCGAAGGAGCCCCTGTGGTAAAACAGACTGAGAAAAAAATCAATTATTCTTGGGCTGCAGGCACAGAATTGGAAGGTATGCCCAAAGATTATTTCTCTGTGAAATGGTACAGTACAATGTGCGTAGACGAAACCGCTGACTATGAGTTCACATTAGGAGGCGACGATGGTTATAAATTGTTTATCAACGACCAACCGATTATTGATGACTGGACGCCCGGAGGTTTCAGAACGACCAATGTTACCAAGACACTAAAAGCCGGTGAAAAATATCATGTACGTGTAGAATACTATCAGCAGGGTGGTGGAGCAGGTATCTGCTTTTTATGGAAACGTAAGAACGAGACTCAGAATAAGTTTGCCGATTACCTGAACAAAGCAGATTTAGTGATTGCCTGCTTCGGTCATAGTTCCGATACAGAAGGAGAAGCAAGCGACCGCACATTCGAACTGCCCGAAGTAGATAAAAAAATGCTGGCCAGCTTATCCGGATGTAAAAAGCCTGTTATCGGTATTGTAAATGCCGGAGGTAATATTGAAATGCAAAAATGGGAACCGTCTTTGAAGGGGCTTATTTGGGGATTTTATGGAGGTCAGGAAGCGGGAACAGCTATCGGCGAAGCTTTATTCGGTAAAGTTAACCCATCAGGAAAATTACCTATGACTTTTGAAAAGAAATGGGAAGACAGCCCCGCTTACAACAGCTATCATGATCCGGATAAAGACAAACATGTAGCATATACGGAAGGAATATTCATCGGCTATCGCGGCTATGACAAATTGAAACGTGAAGTACAATATCCTTTTGGCTACGGATTGTCTTATACCACCTTTAAGCTATCTAATATAGTAGTCTCAAAGCCAAATGCTGATGGAACAGTAGAAGTAACCTGCCGTCTTGCCAACACAGGAAAAAGAGATGGTGCACAAGTCATACAAGCCTATGTGGGCAAAGCAGAAAACAGCCCGGTAGAACGTCCCCAAAAAGAACTGAGAAAATTTGAAAAGATATTCCTGAAAGCCGGAGAATCCACAACTGTCAAGATGACATTACCTAAAGAATCATTTATGTATTTTGATGTCAACAGAACTCAGTTCGTCACTGATCCGGGTATTTACAATATAATGCTTGGCTTCTCCTCTAGAGATATTAAAGCACAAAAAAATATTCAATATACACTATAGATTGCATAATCAATAAGTAACATGAAATATACTTGTATCAAAACTGTAGCAATTTACTTGCTCGCAACCTTACCTTTATTGGCGAACGCCTCAACACACAAGGTAAAAATTACACATAGCGTCATGGTTGGGGACGGAATCGCAAAATTCATCCCGGAAGGCTTCGACGCTCAAAAGATACCTTCTTTTGCAATAGAAAAAGAACCACGCGAACAAGGAGCACTTCCTGCCGACTGGGTACTTGTTCCCGAGTTCTCACTCACGGATGGTAAAGCAAACGCATCATTAACAGTGCCGGAAGGTACAAGCATCTATGGCGGTGGTGAAGTGACCGGTTCACTTCTGAGAAATGGAAAGACCATCAAATTATGGAATACAGACTCAGGAGCTTATGGTGTAGACAAAGGTACTCGTCTGTATCAATCACATCCTTGGATGATGGGAGTGCGAAAGGACGGAACAGCTTTTGGAATTTTATTCGATACTACTTGGAAAGCAGAACTAAGCAGTACAGACGAAAAAATCGAATTAAAAAGTGAAGGAATACCCTTTCGGGTATTCATCATTGACAGGGAATCTCCACAAGCAGTCATTCGCGGACTATCCGAACTGACCGGCACAATGCCAATGATTCCTCGCTGGGCACTAGGTTATCAGCAATGCCGGTTCTCATATTCTCCCGACAGCCGTGTCATTGAAATAGCAGATACTTTCAGACTAAAAAGAATACCATGTGATGTTATCTGGATGGACATTGATTATATGGACGGATACCGCATCTTTACCTTTAATCCGAAAAGTTTTCCGAATCCTAAAGCGGTGAACCGTGATTTGCACATACGTGGATTCCATTCTGCATGGATGATTGACCCGGGAGCAAAAGTTGACCCTAACTATTTCGTATATAAATCGGGAACAGAAAATGACGTTTGGGTGAAAACAGCAGACGGTAAGAACTTCCACGGTGATGCATGGCCGGGAGCAGCAGCATTCCCTGATTTTACTTCTCCTAAAGTAAACAAATGGTGGAGTAACTTATATAAAGATTTTCTAGCACAAGGAGTAGATGGCGTATGGAATGATGTTAACGAACCCCAGATCAATGATACGCCCAACAAAACAATGCCGGAAGACAACCTGCATCGTGGAGGAGGAAAGCTTCCGGCAGGTACACATCTTCAGTATCATAATGTATATGGCTTCCTGATGGTTAAAGCATCCAGGGAAGGTATACTGGATGCTCGTCCAGAAAAACGTCCTTTCATTCTGACACGTTCCAACTTCCTTGGGGGACAACGTTATGCCGCTACATGGACTGGCGACAACGGTTCTTGCTGGGATCATCTAAAAATGTCAGTTCCCATGTCATTAACATTGGGATTATCCGGTCAACCGTTTAGTGGTGCAGATATAGGCGGTTTCTTATTCAATGCTGATGTTGACTTATTCGGCAACTGGATTGGTTTCGGTGCCTTTTATCCTTTCGCACGTGGTCATGCTTGCGCCGGAACAAACAACAAGGAACCATGGGTATTTGGACAAAAAGTAGAAGATGCCTCACGCATCGCTTTGGAACGTAGATATATACTACTACCCTACTTTTATACACTCTTACACGAAGCCTCAACTAATGGCATGCCTATCATGCGTCCTGTCTTCTTCTCCGACCCTAAAGACTTGTCACTGAGAGCAGAGGAAGAAGCTTTCCTTGTCGGTGATAATTTACTTATCATTCCAGCATTTGCTAATCAACCGGCACTTCCGAAAGGGATCTGGAAAGAACTGTCACTTGTAGAAGGAGATCAGAATGATAAATATCAGGCAAAAATGAAGATTCGTGGGGGAGCTATCATTCCGACTGGAAAAATAATTCAGAACACTACAGAAAATTCATTAGACCCTCTGACATTACTAGTATGTCTGGACGAACAAGGCAAAGCGTCCGGAAGTATGTATTGGGATGCGGGAGATGGTTGGTCTTACAAAAAAGGAGACTATAGCCTGCAACAATTTGCCGCAGAGCGAAATGGTGATAAAGTGACTGTAAAGCTGGCAAAGAAAACTGGAAAATACAACACTGAGAATAAAGACATGGCAGTGATTAAAATTATAACAGATCAAGGCATACGTCAAGCCAGTGGAAATCTAGTGGAAGGCATTGAAATAAGACTATAAAAAAGCACTATACTTTGTTTGGAAACCTAAAAAAAAAGTTTTATGAAAAAAGAGCACATGAAAAAGCAATATCCCCATTGGTGCGGGGTATTGCTACTGTATCTGATGGCATGTATTAGTAGTTGCCAAGACGACAAAATCAGTTCTAGCGGATATGATCCGTCTAAACCTGTTGTTTTTACAGATTTCTCTCCAAGTCAGGGAAGTCTCCGTACTCAGCTCCATATCTACGGTGAGAACTTCGGAAACGACCCATCAAAAATTTATATTACTGTAGGAGGGCAAACTACCACTACAATTGGCTGTAACAATAATGAAATTTATTGTATGATACCCCCAAAAGCTTTTGATGGAAATATAAAAATATCTATCGAAAGTGCTGATGGGACGTCTTCACCCATAGAATATGAATTTAAGAGACGTTTCCAATATGTATCTCAAACTTCAGTAGGTACATTAGTAGGAAACGAAGATGAACAAGGCAATTCTTCTGATGTAGATGGAGATTTTGAAAACGCAAGGTTCGGAAATGCAGAATGGTTGTTAATGGATACATTCGGAATACAAAAATGCTTGATCGTTAATGGTTTTAAAGGACCTATCCGGAGAATCAATCTGGAAACTCAAGAAGTATCCACACTTATGACTGAAGGGCAAGGATTGTTTGGAGGTATGTACTACATGTGTTTCGATGCGACTGGGGACACTTTATTTGTATCAGACGACCACGGACAAAGTAACAAAGACCGAAGAGAGATTGCCTACCTGCTACGCTCTGAAGACTTCCGAAGAGCAAGACCTTATGTTTATGATCGTACTGGATATAGTTGCGCTTATCAACCTTTGACAAAAACTCTATATTATACCGTTTATTGGCAGGGAACTATTGACAAAGCCGTTTTTGACCCGACAACACAAGGAATGGTAGCAAAAGAAGTATTCCCAACATATGAAAGCAGGAATGAACATGCCTACCTAACAGTACACCCTGAAGGTAAATATATGTATATTACAGGAGCAAATTGCCTTTATAAATCCATGTTCAATCCAGAAACAAAAGAATTCCAAAAGCCAACAATGTTTGCCGGTTCTGAAGGAGCCAGTGATTGGGTAGACTCTCCCGGTACATCAGGGCGTTTCGTATGGCCTTATCAAGGCACATTTGTAAAAAACAAGGATTACATAGAAGCTGGTAAATCAGATATTTACGATTTTTATCTTTGTGATAGAAACGGACATTGCATCCGTAAAATAACTCCTGACGGTATCATCTCGACTTATGCCGGCAGAGGTAGTGTATCTTCTGATGGACGAGTAAATGGATACATAGACGGCGAGCTACGCACAGAAGCACGTTTCGACAGTCCTTGTGGGATCGCTTATGATGAAGAAACACAAACATTCTATATAGCAGATAGAGAAAACCATCGAATTCGCACAATTTCTGTAGAATAAACTATAAAAACACATTTCGAATGAAAAAATATATTTTAAGTTTGTTTTTTCTAATTAGCTGTGTGCTTAACACATACGCACATACAGAAAAACAACAACAAGAAAAAATAGAAATCAGCGGCATTGTTCTGGATCAGAATAAAGAGCCACTTGTCGGAGTAAACGTTTCCGTAAAAGACATACCCGGACTAGGTGCTATTACAGATATAAACGGTAAGTTTAAAATAAAGGTTGAACCTTATCAATGGTTAGTATTCACTTTTATAGGATTTGATAAACAAGAAATACTTGTTAAAGAACAAAAGAGCATCAATGTCATTATGCAAGAAGCAAAAGCAACTGCTATCGACGAGGTTGTTATCACAGGAACAGGCGCACAGAAAAAAATTACAATGACTGGAGCGGCTACTACAGTAGATGTAAATACACTGAGAACTTCCACTTCAAGCATTACAAATGCGTTGGCTGGTAATGTAGCAGGTATAATGGCACGCCAAACATCTGGACAGCCAGGCAATAATATATCTGAATTTTGGATTCGTGGAATTTCTACTTTTGGTGCAGGTTCGGGTGCACTAGTATTAATTGATGGATTCGAAAGAGACATGAATGAGATCAATATTGAAGATATTGAATCATTTACTGTATTAAAAGATGCCTCTGCAACAGCAATATACGGTTCACGTGGAGCAAATGGGGTTGTATTGATTACTACTAAACGTGGTAAATCAGGTAAGGTTCAAATCGATGCAAAGGTCGAAACTACTTACAACACACGTACATATACCCCCGAACTTGTTGATGGCTATACCTATGCCAACTTAATGAATGAAGCACGTACTACTCGTAATAAGGAAGCATTCTTCTCTGATGAAAAGCTATACATACTCCGCAACGGATTGGACAAAGACTTATACCCCAATGTAGATTGGATGGATGTACTCTTAAAAAAAGGGGCACCAACTTATCGAGCAACTTTAAATCTGAACGGTGGTGGCTCGCTTGCCCGTTATTATGTATCTGTTAGTTACGTAGACGAAGGAGGTATGTATAAAGTGGACGAAGGATTAAAAGACTATAACACCAATGCAAATTACAGACGTTGGAATTACCGTCTCAACGTAGATATGGATATCACAAAGTCCACCTTATTGAAAGTAGGAGTCGCAGGTTCACTAGATAAAAAAAACGAACCTGGAATGGCAGGAAACATTTGGGCATCAGCCATGCGCAACAATCCTATCTCAGTTCCTGTGATGTATTCCAACGGATACGTTCCTGCCTACGGTTCGGAGAATGATCAACTCAATCCGTGGGTAGCCGCTACACAAACCGGTTATCAAGAAACATGGAACAATAAGTTGCAAGCCAATGCTACTTTAGAACAAAACCTCAACTTTATTACAAAAGGATTAAAATTTATTGGCCGTTACGGATTTGACACAAACAACTATCAGTGGATAAACCGTAAAAAATTCCCTGAAATGTGGAGGGCAGAACAAAATCGTGCTTCTGACGGAAGTTTAGTCATGAAAAAAATCAAAGACGAACAACTAATGACACAAGAATCATCTTCTAACGGAAATCGTAAGGAATATCTAGAAGCCGAACTGCATTATGACCGTACCTTTGGAGACCACATTGTTGGAGCAGTATTTAAATATTCTCAAGACAAAACGATAGATACCTCTCAGAATGGAAATGATATTATGCAAGGTATTGATAAACGCCATCAAGGACTTGCTGGACGCTTCACCTATGGATGGAAATACCGTTATTTCTTCGATTTCAACTTTGGGTATAACGGTTCCGAAAACTTTGCACCGGGACATCAGTATGGCTTTTTCCCAGCTTATTCTGCAGCATGGAATATTGCAGAAGAACCTATCATCAAAAAACATTTGAAATGGATGAATATGTTCAAACTCCGTTATTCATATGGCAAAGTCGGCAATGACGTCGTAGGAGACAATGACCAGCGTTTCCCCTATTTATCTACCTTCGGTGCCAGTGGGGGATTTAATTATGCGGACATCGGACAAAAATATGAATTTACAGGTTTAAGCTACACACATTACGCTACTACAGCCGTAACATGGGAAATAGCAACTAAACATGATATTGGTATCGACTTCTCTTTATGGGACGATAAGTTCACTGGGACAATTGACTATTTCCACGAACAACGTGACGGTATTTACCAACAACGTAATTTCATTCCCATTTCTGTTGGTCTGAACGGAGCTATGAGAATATCGACCAATATTGGTTCTGTTTTATCCAAAGGATTTGATGGAAATTTCGGATTCAAACAACGTATCGGAGATGTGAACCTCACTTTACGTGGCAACTTCACCTATAGCAAAAGCGAAATTTTGGAATATGACGAAGAATATAGCAACTACCCATACAAAAGCCAGAGAGGTTTCCGAGTTGATCAAACCCGTGGACTTATCGCATTGGGACTATTTAAAGATTATGATGATATACGCAATAGCCCCAAACAATCTTGGGGAGATGTAATGCCAGGTGATATCAAATACGCAGACGTAAACGGTGATGGTTATGTAAATGATAATGATATAGTTCCTATCGGAGCTACAACACGTCCAAACTTAGTTTATGGTTTCGGTCTCTCTGGACAATGGAAAGGTATTGACATTAATGTTTTATTCCAAGGATCTGGAAAGTCTACTTTTTGCATTGATGGTCCCACTGTATATCCATTTGAAAATGGAGACTGGGGAAACATTCTAACTGATGTAGTAAAATCAAACCGTTGGATATTAGGTGAAAATGAAGATCCAAATGCTAAATATCCTCGTTTGAGCTATGGAGGAAACAGCAATAACTATCGCGCCTCCACTTATTGGTTGCGTAATGGTTCTTACCTACGTTTGAAAAATTTAGAGATAGGATATACAATACCAAAAAGTCTTGTTAATAAAATGCATTTAAATAACATCCGTATTTATTTTATGGGTACCAATTTAGTTACCTTCTCCAGTTTCAAACTTTGGGATCCTGAATTAGGTAGCAGTAATGGACAAAAATATCCACTGTCTAAATCATATACTTTAGGATTAACTATCAATATCTAATATCAAAGACATGAAAAAGAAACATATATTATTAGCCATTGCGTTCAGTATTGGACTAGGAGTTAGTTTATCTTCCTGTTCAGACTATCTAAGTGTAGAACGTTTCTTCAACGACCGACAAAGTGAAGAAAAAATCTTCAAAAGTAAACAATTTACTGAAGAATGGTTAGCTAAATGCTATGGGCTTTTAAATGGTTCGAATATAGAATACGGACTTATCAAATTTACACTCTCCAATTATTCGGACGATATTATTTTTAATGAAAGCGATGGTGCTGTAAATTACAACGCTCTTAAATTTGGTCAATATGATAACGGTTGGGTAAATGACTCTTATATCCGTTGTTATGAAGGTGTACGCCAAGCTTCCATCATGATCAATAATGTAGATATTAACGAAGAATTGACAAAAGAAGAGATCTTAGACAAAAAGGCACAAGCCCGTTTCTTAAGAGCTTACTTCTATTGGCTACTACTTAGAAGATATGGTCCAGTACCCTTAATTCCTGATGAAACAATCAGTATTGATGAAACATATATAGGCATGTCCTGTCCAAGAGCTACATATGATGAAGTAGTAGACTACATTGATAAAGAGATGATACTTGCAGCTAACGATCTGCCTGACAGACGAGACAGACAAAATATTGCGCGGGCAACAAAGGGCGCAGCACTAGCTGTACGTGCAAAAGTTTTATTATACTCTGCGAGTCCACTCAATAATCCATTACCAAATGATCCCGATAAGTTTACAGACTTTGTTGATGATCAAGGCCGTATATTAATGTCACAAACATATGATGAAAGTAAATGGGCAAGAGCCGCTGCAGCAGCAAAAGATGTAATTGATTTAGGCCGTTATGAGTTACATATCGCAGACTATCAAGATAAAGGAGACAATACTTATCCAGCTACAGTTAAGCCTCCATACAACGCAAAATATTCTACCAAAAACTTTCCTGATGGGTGGGCAAATATCGATCCGTTTGAATCATATCGTTCGATTTTTAACGGAGATTTATATGCAAATGAAAATGAAGAATTAATCTTTACTCGTGGTAATAACTCCTTAGCAGATCAAGTGAATTATCTCGTCAGAAATCAAATGCCGACCTTTGCAGGAGGAGAGAATCGTCATGGTTTAACCGCTAAACAATGTGATGCTTACGATATGGCAAATGGTGACGCTTTTAATTTGCAACATTTCTTGGACACTTGCGACGCAAGCAAACGTTTTGTTACCGAAGATGAATACAAAGCAGGAAAATATCCGCAGCTTCGCCCGAATGTATGGAAAGAATATGCCAACCGAGAACCGCGCTTTTATGCCAGTGTAGCATTTAGCGGTGCTTTTTGGCCATTTGCCAGTGCCAAAGATGCAGAATATCGTAACCAACAAATATGGTATTACAGAGGCAACAAAGAAGGACGCAAAAACGGATCTGATAAATGGATACCAACTGGAATTGGAATGATGAAATTCATCAATCCAAATGATTGTAATACAAATAATGGAAAGATCTATGATAAAGTAGATGTCGCAATTCGCTATGCCGATATTCTTTTGATGTATGCAGAAGCTTTAAATGAACTTACTCCAGGTAATAGTTATGAGGTAACAAACTGGCAAGGAGAAACGATGGTAGTTTCACGCAATACGGAAGAAATGAGTAAATCAGTCTCAAGAGTTCGTATTCGTGCCGGAATGCCAGATTATGAACAGGAAGTATATAACGACCAAACATTATTCCGCAAAAAATTAATGCATGAACGACAAGTTGAGTTTATGGGAGAGAACCAGCGCTACCACGATTTAAGACGCTGGAAAAATGTAGCTATCGAGGAATCGGAGCAGATCTACGGTTGCAATGTATTAATGACAGAAGCTACTAAAGAAAGATTCTATGAACGTGTAAGAGTCGAGAATCTACAAGCCAACTTCTCACGTAAAATGTACTTCTGGCCTATTCTGGAAAGAGAGCTACAGTGGAATAGACGGATGACACAAGCTCCTGGCTGGGAAACTTTCGATTAATATAAAAAGAAGATAAAAATGAAAAGAAGAATAATTTATATAGTTACAATGTTTGCTGCACTATCTTTCTTTAGTGCATGTAATGACGAATGGAAAGACGAACTTTATTCACATATGATCTCCTTGAAAGCACCTATAGGCAGTGAAGAGGTGTCTGATATCTATGTACGATACAAACCTAACGGAGAAGTTGTATATGATCTCCCGGTGCTAGTCAGCGGATCAACCCCATTAGATAGAGACTTGAATGTTCGTATTGCTGTGGACCCAGACACGCTGGTTGCTCTAAATCTAGCCAACTACCATGAGTTGAGAAAAGATTTATGGTATGAATTATTACCTGAGCAAAACTATGAATTTACAGCACCTACCTGCTATATGCCTGCAGGCACAAGAAAGGAATTATTCCCTATCAAATTTAAGTTTTCTGGACTAAACCTGTCAAAAGAATGGGTATTACCTCTGACCGTTGAAGAAGATCCTTCATATGTGACCAATAAACGGAAAGGCTGGCGTAAAGCATTACTCCATGTTTTGCCATATAATGATTACTCAGGCAATTATTCTGCAACAGCAATGAATATTTATTTTGCTGGCTCTAATGACGATCCATTAGTAGTTGATAATCGAAGAGCACACGTCGTTGATGAAAATACAGTATTTTTCTATGTCGGAACGAAGGAAGATAACTCAATCGACCGGGAAACTTACAAAATTAATGTCAAGTTCGAAAAACCTATAGAAGAAACTGAAACAAAAAAAACAGGTAATCTGACAATAACAGCTACCAACCCGGCAATAAATTTCCAAATAATAGGTAATCCTACCTATGAGATTTGGGATGAAATGGATACAAATCAGCCTTATCTATTGCATCGTTATCATGTATTAAGAATGGAATATAGTTATGATGACGTAACCTCATCCAATGTTCCTACTTCGTACAGAGCTAGCGGTTCATTGCTCATGGAACGAAAGATTAATACTCTAATACCAGACCAAGACCAAGCTATTCAATGGTAAAAATGCAATATTATATCCCTACTCAATGAAATATATCAAGTCAATGGTTTGATTCTATACTAAGGAGCATTTAAACTATATGCTCAATCTGATTGGAGAAAGAATAATTATTGCCAAATAAAAAGTGACACTTAGCTTAGTTAGCAACTTCGCTATAAGTGTCACTTTTTATTCATAAACAGCCTTACTTAGATTAAAAATACTTATATTTGGCAAATTTAATTCATAAAGAAATAACTCATATTATAAATATAACATATTGATGATCTAAAACAATGAGAAAGTTACTCTTATTATTCCTATTTATTTGTGGATTAGTGCTACATGCACAAGCACAAAAGAATGTAGAATTAAGTTCCCCAAACGGAGAAATAAAAGTATCCGTCCGCCTCACCGACAAAATCTACTATGACGTAGCCTGCAATGATGAAGTTCTGTTGAAAGACAATTATCTCCAACTTAAACTAAAAGATAAAATATTGGGCGAACATCCCAAACTGTCCGGACAAAAACAGAACAAAATAAAAGAAACCTTAACCCCTGTCGTTCCACTGAAATTTTCAACGATCAATAACGAATATAACCAACTTCTACTCAATTTTAAAGGAAACTACTCAGTAGAATTCCGTGCTTTTAACGATGGAATAGCCTATCGTTTTATCACCCGCCAAAAAGGAGAAATCGAAGTATTGGGAGAAGACCTTTCATTGCAATTCCCGGCAGACTATTTATTACATCTCCAACAGCCGGGAGGGTTCAAAACAGCTTATGAAGAGCCGTACACACACATTTCCAGTCACTCATGGAAACCATCGGATAAAATGTCCGTACTTCCAGTTCTCATTGATACACGTAAATCATATAAGATACTAATCAGTGAATCTGATCTGTCGGACTATCCTTGCATGTTTCTGAAAGGAAACGGGACCAATGGCATATCCTCTATTTTTCCAAAAGTCCCCCTTGCATTTGGTGAAGACGGAGACCGCAGCCTCAAAATCGAAAAAGAAGCGGAATATATCGCTAAAACAAGTGGAAAAAGGAACTTTCCATGGCGCTACTTTGTCATTACCAAGGAAGACAAGCAATTAGTTGAGAACACTATGACCTATAAACTGGCTGATAAGAATCAGTTAGAAGATGTGTCATGGATAAAACCAGGGCAAGTAAGTTGGGAATGGTGGAACGGAGCAACCCCGTATGGGCAAGATGTAACCTTTAAAGCTGGTTGTAATTTGGAAACATACAAATACTTCATTGATTTCGCATCCAAGTTCGGAATCCCTTACATTATTATGGATGAAGGATGGGCCAAGAGTACACGCGATCCTTACACTCCTAATCCGGACGTAGACCTTCATGAGCTGATTCGTTATGGAAAAGAAAAGAATGTGGGTATTGTCCTTTGGCTGACTTGGTTAACAGTAGAAAAGAATTTTGACCTTTTCAAAACATTCAATGAATGGGGAATAAAGGGAGTAAAAATAGACTTCATGGACCGCAGCGATCAATGGATGGTTAACTACTACGAACGAGTAGCCCAAGAAGCAGCCAGACATCATTTATTTGTTGACTTCCATGGATCATTCAAGCCGGCCGGACTGGAATACAAGTATCCCAATGTATTATCCTATGAAGGGGTCAGAGGTATGGAACAAATGGGAGGCTGTAAGCCGGAGAATAGCATCTACTTGCCTTTCATGAGAAATGCGGTAGGCCCTATGGATTACACTCCTGGAGCTATGATCAGTATGCAACCGAATATCTATCGTTCCGAACGTCCTAACTCTGCAAGTATCGGTACCCGTGCATACCAAATGGCTTTATTTGTCATATTCGAAAGCGGTTTACAAATGTTGGCAGACAATCCGACCTTATATTACCGCAATGAAGATTGCACTCGTTTCATTACCCAAGTACCTGTAACATGGGATGAAACAGTTGTTCTGGAAGCCAAAGTAGGTGAATATGTAATCGTTGCGAAGCGTAAAGGAGAGAAATGGTTTATTGGTGGGATGACTAATGATAAGGAAAATGAAAGAGAATTTGAAATAAATCTCGACTTCCTGAAAGATGGCAAGACCTACCGTGTAACCTCGTTTGAGGATGGAATAAATGCAGGATATCAGGCCATGGATTACCGTATGAAATCGGCAGCAATGAATAAGAATCAAAAGCTTTCTGTCAAAATGGCTAGAAATGGTGGGTTTGCAGCTGTTCTCGAATAAGCCTATACTGTAGAAATCAAGATATCTCCCATAAAAAAGAGACTGCCTCCAATCAAAAAATGAGGCAGTCTCTCTTTTTCATAACACTCTTTATCGCTTTTCCTATTCAGCCAAGAGAACCTCTAACTCTGCCACAGCAGCCATCTTAGCCTCTTTAATGACAGCAGACAGAGCTTGAAGTTTTACATAACGTGCTTTACATGGATTAAATTCAACTGTCTGTACTTCCTTTGAATCGGCAAATGTACCAGAAGCCACAGCCTTTCCCCACTCTTTGCCATCATGACTGATATACACTTCATATTTACCGATTCTACCTTCCGAAGAATCCTGACGAGGCGTATATTTAAGACCTTTTACTGTAGTTTCTTTAGCTAATGCAATCTGTATCTCATGAGGATAAGGAGCCAGATAGAACTGGTTATGTACCGTATGCCAGAATGTATTAATATCACCATCCGCAGCCAATTTCATACTTCCATCAGCATCACTATCCACATATACAACCTTCTGTCTCTCTTCAGATGCACCCGATAAATTACGGACTACATTGACATTTAATTCTGCTGCCGAAGCCCAATCCCGACCATAAATTTCAGATAAAGCAATCAATTTAAAGTAACGTGCCACAATTGGTTTCTCCAATGTTACAAACTGTGCAGAAGATGAATTTTCAAAACGACCTTTAGTCTTGTTGTCCCAGTTCTTTCCATCTTTACTGAAATAGAGCTCATAGTCCTTGATACGTCCGTTCTCAGAGTTACGAGGTTGATAAATAAACTTATCAATCTCAAGTGATGAAGACATATCCACTACTATTTCGTGGGGATGTTTAGCCACAGGATCATTCCACCGACTATGCCAGATAGTATTCAGATCACCATCGATTGCGTTACGGGCCTCTTCACCCCCATTCTCACTACTAACTGATACAATTTTCCACAGTGAACGATCCACATATATCGGAAATTCAGCTGAAGTTCCCGCACTTTTTCCTAATTGTTCTGAAACGGCATATGCTTCCACATGACCACCAGAAATAAATTCGAAAGGTTCAGTATATATCTTCTCTTCTCCGCCATTCAGACTATAATGAACAGTAGCTCCGGGAGTATTAGTCTTTAAATTCAAATAACCATTGTTATCTCTTTCTATCAATACAGGCATACATACGGGCATCTGTACGCGTGCCTTCCTTATAAGTTCTTCTGTCGAATAACTTCTCTCCAAAGGTAGTATGATAAAACTGAAAACAGTAGGCTGAGAACGAAGTTCATACTTTTGCATCGGGCCAGGACCACAACTGGCATTACCAAGCGGACGCTGATTAGCATCCAGACAAAGAACAGTTTCTTTACGCATCGGTACTTCATACTTATGAAGCAACCTGCGATGATTGGCAGGGTCAACCATATCCTGCGCTGTAGCATGCAAAGCAGAAGCAGACATCTTATCACCTGCAATAAAGACAAAGCCTATTCCATCAGGATTGGTTATTGAAATCCAACGCAAATCCTCGCGATTACCCATTTCCTGTGCTCTGACATAGTTCACCCATTGGTCAGATACTAACTCATCATACACGCCTACGTAAGTGGCATCTTTTCGGTCAACATAGTTTTCCAACGGTCCGCGACCATACCAACGCATGCGTTCAAAGCCTTCCGGAAGTTCCATACGATAACCAATACGGGGAATAATTACACCTTTTGTTGAAGGAATAATAGTGCTATTAACCAAAATAGAACCATCGGCAGCCACCGTATATTCTATATTAGTTCGATAATCAAAACCCGTTTTTCCTCGATATAGATTCTCTATCTGCAGAGTTACCTTATTATCTTCTTTCCTCACATTCCAATGTCCAGGTTCAAGAGTCATCTGATACAAGCCTTTCTGATACCAGTCACCATCCACTTGCTTATCATTATCAGTAGGAGCACGGAAAGCATTCAATTCCAACCCTTTGCTAATCATGGGCACTTCATTTAATGTATAAGAAGAGATCGTTCCCTGCTGCTTTGAAAAAGACGCTTCAAACTGCGAGCTTTTTACCAGATATGCATCATCAGTCTCTATCAGATCAATACTACCTTCTCCTGCTTTAAATACAGGCTTCGCACTATCAGAAAGTTTGAATTGCTCTGATGCTACCTCATATCCGGCCTTTTCCCATTCAGTATCTTGCTTTTGACAGAAGCGGAACTTTATAAAGTATTCGGCTCCCGGAATTTTATTGATCTGATTATCAGCTATAGTAATGACCTTACTGTCCTGTGCGTTCAAGGACAATTCTTCCAGATTAGCCGAGAATACAACTTTTCCATCCTCTTCAATCTCATACCTTCCATATAAGTCATCCAACCCTGCATGAAATCTCTTATTAGTCAGTTTATACGTCCCATTTCCCATAGCCTCAACCCATACAGGCTGATGTATTTTTTTCACCTCGTATGCCTTGACAGAGTATGTACGATCGGAAAAGATTACGCCATTCGTGCAAAAATTACCGTCATTCGGTGTATCTCCAAAATCTCCTCCGAAGGCCATATAATAACCGGAACCATCCGGAGCAGGCATCTTAATACTTTGATCTACCCAGTCCCAAATAAAGCCACCGACAAGTGCAGGATAGCGCTCATAAGTTTCCCAATATTCCTTGAAATTCCCGATTGAATTACCCATCGCATGAGCATATTCACAAACCACATGAGGTTTGACCGTTTCTCCATTCTGGAATTTCTGTAAACGCTCCTTCCCTACGCTTTCCAGCCATTGCACATCGGGGTACATAGAACTGGTTACATCGCAATAAGAGCTATTACCTTCATAGTGAGTAGGACGGGTATCATCGAGTTTCTTAACAGCCTCTGCAGCAGATTTAAAGTTAATGCCATTACCGGATTCGTTGCCCAACGACCACATGACTATAGAAGCATGATTTTTATAGCGTCGCACCATATTCTCACTGCGTTCCGTAAATGCTTTCACCCATGAAGGTTCAGAGGACAATGCCATAAGACCATGGCATTCTACATTGGCTTCGGAAAGAACATATATACCATATCTGTCACATAAATCATAGAAATAAGGATTATTAGGATAATGAGAAGTACGTACAGCATTAATATTCAATGACTTCATCAACTGCACATCTTTTTCCATTTCTTCTTTAGATACCGTACGACCATTCTCCGAACTATGGTCGTGTCTGTCAACTCCCTTAAACAAAGTTGATTTTCCATTAATCAACAGCCGACCATCTTGCGCTAGTTCAATCTTACGAAAACCGACCTTGACACTACGAATATCTACAGTTTTCCCTTTTTGCTTCAAAAGAATAGTGAGATTATAAAGGTGGGGCGTTTCTGCCGTCCATTTCAAAGGATTCACAACCTCAAACTGAAGTTTATTCGTTCCCGTTACAGCACGCGCATTTTGGGTAGCAATCTCTTTACCATTCTGATCCGTCACCTTCACTTGAATCTCGTTATTACTTTTTTTACCTGTAATATCTATATCCAGAGAGACGGATGCATTTTTATACTCCTTGTCTAAATCCGTACGGAAGAAGAAGTCTCTGATTTGCGTTTTAGGAGCCGACCACAGAAATACATCTCTGAATATACCACTGAAACGCCAGAAATCCTGACACTCCAGAAAGCTACCATCTGTAAAGCGATACACCTCGACAGCAAGAACATTCTTTCCAGCTTTCAGATAAGGAGTCAGATTAAATTCGGCAGGCAGGTAGCTGTCCTCCGAATAGCCGACCTTTTTACCATTCACCCAAATATAAAAACCGGCTTCTACCCCATTAAAACGAATAAAGACATCACGCCCTTTCCATGAATCTGGCAATATAAACTCCCTGCGATAACTACCGACAGGATTAGGCATCGTTGCAAAAGTATAGTTAGACGGACGAGGTTGAATTACATTAGGCCACTGAATCTTTTTCCAATCCCACTCACAAAAAGGATAAATCACATTGCAATATAAGGGCTTATCCCAGTTTTTATTATGTCTTACGGCCTCTATCTGCCAAGTTGCAGGGACTTTAATATTATCCCATTGGCTTACATCATATTCCGGTTTACAGAAATCCTGCGGTCGGTCTTTCGGATCAGCCACCCAGTGAAATTTCCATATTCCATTCAGCGTTTTGTAATAAGGTGACTCTTCAATAGTCAGATTCATTGCTTGTTGTTCATCAGTAAAAGGAATAGCAATCTGAACTGCTTCTTCCTTATTGACTCCCGAAACATACTCGTTGCACCACTCAGGCTGTTCTGTCGTTTGAGCTAAGGCGGAGAATGGCATTAACAGAAATGTAGCCATTACACCAGACATGATTTTTCTTCTCATAAAATAGGATTAGTTAGTAGGTAATTCAATGTTTTATCATGATAAATTGTTCCAAGAACTTTCGTTTACAAAAATAGTGCGTTCAGACGAGTATTCCTCACATATTCGCGACATTATTATATGAATCCCTGACGTTAGATGACAATCCTTGAATAAATACCCTAAAAAAGCTATATCTTTGCACACCGAATATATACTTAACTATGAATAAAGTCAACGGTTTCCTGTACGGTCTGCTTTCGTCGGCCTCTTTTGGGCTTATCCCCCTATTCACCATTCCTGCCATGCAGGCGGGCATGCAATTCGAATCGATACTCTTCTATCGCTTCCTGTTTGCATGTATGGCATTAGGCGGGATTCTGCTGATCAACGGGCAATCCTTTCGAATCAGCAGACGGGACATTCCTTCCCTGCTCCTACTTGCGATACTTTATCTGATGTCTGCCGTCTTCCTGTTCTGGGGATATAAGTTTATGGCAAGCGGTGTAGCTACCACCATTCACTTCATGTATCCGGTACTGACTACCCTGGTCATGATGCTATTCTTCAAAGAAAAAAAGTCCGGTTGGCGGATAGCCGCCATCGCCTCTGCCGTGATAGGTGTCTACTTCTTATCCGGTGGAAATACAGAGACAGGAAGTTTCTCATTTTTCGGCCTTTTCATCGTTCTTTTATCAGCATTGGGATATGCACTGTACCTTGTCACAATGAGCCAGTTAAAGATCGGCCGGATGAAAGGATTACTGCTCACTTTCTATGTATTTCTTTTCGGAGGAATCCTTCTGTTTATCGGAACCAGCAGTATCAGCCATCTTCAGCCTATCAGCGAATGGCATACTGCCGGAAATCTAATCTTGCTGGCATTGATCCCGACCGTCGTTTCCAATCTTGCACTGGTCAGAGCAGTAAAAAGCATCGGCTCCACACTCACCTCTGTATTGGGAGCTATGGAGCCGGTAACTGCCGTATGTGTAGGCATCTTCCTCTTTGGAGAAGCATTCACCACAAGCATTGGCGTAGGCATTGCACTGATTATCGTTGCTGTAATGGTAATTATACTGAAACGATAAGAGCAGCCTTCCTATAAGATTGTTTTGTTTTCCGTTTCAGCGGGTTAATTTCAGTTCCTCGATAAGGTTAGCAGCCTTTCCATACTTTTCCATAATGAAAAGCATGTAGCGCACATCTACTCCGATACAACGCTGCAAGTCCGGTTCAAAGACAATGTCACTACTCATCGCTTCCCAATTGCCGTCAAAAGCAAGGCCAAGCAATTCCCCTTTCGCATTGAACATGGCACTGCCGGAATTTCCTCCCGTAATATCATTATTTGAGATAAAACAAACGTTCATATCTCCCTTTTCATCGGCATATCTGCCGAAATCACCGGAAGAGAGTAAAGCCAGAAGATCCGGTTGAACAGCAAAGTCAATATCGCCTGCGTGTTCCTTTACTTTCTCGAAAATGCCTTTTACTGTCGTATAATAACTGAAGGTAGCCCCGTCAAAAGGAGAATATCCGCAGACTGTACCAAAACTAAGGCGCATGGTGGAATTAGCATCAGGATAGAAGTTACGGTCGGCATACATACGACGCATAGCGGCATTGAACAGGCGTTCATCCTGCTCTATTTGTTCGGAAGCCTCCGAGACGCTCTGATTCATCTCATAGTATTTCACTATCAGGTCGAGGCTTAAAGAAATGGCAGGGTCCTCAATGAGATTATAGGTCGTGTCACGTTCAAGGAAGCGCTTCAGTCCCTTCGGGGAAGTGATTTGAGAGGTAGCATACAAAGAGTCTACATAAGTCTGGACATTTCCGTTATACAATGTGTCTATTTGCAGATACATCGCCGGTAGGTATTTCTTATCCACTTTGGACCGGTACTCTTTGAGCATGGCCGCAAATACTTCCTTATCAATAGACAGATTCAGGTTATCGTATTTCTCCAGTAACTTCTTCATACGGGTAACGACCAACTTCTCTTCGGCCTCAAAATCGAAGTTCAGAATTTCGAGTGCCAGCTGAACCAGTTCGGGACCATTAATGAACGACTCCCCGAAGTAAGCAAGGGCACGGTTTGTTTCCCTACGATTATTATAATTCAGTTCCAGAGAAGAGAACAGGCGAATCAGTTTCTCCCTTTCTTCCGGATGAGACTGAATCCAGTCCCGGAGGGCTGCTTCTGCTGCGCGCTTCTTTTCCAGCACTTTCAGGTGCCGGATGGCTTTATTGGTTCCTATGCTGTTTTTCCAGTAGTTGGAACTTTCATCGTATTTAGAAGCATACTTGATACGGATATCCGGATGGCGATCCATTTCCCGCTTCCAGATAGCCTGTTTTACCCCACGCACATCGATCATAGCCTGATTAATGCCGTTCATCATTTCTTCGATCCCATACGAAGAGAGATAGCGCTCCGTACTGCCTGGATATCCGAGAGTCATACAGAAAGAGCCTTCCTTGTATCCATCCAATGAGATAGGAGCTACGTATTCCGGACGATAAGGGACGTTCTCAGGTGAATAATCCGCCGGTCCGTTCTGTTTGTTGGCATAAATACGGAAAACGCTGAAGTCACCTGTATGGCGAGGCCACATCCAGTTGTCCGTGTCCCACCCGAACTTGCCGACTGAAGAAGGAGGAGCAAAAACCAGCCGGACATCATTAAAATCACGGTAGACAGAAAGCCAAAACTCGTTTCCGGCGTAATACGCATCGACAATTCCCGTCAGCGTAGAGTCCTTCTCTGATACTTCCATGCCGATTACATTCATGACAGAGTCGACAACTACCCGACGTTCACTTTCCGTATGAGCATGTTTGGCAGCCGAAAGCACACGCTTGGTCACATCCTCCGTACGAAGAAGGAAACGGACATATAATTCAGGATTCGGCAGTTCTTCACCAAGATTGCGGGCTACAAAACCATCCTTCAGATAATCATGTTCTACGGAAGAATGCTGCTGGATACTGCTGAAACCACAGTGATGATTGGTAAACACCAGACCATCTTCGGAAACCACCACTCCCGAACAAAATCCACCGAAACTGACAACGGCATTTGCCAAAGCCGGCTTCTTCGGATTATACAGTTTATTTACAGGCATCTGCAAACCGAGTTCCTTCATCACCCGTTCCGCCTGTTTGTTCTTGCGAAGGTTCCCCAATAGCCACATTCCCTCGTCAGCAAATGCCTGTGACAGGCAAAGGGAGAGGAGAATCATTGCGGTTAGTCTGAGTTTCATGCTATTATTTTTAGATTTATATATTCTATGATCAATCCGGGTATCATTATTCGGTAATGAGCCTCAACTTCTTCGCTCCCACCCGTGCTTTCAGCCATGCGCTGATTTTCTCCTTCTCGGCAACTGATGGATGTTTGCCAAATTTCAAAACAGCCAGTGTCACTGTATCCGTTTTCATCGAGTCTACCCGTGTTTCCAGCGAGTGAGCGATAGAAAGCGAAGTGATGGAAGGATAAAGCACCTTCAATTCGGGCACTAAAGTACGTCCCATCGTATCGTACTCTTTATATTGAGCGAGGTTTTCTTCCAGTCGGGTAATCTTTTTCTGCTGTTCCTGCAGGCGTTGTTCGCTGTTTTTATAAAAGTCCTCCATTACCATGGCACGAATGGAAGAGACATCTACCGCCTCATTATTCATCCCTTGCAGTACAGTCAGCTTTGTTTCTTCCAGCTTGTATTCTTTCAGTTTGCTACGGGCAATGGATATCGAAGCATCCGGAACTTCGGGACCGATCAGAACTACTCGGATGTCTTTATGCTCATAACTGATCTTCTTATCAAGTACCTGCGTATTCTCAAAGTTCAACTGCTCATTGATAAACCGATTGGCTGCCGTCTCATAAAAAGTACTTTTAATGATGCCGAACGTCAGATAAACAGCCGGGCACATCGTCAGCACAACAATCAGAATGATGTATTTACGCACCATCTTCTCGCGTGCCTTATCCACAAATTCCTTACGCTGGAAGTGCATCACCCGCACACCGATGAAGGTAGCCAGACTGATAAATACGGAGTTGATAAAGTAGAGGTAGAAAGCACCCAGAAAATAAACCAGATTGCCCGATGCCAGGCCATAACCTGCCGTACAAAGGGGAGGCATCAACGCCGTAGCAATGGCAACTCCCGGAATCACATTTCCCTTCTCTTTGGTAGACAGGGCGACAACTCCCGCCAAACCACCGAAAAGTGCGATGAATACGTCATAAATCGTAGGCGAAGTACGCGCCAACAGCTCCGATTGTGCTTCGGCAATAGGAGTGAAAAGAAAGAAGATGGTTGCCGTCGTCACACTGAAAGCAGTCGTGATGAGGAAGCTCTTCAAAGAACGTTTCATCAACTCGAAATCATTCAAACCGACAGAAAGTCCGACACCCATGATAGGTCCCATCAACGGTGAAATCAACATGGCACCGATAATCACTGCCGTAGAGTTGACATTCAATCCCAGTGATGCCATAAAGATGGCAAAAATAAGAATCCACAAATTAGCTCCTTTGAATTCTACTCCTTTTCGGATAGAGTCAACGGTTTCCATTTCATTGTCTTTATCCTTTTTCAAGTCCAGGTATTCACCCAGGAACGACTTGATCGCAAACTTATTCCGTTCATCTGTCTTCATAGTCATTTCTTTTTTATAATCCGGTTAATAACAGGAATCTGACTCAGAGGCAGGTCCCGTTTGATAATATAAGCAATAAATAGTAGCAGAAGGACTGTGCGGAATGCAAGAAGCAAGACTGTATTATGAATCGGCGTCCATTCACCAATCAGATACAGAATAATAGCTAAGCCTACATAACAACCTATTCCACGCAGATCATAAGCAACAGGATATTTCTTCTGACCGACAAAATAAGAAAGCAACATAGCTATGGCATATCCGGTAAAACCCGCCCATGCGCAAGCTACATACCCATATACAGGGATCAGGAAGATATTCATCAGAACAACAGTCAGACAGGCTATAATGGAGAAATATGCCCCCCATCTGGTGTCATCCGTCAGTTTATACCAAAACGAGAGATTAAAATAAATCCCCATAAACATCTCCGCAATCATCACGATGGGAACTACCTTGAGTCCCTCCCAATAGTCTTCTGCTATGATATAACGTAAAATATCCAGATAAAACATGACTGCCAGGAAAGCCAGCAGCGTAAAGATGATGAAGAACTTCATTGCCTGCGCATAGATTCGCTTATTATCCTTATCCTTACTTTTGCCAAAGACAAAAGGCTCGTATGCGAAGCGGAAAGCCTGCGTGATCATTGCCATTATCATGGCTATCTTAGTAGCTGCACTGTAAATGCCCAACTGTACATCCGCTTCCACCTTATCGGGGTAGACAAAAGGAAAAATAATCTTGTCTCCAACCTGATTCACAATGCCTGCCACCCCTAATATCAGAATAGGGAATGAATAATATAACATCCGCTTCATCAGCAAACGGTCAGGACAATAGCGGAATTCACGGAATTCAGGTATCAGCCCGAGCATTACAACAAAAGAACAGATCAGATTAATAAGAAAGGCTACCCCTACGTCATCGCCTTTCATGACAACAAAATAAAGGATATTCAGCAAGATACTGACAAATATAAATAAGAGTTTCAGTCCGGCAAACTTGATAGGACGTTTCTTATAACGAAGATAAGCAAACGGAATAGCCTGAATGGCATCCATAGCCAGTACAATCAGCATCATGCCCAGATACCATGGATGTTCACTATACCCCATCAGCCCTGCAATAGGATTGAGGAAGACCAGACACAACAGCAAAAACAGGAGCGATACGCCCCCTACCATCAATAACGAAACAGAATATACCTTCTTCGGATCGTCATCTCCTTTATTGGCAAAACGGAAAAAGCCGGTTTCCATTCCGAAGGTTAGCACTACGAGCAATAACGCCACAATAGCATACATCTTGGTGATCACTCCATATCCTCCGGAAGCAGCAGGAAGTGAAAAAGTATAAATCGGTACCAGAAAATAGTTCAGAAACTTACCAATAATACTGCTGGCACCATAAATCGCAGTGTCCTTTGCCAATGACTTTAGTTCTGCCATGTTTATAAATGATTAGTGATAAGATGATTAGCAATACTTTCTCCATTGGGGCCGACTAAAAAGTCGGTAGTATCCGCATTCTCCTCCTTCGGGAAGGAGGAGTACCCACAGGGGGAGGTGGTAGGTATTTTACGCCTCTTCGCCACCTCTCTAATCTCCTCTACAATCTGTGATGGATTCTCAAACACTACCCTGTTTTCAAAACGAATCACCCAAATATCTTTCTCGTTAATAAGGAAACGGGCACGGGCATCAGCATAGTCCATAGCTTCTGATGTTGAATGCACTTCTCCATCCAATTCTATATCCAACCGAAGTTTCGGACAATAAAAATCAAGAATATAAGAGCCGACACTATGTTGCCGGCGAAACTTAAGTCCGTCAATTTGCTTATCCTTTATCAATTTCCAAAGAGTGGCCTCAGCTGAAGTACTACAGTTACGTAAGTTCTTGCGAGCTGATTTATTCTCAGGTTTATTCATTATATCTTGCATAAGATAGTTCCATTTTATGTATTTACCTACCATCCCGGCTTTCAGCCAGGGGGTGACTAAAAAGTCGATTCTATCTCTATTCTCCTCCTTCGGGAAGGAGGAGTGGTCGCAGACCGAGGTGGTAGGAGAAATAATGTTTGTTCCTATTTCTTTGTAAATGATAGATTTATGCATTCACCTACCACCTCCCCCTACGGGTACTCCTCCTTCCCGAAGGAGGAGATTTAAGATACTGCCGACTTTTTAGTCAGCCCTAATTGGAGATACTATTGACTGACTTATGAATCAAACTCTGTTTTGACTGTGTCAGACCAAACTATCAGTCATTAAACAAGGTTTTCTGACTGCTATAGAGGCTCCTTCCCAAATGCTTATAGGCAAGCTCCGTCACTTCACGTCCACGAGGAGTCCGTTTCATAAAACCTTCCTTGATCAGGAAAGGTTCATACACTTCCTCAATGGTGCCCGCATCTTCGCCCAAAGCGGTAGCAATGGTTGTCAGACCGACAGGACCGCCTTTAAACTTGTCTATGATGGTGCAAAGTATCTTGTTGTCTATCTCATCCAAACCATACTTGTCGATATTCAACGCTTCCAGCGCAAACTGAGCTATTTCCGTATCGATAGAGCCGGAACCTTTCACCTGCGCAAAATCGCGTACGCGACGAAGCAAAGCATTGGCAATACGGGGCGTACCACGACTTCGGGAAGCAATCTCCGATGCCGCCCGCACCGAACAAGGTACGTCCAGTATGGAAGCTGAACGCCGGATGATATTACTCAGAATATCATCGTCATAGTACTCTAAATGCAGATTAATACCAAAACGGGCACGAAGTGGAGCCGTCAGCAATCCGCTACGGGTGGTTGCACCGACCAGCGTAAACGGATTCAGGTCAATCTGAATGCTACGTGCCGAAGGTCCCTTATCAATCATGATATCTATCCGGTAATCTTCCATGGCCGAATAGAGATATTCCTCTACTACTGGCGATAAGCGGTGAATTTCATCGATAAAGAGCACGTCGTTCGGTTCGAGGCTGGTCAAAACTCCTGCCAGATCGCCCGGTTTGTCGAGCACCGGACCGGAGGTTACTTTAAAGCCTACTCCCAGTTCGTTAGCTATAATATTGGAAAGCGTTGTTTTACCCAATCCGGGAGGCCCGTGCAGCAGAACGTGGTCGAGCGCTTCGCCACGCAGACGTGCCGCCTTCACAAAGATGCGAAGGTTTTCCACCACCTTATCCTGCCCGCTAAAGTCTTCAAAGCTTAACGGACGGAGCGCATTTTCAAAATCCCGCTCCCGTGAAGTCAGCTGATGTTCGCGTATGTTAAAATCTTCTTGTTCCATTTTCTTCTTGAAATGTAGGAGACAAAGATAGAGAAATCCATTCATTTTCGATATAAGAAAGAATAATAAAAACCTCCGGCCATTATCCATTTCTCTTTTCCAAGAGGAATTATGAAGAATAAATCTCAAAATCGATGCGATGATAAGATGCCATTCAGTCTTCTTTCGGTGACTTCATTCCCTGATAACAAGGGGATCATTTTCAATATTACCAAAGCGCAATTATTCTCAAAGGCATGAGAAAAATTTCTCAATGCAATGAGAAAATATTCTCATAGGCATGAGTATTTTTTCTCACTGCGGTGAGAATTTTTTCTCATCACGGTGAGAATACTCTGAGAATATAGCAACCTGCATCTGGCTGTGTATAAATACAATAACAAGTAATTGCTTTCCGCTTTTCCCCTGCTATTTAATGACCATAAAAGCCTCTTCTTCCTAAAAATACCGTATTTACACATTCTTTTCTTAAGCAACGCATCATTCTATTGAAGAATAGAGTGAAAAAGTACACAAGCCCGGTTCCGGTCTTCTACTCTTTTGCCCGAAAACAATTAGTTTATTTAAAACGTAATAACTACTTTTGCACCATCTATATACACGCAATCGACTATGGTTCTAAATTATATCTGGATAGCATTCTTCGTTATCGCTTTCATTATCGCCCTGATAAAAGTAATTTTTCTGGGAGACACGGAGATATTTACAGCTATCATGAACTCAACTTTCGACTCTTCGAAAACCGCTTTCGAAATATCTCTGGGACTGACCGGAGTACTGGCCCTCTGGCTCGGTATCATGAAGATCGGAGAGAACAGCGGACTGATCAATGCACTCGCCCGCTTTCTGAGTCCGGTACTCTGCCGCCTGTTTCCGGACATTCCCAAAGGGCATCCGGTATTGGGTTCCATCTTCATGAATATGTCCGCCAATATGCTCGGGCTCGACAATGCCGCCACCCCATTGGGACTCAAAGCGATGAAAGAACTGCAGGAACTGAACCCGAAGAAAGATACGGCTTCCAATCCGATGATCATGTTTCTGGTTATCAATACTTCCGGCCTCATCATCATCCCGATCAGTATCATGGTATACCGTGCGCAGATGGGGGCTGCCCAGCCTACGGATGTGTTTATCCCTATCCTGCTGAGTACTTTTATCTCGACTCTGGTCGGTGTCATAGCCGTCAGTATCGCCCAGAAGATCAATCTGATCAACAAGCCTATCCTGATATTGATGGGCGTTATCTGCCTTTTCTTCTCCGGATTGATTTATCTGTTTCTGAATATTTCGCGTGAGGAAATGGGTACTTACTCTACGCTGATAGCAAATATTCTTCTGTTCGGGGTGATCATCCTGTTTATTCTGACAGGGGTCCGGAAGAAGATTAACGTATATGATTCTTTTGTAGAAGGGGCCAAAGAAGGCTTCACGACAGCCGTACGAATCATTCCGTACCTGGTTGCCTTCCTTGTAGGCATTGCCGTATTCCGTACTTCGGGAGCGATGGATTTCCTCGTGGGAGGCATTGGTTATGTAGTCGGTCTGTGCGGAGTGGATACCAGTTTTGTGGGAGCATTGCCGACAGCGCTGATGAAGTCTCTCAGCGGCAGCGGTGCCAATGGGCTGATGATTGACACGATGAAAGAGATGGGACCGGATTCGTTTGTAGGCCGAATGAGTTGCGTGGTACGCGGAGCTTCGGACACCACTTTCTATATCCTTGCCGTTTACTTCGGCAGCGTCGGAATCAGTAAAACCCGGAATGCAGTCACCTGCGGCTTGATTGCAGACTTCTCCGGTATTATAGCCGCCATCTTAATCAGTTATTTATTTTTCTTTTAAAGCATAGACTCAATTATGGCTGTAACTTATCAAACCGAAGGCGTCAAGATGCCTGATATCAAAAAACGGGAAACTACAGAATGGATAAAGAATGTAGCTGCCTCTTATGGAAAAAGACTCGGTGAAATCGCTTATATCTTCTGCTCCGATGAAAAGATTCTGGAGATAAACCGACAATATCTGCAACACGATTATTACACGGATATCATTACTTTTGATTATTGCCAGGGTGATCGTCTGTCGGGCGACCTGTTTATCAGTCTGGATACGATACGCACCAATGCCGAGCAATTCGGGGCAGCTTATGATGATGAACTACACCGGGTTATTATTCACGGTATTCTTCATCTCTGCGGTATCAATGACAAAGGTCCCGGAGAAAGGGAAATTATGGAAGAGGCGGAGAATAAGGCGTTGGCAATGCGATAGTCGGCGATTCAATAAAAGCCATTGACCAGATAAAATTAGCACCCCGCCACAATCACTGCGACGAGGTGCCCCCAAGTATCTAAGAGAGATAGTTATTGTTCCGTTAACGCTTGCTTTATTTTAAAGACAAGACTTTGATAATGTGCCCGGGTAGTAGCATCACCCGTATTTACTTTGCTTCGCAGCAAACTATAGCTATCCATTACCTTCTGATAAATAGCCGGATTCTTAACCATATCCACACTTCCGAGCGGGTTGAGTTCAAAGCCGGCTTTCGTCCAATCGACATTATCCGTAAGCAGTTGTTTCTCAACTTCATTCAAGTCTTTAAATGAGAATGGAGAAGATTTTTGTTTCAGCATCCCTCCTTCTTTCAACAACTTTTCCACATAAGTAATTTGCAGGTTACGGTCGTACATATTCAACCGGGCACCGGATATGGTTTTCTTCCACACAAAATCATAAATATCATCCATATACTCAGCAAAGGTATAAGCCTGTTTGGGATATAACTCCTCGTACAAAACAAGACTGGATGTAATGTATGTGAAGAACAAACGATTCATAATGATTGACTGCAAAGTACTTGGCGAATAAGTCGGACCGGTATACTCAATCACCTTCTTGTCAAGTACCCATTCGGGTAGTTCCATCATAGTTTCCATAATAAACTTCAATGCCTCCTTCTGTTCTGCTTTCGGCACAAAACGGATAACAGGCTTTTCGCTGTCCCGTCTCGGCTCATCAAAGTAAATTCCACCGATGGACACCATGGCATGCAGTAAGTAGCGTTGCATCTGCATAATCACTTCCTGATATGATTCCGTCAGGCGTTCATATTGATGATCATCTTCATAGGTCCATTCCGGCAGGTTTTTCATGATAAGTTTCAGATTCTTTAGGCCATATCTTCCTGCCTTCACAGCATTATCACCCAAATCCTCAGATTTACAAGAAGGATCGACCTCATTAATAAAAGGCTGCGGACCGTATTTGTACATCGGATCATTCTCTTTCTCTTTGATCCACTTGTTCAAAGTAGCTTTCTCCTCTTCAGGAGATGCCGCATCAAATATAGGTTTATATCCCCATTTGATGGCAAACTTATCATATACACCCAAAAGCGGAGGAGTCAGAGCAACTCCTTTGTCTTCCGGCTGAGCTACATAATTATAGCGCGTATAGTCCATGATGGACGGAGTGGTACCATACTTCTGAGTGAAAGTGGCCGAACGGAGCGAATCTACCGGATACGAATAAGATGCACCGAAGTTATGCATCAGTCCCAGGGTATGTCCGATCTCATGCGCTGCTACATAACGTAACGAGCTTCCCATCGTCTCGTCATCAAACACTGCCTTGCGTACTTTGGGGTCAACGGTAGCAGTCTGAACAAACCGCCAGTTATGCAACAACTTAATGATATTTGAATAAAACAAGACGTCGCCCTGAATGATTTCACCCGAACGAGGATCGGCACAGGAAGGTCCCATTGAATTTTGTATCGGAGTGGTAATCATTCGGTAGCAGCTATAACGAATATCATCCGGATCAAAGTTCGGATCATCCTTCGGATAGTCTTTCGCTACAATCGCATTCTTAAATCCTATTTCCTCAAACGCAACCTGCCAGTCTTCTATTCCTTTCTTTATGTAATCTCTCCACTTGTCGGGGATAGCAGTATCAACGTAATATACAATCGGCTTCTGAGGTTCCACCAACTCACCTTGCTTATAACGTTCCAAGTCTTCTGGTTTTGGTTGCAAATCCCATCGGTTGATGTAAGTAAGCTCTTGCAAACCATCTTTCTTTTCAGTATAAAACCGCTTGCTTTCATCAAAATAACCGATACGCGAGTCACCATAACGGGGACGCATAATTTCCTCCGGCAGCAAAATAATATTACGCGTCATGGTTACAGTGAACGGTCCTCCGTCAACAGTATAACTCATCAGCGTCTTGATGTTTATATTCAGCGGAAAACACTTCATTCCCAGAATAGTCGATTTGGAAGAAGCAAGACTTCCCTTCAGTGCTTTTCTCTTCATCAATACATCCATTATATTTTCCGAACGAAACGGGCTGAATTCGGGTACATCCGTTATGAAAAGCGAACTCATATCGATGACATATGCTGAAGAGTCCGGTGAAAGACTTTCTATCTTATATGCTTCCCAAATAGGGTCTGAGAAGTTGCGCTGAAAAGCAGCATACATATTGGAAGTAGTATCACACAAATTGCGCACCATCTTTTTGTGCATGTAGATTTTCTTTTTATCTGCCGAGAAAGTTACCAGTACCGGATTGCGTGGCATTTGTCCGGCAGCTATATCTTTATTGTTACTGGTACTCGATACTCTGGACGCAATCATAAAATCGCGTCCCATCAAGTCTTTAGGAATTTCGAAATAATACTTATCCTTAACGATGTGTACCTTAAACATGCCATCAATCGTCTTGGCTCCTTTCAGTAGTTTTTTGTATTCGGTCATACTACTCTTTGTGGAATCTTTTGCCGCCGGCTGCTCTGTTTCCGCTTTTGCTTTCTTCTTTTTCTTTTTAAAAATCTGACTTTCGGCATTAGCAGTTACCGCTCCGGCAGTTAATGCTCCTACAAGTAATAAGGTGAAAATTTTGTTCATATCATGTTGTTTTTAAGTTCTATAGTTCCAGTTTAGACAGATCGAATCCGTTTTCAAGCATAGCTTCCCGAATCACATCATACTTCTTCTTCATTACCGGATATTTATCGCAGATTTCCTGAATCTCGGCAGGAGTTTTCTCAAAGACGAAATTCATCCATTGCGCAAGGTCTTCACTCTTTAAAGGAGCATAAATGGAATTAAAATCCGGCCAATCTTCATCAATATAGGAATTCTCAGAATAAGTAATCACCCCATACTTATAAAAATCGATTTCATTAGGGTCCGTTCCTTTAAAACGATACCAGTTCGGGTCGTACAATTTCGGTTCAACTTCTTCACTAGCTTCATAAAAAGCATCTGAAATAGTAAACAATCCTCTGACTTCCGACATATACTTTGCCCAAAAGCTGGCATTCACATCTGCTCTGATTTTCACAAACTCCTCATCGGTCATTGTTTTCAAAGAAGATGATACATTACCTAAAGCTATAAAGCTGCTACTAGCATAGCAATTCATGATGGTTGTCTCACCATAAGAGGCCATCCGGACCTCTTCAGATAACAATATAGAAAAAGGCAAATTCTTCTTTAAAAAACTATCCGAGTACAAATTCAATAATACCTTTTGCAAAAACTCAATCCCTTCATCAATAATCTCCTGCTTTTGTTCGGGAGCAGTTATTTTAATTCCGTTATTCGCTGTAAAGTTGAATTTATAATCAGCCTCAGTCGGATTGGTTATAATCACAGTCTGATATTTCTGATAAAACTGGTATATAAAATGCTGTGTCGGATCTGACGGGTCATCTGTCAAAATGTTGTATTTATCCGGTTGCTCAGGAACGATTAACGCATCTTCATGATAACAAGAAGACATACCTGCCAACATACAAATTAATAATATAAGTTTCTTCATAATCGATCAATTATTAACAGGTTCACTATTCGGACGGTCGAATATTTCTATTTCCGTATTTCTCTCTCTTTCGCTCTTAGGAATCGGCAACACGTATGAGCCTTTCTCTTTCAGTTCGAAGACATCTCCTGCTCCCTCGTTCTCCTTTGAACTGTAAGTATGCGTAAGAGGAGGGCAGCCATATCTGCGCAAATCAAACCAGCGGAATCCTTCAAACGCCAGTTCTCTACGACGTTCCTTACGTACGGTTGCTACAATTCCGTCTTCATCAACAGCTAACGGCGGAGTTCCCGGTTTCATTCGATTTTCACGGAGCTCATTTAAGTCAGCAAGAGCCTTGTTCGTATTGCCAAGTTCAGCAAAAGCCTCAGCACGATTCAGATAAGCTTCCGAAATACGTAAGGCGTTGGCATAGACTGTAGCAGAATTTTTAGTCCACTTAATAGGTGTATAGACACTATACTGTTTGTTAGTAGGTCTGGTCTGGTTGCCGATTGTATTCTTGAAATAATTCGTAAGACGCAAATCATCTTCCGAATATAGCGCTAGTAAATCATCAGAAACCACCAAGTTCCCCGTATACCTGAAATCTTCTTTCATATGCGTCTCAAGTGATGTAAGTCCGTAGGATAACAAGATTTCTTTGTTAGCAAGAGAAAAGAAATAGTGGTCCTTTTTTTCCTGAAGTTTGTAAAGTGGCTGAGTCGCGACCTTAAAGACCGAGTCACAATAAAGAATGGTCTCATCATATTTCTCCTGAAAAAGGGCAATACGTGATGCCAATAGATAAGCACTCGGCAAGTTAGGACGGAAAATAGTTTTCTCGCCTCCTATAGCTTTAAAACACTGGATAGCCTTATTAATGTCTTCTTCCATTTGGGCATAAACAGCTGCATTCGTGGCCCGCTTCATCATCTTATCTGATAAGCCGATTTCTTTATTGAGCGGTACACATAAGTCTTCATTTGCCGTAGCAGGATGATAAGGCTTTCCATACAAATTAGCAAGCATAAAATACGAGAAAGCCCGCATAAAATAAGCTTCACCTGCTAAATCCTGACGCTCCATATCCGTCCCGTTCATGGTATAAAGCTGGTCCAGTATAATATTAGTCATCAATATCTTATGATAATAGACTGTCCATGCAACATCCGGCGTTAGTTCATTTGAAATTCCCACTTCCGGGTTTCCCTGCCACGTATAATATGCCCAAACATATTCTCTGAAATCATTAGAAATGACTTGTGGTCTGGTTCCATAGTAACATTGGTCTTTCACATCGTCTGTCATATATTCCAGATAAGGATGAGGTATGTCTTTTTCATTCGTTTTCATTACCTCACCGAAGAACAGTTCCTTGTAATCCTTCACCGATCTGGGTATCATCAAATCTTGTGAACTTTCTTCCAAAAAGTCACTGCACGACGATAATGTGCAGATAAGCAATATGATATATAAATTATACTTTTTCATCATCATTCATTATTAAAGAGTAATATTAAAGCGAAGTGAGTAAGAACGCTGCGGTGGTACACTTCTTGAACCAAATCCAATCTGTTCGGGGTCTCTGCCCTTCAGCGCTTTATCTTTAATGACAAATACATTACCCATATCAAAGCTGACACTTGCTCCTTTCAGATAGACAGGTTTCAACCATTCACGTTTAAAATCATAGCGAATAGACATCGAACGGCATCTGAGGAAACTGCCTGAAACTACACGGATATCACTCTTATTATACATATCCCATCCATTATCCGCAATACGATAGGTCACATCCTTATCGTTGATCTGCAAACTCTTATCCGATAAAACCGGTATAATGGTTCTGTCTTCATCACCCGGCTCTCTCCAACGATTCACAAATTCACTGGACATATTCTGGTCCGGATAAGGAAGCCGCTGTCCGGAGGACTCATACAAATCGTTCAAGCGCATTTTATTACCAAAGCTGAATGAGAATAACGCATTAAATGTAATATTCTTATATTTCAAATAAGTAGAGAATCCACCGGTCAGATCGGGTTCACGTTTTCCGGAAAGAACAAAAGCACGGTCATACATCTCCTGCAAAGAATGAACCACAGCATTTCCTTCTTCATCTTTCTCATTAATATCCTTAAATGTAGGAAAACCCTGATCATCCAGTTTATCAAATTTATAAGAATAGAAACTATTTATCGCATTGCCATTGCTCACTAATGTTCCTGCGATATAGTCTTGCCAAGTGATCGCTGAGTTCCCAGCATTCAACACTTTATTGTAGTTTTTACCTGTATTGAATGATAAACTCCACATCCAGTCCCGGGTCTGAATTGGAACAAAAGAAACAGCCAAATCCCAACCTTTATTCTCAACATCACCATCATTAATGGAGACACTTGACGCACCTGTAGAAGGAGCTACGTTTTTCGTAACCACCTGATCTACTCCCTTTTTATAATATACATCAAGCGATCCATAGATTCTGTTATTCCAGAATGCCCAGTCGATTGCAATATTATACGAATTGGTTTTTTCCCACTTCAGTTTATTATTCGGCAGCTTATACAATGTTGAAATATACTCCTGTGGCATTGATTCCAATGTCCCCAAACTAGCAATCAAGTTAGGGGTCTGATCCGGATGCACGTTACCTTGTATACCGTATGAGGCACGAATTGCCAGATCATTCAGGAAGTCGACGTTTTTCATAAACTTCTCATTGATGACATTCCATCGTGTAGACACTGACCATATCGGCAGAAAACGAACGCTCTTGCTCTGGCCGAACTTATTAGAACCGTCAGTACGTATATTGAAGTTCAGAATATAGCGACTGTCATAAACATAAGCAGCCGTAGCATATAATGAAATCACATTATTCTTTGTATCGGTCACCACATCCGGATGACTCTTTACCAAAGCACCGTATCTTTTCCAGACTGTCGGGTCAATATCAACAAACTTTTTACCTCTTTCGGGCAAATAACCATATTGTGTAGAGCTTAATCCGTCATATTTTGAAGATCTGACTTCTTGTCCGATGCTTCCGGAAACTTCATGTTTTCCGAAACTTTGCATCAAAGACAGGCTATTTCTCCATGTATAAGAAGTATTACGTGTATTGGTCGTCATCAACTCTCCTCCAAACGGAAGCAGACAATATCTTTCTGCAAATTCGGAATCTTCAATGGGATTCGGCAACATCTTCCCATAGGGACTTTGTCGCATAGAAGAAATATAATATGATTGTTCATCACCCCAGTTTTCTTGTGTCACGTTGCTTCTGGACAGTCCTAATATGGATGAAAACCTCATCCATGAAGCAACCTTCCAATCCAGATTGACAGCTACATCTATAGCGGAATTATCATTCTTGTTTCCTGTATGATTCAGTTCGTTCATGATATTGTAAGACAATACTCCGTTACGTCCAGCCTCATTCGCATAGAAATACAACTCATTAGAAGCTGTCCGAAGTGGAATAGCCCGTGAAGTATTATAAGCATACTCATACACATCAATGGAAGTATGAGGATGTTCGGCTTTGGAAAGCGAACCGCTAACCTTTAATCCCAAATGTATATTCCGGTTAATTCTGGTATTTATTTTAGCCAGTACGTTATAGCGCTCTAACCCTTCCCCTATCGTCACACTGTTATTATTCGCATATCCCATGGACATATAATAATTACTCCGGTCATTTCCACCTGTAATGGATACCGAATGCTGATGTGTAAATGCTGTACGGAACAGCAAGTCATACCAGTCGGTATTTAATCCTTTCAGGGTCTTCACCTGGTTTAAGAATTCCTGATAGGTAATATCCTTATTCCACAGATGTTGCAATGCCCCTTCATAGCCAATATCCGAAGGTTTGTAACTTCCGAAAGATAATCCCCTCTCCTGCATTTCGATAGACATATCAATTCTGTCGGCAGAATTCATCCGAAACATTTTATCGTAAGTAGGAGGAGCTGTTATCCCCAATGTAGCGGTATACGAGATACTCGGTTTCTGGCTTTTTCCTTGCTTGGTAGTGACCACAATAACTCCATTGGCCGCTTTGATACCATAGATAGCAGTAGCACTGGCATCTTTCAGAATATCCACACGTTCAATATCTTCCGGATTGACCGAACCGATGGCATTTCCGATCAGATTTATCTTATCCGGACTGTTCAGCTCCTCTGTAGAGATATTGACAGGTTCTTCCAGAATAATTCCATCGACTACCCATACCGGTTCTCTATTTCCTGTAATAGAAGAAGATCCCCTGATTCTGATCTTAGGAGCAGCTCCCGGAGTAGATGACATATTCATCACGGCAACACCCGGCAGGCGTCCCTGCAGCATTTTGTCGATAGACAGATACTCTCCACCAATCAGATCAGCTCCCTTTATAGAGGATATAGAGCTTGCCAACTTGCGTCTGTCAATCTCCTGATAACCTGTTACTACAACTTCATCGATTGACTTTACATCCGATTTCATCACGATTGTCATAGGTTTAGTACCGGCAACTTTTACTTCCTGTACAATCATTCCCAAATACGAGACAATCAGGACAGGCTCTTTCTGATGGAACAAATTAATAGAAAACTTACCTTCATTATCAGTTATCGTCGAATGCTCCGTTTTAGAGAGTTTTATATAAGCTCCCGGCAAGGGCAACCCTCCCTCATCAACCACAACGCCCGTAGCCGTGCGGACATTCTCTTTAGGTTGCTGATATACAATGGTTACAATATTTCCTTCTATCTCATAACTGTATCCGGTATTTGCCAGCACTTTGTTCAGCACCTCACTAATAGGCTGACTATTGCTCTGAATAGTGATACGAGGCATATTCTTCACTTGCTCCGTACTATAAATAAAGTTCAGGCCAGTCTGTACTTTTACAGCATCAAAAAATTCTTTAACTGTTGCAGATTTAAGATCTAAGGATACCCTCATTGCATTAGATTGCGATGCAGCCAACACCGGTGTAAACAACAAGGAAATAATACAGAGAAACATGATAATGCGTTCTCGAGCTCTCTTTTTTTGCATGTCGTCCTCCTTTTTTAATAGTAGTTAATATGTTTATTTCTTTATAATTATGGTCTTCCCCTGTATTTCCATTTCCAGATGAGTCACCCGCTGTATCGCTTTCAATATGGGCTCTATTGAGCCGTAGCGATCAATATCTCCTGTAAAACGTATCTTCTTGGTATCTTCCGATTCGAATACGATATCTTTGTTGTACCAACGTGATATTACATTCATCAGACTCTCCAAAGAACAGTTATCAAAAACAAAGCGTCCACTGTTCCATGCGATATACGGTTCGATATCCACTACGCTAATTTGTACATCTTGCGTATCAGCCTGAAGAACCGCCAATTCCCCCGGTTTTATTTTATATTCCCCTCCCTGATTAGGAAGCACACTTACAGAACCTTTCACCAGCACTACTTTCGTTATTCCGGGCACATGTGTATTTACATTGAAAGTTGTCCCGTACTGCTTGACCACTCCATTCGCCGTAATGACACGGAAAGGACGCTTGCTATCCTTGGCTACCTGAAAATAAGCCTCCCCATCCAAATAGACCGTGCGAGTGGTAGTACCAAAATGTGGTGGATATTTCAACGTCGTATTATAATTCAGATGCACTCTGGTTCCGTCTTCGAACGTCATCCAGAATTCACTGTCATCATAAGTACTCAACTTATTATTTTCTACAACAGGAACCTCTTCCGATTCATTCATATCAGTCTTAGGGACAGACGGCTGAGCAACAGGAACCTGTTCCACCGAATCCTGTAACGGCTTAGCAGGCACTGATTTTAAATCCATCTTCTGTCCATTTGCCAAAACCAGCGTTGCCTTTTGTTTACCCATCTTCTCCGACCGGATCATAGCAATACGAACTTCATCCGAAATCACCGGCTGAGAATCCATCAGCCGCAAAGTCCAAAACCATATTGCAAAACCAATTATCGGCAATAAGAAAATTGCAGCATAGCGTCCTATTTTGATCCAACGAGCAGAACGAATAGAGAAATGCTTTTTCTGAAACCTTTCCCAAGCACGTGCCTCATCTACCTGGGCAAACTGTTTATACCTGTCAATCAAACAAGCCTCACGCATCAGACGATCATAGTTCTCTCTATTTTCTTGAGAACTATCAAGCCATGACTGCAACTGTTTTTTATCTTCTTCCGAAGCGTATCCCAACAACTGATCATGGATAATAGAATTTATACTTCTTTTACGCTTTATCATATTATTTCAGGTTATTTATAGTAAAGACGACTAAGAAGAAAAAATGAGGGACAGGATTCTGAAGTTTTTTTATTCAAAAGATACTTTATTTAGTTAGAAGACCGTTCTTTTTGTACAATAATCAAGAAAAACAACGAACATTTTGTTCATTGCAAACAGGTGTTAACAAGTAAAGCAGATTGAGTGTTATACTTCTTTTTAGAGAAATAACATTTGTAATAATAGAAAATGATAGGAGCCTAGTTTTTTTCTAAGGAAGGACATTGCTCTCTTCTTTTGAGTCTTCACAGTTTCAAGAGAAACATGGAGTGCAGTGGCAATCTCCTCGTTCTTCTTGCCTTCCATATACATCAAAAAAACTTCCCTGCATCGATCCGGCAGCGCATCAATTGTCTGAAGAAGCTGGCGATAGACTTCTTCACTAAAGAAGCCCTCTTCCTCCTCTTCCATCCTAAATGTAGTGGAATGACTATCAAGCATCTTCTGAAGATAGTTGCCTTCCACATCCTTATGTTTCAAATAATCCAAGGAAGCATTTCTGACAGAGTTATACAGATAAACCCTGAATGAAGCCAGAGACCGGAAAAACATCTTTTTCTCCCAAATAGTGGAGAATAACTCCTGGACAATATCTTCTGCAGATTCTGAATCTCCGACAATTGTTATTGCATAGCAAACCAATGCTTTATAATAGTTCTTATAAAGCAGTCGGAAAGCAGCCGCATCCAACTTATTAATTTGTTCTATGGAAATCTCATTGTTAGTCATTTCGGGAGTTTTGCGCCAAAAATACAAATTAAATAATAATGTTCTATACAGAAAGACTGATATTTTTCTTTCGGACAATCTAGTTGTATGGTACTTTCCAAAAGATATCCGCCTATAAAAGATTCACCCGGATTTACATTCGACAATGTAAACCCGGGTGAAAAATGCTCAATATTGCATAGAAGAAATCTTTAAAAACATCTCTTACAATATTGTTTTCATAGAGACAAATTAATTAAGAGAGAGTTTATGTAATAGAGATTTATTCAATTTCCGTTGCTTTATTGATGCGGTAGATCAACAGGTCATAATGAGAACGATCTGCCTCAGGAGCCGTCGAAATTGCTTTCTTGAGCATGTCTTTCGTACGCATCAACAAGTCAAAATAGTAAGCAGCTATTTTTGTCTGGTTGGTATAGATCGGCGGAATTGAAGAGAAGCCTGCTACTTCTTCTGCATTCTGCAATGAATGCATCTTCATATCCACCTTTCCGCCATTTCTCAAAGCAGCCAGATTGATCTCCGGTTTGCCTGTAGCCGCAAATCCTGTTTTTGAGGCTTTGAAACTACCAATAGGCGCAGTTGCTGTCGATGTTGAAATAATACTTTCCAGAAACGCTGTCTGCAGTGCTCTATCGAAATTCTCCAACGGACGATGCTTCAAGACACCTTCCCAAACTATTCCATAGATATCATCCAGATATTCCGAAGCAGTATATGCTGCATCCGGGAAGCGTTCTGTACAAACCTCAACATAAGGCAGACGTCCGAAAATACCATTAAAGATATCCAAACGTAAACGGTCAGCCTTCTTATCTGAAATTTCAAATTCATTCAAATGAGCGGTATCGTCCACCCAATCCAGATTCTTTGCCAGTTCCAATGCCTTGCTCAAAGCTGCTTTCTGTTTCTCACGATCTACCATTGAATAACTTGGTATCGCATCCTTCTCGCGAATATCATTCAAATAAATACCGCCAATATAACTCAGTATTGCATAAATACGCCCGCTCAGTCTTTCACTAAGGGCAGAGTGTACACGTCTGCGCATTAAAAAATCACGGTCTTCCTTGGCAAACCAACTATAATAGTTCTCAAATCCTTTGCGGACATTGGGAAGCATATAGTCGAATGATTTCAAATGGTCATCTCCCAAACTTCCGCGACTATTACGAGGATCAGAATCAAAACGTGACTGATTACGTATATAAGCATAATATGGATCTCCCGTATGTTCACGAATCCAGCTATCCAATGTCTCTTTTTCTTCCTGTAATGAAGAAGCATAGATAGGTTGATATAAATATTTAATCACCAGTTCGTCATATGGACCAGGCTTTGTATTAACCAGACACACTCCATTACGAACATCCTCCTCCGTAGCTACGTCATTAATGATTACGCCTCCCATAACAGAAGAAGCTAGACCATACTTTTGAGTAAAGCTTGCCGAACGCAACGAATCCACCGGATAAGCACAGGAAGCTCCCCAGTTCATTGTTAGTCCCAGTCCGGTTCCTACAGCCTGAGCAATAGCAGCCTGAATCAACTCACCCTGTATCTCCTGCGGGAAAACAGTAGTACGCACACGAGGATCAATAGCAACAGTGGCCCCTATACGGTCAGCATACTGAACACTGATCATATTTGCATTAATCAGAATAGACGCGTTCAATATTTCACCGGTACGTGTATCTGAGTGTATCGTTGTCTGTGCCGAATTCAGCCAAGACGCCGAATAACGTATTGTCATACAGTCAAAGCTGTTTGCATTGAACAATGTGTCATTCTTCGGGAATTCTTTCACACAAATAACATCTTTAAAGCCGATCTTCTCAAATGCCTTATTCCATGATTCCGCACCAGCCTTGATATACGGATTCCATTTGACAGGCATCAGACTGTCGATATAGAACACCAGTTGTTTGACTGGCCGAACCAGCTCGCCACGGCGATAGGCAGCAGAGTCGGAAGGCTCGATACGCCAGCGTTTTGCATAGCGTATACTCTTTACTTCCTGAGTTGCCCCAGAATAATCACTTTTCAATTGTGTAGTCAATCCCAAACGTGAGTCAGCCAGGCGAGGAGTCATCGGCTCCTCGGGCAGAATACAAAGCATTTTAGTGACGACCGCTGTCAACGGTACGTCTTTGTACATATTGTATGCTCCCATCAGCGTATGGTCGACAGTATATGACAACTCTTCACGTACACTTATATGATTTTCTGAAGCCGATACACCCAAAATAGCAGATTTATCCGATTGCAGAGAATGATCGCGCGACACGAATCCATAGTATCCGTTAGCCGATGTCGAAGGGAAAGGTTTGGTAAAAGCAGATCCCTCCAAAAATAATCCCTTCATATCTACCACAAGTGCAGAACTATCCGGAGTGCAAGCCAATACCTTAAAGCTTTTGAAAATACCCGGATTATGCGCATTGTCCAACGCACGTGCGATATAAGCATCACCACTGGTATTTACCGGCTTACTCAATAAAGGCATACGTGCCACAAGAGTTGAATCGATCATCTCAAAACGGAAACGTACGTCGGTACCCCCTAACTGTCCGGGAGCTCCTTCACCACCGTCACTCGTATTTTCAATAGAAGAAGCAAACAGCATCTCACGGCCTAACATGGCAACCGGGAACTCCACATACACTTTCCCTTCCACCTTATGAATAGTCATCAGCCCGTGTGCTGTCTGAACTTTCTTATTCTTGAACAGCTTCTGATATGGTGTCAGATTTTCCTTCTTATCTTCTTTTTTCTTCTTTTTAAAAGGCCAGAAAGCATTTCCTTCCTGTGGCAGGCAACATGCAAAAAGAAGCAATAAACAAAGTATCTTACTATATCTATTTCTCATACTTCCTATCATTTTAATGCCTGGTCAATTTTGTACAACAATAAGCGGTAGTGGCGTTGTGTATCAGCCGAACCGGTAGAAGCACTCGCTGCAACCAGACTACGAACCTTCTTCAACTCACCGTAGTATATATGTTCCATCGGTTCGATCGGTGCTTTCAGATCTACATCATCATCAAATCCACTGATTTCCTCCAAACGGGCAGCCTGCATCTCACGAGGCTTGTTATTAAAACATCCCATAAATTCCTCCGAGATGATTCCGAAACGTTCGCGCGAAGCAGCTTTCAGCCATTCGGGCACTTCAATGTGAGCATACATATCTGCGATACCTTTACGGGTAGCATTCTTTGCAACCCCTGCAACCGAACCTTCAATCAGCTTCGTCAGATAATTCATCTGCAAACGCATTTCTGTTTCTGTCAAGGTTCTTCCGGCACGGGTAGGAGCCCATACAAAACGTTCTATATCGGCAAGATATTCTTTCTGGGTATAAGGAGCTGATGTCGCCTTACCCGAACAGATAGCCACCGCACCACAACGAGACAAGATACCATCAATAATTGCATCTTCCATCTGCATGGCCACAGAAGTACGAATAGGGAATTCTTTCAGAGTTTCACGTGCATCCAGCCACGAAAGGTCCTTCAGTTCATTCAATAAGAAATTCAGAGCCTTTTTTTGTTGTTGCTTCGATACAGTTTTAAAGCTTGGACGCTGATCACCGTCATAGCGTTCGTTCAGATAAATACCACCGATATCTCCCAAAACGAAAGTCAAATAACGTACGTAAGCATATACAATTTCGTCATAAACAGCCGTGCGGAACTCAAAATCCTTATCCTTATCCGCTACCCAATGATTGATATGCTTTAGCAGATATTGCAAGTTGCGACGTCCATATTCAGAAGCTTTCACCGGGTCATCTCCCAAGTCTTCCTCTACTGAACTTGGGTCAAAACGACGTCTGAACTGTTGTTTACCATAGCGATATTTAACATCTCCAGACTTCTCACTGATCCATTTATCCAAGATAGGAACTTCTTCCTCTGCCGTTTTAGCCTCAAAGATCGGTGAATACAACCAGGCGATAGCGTAATAATCATACGCTCCCAGTTCCGGAGGAGTCAAACGCACGCCTCTCTCTTTATCACCCGGTTGAGCAATATAATTGTTACGGGCATAGTCCATAATAGAGTAAGTCGTACCAAACTCCTGAGTAAACTTCGGATCACGCAAAGATTCCACAGGGATAGAAGAAGAACCTGCCATATTGTGCATCAATGACAATGTGTGTCCTACCTCATGCGAGAGCACATAAGCGATACAATCTCCCAGTAAGTCTTCACGCAAAACAACATCACGCACTTCCTCATCAGCAGGGGCAGTCTGTAAGAAGCGCCAGTACTGAACCAACTGCACAATATTGTGGAATACCGTAACAGATGCATTAATGATTTCTCCGGAACGCGGATCTATCCAAGAAGGTCCCATCGCATTGGCCACTGTTGACGGAGCATAACGTATACAGGAATATTTGATATTCTCCGGATCGAAGTTCGGATCATCTTTCGGGAAATCTTTTGCAATGATGGCATTCTTAAAACCAATCTTTTCAAACGCTTTCTGCCATACTTCAACTCCTTTATGAATATATTTATTCCAACTCAACGGAAAAGTATCATCAATGTAGAAAACAATAGGTTTCTTCGGTTCTACCAGTTCGCCACGGAGATAGGCTGCTGAATCCGATGGCTCCAGATTCCATCTGTGAGCAATATGACGGGTGCGCAACCCACGACCTTCGGAAGCAAATTCTACTACAGAGTGTTCAAAAATACCAATACGTGGATCAGCATAACGGGGACGCATTGGTTGTTCAGGCAACAGAATGAAGCTACGATTCATAACCGCAGTAAACGGCATTTTCTTCACTGCATAATTTCCCTTCATACCCACGCTGATTTTGTAGGTCAGTAAAGAACGTATACTCACATTATCCTCAAAGCCTTTGACTCCCTGAATAAATGAGCTTTCCTTCTCAAAATCCTTACTAATATCGGCTCCCATCATCTCCATCATTGAATATGGTGAGAACGGAGAAAGGTTCTTTTTATCGCTCAGCAGATAGTCTGTCATATCAAATACAACTGCTGTACTATCGTTATTATATGCTTTGATCTCGAATGTTTCAGCGATTGCCGGCATGGTACTGCTTACCAAGCGCTTCTTGATTTCACGATCTTCAGAGAACTGCCCTGCCTGTACACGACGCAATGTAATAGTTGAGTCGCGTTGCACAAAACGAATCAGAAAAGGATCACCTGACTTCTCTCCTACACAGCCGAACTGGTTATCGGTCGTTTCCACGATGGTAGAACCAAGTAGAATATCCCGATTCATCACCTTAATCGGCAATTCAAAGTAAATTTTATTGTCCAACTTGTGAAGAGTAATGAAACCTTTAGCCGTGGTGACTTTCTTGTCTTTAAACAGTTTGTCGTACTTGGTTTCCTTCTTCTCTTTCTTTGTAGTCGCTTCGGTGGAAGCTTTCTTCTTGTTTTTCTTCTTAGCCACAGCGGGGCTGATCATCGCCCCACATAGTGCAACCAGAAGAAGTAAATACAGTTTTTTCAAGGTTTTATCGTTTTAAAGTTTTAACTAAATGATTCATTCCAAGATTCTTTCCATTTATAACGAACTTGAATTATTCGTCCAAAATCTTTTTCATGGAATAACACAAATTTATTTTCGGCATCATTCACCTGAATTACTTTATTCTGTTGGATCACATATTTTTTTAGAGTATAATCCGAATTATCATCATCTCCTTTCAAAATATAAACATCTCCATTTTCCAAACCCACTATAATATATTTGTTATTAAAGCATTCAGCATCAATTGAAGTAATTGGAGAATCAAACTGGGCACATGTATATATCTTATTTCCATCCGTATAATAAAAATAAAGAGTCTCTCCTTTACTTATAAAAAGATAAGGAGCTTTATCTTGATTGCGGCAAAGATAAAAGCAATTTTTGGACGTTCCGTCAATTACTGAACTTAGCCCCTCAATCTCACTTTGAGATGTAAAGCTAGCGCCAACTTTAGTGACAGAACTACCTCCTCCATAAGCTTCTACCGTAAATTTCTGTATATAGAACCTGCCAGCTTTATCTTTAATAATAGACATATAAGAGACATCTCCCCAATCAACTAAACTAGCGCCTACAAAGTATACAGAATAATCCTTCATGTTATCTAACCTAGCATCAGAAGGACCATACTCATACTCCTCCACCTTCAAAGGTAGTACCTTTCCAGAATAGTTATAACCTTGCCAACTCTTATAATCAGCAATATGCAAATATTGCGAAGAATTTTTATCATAAAGAACCATACCTCCATGTTCATCAAAAGGAGCATAAGCAATCATGCTACCATCCACTTTTACCTTGCCTTCTTCATCAGATGTTAATGGTCGGTCAAGGAAATTACTAGAGTTAAACAATAAATTGCTATCTTTAACGCGGGTATAAATAGTTCCATCCTCACCAATTGCCATTGTGAGAAACTGCATATCAATAACACCTACCGGAACAAATCCTTCTGGATATGATTTACTAAGGAACATTTGAGACAATATCCCTTCTTGCTTATAACTGCTACCTGATATATCAACAGCTCCTTGACCACCCTTCTGTGCTACCCATAGCCAACTGGTTTTATCTTCTCCATCCCAGCGCTCTGTCCAGTGAGGATACATAGAAACAGGCTGTGTTCCCATCGGTACACCATTAATCATTTGATAAATATCACGTGTAACAACAGGCTTTAATATTCCCTCTTCAGTCTGTTCTCTCAAAAAAGCTAAAGTACTGATACCTTCTTTCTCAGAAAGTACTACCCAACCATTAGAGGCATAAGCAGAAGAAACAGAAATGTACGTGGAACCAAAATAGGTAACTCCTGTGTTATTATCCATTACAGCCAACCTCAGTTCTTTAGTACTAGCAATTGTATCAGCTACCCACTCTAGATCTCTAGTATCAGCTATGACATGTCCATCAAACGTCCATTCATATGATAAATCAGAGGATTCTTTTCCTAAAGTGAAAACCAATTTTGGTTTTGATGTCACTTTATCTCCTAACGCATACGAAGAACTTTCAGTCTCTACAGAAATCTCGATATCGTTCATTTCTCTATAATCATAATTTCCCTTATCCTCATAACAAGACGTGATGATCAAAAGGAACATTACAACAAATAATATCTTTATTTTCATATTTCAATTGCTATTCTAATTAGTTAATAGGTACAGCCATCGGAAACTCCTCACCAGTTGTATCATTTTTATCCATTACATTGTTTACTGCAATGTAGTACTTGAATGTCAATGCATATTGCCGTTTTTCGGCAGTACTTAGTTTTCCAAAATCTGAGATATTGGTGCATTTTACAAACTCTTCATATTTCTTTCTAGAATATGTACCTAAATACAACTTCGTGACATCATTGGTCCACCATAAAGGTTTACTAATAATATTATTGAATATAATTTTAATTTGTTCGTATTCCGGTATTGATCCTTCGAAATACTCATTTGGGAGAAGTTTCAAACACAACTTCACGTTCTCTTTCAAATCTTCCGTTTTTAACAGCATAACCTCCAATGTATCATTAGATAGTCCAGCTTTAAACATTGGATTATCAGGCAAACGATAATTTTTCTGATCGGCATTTTTTATCTTATCTTCACTCTCATCTTCCGCAACCACACTTACTTTGTAAGGTGTATCTATTGAAAACGGTTTTCCGATTAGCCCCAGACCAATCTTCACAATAATAGCATTACTAGTAGGATAGTTATTGAAAGATACTTCGAAATCCTCATCACCAAATTCCTTCAGTTGGCTAAAATAAAGATATTGTCCACCATGATAAGGTTTTATCTCATCTTCCGAACATCCCCAAAAACAAAGAGATATTAAAGCAAATAGAATATATTTTTTCATCTTTCTTTTTCGTTGATTATCATACATTAAACATCTTCATTATCCGGTTTATCAAATACAAAGATTGCATTATCTACCGGTTTCTTATCCATACGTTTGTATTGAAAAAACATTTGCCCTTCTCCTACAAACTCCTTACGCATATCCTTCAATAACTCTGTATGAAATCCTTCCAATGACCCAATACTGTTCTCCATATTAGTAGTCAGAATTCCTCTCGCATAACGTACTTCATCCAGCATTTTGCCAGCTTGAGAATATTCACCCTTACGAGCAAAGTATTCCCCCATAATATAATACATCTCACTCAAACGTATGCCTGGAACCATATCTGAACCATCCTGTCCCAACTTAATATCATATTTTAAAGAATATGCATTAGAATTATAAGAACCTGTCTGTAGAAGGAAACGACGATCCTGTTCTTTATTATCAGCAAAGATATTATCACTGTCAAGGATAAACAGTGTCTGATTTCCTCTTGTAATATAAGGTATATAGTCTTCTTGTAATGTTTTATTAAAAAAACACATAATAATACTATTATAGTCTTTAAGATTCGTACCTAAGCTTGAGTATTCCACAAAATTAAAACAGGATTCAGGCTTGCTTCCATATGGATAAGTCGCTTCTACGACCTCTTTTGCTTCTTTATAAGCCAGTTCATATTCTCCTTCCCAATAATATACACGTGCCAATGCCGCTACTATAGCATAATAATTCATACGATATCCTCTATAAGCGAAGAATACATCACTAGAAGCAATATCGCTAGAAAGTATGCTTGATGCCAACATACGATAACCTGTACTCATCCAAATTTTATGTTCATCAGTTATATCACACTTAGCTAACATCTCTTTTGCAGCTTTTAAATCTCTAATTATCTTAGAAAGAATCTCTTTACTACTTTCATATGGAGGAACAATGGTAGGATATACCTCTACATAGGGAATATAAGACTTTCCATCATCTTTCGATATGGCAGGAGCAAATAAACGAAGTAAATCAAAGTGTATAAAAGCTCGTAGTGCCAATGCTTCTCCCCAAATCATATTTTTCTCAAATTCTCCCTCTTTGAAAATAGAAGAACTAGCTTCGCTAACATTGAGAATCAAATTATTACAATTAGCTATATTATTATAACCAATAGACCATATATTGGAAATGAAAGTTTTCACATCCGAATCATCAAATTGGAACTTAGCCGATTTATAATAAGCTGAATTTTTAGGTATAAAATTATTATCTGTTTGATAATATTGAGCAATAGCATCCATAAATCCCCATGACATTGTTCGTCCATACATAGAAGAAGTGCCCAAATTCAAATATATTCCATTCAAAGCATTTCGATATCCATCTCCTACCTCAAAAAGCTTATCCCCATTCACCTGATTACTCGGTGCTACATCCAGCCAATCACTACAACTTGTAGTAAACAGACTTGTAGCCAACAGTAATATTGTATATAATTTCTTCATATTATTCATCTACTTTAAACTATTAAAAACTCATCTTCACCGAAGCTGCAAAAGACCGTGAATATGGATAATCCAAACCACGTTCAGCACGTACAGTAGCAACACGGAATAAATCATTTCCTGAAAGTTCTACACGTAACAGACCGATACGCGCTTTCTTCAACCATTCAGCATTAAAATCATATCCTAAAGTAAGAGAGTTAAATGTCAGCACATTATAATCTTGGATGAAACGGCTAGTAGGACGAGTCACTGCAACTACACCATCAGTCTGTAAACGTCCATAAGGAGTACAATCTCCAGGCTTTTGCCAACGTCCTGTCAATACACGACGGTCTACATTACTACTTTGAATATGTGCATTCTCAACCTTACTTACCAATGTAGAATTATAACGCTGTCCACCAAATTCATACATAAAGGTAGAATAGAGAGAAAACTGCTTCCAACGAAGGTTAAATCCAAAAGTACCCTGGAGTTTTGGCTCTTCGTTTCCAATCACAACTTGGTCAGCCGCATTCCAGTCATATGTTATTGTACCGTCAGGACGAAGATAAATTTCCTTACCATCTGCTGGATTGATACCTAATGATCTCACACCAAAAATAGATGTCAGAGAACCACCTTCTACATACTGCAAGTAAGTCTCACTATATTTTGAATCTCCTTTTCCAGAATCATATTTCGCATATTTTTCTTGTACGCGCTTATTGTACTCTTTCAGACTATCTGAGATTTTAGTTATTTTATTTTCATTATGAGCCATATTTGCAAAAACTGCAACAAACCAATCCTTTGCATTCAAAATATTACTTCTCAACTGGATTTCAACACCCTTATTCATCACCTCACCAATATTATCTTTGTAAGAAGTAAAACCTGTAGAACTAGGTAATGTAACACTATTAACCAAGTCCACCGTTTTCTTACGATAATATGAAAAGTTCATCTGGAGTAATCCCTTAAACATATCAACATCTAGACCTAAATCCATGTTATGAGTCTTTTCCCAACCCAATCCATTATTTCCCAATGCCATCAATGATGCTCCTAGACCTGTTTTAAACCAGTTGTCTGTAACTACTTTATAAATAGTCTGCGCTTCATAGGGAGAGAAGTCAACTTTACCAGTAATACCATAAGTTCCACGAATCTTTAGACGGTCCATCCATTCAAACTGTTTCATGAACTTATAATTATGCAAGTTCAAACCAAGACCACCGGAAAAGAAAGGTGCAAAACGTTGATCAGCACCAAACTCTGAGTTTCCATCGAAGCGTACAGAAACGTCCGCCAAATAAATATTATCAAATGAATAGTTGAATGTCCCTAATGCACCGAAAAGACGGCTTTTACTATCCGAGTTAGAAGGTAATCCAGAGACTTTATTACCATAGCCTGGAGAAGACAATTCGCCAGACGGAAATCCTTTGTAAGTAATACCAAAACTATCACCAGTACTTGAAGTAGCATTAATACCTACCAAAAAATTCAGATTGTGCTTCTTTATATTTCTGTTATAAGATAAAGTAGCAGTAGCATCCCAACTTAAACTATTGGAAGTAGCGATATCCAACTGTCCTGAAACCACATTATTTAAGCCTAACAAATCATCATTCTTCTTTGAACGCGGATCAAGAAAGGTACGTGCATCCGAATTTGACTTCGTAACACTAAATTGTCCTTTTAACAACCAGTAACTGTCGATATTCCACAACAATTCTGTATTATTAATCAATTCCCAAGACTTACTTCGATCATAATTCTTCAATGTAGCTTCATACAAAGGGTTTACTTCTCCTGATCCTCCGGTCCAAGGATAAGTTGTCTCCAAATATCTTCCATTCTCATCAATATATTCATCATATGGCAATTTTGAAGTATAGTCGGAGAAGCTTCCATAAGGAGACTCCTGAGATTTAGTATAAGTATATGAAAAATAGTTTCTTACCTGAAAAGCTCCAAGTCGATAAGATAAAGACAACCCACCAGCCATACGGTCGCGATAAGAACCTTTCATAACGCCTTCTCCACTATTATAAGAAAAGTCAGCTCCCCAACGCAAATCCTCCGTACCACCATCCAAATACAAACTATGTTTGTGATTGAATACAGTACGAAGGGGTTTAGATAACCAATAAGTATCAACTCCACGAACTACATTGTTCAGTTTTTGGTTGTAAAGTGCATCTAACCGACTTTGTTCACTAAAACCTTGTTCTGGATTTGCCTTAAATAAACCTGCAGCAACCTCTGTTTCAAGTTTCTCTCGTGCATTCATCATATTATAATCAGTTAGGTCAGGATATTCCAATGTTCCGGTAAAGTTATAATCGATATTGACTTTACCAGCTTTCGGAGTTACTGTTGTAATAATAACCACACCATTCGCTGCACGCGAACCGTACATAGCCGTAGCGGCAGCATCTTTCAAGATCGTAATGCTTGCAATACGGCTAGGGTCCATATCATACAATTTCTGCACGCTGATTTCAAAGCCATCCATGATAAAAGTCGGAAGGTTAGGATTGTTCTTCAATGATGTTTTAGAAAGGCTTTGCGCATCCAATTGTGTTGTTCCAATACCCGAACGTCCACGAATATACAATTCCGGAACATTATTCGGGTTCGAACCTGCTAAATTATTTTCAGCAATACGAAAAGAGGGATCGAACGTTTGCAAGGCCCCTAATACATTTGTTTTGGAAACCGACATCAACTGATCTGCCGTAACCGTCACAGAAGTACCCGTAAAGCTATTTTTACTGATCTTTGCATAACCGGTTACCACCACCTCTTCCAATTGCTTTGAATCGGGTTTCAACTTAAAGGTATGCACTTTATCAAGATTGAGCTTGCCAGTATATATTTCCAAAGTTTGCATGCCTACAAAGGAAAGACGAATTGTTACATCTCCTTCAGGAAGTCCTAAAGAAAAAGCACCGTCTGCATCAGTCATTGTTCCGATATTTCTTTCTTTCCCCAGTATCAGCACCGTCACACCCGGTAGTTCGCCACCCTGTTCATCCACCACTTTACCTTCCAACGTACGTGTCTTCTGATCTTTCTTCTTGATGACCACAATACCATCTTTGGTAGCATAAGTGAAACCTTTAGGTGAAAGAACGCGGTCCAGCAATTCCTTCCAAGGCTCGTTGGTAGCTTTTACAGTCACCGGTTCAACTCCTTTAAACATCTGAGAGTTATAAAGCATGTTGATTCCAGCTTTCTGTTTTACCGTGTTTAAAAATGTTTCCATCGGCACATCCTTCAAATCAAGCGTCACTTTCTTCTCATCAGGTGGAAGTGCCCATGCACTGAGTACCATACTCAATGCAAAAAGACATAGCATAAAGACTCTTCTTTTTTTCATAATTTTTAAATCAAAACTCAATATTACTCATTCTCATATATCAATATATTTCTTCCGTTTATTCTATAGTAGATATCGCCGGTTAGTTCTAATGCATTCAGGAAAGTATTGATCGTGCCATATCGCTGCAAGTCACCACTATAAGTCAGGTCGCGCAGAGACTCCTTCTCATAATAGACATGAACATCATACCAGCGCTCGAAGGTTTTCATGATATCGCCCAGCCGTCTGTTATTGAAAACATATACACCTTGTGCCCAGCCGATATATTCATTGACATCCACCACCCGCTTTTCAATGCCACGGGAAGAGGCGACTGCCTGTTCACCCGGCGCCAGCGTAATTGTATTCTGATCGGGTGTCGAGAAATTTACTTTCCCATATACAAGGGTGGTATAGCACGCATCCGCATCATTATAAGCATTGATATTAAATGCCGTACCAAGTACTGTTACTTCTCCGAAACGAGTCCGGACCACAAACGGATGTTCCTCATCCTTTCTCACATCAAAATAGGCTTCACCTTCCAGTGTCACAATTCGGCGCTTTCCGACAAAACGGACCGGATAAAGCAATTTAGAACCGGCATTCAAATGAACAGTGGTTCCATCAGCAAGAAGGACAGTATTCTCTCCTCCCCGTGGTATAACCAGTTCATTTGACTTCACCGGACTTTCATCGACATTTTCTTCTTCGTGTTGTTGTGTTGTGACGGTCGGTCGATATGACAGCACCCCTTTATTGTATTTCACCTGGACGCCGTCTACTATTACATTTATATCTTTCTTTTGTACATCAATAGTGCTTCCATCGGGCAAAGTCAACACTGCCTGTTTGCTACCCGGCTTGATTTGCGCGATACGTGTCTGGGACTCCTCCACTGCCTGATAATGATTCACGGCATAAAAAGAAATTCCTACTGCCAGTACTACCACTGCTGCGGCAGCATACCACCATGTCCGGATACGACGAATCTTTCCACCGGACGAATTCTCTTTTTGTTGAATTTGTTGAAGGAAATGCTCGTAAGCCTTTTCCGATGAATATTCTTTATACTTATTAAAAGCATCTTTTAATTCCTCACTATCCTGCAATTTCTCATACACGGCTTTCAGTTCCGGATGCATAGATAAACGTTGTTCCAACACCTGCTGCTCTTTGTCGCTTGCATCTCCCAAAAGAGCCTTTTTTATCAAAGAGGCATCTTGATATGTGTTTTCTAACTTTTTCATAATTTTATCTATTTCTAATGAGGATTTTATCTTTGCTTTACTATAATTATACATAACGTCCATAAATGGGTGACAAAAAGATGATTATTTTTTATGAGACACTCTCCGTACGAAAACGGAAAAGAATGAAAAACTATCATTATGACATTATTCAGCAACAAAAATGACATATTTAACAAATCATTTCCTTTTCAGAATCAAAATTCAGCCATCAATAAATGACAATTAGGCATCTTAAAAAATATTTGTTTTTTTTCCGTTACCGCTATTAAAATGATGTATTTTTTAGCTTTTATCAAGGAGTTTGAAACTCATATTTTATCATCATCCGTCACTTTCGGACTTAGCTGATTGATATACAATGCAATAAGACACAGACATGGAACGAACACATATAGCTTACTAAAAATGCTAACCAAGCTTTGTTTACCTGTTAAACATACCGGCTCATCCACTTAAATAAACCACATCACAGTCACTTCACCCCCACAAAAGCAAGGATGCACAGCCCGGTTTCTAATAAAATATAAGAGCAAGAAGTACAGAATAACTGGAATTTGCCAGCTTCTCGCGTAAGAATTTATAGCTACGGCTTTTCTGAGTTTTAACCGTATTGATGCTGACTCCCAGCCGGGATGCGATTTCATCCCACGAATGTCCCTCTATTCTTAGCAGGATGATACGGCGTTGTTCGGCGGGAAGCTCCTCGATATAGAAATAAAGTTGTCGGATAGCTTCTTCTTTCACAGTCAAAGCATACAGCATTTCCTCGTCTTCAAAATCTTCTTCCTGAGGCAAGCCATTCAATATAGAATCATGAATCTGATGGTTGCGGATATACAACAGTGCATTATTATAGCAGGCACGATAAAGATAATTAGTCAGCTCACGGGAGTCGGAAAAAGTACGCTTACCTTCCCACACGGATATAAACACCTCCTGAACCAGATCTTCTACGGCATCGGTGAGGAACAGGATTTTCTCGACATATGAGCACAAGGCCGCATAATAGCGATCATAAAAGTCCCTCCAGATTCCCTTATCTTTCTGGTTGACACCTGCTACTATCAAATCATCTTTATCGCTCATACGGCAACAAGATTAATCAAACAATAAAAGACTCTCTTCAAATTACTGCAAAAACTGGTTATAATAGATATGACTTACAAATATATCTGTTTTTTCAGTATGTAAGTTCACCCCTCATATAAAAAAATAGAATAAAGAGGCATAAAATAAAAAAAGAGCGAATAACTCCGCCCCACCTAAAGAATCCCCCATAAATGGGATTCTTTTTTCTGCATCTCAATTTACCTGTTACCTGAAAACTACTTTTTTCCTAATACCTAATCAAAACAATCTTTTTCCTAAAAACTAATCTTAAAATCTAATACCTTAATTTTATAAACTAATACTACTCTTTTGTTATTACCTTATTTTCTAATACCTAAAAATCTTAGTAGTTTCACAACTACACTACAAAGGTAGAGGTGTTTTGGAAAACAACAAGAATTCTTATGCTAAAAAACATGTTTTACCTTATTTTTTTGATTTATGTCAAGAGAAAGAGTTGAGGTTGGGTATAAAACATACATCCGAAGGCTGATTTGACACAAAATCTGTCCAAACGCTCCGTTTGTCTTCTATTTCATCACATGGCCCCACACTTTTCCAAGTGACAAAAAGTAAGCCTAGAATGTCGAAAAAGAGCATTTACATCTCTTTTTGAAAGGGATCGAAACCTTGACATAAAAGAAAAGAAGCCAGAAACGTTACATCTTGCATATTTCCAATCCAAAATTACGGCGTTTTTTTGCGCCCGCCCCGCCTCCTCCTCGAAATTTCGGAAGCAAAAACCGGCAGAAGATACAACTCTCGCAACTTTTCCGTAACTTTGCAGCGTTTGATAATAAATAAGGTAGAATGGATTTTAAGTACGATGTAATTGTAATTGGTGCCGGACATGCTGGTTGTGAAGCGGCAGCCGCCGCTGCGAATTTAGGTTCCAAAACTTGTCTGATCACAATGGACATGAACAAAATCGGACAGATGAGTTGCAATCCGGCAGTAGGAGGAATCGCCAAAGGACAAATAGTACGCGAAATAGACGCACTGGGCGGACAGATGGGATTGGTGACGGATGAAACTGCTATCCAGTTCCGAATCCTGAACCGTTCGAAAGGTCCCGCCATGTGGAGCCCCCGCGCTCAATGCGACCGCGCCAAGTTTATCTGGTCATGGCGCGAGAAACTGGAAAATACCCCCAACCTTCATATTTGGCAAGACACCGTGCGCGAGTTACTCATCGAAAACGGTGAGGTAGTCGGACTCGTGACTCTCTGGGGTGTCACATTCAAAGCGAAGTGTATCGTACTGACCGCAGGAACTTTCCTGAACGGACTCATGCACGTAGGCCGCCACCAGTTGCCTGGCGGAAGAATGGCAGAACCCGCATCTTACCAACTGACAGAATCCATCGCCCGACATGGCATTGCCTACGGAAGGATGAAGACCGGCACACCGGTACGAATCGACGCACGCAGCATCCACTTCGATCTGATGGATACACAAGACGGAGAATGCGACTTCCACAAGTTCTCATTCATGAACACCAGTACGCGCCACTTGAAGCAACTGCAATGCTGGACCTGCTATACCAACGAAGAAGTGCACCGGATTCTGCGCGAAGGGCTGCCGGATTCTCCCCTATTCAACGGACAGATTCAAAGTATCGGTCCACGCTATTGCCCCAGCATCGAAACCAAGATTGTCACCTTCCCCGACAAAGAACAGCACCAACTGTTCCTCGAACCCGAAGGTGAAACAACACAGGAATTATACCTGAACGGATTTTCTTCTTCTCTTCCGATGGATATTCAGATAGCCGCGCTGAAAAAAGTACCGGCATTCAAGGATATCGTCATCTATCGTCCCGGATACGCGATTGAGTACGATTACTTCGACCCCACCCAATTAAAACATTCGCTGGAATCGAAGATTATCAAAAACCTGTTCTTTGCCGGGCAAGTGAACGGAACAACCGGTTATGAAGAAGCGGGAGGACAAGGACTGATCGCCGGAATCAACGCACACATCAACTGCCACGGTGGTGAAGCCTTCACACTGGCCCGCGATGAAGCATATATCGGTGTATTGATAGATGACCTGGTGACCAAAGGAGTAGACGAACCATACCGTATGTTCACTTCACGTGCCGAATACCGCATTCTTCTCCGCATGGACGACGCCGACATGAGACTGACCGAAAGAGCATATCACCTCGGACTGGCAAGGGAGGATCGCTACCAATTAATGAAGACCAAGAAGGAGGCATTAGAGCAGATAGTAAATTTCGCAAAGAACTATTCGATGAAACCGGCATTAATTAATGATGCCCTCGAAAAGTTGGGTACGACTCCCCTTCGTCAAGGCTGTAAGCTGATCGAAGTTCTCAATCGTCCGCAAATCACGATTGAAAATATCGCGGAACATGTCCCCGCCTTCCAACGAGAATTAGAAAAAGCAACCGCTGCAGATTCCGACCGTAAAGAAGAAATTCTGGAAGCGGCAGAAATACTGATCAAGTATCAAGGCTATATTGACAGAGAGCGAATGATAGCAGAAAAGCTGGCACGCCTGGAAAGCATCAAGATCAAAGGCAAATTTGATTATGCTTCCATCCAGTCGCTATCTACGGAAGCTCGTCAGAAGCTAATGAAGATTGATCCGGAAACGATTGCGCAAGCGAGCCGGATTCCGGGAGTATCACCAAGCGACATCAACGTATTGCTGGTACTTTCCGGCCGATAAGCGGCAACGTTTCACGTGAAACAAATCATTTAAAGAAACGAGATAAACCAATGATTATGAGCAAAGAAACGCTAATTAAAAGCATTCGGGAAATTCCTGATTTTCCGATCCCCGGAATCCTTTTCTACGATGTCACCACCCTGTTTAAAGACCCTTGGTGCTTGCAGGAATTATCGAACATCATGTTCGAAATGTACAAGGATAAAGGTATCACCAAAGTAGTAGGTATAGAATCCAGAGGATTCATCATGGGGCCTATCCTGGCTACCCGACTGAACGCAGGTTTTATTCCTATCCGCAAGCCGGGCAAACTTCCCGCAGAGGTGATCGAAGAAAGCTACGACAAAGAATATGGCACGGACACTGTGCAGATTCATAAGGACGCACTCGATGAAAACGACGTAGTTTTACTACACGACGACCTGTTGGCAACGGGAGGAACCATGAAAGCAGCCTGCGAGCTGGTGAAGAAACTGAAGCCTAAAAAGGTATATGTGAACTTCATTATCGAGTTGAAAGACCTGAATGGCAAATCCGTATTCGGAGATGACGTAGAAGTAGAATCCGTATTGACTTTATAAACAAATTGCTTATATTTGCAGGGCGTAGAGAATCTACGCCCTTTTTTTATTTCCCGCTATTTCATCTATAACGATTATGAATACAGAACCGGAAGCCAAAACGAATGAATATCTGAGAGGTATTGTAGCCAACCTGCCCGAGAAGCCGGGAGTCTATCAGTACCTGAACACAGAAGGGACTATTATATACGTTGGAAAGGCTAAAAACCTTAAAAAAAGGGTCTATTCTTACTTCAGCAAAGAGCATGAACCCGGCAAGACACGAGTATTGGTCAGCAAGATTGCCGACATCCGTTACATTGTTGTTAACACCGAAGAGGATGCATTATTGCTGGAAAACAATCTGATCAAGAAATACAAGCCCCGCTACAATGTATTGCTGAAGGACGACAAAACCTACCCTTCCATCTGCGTGCAGAATGAATACTTTCCACGCATTTTCAGGACTCGAAAGATTATCAAAAACGGTTCTTCTTATTATGGCCCCTACAGCCACCTTCCTTCCATGTATGCGGTGCTCGACCTGATCAAGCATCTATATCCGCTGCGTACCTGCAACCTGAACCTTTCTCCGGAGAACATACGGGCGGGAAAGTTCAAGGTTTGCCTGGAGTATCACATCAAGAAGTGCGCCGGCCCATGCGTCGGACTGCAATCGCACGAGGATTATCTGAAAAATATCGATGAAATCAAGGAGATTTTGAAAGGAAATACGCAGGATATTAGCCGTATGTTGGTAGAAAAGATGCAGGATCTGGCTAGCGAAATGAAGTTTGAAGAAGCTCAGAAGATTAAGGAGAAGTATCTGCTGATAGAGAATTACCGGTCTAAATCGGAGGTGGTAAGCTCTGTCCTGCACAATATCGATGTCTTCTCCATTGAAGAAGACGATTCAAATTCGGCTTTCATCAACTATCTGCACATCACTAATGGCGCCATTAACCAGGCATTCACCTTTGAATATAAGAAGAAGCTGAATGAATCGAAAGAAGAATTACTGACCTTAGGCATTATCGAAATGCGGGAACGCTACAAAAGCCATTCGCGGGAGATTATTGTTCCTTTCGAACTTGATCTGGAGTTGAATAATGTCGTTTTCACCGTTCCTCAAAGGGGAGATAAGAAAAAACTGCTCGATCTTTCTATCCTAAATGTGAAGCAATATAAGGCCGACCGGCTGAAACAAGCCGAGAAACTGAATCCGGAACAGCGCAGTATGCGTCTGCTGAAAGAGATACAAAGCGAATTGCATTTAGACAAGCCGCCTTTGCAGATTGAATGTTTCGATAACTCGAATATACAAGGATCGGATGCCGTAGCTGCCTGCGTAGTATTCAAAAAGGCGAAACCATCGAAGAACGATTACCGTAAATACAATATTAAGACGGTCGTAGGGCCGGATGATTACGCTTCCATGAAAGAGGTGGTCAGACGACGTTATCAGCGTGCCATCGAAGAAAATTCTCCCCTTCCCGACCTGATTATTACCGATGGTGGTAAAGGACAAATGGAGGTCGTCAGAGAAGTAATCGAGGATGAACTGCATCTGAATATTCCGATTGCCGGTTTGGCTAAGGATAATAAGCATCGCACTTCAGAGCTGCTTTTCGGGTTTCCCGCACAGACGATTGGGATTAAGCAACAAAGTTCTTTATTCCGTTTGCTGACACAGATTCAAGATGAGGTACACCGTTTTGCGATTACTTTCCACCGCGACAAGCGCAGCAAACGACAGGTTGCATCGGCTCTGGATAGCATCAAAGGGATTGGAGAAAAGACAAAAACAGCCCTATTGAAGGAGTTTAAGAGTGTAAAACGAATCAAAGAGGCATCCCTTGAAGAGATCGCAAAGGTCATAGGAGAAGTAAAGGCTCAGACTGTAAAAAAAGGGTTAAGTAATGAATAGACTCACTTCTTACCTGATCTGACTCCAACAAGCATCAGAAATGACTGGTTGTTGGGGATATAGTTCCAACGTGCAGGACATATAGATCCAACGTACAGCGTATATAGATCTAATGTACAGGACATATAGATCCAATATACAGGGTATATATAGCTCATGTATTAGATATTATACTTCTCCCGGTAGCTTATTATGCATTCATTCCTGTACGGTTCTAAGGCAAACTGAATCAGGTTATGAGACAAATACATCTGTCATCCTAATAGATATGCTTCTGCACAACAGACTGACACGCTTCCGAATGACAGTTACGGTTAATACTTAATACTTATATCCTATAATATTTCCTTCCAATTCATCGTTTTTTCTTCTTAATTTCGTAAATTTGCCTTTCGTAACATTCAATAGAATAGAGAAAATATCAATGAGAATAGTTGTACAACGAGTAAGCCACGCATCAGTAACCATCGAAGGACAGTGCAAGTCTTCCATCGGAAAAGGGATGCTGATATTAGTCGGCATTGAAGAATCCGACGGACAGGAAGACATAGACTGGCTCTGCAAAAAGATAGTAAATCTGCGTATTTTTGACGATGAAAACGGAGTAATGAACAAGTCGATCCTGGAAGACGGAGGCGAAATTCTGGTCATCAGTCAGTTCACGTTGCACGCTTCTACCAAGAAGGGCAACCGTCCGTCATACATCAAAGCCGCCAAGCCGGAGATATCTATCCCACTCTACGAACAGTTCTGCAAAGACCTGAGCGGGGCGCTGGGAAAAGAAATCGGCACAGGAACTTTCGGAGCGGACATGAAAGTTGAACTTTTAAATGACGGTCCTGTTACTATATGTATGGACACCAAAAATAAAGAGTAAAACCTTGATGAAAAAGCCGGTAAAGCTCTTCGAAGAGCGATAAACAGGCTCCAAACATCAAACTAATCATCATAAACCAACAGCAATTATGACCCTGGAAGAAGCTCAAAAAGAAGTAGACAAATGGATAAAGACATACGGTGTCCGCTACTTCAGCGAATTGACAAATATGGCCGTACTGACTGAAGAAGTCGGAGAATTGGCCCGTGTCATGGCCCGCAAATACGGCGACCAGTCTTTCAAAGAAGGCGAGAAAGACAACCTTGACGAAGAAATAGCAGACATCTTATGGGTGCTCCTGTGTATTGCCAACCAGACAGGCGTAGACGTCACCAAAGCCTTCCGGGAAAGCCTGGAAAAGAAAACGAAACGAGATAATAAAAGACATATCAATAACCCAAAACTGAACGATCATGGAAGAGAATAGCTCACAATCCAACAAGTATGATGCCGCATTGGCAAAGTATAACACCAATCTGAGCGATGCAGACATACAGGCTCGGGTGGCTGACCTGATTGAAAAGAAAGTGCCGGAAAACAATACGGAAGAAGTCAAGAAACTCCTGTTCAACTGTATCGACCTGACCACGCTGAACAGCACGGACAGCGATGAAAGCGTGATGCATTTCACCGAAAAAGTGAATGAGTTCGACAATGAATTCCCCGATATGAAGAACGTCGCTGCTATCTGCGTATACCCCAATTTCGCGGATATTGTAAAGAATACACTGCAAGTGGACGGCATCAATATCGCTTGTGTTTCGGGCGGATTCCCTTCTTCTCAGACTTTCATCGAAGTGAAAGTAGCGGAAACGGCACTGGCTATCGCCGACGGTGCGGACGAAATAGACATTGTTATCTCTATCGGTAAATTCCTGAGCGGTGACTACGAAACAATGTGCGAAGAAATTCAGGAATTAAAAGAAGTCTGCAAGGAACGCCACCTCAAGGTAATCCTCGAAACAGGTGCTTTGAAAACCGCCTCCAACATCAAGAAAGCCTCTATCCTATCCATGTATTCGGGTGCGGATTTCATCAAGACATCGACCGGAAAGCAACAGCCTGCCGCTACCCCGGAAGCCGCTTATGTGATGTGCGAAGCCATCAAGGAGTACTATCAAAAAACAAACAACAAGATCGGCTTCAAACCGGCAGGAGGCATCAATACCGTCCATGATGCAATCATTTATTACACTATTGTGAAAGAAATATTAGGCGAAGAATGGCTGAACAACCGGTTGTTCCGTCTGGGGACCAGCCGTTTGGCCAATTTGCTTCTCTCCGATATCAAGGGCGAAGAGATCAAATTCTTCTAAGGAATTACATTAGCAATCAAGTATGCCGTACCGCGCTTCACATTCCGTTCCTACGGAAGGAAGCGCGGTATTTTTTATATAATAAAAACTAAAGATACTTATGGACAAAACCATTATTTTCATTATCTTTGTCATAGATGTAGCTATGCTAACATAGTTAATCATCTGTATTAGAGAACGTTTCTTTTATTACCTGATTCCTGGAATTCGGCAAAATTCAAAGTTATGAGTGGTAATAAGCAAACGGGTCTCACGCACCTTCATGTATATACTTTTGTTATATATCGAACGGAGCGTGAGACTGTTGCTTTTATGTCATCATAACGGCTTGCCGAAGCCCCAGGAAAAGACATATAGCAGCAGTTCTCACGCTTTTTTTAGTTAACCATAAGCGATAAAAAGTATAAAATGAAGTCACACACAAAGAACTTACGTTTTAACCATAACCCCTTAAATCTGATACTCGGCACCAGAAAGAAACAAGGACTGCGTATCGGTTATATGGAGGCTGCACTGGATGGCTTCTATCTTAACTGCATGGAAACCGGAGTACACCCGGAAAAACTAAGTAAACTATTATCAGATAAGTTCCATTGCACAGATGCAATTTCTTCCTGCCAGCTATTCCTATTCCTCATCAACGAAGGCGACAGAGCCTCCTATTCTATTATGGTCCCCTATTTACTCTCTACCGAAAACCTAAACCAGTTTGAAAACACCATCCGCGAACGCTTCTACGGAGTAGACCGATTCATTCAACAGGGCAGAAATCTATACAAATTCAAAGAGTATATAGAAGAAAGAGGAGAGCCGATTGTATGGATTAATGACTTAGAGAGAGGAGTGATCGGATGGGATATGGCACAAGTTGTCGGGCTGGCCCGGGCTGCCAAAGACTGCGGCTACATCACCAAAGAACAAGCATGGGAATACATCGAACAGGCGAGCACGTTATGTTCCGAAATCCTCCGCACACCGGAAGAAATAGACAAAAGTTTCCTCATCGGAGGAGCGATGAAATCGAATAAAATTGAAGATTGGGAGGAATTAATCCTGTGCTACTCTCTGCTCAGAAACAGTGGGGAGTAGTTATTTCTCACGGGCGACCACGTAATCCAAATAAGTCCGCAGGGCAAGGCAAATATTTGAATCCGGCAAGGTAGCCAGCAAATCAAAGGCCTTCTTTTTATATTGTTCTATCGTACGACAGGCATATTCAATACCTCCATTATCCTTGGTAAACTCAATCAGACGTACGATTTCATCGGGAGTTGCCGTACCTTCCTTCACCTTGAACGCTATCTGTTCCGCCCACGCATCTTTCGTTGTATTCAATGCATACAGGGCAGGCAGCGTCAGCTTACCTTCCAGCATATCATTACCTGTCGGCTTGCCGATCTTCTTGCTATCAAAGTAATCGAAAATATCATCCTTAATCTGAAAACAGATACCAATATATTCGCCCAACAGACGGGCAAAAGCGACTTCCTCCTCACCCACCTGCACTGACAAGGCAGCCGCCTCGGCACAAGCAGCAAAAAGAGCCGCTGTTTTCTTACGTATTACGTCAAAGTAAACTTCCTCCGAAAAGCTATGATTACTTACATTCGAAAGTTGAAGCAACTCTCCTTCAGCAAGTTTCTGCCCCAGCGAAGATACCAGGCGGATAATCTCATAATTATTAGTCTGCTCGGCGTGCACAAGGCTTGTAGCCAGCAGATAATCACCCGCCAGTACAGATACCTTATTATTAAATACAGCATTTACCGAAAGCTGGCCGCGACGCTCGGTACTTTCATCAACTACATCGTCGTGCACCAAACTGGCTGTATGAAGCAATTCCAGAGAAACCGCCGCGTGAAGGGTGGCGGGAGTCACAGCCCCATAAAGGCGTGCCACCAACAAGACAAGAATAGGACGCATCATCTTACCATTCCTCTTGCGTATATGAGTTATTACGCTATCGAGCAATGCATTCGAATCGGAAAGAGGGGTGTCAAAAAGAGCTTTAAAATCCTCCAGTTCCGCTTCTATCGGGGTTTTGATGAGAGAGATACTATCCATTCACAATACTATTTGAGCACAAAAGTAATAATAAAACGCTTAATACGGTATTTTTTTGTACTTTTACCATGAAAAATTAATTAAATCTATGGAGTCAGACAATAAATTATTTCTTTTAGACGCTTATGCACTGATATATCGGGCTTATTACGCCTTTATCAAGAATCCCAGAATCAACTCCAAAGGGTTCAATACTTCAGCTATCCTCGGATTTGTCAATACCCTCGAAGAGGTGCTGAAAAAGGAGAATCCGTCACATATAGGAGTAGCCTTCGACCCCTCCGGACCGACCTTCCGCCACGAAGCTTTCGAGCAATACAAAGCCCAGCGTGAAGAAACTCCGGAAGCCATCCGCCTCTCCGTACCTATTATAAAGGATATCATCCACGCCTACCGCATCCCGATTCTGGAAGTGGCAGGATACGAAGCCGACGACGTGATCGGAACTCTAGCCACAGAAGCCGGACGTCAGGGCATCACCACCTATATGATGACTCCCGACAAAGACTACGGCCAGCTGGTGACGAACAACGTATTCATGTATCGCCCCAAACATACGGGAGGTTTTGAAGTAATGGGCATCGAAGAAGTGAAAGCGAAGTTCGATATCCAGTCGCCCGCACAAGTAATCGATATGCTCGGACTGATGGGCGATGCCTCCGACAATATCCCCGGTTGTCCCGGTGTCGGTGAAAAGACTGCCCAGAAACTAATCGCCGAATTCGGAAGTATCGAAAATCTGCTGGAACATACCGACCAACTGAAAGGAGCCTTGAAAACAAAAGTGGAAACCAACAAGGAACTGATTACTTTCTCCAAATTCCTTGCCACTATCAAAATCGATGTCCCTATCCAACTCGAAATGGACAAGCTCGTCCGCGAACAGGCAGACGAAGATTCACTCCGACGAATTTTTGAAGAACTGGAATTCCGGACACTGATCGACCGGGTACTGAAAAAAGAAAATTCTGCCGGCGGAGTAACAACAGCAACCGGAAGCAAAACAGCAACGACCAAAAGTACTCCCTCTCCTCTTCCACTTTTTCCCGAAGAAGGAGGAGCCATACAAGGCGATTTATTTGCGAATTTTACGGGCAATGAGGCAGGCGAAGCCAAAAAATCGAATCTAGAGACGTTAGAAACGCTTAACTGCGACTATCAACTCATTGATACAGAGAAGAAAAGAACTGAAATTATTCAAAAGTTACTTACATCGAAAATTCTCTCGTTAGACACGGAGACTACAGGAACGGAACCAATGGACGCCGAACTGGTCGGGATGAGTTTCTCTATCACCGAAAATCAGGCTTATTATGTGCCGGTCCCCGACAATCGTGACGAAGCGTTAAAAATCGTCAATGAGTTCCGTCCGGTCTTCGAAAATGAGAATTCATTGAAAGTCGGACAAAATATCAAGTACGACATGATCGTTCTTGAAAATTACGGAGTGCAAGTAAAAGGTGCGCTCTTCGATACGATGATCGCCCATTACGTTCTTCAACCGGAACTTCGTCACGGAATGGACTATCTGGCAGAAATCTATCTTCACTATCAGACCATCCACATCGACGAACTGATAGGTCCGAAAGGGAAGAACCAGAAAAACATGCGTGATCTCGACCCGAAGGATGTCTACCGCTATGCCTGCGAAGATGCAGACGTAACATTGAAACTCAAAAACGTCCTGGAGAAAGAACTGAAAGAGAACGATGCCGAACGTTTGTTTTACGATATCGAAATGCCGCTTGTACCCGTATTGGTCAATATAGAACGGAATGGAGTACTGCTGGATACGGAAGCGCTCAAACAATCGTCTGTTCATTTCACCGCTCAGATGCAGCGCATCGAGCAGGAGATTTATGAACTGGCAGGCGAAACCTTCAATATCGCTTCGCCCAAACAAGTAGGCGAGGTACTGTTCGACAAACTAAAAATCATCGAGAAAGCGAAGAAGACCAAAACCGGCCAGTACGTCACCTCGGAAGAAGTGCTCGAAAGCCTCCGGCATAAACATCCCGTAGTAGAAAAGATTCTGGAACATCGCGGACTGAAGAAACTGCTGGGAACTTATATCGATGCACTTCCCCAACTAATCAACCCACGCACGGGACGGGTACACACGTCTTTCAACCAGACCGTCACCTCTACCGGACGCCTCAGCTCCAGTAACCCGAATCTGCAGAATATCCCTATCCGCGACGAGAACGGCAAGGAAATCCGCAAGGCATTTATCCCTGACGAAGGCTGCCTGTTCTTCTCTGCCGACTATTCGCAGATAGAACTCCGTATCATGGCACATCTCAGCGAAGACAAGAATATGATCGACGCCTTCCTCAGCAATCACGATATCCATGCGGCTACAGCTGCCAAAATATATAAGATCGACCTGAAAGATGTAGACTCCGATATGCGACGCAAAGCGAAAACCGCCAACTTCGGTATCATCTACGGCATCTCCGTATTCGGCCTTGCAGAGCGAATGAACGTAGACCGGAAGGAAGCCAAAGAACTGATCGACGGCTATTTCGAAACTTATCCAAGCGTGAAAGCCTATATGGAGAAGAGTATCCAGATAGCTCAGGAGAAAGGGTATGTAGAAACGATTTTCCACCGGAAACGCTTCTTACCGGACATCAACTCACGAAACGCCGTTGTACGCGGCTATGCCGAGCGAAATGCCATCAACGCACCGATCCAGGGAAGCGCCGCAGATATCATAAAGGTAGCAATGGCACGCATTTATCAGCGATTCCAGACAGAAGGCATACAAGCTAAAATGATATTGCAAGTACACGATGAATTGAACTTCAGCGTGCCCGTCAACGAAAAAGAACGTGTAGAAGAGATCGTTATTGAGGAAATGGAACACGCTTACCGCATGCACGTCCCCTTGAAAGCAGATTGCGGCTGGGGCAAGAACTGGCTCGAAGCACACTAAAACAAGGTTTATCCTGCCATAACAAAACAGGATAAATCAGCTAAATAATGGAGAGAATGAGTTATAACATTATTTAACTCACTATCCAGAAAGCAAGGAAAAAGATCACTTCCCCAACGAAGTGCTTCATTCTATATCCGGCAGGTTGACTGCCGGATATTTTTTTGTCACCAATCTTGGCAAAAAGCAAGATATCGCCCTAACCACACTCTGACATTTTGATATTATTTCAGCCTCACATTTGCATAAATATCGAATAAATATATAACTTTGCAGCGTAATACAAGAGTATTACTAGACAAATGAAAGTATAATACTAAAATCAAATAGCCATGAAAACAAAAGTATCTTTAAAAATGTTTGTTCTATCCGTAGTTCTTCTCATGACCTCTTTTGTTGCTTCTGCACGCAGTTATGATGGTCAGTTGGTTTATAATCCAGTAGAAGAAAATGGAGTAATGGTAGGTCAGACCGTTTACAAAATGAACGGAAGTACACTTGCCAACTATATGAAGTACAACTATAAGTACGATGACAACAAGCGCATGATTGAAAGCGAGACCTTGAAATGGAACAGCACCAAAGAGGAATGGGAAAAAGATCTCCGCATCAATTATACATACGAAGGAAAAACGGTAACAACCAATTACTATAAATGGAACAATAAGAAACGCGCTTACGTGTTAGTTCCGGAAATGACAGTGACCATGGACAATACTAATTTGTAACAGCATTTTTTTAACAACATACTCTCTCATTCTAATATTCTAACAAAGAGAAAACGCCGTTCCTGATGAAGAAACGGCGTTTTCGCATCTATCTTAAGGAATCATTGTCACAACACAAAAAACCGGTCCTGCAACCCTTTCAAAAAACTTCGGGAAATCACCAGATCACTCTTATCATGAAAAGGCGGATAGAGCTGACAACACTTCCCATCAATCATCGCCAGATAATTAACATTGACAATAGCCGACTGGCTGATCTGGATAAAAGATTGTGAATAACCAATGATATCTTCGGCTTTTGTATTTCGCTTCAGATTCAATCGGGTCTGATTGAACAGGACTACCTGCCACTGCCGCTTGTCTTTCAGATATTCGAAATAGCCGATTTCTTCCAGTCGCAAAAGCTTGAATCCCGTCACCGTGCTGATCATAAACATTCCCTGTTGCGGCATCAAAGCACTGACAGAAGAAGAAAAAGAGGAAGAAGGAGTTGCCGGTATTGAAGCTACAGCTTTCCGGTAGCGCTCTATAACGACTCTCAGATCTCCCGTCTCAAAAGGTTTCAGCAAGAAGTCGAAGGCAGACTCACGCAGGGCCTGAAGCAAATATTTATCATACGAAGTATAAAAGACAACTTTCATATCCCACAGCACCTCATCGCGCATCTCACTCAACAAGTTAAGCCCCAGCACATCCGGAAGTTCCACATCCAGAAACAACAGGTCCGGACGGAGTTCCATTATCATCTTTTTACCTTTTGCGCCATTGTTTGCAGTTCCTTTTATTTCAAATTCCTGATAGGCGCCCAGTTCCCTGCGCAAAGCATCGATTGCCGTACGCTCATCATCTACAATAACGACTTTATATTTATCTTCTGCATTCATCATAAATCATAAGAAAAATGAAACGGTATATACACCGACACTTGCGTACCGGTCTGCCCATCGTTTCGGTTATCTATATTGAAACGTATCTTCTCATTTTTATTCTTTGTATTGAGTAGCTGTATCGTCTGATAGAGCACTTTCAGCCCTGTCCCCGTTCCTCTGGTCGAAGAAACCACTTGCGGAAGATACCCCCGCCCGTTGTCACAAATCACGATACGGACTCCTTTTCCTTCACGGGAAATACGGATAGTCAATTCCTTCTCACCGTCTTTTCCGGCGAGCCCGTGCTTTATCGCATTCTCTACCGGAATCTGTACAATCATGGAAGGAATCATTATACTTTTTGCGTCCAGCCCCTCCTCCACTACGACCGACGCCGTGAAGTCTTCTCCGACACGCCCGCTTTCCAAGCCAATATATGACTGTACAAAATCCAGCTCGTCCTGCAAAGATACACTTAGTTTTTCTGTCAGTTCAAGACTCCGGCGGAGATATTTGACCAGTTCCATCAAATTATTCTTCACCTCTTCCGATCCATTGAACTGATTAATCTCACGCCCCAGCACATTGAATGTGAAATGGGGAGAAATCCGGCTCCGCAAATTCTCCATACGGACACGATTTATCTGCTGGAAGAAACGTTCACGAAGAAACTCCCGCTTTTTCCGCATATACCACATGATCACCACCGTTCCGGCTGCCAGCAACAGGCAGACAAGTACCCAGATATACATACTCAGTTTCAAGACACGCACTTCACCCGCCTGCCGTTGAATCTGCATTTCCTTGCGCAATACGATCGTGTCCTGACGATAGCGCATATCCAGTTCGGCTACGCGGGTGCGAATCCGTTCGCTACGGATGGAGTCATTCAGTTGATAGTCACGTTTCAGATACTCATACGCATTGCGGTAGTCACCTGCCTTTTCATAATAATGTTGCAGATACTGGTTGCGTATAGTAAGCATATTAGCATCCACGTGTCCGGTAGAAGCGGTCCGTACTATCATTTCTCTGGCACGCGCGATATTTCCTTTTTTCAGGGAAAGCTCAATCATCAGGGTTTCAATGTAGTGCATGGCGGAGTTGTTCTTTATCTCCGAAAAGTAGCGGTAGCCTTCATTCAGATTGTTTTCGGCAGAATCCAGCCGGTTCGTCAGCAGATAAAGATCGCCCAGATTGACTTTCGAAAGATTGCTTTCGAATACCATTTGCGGGTAATCCGCTATCAGCTCCGCTGCTTGCCGCATATAGACCAGGGCTTCCTGATAATCTTTCTTGTAATAGTAATGATTTCCCCGATTATTAAGATACACCCACTTTTCACTGACTGTCATTTCATCAAAAAACTGTCCTGCCAGTTCGTAATAATGATTGGACAAATCAAAATCACGCAGGTCCATGTAAGTCTGTCCCAGTCCGCAATAGACCGGAAATTTGGAATGTTCCGACAGATGCAGGGAGTCACAGATAAACAATGCTTTCCGGTAATAGGAAGCGGTATGTGCCAGTTCGCCACGATGCAGATGGGCATCCGCCAGATTCATGCAGATATCCGACAGAAGATGCGCCTTATCTCCTTTCAGACGGTAAGCATAGGATTTCTCATAATAGGCAACCGCCGAATCGGGCTGATTGAGTTGCATCCAGACATTTCCCTCAATGTTATACACATCCGAAAGTACATCATTCCATCGCGGGCAGGCAGCTGCACGCTTATCATACTCTTTTACAGGGCGGTTATAATAGAGGATAGAGTCGAAATCGGACGAGATGAAGAAAGTCTTTCCATACAATCCCATCAAGCGGTAATAACTCATCGAGTCCTGTGCCTGACGCATTGCGTTACGCAATAAAGAACGTGAATAAGGTAAGTTGGAAAACAGAGAATCCTGTGCACGGACTTCTAAAGAATCGATAAGTGACTGTTCACACAAAGCGTGACTGCGGTGCCTATCCACGCAACTGCAGTTCCACAATATCAACAACCCTATCAACCCAAATAGCTTCATAGTAGATTTCGCTTTATTCATCCCCTTTGTCCGTGTTGAATTTTGAATGCCACAAAAATACATTAATTATATTGAATCTCAACGAAATTTATTATTTTTTTTAATACCTTTGTCCCCATATAAACATGAGTAACTGACCTAATGAGTCCATTGAACTTTACCCACATTCTGACACAGGCAGTCGATGAGCTATCGGAAAGCGAATCTTACAAAGGGCTGTTTCATCAACATAAAGATGGCGAACCATTGCCCTCTGCTAAAGTTTTGTATGAAATTATCGAGCTTTCACGTGCCATTCTCTTCCCCGGATACTACGGAAATTCCACCATCAACAGCCGGACAATCAATTATCACATCGGTGTAAATATCGAAAAGTTATTTGACTTGCTCACAGAGCAAATCCTGGCCGGACTATGTTTCAGTACGGCAGAAGGAGACTGCAACGTCTGCTCGGAGTCGAGAAGAGAAGAAGCCGCCCGACTGGCTGCGAACTTTATCAGCAAACTACCCGCCATGAGAAGAATACTGGCTACGGACGTAGAAGCCGCCTACAACGGTGACCCCGCCGCCAAAAGCTACGGTGAAGTAATTTTCTGCTATCCCGCCATTAAGGCAATCAGCAATTATCGTATTGCGCACGAACTGCTGGAACTGGGTGTTCCCCTGATTCCTCGCATGATCACGGAAATGGCTCATAGCGAGACGGGTATCGATATCCATCCGGGAGCGAAGATAGGCAGTCACTTTACCATAGACCACGGAACGGGTGTCGTGATCGGTGCTACAAGCATCATCGGGAACAATGTCAAATTATATCAGGGTGTCACCCTGGGAGCAAAAAGCTTCCCGCTGGATGCCGACGGAAAACCGATCAAGGGTATCCCCCGCCACCCGATACTGGAAGACAATGTCATAGTCTACTCCAACGCCACCATCCTTGGAAGAATCACTATCGGAAGCGACGCAACCGTAGGAGGAAATATCTGGGTAACGGAAAACATTCCTGCCGGAGCAAAGATTGTACAAACAAAAGCAAAGAAATAAAATCAATAAACTATATATGAGCGAACAATTCGAGATGATAGCCAAGACCTTCCAGGGACTGGAAGAGATACTTGCTGAAGAACTTACAACATTGGGAGCCAACGATATCCAGATAGGACGTCGCATGGTTTCATTTACAGGAGACAAGCGTATGATGTACAAGGCAAATTTCTGCCTCCGTACTGCTATCCGCATTCTAAAACCGATCAAGAATTTTACGGCAAAGGATGCTGATGAAGTTTACAACCAGATACAGGCCATTCCATGGGAAGAGTATCTTGATGTAAACAAGACGTTTGCGATAGACGCGGTTGTATTCAGCGAAGAATTCCGCCATTCAAAGTTCGTCTCATATAAGGTGAAGGACGCCATCGTGGACTATTTCCGTGAAAAGACAGGCAAACGCCCGTCAGTACGCATCAATAATCCGGATGTGCTGCTCAATATTCACATTGCACAAACGACTTGTACGTTGTCTCTGGACTCTTCCGGAGAGTCACTTCATCGTCGCGGATATCGCCAGGAACAGGTAGATGCTCCGTTGAACGAAGTATTGACTGCCGGTATGCTTCTGATGACAGGATGGCGCGGTGAATGTGACCTGATTGACCCGATGTGTGGTTCGGGAACGATTCCTATAGAAGCTGCGCTGATCGCAAGAAACATCGCTCCGGGAGTATTCCGCAAAGGATTCGCATTCGAGAAATGGGTGGACTTCGACTCGGAGATGTTTGATGAGATTTACAATGATGATAGTCAGGAGCGCGAGTTTACTCACAAGATATACGGATACGACAACAATCCGAAAGCAAATGAAATCGCAACCCATAATATAAAGGCAGCGGGTGTATCCAAAGATGTGACGCTGAAACTGCAACCGTTCCAACAATTCGAACAGCCGCAGGAGAAGTCAATCATTGTGATGAATCCTCCTTATGGCGAGCGTATCTCCACCAATGACCTGCTCGGACTGTACCAGATGATTGGCGAACGTCTGAAGCACGCATTTGTAGGAAACGAGGCTTGGGTACTCTCTTATAGAGAAGAATGCTTCGATCAGATCGGGCTGAAACCAAGCAAGAAAGTGCCGTTGTTCAATGGTGCACTGGAATGCGAGTTCCGCAAATACGAGATTTTCGACGGGAAATATAAGGAGTTCAAGAGTCAGGAGGGAGAAGGAGAAGAGAAGAAAGAGACTGAAGGAAACTATGATACTTCCAGACCCAGAGAAAGAAAGGAATTCAAACCGCGCGGGGAAGGAGAATTCAAACCGCGTCGCGAAGGGGAATTCAAGCCACGCAGAGAAGGAGAGTACAAGCCACGTCGGGAAGGGGAGTTCAAACCTCGTAAAGAAGGAGACTTCAAGCCGAGACGGGAAGAAGGAGGCTTTACCCGGGATGATAGGGACAGAAAGCCTAGAGGCGAGTTCCGTGGGGAAAGAGATTCGAGAGCTCCGAGAGAATTCAGAGGAAACCGTGAGCCTAGGATACCGAAGAAGGAAGAAGAGTAATTTCATAGATAGTTAATGGCATCCCACTAAAAAAAAATGCCATTAACTTATTGATAGACAATATAAGGTCACATTTTGCGATCTTATCATTTGATGAGTAAGAAAGCGAATTGAATATCTCGAAAAAGACGTATCATCCGACAGAGAAAGACAACTCCCCTGAACAGGGTAAAATAGAAGGATTTAAAACCAATAAAGATAAATAAAAGCAATGAGTAAAATTGGAAAAAGAGCCATTCTGATATTGCTGGCGCTACCAATCGGATTCAATGTTATGGCACAGGAAATCAAAAAGCTGACACTGGAAGACTTGATTCCGGGCGGCGAGACCTACCGTTATGCAGAAAACCTCTACGGTCTGCAATGGTGGGGAGACGTGTGTATCAAACCGAGTACCGACACCATCTACACTGTTCAACCCAGAACAGGGAAAGAGACAGTGCTGACTACCCTCGGACAAATCAACAAAGTACTGGTAGACAATAAAGCAGGGAAGCTGCCGACCCCGTACTCAATCCGCTACCCATGGGCGGACAAACCGCAAATGTTACTGAAAGTATCCGGTAAGTACATCGTATACGATTTCGAGAACAACCGGATTGTCAGCACGCTGAAGCTGAAAGATAAAGCAGCCAACGAAGATTATTGCGTCGCCAACGGAAACGTAGCCTACACAGTCAACAACAACCTGTATGTGAACGAACAGGCAATCACCGACGAACCCGAAGGCATTGTCTGCGGGCAGTCTGTCCACCGCAATGAGTTCGGCATCAATAAAGGTACCTTCTGGAGCCCGAAAGGCAACCTGCTCGCTTTCTACCGCATGGACGAAAGCATGGTGACGCAATATCCGCTTGTAGACATCACCGCACGTGTAGGAGAAGTGAATAACGTCCGTTACCCGATGGCAGGAATGACCAGCCATCAAGTAAAAGTAGGCGTCTACAACTCTTCCACCGGCAAGACCATCTATCTGAATGCAGGTGATCCGACCGACCGTTACTTCACCAATATCAGCTGGTCACCGGACGAAAAGAGCATCTACCTTATCGAACTGAACCGCGACCAGAACCATGCCGTACTTTGCCAATATGACGCAACGACAGGCAAGTTACTGGGCAAACTGCTGGAAGAAACGCACCCCAAATATGTAGAGCCTCAGCACCCCATCGTATTCTTACCCTGGGACAGCAGTAAATTCATCTACCAGAGCCAGCGTGACGGATATAACCATCTATATTTATGCGACCTCACCTCCAGCCTCAAAGGCGACTGGAAAAGCGATGCCGCAGGCGGCAAGCACATCGAATACATCCCGACGAAGCAACTGACCGAGGGCAAATGGCTGGTAGGTGACATTCTGGGCTTCAACGCCAAGAGGAAAGAAGTCATCTTCCAAGGAGTGAATGGCACAGGCTCCAATAACTTTGCAGTAAATGTCAACACAGGAAAGCGCAGCCTCCCGTTCAGCTTCCGTTCTATCACAGAAGGAGAACATAACGGAATGCTCAGCGCATCGGGAAGCTACCTCATCGACCGTTATTCGACTCCTACCCTTCCGCGCCGCATTGACATCGTGGATACCAAAAGCCTGAAAACAGTCAACCTGCTGACAGCCAAAAACCCATACGAAGGCTACGAGATGCCGACCATCGAAACCGGCACTATCAAAGCCGACGACGGAACGACCGACCTATATTACCGCCTCACCAAACCCGCAGATTTCGACCCGAACAAAAAGTATCCGGTCATCGTCTACGTATACGGCGGCCCGCACGCACAACTCGTCACCGGTGGCTGGCTGAACGGCTCCCGCGGATGGGATATCTATATGGCTAACAAAGGCTATATCATGTTCACCCTCGACAACCGCGGCAGTGCCAACCGTGGACTGGAGTTCGAAAACGCCACTTTCCGCCGCCTCGGCATCGAAGAAGGCAAAGACCAGGTGAAAGGCATTGAATTTCTGAAATCCCTCCCCTACATAGACGGAAACCGCATCGGTGTACACGGATGGAGCTTCGGAGGGCACATGACCACTGCCCTTCTGCTCCGCTACCCCGAAATATTCAAGGTAGGCGTAGCCGGCGGACCTGTCATCGACTGGGGATATTACGAAGTGATGTACGGCGAACGTTACATGGACACTCCGGAAAGCAATCCGGAAGGCTACAAAGAATGTAACCTGAAGAACCTTGCCGGACAACTGAAAGGTCATCTGCTCATTATCCATGACGACCACGATGACACTTGCGTACCGCAGCACACACTGTCGTTCATGAAAGCCTGTGTAGATGCCCGCACCTACCCCGACCTGTTTATCTATCCGTGCCACAAGCACAACGTATCAGGCCGCGACCGTGTACATCTGCACGAAAAAATCACCCGATACTTTGAGCAGAACCTATAGCAATCTATAGTTGACAGCTCACAGCATCATACCGAAAAACTCATAACTGAAAACTCATAACTTAATACTCATTATGAAGATATTATTACTAGGCTCGGGCGGCCGCGAACATGCACTGGCATGGAAAATTGCCCAAAGTCCGAAAGTTGAAAAGCTGTACATCGCTCCGGGAAACGCCGGAACAAACGCCGTAGGCGAGAATGTCAACATCAAAGCTACCGACTTTGAAGCGATCAGCGCTTTCGCTCTGAAAGAAAACATCGAAATGGTGGTAGTAGGTCCCGAAGACCCGTTGGTAGAAGGCATCTACGATTACTTCCAGAATCGTCCCGAACTGAAACATATCGCCGTTATCGGTCCGTCCGCTAATGGAGCACAGCTGGAAGGCAGCAAGGAGTTTGCCAAAGGCTTCATGATGCGTCATCAAATCCCGACAGCCCGGTATAAAAGTATCACAGCCGAAAATCTCGAAGAAGGTCTGGCTTTCCTCGAAACGCTGGAAGCCCCATACGTGCTGAAAGCTGACGGACTCTGTGCCGGAAAAGGCGTTCTGATCCTCCCCACACTGGACGAGGCAAAGAAAGAACTCAAGGAAATGCTTGGCGGTATGTTCGGCTCCGCATCGGCCACAGTCGTAATTGAAGAGTTCCTGAGCGGTATCGAATGTTCCGTATTCGTGCTTACCGACGGCGAACACTACAAAGTCCTCCCCGTAGCGAAAGACTACAAGCGTATCGGTGAAGGCGACAAAGGACTCAACACAGGCGGTATGGGCAGCGTGACTCCGGTTCCGTTTGCCGATGAAGAATACATGGAAAAAGTACGTACCCGCATCATCGAACCTACCATCAACGGACTGAAAGAAGAAAACATCGTCTACAAAGGCTTCATCTTCCTCGGACTGATCCGGGTAAAAGGCGAACCGATGGTGATTGAATATAACGTCCGCATGGGCGACCCGGAGACGGAAAGCGTGATGCTCCGCATCCAGAGCGACCTCGTGGAATTGCTGGAAGGCACAGCCGCAGGCAATCTCGATGAAAAGACACTGGTCATGGACCCGCGCTCGGCAGGTTGTGTGATCCTTGTCAGCGGCGGTTATCCCGAAGCATACGAAAAAGGCTTCCCTATCAGTGGTCTGGAACAGGCTGCCGCTACCGAAAGCATCATTTTCCATGCCGGAACAGCCATGAAGGACGGACAAATCGTAACGAACGGAGGACGTGTGATCGCCGTCTGCTCTTATGGCGCAACGAAGGAAGAAGCGCTGGCACAGAGCTATAAAGTGGCAGACATGATCGACTTCGACAAGAAGTATTTCCGTCGCGATATCGGATTCGACTTATAATGAAAAGCAAGAGACTACAAGGTCTGGTCACAGCAGGGCGGTGGACACTCCCTGCTGCGATTTTCATCTGCACCCTTTGTTGGGTGCTGACCTCTGCCCTATTGCCCGAACTCACCATGACAGCGGGCGAAGAAGGCGGTTCCGTGCTTTGGCAGTCTGCCCGCACGTTGCTGCTCCCCGCATGGGCGGAGCATCTTGTCAGTTTCTTGATTTACGCGGCTATCGGCTATTTCCTGATCGAGCTGAACAACCGGTTCAGTATCATCCGTATGCGGGCTTCCGTGCAGACAGCCATCTATTTTCTGCTGGTCACCGTCTGTCCGGAGATGCACCTGTTATATGCCGGAAACGTTGCCGCCATAACCTTTTTATTCTCCATCTATTTCCTGTTCAAGAGTTACCAGCAGGCGCAGGCGTCAGGATATCTGTTCTACTCGTTCCTGTTTATCGGTGCAGGGAGCATTCTTTTTCCTCAGCTCACCTTCTTCTCGGTGCTCTGGCTGTTTGAGGCGCATCGCTTTCAGTCACTTACGTTCCGCAGTTTCTGCGGCGCGCTGATAGGATGGACAATGCCCTACTGGATGCTGTTCGGACACGCTTTCTTCTACGATCAGATGGAGCTGTTCTATCATCCTTTCAAAGAACTGGCTACCTTTGGAGATATATTCAACCTACAGATACTCCAGCCGTGGGAGCTGGCGACTCTCGGTTATCTGCTTGTATTGTTCATCGTCAGCGCCGCCCATTGCGTCGTTGCCGGATTCGAAGATAAGATACGTACACGCGCCTATTTGCAGTTTCTCATAGACCTGACGTTCTTCCTCTTCCTGCTGATTGCACTACAGCCGTCACAATGCAGCAATCTCCTGCCGTTGCTCATGATAAGCAGCAGCATACTGATCGGACACCTTTTTGTACTGACCAACAATAAAACATCGAATGTATTTTTCATTGTTGCCATGGTCGGACTCATCCTCTTATTTGGTTTTAACGTATGGACGCTTTTATAGACTCAACGATACAACTCCTCATCGAATGGGGACTTCCGGGATTGTTTATCTCGGCCTTACTCGCAGGGAGTGTTATACCATTCAGTTCCGAACTGGTACTGGTAGCACTGGTAAAACTCGGACTGAACCCTACCGCCTGCATACTGGCTGCCGCCCTTGGCAACACAGCCGGCGGAATGACCTGCTACTACATGGGGCGTCTGGGTAAAATAAGCTGGATTGAGAAATACTTCAAAGTAAAGAAGGAGAAAGTAGACAAAATGATGAAATTCCTGCAAGGGAAAGGAGCATTGATGGCATTCTTCGCCTTCCTGCCGGCCATCGGCGAGGTGATCTCCATCGCACTGGGATTTATGCGAAGTAATATATGGCTCACCACCGCCTCTATGTTTGCCGGCAAACTGATACGCTATATTCTGCTTCTGTACGTACTGGAAAGCGCATGGAACGTCGTTGCGGGATGAAATAACAGGTAATAGGTAATAAGTAACAGGTAATAAGTTTTTTGAGATGAAAAGAGTGATTGAAAAGACTGATGATGGGAGCGCCACCCTATTTGTTCCGGAATTGAATGAACATTATCATTCGACCAAAGGAGCACGTACGGAGTCCCAACACATTTTCATCAATATGGGCCTGAAAGCCTCCGCTGCCCCCTCTCCGCATATTCTGGAGATCGGCTTCGGAACGGGGCTGAATGCTTGGCTTACCCTTGAAGAAGCAGAAAGAAGCGGGCGCAATATACATTATACAGGACTTGAACTCTATCCGTTGGAATGGAAGATGGTGGAGCAACTGGGATATATAGGGAAAGAGAATGATGAGCAATCAGCAAGCAGTAGCGGACAACAAGCACCTATCGACCTGTTCAGAGCGATTCATACATCACCGTGGGAAGAAGAAATATCCTTTACCCCACACTTCACTCTTTGCAAAGTACAAGCCGACGTCAATGAATGGATTACACAGCACAGCCATTCTCCATTATCCATTCTCCATTCTCCATTATTATTTGACGTTATCTATTTCGACGCCTTCGCTCCGGAAAAGCAGCCGGAAATGTGGTCGCAGGAACTATTTAACCGTTTATATGTTTTATTAAATGAAGGAGGCATCCTCACCACTTATTGTGCTAAAGGAGTCATCCGACGTATGCTGCAGGCCGCAGGCTTTATCGTAGAGCGCCTTCCCGGTCCTCCGGGAGGAAAGCGGGAAATACTACGTGCCCGAAAACTGAAACAGAATCAACCCCCGATATTAATACAATAGTCATGAAACAACAACTAAAAGATTTGAAAACACTCCTTCTTCTCGGCTCCTGCCTCCTGTTGGCAGCCTGCACGGGTCGCACGTCCAAAGCAAGCGGCAGCGAAGAAGCGAAACCGGTCATTACCGTCACTATCGAACCGCAGCGCTACTTCACGGAAGCGATTGCCGGTGATAAATTCACGGTAGTCAGCATGGTCCCGAAAGGTTCCAGTCCGGAGACATACGACCCTATTCCTCAGCAACTAGTCTCTCTGGGAGACAGCAAAGCCTATCTCCGCATCGGCTACATCGGCTTCGAGCAGACCTGGATGGACCGACTGATGAATAACACCCCTCATATCCAAGTATTCGACACTTCGAAAGGCATAGACCTGATTCTGAACAACGGTGAGCACAACCACGCAGCAGGACATCATGACCACGACGGGCACAACCACGCCGTAGAACCGCATATCTGGAACTCTACCGCCAACGCCCTCATCCTTGCCGGAAACACCTTCAAGGCACTTTGTATGCTCGACAAACCCAACGAAGCATATTATCTGGCACGTTACGACTCCCTCTGCCAACGTATCCAGCACACCGACAGCCTCATCCGCCAGCAACTTTCCGCTCCAGAATCGGCCAAAGCCTTTATGATCTACCATCCGGCTCTCTCCTACTTCGCCCGTGACTACGGACTGAATCAAATTTCAATCGAAGAAGGCGGCAAGGAACCTTCGCCCGCCCATCTGAAAGAACTGATAGACCTGTGCAAATCGGAGAAAGTAAACGTCATCTTCGTCCAGCCGGAGTTCGACAAGCGCAACGCGGAAACCATCGCACAGCAAACCGGCACAAAGGTAGTCCCCATCAACCCGTTAAGCTACGACTGGGAAACGGAAATGCTGAACGTAGCCAAAGCTCTCACCCCTATGGACCCCGAATAACAACGGGCCTCCATAGCGTTAATGACCGAATGATACATAAACGAAGTAATTCTCCAAATATGAAACCGATTATCGAAATAAAGAACCTTGCTGCCGGATACGACGGCCGTACCGTACTCCACGACGTCAACCTGAACGTTTACGAACGGGACTTTCTGGGCATCATCGGTCCGAACGGAGGCGGTAAGACAACACTCATCAAGTGCATCCTCGGTCTGCTGAAACCGACAGCCGGAGAAATCAACTTCCATGCCCCTACAGAAGCATCCTCCCACTCTCAACTTTCCACTTCCAATTCTTCACTTTCCCTCGGCTATCTGCCGCAGTATAGTACCATCGACCGGAAATTCCCGATTTCGGTAGAGGAAGTGATACTTTCCGGACTAAGTATCCAGAAATCCCTCACCTCCCGCTTCACTCCCGAGCAAAGAGAAAAAGGCAAGCATATCATCGCCCGTATGGGACTCGAAGGACTCGAACACCGTTCCATCGGGCAGCTTAGCGGCGGGCAACTACAACGCGCACTGCTGGGACGTGCCATCATCTCCGACCCTTCGGTACTGATTCTTGACGAACCCAGCACGTATATCGACAAACGTTTTGAAGCCCGACTCTACGAACTGCTGGCGGAGATTAACAAAGAATGCGCCATCATCCTTGTCAGTCACGACATTGGCACTGTACTGCAACAAGTGAAATCCATCGCCTGCGTCAACGAGACACTGGATTACCACCCTGACACAGGCGTTTCCACAGAATGGCTGGAAAGAAATTTCAACTGCCCTATCGAACTGCTGGGACACGGCACGTTGCCACACCGCGTTCTCGGTGAACATCATCATCATCACTAAACATTCATTTGCTGGTGCTACATCAAAGAACGGCCGCACTGCATATCAGTCATTTACAACGGTCACATCAAGCAGCAACAACTGACTTCTCAACTGTTAATGATTGAGATGTCAAATGTTAATAGTTGACATGTCAGGTATTAACAGTTGAGAAGTCAGCTATTAATGTCTGACAACGCAAGTATTATTGACCAACAAATGATTCATTGCTTGGTATAAAAGACACAAAATTGGTATCTTCATACCTACCGTTGTTTATACTGTTTAGTGATTCCACTGTTTCCCTAAAAGGACATAAGATAAAGTAAATCACCTTTCTGTTACTTAATATTTCTTACTTTCTGCCTCATTATCCTTACAAATCACTATCTTTGCGCCCACGTAATCTGTTTTTTAACGAAAAATCTAGATAGTGCTAATGAAACAGTACAGAACTATAAACAACCTCGTGGGTTGGCTTACATTCATCATTGCGGCAACGGTCTACTGCCTGACAATAGAACCGACCGCAAGTTTTTGGGACTGTCCCGAGTTTATAACTACCGGTTATAAACTGGAAGTAGGACACCCGCCCGGCGCACCTTTCTTCATGCTGGTAGCGAACCTGTTCTCTCAATTTGCCTCCGATGTAACCACCGTAGCGAAGATGGTAAACTACATGAGCGCACTGATGAGCGGTGCCTGTATCCTGTTCCTTTTCTGGAGCATCACCCATCTGGTACGCAAACTGGTGATCACCGACGAGAACAACATCACGAAAGGACAACTTATCACTGTCATGGGTAGCGGACTGGTCGGCGCGCTGGTCTACACATTCAGCGACACCTTCTGGTTCTCTGCCGTAGAAGGCGAAGTATATGCTTTCTCCTCCCTCTTTACAGCCGTTGTATTCTGGCTGATTCTGAAATGGGAAGATGTGGCCAACCAGCCTCACAGCGACCGCTGGCTGATCCTGATCGCTTATCTGACCGGACTGAGTATCGGTGTTCACTTGCTGAACCTCCTCTGTCTGCCGGCAATCGTATTGGTGTACTACTACAAGAAAACTCCGAACGCCACTGCCAAAGGCTCATTGCTCGCCCTGCTCGGATCGGGCGTACTCGTAGCAGCCGTGCTTTATGGCATCGTGCCCGGTATCGTTAAAGTCGGCGGCTGGTTCGAACTGCTGTTTGTCAACGGACTCGGCATGTCGTTCAACTCCGGCGTTGTTGTCTATATCATTCTGCTTGCTGCCGCCCTTATCTGGGGTGTGTACGAAAGCTACACCGAAAAGAGCAGACTCCGCATGGCCATCTCATTCATTCTGACCATCGCCCTGCTGGGTATTCCATTCTATGGACACGGCGTAAGCAGCATCCTTATCGGTGTCGTAGTGATCGCAATTCTCGGCATCTATCTTGCTCCGCAAGTACAGGAAAAGATCAAAGAGAAATGGCGCATCTCCGCCCGTACCATGAATACGGCATTGCTGTGCACCATGATGATCGTGATCGGTTATTCCTCTTATGCACTGATTGTGATCCGTTCTACCGCCAACACACCGATGGACCAGAACTCTCCGGAAGATATCTTCACGCTGGGCGAATACCTCGGCCGTGAACAATACGGAACCCGTCCTCTCTTCTACGGTCCTGCTTTCTCCTCGAAAGTGGCACTCGACGTGAAAGACGGATACTGCGTCCCCCGCCAGTCACAGACGGGAAGCAAATACGTCCGCAAAGAAAAAACCTCACCGGACGAAAAAGACTCATACATCGAACTGCCGGGACGTATCGAATACGAATACGCGCAAAATATGCTTTTCCCCCGTATGTACAGCTCTGCGCACTCCTCACTCTACAAGCAGTGGGTAGACATCAAGGGGCATGACGTCCCATACGACCAATGCGGCGAAATGGTGATGGTGAACGTACCGAACCAATGGGAAAACATCAAGTTCTTCTTCTCCTACCAGCTCAACTTCATGTACTGGCGCTACTTTATGTGGAACTTTGCCGGACGGCAGAACGACATTCAGAGCAGCGGAGAAATAGAACACGGTAACTGGATCACCGGTATCCCGTTTATCGACAATCTGCTGGTAGGCAACCAGGAATTGCTTCCGCAGGACCTCAAAAACAACAAAGGACACAACGTATTCTACTGTCTGCCGCTGCTGCTCGGCTTGATCGGACTCTTCTGGCAAGCATACCACAGCCAGCGGGGTATCCAGCAATTCTGGGTGGTGTTCTTCCTATTCTTTATGACAGGTATCGCCATTGTGCTCTACCTTAACCAGACACCTGCGCAGCCGCGTGAACGTGACTATGCGTATGCCGGTTCGTTCTACGCCTTCGCCATCTGGGTGGGTATGGGAGTCGCAGGTATCATCCGTATGTTACGCGATTACTGCAAGATGAAAGAAGTTCCGGCTGCCGCTCTCGCATCAGTACTCTGTCTGCTTGTCCCCATCCAAATGGCCGGACAGACATGGGACGACCACGACCGTAGCGGACGCTTTGTTGCCCGTGACTTCGGTCAGAACTATCTGATGACCTTGCAGGAAGAAGGAAATCCAATCATCTTCACCAATGGTGACAACGATACTTTCCCGTTGTGGTACAATCAGGAGACAGAAGGTTTCCGTACCGATGCACGTACCTGTAACCTCAGCTACCTGCAGACCGACTGGTACATCGACCAGATGAAACGTCCCGCCTACGACTCTCCGTCACTCCCGATCACTTGGGACCGTGTGGAATACGTCGAAGGCCAGAACGAATACATCCCCATCCGTCCGGAAGTAAAGAAGAATATCGACCAGATGTATGCACAGGCAGACAGCGCGCTCGAAAACGGAAATCCGGAAGCGATGAACGAACTGAAAGAACAGTTCGGAGAAAACCCGTATGAGCTGAAGAATATCCTCAAATACTGGGTTCGTTCGGATAAGGAAGGACTGCGCGTCATCCCTACCGACAGCATCGTAATGAAGATCGACAAGGAAGCTGTCCGCCGTTCCGGCATGAAGATACCGGAAGCACTGGGCGACTCCATCCCCGAATACATGACCATCTTGCTGAGAGACGCCAACGGCAACCCCAAACGCGCCCTCTACAAGAGCGAACTGATGATGCTCGAAATGCTTGCCAACGCCAACTGGGAACGTCCCATCTACATGGCTATCACCGTAGGCAGTGAAAACCACCTCGGCATGGACAACCACTTCACGCAGGAAGGTCTGGCATACCGCTTCACTCCGTTTGATACGGACAAGCTGAACAGCAAGATCGACAGTGAAAAGATGTACGACAACCTGATGAACAAGTTCAAGTTCGGCGGCATCGAGAAACCGGGCATCTACATCGACGAAAACGTAATGCGTATGTGCTACACACACCGGCGCATCTTCACACAGCTCGTAGGACAGCTCATCAAAGAAGGCAAAAAAGACAAGGCACTCGCCGCACTCGACTACGCCGAGAAGATGATCCCGTCATACAACGTACCGTATGACTGGGCAAACGGCGCCTTCCAAATGGCGGAAGCCTACTACCAGCTGGGACAAAACGAAAAAGCGAACAAGATCATCGACGAACTTGCCAACAAGTCTCTCGAATACATGATCTGGTACCTCAGCCTGACTGATTACCAACTTTCTATCGCCAGCGAAAACTTCATGTACAACGCAGGACTGCTTGACGCAGAAGTACGCCTGATGGAGAAATACAAATCAGAAGAATTGGCTAAACATTACTCGGAACAACTCGACCAGCTATACAATGAGTATGTTGCGAGAATGAAAGGGAAATAAAAACTAAGTAATAAGTATTAAGTAATAAGTAATAAGCTGCGCCATAAACCGCACGGTTATTACTTATTACCTATTACCTGTTACTTATTAATAAAGACTCTTATGTTTATAGAACAACCACCTTGGTTCTTCCGAGCGCTGTATCCACAAGCCATCTTCCGGATGGACCCAAACGAACGGGCAGTCTACCTGACTTTTGACGACGGCCCTATCCCGGAAGTTACCCCTTGGGTACTGGAGCTACTGAAGAAACACGATATTAAAGCTACCTTCTTCATGGTAGGCGACAATATCCGCAAACACCCGGACGAATACCGGATGGTGGTAGAACACGGACACCGCATCGGCAACCATACCTTCAACCACATCCGCGGCTTTGAATATTCCAATCCGGATTATCTGGCCAACACCAGACGGGTAGACGAAATTATCCACTCGGACTTGTTCCGCCCTCCACACGGCCACATGGGATTCCGGCAATATTATACCCTTCGCCACCATTACCGTATCATCATGTGGGATCTCGTAACCCGCGATTACAGTAAGCGAATGCGCCCGGAACAGGTACTGAACAACGTAAAACGCTACGTACGCAACGGTTCCATCATCACCTTCCACGACTCTCTGAAATCGTGGAACAACGGGAATCTGCAATATGCCCTCCCCCGTGCCATCGAGTTTCTGAAAGCGGAGGGCTATGAGTTCAAGGTATTCTAGCTGCCGGCAAAGAAACATTTTACCTGCCGACAGCAAGTTTTCTAATTACCGATAAGGTTTTCATCCATATCCATTATGAAAAAGCTCCTCTCCTCAGACCGAATTAAAGCCGAAGCACTACGCCTCGGCTTTTCCGCCTGCGGACTGGCGCCTGCCGAAGCTGTAGATGAAACTGTGGCTACCGCCTTCCGTCAATGGCTGGCGGACGGTTGCCAGGCAGAGATGGTGTATATGCAGAATTATGAGGATAAACGGCTCGATCCACGCTTGTTGGTGGAAGGGGCACGTACGGTGATCAGCGTTGCGCTAAACTATTATCCGGCAAAAAAACTTCCCGAAGGTGAGTATCAGATTGCATGGTATGCCTACGGGAAAGATTATCACGATGTGATGAAGGGGAAATTGAAGGAACTTTTTGAGTTTATAGAGAAAGAAGTTTCATTCTCCAAAGAAACAGACAGTACTATCGCCTCGACAAACAATATCGGCACATATACTGAAAACTACGCCTCAGCACCCCAAGCTCCGGTATCCCAAACCTCCGCTTCTCCACTTCAAGGCCGCATATTCTGTGATACCGCTCCCATACTCGAACGTTATTGGGCATGGCGTACCGGCTTGGGATGGATGGGAAAGAATACACAACTCATCATTCCTCACGCCGGCTCCTGCTTCTTCTTAGGAGAAATTATTCTTGATAGGGAAGCTGATAATTATGACTCTCCACAACGAAATCAATGCGGTTCGTGTACACGTTGCCTGAATACCTGCCCGACAAAAGCGCTGGAAGCTCCTTTCAGGCTCAATTCCGAGAGATGTCTTTCTTATCTTACCATTGAGTATCGTGGCGAACTTTCGCTCAATGTAGGCAAAAAAATGGGCAACAAGATATATGGCTGTGACGAATGTCTGAAAGCTTGCCCTTGGAATCGCTTTGCCACTCCTTGCCAGACAGCCGAATTTCAACCGTCTCCTTCTTTGCTAAGTATGAAGAAGGATGATTGGCATTCGCTGAGTGAAGAGCAATATAAAACCATTTTCAAAGGTAGCGCAGTGAAAAGGGCTAAGTATAGTGGATTGATGCGTAATATAAAGATTATTAAATAAATATTTAAATATTAAGAGCTACTACCTTACGATAATAGCTCTTAGGATCAATTAATGCAAGTTCTTCTCATAACAAACAGTTAAACCACTATATAAAAATAGTATTTCATGCAAAATATTATTCAGCATATTGCATCAAAATAGCAGGAAAATCAATAGAAAGTCCTGCATAATTTGCAGTAGACGGAACTCTTCCCTTAAATAATCCCATTGACATATATGCATCTGTAATATAAGCTAACGCAACCTGCCCATCATTCATTAATACAGGAGAAAGAATAATTTTTCCCTGTAAATACAAACCATCATCAGTTTTAGTTATTATTGAGCCGTACATCACTCCTCCTTGCCCATCAGACAAAGCATAATTTTGCTGCTGTGGAGTGGTTATAACTAAAGCTCCATCTTGATAGGTGACCGCTAAAACAATCGTTGCTCCCAACAGTCTTGTCATTGGTAGCTGGAATATATAGCCATTACCACCCGGATTTTTAACAATTTGAGTATTTTCCTCTAATGAAAGAACTTGATTAATACCAAATGCTGTAGCAACGACTTTCACAACACCTGTCCATTGTCCCAATAAGTCATCAATATCGTACTGCAATAAAGCATATTCAATTTCACGAATGCCAGTAGTCACTTTTACAATGGCCGAACGAATTTTACCAGTGAGATTCTCTTTTGCAATAAACTTAAATCCATCACTCGTCATTTCATAGGATAACCATTGAGAAGCATCTGCTGGAATAGATACCTGAATAGGCAAATTACTCGACATTTCAACAGGGACCTCCTCTGCAGCATCTGTCAATGTGAAATAGGTAGCATCTCTATTATATTTCCAAATAGCTCCTTCCTGCAGTATGGTTGCTTGCTGCGTACTCACACCATCAGTTAAAACGATTTGTGCGCTACGCCCCGGATAACCTGTATTAGCATCTACAGAAATGGAAACTTTATGATCTGCAACTTCGATTACCTGACACCAATCGGCATTCACCGTAGCCGTGACAGTTCCAGTTGCTGCAAATTCGACAGTTCCAGTGCCACCACTAGCTTTCATATCCAAATCTGATTTTATAATTGTCAATTTTACAGTGGCAGCATCGTCATCTGAAGAACATCCTGCAACAAAAAATAAGCAGAATATTATTAAGTATAAATTCAGTATATTTTTCATAATCTAGTTTTTTATTTATTCCTCAACTTTCATAAAGACCATCTCTCCATACATACGTGCCACCCCTTGAACATATGAACTTTGACTATAATCAGGTGCCGAATAGCGGTCGAAGGCCATATAATCAGCTTTTGCACCACCTACTGCTTCGAATACCCCATCATCCTCAAATGTAAATCCAAACGGAGACTGTTGTACATTTGCCACAAAACCAAACATCAGACCTGCCTGATAACTAATATATGTAGGATAAAATCCCATGGCATAACAATATGTAGTACATCCCAAATAATATCCTGATATATAACCTACCTTTTGAGTCTTAAAGGACATAATTCCTTCACCTCTATCATAATCGAGCACTATATCACCAATTAGTCCCCTGAGAATATAACTCTTATTTTCTACATCCTCCATAATAGATATTGGTAATTCTTCGTCTGTCAAATTATTATCTTTATACATCTTGCAGGTAAGAGTATAATTACCTAGATAATCATTATATTTAATATATCCCTCCGGATAAATTCCTTTCATTTTAACGTTAGTTGCCCCCTCGTCAGTACAAGTAAAAAGCTCGGAGGAAGGGTCCCACACAAAATTTTGCACAGTTACTCCTGCCAGTGAAACTGGTTCCCGGAAACGAAAGCCATCGGTTGTAAAAAGGAAAGGAGATTGCTCTTGTACAATGTTACCACCATCATTATAGGCTATAACAAAAGTATAATTACTTCGCTGCGTCATACCAACTAAATTTCCATCAACCAACAACTGATATTGTATAAAGAAAGCATTCTCTTCTACGTCATTCACAGAGTTTATATATGCCTCCCAGTTCAAATCATCCGGAAGCGCATACATTACTATCGTATTTCCATACTTTTTGCCCTGCATTACAATTTTCTCGGCTGAAGCTTCCTTTATAATAAACTCGTAATCTCCTTGCAGGTTGGCATTGGGGTTGGAACCGCCGCCTTGTGGCTTAGCATATGCATGAATAAAAGCATTATAAGTGTCGAATGTTAGCATTGTAGCTTCCTCCGATACAACCTTATAAAGAGATGAAATAGTCTCATCGCCTTCGTATCCTTGAGATGCCATTGTAACTCGCTGACCATCAAACTTGCACAGAAGAGTTATGCCTCCCAAAGCATAGTCCTGACCTATGTAATATTCCATTCTCCAACCATTAGATGCCGATTCTAATAGCTCACTATATTGCTTCACTTCCTCTGTTGCACGGTTCGCTGAAGAATCATCAAAATAATCCTCTTCCTGGAAAAGACAGGATTGCAAACCAAAGCATACAAGAGCCATCAACAAATAAATCATTATATTCTTTTTCATAATCTTCCTGTTTTATTCAATAGTACTTAAATCCAGCTCCGGAATTTCTTGCTGACGCCTTAACACAATCTCACGCAAATCATCTAAATTAATACCCCAAGTTTCAAGCATATAATTGTATACAATAGTAAACTTCTGATTAATAATAGCCGCTCCGGCAGTTCCGGCAACCTTCAGCATATTATCCCAGTAAGCCTGATCGTGAGTAACATACATGGCGATATTCTCTACAAAATCTTCTCTTGCCTCACTCATCGCATATGCCGTCACAAATCCTTCCGGCCATGCATCCGCATCCTCTCGCAAATATGAATTTCCATTTTCAGCAACATAGAAATACCAGTCGGAACCAACATATTTTCCTTCGGTAATGCGATCAAACGATGGGTCATAATTACGCTTCTGATGCAGGATATGTGCAAATTCATGGTGCATCGTCTTAAAGTAATACTCATTCAAAACTTCGATATCGACATTCTCAAAGTCCAGACTGTTCACTTCGTACAATGTTATCTTCTTTCCTCCCTCGGCAGTACCCAACACCTTCGTACCACTGCTATCATAAGCCGGAGAACCTATCAAGTGAAAAGTTTTTGGCACATAAGACCGAAGAAAAGCCGGTCCGGCAAGTTCAGTATATGCCTCCATCCATACATGCTTGATAATCTTGGCCAAGGCAACCGATTTATCGTAATCCGCCGGTACCAGATTATATTTATGATCACTTTCAATATCCTGCATACGATACTTAAAATCAACGTTATACGGATATGTATAATTAGCAAGCAACCATTCATCAAAACCATTATGTTCCACTGGTTCTGTCGAAAAAATACTATGCTTAGTGTCAATATCATCACCATTATTACAGGCTCCCCAAAGAATGGGCAAAACAGCCGTTAGTATATAAATATAATATTTCTTCATATTATTTCCTCCTTTTAATTTTCAGTACGTGGATTGGGTTGCATTCCTGCCAGAACTACACTCTTAGGAATTTGCATAGCACGTCTTGCGTCATTTACCGGCATTTCATCTGTTACGACTATATTGTTATTAGCAATAGAACGGCGATAGATAACAATTCCATAACGTTTAATATCCGGCCAGCGCAGACCTTCATGCAAAGTAGCAATACGTCTCATATGCAGAATGCAGTGAATAAAGTTCTCCTGTATACCTGATTCAATAGTAAAATCAGGCTGAAGCTTTTTCTTGGGAGTCGGATTTTGTGTCGGATTGTAATAATCCATCTTATCATAATACTCATTTATCATCTCCGGAGTTAAAGTTTGCTTATTAGAAGTATATGCTTTCTCCCATGTAGTAAGATCTGCAGCAGCCATTGGATAGTTCTTTTTCAGCGTATAAGCCTCAGCCCTGCAAAGCAAAGTCTCGTCTGTAGAGAAAATCACAGGCATATAATACAGGTAGTCACCAGCATAATAACCGCCCTTTCTCAACATACTGCATTCATAGCCCGATGTTGTAAAAGGCTGCATATACATGCGGTCAGGGATACCCCATAATCCGGAAGAACGTGATGTTTCGTAAGAAGCAATTAACTTATTATGTAGATAACGTTTTCCTGTCATGTAATTACTCAGAATAATACCCCAGTTAGATACGGTACTACCTATCAACAAGTTAGCCTTACTTGTAGAAGCAATATATGCGTCGGGCTGTACATTATCATTAGCAGAGAGTTTTCCCAACGCTTCCCAATCCCGTAATTCGGCAGCAGGATCACTTCCCAACACACGATCTGCATATTTTATCACCTCATCACAATTAGAAAAGTCAGGCTTCATATAATAAAGATAGAAACGTGCAGCAAAAGCATATGCAGCTTTCCTTGTGAAATGATATTTCGGCACAGAATAACTATCATCGGAAATAAGAGCCATACCATCTAATAAGTCCTTCTCAATCTTCTCATAAGTCTCCTGCAAAGTACCCCGCCCGTATTGTGGTTGCACAGTTGTTTCAACTTTAGTCATATAAGGAATACCTAATTCCTGTGATGCATGAGTATTATAAGCATTACAAAAAATATTTGCTAATACAAAATGATTGTACGCCCGACAAACAAGAGCCTCTCCTCGCTGCGGCATCAACGATTCCGGATTTCCCCGTTTCTCAATCTCTTCCAAAGCCATGTTAGCAGAAGCAATAGCTATATAATGGGTTTCCCAAAGATTTGTAGGCGTATCCTGATATTCTTCCTGGGTATCTTTCCAGTTATAGCACTCTTCCTCAGATAACTTATAATAAGAATATCTGGCACTGTTATCGTCGGTATTATCACTATAAAGTTCAAACAGTTCATTCGCAGATCCTTCCGGATAAGCAGAAACAAGCATTTTAGCTATTTTTTGCTCAGAATTCAGCTCCGTCCGGTTATCTGGTAATTCGTCAAGAAAATCATTACAAGAGCTACCGACAATAGCAAGCGTTGCGATGAACAATGGAATATATAATTGATTTCGTCTCATCTTTAATCTTTTTTTTATTATTAAAATCATTCTCTTACAATCCTAAACGCAGAGTTAATGTAAACTGACGTGGCACCGGTGAAGCTACACCACCAGTATTAAAGAATTCAGGATCTTGACCATTCAATTTCTTATCTGCATAAATAAGGAATAAATTAGTTGCCTGTAACTTCAAAGAAAGATTGGAAATCTTCGCAGCAGAAATCCAGCTCTTAGGAAACTCATAAGAAAGTGAGATTTCTTTCATACGGATAAAATCACCTTTTGCAATTCGCTCTGTAGAATAATTGTAAGCATTGTAAGCTTTATACAATGTTCGGTTTGCTTCATATTGCGGATTACTCAAGATTGCAGGAATATTAGTCTTTGCCTCATCCCCAGAAAGCGTCCAACGATTCTTGAATTCACGAGGCATAGCACTCAAATCGGAATATTTATAATTAAAATATGGATTCAAACGAACAACATTACCAAATGAATAAGTCATGAATACATTGAGTTTAAACCCTTTATATGCAAAAACGTTACCGAAACTACCAGTTATTGTAGGATCTGTCGGACCTTCATATTTCAAATAATCTAACTTCTCACGTTCCTGGAAATTAATATCAGTCGATGTTATATTTCCATTGATATCGAACATAGGAATACCTTTTTCATCCAAACCTGCAAAAGGAATGGAGAAAAGCCCGCGCACAGGATATCCTTCACGTGCAAATCCATTTCCCGAAACAAGTTCCATCATACGAGTACGTCCTCGCAAATCAGTAACTTCATTCTTAGCATGAGAAAAAATAAAATCAGAATTCCATGAGAAGTCTTTCGTTTTAATATTGCTGGTTGAAAGGGTAAATTCAATACCATGTGACTTCATTGTAGCTACATTGGCATATTTATAAATAGTACCTCCCACTCCTTGTGTTGGAATCAACCCAATCAGGTCATAGTTATTGCGCGTGTACCAGTCAGCTGAAAGATTAATGCGATTATTAATAAAACCTACATCCACTCCTATATTCAATTCATGCTTCTTTTCATACGTTAATTCACTATTTTCCAAATCCACTATATGAAGACCCGTTTCTTGAATATCAGTGAAAGGACGATAAGGTGAATAACTCTTAATAATAGCTTGTGAATTTGTTACATCAGCCGGACCACGATCAGCTGTCAATGAGTAAGATGCCTTAAATGTCAAATTTGAAAGCGTTGGTTGAAGTGATTGGAAGAATTTCTCTTCATGAACATTCCACGCTGCAGAAAGATTCCACGTTGGCAGCCAACGAGCAGAACGGCTACGCCCCATTCTATTAGTTCCTTCATAGCGGAAAGTACCATTCAGCGTATAACGTCCGTCATACGAATAAGTAGCATTTGCAAATGTAGCTACACTCCGATATCTAGTATGCCCCATAGAATAATACTTTTCTCCAGTCTCAATACCTTTCTTAAAATACTGATAAACATATGATGGAATCTCACCCATAGAATATTGCATACCCCATCCTTGGAATGAAGAGTTAGAGCGTTGAAGATCATTTACTTCCATTCCTGCAAAAAGATTAGTTATATGCTTTTCTGCAAATAGATGATTCCAGGATACAGTACCACGGAAATCCAGTCCCAACATCTTACGATCTTGACGCTGATAAATACCTCCTTCAGGGAGAATCGAAATAGGTAATGCATATGGGTTATCTGGATTCTTATACAACCAGTCGTTTTCATCACGAATAGTAGCATCGTCCAATCCCGTACGATAAGCAATTGCTTGATTAGAATCATCCATTATATTATGTTCTTGTGATGATGATTGATAACGCACAGCACCCAGCGCACTGACTTCCAGACCCTGCAACACCTTCCATTTCAACTCCCCCTGGAACTTTACATCAACAACATTCAACTCAATAAAATTATTGTCCAATTCACGGAGAATATTAAATGGAGCATAATTAGCCACATAATCTGTATTAGGGTCTAATGTACGCGAAGTATTCAGTGCGTATGAATAGGGGTTGATATCAAAATCACGTGTAACCTGACCTGCCGCAACGTCCAATGATGAGTTCATGGTACCTGGTGCATTCTGTTTACGGTAAGAAGCACTTGATATCAAATTTATGCTTAGGTTCTTTAAGATATTATAAGTCGTATTCAAATTGGCTGTATAACGTTTCACTTCACTCTGCTTATACCATCCCGGATCAAGCATGGCACTCAATGACGCATAAAAAGATGATTTATCAGAACCTGAAGTAATACTTACAGAGTGATTCTGTGAAATATTATTTGAGAATAATACATCAAACCAGTCGGTATTACGCATTTCGGCTTCGGTCAAATAAGCATTACGTGCTTCTAAAGTATTCATCAGCCCAAATTGACCATTCGTTTCATTAAACTGGTCGATCAGTTTATACATACGTCCGTACACACCTGAATTCTTTGCACGAAATAAATCAGCACTATTCAACCAACCTTTTTGCTCCAATTCTTTATATATTCCCATTTGCTCCTGAGAATTCATAATATTGAACTCTTTGTATGAGGGCACCATACGCGTAGTAAACTCACCCGTATAATTAATTTTGCTGACTCCGGCTTTACCTTTCTTTGTAGTAACAACGATTACACCTGCCATTGCACGTGCACCATAGATTGAGGTTGCTGAACCGTCTTTCAAAATCTGAAAGCTCTCAATATCATCGGAATTTAAACCAGCAATAGCCGAACTAATCAGAGTTTCAGCATCACCTGAAGATAAATCATCAGGTCCCACATCAATAGCATCTTCCATAATAACTCCATCCACCACCCATAATGGTTTGGAGCTACCATAAATGGAAGTAGCACCACGTACACGAATTTTAGGAGCAGTACCAAACGTACCGGATACGTTCTGGACTGACACACCCGCAGCACGGCCTTCAAGTCCACGGCTAATATCAGGGAGACCATCCAATTTTACATTATCAGCTGTTAATTGTTGAGTTGCACCAGTAAAAAGGCGTTTGTCCATTTTTTGCATGCCGGTTACCACTACTTCCTCCAGAACTTCTGCATCTGGTTTCATCAGAATTCTTATCGTTCCTGCTTCTATGGGGACCTCCTGAGTTTTCAATCCGATATAGCTAATCTTCAAAGTTCTAGCAGAACTTATTTTATTTCTCTTTTTTACTTAACACATAATCGTATCATATTCTCCTATACCTATTTCATACTAATATTATATCTAATATAATTTTATATTATTCAAGGCTTAGTTAAAGATAAAAAGGAGTGTTTAGATGACATAATGATTATTTAAACAAGGCTAAATTTGCATATACTGACAGAAATATGACATTATGATAGTTTGATGATATGTATTTGTTTTCATAACTATCATAATGTATTTGCAATAGTTTTCAAATTTATTTTGAATAATTGTTTTGTATTTATAAATATGTGCTTATATTTGCAAAATAGCACTAAGCGAAAATAAGCGACTTACTAATTCTTATAATAATAAAGAGTGTTTATGAAAAGAAAATTAATGCTGTTATTGCCTGCTTGCTGCAAGCATAGTCTAGTGATTGCCAAACACCTAAAAAGTGACAGTGTCGTCATTTCTGAGGAAGATGATCAGCTGTTGTGGAGCATCCGTATTAGTGAAAGGTACAACGATGGAACAGTCACGATATCGATGGTAAGTAATAAACGATGTACAAGTTCTGCTAGAACTTTGAAAATTAGCTACATTGGAATGAAAACTCAGGAGATTCCTATCAAAACAGGAACAATAAGAATTCTGATGAAACCAGATGCAGAAGTTCTGGAGGAAGTAGTGGTAACCGGTATGCAAAAAATGGACAAGCGCCTTTTCACGGGAGCTGCAACAAAACTTGATGCAGAAGGCGTAAAACTTAATGGTATGGCAGATATCAGCCGTGGTCTTGAAGGCCGTGCTGCGGGTGTGTCAGTCCAGAATGTATCCGGTACATTTGGTACAGCTCCCAAAATCCGCGTTCGCGGTGCTACCTCCATTTATGGTAGCTCCAAACCATTATGGGTAGTGGATGGAGTTATTATGGAAGACGCTGTAGAAGTCAGCGCTGATCAACTATCTTCAGGCGATGCTGAAACTCTGATTAGTTCGGCTATTGCCGGTCTGAACGCAGATGATATTGAAAGCTTTCAGATTTTGAAAGACGGCTCAGCAACCTCAATCTATGGCGCACGTGCAATGGCAGGTGTAATCGTTGTTACTACAAAGAAAGGTAAAGCCGGAGTCAGTAGAATAAGCTATACCGGTGAATTTACTACCCGTTTAGTACCAAGCTACAATGACTTTAACATCATGAACTCGCAAGATCAGATGGGAGTATACAAAGAAATGCAACAGAAAGGCTGGTTAAATTTCGCTGAAACCTCCCGAACTGCAGAAAGTGGTGTATACGGAAAGATGTATCAGTTAATTAACACATACGATCCTACTACCGGACAATATGCGTTATTAAATACTGACGAAGCTAAAAATGCCTATCTACGTGAAGCTGAAATGAGAAATACCGATTGGTTTGACACACTTTTCTCTCCCAGTCTAAGTCAGAATCATTCTGTAAGTCTTAGCTCTGGTACAGAAAAGTCATCGTTCTATGCTTCTTTAAGTGCTATGCACGATCCGGGATGGTACAAGCAAAGTGGAGTTGATCGCTATACAGCCAACTTAAATATGAATCATAATATCTTAAAGAACCTAAGCATAAACTTGATATCAAGTGCTTCTTATCGTAAGCAAAAAGCACCGGGAACTTTAGGACAAGACATTGACCTAGTAAACGGTCAGGTAAAACGTGAATTTGACATCAACCCCTATTCATATGCATTGAATACTTCACGTACATTAGACCCAAACACTTATTACACCAGCAACTATGCTGATTTCAACATTCTGAACGAATTGGACAACAATTACATGGAACTGAACATTGCAGATTTAAAGTTCCAAGGCGAGTTGAAATGGAAACCAATTACCGGATTAGAGCTAAGCGCTTTGGGAGCCGTGAAGTATCAATCAACTTCACAGGAGCACAACATTAAAGACCAGTCAAACCAGGCATCGGCTTATCGTGCAGGTCTAGATGACAAGACAATTATGGACCGCAATCCATTTCTTTATAAAAACCCAGATAATCCATATGCACTACCGATCTCTATCTTACCGGAAGGTGGTATTTATCAACGTAGAGACTATAAGATGCTAGGTTACGACTTCCGAGCTACAGCTAGTTGGAACCACGTATTTAATGATATACATATCACTAACTTCTTTGCAGGAACAGAAATCAACTCTACAGACCGATCAAAGAATTACTATCAAGGATGGGGTATGCAATACTCAATGGGCGAAATACCCTACTATGTATATGAATTCTTCAAAAAAGGTATCGAAGACGGCAATAATTACTACTCATTGAGTCAGACCCGTAGCCGTAGTGCCGCCTTCTTCGCCAATGCTACCTACTCTTATAAAGGTCGTTATACTGTGAATGGAACAGCCCGCTACGAAGGTACCAACCGTATGGGTAAGAGCCGCTCGGCACGTTGGTTACCTACATGGAACGTATCAGGAGCATGGAATGCCCATGAAGAAAAATTCTTCAGCAATTTAACTTCTGTTCTTTCACACTTTACACTGAAAGCATCTTATTCGTTAACAGCCGACCGCGGTCCGGCAGACGTAACAAACTCACAGGCTATTATAACCAGCTATAGTCCTTATCGACCATTTACTTCTATCCAGGAGTCCGGATTGTATATTAAGGAACTAGAAAATAGCGAATTAACTTATGAAAAGAAGCACGAGTTGAATATTGGTGCCGACATGGGCTTCTTGAATAACCGCATTAATTTAGCTGTAGACTGGTACAAACGTAACAACTACGATTTGATTGGTATCGTTAATACACAAGGCGCAGGTGGACAGATCCTGAAGTATGCAAATATCGCTTCAATGAAATCACATGGTATTGAATTCACTTTATCAACCAAGAATATTAAAACAAAAGATTTCAACTGGAACACCGACTTTATATTCTCTAATGCAAAAAATGAAGTCACTGATTTGAAACAAAATGCGAATGTGATGGAGCTTATTTCCGGTAATGGATTCGCTAAACAAGGCTATCCGGTTCGTGGGCTATTCTCTATCCCATTTGTAGGTCTTGACAAAGATGGTATTCCAGTCATTATAAATGAAAAGGGCGAAGCGACTAGTACCGATATAAATTTCCAGGAACGCCAAAATACCGGTTTCCTGAAGTATGAAGGTCCGACTGATCCTACCATTACAGGTAGTTTGGGTAATATGTTCTCATACAAAGGTTTCCGTTTGAATTTATTTATCACTTATTCATTTGGAAATGTTATCCGTTTAAATCCCGTATTCAAAGCATATTATTCGGATCTAACGGCAATGACTCGTGAATTTAAAAATCGATGGACACTCCCCGGAGACGAAGCAAAGACTAATGTTCCTGCTATTTTGAGCAAACGTATGTACGACAGCAATGAAGACTTGAAGTATGCCTACAATGCTTACAATTATTCAACAGAACGCATTGCAAAGGGGGATTTTATCCGTCTGAAAGAAATCTCACTGGCTTATGACTTCCCCAAAGCATGGATCAACCCATTGAAGTTAACAGACCTCTCGCTGAAAGTCCAAGCCACCAACCTTTTCTTAATCTATGCGGATGATAAGCTAAATGGTCAGGACCCGGAATTCTTTAATGCAGGTGGTGTTGCCTCACCGGTTCCCCGCCAATTTACTATTACTTTAAGACTGGGGTTATAATTTAAAATAAGAACGAATATGAAGAAATACATAATAATGGCCAGTGTGGCCGCGCTCGCAATAGGGCTCTCATCGTGTTCTAATTTCTTAGATGAGCTTCCCGACAATCGTACCGAGCTGAATGAAAACAATGTTGGCAAAATATTACTTTCCGCCTATCCTACTACAGCAATCTGTGAGATGGGAGAAATGTCATCAGACAATACTGATGCTTATCCGAATCGCTTTTCTTCTTTCAACCGTTTGCAAGAAGATCTCTATAAGTGGGCAGACTCTGCAGAACAAGATCAGGACTCTCCCCATGCACTTTGGGAATCTTGCTATATGGCAATCTCTGCCTGCAACGAGGTTTTGAAAGTGATTGAAGACGCAGGAAATCCAGCTTCTCTTAGCGCTGAAAAGGGAGAAGCCCTAGTATGTCGCGCCTATGCTCATTTTTTACTTGCCAATATATTTTGTAACGCTTATAGCAGCCAAGCAAGTTCAGACTTGGGTATCCCCTACATGAAAACGATAGAGACAACCGTAAGCCCTGATTATCAACGCGGAACTCTAGAGGAGGTATACCAAAATATTGAGAAAGATCTATTGGAAGGTCTAGATCTGGTTACTGATATTTATGCAGTCCCCAAATATCACTTTACAAAGAAAGCAGCTCAAGCTTTTGCTGCACGCTTTTACTTGTACTATGTAAAATCGGATAAATCAAATTACACCAAGGTGATCGATTACGCAACAAAAGTATTAGGAAGCAATCCAGCCACCTCTGTACGCGACTGGAAATCTTTGGGTGCACTAGACATAAATGGCAGTGTTCAGCCAAATGCTTATGTAGATGCAACGAATGGCGCTAACTTATTATTGGTCAGTGCAGGTTCTTATTGGGGATATGTTCATGCACCTTATGGACTAGGCGAAAGATACGCCCATGGACCGAAAGTAGGCAATGAGACATGCAATTCTGTTGGTCCTTGGGGAAGTGACTATTATATGGGTGTTTGGAGTAACTCAAGTGCACTGCCGACCAAAATCGTTGTTATGAAAATAACTCAATATAAAGAAGTAGTTGACGCAGTAGCCGGAACAATCAACGGACACATGATCAATGCAGCATTTACTACGGATGAAACATTACTCTGCCGTGCAGAAGCTTATGCAATGAAAGAAATGTATCCACAGGCAATTGCTGATTTAAATATATGGCGAGAAGCATACACACGTTCTACTACCCCGCTTACCACAGAATCTATAAACGATTTCTACGGAAACATGGAATATTACACTCCTACTGAATCTACAGTTAAGAAAAAATTGAATCCCGACTTTACTATAACAAATGAAACACAGGAAAATGTAATTCACTGCATACTTCATGCACGACGTTTAACAACTTTACATGAAGGGTTACGCTGGCAGGATATTAAACGCTACGGTATTACTATCTATCGTCGTTTAATGAATGATAATGGTACTATTACCGTCACAGATAAGCTGGAACCCAATGATCCTCGTCGAGCAATACAGATACCGAGCGATGTTATTTCAGCCGGATTAAAACCAAACCCTAGAACTAAATAAAAATCGATAAGTTATGAAAAAATATATAATATATACATTGATCGTTACTATAGCCGTTTTTTTAGGCTCATGTAATAAAGATGATATTGATACCAAACGCAGTATATTTGATCCTAGTGAAGTTTATGAGCCCAACGAGTTTGACAAATGGCTACTTGACAACTATGTTTACACTTATAATATCCAGGTGAAATATCGTCTGGATGACAATGAAACGGATGTAGAATATCATCTGGTTCCAGCCAAGTATGACAACGCAATTACATTGGCTAAGATTGTAAAATTTGTATGGATGGAAGCTTATGACGAAATATGGGGAATTGACATGACCCGTACGTATGTCCCTAAACTACTCCAATTCATTGGAAATGTTGCTTATACCGAGTCAGGTATGATCCTCGGACAAGCCGAAGGAGGAATGAAAGTAACCCTGTTTCGTGTAAATGAAATAGATAAAAACAATCTCAGTGTAGCTCAATTAAATGAGTACTATTTCAAGACAATGCATCATGAATTTACACATATTCTTAATCAGAAAAAAGCCTATGATACATCATACGATCGTATATCGGAATCCGACTACGTAGGTTCAAGCTGGTATAGGGTATCTGAGTCGGTTGCTCTGCAAAAAGGATTTATCTCTCCTTATGCAATGGACCGTGCTACGGAAGATTTTGCGGAGATGGTTGCTATTTATGTCACCAATGACGCTAGTACTTGGGAAGATATGCTAGCAAGTGCCGGCACAACAGGAAGACCGATCATAGAAAAGAAATTTGAGATTGTATTTGATTACATGCTCAATTCCTGGGGACTTGATTTAGACAAATTGCGCGAAATTGTTTTGCGCCGGCAAAGTGAAATTACCGAATTAGATTTAAGTACGCTTTAATAATTGTAGGATATGAGAAAGATTAAAATATATGGCTTACTGACTTGCGTTTGCCTGATGATGCAATCGTGTCTGTTTAATGAAGATGATATCTTTGATGAATCTTCTGCACAACGGGCTATAGCCTCCGTCAACGAATGTCAGGAGATTTTAAAGGGCGCAACCAATGGGTGGTTACTCGAGTATTATACAGGAGAAGACGGAGAATATGGTGGCTTCAATGTTTTGGCACGATTTGATGGCAATAATGTAATTATGGCTGCAGATTTCGCTACAGATAATTACGAAATTGGAGAAGAATCTACTTCCTTGTATAAAGTTGAATCATACCAGGGAACAGAATTAAGTTTTGATTCATACAATGAATTAATTCACGAATTCTGTGAACCGAGTGGTTATAATTCACCAGGATATGCCGGAGATTATGAGTTCGTCTTCAGAAGCGTTTCAAAAGAAAAGATCGTACTGACTGGGAAAAAACATGGAGTAACGTTGATCATGACACCTCTGCCTGCTGAAACAAATTGGCAAGAGAAACTGACCAATATTGCCAATGTCGTTTCACAGGCTTCATATGTAACCTATAAGTTAATTGTGAATGGTCAGGAAATAACTAAAATGGGACAGGAAGAGCATGCCTTCTCAGTTACCAAAGTAGACGAAACCGGTGAAACAACCGTAAGTCTATATCCGTTCATATATACAGAGGAAGGCATTAAAATGTATGAACCATTAGTAGTTAATGGAGTAGAAATAAACAACTTCAAATGGGATAATGAAAACCTTACATATATTTGTACAGATACAGGTGTAGATGCAAAAATAGAATTCTATTGTCCGGAAGGATATCTCAACTATTTAGGCAACTATATACTACAATTAGCAAATGGGCAACGTATACAACTTGAGCTCAAACAAAAAATGATAGGAAAATCATTTGCAATGAATTTTGCTTTGAGTGGTACTCCTATTGAATTTGTCTATAACTATAATATGACAACAGACTGTATTGATGTACCTTCTCAGACAGTTGGCGTATATCAAGGTTACAACGTATTATTATATCCAGGAATTCCCGGAGGCAATTTCTATGCAGATGACTCAGCTGTATTCCAAGGACGTATTGCAAATACAGATCCGCTTACAATTAAGTTCACTTATGTAAACAATCCTATTTGCACCCTTATGTTGCTGGTATATCAAAAAACAGACGGTTGGTATGGATTCTCTACAATGTTCCAAGATGTAACATTGATAAAAGTTGATTAATTAACAAACAGCATATTATGAAGAAAATAACAAGCATATTTGCATTATTATTATGCGTATTCGTCTTCTCATGTAGTAACGACGACGATAAAGAAACATCTTCTTTGCAGATTGTTAGCTCAAATGTCACATTTGAATCTGCTGGAGGAACCGGTACAATAAAAGTTAACGCAATAAGTGAAATTACTGCTACCTCCAATAAAGATTGGTGTACCGTAAGCGTGAATGGAGATATTATAAATGTTTCTGTCATTGAAAATAATGATATGTCCGGACGTACGGCAGCAGTAACCATAACAGATGGTGAAGCATCCACTTTGGTTCCTGTTTCACAGGGTGGCTGTGTTATTCTGTATAATAAATCAGAATTGGGGCATGCTTTTACTTATGCCGGTGGTTCTGCTACAGTATCTTTCTCAACCACAGCATCCTATTCAATAGAAGTACCCGCCGAAGCCCAAAGTTGGTTATCATACACACTTGACGAAGAAAACAGAACTATAACATTTAATGTTGCTGCGAGTGCTGATAAAACCCCACGAGGAGCGGCAGTTAAAGTTACCGCAGGTAAAAAAACGATTTACTATCATCTTGGAGAGTATGAATTGAAAGACATCGCAGGCAAATGGAGAGTATCCTTTGTTGATGGAGATGATAGTACTCTAGCTGGAGAAATAGAAGTAGTTCAGGATGAAGAGGAACCTACCATCTTCTACTTGTCAGGTATTTCCAATTTCTTTGACCTACCGTTAATCTATAATGGAGAGGCCTTACTCACAATGGGAGGTCTTAATTTAGGAACATATGCTGGGAGATATAACATCTATACAGTAACATTGTCTGAAGGTGGATATGTCAGTTGGGATATGTCAACGCAATATGTTGCTTATCCGTCATCCATCAATGGCAAATTTGCATTGGTATTTGGTGATAATGGCTCCTGGGATGGAGACGTAGTCAATGGCATTGCCTACTGGGCATTCTCCGGTGCTGCGGGAACAGGAAGTGCAGGATGGTTGGAGAAATTCAACGCTCTTACACTAAGCAAATAAGACGGCAAGCGTGCTTAGCTAAGTCTGTCTCTCTAACATGTATAAGATTTAGCTTTACATTAATTATTCATATAAAGGGTGTTCAACATTGGACACCCTTTACATTATCCTTTTCCATATAAAAAGCAATACAAAAGATGATGTTATTATTAAATTAATTCGTATCTTTCGGACACACAAAAAAGTTAAACCAACAATCACACATATGAAAATGATTCTTTTCCGACTAATATGTTTAAAGACATGCCTACTATTAATCCCTGTACTTTACGCACAAAACAACTATCGTCCGGGATTTATCATCACTGTTCAAAAAGATACGGTATACGGAGAAATTGACTACCGTACAGATAAGATGAATGCTAAACGCTGCGTCTTTCAATCACAAGGTAATGATACCGAACCAGTAACCTATCATCCTTTCGAAATCTTGGGATACCGTTTTACAGACGACGGTAAATACTATGTCTCCAAGAACATAGAATTGAAATACGGTGTCTCTACCCCCGTCTTTCTCGAATATTTGCTACAAGGAATGAAAAGCTTGTACTACTATGAGACAGAAGATAACATACCAATCTATTTTGTTGAAGATAATAATACCCTTGTAAAAATAGATGCGCCCAAACTGTCCAAGCAGGCTACCAATATACAGTTTAAAGGCCAGACTGACCGATATATTCCCCTTCTTCATTACGCATTCAAAGACTGCCCAAGCCTGGCTCCCCAAATAGACCGGGCCCGTTTCAGCCGAAAGGAGATGATAAAAATCACAAAAGAATATCATTATGCAATGTGTACCAGCAATGAAGATTGCATTGAATTTGAAGCAAAAGAAGATAAACGTTCAATACAGTTAGATATAACTCCTTATGTAGGAGTTATTCAATATAATGTACCATCGGGTAGTCCGATCGGGCTCTATAGCTCACCCGAACTATCTTACCTGGCAGGAGTCACTTTAGCTATCAGCAATAGACGGTGGATGAGTTCACTCAGTGGTTGTTTTGATGTGTCTTTTTCCCGCATAACATCCTCTGCAAGATCATTGAATAATGAAAATTCATCCACTATATTTAAACATAGCGGAACAATGTTTTCGGGTAAGTTAGGAATACGCTATACCTATCCGAAAGGAATGGCGCGACCATTTGTTGAGCTTGGAGCAGACTTCAGTGGAATGATCAATGCCAAGATAAAGATAAATGATAAGAGCGAGAGATGGCTGGATGGTGTCTACCCTGGCTATTACGCCAATGCGGGAGTAAACTTCAAACTTTCGCGAAAAAACAAACAAATGATATGCATACGCGCTCAATTCAAAGGCTTAAGAGACATGATGGAAAAATCAGCCCTCGTTAATGGATGGTCAGGAGTGATAGGATATACATTTTAAGTACTGCATTGTTCGTTTATATAGTACTCACACTAGGAAATCTCTTATAAAACCGTTTTTCTTGTTATACCCATATTCTACCCGACAATAAAACTCCCCTTATTTCAGCCTTTCGAATGAAATAAGGAGAGCCTTATATAACTGGGTTATCAGCTATTAATACTTGACTTCTCAGGTATTAATAACTGACGCGACAAGTATTAATACCTGAGAAGTCAGATATTAAGACCTGTCGTGACATATTAGAATGCTTGTACCAGAGTTTATTAACTACCGTCTTAGTAAGTCACCGTCAACGGTGTACGCACCTTCTGCGCATACTCAGCCATATACGCATTCCACGCATCAGCTGTCTTGATAGCAGCCTTATCCCAGGCAGAACCCCAGTAATAAGTATATTCCGAACCCGGTTCATACTCGCTGATTGCCAGTACATGACCGTCAGCTCCACCGCGCAGCTCCTTCTTCTCCTTTTCCGGGAAAAGAACGGTCTTTGCCTCTTTTACCAGTGAAGGAAATGCAGCGCCGATAAATATCTTACCGTTACCGCCGCTTCTATCGGTTGTAGGATCTACATAGGTGATATAGCCGTTTGCAGCGTCTGCTGTAACCACACCGTCCGGTTCACGAAGAACGATTCCGGTAGTCACAGGCATCGCTTCTTTCAGATTAGTATACGAAACGACGGTTTTGTTGAGATACGAGCCGGCATCCAATGTGATGACACGCGTTTCCACCACGTTAGAATCGCCACGGACAGTCAATGGATTAAATTCCAGTTTCACTGTGAAGCGCAGCGGGCCATTATCAAGGATTTCCTGTGTGCGATAGCAATAAGGATAGATAATCGTATCACCCGCCATCAGAGCGGCTGTACCGCAGCCCAGCGTAGGACCTACGGCATAACAATCCATTCCGTAGCCGTGGTCAATGTGATAAGAGATGGCATTTTGCAGTTCGGCAGCCGCTTTAGGGTCTGTCTTTTTCAGTTCGGCAATTCTGGCACGCTTTTCCTTATCCAGTTCTTCAGCGTAAAGGCTTTCAAGAATCGGTTCCGTAGTGTTATACTTCGTAAAGAGGTCGTAGCCGAAACCACGTTCACCACGTTTCTGCAAGGCAGGGCCATAGGCACGGTATCCGCCCAGGTCATTCTCCCATGCCACGTCGTCCAGACGTTCGGGATAATAGCGGCCGCAGGCAATTACATTATACGGGTCGGGAGTACCGGATTGGATAGTATAAGTGGCTGTGCCATTTGCTTTCACCGTAGCCGGGAAAACCACTTTCTCGTCATACGTCACTTGATAAGGTACTTGCTGACCATCTTCACCAAGCACTACGATCTGGGCCGTATCAGCCAGCTGCAGCTTGGCTGTAACGTCACTCATCGGAACTTCAACCATTTCACCTGTGCGCTCCAACGCCAGAGGATTGGTTACTGTAACCGTCATTGACTGCTTGCTGTCAGCACAAGAGGCAAAACCCATCAGGGCAATAGCAGCCAGAATAAATATCTTCTTCATATTATACACAACAAATAAGGGGATAGAATCAGGTAAAAAAACGAAAGGGGATAAATGTAAACCGTAAACTATTCAACAGAAAAACGATAAGGTGACAGGCGGTAAAGAATCTCCTTACCACCCTATCACCTTATTATAATCTCTTGTTATCGTTATTTCGGCTGTTTTCCGATATAAGCCAGGATACCACCGTCTACGTAAAGAACATGACCGTTAACAGCGTTAGAAGCCTCAGAAGCCAGGAATACGGCAGGACCAGTCAGTTCTTCCGGATCCAACCAACGACCGGCAGGAGTCTTGGCGCAGATGAATGAATCGAACGGGTGACGGCTTCCGTCTGCTTGTTTCTCACGAAGAGGAGCAGTTTGCGGAGTAGCGATATAACCCGGGCCGATGCCGTTACACTGAATGTTGTATTCACCATATTCAGAGCAGATATTGCGAGTCAGCATCTTCAGACCACCTTTGGCAGCAGCGTAAGCCGATACAGTTTCACGCCCCAGCTCAGACATCATAGAGCAGATGTTGATGATTTTACCGGCACGCTTCTTCATCATGGCAGGCAATACAGCCTTAGAAACGATGAACGGAGCGTTCAAGTCGATATCAATCACACGACGGAAGTCAGCAGCTTCCATTTCGTGCATAGGAACACGGCGGATAATACCAGCGTTATTAACAAGGATATCAATCGTACCTACTTCTTTCTCGATAGTAGCAACCATTGCCTGAACAGCCGGTTCGTCTGTTACGTCGCATACATAACCGTGAGCTTTAATTCCCTTTTCAGCATAGGCAGCCATACCTTTGTCTACCAACTCCTGGTTGATGTCGTTAAAACATACAGTAGCGCCTTGTTCTGCGTATGCAGAAGCAATTGCAAAACCGATACCGTAAGAAGCACCTGTAACGAGAGCTACTTTACCTTTCAAAGAAAAATTCAAATACTGATTCATAATTTTTTGTTATTAAATGATGAAAACTATTGTAGTTGTTTATTTTAAATCTGTAATTAATGAGAAGTCCTGATCGCCATAATCGAGGTTTTCACCGCCCATACCCCAGATAAAGGTATAGTTGTGGGTAGCCGCAGCCGAGTGGATCGACCATTCGGGAGACAGAACCGCCTGATCGCCCTTCATCCATACGTGACGAGTTTCGTCCACCTCACCCATAAAGTGGCAGATAGCGTGCTCTTCGGGGATTTCGAAGTAGAAGTAAGCCTCCATACGACGGCTGTGCACGTGGGCAGGCATCGTGTTCCATACGCTTCCCGGAGCAAGTTCCGTCATACCCATCTGTAGCTGGCAGGTAGGCAATACCTGATTGACCAGCATCTTATTGATGTTACGGTGGTTGGAACCTTCCAGCGAGCCCATTTCAGCCACTACGGCATCCACTTTCGTCACTTTACGGTCGGGATAGTTGCGGTGTGCGGTTAGTGAGTTGAAATAGAATTTGGCAGGATTGGAAGCGTCCTTGCTTTCGAACGTCACCACACGGTCGCCCGAACCAAGGTAGAGGGCTTCTTTATAGTCAAGTTCGAAAACCGCGTCTCCGGCTTTCACTACGCCCGGTCCGCCTACATTATAAATACCCATTTCACGACGGGTCAGGAAGAACGGAGCCTTCAGCGGGTCGATCGCTTCGAGTGTCAGCACCTCTCCTACCGGAAGCGCGCCGCCTACAACCATACGGTCGTACATGGAGTACACCATATTCACTTCGTTGGGAACAAATATCTTTTCGATTAAGAAATCGCGACGGATTCTTGCAGTATCATAACTTTTTGCATCCTCAGGATGCGCAGCATAGCGAATTTCATAGTTCGTTTTCATACCTTATTTATTTATAGTTATTGAATAAGCTCTCTTTCTCAAATGCACATCGTTTACGTACACGATGCAAAAATAGTAAAAGAAAACGGGTTAACCTTGCAATTTTGTTCCAATTATCCACCAAAAATGTCCAGAATTGATGCAATGTACATCTTTTTAACGAACTATAATACGTTTCAAAGGAGTTTTTTACCTAATAGAAGAAAAATAGACTGTCCCTGTTTTTTCTGAAAAAAGAAGCCGGTATGCGCACACTTTGACGGCTATTTTCAATGACACAAAACGATATAAAAAAAGGAAGCTCCAATAATCAATGATTATCAGAGCTTCCTTTTGGTTGTCCTACCAAGATTCGAACTTAGACAAACAGAACCAAAAACTGTTGTGCTACCATTACACCATAGGACAAACATATGCGCTTTCTGTTAAAAAGCGGTGCAAAGATAGAGGTTTGCAAGCAAACCTCCAAATATTTCGATTACTTTTTTACTTTGCCACCTTGCAAATCGCTGAATTTTACTTCGCAATCAGCAGAAAATAGTTCTTTTTACCACGCTGAACAAGCAGATATTTCTCGTCAAGCAGATCGGCAGTCGTAATAACCTGGTCAAAAGCTTCCAGTTTTTCTTTATTCAATGATACGCCACCGCCCTGAACCAACTTACGCATTTCGCCTTTCGAAGCAAATACAGCTGCATTATCGACAAACAGGTCAACAGCCTTCACTCCTTCTGCCAAGGCGTCACGAGAGATTTCAAACTGGGGAACGCCTTCGAATACAGCTAGCAACGTATCTTCGTCCAACTTGCGCAACGACTCGGAAGTAGCGTTACCGAACAGGATATTAGACGCATCTACCGCTGCATTGTAATCTTCTTCGGAGTGAACCATGATAGTCACTTCCTTGGCCAGACGTTTCTGCAAAGCACGCAAGTGCGGAGCCTGCTGGTGCTCGGCCACTAATGCTTCGATTTCTTCCTTCTCGATCGAAGTGAAAATCTTGATATAGCGTTCTGCATCAGAGTCGCTTACGTTCAGCCAGAACTGATAGAACTTATAGGGAGAAGTATAACGAGGGTCCAGCCAGATATTTCCGGATTCAGTTTTACCAAACTTACCACCGTCAGCCTTTGTGATCAGCGGGCAAGTCAGCGCGAACACCTCTCCCCCATTGGTACGGCGGATCAGTTCTGCTCCGGTAGTGATATTTCCCCACTGGTCGGAACCGCCCATCTGAAGTTTACACCCCTTTGTTTCATACAGATGAAGGAAGTCGTAGCCTTGAAGCAGCTGATAAGTAAATTCGGTGAATGACAGTCCGTCACGTGCTTCTCCGTTGAGGCGACGCTTTACAGAATCCTTTGCCATCATATAGTTTACAGTAATATGCTTACCTACTTCGCGAACAAAGTCAAGGAAAGAAAACTCTTTCATCCAGTCATAATTGTTCACTAATTCAGCACGGTTAGGCACATCCGACTCGAAGTCGAGGAACTTGGCAAGCTGTTTTTTGATACACGCCTGATTGTGACGCAATGTTTCCTCATTCAGCAGGTTACGTTCTGCCGATTTTCCGGAAGGGTCTCCAATCATACCTGTAGCGCCACCGATGAGTGCCAGCGGCTTATGGCCGCAGCGTTGTAAATGACGAAGGATCATCACTCCACAAAGGTGACCAATGTGTAGCGAATCGGCAGTCGGGTCGATACCCAAATAGGCAGTCACCTGCTCTTTGTTTAACAACTCTTCCGTTCCCGGCATGATGTCCTGCAGCATGCCACGCCATCTCAATTCTTCTACAAAATTCATCGTATTACTCTTTTTATTAGGTTTTTATTTTCTTTCAATTCCATGTGCGACAAAAGTACGACTCTTTCTCGGAAGATACAACTCTTAACGCCTAAAAAAGACTTTTTGAATATTTTCCCGAATCGCCTGCCGCAGCTCTTCCACATCCGTGCTTCGTGCTTTCGCCACCTGCTTCAGCACTTCTTCAATGTCGACCGGACTGTCATCCGTCTCCAGAAACAGGCGACCGGCAGGCACTCCCTTCACCGTTTCCTCCGGATAGTGCGCACCGAAAGAAAGATAAATGCCGTTCTTTATCAATTGCCCTGCCTGCTGCGGTTTCCCGCGAAAGCCGTGCCAAATCCAGGACTGAGCCGGATTCAGTTTCTTCCTCACCGCCAGCAACTCATCCATCGCCTTCACACAATGAATAATCAGTGGCAACCGATACTTCTCCGACAATTCCACCTGCTTCTCAAACATCCTTACCTGAAGCTCCATCGGAGCAGCTGTCAGTTTATCGAGCCCCGCCTCTCCTACCGCCACAAACTGCTCTTTCACAAGCAACTGCTGCAGAAGTTCAAATTGCTCATCCGCATTGCGTTCCGTCAGTTTCCAGGGATGAATGCCGGCCGAATAGAAATATCCCTCTTTACCTGCCGTCCCGACATCCGAAGCCGACAGGCACAGCGAATCATCCACCGGTAATGGAAAATTGATAATCGCTTTACCGTGGGAAACATCCTCCGACTTGTGAGTATGAATATCCAGAATATGACTCGCGTTATTCTCCATATCTCTCGTTCTTTAGGATAAATCGTTTTTAAGGTACAGGATCGTAACCGGAACCACCCCACGGATGACATCTGAGGATGCGCCGGACAGCCAGATAGAGTCCTTTAACGGGACCGTGTTTCTTGATTGCTTCGACCGCATAGGCCGAACAGGTGGGCGTAAACCGACAAGACGGAGGGGTAAGGGGCGAAATACACACCCGGTAAAAATAGATAGGAATCAGCAGTAAGAATGAAAACACCTTCCTCACAAGACTTTTCAGGGACATCCAACAGACGGACACCCGGTGAGCACGGGGCTTCATAAGGATAACTTTTCAGAAATGCGCGAAAGCGCTGTCTTCATTTTCTCTTCCAGTTCGGCAGTGGCTACAAGTTCGTCCGACAGATAGATAAAAGCGATTGCCAGACGCTGCCCCTTGTTTTGCAGACCGTCCAGCAGTGGCTGTTTGTTCTTCCGGTAGACTTCGCGTATCTGCCGCTTCACCCGATTGCGCTTTACAGCACGTTTGAAACGCCGCTTCGATACGCTGATAAGTATCGTTGCCGGCACTTCACCTTGTTCTATGGGCATATATACAACGCGTATCGGAAAGATGGAAAACGACTTGGAATGGCCGCCTTCGAACATCTTTCCGATCAATATTTTACTATTCAGCCTTTCGGCTTTACGCAAAGTATATACGCTCACGCTGTTTATTTATTGTTTTCCTTGATGAACATATCGAGCGCAGCCGTCATTGACGGAGCCTGCACAGTCGGTGCTTCAAGGTCCAGACGGAGTCCGGCGTCGCGTACAGCTTGCGCGGTAGTCGACCCGAAGGTACCGATTCTGATCTCTTTCTGGTCAAAGTCCGGGAAGTTCTTCTTCAAAGAAGTCACTCCGGCAGGGCTGAAGAACACGAGCATGTCATAATCAAATTCCTCATCCGATGTAAAGTCATTGCTCACAGTGCGATACATTACAGCTTCTGTATGCTGTATGTTATTCTTGTCGAGCAGGTTTTTCACATCATCATTGTGCACGTCCGACATAGGGACGAGATATTTCTCCGTTTTATGCTTTACGATAGATGGCACCAAATCTTCAATCTTTCCGGTAGCGCCGAAGAAGATTTTACGTTTGCGATATTGCACATACTTCTGAATGTACAATGCAACCGCTTCTGTGACACAGAAATACTTCATTGTTTCCGGAATAGTCACACGCAGCTCCGTACACAGATTAAAGAAGTGATCGATTGCGTGGCGTGAAGTGAATATAACGGCAGTGTGATCAAGAATTGAAACCTTCTGTTGCCGGAATTCTTTCGCCGAAAGACTCTCGACCTTTATAAACGGCCGGAAATCTATTTTTACGCCATATTTCTCTGCTATGTCGTAATAGGGAGATTTCTCTGACGCAGGCTTAGGCTGCGAAACTAGTACTTTTTTAATTTTCAACGTCCTAAATTTTTATTAGCAATACATTGTTTACCTGAATCATTCCCTGATAGAGTAGCAGACAGGGTATGATTTCAAGAGCGCAAAAGTACAAAATTAATAGGAAAGCCGCACTTAATTGATGAAAAAAAAGCTTTACCCACTTATAAAACATCAATATTTTAGTAAAAATTAGAATAATTAGTCCGATTATCACTAAATTGGTCAGATTCAGATCGAAATAAACAAGGAATAGAACAAAAGGAAAAAGGGCGAATCCGACGTAATATATGAGCGCAGAATAAGATTCCAACCATATATTTGTCTTGTTTTTGTCAAAAAACACCCATCCGAGGAACATATAAAGTAACCATTTCAGTAAAAAATAGGCAAGGCAGAAGCCGACATAAATCCCCAATAGCAGGAGAGGGGAGACCTTGGTCATCAGCATCGGACATGTATCATGAAAATAATTGAAGAACACGATACCTGTCAATACACAGGTCTGCACTACCAGTACGAGGAGATAGCGCACATCGGCTGCCGTAGAACTATCAAAAATGCTTGTCCGCTCGCGATGCAATACAAAGTCTTTCACTTGTTGGGTGAGAAACTTCTTTCCGCGAGCCAGAGCGATGGAGGAAAGAAAGAAGCAGGCAAGCAATGTCAAGGCAATCACATCATCCGTACGGGGAGAGTAGGAGATAGGGATTCCCTCGAATCCGGAGTTCAGTATATCGGCTATCATATGGCTGCAAATTTACGGATAGAAGCGTCCCATACGGGAGTTGTCTGAAGTAACTCCACCGCTTCTTCCGGTGTTTGTGCTACTTTCCATATATCACCGTGTTGCTGGCGCATGAAGTTTTCCTCTATTGCCCGTTCGAGCATTTGGAGCAGCGGATCAAAAAAGCCGTTTATATTCAGAATGATAATCGGATTCAGATACAGTCCGAGCTGTTTCCATGTGATGATTTCAAGCAATTCTTCCAGAGTGCCGCATCCGCCCGGCAAGGCAATGATGCCGTCACTCAGATTCGCCATCTTCTGCTTGCGTTCGTGCATGGAAGTGACTTCGATCAATTCCGTCAACCCTGTGTGATGCCAGTTCTGCTCGACCATGAAGTGGGGGATAACACCTGTCACTTCACCGCCATTCTTCAGAACTGCGTCGGCCACGGAGCTCATCAGCCCGATGCTTCCGGCACCGTTTATCAGACGGATATGTTGTTTGGCAAGCAGGCTGCCGAGCTTTTCGGCTGCTTCAAAATATACGGGGGCTATCTTAGTGCTGGATGCGCTGTATACGCATACGGAATGTATCTGATTCATTGTCTTTTGCAAGTTTACTGGATGAATGGGTACAAAAGTACAAAGAAATCATATACATATCAAAATGAATGTGTAATTTATGTCAAAGTGAAGATAGAAGAATAAACACGAAGGCAAGACTGCATATTCTATTTCTATAAATAGCACAGTCAAGCCTATATTCTCCTACTTCAACACTCATTATTTAAATATTGGCATAAAAACAGAAAATTGAATATTTCGTGAAGTTACTTTTCCAACACCACTAGTATTCATCAGATTGCAAGTACCTTGTTTATAAGATAGTTGTAGTTCAAGCCATTTCAGCGTATAACTAACTCTTGCCACAATAGGTATATCGATCGCATTTTTTTTGCTATTATAAGTAGATGCACCCAATCGATTTACATACCAAGCCACATCTGCTCCGACTCCAAGTCTAAAATTAGAAAAACATTCATAACTGAACACAGTCCCTATTGATAGATATTTTCCGTTTACACTATACTTAGGACTATCCGAATTGAAGGCTTGATAATCAGTCCCCTGCGAGCCAAAAAGAGCAATGCCATCCATTGCAAATTTACGATTACCCCAATACTGCCGATAAGCATATCCAATATGATAATGAAGTTTATATCCCTCAAAATTACTGGAAACCACACTCACTTTTTCATGCAATGTTCCTAAAGAGCCTCCTAAAACAGGACCATGTTCCTGTGCAGATAATGATGCTGTAACAAATAGCAATGCTATAAATATTAAATTAGTAATTGTTTTCATTAGAAGTTCAGTTTTTATTATTTAATATACAAATGATGAGGACAAAAGAGTTTATGGTTGTTGCTACTTTCGTCCTCATTTACACTTTTATAATCTCACAGTGGCAAATCCTCTTTGGTCATACGGCACACCCCGAGACCAGATTTCTATTGTACCCGTACACTCTTGTGCTAACTTACGTCCAAAAACTTTGGTTACATTTCCACCCATTTCTTTGGTATCAATAGCAAAAGGAATACCATCTTTATTTACATACACTGGACCATACCCCAGTAGTTCTCCTTGAGCAAACTCAAAACCACGAAGGTTTACTTTAGCATGGTATGTCGTAGAGTAACGGCTCCATCCAAAGACTCCTTTCTTTTGCGAAGTAAAATTAGCATGTATTATTCCTGATGAAACAGATAAATATAATCCTACTTTTCTATCTTTTTGACGACTATATGCTTCATTTATAGAACTTAAATCTGAAACAGACGAACGAGTAGAAACCGTAAATTGTTGTTGACGCTCTTTAAAGTCAGTATATACCTTATCCACAACCAAAGAATCGCCAATCATAAATTCACCTTTCATATTAACAAAGTATTCATTGGCTACATAAACAAGCCTTGAATAAGGTGACAGATCAGTAGCATCGATAGTATTAAACATAAATACATCACCATATTTATGTTTATATTTCTCATATAGAACATCAAACTCCGCTTTATCAGCAGCTTGATTACAGATTTTATCCAACTCACCATCCGCTTCTTGCATCAGAATCATCTGAGACTTAAAAGATAATGAATTAAGAAAACTAACTTGTTCTGAAGTAGACATTGCACTCACTTTCAAAAGAGCATTCTCGTACGATTCCACATCTTTAAATTTAATCATAGTACCGTCGTTTATTACTTCTATTTCAGGATTAGCATTCGTCGGTTTAACCATATTCACTTCCTGTTCATCATTGGTACAAGAAATAAATGCACCTAAACATACTGTTAGTGTCAGTGTTGAAAATAGTTTTTTCATTGTTTTTTCTTTTTTAGTTAATATCAATTCGTAGTTGCAACTATCTTTATGCTATTTTTTATGACTCAATTATTTAATGGCTTTTTCTATCCTTCAATAATCCTGTACTCAAAAAACCCTTACCAAAACTTTGACCAGATTATCTGCTACAAAAGTAGAGATAATGGAGGTATCGACCTAGATATTCAATTCAGTAATAATTCAGAAATAAAAAATGCCATTTGATCTAAAAACTGAATTATTTCTGAACTCATCCATACTAAACAATCAGACAATTAGCCTTTAATTTGCAAAAAAAATAAAAGAACGATCATGATGAAAAAACTACTATTTATTGCAATTATTGCAGTATTAGGATGCACAGCACTCCAAGCTAAAAATCGCATCAGAATAAAAAGAGAGTCTTGGGAAGTAAAAGCAAGTACTAGAGTGCCAATATCTACCCCCCTTAATCTTTACTACGAAGGGAGTACACTCTTTATTCATGCTAATATAGATTTAGAAAACATTATAATTGAAGTAAAGGATTCCTTCAACAAAACTATCTACCTAGACCTTACAAGTATTCAAGCTAACAATGAACATGTATTTACTCTGGAAAATATATCTTCCGGAGAATATATTATCGAAATAAAATCCGGCGAAAACTATATTATCGGTTGTTTTATATTATAAGTCTTGATATATGTGTATATTTGCGCAAATAAAATCGCAATGATACATACATTCAAATGAAACAAAGACGAAAATTTATACTATTCTATTTAAGCATTATATGCCTATTCTCATGCACTGCCCCATACCCCAACACAATACTGCGGGTGGAAAATATTATTAAAGAATATCCAGATAGTGCATTAACCATTTTAGACTCTCTGAGTGAGAGTATCACAAAGGAATCACAATCAGCAAGAATGTACTATTACCTGCTGTTAACAGAGGCACGTGACAGATGTTACGTGCCTCATACGTCTGATTCTCTAATGTTATCCGTCACTGATTATTATGAAAGAGAAAATGATAAGGACAAACTGATAAAATCCTATTATTACACAGGCAGAGTATACCTTGATCTTCATGAAGGTCCTACAGCACTTTCTTATTTCCACAAAGCTTTTGATATTTCTACAGATAGCAAGAACTACGCTTTATTGGGGCGAATATACAGCCAAATGGGAACTCTATTTGCCTATGAAGGTCTCACAGAGGAAGTACTACAAGCTTATCGAAACGCTTATCACTACTTACAACTAGGCAAAGACAGTCTTACTAGCGCTTATGCACTACGAGATTTAGGAAGAGCATTCAATTTACTTGAGATAACAGACAGCACAATCTATTATTATAACAAAGCATACCAATTAGCTAATAGCAATGGAGACATACAAAGGGAAGTAAATATTCTCGAAGAATTGGCAGGCATCTATATTCAAATGGGAAAATATGACGAAGCATTGAAAACGCTACAAGAAACAAATAGTAAATGGCAAGATGAGAAAGATATAAATTATGATGTTTGGGGAAATTTCTATGTAAGTATAGGACAAAAAGATTCAGCAGCCTATTACTTCAAGAAAAATATAGGACATAATAATGTATATTCAGACATAGGAGCCTATCGGAATTTATATGAAATAGAAAAAGAACGTGGCAACTATGAAGAAGGATTAGCATATCTGGAGAAATATACAGAATGTTCTGATAGCATTTACGACATATCCAACACAGAATCTTTGCGAAAAATAAAGGCTTTGTATGATTACCAACATATTGAGAAAGAAAAAGAATATTTGCGCAAGAAAAATGCAGAACAACAAGCATGGATCATCTTTATTGTTATTGCCATCGTTTTAGGAGTTATCATCCTTATTCGATATAATAGAAACAGGAAAGCTATGATTCGGGAACAAGAGAAAAAACTTCATGAGATTAACGAACAACAATATCGGAAAAGCCAACTATATATAGAGGAGAACAAGAAAAAAATTGAAGAATTAAAAGAAAAGGTAAAATTGTTCGAGCAGGAAAACAATGATTTACAACAAAAACTTTTACTTGCAAAAAAGGAAAAGCTAGAACAAACCAATCAAGCTATCGAAACATCACAAAGAGAACAAGCATTACTTGAGGAAGCGCTTAGAAGGTCTGATATTTATGCTTATTGTTATCGTGCGATAGAAGATTCCTCGATCAGACTCACCGAAACAGAATGGAAAGAACTAGAAAATATCATTAATGATACATATGACAATTTCACCAACAAGTTATTCATACTGCATCCCTCTATTACCAAGATGGAACTACGTATTTGTTTACTGTTAAAAATTAAAATTCCAGTTTCTACAATTTCACAATTGGTATGCCGTACACAAAGCGCTGTATCTATGAGCAGAAAACAGCTTTATAAGAAGATATTCAATAAAGAAGGAACACCCGCAAACCTAGATGACTTCATTGTCTCTTTTTAAAAAGATGAACTAAATCTCTGATATTCCACACAAAGAAGAAATACCCGCATTCAGTATCTTCAGTTTCGCCCGCAAGCTCCCTGTCAGAAGGGGATAGCGGCTGAAGGCACAGTTTTACAACCCCGTTCTTGAAGCTTTATGAAGGGAGTAAGGTACTTCAGTCCTTTCAGTCCCCAAAAACAATCTCAAACTTGATACCGTTCAAGATATCAGATGGTACCTCTCAGCGTGTCAGAAAGTACCATTCCGCAGGTCAGCCAGCATCATTCAAGGAGTTGGAAATCTCCCCATATTTTATTCATTACTACACAGGCTTTCCGCTAATTACTATCCGAGTCACTGTGTATAATGAATAAACTCTGCCAACAGTTGAAATAGAGCCTGCATTTACCTCAAACAGAGCCTGTATTCAAGATAAACAGAGCCTCTATCCAAGGCAAACAGACCCTCTGTTTGATCAGAACACTCTCTTCGCTTGATTGATCTGAAATAAGCCGGCAGCTCGCCAACTTTCACCTCGGAGGCGAGCAGACTTTAGCTCGGCGATGAATGAAGTTCAGCTCGGGGCTTACCAAATTTAGCCCGTATGTCAGGGCTGAAAGAACTGAAACCACCTGCCCCCTTTCAAAGTATGTCAGAGACGGGGTTGTAAAGCAGTGCTTTCAGCCGCTATCCCCTTCTGACAAGGCGTTTGCGGACGAAACTGAAAAAGCTGAATGCAGAATAGTCATCTGCTGTTTACAAGTTTGTCAACCGCAACAAATATAACGATTTTATTAATCATAACTTATAAACAGTTCAAATTCAACCTATTTATAAGTCGTAACTTATAAAATCGCCCGAATAACAAAAGCAATGATTCATGTAGAAAGCCCTTTCTGAAACACCGAATAAGGATCAATATAGAAAACCCACAATCCATAGCGGAAGCTTACAACGATAAGGTGTCTCTATCCCATCTGCTAAAATGTACGAATCAGGTACATCAGCTATCTGGTCATAAGTTTTACCTTCACCGCCAACCTCTAAGGTATATCGGCCATTAATTTTAAAATCACCTGTTTTCTTCCCATATTCTACCTCATTTTCACAAGAAAGTTGATTCACAACAAAAGTCTCACGTGCTGTCCCTATTTTCACCGGACGGGAAGCCAAAGCATACAGCAGATTAGGATTATCTAAATATATTTTATCCGGCTTCTGCATCTTCTTGACAGATAACAAATCCGCATATAACAAATGAAGTAATTTAGCCTTTTCCAAACTATTCAAATATTCTATCACTGTGTTACGATGTATGCCAATAGTAGTTGACAACTTGGAAATATCAACCTCGAAAGGAACAGAAGTTGCCAAAATTCCTAATAATGCTTTTATCTTACGTACATTACCAACATCTACTCCACATAACTGAGGCAATTCTGTCTCAATTATAAAATTAGTAACCTGCTCTATACTGGTATAATAATCCATTTGGTCCTTAAGATAGAACGGATAATAGCCATACTGCAAATACTCTTTAAAAAAAGGCAAAGGACGACACACTTCGTTCACTTTAGAACAAATATCTCCAGGAGAAGTTAACACTTCTTCCAATGTACATATAGGCAAATCCAACTGCTTATAAAACAGAAGAAACTCACGGAAAGAAAGCCCTTGCATTTGATAAGGAATACAACGTCTGGACAAGTCAGCATCCGCATTCATTATATTGAGTAAAGAGGACGCACTAAATACCACTCTCAAATCAGGGTACATATCATAAATCTCCTTTATCTCCTTGCTCCAAGTCGGATATTTATGCACCTCATCCAGAAAAAGATGTTTACCTCCATTTTTATAAAAAGTATCCACAAGTTCCAGCAAAGTATGATTGGAAAAATAAACCGAATCTAATGTACAGTAAAGTACTTCACGGCTATATAGTGAATAATGTTGTTTGATATACTGCAACATTAACGTAGTTTTACCTACACCACGAGGTCCTTTGATAGCAATCAGTTGAGCATCCCAGTTAATCTGGTGCATGAGAGTCCTTATAATATCCGTTGATGTAAGCATCAACAAACGATCCTGTTTGGCAAAAAGCGTTTCCATATATTCCCTTGTTTATATTATCCAGATACAAATATAATCATTTGCTGTTTGCAAACAGCAAAATTTGGCTTTATTTGCTGTTTGCAAACAGCAAATGATTATATTCCTTATAGCATCACCCCGAATAACAAAAGCCGCAATCCATCTCTCCCGTATAAGAAGAGATGAAATTGCGGCTCACTATGGACTAAATAGCCGTAAAGCTATAAGCTGATTTCAAATAAAATTACAGACCAAAAGCTGCTTTGATCTTATCCACGTAGTCCAGTTTCTCCCATGTAAAGAGTTCTACTTCTACGGTCTTGTTGCCCTCATAGCGGGAGAAGAACGTTTTCGATACCACTTGCGGCTCACGTCCCATATGGCCATAAGCGGCAGTTTCCTGATAGATCGGGTTACGAAGTTTAAGACGCTCTTCGATAGCTTTCGGACGAAGGTCGAACAACTGGTCAATCACACGGGCAATCTCGCCATCGGTCATATTCACGTGGCTACGTCCGTAAGTGTCCACAAAGATGTTGATGGGGCGTGCTACACCGATAGCATAGCTCACCTGTACAAGCATTTCGTCGGCAACACCTGCCGCAACCATATTCTTGGCAATGTGACGGGCAGCATAAGCAGCGCTACGGTCTACCTTGCTGGGGTCTTTTCCGGAGAAAGCACCACCACCATGGGCGCCTTTACCACCGTAAGTATCCACAATAATCTTACGGCCTGTCAGACCGGTATCTCCGTGAGGACCACCGATCACGAACTTTCCGGTCGGATTGACGTGATAGACGATCTGATCATTGAACAATGCCAGTACTTTATCGTGATGGATAGAAGCAATGACACGAGGCATCAGGATTTCGATAACATCACGACGGATGATAGACAGCATTTCTTCGTCAGCTTTGAGCTGTGCTTCGGCAGAGTCATCAGCCGGCTGAATAAAGTCATCGTGTTGCGTAGAAACAACAATAGTATCAATACGGACAGGAGTTCCGTTGTCGTCATATTCAATCGTCACCTGGCTCTTGGCGTCCGGACGGAGGTAGGTCATCACCTTTTCTTCGCGGCGGATATCAGCCAGCACCTGCAGAATGCGGTGTGCCAGATCAAGCGAAAGCGGCATATAGTTTTCTGTCTCGTTCGTTGCATAGCCGAACATCATGCCCTGATCGCCCGCACCCTGTTCCATCGGGTCCTGACGCTCTACGCCACGGTTGATGTCGGGACTTTGCTCATGAATGGCAGAAAGCACACCGCAAGAGTTACTTTCGAACATGTACTCTCCTTTAGTGTAACCGATTTTCTTAATCACTTCACGTGCGATGAGCTGGAGGTCAACGTACGCTTTAGTTTTCACTTCACCCGCTAATACTACCTGTCCGGTAGTTACTAGTGTTTCGCAAGCTACTTTAGAACTGGGGTCGTAAGCCAACAGTTTGTCAAGCACGGCGTCCGATATTTGATCGGCTACCTTGTCGGGGTGTCCTTCCGACACCGATTCGGATGTAAATAAGTATCCCATCTTTTTAAATTAAAGATTATAAATTGAAAATTAAAATTGGGAAAATAAAGAGGGAAGGAAGAGAGCTGCGGAAGCATTGCCGAAAAGGCGTCAACAAGACGTGTTTTAGCATTTTTTTCCGTGGTTGCAAGCTGCTCAAATCTGTCCACACTTTCATTTCGGGGACAAAGATAGGTATTATTCGGAGATTATATTTATCTTTGGGCAATGTTTAACACATATATACAGGAAATTGGTATGAGAACAATTACATTAATGCAATATGTATTTTCCATTATCCTTCTGGTCATCATCTTCCTCGTCATGGATTATTTCTGGAAAGGAGACGAATTTTCATGGACGTATGAGTTTGTAAAAGGAGGAATCGGCGGAACTATCATCTGCCTTCTGAACCGTCATTTATTCCTCCGCCATCCTAATCCTAAACAGAAAAAAATATGATTATCAACAATAAATTAAGAACCCTTTTTGTACTGGCGCTTTATATAGGATTCACCATTGCCATTTACGCCATTGTATGCCACTTCCTGAAGATTGAGTTTCAGGATATTCACTTGTTATATGCAGTATTGGTAGGCTGCGTGGCTTATCTGCCGAGGTTTATCGCCGAAAAGAAAAGTAAAAAGTAAAAGGATAAGCAAGGGGAAGAGAATGCTGTATTATTCTTCTATCTGCGCCAGCAGCGCCTTCATTGTCTTTCCCAATACCGGATGCACCAGTTCGGGGGCAATCTCCGTTAAGGGGCGCATTACGAAGTCACGTTCCGCCATCAAAGGGTGGGGGAGGTTGAGTGCTGCTCCGGAAAGAGAAGTAACCGAAAGTATCAGATCATCATAAAGCAGCAGGTCTATATCAATCAGCCGGTCGCTATATACGCCGCCGACAGACTTATGTATACGTCCCAGTTCCCGTTCGATCTCCTGCGTCTTTTGCAGCACTTCCAGAGGCGACAGTTCCGTTTCTATGCACGCCGCCGCATTCAAGAAACTATGCTCCGAATCGAATCCCCAAGGGGCAGTGATGTAAAAAGCAGACAGGGAAATGACTTTCCCTACCTGCTCCTCTATCTTTTGCACGGCAGTCCGGAGATTCTGTTCTTTATCTCCCAGATTAGTGCCGAGACTTATATACACTTTCGCCATTACCGGTCTATTCTACCTTAAACTCCCGCTCCCTGTCCAAAGGAACAAAGAACTCTACTTTGCCACATTTCGGGCAGACGTATAAGTCGAATGCTTCTTCGTGGCATTTGGGACAGATTTTCATAGCGGTATCTTTTCGTTTATTTATCCAGAATCAGCATCGCATCACCGTATGTACCGAAGCGATAACCTTCCTTCAACGCTACATGATAAGCATCCATCACCTGTTCGTAACCACCGAAAGCGGCCACAATCATCAGCAGTGTAGACAACGGCATGTGGAAGTTGGAAATCATCGAATTGGCCACAGTAAACTCATACGGAGGGAAGATGAACTTGTTGGTCCAGCCTTCAAACTCTTTCAAATGTCCGTCGGTGCTCACCGCACTTTCGATAGCACGCATCACGGTTGTACCTACCGCACACACGTTTTTACCCTTATCCTTGGCACGGTTGACCGTATTGACAGCTTCCGCGTTTACAATCATCTGCTCGGAGTCCATCTTATGCTTCGTCAAGTCTTCTACGTCGATATCACGGAAGTTGCCCAGACCGGCATGCAAGGTGATATAGGCGAAGTCAATACCTTTGATTTCCAGACGCTTCATCAGCTCACGGCTAAAGTGCAGGCTGGCTGTCGGAGCAGTTACCGCACCTTCGTTCTTGGCAAAGATGGACTGGAAACGTTCCGAATCTTCCGGCTCTACAGGACGGTTGATGATGGAATGGGGCAGGGGAGTCTCACCCAGAGCATAGAGGGCTTTCTTGAACTCATCGTGCGGTCCGTCATAAAGGAAACGGAGCGTACGGCCGCGGGAAGTGGTGTTGTCTATTACTTCCGCTACCATCGAGTCGTCGGCACCGAAATACAGCTTGTTACCGATACGGATTTTACGGGCAGGGTCTACCAGCACATCCCACAGACGGAGTTCTTCGTTCAGCTCACGCAACAGGAATACTTCGATACGAGCTCCCGTCTTCTCCTTATTACCATACAGACGTGCCGGGAATACCTTCGTATCGTTGAATATAAATACGTCTTTATCATCAAAGTAGTTCAAAACATCCTTGAACATCTTGTGTTCAATCTCTCCAGTACGACGGTGCAACACCATCAAGCGCGACTCATCTCTATACTTCGTAGGATGCAAAGCGATTTTATCCTCGGGTAACTTAAATTTGAATTGTGATAGCTTCATATCTATTCCTTATTACGTTAATTATTATCTTCGTCGTTTTCTATTTCCTGCCGGTCGATCCACTCTTTAAAGTGTTCGGGGTCCAGGCAATCTTCCAGACGGACATCCCCCACACGTGTGCGGATCAGTTCCGTCAGATGGGCTCCGCTCTGAAGCGCTTCGCCGATGTCACGGGCCAGGGCACGGATATACGTCCCTTTGCTGCACACCACGCGGATTCGGATCGTCGGTTCCGGATCGTCCAGACGGCATTCAAGCAACTCTATCTCATCAATAACAAGTTGCTTCGCCTTTAGTTCCACCTCTTCGCCTTTACGTGCCAGCTCATAAGCGCGCTTGCCGTCCACCATGCAGGCGGAAAAGGCAGGGGGCACCTGCTCGATGGCACCAAGGAAGTGCGTCAGTGTTTCTTCCACCAGCTCCCGGGTGATATGTCCGGTAGGGTAGGTGGCATCTATTTCATGTTCCAGGTCGTACGAGGGAGTGGTAGCGCCCAGCCGGAGCGTGGCTACATATTCCTTGGTATGATACTGAAATTCTTCTATTCGTTTCGTAGCCTTGCCGGTGCAGAGGATCATCACTCCCGTGGCGAGAGGATCGAGCGTTCCGGCATGACCTACTTTCAGTTTTTTCACTCCTATCCGGCGGCAGATATGATAGCGGACGTGTCCTACTACCTTAAATGATGTCCAGCCGAGAGGTTTATTGAAAAACAGTACTTCTCCTTTTTTAAAATTCACGTTATAGAGTTATAAATAACGAGTTGTGAGTGGGAGTAAAATGACCCACGACTTACAACTGCGTAATAATTACTGCCAATCCCGCTATTGCACAATAGATGGCAAAGTAGATCAGCTTTCCTTTCTTCACAATATTAATCATCCACTTGCAGGCAAGGCAACCGGCTACAAAAGCCGCCAGAAAGCCAACAATCAATGATAACGCAGGGATATCCCCTACTACATCTTCACCTTTCATCATCTTTACACTATCAAGCAACGCTTCCCCGAGAATGGGAGGGATCACCATCAGAAAAGAGAACTGCGCCAGTTTTGCCTTGTTATCTCCCAACAGAAGTCCCGTAGCAATAGTAGATCCCGAACGGGACAGCCCCGGCAACACTGCACAAGCCTGTGCCAGACCAATGATAAAGGCATCTTTCATCGAAATCTTATCCTTTTGGCGTGGCTTATAATAGTACGAGAATGACAGCAGGGCAGCAGTCAGCAACAGCATGCAGCCTACAATCATCAGTCCCGAACCGAAAATAGCTTCTACATAATCTTTAAAGAATACGCCTACAATACCAATCGGTATCATCGAAATCACGATATTGATCACATAACGAGTCTCATCGTTCATCTGAAACTTGAATAATCCTTTGAAAATCCAGTCAATCTCTTTCCACAGAATCACCAGCGTACTACATACGGTAGCTACATGCACGACAATCGTAAATGCCAGATTCTCTTCCCCTTGTATCCCAAACAATGCCGATCCGATGGCCAGATGGCCACTGCTGCTTACAGGCAAATACTCTGTCAATCCCTGAATCAATCCGAGGATCATTGCTTCCAACCAACTCATAATTTCTTTTTATTATTCTTTTGTTTTAGGTTTACGCAACACTGCGTATATCATCGATATAAAGCCAAACAGGCAAACAACAGGTGCTACCTTGATTCTGCGTACACTGAAAATATCCGGTTCGAAAACCGTTTCGGACGACGTAGGTCCCGTCATCAATAGAAATCCGATAATGACAATCGCCATCCCTATCGCGAGCAAGATAAAGTTCACTTTATCGAAGGCAAATTTCTGTTTGTCAGACATAAGCTTATTTTGTTACAAGTTACTAAATTTCCAACTATATGTTATTCTCCTAAATATAATATAAGGTATTGGCTTTCATCCTCAGATATTTATTCATCGAGATGTAGGCACACAACCACGTTATCACAATTCCGAATACCAGCACGCTGCCGCAGACAATGAGCATCACTTCGGGGGTGATGACCTGAATCAGCTCCTGTTCGTACGTCACCGCCCAGTAGGCAGTTCCCATCAGAATGGCATCGGCAAGCATACCTGCCAATACGCCGCTCCACACGTTTTTCCGCAGGAAAGGTCCGCGGATAAAACTCCAGCTGGCACCCACCAGCTTCATGGTATGAATGAGGAATCGCTTGGAGTAGATGGCAAGCCGTATCGTATTGTTAATCAGTGCAAAGGAGATGAAGGTGAGCACCACCGCCAGCGCCAGCAGCACAAGGCTGATGTTCCGTATATTCTCATTGACGGCATCGATCAGCTCTTTCCGGTAGAGCACATCCTGTATGTTAGAGTTCTTCTTGATCATTTTCTCTATCTTCGCGATACTGTCGGAATTGGCGTAATCGGAGTGAAGCTTGATTTCAAGGGAGGCCGTGAAAGGGTTATAGCCAAGAAACTCTTCGGGATCGGTGCCCATCGCCTCCGTCTGCTCTTTCAGAGCCTGTTTTTTGGAGATGTACTCGGACTGCTTCACAAAAGGTTCCTGATTCAGTTTCTTCTGGAGTTTCAGGATATCCGCCTCCTTCATGTCATCACTGATGAGAACAGAGAAGCTGATATTTTCGCGGACGTATACAGACATATTGTGCGCCGTGAGCACAAAGAACACGACCAGCCCCAACAGCAACAACACCAATGTCGTACTGATACTGGACGTTATGAATTGCATATCGAACAGTGACTTCGACTTATATCTGTTTTTATTTCCCATGCGCTATCTTTTTTTCCGGAATACGTAAATCATCGAACTGCTCCGTTCTTTCCGCCCCAACGTGCTGAACCACGCAAGCGTCCCCGCATACATCCCTTTGAGGAAACTGCACGAACTGCCGCGATGTTTCTCGCTCAACATCGATACATAGAACGCATCAAACGGCATCGGATGACGAGCCGCCATAATAAATCCATGACGGGAAGCCAGCTGCTGAATAGTGACGGGAGTGAAATGCCAGAGATGGCGGGGGACATCGTATGCCGCCCAATATTCACCGTAACGTCCTGCATCATAGGAAGAGCAGTTGGGCACTGCCACAATGAGCATCCCTTTCTCTGTCAGCAGTTCACGAAGTATTTCCCATGTTTCATTGAGGTGTTCCAGATGCTCCATCACGTGCCAGAGGGTGATCACATCGAAACTACCGGGAGCAAACTCTTTCAAAGCCGATTCGGGTTTTACGTCCAGATCGAAATGCTCCTTTGCAAAAGCACGTGCCTGCGGACTTTTCTCCACTGCTTCCACCTTCCATCCACGGCGTGCCATGGTGTCGGCGAAGTATCCGGTTCCCGTCCCGATATCGAGCAAACGCCCTCTTTTACGGTGTGCTTCCCTTGCTACCAGACGCGCTTTGCGACCCAGCATATAGGAACGTACATAATGGTAGATGGTATTCATCGCGCCCTTGCGCGTATCAGTGTGGGAAATGTAATCGGGAGTCTCGTAATACTTGCCTATCTCTGCTTCTACCGGCACACCTTGCGTGAACGTAAATCCGCAGTCTTCACACGAACACAATTCAAACTGTTCGCCCGAAGCATAAAAATCCGTACAAGTCATGACGCGTTTCAAGTGCATACTGCCACACACCGGACAAGCATTTATAATGAGTTTCTCCATTAATTTCTAAGCAAAATTAAGTGCTGCCTCGATTCACAAGACAACACTATTCCCGAATTTGGTGCAAAGAAACAAATAAAAAGTGATGGATTGGGCTTTCGTTAAGTACTTTTAATAATATAACGTTACTCTGACACTTATATCAAAGTGTATCTCAAAACAGGAGATGAAATTAAATGTGAATCAACTTCCCTCAATCAGAACAGTGATTTCTCAGTACATGAAGAATGGATAGGAATCATCTCGCAGAATCAGAAATATCCAACACAAGTACGGACTGAACAGGAAAAACGGAAGGATTCGCGATTAACATATTTCCGAATCACACAGATTTTACTTTATAGCGATCAATAAAACATATATTAGATCAAAAACACGAAATCCGAACACATATTTCATAATTTAAGTTTCAATCTAATATTTTTGAATCCTTCTGTAACTGACGACATCCGGAGCAAAACAAGCACTCAAAGTACCTTTTTACCCATTCCTTTAAATGAAGCGAAGTGCTTCTCACCGACCAACGAGTCGTTCCTTTAAAACCAACGAAGCTTTTCTTTAAATGAAACGTCTCCTAACATTGGTAGTTATCATGCATATTTCACCTATTTATATCCAAAAGCAAGATTATTCCTGCATATTCTTGCATCTTTTTATGCAGTATTTCTTCTATCAGGATAAGTCTTAACATCCCCTTTTTAAAAGTAATCTTCAAAATAGAACATATAATTTGTGAGGGCATTCATGCGGGAACGTATCTTCTAATTTAATAGGCTGCCACAAGCTATGATATCAATTACAGCAGATTTTTTCTCCACCATTAAAATATCTCAAATGAAAATTCTAGTTAATTTCAGTGTCATAACCTATTTGTGTAAAAGCTGATTTATCTAATTACTTATCTTTGATGTATACCCATATTCGTGGATCTTGTCCATGATAGCCATCAGGCATATCATCTGGATATGAAATACCTAATATTCTACTAACTCTCTTTTCACTCAGCGCTTTTTTCCCTTCCAAATAAAAAAGAATATATTTATCTTTGTAATTCATAGCATTGGTAGGTAAAATTTACCCCCTGACAGGCAACTGCCAGGGGAATAGTCAATACTATTGATACGTATATCAAAGAAATAATCACTTTTCTCATAATCACCAAAATGAAAAATTTACTTTATTTCAACCCATCCTCTACTTCAATGAATAAATTAAGTGATTCATCTATTTCAATATCCACAACCTTTTGACTCTCGAAAAGTCAAATTGTTCGTGCCATCAAACCATGACAGCTGTAATATCATCTTCTGATGTAGCAATTCATTTTCCATCTTTCTGAACTTCCCAATAGCAATATGTCATTATACGATTCCCACTATCAAATTCCATAAGAATAATTGAGTAATTACCTCCATCAGAACTACTATATACGATGTTACAACCTATATTCTTTTTTAATTCAGTATTAAAATTCATATTATCTAAATAAATCAATTTTCACATAGCTCCTCGAATAAAAGGTACCCCAACATGAGTATATATATCGCTTCATGTCAGGGTAACACTTATTAATGCAAGAGGCCAATCTATATCAAAATTCTATAATTATTTCATATTTATAATCTTCCTTATTTGGAATACTACAAACCAGATAATAATAATAATCGTAAATAAATGAGGTATAAGTTCTGTACCATAATACCAATAATCATCTTGCATATCTGAGACATTTTTAACCATAGTCCCAAAAACAAAATTAATTAATTGAAAAAATAATGCACCTAAACTTAGTAGCACTGCAACTACCCTGAAAATAATTTTCAATATGTTATTGTCCATAATTTATTTGTATATTTGGATTTTGTATTAACCATGAATCTAAGATTGGCATAAGTTGATTCCAAGTTATACCATTGTTAGCATTCCAAAAACTTCCACTATCAATCCAATCTCTATGCCTATATTGATACCCTTCATTACTTTTCTTTCTTATTTTATAATTCGCATTAGGAATATCTCTGCTACCATCTATTGGAAGACTTAATCCTTGTACCCAATCATTAGTAATCGTAGCATCAATCAAAAATGTTCCAACCGAGCCCATCAATTCAGAAGGCAACCATGTATTTAGATGAATTGAGAAATCAACATTCCAACCTTGCTCTTTTAAATATCGAATAATACCTTCTGAAAAAGCACCTCCCATACTATGAGAAATAATTCGGAATACATCCTCTTGTGGATTCATACCCATTATCAATTGTTTGTAATTTTCTTTAGCATATGCATATCCATCTAAATTTCTTAAAAAGGTAGAACTACGTAAATAGTTAAAATCAAAGTCGGTGAAATAGGCACTTTGATCATTAAAAAAGTTTTTTGCACCTTTAACAAAAGAACTATTTACTCCTCCCCAATAAGTGCCACCTCCTCTAGGAGATCCAGACCCTAAATACCCATTAACAAAAATAATCTTCTGCCCATCGGGGTCAATACAATTATGTGGTGTATTTAATCCATATACATACGAACTAATTGAATAATACTTCTCACTCATCGGATCAACCGCATGCCATCTACCAAGCGCTGCATCATACATACGCGCCCCATAATCATACCAATCAAGACCATTCTTCCTATCAAGTTCTTTACCGTTATACTTACGAATGTTTATCTACTAATGTACTCTCTGCAAATGACACCTCATAAGGATAATAGTGATTAGTCCGGACAACTGTTCCATCAAACTTTGCTACCACACGGCTATTACCCTGATGATCCTGAAGATAAAAAGAATACTGCCCATCTTCAATATAGCCAACTTCATTTAAACTGCTGTAATTCTAATCCCACTTAAAAAAACGTCGTATTCTCTCTTCTTTATCATAAACCCCTTTATTATAAATATACCTTACCCTTTTTGATAAAGAATCTCTTAAGTCACTCGAATAAACTGCATCATTATGCATTATTCTAAATTTCTGTGGGATATTATTAATATTCAAGAAGCAAAAAGTCGAATCGCTAAACAGCTTATACATAGACATCCAAATATCCTTATCCGGTAAATTCTGAAGAAATGAATGGGGAGGTTCACTATCATATTTCAAGGATTTAAAATCATGAGGGGCAATAGCAACTGGAAGTGAATCCCTCAAAACCAATTTTAATGTATCCGGTCCATTTATTACAGCATAGCACATACTCCTCGCTGAATTCCTCGATAATAGCAAAACGGAATCAGTCTGATTTCTTACAAATATTTCTCCTGAGAATCTTTCTACATAATTCTTCAGACTATCAATCTCAAGTTCAAAAAGGTCCGGAATATATGAACTGGGAACAATAATATCGTGCGAAGTCAATCCCATCAATGCAGTTTTCTCCTGGGGTATATCTCCAGAAAAATACGACCAAAGTTCCGGATATTCAAATAGACGATAATAATTAGGCAACATCTTTACTAAGATATGTTTATCTTCATATTTTCGAAGAGCCAACAGCCAATCACGACCTCTGTTTAAACATAAATTTTCATGAAAGTTAGAGTCCGAAACAAAACCTCTCTCAAACAATTCTGTGCGTGACATTTCAGGCTCATCTAATTCGATAAAGCAAAGATATCTTTCTTTATACTTTATCACTCTGGAAGGTAACTCAGCACCATCAGAACCAGGAGAATCTGATTCACCGATATAATAAAGTGAATTAGAATCTGTCGAAAACACTTCATCTATTTCTATATATGTCGTAAGTAAATAGCCACTATCTATCAGCACTTCCACCTGTTTTGCTACACGCTGATGAATATCTTCCAAAGAAGGGGAGGGGGATATGCATCCCCCCAGTATAATTAATAGAACAACATAGACTAATTTTCTCATAAGCATATCATTTACGTTTTATATATTGCAATAAATCTGTAGCATCATATACACGAATAGAATTTACCCGACTTGCATTTTTGGTATATTCATATATCATACCCTTTTTATCAGTACTCACACGGTTATCTTTCATATACACAGCATTCTTACGTTGTGGCTTAGCTAAGTTAAAATCATTACCAGCTCCACCTTTCGTTCCTCCGGGCAAATGAGAATGAATATCTATAACTTTTTCTCCTTTCACAGAAAGTTTATTTTGAGCATATACACCATTATCTACCCCATATGGATCTCGATCTGTCGCAACAACAGCTGTTCTTGTACCATTATCATCATAAACATCTAACTTCCATTCAACAGTTGTGTGATCAGCAGCAAATTTAAAAACAGTAGCAGCTGTCTCCAAATCTTGAGTACTTCCATAAGATTTCTTCACCCGATTTTCCTTCTGCTCTTTCGCCTGCATACTATGCATTTCCCCAAGTAACCCCTGATTTACAGTTACTGAAATAGAACGATCACTGGAAAGATATAAATTATCTGTTGAGCCTTTACCTCTCTTATCAATAGGAGTCTCATTAAATAATCTTCCTGATCTGCTGATAACATAATCATCCTTTCCGTCTAAGTCTATCCTCAACACAGGATTGTTCTTACAATAAGTATACGGACTCCAACTATAATACTTCTCACTCATCGGATCAACCGCATGCCATCTACCAAGCGCTGCATCATACATACGCGCCCCATAATCATACCAATCAAGACCATTCTTCCTATCCAGCTCCTTACCGTTATACTTATAAGGCTGCACAGCATTACTTACCGAACTTGATAGCAGACCGCCAAACGGATAATAATGGTTCACTTCTTCAACATTACCACTCTGGTCTACAACCACACGGTTATTACCCAAATGATCCTGGACAAAATAGTGATACTTAGAATCGGCCAGTGTAACATAGCCAGCTTCTGTAAGCAACTTGACAGGGATTCCATTTTCATAGATCACATTGCCGCAATAATCAGTTACTGTAGTATCACTCCCTATGATATGCGTCGTACGAAGTTTTATTCCATCAGCATCATAAAGATAAGAAATGACATGACCGTTTTCAAATTCTATACGACTCGGTAAATTTAAACAATTATATTGGATATTCAATATTTTCTTGTTCAAATCTTTCGTCATATTACCATTTTCATCATATTCATATTCAGCTTCTTTGTTTACTCCGTCTTTGAAATCAAAGCCATTGCCGTAAACAGAATTTGTAGCCCTATCTGATACTGATTTTAGTTGGTTCCCATTATAGGACATTGCCAGATCATCTATCAAGCCGTATCCGGTAGATGAAGTCTGTCCGGAACGTTTGATCCCTAAAATATTACTCATCTTATCGTATCCGGTTACTTGTTCATTGAAGCGATTCTGATTTTGAACGAGAACACTGCCTTCTCCATACACCGCATTCGTCAAACGATTCAAATTATCATAAGTAAAGTGGTAGCCTCTCATTATATCATCTTCACCCGATTTCCAAACCATACTGCTGATATTACCATTGTAATATGGAATACCCGTTCCGTCCGTATAATGCAATACTTGCTCAAAAGTTGAACCTGTGATACCAGTTAGCCAACTGCGAATATTATACGAATAAGACGTATTCAACAGACCATTATGGAACGTCTTCCGGGATAAGCGTCCCAAATCATCATACGCATTGTCAATAAGAGTCACTTCCTGAGCATCTCCCAAACGATGCAGCGCCTTTACAAGACGTTCGGCGTGATCATACTCATAGGTATAACTGTCACTCAAAATCTCATTTCCAGCCCCGGTCTGACGGTGTAAATGCCGCAAGGCGTTCCCATTAAAATCATAGGAAAAGAAATCACGGTCCATACCACCTAAATGGTTGTCAGAAACAGTTTGAGAAAGGCGACCACGATCATCATAATACATCACTGAGTAATTGTAGGGAGAATCCACTCCATATTCACCATTACGATACTGATCGTATGTATCCGTATGCAACTTAGCTATTCCTGTCAACATTCCTTTAGCACTGGATGACGTAGCGGCAAAACCTTCTTCACGGGTATATCTAAATTCATCTCTTGCCGAAAGATCTGTCCGATACATAAAGTCATAGTTATCATAATAATTGATTACCTGAACTAATGGTTTCGGCCCCACTAATCCTGCCATAAGACTTCCACTGAACTGGTACCCCCCATATTCAGAACTTCCTACGTATTGACAGACATACCAATTCGACAATCCACTAAAAATAGGTTTTAAATAAGGATTATCAAACGGATCAATCGCAACTTTACATACTCCCTGCAAGCATACACGACCGAATGCATCCGGAATACTAAAATTCCATTCTCCTCTTTTACGTTCCTCGCCATTCTGGCTAAATATAAGATTGTTGTTTGCATTATAGACATAGTATTCCCATGAAATTCCTGGAAGCTTTTTAGCCATGAGGTTTCCCGCCACATCATATTTATATAAATATCCATACATATCGAGTTTTTCTGCAGGAATATTACCTACACTCAACCGATCGGACAATGCAGGAGGAAGAACAGCACAGAGTTTTCCCAAATCATCATAAATATAGTAAGTATCCGACAATTGCTTATCCCCTTTCAGTCTTGATTCTATACGACGTTCCAAAACGGTTCTTTCCAAACGGTCTTTAAATTCAAACAAAGTGACTCCATCTTCATCCTCTGAGCGTGTAACAAGCAAGCTTCCATTTTCATACTGTTTACTTACACTAATATTTAATGCTTCTCTTGCCCCATTGATCAATTGAAAACCGAAACAACCTAAAGTATCATTACCAGCGATATTAACGTACTCATCTATTTTCAATGATCTGCCATTTTCACGCCATACTCTCCCCGGATTATGCTGTTTAATTACTTTTTCCAAAGGAGAATTTTCGTAGGTAAAGGTTAAATACGGATAAGCATCTCCTCCATAAGTATTGCGTGCCAATTCTCCACAAGAAGCTACAGATATGAAATCACCTGTGTTTTGTGTCGTTACAGCTGGCAACCATGTATTGGCTTTACGCCCCCACCCATCATATTCTTGTAGGGTTACTAAATCTTTATGACTAGGACTCACACCTTGTTGTACCGTTTCTTTCGAACGCCCCAGCCCATCATAGTAATTTACTACAAGCATACCTTCTTCCTTATTTCCTGTCCTACTCTTGAAAACAGAAACAGCATTTTTGCCAAAACGTTCGGGCAATAGATCATTTCCCCAATTTATTGCAGGAAAAGGAATAGCCGGCATCGGCTGTTCTTCCGGAGCAAGTCCTTTTGTCTCTATTGACAGAGTCATGATATAAAATAAAGGAAGTGGTCGAATTGAGTCCATCGGCAAGACCGGGTCTATTGGCGGAAAAGGATCAATCGGCGGAAAAGGCTTTATTGGTTCATGCGGGTCGATCGGTTTAAGATCAAAAGTATTAGTTTTCAATACACTTGCAGCATTCACACCATTATCATCAGGAACAAGAATATCTTTGTTCTTTTCTATTACAGTCGATGTCAAACAATATGTACCGGCAAATAACAAAAGAGTATCAGTGAAACTCACTGATGATAAAGAATCCGGATCAACACTTTTCGCATTCTGATAATACACCTGATTAGTGAGCAAATTATCATCTGTTATTTTTAATTGACATTCCAATTGTCCCGGAACTTTCTCCATTTCCATTCCCATAGTGAAATAATTAGACTTAAAAGAAATATATAATGGTTCTTTCACACGAAACAAGTAGTTTGCGCAACTCACTGACGATGTATCAGAAATGTTTATATGGTCCAGATGTTTTGTTTTAACCATATCCCTCTTCAACGTGTCATATTCGAGCTTACCTATCTCATTCTGCAAAGAATTCTGCGCAGGTATTTCTATCGAAAATCCTGATAGCAAAATTAGAAGTAATATTATTTTATGCAATTTCATAGTTGTCCTCCTTTCTCTATGGCTACTTCTCCACTTTCAATCTTGGAGCCATAATAATAATTGTAATCATATATATTTAATATCCGTTTTTGATAATCTCCATCTTTAAATTCCATAATATAATTCTCTGTCAGGCGACCCAGAAAATCATATTTATAAAACACAGTGATTCCATTAGGCTTTGTTTCTGAGACCAAACGCAACTCATTTGTATATTTGTAAATATAGAAATGCGTTCCGGATATCTTATGCCTGATATTTTCTATTTTTAGCAAATTAGTTGCAGAGATATCGGATGAAGAGAAATCCTTCACATTCATTCCCAATGCTTCTTCCACTTGATTAAGAGTGGCATTTTCTATCCGTGATATTAACCGTTGACCTTCAGCTCCCCATATCAATACAACGGGCGTTGACTCTTCGTGAAGATATATAGGATTCCCATAACCATCCACAGCCTGCACAGTGTAATGTTTATGCACATAACCATCTCTATCTGTACTAATCTGCTTTATATAAGGTATAGGACCCATATACTGATATACCTCTTTTAAATAAGAGCCGCCTGTCTGTTCTTTTTTACTAGAAACCGGAGATAGTATATGTGCTTCTTCCATCCATTTATATTCCGGTAAAGTTGCAGCATAAACATATTCTGTCAGAGTACTTTTTCCATCGCTGTTTCTACCGGCTATTTGGCTTAACTGCTTATACTTATTATATTGATACGCCTTTTCTATAACAAATGCCGTATTTCCCGATTGAGGATAAAGAGTTTCTATAACAGAGTCGGTCAGATAAGCATGTGTATATGTACGAGTTAAAGTCCCCACTTTTCCTAGCATGAAATTGTCTAAATCTGTACAAAAGAACAACACCATTTGATCAGCTGTTACAAATGAGCCTGGAGTTACCTCTTTGTATCGGTAATTCACCTTCTTTCGCAAACGATCATTGACATCATAGTATTCTTCAGACAACAACTTTCCTCTCTCCATAGAACGACTGCTAAATGGCATTGTATAAGAGTTCCCTTCAAACATAGAATAAAAAGCAAGCTCGTCATAATGAGTATTACCATAAATATCCTCATTATAGTTAGAGTAATGACGCACAATATAACCTTGCGACTTATTATCTTTGTCGAACGCTTCTTCAATTACACAAGAATAACCTACATCCGGTGTATTCAGATTAGTAACTGATGGGAAAAACCTCCCTTTGATTTGAGATATAACGATATTGCATTCTTAGGATCAGGCTCCTTATCTCCATCCTTAAGAGTATACACCATCTCATTAACAGGAAGACTTTTCAATATTCCACTACTTTTTCCAAATCGGTCACGAGTATTCGAATAGTAATATTGCTTGGCACCGAGTACATTATCTTCATTATCCAGATTGGTAATACGCCGAATACGCAAACCGCCTGCAGTACCACTTTTGTCTGTTAATGACATCAAAGAAGGAGCTACCACTTTTGAATAGTTGTTCAATTCATATTCAAAACGGCTTTTTCCACCTGTTGGATAAATGACTTCCGTCAAGACCTCTGCCAAAGTATATTGCAAACTACTATAAGTCTGAGAAAAATTAGGTATCTCGGCAAAAGCAACACTTCCTCCTGTATAATATCCCCACGAATCGGCAATCGGGCGTACATAATCATTTGGCATACGTTTTTCCGAATTATAAAGAAAACGATATTCAGGTACGCGACCTCCGGTCAAATTCTCAGGTATATTATACCAAGTAAGAAAATAAAATCCATGTGGGTGCCATACATAGTTAGGGATCAAATCCGGATTCCCTGAACGTTCCGTAATTAAAGACAATTTAGTACGATTATTCCTTGCATAGTCAAAATATATAGTTTTCAAAGCCTTGGAGTTCTTTCCTTTCACATAAATACAATGAAGAATTTTATGTTGTAGTTTTGATTTAATCGATTGACGCAATGTTGCCTGATCAGTATTATCAATTTGGTTTCCTAAAAACAGAGTAAATTGATTAGCCGGGTCTTCAAAATTCATGTTATCTATATCCTGACGGTCATAATTTGCATTGTCTTTCCATGCCAAATAACTATCAACAAACTTATCTCCATATCCGTATTCATTGTAATAATTGAATTCCAATATCTCGTTAGGTGTTTTTATAGTCTTTAAATTAACTGGGAAAAGCAGATACCCAGTCATCCCTGAACGCCCACTTTGTATACCACTATAAGTGCATGGTATGTTGGTCACCACTTTCTGTTGGGGTACATAACGAAGATCACACATGATAGCTGAAGTGTCATAACTGAATTCTATTACCCGCTTGTCTACGGTTGTTATTTTGGACAACCTCCAGGTAGTAGCTATTAAATCACTGTTATAGCGGGCATAATAAGGAATACTATATTCAGTAGCGTTGATTCCACCAAATTCATACCTGCATCCATCAGGAGTAATCAGCGTAAATTTATTGAAAAAACGATTGTTTCTTGTGCTTGCTCCCCATCTCCTTACATCAAGACGTTTTCCGACTTCCGACAAACTAAGAAAGCCTTCCCCATCAACAGGATTAAATTCCACACGTATATCCTGATCAGAAACAACATTCCACTCTCCATTACCGGCATAGTAGAAATTTCCAGAATAACCACAAACACTAAACGAAAATTCGTCAGCAGTTAATTCATAATAATCATTTTCCGTGCTTTGTATATGCATCGTTTCTGCTTTAAACTGTTCATTACTGATATTTTTCAATTTAGAAGCATGTGCATAATAACCCGGAGCATATCCATTTGATTGACATTTCTCATCATACATTCCACGAACAGAACGTGTAATATAGCCGCCTGCTATAAGATTCCATCCAAGTCCAAGACAACCAGACTGGGAATTAGGCTTTACCGAAGCCAAATGATAACTTGCAGCAAGTGGTAACGAATAGTTACCAGCTTTCAATTCATAAATAGGCACGGATATATCCGGAACTCCCGTATATAAACTAACTGGAACTTTTCCATATTCTCCCAAACCGGCTATTTCCGGACTGGGTACATTTTTAATAGGTATTTGTTGCTGACCTATACAGTTGAAACTGAATATTGCCAGAAAAACAAATACTGATAGTAGTCTTTTTTTCATATTCTTTGATATATAATAGTTTCTTAAATAAAATCACAATACTAAGAAACTCCCTGCCCGATAAAGTAGCGCGCATATTCCCATGACAGGGAGTTCCCGTTAATTACTTCTTTTACAGATTCATCGCATTAGCACCCAAAACGCCTGCCACAGCCGACGCTACCGCGATAACCACCTTCAGGATCATATCCCATACAGATCTCTTCATTGCCATCATTTACCTCCTTTCTTGTTCTTTAAATAGTTTAGTTTACTCTGTGTTTCTTCCGTACCTTCTGCCGCTAATTCTTTAAATTCCTGCTCGGCATCAAAGCACGGACACGCCTTCATCCACTCTTCCGGTTCTATCTCTCCATTACCGTTCCTGTCCGGCGAGAGATCCCGATGCCCGCACACCCGGCAGCCGGGGAATACCTCCAGCAGCTGATGAATCAGCAGCCGAAGCGCAGCACGCTGTTCCGGAGTCCGGGTATCTGCCGGGCGTCCCCGACAGTCCAGACCACCTTCATAGCAGATTCCGATACTGCTGGCATTAAAACCTTTTGCGTGTGCACCGATGCGTTCGACAGGGCGGGTGAGATGCACCGTTCCGTCTTTGCGGATGTAGTAGTGATAGCCTGTTCCGTTGAAACCGCGGCGGCGGTGCATCAGGTCCAAAGCCTCCGGAGAAAGCGTACGATTCCCCTGCGTGGCGGAACAATGCACCACGATCAAATTGATAATTCTCATGTGAATAAGTGATTACTAGTTAGTTAAGTTTCCGATTTAGTTTAGTCATTCGTTCTTATATTTTGTGTTGTGACGGAAGGTTATACTGTCGGGTCCGGTGCTTCCTCACCATCTCCTTCGCCACCATCGCCGCCACCCGGCTTATTTGTATTTCCACTGCCGGAAGCCGGAGTGTCTGTACGGTCGAAGCGCACACACTTCGCACCGGTCACCAAAGAACGGGTAGCGGTAGTCCGATCGGGGTTCTTGGTGAAGTTGGGAAGGAAACGGACCGTAAGAGAAGCTTGCGCAGCCGACACTTCTTCCGAAGTCTCCACCCCTTTACCGTTGGATTTCATCACCATGCGGAAAGTCCCGAAACCGTCAAGCGACACGCTTTCCGATGCTTGTAGATGCTGCCCCATCACAGTCACCAGGTTATCAAGCGTATTCTTCACATCACCCGGGGAGAGAGACGAGTAAGCGGCAATCTCTTTAGCAATCTGCGAAGTGCTGATATTAGCCGTGTATATCACACGGGGATGAAACATTTTTTTGTGATTTTTGTCTTCCAGAACAGACTGGAATGACTTGTACAATACTGCCATAATCGTAATAGTTTTTTTGTGTTAATAATTTCGTTTAGTTTTGTCCTCAAGCTTAATGACATTGCAAAGATAGGAGCATTATTCAGACTGACCTAATCATTTTTTCAAAGTGCGTTCATAAATTAATTAATTATACTCAGCAGGTAGTGCCCGGGCAATCTGATCTTTCCATTGCTCCCCCGGATGGTGTTAAATCCCTTCCAAACAGGGTTTCCAATAGCTCCGAAGTTACTTTTAAGAATAATGGCATATTGCTCGGAAGGCGGAACTTTATAAAGCCGCAGGTTATCTGTCAGTCCCCGGAAGTTACGTTGCACACCATCGCATGGAGGTTGCAGACAGTCAATATCTTCCTGTGTCACAGCCGTTCTACTTTTCAAATATTTTCCTCCTTCATCTCCTCCTTGAGGAGGGTTAGAGAGGTGGTTTACTTTGTTTTGATTTATTTTTATTTGTTTTCTTTTGTTTTGTGTACCCGATGTTACAATTTCATCCTCCATTGTTACAGAATTGGAGCTTGATGTTACCGTACAGGCGGTCTTGTGATCAGCATCACCGTTTACCGCTTCCGCACATTCGCTATCCAAAGAATCATCCGTACTACTTTTACCGCTCTGAGACGAACGGTATGAGGTGATTTCTTCCGATTCCAGCAGGCAGTATTCCGGCTCTATCAGCGCACTGCTACGCCGCTTGGTGATGAAAAGATACTGCCGCTGGATGTCGGCGGAAGTCAGGATGTTGTATTGCCGGAAAAGTCCGGCATCAAACAAGCCATATTCCACGGACAGACTGATGATACGCTTCACATCATCCAGTTCCGTACTGTAAAGGCTGTCCACAAGCTCCTCGTAAAATTCGTCACCGACAGAGATATAATACCCTTTCCCGGCATAGATGTACGACAGCGTTTCCACCAGTGTGGCAAAGGCAGAATCACCTTCACGTCTCATAATTCGGCGCACCATCCGATCGTGCATAAAGCTGGTGCTCATGGGGAAATAATCCAGTCCCCGTTTTATTCTTCCCATAGCGTATTCAGTTTTTCTTTTTCTTGTTTCCGTGAGATACTTTCTGCCACAACCTGACGGGCATGAAGAATAAGAAGCATCCGCAAAGCGGGGTCTTTCACCTCGGTTATCACCGGATAAGAAACAGGTTTGTTTTCAAATGATGTACATCGTCTCAAATCACGACGCTTGCGGGTGTTTGCCTTGCGACACTCCTTGCAATAATTGTCAAGGGTCCCGGTGCGTTTGTTTGTATAAAAGGCCTCATGCGGTAGCTCCCGTTTGCAGCACCCGCAAATGTGCAGAGATTGATTCATTAAAGGTTCCATATTGATTTTGCGTTTTAAAGTTTTCATGCTTAAATATTTGTTTATGTGATTATCGGACATATAGTTCCTGCATATTGGGGATATATGGCCAGCGTATTGGATCTATAGCTCCTGTATGCAGGATATATAGATGCTGTAAACCAGCTCAATATCACTGGTGTTCATCCGATACAGAATCTTCCGGAAGGGGGTGGATGAGGCATTTTACAACCTTTCATAAACTTTTTGCCGTTTTTCATGGTTATTCTATTTTAAATTTATATTTTTGAAACATATTTCTAAGTTTGCTGCTACAAAGATAAATCAGTTTTCTTACATAAAACAAACGGTTTTGGAAATTAACGCTAAAAAATTACATAACTGACTATCAATGAACGAATAAGAACTTCTAATATCTTTACACTAATTTAAAACAAGAATAAAATGGATACATTTCTAGATGTTTCGGGAATTGTGAAGCGCGCCAAGCAGGCGCTCGACTTTAAAAAGGATAGTGAACTGGCCAGTTACTTAGGTGTTTCACGTGCAACATTATCCAACTGGTGCGCCAGAAACTGGATTGACTTTCATCTGTTGCTCAACAAAATGAGAGATGTAGACCTCAATTGGCTGCTGGTGGGAAAGGGTACGCCCAGACATCAAGCCAAGTTCTGCGAAAGCGATTTAGCAAGCGGTGAGGTCCAGATGATTCACAACCCTAAAACAGTAGAGGCGTTGGACGACCGCAGCGTTGCCCTATATGATATTACAGCTGCCGCCAACCTGAAAACGCTGCTCACCAACAAACGGCAGTATATGGTAGGAAAGATTCAGATTCCAAGCATTCCCTTATGTGACGGAGCCGTCTACATCAGTGGCGACAGCATGTATCCGATACTGAAATCGGGAGACATCGTAGGCTTTAAAGAGATTAACAGTTTCAGCAACCTCATCTACGGTGAGATGTATCTGGTTTCGTTTACTATCGAAGGAGACGAGTACCTGGCGGTGAAGTATGTGAACCGCTCGGAAAAGGAAGGATGCCTCAAGCTGGTAAGCTACAACGCTCATCACGACCCAATGGATATCCCTTTCAGCTCCATCAATGCAATGGCAATCGTGAAATTCTCCATCCGCAGACACATGATGATGTAATTTGAATGACGCTTCTTTTGCTCCGGAAAGAGGAAAAGGGCAAAGTCTAAACGAAGTGAACCCCGAAAGTTTATTGTCTGACTTTCGGGGTTCATTTCATTTTGAAATACCTTCTTTAATATATTGCATGGGCTGACTAAAAAGTCGGCAGTATCTCAAATCTCCTCCTTCGGGAAGGAGGAGTACCCGCAGGGGGAGGTGGTAGGTGAATACATAATCCTTTCATTCACAACAAAATATAGTCAACCTTATTTTACCTACCACCCCGGCTTTCAGCCACCCCTCCTTCCCGAAGGGAGGGGAATTTATGATACTATCGATTTTTTAATCAGTCCCGACATAGAAAATGATATACTAGACTTCTTCTCCTTTCAGCGTAGCCGAACTGGCTTCCGTCACCCGCACATTGACAAAATCGCCGATACGGTGCGTACCTCTGTCGAACACCACCACACGATTCTGCTCCGTACGACCGAACAACTGATCGCGCGAACGTTTGGAAACGCCTTCTACAAGCACTTCATACGTCTTGCCGATGCAACGTTGATTGGACTCTGCAGACAGACGGTTCTGCAAAGCGATAATCTCATTCAGACGGCGAACTTTCACGTCTTCGGGCACATTATCTTCAAGATGCTTTGACGCATACGTCCCCGGACGTTCGGAATATTTGAACATAAAAGCGGCATCATAGCCACATTCCTCCATCAGAGAGAGTGAGAGCTGATGATCCTCTTCCGTTTCGGAATGGAAACCGGAGAAGATATCGGTAGTCAGTCCGCAATCGGGAATGATACGCTTGATAGCGGCTACCCGGTCCAGATACCACTCACGGGTATATTTGCGGTTCATCAGTTTCAAAATGCGGGAGCTGCCGCTCTGCACAGGGAGGTGGATATGCTTGCACACATTCGGCACTTGGGCGATCACTTCCAGCGTTTCATCGCTCATATCCTTCGGATGGGAAGTCGTGAAACGGATGCGCACGCCCGGAGCAGCTTCGGCCACCGTACGGAGCAGCATCGGGAAGGTAACCACTTCGCCCGTCGGCTTCTCGAACCGGTAAGAGTTGACATTCTGCCCCAACAGGGTAACTTCCTTATAACCTTTGGCAACAAGGTCGGCCACTTCATTCAGAATACTTTCCACATCACGGCTGCGTTCGCGTCCGCGTGTATAAGGCACGATACAGTAGGTGCAAAAGTTATTGCATCCGCGCATGATGGATACAAATCCGGAAATGTGGTTGCCGCAGATACGCGACGGAATCACATCACGATAAGTCTCGGTCGTCGAAAGGTCTACGTTGATCGCCTTCTCGCCGGCCTCTACCGCGGCAATCAGTTCGGGCAACGTCAGGTAAGCATCCGGACCGACCACCAGATCGACATGATGGTTCGTAATCAGATCATCCTTCACCCGTTCCGCCATACAGCCCAGTACGCCTACAATCAGGGCCTTCTTCTTTTTCTTCAGCGAATGGAAAAACTCCAGGCGGTTCAGAATCTTCTGCTCCGCATTGTCGCGGATAGAGCAGGTATTCATAAACACTGCGTCGGCCTCTTCCAGCGTTTCGGCTACCGAATAGCCTGCCATCTGCATCACCGAAGCGATCACCTCACTGTCCGCCACGTTCATCTGGCAGCCATAAGTCTCGATAAACAACTTCTTGTTGTCATCAGCAGTTGCGGATTTAAAGTCCGCTCCCGTTAATTCGTTCATATTCAAATCCTGTTTTAAATTTGTCCGCAAAGATACGGCTTCGAAATCAATAAGTGGTAAAATGGTACGAAAATAACGCAAAAACTTGTAGTTCAGGCGTTATTCTGATAATTAATGTTAATGAAATAAACATTTGCGGGGCATATCCTTGCTAAATTTAAATTTATTTTTCACATTTGTGCAATGAAAGAAACATTAGATTTTTTCATAGTTAAGGTTTAGGTTAAAAAAATTAAGGGGAGCTGTGAAGCTGCCCTTTTTTCATAACAAAATGTTAGCTCAAACCAGATATAATGTGTAACTTTGGCAGATTAACTATTTAGAAGTGAAACAGAATGGAAGATTTTTTGAAATTTCTCCTGATAGCAGGTGTCATTCTTGTGGGAATATTCAAAGAGGTGAGCAAGAACAACAAGTCGAAAAAGGCTCAGAATAAACGCCCCGTCCCGCCTGCACCGTCTCCGGTCGAAGTAGATCCTGATGCTACTCCCATACCCGAATTCTGGGGGAGAGGCAGCAGGGCTTTGGACGAACTGCTCCAGCCCATACCTATGGAACAACCGGCTCCCAAACCGGTGCCAAAGAAAAAGAAAAAAGAAGAAGTATCTGTAGCTGCCTCCATAGCAAACAGTTCCGCACAAGATAAACGAAACACGAAGCAAGGTTCCCACTATGACCATCCGGAACCCGCCGGCGAGGAAGATTTCTCCATCCATTCCGTAGAAGAAGCTCGCCGCGCTATTATCTGGGGAGAAATCCTGCAGCGAAAGTATTAAGTGATAAGTATTAACCAACAAATATCAACCGCATTTAACGCGAAATTATACTATTTATGTCATTCAATCGTATTTCGGCAGCAGAAGCTGCAAGCCTGATCAAACATGGCTACAACATCGGTCTGAGCGGATTTACTCCCGCCGGAACTGCAAAGGCTGTTACAGCTGAACTTGCAAAAATTGCAGAAGCGGAACATGCCAAAGGTAATCCATTTCAAGTAGGAATTTTTACAGGTGCTTCTACCGGAGAATCTTGTGACGGCGTTATGTCTCGCGCAAAGGCCATCCGCTACCGCGCTCCTTATACCACCAACTCCGACTTCCGCAAAGCCGTGAATAACGGTGAAATTGCCTACAACGACATCCATCTGTCGCAAATGGCACAGGAAGTGCGCTATGGCTTCATGGGCAAAGTGAACGTAGCCATCATCGAAGCCTGCGAAGTGACTCCGGACGGAAAGATTTATCTGACCGCTGCCGGTGGTATTTCTCCGACTATCTGCCGCCTGGCGGACCAGATCATCGTTGAGTTGAACGCCGCACACAGCAAATCCTGCATGGGTCTGCACGACGTGTACGAACCGCTCGACCCGCCTTACCGCCGCGAAATCCCCATCTACAAGCCGAGTGACCGCATCGGATTGCCTTATATTCAGGTAGACCCGAAAAAGATCGTAGGCGTAGTAGAAACCAACTGGCCGGATGAAGCACGCTCATTTGCCGATGCCGATCCGTTGACTGACAAAATCGGTCAGAACGTTGCCGACTTCCTCGCTGCCGACATGAAGCGTGGCATCATTCCGTCTACTTTCCTTCCGTTGCAGTCGGGCGTAGGAAATATCGCTAACGCCGTGCTCGGTGCACTGGGACGTGACAAGACGATTCCCGCATTCGAAATGTACACAGAGGTTATCCAGAATTCCGTGATCGGATTGATCCGTGAAGGACGTATCAAATTCGGTAGCGCCTGCTCACTGACTGTTACCAACGACTGTCTGGAAGGTATTTACAACGATATGGATTTCTTCCGCGACAAGCTGGTTCTCCGCCCGTCGGAAATCTCAAACAATCCGGAAGTGGTTCGCCGACTGGGTATTATCTCTATCAATACAGCTATCGAAGTGGACTTGTACGGTAACGTAAACTCTACTCATATCGGTGGAACGAAGATGATGAACGGTATCGGTGGCTCGGGAGACTTCACCCGCAATGCTTATATCTCTATCTTCACTTGTCCGTCTGTTGCCAAAGAAGGTAAGATCAGTGCTATCGTCCCGATGGTTTCTCACCTCGACCACAGCGAACACTCCGTGAATATCATTATCACCGAGCAAGGTGTAGCCGACCTGCGTGGCAAGAGCCCGAAGGAACGTGCACAAGCCATCATCGAAAACTGTGCACATCCCGACTATCAACAGCTTCTCTGGGATTATCTCAAACTGGCCGGTGGCAGGGCGCAGACTCCACACGCTATCCAGGCCGCACTCGGCATGCACGCCGAACTGGCCAAGAGCGGGGATATGAAGAATACGAATTGGGCAGAGTATGCCAGATAAGGCATGAAACGTCTGTCGTTCATACTATCATTCATCGTTTGTATTTGCGTTGCAAATACAAACGATGTTTTTTCGCAAAAAAGGGAACTGCAACAGTTCAAGGGAAAGGTGACCAATTTGCAGGGAGAGCCTATGCGTGCCGTAAGCGTCTATATTCCGGGAACCGGTAGATATACTTCCTCGGACATGAATGGAGACTTTTCTGTAGAGGCCAAACATAAAGAGACACTCCGTTTCTCACATATAGGTATGAAAGATGTGCTGATACAATTGGATAAAGATTTTCCATCGGAACTTCTTGTGCGAATGAAGCCGGATACTTTTCAAATTAATAATATATTTATTCAGAAAAAGCAAATCATCAAGGTTAAGCCCGAAGATATGCCTGAGCAAACGATGATTAATTTTATAATCAACGGTCCCGACTTCCCGGGAGGATTAAGCGGGCTCGATGAATTTATCAAGAAAAACATACAATACCCGGAAGAAGCTTTTCAGGCAGGAGAAGAGGGACAAGTCACCGTAGAGTTCACCATCGACGTAAACGGATATGTCAGCGATGCAAAAGTTACCAAAAGCGTATCTGCCAGCTTGGATAAAGAAGCATTACGCATCATCGAATCCATGCCACGATGGAAATCAGGTATGCAACTGGGGCGTCCTGTAGCAGTCCGTATGTCTGTTCCTATAAACTTTGTCATTGAGCAAGACTACCAAGTCATTGATTCGTTACAGGTAAAAACAAATACGTAAGCTGGCATCCGCAACAACAAAGTGCTACTTACATGGAACTGTTGCCAATAAATGGAACGGATAATTACCTTCTGCAACAGTCATCCCGTTTGCAGCATAACACTCACTATTCGGGTCCGGCAGATTTTGTTGCTGTTGCAAGAACTCAATAGAAATAAAAGCAGGGTCCGCTTTCTGCACAGCTTTCCTACTCTGCTTAACATGTTCCTTCGGAAGTCCCGTACTTTGAGACTTTACCATTGACCGTGAAGTTACCAAAGGCTGAGACGGAACTTTCACCTCCCGATAGACAGTATCCACCCGCTCGCGTACGACAATCACCGTATCTGCTACAGCAAGTCTCTCCAAACCAGCTTCCTGCCTGTCTGAAGTAGTCGAAATCCCATAGCCTATTATCCCACCCAACAAACACGCGGCCACCAGCCACCAGGGAGAAATCCCCGAGCGTTTTCCACCTTTCACTTCAAAAGTTTCCCTTTCGGGCGGTTCCTGCTTCGCCTTCATCTTTCCGTCCTTCTGTCTCTCTCTGAGATTCTGTGCAAAAGCAGCATAAGAAACAGGAGGGTGAACTGACTTTACCTGCTCATATTGCTCTTTAGCAGCATGAATCAACTGTTGCATTTCCTGAGACTCTTCCAGTCTTTCTAAATCATCACTTTTCATATTCATCTATTTTTGGGGGTTATAATCTGATAAAGAACGCTGCAATACTTTCAAAGTATAATATAAGCGAGACTTTACCGTACCTTCCGGACAACACAGGATTTGCGCAATCTCCTGTACCGGAAGCTCTTCTTCATAACGCAGCGTATATGCTGCCCGTTGTTCATCTGTCAACCCTGCAAGTACTTTCTTCAACTGCCGGTCGAAAACCTGACGATCATGTGCCACCTCAAACTCAAGCGAGGAATAGCTATCTTCTTCATTGGTATATGATTGTTGTAAACGATACTCGTCTACTATATCACGATGGCGGTACTCATTTTTACAAAGATTATACGCCATCGCAAACGCCCATGTAGAGAACTGTTTTCCATGCTGATAACTGCCTCTTGCCTCATAGACGCGAAGAAACAACTCTTGCAGAAAATCATCCGCCAACGCTCCGTCTGCCGACAGCATTCGCATAAAGAAACCTTTAAACCGGGGAGCATAACGGCAGTAAAGCTCTTCGAATGCTTTCTCATTGTTCCTGAATGCAAAGCGTTCCATTAGCTGTTCGTCTGTTTCGTCGTGGCTGAAAGAAGTGAATAGCATCATGGCTCTACCATTTCTATTAATTGTTGATATTCTTTCCGGTGCTCTTCCTTAAATGAACGAACTATAACAGAAGTTGGTCCTTTTTTTTCCATATCTCTTACATGATCAAAAATTCTATTAAACAACTTCAAATGTTCGGCAGTCTTTGCATCTACCCAAGACTTATTTACAAAACACCCATCATCCATACGATCCACAATATCTAATAATAACTTCTTCAGTCTCAAATATTGATTCTTGTCTCCACTCGTATGATAGAATTGCAAAAGGGGAAGAAAAGAAAGAACATAGGAATCTTCACCACGTGAAATATCCGTAATAATAGGAGACTGTAAATAATCAAGCAAATAAACCTGTTCATAATTTCTTCTTAAAATAGCCATATTATCATATGGTTTTAAGGAATATCTGAATACCAATCCTTCAGAGTAGAGGAAGTCTTTCATTTCCACTACGTCTTGTCTACTTGCAGAATATTGAGAAATATATACAGGACGCTGCTCTTTCTCCGCAAAATACCATGCACCGGGACATTTTACCTTTCCCCGGTCGGGAAAAGTATTTACATCTATTCCTTTTGCTTTCCAAAAGTCGCTCTCTTCCTCCGGATTCATTAACTCACTTAAGTCTACTACTTCCACATCCTTGAACAACCCTGCTCCATACTGAAGCAATACGCTGTAGGCCCATTCGGGACCGGTTCCCGCAAGAATAGCATTCCTTTTCAGCCCTACAAATTCATTATAATAATAAGTCAGGATACTTCGTGAATATAATCCGCTGTCAAACCATTCGCGTGCTATTTCCCTCACCTTATCTATCTGTCCATGCCGTTGATAATACCACATATCATCTCTGTAATCCCTTTCACAATCCCGTCTCAAATAAACAATCTTCTCCTTGATTGCCTCTCTTTTGTCCTTGTCAGAAATCATAACCTCATCATCCAATACTTTATAATACACCCGTGTATCAGGAATGTACTTTTTCATTTTCTTAAGTAAACGAGGCTGTTCTTTCTTCCATAGCAATGTGTCTTCATCCCAAATTCCTTTGCACGCAAGATAGTAATTCTCCCACGCTTTTTCATTTCTCACATCTTTATCGATTTCTAACTTCCATGCATCTTTTTGAACTTGAAACCATTCTTTTCCACAAGGAATAAAGCCTACCAAATCGGGTTCCAAACGTAGCTCAAGACGTTCAGTTCTCAAGGTGTCTATTTTCTGGGCAAACAAAGCCTGCTCAAAACCTATCAAGAGGAATAATATATATATAAGTCTTTTCATAGTCTTTATGAGAAGAACGATTAGAAATTAATACTTTTAAGATACCGTTCACGTACTTCCTCATTGTAATAATCCGCTTTCTTAATGATAGATTCCAATAAAGCATGAAGCTTATCATAATGAGTCACATCATCTGATTCCTTATAAAACTGGAGAAGGGACTTGAAAGCCGGTACATAATATATGCTAAGCATTTTTACTCCTTTCAAATCAAGACAAACATTCGTCAACGTCTCAGGATAAAAAGACTCGTATAAGTAATCTAACAGATAAGTATTCTCATAATTGCGACGCATGATAGCCAGATTATCATAAGGTTTGGCAGAATATCTCATTAACAGACCTTCAGTATATAAATGGTCTTTCAGCAGATCTTTCACAGCTTCATTGGTTGAGACAGAGATATAAATGGGACGGTTGGTATATTTGGCAATATGCTCTATACGTTTTTTGATTTCATTTGCAAATGTTGCCGTAGGAGTTTTACTTTTATAAAATTCAGGGTCAGTATCTTTGAACTCCGGTATGCCTAATTCCTCCGTAAGCCTGTTCATAGAAAATGAAGGAAGGATTAAACCTGAAAGGATTACTTTTTTATCATCAAACAATCCCTTTCCATATTGAAGCAGATAACTTCCAAACAGCGTCCAATTAACATCAGTAAATATCAATGCGTCCTTTTCGGCAGAAGCCAATTCATTATAGGTATAATTTAAAGACTGAACAGGATATGCACCTGATTGATACCACCGGGTAGAAATGTCTTTCAGCCTATCCTTATTGCTAAAAGACAAGCCCATATAAACAGGATAATGCATCACAGCATCAGGCCACTTATCTATAATTTCATCAAAAGTCATATCATTTTTTCCAAAAGGTAAAATCATATTCTGTATTAAGGCATAAGTAGCAGTATTGGGTATCTCTTTTTTCATTTTGTCCATCATCTCATTGATTTCCTTTTCTATATCATCGCCGGGAGTAAGCGATTTGAGTGTTTGAATCGTTCGTGTATAAGACATCCATGCTTTTTCATCTTTAGGGTTTTCATAGATCTTCTGTTTCCATTCCCGGGCCTGATTCTGAATTACAGGAATCTGAGATGCAATAGAGTCCGGGACCCAGCTTGCCTTGTTTTGAGAATAAACCTGTGCTGTACAATAGCACAATAAGACAAGTAACAAGTATTTGATAGTTTTCATTATTCACTCTTTTATTAAATTCAACATTGCTTAATTAGAACCGTTCTGACAAAGCATACACGCGAGCAAAGCAAACGTTCAAATAAAAGAGTACTTTTTCAGCAAATATTTATCATTTCTATCAACAACCTTATTCAATGCTCATTTCAATGTCCGATAATCACCTCACAAACCTTATCCTGAAACGCCCTCGCCTTGGCAGCCGAAAGCACATTCTGATTCATAATGGCAAAAGCCAAGGTATGTCCGTTCTTCATCTTCAGATAACCGGCAAGAGCATTGATAGCCGTAAACGAACCGGTCTTTGCATGGACATTTCTGAATGCGGGAGTATTCTTCATTCTGTTTTTCAGCGTTCCGTCTATTCCGGCAACAGGAAGGGACTTATACAGTTTCTGAAAAACATCGGATTGTGAATAGGCATATTTCAGAAAATCGACCAACAGGGCAGGAGACAGGTAATTATAATTAGACAATCCGCAGCCATCCGCGATCTTATAGTCTTTCGGATCGTGCCCGAGGTTACGAACTAGTTTCATAATCTCAACAATGCCATCCTCCGCCGTTACACGTTTCTTTCCTGTAGCTTGTGACGCAATCCGGCAAAGCATTGCTTCCGCATTCAGATTATCACTTTCCTTCATCAGCTGATTCAAGACTTTCTGCACCGGAGTCTCCCAGCGAGCCATCTGCTCTGCTCCATCGGACGGTAATTCGGTAAAACCGTACGATTCGGGAACCACGATTCCTTTAGCACGGAGACGTTCTAAAAAAGCGTGCATAAAGAAGCTCCCTGAATCATAGACATTTATCAAATCCTTTCTAAACGTAGGAACATTGCCTGTTACGATCAGATTATTCCCATTGGTCAACCAGTCTCTCGATAATGAATATTTTCCGGCAGAAGGAGTACGTGTCTTTGTCCGGTTCGTCAAGGTATAATAAGAAGACACAGGTTTACAGGAAACGCTTGCCGTATCTCCTTGCAGAGAGCCGGGAACCACCGTCACTTCCACAGCACCCTTACAAAACATCAACGGAGACATATAAGGCTGATAAGCCTCCGGAGTATCATCCCATGCCCATCCGTGCCCCCAATAAAGGGAATCTTTCATCGAAACATCGCCATACACCTGTCCGTTGATTACCGAAAAAGGGAAGGTGATTACTTCTTCGATCAATGAATCCATCATCAAACTGTCAAATTCCGGATCGAATCCACCGACAACGTATAAGTTGCCTTGCAACGTATCATGCTCTATCACCCCGTCGTGCCAGACTTCCGTACGGAAAGGATTGTCCGCATCGGGGCGGGAGAGAGCCGTAATAGCCGTGAGCAGCTTCATGGTAGAAGCCGGGCGGGAGAGTTTCGTATCACGATAAGTATATAATGACTTCTTCGCCGTCAGGTCATACACGGAGATGCCGACTTCGGATGCTTCGGGAAGCATTCTTTTGATTAATGAATCAATCTGAGAAAAATTTGCCTGTCCCCATACGGATGCGGGCAACAGGGCAACTGATAAAACCAAAAACAACAAATACTTCTTCATCAACCTTCTACATTAACTTTCATGCTACTTCAGATTCTTCCGTATCTTGGATATCACGGCTATCCGCTTATGCTTAATCTTATAACGCTTCCCGGAAAATCTCTCCTACCGTAGGATGAGGGAAAACAATCTTCTTCCATGCGGCGGCAGTCAGTCCAAGCTCAATGGCAGTACCGGCAAGAGTGATAATTTCCGAAGCAGGATTGCCCAGCACATGTGCTCCGATTATCCGTTCCTGTTCATCCAGCAGTACTTTGCAGACTCCGTTCACACCTTCATTCTCTGCCACAAAACGACCGGAATAAGCCATCGGAAGTTTCACCACCTTATAAGTAATTCCTTTTGCTGAGGCTGATTCTTCCGTTTCTCCGACTCCTGCAATCTCCGGATTCGTGTAAACAACACCGGGGATAGCCCGGTAACTCATTGCATCTTCCTTACCCAAAATAGAATGTACGGCAACCTCCGCCTCACGGACAGCCGTATGAGCCAGCAAAGAAAAGCCTGTCAGATCACCGCAGACATAAACGCCGGACAGCGAAGTCTGCATCTTCTCATTGACCTTGATAGCACCACGCCCGGTTTTATCCAGATTCAGATTTTCGAGTCCGAAACCTTTCGTCACAGGTCGGCGTCCAACGCTCATCAATAGTTTTTCTGCTATAACACTGCCCTTTCCTTCTGCATTCTCGTATGAAACAACCGCACCTTCTTCCGTCTGTGATAAGGCGACAACTTTAGTGCTGAGCAGGAATTTAATGCCCCGCTTCGCATATTCGGCACGAAGCAATGCAGACAGTTCCTTATCCATTCCTCCCAAAATCTCATCCATCATCTCAATCACCGTCACCTGCACACCGAGACTATTAAAGAATGAAGCAAACTCCATACCGATCACGCCACCGCCTACAATGGCAAGGGAGGCAGGCAGTTCCTTACTGTCCAGCGCATCCCGATGCGTCCAGTAATTCACCGTTTCCACGCCAGTAATAGGAGGGATAAAGGTCTCGGAGCCTGTACAAAGAATCAGATTTTCCGCATTGTATGTCTCTTCGCCACAGCGAACCGTATTTTTATCTATGATCTGCGCCTCTCCCGTCACTATCACGACATTATTGGAGGTCAGCTTTGCCTTTACACCCAATACCAGTTTGCGCACCACTTTACTTTTGCGGGCAATGATCTTCGGCAAGTCAAAAGAGACTTCGGAGACATTCACCGCATATTTCGAGGCATGACGTGCACTGTCGTAAGTCTTTGCCGAATACAACAGAGTTTTCGTCGGGATGCATCCTTCATTCAGGCAGACACCTCCCAGATTGTTCTTCTCGATAAGGAGTACGCTCAAACCGGCTTTGCCGGCAGCTTCGGCGGCTGTATATCCTGCGGGACCGCCACCGATGATAATGACTTGGTATTTCATAGGTATAAAATTTATAGTTCCATTCTCTTTTTAATCAACTCCACAAATTCACGTTCCTTGACAGGCATCACCGAAGCAAACTTCCCGTTTCCATACTCTATCAAGACATAATTCGTCACCGAAAACTTTCCGAATTTCATGGAATGATACTTCCGGATAGCCGTGATTTCGGCAATTGGAATTACTTTTTTACGCATAAAACGTCCGGTGGATATCTCCAGAAGTCCATCGGTAGATACGGTATAAACCGTATGAATAATCTGTTCGATGACTACAATAAGCAGGAGCATTAGTAGCACTGCCGGCAAGATATATTTACACCACAAAGCACCGACGGCATTTACAGTAAGCACCACCAGCAGAAAATACTGGTACCAGGCGATGCGGGCATGAAAAATTCGATTCATTTTGTCAGATTTTTGCGTGCAAGGTAGCAAATTTATGAATTAGTGACAACGAAAAGAACAACGAAGTGACTTATTTTGTAGCTTTGCGGTGAGAAATAAACAAAATTATGGTAAGAAAATTCGATTTCCTCGTTATCGGCTCCGGAATTGCCGGTATGAGTTTTGCGCTCAAAGTGGCGCACAAAGGTAAAGTTGCTCTTATCTGTAAAAGCGGGCTGGAAGAAGCCAATACGTACTTCGCACAAGGAGGAGTGGCGTCCGTCACCAACCTGCTGGTGGATAATTTCGACAAACACATTGAAGATACGATGATTGCCGGCGACTGGATCAGCGACCGTGGCGCAGTAGAAAAAGTAGTGCGCGAAGCGCCTGCGCAAATTGAAGAACTGATCAAATGGGGCGTGGACTTCGACAAAAACGAGAAAGGCGAATTTGACTTGCACCGCGAGGGAGGACACTCCGAGTTCCGCATTCTTCACCATAAAGATAATACGGGAGCAGAGATTCAGGACAGCCTGATCAAAGCTGTGCAAAGGCATCCGAACATCGAGGTGATCGAAAACCAGTTTGCCGTTGAAATACTGACCCAGCATCATCTGGGAGTAACCGTTACCCGCCAGACACCGGACATCAAATGCTACGGTGCCTACATCCTCGACCCGAAAACCGGAAAAGTAGATACCTACCTCGCCAAAGTGACTCTTATGGCCACCGGTGGAGTAGGAGCTGTTTATAAAACGACCACCAATCCGCTAGTCGCTACTGGAGACGGTATCGCCATGGTCTATCGTGCCAAAGGTACGGTGAAGGATATGGAGTTCGTACAATTCCACCCTACCGCCCTGTACCATCCGGGTGACCGCCCTTCGTTCCTGATTACGGAAGCGATGCGTGGCTACGGTGGCGTACTCCGCACAATGGACGGCAAGGAGTTCATGCAGAAATACGATCCCCGTCTTTCACTCGCTCCGCGCGATATCGTAGCCCGTGCCATCGACAACGAAATGAAAAATCGGGGTGATGACCATGTTTATCTCGACGTCACCCACAAAGACCCGGAAGAGACAAAGAAGCACTTCCCCAATATTTACGAGAAATGCCTCAGCCTGGGCATCGACATCACCAAAGATTACATTCCGGTAGCTCCGGCAGCCCACTATCTTTGCGGCGGTATCCTCGTAGACTTGAACGGACAGTCTTCCATCGAACGCCTCTATGCAGTGGGAGAGTGCTCCTGCACCGGTCTCCACGGTGGTAACCGTCTGGCTTCCAACTCACTGATCGAAGCTGTCGTATATGCCGACGCTGCCGCCAAGCATAGCCTGAGAGTTGTAGACCAGTATGCCTACAACGAAGCTATCCCCGAATGGAACGACGAGGGAACCCGTTCACCGGAAGAGATGGTACTGATCACGCAAAGCATGAAGGAAGTCAACCAGATTATGAGTACTTATGTAGGTATTGTCCGCAGTGACCTTCGCCTGAAACGTGCCTGGGACCGACTGGATATCATTTACGAAGAAACTGAAAGCCTGTTCAAACGCAGCGTAGCCTCCAGAGAGATTTGCGAATTGCGTAATATGGTCAACGTAGGATATCTGATTATGCGTCAGGCGATGGAACGCAAAGAAAGCCGCGGATTGCATTATACGATTGATTATCCACACGCTAAAAAATAATCATGAAAACATTAACTAGACTATTTATTCTTTTATTCGTTATGGCAGGTGTAAGTTCCTGCTATACAGGGATCCCATTGAAACAAGGCAAATCGGAAAACAACCGAACCTACGAAGTCAGCTATTTGTTCGAGCATGACGGAGTCAAAGTCTATCGTTTTATGGATATGGGAAACTATGTGTACTTTACCACAAAGGGGGATGTGACCAGTATCAAGAATGACTCTACGAAAGAAAGGACTGTAACGATCTACAGAGATGATACAGTCAGATAATGAAATGTCTTAATAAATAAAATGCCGCTTGCAATTATATGCAAGCGGCATTTTTATTATCTAATAAACACCTCTTATTAATAGTTTTCTTTCTTCACCTCGAAATAAGCCTGCGGATGCAAACATGCCGGGCAAACTTCGGGAGCTTCCTTACCGATTTCGATATAACCGCAGTTACGGCATTGCCATACCACTTCGCCTTCTTTAGCGAATACGGTCATATTTTCGATGTTGTTCATGAAAGCCAGGTATCTTTCTTCGTGGCCTTTCTCGGCGATTGAGATATTGCGGTACATAGCGGCAATCATCGGGAAACCTTCCTGTTCTGCTACATCAGCGAAATGAGGATAATCCAGTGACCATTCTTCGTGTTCGCCGGCAGCGGCAGCGCGAAGATTTTCGAGTGTATTACCGATCACACCAGCCGGATAGCTGGCAGTAATTTCTACCATACCACCTTCCAGGAACTTGAACATACGTTTAGCGTGTTCCTTTTCCTGATCAGCTGTCTCTGTGAAGATTGCTGAAATTTGTTCGTAACCTTCCTTCTTTGCAACACTTGCAAAATAAGTGTAACGCATTCTAGCCTGTGATTCTCCTGCGAATGAAGTCAGCAGATTCTTCTCTGTCTGGGTTCCTTTAATACTTTTAGTCATAATTCTAATCTATATTTAAATTGGTTATTACCAAACGTAACTTGTCGTACTATTTATAACGCAAATATAAGCGATTTGTTCGTAATAAGCTCCCTTTTCTTGATGAATAAAAACTATCAATTCATAGATAAAACCTATCAACAATCAAATAGCATGTTGCTAAACATACTTATCTCGATTATTTTGCGTAATTTTGCAACCTCTACTTTGCAAAAGAGCAAATTATATATAATAATTCACAGAAATGAAGTTATTTGAATTTAAACCCAAATTGGTTTCTTGTTTAAAGAATTATTCGAAAGAAACGTTTATGGCGGACCTGATGGCAGGCGTCATTGTCGGCATCGTAGCACTTCCACTGGCCATCGCCTTCGGTATTGCTTCGGGAGTATCGCCCGAGAAAGGTATTATCACCGCTATTATTGCCGGATTCATCATCTCTCTGCTGGGAGGAAGCAAAGTCCAGATCGGCGGACCGACAGGAGCTTTCATTGTGATCATTTACGGCATCATCCAGCAATATGGCGAAGCCGGACTGATTGTGGCAACGCTCATGGCAGGTGTTCTCCTTATATTATTAGGAGTGTTCAAGCTCGGAGCCGTTATCAAGTTTATTCCGTATCCCATTATCGTCGGTTTCACCAGCGGTATTGCTGTTACCATTTTTACTACGCAGATTGCCGATATCTTCGGACTATCCTTCGGAGGTGAAAAGGTACCGGGAGACTTTGTCGGGAAATGGATGATTTATTTCCGTCATTTCGATACCGTGAATTGGTGGAATACCATTGTAAGTATTGTCAGCATCATTATCATTGCAATCACTCCCCGGTTTTCTAAAAAAATTCCCGGTTCGCTGATTGCTATTATTGTAGTGACAGTGGCCGTCTATCTGATGAAGACTTATGGCGGAATAGATTGCATTCCGACCATCGGCGACCGTTTCACCATTAAGTCAGAATTGCCGGATGCCGTTGTACCGGCTCTGGATTGGGAAGCTATCAAAAATCTGTTTCCGGTAGCTATCACTATTGCAGTGCTGGGAGCTATCGAATCACTCTTGTCTGCCACCGTAGCCGATGGTGTGATAGGCGACCGTCATGATTCCAACACGGAACTAATCGCACAGGGTGCGGCAAATATCGTAGCACCATTGTTCGGAGGTATCCCCGCTACCGGAGCTATTGCCCGTACGATGACGAATATCAACAATGGAGGTAAGACACCGATTGCAGGTGTTATCCATGCGATTATCCTTCTTCTGATTCTTCTTTTCCTGATGCCCCTTGCACAGTATATTCCGATGGCTTGCCTTGCCGGAGTACTGGTCATCGTATCTTATAATATGAGCGGCTGGCGCGTCTTCAAGGCTTTACTGAAGAATCCGAAATCCGATGTCACCGTACTGCTGATCACTTTCTTCCTGACTGTTATCTTCGACTTGACAGTTGCCATCGAAGTAGGACTGATCATCGCCTGCGTACTCTTCATGAAACGTGTCATGGAGACTACTGAAATCTCCGTCATTACGGATGAGATCGACCCGAATAAAGAATCGGATATCGCCGTCAACGAAGAAAACATCATGATCCCTAAAGGAGTGGAAGTATATGAGATCAACGGTCCTTACTTCTTCGGTATCGCTACGAAGTTCGAAGAAACGATGGCGCAACTGGGAGACCGTCCGAATGTACGCATCATCCGTATGCGTAAAGTTCCGTTCATCGACTCCACAGGTATTCATAATCTGACTACACTTTGCGAAATGTCGCAGAAAGAAAAGATTACCGTCATTCTTTCCGGAGTCAATGAGAAAGTATACAAGGTGCTGGAGAAATCCGGATTCTATGAATTGCTGGGAAAAGAAAATATCTGCCCGAACTTCAAGGTAGCGCTGGATAGAGCGGAAGAAGTCATGAAATAAAGAGATTCCAACATAAAGAAAGAGCCATTTTATCTCCTGCTTTTCGGGATTAAAATGGCTCTTTTTATTTTAAGAGAGGAGGGATTACCGCTCCACTAAACTTTTAGAAACAAGCCCCGTTTATACATCATTCTCAACAGGAAGAAAAGAATAAGATAATTAGCAAAAGTAAGCCATACGGGATAATAATCTCCGATGTATTGTTTCAACCCGTAACTGACCGAATCAGCAATGCAACGGAAGTTCACCACTTCGCCCAACAGGTAAGCCGTGATGGAGTTCATACCATACACTTTCAACCAGTTCAATCCACGGCTGTGTCCTTTATAGTCAATCCAGTAATAGAACAATGCCATCAACAGAAAGCAATAACCACCGGATAGTAATGTCATACTACCTGTCCACAAACGCTTAATGATAGGCATCTGCAAACTCCAAAGCATCGCCAGCCCTACTAAAAGCACACCAATGACCGACAGAGTCTGTACCACCTTTTTACGGTCCGCTTTCCCTTCTTTCATAATCTTTCCGGCAAAAGCTCCGAGCATGACAGTCACTCCGAATGTCAGACTGCTCCATATCCATGTGTAATTGTAATAAGGTGAAAAGCTCCACGTTCCGTCCTCATTCCAGAAAACACCATCTCTGAAACGACCTAAAACCCATCTGTCCACCTGTTCGGCAAAGTTTCCAGCCGGTGTGAAGTCACCCAAAAATGTCATGGGAATCCAGTATATGAAAAGCAACAATAAAGTGATTCCTATCTGCCACCTGAATGAAAAATGTAACTGAATGACTGCCGCAATAAAATAGCCGACAGCAATAGACTGCAAAGTATTTGAATAGAGATAAATATGACTGCTGTCCAGTCCAAGCAGATTTCCCTGAACAATCATTCCGAAAATAAACAGCAAAAACACCCGCCTCAGAATCCTCCGATAGACGGGCCAGTAACTGCCGGACATACCGACGTACTTTGACAGTGAAAACGGCATCGAAGCACCTGTCATAAACAGGAACAACGGCATCACAAGATCCCAGAAACGGAATCCCTCCCACACTTCATGATCAAACTGATAAAGGATATCGTTGAGAAACGGCAAGTTCAACTGTCGTGCCAATGCCGCAAACACCGGCTGAAAGAAGACAAGAAGAAATAGATCAAAACCTCGAAGAATATCCAAAGAAGCAAGTCTGGATGTGTTATTCTCTGATAATTTACTCATAGTATTAACAAATTCATATTATTATTCAGTTATTGTCTCATCAAAAACATATTCTGTAAAGCGTCTTAATACAAATATATTCAAAACTTCTTTCCCCTGCAAGTACCTCGGAAAGGAAATGAATCATTGGAATAGAAGCTAAGTTAGAGTAAATCGACCAAAATCTGTCAGAGAATGACTAAATAGTATTATTCCATATTCAAATTAGGTTGTAATTTTGCCCTAGACCTAAGTGAAGTATTTGTCAAATCCTAATTAATAAAACAATAGTATGAAAAAACATTTTCTGATTTTTACAATCTCTCTTTTATTTTTCTCGCTTGCACAAGGCAAAGTGAAGCTCCCTGCCATGATGGGAGATCATATGGTACTCCAACAAAACAGTTCCGTTAAGCTGTGGGGATGGGCAGACGGCAAAAAGGTGACTGTCACCACCTCTTGGAATAACCGTACTTATAAGGTATCGACAGACGATGAGGGAGCATGGCTGGTCAAAGTGGATACTCCTGCCGGAAGTTTTACTCCTTATTCTATTACCATCAGTGACGGGACCCGGGTCACGCTATCGGATATATTAATAGGAGAAGTATGGATATGCTCCGGTCAGTCTAACATGGAAATGACCATGAAAGGAAACATGGGACAACCCATCGACCATTCGCTGGAAACTCTTCTGAACGCAGGCAACTACCGCGACCGTATCCGTTTTATCACTGTCCCCCGAACCAAAGGAGTGAAAGAACGGACAGACTTTGAAGGAGCGAAATGGGAAGTTTCTTCGCCCGAAACCACTATGGATTGCAGTGCCGCAGGTTACTTCTTTGCCCGACAACTGACGGAAACGCTTCATCTCCCCGTAGGACTGGTCATCAACAGTTGGGGAGGTTCACGAATCGAGGCATGGATGACAGAAGAAACGCTCGCCTCCGTGGAAGGCGCAAATATAAAGGCCGCCAAAAATCCAAAGTTAGATACGAATAGCCGACTGCAATGTCTGTATAATATCATGTTACTGCCTGTGAAAAACTTTACGGCACGCGGATTTCTATGGTATCAGGGAGAGTCGAATCTATTCAACTATCAGATCTATGCTCCGATGATGACCGCAATGGTCCAGCTTTGGAGAAATGTATGGGAAGCACCGGATATGCCTTTTTATTATGTCCAGATTGCTCCGCACAAATATGGAAACAGCCGAAATATAAATTCCGCCTTATTGCAGGAAGCACAAATGAAAGCATTACAGACAATCCCCAACTCCGGAATGATTCCTACGATAGATGTCGGCGACGAGTTCTGCATTCATCCTCCTCAGAAAAATGTAGTAGGACTCCGGCTGGCCAATCTCGCACTGACTAAAACATACGGTCTCCATAAATTTCCATCTACCGGACCAATGATGACAAAGGTGGAATATTCAAAGAACAAAGCGATCGTCACACTCGACAATGCCCCTTCCGGACTGGCACCGGGCAACTGTGAATTGGAAGGTTTCGAAATTGCAGGAGCCGACAAGAAATTCTATCCGGCAAAAGCACGGATTGCAGGTCGCACAAGAAATGTAGAAGTATGGAGCGATCAGGTCGCCCAACCGGTAGCCGTACGGTATGCTTTCCGCAATTATGTAGGAAACATCACTTTACGCAATACATTGGGGATCGCTGCTTTCCCGTTCCGGACGGATACATGGGATGATGTAAAGTAAGAGCTGATTAGCCTGTGTGCAGGGTATATATGTCCTGCGTACAGGAGCTATATATCCAACGCGCAGGAGCTATATATCCAATATATTGGGCATATAGCTCCTGTATATTGAATAATAGTCCTTTTTCAATACACTATATTTTATTCATTCCTGCACAGCTTTGAATCATTTCCTGCGTGTAATGAGCTAAACAGTACAAGAATAGACTAATACTGATTAACACATATCTGCCTCTTATCTTTAATAAATCTATCTCCAAGTTATGCATAAAACTATTCGTCTGACAGTTGTTGAACTTTCGTCTGACAGTTGTTAGACGAAAGTTCAACAACTGTCAGACGAATAGGCTCAAGTATAACGAGTACTAGTTCTTTGCATACACAGTATTAAGTCTTAGTAAAGGAAGTGATCTGCAGGCTAGTATTTACTTTATTATTATCAACGAAATTATAAAACAAAATTATTTGTAAAACAAATAATTATCGCTACTTTTGCCACATGCTTACTTTCGCTCGTAGAAAGAAAGCTTTAAATTTTGTATTGAGAACGGTTATTTATTGCACTCACCATAGAATCCACTAATTTTATCCACGAGTGACAATGAGTGACAGGTCTCGCGCACAATCGTATATATACTTTGTTATATACCAGTTGGGCGTGGGACTATCACTTATGTCGTGGAGGGGTCGTAGTGGATACCTATGGTGACGTATAGTAGATAGTTTCCACGTCCTCTTTTTTATAAACCGCGCACCAACAGGAAACTGATGCGGCAACATAACAAAACATGCAATCAGATTTTAAAAAAGACATTATTCAGTTAATGCAATCTACTAAACTCCTTCACTCTCGACTCTCCGAGTTATCGGAAGAAGAAAAAGGAATTGCTTATGAACTGTTGAACCGTTTGGCCGACGGAGCCGTCGATGAAAACTACACTATGCTGGACTATATGCAGATGGCACGCCTTTATTACAATCTTGGAGAATTAAGTAACAATTTATTTGGAGAGCAAGATAACCCACATTATAAAAAAGCCATTTACTATTTAGAGAAAGGAGGCATTGACCTGAGTATGAATAAATGGCTGGAACTAATCAGTTTACGTACAATAGAATAAAGATTACTATCTAATAGAATGATTCTCACTTCATAAAAAGAGTATTCAAATGAAGAAATCCCTAACCAGATTAAATATGGAGGTAGCAGACTGAAGGACTGCTTGTGAAAGTAATCCTTCCCGTCTGTCTCCCAAAGAGGATGCCAATAGTTCCCCACAGGCATCCTCTTTTGTTATATATCAATGATTTACACGAAATACATTCTAGAATGAATGCATCCTCAGTTGCTTATCAACCAATATTCCGTCTTTCAGATTCAGATCAAACTTCACTTTACGTTTCGCTTTCAATTTCAGAATAAAGAGTTCTTCCGAACCTTCCAAAGCCTCCTGTTTTCCCATATTGACGAAAGTAGGATAGAGGGATTTCACACCATTTGTATGCAGACGGTCATAAGTCAGATTTTCCATTGCTTTCATATTCAGCGGTTCCACACCTACAAATTCATAGTCGCTCTGATCATAAGGCAAAGCAAAGCTAAGTGCATTAACCGACCGCAGATCATTACCCTTCACACGGATTTCAACGATTTCGTCCTTTTGATACTGCTTCTTCGGAGTACTGATAGACAGAGAGCCGGATACTTTCTCCGTAGCTTCCCTGTCGACACCACCGTCGAGCTGAGTGGCTACGACAGAAATATCATAAGCATCTATCAAGTCATTCATGTTGATATCGCCTTTGCTGATATAACCTTCAAAGTCTGAATCGCCACGACGCAATCCGGTATAGTTCATATAAGAAGTCAGGTCATTGCGGTCGATCTTGTCATCATTGTTGATGTCGCCTTGCAGGTAACTTGCCGTTCCCGGTACTTTGAATACGTAGATCTCACGACCGGAACCGTAGTTTCCTACACCTGCCGTAACGTTCAGTTTGATGTAACGTGCATTTGGACGCTCTGTGAAAGTGAATACTTTTACATCACCGTTCCGCTGCCATTCGAATGCTCCGGCTTCCGTCCAGTTTTCTTTGTCCATACTGTAAGATACCGTTCCTTTCAGCAGTGTACCGTTGCCGGCATCCGCACGGGGCAGATAATGGAACTTATCCAGTTGGTTAACTGTTTTGAGGTCGATAATCAAATCTAATGGTATGGAGTTAACATTATACTTCGTGTGCCATGTATCTCCCGATTCGGAGAAGTTGAACAATCGGTCTACACCGAATCCTCCCTGCGATGCGGCAGTCGATTCGCCTTCAATGCCACGAATAGCAAATTCCAGCGGATTAGTCTTCGTTTTCACCTGAATCTCTGCCCATTCGGAAACACCGTCTTTGTTGACAGCACGCACTTTGAATGCGTAAGGAGTATCCGCTTTCAAGTCTTCAAACAGTAAGTGAGTATCCCGGATAGTCGTATAAAGCATTCCGTCAAATTCAATCTCATAGTAATCGGCATTGGGTACTTTGTCCCAAGTCGGTTGCAGGGTATATGCTTCTCTGTTCTGCTCGCTTACCTGAGCGTTTTGCGGTGCAGACAGGGTTCCGGTACTTACCAAGTTCCGGTCGGCCGGTTCAAAACGGAAACCTTCCACGTCCAGTTCGATACGATTGGCGGTGATGTCGGTGCTGCCCAGTTTGATGTGCAACAGCGGATTCTTTGTGATAACCACTTTCTCAAATTCACTTCCTTTGGTTGCAAACTTATTCAGATTGGGGGTTTCTTCGTACCAGAATACGTTTTCTCCATTCAGAAGTTCCGCTGCCGTGCTTACTTCCGTCAGTTTTACTTTCTTGTTGTTGATTCTTGCAGTCAGTTTCTTTGGTTTCTCCGTGACGTTGATGCGCAGTTCCGTCTTTTTATCTTTTACAAAACCGTCGAAACTTCCGGCTGTGGGATGAATGGTGATAGTCACACGGTTCTTTGCGTCTACGTTCGATTCGATCAGGGTAGATACCGATTTCTCCTGACGGTAGGCTTCCGTCACACCGTCGTCGTCATATTCTACGGTTGCAGTATGGCGGTTCGGATAAAATTCATAGATGCGAAGTGAGGGGTCTATTTCGCTGACATTATTGTTAGGTTGTGTCATCGGAATAATAGCACCGTTCTTTACGAATACGGGTAACTTCCAGACCGGAGTATCGAAGTTGCTGAGAATACGGTTGCCTTCGTATTTCTCTCCGCTGAAATAATCTATCCAAGTGCCTTCGGGCAGATAAATTCCATTGCGGATATCATTGCCTTCTTTATCAGCTTTCGTATTCTGATAGACAGGGGCTACGAGAAAGTCGGTACCATACATATATTGGTAGCGGGTAGCCGTTCCGTATGTATATTCATTCGGATAGTCGAGGAACATGGCACGGATGAGAGGCATACCATCCACCGCTTCACGGGCAAAGCTATACGTGTAAGGCATCAGTTCCGATTTCAGTTTGAGATACATGCGGTTAATGGATGTAGCTGGTTCGCCTAAAGCATGGGGGTACTTTTCGTTGGCGCCCCAGCCATCCATATTCAACTGCATGGGGGTAAATGTTTTCCATTGGAAATCACGTATATTGACTGCCGCATTCTTTCCACCGAAGATACCGTCCATATCCGAGCAGATATTCGGCTGGCCGGACAGACCGGAACCTATATAAGTAGGGATATGAAAACGGATATATTCCCATTCGCCTCCGGTCTGGTCGCCCGACCAGATGCCGGCATAGCGTTGTGTGCCTGCCCAGCCGTCCAGTGAAATGATAAAGGGACGGGCATCATTGCCATAATAAGGCATAATATGTCCTACGTCCGCCACTCCGTTCAATCCAAAGGAATAGCCGGCTCCTACCCATGCCACGTCAGTTTTGAGTACACGCACACCGGCATCACGGACTTCTTTCACGATGTCACGCTGCAATAAGGCGCTTACACCTTCCTTCGGGTGCAGGTCCGACTGTGTCCAGAGTCCTATTTCCACACCGTTCTTGCGGGCATATTCTCCCAGGCTTTTCAGATTGGCGATGTTGCCGTCCAGTGTTTCCGTCTGTCCGTATCCGGCTCCGTAACCGTCGTTCGGCAGTAACCATCCGAGAGGCATATCATGATTCTTGTAACGGTCGATAACGGCACGTGCCGAGAACTGATAATTGTTCTTTTCACCATTCAGAGACTCTTTGATGCCGCCATTGTCTTTCTGGCTTTCTTTATAACGCTTTCCGTCTTCAAAAAGGATTCCTTTCTCGTCTTCCTTCCAGTAGTCACGGTTGTAGGCATTGAGATGTCCTTCGTAAAAACCGAATTTGGGCAACAAAACGGGGTTTCCCGTCAACTGATAGAAATCATTCAACAGGGAAACAGCTCCGTCGTTGACCATATAGAAAATATCAAGGTAAGAAGAATTGTGAGACAGTTTCACTATGTTTTTCTCTGTTGCTCCAAAGTCGTATTCACCTTTCCGGAATGTGTACCACATCATTCCGTAACCATTGGTAGACCAGTAGAAAGGGGCAGGGGAGGCCACTCCGCCATCCGTCCAGCTATTCTGATTTTCGATGGCAATAACCTTGCCTTTATGAGAGAAACGTCCGTTTTGCACACCGCCTCCGTAGAAGTATTCTTCGGGATTCTCCTTTAAGGTTACGGTCACTTCTTTAGGACCGAATACCACCGGAGCGATTTCTTCGATCACACATTTGCCGGTCAACGGATTAAAGACTTTCATCAGTCCGGTCTGCTTATTCAGTTCAATCCGTACTTGGGCGGTAGTAAGGGTGATATATCCATCTTTCTCGTCTACCGACAGTCCGGAAACTTTGCGTCGTGGCTGGTCTACAAGTATCTGCGCTTCAGGTTTCGCTTCAGGGTCACGGATGACGCCTCCGGAATTGTCCTGAAAGACACGGAAAATATTCTCTCCGTAAAAGTCGATAGTCATCCGTTGCTGGTTCGCGAACAGTACATCAACCGTCGTCGGGTTTATTTTTTCTGCACGAAGGATTCCCGCAGTCTGTTCCTGGCGGACAGATGCCGAAGAAACGTCACTCTGATCCGATGCTGCGGATACCTGTATGGAAGAAAAGGAAATCGGACATAAGAATAAAATGGCGGTAATACGCCTGAGATGTCGTAAAGAGATGGGGGTTTCTTTTTTCATGTTTTTATTTATTTAGTATTAGACATTAAGTGCCTTTGTATATTCTTTTAAAAATGGTATTAACTAATTCAGATGACATACTATAAGATTATTAGTGTCAGATTGTAAAATTACTCGTTTGGTAATAAATACACTTCATCTTTGGGTTACCCTAAATCAGAAGCTGCTTTATTATTATTTATTCACAAATCCCATGAGGATAAGCGGAGGTCAATAGCGTGTCACCTTATTCGTAGTCGATTTCAGATATTCAAAGCGGTTGATCAATTCGCCCAGCTTCTTCGGGTATTTGGTTGCTACATTTTCCTGCTGCCCGATATCTTTTTTCAGATTATAGAGCTTATATCCATATCCCAAACCGATAAAGTCTCCGTCTTCCTCGCTATACGGATTATAATAAGGAGGAATTAGTGCCCAGTCACCCTGACGGTAGGCGTAATTGAACATTCCTTCAATGACAAGTTCTTCACGTCCTTTCTTGCTCTTGCCCAAAAAGGTGTCCAAGGTATTTTCACTGTCCAACTTGTCCGGATAAGACTGCCCCAACAAGGCTGCAAAGGATGCCAGCAAATCCATCTGGCAAACGAATGCATCGGAAACCTGTGGTTTAACTGCTGCCGGCCAGCGAAGCATAAAAGGTATACGTGTACCACCATCGAACATACTTGTCTTTCCTCCGCGAAGCGGACCGGCTATCTTATGGTCTCCTACCAGCTCCACCGCATCGTCTTTGTATCCGTCATCCAGTACCGGACCATTATCACTGGTCAGCACGACGATTGTATTTTCAGCCAATCCCAGTTTATCCAGTTCTTTCAGAAATTCGGATACACACCAGTCGGCTTCCAAGATAACATCCCCGCGGGGTCCCATCCCCGACTGACCTGCAAAACGTTCGTTAGGAACACGAGGTACGTGTGGCTGATGCAATCCGTAATAAAGAAAGAAAGGGGCATCTTTATGGTCATTGACAAATTGCTTCGCCTTGTTCAAAAACAATTCCGCCATTTCCTCGTCTTTCCATTGTGCCGCCTTACCACCTTTCTGAAATCCGATACGGGGCACCCCGTTGACTATCGAACCGGCATGTCCCACACTCGGGTGCATCCGGAGCAGTTCCGGATTATTCTTTCCGGTAGGTTCTCCCGGAAAATTCTGCCGGTAATCCACATACAACGGATCATTGGGGTCTAGCCCCACTACACGTCCGTTTTCGAGAAATACACATGGGACACGGTCGTTCGTTGCTGCCTGAATAAAGGAATAATCGTATCCTATTTCGGCAGCTCCCGGATGTACCTCTTTATTCCAGTCTACTTTACCGTCTCCCAATCCGATATGCCATTTACCTACAGAACCGGTAGCGTATCCGGCTTGTTTCATCAACTTGGGCAAAGTAATCTTCTGGGTGTCGATGATTAGTGCCGCATTACCGGGCAGAATTTTTGCATCGGTATTTGTCCAGGGATAAAGACCCGTCATTACGGAATAGCGGCTTGGAGTAGAGGTTGCCGCTGTGCAAAAACCTTGTGTGAAACGAATTCCTTCATTCGCCACACGGTCCATGCCCGGTGTAGAAATACGATGAGCACCATAGCAACTCAAGTCACCGTATCCCAAATCATCGGCGACGATCAGGATTACATTCGGTTGCTGCTTATCAGCCGGTCGTTCCTTCGGATGAGCTTGTCCGGCTGTCAGCGTAGCAGGTATTGAAGAAATGCCTGCCAAAGCATAAAAGGCTAAATTCGTGTTTTTCATAATATGGGGGTTTTATGTGTTTAAAATGATCTCAGATAAGCGATCAATAGGATGCTGTTGCCGGAATTCCCGTTCGCTCTATCAATTCTACAATCCGGTCCAGTTCTTCATGAGTGGCTTTCTGCAAATCATGATCGGGAGTCTCCCTGTCAATCGTATAGATCATTACTTGACTGGGAGCTATCTCCTTGACTGCTTCCAGCCAGGGGAGCACAAACTCATCGGATGTATTATCCATATCTTTCCCAAGGTAGCTACCTTTCAGAAACATAGTCTGAACAATACAATTTCCTTTGAATTCTTTCATCTTTTCGATGATCTTCCTTACGGAATATTTCCCGTTGGGACGATCCAAGAGATGAATGTATTCTTCGTTCACCGTATCCAGCTTCAGGATATTATTATCTATCTTGTTCAATGCATCGAATACCGTAGGACGGTCGATGAAGGTGGAATTGCTCAATACACTTACTTTTGCATTCGGGAAATAGTGGTCACGGAGTGCCAGTGTATCTTCTATAATTTCCGGAAAATGAGGGTGGGCAGTCGGTTCACCGTTTCCGGCAAATGTGAGTACATCGGGGGCGGGACCGTTCTTCTGCATATCTTTCAGCTTTTCTTCCAGGGCGATGCGCACTTCTTCACGAGTGGGCAGATGCTTCTTCGGACGATGGTCGGCATTGAAGCCGCATTCACAATAAATGCAGTCGAACGAGCAGACTTTTCCGTCTTCCGGCAATAGGTTGATTCCCAAAGATACACCCAAGCGGCGGGAATGAACAGGGCCGAAGATGGGTGAAGGAAAAATAATAGTCATCTTTTTATTAATTGTTTTAATGTGAGTTCAATATATCAATACGGATGTTTATCACATCAAGCTCACATTATTTTATCATTTACTATTTTATAATATCCAGAGGCAAAGATACTTTAAAACTTAATACGGAGTTGCATTTGTACGTCAGCTTTTTTATTTCCAAAGATTAAATCATTGCCGGAACCTATTTCATTCCGGTCGAGATAAACGGTTTCTCCGAATTTAGTTATAAACATCCAATGTTCATTCGGTTCATATCTCAGACGAACGGCACAGCGAAATCCACGACCTTGAAAGGAGGGAGTGTAAAATGTATAAAGCAATCCCTTCTCTGATACATATACCCGCGAATCATAATCGTCTGTAGAAAAATAACTGCCTTGAACGTCAGCAAACAGCCTGGTCCAAGGCAGTTGGGAGGACATCATTTGTGTAACTTGATATCCTTTACTAGCAGCCCTGTCTTGAGAATGAAAATGGTTGTAATCTAAAGTTGTACGACAGCTAAACACATCTCCATAAAAATAGTTCAAACGATATCGAAGTTGGTGATGAAAAATAGGAAGCGTTAGGTTTTCTTTGCTACCTGTCAAGTCACGCTCTTTCTGTTTATAACGATATTTCAAGTACATTGTCAGATTACTGTGCGGAGTAAACGTAGCCTGAAGCAATCCGTCCATACCTCGGGAAGGTTTGCTGATCCGGTATTTCTTCCACGGGAAAGAAAACAGATCGAAGGAAGCAAGGATGTGCCAATGGCGGAAAGGGGAAGTTTCCACCCCCAGATAATATCCCTGTTCGTTTTGAACCGCACTTCCTTCCCCAAAAGAATGGGCGAACATAGCCCAATAATTATATGAATAGTATCGTTGTACGATCATCAACTGAGTTCCTTCCACCGGTGAATACTGAAGACGGTTCAAAGTAGCACTGCCTTGTTTTCCCATAGCTATCTCTCCTTGGAAAGAAAAGCGATGCCAGCGGTAGGCATAGTCTATTCCTAAATTGTAGAACTGATTTCCATGAATGTTGTATTGGGAATAACCTGTTAATTGCGGTTCATAAGGTCGGTTGAAAACATAGTAAATACCGGTGATACCCAGCCGGATACGGTTCTGTTGATAACTCACGTTTCCACCGGTCAGCTGCATGGTGAATAGGTTCTTCTTATCAGCTTCTTTCTGACTGCGGTGTAGTCCGGTTTTGTAGATAGAAGTTATTTCTCCATCGGTCAGCACACCGTCCAGCGAACGGTGTGAGTAAAAGCCGGACATACTCCATTGTTTTGTAATGCTTACAGTTGCCGCCACTCCCCGAAAATAATTAGTCTCGTCAGTAGAAGAATGTTTCCTGATTCCTCCGCTGCGGGTGTTGAAAGAAGAAGCATATACGGTCTTTCCCAGTAAGTAATCCGTGCTGATCACCAGCCCCTGTCCGAAACTTAACCGATAGTTACCAACAGCCAATGTTTTTAATCGCCCACAATCTTTGAGTAAGAGATAAAAAGAATAATAATCATACCCTTGACGATTGTGCAGAGCAAGGAAGGGTTCACCGGCATCCTTCTCCGCAACGAGACCTGCATAGAGCTGATCGCGATAACGGAAAGCGTATTTAACAGAGTTATAAACAGAAGGTCCCAAATAGGTATGTTCATAACCTTTCCGCTTGTAAAACGGTATATCTATGCGAGTTAGCACTTCATTCTTTCCATACTTCATAGCGCTTTTCAACATAGTTTTCCACCGAAAAGACGACTCATTGTTAATAGCTTTGATACATACGAAAGGCAATAGATACTGAATAGTCTGCCTGTCCATATCCTCTATTAACTGAAGTTCATAAAGTGTTTCCATCTGCCCATGCACGTATATATAGGCCAGCAGATGCTCAATCTGAATATCACTGAGAAAAGGAAATTGTTCCAGTTGTTGACGGGTAGCCCGGTTTAAATCTACAGGTTCGTGAAGACGGACGGACAGTTCTTCCAGTTCATTCTCCCAGTTGGGTTCATTAACAGCATTATCAACACTATTATTAACAGATAAATCTTCAAAAATATCTTCTATAAGACTTTGAGAAGGGTTTTGAGCACTACAAGCAGGAATAACGAACAGGCTGTTTATAATACTTATCAACCGAAATAATTGAGTAGTTTTCATCAATAAATTATTTGTTTGCACCTTGCGTTTTTACAGACAAGGGCACAAAGATACTTTAAATAGGTTAACGTCTAAAAGAAATGTCTGAATAATAAAATTTTAATTCTATTTTTGTAACGTGAAAAGGAGGCTTAACATAGTAATAATGATGGCGTTTGCTATGGTCTGTTCATCGAAGATGCAGGCACAGGACAAGCAAAGCATCAACGGATACTTGGTTCCAATGTGTATCTACAACGGAGATACCATTCCATGTGTCCAGTTAAGGACTGTTTATATCTTCCGCCCGCTAAAATTCAAAAACGAAAAAGAACGGCTGGAATACTACCGGCTGGTACGTAACGTAAAGAAGGTATATCCTATCTCCAAAGAAATTAACCAGGCTATTATCGAAACTTATGAGTATCTTCAAACATTACCCAACGAGAAGGCTCGCCAAAAACATCTCAAACGGGTGGAAAAAGGACTGAAGGAACAATATACCGCCAAAATGAAGAAACTTTCTTTCACACAAGGCAAACTCTTGATTAAATTGATAGACCGCCAAAGTAATTCCACCAGTTATGAACTGGTAAAAGCTTTTATGGGACCTTTCAAAGCAGGATTCTATCAGACGTTTGCCGCACTGTTCGGTGCCAGTCTGAAAAAGGAATATGATCCGTTGGGAGAAGATAAACTGACGGAAAGAGTCGTGCTGCTGGTAGAGAACGGACAAATCTGATTCACCTTGTTATAAGGTTATCAACGTCGTTATTAACCATCATATTTCTATTAAATCTAATTCCACGATCACCATAGGAAAATTACCCCGCTTTATCTGACTTCTAGGGTATTAACAGTTGACTTGTCAGGTGTTAATAGTCTGCATGACAAGTATTAACAGTTGAGAAGTCAGCTATTAATAGCTGTGATGCCATCTGATAACAGCTTGAAACAGGATGGTTAATAAACACTGAATCAATCAGACTCATCCAAGAGTAGATTGCTACAATACTCTCTTATTATCCCACACAATTATGAACAGAAAAAGAATATTGATTAATAGCAAGTTAACTATGATATCAACCACTTATTAACTAATTATTAACCGACTGATTTTACACCGTCAACGTAGCTTTTTGAACAAATCCCAGATGACAATGCCCGTTGTTACAGACACGTTCAGAGAATGCTTGGTACCATATTGGGGAATCTCGATACAACCATCCGAATGATCAATCACTTCCTGTTGCACCCCTTTCACTTCATTTCCCATTACGATAGCGTATTTCTTCGTCTTGTCCAGTTCGAGTTGATCCAGCATAATGCTGCCTTCCGCCTGTTCTATCGAATAAACAATATATCCTTCTTTACGGAGGTTATCAACAGCATCAACAGCGTTATTAACATACTTCCAGTCAACAGTGAACTCTGCGCCCAAAGCCGTCTTATGCATTTCAGGGTGGGGAGGGGTAGCCGTTATTCCACACAGATAGATACACTCGATACGGAAAGCATCCGACGTGCGGAATACCGAACCTATATTATGCAGGCTACGAATATCATCCAGCACTACCACCAGAGGCAGCTTTTCTGCCTGTTTAAACTCTTCGGCACTGATACGGTTCAGCTCTGTTATTTTCAGTTTTCGCATACGTTGTTCATTTATTATGTTTCGGTTGCAAAGGTAGTTCTTTTCTGTTAACAGAGGTGTTGATAACGGTTTAAAACCTGTCAAAACAATCGGGAAAGAATTTGAAAAATAATTCTTGCATTATTCAAAAGAAGGTATAAGGGTGCTTTATTATGAACATTCCAAAAAACAAAGACGAAACTTTCTATGCAGACATCAACATATTTTTCAGCACTTATCTGCCTGTTTATATCCATAAAGTTTTTAACTTTGCACTTTATCAACAGGGAGTTAATAGTATTCTCCCATTTGATAGGGCTTGCATTGATAATGAAGATAATAAATAGTCAATCTTCCACCTTTTCTTCCGTTCATAACGGACTCATAAAGCAGAAGTATGGACTAATAACTTATCCGGCAAGAAAAATCGTATTTATTTGCTAACACTATTAACAGGCTATCATCACTAACAAAGGATTTTTTTTAAAAGGAAAAAATAAAAGAATATTATTATGAATAATCTCATAAAGGCTATTAACGAGCTGAAGAAAGAAAAGAATGCAATCATTCTGGGCCACTACTACCAGAAGGGTGAAATACAGGATATCGCCGATTACGTTGGCGACAGTCTGGCGTTGGCCCAACTGGCTGCTAAAACGGAGGCGGACATCATTGTGATGTGCGGCGTTCACTTTATGGGTGAGACAGCGAAGGTGCTTTGTCCGGATAAGAAAGTGCTGGTGCCCGACATGGAAGCGGGTTGCTCGCTGGCGGACAGTTGTCCGGCGGATCAGTTTGCGCAGTTTGTCAAAGAGCATCCGGGGCACACCGTTATTTCGTACGTGAACACGACAGCTGCTGTGAAGGCGGTAACGGATGTGGTGGTGACTTCCACCAATGCCCGGCAGATCGTGGAAAGTTTTCCCAAAGATGAGAAAATAATCTTTGGTCCGGACCGGAATCTGGGAAATTATATCAACTCAGTTACGAACAGGAATATGCTGCTTTGGGATGGAGCCTGTCATGTGCACGAACAGTTCTCGGTGGAAAAGATCGTGGAGCTGAAAACACAGCATCCGGAAGCATTGGTGCTGGCACATCCCGAATGCAAAAGCACGGTGCTGAAACTGGCGGATGTGGTAGGGTCTACAGCTGCACTGCTGAAGTATGCGGTGAACCACCCGGAGAATACGTACATTGTGGCTACCGAATCGGGTATCTTGCATGAGATGCAGAAGAAGTGTCCGCAGACAACGTTTATCCCTGCTCCTCCGAACGATAGCACCTGTGGATGTAACGAGTGTAGCTTTATGCGGTTGAATACGTTAGAGAAGCTCTATGAGTGTCTGAAGAATGAGTCACCGGAAATTACGGTGGATCCTGAAATAGCGGAGAAGGCAGTGAAGCCTATTCAGCGGATGCTGGAGATTTCGGCGAAGCTGGGATTATGATAGGATATACAAACGGTACCTTCCAATACATCAAACGGTACTATCCAGTATGTTGGAAGGTACCGTTTAATGTATTGGAGTGTACCATTCCGTGCGTCAGATGGTACCGTTCTTTGAGATGTAATTATCTCATTTAAATTTCATTCATAGCGATATTAGTTTTCTGCTTCCAGACGGATAACGAATCCACCGCCTTTTGCCATATCTATATTCAATATAGTTTTATTATCCACTGTTCTTTTCTCTACCATGTATTCTTTAGGTTGCTCGTAGGAATTCGGAGCGTCTTTAAAGATAGTTGCCTGATAGGAGACATTGTCTTTCAGGAAGCTGAGGTTCACTTCTGTAGAACGGGCATTCCAGTTGGTCATTCCGCCCACATACCAGTCATTGCCTTTTTGTTTCGCTGTTACGATATATTCGCTTAACTTTGCTTCTAATGGCAAGGTCTTATCCCATACTGCGGGAACTTTGGAAAGGAAGTCGAGTACATCCGGATATTTATTGTATTCGGTGGGTGAGTCACATAAATAAGCCATCCATTGGTCGTAAATGACAAACATGGACAATTCATGCGAACGTGTTCCCATGCTCATAGGCGGAGTATTATCTATATCCATCGGTCTGAATTCATCCTGAGTGACACTTCTCATGGATCCCGGAGTATAATCTGCCGGTCCTGCCAATAGGCGGATGAAAGGAAAACGAGTGTGATATTCGGGAGTTAACGTCTTTTCCCAGAAGTTACATTCCGCTCCTCTTACTGCTTCATAGTTCAGTATATTGGGATACGTGCGATGCAATCCGGTAGGAACCGGGCAACCGTGGAAAATAGCTACCATTTGCTTTTCGGCCAGACGTTCTGCAAATTCTTTTCCCCATCGCATGGCTATCTGGTCATTCCGTTCGAAAAAGTCGATCTTTGCTCCGGATACACCGTAGCTGTGCATTTTAGCGATCCAGTCACTTGGATTCTCTCTGGCACAACTAGCCCATGTCCAGACGATAATCTTCACATTCTTTTCTTTGGCGTATGAGCATAGTTCTTTGATGTAATCTTCGGACCATCCGGCATCCAAGGTCATATATTCGATATGATTTTTTGAAGCCCAGTCTACGTAGTATTTATATAACTGGAGAGAAAGCTGCTTGTTTCCACTGGGGAAGTCAACACCTTCCAAAACGGCTTTGTGCCACCATTCCCATGCACTCTTTCCCGGTTGGATCCAGGAAGTATCGGTCAGACGGCAAGGATCGGCCAGTTTGTATACCAGTTCGTTGTTCAATAATGATTTATCATCTTCCGAAACGATGATGACACGCCACGGAAAACTACGCTTTCCATCAGTCTTTGCGATGTAATTCTCTCTGGTAACAACCAAATGATTGGAATACCAGTAGTAAGGATTGGACGGATCGGAGTCTATTGTTTCTTTCGGGTAATTAGCCCATTTTCCGCGCATGGAGTTGTAGCCGTTGGATTCCATATACAGAGCCGGATAATCATAGGTATTTGATTCCGTTACGACCACTTTATAGGGAGAATCAGGATATTCGTATAATACCGGAGAAACGGCAAAACGTTCGTAAGGAATTTCCAACGGACCTTTGTAGACTTTATAGAGTCTTTCAAAGTTTCTATATCCTTGATGCACCTGATGAGTACGTCCGGATTGATCCGTTTCGCCGGAATAATTAGCATCGCATTCCGGATAATAGATGGTTGGGGTGGAAGCAAAGTTGAAAATAGCATCTTCACTGATGATTGTAATTTCTCCGTTGAGACGGGTGACGAAATGATAGGCCACTCCTTCATCATAAGCACGTACTACAAGGTCGCAGCTGTCGTTGAAAGAAACGGTGAGTTCATTATAAGCATCCTGTAATTCTTTGTTTTTACCAACAAGGACGTCGATAGTCTGGTTCACCTTTCTTTTCTTTGCCGACTTTACACTTCCGTTGCCGATTACTTTGCCGTCCGCCAGATGTAATCCGATGGGAGAAGGAAGTATAAGTTGTGTATTATCGTACCATACTTCGTATTGGGTACCTTTGTCTATTTTCAGTTTAATCTTCAGTTTTCCGTTAGGAGAAACCGTTTCATATTTCTCTGCCTGTAGCGTGCAGCTTAAAGAGAATAAACAAAGGAGTATTAAATAACTGATTTTTTTCTTATCCATATAATGTGTTTTATTGAGAATTAAAGATGTTATTAATTTAATTGTGCCAACCTTTTTTTCTTAAATAATCGAGCAAATAAGCAGGTTGATCTGTTTGTAAAATCCGGGCTCCTAGCTGTTCGATCAGATAACCGTAGCTTTTTTCCGGATCGGTCAGTGCAAGATTATCATCATGATTTCCTGCAAGTGATCCCCATAATGTGTTATACCAAATCAAACTTTTCTTAAAAAGTAATTGTTTTATTTTTGGAGGAAGCGGATTTTTGGGGTCTGAATAAATAATTTCGAAAGCAGCAGGACGTAATTCTTTCAAATAGTCTGTGATTATTTTCTCAGCTTCTTTGTTACCTAAATCTATTACTGGCATATATAAAACTTTATCCAAATAAGAACCAAATTCTCGTTTGACAGTTTCTATAGGCTGTCCTCCTTTCATGATTACTTGATTTTGGGTTTCGGTTTTTTCCAATATAGCATATACATCGTCAAAAATGTCATATGCTTTGTCCAAATTAACCATGATTTTTCCTTTTGCTGTTAACAAAGCTTCTTCTAAAGTGGGCACAACATAATTTGTTACTTTTCCATCCTTATCTTTCAATTTTAACTTTTTTATATCTGCCAGAGTCCAGTTTTTAATTTCTCCTTTTCCAGTGGTAGTACGATCTAGTGTATTATCATGCATTAGAATCAGTTGTCCATCTTTTGTTTTTTGAATGTCAATTTCTACAATATCTACTTTCATAGCAATGGCGCTGTCAATAGCAGCAGTTGAATTTTCCGGTGCGCTACGCCAATTTCCCCGATGAGCAACAACTAACACTTTGTTTGATTTTGGATTTAAGAAAGTATTTTTAATTGTTTCTACGTGTTGTTGTGCCGTTACTATGCAGGTTGATAAACAACAGATAATTAATAATAGAGTTGATTTTTGATTTTTCATTATTGCCATATTAAAATAGAATGAATAAGGTTTAATGTACTAATACATTCTTTATAACTTTGATCACTTGATTTGCTAAAGCTGAATACCCTGCGTCGATCGGATGTGTCCCGTCTCCGCCTGCATAATATTCGGGATGGTCGATGACTACTTTCCATAAGTCGTTCACTTCTATGCCAGCATAATTGATATGTTTCAAGGCAATCTGATTACGTATTTTCAACCGTTCGGTGATAGGGGCAAACTCTTTCATTCCTTCTCCGGTACGGACGGGAGTGGTGGTTGCCCAAATCAACTTGGCTTTAGGGGCGTATTTACGAATGATTTTGATTAATTTTGTGAAACTTTTATCATACTCTTCTTCTGTATAATCGAATCCGTGCAAACCATTATTGAAATGGATAACGTCGAACTTAGTATTTTTGAGTACTACAGTCAATTCTTCGATTAAAGCCGGATCACCTACACTTTTCGAATTAGAGAGTCGCCCTACATATGCTTTTTCTTTCAATGCTGCTTCTACTTTTCCATAATATCCGCGTGTGATGGAATTACCGATGAGCAATACATGTGGAAGATCTGTTTTATTAGCTCCGGGAATCCAAATATCAGACCATTCGATATATTCACGTGCAATCTTTTTCTGTGCATAAGTGAAAATACAAAGTGACAGTAGAATAAATGTAATAAAAGTGTGTTTCATTATTTTCTTTTTTTAATGGGTTATGTTATATAGGTTCGGATACAAAATTAGGTAATAGCAGAAAGATTATATGTGTACAAAGCAATCAAAAAATGAAATATTTGCAGCAAACATTCTATTTTTTGATTGCTTTATATTTATAATAAGGTATAGATAATTTCTATCTTTGTGAAAAAAGTAAAATTTAAAGATCAATATCATGAAAAAGTACATTTTGTTTATGATGAGCGTTTGGTTCATCCAGTTGGCTATTTTTGCCCAGTCTAGGATAATAGAGGTTTTTCCGGAGCAGGGAAAAGATATTGAAAATATAGCGTTAGCTTTAAAAAAAGCTGCTGACTGTAAAGGGAGGCCAGTTACTGTAAAGTTTTCACCGGGAATTTATCAGTTAGACCGTGCGAAATCATCACAAATGTTATATTATATATCAAATACGACTTCTGAGTTGGATGATCCTGATCCGACTAAACATATCGGATTGTATCTTAATACATTAAAGAATATCACTATTGATGGTTGTGGGTCAACTTTATTGATGAATGGTGAAATGACAAGTTTCGTACTTGATAAATGTGAAGGTATTGTTTTGAAAAATTTTAATATAGATTATAAACATCCTACTCAAACGGAGGTTGAAGTATTGGAAGAGGGGAATGATTATTTGATTGTTCAGGTACATCCCACATCCCAATATCGGATTGTAGACGAACAGTTGGAGTGGTATGGTGATGGTTGGTCTTTTAAGAACGGAATAGCGCAGTCGTATGACCGTATAAGTGAAATGACTTGGCGTTCGTGGAGTCCGATGGAGAATTTGCTTCGTACAGTAGAACTTCGTCCAAATGTGTTATATCTGCAATATAAAGCAAAACCACAAGTAGGACTACATACTATTTTTCAGATGCGCGACTCTTTCCGTGACGAAGTGAGTGGATTTGTAAACAGGAGTAAGGGAATACTGTTGGAGAATATCAACTTCTATTATTTAGGAAATTTCGGGGTAGTCTGTCAATACAGTGAGAATATTACTGTTGATCGTTGTAACTTTGCTCCTCGTCCAGGTTCAGGACGTACTAATGCGGGATTTGCTGATTTTATTCAGGTTTCTGGTTGCCGTGGTATGATTGATATTAAGAATTCCCGTTTTGTAGGTGCACACGATGATCCTATCAATATACATGGTACACATTTGCGAGTAATAGAATTTTTGTCGGACAATCGTTTAAAACTTCGTTTTATGCATGATCAGACTTTTGGATTTGAAGCCTTTTTTAAAGGAGACGATATAGAACTTGTTGATTCACGTTCTTTGTTGGTAGTAGGGAAATGTAAAGTAAAAGAGGCAAAATTAGTAACACCAAGAGAAATGGAACTCACTCTGTCAAGTCCATTCTCTTCGGAGGTAATGCAACAGAAAGACCTGGTTGTTGAGAACGTGACGTGGACACCGGAAGTGCGGATTACAAACAATTACTTTGCAAGAGTACCAACCAGAGGGATTCTTATCACAACACGACGTAAGTCTCTGATAGAAGGAAATACATTCTACGGCATGCAGATGAGTGGAATATTTGTAGCCAATGATGGATTAAGTTGGTATGAGTCAGGACCGGTACACGACTTGACTATTCGTCAAAATACGTTTTTAAACTGTGGAGAACCGATTATTAGCATTGATCCGGAGAATAGAGAATATAAAGGGGCGGTTCATAAAAATATTACTATTGAAGAAAATTATTTTTATATGAGAAAAAATAGCTCATGTGCCATTCGAGCGAAAGCTGTTGATGGCTTGATGATACGTCATAATTTGATTTATTCTCTAGATACTGAAAAAAATAAAGAGTCTGATTTTATTCAGATGTATAATTGTAATGAAGTTACAATAAAAGAAAATCGGGTACAGTTGCACCACCTATTTAAATGAATTCTATTTCAATTTTAAAAGAAATAGATAAATATATAGTAAAAGATTTGATTATAGTAAACCCTGGAAATTTATAATACAAACTTCCAGGGTTTATTTTTATAAGAATAACATTTGATGAATAGTTTAATAAAATGGAGAACTTTATTCAGCTACACTCCACAATCTTACTGACTTAAATTCTATATTTCTACAGATATCTGAGAAAGATACTACCCAGCCTACGGTAATAGTTTTTTCTTCTGTTAGTTCAAATATAGGTAAGGCAGATGTTTTATTAGTATGTTCTGACTCAAATTTGAGGTAAGAGAGGATAATGTCTGACTTTTCCAATTCTTCATTGTCAGGTAGTGATTCGCCTTGAGCTACAGCAAAATGGATATTGGTACTGCCAGAACCTATATTTGCGGCGTTTTTTACTTCGATACGCATTTCATACTTTCCTTCTGGTAAAGTAAATGTTTGCCAGATCTTTCCGTTGTCATAATATCCCTGACTCCATTGTGTTGTTTCGAACTGAATTGTTCCATCGTTATATTCTGTGAAGCCGGCACCTCCATTGGCATTTTTAGTTTCCATAACTTCATTCCATTTCCAATCGTAAGGTTTTCCCCATTTATTGCTTACATCATATCCTCTAAATGGATATCCGGCATTCTTAATATAAAGACTGGTTAGGTCTTTTGTAATGCCAATGTAACTTTGGGAAGGCAATGTAACTTCTTTATATTCTGTAACAAATTCGTCCAAGGAAGTTGTTGTCGGTTTATATATACTATTGTACCGGAGTATTCCATCAGCTTTAAAATTGTCGAGTTCTGTTGTAGTCTCGTCAACTGAAATATATTTCGAGCCTAAAGTTCCGTCCTGACGTTCATATTCAAGGTTACAGCCTACTAAACCGTCTCCTCTTGATATATTCCAATTCAGTTTGGCTGCCCATATTCTTTCTGATTGTCCACTTTCATTTACAATTTCTTTTTGTTCAGGAGAGATACTATGTAAAATCCGGTTGGTTAATGCTTGTTGGTATAGTTCGCCATATGCATAAGCAGATACCTCTGTCGGGATAGATGTGTTGTTTTTGGGATCATAGGTGACTATCGAGAAGTCATATTGTCCTTCTGTTAAATTCTCTAACATAAATTCGAAGGTTTCTCGTGGTTCCGTACGTTCTATTGGAAACTCTTTAAACTTTTCTTCCAATGTAATAGGATCTTTGTAACTAATAACACATTTTACCTGATTTACACCGTACATCATTTTCCCTTCTATTTTGATTCTATTTTTTCCAGTAAAAGCTTTGAGTGAATCAAGTTTTCCTACATAGATTTTTTCTCCCTCGTCTAGATAAGGCTGAATACCATCCAGCATGCCATTACACGAATAGAAAAAGCACAGGATACTACAGAGAATCAATATATTTATTTTTTTCATACTTTTGCTTTGTTAAAAGGTTATTGTATCGGGGTTCCGTAGAACCAAAGTTGCTGCATAACTACCAATCCGGCACCGTCATGAGTAGAAAGTATTTTAAATCGAATGTATCTTACTGGAGGAATATCTGCCGGAAATTCAAATTCTTCTCCTTTACTAGCATATGTTATATCTTCTTCTGAATTTGAACCGGCGGGCCATCCGGAAGGTTTTATACTTTCACAATCTGCCAGTTTGGTCCATCCGTCCCAACTTCCGTCCGAAGATGGTAAATCAGAACGTCCCCATACTTCCCATTCTTTGATAGCACCTGCACGATAGTAATAACTACCTCCCATGGAGCGTTGCCATGAGGTGAAGCGGCTTAATTGAGCGGTTTGACCCATATCGAATGTAAACCATACAGGAAACTCGGAAGGATTAAAGTCATAACCGTGAGCATAATTCCAACTGTTTAATCCATGATCTCCATTGAATAAAGACTCCAAAGTATGACCTGCGTTGTCCATCTTTATATCATTGGCTAGATAGAAAGTTTTGAATTTGGTCAAATCCAATTTTTCTTCATATAGTGGTGTCAAGGTTGTTAAGTATTCCTCTGACTGGTTATCATATAGATCGCGGACACGGACTTTAAAATCATGTGGTTCGGCAGAGAACCCTCGGAGTGTAAAGCCGATGTTTTTTACAGAAGTATATTCTGTATGTTCTACATTCCAATTACCTTTTGAATCTTTTGTAGAGACATCAAAGATGAGATAGTTTCTGCCTCTATTTGTAGTATGTATATAAATACCTCCGAATGTAGGATTTACTTCTATTTCTTCAATGGCAGTAAGGTATGCCGGTTTTCCAGGTACTATTTCGGTGATGATAGCTTCTCCTTCTTTCTCCATTTTGTTAACGGCTGAGATTACTAGTTTTTTCGGGTTCGTATTACCGAAACCTTCTATTGTCGTTTCATCAGTATAGAGAGAAGCACGTGCTTCCATTTCTTTTCCATTGTCAAGTGTATATTTTATTTTGATATACAATAGATCTTCGTCTGTTGGAGCAGTGAATTTCAATGTCACTCCACCAGGAATTTGTTCATAGGAAGTCACTTGTACTGTACCAGGAGCATGTCCACTGTCATCCCCATAAGGTTTATGAGTTTCTACATCTTCGCAACTGTGTAGCAATACTGCCGCACATGCCATCCATATATAATATAAGATTCTTTTTTTCATTGTTTTTCGATGTTTATAATTACCATCCATACGTTTGAATTAATTTGTCGTCTACTTGTAAGTCTTGTTTTTTTATAGGCCACAAATAGTCTTTAGTTGTAAATGCGCGAGGAACAAAAAGAGTTGTGACTTTATAAAAGTCTTCTTCTATTTCTCCTTGTACGTTCCATCCTTTAATGGATTTACTCAGTTCTTTTGAAGCGTCTTTCCATCGTCTGAGATCATTGTATTGATGTCCTTCCAACGCAAGTTCAATTTTACGTTCCTGTTTGATGATACTTCTTATCCCATCTTTAGTTTTAGGTTTGGTAGGATCATTGCTGTACTTTTCCCATGCTACTCTGACATCTCCTATATCTTCGGTCTGTCCAAGTACACCTTTTTTCAATCCGGAACGTTCACGTACCTTCCGTAGGTATGTATAAACTTCTTCCGGTACATTATTATCACCTTCTGCAGCTTCATTAAGTGATTCTGCATACATTAGATACAAGTCGCCTAATCTGATAATAGGGAATGGGTATTCGTAGACTACTTGTGAAGATTGAGTTATAGCATTTTGATAATATACTACTTTTTTAGCGAAATAACCTGTAATGGAGTAGTTAAATCCCCATTTGTTTCCAGAGTTTCTTCCATATTTACCATCTACATAATTCAAGTCATTGACATCTGTACGTCCGTTACCATACCAAGTGGAACCATCGAAACCGAGAGACCCGTAGAAGCGGGGTTCTCTGTTGAAGTGAAGTACGGCAGTGGTCCAGCCTGTTCGCATGTTATATTTATCAGCACTAGTCACTTGTCGGGTTGTGTAACGATTATCATAGTTTCCGCTTGTTAACCATTCTTTGTCTTCGTCAATGGGCACTCCATTTTTACTGTAAAATTGTTCCGCTGTTTCCAGTGTAGGAGCATATACACCTGCTGCCCTGCTTTGCAAAATACTGCCTGTTACTTGACCGTTTCCACTTCCTTGTTGCAAAGAAGGAACAATACAAGCCATCGATAGGTTTTGCAGTTCATTGGTACCCTGTTTGCCTACGCTCCATATCAATTCGGAGTTAAAACGTTCTGTTACTGTTTGACGGATATTCATGCTGTAAAATATTTCTTCTGGTAGGTCCTGGCTATAAGACATGTCCATGCTGCAGTCATAAAGTTGACATCCATTGGTTTCTGCAGATTCTATGGCCTCTTTGCATGCTTCAGCTGTTTTCACCCATTTTTCACGGCTGAATTCTTGGTTGATGAATGGTTCTCCTTCTTCGTTTCTGAAATTTGCATAATCTTTGTTTCCATTGAAGAGAGGACTAGCTGCCCACAGCAGTATTTTGGCTTTAAGGGCTAATGCTGCAGGTTGTGTCAAACGTCCCATTTCTGTAGCTTCCATAGTGATGACTGGTGGCAAGTCTTTGTACGAGTCGTCTATAAGCTTTACCATGTAATCAACTATTTGATCTACTGGCATGCGAGTAACTTTTACTCCTTCTGGATCAGTCGATACAGGAAGAGCTTTGTCTACAATAGGAATAGGACCATAGTGTTCAAATAGAAAAAAATGGTAATAGGCTTTTAGTACGTTTACTTCGGCGATCCATCTTTTTCGTTCAGAATCTGTCAAGTCGTTCACTTTATGCTGATCTCTTACATAATCAAGAAAGATATTACACTCTCTAATGGCACGGAACATGGGAAGATTACTTCCTCCTTCTCCGTCCCAATAATTGGCATAAGGAGCATCAATATTCTGTAATCCACGGGCTATATAAAAGCTGACTTCATTGTCAAAGTGAGAGTCATTAGTAGTATAGAACCAACATTCGTGTCCGGCTCCCATGCCGGGGATTCGTTTGACAGATCCATGGTCTGGAACAAAATGGTAGCAGTTGGCCAAATAGCGTTCGGCTGTATTTCTGTTGTTGAATACAATGTCCAATGTTGTCACATTATCGGGAACGATATCCAAATAATCTGAACAAGAACAAAGCAACGTCAAAATGATAGTAGGAATATATTTCGTAAATTTTTTCATATCATTGCTTTTTAGAAGTTAATGTTAATGCCGAGGTTATATACTCGCTGAATAGGATATCCTAGGCCATTATTACCCATTTCTGCATCCCATAGTTTAAACTTGCTGAAGGTTAGTAGGTTACTTCCCGTTAAGTATAGGCGCAAAGATTGTACACCTATTTTTTTCAGAGCTTTTTGCGAGAATGTATAGCCTAATTCTACAGTTTTCAGACGAATGAATGATCCGTCATGCATCCACCAGGTACTTGTTTGCATATTATTTTCAACAAGTGTGGGAGATAAACGTGGCCAAAATGCGTATATATTACGATTGTCCTCAGACCAATGATCTTTGGCTATAACATCCAAACATTGTTGAACACCCGTCTTTCCACCTGCATCGTAGTTTACAAAAGGAGATGTGTTTCTAGGGTCGATGAAAAAAGATACTCTTGCATTTCCTTGAAAAAACATAGAGAGGTCGAATTCTTTGTAGCCGGTAGAGAAACCAAATCCGTAAGTAATTTCAGGTTGATTAGGATAACCGAGAAAAATTTGGTCTTCACTAGTAATTTTTCCATCATTATTTAAATCTTTATATTTAATATCTCCCGGCATGGCTCCACCATTGAAACTTGTTTGTGAGGGAGAGTTGGCAACATCATTTTCATCAATAAATAGGCGTTCGGCGATATATCCGTAATTAAAGTTGATTGGTTGCCCTATTCTAGAACGATACCCTTGTCCGTAACTAGCATAATCTGGTTCTTCATAGACTTCATACCTTCCTTTGGCAAGCGTAAAATTACCCATTCCTTTTATCCAGAAATCTTTATTGGCAATATAAGAATAGTTGACTGATAAATCAACTCCTCGGGAAGATGCTTCACCTATATTAGCACTTACTCCGGCAGAAAGTCCCATTGTAGAAGGAATGTAGGCGCGGTTTTGGTAAATTTGAGTACGACGTTCATAGAAGAAGTCAGCTTGAACTTCTAATGCACTGTTGAACATACCTAATTCAATACCAAAGTTCCCTTTCTTTGATTTCTCCCATGTAATATTAGTGTTGGGATAACGAGAAATAGATACACCATTCATTTGGTTGCCGTAATTTGTTCCAAAATATTGGCCACGTCCACCATCATTTGGATTTACTTCCGATAAATAATAGAAACGATCATCTGAACTTCCAATGGCATCATTACCTACCAGACCATAGGTCATTTTGAATTTCAGTTTATCCATTGTGTTTAATAATGGCTCCCAAAAGCTTTCGTTCGAAATGATATACCCTAAACCGAAGGAAGGGAAGAAACCGTATCGTTCGTGAGCAGCAAACCGTTCAGAACCGTTATATCCAAAGTTGAATTCTGCAAAATACCTGGAATCGTAAGCATAGGTAAAGCGACCTGCTAGCCCTTGGTTTCTGCGTGGTAGTGATTTCTGTAGAGTGTCTTCACTTGATCTTTTTTCTTCTCGGCGAGTATATACTAACATTCCGCTAGTGGCATGCACACCGAATGTTCGGTTATAGCTGATGGCAGCTTCTACATAGTTGGTAGTGTTGATATTTCTGCTTCCTTGATTGTATGACAAATACTCTTCCCCTTCTACAATGTTAGTTAATGTATAACTATTGGTTTCTTTGTCATAGTCGGCCTGATAATAATAAGGATTGATAGCTCGAGTAAGGTCGGAATAAGAAGAGCGAGTGGTACTAACTAAGATTCGGGCATCCAATCCTTTGGTTACGAAGTCGAACTTTTGTTTTAATTCTGCTTGTGCAGCTACCAATAAATTATTGGATTCTTTGTATCCTCTAACCATATCTGCATATGGATTAATGTAGGCTCCTTTATCGGCATTACCAAATAGCACATGCGTAGCATTGACATATTCGCCTGTTGCAGGATAACTTTTAGGATACATAACAGGGCTTGTCTTCATTACCTTCTTATAAAGTCCTTCACCACTGTCCAACGGACCGGTATAGTCATCAAAATTTCCATTGACGCGAATAGAGAATTCTGTAGTCTTGCTAAGATCCATATTAATATTAGACCGAACAGAATAACGTTGCCAGTTAATGTTACTGTTGTAGTTGTTGAGTTTATCATTTTTGATCACTCCTCCGTCTTTGGTGTATGAAGCTGCTACATAATAACGTACTGCACTGCCTCCTCCACTTAGATTAGCATTTACTCTTGTAGAAAGAGCGTAGTCATTGAATAGTTCATCATACCAATTTACTGCCGGATAACAATATGGGTTGGTACCAGCAATTGTATTTTCTATTTTTTCTTGACTATAAACTGTGTAATTAGCGCTGGCAGCAGGATTATTAGGATCACGCCGAGAGTTTACAGCTTCATTATTTAATCGCATAAAGGTGATAGGATCTGTTAATTTCACCTTCTTTCGAGGAGTGGATACTGATTGTTCTACACGGACGGATACTTTCGGCTTTCCGGCAACTCCCTGTTTAGTCGTCACAAGGATTACTCCATTTGCTCCGCGCGCGCCGTACAAAGCAGTAGCTGTAGCGTCTTTCATAATAGAAAATTGAGCAATGTCATCCACATTCAAGCGGGCAAGATCATCTGTACTCAATTCAATGTTGTCAATCAAAATAAGAGGATCTTTTTTATAACCAAATGTTGTGGCACCACGCACAAAGAACTGAGCGTTGTCCTTACCGGGTTCACCTGTTGTTTGGAAAGCAATTAGTCCGGACATTCTTCCGGCAAGAGCGGTTGTCAGATTGCTACTCGGTACTTTCAGTTCCTGTGGATTTACTGTAGAGATGGCACTAATTACGCTCTCTTTCTTTTGCTTGGCAAAAGCAACTACCGTTACTTCGTCAAACTCATTAGCTTCAGGAAATAATTTAATAGAGTAAAAGTCGTTACTATCTACTTTTATTTCTTGCTTTTTCATACCAAGAAACGAAATTTCTAATATATCTCCGGTTTTTACTCGCATAGTGAATTTTCCGTCAATATCTGCAATTGCACCACCTTGACTGTTTTTTATTTTGATGGTAGCTCCTGCCATAGGTTCATTATCGTCACCTGTCACTATACCCTTCACTTCTCTATTTTGCGCATATATACTTGTCGCAAAGAAAAGACAGAGTATGACTGGAATCAGTCGATTCATTTTAAAGAATGAAAAGAGTCTTTCTTTCATATTTTTCATGGATAATTTAAAATTAATATTAGGTTAATACATTTCTGGCAACTAGATCGTTGTCTTGTCAGTGGTGGGGAAATCTCGAATTCGTTTCATATATTATTAGATTTAATGTGATAAATTTCTAAATTCAACGAGTCAAAATTAGGTAAATGTGTTATTTTAATAGTGTATAAACGCAGCAAAAAATAACGCATTTACTGCAAAATTGTTATTAAGGGATGATTATGGTAAGATCATCTCCTTTATTCATGGATATATAAATTAGTCCATCATCCTTTATTTTAGGAATGAATGTTTTTTTGTTCAACTTCCAACAGTATAGTTTTGCATTTGATAAACGAAGAGTAAATACTATTGGAGCGGTAGCTTTTAGTACTGCATTTTCTATTTGGCTATTTTTCCAACTCGCATCTATTTCAATACCTCCCCGAGCACAAAGTCCTTTAAAATTTCCGTTTTTCCATTCTTTAGGTAAGCACGGTAATAATTCAATGCAATTATCGTGACTTTGCAATAGCATTTCTGCAATACCTGCTGCTCCGGCTGTATTCCCGTCAAAAGCGAAGATGTCTTCACCTGCTCCGGCAATACCAGCGGGAGAAACTGTAAACATATTTTCACGTGATAGTTTTCCAAGTAATTGTTTTACACTATTATAAGCATTTTCAGAGTCTTTTAATCGGGCATAAAAGCAAATCATGTTAGCACGACTCCATTCTGTATCTTCCCAATCTTTGGCTGCTAAACGTCTTTCAATAGTTTTTCGGGCAGCTTTTGCTAATTCGGGTGTTTTATTTAAGGTAATCTGAGAATAAGGATAGAGGGATAATAAGTGTGTGGTGTGACGGTGATTGGGATGTGCTTCTTCGTAATCTTCAAACCATTCCTGTACTCCTCCGTTTGTGCTGATACGGAAAGGAGGGAGTTTGCTGATAGCGGTACGGAGGCTGTCGGCAAATGAGGCATCGACATTTAATATTTCCGTAGATTGCAGGCATGCCGAGAATATCTCATAAGCTAGTACACGGTCGCAAGTCGGCATCATAGATGCGCAAAATTCTTGTCCTTGATGGCGAAAACTGTTTTCCGGCGAGATACTAGGACCTGTTACCAAATAGTTATTTCGTGGGTCTATTACCATATAATCTAATAGAAATTCAGCATTACTTTTTAATAATGGATATGCGGTATTCTTTAAAAAATCTTTATCTTGTGTGTAATCATATTGTGTCCATAAATGAGAGGCAAGCCAAGAAGATGCAGTCGGGAATAATCCCCAAAGAATACTACCTGATACAGCTGTATATCCCCATGGATTGGCTGTAGTATGTGCAGTCCATCCTTTACAACCATATAAATCTTTTGCTGTTCTTGCACCATGAATTGATAGATCTTTAATATAGTCAAAAAGAGGGAGATGACATTCTGCTAAATTACCTACATTAGCAATCCAATAATTTTGTTCAGTATTGATATCCAAATGATAATCGTTAGTCCATCCCATATGGCAAGCGAGGTTATCGTTAAAAAAACCTTGTAAAGCTACAGGTAGAGGAGAATTAGGACGTGAAGAAGCGATCAACAGATAGCGGGCATATTGGAAAAATAATGCATCTAATCCAGGATCAGATTCTCCTTTCTTTACCCGTGCCCAACGTTCATCGTTTGGTAGGTGATCAAACTTTGCGTGATGCTCAAACGAAAGTCCTACCCGGGAGAAAAGTGGAGAATAGTCTTCTATATGTTTTTTCTTCAGAGTCTTAAAATCTTTCTTTGATGCTAATTCAATTGTTTTCTCACATTTTATTTTGTAGTTGTAACCAGAGAACGTATTGTTTTTAAAATTAGTACGTACATCAGATAATAAAGTGACTTCAGTAGCTTTCTCAATATAAAGTTTTTTCCCTTCAGCCTTTATTGTTCCTCCTTTTATTTGTACAGCAATACGTCCTTCAAAATGTACTCCTCCTTTACCATGTTTTTCAAATTCTGCATTACCGGTATAAATAAGTTGGTTACCGGATGCTACTACATTTGCCTGTCTGAGTAATTTCAATTCAAGTTCCATCGTTATTGCTTTTGGACGACTAGCTTTTATATGCATGGCAACTACGTCATCTGGATTAGAAGCGATACATTGGCGTATATATTCAGTATTACCTACTTTATAGCTAACTGTGTTTATAGCAGTATGTAAATCCAGTTCATGGCGATAATCTGATATTTCTCCTTGAGGATATGAAAAATTTATTTTCAAGTCACCTATGGGAAGATGTGTTCCTACTGAATGTGGGCTACCTGCCATCATATTTCCTGCGACGTGATTACCTTCTGACAAGTTATTTTCAAAAAACAGCTTTCTTACTTGATTGAGTTTTTCTCTTCCGAATGGACGTTGCTGATGTTCATCATATTCCCCTGACCACATTGTTGATTCGTTTAGAGCGAGTGTTTCTGTTTCTATGCCACCATAGATCATTACACCAAGACGACCGTTCCCCAAAGGAAGAGACTTCATCCATTCATCTGCAGGTTTATCATACCATAATTTCATTTTATTCTCGGTTGCCTTCAGTGACAGACTACCACTAACTAGAAGTGCGGCCCCTATTATCAGGCCTAATGTTACGTTTCTCATGTTATAAAATAGTTTATTTCAAAATGATATTGCAAAGGTATAGGAGAAGGGAAAAGTAAAAATGAACAAATGCGGCTATTACTGAAACAAATGCGTCAACTCCTTTTTATATACTGTTTTTTAGTGTATATTTGCGCGCACAGCCAAATATAACCACTATATAATTTATGAAGAAACACCTACTACGATTAGCTTTCATAAATGGATTGCTATTCTTATCTATTTGTATTTTTGCTCAGGAATATTCTGATTTTTATTTCACCCGTGTTAATGGAGAAAATGGTTTATCAGAGAGTAATGTAAAAGCAATCTTGCAGGATAGCTATGGATTTATGTGGTTTGGGACAAAAAATGGGCTCAACCGCTATGATGGAACTTCTATTCTCCAATTCGATTGCGATGATTTGGAGGAGGGTACAGGTAATCATAATATTGGTGCTCTTTTTGAGGATAAAGAAAGGAATTTATGGGTTGGAACAGACAGGGGTGTTTATATATATAATCCGGCGGTCGATGTATTTAAACGTTTCAAAATAGCTTCATCAGAAGGGATAACTCTTGATAACTGGGTAGCGGAAATTCTGTCTGATTCACTAGATAATATTTGGGTGTTGATTCCTGATCAGGGACTTTTTCGTTATAAAGACGGAAAGGTACATCATTATTCATTGATAGATAAAGACAATTTAAAAAATAATAATCCGGAATGTATTTGTATCAATGAGCAGGGCGAAGTATGGGTAGGTACATCAGGAATAGGTTTATTCAAGTACAATTATCGGGATGATAATTTTGAACAATATTTGACAGACCGAATGGGACGTTCGTTAATTGACAAAACAATTATAAGTATTTGTTTTCAGAAAGAAAATGCTATTTTGGGAATACATGAAGGAGATTTGCTGAAATATAATACTCGAACAGATGAGTTGAGTGAAGTTTCGTTCCTTGGTGAGAAAAAAACATTTTTGCGAGATGTAATGTGTTTTGGAGATGAAATTTGGGTAGGTTCTCTTCATGGAATTTTCATTATTAATGAGAAAGAAAATAATGTTATTCATTTGAAAGAAGACCTGATGCGTTCATTTAGTTTATCGGATAATAGTATTTATTCTATTTATAAAGATTATGAAGGAGGAATTTGGATTGGAACAATGTTTGGAGGTGTCAACTATCTGCCTAATCGTATCTTGACTTTTGCTAAATATGTACCGGGAAGCGATTCATATTCTTTAAATACCAAACGTATCCGTGGATTGGCAGAAGATAATAATGGGTGTATTTGGATAGGTACTGAAGATAATGGTGTTAATGTATTGGATCCTCGAACAGGTAAAGTACATCAGATATATGATAATGTTCCAGGTCGTCTCATTACACTATCAGTAAAACATTATGAAAATCATATATATGTTGGATTATTTAAACAAGGAATGAATGATATTAGTATACCTGGTGAACATCTTAAATACGTCAGTGATAAGGATTTGGGTATTGAAGAAGGAAGTGTATATAGTTTTTTAAAAGATAGTAAAGGTCGTACTTGGATAGGACCTGGGTGGGGATTATATGTATCACAACCTAAGGAAAGGAAATTTCACCGTGTGGAAGAAGTAGGATATAACTGGGTTTTCGATATAATGGAGGCTAGAGATGGTACAATTTGGCTTGCTACTATGGGAAATGGTGTTTGGAAATGTGATCCTAAGAATAATTCTTATAAGAATTATTCTTATAAGGAAGGAGTTGACAACTCTCTAAGCTCCAACTCCGTCAGCTCCATCATGCAGGACAGTAAAGGGAATATATGGTTCTCTACCGACCGTGGCGGTATATGCAGATATAATGAAGCGCAGGACAACTTTACCACTTTCAGTATTGAAGACGGACTACCGGATGACGTAGCTTACAACATATTGGAAGATGATGCCGGAAATCTGTGGTTTGGCACCAATAAAGGATTGGTCAAGTTCAATCCCGAGAGTGGAGATGTACGTGTCTTTACCAATAAGGACGGATTGCTGGGTAATCAGTTCAATTATCAATCGGCATTGAAAGCTCAGGATGGAAGGTTCTATTTCGGCGGGGTGGACGGATTGATCGCGTTCGATCCTACTGTTCAGGAGGAGGAAAAGCCGCTTCCGCCTGTTTACATTTCCAAGTTCAGTATATATAATAAGGAGGTGACGGTGCATACTCCCGAATCACCCCTGAAACAATGTATCGTACATACGGATGAAATCGTCCTGCCTTACGACCAGGCCAATATCAGCTTTGATGTGGCATTGCTCAGCTACTCTACGGCCGAGTCCAACCAATACTATTATCGTATGGAACCTCTTGACAGGGATTGGGTACGGGCTGCCAGCAACCAGAACATCTCGTATGCCAAACTTCCGCCGGGAAAATACACCTTCCGTGTGCAAGCTACTCACGGCAGCAAGTCCGAGTCGTCCACACGCTCTCTGTCTATTATCATTCTTCCTCCGTGGTGGCAGTCTATCATTGCTTACATTGTATATACAGTATGTATTATCCTGATCGTGGTTGGCACCATCTTATGGTACAAACGCCGCAAGGAGAAACAACTGGAAGAACGGCAAAAGCTGTTTGAGATCGAAAAGGAGAAGGAACTGTACGAATCCAAAGTGGACTTCTTCACAGAGATAGCGCACGAAGTGCGTACCCCTTTGACACTGATCAACGGTCCTCTCGAAGCCATTGAGGAAATGGAGATACAGGAACCCAAGATGAAGAAGTATATCAGTGTGATGGTTCAGAACACCAAACGCCTGCTGGAACTTACCGGACAACTGCTGGACTTCCAGAAGATCGGTGCCAACAAGCTGACCATGAAATTTGAGAGCGTGGACATTACCGAACTTCTTGCCGGAATCGTGGCACGCTTTGAAGTGACGTTCAGCCTGAACCGGAAAGAATTGCAGTTAAAATCGACAGAAGAGCAGGTATGGGCAGCCGTAGATAAAGAAGCAATCACCAAGATACTGAGCAACCTGCTCAATAATGCGCTGAAATACGCCAGCCAGAATGTACTGGTAGAACTGGAAAAGGGAGAAGACAGCTTTACGATTCGCGTCACCAGTGACGGAAACAAGATTCCGGCGGAAGTCAGCCAATATATATTCGAACCGTTCTATCAGGTGGACAGAAAGGAGAAGCCCCGTAATGGAGTAGGCATCGGCTTGTCTCTGGCACGTTCGCTGGCATCCCTGCACAAAGGCACGATCTATCTGGATACCCGTCAGGAAAACAATATGTTTGTACTGACCATTCCTTTAAATATGGAGGGCATTAAACAGGAGAACAACAAAGCCATACAGAAAGACATTGTTGAGCTGGACGAACATACGCCCGTCACGGCCGATATGTATGGATATACCCTCCTGCTGGTAGAAGACAATGAAAGTATGCTGACCTTTATTCTCGAACGCTTGCAGGAAAACTTCACCGTAGAGACAGCGATGAACGGGGTAGAAGCACTGGAAATATTGAGAAGCAGCCATATCGACTTGATCATCAGTGATATCATGATGCCTGTAATGGACGGATACCAACTCTGCAAGGAAGTAAAATCGGATATGGAACTTTCTCATATTCCTATTATCTTCCTGACAGCCAAGAATGACATCGACAGCAAAATCAACGGTCTGAAATATGGTGCGGAAGCATATGTTGAGAAACCTTTCTCTTTCAATTATCTGAAAGAACAAGTCCTGTCCTTGCTTGACAACAGGCGCAGGGAAAGAGAAGCCTTTGCAAAACGCCCCTTCTTCTCTGTCAACAATATGCAGATGAACAAGGCGGACGAAGAATTTATGAATAAGGTGATCAAGGTCATTGAAGATAACATAACCGATGATAATTTCGGTGTAGAACGAATGGCGGATATACTCTGCATGAGCCGTTCCAGTTTGTTAAGGAAAATCAAGACACTGTTCAACTTGTCTCCGCTCGATTTTATCCGGTTGATCAAGCTGAAGAAGGCAGCCGAGTTTATTCAGGAAGGTAAATACCGGATCGGAGATATCTGCTATATGGTCGGCATCAATTCGCCGTCTTATTTCAGCAAGTTATTCCTGAAACAATTCGGCATGACACCCAAAGATTTTGAGAAACAATATCAATCCGGCAAGCAGATCATTATCACGCAGGAGATAAAGAATGTCGAGGCAGGAGAGGGCACAAAATAGATAAAATACCTCTCTTAGCCCCCATTGGAGCTTATTTGCCGTATTTTTATCATTTTTTGAATCGTTTGTATATAGTAAAGGAGATGCCAATCCTTACCTTTGTGGCATACCTCAATAAGAGAAAAAGGTTTCTTATTCGGGTATGCTTTATTTTTTTACATAAGAACATTGTACCATATGAAAAACCAAAAGCTACTATTAAAAAAAATGTCGGGAGTATCCCTGATGCTTCTTCTGTTTCTTTTCTTTTCCAACTGTGCCAGTGGAGACAAGATTTTCTCTACCGATGTATGGAATATAACTTACGATGATCAGCAAGGGGGGATAGCACTCACCTATAAGTCAAAAAATATTTGTAACGGAATGTATGCTTCCTATCAATGGGAAGGGAAGGAGATCAAGACGACTGACTATGCCCGCCATAAAATCAGTACGGACAAAGTTTCCGATTCTTTCGGGAAAGGACATATATATAAGGTAGAGTATACGGATAAGGAACTTCCGAAGCTGACTCAGTATTTCTATCTTTATCCGGGTAAGGAATATATACTGACCGATTTTACGGTCGAAGCGAAAGAGGAAATCAGTTCCGGCAGAATGGCTCCTGTCAATGTTGATTCTATATCCGGATTCTTGCAGGCAGGTGATAACCGTGCCCTTTTTGTTCCGTTCGACAATGACAAATGGATCAGATATCAGTCTCATCCGCTTGGTTTCGATACATTGGTGAGTTATGAAGTGACAGCCATATTCAATAATGAAAGCCGGAACGGTCTGGTGATCGGCTCCGTAGAACATGATAACTGGAAAACAGGTATTTCAATAGGTAAGGGGGATTGTGATAACATTGGTTCGCTGGTATGTTATGGGGGCATAGCAGATGAGCAGACTCGTGACGTAAAGGCTCACGGTGCATTAGCAGGTAAAAAGATTAAATCCCCTAAAATCTTTTTGGGTTTCTTTGAAGATTGGTGCGATGGACTTGAAGCGTATGCAAAAGCCAACGCTGTAATTGCCCCTCCCAAAGCATGGGAGAAAGCTGTTCCATTTGGTTGGAACAGCTGGGGGGCATTACAATTCAATCTGACTTATGAGAAAGCGATGGAAGTCTCCGATTATTTCAAGGAGAATCTGCAGAACAATTATTTTGTAAACCCTGATCAGACTGTCTATATCGGTCTGGATTCCGGTTGGGACTGTATGAATGAGGAGCAACTGAAGTCATTTATCGAAAAGTGTAAGTCGAACGGACAGATCGGTGGTATCTACTGGACTCCGTTCACCGACTGGGCACGCGATCCGGAACGGACGGTAGATGCAGCACCGGAATATAAATACAAAGATATCTATCTCTATGCCAACGGAAAACCGCAGGAACTGGACGGCGCCTATGCAGTCGATCCAACGCATCCGGCAGTGGAAGCTATGATGAAGAAGACTTCCGGTTTGTTCCACCGTGCAGGATTCGAGTATGTGAAGATGGACTTCATGACACACGGTGCGATGGAAGCGGACAAATGGTATAATCCTGAGATTACCACAGGTATACAGGGATATAATTATGGCATGAAACTGCTCAATCAATATTTTGGAGATATGTATATCAATCTCTCCATTTCTCCTGTTTTCCCCGCTCAGTATGCGCAGTCACGCAGAATAGCCTGTGATGCGTGGAACCAGATCAAGGATACCGAATATACATTGAACGCTCTTTCATACGGCTGGTGGCAGAAGTATATCTACCAATATAATGATGCCGATCATATTGTACTGAGAGATGCTACCGACGGAGAAAACCGTGCCCGTATTACCTCGGGTGTCATTACGGGTATTTACATTACAGGAGACGATTTCAGTGCGGGAGGAGGAAAAGACGCCAAAGAGAAGTCACAGAAATATCTGACCAATGCGGCAGTGAATGCGGTGGCGACAGGAGAAGTGTTCCGTCCTGTGGAAGGAAACGGAGAGAAGTCGGAACATGTCTTTGTAAGAAAGACACCCGATGGTCGTTTCCATTGTGCGGTATTCAACTACTCGGACCAGGAACAGACAACTGTGCTTTCGTTAGAAAGAATAGGATTGGACAAGGCACGCAACTATCAGGTGAAGGAGTTGTGGAGCGGCAACGAGACTTCTGCCACAGGACAGCTTGAAGTGACCGTACCCTCCAAAGACGTGCAATTACTTGAATTTAAATAACCGAAGAAATGAAAAAATATCAATTAACACTCTTATCGTTATGTGTGGCAGCCTTTGCGCAAGCGAAGGTCACATTGCCGTCATTCTTTACCGATAATATGGTTATTCAGCAAAACAGTCAGCTGACGTTACCGGGAAAAGCGAAAGCCGGTAAACAAGTGACTGTGAAGGTGAGCTGGAATCATGAGAAATATACGGCTAAAGCGTCAGCTGATGGTCATTTTAGTATAGAAGTCCCGACTCCGCCTGCCGGAGGACCTTATCAGATCACTGTTTCGGATGGTGAGAAACTGGTGCTGAACAACGTCCTATCGGGAGAAGTCTGGATCTGTTCCGGTCAGTCGAATATGGAAATGCCCGTTGCCGGATGGGGAAAAGTGATGAATTACGAACAGGAGGTTGCCGATGCCAATTATCCTTCCATCCGTCTGTTGCAGGTAAAGAAGACCGTCGCTTTCTCTCCGCAGGATAACGTAGAAATGAATATGAACGGTTGGCAGGAATGTAGTTCCGCTACTGTATCGGAGTTTTCTTCTGTCGCTTATTTCTATGCCCGTAAGTTGTGGAAAGAACTGAATGTGCCCGTTGGGGTGATTGACTGTACTTGGGGCGGCACACCTGCCGAATCGTGGACAAGCCATCAGACATTGAAGCGAGTCATGGGATTCCAGAAAAAGATGGCCGAAATGGAAAGCGCAGGCTTCCAAAGAGAGAAACTTGTCGAACTTTACCATCGGGAAATGGACGAGTGGCTTCAGCAGTTCGATGCCAGGGATGCCGGATTCAAAGACGGAGCTCCCCAATGGATATCAGCTCTTCAGACAGGGAATGAATGGAAACCGATGGAACTGCCCGCCTACTGGGAAACTCGCGGACTGAATTTTGACGGTACTGTCTGGTTCCAGAAAGAAGTGGAAATACCTGCCGACTGGAGCGGCAAGGAAATCTCTTTCCATCTGGCTATGATCGACGACGACGATATCACTTACTTTAACGGAAAAGAGATAGGAAGAACTTCGGGATGTAATACGATGCGTACCTATAAGATTCCCGCAACCTTGGCAAAGGCAGGTAAAGGGGTTATCACCATTCGTGCCATAGATTATGGAGGTGAAGGTGGTATCCATGGAGAACCTCAGCAGATGTATATGGAAGCGAACGGCAAGAAGATTTCCTTGGCGGGCAACTGGAACTATCACACTGGAGTATCGATGACCGGTGCACCTTCCAGACCATTGTCTCCCGAAGGAACCGGCTGGCCGACATCCTGTTACCCGACCGTACTTTACAATGCAATGATACATCCTTTTACTGTTTTTCCTATCAAGGGTGTTATCTGGTATCAGGGAGAAAATAATGTAGGATTCGACGAGCAGTACAGAGTACTTTTCCAATCAATGATTACAGATTGGAGAAGGGCATGGAAACAGGATTTTCCTTTCTACTTTGTGCAGTTGGCCAATTATCTGAAGCCCGAAGAAGTGCAGCCGGACTCCAAATGGGCGGCTCTCCGTGATGCACAGGCACATGCGCTGCATCTGCCCAATACGGGTATGGCGTGTGCCATCGACCTCGGCGAAGATTATGATATCCACCCGAAAAACAAGCAAGAGGTAGGAAGGCGGCTGGCGCAAGCAGCATTGGCGAAGACCTATAACAAAGGTACATACGAAGTGCCCGCATTCCTTGGATACCGCATTTCGGGACGTACGCTGATTCTTAGTTTCGATCAGGAAGTAGTAGCCAAAGAAGGGGCTCCGAAAGGCTTTATACTGGCGGGACCGGACGGGAAATACGTTCCGGCACAGGCAACCATCCGGGGAAAAGAAGTCATTCTGCAATCCGACCGGATAGAAATACCGACGGCGGCTTGCTATGCGTGGGCAGACAATCCTGTTTGTAATCTATATGGCAAGAGCGGGCTTCCCGTACCCCCGTTCCGCACTAGAGAATAAATATCAACCATAACAATGTAAACCATGAAATTAAAAGCATTCTTACTTTTTTTTCTATTGAGTTCTTTTTCTCTTTTGCAGGCTGCCGACAAGCCGCTGATCAAAATAGAAACCGAACGGACCAGCCTTATCTATCAAGTAGCTGACAACGGACGTCTGTATCAGAAATACTTGGGCAAAAAGCTTAACCATGATTCCGATATCCAGTATCTGCCACAAGGGACTGAAGCTTATCTGACTCACGGTATGGAGGACTACTTTGAACCGGCTATTCACATACGTCATAATGATAATAACTCTTCATTGCTGCTGAAATACGTAGATCATTCGAGCAATGTCATCGGTAACGGGGTCAACGAAACCGTAATTACCCTTAAAGATGATAAATACCCTGTGACTGTAAAGTTACATTATGTGGCTTACGGCAAAGAGAACATTATCTGTACGTTTAGTGAAATCAGCCATGAAGAGAAGAAGCCTGTGATACTTTGCAAGTATGCTTCATCAATGCTTCACCTGAACAGCAGCAAGTATTTCCTGACTGAATTTTCCGGTGACTGGGCACACGAAGCCAACGTGACCGAAAGAGAACTGGCTTTCGGTAAAAAGGTGATCGATACGAAGTTGGGCGCACGTGCCAATATGTTTGTATCTCCTTTCTTCCAGCTGGCTCTTGACAATCCTTCGCAGGAGAATGCAGGCGAAGTGCTGGTAGGAACTATCGGGTGGACGGGTAATTTCCGTTTTACTTTCGAAGTGGACAATAAAAACGAACTGCGCATTATCAGCGGTATCAACCCGTACGACTCCGAATACAGCCTGCCCGCCAAAGAAGTGTTCCGTACTCCGGACTTCTATTTCACTTACAGCACGCAGGGGAAAGGTGAGGCCAGCCGCAGCTTCCATGACTGGGCGCGCAATCATCAGGTGAAAAACGGTAATGATACCCGTATGACTTTGCTCAACAACTGGGAGTCTACCTATTTTGACTTTGATGAAAACAAACTGATCGGCTTGATGGATGAGGCTACCAAGCTGGGCGTAGATATGTTCCTGCTGGACGATGGTTGGTTTGCCAACAAATATCCCCGTAGCAGTGACCATCAGGGTTTGGGCGACTGGGAAGAGACTGCCGGCAAACTTCCGAACGGAGTAGGGCGTCTTGTTGAAGAAGCACAAAAGAAAGGTATCAAGTTCGGTATATGGATAGAGCCGGAAATGGTGAATCCTAAAAGCGAGCTTTACGAAAAGCATAAAGACTGGGTGATTCATCTGCCTAACCGTGATGAATACTACTTCCGCAACCAGATGGTTCTCGACCTTAGCAATCCGAAAGTACAGGATCATGTATTCGGCGTGGTGGACAACCTGATGACCAAATATCCCGGCATCGCTTTCTTCAAATGGGACTGCAACAGCCCGATTACGAATATCTATTCGATGTATCTGAAAGATAAACAGTCTCATCTGTACGTTGACTATGTACGCGGACTTTACAAGGTGCTGGACAGAATCAAGGCTAAATATCCTGATCTTCCGATGATGCTGTGTGCCGGTGGCGGCGGACGCTCCGACTATGAAGCATTGAAGTACTTCACAGAATTTTGGCCAAGCGACAATACCGATCCTATCGAACGTCTGTTTATCCAATGGGGCTATTCGCAGATCTTCCCGAGTAAGACACTGTGTGCCCACGTCACTACCTGGAACCGTGGAACCAGTATCAAATTCCGTACCGATGTAGCTATGATGTGCAAATTAGGATTCGACATCAAACTGGAAGACATGAATCAGAATGAGCACTTGTACTGTGATCTGGCAGTCAAAAACTACAACCGTCTGAAATCTGTTATCCTTGAAGGTGATATGTATCGCCTTGTTTCTCCTTACGGAAGCAACCATACTTCTTCCATGTTTGTAGGCAAGGACAAGAAAACAGCTGCGGTATTCGCCTTCGATATCCATCCGCGCTATGCGGAAAAGACACTGCCTGTCCGCCTGCAAGGACTGGATGCCGACAAAAAGTACCGTGTGAAGGAAATCAATATGATGCCCGGTAGCGGTTCCTCATTGAAGGGTAACAACCAGGTTTTCTCCGGAGAGTATTTGATGAACGTCGGACTGGATCTTTTCACAACGCAGCAGCTCAACAGCCGTCTCATTGAAATAACAGAAGAATAAAAGGCCATAGACATAAGAAACATATCTTATAAAAACACCACGAACCATGAAGAAATTACTTTTAAGTGTATGTGCATTTTCATTGACCCTTGTTACGTTACAGGCAGGGGAAATCACTAAATATGTAAATCCGTTTATTGGAACGGGGGCCATCGATGGGGGACTTTCGGGTAATAATTACCCGGGGGCGACCTCACCGTTCGGTATGATACAGCTTTCTCCGGACACCAGCGAAGCTCCTAACTGGGGGGACGCTTCCGGCTACGACTATAACCGGAATACAATCTTCGGTTTCAGCCATACCCGCCTGAGCGGGACAGGAGCTTCGGACCTGATCGACATTACATTGATGCCGACCAGCAGCGGACGCACTTCTTCCGCATTCACGCACGACGAAGAGAAAGCCCGTCCCGGCTATTATCAGGTAATGCTGAAAGATGAAGGTATTAATGCAGAGCTTACCACTACTCAGAGAAACGGTATCCACCGCTATCAATATCCCGCCGGCAAAGATGCGGAGATTATACTGGATATGGACCACTCGGCAGATAAGGGCAGTTGGGGACGCCGGATCATTAACTCTCAGATCCGCATTCTGAATGACCATGCAGTGGAAGGTTACCGTATCATTACGGGATGGGCGAAACTGCGCAAGATTTATTTCTATATGGAGTTTTCCAGTCCTATCCTTACTTCTACGCTGAGAGACGGTGGTCGTGTTCATGAAAACACAGCCGTGATCAACGGTACGAATCTTCATGGCTGTTTCCGTTTCGGCCAACTGAATGGCAAGCCACTGACATGTAAGGTAGCCCTTTCGTCCGTCTCTATGGAGAATGCTCGTCAGAACATGGAACAGGAAGCACCGCACTGGGACTTCGACCGCTATGTGGCTGCTGCGGACGCTGATTGGGAAAAACAACTGGGAAAGATCGAAGTGAAAGGTACGGAAGTGCAGAAAGAGATATTCTATACGGCTCTTTACCACACTATGATACAGCCTAACACCATGTCCGACGTGAATGGCGAATACATGGCTGCCGACTATACGACCCGCAAGGTGGCGAACAATGAAACTCATTACACCACATTCTCTCTGTGGGATACTTTCCGCGCCTCTCATCCTCTCTACACATTGCTGGAACCCGAACGGGTGACTGACTTCGTGAAGAGCATGATACGCCAGTATGAATATTACGGCTATCTGCCTATCTGGCAATTATGGGGACAGGACAATTATTGTATGATCGGTAACCACTCCATTCCTGTGATCACTGATGCCATCCTGAAAGGTATTCCCGGAATTGATGTGGAGAAAACCTATGAAGCAGTCTATAACAGTTCGGTAACCTCACACCCCAACTCTCCTTTTGAGGTTTGGGAGAAATACGGCTTTATGCCCGAAAACATTCAGACTCAATCTGTCTCCATCACTCTGGAGCAGGCTTTTGATGACTGGTGTGTTGCCCAACTGGCTGCAAAATTGAACAAGGATGCCGATTATCAGCGATTCCACAAACGCTCCGAATATTATCGGAACCTTTTCCATCCGAAAACGAAGTTCTTCCAGTCTAAGAATGACAAGGGAGAATGGATCGAACCTTTCGACCCGTATCAATACGGTGGAAACGGTGGGCATCCGTTTACCGAAGGAAATGCATGGCAATACTTTTGGTATGTTCCGCACAACATCCAAGCCTTGATGGAACTGACAGGAGGAACGAAAGCCTTTGAACAAAAGCTGGATACTTTCTTTACTTCTACCTATAAGAGTGAGCAGATGAATCATAACGCTTCGGGATTTGTGGGACAGTATGCACATGGCAATGAGCCCAGCCATCACGTAGCTTATCTCTATAATTTTGCAGGTCAGCCGTGGAAGACGCAGAAGTATGTCAGTCATATTTTGAACACGCTGTATAACAACACTTCTTCGGGATATGCCGGAAATGATGATTGCGGTCAGATGTCTGCCTGGTATGTATTCAGTGCGATGGGATTCTATCCGGTCAATCCTGCCGACGGCCGGTATATCATCGGTTCCCCGCTTTTGGATGAGTGTACTTTGAAACTGGCCGGTAATAAGGAATTCCGTATCCGGACCATCCGCAAGTCTCCCGAAGATATCTACATTCAGTCGGTGACTTTGAACGGGAAGAAACACAAAGATTTCTTCATCACTCATCAGGATATCATGAACGGTGGTACGATGGTGTTCAAGATGGGTAAGAAACCATCCGGATGGGGAAAGTAAACAGTATGAATTCAGATATTGTATCTAATAGAAACATGGATGAGTTATATCATATAGGGCAATAAATATTATAGCCTTGTTTCTATATAATAAGAGACTGTCTACCTTCTGACAGTCTCTTATTATTATTTTCTTATTTAACCTCTTCGGAAGTCTGTAACATCTGGAACAGCTTGTCCAGTTTCGGAGCCATGATAATCTCCGTACGGCGGTTCTTACTTCTGCCTTCTGCTGTTTCATTGTCGTCAACAGGCATATATTCGCCGCGACCGCTGGGCTGTATCTGCAAAGGATTTACACCGTAGTTCTTGATCAGGATACGTACGACGGAGGTAGCACGAATCACACTCAAATCCCAGTTGTCTTTGAACTGTACGGTGTTGATCGGTTTATTGTCGGTATGACCTTCGATGAATACGTCGATGTCGGTCTGCTTATTCAGGACTTCCGCCAATTTGCCGAGAGCTTCCTCTCCGCGTTTATCCAGACGGGCGCTTCCTGACTGGAACAGCAATTTGTCCGACATTGCCACATATACCTTTCCATCTTTTTCACGAACCGTCAGTTCGTCTGTGCTAAAGCCCAGTAACGCGTCTTTCACACTGCTCAGCAGTTGTTTCACTTTCTCGTTCTGAGCGTTGATCATGTCCTGTAGCTCATTGATGGTGCGTTCTCTTTCGCTAAGTTCGTTTTTCTTCTGACTCAACAAGGCATTCAGTTTTTCCTGTTCCGTCATGTTAGTACTAAGCATGCTCTGATACTGGCGGATACTGTTTCCCATCTGGGTGGTATCACGCAGGAGCTTCTTGATTTGTGCTGACAGCTGGTCGCCTGTGTTGCGGCAATCAGTCAATAAACTTTGCAAGCTGTCGATACTTGCAATACGTGCGGCTTCTGTCATCATGAACTTCTTTTTCGTTACACATGAAGTACATAATAACAATGTAAGGAAAGTAAATAATGCAATTTTCTTCATTACGCTTTATTTTTTTTGCAAAGAAATAATTTTCTTCTGAAGATTACAAAAAATCTTTTATTAAACTCTGTGTCATATAGTTAAGAAATGACCTGAGAGAATTTTACTGCTGGTACTTCGTTGATGTCAAGACAGACTGTTGTATGGAATATGCCAAAGAATCAGCGTTGTAAAAACGCGCAAAGTTTCTGTACAGCCAGTGCACGATGACTGATCTTGTTCTTTGTTTCGTTTCCCAGTTCGGCAAAAGTCTGTTCGTACCCTTCGGGCTTGAATATCGGGTCATAACCGAAGCCGGAATCTCCGCGCTTCTCTTTGATGATTTCCCCTTTGATCACACCTTCAAAGAGATATTCCTTTCCGTCGAGAATCAGCGAAATGGCAGTGCGGAATTGCGCTTTCCGATTCTCTTTTCCTTCCAGTTCGTGGAGCAGCTTGCGCATATTCGCCTGAGCGTCGTGTCCTTCGCCTTCGGCATAGCGGGCGGAGTACACTCCGGGCGCTCCGTTCAGAGCTTCCACTTCCAGTCCGGTGTCATCGGCAAAGCAGTCCAGCTGATAGTTCCGGTAGATAAAAGAAGATTTCAGCAAGGCATTTCCTTCCAGCGTTTCGGCTGTTTCGGGGATGTCCGTGTGGCAGCCAATGTCATTCAGACTGAGCAGTTCTACCTTATCCCCGAGGATAGCGGCTACTTCTTCGAGCTTATGAGCATTGTTGGTGGCAAATACAAGTTTGCGTTTCATTGTCTTATTCTTGTTTTTTAGTGGAATTATCCGGATTCATTCACCTGTTTATTTCACTTTCAACTGATCGAACCCTTCGCCATACACCCCGATGACGGAACTTTGCGAGATGAAAGCGTTCGGATCGATACGCTTTACCAGTCGGAAGATATCCAGCGACTGACGTCTTTTGGCCAGTACGACCAGTACTTTTACATCGTTTTTGCTGTACCATCCGGTGCCGTTGAGCACGGTCACTCCACGGTCAGTATCTTTGATGATGCGGTCGGCTATCTCATCATACTTCTTGGAGAAGATGAAGAACTGTACGGACTGACGGGCGCTGTTGATAATCCAGTCGAGCACGACACCGATGATGAACAGAGTGACGAAACCGAAGATTACCCGGCGCCAGTCGTGAAACACAAAGTAACAGGAACTGATGATGAACACATCACAAATCATGATCATCCTTCCAAGGGATACGTCTTTGTATTTGTTGACAATAGCGGCGATGATGTCCGTTCCTCCGGTGCTGCCGTTATAATTGAAAGTAATGCCCAGACCTACACCGCACATAGCCGCACCGATGATACAAGCCATAAAGTCCTGTCCGCTGCCGAGCAGCAGAGGCTTTCCGTCGGCCGACATATCGGGCGTTTGTATGTAGTTGTTTACCAACACCTGGAATATCCATAGCAGGAAAGTCAGCATGAAAATCGCATAAGTAGTCTTTATGCTGAATCGCGGACCTAATATCTTGATGGCAAATGTCATCAGAACCGCATTGATGATGAAGTACGACCACTGGATAGGAAATCCCGTTGCGTAATAGATGATAGCCCCGATACCGGTAGTACCTCCTGTCGTTATCTGGTAAGGCAGCAGAAACGCCGCCCATCCCATAGCATAACTTATCAATCCGAGAGTGATGTAGATATAATCCTTCACTTCTCTCATTATTTCCGCTTTTGCTGGTTTGCGCATTTAATTAATAGGTAATAAGTATTAAGTAATAGGTAATAAGTCGTAATTGATAGGTATTAGGTATCAGGTATTAAGTATTAACCATGCGGATATGCTTGAACAGCAGCTACGGTAATACTTAATACCTATTACTTAATACTTATTTATACTACCACATTTACAATCTTCTTCGGCACTACGATGATCTTCTTCGGTGTTTTGCCTTCGATCCACTTCTGCGAACGTTCGTCGGCTAGTACGGCAGCCTGGATGGCATCCGAAGCGGCATCAGCGTCAAACTCCATGTTGAAGCGTGCTTTTCCGTTGAAGGAGATGGTATAGTTGATCGTATCTTCTTTCAGATATTCTTCGTTGAATGCGGGCCATGCGGCGTCACATACGGAAGTTTCGTGTCCCAGTGTATCCCACAGTTCTTCGCAAACGTGCGGAGCGAAAGGAGCGAGGGTGATAACGAGCTGTTCCAGTATCTCTTTCTTGTTGCATTTCAAGTTGGAGAGTTCGTTGACACAAATCATGAATGCGCTGACAGACGTATTGTAAGAGAACTGTTCGATGTCTCCCGTTACTTTCTTGATCAGTTTGTGCAGGCTCTTCAATTCTTCCTTCGTTGCAGGCTCGTCTTTCACCAGATATTCGTCCGTACGGCTGTAGAACAATGACCAGAACTTACGGATAAAGCGGTGTACACCGTCGATACCGTTCGTATCCCAAGGCTTGGACTGCTCAACCGGACCGAGGAACATTTCGTACATACGAAGGGTGTCTGCACCGTATTTTTCCACAATCATATCCGGATTGACTACGTTGAACATTGATTTACTCATCTTCTCAACCGCCCATCCGCAGATGTATTTTCCGTCTTCGAGGATAAACTCTGCTTCCGCGTATTCGGGACGCCATGCCTTGAATGCTTCCAGGTCGAGGATATCATTGGATACGATGTTTACATCCACATGAAGTGGAGTCACTTCGTATTGGTCTTTCAGGTTCAGTGAAACGAAGGTGTGAGTATCTTTGATGCGATATACAAAGTTGCTGCGGCCTTGAATCATGCCTTGGTTTACTAACTTCTGGAACGGTTCTTCTACTACCGATGCACCTACATCGTGCAGGAACTTATTCCAGAAACGGGAGTAGATCAAGTGTCCGGTAGCGTGTTCCGTTCCTCCTACATAAAGGTCTACGTTTTTCCAGTATTCGTCCACTTTCGGGTCCACCAATGCTTTGTTGTTGTGCGGGTCCATGTAGCGCAGATAGTATGCGGAAGAACCGGCGAATCCCGGCATGGTGTTCAGTTCCAGCGGGAAGATGGTAACGTTGTCGATCTTTTCGTTTTCTACTGTGCACTTGTTTACCGTGTCCCACGCCCATTCCTTGGCGTGTCCCAATGGAGGTTCGCCTGTTTCGGTGGGGAGGAACTTGTCTACTTCCGGAAGTTCCAGCGGCAGACAGTCTTCGTCGATCATGTACGGCATTCCGTCTTTGTAGTATACAGGGAACGGTTCCCCCCAGTAGCGCTGGCGTGAGAAAATGGCGTCGCGAAGACGGTAGTTCACTTTCACACGTCCCAGATTATGTTCTTTCACATATTGCTTGGTCTTTTCGATGGCTTCCTTGATGGTCAGTCCGTTCAGAGACAGGTCACAGTACGGAGTTACATCCGGACGCGGAGAGTTGCAGACGATACCTTCCTTGGCATCGAAGCTTTCTTCGCTTACGTCACAACCTTCTACCAACGGGCGGATTTCGAGTCCGAAATGCTTGGCGAAAGCATAGTCGCGGCTATCGTGGGCGGGTACGGCCATGATGGCTCCTGTTCCGTATCCTGCCAATACGTAATCGCTGATCCAGATGGGCACTGCTTCACCTGTAAACGGATTGATGGCATACGAGCCGCTGAATACACCGGTAACGCTGCGGTCGGCGATACGTTCGCGTTCGGTACGTTTCTTGGTGCGGTCAAGGTAGGCGTCTACTTCTGCTTTCTGGGCGGGAGTGGTCAGCTGGGCTACCAGATCACTTTCCGGAGCCAGAACCATGAAGGTCACACCGAACATGGTATCTGCACGGGTAGTAAAGATGGTAAATTCGAGATCGCTGTCTTTTACCTTGAACTGTACTTCGGCACCTTCGGAGCGTCCGATCCAGTTCTTTTGAGTTTCTTTCAGTGATTCGGTCCAGTCGATGGTATCTAGTCCGTCGAGCAGACGCTGAGCGTAAGCGGATACACGCAGACACCACTGGCGCATCTTCTTCTGGATTACAGGGAAGCCGCCGCGTTCGCTGACGCCGTCTATGACTTCGTCATTTGCCAATACGGTTCCCAGTGCCTGGCACCAGTTTACCATCGTTTCGCCGAGGTAGGCGATGCGGTAGTTCATCAGGATTTCCTGCTGTTCCTTTTCGCTTTTGGCTTTCCATTCTTCGGCGGTAAAGCTGAGTTCTTCGCTGCAGGCAGCGTTGAGTCCTTCGTTTCCGTAGATTGCGAATGCGTCGATCAGTTCCTGGATAGGGCGTGCCTGCTGTTCGTCGTTGCAGTAGTAGCTGTTGAACATCTTTTGGAAAGCCCATTGGGTCCAGTGATAATATTCGGGTTCGCACGTACGGATTTCACGGCTCCAGTCGAAAGAGAAGCCTATTTTGTCGAGTTGCTCGCGATAGCGGTCGATATTAGCTTTAGTAGTAATTGCGGGATGCTGTCCGGTCTGAATAGCGTATTGTTCCGCCGGCAAACCGTATGCGTCATATCCCATCGGATTGAGTACATTGAAGCCACGCAGTCGTTTGTAACGGGCGTAAATATCCGAAGCGATGTATCCCAGCGGATGCCCTACGTGCAGTCCGGCCCCTGACGGGTAAGGGAACATATTCAATACATAGAATTTCTGCTTCGATTCGTCTTCCGTAACCTGGTAGGTTTTCTCTTCCACCCACCTTTGCTGCCACTTCTTTTCAATCTCCCTGAAATTGTACTCCATAGTGATAAAGTTTTTATTTATAGTGATTTATACTGTTATTTCAATTTGAGCCAGCAAATTTACGTGTTTATTTTCAGATAACCACGTAGTGAGTGAAAAAAACCTTTCTTTTATAATAAGGTATTGCCCGAACAACAAGGTAATACCTGATAAATGAAGAAATATCACGGCAAATACCGTCCGGCTATTGACTTTCTTGTTTTTATTTCGTATATTTGGAGGAATATAAAACGGAATAGTAATGATAGGATATATAAAAATTATAACATAAGTTCAATAGGTGGATGTGCAGAATTGCATAGTCAGGGTAACGAATGGGCAAGAAACTGCGAAGGTTCTTGCCCATTTTTGTTAGTTCGCCCAGCACGAACATATTCTAACGGGTGTAAGTCCCTAAAGCGCCCTGACAACGGGAAGTATATAGCCAACGGCAAGGGTGTCCATCGTGAGGTGGAATCTGAAGGAAGCCTGCGGCAAATATCTGGTCTGACGTACAGAAACTTGATATTAAGGCTTAAGGATGTGGATAAGTTTGCTAAACAAAACGAAGTCCTATAGTTGTCCGGAACATCCGAAGTAAATCAAGCAGACATAAGATGGAAAGAATATGTCCATAACTGGGGAGGTCTCACGGGCGAGGAAAAATAAATAAATACAGTCAAGCAGTAATAACGAACCGTGAGAAGTCAGCAGAGGTCATAGTAACCGACAAGGTAAAAAAATCGGCAGTCGGTGAAGGACTGAACTTTTAATCAAACAAGTACCATTTAATACTTTATGAAAGAGTCAATGCGGAAAATCAGTAAAACGAACTGCCCACAAATGGATAGGACAGCATCCGACGAGTATGTGGGAGTGCAGACTTTTATGGAGATAAAAGATGAGCAGCTTGTGGAAGTGCAATTGGAAGAAAACAATCTGTTGGAACTCCTTCTAAGTCCATCGAACTTGAATGCGGCATACCGCCAAGTCGTAAGGAATGGAGGAGTGGGAGGTGTCGATAAGATGGAGACGAGCGAACTGTTGCCATACCTTACCCTCCATAAAGACGAATTGTTGGAAAAGATACGCAGGGGGAAGTATCGTCCGTCCCCTGTGCGCAGGTTAGAAATTCCGAAAGACAACGGTAAAACTCGCCCATTAGGTATCCCGACAGTGGTAGACCGCTTTGTTCAGCAGGCAATCAGCCAAGTGTTGATACCGCTTTACGAACCTCAGTTCAGTGACAACAGCTTCGGCTTCCGCCCTCATCGTAGTGCTCACGATGCACTGCATAAGGTGCAGGAATATGCAGACCAAGGTTATCGCTACTGTATCGGTTTGGATTTGGAAAAGTTCTTTGACCGTGTTAACCACAGCAAACTGATAGAGGTCTTATCCCGAACCGTCAAGGACGGCAGTGTAATATCTTTGATACACAAATACCTTAATGCAGGAGTTGTAGTATCTCACAAATACGCGGAGACTGCCGAGGGCGTCCCCCAAGGTGGTCCATTGAGTCCTATATTGAGCAATATTCTTCTTAATGAGTTGGACCAGGAATTGGAACGCAGGGGGCACCCGTTTGTCCGCTATGCCGATGATTGTCTGATCCTTGTCCATAGTCTTCGGGCAACGGAGCGAGTCCGTGATAGTATTTCCGAGTTTATAGAAAAGAAGTTATTCTTGAAAGTAAACAAAGAGAAGACAGAAGTCGGTTCCATCTGCGGCAAGAAGTATCTTGGACACTCCTTCTACTGAAGAGCCGACCGTAAATGTGGTCTTAATCTTCATAAGAAAAGTCAATCCAAGTTCAAACGCACCATCAAGCACCTGACCAGCCGTAGTAGTGGTCAAGGCTACGCTTGGCTGAAACTCCACCTGACGCAATACATCCGAGGTTGGCTGACATACTATCGTTATGCCGATATGAAAGATTTTATAATCAAAACAGCGAAGTGGTACAATCGTCGTCTTAGAATGTATATATGGAAGAGTTGGAAGCGGGTACGTACACGTTTTGCCAGCTTGCAGAAGTGTGGCATCCCTCGTCGGAAATCTTGGGAATGGGCGAATACCCGTAAAGGCTATTGGCGCATTGCGGATAGTTGGATATTGCATAGAGCAATCACAACAGATAAGCTTGTAATGGCGGGTTATCCGTCAATGATAATTCTTTATACCCAATTGCATCGCAGTTAAGAGAACCGCCGTATGCCGAACGGCACGTACGGTGGTGTGAGAGGTCGGAAAACGAAAGTAGGAGGAAAACTTCTACTTCGTTTTCCTCCTACTCGATTAATAATTCTATTGGGACTGCTGGAAACGCCTAAAAATAGTTTATAATAAACTTGGGGACCGTTTATAATAAACTCTCTCGTTATTTATTAAAAACGATGAAGGAGTTTATTCGATTCCGGGAGTGTAGTGTAAGAAAGGGAGAAAACTTTTTTGAGTAAAGTTCTCTTCCTTTCTTTATGTGGTAAAAATATGATATATTAATAGGACTGTTTTGATAGTGGTGATTTGTTTACAAACGAGCGCTTCTATCTGTAAGAATCTCTTTTTCGTTAGACTTTTGGATAATATGTTTCTTTCATTTGGTATTATTATATACGTATTAATGTGAGTATATTTTGGGAGGATCGTTTATAATACAAAGAATATGGATAAAATGTGAGTGTATACTGGTTATAGTTGAAGTCCTGTCGGGATAATCTTTTTAGAGTGTTGGCTGAAAAAGCCTTTAAATAAACGTTAAACTAGTCTGTATACCGACTAAAAAGTATCTTTTCCAACCTATATCCTTTATTTTCTCCTCGAATTAATTGCAAATTAATTACTAAATTAACTAGCGGGACTTACATTTGTGCCAGTTATCATAAAATTCTAAGAAATGAAAAAGTTGCTGGTACTATTAACAATGCTTTTTACATCCTTCTTTGCTGAAGCGCAAAAAAGCAGAGACTATTGGAATAACAAGCTAAAGTTTATCTCATTCCGACTACCTCCTCCGGTAGGATATATTCCGAAGATTGGTCAATCCTGTTGTAATTAACCGAATAAATAAATTAAATATATATGAAATATCTTATCAGCTTTTTATTCTTAGCTCTTGCATTTTCAATGAAAAGTGAGGCTAAAGTGACATTACCTTCCATACTTGGAGATAATATGGTATTACAGCAGCAAGCAGAAGTCAAACTATGGGGAAAAGCCCGTCCCAATGCTACTGTAACGGTGAAGACTTCGTGGAACGGGCAGACATATAAATCCTCATCGGATGGCAAGGGAGGCTGGTTGTTAACAGTATCCACCCCTGTTGCGGGAGGCCCTTACAAGATCACCTTCAATGACGGCGAATTACTGACGTTGCAGAATGTACTGATCGGTGAAGTCTGGTTCTGTTCGGGACAATCGAATATGGAGATGCCGATGGGCGGTTTCGACCGGCAACCGGTCAGAGGGACGAACGATATTATTGCCAAAGCCAAGCCATCCACGCCTATCCGAATGTATACTACAGATTCAAAGGATGGGAGATGGGTACGCCAGTTTAGTAAAACGCCTCAGGAGGACTGCCAGGGCGAATGGCTGGAAAATACGTCGGTAAACGTTTCTCATATCAGTGCTGTGTCTTATTACTTTGCGCGTTACATACAGGAAGTGCTGGAAGTTCCGGTCGGCATCGTCGTTTCTACGTGGGGAGGATCAAAAGTAGAGGCATGGATGAGCAGAGAATCCATAAAGCCTTTTAGTAGTATCGATCTTTCCATCCTCGATAATGATGCTGAAGTAAAGAATCCTACCGCCACTCCGTGCGTACTCTACAATGGTAAGATAGCTCCTTTGACTAATTTTGCAGTGAGAGGCTTCTTGTGGTATCAGGGCGAAAGTAATCGTGACAATGCCGATCTTTATCAGAGCCTTATGCCCGCCTTCGTGGCTGACTTGCGTACGAAATGGGGCAGGGGCGAACTTCCTTTCTATTTTGTGCAGATAGCGCCTTTCAATTACGAAGGAGCCGACGGTACATCGGCTGCCCGCCTGCGCGAGGTCCAGTTGCAGAATATGAAGGATATACCGAATAGTGGCATGGTTACGACGATGGATGTCGGCCATCCTGTTTTCATCCATCCCGTAGACAAGGAGACGGTAGGGAACCGACTGGCGTATTGGGCATTGGCGCAGACCTACGGCATGAAAGGATTCGGATACGCTCCTCCTGTTTATAAATCGATGGAGATACAGGAGAACAAAATCTATATAAACTTCGACAATGCCCAACGCGGCCTAAGTCCGATGTGGACATCTCTTAAAGGATTTGAGATTGCGGGCGAGGATAAAGTATTCTATCCGGCTTTTGCCGAAATAGAAACCAAGACTGCCCGACTGGCGGTTTCGAGTGACAAAGTCCCTCATCCCGTTGCCGTGCGGTATGCGTATAAGAATTATGTGGAAGCAAGTATTTTCAGTATTCATGGCATCCCTGCGGCGCCTTTCCGGACGGATAACTGGTAAAAGCAGACGATTACCTGAATAGATACAGCCATTTTATCAGACATCCGGATATTCGCTTTCTTGTTATATCCGGATGTATAACCGGTTCTCTTTCGGCGAAATTTTGTTGAAAATATATCTGTAAAAGTCAGTGGGTATATCCATGAATCCCTGTATCTTTGCATTCTCATTAAAACCATAATTATGGAACTAAAGCATGGGTACTATCATCTGATTGCCATACTAACAGTAGCTATCTGGGGACTGACATTCATTTCGACTAAAGTATTGATAAACCACGGGCTGACACCTCAGGAAATCTTCTTTTACCGTTTTCTGATTGCATACCTTGGCATCTGGGTAATTTCTCCCAAACGTCTGTTCACCAATAACTGGCAAGATGAACTGTGGCTGGTAGCAGGCGGTATATTCGGTGGCTCCCTTTATTTCTTTACAGAGAATACCGCTTTAGGCATCACCCAGGCGTCGAATGTATCGTTTATCATCTGCACGGCTCCCTTGCTGACTACTATCCTTTCCCTGCTTTTCTATAAAAGTGAAAAGGCATCGAAAGGACTGATATACGGTTCCCTGCTGGCATTGATGGGAGTAGGGCTGATTGTCTTTAACGGCAGTTTTGTGCTCAAAATATCTCCGATAGGCGATCTGCTGACCTTGCTTGCCGCATTATCATGGGCATTCTATAGTCTGATTATTAAAAAGATGGCCGGGCGTTATCCTACCGTATTTATCACCCGCAAGATTTTCTTTTACGGAGTGCTGACGATTCTGCCTGCCTTCCTCCTGCATCCCCTACAGCCCGATACCGCCGTACTTCTTCAGCCTGCCGTGCTGTTCAACCTACTGTTTCTGGCCGTATTGGCTTCGCTGATCTGCTATGTGCTCTGGAATGTGGTGTTAAAACAGCTGGGAACGGTACGGGCATCCAATTATATTTATCTCAATCCTCTGGTCACGATGATTGCATCGTTCCTTATTTTGGATGAGAAGATTACGCTAGTCGCTTTAGGCGGCGCAGCTTGTATTGTCTGCGGGGTATATTGGGCTGAAAAGAAATAGAGTAGATAAGAAATAGAGTAGATTATGAGAAAAATGATGAATGAGCAGCTTCCTATATCGAAGTCGTCTCCTTTGAAAGCTCGTTTTTATGATTATCCTTATTTTACTTACCCTTGGCATTTCCATACGGAGTATGAGATTATCTATGTCAAGGAGGGCACGGGAATGCGTTTTGTAGGAAATAACGCGGAGAAATATGCCGATGGTGATATTCTTCTGCTAGGCTCCGATTTGCCTCATTATATGAAGAGCGATGAGGTGTATCGGCAAGAAGGCAGTACGCTTCGGACAACAGGGACTATCATTCAGTTTGAAAAGGACTTCATGCACCACGCTTTCAATTATTATCCCCATTTTGTGAAGATAAAGAACCTGCTTGAAGAGGCGCAACGGGGAATTTACTTTCCCGCAGGATGCTCCCTGCGGCTGGTTGATTTACTTGAATCGATTCCGGTGGAGACAGGAGTCGATCAGATCACTTCTTTCCTGCAACTTCTGAAAGAAATGGCAAACGTCGCTTCACGGTCTGTGCTATCGACTTCCGACTTTGAAAATGATATTATCTACGACGGCTCGAGAATAGACAAAATCATAGCTTACCTGAATAAGAACTATACACGACAGATTGATCTGAATGAAATATCTTCTCTGGCAGCTATGAATCCTGCTGCATTCTGCCGCTTCTTTAAGAGCAAAACGGGGAAATCATTCAAGAATTACATATTGGAGATGCGGATAGGATATGCGTGTAAACTCTTGCTCATGGGCGATATGAATATTTCGCAGATCAGTGTGGAGTGCGGATTTGATACGATTTCTCATTTTAATAAGTCGTTCAAGAAGCATACCGGATTCACTCCGTCTTACTATAAAAAGATGATGCTGGCTGAATAGAAATGAATGAAAGAAAGAGGCAAACGGGACGTATGGACATAAAAAAAGGGTCAACGCCTTGACCCAACCTTTGTTAACCTTAAATCTAATACTATGAAAAACACATTGCAAAGATACGGACTATTGGGAAATTAGCAAATTATCCAAGTAAAATAGTATGTTTTATAACACGTTTTAATAGTTTTCCTTTACTTGTTAAGAAATATACCCTTCTTTTTTAAAAGGATGCAACACTAATTGTGAAAATTGAAACGGGAAATTCCGTTGATTCTCTGCCGGAAAACTGTTATCTTTGCAAGGTTAATCTCATTATTCACTCAACAAAAAAGAAAAGGAGCGAACCGTGAACGAGGAAGAAATCGTGCTTACCCCCATGATGAAACAGTTTCTGGATTTGAAAGCCAAACATCCGGATGCAGTGATGCTGTTTCGTTGCGGTGACTTTTATGAAACATATTCTACCGATGCCATTGTTGCATCCGAAATCTTAGGAATCACACTGACAAAACGCGCCAATGGAAAAGGAAAGACTATCGAGATGGCAGGATTTCCCCATCATGCGCTTGATACATATCTTCCGAAACTGATTCGTGCCGGAAAGCGTGTAGCTATCTGTGACCAGCTGGAAGACCCGAAACTGACGAAGAAACTGGTGAAAAGAGGTATTACCGAGTTGGTTACCCCCGGTGTATCTATCAATGATAACGTTCTGAATTATAAGGAGAATAACTTCCTGGCTGCCGTCCATTTCGGAAAGGCTTCCTGTGGAGTTGCCTTTCTTGATATATCTACCGGTGAGTTCCTCACCGCCGAAGGTCCCTTTGACTATGTAGACAAATTGCTGAATAACTTCGGACCGAAAGAGATTCTTTTCGAACGGGGCAAACGCCTGATGTTTGAAGGTAACTTCGGCAGCAAGTTCTTCACATTCGAACTGGACGACTGGGTATTTACCGAATCCACCGCCCGTGAGAAACTACTGAAACACTTTGAGACAAAGAATCTGAAAGGATTCGGGGTGGAGCACCTGAAGAATGGTATCATTGCTTCCGGTGCTATCCTGCAATACCTGACGATGACACAGCATACGCAGATCGGTCATATTACTTCTCTTGCCCGTATTGAGGAGGATAAGTATGTGCGTCTGGATAAGTTTACAGTCCGCAGCCTGGAGCTGATCGGCAGCATGAATGACGGCGGCAGCAGTTTGCTGAACGTGATCGACCGTACCATCAGTCCGATGGGAGCCCGCCTGCTGAAACGCTGGATGGTTTTCCCGTTGAAAGATGAGAAGCCGATTAATGACCGTCTGAATGTGGTGGAATACTTCTTCCGCCAGCCGGATTTTAAAGAGCTGATCGAGGAGCAGTTGCATCTGATAGGAGACTTGGAACGTATCATTTCCAAAGTAGCCGTAGGACGTGTGTCGCCACGTGAGGTGGTGCAGCTGAAAGTTGCCTTGCAGGCCATTGAGCCGATCAAGCAGGCTTGTCTTGAAGCGGATAACGCAAGTTTGAACCGGATAGGCGAACAGCTGAATCTTTGTATTTCTATTCGCGACCGGATTGCCAAAGAAATCAATAATGACCCTCCTTTATTGATCAACAAAGGGGGCGTGATTAAAGATGGTGTGAATGAGGAACTGGACGAATTACGCCGTATTTCATACTCCGGCAAAGACTATCTGTTGCAGATACAGCAGCGTGAAAGTGAGCAGACAGGTATTCCGAGTCTGAAGGTAGCTTACAATAATGTATTCGGTTATTATATTGAAGTCCGTAATATACATAAGGATAAAGTCCCGCAGGAATGGATTCGCAAGCAGACACTGGTCAATGCGGAACGTTATATTACGCAGGAACTGAAGGTTTACGAAGAAAAGATTCTGGGAGCCGAAGATAAGATTCTCGTGTTGGAGACTCAGTTATATACTGATTTGGTGCAGGCATTGACGGAGTTTATTCCGCAGATACAGATTAATGCGAATCAGATTGCCCGTCTGGACTGTCTGTTGTCTTTCGCTAATGTGGCACGTGAGAATAATTATATCCGTCCGGTTATTGAGGACAATGATGTACTGGATATCCGTCAGGGACGTCACCCTGTGATTGAAAAGCAGCTTCCGATTGGTGAGAAGTATATTGCCAATGACGTGATGCTGGATAGTACTACGCAGCAGATTATCATCATTACCGGTCCGAACATGGCGGGTAAGTCTGCGCTCTTGCGTCAGACGGCACTGATTACGCTGTTGGCGCAGATCGGTTCGTTTGTTCCTGCGGAGAGTGCCCACATCGGTCTGGTAGATAAGATTTTCACCCGTGTAGGTGCCAGCGATAATATCTCGGTGGGCGAATCTACTTTTATGGTGGAAATGAATGAGGCTGCGGATATTCTGAATAATGTCTCTTCCAGAAGTCTGGTGTTATTTGATGAGTTGGGACGTGGTACGTCTACCTATGACGGTATTTCCATTGCCTGGGCAATTGTCGAGTATATCCACGAACATCCGAAAGCGAAAGCCCGCACACTGTTTGCTACGCATTACCATGAGCTGAACGAGATGGAGAAATCCTTCAAACGCATCAAGAACTATAACGTGTCTGTGAAGGAAGTGGACAATAAAGTGATTTTCCTCCGTAAGCTGGAGCGTGGGGGAAGCGAGCACTCCTTCGGTATCCATGTAGCAAAGATGGCAGGTATGCCGAAGAGTATTGTGAAGCGTGCAAATACTATATTGAAGCAACTGGAATCGGACAACCGCCAGCAAGGTATTTCCGGCAAACCATTGACGGAAGTCAGTGAAAACAGAAGCGGTATGCAGCTCAGCTTCTTCCAGTTGGACGACCCGATACTTTGTCAGATTCGTGATGAGATACTGAATCTGGATGTGAATAACCTTACTCCGATTGAGGCGTTGAATAAGCTGAACGATATAAAGAAGATAGTCAGAGGCAAGTAAAAACTGATATAACTTATGCGGGGGCTGACTAAAAAGTCGTTAGTAACTTTAAACTCTCCTCCTTCCGGAAGGAGGAGAATGGAGATACTAACGACTTTTAGTCAGCCCCAACGAAGATACTATAGACTTCTTATGTTGTAAGTTATAGGGTTACTTGCCGTGCCAATGGTATGGCCTTATGCTTATACCTTCTTTGTATAGAAAGAGAGACCGGTTGGCTTCCATGTGCCTTTGTCTCCGTAAGCATCCTTTTCTTCCGTGGTATAGGCAAAGTTTTTTCCATCCGATATTTCGTAGATACAGTTTAAGTCATCGCTCTCCTTTTCATAGACATACCCTATGATTGTTCCGTCTCCGTTCGGTGCCGGTTCTAATGTCAAACGGTGATTCTTTCCGTCGGAAGACAGGTAAAGCGGTACTGTACCCGGTTCGTGTCTGATAAATACGCTTCCTATCACGCCTTGACAGATATCCGCCTTTGCAGTTAACTCCTTATAAGAGGTATAGTAGCGGTGATAGTACCCGTCACTCGCCTGAAAGATGGGAGCTGTTTGTTGTAAGGACAGTTGGTGGCCTTTGATATGGGCTATTACCGCTTCTTTTATTTGCTGTTTCTTTATGGGGTCGGCTATTACCTCATAGATGGGGATGAGGTCTTCACCGGTCAGAGTAGTTAAGGCGCGATTCTTTTCATTGGCAGATTGTATCCAGGGGCTGATATCCATCGGATCGCCTGTCAGCTGATTAAAGACTTTGGAATCAGCTCCTTGCAATGACACTACAATTGTTCCCCCATAGTTCTTTTTTACTGTTTCTTCGGGATAAGTGATGGAAACATTGGGATGCTTAATAATGCTGCTCTGCTGTGCGCCCATCCCTGTGTTTGCGGTTCTCAATAAGTTCTCTTCATCATCCGCTACGATGCTGCGATAGAGGGTTTTGCTTATATAACCTAAATGAGTGTTTACCAATATATGAGTACCAAATAGTTCTATGATTGTTTCAGGTGACGCATCTTCCAGCTCTTGCCGGAAATCATCGGCCAGCCAGTTGGACCAATCCGCATTCAGAGTGAGTAATCTTTGAATCACTCCGTTAGCTCCTGAACTGCCAAAGGCAAATGTGTATTGGGATGAATAATCATAAGGTTTCTGAAAATATTTATGACCGGTAATGGTAGCGGTAAACAGCAAATCATCTTTGTTTTCCGCCGGCACCACAAATTTCTTATATTTTGTGATTGACCGAAGAAACTCTTTCATATCACGACCAATGAAGCTGTCTCCTACTCCGCTCGAACCTACCAGATTGCTAATCCTTTCATTATCTATTTTGCTCAGATCAAGCACTGGTTCTTTTACCGAATTATTGTCTATGTAGCTGCCCATAATATCATATCCGGCACCCAGAAAAGGCTGTGTAAGTGACATGGCGGCTTCAGGCCAGCTATTACCTTGTGGTACGGCAGGGCTTATGTAACTGTCATTCGTTTCCTCCGGAGGAGTGTAAGGTAATTCTTCTTTGTCACTGCAACTTGCGAATACGGATGTGACGAAAGGTACCCATAGTAGTTTGAATAGTGTTTTTGTGCTCATATTTTTATCATTTAGTCGCGCTAAAGGTAGATAAAAGGAATGAGAAATACGACTTGAACAGCACTATTATTTCAGAAAGTCTTCCACCTTTTTATAAAACAAGGAAAGATGATGCCCGTCAATAAATCCGTGATGAATCGTCATCGCGATAGGCATCACCAGTCTGCCTTCCCTTATGATGGCTTTTCCGGCATTCAGCAACGGATAGTTATTGCCGCTTCTCTTCTCCTGTGTGCCGGTGATGGAAGTAAAATACAGGTCGGGAGTCGCACTTAACAGAATCAGTCCGTAATCTCCGTCGGCTACTTCTCCGTTTTCTGCCGCGTACGGATCGCCGTCTTCGGGGATGGCGTCGATAATTAGCCTTGCTTCCTGATAGAAAGTGTCGAAATCGTCGTGGTAGGGGAAACGGGTGGTGAAGAACTTGCCGTTCTCTTTTATCTTGATGGGAGACAGCATATCTATGGTATCGTAGAGCACTACACGCCCGTCCGGATCGATGCGGTAACGAAACTCCGGTATTTCATTGGCTGCACGCAGCACTGCATAAAGATAATGGAGAAAGAAAGACTGTCCGGCCGCTTTGGCACGTTGCTTGGCTCCTCCGCACTCTACTTCGGAGGTAATGGATAATTGGGGATTCTGGAAGTGGCGGAAGAAGTTGAAATTCTCCTTCCGCTCCCAGTTTTCTATATCTATGATTTGTTTCATTTCTTTGCTACCTTCTTCCGGTCATAGAAGAACATGAAGTAGAAACCGATGATGATGAAAGGAACGCTCAGCCATTGTCCCATGTTGAACATCATGTTGTCTTCGAATGCTTCCTGGTTCTGCTTCACGAATTCGATAAAGAAACGGAAGGTAAAGATATAAGCCAGACAGAGTCCGAAGAAGAATCCGCGATGCAGTTTCTTGCTGTAATTCTTATAAAGATAGATCATGATGAAGAACAGGATCAGATAAGCTATCGCTTCATAGAGCTGTCCCGGATGACGGGGGAGCATGTCTACCCGTTCGAATACGAATGCCCAGGGTACATCGGTCGGGTTACCGATAATTTCGGAGTTCATCAGATTCGCCAGACGGATGAAGCAGGCGGTGATCGGAGTAGCGACGGCAATCATGTCCACCACATCCATATAATGAAGTTTCGTCTTGCGGCAATACAGCCAAAGGGCGATCATCAATCCGAGTGTACCTCCGTGACTGGCAAGTCCTTCATAACCGGTGAATTTCCATCCGCCGCCTGCCAGGAACTTGATCGGCAGAAGCATTTCCACAAATCCCTTTCCGCTGGTCAGGTACTGTCCCGGATCGTAGAACAGGCAGTGCCCCAGACGTGCTCCAATCAGAATACCGAAGAAACAATAAAAGAAGAGGGGATCGAATTTCTTCTCGTCTATTTTTTTGTCGCGAAACTGGTAATGGACAATGATGTAAGCAAAGAAGATTCCTACTGCCCACAATAATCCGTAGTAACGGATAGAAATGCCGAACAGGTTGAATAGTTCGGGATTCGGATTCCAGTTGATTGATAATAAAAGGGTATTCATGTTGGATAACGGTTTACGGTTTGTAATTAGTGTTTTGTGAATTTTTCGGCAACCATCCGGTAAGTTGGTATGTCGATACCTTGCTCCTCGGCTGCTGCAATCATGTCAAACAGCAAACCTTGTATTTCCGATTCATGTCCCCGTGCCAAGTCCTTTTGCATGGATGCGGTACTGTCGGGATCGAGTTTATCAATGACTTTCAAATTGTAGCTGACGGGGTCTTCGGGAAATTCCACTCCCAATTTACGTCCCAGTGCGGCACTCTCAGTAGAAAGGCCGATGAACGTATCACGTACTTTCCCCGGCTTCTGAACTTCACCCATCGGTACATCATAGTAAGCACCAGTGACCGCCATTGCCGAGATGAACGACCATTTGATGAATGTATCCCGATTGATGTCCGGAGAAATCTCAGCTTTGATTCCACTTTCCTGAAGGTCTTTCTGAATAGCTTCCAGGATGCCGGGAGTCACCTGTGTCCCTTTGTGGGCACCATATACCAGACGGAAGATTTTCCCCATCTGGGTGATCTCTCCCGTGCCGGAAACAAAGCCTACGATGTAGATGCAACCATCGAGCACCGTTACACCCGGAACGAGACGCTGAATGCGTGGTCCTGTCCCGTAAACATTCAGGATAGGGATGACGACTGTCTTCTCATGCGATGCCCTTTTGATGAGTTCGGTAATCGAATCGACGGAATATCCTTTCACGCAGACGAAGATCACATCCGCTTTTCCTTTGAACTCTTCGGCCGTCGTAGCCTTAATCTGAAGCGTATGTTCACCCTTCAGATCCGATTTCAATTTCAGACCATTGGTTTGTATTGACTGCAAATGAGCTCCACGGGCAATACAAGTTACATCTTTTCCTGCAAGCGAGAGAAAGCCTGCTATACTGCCGCCTACTCCACCGGTTCCTGCTATGAGATATTTCATGTCATTGATGCTTATGTGATAATTAATAAGTCGTTAGTGATTACCGATAATCACACATTGAAGCGGAAGTGCATGATGTCGCCGTCCTGCACCACATATTCCTTTCCTTCCACACCGAGTTTTCCGGCTTCCTTGACAGCCGCTTCGGAGCCGTACTGGATATAATCATCGTATTTGATTACTTCCGCACGGATAAATCCTTTCTCAAAATCAGTATGGATAACCCCTGCGCATTGCGGAGCTTTCCATCCTTTCTCATATGTCCATGCACGCACTTCCTGTACACCGGCTGTGAAGTAAGTTTCGAGGTTCAGCAGTTTATAAGCTGACTTGATAAGACGTGCAACGCCCGATTCTTCCAGCCCTACTTCGGCAAGGAACATCTGACGGTCTTCGTATGTTTCCAGTTCGGCGATGTCTGCTTCGGTCTTTGCAGCGACAATGAGTATCTGTGCATTTTCATCTTTCACGGCGTCGCGCACCATGTCTACGTATTTGTTGCCGTTTACCGCACTTGCTTCGTCTACGTTGCAGACGTACATCACGGGTTTGCTGGTCAACAGGAAGAGTTCGTGAGCAATCTTTTGTTCGTCTTTCGTTTCGAAAGTGACGGTGCGGGCGGATTTGCCTTGTTCCAGTGCATCCTTGTATTGAACGAGTACGTCATAAGCCTGTTTTGCAGCCTTGTCGCCACCGGTCTGAGCCTGTTTTTGTACTTTCTGGATGCGGCTTTCGATGGTTTCCAGGTCTTTCAGCTGAAGTTCGTAGTCGATGATCTCTTTGTCTCGGACGGGGTTTACGCTTCCGTCTACATGAGTCACGTTGTCATCGTCGAAGCAGCGGAGTACATGGATGATTGCGTCTGTTTCGCGGATATTGGCGAGGAATTTGTTTCCCAGCCCTTCGCCTTTGCTTGCACCTTTCACCAGTCCGGCGATGTCTACGATTTCTACAGTCGTGGGGACAATCCGTTGGGGATGTACCAGTTCTGCCAGTGCGTTCAGACGTTCGTCGGGAACGGTGATTACGCCTACATTCGGTTCGATTGTACAGAAGGGGAAGTTTGCCGCTTGCGCTTTTGCGTTTGACAAACAGTTGAAAAGTGTCGATTTACCTACGTTCGGAAGTCCGACAATACCACATTGCAATGCCATATTAATCTATTATTTCTTTTATTATCAATGAATCATATCATGTGAGCAGCGACTTGGCGCTAATCTCCCGATAAAAACAGTTTTGATTGCCAGCCTGCTCATTTTAGTTTGCAAAGATAATCATTTTTTGAGCTAATGAGGGAAACTTGGTGCACTTTCTGTCTTTTTCTGATAATTGTGCTGGCTGGAAAAAGGTTTTGAGCAAATTGACAAAATGAATTTTTAGTCTCCTTAGAATCCGTTTTTCCTGCCCGACGGCGGGAGTAGGGGAAAATATGCGAATGAAAATCTGTATTTCGTTCATAAATAGGGCGGTATCTGAATCTTTACAATGCTAATAATTAGAAAGTAATGTCCATTTTGTCAAATATGAAGGCTTGATGCGTTGGATAAGGCTGACTGACACGTTGGATATTAATGTCTGACTTGTCAGGTAACCTTACCCAATATGTCAGACATTAATGTTCTGCAGGTTGGGTATTAATGTTCTGCATGTTAAGTAGCGACCCTTTTGCATAATCTTCCAATATAATCGAAAGGATATGCAGATAGTCTGCATATTGATACATTGTTTTATTGCTCTGAGAGCTGGCTGGCATTCTTCTGAAAATGTATCTGTCAGCAGAAACGTCAATATGCTTTCATACTGAAAGGCAGTTCCCTGTTTGCTTTGTTTATTGCGTTATTCGTTCTTATAGGAGTTACTTTAGTATTTGGCTTGATACTTCTTATAAAAGATCAGGAATAGGATGAAGCCGATCAGTGCGAACGGAACACCCGTCAGGGCGGGATAACGGTATCCGCCGCTGACTGCCAGTCCTCCTGCATAAGCTCCGATGGCATTTCCCAGATTGAACGCTACCTGTACACAGGCAGCACCGAGCATTTCGCCTCCTTTGGCTACACGGATTATCAATATCTGTTCCGGACTGGATACGGCAAACAGTCCTGCGGTGCAGAGGCACATCAATAGCGCAGCCGCCCATTTGTAGGGAGAGAGGAAGAAGATAAGCAATAGCATCAGACAGATCAGTGCTTGTGCGGCAGTTCCTACCTTTCCGGGAGTGTAGCGGTCGGAGAGCCGCCCGCTGATCAGATTTCCCATGACCATACCGAATCCGGCAAGAATCATCAGCGGGGTGATACTTTCGGCAGAGAAACCGGAGATATGAGTGAGCATTGGGTTGATATAGCTATACCAGCAGAATACGCCGCCATTACCTAATGCCGTAGCACCCAGAATGAGCCAGGGAGCCGGAGTTTTGAGAAAGCGGAACTGTCCTTTGAAACCGGTATCTTTCAACCCTTCTACCTGAGGAACCCAACGCCAGATGTAATACAGAATGACGATTCCCCAAAGACCTACCAGCAGGAAGGTAGCCCGCCACGAAAGCATGGTGCTTAAAGAGGTTCCCAGCGGTACGCCGAACAGGTTGGCGATGGTCATTCCGGCTATCATGATGGAGACAGCCTCTGAACTTTTGCCTTTATCGGCAAGCCTTTCCGCAACGATAGAACCGACCCCGAAATAGGCTCCGTGAGGGAGTCCGGAGATGAAGCGGGAGATAAGCAGCATCCAGTAGTTAGGTGATAATGCCGCACAGATATTGCCTACCATAATCAGCGTGACTAATACCAGCAATATATGTTTTAATGGATATTTACGTGCTAATGTCAATACAGGGGCGCCGACACAAACGCCTAGTGCGTAGGCGGAAATGAAATGTCCGGCAGCAGGGATGCTTATCTTTAAATCTCTGGCTACATCGGGCAGTATACCCATCATCACGAACTCGGCGATACCCAGTCCGAGGGTACCGAATGCCAATGCAATAAGACTCTTCTTCATACGAAACTCAACCTGATACCTGTTACTTTTTACCTTCTTTATTTAGCGTATTTTTTACGGGGTGCAAAGGTAAAACAAAATCTCTCAGAATGAGTTCGTCAGGAATGATTTTGATTTAAATCAATTTATTGCTTTTTTATCCATTCAGTCATGTCTTTCAGGACTTCCGGATTTATTGTCTCTTCCAATTGTCCGTATTCGGCTAAAGTTCCTTTCTCACAAGTCTGAAACAGGTGGTTCAGTTTTGGATAGGCTTTGATTGTCACATTCTTGTTTCCGTTCTCGCTGATGTGCTGCCTGATAGCAGTCAGATTCATATCGGCATCTACCTGAATGTCTTTTTCTCCGTTTAATGCTAAAACCGGGCACTTTATTTTTTTCAGACTTGCAGTCGGATCGTATCTCATAAAGTGGAGATACCACGGTGAAGTCATGGAGTTTATTTGGGCAGATAGTTGTTGTACGGTATTCAGGTCTTTCAACTGTTCGGCAGACATGGTTCTGGTAACATCAGCGTAAACTTCTTTTCTGATTTCATCCGCCGACTTGTCCGTTTGCTGTAATAAAGAGTATCTGTGGCGAACGGACGGTTTCATTGTCTGCCACACCGGATCGGGCATCCCTTGGGACTTGGAAATCAATTCAACTTGTTTAAGCATCAAGCTGTCACCTCGCACGGCAGCTCCTGCCAATGATATGATAAATGAAATGTTGGAGTCTTTGGCGGCAATATCAAATGCGATTGTTCCACCGCAGCTATGTCCGATAATGCCGATTTTCCGGGTATTAATTTCTTTTCTGCTGCGTAGATAGTTCAGCGCTGCTTCCGTATCTTTTGCGAAATCTTCGTTGGTAGCACTTGCATAATCTCCTTGCGAAGCGGCTGTGCCACGATCATCGCATCTTAGTACGGCAATTCCGTTACGTGTCAGATAATCGGCGATAACAAGAAATGGTTTATGACCCATGATTTCTTCATCTCTGTTTTGAGCACCACTTCCCGTAACCAATACTACAGCCGGAAATTTATTCCCTTTCTCCGGAAGGGTTAATGTGCCTGCTAGAGTGATTCCGTCCTGCGTATTTTTTACGCTGACTTCCTCGACCTTATAAGGAAAAGGTGGCTGAGGCTCCTGCGGGCGTTTAGGTCCGCTAAACTCTCCTTTCGTCAGATTCAATGGGAGGGGCATTCCTTGTGTGAATGTGCCGGTAATGGTTTGGTCGGTATTCAGCTTTCCTTTATAAGAAGCATGGATAATCGGTATCTGAACAGTCAGTGTAGAGTCTTGAAAAGAAGTTGTTTCCGTTTTTATATCTTTGGTTCCCTGATCGGGGCTGTCAAGAGTTGTCACATAAGTCCCCTGTTCCGTATGCTTGATATGGAATACAATGGTTAACGAGCCGGCAGGAAGGGAGAGTTTGCCATGCCAAGTGCCCGAAATGTCTTGTGCAAGTAAGGAAGAAGATAATGTCAGTCCTGTCAGTAACATAGTGACAGCTGCAATCTTAGTTTTAAATGTTGTTGTTCTCATATTATAAATAATGGTTGGGAGAATTAGAATTCATTCTTTACGTAATAATCAAAATACTTGCATTCGTGCACAGCTTGCTTGAAAAACTGCGTGTCGGAATAGGATTTTGCCAGTTGGTAGAAATAGCTGTCCACCTTCTTTTCTTCATCCGACCGTTTAAAATCAGGGTCGAGGATGTTGTTCCAGTTATCCCACCAGTTTTGGGCATAAAGGTCCATTGTACAGGAGGATGCCATAAACAGTGCGCGTGCTTTCCATTCACGGTCGGTAAAGTAAGTGGCAGCCTGTTCATAGAGGGCAAGGGCGTTCTCCATGTTGTTGATAGTCATGTATTCTTGGGTGAAGTCCCTGTAATTGTACTCTTTGCTGTAATCGGGAATACGGTTTGAAACTGCCGAGCCATATGATCCATACGCAGACCAATAATAGGAATTATCTTTGAAGTACATGAGAATATTCCTGTAGTAACCGGTAGGGGATATGTTATAATAATAGTTGGCCAGCATATAGGCAGCCCGTGCGCTTTCTTCCGTCATCATCTGGCTTTCTTTTTCCAGTTGCATCAGGGCGGCGGTCAATGTAGCTTTATCGTGTTCTTGGTTCAGGTAGGGATACTGTTCGTACATCGTATCTGTCAGCTGCGAATCGGCAGGTACACTAAACAGTCTCTTGAATCCATTACTGAATATCAATGGGGAGATTTTTGAATAGCCGTTGAACTCGTTCGGCAGGATTTCTACAGGAATATATTTCTCTGTTTCATAATCGTAATCATAGTGAGTGATACTGTAAGATGGCGGAACTTTGGCAAACCATTTCGCAGCTTCTTCAAATTTATTCATGTGCAGGAAATATGTTCCTTTCAATTCGTAAAGCTGGGCTAACAGTGCTTGGTCATTTTCTTTCTCAGCATTACTCATGAGTGAATTGATAATATTCGGGTCCGGATTCTGGCGCAAGTCCTCTATACGGTTGTGAGTAAGGAATGCTTTGCCGTAGTCCTTCTGCATCTTATAGAGATGGCCGACAATTTCGTTGATGAAATCTTCATCGGCATTACTCGTCTGCAGGTATTGGCGGATCGTTTTTTCTTCGTCTGTACCGATAAACTTCAGTTGTGCCAGATAGAGGCTGAATTGTGTACGGCTTTTTTGTTTCAGCAATTCGGGTTTCGTGGTTCGGACGGAGTCGATGAGTGCGGCTGCTTGTTGGTAGTCTTTGCAGAGGAACGACAGGTGTGCCAGGTAGAGAGCCCAAAAGTCTTTGTCGCTCACTTTGGGGTGATTCATCACTGCTTTGATAACCTTCTGTCCGCGTTCATACTCTGCAAGTACTTTTCCGGAAGGCTGCATGAATGAGCTTGTGTCATCTGTGGCATTCGAATGATTGTAGCGGGTCAGCACATTCCTTTCCATCTTGTTGATATAACGGATGGCGAGCAGCTTGATATAGGGGGATTCGGGATATATTTCGAGAATATTTTCCACCTCTTCCAGTTCGTTGGAGAAGGTATTATACCCTCGGAGCGCGTACATGGCCGCTTTCTCCCGATTGTCTTTACACCAGGTCATCGCTTCGTTCCAGTCTACTTCGCTTTGGATTCTGAAACTGGAATAGGCTATTTTCTTTCTGTTGTCCGAATGGTCGAACACACGGGAGTAGAGGTAGTTGGCATTTGCCAGTTTGCCTATGTTGTAGAGGGCGCCGGCTGTTTGTTCAAGGGCGGCGTAGTAGATATAATGTTCCTGTTTGAGAGGTTTCACGTATAGGTTATACATTCGGATGGCTTCATTGTTCTTGTTGCGCATATAGTGCGCCAAGCGTACGAGCTGGTAGCCGTATCTTAATTTTAGTTCATGATATGGGCAGTGCTGGTAGAGTTCCAGCCCTTTGTTTTTGTAGTGGGCGTACGTCTCTTCCGAAGGGGAGGCGGCACGTTTCATGTCCCACCAGCCATCGTTTTCTGATAGTTGCGCGTAGGGTTCCAGTTCCTTTGCATATTGTAGGTAAGTGAGGGTCTGCTTTCCTGCGTCTGTCTTGTTCAGGGCGATGACGTATGGGGAAGAAGGTTGCTTTAACGACTGGTAAGAAGCGGAATAGAGCAATGTTTTGAATTGTGCTGCATCCATCCCTTGCAGGGTGTTGTTTTTCTTGAAGAATGTCATCCACGCATTCAGGTTCTCGTCGGGTTGCTGTTCGGCGTCCGGATTCGTGTCTTCTCCATAGAATGCGTAGTCTGTAGTCAGGAGGAAAGGTTGCAGACCTTTGTTCTCTAAAAGAAGTTGGTCGAAAAGATTATAGTAGTTCATATAATCGTAGTAATCGCCTCCGCATCCGTTGACGTAGGAGTGGAAGGGAATCACCGCTATGGCGAGTGTGAGGATAGAACGTTTCAGGTATTTCATGAGAAAGCGTTTATGATGTTAGTTAATTGTTGTGTGGAATATTGTTTGAGAATCTCTTTGTCCAGATGGTAGAAGATGATTTCCCTGTTCTCTTTTCGTAGTTTCCTTTGTAGGAGTTGGGCCGCTTCGAGCAAGGTTTCCGGGCTGACCTCTTCTACTTTGAGTTCGTAGTCTTTGTTCACCCATACTCCGCCCAGATAGTGCGATTGGAGTATGTTGTAGACACCTTCTTTCGTTTGTTTATAATATTCGGGATGTGCGCCGATAGTAGCTTGGCGGATTCCGTTAATCAGTTTAATCTGTCCGAACGGATTTCTCACTATTCCCCAACTGTAGAGCGGCAGGGCGATGTCCAGATGCAGCGGATAGGAGCCGACGTCTTTGATATATGAAGCAGCGTCTTTATTGTTTAATATGGTGTTTTTGTTTTCGAAGTCCGTAGGTTCCGATGAAGCGTAATACATCAGCGTTCCCTTGTCCACAGGAGGTATTCCGGTTTTGTCCTTGAACTTGATTTGATGAAGGCGGATGGTGCAACTTACCAGGGCTCCTTTCCTTAGTTTCCGGATGTGTTTCAGGAAGTTGAAGTAGTTTTCTTTTGTCTTTACCGTCCAGTCGCAGTCGAACTGATATTCATTTGGGAGCTTGTTGAAATGCGAACGGTAAACGGTATCTATCCGGTCGGCGCAATTGCGGGCAAGCTTTTCTATATCTGCGGCAGGACATTGCAGGATGGTTTGGTTGGTGATAAATATAACGGGGACTACCTCTTGCTGAAAGTCGGGATTGCCGGAAGAAGGCGAATAGTCTGCCGTAGGGAATGCCCCATTTCCTTTATTGTCTACATCGAACATACGGGCATATATCTTTTGGACTCCGAGTGTATTCAGATAAGCAGTATCCGCGTCTTCTGCACTCAATTTGCTTTTCCAGACATAAAATGCGGGAGTATTCGTATGTCTATCGATGCATCCGGACAGGCAAATGAGTAAAACAGCTAGTTGTAGTAGTCGAATCTGCATATGTTATGAAGTATCCCGGATCATTAAGTTATATTCCGACAGAAAAAGACAATAAGGATACAGAGGACAAAGTTATGAAAAAAAGATGCTTTTACAATTGAAACGCAAAAGTAAAAGTGAATAAAATTACTAACTTAGAACAATAACCAGCAAAGGATGGTGGTTGTAAAACAGTCACCCTCCAATTTTTTAATTTGGTCTTTGATATATGGGGTACTTCAAATAGCGTAAGGGAGTTAAATTGGGGTGATGTGAAGTTAGGTTTGTATATTAAGATAGTGCATTTATAGATATGGATGGACATTACTCCCTATTATTAAACATATGTTCTATTTAAATAAATAAGCACTGACTAAATTTGCATCATTATAAACTATATAATATTATGAAAAAAATAATCTATCTTGTTCCTGCGTTATCTTTAGCAGGTTGCACTTCACAGCAGGTAGAAGAAAAGCCGAATGTGATTGTCATTCTTGCTGATGATCTGGGGTTCGGTGATGTCAGTGCTTATGGTTCAACTACTATTCATACACCGAATATTGACAGTCTTGCCCGTGGGGGAGTTTGTTTCACAAATGGATATGCTACTTCGGCTACTTCTACCCCCAGTCGTTATGCCCTAATGACCGGAATGTATCCATGGAAGAATAAAGATGCAAAAATCCTTCCGGGTGATGCTCCTCTTATTATCAACGAGAGCCAATACACTTTACCAAAGATGATGCGAGAGTGTGGTTATGTGACCGGAGCTATCGGAAAATGGCATTTGGGCATGGGAAATGGAAATGTCAATTGGAATGAGACAGTCAAGCCGGGAGCAAAAGAGATTGGCTTTGATTACTCTTGTCTGATTGCGGCAACAAATGACCGCGTTCCGACTGTTTATGTAGAAAATGGAGATGTGGTAGGTCGTGATCCGTCAGATCCTATTGAGGTGAGTTATGAACAGAACTTTGAGGGGGAGCCGACTGCTATATCCAATCCCGAAATGCTGAAAATGCAATGGGCGCACGGACATAATAATTCGATTGTAAATGGAATACCCCGTATCGGTTATATGAAAGGTGGGAAGAAAGCCCGTTGGAAAGACGAAGATATGGCTGATTATTTTGTAGACAAGGTAAAGAACTTTATTACTGAACACAGAGACTCTTCATTCTTTCTTTATTATGGTTTGCATGAACCTCATGTGCCACGCGCGCCTCATCAACGTTTTGTTGGGAAAACGACTATGGGACCTCGTGGAGATGCAATTGTGGAAGCAGACTGGTGTGTGGGTGAATTACTAACTTATTTGAAGAAAGAAGGACTTCTGGAAAAGACTCTGATTATTTTTTCAAGTGACAATGGTCCGGTTTTGAATGATGGATATAAAGATGGTGCTCCCGAACTGGCTGGCAAGCACGCTCCTGCCGGAGGATTACGTGGTGGTAAATATAGTTTGTTCGATGGAGGTACACATATTCCTTTATTCGTTTATTGGAAAGGAAAGATTCAGCCTGTAAAATCGGATGCACTAGTCTGCCAGATGGACTTGTTGGCGTCTTTAGGAAGCATGGTGGGAGCCACTCTGCCGGATGGACTGGATAGTCGCAACTATTTAAATGCATTCATGGGAACAGAACTGAAAGCTCGTGAAAATTTGATTATTGAAGCTCAAGGCAGACTGGGTTACCGCAGTGGTGACTGGATTATGATGCCACCTTATAAAGGTTCGCAAAGAAACCTGACCGGAAATGAATTGGGGAACTTGGATGAATTCAGTCTGTTTGATGTAAAATCAGACAAGGGACAGAAATCTAATGTAGCTGGCAGACATCCGGAACTGCTTGAGCGGTTAAAGCAGGAATTTTTTGTGCAAACAGATGGATTTTATCGTAGTGAGGTGGAAGAAGAACCATTAAAATAAGCCCGATAACCCCTTCTGGAAAGCATTTGATTGATTAGGTATTAGATTGTTTTGCAGGAATTGGTGTAGAAGGATAGTTTCTGAACATGTGTGCTCATAATAAAACATATTTTCTATCGTCTACACCTTTTTTCTTTTACTTTTGCTGCATCACAATCATACATAAATAACGTTTAACTTTTTAGAATCATATGAAAACACTCATCCAATTTTTATTGGCGACATTCACCATTTTAGCTTGTGTATGTTGCAAGACTGCAAAAGAAGAAAAAACAGACGATAAATTGAATGAAATTACCTTTGCAGATCCGACTATATTTGTAGAAAATGGCAAGTATTATCTCACAGGTACGCGCAATAGAGAACCTAATGGATTTGCTATATTCGAATCTACAGATTTGAAGGAATGGAAGACTGCTAATGGAGATACTCTTCAGTTGATACTACGCAAGGGAGATTCCGCTTATGGTGAAAGAGGATTCTGGGCTCCGCAATTATTTAAGGAAGGAAATAGGTATTATCTGACATATACGGCTAATGAACATACTGCACTGGCATCCTCCAACTCTGTATATGGTCCATTCAGACAAGACTCCATACGTCCTATTGACGAGACGGCCAAAAATATCGATTCATTTTTATTCAAAGATTCAGATGGAAAGTACTACTTGTATCATGTACGTTTCAACAAAGGAAATTATCTGTGGGTAGCTGAATTTGACTTGCAGAAAGGCTGTATTAAGCCCGAAACTCTGAAAAAGTGTTTCGATAATACGGAGGCATGGGAAAGAACGCCTAATTATAAATCGGCACCAGTAATGGAAGGTCCTACTGTTGTCAAACTCGATGATTTATATTATTTGTTCTATTCTGCCAATCATTTCAAGAATATAGATTATGCTGTGGGATATGCTACGTCTACGTCTCCTTACGGTCCGTGGAAGAAGCATGCAAACAATCCTATTATTCACCGAAGCATCGTCCACGAAAACGGCTCCGGACATGGGGATTTGTTTAAAGGTTTGGACGGAAGATATTACTATGTATATCATGTTCATCATTCAGATTCAATTGTGCAGCCGCGTAAGACACGCATTGTTCCGTTAATCTTAAAAAAGGAAAATGACGTATATAGTATAACGATTGATAAAGAAAATGTTATCAAGCCAATGTGGAAATAATAGAAGTATATAAAACAATATGTATTATGATGGATGGTAATTTTATATCTCGAAAAAGAATAGGAGGCATAGTTGCTTTATCCTTTTTACAGTTTGGAAATCTCTCGGGACAAGAGCGTCCGAACATAGTTATGATATTGGCAGATGATATGGGTTATTCCGATATCGGATGTTATGGTAGCGAGATAGAAACCCCGCATATTGATAGTTTGGCGTTACAGGGAATCCGGCTGACTCAATTTTATAATACTTCTCGTTCCTGCCCAACCCGGGCAAGTCTTATGACTGGTTTGTATCAACATCAAGCTGGGATAGGATGGATGTCAGAAGATCCTTTTAAAAATGTCGATAAAGATCCGAAAGACTGGGGTGTTGCTGAATATAGGGGGGCTTTGAACCGTAATTGTGTGACTATTGCCGAAGTTCTTAAAAGTTCAGGTTACCATACCTATATGACGGGCAAATGGCATTTAGGGATGCATGGCATGGAAAAATGGCCTTTGCAGCGTGGTTTTGAACGTTTTTATGGTATATTGGCAGGGGCTTGCAGTTATCTGAGGCCAGAAGGTGAAAGAGGATTGGTCCTAGACAACGAAAAGTTACCTGCACCCGAGGCACCTTATTATACTACCGATGCGTTTACAGACTATGCCGTTAATTTTATAAATGAACAAAAAGATAATACTCCCTTTTTCTTATATTTAGCATATAATGCTCCGCATTGGCCTTTACAAGCTAAAGAAGCAGATATAGAGAAATATTATGAACTGTATCGTACGAAAGGCTGGGACCAGATTCGTAAAGAACGCCATAAACGTATGGCCGATTTAGGAATAATCGACTCAGAGATCGGTTTTGCTGAATGGGAGAATCGTCAGTGGGAAGAGCTCTCTGAAGCAGAAAAAGATCATACAGCTTATAGAATGGCTGTTTATGCTGCACAAGTGCATTGTATGGATTATAACATAGGAAAACTGATTGAGAGCCTGAAAAAGAGTGGAAAGTTGGATAATACTTTGATCTTTTTCATGTCTGATAACGGGGCATGTGCCGAACCGCATAATGAACTTGGTGGTGGCAAGCAAAAAGATATCAATAATCCGGCGGTAAGCGGCCATCCTTCGTATGGCAAAGCTTGGGCTCAGACCTCAAATACTCCATTCAGAAAGTACAAACAACGTGCATACGAAGGGGGAATATCTACTCCGTTGATAATTACATGGAAAAATCGTTTGAAAGGTTTTGAAAATACATGGTGCCACGTTCCCGGATATCTTCCGGATATCATGCCGACCATACTGAATGTAACTGGTGCCACATATCCTTCTACCTTTCACAATGGTAATAAGATACATCCTTTAGTGGGCACTGATCTTATGCCGGCTATAAAAGGAAAAGTTTCTTCCATTCATGAATATATGTATTGGGAACATCAGGGTAATAGAGCTGTCCGTTGGAAAAACTGGAAAGCGGTATGGGATCAGGAAGGAAAAGTTTGGGAATTATATGATATCGGGAAAGACCGCGTGGAGGCTTGTGATTTGTCAGCCGTTCATCCGGATATCCTTAAACAGTTATCGGACAAATGGGCCGTATGGGCAGCTGAGACAAAAGTTTTAATTCCATTTCCTAATAATAAAAAATAATATATAGCCATGAAAAGAATAGATTATACTTTTATGTTGACCCTTGGTGCGTCAATAGGTGCTTGTCCTGTATTGTCCCAGCAGAATGTATCAAAACCTAATATTGTCCTTATATTATTGGATGATGTCGGATATTCCGATTTCGGATGTTATGGTTCGGAAATAAATACTCCTAATATAGATCGGCTTGCTGAAAATGGTATTAGACTACGTCATTTTTATAACCAGGCTCGGAGTGCGCCAACCAGGGCTTCGTTGATTACTGGTTTATATCCTCATCAAGTTGGGAATGGTGCTTTAGGGAAAGTTCCGGGTTATCCGGCATATCAGGGATATCCAAATGAGAATAATGTTTTCTTGCCTGAAGCATTGAAAACAGCTGGATATTTTAATGTCATGACAGGTAAATGGCATTTAGGATATTTTCAAGGTGTTACTCCAATAAGCAGAGGATTTGACCGTTCACTGAACGCTCCGTTTGGCGGCTATTATTTTTCTTCTGACAAATCATTGAAGAAGAATAAAAAAGAAAGAACCAACCAACGAAATCTTTATTTGAATGATGAAGAAATTGGATTCGATGATGATCGTTTACCTGAAAATTGGTATTCTACTCATTTGTGGACAGATTTTGGATTAAAGTTTATTGATGAAGCTATTGAAGAAAAACAGCCCTTCTTTTGGTATCTGGCACATAATGCTGCACATTTTCCCTTGCAGGCTCCTGTAGAAACCATCAATAAATATAAGGGAAAATATATGAAGGGATGGGAAGATGTGCGTAATGCACGATTCAAAAAGCAATTAGAATTAGGGTTATTCGAGCGTCCTGACCAGTTAACACCTCGTAATCCCAAGGTTCCGGAATGGGATTCACTGACTCAGGAAGAAAAGGAGCGCTATGACATGCAGATGGCTATTTATGCAGCTGTTATTGAGGAAGTAGATCGGAGTATCGGGCGTGTGGTAGAACATTTAAAAGAAAAAGGTGTGCTGGATAATACCCTGATTATCCTCCTTTCGGACAATGGTGGAAATGGAGAACCGGGCATAGAAGGACGCTTTGCTGGAAAGAATCCCGGTTCAGCGGGGAGTACAGTTTTTCTGGGTGCTGCCTGGGCAGACGTTGCTAATGCACCATTCTTCTTGTACAAACATCACGGTCATGAAGGAGGTTGCAACACACCGTTTATTGTTTCCTATCCGAATGGAATTGATAAAAGTCTGAACGGCACTATTCAAAAAGACAATTACGGACATATAGTAGATATCATGCCTACTTTGGTGAAACTTACAGGCGCTACTTATCCCTCTTCGCGTGGCGGCCATAAAGTACCTCCAATGGAAGGTATATCCTTACTGCCTTTATTAAAGGGAGAACCGGTAAAGCAAACCAAACCGACCATTGTGGAACACGAAGGCAACAAAATGCTGCGTGACGGAGAATGGAAAATAGTGCAGGAATATAAAGAGCCGAAATGGAGGCTATACAACTTGAAGAATGATCCTACTGAAATGCGGAATCTCGCAGATAGGGAGCCTGAAATACTGAACCGAATGATTCATGATTACCAAAAAATGGCAGATCATATCGGAGTAGAAAGTGAGATCGAATTCAAGGTTGGCAAATGGTATACTCCTGTAGAAGAATATCTCAAATAAGAAGTATCGGAATTATAATCTTTAATTTATAACATATGAAAAATAAGTATCGTAAACTAGCCGTCATCATGCTGACTGCTGTATGTTTCGCGGGGTGTCAACAAGAAGATATTGTATATCCCGAACCGGATGCAAAGGTCGCTGAAACTTATTTGACCTTAAACGAGCTCACTCAGTCCCCTCTACAAGTACCGGGACCAGAGGGAACCTATATATTGAAAGTGATATCTGATGATAAATGGACGTTAAGTAGTTCACAAGCATGGTGCAGCGTATCAGAAACAGAAGGGTTCAAATATTCCCAAGTGCCTGTTTCGTATTCTGAGAATCCATGGAATGAACCTCGTACGGCAGAACTGACTTTTCTTATCAATGAATCGCAGGAGATAAAGATAGTAACTGTGGAGCAAGAAGCCAGCGAAACTTCTTTGGCTGCGGACTCTAAAGAACTGCAATATAACATTGGAGGAGGTGAAAAGGATATTACTCTACAAACCAATGCGGTAGAATGGAATGTCGAAGTAGTGGATGAACCGACCCATACTCCGGTTAAATGGTGTACAGTAACTCCTGTTACAGGAAAAGGAGCAGCCACTTTGAAAGTCACTACCGAGAGTAATACGACAGAAGTGGTACGTAAAGCCAGTTTGGTTTTTACAGCTGCCGACAAGAGTCTGAGTATTCCTGTCATTCAGGCTGACAAACTGGAAGCTCCTGTCATTACTTTGGATGATCACAACGATTTCCTGCTTTCATGGAATGAAATTACCGGTGTGGACGGCTATAAGCTGAAAGTCATTGCAGACCAGAACGAAAACACAATCGATATTCCTTCGGGAACGGCATCTTACAATCTGGATGTTATTGACTGGAAAGGATATGTAGGAATGGTTTCTATTCAGTTATTCTCTTACGCAAACATTGGCGGAGGAACTGTAGCTCAGATGGGAAGTGAAATTATAGAGGCACACAATCTGTTTGACGAGACCAGCGGAGACGGAGAAAAAGGATCTGAATATATTATCACGAAGCCCCGTCATTTGAGGAACGTCAGCAAGTATCTTGATAAGAACTACAAACAGACTGTAGATATTGACCTTACAGGCATAGATATGGCACCTATCAGTACAGAACTGGTCAATAACACTTATAACGGTAATTTCACCGGAGTATACGAAGCAACTAAGGGAGATATTATCGATACCGGTACAGGACGTTCTTCCGAACAATATAAGATAAAGAACTGGACGCTGAATAAAAGTTCCAATACTAATTGCGGTTTGTTCGCTTCTATCGGTGCGGAAGGTATCGTACGTAATGTATGTATCGAGAATGTTGTTATCAAGGCCAAAGCCAAAGTTGGTGCGATTGCCGGTAACTGTTCTGGTAAAATTATCTCTTGCCACACAACAGGTAATGAGGGAAGCATCAGTACGGCTGCAACTACGGATGCTGAAATCTATCTCGGAGGAATTGTCGGTTATCTCACCGAGAAAGGCGAAGTTTCCTATTGCTCTAATACAGCGGCTATTGAAGGGACAGCCGGTTGTGTAGGCGGGGTTGTAGGAATCATAATGCGTGATGCTAACAATGCTCCTGCCGTTGCATATTGTACCAATAAAGCGAATGTAGTTTGCAGCAGCAAATCACCGGTTGGAGGTGTGGTCGGCTCAATAGCGGGAGCAGCAGGAAATGACCTGATCAAAGTGACTGGTTGTGCAAATTCAGGAGAAATTTCTGGAACTCAGGCTAACAATCAAGTAGGAGGAATTGTCGGTCGTGCAACTATTGATACTGAAATATCCCAGTCTTACAATACTGGTTCTATCACTGCGATGGGCTCGGCAAGTGGTATCATCGCACGTATGGGTGGAACCAATGCTATAGTCAGAGATTGCTACAATACAGGTGCGATAAAGAGCACAGGTACAGCTACCAATGGCAACAGCAATGCCGCAGGAATTGTAGCGACATGTACTATAGCAGCAGGAGGTGGCATGACAATCGAAAACTGTCATAACGTAGGAGACATGACAACTGCGAACGGGGCTTCTTTCGGAAACGGACTGTTCCATCGTACTGATGGCAAGATTTCTCAAATAACAATGAAAAGCTGTTTCTCTTTGAACGAAGACGGAAAGTCACAGAGTAGCGGAAGTGACTCATACATATCAGGTGGTTCTTCCAGTTATAAGAACCTGTCTGCAAGTGAAATGAAGAACACATCTTCATTCACAAACTGGAATTTCAGTACGGTTTGGGAAATGGGAAGTGAATACCCGACATTACAGGGCTTATTAAAATAAGGTTTAACAATCAATGAATAACGAATATAATATTATGAAACAGAAGATTCGATTTAAGTTGACGGATAGATACTTAGTCCTACTAATATGCTTTTTAGGATATATATCAACCGTATCAGCACAGTCTCATAAAATTTCCGGTGTGGTAGTTGATGAAGGAAAGTCTCCTATCATTGGAGCTACAATCCAAGTGAAGGGTGCTAACAACGGAACCATTACAGACATTGACGGTAACTTCTCGCTGGAAGTAAAAAATCCCAAGGCCCAGTTACAGATATCGTATATCGGATTTACTACTATAACTGTTCCGGTACAGTTAAAAGGGAAGATGACGATTACAATGCAGGAAGCATCACGCAATTTGGACGAGGTAGTGGTCATCGGCTATGGAAGCGTTCGTAAATCAGACCTTTCCGGTTCGGTAAGTGCTGTCAGTATGAAGAATGAAGCTGAGATTATGCCTATCACAAGTGCCGACCAATTCTTGCAGGGACGTATAGCGGGCGTCAGTATCGCAGCTAACAGTGGTGCACCCGGAGCGGGCATGAATATTCAAATACGTGGTGTCTCTACACTGTCAGGCAATACAGACCCGCTTTATGTAGTTGACGGTTTTCCGATAGAGGCTGCAACAGCAAGTGTAAATGGTGGCACCAGTGAGTTGAGCCAACAGCCGGCGATGAACCCGCTAGCTTCCATCAATCCCAATGATATTGAATCTATCCAGGTTCTGAAAGATGCTTCCGCAACGGCTATTTATGGTTCACGTGCTACGAACGGAGTTATTCTGATCACAACCAAACAGGGAAAAGAAGGAAAAGTCAATGTGAACTACAATACCCGTGTAGATATTTCCAACATTGCCAAACGCTATAATTTACTGAATGCTTATGACTATGCGCTTTTTGAGAATGAATTGGATCGAACCTCTAACGGTTACGATATGCAAGGAAACGTCATTCCAAGTACAAAAGTCCCCAGACATACAGATGATGCCTTGGAAAGATATAAGATTTATTCAACTGACTGGCAGGACTTAATGTACCAGACGGCAGTATCTCAGGACCACCAGTTGGCTGTCAATGGTGGTAACAAGATGACTCAATATAATATTACTGCCGGCTACACCGATCAAGAAGGTATTATTATGAATACTGGACTCGAACGTTATTCTTTCCGTCTGAATCTTAAATCTGAGCTTGCCAAGCGTTTAGTTTTGCAACTGAACACAAGTTATTCACAGACCGAGCAGAAGCAAACGTCGCACTCTCAATCTTCAAGTATGAACCAAATGGTACGGCGTATTTTGACTACCAAACCGACATTAATGCCTGGAGATCAAATTTATGAAGATGAAAATGTGGAATATGTTCCGGCAGACAATCCTTATATTATGGCGACCGAACTAAAAGACATTCTTCAACAACGGTTCTTCATACTGAATGCATCTTTGACATATAACTTTGGTAAAGGGCTTTCCTGGAAAGGCGCCGGTAGCTTCAATCGTACAGACGGTTCGCGTTCTACTTATTATCCAATAGGTACCAATGCTGGAAACAGTGCCCATGGTATGGCATTTCGTGGAGAAGACAATCGCCAGAATATTGTATTGGAAACGACGGTTAATTATGATCGTAAATTTAAGAAGCATCATCACATCAATGCTGTCTTGGGATATACGCATGAAGACCGTCAGAGAAAGACACTGGCAATTCAGGTAGGTGATTTTGCAGGCAATGACTTGTTGTACTACGCTATCGGAGAAGGAACGAATACGATGGACAAATCCAGTTCAGTCATTCAAACCAAACTGTCCTCTTTCTTAGGGCGTATGAACTACACCCTGTATGACCGTTATATTTTCACGGCAACCGGACGCTACGACGGTTCTTCTTTGTTGGCAAGTGGAAACAGGTGGAGTTTCTTTCCATCATTTGCAGTAGCCTGGCGCATTAATCAAGAGAAGTTCATGAAAGACATACCTGCTATCTCTAATATTAAGCTACGTTTGAGCTATGGTGTTACAGGTAACCAAAGCATTGCTTATGCTGCTCCGCTCGCCATTATGAACCATGTCCGCTCTTATTCCGGAGGTGCAGTGACTCACGGTATGGTCAACGGGAAGCTGGCTAATCCTAATTTAGGTTGGGAAAGTACTGCTACCTACAATGCCGGACTGGATTTAGGTTTTATAGACAACCGTTTTAGAGTAACCATGAATGTATATCAACGTACTACAAAAGATATGCTGATGAATTTTGGACTGCCTTTATCATCCGGATACGGTTCTATACCTTACAATATGGGAAAAATGACCAATAAAGGATTTGAGCTGGAAGCCAGTGCGGATATTCTGACAGGTCGCGTAAAATGGACTCTTGGAGGAAACATATACCTGAACCGTAATAAAGTAGACGATATCAGCGGCAATGAGTTACTGGGAACCTCCTATCTGGCAGGTGGCGGTGTATTCAGCCAAAGCATACATATCACTAAAGCCGGTTATCCGGTAGGCAGCTTCTATGGCTACGTAGTGGATGGTGTTTATCAGAATGAAGCAGAAGCAAAACTGGCTCCATTTGATACTCCACAAGCTACTCCGGGTTCTTTGAGATTCAAAGATATTAGTGGACCCGACGGGTTGCCGGATGGAAAAATAACTTCTGACGATATGACTATCATCGGTACGGCAGAACCGAAATTCAATTATGGTATTAATTCTGAGCTATCTTGGAAGGGGCTGACATTATCCATGATTTTCACGGGCCGTGTAGGAGGTGATATCGCCAATTTGAACCGTTATTTCTTGGATTCTTTTACAGATACCAACGACAATATTCGTGCTGAGGCTTGGGAAGGAAGATGGCAGGGCGAAGGAACCAGTAACTTTTATCCGGCAGTAAACGGTTCGCAAGGCAGTTCTTACTTTAACAAGCGTTTCTCTACCTTCTTGCTTGAAGATGGTTCATTTTTCCGTCTGAAGAATCTGACACTCGCCTACCAGTTTAGCTTGAAAAAACTACGATGGTTACGTAGTATACGTGTATTCGGTACCGTTACCAATGTCTTTACAATCACTAATTATAGCGGTTATGATCCGGAAGTCAGCATTACTTCGGGCGCTATGTCACCTAATGTTGACTATGCTGCTTATCCTTCTAGCCGTACGTATTCTATGGGTATAAATCTAGCTTTTTAACATCAAAATACTGAAAATATGAAGAAATATATATTATCCTTACTGATAGGAACAGCGCTGCTTTCAAGCTGTTTGGATGTAGATATTGTAGACCGTGTAGAAAAAGAGGACGGATTCTTCAAAACGGAAGATCATGCCTTGGCGGCTATTAACGGGGTATACTCCACTCTTTACGCTTTCGCTTATCATAAAACAAACTGGGCTATCATACTTCCGACCTATGAAGACGCTATGTTCTCTACCGGAAACGCTGTGCCTGCCACTGTTTCCAACAATACACACAGTGCTGGTTCCGCTCCAGTTGTTAATTTTTGGGGAGAGCTATATAATGGCATTAAAAACGCTAATGAAGTAATAGCACGTGTTCCTTCTATTTCCTTCAAAAGTGAAAATGATAAGAATCGAATCATTGCAGAAGCCTACTTTCTGAGAGCACTTTATCATTATGACTTAATGCGCTTGTATGGTGGTGTTAATGGTATTCCTATTGTTATTGAGCCTGTGACCGGAATTGAAAACGCATATGTACCACAATCTCCCGCATCTAAAGTTTACGAACAGATAATAAGTGATTTTGAATATGCAGCCGGACTGAACGATGATGATACTCCCCGTTTGCCGAAACGTTTAGATCCGGCGTACACAAGCGGACGTGTAACTAACGGAGCTGCTCATGCATTTTTGGCGGAAGTCTACTTGACTCTCGGAAGATGGGAGGATGCAGCCAGAGAAGCCCAAGAGGTGATTTCTTCCGAACAATATACGCTTGTCAATGATTATCAGAATTTATGGGACATTGAGCAAGAGTCATTAGCTCAAACCGAACATATCTTCTCAGTACCTTTCTTTCGTGACAAAGATGCTTTAGCAGATCAGTCATTGGGTTCTAATATTGCTCATTTATTTAATCCGGCAGGTGTGCAGGTTGGTGGTAAATTGGTTTCTGGAAATCCCTATGGAAAAGGAGCAGGAGCTCATAGGGTACAAAAATGGTTTATCAAATATTTTCAGGACGATCAGGGTAATCTAGGATACAGTGACCCCTCTGTTGATGCATCCATTGATGAATCCAAACTCATTTCTAAAGATTACCGGATTGAGGTTACATTCTGGAGACGTTTTCAACAAAAGAACAATAATACAGGAGTATTGGGCAATATTGTAACCGTATATCCTGCTGCCGGAGGCAACTCACAGGAGAACTGGGGATATATCCGCAAATTTATTGATCCGCAAGGTATCAATAACCGTACCAATGAAAACGATATGCCACGTCTGCGTCTGTCCGATATGTATCTTATAAGAGCAGAAGCATTGAACGAACTTGGAAAGTACACAGAAGCCTGCCAGGCTATCGATATGGTGCGTGAACGTGCGCGCAAAGCGAACGGAACCGAACGTGCTTATCCGAAGTATATAGGTTCGGACAGACCCGATAATATCGGACGTACCTTGACCAAACAAGAATTCCGCTGGCTGGTATTCATGGAACGGGGATTGGAATTTGCCGGTGAACAGAAACGCTGGTTCGACCTTATTCGTATGAAGTATGATGAAAACACGCAGATGTATGACTACATAAAGGATACATTCATTCCATCACGACCGGCTGCGGATGTACAAAAGCAAGGAGTTATGGCTGCAAGAAAGAAATATTTTCCGATACCATTTGCAGAGGTTTCTCGCAATGATGGAGTACAACAAAATCCCGGATACTAAAGATATATGTTTAAATTAAGCACTCCCATGAAAGGAGAAATAAATTATGAATAGACTATTTTTGAGTGTTTCTGTTGCATTAAGTGCGACAACTTGCTCTTTTGCGCAGCAAATCACGCAGCCTAATTTGGTGTTGTTTATAGCCGATGATTGTTCATATTACGATTTAGGTTGCTATGGAAGTGTGGATTCGAAAACACCCAATATAGATAATTTTGCCACACAGGGAGTGCGTTTCACCCAAGCCTATCAAGCTGCTCCTATGTCATCGCCTACCCGCCATAATCTGTATACAGGTTTATGGCCTGTGGGTAGCGGAGCTTATCCAAACCATACTTGTGCTGATCAGGGTACTTTAAGCGTTGTGCATCATTTGCATCCATTGGGGTATAAAGTAGCTTTGATTGGAAAGAAGCATGTTGCTCCAAAGTCAGTATTTCCCTTTGACCTCTACGTGCCTAGTGAAAGGGGGGAATTACATTTTGAAGCTATTCAGGAATTTATCGCTGATTGCAAAAGGAAAGGCCAGCCGTTTTGCCTGTTTGTTGCTTCCAATCAGCCACATACCCCTTGGAATAAAGGTGATGTCTCACAGTTCGATCCGGATAAATTAACTTTGGCACCTATGTATGTAGATGTTCCACAAACACGTCAGGAGTTTACTAAGTATCTTGCAGAAGTCAACTTTATGGATCAGGAGTTTGGTAACGTACTCTCTATTCTGGAACAGGAAAAGGTCGCTGATCAATCTGTTGTAGTATATTTGAGTGAACAAGGAAACAGTCTGCCTTTTGCCAAATGGACTTGTTATGATGCAGGCGTACATTCGGCATGCATTGTCCGCTGGCCGGGAGTAGTCAAACCGGGGAGTGTCAGTGATGCATTAGTAGAATATGTGGATATAGTTCCTACTTTTGTAGATATAGCAGGAGGAAAACCGCAGACGAGAGTAGATGGTGAAAGCTTTAAATCTGTTTTGACAGGGAAGAAGAAGGAGCATAAGAAATATTCTTTCTCTCTTCAGACTAGCAGGGGGATAAATAAAGGTCCGGAGTACTACGGGATACGCTCAGCCTATGATGGAAGATATCGATATATTGTTAACCTTACTCCGGAGGCAACCTTCCAGAATGCGATGACTGCTACGCCTTTATTTAAAGAATGGGAACAGCTTGCAGAGACAGATCCCCATGCAAAGGCGATGACATTCAAGTATCAGCATCGTCCTGCCATTGAATTGTACGATGTACGGAATGATCCATTTTGCATGAACAATTTGGCAGGAGATACGAAATACTCCAATATTATTATTCGGCTGGATGCAGAACTAAAGAAATGGATGAAAGCGTGTGGAGACGAAGGGCAAGCTACCGAAATGCGGGCGTTTGATCATATGCCTTCCAAACAAAAGTGATGTGTAAACAGTGTGCAGATTGAAGTAGATACTTCTAATGGTCTTCATCCTATGGGACAATGGATTCAGGAGGATAAATGTTTTATCTTTGATATTGATGAGGCAAGTTATCTCGCTATCCAATGACAGATATAAATAAACCTGTTAATTTGAATGAAATGATAAAAAGTATAATAATGCGAATTAAACTAATACGGTGTATAGAATTAAAGGCTATTGTAACATTATCTTTAGTTCTTATTAATAGTGGAAACCTATTAATAGGTAGCAACCTGTTTATTAGAGATAACAATGATTTAAGTGCAGATACGATTTTGAGATATAATCACTATCCTACAGGTAAACTTTATGTTTATTATTCCAAGGACCAAACGAATCAGAGTTCTCCGGCTGTTATTTTCTTTTTTGGTGGAGGTTGGAATTCCGGTTCTCCTAAACAATTTGAACCACAAGCCAGTTATTTGAATAAGTATGGAGTAACAGTTGTATTAGCTGATTATCGAACCCGAAAAAATGCGGGTACTACTCCTAAAGAAGCTTTAATGGATGCAAAATCAGCTATGCGTTATTTGAAGCAGCATGCAATGTCCATACATGTTGATCCTGATAAAATATTGGCAGGTGGTGGCTCTGCAGGTGGACATTTGGCTGCTGCAACAGCTTTTTGTCATCAAATTAATAATCCGAAGGATGATCTTAATGTGTCATCAATACCTAAAGCTTTGATCCTTTTTAATCCGGTTATAGATAATGGACCTCATGGGTACGGATTCGACAGAGTAAAAGATTATTATAGAGATTTTTCTCCTATACATAATATAAAAAAAGATGCTCCTCCTGCTATATTTTTTTTAGGGAGTGAGGATAATATTGTTTTGCCTAAAACGGCTCTAAAGTTTAAGAAGAAAATGGAACATGTAGGGTCACGTTGCGATTTATTGCTATATCCGGGACAAAAGCACGGTTTCTTTAATGCTAAGTTTGAAGAATTTTTTGAAAAAACGATGTCAGCTACTGTGGTCTTCTTGAAATCTTTAGGATATATTAAATAGAGGCTTTTGATTTTCCAGTCGTTTTTTATCGGGGATTTTTCCATTTAAGCTGTTTGCATATTAAAAAACACTTAGAATTTGGATATTTCCTCTTTATTATGGTTCATTTCTGATTCGCTTCTGAATCTGCTTCCCAACCACTGTAGCCATTGCCGTCGAATACAATAAACATTTTCTTTATAAAAAATAATGTCCGCAGGTGCATAAATTAATTCGTCCGCCTATAGACGGACGAATTAATTTATGCACTGAAAGGGATTATTTATTGCACAAGCCGGAGCTAAATTTAGCATAGGAATTCTTTATCCAATAAATTTTCTACTTTTAAGTTTGTTTTTTAAATTACAGATTCAATTGTTTGATAAATTCAGTAGGAGTGATATTAAATTCTTTCTTAAAACATTTTGTAAAATAGTTAGGGTCGGACATTCCTACGGCGTACGAAGCTTCTGATACGTTCATGCCATTCTGTAAATGAATCTTTGCTTCTTTCATCTTTATAGTCCGCATGAACTGGGTGATAGAACATCCGGTCAATGATTTAAGTTTGGTATGCAACAGGCTTCGGCTCACTTTCATATGAGTAATAATTTCAGTAACTCCGAACTCTTCGTCTTTGATATTAGCCATAATCAGGTCAACTAACTCTTTCATAAATACTTCATCACGTGGATTGTTCGTTATTTGTGTAATGTTCAGCTTCTCGATCCGCTTGAAATACTCAATGTTCTGCTTTCTGTTAGTACGCATATTCTGAACCAATAGTTCCAGATTCTGTGCATTAAAAGGCTTGGTTATATACGCATCCGCCCCTTTCAAGTACCCTTGAGTATGATCCAATTCATCCGTTTTAGCAGTTAGCAGAATTACCGGGATATGACTGCTATTCAAATCCTGTTTGACGTATGCCGTTAATTCCAGACCATCCATCACGGGCATCATTACATCACTGACTATCAGATCGGGCAGTTGCTTCTTCAGTAACTTACAAGCCTCAGCACCATTGTAAGCACGAAATACCTGATAATCTTTGCTAAATATCTCTGCCAGATAATCATTCATCTCTTTATTATCTTCTACAATAAGGATACTTTCTTTGACGTCGGTGTTATCTTGCTCGGTAGAAATCAACTGGTCGGGAATCAGTTCAATCGTTTCTTTCATCCGCAGATTATATTTCTGTATTTCTTCGGACGTGATACTTTCCAAAGATTTCTCCGAAGAGCTATAGGCAGATTCTGAAACATTCAGGCTGACGATAAATTCCGATCCCTTTCCGACTTCGCTTTCAACCTTAATCTCCCCCTTATGCATATGAATCAGTGACTTCGTGAGAGATAACCCCAATCCGAAGCCTTCTCTATGATCCTTTTTCTCTACTTGGAAGTAGCTGTCAAAGATTTTATCTTTCATCTCTTTAGGAATCCCTCTGCCGCTGTCTTTTACTGATATTTCGATGAAATTTTCCGAATCTTTTTTGAGAAGCTTGGCACTGAGTTTCACATAATCTCCCGGCTGGGTGTATTTGAAAGCATTCGACAGCAGATTATACATGATACGTTCCAGCTTGGATGGAGAGAACCAGACTTCTTCATCCGTTTCTTCCAGACTGACAATGAAATCAATCTCCTTTTCCTTAGATACAATATCGAAGATATGAGAAATCTCTTCCAGGAAATGCATGATGTTTCCTTTTCTGACGTTAATCTCCATTTGCTGCATTTCGATTTTACTGAAAGTGAGCAGTTCATCAATAAGATAATGCATTCTGTTGGCATTGCGGTAGATGACTTCCAGTTTCTCGCGATCATTATTATCGATTTGTTTCTGTTTGATGAGCCGCTGAAGTGGTGACAGGATCAAAGTCAACGGTGTTTTCAGATCATGAGATACGTACGTAAAGAAGTTTATTTTCGATTGATTCATCTTCTCCATATTAACCCGTTGCTCATGTTCCGTTTTCAGTCTCATAAGAAGAATCAACCTGGCTTTGGTATATTTATATGCCAAATAGATGATGCAGAGAACCATACATACGTAGGTCAGATAGGCCCATATAGAAAGCCACCACGGAGGTAGTACATGGATAGTCAACTCTTTCTGTCCTTTTTCATCCCAGTTTACTCCGTCATTGCTTGCTTTAATCTTCAATGTATAATCTCCGGTCGGGAGATTAGAGAAACGTACCTGATGCTGATTGCCTACAAACTGCCATTCTTTATCGATGCCTTCCAGCTTCATGGCATATTGCGTTTTATCTTTGTATTGATAATTAAGCCCTGAGTATTCGATACGTATGGATTGTGCCTGTTCGTGGGTAAGCGTCATCACATCACTTTCAGAGATAGAGGCGGGCAGTAGCGCATCCGGATTGCTGGAAGATACGACATCGTTATTGCTCCATACTCCTGTCAAAGCGATATTAAAATGAGGTTCTACAGGGCGCACCTGTTCAGGATAGAAAGAAATCATTCCATTAATTGTTCCGAAGAACAGTTCGCCGTCGGGTTTCTTGCAGACAGAGGAATAATTGAACTGATTGGTCGGCAATCCGTCGGCTATGGTATACCGGCTGATTAATCCGGATTTCGGCTGAATATTACATAATCCGTTGTCTGTTCCTATCCATATAGTGCTCTGATCATCTTCTATTATACCTTTTATAGCGTTCGATCCCAATTCTTTCTTCGAATAACTTTTCAATTTTTCGCCTTTTTTATTCAGAACAAAAAGTCCGTCATTGTTCGTTCCTGCCCAAATATTCCCCTGCGAGTCCATATATAAATAAGTCATATACAACTTACTGGATGAGAATTGTGGAAGAGGTGTCTGTTCTTCTGTTCGTTTGTTTATCTGGTATATTCCATTTTGACGGTTTCCAGTCCAGATAATGCTGTCATTGAGGTTAAGCATGCAAAAGACAGGAAGTGCAGAAACTTTTTTCAACTGGAAACTGCCGTTCTGTTTCTTCAAGGTAAATAGTCCCGACGGCCCTCCATACCAGATTTTGCCGGTTTCGTCTTCTATGATGCAGAAACCGGATGAGTTTTTCCCCATTCCGTCATTAAAAGAAAGCGTTTTGTTCTCTTTGGGCATATAATAGTTCATTCCCCGAAGAAACAGGCCGATCCATAGGTTCTGTTTACTGTCAATCAGCAAGGAATGTATATTCCGGGCTTTTATATTCATCCGTTCATGGAGTCGTTCGGAACGCGTTATTTCCCGATTGCTGTTCAGGTAGTTAAGCCCTCCGTCTTCGGTAGCAATATAGAGACCGTTGTCCGGGGTATTGATGATCTGGCGTACAGCTTTACCACTCAGATGATTGGGAGAGTTTCCATAAGGATAAATCCGGAACTGATCCGAAGCATATATAAAATAATTCACACCACCGAAATAGGTTCCAACCCACATGTTATGATTGTAATCTTCAAAAAGGCTATAAATAGGAGAATCGTTCAGATTGCTCAAGTCACTTTCCGACTGCTGATAGTGAGTCACTAACCGAAATGTCTGGTCATAAATGAAAATTCCATTTTCGGTTCCCAGCCAGATGTTGTTCATAGTATCAGTTGTTGCACATCTGAATTGTCTGATATCCTTGATCGCGGCTAGAGGATACAGTGAATCATTATTGATATTGTACACAAATACCTCTTGAGGTGTATTGAATAACAACTGATTGCCAGGCAACATAACTAATTGAATGCACGTTTCCAAAAATGGACGGATGTTCAAAGGCAGCGGTTCAAATTGTTCCTTTTTTAGATTATAGCGTTTCACCCCTTTGTTACTGTTTATCCATAGAACATTGTTTGAGTCTTCTACCAGTCCACGAATATTTTCTCCTTTTCCTTCATTTAATATAAAAGGAGTGAAGCTGTTTTTGTCATTATCGTATTGATAGATGCCGTTACTGCATCCGGTCAGTAATCTGCTGTCAGACGTGTTCAGAAATAAGACACTGTTCTTATTGTTTCCCTCTATGTGATAGCGTGTGAATTGTTCATTCTGAGGATTGTATTTGCAGATTCCTTGCTCCGTAGAAATCCAGAGGACATTCCGGCAGGGGTCATTATATAGTTTGGTGATAAAATCATGGCTGATCGTAGTGGAATCCCCTTCTTCGTGAAAGTACCGGGTAATATTATACCCATCATATCTGCATAATCCATTCCTGGTGCCAAACCACATAAATCCCTTACTATCCTGAGATATGGCATTGACAGTATTATGAGAAAGCCCTTCTGTAATACTTAGCTGTTTGAAGCGGACATTATTATATTGGATTTTTCCTTCCGCAAATGTCGGATGAAGCAGGAATAATAAACAAACTGCTACCGATATAAGATTTTTGAGTGTACTCCTTTTCATATCTGATTCTACTCCTTGTTTAACGCTCAAAGATAGTCTTTTTTCTATCGGTTTTTCTAGTACAAATGTATATTCCATTAGAAATTATGTGCACAATCGAAGCTTTATGGGCTCAAACAATACATGCTTCCTTATATTGAACATGATGTTACGAATGTTTATTCTTTGAATTCTCTACATTTGTATCGTAAACCAAATGAAAAGACCATGAAAACAAAATTTTGCAGAACGGCAGTGTATTGCCTGTGCTGTTTTATGTTTATCCAGCCGATAACAGGAAGCCAGGTAAATGATACTTATGAGGGTGTTTTGCATATCGACAAACAGAAAACACGCAAAGTAAGCCGTGTCCAATATGGGTTCCATTATGAAGAGATTGGTATGATAGGAGAAGGTGCCTTGCATGCCGAACTGGTACGCAACCGTTCATTCGAAGAAGCAACTCCACCCGCAGATCTGGCGGTCAAAAATGGGCTTTATCAGAATGTACCGAATCCGCGTGGAAAAAACAAAGATGTATTTCATGTAGACCCTCTGATCGGATGGAACACTTATCCTCTGTCTTATACTCCCATTTTCATTAGCCGTACAGAAGAAAATCCTCTGAATAAGGAGAATAAGTATTCAATGCTGGTCAACGTGACTGAAGATATTGCAAACAATCCGGAGGCAATGATTCTAAATCGGGGATATTACGGTATGAATCTACGAAAGAAGGTATCTTATCATCTTTCCATGTATATAAAAAGCAAAAATTATACAGCTCCTCTTCAAGTTATGCTGGTAGACGAACAAGGTAAACCGGTCAGTACTCAGCTTGTTTTGGATGTAAAGGGTAAAGAGTGGACGAAACTTACCGGAACATTAAAACCTGATAAAGATGTCAAACGGGGGATGCTTGCCATTCAGCCGTTAGGTAAAGGGCAATTCCAACTGGATGTCGTCTCTTTATTCCCTTCTGATACATGGGACAATGGAAAATCTGTTTTTCGGGCGGATATTATGCAGAACTTGAAAGAATATGCACCGGATTTCATTCGTTTTCCCGGCGGATGTATTGTGCATGGGGTGAATGAAGCTACCATGTACCACTGGAAAAAGACAATAGGTCCCATTGAAAATCGACCGGGACAATGGAGTAAATGGGCGCCTTACTACCGTACAGATGGAATTGGTTATCATGAGTTTTACGAATTGTGCGAATATTTGGGAGCAGATGCTATGTACGTAATCCCTACAGGGATGATCTGTACAGGTTGGGTAAAGCAAAGTTCTCCCTGGAATTTCATTCAACCGGACGTTGATCTGGATGCTTATATTCAGGATGCACTGGATGCCATAGAATACGCAATCGGTCCGGAAACCAGCAAATGGGGGGCTTTACGTGTAAAGAACGGACATCCGAAGCCTTTCCCTCTAAAGTACATTGAAATTGGAAACGAAGACTTTGGACCTGTTTATTGGGAACGTTACGAGAAGATTTATCAAGCGTTACACAAACAGTATCCCGACTTGATATACATAGCCAACAGTATCATAGGCAAAGAAAATGACGACAAACGGATTGATATTGCGAAGTTTGTGAACCCGAAGAATGTGAAGGTATTCGATGAACACCATTATCAACCTGTCGAATGGGCTTGCAAGCAGCATTACCGTTTTGACAACTATGAACGGGGAATAGCGGATTTGTTTGTTGGAGAATTGGGCATTGACGGGAAGTATCCCTATAATCTGTTAGCCAGCGGAGCGGTACGAATGTCTCTTGAACGTAATGGAGACTTGAATCCATTATTGGCAGAACGTCCGGTGATGCGCCATTGGGATTTTTCAGAGCATCGTCAGTTGCACTCTATGCTAATCAATGGGGTAGATTGCAGCATCAGGACATCTTTCTATTATTTATCAAAAATGTTCAGAGATCACACTTTCGATGTATGCCTGGATGCTGGGATTCAGGGGATGAAGGGGTTGCAGAATGTATTCGTTACGATGGGATATGATAGTGAAAGTAAAGAATATATCCTGAAACTGATCAATTTGAGAAAACAGGAGGTGGTACTTCAAACAGCAGTGAAAGGATTTGGGAAAAAGATACAGGCACAAAAAATAACATTGAGTCTGGAACCCGGAAAGAATAACACTCCGGAAATGCCGGATGCAGTAAAGCCAGTTCAGTCGACCGTAACACTGGACTTAAACAAAGATTTGCAGCTCGAGGCTTCTTCAATGATTGTATACCGTTTTAAATAAGATAAATATGAAAAATGCAGCGTTTTGTATTACTGGATTAGCATTACAGGGTTTGTCTATGTCATTGCTGGCACAAACCGACAAGCCGAATATTGTAATCATTATGACCGATCAGCAGCGTGCTGACCTATGTGGCAGAGAAGGTTTTCCTCTGGCAGTTACTCCTTATGTAGATCAATTAGCTCAGGAAAATGTATGGTTTAACAAAGCATATACTGTAGCACCGGCCAGCTCTCCTGCCCGCTGTTCTATGTTCACCGGACGTTTTCCTTCGGCAACTCATGTACGTACCAACCACAACATTCCGGACATATTTTTTGAACAGGACTTGGTGGGCGTATTAAAAGAAAACGGATATAAAACAGCACTTGTAGGTAAAAACCATGCTTATCTGAAACCTGCTGACTTGGACTTTTGGTCAGAATACGGGCATTGGGGTAAAAATAAGAAAACGACTCCCGAAGAAAAAGAAACAGCCCGTTTCTTAAACCAGAAAGCCAGGGGACAATGGCTGGAACCTTCGCCAATTCCTGTAGAAGAGCAACACCCTGCTAAAATCGTTAATGAGACATTGTCATGGATAGAGAGTCAAAAAGAGAATCCTTTCTTTGTGTGGGTATCTTTCCCGGAACCTCATAATCCTTATCAGGTTTGCGAACCTTATTATTCTATGTTTTCGCCGGATAAGCTTCCCGTATTGAAGACGTCACGTAAAGACTTGGAAAAGAAAGGAGAGAAATATCGCATTTTAGCAGAACTGGAAGATGCGTCTTGTCCTAATCTGGAACAGGACCTACCCAGAATCCGTGCTAATTATATCGGCATGATCCGTTTAATAGATGACCAGATAAAGAGACTGATCGAATCGTTAAAAGCCAGCGGGCAGTTTGAAAATACAATCTTTGTTGTTCTTTCAGATCATGGCGATTATTGGGGAGAATACGGGTTGATCCGCAAAGGAGCCGGACTTTCTGAAAGTCTCGCACGTATCCCGATGGTATGGGCAGGATATCATGTCAAGAATCAATCAGCCCCTATGGATAGCCATGTGTCAATTGCTGATATTTTTCCTACTCTTTGTTCTGCAATCGGTGCCAAGATTCCGGCTGGTGTTCAAGGTCGTAGCTTATGGCCGATGTTGACCGGAAAAGAATACCCCAAAGAAGAGTTTTCCAGCATTGTCGTACAACAAGGTTTTGGAGGAGCACATGTCGGACTGGATTCTTCTCTTACTTTCGAACAGGAAGGGGCATTGACGCCGGGTAAGATTGCATACTTTGATGAACTCAATACCTGGACTCAAAGCGGTACCTCTCGTATGGTCAGAAAAGACGACTGGAAACTGGTGATGGATAACTATGGAAACGGAGAACTATATAATCTTAAGAAAGATCCTTCGGAAGTAGATAACCTGTTTGGTAAAAAGAAATACAGTGCTGTTCAGACAGAGCTTCTGACGAAGTTAGTCGCATGGGAATTACGTCTGCAGGATCCACTCCCTCTTCCCCGGAAACGTTATCATTTTAAACAGGATCCTTATAATTATCTCCAACCTGAACAATAATAAATCAAAAGAATGTACATATTGACGGATATTAAAGACATTGTTCCATGAGCTCAATCCTGTAACAGCCTACTTTTGTATCCGTAAATAATAAAACTGTAATCTATGAAATTTATATTGCGATTAGGACTTGCTTTACTGACAGGATTTGTCTCAGTCAGCACAGCATCGGCACAAGCATATGGAACTGCTGATACAAACGCTCCGGAGCTGCGTGTCCCAAAATCTGTTCAACCGGCATTTGACTACTGGATGCGTGACACATGGGCAACACTAGGCCCCGACGGTTACTACTATATCACTGGAACCACTTCTACCCCCGACCGTCACTTTCCGGGACAGAGACATTGCTGGGATTGGAATGACGGTTTGTATCTTTGGCGCTCCAAAGACCTGAAGATATGGGAAGCTATGGGACGAATCTGGTCAATGGAAAAAGACGGTACCTGGCAGAAAGATCCCAAAGTATATAAAGAGGGAGAGAAATATGCGAAGAAGTCTATCAATAATGATCCGATGGATAACCGTTTCCACGCTGTATGGGCACCGGAAATGCACTATATAAAGAGTGCGAAAAATTGGTTTATTGTAGCCTGCATGAATCAATCGGCAGGCGGAAGAGGCTCTTTTATTCTGCGGAGTACTACCGGGAAGCCGGAGGGACCTTATGAAAATATCGAAGGTAACGAGGATAAAGCCATTTTTCCAAACATTGACGGAAGCCTGTTTGAAGATACGGATGGTACCGTATATTTTGTCGGTCACAACCACTATATAGCACGCATGAAGCCAGATATGAGTGGTCTGGCAGAAGAGATAAAGACATTAAAAGAAAGTAAATACTCTCCGGAGCCATATGTTGAAGGAGCATTCATCTTTAAATATGATGGAAAATATCATTTGGTACAAGCTATCTGGGCACACCGCACGGCGAAGGGGGACACTTATGTCGAGAAGGAAGGGTTAACTAATAAGAAAACTCGTTATAGCTATGATTGTATCATTGCCACTGCCGACAATGTATATGGTCCTTATGGTAAACGGTATAACGCAATTACCGGCGGCGGACACAACAATCTGTTTCAGGATAAGGATGGCAACTGGTGGGCAACCATGTTTTTTAACCCTCGTGGCGCACAGGCGGCCGAATATAAAGTGACATGCCGGCCGGGATTGATTCCGATGCTTTATGAAAACGGAAAATTTAAACCTAATCACAATTATCAGGCAAAATGAAAACATCACTATTGATAACCGGGGGATTGGCTTTCGGAGCAATGACTTTTGCGCAAGAAAAGCCTAATATCATTGTTATATTGGCGGACGATCTGGGTTTCTCCGATTTAGGTTGCTACGGAGGAGAAGTACAGACACCGGTATTGGATAAGATGGCCAAACAGGGTGTCCGTATGACACAAATGTATAACAGTGCGCGGAGTTGTCCGTCACGTGCCAATTTATTAACCGGACTTTATCCGCATCAGACAGGGTTAGGACACATGGATGCAACCCGTCCGGCATGGCCGAAAGGATATGCCGGCTTTCGTTCCAATTCTGACAACGTTACCATTGCCGAAGTATTAAAAGATGCCGGATATTTCACAGCCATGTCCGGTAAATGGCATCTGGGCAAATCCGCCAATCCGATAAACCGCGGTTTCCAGGAATATTATGGTTTGTTAGGTGGATTCAACTCTTTTTGGAATCCGGACGTATATACCCGATTGCCTAAGGATCGTAACCCACGTCAATATAAAGAGGGAGAATTTTATGCTACTAACGTAATAACCGATTATGCCATAGACTTTATTAATCAGGCACATCAGGAAGAAAAACCTTTGTTTCTGTATTTGGCATACAATGCTGCTCATTTTCCGTTGCACGCTCCGAAAGAAGTAACGGATAAATATATGAAGATTTACCTGCAGGGTTGGGATAAGATTCGAGATCAACGTTGGAAACGAATAGTAAAGATGGGGCTTCTGCAAGGAAAACCAGCATTAAGCCCGCGTGGTGTTGTTCCCGAAAGTTTGTTTGAGGATGAGACACATCCGCTGCCTGCCTGGGATTCTTTAACAAAGGAACAGCAGACTGATCTGGCTCGCCGTATGGCTATTTATGCTGCCATGATAGATATTATGGATACCAATATTGGTCGGGTATTGGATACTTTACAGAAGAACGGCGAACTGGATAATACATTTATCATGTTCATGTCGGATAACGGAGCTTGTGCCGAATGGCATGAATTTGGTTTCGACAAGCAAACTGGAACAGAATATCATACTCATGTTGGTGCTGAATTAGACCAGATGGGACTACCGGGAACTTATCATCATTACGGAACCGGCTGGGCAAACGTTTGTTGTACCCCATTTACACTTTATAAACATTATGCGCATGAAGGTGGAATATCCACTCCTTGCATTATCCAGTGGGGTAAACAGATCAAACACAAAGGCAGTATTGACCATCAACCGGCACAATTCTCGGATATCATGGCAACTTGCATCGAACTGGCAGGGACTAAATATCCCGAAGAATACGAAGGAAGAAAGATTGTACCTACACCGGGCAAGTCAATCCTTCCTATTGTACGCGGTGAAGAAATGCCGGACCGTTATATCTATGCGGAACATGAAGGTAATCGTATGGTACGCAAAGGTGACTGGAAACTGGTCTCTGCGAATTTTAGAGGTGATGAATGGGAACTCTATAATATCAAAGAAGACCGCACAGAACAACATAATCTGATAAAGGAATACCCTGAAATGGCAAAGGAACTGGAAGACGCTTATTTTGAGTGGGCAGACCATAGTGATGTGCTTTATTTCCCGAAGGTTTGGAATACTTATAATAAAGGACGCCGGAAGGACTTTAAAGAATATAGAGATAAGTAGGAAAACACAGTAGGAAAGAAAAGATAGGAACTTATGAACAAGAAACTACTAATTGCAGTATTTGTAAGTGCTATGGCACATACGTTCGCTTGCGCAGCAAGCCCGAAAGAAAATAGAATGAAAACAGTTTGGGCTGATAAAGTTACGTCGGAAAATGTATGGCAGAGTTATCCGCGTCCTCAGTTACAACGTTCGCAATGGATGAATCTGAACGGGTTATGGCAGTATGCGGTTACTACTCAGGATACACCTAAAAAAGAAGTGAAGTTCGAGGGACAGATTCTCGTTCCGTTTGCTATCGAATCTTCCCTTTCGGGGGTGCAGCGTTCTTTTCTGCCTACCGAGAAATTGTGGTATCAGCGTAACTTTACCCTTGATGACGCATGGAAAGGAAAAACAGTGATTTTGCATTTCGGAGCTGTAGATTATGAATGTCAGGTATGGGTAAACAACAAATTGGCGGGCATTCATAAAGGGGGGAATAATCCTTTCTCTTTCGATGTAACCAAATTGCTGAGAAAAAGTGGTTCGCAACTTGTTGAGGTTGCTGTTATCGACCCTACGGATACGGAGTCAATTTCCCGTGGCAAGCAACAGTTGGAGCCGAAAGGTATCTGGTATTCTCCGGTATCCGGTATTTGGCAGACTGTGTGGTTGGAGGCTGTAAATTCAACCCATATTCTTCAGGTTCTTCCTACAGCTGATATTCATAAAAAGACGGTTAGTCTGGACATCAGTGTAGCTAAAGCTAAAGGAGGAGAAAAAGTAAAAGTGGAATTACTGGACGAAGGTAAGGTAGTAGGTACGACAGAGCAAAAATTAGCCTCAAAGATAGAAATGGAAGTTCCGGAGGCTGTTCTTTGGAGTCCGTCTTCTCCGAAACTTTACCATCTGAATATTGAGTTGTTAAGTCAAGGACAAGTAATAGATAAGGTGAAAAGCTACTTTGCGATGCGTGAGGTCAGTATCCGCAAAGATGAATGTGGTTACCAGCGTATTTGTCTGAATGGTGATCCAATATTCCAGTATGGAACACTGGATCAAGGCTGGTGGCCGGATGGTTTGCTGACACCTCCTTCCGAAGAAGCAATGCTTTGGGATATGGTTCAGCTCAAAAATATGGGATTTAATACCATACGCAAACACATTAAAGTAGAACCGGAGCAATATTATTATTATGCCGATTCGTTGGGTTTGATGATGTGGCAGGATATGGTATCCGGCTTCTCTACCGAAAGAAAAGACGAAGAACATATTAAGCCCAATGCGCAAACGGACTGGAATGCACCCGCATCACATACTAACCAATGGCAACAGGAGATGTTCGAGATGATTGACCGTCTGCGTTTTTATTCCTGTATCACAACGTGGGTAGTCTTCAATGAAGGATGGGGACAGCATAATACGGTAGAAATAGTGGAAAAGGTAATGGAATACGATAAAAGCCGTATCATTGACGGAGTAACCGGCTGGACAGACAGAGGAGTAGGCCATATGTATGATGTACACAATTATCCGTCTGCTTCCATGATTTTGCCCGCTTGTAATGGCAATCGGATTTCTGTCTTAGGAGAATTCGGAGGGTATGGATGGGCCATCAAAGAACATCTGTGGAATCCCGGTATGCGGAACTGGGGATATAAAAATATTGACGGAGCAATGGCGCTGATGGATAACTATGGTCGTCTGGTCTATGATTTGGAGACATTGATAGCACAGGGGCTGAGTGCGGCGATTTATACACAAACCACTGATGTCGAAGGTGAAATAAATGGTCTGATTACTTATGACCGGAAAGTTATTAAAATTCCGGAAGGCTTGTTGCATATCATGCACGATCGTTTATATCATGTCAATCCGGCGAAAGTCATTACTTTGGTGTCCGACGCTCAGAATGGGAGTGCGGTCAGTCGTGCAGTCAGCCTTAACGGGCAGGAGTCAAAAATAACCTCTTTGCCTTTCGATTGTCCTCCCCGTTCGGAAATTGTGTCGGAAACCTCATTTGATGTCAATGAGGAATTCAGCCATTTGTCTTTGTGGGTGCGTGCTACCGGAGATGTGAAGGTATGGTTGAATGGAGTGGAGGTCTTTTCGCAGGAGGTGAAACAAACCAGGCAATATAATCAGTACAATATCAGTAATTATTGCCGATATTTGCGAAAAGGAAAGAATGAGTTGAAAATCGAAGTACGGGAAACTAAAAAGATGAGCTTTGATTTCGGTTTGAGGGCTTACTGATCAGACACGTTTTTATTCCCAATACTTGCAATAATTTCTCAAAGAAGGCCGTCGGTTTCTGAAAGACTTTTATCTTTGCAGATATAATACATATGGCGCTATGAGAAAGATTATTTTGATTTTCGTGACAATTGTTCTTCCCTGTTTGCTTTGCGCAAGAAATGATGATAAGAGTACAGATATGCTGCTTCGTGAGATTGACGGAATTATCAGGAACCGTCAGACTTACGGTGCAGAAAAAGAAGCACGTATCTCCGATTTGAAGAAGTTGCTGTCCGAGGCTACCTCCGATGAGCAGCGTTATGGATTTTGCGGCAGGCTTTTCGACGAATATCGGGCTTATAATTTGGACTCTTCGTATGTATATGCACAGCGGAAGCAGGAACTGGCTTCTCATTTGAACAAACAGGATTATCTGGATGATGCCGCCATGAATATGGCAGAGGTGATGGGAACCACCGGAATGTACAAGGAAGCTTTGGAGCAGTTGGGACAGATAGACAAGAAAACTCTGTCTGATTATCTCTATCCCTATTATTACCACTTGTATCGTACTATTTACGGGTTGATGGGAGATTATGCCGTCACCGAGAAGGAGAAAAAAGAGTATTACCGGATGACGGACCTGTATCGGGATTCCCTTTTACAGACTAATGCCTCCGACTCATTGGGCCATGTGCTGGTGATGGCCGACAAATGCACCGTACACGCCCAATATGACCAGGCAATAACCATGCTGACCGACTTCTACCGGAAACCCTCTCTGGACGATCATTCCAAGGCGATGATTACTTATACCTTGTCAGAAGCCTATCGCCTCAAAGGAGACAAGAAAGGGCAGAAACACTTTCTGGCTCTCTCGGCCATCGCTGATTTAAAATCGGCAGTCAAAGAATATGTTTCCTTACGGAAACTCGCCTCTCTTGTATATGAAGACGGAGACATTGACCGTGCATACAACTATCTGAAATGCTCGCTCGAAGATGCTACGCTCTGCAATGCCCGCCTTCGTACCCTGGAAATCTCACAAGTCTTCCCCATCATCGATCAGGCTTACCAACTGAAAACCAAGCGGCAGCAACAGGAAATGAAGATATCTTTGATTTGTATCAGTCTGCTTTCCGTCTTTCTGCTGGTGGCTATATTCTTCGTTTACAAGCAGATGAAGAAAGTGGCTGCCGCCCGTCGGGAAGTGATTGACACGAATACGCTTCTGCAAGAGCTGAACGGTGAGCTTCATGACTCCAATTCGCAACTGAAAGAGATGAACCATACCCTTTCGGAAGCTAACTATATTAAAGAGGAATACATCGGTCGCTATATGGACCAGTGTTCCACCTACTTGGATAAGATGGACTTATACCGTCGTTCCCTGAATAAGATTGCGGCTACCGGCAGGGTAGAGGAGTTGTATAAAGCTATTAAATCTTCCCAATTCCTCGAAGAAGAGCTGAAAGAGTTCTACGCAAACTTCGATATGACCTTCCTGCAACTCTTCCCTAACTTTGTGGAAGAATTTAATGCGTTGCTTGTCGAACCGATGCAGCCCAAGCAGGGCGAACTGCTGAATACCGAACTTCGTATCTTTGCCCTGATCCGTCTGGGGATTACGGATAGTACCAAGATCGCCCAGTTCCTCCGCTACTCTGTGACCACTATTTATAATTACCGGACACGTGTCCGCAACAAGGCACTCGGCGAACGGGATGAGTTTGAGGCTAAAGTAGTGAAAATAGGGAAGGTGGAAGAGTAAGAAATCCACTACTTTTTTAGCACGGTCGCTATTCTATAATATTCTTATTATTAGTGTTTTATGCTGTTTTGTACTGTGTAAACCACTATATTTTTGCTATCTGGCAAAAGAAGCGCATTTAATTGTGGATACTTTTGTTTCAGTGAAAACAAAAAGTAATCCTAATATTAACTTTAAATTGATGTACATGGAACAGAGTATAAAGTCGAAAGGCTTTGAACATCGCCTCCTATTAATAATGTGGGGCTTGTTACTATCTCTTAGTGCATTCGCACAGCAGATTACAGTAAAAGGACATGTAGTGGACGCCACGGGCGAACCGGTGATCGGTGCCAGTGTGATAGAAGGCAAGTCCACGAACGGCACGATTACCGATATCGACGGTAACTTCTCATTAAATGTTTCTGCTAACAGCACATTGACCATTTCTTTTGTCGGCTATAAGACGCAGACTGTTTCAGTGAACGGAAAAACCGCACTAGTAACCTTGCAGGAAGATACCGAAGTATTGGACGAAGTTGTTGTAGTAGGTTACGGAACGATGAAAAAGAGTGACCTGACCGGCGCCGTATCTTCTGTAGGAGTCAAAGATATCAAAGACTCTCCGGTAGCCAATATCGGTCAGGCAATGCAGGGAAAAGTATCCGGCGTGCAAATTATCGATGCCGGCAAACCGGGGGACAATGTAACCATTAAAATCCGTGGTCTGGGCACGATCAACAACAGCAATCCGCTGATTGTCATCGACGGGATTCCCACCGATTTAGGCTTATCTTCCTTGAATATGGCAGATGTGGAACGGGTAGACGTATTGAAAGATGCTTCGGCAACTGCCATCTACGGTTCGCGCGGTGCCAACGGTGTAGTGATGATTACCAGTAAACGCGGTGCCGAAGGCGCCGGAAAGGTAACGGTCAATGCGAACTGGGCGATACAGAATGCAACTAAAGTGCCTGATATGCTGAATGCCGCCCAATATGCAGCATTGAGCAATGATATGCTCTCAAACAATGACGATAACACCAACCCTTACTGGGCAGACCCTTCTTCATTGGGAAAAGGAACCAACTGGCTCGACGAGATGCTGCGCACGGGAGTGAAGCAGAGTTATTCGGTCAGCTATTCCGGCGGCACGGAAAAGGCGCATTATTATGTATCCGGCGGTTTTCTCGATCAGTCCGGTATTGTGAAGAGTGTCAATTATCGCCGTTTCAATTTTCAGGCGAACAGTGACGCCCAAGTCAACAAATGGCTGAAATTCACCACCAACCTGACATTTAGCACAGATGTAAAAGAAGGAGGAACATACAGTATCGGTGATGCGATGAAAGCCCTTCCCACCCAACCGGTGAAGAATGACGACGGCAGTTGGAGCGGTCCCGGACAGGAAGCGCAATGGTACGGAAGTATCCGCAATCCGATCGGTACGCTTCACATGATGACGAACGAGACGAAAGGATATAACTTCCTCGCAAACATCACCGGAGAGATCACCTTCACTAAATGGCTGAAACTGAAAAGTACCTTCGGCTATGACGCCAAGTTCTGGTTTGCCGACAACTTCACGCCGGCATACGACTGGAAACCGAATCCGGTAGAAGAATCTTCCCGCTATAAAAGCGACAACAAATCATTCACCTACCTGTGGGACAACTACTTCGTATTCGATCATACTTTTGCAAAGAAGCACCGTGTAGGTGTGATGGCAGGTTCTTCCGCACAGTGGAATAACTACGATTATCTGAACGCACAGAAAAACATTTTCATGTTCGACAATATCCATGAGATGGACAACGGAGAAAAGATGTACAGCCTTGGCGGCAGCCAAAGCGACTGGGCATTGCTTTCACTGATGGCACGTCTCAACTACTCATACGAAGACAAATACCTGCTGACGGCTACCGTACGTCGCGACGGCTCTTCCCGCTTTGGTAAGAACAACCGATGGGGAACATTCCCTTCCGTATCTCTGGCTTGGCGTGTCTCTCAGGAAGACTGGTTCCCGAAAGATAACTCCCTGATGAACGATCTCAAACTGCGTGTCGGATACGGTGTGACCGGTAATCAGGAAATCGGTAACTATGGATTTGTCGCATCCTACAACACGGGTGTCTATCCTTTCGGAAACAATAACTCCACCGCTTTGGTATCTACCACCCTCTCCAATCCGAACATCCATTGGGAAGAAGTGCGCCAGGCCAACTTCGGAGTGGACATGAGCCTGTTCGATTCGCGTGTCAGCCTTTCACTGGATGCTTATATCAAGAATACGAACGATATGCTGGTGAAGGCTTCCATCCCCATCACTTCGGGCTTTGAAGATACTACCGAGACTTTCACCAATGCCGGCAAGATGCGCAACAAAGGAGTGGAAATGACATTGCGTACCATCAACCTGAAAGGCATCTTCTCCTGGGAATCCGCTTTAACGGCTACCTACAATAAAAATGAGATTCTGGACCTGAACAGCGAAACTCCGATGTTTATCAACCAGATAGGCAATTCATACGTGACCATGCTGAAAGCCGGTTACCCGATCAACGTTTTCTATGGATACGTTACCGACGGTCTTTTCCAGAACTGGGGAGAAGTCAACCGCCACGCCACCCAGCCGGGCGCAGCTCCGGGGGACATCCGCTTCAGAGACTTGAACAACGACGGAGTGATTAACGACGAAGACCGTACGATTCTTGGCAATCCGAACCCGAACTGGTTCTTCTCACTCTCCAACAACCTATCTTACAAAGGATGGGAACTCTCCGTTTTCCTGCAAGGAGTGGCAGGCAACAAGATTTATAATGCCAACAATGTGGACAACGAAGGAATGGCTGCCGCCTACAACCAGACCACAGCCGTACTGAACCGCTGGACAGGAGAAGGCACAAGCTACTCCATGCCGCGTGCCATTTGGGGCGACCCGAACCAGAACTGCCGCGTATCCGACCGATTTGTGGAAAACGGCTCGTATCTCCGTCTGAAAAATATCACCCTTTCGTATACACTGCCTAAAAAGTGGTTGCAAAAGATTCAACTGGAAAATGCCCGTATCTCCTTCTCTTGCGAGAATGTGGCGACTATCACCGGATATTCGGGCTTCGACCCCGAGGTGGATGTCAACGGTATAGACAGCAGCCGTTACCCTATCTCGCGTACATTCAGTATGGGCTTGAACTTTAACTTTTAAATCAGGAGGAAGAAAATGAAAAAGAAACTGACTTTTATAATGATACTTGCCGTACTTGCCTTGACATCGTGCAGTGATTTTCTGGATAAGTACCCCAAATACGGTGTGGACCCCGAATCGGAAGTGACCAATGAGATTGCCGTAGCACTGACTACTGCCTGCTATAAGACGTTGCAGTCGTCCAATATGTATAATCAGCGCCTGTGGAGCCTCGACATCCTTGCCGGCAACAGCGAGGTAGGCGCCGGGGGAGGAACCGACGGACTGGAAACTGTTCAGGCGGCTAACTTTATAGCGCAGAGCGACAACGGTTTTGCCCTGTACGTATGGCGTTCTCCGTGGGTAGGCATCGGACGTTGTAATATCGTGCTTTCCAATCTGCCTTCGGCTGTCATCTCCGATGAGATAAAAGACCGTTGCATGGGTGAGGCATATTTCCTGCGTGCTCATTACTACTATATCCTCGTCCGCCTTTATGGTGGCGTACCTTTGCGGCTACAGCCCTTTGAGCCGGGACAGTCGACGGATATTGCCCGCAATACGGTAGATGAGGTATATGCGCAGATTCTTTCGGACTGTAAGAATGCGGTGGATATGCTTCCCCCAAAGAGCAGTTACGGAGAAAATGACAAGGGACGTGCCTGCAAAGAGGCGGCGATGGCTATGCTGGCAGATATTTACCTGACGCTGGCGCCCAATCATCGGGATTATTACAATGAAGTTGTTACGTTGTGCGACCAGATTACTGCGATGGGATATGATTTGTCTCAGTGCAAGTATGCCGATAATTTCGATGCTACGATCAATAACGGTGCGGAATCCCTTTTTGAAGTACAATACTCCGGCAGTACGGAATACGATTTCTGGGGAGGGGACAACCAGGCTTCCTGGCTGTCGACTTTCATGGGACCCCGCAACTCCGGTATGGTGGCAGGCGCTTACGGATGGAATCTGCCTACGGAAGAATTTATCAAAGAGTACGAAGCGGGCGATTTGCGCAAAGATGTGACCGTGTTATATCAAGGCTGTCCTGCTTTCGACGGCATGGAATACAGACGTTCATGGTCGGGTACAGGTTACAACGTCCGGAAGTTCCTTGTGTCGAAGACCGTTTCGCCGGAATATAATACCAACCCGAATAACTTCGTGGTATACCGTTATGCGGATGTCCTGTTGAAGAAGGCGGAAGCCCTGAACGAACTGGGACATCCCGACCAGGCTGCCGCACCTCTGAATATCGTCCGTCATCGTGCCGGACTGGCGGATGTACCGACTACCTTGAATCAGGAAACAATGCGGGAAAAGATTATTCACGAACGCCGGATGGAACTTGCTTTTGAGGGACATCGTTGGTTTGACATGATTCGCATCAATAATGGTAACTATGCGATTGAGTTCCTGAAATCCATCGGCAAGAATCAGGTGACGAAGGAACGTCTGCTGCTGCCCATCCCGCAGACAGAGATGGACTCTAACAATCTGATGACTCAGAATCCCGGTTATTAATCGCTTTTACAATCATTCATTTAGACAGATCATATGATGAAGAAATATATATATCAGATGTTGTGCTCTCTTTTCATCGGCGGAGCGATGGTTTCCTGCGCCGAGGATTATATGGAGACGGACAAGGGACATGATACGCTGACTCTTACGGTGAATCAGCAGGAGATCGTATTGAACGAAAAGAATCACAGTCAGGAGGCGTTAACGCTTTCATGGACTACGGGAACGAACTACGGAAGCGGAAACCGTATTTCTTATACACTGGAAATAGCCAAGGCGGGAACCGACTTCGCCCGTGCCTATTCCGTAGATTTAGGAACGGGAACTTATCAGTGGACGAAGAAAACGGAAGAACTCAATCAGTTTCTGAACACGCAGCTAGGCGTCGGCTATGCCGAAAAAGTATCGCTGGAAGCACGCATTACCGCTACTGTTGCCGGAATGGAAGAAAAGGAGCAGCGTACCACAGTTGCGCTGGATGTGACTACTTATCAACCGGTTACTCCGACGCTTTACCTCATCGGAGAAGCTGCCCCGAACGGATGGAGCGCCGATCAAGCGACGCCTATGGAGCGCACGGACAACGGACAGTTTACGTGGACAGGAAAGCTGAATACCGGTGTATTCAAGTTTATAACGACATTGGGAGAATTTCTTCCGTCCTACAACCGGGATGCCGCTGCCGGAGAAGAACTACGGCTTATCTACCGCACATCGGGCGACGAACCGGACGAACCGTTTACAGTCAGCAAGGAAGCGACCTATATAGTCAAGGTAGACCTGCTCGACCTGACAATGACCATGACCGAAACGGAAAACATCGGATGGCGCTTTGAAGAATTCTATATTGTCGGCTCCTTTACCGGCGACAATGGCTGGGGATTCGAGGCACTGTCTAAAGATGCCGTTCAGATGAATCTGTTCCATTATGGTGCCGTGATTCCGTGGAAGGCGGACGGTGATTTTAAGTTTACTTCCGTGACGGACTTCGGTCAGTCGGATGCTTTCTTCCATCCCACCGAAGGGAATGCTCCGTATACTTCCACTTCAGTTGTACTGGGAGGTGAAGACAATAAATGGCAAATGAAGGAAAGCGAATGCGGCAAGGCCTATAAAGTGCTGTTCCTCACAGCCAAGGGAAAGGAAAAGATGCTGATGCGTCCGTTTACCCCCTACGAAGGACTGTATCTGGTAGGCGATGCCACTCCGAACGGATGGAGCATCGACAACGCCACCCCGATGGCTAAAAGTGCCGACAGCCCTTACATCTTTACCTGGAGCGGTACACTGAATACAGGGGAGATGAAGATCTCCTGCGACAAGCAGTCCGACTGGAACGGAGACTGGCTGATGGCGGACAAGAGCGGAAAGGCACCGACCGGTGAAGTGGAGACAGCCTTATTTACCAGTAAAACGGATGCGGAACTGAAGAATATGTATCCGGATACAGACCTCGGCAGTCTGGACAATAAATGGAATATTCAGGAAGCTGGCTCGTATCGGATTACGATTGACCAGTTGAAAGAAACGATTTCAATTGTAAAACAATAAACAAGTATTCAAGATGAAGAAGATAATATATTTGGTGGCTGCCTTCCTGTGTCTGTCTTGCAGCGACGATCATGAATCGAACCCACAGAACGGAGGAGCGTCGGGCAGTGTGACCGAAGTAACTCCGGTGACATCGGACTTATGCGTGGAACTGACAACTGACAAGGCTTTTTATAAACCGAACGAGACAGTGACTTTCACTGCCGCCGATGCCTTGCCTGCCGGAACAAAGGTACGCTATCGCCTTTTGGGAGAAATAGTCGGAGAAGAACCGGTCAGCGGTACGAACTGGACATGGAAGGCTCCTTCCACCGATTTCAAAGGATACATGGCAGAACTTTACCGGCAGGAAAACGGTACGGATGTCATCGTCGGTACGATTGCGGTAGATGTATCCAGCCATCCGGCACGGTTCCCCCGATATGGCTTCGTGGCAGATTTCGACGGAGTCAAGACAGAAGAGAAAACACTGGAAGAGATGGCCTATCTGAACCGCCATCACATCAACTGGGTACAGTTTCAGGACTGGCACAATAAACATCATTGGCCGCTGGGCGGCACACGCACGCAGTTGGACGAGGAATATCTCGACATTGCGAACCGCCCTGTCCATACAAGCTCTGTGAAGAATTATATCAAGGCACAACAACATTTTGGAATGAAGTCCATGTTCTATAATCTTTGTTTCGGGGCATTGAAGGATGCGGCTTCCGACGGGGTGAAAGAAGAATGGTATCTGTTTAAGGACGCTTCGCATACCACGAAAGACAGTCACGACCTGCCAAGCGGATGGAAGAGCAATATCTATCTGGTAGATCCTTCCGACAAGGAATGGCAGCAATATATGGCGGAACGGAATGACGACGTGTATGCGAACTTCGCCTTCGACGGCTATCAGATCGACCAGTTGGGCAAGCGGGGAACGCTTTACAACTACAACGGTACACCGGTCAACCTCCGCGAAGGATATGCTTCTTTTATCGAAGCCATGAAGCAGGCGCATCCCGACAAGAGTCTGGTGATGAATGCCGTAAGCCGCTACGGTGCCCGTCAGATCGGAGAAACCGGTAAAGTAGATTTCTTCTATAATGAGATGTGGGCGGATGAGGCGGACTTTACCCATCTGAAAGCCGTCCTGTATGAAAACGGAGTGTATGGCAATAATCAGCTGAATACGGTTTTCGCTGCCTATATGAACTATAATAAGGCGGATCATCGGGGAGAGTTCAATACAGCGGGTATCTTGCTGACGGATGCGGTGATGTTCGCTTTGGGTGGCTCGCATCTCGAACTGGGTGGTGACCATATGCTGTGCAAAGAATATTTTCCGAACGACAATCTGACGATGAGCGAGGAACTGAAAACGGCAATGGTTCACTACTACGACTTCCTCACGTCTTATCAGAACCTGCTCCGCGATGGCGGAACGGAGAACAGTATCGCTATGAACTGTACCAACGGAGAAATGAAACTCAACGTATGGCCTCCAAAGTTGGGGTCGGTCACTACCTACGCCAAGCAGGTAGACGGCAAGCAAGTAGTGCATCTGCTTAACTTCTCACAGGCGAACAGCCTTAGCTGGCGGGACGTGGACGGCACCATGCCCGAACCTGCCCTGATCACGAAAGCGGCCTTGCAGATGAACCTTCCCGCCAAAGTGAATAAATTGTGGGTGGCATCGCCAGACGTACACGGAGGAGCCTTGCAGGAACTGGCGTTTACGCAGGAGAATGGGGTAGTTTCCTTCACACTGCCTGCCTTGAAATACTGGACAATGATTGTAGCTGAATAAGGCAGTTGCAACGGAATAACTAAAAACGATAGGTATGAAGATTAGATATAAGTTTGGGGTGTGGATGTTGTGTCTGATGTTTCCGGCGTTGGTCTGGGCAGAAAACGCAAAAAGTATATGTACCTCTTTTACACAGCAGGGACGTCAGGTGATTTTTCACCTGGCGGACAGTGCCGCGCTGCAACTGCAACTTTGCAGCCCTTCCGTAGTAAGAATCTGGTTCTCGCCGGACGGGAAGCTGCAACGGAGAAATGCTTCCTTTGCCGTGATCAAGGAAGAACTGGAAGATGTGGGAACGGTTCATGTGGACGAACAGGCCGCCTGCTATGAGATATTTACCTCGAAGCTGCGCATACGGGTGAACAAGTCGCCGATGAGCATCCAGATATTCGACAAATATCAGAAACTCCTCTTCAGTGACTATGCCGATAAAGGACACGTAAGCGAAGGCACGAAGAAGGTGGAATATAAAACGCTTCGCCGTGACGAGCATTTCTTCGGGCTTGGGGAAAAGACCGGCAAGATGGACCGCAGAGGAGAATCTTACAAGATGTGGAACAGCGATAAACCTTGTTACAGTGTGGTGGAAGACCCTCTTTACAAGAGCATCCCTTTCTTTATGAGCAGTTACCGGTATGGTATTTTCCTTGATAATACGTATAAGACAGAATTTAAGTTCGGAACGGAAAGCCGTGATTATTACAGCTTCGAGGCGCCGGACGGGGAGATGATTTACTACTTCATCTTCGGCAAGGACTATAAGGAAATCCTGAGTCAGTATGTAGGACTGACGGGCAAACCTATCATGCCTCCGAAATGGGCATTGGGCTTTGCGCAATGCCGTGGCTTGCTGACAAGCGAGAAACTGAGCCGCGAAATAGCCGAAGGCTACCGGTCACGCGGCATCCCCTGTGATATTATCTATCAGGACATCGGCTGGACGGAACATCTACAGGGCTTCGAATGGCGGAAAGGAAACTACGAGAACCCGAAAAAGATGCTTGCCGACCTGAAAGAAATGGGATTCAAGGTAGTCGTATCGCAAGACCCGGTCATCTCGCAAGCCAACAAGAAGCAATGGGAGGAGGCGGACCGTCTGGGATATTTTGTCAAGGACAGCACGAACGGGAAGAGTTATGATATGCCGTGGCCTTGGGGTGGAAACTGTGGGGTAGTGGATTTTACCTTGCCTGCCGTAGCCGACTGGTGGGGAACCTATCAGCAGAAACCCATTGACGACGGTATCTCCGGCTTCTGGACGGATATGGGAGAACCCGCATGGAGCAACGAAGAGCAGACCGAACGCCTTGTGATGAAACATCACCTGGGGATGCACGACGAAATCCATAATGTCTACGGACTGACTTGGGATAAAGTGGTCAAAGAGCAGTTCGAGAAACGGAATCCGAACCGTCGCGTCTTCCAGATGACTCGTGCCGCTTATGCGGGATTGCAGCGTTATACGTTCGGTTGGACGGGAGATTGCGGAAATGGAGACGATGTATTGCAGGGTTGGGGGCAACTGGCTAATCAGATTCCGGTGATTCTTTCCGCAGGGCTGGGAGTGATTCCGTTTACTACCTGTGACATTACGGGGTATTGCGGAGACATCGAAGACTATCACCCCTTTGCGGAACTTTATACCCGCTGGATACAGTTCGGTGCATTCAATCCTTTGAGCCGTATTCATCATGAGGGAGATAATCCGGTAGAACCGTGGCTCTTCGGTCCGGAAGCGGAAAAGAACGCGAAGGAGGCCATCGAACTGAAATATCGTTTATTGCCCTATATCTATACGTATGCCCGCGAAGCTCATGATACGGGATTGCCCATCATGCGTCCTCTCTTTTTGGAATATCCGGCGGATATGGAGACTTTCTCTACAGATGGCCAGTTCTTATTCGGACAAGAGCTGCTGGTAGCTCCGGTGGTGAAGAAGGGGGCACGTACGAAGAATGTCTATCTGCCCGAAGGCACTTGGATTGACTACAACAATAAACAAACAGTCTATACCGGAGAACAGTGGACTACCGTGGAAGCTCCCTTGTCGTGCATCCCGATGTTTGTAAAGCAGGGTTCCATCATCCCCACTATGCCGGTGATGAACTACACGCATGAGAAACCGGTCTATCCGCTGATCTTTGAAGTATTTCCGGCAAGGAACGGAGAAGAGGCTTCATTCACTTTGTACGAAGATGAGGGAGAAGACCTCGGCTATCAACGGGATGAGTTTGCCAAAACTCCCGTTCGCTTCCGGACGGAGGAGGGCGGTTATCTTCTTTCGGTTGGTGCCCGTGAAGGAAAAGGGTATGCAGTGCCCGCTCCCCGAAACTTTATTTTCCGTATGTATCTGAAGACGGCTCCCAAAGGAATTACCGTGCAAGGCAAGAAAGTAAAGAAGGTGAAGCCGGAACGTCTGGAAGAGAATCCGGACGATGACACTGAAAGTATGGTGTGGAGCTGGGATAAGGCGACCGGTATTTGCAGCCTTCGTATGCCGGACCGAGGGGAAGAAAGTCGGATTTCCCTGCGTTTATGACTTGAACTCAACGCCTACATAAAGATATAAATTTGAAAAATTGCTGTCATCTGTCACTAAACCTGTGACAATAGTCTGATAATTAAATCATAAGACCGTGACAGCAACCTGTGACAGCAGCGTGACGGAAAGATTTGCCGTCACGCTGCCATTCATTTCAGCTATTAATAAGCCGAGTTTGTTTTAAGGTATGAAACTACAGTTCCCATTGCTTGAAACTTTGGTTCCCATTACTTGAAACTCTAGTTTCATACGCTTGGAACTTTTGGTTTCAAGCCTTTGGAACTACAGTTTCTCACTGATGAAACTCTGGTTTCAAGCAGTGAAACTAATTAAGAAATCAATTGATGAACTCGTAATCCGTCAGTTGATATCTTTTTTGCTTGTATTCTTTTGTCCTTTTCAGTTTTACCTTTCCTTTTGCAGCTTCCAGCGTTACTTCGTTGAATTGTCCTTTTTGGAAATCGTAACTTATACCGTCATCTTCGAGAAGGAGGAACGTTGCCGAAGGAGCGCCGTATACTTTGCAATGCAAATTGAATACAGTTTGAGCATCCACATAGGGGACAGGTGCGGCCAATGGCAATAACGTTCCCTGGCGGACGTAGAGTGGCAACTGATCTAATTCCGTCGTAATCTCGTATTCACGGTTGCCTTCATATTTCTCATTGGTATTGAAGTTGTACCATGTTCCTTCGGGGAAGTAGACCGTTCTCGTTTTCTTGTTCTGGTATAAAGGAGCAGCCATCAATCCGTCTCCCATCATATACTGGTCACTGATAGTGCGCAAACGTTCATCTTTGGGATAATCCATCAATAACGGACGGAAAGGAGGTACACCTTTTTTATAATATGTATAAAAAGCACTGTACAGATAAGGAATCAGCTGCATACGCAGATTAATCAGTGTGCGGGCATATTCTTCATACCTCTTTGCTTCCGGCAGGAACTCGCCACGTTCGTTCTTTCCACGGTCGAATTGCAGCCACGGAGCGTATTGCAGATACCATGCATTGACCATAGCCTGCGGAGAAAGAATCACCGTTTGCAGACGATGGAAGAAATCTTCGGCAGAATGTGCCTCACGCACTTCGGGACACCACAACAGTCCTCCGAATGCCGAGTTGCAAAGTGCCTGAATGTACTCCTTTGGATCGTATGTATCACTATAAAGTACGGCGTTGCGTGAAGACATGAACATACCGGACGACCGGTAATCCTGATAGGTGCGGGTATTCTTTTCACGGTAGATACTGTCCATCGCATTCACATAGAGGGAACCGAATACCTGGTGCATCTTTTCTCCGTCGATGCCCGAAGGGAACTGTGCCATATCCGGGAAGCACCATGTGGCGGAAGCAAAAGATATGTTCGAGTTGTCACATTCGTCCAGTTTGAAGCCGGAGATGCCTTCTTCTATCAGTGTGCGGTGGTAATCGGTAAATATTTTGTGTGCTTCCGGCTGGATGAAGTCCGGTACCAGTCCGTTCCATACAAGGAAATCGCCTGAGTAGGGCTCCAGCGCCTTCCGGATGGGGGAAGAAGGATGAACATACGCGTGTTCCCACAGGTTTACTTTGTATCCTTTCTGCTGTAACTGGTCCAGCATTTCTTTGTGCCTTGGAAAACGGTCGTCGCTCCAGCGATAAGAACAGGAGTAAGTGGCCGTCTGCCATCCCGGTTCGAGTCCCAGTACGTCGCACGGAATCTGTTTCTCGCGGAAATAGTTGGCAAAACGCATGACGGAGTCTTGCGTCGCATCTCCTTTGACACGGTATTTGAATCCGAGTCCCCACATCGGAGGAAGACATCCGCCGCCGGAGAGGAGGTTGTATCTCTTGACTACATCCAGCACTTCCGGTCCGGTGATGATAAATACCTCAATGCCTTTGGCGCCGGGTACGTCGATATGGACTTTATTTCCGTTGCTTCTGTTCTTATACAAGTCTTCTGTGGTGGTAGCAATGTGTTTTCTTTCTTCCGCTTGCAGTTGACGACTATGCTCGGTTTTCTGATTGGAGCCGCACAGGAAAGTGGTATACCGTGCCGTGTTGACCAGAATACCGTACCCTTTGGTAGAGACGTAGAATGTCTGCGGAGCATGTGTATATCCGAGTCCGTTCAGCGGATTGTCGTTTACTATCGGGCGCTTGCGCAGACCACGCTGACCGAAAGTTTCGAATTGCAGTCCGAAACCGTATATTTGTTCGTTGTCCTCCAGAGGGACTTCGATCAGACAGCCACGGTCGGTTATCTTTATTTGTACTTCGTCGGGGCTGAAGGGCGGCTTTGCAGCCGGAAGTTGTTTCATTGCTTCTACGGCAGGTTTCCCGCCGAATAAGGAATAAGGGGTAAAAGTGTCAATTTCTCCTGCTTGCAGCTTGATGATTCCCGGAGCAATTTCTTCTTGAGCGGATGCTTGCCCGGCAAACAGGAGACCTACTGTGGATAGAAAAAGGTTGAGTAATAGTTTTCTCATTATAGTTTATTTTATCATGGTTATATTAAAATAGACTTCTGAAATGCGATTTTCCACTAAAATGCAATAAAAGAATATTGCAAATATAGGAATAAAACAGATGCGGTATCAAGTATTAATACCAGAGAAGTCAGATAAAGTGACCTGTCGTGGCATATATTAATGTTTGTGACGGGAGATATTAATATCTTCTTTTTTTGACCGTGATTCTAAAAATAAGGTTTTATATTTGTCCTTGTTTAAGAATGAAAAAGAATAAAACCATGAAAAAGAATTGTTTTCTCCTTCTCTTTTTGCTTTGTACCTGCCTCGTTCAGGCACAGGATACGTATCGTACCGACAAGGATGTACCTTACATTTCCGGCTCCGAAACAGATGCTTATCGTCTGGAACGTTGTAAACTGGATGTTTATTATCCCGAGAATAAAAAAGATTTTTCCACCATTGTATGGTTTCATGGCGGTGGTATGGAAGGAGGAAGTAAATTTGTTCCCAAGGAACTGACGGATCAAGGCTTTGCAGTAGTGGCGGTTAATTATCGTCTGAGCCCGAAAGCAAAGAACCCGGCTTATATAGAAGATGCCGCCGAAGCTGTGGCATGGACATTCAAGAATATCGAAAAGTATGGCGGTCGCAAGGATCGTATCTTTGTTTCCGGCCATTCGGCGGGAGGTTACCTTACGTTGATTCTGGCAATGGATAAGAAATATATGGCTGCATATGGAGCCGATGCGGATAGTGTAGCTGCCTATCTTCCGGTCAGTGGACAGACTGTCACTCATTTTACCATCCGCAAAGAACGTGGCCTGCCCAACGGAATCCCCATCATTGACGAATTTGCTCCGGTAAACAAGGCCCGCAAGGATACCGCCCCTGTTGTGCTGATTACGGGGGATAAGAATCTGGAAATGGCTGACCGGTACGAAGAGAATGCACTGCTGGCATCGGTATTGAAGAATATCGGCAATCGGAAAGTCTCTTTATATGAACTGCAAGGATTTGACCACGGACAGGTACTCGGTCCTGCCTGCTATCTAATTGTTAATTATGTGAAGAGGTTCAAATGAAAAATACAGGTCATTTAAGGAAAATATCTGTGAAATGTAACGTTTCTCATAGTCTGTGAATCATTTATTATATCAGAAATCGGTCGTATTGGCTACATTCACTCCGATTTTACAAACTAATAAATAAAATAGCTATGAAGACATTAAGCAGAACTGTACTTACTCTTTTTGTTTTGTCCTTCTCCTGTTTGGCAGCGATAGCCGGAGAAGTATCTTTTAAAATAACCAGGCAATATCTGAACTTCCCCATCTCCCATAAAGAGAACAGAGGAAGAATGACTTTTGAAGTAAACGGCAAGCAAGATTTATCCGTCGTTATCCGTCTGGCACCGGATGAAGCGGAGTACTGGGTGTTTAAAGATGTGTCGGCTTTCAAAGGAAAGACGATCAAGATAACCTACGACGGCAATGAGAAGGGATTGAGTAAAATATACCAGTCCGACGAAATCGAAGGACAAGCTGAACTGTATAAGGAAAAGAACCGTCCGCAATTCCACTTCACTACCCGGAGAGGCTGGATCAATGACCCTAACGGATTGATCTATTATGAGGGCGAATACCACCTGTTCTACCAGCACAATCCTTTCGAAAGAGACTGGGAGAATATGCACTGGGGTCATGCGGTCAGCAAGGACCTGATACACTGGACAGAATTACCGGACGCTCTGTATCCCGACCATTTAGGAACGATGTTCTCCGGTTCGGCAGTCATCGACTATGATAATACCGCCGGATTCAATAAAGGCAAGACTCCAGCCATGGTTGCCGCCTTCACTGCCGCCAGCAGTGACAGACAAGTGCAGGGGATAGCCTACAGTCTTGATAAAGGACGTACATTCACGAAGTACGACAAGAATCCGGTGATCAACTCCAAGGAGAAATGGAACTCTCAGGACACACGCGACCCGAAAGTGTTCTGGTATGCGCCCTCCAAACATTGGGTACTGGTACTGAACGAGCGCGACGGACACTCCATTTATACCTCTTCCAATCTCAAAGACTGGAAATACGAGAGCCATGTTACAGGCTTCTGGGAATGTCCCGAATTGTTCGAACTGCCGGTTGACGGTGACAAGAACCACACGAAGTGGGTGATGTACGGTGCTACCGGTACGTATATGCTAGGCTCTTTCGACGGCAAAGTATTTACTCCCGAAGCCGGAAAATACTGCTATACCACCGGAAGTATCTATGCAGCCCAGACCTTTACCAATATTCCGGCAAGCGACGGCAGACGCATCCAGATAGGCTGGGGAAGAATCTCCCACCCCGGTATGCCTTTCAACGGAATGATGATGCTCCCCACTGAACTGACTTTGCGTACCACCAAAGACGGCATCCGCCTTGTCAACGTTCCCGTAAAGGAGGTCGAATCTTTGTGTAAGCCTCTTCGTTCCTGGAAATCTCTTTCTTCGGATGAGGCCAACCGCCACTTGAAAGAGTTTTATGATGCCGACTGTCTCCGCATTAAGACAACGATCAAACTCTCTCATGCCACGGATGCCGGATTCAACCTTTTCGGCCAGCGCATGATCGGCTACGACATGAACTCCAATACTTTGAACGGCCGTTTCTACTCTCCCCAAGACCCGACCAGCATGGAATTGAGTGCCGATATTTACATTGACCGCACCTCTATCGAAGTATTTATCGACGGCGGACTGTATTCTTATTCCATGGAACGCCGCCCTGACACTAACAACAGAGAAGGACTCCACTTCTGGGGAAACCGTATCGAAGTGAAAGACCTGCAAGTCTTTTCCGTAGAATCCATTTGGTAGACGGAAATCAAAAGCTATCTTTGTTTTCAGTTATTTAAATAGGAAAGAGAATATGAAAACGCGTAGTGAAGTTTTTCAGTTTGAGAAAGAGTTGAAATGGGAGCACCCCGCTCCGGGAATCCGTCGTCAGATAATGGGATACGACGGACAGTTGATGATGGTCAAGGTAGAATTTGAGAAAGGAGCGGTCGGTACGTTGCATGAACATTACCACAGTCAGGCTACCTACGTGGCAAGTGGAAAGTTTGAACTGACCATCGGCGACCGGAAAGAGATACTGTCGACCGGTGATGGCTACTATGTAGCACCCGACGAACCGCATGGATGCGTCTGTCTGGAAGCGGGAGTATTGATAGACACATTCAGTCCCATGCGGGCGGATTTTCTGGAATAGTTCCTGATGAATGGTAGGTTACCGGATAATGATGGTATAAATTTACCACATATATGGTATTTCCTGTCAACAAAAACTGCACTATCTTTGTAATATCTTAAAACAAAGGAAATTAAAAACAGATATATATGGAAAAGATTGCAAGGAAATTGACGGATTTGATAGGTAACACTCCGTTGTTGGAACTAAGTAATTATAATAAGAGTAACGGCTTGAAGGCTCGTCTGATCGTGAAAATCGAATCATTCAATCCCGCGGGCAGTGTAAAAGACCGCGTGGCATTGGCAATGATTGAAGATGCCGAAGTGAAAGGAGTCTTGACTCCCGGCGCAACGATCATCGAGCCTACCAGTGGAAATACGGGAGTAGGATTGGCATTCGTTGCTGCCGCCAAGGGGTACAAACTGATTTTGACGATGCCCGATACGATGAGCGTCGAACGTCGTAACCTTTTGAAAGCTCTGGGAGCGGAACTCGTGCTCACTCCCGGTGCCGACGGAATGAAAGGGGCGATTGCCAAAGCGGAAGAGTTGAAAGCTGCCACTCCGGGCAGCGTTATCTTACAGCAATTTGAAAATCCTGCTAATCCCGCTATGCATCTACGCACTACCGGACTGGAAATATGGAGAGATACCGAGGGGAAAGTCGATATCTTCGTTGCCGGTGTAGGTACTGGCGGGACAATTAGCGGAGTAGGAGAAGCATTGAAGATGCGCGATCCCAGTGTGAAGGCGGTGGCGGTAGAACCTGCCGACTCTCCGGTACTGTCCGGCGGAAAGCCCGGACCTCACAAGATCCAGGGAATCGGTGCCGGTTTCGTACCGAAGACTTATAATGCTTCTGTCGTAGATGAAATTATTCAGGTGCAGAATGACGACGCTATCCGTACCAGTCGTGCGCTGGCGGAGAAAGAAGGGCTGTTGGTCGGCATATCTTCGGGAGCAGCCGTCTATGCGGCTACCGAACTGGCGAAACGTCCCGAAAACGAAGGGAAGATGATCGTAGCCTTATTGCCCGATACGGGAGAGCGTTATTTATCTACTATCCTGTACGCGTTCGAAGAGTATCCTTTGTAAAGGAACGTTTTTTTTGAAAGAAATATAGAGAATAATCCTGTGGTTACTTGGCAAAACCGTATATTTGCCAAGTAACCATTTTTATTTAATACTATGCAAAACAAGACGTTAGGGATTCTGATGATTATTCTCCTGCTGTTTTCTGCCTGTAAAGATGAAGAAACTCCTCTCTCTTCAACGAAGCAATTAATCAGCTATTCGATTCAGAAGAGTGACAATCAAGGTAAAATTAAGAATGACGTGAGAGGTTCCATTAAAGGGAATGTGATAACGCTATCGATGGATCAATATGATGACCTGAAGTCATTGATTGCTACATTCAAGTATGAAGGAACGTCTGTAAGCGTGAATGGAGTCGGGCAGGAATCCGGCATTACTTCGAATGATTTTTCCCGGCCGCTGATGATTCTCGTAGAAGCAGAAGACGGCAGCAGGGAACAATATACAGTCGAAGTTGTCTTGAAAGATGCGCAGGTCTTATCCGAATTTCGCTTTTTGAGAAAAGATAATGCTTTGCTGACTGCTGATGTCTCATGTACGATTGAAGATGAGACTATTGTATCTTCCTACACATTTCCACAATCGAAACTGATTCCTGTCTTTACGACTGATGCCGTGAAAGTAATGGTAGATGATGTAGAACAGGTCAGCGGTGTGACGGAGAATGATTTCGCCTCTCCGGTCACTTATCAGTTTGTGATGCGGAATGGAGAAGTAGTCCGATACATCCTGACGCTGGACTTTATCCTGATTCCTCAGTTTACGATCACGACAGAAGACCCTAGTATAACGGAAATACCAAGTAAGGATTATTATTTGAATGCGACTCTCACCGTGGATGGCAAAGGGATTTATGAGAATTATACAGGCAAGACAGAGGTGAAAGGAAGGGGAAACTCTACATGGGGATATCCGAAGAAACCTTACCGGTTAAAGCTTGATAAGAAATCTGAGATTTGTGGTTTGGGAAAAGCGAAGAATTATGTATTACTGGCTAATCATATCGATCCTACCTTGATGCTTAACTCAGTTGCCTTCAAAGTCGGGCAATTGCTGGATATTCCTTTCACCAATCATGCCATTCCGGTGGATGTGGTTCTGAATGGCAAATACAAAGGCTCCTATCTGCTGACGGAACAGATAGAAATCAAAGAAAACCGTGTGGATTTGGATGAGAATAACAGCGTGATGTGGGAGCTTGATTCCTATTTTGATGAAGATCCGAAATTCAAGTCCGAAGCATTCAATCTTCCGGTGATGGTGAAAGACCCTGATTTGACTACAGAGCAGTTTGAGTATTGGAAGAAAGATTTTAATGCATTTACCGTGCAGTTTGCAAAGGAGCCGTTAGAAGGAAATATGTATGTGGATATGATTGATATCGAATCGGTTGCAAAATATCTGATTACCTTTAATTTAGTACACAATATGGAGATTAACCATCCGAAAAGTATCTTTATTCATAAAGAGGGGAAGGGTAAGTATGTTATGGGACCGATTTGGGACTTTGACTGGGCGTATGATTACGAAGGTAAAGAGACACATTTCGGGAGTTATGAAACTCCGCTCTTTTCTGATGATATGAATGGGGTGGGAACCGCTTTTTTCCGACGTTTCCTGCAAGATAGCCGGGTAAGGAAACTCTATAAAAACTTTTGGCAAGACTTTAAGTCAAATAAATTGAATGAGTTGTTGCAGTATATAGATGATCAGGCCAAGCTTATTAAACCATCTGTAACGAGAAATAGTGAATTATGGGAAAACACCCGTTCCTTTGATGCGAAAGTGATAGAGTTGAAGAATTGGTTAACGAATAGGGCAGAGTATATAGATGGTGAAGTAAATCAATACTGATAGAGTTTCATATATTAGCATTTCACTTCTCAGTCATTGACACTTGACTTTCGTTGACACTTGACTTCTCAGATAGAGGCTGACTAAAAAGTCGGTTGTATCTTCATTCTCCTCCTTCGAGAAGGAGGAGTACCCGTAGGGGGAGGTGGTAGGTGAATACATAACTCTGTCATTTACAATAAAATAGGAATATACATCATTTTTCCTACCACCTCGGTCTTCGACCACTCCTCCTTCCGGAAGGAGGAGAGTGTAGATACTCCCGACTTTTTAGTCACTCCCTGCCTGATAGACTGACTTATAACATCATGAAAATACATGATTTTGCAAGTGATTCCATGAGGTTTGTACATCTCATGGTTTTTCGTCTGCCCGCAGACCGAAAACTTTTCCTGTCATCTGATCTACAGGTACTTTCCATACTTTGACATTCCGTACGGCAGGATCGGAATAGCTGAACTGATCCTTTGTGTAATGGCGCATGATAATGTCCAGTGCATGACGTTTTTCCTCCATATCTTCTATGAATTCTACTTTCCCACGGCACATGGCACTCTCCGAGCGCATACTGTAGCTGCAAGCTACCTGCTTGTGCTGATAGACAAGTTTGTGTCCGAGGCTAAACGTGATACACACGTTGTTATTACGTTGCAGCATTTCTATCTTTCCCCCTTCGGGACCGGAATGGAGGTAAAGAGTATCGTTCTCATAACCGAAGTTCATAGGAACTACGTATGGATTGCCTTCTAAGTCTGTTATGCCTACAAAGCAGGCATCAGCTTGAAGGATAATGGATTCGATTCGTTGCTTGTCTTCGATAACGATTGTTTTCATTCTAATGTCGGTTTTTACAGGTTTGTGCCAAGCCTCTGGCACAGTTGTGCCACCGCATTGGCACTACTATGCCAAGCCCTTGGCACAAGCGTGCCAATAGGGTGGCACAGAAGAGTATACTATTAATCCGTTTTTACAGTACTTGTTTCTATTTCTCAATCAGCGCAAAGTCTAATTGCTTCTTCTCCAGATTGGCACGTGCCACGCGAATGGTGATGGCATCTCCCAGGCTGTATATCTTGTTCTTACGGCGTCCCCGGAGGCAATAATTCTTTTCGTCGAATTCATAATAGTCATCATCCAGGTCACGGATCGGAACCATACCTTCGCATTTGTTCTCGTTGAGTTCAACGTAAAGCCCCCATTCCGTTACACCGGAGATCACACCGTCATAAACTTGTCCGAGACGTTCGCTCATGAATTCTACCTGTTTGTATTTGATAGAAGCACGTTCGGCATTGGCTGCAATCTGTTCCATGTTCGAACTATGGTCGCAGAGGTCCTCGTATTTGCTTTCGGATACGCTACGACCGCCGTCCATATACTTCGTAACCAAGCGGTGTACCATCATATCCGGGAATCGGCGGATGGGTGAAGTGAAGTGGGTGTAATAGTCGAATGCCAGTCCGTAATGGCCGATATTGTGCGTAGAATAACGCGCTTTCTGCATGGCACGGATGGATACGGTTTCAATCAGGTTTTCTTCCTTCTTGCCATGAATGTCATCCAGCAAATGGTTGATAGACTTTGATATATCTGTTTTCGTTCCGCTTGTACGTACCTTATAGCCGAAGCGGGCGATGAACTGTGACAGGTTTTCCAGTTTTTCCGGATCGGGCAGATCGTGGATACGATAAGGAAGAACTTTTGCTTTTTTGTTCTTGGGTACACGTCCCACTTTCTCTGCTACTGTCCTGTTGGCAAGCAGCATGAATTCTTCTACCAGCTTGTTGGCATCTTTGGATTCTTTGAAGTATACGCTGATAGGTTTTCCCTTTTCGTCGATTTCAAACTTTACCTCGTAGCGGTCGAAGTTGATGGCTCCTGCTGCGAAACGTTTCTCACGAAGTGCTTTGGCGATGGTGTCCAGCATGAGAACTTCTTCTTTAAAATCGCCTGTTTTCGTTTCGATGATCTGCTGCGCCTCTTCGTAAGTGAAGCGACGGTCGGAGTTGATGACGGTATGTACGATGCGGGAGTCTCTAACTTCTCCTTTCTCGGTGATGTCGAAGATGACGGAGAATGCGAGTTTCTCTTCATTCGGACGCAAGGAACAGATGAAGTTACACAAGCGTTCGGGAAGCATCGGGATGGTGCGGTCCACCAGATAAACGGAAGTCGCCCGCTTTTCTGCTTCTTTGTCGATGATGCCGCCTTCTTTTACATAGTGAGTCACATCGGCGATATGTACGCCTACTTCCCACAATCCGTCTTTGATGGGGCGGATCGAAAGTGCGTCGTCGAAGTCCTTGGCGTCTTTCGGGTCGATGGTGAAAGTCGTTACCTTACGGAAGTCTTCGCGTCTGGCTATCTCTTCCGGAGTAATTTCTGCGGGGATCTTATCGGCTGCTGTTTCTACCGCTTTCGGATATACGTAGGGCAGGCCGAACTCAGCGAGAATGGCATGCATTTCTGTTGTATTGTCTCCTGCTACACCGAGGATGTCGATCACTTGTCCGATAGGATTCTTTGCCTTGTCGGGCCATTCGGTTACTTTCACGATTGCCTTGTCGCCGGTTTTTCCTCCTTTCAGCTTCTCTTTCGGGATGAAGATGTCGTTGGCAAGTGTACGGTTTTCCGTAACTAAGAAGGCATACGACTTGGCTACTTCCAGTGTACCTACAAAGGTATCATTGGCACGTTCCAGAATTTCGATGACTTCTCCTTCCGCGTCTTTATTCTTCCGTTTGGCGTAGAAAGTGATCTTTACTTTGTCATTGTTCATGGCATGTGCCGAATTGCGTTCGGCAACAAAGATCGGATCGCCTCCACCTTCGGGGATAAAGGAGTTCTTTCCGTTGCTCTTGCGTTGGAAGGTACCGATCATCTCCGTTCCGTGATTGTTGAGGCGGAACTTTCCTTTTTCAATTTCGGAAATATAATCGTCATCTGAAAGGTCGTGTAACAGGTCAGCGCATAGCATTTTCTGCGGATGGGTAGTGAGATGCAACTCCGAGAAAATATACTTCATACTAAGCGTTTCGCTGGGTTTGGCATGGAAAAAGTCTATCAATAACGCTGCCAGCTCTTTCTTACTCATTCTTTTGCCGGCCTTTTTCTCTTTCTTTTCTTTCTTTTTCGCCATAATGTATAGAATTGATTTATTTGAAAATTCTTTGATGGGAGTACAAAGTAAACAAATATTTGAATTTGATAGTTATGAATTGGATAAAACTTTCACTGACTTCGATAATTTCGTCCTTATTAAAATAAAAAGCATCCCTCCGGTGATTTAGGAGGAATGTTTATAAGAGAGAATAATTGAGAAATGCAAAATGGCTTTTATTTTATATTTATTGTATCTTTGTAGCATCATTCTTTTCTTATACATTGAGGTTATAATTAATGGAGAGTATCTTAATAACAGGAGCAAGCGGATTTATAGGGAGTTTTATTGTCGAAGAGGCATTAAAACGAAAGTTTGGTGTGTGGGCAGGGATTCGTCCTACCAGCAGCAAAAAGTACTTGAAGAACCGGAAGATCCACTTTCTGGAACTGGACTTTGCCCATCCCAATGAATTACGTGCCCAACTCTCCGGACATAAAGGGACCTATAATAAGTTTGACTATATCATCCATTGTGCGGGAGTCACGAAATGTCCGGATAAGAAAACCTTTGATTATGTGAATTATCTACAGACCAAATACTTTATTGATACACTGAAAGCGCTGAATATGGTTCCGAAGCAATTCATCTATATCAGTACGCTGAGCGTATTCGGGCCTGTACGCGAAAAAGACTATTCGCCGATAGAAGCCGATGATGCCCCGATGCCTAATACTGCCTACGGTTTTAGTAAGCTCAAGGCTGAACTCTATATTCAGAGTATTCCCGGTTTCCCTTATGTTATTTATCGCCCTACAGGAGTTTACGGCCCTCGTGAACTGGATTATTTCCTGATGGCGAAGTCCATCCGGCAGCATGTTGACTTCTCTGTCGGCTTCCGGCGGCAGGACCTGACTTTTGTTTATGTAAAAGACATTGTGCAGGCCATCTTCCTTGGAATAGAAAAAAAAGTGACGAGAAGAGCCTATTTTCTGACTGACGGGAAGGTGTATAATAGTCGTGTATTTTCGGACTTAATACAAAAAGAACTGGGTAATCCGTTTGTTATTCATGTGAAATGTCCATTAATTGTGCTAAAAGTTATATCTTTGCTCGCTGAATTCATTGCAACACGTTCCGGCAAGAGCAGTACGCTGAATTCTGATAAATATAAAATAATGAAACAACGTAACTGGCAATGTGATATAACCCCTGCCATTAATGAGTTAGGGTATGCTCCCGAATATGACTTGGAGAAGGGAGTCCGTGAAACCATTGACTGGTATAAAAACGAAGGATGGCTTTAGACTTATTTAAGCGAGTGGAAACCCGGAAGGGGTTGTTTGCTGTGGAGAAGATTACATTGATTTATAATCTGTTGACCTCCATTTTGATTCTGTTCCTGTTTCAGCGAATGGATCATCCATGGCACATGTTGCTGGATAGGGCGATGATCGCCGCAATGACTTTTTTGCTGATGTATCTTTATCGGCTGGCTCCTTGCAAGTTTTCGGCGTTTGTACGTGTTGCCATTCAGATGAGTCTGCTTTCCTACTGGTATCCGGATACGTTTGAGTTTAACCGGTTCTTTCCGAATCTCGATCATGTATTTGCCATAACCGAGCAGTTTATCTTTAACGGACAGCCTGCTATCTGGTTCTGCCACACATTCCCGCATCTTCTGGTCAGTGAAGCATTCAATATGGGATATTTCTTTTATTATCCGATGATGCTCATTGTGACGGTGTTTTATTTTATCTATAAATTTGAATGGTTTGAGAAGATGTCGTTTGTACTGGTGACTTCTTTCTTTATCTATTATCTGATTTATATCTTTGTTCCGGTAGCAGGGCCGCAGTTCTACTTCCCGGCTATAGGGTTTGACAATGTATCTAAAGGAATTTTCCCGGCTATTGGCGACTATTTCAACCAGCATCAGGAACTGTTGCCCGGTCCGGGATATCAGCATGGGTTTTTCTATAATTTGGTAGAAGGTTCGCAGCAGGTAGGAGAGCGTCCTACGGCAGCTTTCCCCAGTTCGCATGTCGGTATTTCTACCATTCTTATGATTATGGCATGGCGTGGCAGTAAGAAACTCTTTGCCTGCCTGATTCCTTTTTATATGCTGCTTTGCGGGGCTACTGTATATATTCAGGCACACTACGTTATCGATGCGATCGTAGGTTTCTTCTCTGCATTCTTGTTGTATGTTGTAGCAACCTGGATGTTCAAGAAATGGTTTGCGCAGCCGATGTTCAAGTAAAACTAATCTAAAAGAGAATTTACTTTTTCAGGAATTGTTTCGAATATCCGGAACAACTCTTCTTTTGTTTCTGCCCGCAACATGGCAATACGAGTCTCTTTAAAATTAGGAATCCCTTTGAATAACGGACTGGCAGCCAAGTGGCGGCGCACGTGCAAGATGCCCCTGCGTTCATCAAGCAGATTCACACTGTCAATCACTTCCTGGCGAAGTACCTCCATACACCATTCAAAGCTGAGTGGCGGCAATTCCTCTCCCGTTTCCAGATAATGCTTTACTTCCTTGAATATCCAGGGACGTCCGAAGCTGGCACGACCGATCATGACTGCATCTACTCCGTGACGGTCAAAGCACTCCTTGCAGCGTTGAGGTGTTGTCACGTCTCCGTTGCCAATGATAGGAATGTGCATCCTTTGATTGTTCTTCACTTCTCCGATCAGTGTCCAGTCTGCTTCTCCGGTGTACATTTGCGCACGGGTTCTACCGTGAATGGTTAGTGCGGCAATGCCGCAATCCTGTAGTTGTTCTGCCAGGTCTACAATGATTTTATTGTTGGCGTCCCATCCTAAACGGGTTTTCACTGTCACAGGTATTTTGACTGCGTCCACTACGGCACGGGTAATTTCCAGCATCTTCGGAATATTCTGCAGCATTCCTGCTCCTGCTCCTTTTCCTGCTACTCTCTTCACGGGGCAGCCGAAGTTTATGTCGAGAATATCGGGCTGCGCCTGCTCTACGATCTTCGCAGCTTCGACCATCGTTTCCGTATCTTTACCATAAATCTGAATGGCTACAGGGCGTTCTTCATCGCTGATACTCAGTTTCTGTGCAGTCTTGCTGACAGCGCGTATCAGTGCATCGCTCGATACAAATTCAGTATATACCATGTCAGCTCCGAACTTTTTGCACATCAGGCGGAAAGCAGGATCTGTCACGTCCTCCATCGGGGCGAGTAGTATAGGGTGTTCTCCCAGGTCTATATGGCTTATTTTCATAATCGATACTTCTTTTTGCGGTGCAAAGGTACGGATAAAAACTGAAAGAACTATTTGTTGAGGTAAGTTTCACGGATACGGATTAATTCGTACCTTTGCATTCTCCTATCACATTTAAATGATTATCAGATAGTAAAATGAATATAAAAGATTTTGAAATAATGGCGCCTGTCGGTTCGCGTGAATCCCTTGCGGCAGCCATTCAGGCTGGAGCCGATTCTATCTATTTTGGTATAGAAAACCTTAACATGCGTGCCCGTTCTGCCAATACGTTTACCGTTGATGACTTGCGTGAGATAGCTCAGACGTGTGATGAACATGGAATGAAAAGCTATCTGACCGTTAATACCATTATCTATGATAAGGATATCCCTTTGATGCGTACGATCGTTGATGCGGCTAAAGCGGCAGGAATATCAGCGGTGATTGCTGCCGATGTAGCGGTAATGAACTATGCCCGTCAGATCGGTCAGGAGGTACACCTGTCTACTCAATTGAATATATCGAATGCGGAAGCCTTGAAGTTCTACGCCCAGTTTGCCGATGTCGTAGTGCTGGCCCGTGAGTTGAATCTGGAACAGGTGGCCGAGATTTATCGTCAGATTCGGGAAGAGAATATCTGCGGTCCGAGCGGAGAGCAGATTCGTATTGAAATGTTCTGTCACGGTGCCTTGTGCATGGCAGTCTCCGGTAAGTGCTATCTGTCTCTGCACGAAATGAATCACTCGGCCAATCGGGGTGCCTGTATGCAGGTATGCCGCCGTTCTTATACGGTTCGCGATAAGGAGACGGATGTGGAACTGGATATCGACAATGAATATATCATGTCACCGAAAGACTTGAAGACCATTCATTTTATGAATAAGATGATGGATGCGGGTGTGCGTGTATTCAAGATTGAGGGACGTGCCCGCGGTCCTGAGTATGTGCGTACGGTGGTGGAATGTTATAAAGAAGCGATAAAGGCCTATCTGGATGATACGTTTACAGACGAAAAGATTGTCGCTTGGGATGAACGTCTGAAAGCAGTCTTCAACCGTGGCTTTTGGGATGGCTACTATCTGGGACAACGCTTGGGCGAATGGACGCGGAATTATGGTTCGGCCGCTACTGAACGTAAAATCTATGTGGGCAAAGGTATCAAATACTTCTCCAATATTGGCGTCTCTGAATTTTTGGTAGAAGCTGCCGAAGTCAGCGTAGGCGACAAGCTGCTGATAACGGGACCTACCACCGGCGCAGTCTTTATGACACTGGACGAAGCGCGTGTCGATCTGAAGCCGGTAGAGACGGTGAAGAAAGGGCAGCGTTTCTCAATGAAATCAGAGAAGATACGTCCCAGCGACAAATTATATAAATTGGTGTCTACCGAAGAATTGAAGAAATTCAAGGGACTTGATGTAGAACAGAAAAGAGGATAAACAATGAGCCAGTATATCTACGAATTGGAGATGAAGGTGCGTGATTACGAATGTGACCTTCAGGGGATTGTCAACAATGCCAATTATCAGCATTATCTGGAGCATACCCGTCATGAGTTTCTGACCTCGGTAGGTGTTAGCTTTGCGGCGCTTCATGAACAGGGAGTCGATCCGGTAGTGGCACGTATCAATATGGCTTTCAAGACTCCGTTGAAGAGTGGGGACGAGTTTGTCTCCAAACTGTATATGAAGAAAGAAGGCATCAAATACGTATTCTATCAGGATATCTTCCGCAAAAGCGATCAGAAAGTAGTAGTGAAATCCACTGTTGAGACGGTATGTGTGGTAAACGGACGTTTAAGTAACAGCGAATTGTTCGACAATGTCTTTGCACCATACCTGAAATGACCGATAACGAACAAGAACAAATATATAGCATCGCTCTGACAATGGTGCCCGGTATCGGGCACATTGGGGCGAAACGTCTGGTAGAGGGCATGAAGAGTGCCACCGATGTGTTCCGCTTCCGGAAAGAACTGGCGCAGCGATTATCTGGAGTACATGAACGGGTGTCGGGTGCACTGGACTGTCCGCCAATTATTGCCCGTGCCGAACAGGAACTCGTATTCCTGCAAAAGAATCATATCCAGTGCCTGACATTTCACGATGAGGCATACCCTTCCCGCTTGCGAGAGTGTGAAGACGCTCCTGTTGTATTGTTTTATAAGGGAAATGCCGATTTGAATGCTCTCCATATCATTAATATGGTGGGCACCCGCCACGCTACTGATTACGGTACGCAACTCTGTACTACTTTCCTCCGTGATTTAAAAACTTTGTGTCCTGACGTATTAGTTGTCAGCGGCCTTGCTTACGGCATTGATATCAATGCCCACCGGAGTGCATTGGACAATGACTTGCCTACGGTCGGCGTGTTAGCTCACGGACTGGACCGTATTTATCCTTCTCTTCATCGTAAGACAGCCGTTGAAATGCTTGATAAAGGCGGATTGCTGACAGAATTTCCTGTCGGTACAACACCGGATAAACACAATTTTATCAGTCGCAACCGTATTGTGGCCGGTATGTGTGATGCTACGATTGTGGTAGAATCGGCTGCCAAAGGCGGCTCTCTGATCACAGCCGAGCTTGCGGAAAGCTATCATCGCGACTGTTTCGCCTTCCCTGGTCGTGCGACCGACGAATATTCAAAAGGGTGTAACCAACTGATCCGTGACAGTAAAGCATCCCTCCTGTTGTCTGCCGAAGACTTGGTGGAAGCGATGGGATGGACGTTGGATTCGCATCCGGTAAAGGTAGAGAATGTACAGCGCAGCCTGTTTCTGGAACTGACAGAAGAGGAGCAAAAGGTAGTCCATACGTTGGAAAAACAAGGAAACTTACAGATTAATACCTTAGTGGTAGAGACAGATATTCCCGTACATAAAATGAGTGCAATTCTCTTTGAACTGGAAATGAAGGGAGCCGTACGGGTATTGGCAGGAGGAATTTATCAATTACTATAAATCTAATAACCAACCTAAAACAATTTAAAATGAAACGACATTTTTGGGCATTCATGGCAGCAGCATGCCTGTTATCCGTTCAGAACACACATGGACAACAAATGGTTCCTGCACAGAAAATCTCCGCAGCACCCGTTGCAGGTGTACAAATGACTCTTGCGCAATCCGATGGAATTGCTTTTCGTGAACTTTCTTTCCCGGAGGCTTTAAAAAGAGCGGAGGTGGAAGACAAACTACTTTTTGTTGACTGCTTCACGACTTGGTGCGGTCCTTGCAAGAGGTTATCCAAGGTCGTTTTTAAAGATTCCCTGGTTGCCGATTATTTTAACCGTCATTTTGTGAATCTGAAGATGGACATGGAGAAAGGTGAAGGAGTGGAACTCAAAAAGAAATATGGGGTACATGCGTATCCTACTCTTCTTTTCATTAATTCAAGCGGTGAGGTCGTATACCGGCTGGTGGGTGCTGAGGACGCTCCTGAATTGCTGAAGAAAGTGAAACTGGGTGTAGAGTCCGGTGGACTTTCGGGACTTAAGAAACGTTATGAAGCAGGTGACCGTGACTTGGCTTTTATCTGCGGATACATCAATGCGCTTTTTGCTGCCAACCGTGAACTGGAGGCAGGACAGGTGGCAGCTGATTTCTTGCAGGGAAGTGAACAGAAAATGCTGGAAGATGAAGATTACTTCTTGATATTCTATTACTATGTGCATGATGTTAACTCTTCCGCATTTCAGTATGCGGTAGACCATCAGAAAGAAATTGCTGACAAATTTCCCCGTCAGGCCGCTTCTCTCGACCGCAGACTGCTCGAAGACTGGATAGTCGGTTCGTATGCTTATCTGAAAGTGGACGAGTCCGGTCACTGTACGTTTGACGAACAGGGTTTGGATGCCTACGTGGGGCAGATGAAACAGATGAATGTGGCGGAAGCTGATATGATAGGTGAGAGTCTACGCCTCAGCAGAGACGGTATAATGAAGCAATGGGATTCATTTGTAAAACGTGGCGATAAGATACTTGCCTCGCACACCATTTTGGGTGACGAAGGGCATTTATTGCAATGGGTGAATTGGCTCAACAAGGAGTGTGCAGATATGTCATTGCGTGAGAAAGCTGCTCAGTGGTGTGATAAAGCCTGCGAAGAATTGATAAAGAAGAATGAGGAGATCAAAAAGAACTTGCCTCCCGGAGCTATTCCGGCTGTTTCTATGGTAGACCATAAAGGACAGTTGCTACAGGTGGCAGAGAAACTGAGAAAATCAAAAGAGAAAAACTGAATACTTTGTTTGCGGGCGGCGAAGGTATAAAAAATATGTTTATCCTTACTTATCCTGCTTTTTTTCTCTTATCTTAGTGGCATAATAAAAAACAAACAACTATGAATCAAACACGTTGTATCGTAATTTTGTCTATTCTTGTTCTTTTTGTAGCAAGCGTATCTGTTGCCGGAAATATCTCTTTGCCGGATGCTTCTCAAAAGGTTTTTGAAGGAAAACCGTGTATTAACTCTCCCCGGACGGTTGGCAATTATCCTGCCAGTCCTTTCCTCTTTTATATTCCTACTACCGGTCAGCGGCCGATGGAATGGAGTGCGGAGAAACTTCCGAAAGGATTGAAACTGGATTCGAAAACAGGGATTATCACAGGATCAGTAGCTTCTAAAGGTGAATATACCGTCACTCTAAAAGCTAAGAACGCATTGGGGACCAGTACGGAAAAGCTCGTGATCCGCATTGGTGATGACTTGCTGCTGACCCCTCCTATGGGTTGGAACAGTTGGAATACTTTCGGGCGACATCTCACCGAAGAGTTGGTTTTGCAAACTGCGGATGCGCTGGTAGCTAACGGAATGCGGGATTTAGGCTATTCCTATATTAACATCGACGACTTCTGGCAGTTGCCCGAACGGGGAGCTGACGGACATTTGCAGATTAATAAAGATAAGTTCCCGCGTGGAATAAAGTATGTGGCAGATTATCTGCACGAGCGCGGTTTCAAACTCGGAATTTATTCGGATGCGGCCGATAAGACTTGTGGCGGTGTATGCGGCAGTTACGGCTACGAAGAAGTGGATGCGAAAGATTTCGCTTCGTGGGGTGTCGATTTGTTGAAGTATGATTATTGCAATGCTCCTGTCGACCGGGTGGAGGCTATGGAGCGCTATGCTAAGATGGGAAAGGCGTTGCGTGCTACAGGGCGTTCTATCGTGTTCTCCATTTGTGAGTGGGGGCAGCGCGAACCTTGGAAATGGGCAAAGCAGGTAGGCGGACATTTGTGGCGCGTTTCGGGAGATATAGGCGATGTGTGGAGCCGTGACGGCAACAAGTTGGGCGGACTTCGTGGTATCTTGGATATTCTTGAAATTAATGCTCCTTTGAGTGAATATGGCGGTCCTTCCGGTTGGAATGATCCGGATATGCTGGTAGTTGGTATCGGTGGGAAGAGTATGAGTATCGGATATGAATCGGAAGGTTGCACTCACGAACAGTATAAGTCTCATTTTGCATTATGGTGTATGATGGCTTCTCCATTACTTTGCGGAAATGACGTACGAAGTATGAATGACAGTACATTGCAGGTTCTGTTGGATAGGGACCTGATTGCTATCAATCAGGATGTGCTGGGCAAGCAGGCGGAGCGCAGCATCCGTGCAGATCATTATGATATTTGGGTAAAGCCGTTGGCTGACGGTCGCAAAGCGGTCGCTTGTTTTAACCGGGCGGATGCTCCGCGTACTATAGAATTGAATTCAAAAACGGTGGAAGGCCTGTCTTTGGAACAGGTGTATAGTCTTGACAGCCGTTCTATGGAAAATGCAGTGAATAACATAATGGTGGATTTGGCGCCTTACCAATGCAAGGTTTATATCTGTGGAAAGCCGAAAAAATAGCCAATGACAGTACTGGAATGACAGTAATAAATCTCAGAGGTAGGATAAATAAAGAAAGGTTGGGGCATAAAAAAAGGAGCAACGCCTTGCTCCAACCTTTGTTAACCTTAAATCTAATACTATGAAAAAAATCACATGACAAATGTAAGCCTTCTGACTATTCCTTCCAAATAATATTCTTGTATTTGCGTCTCTTTTGATTTCTTTCACGGATTTTCACTGTTATCGCACACAATGGGTCTGAATTGAGGAATCTCAGGCTTTTTATTAACTAACAAGTTTGTTACTAACAAAGTTGTTAGTAACAAACTTGTTAGTCATTGACGATGCAATCCTTGCCTATGTATCAGTCCTCCAGTTATTTAATTTGTTATTAACGCTCGAAGGGCTTGAGGGCTTGACAAAGGCTTTTTTATGTTGTATATTTGTAGTTGTAATAACAACAATAAAACTCAAATTAAAATTTAGAAACGAATGAGAGGAATCTTATCTTTTGCTGCACTGGCTGCGATGTACTTCCCCGGATGTACAACGAGTAAAAATGCGGTGCATTGTCTCAGCCGATGGATTAAAGGTTGTAACCCGTTGGTCAAAGAACTTATACCGACAGGTTACTTGCCGTACAATCACCGGTTTTTGACATCAAAACAGTATAAGATCATAACAAAACATCTAGGAGATCCTTATGAGGATTAGGGTATAAGTAACCCGCCAATGAGCAAAAGGCTGCAAACTTTTACGGAGTTTGCAGCCTTTTTTGTTGCATAAATTCAAGAAAAAGAGATTGGAAAGGCGTATGGACGTTTTTAATAAACTTAGGAACCGTTTCTAATAAACGATGAAAGAATTTATTAGAAACTCAAATACGGTTTTAGTATAAAGTGTCTATGTTTTTCATTATGGGTGAATCGGGAGAAGGCAGCATCGTATTCCTTGGATTAGTCTATAGGTAAATTTGCATGACGATTCCTGTCTTTCTCTCATTGACCGTTTTGTATGACAAAGTATCATGTTGATTTTTCATTGGTTATACTATAATACAGCTAATTTGTACGTAATTCTATTTGAGCAAACAGAATAATTCGTTTATTTGCATATGATAAATACCGAAATGAGTATTATTGCTCTATTATATATATGTATATCCGGTTTTCTAAAATTATAAAGCTATGAGAAAGCACACTTTTCTATTTATTATCTTTTTGTATGTTGGCACCTGCATACAGGTTAAGGCAACAGATCAAAGAGGGGAATATCTCGTCATAGGTAAAGATACATTGGAAATGCTTACTTGGCCATTGGGAGATAGTGAGACTCTGAGTAAGCAGATAAAGAACTGTATTTCGAAGCGCTCCTTTTCTACTGATTGCGGGCGGGGGTATGTCGGTATATGGAGGCTGGAAGCCGACAGACTCTATTTGGAGAAAATTATAGATCATTGTGGTAATGAACCTTACACTTATGCGAATATAGGAAGTGTGTTTGACGGTTACAAAGACAAACAAGGACGAATCGAGGCTTCGTGGTTTAGTGGAGAGATGCGGACTATTAAAGGAAAGTTCCTCACCTATGGAGAATTTGGACGAATCTTTGAACATGAAACGGTATATCAGTTAAAGAATGGCGTAGTAACAGAAAAGCAGACTTATCACAATATGATAAAAGAAGCATCCATAAGCGGGGGACATGCCATCTGTAGTATTTTAGAGAACTTCAACGGCGATTTATTTCCAGAGTTAGCCGACCGGAAGTTATATGCCCGTATTGAGTTGTTGCCTCATGATAATGGGAAAATAGATAGCCTTAGTATTTCTCTGCGAATAGACGAAGGCGATCTGAAGACCTATGAACCTGATCATCCGTATGTAAAGGAATTGAAAAGATGCCTTGACCTCATTCCCGACTGGGATGTCACCCATCTATATGGAAAAAAGGAATGGAGAATAATTTATGAAAACATATGGGGTGGAAAAGGGTGTAAAGCTGGATTTACAGAACATCAAATTCCGGATCTTGTCTATTTAAAAGATACGCTTTATGCAATCAGAGAGTTTCCACTTCAATATGATACTCGTCTGTATGCCCGGCTGCGTCCCTATGTCAATAAATGCTTCGACTACAAATGCAAGCGGGGATATGTTGCCACATGGGAACTTTCCGACAATCGTTTGTTCCTGAAAAGTATCCGGCGTTTGAATGATAAGCAACCGTTTCCTTTAGAGCGTATCTTTCCGGATATGAAGCCCGGTGAGCGGATAGAAGCGACATGGTATAGCGGTCGTCCGCTGTTGATATATGGTGAGAAGCTGAAAAAGTTCAGAGAGTACTATCCCATAGAAATTGACAGTGAAATAGAAAAAGGGAAAGTTCTCCATATGGATGTTTATCGCAATTATATAACTCCCCGTGATGACAGGGGGTATGCAGCTTGTAAGAAGATACTGGAAGCATTGGACTGGAATAAGGATTCTGAGCTTGACGGAAGAAGGATTGTGGTGGATTATACCATTCTGCCTGATATGGATGGGACAATTCAACAAATTCATGTGGAGTTGGATATAAGCGGTCCGGCTAAGGGCGATCAGTCCCGGATTGTGGATGATCGGATTACTGACCCTAACCATCCTTATATAAAGAGGTGTCGTGATGAACTGAGTAAAGTCAGATGGGAAGTATTATATGAACGTAAAGAGATCATTCCCGTAAAAGGTTCGGTGCATATACAGAATATGCGGGGGAATGTGATGGATACCTATTGGGAGAAACAGCAATGAACGCACTTCCGAAAAAAAAGATTCATCTGTATAGTCGATTGAAAATAAGAGAATTACTTTAGGATATTTACTGTTTTAAAGCCATTGAAAGGAGACACAAGGGGGACTAAAGGGGACTGGACGGTTTGCGCCCTGTTATATCTTTGCAGAGTCATTCAGACAAAACGGAATGGCAAACAGATAACCTTTATTTTTTTAACCATTTAACCTTTAACCATTATGGCTTTAGAGTATGTAGTAACAAAAAGAGTGTTCGGCTTTGACAAGGACAAAAACGAAAAGTATGTAGCAAAGTCGGTTCGTTCCGGCAGAGTAAGTTTTTCCAAGATGTGCGGCAAGGTGAGCCGTCTTTGCGGAGTTCACCGCAAAGTAGTGGATCTGGTCGTCAGCGGTCTGGTCGATATGATGGCAGAGGACATTGACGACGGAAAGAGCGTTCAGATGGGTGAGTTTGGCATCTTCAGCCCTACCATTCGTACTAAGAGTGCGGATGATGAGAAGGAAGTATCGTCTAAGTCAATCGTCCAAAGAAAGATCCTCTTCTATCCTGGAAAAATATTCAAGACCACGTTGGATGATATGAGTATTACCCGTCGTGCGGAATTGGATACGGATTATACGGACGGAAGCAGTAACAATGGCAGCGGCAGTGAGAAACCTAATCCCGGTGGGGACGGAGGCAAAGATGACGAAGAAGCCCCGGACCCGACTGTATAAGTCTTTTGTACTTTCCTTTTAGATATTAGTCAGAGCGGGAAAGGCTTATTGAGAAGTAGTAAATGCACAGATGATCGGTTATACTCGATTTTCTGTGCATTTTTTCTTTATATAACGCCTTGGCGCATCTATTGTTTCCTCCTTATCGTCTTCTAAACTTGCAAATTCGTTCCAATCGTTTCACAGAACCTTCCATGTCCTGTTTTTTGTTCTGCTAGCATGATTTAGTTTATATTATAACTTCTATATTTGTTCACAGAAACGAACAATTATGAAAAACGGAATCTATACATGCGTTATTCTCATGGCATTTCTTGCTTTATCAGAAAGTGTGTATGCAGCGATTCCGGTTCTCACGGTTGCGAGTGACACTATCAGGCGGGTGGTGATATATTTCGATAAGGAAGAAACAGATGTTGATTTCAGTTATAAAACTAATAGTCACGAAATTAATGTTTTAGATTCTTTGCTTGAAGAAAGAATAAATTCAAGATATATCACTGCGCTCAATGTGGTCACTTTTGTATCGCCTGACGGAGATTCGGTTTACAATGCCGCATTATCTGTCCGAAGAAACAATTCGATGAGAGAGTTCTTAAGGCAACGTTATCCGTATGTTGATGCCGAAAAGATTAAACTTACTTCGGAAGGAGAAGATTGGTCTGAACTTCGTAAGTTGGTGGCGTCGGATTCAGACTTGCCGGACCGGGAAGAAGTCTTGATGTTGATAGATTATCATCGGGATAACACTGTGAAGCGAAAAGAACTGTTGCAGAAGTTGAATCAGGGAATGGCTTACCGATACATTGTCCGCAATGTGTTGCCTAAGTTGAGACGCGCTGAGATTACGGTTGTCCGGGAGGTTCCGGAAATGGAAAAGAATACTTTTGAACCGGTATCTTCTGTCTCCGGATTGTTTGTTTCAAAGCAGGAAGAGGCGCTTCCGAGCGATCAACCTGATAAGCCGGAGGGAGAAAGTAAAGAGAGTATGGCTTATGAGGTGGTAGTGTCGGAGGCAGAAGGGCCGGTTGAAAGTAAAACGGTGCTTGCAGTGAAGAATAATCTGTTGTACGATTTGGCGTTGGCGCCGAATCTAGAAGTAGAGATTCCGGTAGGCAAAAGGTGGTCTTTAAATGCTGAATACAAATGTCCGTGGTGGCTGAACAGTAAACATGATTTCTGTTATCAGCTTCTTTCGGGAGGAGTGGAAGGACGTTGCTGGTTGGGCAATCGTCAGAAGCGCAACCGGTTGACAGGACATTTTGTTGGGCTTTATGCTGAAGGTGGAATTTACGATTTCCAGTGGAAGGGAGACGGTTATCGGGGCGATTATTACGGAGCTGCGGGAGTGACCTACGGGTATGCGCGGCAACTGGCTCGCCATCTGTCGCTCGAATTTAGCTTCGGCATCGGGTATCTGACAACAGAATATAAGAAATATACTCCTTATGAGGGGGATATCGTGTGGACAACTAGTGGACGTTATAACTTTATAGGTCCTACCAAGGCGAAAGTCTCTCTGGTATGGCTGATAAAAAGAGGGAGATAAGGACGTTATGCAAGATACAAGATACATACTTCTTGTGCTTCTGTCCTCGCTGCTGATGCTGACCGGATGTAGCCGTCGCGAACTATTGGATGATTATCCCGTAAGCGGGGTAGATATAAAGTTAGATTGGAACGGTATTACCGATAAGTTGCCGGAAGGGGTTCGGGTGATTTTTTATCCGAAGAGTGCGGAAGGCAGAAAGATTGATACATACCTTTCAGTAAGAGGTGGAAAAGTAAAGGTGCCGCCGGGGCGTTACTCGGTAGTGGCTTACAACTACGACACTGAAACGGTGCAGATCAGAGGAGAGGAAGCCTATGAGACGATTGAAGCATTTACAGGCTATTGCAATGGTCTGGGAATAGCGGGAACGGAAAAAATGGTATGGGGACCTGATCCCTTATGCGTAGTGCAGATCGATGATTTACATATAGCGAACAGTGAAGAAGAGCTTCTACTGGATTGGAAACCGAAATTAGTGGTAAAGACCTATTCTTTCAAGATCAAGGTGGAAGGGCTGGAATATGTTTCTTCAATCGTTGGCTGTGTGGAAGGTATGGCGGGTTGTTACTGTTTGGGCAGATGTTGCGGGATAATGAACGATGCTCCTATTTACTTTGAAGCGCAAGGACGTTCGGGCGAAGTAACGGGTAGTTTTACTGCTTTTGGGTTACCGGAAGGGGCGATGAGTCGGGCAGGTCTTGCTATAAAGTTGACGCTGGCGTTTGTGAAAGTGGATAATACGGTACAGAAGATAGAGGTTGATATAACGGATGTGATTGTCAATTCGGAGAGTGGTGAAGGGGGAGGCAACGATGAGCCTTCTAAAGATATAGAGTTACCGCTTGACGATGATGAGGTGAAGGTTGATAAGCCGGAGAATCCGCCTGGTGGTGATGGCGGTATTGGTGGTGATGTTGGTGATTGGGGGGAAGAGGAGGAGGTGCCTTTACCTGTAGTTTGAGATAAAGCATAAGCAAAATATAACAATATTATAAACTTAAAAAATACGATTATGAAAAAGGTATTATTGGCGATTGCAGCAGTTGCAACAATTACAAGCTGCTCACAGAATGAAGAGTTTGAGAATCCGGGACAGAAGGCGGAGATTAATTTGGGTACAGTTGTTAAAACGGCATCAAGAGCCGTAGTAACGAATAACACAACATTTCAATCCTTCAAAGTAAGTTCTTTTATTGTAGCGAGTGACTTTAATTTTGTAACAACGTTTCTTGGTTCTCCATATATGGATGGAGTTGAATATACAGGAGGGCAAAATAGTTGGACTACTACAGATTCTAATAAGTATTATTGGCCTACAGGTAAGAATGTGCAGTTCTTCGGATATCCAAATGATTTAGCGTTGGCCCTTCCGACTGAAGCAACTAAAGGATATCCAACTCTTGCTTTTACTATTGGAGCAACTTCTTCAGCACAAACAGATTTAGTAGTTGCATCTGAAAATATGGCTAAACCAGAAGGTAACACAGCCACCTTGAATTTTAAGCATATTCTTGCCAAAATTAATTTCTCTTATAAGCCGGAAGATGTGGATTACATCTATAATATTACTAGTATAAAAATTACTGGTGTAAAGGGTGGAGCAGCTATATATACTTATGCCAAAAATGTTACTGATGGAACTTGGAGTGTTGGTGAAACTGTAACAGATGGATATATTTATCCAATATCTGTAGCAGAAACTGCAAAGGATGGTTTTTATAATTTAGACTCGACAGATGGATCGTTAATGTTATTACCTCAAGATGTTGCGGGTGCGATAATTAATATTACATATAAAACGACTAAAACAATCAATGGTGTTGAAGAAACATTCTTCAATGATACGAAGACAGTAACTCTTCCTGAGAATTCTAAATGGGGTGTAGGTCAGAGCATACGTTATAAACTAACTTTGCCTGTTGGAGCAGAGCAGATAGGTATTGCTACAGATGTAAAAGACTGGGAGGATGAGACACCTGAAACGCCTAATATAGATTCTCCAATAGCTTAAATTTAAAATATTACAAGTCTCGTAAAGATGAAAGTGTAACAACCGTAGGTTTAGCTTAGCGAAATCTACGGTTGTATACTTTGTAAATTTGTATCTTATGAATATATGTTTGAATACAATATCTTATATCTCTATATAACCTCTTTTTCACTTTTCTTCTTCTTTTTTATTGCCATCTAAAAGATTTCATATATTTTTGTTGCAAACAGGAACAAATCAAACGCCAACACAAATATATGTCATCAATCTGTCAGGGTACTTGGGATTGTCAGAACTGTCCGAAAGCCGTAGACAATGCTATTATTCACACTACTCATACAAGGGGTTACCATCAACCAGCCCGGAGGTGTGAAGATAATTTCATCCTTTTTTTGATAAAGGGAGAGCTCTTGGTTAATAGTCAGGAGTATGCAGGTACGATGTTGAAAGCAGGTGAATTTATTCTTCAGGCTATTGGTTCAAAATACGAGATGCTTGCGATGACCGAGTGCGAATGTATCTATTATCGTTTTATCCAGCCGGAACTATTCTGTGACTTCCGTTTCAATCATATCATGAAGGATGTACCTTCTCCGCTTATCTATTCTCCTTTAAAGATAATTCCTGAATTGAAATACTTTTTGGATGGTTCCAAATCCTATTTGAGTGAAAGTAAGGTTTGCCGGGATCTGCTGTCTTTAAAGCGCAAAGAACTGGCGTTTGTGCTAAGCTACTATTATTCGGATTATGACTTGGCCAGCTTAGTGCATCCACTCTCGAAATACACTACCACTTTTGAATATTTCGTCCTTCAGAACTATAAGAAAGTAAAAACGGTAGAAGAACTGGCCCAACTTGGCGGCTATACCGTCAGCACCCTGCGGCGTATCTTCAATAACGTGTTCCACGAACCGGTATACGAATGGATGCAGGCACGACGTAAGGAAGGTATTTTGGACGAGTTGCTTAATACAGACAGCAGTATCTCCGAAATATGCTATAAATACGGCTTTGAATCTTTGCCACACTTCTCCAATTTTTGTAAAAAGTTCTTTGGAGCCTCTCCACGCATGCTTAGAACGAGTAAAAAGCCTGTCTGAAAATTTTTTAGAGAGAAAGTCAAATAATCTTTTTTTTCTTTGTGGGTATAACACATTTGTTGTATATTGCTAGCTGTTTCCCTTAAAACCAGTCTAATACATCTTTATTTTAAAGTCCGATCACTTCAAATAAAGCCATGACAAGGCGGACACGGAAATTTTATTTTTTATTTCAACGAATTTTAATCGAGCTTCCTGAAAAAAAGAAGAATACCATTAGTAGATTATGCTGAAATGGGTGAAAAATAAGAGTGTGTTTCTATGTATAATACTTTTTCTGTGTCATACACTCATGCTGCGTGCGCAGGAGATCATAAACATTTCCCTTTGTGACGGAGAAGATGCCACATGCAAAATCAGAGAAGCCGTCATGAGATCCCGGTCGGATCAGATTAAAATCGTATTTCAAAAAGGAGTCTATTATTGCTTGCCGGATTATGCCGTTGAGAAATATTGCGCTATCTCCAATCATGGGAACGGGAGCAAAAAGATATTGTTCTCTTTAGAAAATTACAAGAGTGTGGAAATTGTCGGGAATGGAGCAACTCTGTTGTTTCACGGTCAGATAATGCCTTTTCTGTTCGAGAACTGCCAGTCGGTAAGCGTGAAAGGACTGACCATTGACTGGGATATTCCGTTTACTTTCTTAGGTGAAGTAGTCAGCGTTAATTCCAAAGAAGGATGGAGAGAGATCAAGCCTTTCAAGGAAGGATTTTCCTGGAAGTTGGAGAAAGGCGAGATCAAATTTCCTTGTATCGACGGATTTAATTATACATGTTTGGGAAGCACGCTTCCTTTTGAGAAAGGAACCAAACGGGTGGTGCATGGTGCTATCGACATCGATAGCGAACCGTCCAGAGTAGAGCGGGCCGAGAACGGCAATCTTCGCATTTATGAGAAACTTCATTATTATCCTCCCGTAGGCTCTTTGCTCAGTTCGAAGGGAGATCGTGATCATGACCGCTATGCGCCGGCTTTTGATTTTAAAGAATGCAGGAGTATCAGCCTGGATAGTATCACCATCCATCATGCCTTGGGGATGGGCTTCTTGTTTGAACGATCGGAAAATATCCGGATACTGAACTCTCAGGTCGTTCTTCCTGAACATACTCAGAGAGTTATCTCCACAACCGCCGATGCTACCCATTTTGTCAACTGTAAGGGAGATATATTGATTGAAAATTGTCGCTTTGAGAATATGCTCGATGATGGAACGAATGTGCACGGTACGTATGTTGAAGTGGATAAGGTTATAGATGACCATACGGTTCGTGTTGTTTTGAAACATTTCGAACAGTCAGGCTTTAAATTTGCAGGAAAGGGGGATGACGTCTGGTTTATTCTCCATCCCTCTCCGCAACGTCAGGCGGTAAACACCGTGGACAGTGTATTCACCTTGAACGAGCGTTTTATCCGGTTGTCTTTTACCAAACCACTCCCTGCCGGATTGAAGAAAGGTGATATGCTGGAAAACAAGACATGGAACCCTGCTTTCACGATGCGGGGATGCACCATCCGGAATCACAGGGCACGCAGCGTTATTCTGAAAACTCCCTTAAAGACAGTCATCGAGAATAACTATTTCTCTTCGATGATGTCGGCTATCCTGCTCCGTGGAGAGACTCATTTCTGGTTTGAGTCCGGAGCGGTGGAAGACGTCCTGATACAGAACAATACATTTGAGAATTGTGCCGATTGCGGTACCAGACACGCTGTTCTGTATGTTACCCCGCGACTGGGTAAACAGTTCGACCCGACACAAACTTATGACCGTAACATACGATTTATAAACAATACAATAAATAGTTTTAATCCAAGAGTCATCTGGGCAGATCGTGTTGAGGGATTGTTGGTGAAAGGTAACCGCATCATCCGCAATACGGAGAAGGAGCCGATCTTTCCCCGCGACCCTGTTTATGAACTTGTTAACTGCCGGAATGTCCGGATCGAAGATAATCTATATTCCGGTAAAGCACCTTTCACTTTGTTGAAAGCGGATGCGGTATCGCAGAAAACATGTAAGATATCTCCTTGACAGAGTGGATAAGATAGCTTCCTTAAATGATGGTGGACGATTTTCCCCAGCCTGAGGGTAACAACAGTTTGAGTCTTATAATAACACGTAAAACTATAGTATTAATTTAAAAAAGTATGTAATGAGAACGAATCGAGCATTTAAAGAATTTTGTGTGTTGGGTGGTTTGGCATCTTCTGTTTGCGGAGTAGCTCAGGAGCGGCCGAATATTGTTGTCTTCCTTGTAGATGACATGGGACTTATGGATACTTCGGTCCCCTTTCTCGCTGATGAGAGCGGCCAGCCGGTGCGTCATCCTCTGAATGACTGGTATCATACTCCGAATATGGAGAGACTGGCCAAACAGGGTATTTGTTTTTCTACCTTTTATGCGCAGAGCGTGAGCTCCCCTTCCAGAGCCTCCATCATGACCGGACAGAATGCGACCAGGCATGGAGTCACTAACTGGATTAATGCCGAGAGCAACAACCGGAATCCTTTCGGACCGCTCCAATGGAACTGGAAAGGGCTTAGAAAAGACATGCCTACCATGCCGAAAGTCCTGCAACAAGCTGGATATAAAACCATTCATGTAGGAAAAGCACATTTCGGCTGCATGGGCAGCGAAGGAGAGAATCCGCAGAATATCGGCTTTGATGTAAACATTGCAGGTTCCGGCATCGGACATCCCGGCAGCTATTATGGCGAATGGGGCTATGGCCATATCAAAGGAGAAAGAGGAAGAGCAGTTCCGGGTTTGAAGAAATATCACGGCACAGACACTTTCCTGAGTGAAGCGCTGACTATCGAAGCGAATCGGGAAATCACCAAAGCCGTTGAAGAAAAACGGCCTTTCTATCTGAATATGGCTCATTACGCAGTTCATTCACCTTTCCAGGCAGACAAACGTTTTTTGTCACGCTACACTGATCCGGACAAGAACGAGCAGGCAAGAGCTTTTGCTACGTTGATAGAAGGCATGGACAAATCATTAGGCGACATCATGGATCAACTCGAAAAGCTGGGAATTGCCGAAAACACGCTGATTATCTTTTTAGGGGATAACGGTGGTGATGCTCCATTGGGAGATGAACGCGGCTATGGTTCTTCCGCTCCGCTGAGAGGAAAAAAGGGGACGGAGTTCGAAGGCGGTATGCGTGTTCCTTTCATTGCAGCCTGGGCAAAGCCTGAGAAGAAGAGCAAAGTACAGAAGCATCTGCCTATTGAAATAGGAGGTATGCAGACACAACTGGCTACAATCATGGATATCTATCCGACAGTTCTGTCTGTGGCAGGATGTGAAGTTCCTCAAAACTACGTGATAGACGGATTCAATCTGAAAAAGCAACTGAGCGGTAAGGTGGACAAGAAGCGCCCCGAGTCTTTCCTGATGCACTTCCCTCACGCACACCGCGGCAGCTACTTCACATCCTATCGCGTAGGCGACTGGAAGTTGATTTATTATTATCTTCCCCAGACTCCGAAGCAACCCAAAGCTTTGCTTTACAATCTGAAAGATGATCCGGAAGAAAGAAACGAACTGTCTGCGGCCCATCCGGATAAATGCAGAGAGATGATTCGGGAAATGTCTGCCCAGCTGGAAAAGGAAGGAGCTCTTTATCCGGTGGATAAACAAGGAAATGAGTTAAAGCCTTTTGTTTACTTTTAATAAATGTCGATTTAGGTCGGAATAAGATACTAACAAATAGTCTATAAATAATTGGTCAGTAAAAAGAAAATCCCCCGTGGCGTTAGCCAACGGGGGATTTATGCTATTAATCAAATCAAGCTCACGCTTAGTCTTTCAGTTTAGCGATGATGAAGTCGCGGTTCAGGCGGGCGATGTTGCTGATAGAGATGTTCTTCGGACATTCAGCCTCGCAAGCGCGGGTGTTGGTACAGTTACCGAATCCGAGTTCGTCCATCTTAGACAACATAGCTTTTGCACGGCGCAGAGCTTCCGGTTTACCTTGCGGAAGCAAGTTCAGCTGGCTGACCTTTGCCGAAACGAACAACATGGCAGAACCATTCTTACAAGCAGCTACACAAGCACCGCAACCGATACAAGAAGCGGCATCCATAGCTTCGTCAGCGATGGGCTTCGGGATCAGGATAGCGTTGGCATCCTGCGGAGCACCTGTACGAACGCTTACGTAACCACCGGCCTGCATGATCTTGTCATAAGCAGTACGGTCTACCATCAAGTCCTTGATGACAGGGAAACCGGCCGAACGCCAAGGTTCAACAGTGATGGTGTCACCATCGTTGAAACGGCGCATGTAAATCTGGCAAGTAGTAGCACCTGTAGCAGGACCGTGCGGATGTCCGTTGATGTAAAGAGAACACATACCGCAGATACCTTCGCGGCAGTCGTGGTCGAATACAACCGGTTCTTTTCTTTCGCTGATCAGCTGTTCGTTCAGAATATCCAGCATTTCGAGGAAGGAAGTATCACCGGGGATATCTTTCATTTGGTAGGTTTCAAAAGCGCCTTTAGCCTTCGGGCCTGCTTGACGCCATACCTTCAGTGTAAATGATATATTTTTATCCATTTTCGTCTAATTCTTTTAAATGTTTAACTTCACCGATTAGCTCTTGTAGTTACGGGTCTGAACCTTGATAGCTTCGTATACCAGCGGTTCTTTGATCAATACAGGAGCCTTTTCATCGTCACCCTGATATTCCCAGCAAGCTACGTAGAAGAAGTTTTCGTCATCACGTTTTGCTTCTCCTTCTTCAGTCTGGTATTCTTCACGGAAGTGACCACCACAACTTTCGTTACGGTTCAATGCATCGTAAGCAACGAGCTCGCCCATCGTGATGAAGTCGTACAGACGGATAGCCTTGTCGAGCTCTACGTTCATACCTTCCTTAGAACCGGGGATAAACAGATTGGTTTCGAATTCCTTGCGGACTGCTTTCAGTTCGGCGATACCTTTCTTCAGGCCTTCTGCCGTACGTCCCATACCTACGTATTCCCACATGATGTGACCCAGTTTCTTGTGGATAGAATCAACTGATTCTTTACCCTGGATGCTCATGAACTTGTCAATCTTAGCCTGAACTGCCTTTTCTGCTTCGGCAAATTCGGGAAGATCGGTAGAGAAACGAGGAACAGTAATCTGATCTGCCAGATAGTTCTGGATAGTGTAAGGCAATACGAAGTAACCGTCGGCCAGACCTTGCATCAATGCGGAAGCACCGAGGCGGTTTGCACCGTGGTCGGAGAAGTTACATTCACCGATAGCGAACAGACCCTTGATGGTAGTTTGCAGTTCGTAGTCTACCCAGATACCACCCATTGTGTAGTGGATAGCCGGATAAATCATCATCGGATTATAATATTTCACACCACTGATTTCTTTTGCCAGTTCGCCCGGATTAACGTCAGTGATTTCTTCATACATATCGAAGAGGTTGCCATAACGCTGGAGCACTACATCAATGCCCAGGCGGTTGATAGCTTCAGAGAAATCGAGGAATACGGCCAGACCTGTGTTGTTCACACCGAAACCTGCGTCGCAACGTTCTTTAGCCGCACGGCTGGCAACGTCACGCGGAACCAGGTTACCGAATGCCGGATAGCGGCGTTCCAGGTAGTAGTCGCGGTCTTCTTCAGGAATATCGCTTCCCTTGATTTCGCCTTTCTGCAATTTGATAGCGTCTTCTTTTTTCTTCGGAACCCAGATACGACCGTCGTTACGCAGAGATTCGGACATCAGAGTCAGTTTGGACTGCTGGTCACCGTGTACCGGGATACAAGTCGGGTGAATCTGAACGTAAGCAGGGTTAGCGAATACAGCACCCTTGCGGTAGCAAGAGATAGCAGCTGTACAGTTACAACCCATAGCGTTGGTAGACAGGAAGTAAGCGTTACCGTAACCACCGGTAGCGATCACTACGGCGTGGGCAGCGAAACGTTCCAGTTCGCCGGTGATTAAGTTCTTGGCGATGATACCGCGTGCACGTCCGTCGATGATCACAACGTCCTGCATTTCATAACGGGTGAACAACTTCACCGTACCTACGTTTACCTGACGGCTCAGTGCGGAGTAAGCACCCAGCAAGAGTTGCTGACCGGTCTGGCCTTTAGCGTAGAATGTACGTGATACCTGTGCGCCACCGAAAGAACGGTTGTCCAGTGTACCGCCGTATTCGCGTGCGAAAGGAACACCTTGTGCCACGCATTGGTCGATGATAGCGTTGGACACTTCGGCCAGACGGTAAACGTTGGCTTCACGTGCACGATAGTCACCACCTTTTACTGTATCGTAAAACAGACGGTAAACGGAGTCACCATCATTCTGATAATTCTTTGCAGCATTGATACCACCCTGTGCAGCGATAGAGTGTGCACGGCGCGGAGAGTCCTGAATACAGAAGTTGAATACTCTGAAACCCATTTCACCGAGGGATGCAGCAGCAGAAGCACCTGCCAGACCCGTACCCACAACGATGATATCCAAACGGCGTTTATTAGCGGGGTTCACCAATTTCTGGTGAGCTTTATAGTTGGTCCATTTCTCAGCCACCGGGCCTTCTGGAATTTTTGAATCTATCTTGATCATAATATTATTTACAATTTAATCATTTACAATTTACTATTTAGCAAGCACCGCCACAAAGGAGTGATTTCACGAAGAATACCACTACTACGAGTGCGAAACCGAGTACTACAATCGTAGAGTAGATGTTAGAAATACATTTCCAACGATTGATCCATACCTTGTTGTTCCATCCCAGTGATTGCATGGAGCTCCAGAAACCGTGAGTCAGGTGGAACCACAAAGCAAACAGCCAAATGAGGTAGAGCACTACATAAACCGGACAAGAGAATGTCTGCTGGATGTGATATGCACCGTTTGCCGCATAAGCCAGCGTCAGTGTATCAGCGTGCATGTCCAGGTTGTGCATCAGTTCCGGCAACTGCATTTTTGCCCAGAAGTTGAAGAGGTGCAAACCGAGGCCTACGATAACGATAATGCCTAACACCAACATGTTTTGAGAAGCCCACTCTACAGTTTTCGGTTTGTCGACCACTGCATAGCGTTCGCTACCGCGCGCTGTGCGATTCTGCATTGTCAGCCAGAACGCGTAGATGATGTGAATAATGAAAAGAGCAGCCAGTGCTGCGGTAGCTACCAGCGCATACCAGTTTGCTCCAAGGAATTCACAAATCATGTTGTAACCATCAGCCGAGATGATTGCAACTAAGTTCATCGCCATGTGAAATGTTAGAAACAGGACAAGGGCGATACCGGTAACGCTCATCACCACTTTCCTTCCTACAGATGAATTACTTAACCACATAAATGATTGAATTTAAATTATTTAATTGTTAGAACTAAAATTTCGACGTTTTACACCTCTTACAGACTGCAAAAATAGGGGAAATAGATTGATTGACCAAAGAATTAAAGAAATAATTCCTTAATCGGTGATCTTTCCGATTTTTTCGCCATTGGCCGCTTTCTTGCGCAAGGCGCGCGGGGTGTCTCCGAAGGAGTCTTTGCAGAAGTGTGCAAGGTGGGACAGCGAGTCGAAACCATACCGGTTGCAAATCTCCGTAATCCGCATTTTAGAGTGCTGGAGGTCTTCGAGGATGCCTTCCCGTTTTTTCTCCAGCATCCATTCGTAGACGGGCACGCCGTATAAGTTTCGGAAGAGACGGCGGAAAGTGGTGGTGGTATAGCCTCCCAGATGTGCAAATTCTTCGACGTTCTTCACTTTGCTGTAATTCTGCATGACAAAGTATTGGAAACTTTCCGTATAGGTGCTGATCGGGTAGAAGAAGGCCCGTAGCTGGGGCAGGGGATAGTAATTGGTGATCATATACACCATTTCCTGACATTTCAGGTCGATATATTTGCCGCAGGCGGGTGTCGATTCGTCAAGGTATGCGGCTACGTCGTTGATGAGATAGAACAGACGCGGGTTCATCACCATTGGGGTGTAGGTCAGCGGGCCTTCTGCCTGGTCAATGATTTCACGGTAACGGTCTTCGCATAGCAGCGGCAGCTCGTTGAACCAGAAAAGGATGTATGATACGTCCGTCAGTGCCAGTATCTCGTATTTTGAGCCGATGGCTTGCAGGATAAACTGTTTCTCGTGTAGTGTCGTTCCGGGATGTTCGTCACTGTTGATCAGCAATTCGCCCTCGATCATGAAGAGCATACAGTTTTGCGTGCACTTATCCTTCGGAATATGCTGCCCTCTGAGCAGATTTCTGTGAATAAGAGTACTTTCCATCGCTTTGGGACATCCTGAGCAATCTGTATGTTGGGCACAAAGTGAGTCTTTTGACATGGGTTTTATCCGTGAATCGTTATCTACAGGGACAAAGATAGTCGTTTTTTGTGAAAATAAAATTCTTTCTTCCATTATGTTTTAGCAGAAACGGGGATATGATTGTCTTTATTATGACAGGGTAGAATATTATCATTAAAAACACAATCATATTATGAAGAGCAAAAACGTATTATTGGGTATGGCCGGTGTGGCTATGTTTTCTTCCGGGGCTATGGCCCAAAAGCCTGCGAATATCATTCTGATCAATCTGGATGATTCGGGCAACGGAGATTTCTCGTGCCGCGGAGCGATCGGTTATCAGACTCCCCATATCGACTGGATGGCCGCTAACGGAATGTCGATGAATAACTTTTATGCCGTGCAGCCTATCAGCGGCGCTTCGCGGGCGGGGCTGATGACCGGCTGTTATCCGAACCGTATCGGCTTCGCCTATGCGCTCAATCCGGGCTCGCCGTATGGCATCAGCGAACAGGAGGAGACGATAGCGGAGTTACTTCGTGATAAGGGATATGCTACGGCTATTTTCGGCAAGTGGCATCTGGGAGACGAGAAGAAATTCCTTCCGCTCCAGCATGGCTTCGACGAATATTACGGATTGCCTTACTCGAACGATATGTGGCCTTTCCATCCTCAATATAAGTTTCCGGACCTTCCTCTGATCAAAGGGAATGACATTATCGGTTATAACACGGATCAGACAAAGCTGACGACCGATTATACCAATTATGCGGTTGACTTCATCCACCGGAATGTGAATAAACCGTTCTTCCTCTATCTGGCGCATTCCATGCCGCATGTTCCGCTGGCGGTGTCGGATAAGTTTAAGGGGAAAAGCGAACTGGGACTGTACGGAGACGTGATGATGGAGCTGGACTGGAGCATAGGGGAAATCTTGCGGACCATCCGCGAGGAAGGAATAGAGGATAATACGCTGGTCATTCTCACGTCCGACAACGGGCCGTGGGCTAATTACGGAAATCATGCGGGTTCGTCCGGCGGATTGCGTGAAGCGAAGGCTAATACGTTCAACGGGGGTACGCGTGTACCTTGCTTCTTTTATTGGAAAGGGAAGATTCAGCCTGCCAGTGTCTGCAATCATGTGTATTCCAATATCGATATTCTGCCTACTTTAGTGGAGATTTCGGGAGCGAAGATGCCAAAATTGAAGATAGACGGAGTGAGCATGCTGCCTACGCTGACGGTAGACCCCACTATCGCGGCCCGCAAATATCTCTGTTTCTATTATCATAAGAACTCTTTGGAAGCGATTACGGACGGAAGATATAAATTGGTGTTCCCTCACAAATATGTGTCTTATGATGGACAAGTGCCGGGGAACGACGGACTGCCCGGAGAACTGGGCGAAGGTGAAGTGAAGGAATGCGAACTGTACGACCTCCGTCGGGATATGGGCGAACGGGTGAACGTTATCAGTCAGCATCCGGAAGTGGTGAAGGACCTGACTAGAGAGGCGGAAGTATGGCGTGACGAGCTTGGCGACGACCTGACCGGACGTCAGGGAAAGGCGCGGAGAGAAGCGGGTAAGTCGGTTAAGGCAGCTAAATAAATACAATTGGTGGGATATGGATGGATTCGGTGTGCCTTGTTTCATTGGTTTCGCTCGGAAATCATTGCGTGTGTGGTGGATGTGGAGTTTCCTTTCTTTTTTCATGGCAAGTGCGGCGGGGGCGGTTTCGTATCGTGATTTGATTCCCGAACCTGTTTCCGTGGTGGATAAGAAGGGTGATCCGTTTGTGGTAAACGACCGGACAAAGATTGTCTATCCGCAGGATCATGTGCAATGGAAGCGGACAGCGGAATTTCTGGCTGGCTATGTGGAAGGGATGACCGGTTACCGGTTGCCCGTTGAAGAGTGCCGTTCGTCCGAGTCGGAACCTGTCATTTCGTCGGAAGATAATGTGATCCGCTTTCAGTGTGACTCACGGATGCGGAAGGATGGCTTTAAGCTAAGCGTCGGGAAGTACGGTGTAGTGATTCAGGCAGCGGACGGAGCGGGAGTCTTTTATGCTGTCCAGTTGTTGCGGCAGCTGATCCTTTCGGGGGCGGAACAGATACAGACGGAGCGCACAAAAAAGGAGCAGATACAAACGCAGCAAACCATTGCGGTGTCATCGGCAAAGACGCTGGATATTCCTCCGGTGGAACTGGAAGATTATCCTTCCCTGTCTTATCGGGGAGCCATGCTGGATGTGAGCCGTCATTTCTTCTCGGTCGCTCAGGTAAAGAGAGTCATTGATTTGCTGGCCTTCCATCGGCTGAATCATTTTCATTGGCATCTGACAGACGACCAAGGCTGGAGAATCGAAATTAAAAAGTATCCCGATCTGACAAAGATTGGCGCTTGGAGAGGGGAAGATAAGTACGGCGGTTTCTACACGCAGGAGGAGATCAAAGAAGTGGTGGCTTATGCTGCCGAGAGATATATAACAGTGATTCCGGAGATAGACATGCCGGGACATACTCAGGCGGCACTGGCGGCATACCCGCAACTGGGCTGCCTTGGCTCTTCTTACGAAGTAGCCACGGAAGTAGGCGGCGTTCATAAAGATGTGATGTGTGTAGGCAATGACTTTACGCTTCCTTTTGTGAAAGATGTATTAAAGGAAATAGCCGCCTTGTTCCCCGCGCCGTTCATCCATATCGGAGGAGACGAAGTGCCGAAAGAACGGTGGAGCCAATGCGATGCGTGTCAGAAAGCTATCAGAGACAAAGGCTTGAAGGACACAGACAAACATACCGCTGAGGAATATCTGCAAAGTACTTTCAATGAAGAAATAGCGGATTATCTGCGGAGTATAGGGAAGCGGATGATCGGCTGGGATGAGGTACTTTCCGATAGCCTGAGCCGGGACATCACCATCATGTCATGGCGTGGACTGGGACGTGCCACGACTGCTGCCCGAAAAGGACATTCGGTGATTGTGTCGGCTGATTCTCACTTGTATCTGAACCATTATCAGACGATAAACTCCGAACAGGAACCCCGTGCCACTGGCGGACTGGTAGAAATGAAGAAGGTCTACGAAACTCCTTTCTTCTCTCCCGAACTGACAGCACAGGAAAAAGAAAGGATATTGGGTGTGCAGGCTTGCCTGTGGACTTCGTTCATTGACAGCGATCAGCTGCTGGATTATATGCTGCTGCCCCGTCTGGCTGCTTTTGCGGAAGCTGCATGGAGCGAGGAAAGACGGGGGACTTATGCCCGCTTCCTGCATCGTTTGCCTGCCATGCTGAATTGTTACGGGCAACTGGGTTACGGGTATGCCCCTCATTTCTTTACCATTTCTGCTGCGTACAAGACTGTTTCTACACTCGTTCATGAGGATTCTTTCGATGATAAGTGCCTCGAAATAAGTATGGAAAGTTTGCCCGACACGGAAATATATTACACGCTGGATGGCAGTAAGCCTTCGAAATCTTCTTCTTTGTATACAGTTCCGCTCCGGGTGGAGGAAAGTTGCACGCTGAAAGCTGTCTCCTACCTGCCCAACGGACTTTCCAGTGATGAACTGACGAAGGAAGTGGTGGTCAATAAAGCGACTTTCCGCCCCGTCCAATTGTTGAATCCTCCTTCCGAACGCTATCAGGGAGAAGACGGAAAAGTGCTGGTGGACGGGATTCGAAGTATAAACTTTCATAATACGGGTCTGTGGGTAGGATACTATACTACTGACTTGGTCGCAGTGATTGATCTTGCATCTTTTCAGCACGTTTCTTCGGTAGAAGTTTCCGCTTTAACCGATTTGAGTGCATGGATCATGGGGCCGCAATCCATCTCCGTATTTGTTTCTCTGGATGGAGAAAAGTATGAAATGGTATCCCGGCAGACCTATCAGGCGCCGACGGATGCTATGGGAGAGAAGCGAAGTGACTTGAACCGGTTATCCTTTGACAGCGTGCCTGCACGATATATAAAGGTAGTGGCAGAGCCCTTCAAAGGCTTGCCTAGAGGACATTCCGGTGAAGGCGAACCGCCTTTCCTGTTTGTGGATGAGATACGGGTGAATTGAATAAAGTCGGTAGTATCTTAAATCTCCTCCTTCGGGAAGGAGGAGTGGTCGAAGACCGAGGTGGTAGGTAAAATGATGTGTATTCCTATTTTATTGTAAATGATATAGTTATGTATTCACCTACCACCTCCCCCTACGGGTACTCCTCCTTCCCGAAGGAGGAGATTCGAGATACTACCGACTTTTTAATCCCCTCCCAATGATCCTACTATTGACTCTTGAAACATTCCTTGCATGGCACCTTCTCCAATTTCTTTACAAGATATATTCGTAATAAGTAGTTTCAGCATTAGTTCCAACCGTTGGCACAAAGTGTTCCAAGCAATGAAACAAAGTGTTTCAAGGCGTGAAACAAAATGTTTCATGCCTTGAAACTTCTTGGATAAACTGTCGATCACGCTCACTTGACCGCAAGAGTCCATTCACTTGACCGCATTAGTTGCTCCGATTGACCTGTCCACTCAGAAGGTATTAACTCATTTTTCAGTCAATAATGAATGACTTCTCAGCTGTTAATACCTGATTTCTCAATTATTAATAGCTGACATGACAATCGTTAATAGCTGACACGTCAGATGTTAATACCCAGTAAATCAAAGTATAATGCAGGATGAATGACCTATATGCCGTGATGGCAAAGTGAGGGCAAACCCTTGCTCTCACTCTGCAACCATACTTGCTGCAATGCTTGAAATGCCGATGAATAAAGGGATATATGCGAATAGTGAGAGCATGAGGGCAAAACTGCTATCTTTTTCACTTGTAGCACTTGCTGAACCTAAGTTCAATTTATAAATGCGACAGTTCAGTTTCCGTACCAGTCACTTACTTATTATAGTATTTTTCAAGCAGTTCCTGCATTTCCGGATATTTCTCGTCTGTATCTCCGGCTTCTTTGCGAAGTCTCAATAAGTCCTTCTTCATCTGTTTGATGACAGGTGCATATTTCGGATCGTTGTATGCATTATGATTCTCGTGCGGATCGTTCTGCAAGTCATAGAAGTCCCATGACGGAGTAAAGTCAAAGTTCTCTGTATCAGTCATGTCCAGATTTCGGGCATAATAGAAGATCAGCTTGTAACGGTCTGACCGGATGGCGAAGTGCGCGGGACGAATAGCGTGATTGGTCCAGTAGCGATAGTAGATTTCTTTTCGCCAGTCGGTCGGCGTGTTGCCTTCCAGGTTGCTGACGAAGCTGTCTCCTTGTACATTCTCCATCTTTACTCCGGCAAATTCTGCCAGCGTCGGTGCAAAATCGACATTCAGTATCAGATCATCCAGGCGTTTTCCTGCGGGGACCTTCTTCGGATAACGGATAACGAAAGGCATACGAGCCGATTCTTCATAAAACATCCGTTTGTCGAAGAAGCCGTGTTCGCCTAGGAAATAGCCTTGGTCGGAGACGTAGATGACGATGGTATTGTCGGCGATATTCATTTCGTCCAGAGCGTTCAGGAGTTTGCCGATGTTGTCGTCGACGGTAGCGCCGCAACGGAGGTAGTCACGGATAAACTTTTGGTAGGAAGCACGTCTGGCGGCCGTCCGTTGCATCCCTTCGGTGCTGAACGGCAGTCCGGGGTAGCGGCACCACCACTTGTCGGGGTCCTGTGATGCGATGCGCCAGCGGCGTTCCAGTTCTTCCAGTGTCTGTCCTTTGAAAGAACGGCCGTTGGTTTCCGGTCCCCAGTCCAGCAGGTTTTCGGGTTCGGGGAAGGTGACACCGTCGTAGAGATGCTCCATGCGTATCGGGTAGTCGTAGGGTTCGTGCGTTGCCTTGAAATGGCAGCACATCAGGAAGGGCTGGTTGCCGTCCTGCTGTTTCATCCATCGGATGGCTTTCTCGGTGACGAGGTCGGTGGAGAAGCCGAGCACCCGTTCGCCGAACCGGCGGTTGCCGGGCCACGGGTCGGTGCTCTCTATGAAAGTCGGGTCACGGTATTCGCCTTGATCGTAGAAGATGGAGTAGTAGTCGAATCCTTGCGGCTGCGACTGGATGTGCCATTTGCCGACGAGCCCGGTGTGGTATCCGTTGGCTTGCAGTAACTTTGCGAGGGTGGGGATGGAGGTGTCCAGTGAGTCCGCAAGGGTATACAGTCCGTTCCGGTGACTGTATAGTCCGGTGAGGATACTGGCGCGGCTGGGCGCTGAGATAGAGTTGGTGCAGAAACAGTTGTCGAGCACTACCCCTTCGTTTGCCAGTCGGCGGATGTTGGCATTGTGAGCATATTCTGCCAGTACTCCGCCATAGATGCCCCAGGCTTGGGAGGTGTGGTCGTCACTCAGGATAAAAAGAATGTTGGGGCGTTGTCCGGCAGGTTGAGCGCCTTGCAGGTGTGTCATGGCTCCGGCTGCCAGCAGACCGGTAAGTACGAGTTTATTCATATACGTATAGATGTTGCATTTCTTCAAATGTCAGTTTGTGTCCGTCCTGCCACCACTGCGGATCGGACAAGTTGCAGAAGTCTTTTTCTTCTTTCATGCGGAAGGCCAGTTGGTCTTTCAGGCTGCGTGCCGTCTTCTCCTGACCGGGCAACAGATTATGCTGTTCCAGCGGGTCTTGCTGAAGGTCGAACAACTGTTCGGTGATAGTACCTCCTACATTATAGATAATATACTTGTGATGTTCGCTGACGAATGCCCGTTGCAAGTTGGAGTAAGCGAGGAACAGGTCGCTGCGGTGGATGGCGGCAGAGTCATCCAGTACTTGAGAGAGGGATTGTGCCGTCATGCTTTCGGGCAAAGGGATGTGTGCCAGTTCGCAAAGTGTCGGAGCGATGTCGTGCAGATAACAGAGTGCACGATTCTTTTTTCCTTTTTGCGCTTTGTAGTTGGGTGCAATGAGCGTAAGAGGTACTTTCACACTATGATCGTACAGGTTCTGCTTCCCCAGCAATCCGTGACGTCCCACTGCCAGACCGTTGTCGGAGGCAAAGACGATGATTGTATTGTCCGCTTGCCCTGTTTCCTTCAATGCCTGCAGCACACGCCCTATCTGCACGTCTACTTCGCTGATCATGCCGTAATAATCGGCAAGCTCCTTCTGTACCTGTTCGCCTGTTCGTGGAGCGGGTACTAATAATTCGTCGCGTACATCCATCTCACCGTTGTCGAACGGGTGTTGAGGAAGGAAGTTAGCCGGCAGTCCGAGTGTCTCCGGACTGTACTTTTGTCCATAGGCAGGGAGCTGATTGCGCGGATCGTGCGGAGAAGTAAAGGCGACGTAGGCAAGGAAAGGCTGTTGCCCGTCTTTCTGTGACTGCAGGAAGCGGATGGCGGCATCGGCATACATCTTCGAAGAAAACTCTTCTCCTGTAAATTCCGTCTCCTTCCCGTATACGCCGGTGGAGTCGTAGCGGTTGAGATGAGGCGAACAGTGTCCGTTCAGCTCGTAAGGGTGCATACCTCCGAAATAGATATTATCGCCTTCCTGAAAGGAACGGTTAAAGGAAGCCTTGTCCGAATGCCACTTGCCTGTGGCGAAGGTGCGGTAGCCGTGCTTTCGGAATTGTTGCGGGAAGGTGGTATGCGCTTCGGGAATCTTCATTCCGTCTGCCTGAATATCGTATAGTCCGCGACCGGTCATCAGCATGGCACGGCTGGGCATGGACAGCGCTCCGCACAGGGCGCCGTTGGTGTATGTATTGGTAAAGGTGACGCCTTCGGCGATGAGGCTGTCGATGGCGGGTGTATGTACGTCTTCGTTGCCCAGCGCATGGATGGAAGAGGCTTGCATATCATCCGTGAGGATGAATAATACGTTGGGCTGACCGGGTGTGCTTTCCGTATTCGACTGGCATCCGGCGGCCAGAGGGGCAAGTGTCAGTGATAGTTTTATAAAATAACCGGGGGATTTTATCATGATTATAAGATTTATGTACAAGTAAGGCTGCCTCCCTTTCATTGTCAATGCAAGGAGACAGCCCCAAATATAATGAATAATTCCTATTGTTTGAACCTGTAATCGGTCATAACTTTAAATTTATGGCATAAAGCACTGGTCGTGTCTCCATTCAAAACCTCCGTCTCCCTTCGGTTTAGCATGATGCTTGTTGGCAGTTGCGTCATAGAGTATATTTCCCTGACCTTCATCCATCTTCCAGTATCCTACCATATTAGGATGAACTGCCATAGGACCGGACATATTGGCCTGTATTTCGGCTTGTGACAATACTTTGTTCCATAGGCGGAGCTGTCCCATCATACGGTCATTTTTGGAATAGCCGTTGTCGGTAGTGGAGAATGCGAACCTCTGCAACGGTTTGGCTGCTCCACCGGTAGCGTCTGCTTCACCCGCTTTGCTTCCGTTGATGTAGAAAATACATTTCGAGGCTTCAGAGTCATAAGAAATGGCTACGTGCGTCCATGTATTCTTCTGGAAAGTAAATGCGGTGAGGTAACATTTATTGTTGCTGCCGCCCACAGTCCAGATATTGATCTGCATCTGGGCACTGGTAATCATCTGCGTATTTCCGAGTCGGATATAGAATGCGTCACAATCGATCACAGACTGGTTGTTGACATCGAAACCATTCATCCAGAACCAGAACTCTACGGTGAAGTTGTCCAACGGAAGATTCCATTCCGTATCAATCGGTTCGCAAACGAACGAGTTGTCCTTAGACCTCATCTTCATATATGGAGTAGACTGTACCCAAGGTTTGTCCAGCAGCAATATATATTTCGAGAAGACTTTTTCTTCTGCAACGCTTCCGTCACCCACCACTCTGACAGGGATTGCATATCTTACTCCTTCTTCCGCACTGTACGGGGTAATGACTACAGAGGTCGGCTCGGCTTCCGCCTTTCCGCTCGGAATGACGATGTTCTTGTCCCATTTAAGGTTCTCGTCAGGCAATACGGTATAAGAAGTTTTATTCTTTTCGTTGTATTCATCCAGTATGCTGGGGTCGATCACGAGCGTTGCGTGTAAGTCTTGCGACACTTTATCACCCGTACGTACCGTAAATGAGGTCTGGGTATTCACTCCTACGCTCACAGAAACCTTCTTGGCAGCTTCGCTGGCTGCTTCGCTGATATAGAGTCGGTTGCCAATCGGGGTATACTCTTCCTTGCAACCGATGATGGTGGCAAGAAGTGTTATTCCGATAAATAGTGTATATAATCTGTTCTTCTTCATAACTTTATACTTATTATTTTTTAGCAGGATTCATGATTTGGATAGCTTCGCGCAAGTACTTGTAGCCAAGGCCATACTCGTATTCCATGTGGAAAGTTCCTATCCCTCCTTTACGGCCCTCTGTCGGATTCCAGTAAGCCATTCCGGCCAGTGACCGGATAACCCCGAACTCCGGATGGGTGTAGTTGACTCCCCCATTAGCATAATACTTTTCGAAGTTTTCTGTGATGATAAAGCGGTTGGACGGAAGCCGGTTCCTCAGATTGTCAAAACTTTCCTGCAACCTGTCCGGTGAGTACGCTCCGTACGATTGTGCCACTCCGTAGTCGGCATATTTCCATCCTTCCTCTGTGATGAGGTATACGAATCCATCCACCAGAATCAACTTGTCCGGTCCGATGTTCTGGCGCACTTCTCTCAATAAGGCAGTCATGTTATCCTGATTGTAGAATAAGTCTGTACTACCACATTCATGGTCGAAGTCGATTCCGTCATAGCCATATTTGTGGATAGTATCTGCTATGGCTTTCGCCACGGCAGGAATATTCTCCGCTTTGTTGGCAAAGCCGCCCGGAAGATTGCTCATGTTGTGCGAGAACACAGTAAATGTAACCCGCGTACCCAATACTTCCTGAACGTATTTCATCTCATCTATCTGGAACTGGGTTAAATTGGCATAAGGTCCCCAGATGGAAATAATATCCACGCTGTCGGGCACACTTTTCAGACTGTAGTATAAGGAAGAGGCACCTTGCATACCCCAGCTTCCAAACCAGCCGAACGCAAGCGGATGATCGCTTTTCTTGTATGCTCTCAGTGCGGCGTAGTACTCTTCGGACAGCGGTTCCGGTTCGAAGTTCTTAGCCTCTATCTCGGTCCAGTCATCACAGCTGAAATAACTGAAAGCTATGAATGCGATGATTAGTATATTGAATATTTTTTTCATACTGTTTCTGTTTTTAGCAGTTAATTAAATTAATTCTTTTTTGCCCACCATAAGTCTGTGGCATCCGTATCCTGTCCGTTTGACAGAAAGCTGACCGCTTCTTTCACATTTTCCTCGTTGCTTTGGTATTCGTCTTCAGAGAAACGGAGACGGCGTTGTTGGCGCTCGTCGGTCACTCCCTGAGTCGAAAGGTTATTGTATGCAGGGAATACGGCCGGATAGCCGGTACGGCGGAAGTCTGCCCATGTCTCGTTTCCAATCGGGAAGTTGGCAATCATCTTCTGTGTCAGGATACGTTCCAGTTTCTCATTATCCGATGCGCTTTCATTCCAGGCGACGGTCACTTTAGAGGGGTTGGAGTAGTTGTAAGCCGCATTCGTCGGGCAAACATAATCTGCCGGTTTGCGGGTAGCGTTGGAGATGTAAGCGTCGGCACCGGAAACACCCCGTTCTGCAAATGACAGGCGGATACCTTCTTCGTAGAATTCCTTAGCCGTTTTACCCATTGTCCACTTCTTTAGCGCGCCTTCCGCACATAAGAAAGCTACTTCAGACGCATTGAAAATAAGCATCGGACTTTTCGTCTCTACTTTGACGGTAGAGTAGTTGGAGAACATACTGGTCGAGATACCTCTGATACCGGAGCGCACACCGTAGAAACCTTCTTGATTGGCTATCTTCACTTTAGTAAAGTAAGCGTCGCGGCGCGGGTCTTCGTATCCGTTCATAAAGGAAACGACACAAGCATTGGCGCGGACTTCACCCCAGGAGTTGACACTGGCCAGACCATTCTTGTAGTTGGTTCCTTCCAGATTGTCGTAGGCGTCGTCGGCATTGCTGGTCATTACACCGTATGGGTGTGATACCGCTTTCTCTGCGATCTCTTGCGCATACTTGGGAGCTGCGTTACTGATACGGATGGCAATACGCAGTTTCAATGAATTGGCAAATTTGATCCATTTCTTGTAATCACCGCCGTAGATGCGGTCTTCCGTTGTCAGCTGGTTGAATCCCGGTTCGGAGTTCATCAGTGACGTCAGTGTCTCGATGCTGTAATCCAAATCGCTGACCATCGCTTTCCAGGCTGTCTCTTCGTCGTCATAGCCTACGCTGTACTGTCCGCTCTCGATTTTGCTATAAGGGAGAGGACCCTGCATGGAGGCGATAATCTGCATGATATGTACCCGCATGATCTTGGCCAGTGCATAGTAGTGTCCCGACGCATTAGTGAAGCGCTCGATGGAGAAATAGTTCGGGTAGAACTTTTCGAAGTACCAGTTGACAGACCATTTGTTCCAGCTGTCGTCTACATTATAAGTATAGAAGTGCTGTGACCGGCTCCAGCTGCTGGAGGGAGTCAGCATGCCGCCGAAAGGACCTGCCCAGAACGTAATGTTACGCTGTGCCGGATTCTCTTCGGTGGATGACATACATGTGATTAATTGCGAGAATAACAGACGGGGATTCAGCTCCGTCGGTTCGTACGGATTTGAATTAAATTCTTCGAACTTTGCTGTACAGTTGCACAAAAGAAGTGCTAATAATGCAAAGCATATAGATTGGGTTACTTTCTTCATAATTCAATGTTGTTTTTAGAAGTTAAGTTTTACGCTAAAGCCGATATTGCGAGTAGTAGGCTGCATAAAGTAGTCATAGCTCTGGTAATAGTTCGATTGGGTGGAGGCGGTAGCTTCCGGATCGAAAGGAGCTTTGCAGTAGATCATCCACAGGTTCTTTCCTACCAGTCCGACGGTCATTCTCAGCTTGTCACGGAACCATTCTTTCGGCAGTGTATAGCTCAGGTTCAGTTCTGCCAGACGTATGTTGGTAGCGCTGTAAGTATAATAAGCGGCATAACCTTTGACGGTATCGAAGTATTTTTCCGTATCGATATATCCATAGTTGGCAGCGATGCCTCCTGCGTCACGATAGTCGGCAGTTTTCTGCGAAACTCCGTACTGGTCGAGTACGCTTTGAGTACCGGACAGAGCGATACCTCCGAAACGGGCGGTCAGTGTGACTCCCAGATTGATGCCCTTGTATGAGAAGTTGTTGCTCCAGCCCATATTTGCTTTCGGCAGGATAGAGCCCAGCTTGAATTCGTCGACAGATTCAATTTCGATGTCTCCGTCCTGTGAAACGAAGATATGTCCGTTGCCATCTCTCTTGATACGGTGTGTGGCATATACATCACCGATAGAACCGCCCTTGTACAGCTTCACACGTGCGTCGAGATTACCCAGCTGCCCCATATCGTAATTATCCTTATTGATAGGTTCTCCGGTCATCGGGTTGGTGGCTCCTTCTGTCAGTTTCATGATCTCGTTGTTATTGCAGGAGAATGTAAGGTTGCTGTCCCAGGGGAAAGCCCCCCATTTATCACTGTATCCCAAAGCCAGCTCGATACCTTCATTGCGGATACTACCACTCTGGATATACGCTTTGGAATATCCGGACGAGATGGAAAGGTCTGCCGTAAACGTCTGGTTGATCGTGTTCGACCGGTAGTAGGTCAGGTCGAATGAAAGCCGGTTGTTCAGCCATTTGGAGTTGATACCCAGTTCCCACGAACGAGTCTTTTCCGGTTTCAGGTTGCGTGCCGGATAGATCGTTGTTGAGTTCCAGCTACCGGAAGCAGTATTGAACTGGTAAGACGGACGGGTGATGAAACGCTCGAAGGAGCTACCTACTTCCGTATACGAACCGCGTACTTTCAGGAAAGAAATCCATTCCGGCAGTTTCGCCATACTCGAAACAACGGCGGACATACCTACAGACGGATAGAAGAAGGACGAAGCCTCGGAGAAAGCAAGCTGCGATTCCCAGTCATTACGGCCGGTCGCCGTCAGATAAAGCATGCTCTTATAGCCTACTTCGGCATTCACGAAGACACCCTGCGACTGCTGGATATATCCGGACTGTATTCTTCTGTATTTGGCGGATGTGTCTATATTGTGTACGGCAAAGAAATTGTAGATACCGCTCAGATTACCTCCGTGACCGATCTGCTCTTCACGCTGGTCATTGATGGAAGTACCGATATTGGCATTGAACGACCACATATTGTCATTGAACGTCTTGTTGATGTTCAGCATAATGTCACCGTAGAAACTGCTGTACGCCTTGCGAATGTCATAATAACCTCCGTATTCGCTGGCAAACTGCTCGATAGTGGATGCGTACCGTTTGTCGGTAGAGCGCATATCGGTTTTGTCATATTTCAGACGTCCGGTGATGTCGATGCCGTCCATGATGTTCCACTTCAGGGAGGCATTCGTCATGAAACGCTTTTTGGTATTCTCGCGTACCATGCGGTGAGCGGTCCAGTACGGGTTCTGCAATTCCATACTCTGTGTGTCGTAAGGCCAGTATTGCTTGTAGATGCCCAGACCGGTATTATACGTTTCATACATACGGATAGCGTCAAAGTTACCGCTGCGTGGGAACAGGTACAAGGCAGGTATCGGGTTGAAATAACGTCCCTGAGCCGTCATGTTCCTGTCGTTCTGAAAAATCAGGTTGGCACCGAAGTCCAGTACTAGTTTGTCGTTCAGGAAATTTGCGGTATTGCGTCCGGAGACATTATATCGGTCATACTTGTTATTGGGCAGGATACCTGTCGAATTGGTTGCCGATACAGATACGTACGTCTGGTTCTTGGACGTACCGGTTGACATTGAAACAGAGTTAATCGTGTTGACTCCGGTACGGAAAAACTTGGCAGGGTCGTAGTTGCTGTTTACGATGTCTCCCCAGCTTGCGAACTCATTGTCCCTGTTGCCGTATTTGCTTTGCATTTTGGGCAACATGGTAGGGTTGGAGAAAGTCGTACTGCTCGAAACACTGAAACTTGTCTTGTCCTGAGTACCTTTTTTTGTATTGATCAGTACCACACCCGAAGCGGCGGCATTACCGTAAAGCGCGGCTGCGGCGGGACCTGTCAGCATATTGATTGATTCGATATCTTCCGGATTGATATCCGCCACGGCGTCACTACCGGGCTGGTCGGCGGTGATACCGGCATCGCCTCCTTCGTTCACAACGTTGAACATAGGAATACCGTCGATCACATAAAGTGCATTGTTCGATTTGGTGATTGACTTCACACCACGCATTACCACACGGGTCGCCGCTCCTGCGCCTGAGGCGGAAGAGTTGATGGTCACACCTGCTACCTTACCGTTCAGTGAGTTCATGAAGTTCGGGTCTTTCACGGTAGTGATATCATCGGAACTTAACTGCTGCACATTGTAGCTCAGCGCCTTTTCCGAACGTTTGATACCTAGGGCGGTGACTACCACCTGATCCAGTTCGGTAGCTGCTTCGTTCAATGTGATGTTCAGCTTTGCCTGACCGTTGAATACGATATTCTGTGTCTGGTAACCGACATAAGATATAGTCAGCACATCACCGATATGTACATTACTCAAACGGAAATCACCATCGATGGAAGTAATCGTTCCCTGTCCGCTTTTGGTTGCGATAGAGGCACCGATCACCGGACCGGATGCATCATTTATTACTCCGGTGACGGTATAGGCTTTTTTCTGTTCATCGGCTGTTTTCTTGAGAAACAACACAATGCGTTTATCGGCAATCCGGTAGTCAATGGATGTGTTTTTCAACAGCGTACCTACGATTTGATTGATGTCACTGGAAGTCATCTTTATTGACGTCTTCTGACTGGTGTTGATGTCGTTGTTGTAAAAGAAAGAATATCCGCTTTGTTTTTCAATACTCTCGATAATCTTGGTTATGGAAGTATTTGTGAAATCTAGCTTGATGTCTCGCTTTGTAGTCTGCGCGAAGGCAAAACAGGGGATCATTAAAAGTAATATTGCCATACAGATGCTTTTTTTAAGCTCTTTCATGGAAGTGTGGCAACATTTTTGATAAGAAATTTGGTACTTTCTTAAGTTTGTCATACTTTTATAAATTAGAAATTAAGGATTGTGGCGATATAATACCGCCATGATTTTGCAAAGTCTTGGAAGCGAGAAGATACTGGTACTATTTTCTCGCTTTTTCTGTGTCTTTTACAGTATTACGTCATAGGCTATTTGTTTTTTAAGTTTTACAATTCTGTTTATTTTAGTATTATATTTTTCCCTTTCCGCTCATACTTGAATGGAGTACTGGTCTGCATGGTTTTTAAGATCGACTCAAGCGACTCATTCGTATAAAACTCTCCGGTGAAGGATTTTCCAATCAATTCGTCATTCATGATAATGATTTTGACGTTAAACAGATGTTCCAGACGCTGGCAGATATCGAGCAACGGCGTTTCCGATAATACCCATACATTCTGTATCCATCGTATCTCACGACTGGCATTGCTCAGTTCCGTGAGCAGCATATTACCGCTGTTGACATCATATCTTAGCTGCTGGCTGGGTTTCATCAACATCTGTTTCTTTTCGTTGCTGACCTCGATAGAACCTTCCAGCAAAGTTGCCGTAATCTGCGGAGACTGTGAGCTGGCATTGACTGTGAACTTTGTTCCCAATACTCTGATCTTCAATTCTCCGGCACGTACAATGAATGGATGTTTCTTATCATGTTTTACATCAAAGTACGCTTCCCCTTCCAGAAACACTTCCCTCGAATCACCCGCAAAACGTTCGGGATAGATAAGCTTGGAGTGATTATTCAGCTGAATAACTGTTCCATCGGGCAGTGGCACATTCTGTACAATTCCACTGTTATTGCTTTTTATAATGAACGAAGGATCTGAATCCAGCATCATGTATAGCCATCCGCTCATCGCAATCAGCAGGGCTACTGTGGCAGCAGCGAGCCATACCCGGTATTGACGGGCGCGTCGGCGGAAAATGTCAGTGGAGTTGTTGTCGGTTTGAATTCGTGCCATCAGTCGGGAGAAAGACTTTTCTGCCGAGTGTTCTTTGCCTGGACTTGGTGATCGCAGTTCGATACTGTTGATCAACTCATCCATTTTCATTGTTTCTTCTTTTTCAGTGCGCATCTTTTTTTTCTGTTTTCTAAAGCTTTATACTATATAGAAAACTCAAGGTGCCAAACTACTAAAAGGAAAATGCATTTTTTTTTAAAGTTTTTCCAGAAATGGCTTAATCGCTTCTTTTATTTTGGCTTTGGCGAGTAAAAGTTGCCGTTCTACGGTACATAACTTCACATTCAGTGTTTCTGCAATCTCCCGATGATTCATTTCCTCTTCTTTGGCCATTTTAAAGATGATACGGCATCGTTCCGGCAATGAGATGATGGCCTGTTTCACGGCATGATGTAGTTCCTTGTAAGAAAGTTCGTCCAAAGGAGTCTCATTGGATATGTTTATCTGCAATTCGGTGTCGGGGATATCGTCTCTCTTAGAGATATATCCGCTTTTCAGTACGTTGAGGCATCCGTTGCGTACTGCCTGATAGATGTACGGGTGAAAATTGGGAATGGAAGTCAGCATACTTCTCTCTTTCCATATAACAAAGAAAACATCTCCTATCACATCTTCCGACGCTGCTTCCGAACGGAGGAATAGCATGGCAAAGTTGAATAGGCGGTCATAATAATGCATATACAACGTACGAAAAGCCTGCGAATCGCCTTCCGATACTAATCTTAGTATCTGCTGTTCGTTTTCTATACGTTGATTTTTGCTCATAAGCCCCCTTTCTTGTTATAATAGCAAAAGATTATGGTTTGAACTGCAAAGAAACATACTTTATTTTACTTTTCCTAGCTCTTATTTCGACACTATTCTCTTTTTTCGTTTCATATAGCGCACTTTCTGTTGATTTTTGGAAGTATTATAGTGATTTCTGAACATCGGTTCTCCTTGCCTGTACGTACTTTTGTGACCGAAACCCACTAATTATCAATCATTATGCTAGTACCAAGAAGAATTGTATTTTTCCTTTTTTTATTTGTCGGATTATCGTTGTATGCACAACAAAACTGCTTTATCAGTTCGTATGTACGGGGTAATTTCTACAATCGCGGACGTATTTCTGCCGAGAGTTTAAGGGCGAGTGATGATCTGATTTTTCTGAACGTCCGTCCCAATAAAGACGGGTCGCTTTCGTTTGAAAATCCCCGTGTTTTTGAGAATGGGAAAGGAGTGACTAGCTGGGAGGAATTGATAAAGTCTGTCCGTGCAGACGTGAAAGGAACAAAGACGAAACTTCGTCTGGGCGCTGCCAGTGGAGAGTGGAAAGCGATGGTTGCAGATGAGGCGGCCCGTGCTGCATTTGCCAAAAATATAAAGAAGATACTGGAAAAGAATAAGCTCGATGGCATCGATCTGGATTTTGAATGGGCGGAGACTAAAAAAGAGTATGAAGATTACAGTCTGGCTATTCTGAAGATGAGGGAGGTATTGGGAGATAAATATGTGTTCAGCGTATCCCTGCATCCTGTGTGTTTTAAGATTAGTAAGGAGGCGATTGCTGCGGTCGACTTCATTTCTTATCAGTGTTACGGTCCTTCGCCGGTTCGCTTCCCGATGGAGAAATACTGTTCGGATATACAGATGGCATTGGCTTATGGCATTCCGAAGGAGAAGCTAGTGGCAGGTATTCCTTTTTATGGCGTGACAAAAGATGGTTCAAAGAAGACTGAGGCTTACTTCAGTTTTGTGCAGGACGGGCTGATAACGGGTCCGGCACAAAACGAAGTAACCTATAAGGGAGACGTGTATGTCTTTGACGGGCAAGATAATATCCGTGCCAAGACACGTTATGCGATGGACCAGCAACTGAAGGGAATGATGAGCTGGGACTTGGCTACGGATATGCCGCTGAATGACAGCAGATCGTTGTTTAAGACGATGGTGGAGGAGTTGGGGAGGTGAACTGCTTCAGATAATCCGAAGGAGAGACACCAAACTCATCCTTAAAGCATTGACGGAAATAGCCTGTGCTGTTCATTCCTATTTTGTAGGCTATTTCCGAGATATTATATTTCCCTTCGAGGAGTAACTGTTCCGCATTCTGCATTTTTACTTTCCGGATGTATTCGTTCGTAGAAAGTCCGGTCAGCGCTTTCATTTTCCGGTAGAGCGTAGAGCCGCTCATACACATCTTGTCGGACAGGTAAGTGATATCGATCTTTTCCGAAGAAAGGTTATCCTCAACCAGTTGCGTGATTTTCTCAATGAATTCGTTATCCAGTTTGCTGAGCGCCTCGGTGATTATGGAACGTTTCTCATCCAAATGAGAATTGGGGTTATGACTCGTTCCGGTCTGCTGGAATTGAGCAATCAGTTTCTTTCTCGAATCAAGCAGATTGTTGATGCGGCTTCGCAGCAGTGAAGCACTGAAAGGCTTGGTCAGATATGAATCCGCTCCCACTTCGTATCCTTCTTCTTTATCCTGCAATGAATCTTTGGCCGTTAATAGGATGACAGGGATGTGGCTGGTACGCACATCCTCTTTTAGTTGACGGCATAACGTGATGCCATCCATTACCGGCATCATGATATCGCTCACTATAATATCGGGAATACGGTTGAGAGCCTGCTGTTTCCCTTCCTCACCGTTGCTGCCTGTGATTACTTCGAAAGAGTCGGAGAAAGATTCGGCGATGTATTTCTGTATATCTTCATTGTCTTCTACAATCAGCAGGATAGGCTTGCTCGTTTCCGGTTCCGTATTTTGAGAATCTTCCGGAACAGCTTCTGATATCATTTCCTCCTCTGTTTGCTTCGTAGAGTCTCCATGCAAAGCGTTGGGGTAGATATTATCTGTTAATAAACTGATATAGAAAGTACTTCCTTCGTTCTGTATACTTTCCACCCGGATTTCGCCTTCGTGCAGTTCTACAAGGTTTCGGACTAAAGCCAGTCCGATACCTGTGCCGGATGCCTGATGCTTGCCGCTTTCCTGATAGTAACGGTCGAAAACATGAGGCAAGGCTTCCGCAGAGATTCCGTATCCCGTATCACTGACTTTAATCTCCGTATAAGTGACTCCGTTTCGTGTGGTGGGATACAAGCTCAAGGTTATTTTTCCCTGTTCCGTATATTTGATGGCATTAGAAATCAGATTATCGAGGATAATGGTGATGATTTCTTTGTCAAAGAACAGAGGCATCTCTTCTTTTTCTATTTGAATCTGAAAGTCGATCGCTTTCTTTTGGTTGAGTTCTTTGTATTTGAGTCCGATTTCATGAATCAGGGGCGCAATGTTGCCTTTGCAAACACATAGCTTTTTGTTCTGCGTTTCCGTTTTCCGGAACTCAAGAATCTGATTGATCAGGTTGAGCAGCCGGAGGGCACTCTGGTGGATGACAGAAAGTTTCTGCGCCTGTCTGGTCGGCAGTGACGTGTCTTTCTGCATATCTTCCAGCGGACCGAGAATCAGAGTGAGTGGTGTGCGCAGCTCATGAGTGATGTTGGTATAGAATCGTAAACGCTCCTGATTCAATTCTTGTTCTTGTTCGTGGTTTTTCTTTTCCAGGGTATAGAGACTTTCGAGGTCTATTTTCTTCTTATAGGCATGGATAATAGTATAAATAATGCTGATAGTGATCAGAATATAAATAAGTTTTGCCCACCATGTCAGCCAGAGAGGAGGGTTGATATGTATCCTGAGAGAGGTCATGTCCTCCGACCAGTCCTGATTGTGCAGGCGGGCTTTTACCAGAAACTCATACTTGCCGGGAGGAATATTACGGAAGGTGACGCTGTTTTGCTCGTTGATCGTATACCATGAGTTTTCAAGTCCTTTCAGCATATAGGCATATTCCACCTGGTTGGCCAGTGAATAGTCCTGTACGTTGAAAGTAAGATTAAAACTATTTTGTTCATGAGTCAATTCTATCTCTCCTTCGGAGATGGGAATAGCGGTTTCGTTCTTCTCCCGACTTGTGAGTCGTCCGGGAATTCTCACTTTAGTGATAACCACAGGAGGAATCTGCGGACTGTTTATGGCAATATCGGGATTGAAGAAACACAATCCGTTGATAGAGCCGAAATAGATGAGCCCGTTATGATCTTTGGTAACGCATCCGCTGATGAAACTTCCTTGTGGGATGTTGTTGGAGTGATCGTAGGTATAGAAACATTTTTTAGAGGTGATATAGCAACTGATACCGGTATTGGTACTTGCCCAGATGTTGCCGTTCTTATCTTCACTGATAGCTCTTATATGTGTATTGGGCAGTCCTTCTTTTCTTTGAAAGACCTGATAGTCAAAATTACGGGCCGAAGGAAAACATACCAGCCCCTCACCGGTGGCAAGCCACATCTGGCCTTTACTGCTCCGGTATATCTGATTAATCGTATTGGAACAAAAACCTTCGTATTGGTTGAACTTCCTGACCAGTTGCATATCCGGCGTATATATCCCGACTCCTCCTCCGAAAGTTCCTATCCAGAAACGTCCTTCACTGTCTTGGGCAATGCTGCGTACAAAATTTTCCAGCAACTGGCTGTTGGAGGTGTCATAATGATGAATCACCTTCTTGCTGGCAAGGTCTACAACGAACACCCCTGCGTGAGTTCCTATCCATATCTTTTTATTCTTGTCTTCATAGAAGACGCGTACGTCGAGAAGCTCATTCTTTTCCAGTTCGATGATCTGAAACTTCTTCAGTCTTGTATTGTAATAGCTGATGTTGCCCAGATAGGTGCCGAACCATAGGTTGCCTTCCGAGTCTTTCAACGAACAAAGCACCGAGTTGGACAGGAGTTCTCTGTTTTCTTTATTGTAAATGGCCACCCGTTTTCCGTTTTCGAATACGTTAATACCTCCTCCGTCAGTTCCTATCCACAACTTTCCTTGTCCGTCATCGCAGACGCTGCTAACGACTTTGTTGCTCAGCGAACTTTCATTCATTTGGGTAGGTGAATAGCTCCATGTATGGAATGCGGGAGGAGCATTGCTGATAAAATTGATTCCTCCTCCCCAGGTACCTATCCAGATATTATTAAAAGAATCCTGAAAAATATACCGTGCGCTGGCGTTGGACAAGCTGTAGTTGTTGTCCCCTTCGCGGATAAACTCAAAGCGTATTTGTTCGGGCAGCAGAAACTGATTTTGCTGTAAGTCCAGTATCATGATTCCGTTCAGTTCTGTTGCAATCCAGAGTTTGTTGTCTTTGAGCTGCTTGATGGAGAAGATATAGCTTGACAATGCTCCGTGAATATTCCCCGGATTGTTATGAAAGTTGGTAAATGTTTCTGTATTGGCATTGAACAGGGCCAGACCTTTGCTGGTTCCGATCCATATATTTCCGTTGGTATCTTTATAGATACAACGCACATCGTTCCCCGGAAGACTGTTCGGATTTTGAGGATCATGGACGAAGTGCTTCACGGATTTGTCATTCAGGGAGAGGATGCTCAACCCGCCTTCTACGTGTCCGATGTATAGTTTGCCATCCTCAGCCTCCGTGGCTGTCCAGGTCTGCTCAGAGGGAAGGGCGGGTACTGTGCTTTTGTTATAATGAGTGAATTTCCCGGTAGCGATGTCCAGATACTCTATACCTCTGTAATAAGTACATACCCATAACCCTTTGCCGGCTTGCACGGATGAGGTAATGTGAGTGACATCGTTCGTAATCAGACTTTGCGGGTCTTCCGGATTATATTGGTAGACGTTGAAACTCTGCGTCTCGTAATTATAAGCATTGAGTCCTGCCCGCTGGGTGGCTATCCAGATGACAGGCTGCACGGGATCGGCATACACTTCATTGAGTTCGTTGCCGGTAATGCTTTGGACAGAAGAAGATTGCTCCTCTTTATAGTAGGTGATAAAGCGGGTTCCGTCAAACTTATTCAGCCCTTCTTCGGTGGCGAACCACAGAAATCCCTGCTTGTCCTGCGTGATACTCAATACATAATTGTTGGATAAGCCTTGTTCTATTCCCAATCTTTGGATGAGGTAAGGGTGGGCTGCCACAAATGTGGCGGATAGCAGGAGGAAGAAAGCCGCAATGTATGTTTTCATCGTTTCAGATATTATGTATTCCTTGATATTCACTCTCAAAAGTACAAATAAATCTTGTATTTAGTATAGACAAATGATTCATTGCATGATTTTCTACCCTTTCTGCATGATTTTTACAGCGAATAAAATAAAACAGCTGTAATTTTGCAATCAATCAAATAACCGAATCTAATATTTGCAGAAAATGGAATCTGATTCTTTACACGAACATGATAAAAGCTGGAAGGCATTTTTTATTACCACTCTGTTCATCTTGTGTACAGTGAACGCTTATGCGCAGTCATCCGATACAATCTTTTCCCGATATTTCCGTTATGCACAGAACTTCGCAGATTCGTACCCTCGCGAGAAAGTGAGTCTTCATTTGGATAATGCAAGTTATTACCTTGGTGATACGATTTGGTTCAAAGCGTATGTAGTGACGGCTGAACAAAACTTACCGACGACGATCAGCAAACCTTTGTATGTAGAACTACTGGACCAGTTGGGAAATGTCGTAGAGCGGCAAATTATTCAGCTTACGGATGGGGAGGGAACGGGACAAATCATTTTGAACAATACCTTCTTTACCGGTTATTATGAAATGCGTGCCTATACAAAGTGGATGCTTGCTTTTGATAACCCTTCCTGTTTTTCCCGTGTATTACCCGTCTATCGGAAACGGCTGAGCGATAAAGAGACTCCTCGGAGTATAGCTACCTATCGTATGGACGCTTCGATGAAACAGCGGCCGAAGGATAAAGAGAAGAAGTTTACAGTCCGCTTTTTTCCGGAGGGCGGACAATTGGTGAAAGGCATATCTTCGATTGTAGCTTTTGAAGCCACCAGCCGCGACAAAGGAGCTGCTGATGTAGAGGGAACAGTGGTTTCGCCGAGTGGTGAAGAACTGGCGCATATCCGTTCATTGCATGACGGGATGGGTTACTTTGAGTATAAGCCCGAAGAAAAGGCGGGTGTGGCAAAAATTGATTATGAAGGCTCCACTTATCAGTTTGACCTTCCGGAAGCTCTTCCACAAGGATATGTACTCCGAATCGATAACCGGCGGGAAATGTTGGATATCACCGTGGCCCGCAGTTCACAGGCAATGAAAGACACACTGGCTGTTTTTGTATCTTCTCAGGGGCGACCTTACAAATGTATGACACTGGACTTTGAAGATGAATTGAGCTGTCAATTTCGGATTTCGACTAAAGAACTACCGCCCGGAGTGCAACAGATATCTCTGGTCAATCTGAAAGGGGAAACGTTATGCGAGCGTTTTTGTTATGTGATGCCGCGTTCCTCCATGCTCCTTGCCTGTAAAACGGATCACGCCCTGTATCGTCCTTTTGAGCCGGTGACTTGCCGGATTAAAGTGAGAGATCATCTGAATCGTCCGGTACAGGCCAATCTTTCTGTATCTATCCGCAACGGTGTGGAGTCTGATTTTCAGGAATACGATCATTCCATTTATACGGATTTGTTGCTTGTCTCCGATCTGAAAGGCTATATTCATCAACCCGGTTTTTATTTTGAGAACCAGTCTGCCGAACGTTTCAAAATGTTGGATGTCCTTCTGTTGGTACGTGGCTGGCGGAAGTATGACCTTTCCCGACTGATAGGTAAACGTCCTTTCTTGCCTCGGTATCTTCCGGAGACCTCGCTGACCCTGTATGGGCAGGTCGAATCTTATTTCGGTAAGGCGTTACGGAATGTCGGGGTGAGTATTCTTGCGCGCAGGGATTCGGTCTCTATTGCAGGTATGACAAAAACGGATTCATTGGGGTATTTTAGTGCGCCGGTAGATGGTTTTAGCGGTTCTATGGATGCTCTGATACAGACACGGAACGAGGGAAAGAAGTGGAACAAGCAGGCAGTCGTGAAGTTGTTCCGTAATTTTGAGCCTCTCTTACGGAAGCTTGATTATTATGAGCTGAATCCGGAATGGAAAGAGACGGGTGATTTGAAACAGTTGTTGGACACCTTGGATATTGCTTATAAAGATTCTGTATTCGGGCCGGATCATCATTTGCTGGATGAAGTGGTGGTGAACGCCAAACGTCTGAACTTGTTATTGAAGCAAACTGAACGCTTTGAAAAAGAGATTCTGGGTTATTATAATATAACGCAGGTGGTAGATAAAATGCGTGATAAAGGAGAAGCAGTGTACAATCTACCTATGCTGTTGAAAGAATTAAATCCTAATTTCAGATTGAGTGATTCGCTGAGCCTGCACTATAATAACTCAAGAGTTTTATTTATAGTCAACGGCGGGGTTTTATCTTATGGTAAAACGGATTATGTATTGGACAAAGATGTGGATGCTATTAAATCTATCATGCTTTATTATGATCAGGCAGGAGGGGAATCTGTTTTTGTGATGAACAAGCAGAGTAATAGAGTGACGAAATTTACAGCAAATAATTTTTGGAGTGGTCGCTGGCAGGATGGAGATTTGAGTGATTTGCCTTTGCAGGATGCTATAGGTGCGGATTCCGGACCAGATGCACTTTGGGGTGAGAAAGATAGAAAGACTATGAAGAAAAGTCCGTTGCAGAAATCGTCAGTAGTAGTTTGCTCCATCACTACGATTGATGACTGGGACCCGAACAAAACTTATAAAGCCCGGCGGGGGATTCGTCATACCTATATACAAGGATATAATGAGCCTTTGGAATTTTATTCACCAGCTTATCCTGATGGCGCTCCTCTTTATACGGAAGATTCTCGCCGCACACTATACTGGAATCCGAATGTGAAAACGAATGAAAAGGGTGAAGCAGTCATTCAATGCTATAACTCCGATAATTCGGCACCGTTAATAATAAATGTAGAGACATTGTATAAAGGTAGTCCGTCATCATTGAATATCTACTCTATGGGTTATTAAACTCTGATCTATATTATAGTTCATATTTATATAAAGTCCTGTTAAAGAGGAAGAAAGGAGTTGTGTTTCTTGCAGCCAACGTGTGTAAATCGTTTATGAATGATTCTCTACGTTTTTTGAATGATTTTTATAATGTAAAATCTACACTCATTCGTATCTTTGCTGTAGATAACAACGAATGAAACTAATATTATGAAAATGAAAACTAATATAATCTTTAAAAAACTAAAGTCATTCATCAATCGGTGTCTTTTTCCTGATTATATGTGCTGTTTTATCTTCTTGCGTTCATAACGCTGATATGCCAATAAAGAATTTTTAGTGAACCAATAATTTAATATGTAAAAAGAAAAACGTTATGAAAAGACTATTTCTTCCCTTATTAGGGTTTTTGTCATTGGTACTGATGTGCTGTAATGACAACAAGGAGTCTGGTAATGATTCCTACGACCCGAACAAGCCAGTCACCATTGACTATTTTACGCCGGACACCGGTCGGGTAGCAGAGAAAGTGATTATTATAGGTAATAACTTTGGAAATGACAAATCTGCGGTAACTGTATTATTCACTGATAATATGGAAAAGGAGAACAAGGCTGCCGTAGTGGGAGTAGATAATACTACGATTTATTGTATGGCGCCACGTCAGGCAGAAGGTTTCAATAAGATTACGGTTAAGGTGAATGATCAGACTGTGGTGGCTGATGAGACTTTTAAGTATTCTGTTTCTGAGAATGTATCTACTATTGCCGGTGATTTTGTACAAGCTGATGGTGCCGGTAAAGATGGAAGTCTGGCTGAGGCAACTTTTGGGCAGATGTTTGGTGTAGCTTGTATTGATGAGCAGTCGGGTATCATAGGCCAGGCATGGAATAATAACAGTGTACGTTATGTTTCCATAGATGAAGATGCTGTGATTACTATACAGAATGGACCTGTCGTTGGGAAAGTGGCGATATCTAATGATAAAACATTGGCTTATGGTGCTACCATTAATGGTGCTAATACTGTTTATGTCTATAAGAAATCGCAGGCATGGGTTCCTTCTCGGCTTTGTGATATCAGTTCAGGTACTGACCTTTGGGCTGTCGCTTTGGATGGTGACAATAAATGGTTGTATTATGTTACGAGAAATGGTCGTTTAGGACGTATTGAAGTAGATAATCCAACTAATAATGAGATTTTGTTTGAACATAATGATTTTAGTGGCGGTCCTTTCGCTTACATCGCTTATAGTGCTTTTGAAGATTGTTTCTATGTAACTACTGATAAAAATAAGATTCTGAAAGTTTGGGTAAAAGAAGATGGTACACATGCTTACGAGCAGATTAACCAGAATAATACAGGAACTACAGACGGTTTTTTGGCTGATGAAGCAAAATTCCAGTATTTACGTGGTCTTACAATAGATGAAGATGGTAATATTTTCGTTTGTCAGGGGGATAATAGTCACGTAATACGTAAAATCGCTTATGATGAGAATATGGAGAAAAGATATGTAACTACTGTATTGGGTACATCCACTGTATATGGAACCGATGATGGTTCACCTGATATTGCTTTATTTGATGGACCTCAAGATATTAGCTATGACGGGAATGGTGGTTACTGGATTGCTATGCGCTACCAGCCGGCATTAAGAAAGTATTCAATAGAATAAACACATTAATCAGAATTTAATCATGAAAAAAATAATAAGCATTTTATTTATAATATGCAGTCTCTTTTCTTCTATGGCATACGCTCAGGGAGGGTTGACATATTCCGGTACTGTCATCGGTGAAGACGGATTGGAACTCATAGGCGTGAGTGTTGCTGTGAAAGGGACATCTATTGGAGTAATCACCGACTTGGACGGAAAGTTCCGCTTAAACAATATTCCTCCTAAATCTATCGTTGTGTTCTCCTATGTAGGTTTTGAGAATAAAGAAGTGAAAGTAACCGAATCTAAAGAGCGTGAGACTATTGTTTTGAAACAAAGTATCAGTAGTTTGGATGAAGTAGTGGTAGTAGGTCGTGGTTCTCAGCGTAAAGTTTCTGTTGTGGGAGCTATTACTTCTGTTGATCCGGCACAATTACAGGTTCCTGCTACTTCCGTATCCAATATGCTTCAAGGTCGTGTGCCGGGCATCATTGGTGTGACTCGTAGTGGTGAGCCGGGCAATAACTTCTCTGAATTTTGGGTACGTGGTATCAGTACGTTTGGGGCAAATGCTTCGGCGCTGATCTTGATTGATGGTGTAGAAGGTGACTTGAATACACTCGACCCTGCAGATATTGAAAGTTTCTCTGTATTGAAAGATGCTTCGGCAACTGCCGTATATGGTGTGCGTGGTGCTAATGGCGTAGTAATCGTAACTACCAAGAGGGGTAAAGCCGGTAAGTTAACTGTTAACTTCAAGACAAATGCCACATATTCCTATTCTCCCCGTATGCCAGAGTATGTAGACGCAGTGGATTATGCCAACCTTGCCAATGAAGCACGTGTTGTCAGAGGTAAGAATCCGATTTATACTAATTCTGAAATCCAACTGTTCCGTTCCGGACTTGATCCGGACCTTTATCCGAATGTAAACTGGAGAGATGTGATTCTGAACGATTATGTGATTAATAACCAGCATCACTTAAGTCTTTCCGGTGGTGGAACAAATGCACGCTACTATGTAAGTATGGGTATCATGAACCAGGGAGCTGTTTTCAAACAAGATAAGTCAGCGAGCAAACATAACACTAATGTTGATTACCATCAATATAATTTCAGAGCGAATGTAGACGCTAATATGACTAAGACAACTTTGCTCTCTTTGAATATGGAAACGATTATCACCAAGCGTAATTCTCCGGGATATGGAGATAATAACAATGCGTTGTGGGCAGCGCAAGCCAATCTCCCGGCGACCATTGTGCCGGTGAAATACTCTAATGGTACTCTTCCTTCATTTGGTAAAAATTCAGATGAGGTTTCTCCCTATGTACAGCTGAACTATACAGGTTATAAGATAAGCGAAACACAGGCTACTCGTATGAATGCCAGTCTGAATCAGAAGTTGGATTTCATCACAAAAGGACTGTCTGCAAGAGGCGTATTCTCATTTAACTATACCGGCTACTTTGACCAGTATCGTACCAAGACTCCGGACTTATATTACGCCACAGGAAGAAAGCAGAATGGAGCATTAATCTCTAAGCGTACATGGAGTGCTACTGATATGACTTACAGCGATTATCGCCGCATTGCCCGTCAGTATTATTTTGAAGGAAATATCAATTACGAAAGAATCTTTGGCGAAGACCATCGTGTGACCGGATTACTTAATGCCTATCGTCAGGAAAATAAGGACTCTTATCTGAATAATGAAGACGATGACACTACATTGGATGAAAGAATTCGTTCTATTCCTAAACGTTATCAGGCTATTTCTGCTCGTGCTACCTATTCTTATAAGGATACTTATATGTTTGAATTCAATGTAGGATATACCGGTTCCGAGCAATTCAAGAAAGGCAATCGCTATGGATGGTTCCCGGCAGTGGCTTTGGGATGGGTGCCTACTCAATATGAATGGACGCGGGAAAAACTTCCGTTCCTCGATTTCTTCAAACTCAGAGCTTCTTTGGGTAAAGTAGGTAATGACCGTATCAAGAAAATTCGCTTCCCGTATCTTTCTACTGTGTCTACCGATTATAGCTCAGTAACATGGCCTGGTAGCACCGTTGGCGAAACTCGTGTAGGTGCCAATGACTTGAATTGGGAAGAGACTACCAAGATGGATATTGGTGTAGACCTGAAAATGTTTAATGACAAAGTGGAACTGACTGCCGACATCTTTAAAGATAAGAATAAAGGTATTTTTCAACAGCGTGCCAATATTCCGGAAGAGGCTGGTTTTGTGACGAATCCGTACACTAATATCGGTGGAATGGAATCGTGGGGATTTGATGGAAACATAACGTTCAACCATAATTTCACCAAAGATTTTGGAATGACAGTTCGTGGTAACTGGACATTTGCCCGCAATAACGTAACCTATTGGGAGCAATCGGGCGTAGTATATCCTTACCAGTCTTTTATTGACGTTCCTTATGGTGTGCAACGCGGTTTGATATCTTTAGGCTTGTTCAAAGATCAGGCAGATATTGAAAGTAGTCCTGTTCAAACCTATTCTTCTGATGTGCGTCCAGGTGACATTAAGTATAAAGATGTCAATGGTGACGGTGTTATCAATGATGATGATATTGTACCGTTATCCTATTCGAATACTCCGACTCTTCAATATGGTTTTGCTGCTGAATTCAGATATAAACAGTTTACTGCCAGCATTTTCTTTGAAGGTGTAGGTAAAGTACAATATTTCTATGGGGGTTCAGGATACTATCCGTTTGCTTGGGAAACGCGAGGCAATGTACTTAACATTGTGGCTGATCAAAAGAATCGCTGGATACCGAGAGAATATTCCGGTGACGCCAGTACGGAAAATCCGAACGCGCGTTTCCCGCGTCTGACTTATGGTGAGAATAAGAACAATAACCGTGCATCTACCTTTTGGTTGGCAGATGGCCGCTATTTCAGATTGAAAAATATCGAGCTGTCTTACAGATTCACCAGCGCATGGTTGCGAGATAAGATTAGTGTACAGAACGCTACCCTGAGTCTTGTAGGCGAAAACCTGCACGTATGGGATAAGGTGAAACTTTGGGACCCGGAGCAAGCATCTTCAAACGGTGCCGTGTATCCTTTGCAACGGAAATTTACCCTTCAGCTTAATGTGACGTTTTAATCCTGTTTCAATTGTAACATTATCATAAATCGTATAATTATGAATTTCAGAAAAATATATTGCATAGCCGCTATGGCACTGATGTGTTGCACAGGAAGTATGTTTACTTCCTGCGACGATTACCTGGATGTAGACTCATACTTCGATGAGATTTTTGAGTTAGACTCTGTATTTAAACGTAAGGAATATCTGGAAGAATATATCAATGGTGCCGGAAAGTTATTACCTAACGAAGGAGATTTGTGGACCAGTGCTTGGTCGCCTTATCAAGGAGCTTCGGATGAGAACTTTACGTCGTGGAATGACTCCCGTCACAAAGCTATCCAGCTGATGGTGGACGAAGTGACTCCACAGAGTGATTTCTATAATAACTATGGTACTTGGTATAAAGGTATCCGTAAAGCCAACCTCGTCTTGGAGAGAATCAATGAATGTGAGGATATTACTACGAGCGATTTGCGTGACTTTATGGGACGTTGTTACTTCCTGAGAGCTTATTTCTACTATAAACTGGTAGAAGCATACGGTCCTGTGCCCATTGTTCCCGAAACGACTTATGACGTGGATGCCAGTGCGGAAAGCATGTCACTGGAAAGAGATACATACGAAAACTGCATCAACTATATTTGCGAGAATTTCGAGAAAGCATACACATATCTTCCTTCCAGCCGTACGTCTACCCTGGTCAACCTGCCTACTTCGGGAGCAGCATTGGCATTGATGGGAAGAGTCAGACTGATCGAAGCAAGTCCTTGGTACAACGGAAATGAGTTTTATGCTGATTGGAAGCGTTCGGACGGTACCAACTTTATGCCTCAAGTCAAAGACGAATCCAAATGGGGAACAGCCGCTCTTCTTGCCAAACGTTTGATAAAGGGTTCGGAAGCTGGTAGCTTTAAATATAAGCTGCACACTGTTGAGAGAAAACTAGACACGAAGCCGCTGCCGGAAAATGTGCCTGACGAAAACTACCCTAATGGAGCGGGAGGTATAGATGCGCTTCGTTCTTATGCTTTTATGTTCAATGGTGAAACTCCGGCATACAATAATGACGAGTTTATTTATATGTGCGGCTACTCTAGTACAGCTGGCGACTCTCCGGCATGGATCGCTACTCCTACGAGCCTGGGTGGTGGTAATGGGTTGAATATTACTTATGCGACTGTGAAAGCTTTCCGTATGGAAGACGGTAGCGACATCAATAACTCACCACTTTATCCCACAAATTACTGGGAAGCCATTGGTGGTAGTTCACAGTCTTTCTCTGACTATACACTTCCGTCCGATGCTGCTAAGATGTTTGATAAGATGGAAATGCGTTTCTATGCCAGCGTAGGTTTTAATCATTGCTACTGGAGCGGACTTTCTTACATCGGAACCGAAGGTAATCAGACTAAGCAGACAGTTACTTACTATGCTAATGGTACTGCTGCACCGTCATCCGATCATCCGGAAGACTATAACCATACCGGTTTTACCTGCAAGAAGTACATTCATTATGTAGAGGATCAGCTGAAAGGTATGATGAAGTCGAAAACTTTCCCGATCATGCGTTATGCAGAGGTGCTGCTCAACTACGTGGAAGCATTGAATGAGTTGGGAAGTAATACATATACTGACGAAGAGAATGGGATTACAGTGAGCCGTGATGTAGACGAGATGGTGAAATACTTTAATATGGTTCGCTATAGAGCCGGTTTGCCGGGGATTACAGCAGATGATGCAAGGGATGTGACTACGATGCGGGATTTGATTAAGCGTGAAAGACGTGTGGAGTTTTTCTGTGAAGGCAGACGTTATCACGATTTGCGTAGATGGGGAGATGCAATCGATGCATACAATGAGCCTGTAACAGGTATGAACATTGCTGCACGTAGCACAGACCGTAAAGCATTCCATACGGAAACAGTGATCAATAATACTCGTTCGCATCGTGTATTCTCTTATAAAGATTACTTCCTGCCTATCCCTCGTACAACGATGGATAAGAACCCGAAACTGGTTCAGAATCCGGGATGGTAATTTTGCACACGAAGTACAGAATTAATAATTAAGTAAAAAACGTTTGTTATGAATATCAATAAAATACTATATCCGATACTTTTGTTATTGGTCGTTTTAAGTAGCTGTGATTATGAAAGCCCGCTTGATAAGGAGCAATATAAGAAGACGCTCTATCTGATCGGCGCTTCCAGCAATCTTGTGACTAAAGAACTTGCTTATAGCAGTGAAGTGCAGGAAGGATTCATTACAGTGGGTGTAAGTGGCTCTCTTTTGATTGACGGGAATGTGGATGTGACTCTGGAAAGCCATAACAGTGTAATTGACTGGTATAATAAAAAGTTCAAGTTCCTTGCGACTGATATCAAATATCAGGGACTTGCTACCAGTGCTTTTGAGGTACCTTCTTATACTACTACATTGAAAGCCGGCGAAACTTATGCGAGAGTTCCCTTTAAAGTTAAAACAGAAGGTCTGGAGTGCGATTCGCTCTATGCGATAACTTTCAAGATTGCTTCTTCTTCTGCCGGTTATGAGATCAACCAGAAGGACTCGGCACTTATTGTATCCTTCAATCTGGTAAATAAATACTCAGGTAATTACATCTTCAAAGCTCTTCGGCACGAACTGGATAGTAATGATGAAATAGTTGCATCCACTTCTATTACTATAGTCAGAACATTGAAAGCTACAGAAGAAAATGCAGTACGTTTCTATAACGAGCAACAGGCGGAAACAACTGCCAATATCAAGAAACATGCTGTTGTACTGAAAGTTGATGCTGGTAACAATGTCACTATCTCGGCATGGGAGGATTTTGACTTGATTGACGGTACATGTACTTATAATCAGAACTCGAAAGTCTTTAATGTAGATTATAAGTATACTGCGGATGGCAAGACTTATCAGATGGTGGGTACGTTTACCTATCAGGATGAAGATGCAGGTAGCAACTAAATGGGCTTGTAAATCTAGTAACTAAATTAGGTTATCAGCAAGGTAGAAAAAGGAGCTGCTTTAAGTCGATGAAATAATAAATGGCAGGTTTAAGGAATACTTAAATCTGCCATTTAATTTATTCAGCCTTATAACTTGTGACATTGCAAGATTTGTGGTAGTTTTTGGTCGTTTTGTGTTCTCCAAGGTTAGCTGTAATCACGTATTTTTGTACTATCACTTTAAAATTATAAAAAACAAATTTCACGATGAACTATAAATTACTGTCAGTCGCCTTAGCTTTTTTATATATAGGTATGACAGGCGGGTGTTCCCAGCCCGCCCCCGACCTACGTTATCAGATTGAAGTGGACAAACCGCTACAGACAATGGAGCACTTCGGCGCTTCCGATGCCTGGAGTATGCACATCCTTGGCTTATGGCCACAGGAGAAACAAAACCAGATAGCCGACTGGCTGTTCAGCACAGAGAACGATGCGAATGGAAAACCGAAAGGAATCGGCCTGTCTCTTTGGCGTTTCAACGTCGGTGCAGGCAGTACCGAGCAGGGAGAAGCCAGTCAGATCGGTTCTTCGTGGATGCGTACCGAATGCTTTATGAATGCCGACGGAACCTACGACTGGAACAAGCAACAGGGGCAACGCAACTTTCTGAAACTGGCAAAAGAACGGGGCGTCACTAAATTCCTCGCATTTCTGAACTCCCCTCCTGTCTATTATACTCAGAACGGTCTGGCTACCAATACCGGTCGTGGAGGAACCGCCAATCTGAAGCCGGAATGTTACGAGAAATATGCCCGTTTCCTGGCCGATGTAGTAGAAGGAGTAGAGAAGCACGACGGAATAAAGTTCAACTATATCTGTCCTTTCAACGAACCGGACGGGCATTGGAACTGGGTAGGACCGAAGCAGGAAGGCTCTCCGGCAACCAATCGGGAAGTAGCCCGAACCGTCCGTCTGCTAAGCCGGGAGTTTGTGAACCGGAAAATGGATACACAGATTATGGTGAACGAATCTTCGGACTATCGCTGTATGCTCCGTACCCATCAGACGGACTGGCAGCGTGGCTATCAGATTCAGGCTTTCTTCTGCCCGGACAGTGTGGATACGTATTTGGGTGATACGCCCAATGTGCCCCGACTGATGCTTGGTCATAGTTACTGGACAACGACTCCTCTGAGTGAACTGCGTGCCATGCGCTGCCAACTGCGTGAAGCTCTGGATAAATACAACGTCGGCTTCTGGCAGTCAGAAACCTGTATCATGGGGAATGACGAAGAGATAGGTGGCGGTCACGGCTTCGACCGTACGATGAAGACGGCACTTTACGTTGCCCGTATCATCCATCATGACATCGTATATGCGGGAGCGAAGAGCTGGCAGTGGTGGCGTGCCATCGGCGGCGATTATAAAGACGGATTGATTCGGGAATATACCGATGAAGATCTCAGAGATGGACGTGTGGAAGATTCCAAACTGATGTGGGCTTTGGGTAATTATAGTCGCTTCATCCGTCCGGGAGCTGTCCGCCTGTCGGTTTCTGCTTTCGATCAAGCGGGGAATTTAATCCCCGGAGGCGATACGGACCAAAAAGGACTGATGTGTTCTGCTTATCAAAATGCGGACGGCTCATACGCTGTTGTTCTCATTAACTATGCGCAGGAAGACAAAGAGTTTTCAATCAATAAGATAAATGGCAAGAAAACTCGATGGCAGGTGTATCGCACTTCGGATGTAGAAGGAGAAGATCTGCTACCCGTTGAGAAAGTGAAGAGTGGAAAAACAGTCCGGATTCCGGCACGTTCGATTATAACTTTATTGAATCAATCGCTTTAATATAAGAGTCAATTATGGGTTTGTCCGGTCGAATAAAAGGCCGGTATGTCGCCTTTTTCTTTTTTAAAGTATTACATTTGTACGCCCGTCCATTGCTAACCAAGGCAATGGACGGGCGCAATGCATAAAAAAGGAGGCATTTCATGGACAATAGAGGTAATATTGTCATTTATCAGACAAAAGACGGGAAAACGTCGATTGATGTGAAGTTGGAGGATGAAACAGTGTGGCTGACTCAGGCTCAAATGGCAGAATTGTTCCAAACGGACAGAACTTCAATAGTGAAGCATGTTAATAACATCTATAAGTCGGAAGAATTGGTGAAGGATTCAACATGTGCAAAAATTGCACATGTTCAGATAGAGGACATCTCTCATTGCTTTTCTTGTTCTGATGCAGCATCTCTCACCCTTATTGAAGCTATATTTTTCTGTCTTTCCCTTATTTTACGGTGTTTTCTACTTCCGGCTTACCATAATACCCCGGCATCGGAACATAAACCGGACTCTGACGAGTATTGATATTCTGCAACTTCTTTTCTTCTTTCAGTCGTTTGATATGTCGGGCGGCAGTGGTAAGCGTAAGTTTGCAAAGTCCTTGAAAGTCCGAGCGGGTCAGTATTTGGTTATTACTGAAATACGCGGTCAGCAGTCTGTCTATCTCTTCGTTGGAGCGTGGCACTGAGTGTAACTTCAGTTTACTGCGTTCCACTTTGACGACACTCACCGAACTTCTCAGTTTTTTATCCGCCTTGAAGCCGATGTTTGCTTTGAGTTTCATTTGGTTTGCTTTCAGCTTGGGCGAGGTGATCGGTTCCAGACTGTTCAGCTTTACCTGAAAGTAGCCGATGCCGTCGAGGTGAACACGTTCCCCTTCCCGGAGGCGTGATCCCATAAAGTGGCTCAGTGATTCGAGGACCGCTTTTACATCTCCTTCGGTCAGCGAAGTCGCTTGTTGTATTTCTTTAGCGAGATAGTCGGTGTCGATATGCTGAAAGTTGACTACCCGTGCGTGGTAGAGTTCCTTGTCTTCTTCGTCCTTGGGGTTGGGAGACTTGTAGAGTTCAAATTGTATTGCCATGATACTGTTTATTGTATTTTATTTCTTTTTCTTCTTTGTTTCGGTTGTCTGTTTTTTTGATACTGTCAAAATATGCTTCTTCTACAGGCGACAGGGTTTTGACATGATATTTTCGGTATTCGTCCATGGCGAAACCTTTAATCCGCAAAACTAATCATTAGTTTCCGGACTTGGACAGAACTCAGGTTATATAGTGATTGTCTGCTTGCTGTCAAGCGTTCATACATAAGTTATTCTGCCTTTATCTTTGGTTTATGATGCCTGCATTGTTGGATGAAGGTGCTTGCATCATTAGTTGTTCACGGCCGTGGTAAGCATTGCTCACGTCCGTGAAGAGCGTTGATCACGGCCGTGGTAAGAGCTGCTCACGGTCGTGAACAACTAGCTATATCAGTAGCAAAGATAAACTATAATAGGGAGATAAACAAAGTATTCCTGCTTCTTTTGGGTATTCGTGCAGCTTGTTCTTTGTGCAGAGGCAATAAGAAGGGGAAATCATTCTTGTATCTCGTGCGATGAAGGAACATGGTCTGTTGGCTGTAGACGATTTTGTTCATCTCCCTTCTATTTACTCATTTTACTTCCATAATGGTATTCTTATTAGGAAAATATGCCTATATTTGTGGCGTATCTTCTAAACAAAGATATGTTTTATTGATTTGGAGATAACGTTTTTATTATCTGTGATGAGAAATCTGGCACATTTAGCACTAGCAGGTAATAGGCGGTCAGTCTCCACGTCCACATTGTATATATATTTGTTATATATCTCAATGGGCGTGGAGCTATTGCTTATTATTCTAGTGCGGGCTTGCCAGAGCCTCTCATGAGATAGTATAGTAATAGTTTCTGCGCCTTCTTTTTGGAGATACGCAAATACACAAACAAATAAAAAATAGTAGTGATGAATGATTCTACTTGTCCCCGTCCCTGCCTGATGAAGCTTGATTTACAAAGCTCCACCAATAAACTTGCCTTTATGAAAGACAACTGGCCCAGCTTTGGACAGATTGAAAGTATCGACCAATTATCGGAAACAGAGTTACGATGTACCCTTTGCCTGCTGGATGTGGTGCTGGCTGCTTTGGCTAAAGATGAATGTTTCTGTCCGAATCGGGAAATCATTCGTTTGGTATTGACACGTACCTATGTGCAGAATAGGTGTGAGCTATGCGAGACAGAAGAAATACGTTCGAAGTTGATGAAGGGCTTTTGTACATGGGAAAAGAAGAACGGATTGAGCAGGAAGAACGAAATCCGGAGAAGAGGAATTTCTTTCTTTTATGGTGCCATACTGCGCATGCTATCGAAAGTAAACGGGAAACAAGAATAGACGGGATTTGACCGAAGGTAAAAGGTGCTTGAAGGTAAAAGATGAAAGATCGGAGGCTGACTAAAAAGTCGGTAGTATCTCAAATCTCCTCCTTCGGGAAGGAGGAGTACCCGTAGGGGGAGGTGGTAGGTGAGCACATAACTCTATTATTTACAATAAAATAGGTATAAACATTGTATTACCTACCACCTCGGTCTTCGACCACTCCTCCTTCCCGAAGGAGGAGATTTGAGATACTACCGACTTTTAGTCAGCCTCATCGGAAGCCCCGATGAATAAGGAGTTTGGCGACCAATGGTGAAAGATGACAGATGAAAGTTTGTTTTTTCGTCAGGAGGTGATTTTGTTTATTCTACTACTATCTGCTTATCCTTATACTGGAAGTGTGCAATGCCTAAATCATTCAGTACATTCAGTAAAGTCTTTATTGGAACATTCCGGCTGAAACGGAAATGGACTCGTTTGTGTAAAAGGTCTGCAGAATGGCAGATGACGCTGATATTATACCAGGTCCCTATATTTTGCAGTACGGTTATCATTTCGGTGTTGTCATAATAAAACTCGTCTTTGGTCCATCCTTCTTTTTCTGTCCGTGTGGCTTTCGTCAGACGGATGTCCCCGCTTGTGGTCAATGTGGCACATTGTCCGGGTACTATTTCTTTCTCAAGGGGAGAGGCTGCTTTGCCGACCTTTACTCGTCCTTGATACAGGGTGACGGCGGGGGCATTGCCGGGATAGGCATTTACGTCGAATACGGTGCCCAGCACTTGTGTCTGCATTTTATCGGTGGAGACGATGAAGGGGCGGTGGGCGTCTTTGGTCACTTCGAAGCGTGCTTCTCCGGTGAGGTTTACGGTGCGGTTTCCCTGAGAGGAAAACTCTTTGGGGTATTTCAGACGACTATTTGCGCTTAAAAGAATGTGACTTCCGTCCTCCAATGTGAGGCGGGTGGTCGTGGCGGGTGGGGTAGATACGATGATTCTGCCGTTCTCTTCGACAGTGGTAATTTGTTCCGGTGCATGGAGGGCGGTGAAGATTTCGATGTTCTGCAGGATGCCGTCCTTGTCTGTGATGTGCCAAGGGGACCAAAGTAACAATAGCAGGGCGATGGCTGCTGCCACACCACCGGATAAACAGATGCGGAGATAAAGTTTGCGCTTCTGCTGTGCTTGCCGTTGCAGGAATGTGGTCCATTCTTCCCGGACTTCGTCCGGCAGAGGCAGATCACCCAACGCTTCGCCAAAGGCATTTTGCAGACGGCGTGTTTCTGCGTTTTCGGAGAATGGGGTACGGTCGTCTGTTGCCAGTTCACAATGGTCGCTGTCTGTCAGTCCGCAACCGTTGTCATCTGTTAGTTCGTAACTGTCGTTGTCTGCTGTCAGTCCGTAGCCGGAATCTTCTTCTTTGCTGGTACGTTTTTCTTTTTCTTCCATAGCGTATCCTCCTTCTTTATTCTTTCATGGCTTCGCGTAGTGTACGCAATGCTTTGGATATATGTTTTTTTACTGTGTCGGGACTGATGCCGAGTTGTTGGGCGACTTCCCGATAGGTGAGATGTTCGTAATAGCATAGCCGCAGGATGGTGCAAGTCGGTTCCGGCAGGCTTCGGGCTATCGTTTCCGCTTTCTGCAACAGTGTTTCGTGTTCCCGATAGTTGCTTTTTACATCGGCCAGCGTTGCTTCGTAAAGGGCTTTTGCATTGTCACGTTCCACTTGCAGGTGCTTCATCCGGTTGAGGCAGGTGTTGCGGACTGCTGTATAAATCCAGCCTCCGCGGTCGGCCTCGTCCAATTGTTCGAAGTGTTTCCAAGCCTGCTCCATTACTTCGCTTACGATGTCCCGTGCTTCCTCTCCGTCGCCCATCAATTGTGAGGCGTAACGGACCATTCGCGGGTACATTTCCGTAAACATTTGCCCGAAGGCTTCTCGTTTTGTCTGGTTTTTATGGAACAGGAACATTCTTTATCTGGATTCTGAAGCTGCAAAAATAGTACTTTTCCCCGAGTTCGACTAAAAAATCAGTAGTAACTTTAATGTATTCACCTACCACCTCCCCCTACGGGTACTCCTCCTTCCCGAAGGAGGAGATTGGGAATACTATTGACTTTTTAGTCAGCCTCTCTTGTGATGGAACCGACTTGTTGGTCATCTTTGTGAAACCGGGAATTACAAACGTGACTTTTCGCTTGCTCCGGCTCCGGTTCCTTTATATTTGCTCTTCGTGGCGTTGAACTGATAGCTCAGCCGGATGCCGAAACGCTGCTGATCGGTATAATCACGGTTGGAACTGAAGGTACGGTCGCCATAGATGGTGAAGTATCTGTAGCCGGTGTGAAAGATGTCTTTCGCGGTTACCGATACTTTCAGCGCCTGGTCTTTCAGGAACGATTTGGTCAGTTGGGCATCTACTCTTCCTTCGGTTTTCCAGATGGCGTAACTTTGTTTGGCGCCGGGCGCCAGTTCTCCTTTGATGTTGAAGAACCAACCTTTAGGGAAACTGAAGTTGTTATCAAAAATGAAATAGAATCGCGGTTCATTCCAGTTTTGGGTAATGCCTATGGAGGTTGCGTGAGAGTTGAACCAGTCAATACCGGTGGTGAACTGAGGCTGCCATATGCCGATCTTTGGCGAAAGGACGATGCTGCCTCCGTATCGGTTGGAATGCGGAATGCTTGCCCTGCCGAACAGCAATACACCGGGATGGTTGATGTCGTCATACGGTCGGGTGTAGCTGGTGTACATATTCCAGCAATGGTCGTAGTTGAGGCTGAAGTTGATCCATTTCCATCCGGCATCAAAGAAAGTCGCACGATGTATCTGAGGAACGAGAAACGGGTCTCCGCTCTGGTAGGAGTACTTGTTCTGATAGGTGACGGCGCTGGTGAGCATGTCATAACTGGGACTGTATTTCAGCGTCCGGTGAGAAAGGGCGAAGAACCAGTTGCCGGAAGTGTATCTGATGCTGACTACCGGTATCCAGTCGCGATAGGTGGGGCTTTGGTCGTCTTGGTGAATCCCTTTCTCGTAGTAATCTGTTTGTTGAAATTCATAGCGCAGTCCGGCAAGGATGTTGAACTTTCCCAATGGCAGGCTGTAGTCGATGAAGCCGGAGAGCATCGTTTGTTTGATGCGGTCGTCGGCATCGGCGGAGAAGCCGCTTTGGAGAAATACATCGTGGCGGTTGGTGAATGTCTCTTCTGTGCCGAAACTGAGTTTGCCTTTCCAGAGTGGGGCGGTGAGCAGGAGCTTGGCGGCATAGAGGTGGTTGCGTACGCGGTTGCTCGAAGTGGCGTCTTCGGTTCCGTTGTTTTCGGCATATTGACGGATGCGGTCCCGGCCGTACAGGTAGTCGGCGTTGAAGTCGATGTTCCATTTGCCGAAAGTGCCGTTGTAGTATCCGTTGGCTGCCTGCCACCAGCCGGTGTGGGCATCTGTTTGGCGGAGAGCGTGCAGGTGGTCTACTTCTTTGCCATCTTGCAGGATGAGGGTGGTCCCTTCATTGGTAGTGTGTGCATTGCCTATGTTCGTGCCGGGCATATAGCGCATACCGAATGACTGGTCTTCGTCGATTTCGTAGTTGAATCCCAGTTCGCCGTTGAAGGTGCGGTAGGTTTGTTTGCTTTTGTTTTCTGTCGATTGGTTCCAGTCGGACGAAGCATAAATGTCCTGGCTGGAGATGTTGGTTGTGTGATTGTTGATTTCCGCAAAGTCACCTTTTACGAAAATATCCAGTCCGCCGGTACGGTAGTTCAGGGATATGCCTTCGTTGCCGATCGGTTCGCGTCCTTGCGAGTAGTCGGTGTAGAAACTGCCGCTCATTCCCTGTCCGCGTTTGCGGATGGTGCGCAGACGGATGACGGCGCCTACCGAAGAGCCATATTGTACGCCCGGTGTAGTGATGATTTCTGCCGATAGTATTTCATTGGCTTGCAGACGGTCCAGTTCGGTCTTGTCTCTGACTTTGCGGCCGTTGATATAGATTTCAGGAGTGCCTCTGCCCAGTACGGTAAATTCTCCGTCCGAGCCGGTGACAAAAGGGAGGTGGGAGATCATTTCTTTGGCCGATCCCATCAGTGAAAGGGGCGTTCCGGCTATATTGGCCTTCAACGTTCCGTCTTTCCGTTCTATCAGCGGGCGGGAGGCGGTGACGACGACTTCTTTCAGTAACTCTGTGTCGGGTTGCAGGCGGATGGTGTTTTGTTGCCGGCAGGGGATGATTTGCGGGCGATATCCTATGTAGGTCGCTTTCAGCAGACAGTCTTCTCCCGCTACCGGGGGCAGATGGAAGGAGCCGTCTTCTTCGGTCACGCTTCCGGCAAGGAAACTGGAATCGGCGGCAAGGGCGAGAATGTTGACAAAGGGCAGGGGGGCTCCTTTTTCGTCATATACTTTGCCTTCTATGGCGATGGCTTTGTCCGATTTCTTCCGCTGCACGACGAAATACTCTTCCCGTTCGATGCAAAGGAAGGGTTTGCCGGTCAGTACAAGGTCGATGGCTTCGCGTTCCGTCTTTTCGCAGATGCTGACGGTCACCCGATAACTTTCTGTTCCGTTGTAGGTGAAGAGGATGTTTTTTCCTCCTGCCTTTTCCAACTGCTTCAGTGCTTCGGGCAGGCTTTCGTTCTTTAGCTCTAGTGAGAATTTCTTGATGGCGGTCTGCGCCTGCAAAGGGGAGAGGGCAAAAAATAAACCGTATCCCATCAGTAACCAGCTGATTGCTGTCCAAGTAAAACCAAACTGTCGTATCATACTTCTGTTTTAATGATTTTACTTATACTACAACCAAGGTGTCTGATCGGGTACGGTTGATCCGTTTTATTTTTCGATGTACAAGATTCCACTTTTTGAATAGATTGTTCCGTAAGTAGGACTTGTAGTGAGTTTTCCGCAGGAATCATATTCTTCTAGAGTGGTTTGTATCTTGATGGAATATTCATCATCTGTTTTGATGATATCTTCAATGCTTACATTTTTATGGAAGACAAGTTTAGCATCATTCTCTGTTAGAATGATGATTGTTAAATAGGAAAGGTCTCCTCCATAGGGCCAACCTACAAAACATAAGGCTTTGGTTTGAGCATTCAGGTCAAGAGGAATGTAATATCGGTTGTCTGTGTATTTTTTGTAGTCAATGGAGGAGAGACCATCATACATATAAGTCCACATATCGTAATCTTTTAATTCTATTAGCTTATCATTCCCTTTATAAACGCAGATTACATTGAAGCCTGCGACCGGGTCATCGTCTGCTGCCGTTTTTATAAGGAAATCTGATTTTCCTACAGAAACACTTTGAGTAGATTGAAAACTATTGTGAACTATATTACAATCCTCTGTTTCATCAATCATAGCCGTAATAGGGGAAACCGATTCTGTCTTCATATCCATGTGATACATTGCTTTTCCACTCTGTGCTTTACCAGCCAACGATGCCGACAGTAATAGCGAAATAAAAAGAAAATGTCTGCTCATGTCGTACCAGTATTTAGAATTGATTTGTGTGTGTGAATACGAAACTATTGCGTTTTCTTATTTCAATTTCTTCTGATACTCGCCCGAACGGAGGATTTCTAATGCTTTCTGCACGCTTTCGTTCGTTGTATTCATGACGCGGAAATACTCGTTCATATCCCAGAGGTCGCGGGCTATCAGTGCTTTCAGCTGTGTCTTGATCAGCGGAAGTGCCTTCTGATACTGCTCTTCGTTAAACTTCACCCCTTCTTTCTCACCCATTTCGCGGAGGGTGGCGAGCATATCGTCGTCGATAACAAACTTTTCGTTGAAGCTTTCGAACTTCTTGTATTTATCGGCCAGTTCCTTGCGGTGATCTTCGATGAATTTCATCGTGAATTTGATGATGACTCCTTTGCCGACCAGCTTCCGGTGATAGTCCGTGTAGAGTGTCGTATCAATCGGAACGAAGTAGTCCGGCATGATGCCGCCTCCGCCGTAGACGGTACGTTTCAGTTTCTTGGTCTGCACTTTCAGCGAGTCGGGGAAGTGGATGCTGTCGGCATTCATCAGTTCTCCGTGGTTGAAGCGGTCTATCAGGTCTTTGTTGTAATCGGTCGAACTGTCATAAGGCTTTTGGATGCAACGACCGGCAGGGGTGTAGTACCGTGCAATGGTCAGTCGGATCATAGAGCCGTCCGGCAGGTCGATAGGACGTTGCACCAGTCCTTTGCCGAAAGAACGTCGGCCTACGATGATACCTCTGTCCCAATCCTGCACTGCGCCGCTCACGATTTCGCTGGCGGAAGCGGTGTATTCGTCTACCAATACGATGAGGCGGCCGTCACGGAACTCTCCGTTTCCTTTGGCGAAGAACTCGCTGCGCTGTGCGGTCCGGCCTTCGGTGTAAACAATCAGTTCCTTCTGTCCGAGGAATTCGTTGGCAAGGTCGATGGCGGCGTTCAGATATCCTCCGCCGTTGCCTTGCAGGTCGAGGATGAGGTCTTTCATGCCTTGCTGTTGCAGGTCTTTCATTGCCTTCTTGAATTCTTCGGCGGTGGTTGCGCCAAAGCGGTTGACGCGGATGTATCCGATCTTTGGCTGAATCATGTAGGAAGCGTCGAGACTCAGGATAGGTATCTTATCTCTTTTCACGGTGAACACGAGCGGGTCTTGTACTCCACGGCGGACGATGGTCAGGTTGACTTTCGAACCTTTCGGGCCACGCAGACGCTTCATGATATCTTCCGTGCTCATTTTTACTCCTGCGATGGCGGAGTCGTTGACGGCAATGATGCGGTCACCGGCAAGGATGCCCACTTTCTCGGAAGGTCCGTTGCTGACGGGTTGTACGACGAGCAGGGTGTCCTCGATCATCTGGAACTGTACGCCGATGCCCTCGAAGTTGCCTTGAAGCGGTTCGTTCATCTTCTTCACTTCTTCGGCATCCGAGTAAGTGGAGTGCGGGTCGAGCTGTGCCAGCATCTTGATGATAGCTTCTTCTACCAGTTTGTCTTCATCTACTTTGTCTACGTAGAAGTTGGAAATCGCGAATTCCGCCATTTGGAGTTTGCGCATGGCGGCGGAGCCGAAACTTTGGGCCTGTGCAGCGGACGTTGCCAACAGACAAACCAGGAGGGCATATACTTTAATCTTCTTCATCATCATTAATTATTATTTTAAGTTTCGCAAGTTACCTTTGCGTTATCCAAACTATCTTAATTCCCCTGAGGCTAAAGTCGATACTATCTTCATTCTCCTCCTTCGGGAAGGAGGAGTACCCGTAGGGGGAGGTGGTAGGTGGATACATAACTCTGTTATTTACAATAAAATAGGAATACACATCATTTTTCCTACCACCTCGGTCTTCGACCACTCCTCCTTCCGGAAGGAGGAGATTTAAGATACTGCCGACTTTTTAGTCAGCCTCAATAGAGATACTACCGACTTTCAATTTATCTCCATTCCTTCGGGGATAAACTGGCTGATATCTTTGTTGTAAGTCAGCAGCTCGCGTACAATCGTTGAGCTGACGCAGGTCAGTTCCGGTTCTGTGAAGAGCAGGATGGTTTCGATGCCCGCCAGTTTACGGTTGATGTCCGCGATTGTTTCTTCGTACTCGAAATCCTTGACCGTGCGGATACCGCGAACGATGAATTGTGCTTCTACCTGTTGGGCAAAGTCTATCGTCAGACAGTCGTAAGACATCACTTTGATGCGGGGATTGTCCTTGTAGAGATTCCGGATCATTTCTTCTCTTTTCTCGATGGGGAAATAGGTATTCTTGTTTTCGTTGATACCGATCCCGATGATTACCTCGTCCATAAAGGTGAGTGCACGTTCCACTACCGAATAATGACCGATGGTGAAGGGGTCGAAAGTACCCGGAAATATTGCTTTTCTCATGATGCCAAGTCTTCTTCTATAACCAGATTGTCTATAATAAAGTTCTGTCGTTCCATTGTATTCTTGCCCATGTAGAACTCCAGGAGTTCTTTTACGGCATCTGTCTTACGCAATGTCACTTGTTCCAGGCGCATATCCTTGCCGATAAAGTGCTTGAATTCGTCCGGTGATATTTCTCCCAGTCCCTTGAATCGGGTGATTTCCGGGTTGGGGCTTAGTTCGTTGATGGCGTTCACCCGTTCGTCCTCGCTGTAGCAGTACACCGTTTTCTTCTTGTTGCGCACGCGGAATAACGGCGTTTGCAGAATATATACGTGACCTTTCTTGATGAGGTCGGGGAAAAATTGCAGGAAGAACGTGATGAGCAGCAGACGGATGTGCATACCGTCCACATCGGCATCGGTGGCAACGATCACTTTGTTGTAACGGAGTCCTTCTATGCCGTCCTCTATATTTAAAGCAGCTTGCAGCAGGTTGAACTCTTCGTTTTCGTAGACTACCTTTTTCGTTAGTCCGAACGAGTTCAGCGGTTTACCGCGAAGGCTGAATACTGCCTGAGTGTTTACGTCACGGCTTTTGGTGATGGAACCGCTCGCCGAGTCTCCCTCGGTGATGAAGATGCAGGAGTCTTCTTCCATTCCTTTCCCTTTCGGGTCGTTGAGGTGGATGCGGCAGTCGCGCAGCTTGCGGTTGTGCAGGTTGGCCTTCTTGGCACGTTCGCGTGCCAGCTTCGTGACGCCTGCGATGGCTTTCCGTTCCTTTTCCGATTCCTGTATCTTTTGCTGCATTACTTCCGCTACGTCCGCGTTTTTGTGCAGGAAGTTGTCCACTTCCAGTTTGATGAAGTCGCCTACGTATTTGTTGACTGTCACGCCGCCGGGAGTCATGTTGGTAGATCCCAGTTTCGTTTTGGTCTGGCTTTCGAAGATCGGCTCTTCCACATTGACGGCGATGGCGGCAACCAGTCCGTTACGGATGTCGGTATAGTCCATGTTCTTGTTGAAGAACTCTTTGATGGTGCGGGCGATATGTTCTTTGAAAGCACTTTGATGGGTTCCCCCCTGTGTGGTGTGCTGACCGTTGACGAAGGAGTAATACTCTTCTCCGTACTGTCCGGTGTGCGTGAAGGCGATTTCGATGTCTTCTCCTTTCAGGTGGACGATAGGATAGAGGCCGGTTGCCGTCATGTTGTCGTTCAGCAGGTCTACCAGACCGTTGCGCGACAGGATGCGGTGACCGTTATAGATGATGGCAAGTCCCGTGTTGAGGTATGTGTAGTTGCGTAGCATGGTCTCGATGAATTCGGGACGGAAAACGTAGTTCTCAAACAAGGTATTGTCCGGTTCGAAGAAGATAAAGGTTCCGTTGTCCTCTTCGGTGTCCTGCGTCACGTCGGTCTGCAGGTTGCCTTTGGAGAATGTGGCGATACGCACTTTACCGTCACGGTAGCTGCGTACTTCAAAACGAGAGCTCAATGCGTTGACGGCTTTCACACCGACACCGTTCAGTCCGACGCTTTTCTTAAATGCCTTGCTGTCGTATTTACCACCCGTGTTCAGTACGCTTACGGCTTCTACCAGTTTTCCTTGGGGGATGCCTCGTCCGTAGTCGCGTACGCTGACGCGGAGGTTCTCTTCAACGGTAATTTCGATTTTCTTACCGGCTTGCATCTTGAACTCGTCGATACTGTTGTCAATGACTTCTTTGAGGAGGACATAGATTCCGTCTTCGGCGTGCGCGCCATCGCCCAGCCTACCGATGTACATACCGGGGCGTGTGCGCACATGTTCCATGTCGCTCAGGTGGCGGATGTTGTCGTCAGTGTACTCTACTGCATTGTTGTTTACAGATATCAATTCGTTCTCTTCCATAGCTGTTATTTAATCTCTTTGGTGAACGCACGGCGGCGCTTATGTTGCTTAGTCTCAAAGTAATCCCATTGTGCCTGAACTTTTCCGTTCAGCTCCAGTTCGGGGTTGCTTTCCGCAAAGATAAAACCTAATTTTTGATAAACTGGAATTAAATCGGAAAATAACAAAGCGTTAACACCTTTATTCTGGTACTCCGGTTTGACTGCTACAAGCAGCAGGTCAAGCATTTTGGCACGGCGTTTCATGAACAGTGCTTTCAGCAGATAGAACCATCCGAGAGGGAGCAGACGGCCGTGTGACTTTTGCAGGGCCTCGGCAAGAGACGGCATGGAGATACCTACTGCAACGAGCTTGTCATCGGTGTCGGTGATGAGGGTAACCATCCGTAAGTCGAGAATCGGGAGATACATCTTTACGTACTGGTTGATTTGTCGTTGCGTCAGCGGAGAGTAGCCGTAGAGCGGGCTGTATGCTTCGTTCATCAGTTCGAAGATTTCCTGTCCGTAGTCTTTGGCTATTTTTCTTCCGGAGGTGTATTTCTTTATCTTCAGGTTGTATTTTCGTTGAATCAGTTCGGAGATACGCTTGTGCTTGTCGGGGATGGCTTCGGGGATGTAGATTTGGTATTCCACCCAGTCGGCGTCTTTCTCGAAGCCGAGTTTCTCCATATGTACGGGGTAGTACGGGTGGTTGTAGATAGTAGCCATTGTGCTGAGCTGGTCGAATCCTTCGATCAGCATTCCTTCCGCATCGAAATCGGTGAATCCCAGAGGACCTGTGATGTGAGTCATGCCGCGCTCTTTTCCCCAGTCTTCGACGGTCTTGATGAGTGCGGATGATACTTCGGGGTCATCAATGAAATCTATCCATCCGAAACGGACGTTCTTGCATTCCCACTTTTCGTTGGCGCGGTTATTGATGATAGCGGCCACACGACCTACGATTTTGTCGTCTTGGTATGCCAGGAAGTAATCGGCTTCACAGAACTCGAATGCCGCATTCTTCTTTTTGTTGAATGTGTTGAGCATATCGTCGTAAAGGTCGGGCACGGAATATGGATTGCCCTTATACATCCTGTAATTAAAGCGAATAAACTTCTTAAGTTCTCTCTTTGTAGAGACTTTCTTGATTGTAATAGCCATATCTCGTATTTATGATTGAGGGGCAAAGATACGTGATAATCTTTAAATTACAACGCTGCGGGTGGAGAAAACTGCGTGAGGCGGGATGTACTTTATTCTTCTGCCGCTTTTGACGACAGGCAATAAACATTACCCGCAAAGTCGCAAACAATCATCCTGTTTCCCGATACGGCTATCGTTGAGAAAACAGGTGCTCCGAAGTACAACTTGTCTTTGATAATCCCTGTTGACTGGTCGATGGCGTATAAATACCCGTCGGAAGCTCCGATATAGACCATTCCTTGTGAAGATACAGGGCTTGTTTCTACTCCCGCCTGTGGGGTGGAAGAATAAGGAGCGGTGTATACAAGAGAAGGCAAAGTCTCGGCTTTCCATTTGATGAAAAGAGTCGGTTTGTCGAGAGCGAAAACTCCACGGTCTGCGCTACCGAAGATAATCTCATGTTCGGTGACAAGCGGGGTAGATGTCACGTCCAGATTAGCGGACAGTTCCTTTTGCTGGAGTACTTTACCGGTTTGAGGTTCTATCAGGAAAAAGCTTTTGGAGGAGATGATCCATAATTTTCCGTCTTTGTAGACCGGAGAGGCACCTCGGTTGCCGAGTCCGTTGTCGGAGAGCTTCCAGAGTTGTTTGCCAGTGCGGATGTCGTTGCCATACAGTCCTCCCCATTGGGTGCCACTGATTAGTACGTCTCCGGCGATGGTTAACGTGGTGGTCGAGCCTTCCCGTTGTTTCCAGTCCGTGTTGGTCCATATCACTTTTCCTGTTTTCAGGTCGTAGGCTGAAAGTCCGGCGCCGATTCCGGCATAAACGATTCCTTTGTCAATTGTCAGTCCTTCGGTCAGATAGGGATAGTTCTTTAAGTTGATGTATTGTTGCCACAGTGGTTTTCCGGATGCTGCGTCGAGGGCGTACAGATTGCAGGAGGCATCCTGGGCTACAACGATTCCATTTTCGCAGGCAATGGTATTCTTTACCGAGTTTTCCGTGCGGAACTTCCATAGTTGTTTGCCGGAATGGAAGTCGAATGCACAGATATAAGTGTTGAGCGACGTGTTATCATCGGTAGTGGCAATGAATACTCTTTGTCCGGCGATGAGGGGGGAGGTCATGAAGATGTTACTTCCTGTGTTCGCTGTCCATTGTAGTTGCAGGGGGAGTTTGATTTGGGAGTCATTTATTCCACCGGAGTGACTTGCGTTCTGAAGTAGGGTATTCCAGTCCTTCCCTGCGATAGCAGTCGATTTGAAATCTTTCTGATAAAGGAACTGACTGGTGGCAGTCGCTTCCTTTCCGTCGTTGAAGGATGAAGTCACTGTCAGGTTCAGTTTCTTTCCGTTTTCGTTAGCGGGTATTTGAATATTTCCGCTCCAGTTCCAGTCGGTGAGGGGCGACAGGTTGCCTTTGGCTATTTCCCGGTTGTCTTCCGGATTGCTCAGCACATAAGAAACAGACGATGTTTTTGCCTGTGAGTTATAGGTGTTGACCGAGACCGGAAGCTGATAGCCGGTTTCCGGATGTATGGGGGCTGCTTGATTCTTCATCGGAGAAACAATAGCGATTTGCGGTTCGATGAAAGTATAACGCAGTTGCGTTGTGAGGTGATCGTTGGCATCTATCTTTATGTCTCTGAATGAAGAAGGGGAGTGATCGATGCCTCCTTTGTCCAGTGTGCCGGTGCAGATGGTATAAATGCCTTTCTGATTGCGGACGTAGTTGTAGTGCATATGTCCGTAAATTTGTGCTTTCGTGTTGAAGGTACGAAAGTCGAGGATATCCTTTTTGTCTGCCTTGAATACGAAGTTATCGCCGGGAGTAAACAGGTCGTGGTTAAAAAGAACAAGCGCCTGATCTTTCTTCATCAGGGCGAGGTCATTCTTCAGCCAGTTGTATACATCCCTTTGCGTGTAATCGGTCGGGTTGTCTCCGTGGTCGATGGGAGTAACGACATAATGCACGTTGCCGACATCGAACGAATACCATGTCGGGCCATAAATCGATTCATAAAGTTCTTCGCCGTAGTTGCCTTTCACCAGGTCGTGGTTGCCTATGCAGTAATAGACGGGGCAGTCCATTGTTTGTGCATTCACAATTTGATTGTGCACTGTGAGTCCCGGTTCGTAGCAGATGTCTCCGGTATGAATCAGAAAAGCCGGTTGTTCGTTCTTTATGTATTGTTGTAGGTCGGTGACCCAACGCCCCACTCCTCCGGTCACTTCCGTGTCGGTGATATGGATAAAGGAGTGTTCTCTGGTCTTGGTCCGTTCGCTTTCGGTCACTATAAAATCATAGCTTTTTCTGTCTTCCTTGACAGGGAGGTAGAATTGTTGTGTCTCGAATCCGGCAGGTGTAGTAATGCTGATAAATCGGGTTTTCTTGAATCCCGATAGTGAGAACCGGCCTTTTTTATCTGTTTTTACTACGTTCATTCCGTCTGTTACCATCACTCCTGCCAGCGGTTTGTCTCCTTTGTCGAATGTGCCCGATTGATTGGTGTCGACATAGACGGTTCCTTTAAATTGTGCGCACAGCGGAAGATATAGTAAAAATGACAAGAGTATTACGGATAGTCTTTTCATGGTCGGTTCTCTGTTTTATTAGGCACGGATGACACGGGTTAACGTGGTTTTTAATTGACCGATCTTTTAAATCCGTGAAATCCGTGTCATCCGTGCCTAAATTTATGATATAAATTAATTATGCTGATACTTATCGTATTTGTTTCATCTCTTCGTTGTATCTCGCTTCCTCCTTACACAAAGGCTTGTACCAGGTCTTTCTTAATATCAGCGTGGTAATCAGAAGCAAGGCGATAGAACTCCAGAGTCCTAATTGTTCGCGGACAACGAGGTACATCGGGATGATGGTAAGCGTACATTGCCAGATGATTCCTATCGCCACATTGAAGGCATCCCTTTTGAAGTTTTTATTCGCCTGAATATGCGGGTAGCGGGCGATTGCTTTCTCCTGAATCGGTTTCCACCATCCCCACGGGCGTACATTGACATAGAAGTTGATCAGAGTCTCTTCATCTGTAGCCGGAGCGCTGTAAGTCCCGATGATACATCCGATCAGAGAGACGCCGAACAGTACGGGGAAGAAATAAAGTACCCATGCGTCCGGAACGGTAAATTTCATTACAATAGCTGCCACTACTCCGGCAGTCATTCCCCAGAAGTAACCTTCACCGTTGAAACGCCACCAATGCCATTTCAGTACGTTGGCTGCGATGTATCCTCCGAACAGTGCACCTACAATCCACTGGAAGATTTCATTGATATCTTTCAGGAAGAATCCGATGACAGTGCTCACCACCACTACTGCCACAGAGATGACATAACTGCTGCGTATCTGAGTTTTCACGCTTGCTTTCGGATTGATGTATTTCAGATAAATATCATTTACGATATATGCAGGGGCTGCATTGACGGTAGAGGCAAAGGTCGACATGAAAGCTGCCAGTAGACCTGCCAATAATAATCCTGCAAGTCCTGCCGGAACATATCGTGTGATCAGATGGGGAAGAATCGTCTCAAAGTCTGTGCGGGTCACTTCCATCTGTGTCAGTCCGCCGTCTTCCTTGAAGAAATAGATGGCAAGTAATGCAAATCCCATAATCATCAGATAGCGTGGAATCAACAGCACTACGGATACGGAACCACTCATCATCGCCGCTTCTTTGGGAGACTTGCAGGACAGAATTTTCTGCATATCATAGTTGGGCGCAGGCCCTGCCATACTCATGAAGATGCCTTTGAGCAACGCCATCATGACAAAGATGCCTATCAGACTGTAAGGTTCGTTCGCCATTCGTTCGGTCAGCAAACTCATCCGGCTGCTCCAGTCAATATCGAGCGTCCATCCGAAGAAAGGGGAATCCCATCCGGTAGGTACAAAGGAGTGTATCATATCCGGCGCCACCATCTGCATACCGATCACTACGATAACGATGCCTGCCACCGTCATGATAAGGAACTGTACGACATCCGTCCATACGATGCTCAGCATTCCTCCCAACATGACGTAGAAGGTAGCGATAGCTGTGAAGAAGATACCGTATACATGCGGAACATACTCCGGTGATACCGTGAAAGGAATGTAGGGTGAAATGACTTCCCAGGGAATAAAGATTTCCATGAACTTGCCTATTCCTATGAATCCGTAACTCAGAAATCCGAGTACGCTTAATAACGCAAATACGACAACGATGGTATGAGAGAGTGTCGCTCCCTTGCCTTTACCGAAGCGGGTTTTGATCCATTCGGCTCCGGTGAGCACATTGGAACGCCGCAACCACACCGACAGATAAACCATGAGGAATATCTGATTGAATACTGGCCACAGCCAGGGAATCCAGAGACTTTTGAATCCGTAGGCAAATGCCCAGTAAACCATTAGCATCGTACCAGTGATGTCGAACATCCCGGATGCATTGGACAGGCCAAGCATATAGAAGGGCAGTGATTTGCCTCCCAGGAAATAGGAGTCCATATTTTGTGCGGCCCGTTTTTTCAGTATGAGTCCGATGACAATCATGGCAATGAGGTAGGCGCAGATGATCAGAAGATCGGATGTGTGTAATTTCATGTTGCTATTTTGATTAGGTTTTGTACATTAATAATCTATCAGGTACAAAAGTAGGTCGAATGTGGGGAAGAAACAAATATTATTTTAACTCATACTGATACTATCTGATACTATTTATCTGACTTCTCAGGCTTTAATAGCTGACACGTCAGGTGTTAAGACTTGACGTGTCAGATGTTAATACCCTGCAACTCAGTTGTTAATATCCATCATGCAGAATGGAACATCCTGAAAGACAGATGATAATACTGCTTCCGGAACTATAATATAACGGCATTTTCCGACATCACGAGCTTATTGGCTTCTATGATATCGTATATGCTTTTCACGGAAGTCGTGGAACGGAGTCTGTCTTCCGGTGTATGCCGGCAGTAATCGATTAGCCGTTCGATCGTAGAAGTCGCTACGTGCATCCGTGTGTCGGAGGAAGCATAGTAGATGTATACCGTTCCGTCTTCATCTGCGATCCATCCGTTGGAGAATAACACGTTGGATACATCTCCGGTTCTTTCTTCTCCCACGGGTGCCATGAAGTAACCTCCCGGCTGGGCTATCACTTTACTGGGGTCATCTAAAGACGTCATATACAGATATAGGACATATCTGAGTCCGGCAGCACAGGCACGGACTCCGTGTGCCAGATGTAGCCATCCTTCGGGAGTCTTGATGGGATGAGGCCCTTCACCGTTTTTCACTTCTTTGATCGTGTGATAATGGCGCTGTTCTATAACGATTTCCTTCTTGACCACTGCATGAGTGATATCGTCTATCAATGCCCATGAAATACCGCCTCCGCTGCCTGCATCGATGAATCCGTCCTGCGGACGGGTGTACAATGCATATTTGCCGTCTACGAATTCGGGGTGCAGCACCACATTCCGTTGCTGGCTTTGGGAGACGAGGTTGGGCAGGCGTTCCCAGTTTTTAAGGTCCCTGCTGCGTATGATTCCTGCTGCTGCAATGGCCGATGTGAGGTCTCCTGCGGGTGCGTCCGGATCTTTGCTTTCCGAGCAGAAGATACCGTATATCCATCCGTCCTCGTGTTTTGTCAGACGCATATCGTAGACGTTCGTTTCTTCCGGATATAGGTCCGGCAGTTGTACCGGATATTCCCAGAAGCGGAAGTTGTCGATACCATTGGGACTTTCTGCGATGGCAAAGAATGATTTGCGGTCATGCCCTTCTACTCGTGCCATAATAAGATATTTCCCGTTGAATTTGATAGCGCCTGCATTGAATACGGCGTTAATGCCGAAACGTTCCATCAGATAGGGATTTGTTTCCGGATTGAAGTCGTATCTCCACTCCAGCGGGGGGTGGTCTGCTGTCAGAATGGGGTATTTGTATCGTTCAAAAACACCATTGCCGGGCAGTATCTTTTCATTTTCACGTGAGATGAGCTCATCATATTCTTTAGTGAGAATATGTAGTCTGTTATCATATCTATTCATATCAATTCATAAAATTAGAGTAAAGCATCGGCTTGCGATCCTTTTTGTATTACTTGACAGGACAAAAGAGACTGTTTACAAGCCAGACATACCTGAGATATACGGTGTTGTAGGGACAGTCTCTTTGTACTTTTGTCATTTTGAAAGTATGGGGGTACTTTCAAAAAATACATGTGTCAAGTCTATAAACTATTGTTTGGTAATCATATAAGAGCGGATGGTACAATTGGGTTCTAAGAAGCTGACCCAGTACCAACCATCTTCCACTTTATCGATCCGGCAATCTTCTATCGGATATTTCACTTTTTTGTCCACTGCATTTCTTGTTACTTTATACAGTACCGCATCACCTTTGTTGCCTTTCGTCAAATCACCTGTAAACTGAACTGCAAAACCGCTGGCATAAGTTCCTGTTCCTTTTATAACAATTTCGGACATATTGAACTCTTCCGAATGAGTAATGGAACCCACTGCCGAGGTAGAGACAGACTGATAAGAAGATGAACCTGCTATTAAGTAACGATATGATGGATTCTCCAGATATAGGTCGTCGATATAGACTATATTGATGCTGATTGACTCTCCTTCCTGGTCTTTGATTGTTACCGTCTTGTTGAAACGATATCTTTTAAGACCTTCGATGATAACATCTGTTCCATTTTCCGCTATCGTGCATTTCAGATAAGTGGCAGAACCATTATTTGTGCAGGTATAGCCTCCGTTACCGTCCAGAATCTTGATTGTCAAAGGTTCACCGACTGTCAAATAAGCAATTTCTTCACTATTGTCAACTACAAGTTTCTTTATTACTTTTACTGAAAATTCTGCACTCTTGTTCAGTCTGTCGGTCACTGTAACTGTTGCATTGCCTGGTGCCAGAGATTCTATCTGTATATGTCCTTCTTCATCTACTGTAGCTTTCACGACAGATTCTTTGTCAACTGTTACTTTGTAGCCTCTGTTTCCTGTATAAACATTGACTGTCTTGTTTTCACCCGGATACATTGTTGTAGCCGAATTGGACAAAACCAGTTCACTTAACTGATCGACGATGACTTTGACATTGGTACTCATTTTAGCCCAGTCGGTAATAGATAAGTCGGTACTACCGGCTTTCAGAGCTGTTACTTTAATTTTGTTACCTTCGGCAATGGCGGTTGCTACATCTTCATTGGAACTTGTAATTTTATAATTGCCGTTGCCTTGAACTATTTGAATGATTCCTTCCGGGGTCTCATCCAGATTAATGATCAACTCCTGCGTATTCGGCACTAAGTCGTGATAGGATGGATCATCGTCATTACAGCCGGAGAAAACAGTAGCGGCTGCAAGCAGGAATCCTGCCAAATATAATAGATTTCTTTTCATGATATTCATTGTTTATTTAGACTATTTATTCAGCTTCAATATCTTTCATTTTACCAGTGATGGTTACTACACTAAACTTAGGGACTGTAATGGAGCGCAATCCGCTGAGAGATGGATTTACTTTTTTGCGTTGCCACTTAACTCCTTCATCTGATGTATACGAGATCATGGTCTGAAACTCTTTTCCTTCAATTTCCAGTTTGGTTTCGAAGGCCTTGCTTGTAGAATTGTTTACCAGTACGATCGTATAATTGTCGTCCTTGATGTAAGCTGTCATCAACAGTTCTTTCGGGAATGCTTCTTCGTCACCTTCGGGAGCAACAGTCTTGATATCCACACGTCGGCTTCCTTCCGGGATAAACTTAGTAAATTGTCCGTAACTGTAGTAGCGGGACGCTCTTTCATAATTGGTTCCGGGAAGTGCTTCTTCCAGTCTGATCAACGCTTCATTATTCGTACAAGGACGTGCACCTGCCCACCAGATAAATGCGTTTAGGTTGGAAACTGCCAGATAATTATGGAAAGTAGTAGCCCATTGCATCGCGTTTTTTCCAGGATGGATCGTATGTGTCTGTAGAACTGGTTTCCGTATTCCATAAATGAATATTATTTTCAGCGCAGAGTGGTGATTGTACAAACTCAGTGTTGCCAATTAATGTGTATCCGTGAGCTGCTGCAATAATGTTGGAGTTAACCAGATCGGGACAGGCTTTCAAGCCATTTTCAAGAAAAGTGACTCCTGCTTTCCACCACGAGTGCTCTCCAAAGATAATCTTCATGTCTTGATAACCTGCTTTATCTAAAGCCGGGCGAAGATTCTTCTGGCAGAAGTTAGCCAGATTGGTATAACTCCAGCTACAACCGTTCCATCCCGTTCCACTGCTGTTAGGCTCATTAGATGGTGATATTGCATATATCTCAATGCCGAACTTTTCAGTGTATGCTTTGATGAAGTCAATCAGATAGTTAGCATATGCGTCTTCCGCACCGGACGCCAGGCTACCGCCTGAGGGCTTTCCGTTAGATTTCATAGTTCCGGGAGGACTCCAGGTAGAGAATATAAATTTCACATCTTTATATTTTTTCTGCAGGATATCTACCAGCCACATTTGACCTAATTGTACTTGTTCGCCACATCCGGAACCGTTAAAGTCTCTCCAGTAATCATTGATCATAGAAGGATCGTTGGCTGCAAGATTGAAGGTACGGTTCATTCCGAAGTCAATGACGTTCGTGGTAGGGTTCTGATAGTGTGGAAATACCTCACCTCTGAAAATATTCAGCTTCAAGCCATTTTCTCCGAAAAGATCATTGACTACATCTTCGCGCATCATGTTGTTCCATATACGATGTGACCACTCTGCAAAGGCACATCCGAAGCCATCGATTATCTGATGTTCGTGCCCTTCTCCGAACTGTACTTTGATGACAGCTTCTGTGGTGGGTTCGGCTGAGAATCCGTCATCCTCGTCTGTTTCTTCTACCGGGTCCGGAATGTAGACGTCACTGTGACTCAGACTTCCATCGTCACAAGAGTATCCAATGAATAGAAAGAGGGATACGAATAATAATGAATATATCTTTTTCATGTTGTTTCTTTATTAAGTTAATCTTGCTAGGTTTTTTATTTCCATAAACTGGTTTGTTCCATGGCAGTATTATTGTTTAGTTCACTTGTCGGTATAGGATAATAAAGGTGTTTTTCCTGGAAGTTTTCCGCACCTTGTTTTCCATTCGCCTTGAAGATCAACTGAATTTCGCTGGGCGAATACCAACGTTTCAAATCGTCAAAACGATGTCCTTCCGCAAAGAACTCCAATAAGCATTGGTGTTCTATTTCATTCATTAATTCAGCTTGTGCAAAAGTCTTTTCCGTAAGTCCTGCTCTTTGGCGGATTTGCTTTAAAGCATAGTTGGCACCATCCGGATCATTGGTTTTGGCGCATGCTTCAGCATAAAGCAACAGTACCTCGGCAAAGCGCATTACGCGCAAATTGCTGGACCTTCCTTCTTTGTTGCCCATGTTGTCCGGTGCCTTGTCATCCACATAATATGCAGTATTTTTCTTTATCAGGAACTTACCTGCTGTCCCATTGACGTTGAAACTTGGTGCTCCGCCTGCCATTTTTCCTTCATTGCCTTCCCAAAGATCATCCATGGAGTAATTATTGCCATACCATTTCTCGTTAGGAACTTTATCTCCATAGTTGGCAGCATCAAAAAAGAGGCTGGCATACATACGTTTGTCAAACTTGGTATCTGCATCACTCGGACGTGTTTCTTTTGTAAACTCTCCTACGATCAGGGAGTTCGGCATTAATTTAGCCCATCCGCCGGATTTTACCGGACCGATAAACTGAGGAATGTAGCAACCTAAACAGATACCACTTTCATTGCTCCAGGAGTAGTCTCCGTCCGGACTGTATGCCAGTTCAAATACGGATTCTTTATTGAACTCTTCTTCATTTGTGAAATTCTTTTCGAAGTTGTCCATCAATTCGTAAGAATAAGGAGCTTTCAGTAATGTACCTAATAGCTGTTTGGCTTCCGGATATTTGTGTTGGGTGGCATATACTTTGCCCAGCATTGCAATAGCTGCACCTTTAGTTATGCGTTCTTTGGCAGTAGAGCGTTCTACTGGCAGGTTGCATTTGATGGCGTTATCCAGATCTTCTTCTACTTGTGCCCATAATGCAGCTTCTGTAGCAGCGGCTTTATTGGTTTCATCTTCGTTGGAAGGAATCAGTCTCAAAGGCACTTCTTTGTAATTGTTGACTAACAGGAAGTATTGATAGCCACGCAGAAAGAGTGCTTCGCCTTTGATCATCGAGCGGTCTTCTTCAGTAATACCTGATGCAGGTATCTGATCAATATACCGCAGTACGATGTTGGCACGCTGGATGCCTGAATAAAGCGCTCCGTAAGGATCATTTCCGGTAGAGGGCGAGTTCAGGAAGTTTGCAATATTCCACATCGGAACTTCTTCTCCTTTGATTGTGTAGATATCGTCACCACGACCGTTTAAGTTTAACCAGCCGTCAAATGCGCCGAAGTATCCGTACATGGCTCCTTTTATCGGAGAATAGGCGGCTGCCAAAGCACTTTCTGCATCTGCTTTATCTTTCCAGAAGTTGCTTTCCGTGAAGTAATTAGGGTCCGACAGATTCAAAAAGCTGGATTCGTTGCACGATGTCAGCGCTCCGGAAAAAAGAGCTGCCATGCACATATATGATAACCAATTTCTTTTCATGTTCATAAACTGTTTAATGTTTAATATTAATTTAAGGTATTACAGGTTGACTTGTATTCCGAAAGAAATAGTACGGGGCAATGGATAGCGTCCCTGGTCGATACCTCTTGAGAATACATTGTAAGCAACACCTGCGACAGAACTTTCACCCAGGTCGGGGGTATAGCCGGAATATTTGGTCAATGTGAACAGGTTCTCCATTGAAGTGTATATTCTTACGTTTTCAAGTTTGATTTTCTTTGTCAGAACTTTGGGTAATGTATAGCCAATGTCCAATGTTTTCAAACGTATGTACGAGCCGTCTTCCAGCCATCTGTCGGTGTATGCCCATTTGTTGTCTGCACCGTCAGTCTTAGAGAAACGAGGAATATCAGTGTTCTGATTGTCTGGTCTCCATGAATTGGCCAATACGGTACTCATATTTCCGTTGAAGTTTCCTGATTCCAGGCGATAACGGGGATAATTATATATCTTGTTGCCTACCATTCCGTCAAAGAAAAGGTTAAAGTCGAAGTTGTTCCATTCGCCGCCGAGTCTTATGCCAAAAGTGAAATCGGGGAACGGACTTCCTACGTCATGCTGGTCATCTGTGTTTATTTTGCCGTCACCGTTCCAGTCTTTGTAGCGGACGTCACCAACTTGTGCAGCGGGCTGGATGAGTTCACCGTCTTTGTTTTTATAATTAGCGATCTCTTCTGCCGAGCGGAATAATCCGTCTGTTTCGATCAGGTTGAAATATGACATCGGGTGCCCTTCTGCAAACATATTGATACCGCGACCACCGGCACCGTGTGCGCTGTATCCGGAGATCATCAGGTTTTGTCCGCCTAATGTTATTTTGGTCACTTCATTCTTGTCGGCTGCGATATTGGCACCGATATAATAGTTGAACTTTTCCTTGATGGCACCGCGATAGTTGACCGCAAGTTCGAATCCTTTGTTCCGTACTTGTCCCGCATTCTGAATAGAGTTTCCGCTGATACCGGTAGATGCGGTAGAAGGAATAGGTAATAGCACATCATTTGTATTCTTAACGTAAGCATCAGCAGTAAGTGTCAATCGTCCGTTTAGCAGACTGACATCTAAACCGATGTTATAGGTCTCCGTATTTTCCCATGTTAAATTGGCGGGTGAGATTGCCTGCACATATGGCATAGACCCAAACCAAGGCGAATTATTCATCACATAGTTCATGCCGTCCGATACTACACTTTGTGTCGGATAGTAGCTGGTCATCTCCTGATTACCGAGTTTACCATAACTAAAACGCAGCTTCAACTGATCGAATACATTCTCTAAAGGTTTAAAGAATTTTTCGCGGTTGATGTTCCATCCAATAGAAGCAGAAGGGAATGCACCATATTGATGTCCACTTCTGAAACGTGAAGAACCGTCACGGCGAATAGATGCCGAGAATAAATAACGGTCGTCAAAGGAATACATGACACGTCCGAACAGAGATACCAATGCAAGTTCATTCAGCGAACTGGATGCTTTCAGGTTGGAAGGATCTACATTGCCCGGCATTGTTTCAATGAACTGGGGCATATCTCCATTTTTACCATACAGGCTGTAACTTTTGTCTTTCTGGGCAGAGTATCCGGCAAGGAGTGACAAATTGTGTTTGCTGAATGTACGGTCATAATTCAGGGTGTTTTCTAATACCCATGATTCCCATGTTGACGATTTTTCTTCAAGGTCGGGCTTGTCGTTTTTACCGAATGTTCCTAAATCGTATACATCCTTGTAATAACGCCACTTAGTATGCTCTTTTCTGATACCTACATTGAGTTTGTACTTTAGTCCTTTGATGATTTCAGCCTGTAAATAGGCATTGAGGAAAATCTTGGTTGTTTCTGTCCGTTCGTCGTTGACTGTCATTTCAGCCAATGGATTCGGTAAATTGATGTCATTGGAAGTACCCCAGCCTCCTGCGTTTGTAGGATCGTATACCGGTACTACTGACGGGAACTGAAAGATATCGAACATGGTATCCTGATGAATGTATCCACTACCTTTTGTCAGATTTACAATCATAGACTCACCTATTGTCAAGCGATTGTCGAAGAATGAATAATCGCTTTTCAAACGGATATTGTAAGATTCATGATCAGTGTTGCGCAGTATACCTTCTTTATTAAGGTAGCTGACTGACGAACTGTAAGAACCGTTTTTGGAACCGCCGCTGATGGTAGCATTGGCTTTATAAGTCATGGCGGTACGCAGCATTACATCTTGCCAGTCTGTGCCTTCTCCAATGAAAGGGGTAGCTCCATTTTCTGCACCATAACCGTCGCCTGCCAATTTGTAGTAGCGCGCGAAGCGGCTGTATTCTTCTCCATTAAAAACTTTCAGTGTTTTGGGAGTCTGGCTGATTCCTGTGAAGAAATTGACATCTAGTTTAGTCGGCATGTCTTTACGACCGCTTTTAGTGGTAATCAGTACAACACCACCTGCTGCACGTGAACCGTAGATTGCTGCCGCGGCAGCATCTTTTAAAACTTCGATAGAGGAAATATCGTTAGGATCAACCATACTGATATCTCCAAATGCTCCGTCTACTACATAAAGTGGATTGTTGTTGGATAAAGAACTGATACCACGAACATTAATCGTCATACTTCCATTGGGGTCACCACTGGAGCTGGCTACTGATACTCCGGGTATTTTCCCTTGTAAGGCTGTGGCTGCGTTAGAAGCAACCTGACCGTTAAGCTCTTTTGCACTGACCGAGCCTACAGCTCCCGAAAGATGACTTTTCTTCACTGTACCATAACCGATCACTACTACTTGTTCGAGAGCGATATTGTCTTCTTCCATAGATACATTGATTGGAGTTCCGGACGTGATCGCTCTTTCTATTTGTTTCATACCTATTGTTGAGAATACCAGTATATTCCCTTTATTTGCTTTGATGGAGTATTTACCATCCATGTCTGTTACTGTGCCGGTGTCTTTACCTTTCACTCTGACTGTAACTCCGGGTAAGGGTTCATTTGTTGTAGCTTCTGTTACCATTCCTTTTATTTCAATATCCTGGGCTGCTAGTGGAATGCTAATCAGACAAAGAAAAAAGAATAGTAGAAAATAAATTTTTCTTCTCATAATTTATTGTATTAGATTATAAACTCTGTTCAATTGTTGCTTGATCCATGGAAACTTCAACCAATAACTGATGATGCAAAAGTAGGCGATAATGCTACGGGAAACAAGTATTATTTTATCTCATTCTGATACTTTTTTATGCATGTTTTAGTTATGTGGGAATTCTGTTAGAGTCTTGTTTATATCATATGTGTTTTGATGCAGGTATTATTTGACAATTAACAGCTATGGAGATGTAATCTATATTATTGTAATAAAAGTATTTGTAATCCGCTATTTATGAGCGTGGAAAGATAAATCAAAAAAGGAGAAACTAATATAGTTAGCTTCTCCTTTTCTTATCCTATTAATCATCCTGAATGATTATTTGAAAACAATCTCCATGGGTCTACCTATCCAAACTTGTGGTTGTTCTAAATGAAAGATGCGGGCGATAGTGGACGCCACATCGTATTGCATCATGCTTACATCGTCAAACCGGAGTCCTTTTTTAATATTCTTGCCGGATATGATGAAAGCAGTTTCCATTTCTTGCATTGTTTTTCCGCCATGACCTTTATCGATACCTCCATGATCGGAAGTTAATATGAAAATAGTATCATCCAGCAGTCCCGCGTCTTTTACCGCCTGAACGATTTGGCCGACATACATATCCAGTTCTTTAAGTTTCTCATAATATTCCGGTGTGTCGTGTCCGGCAGTGTGTCCGGTGTGGTCGGGGCCGTCGTAGCAGATGGCAACAAGAGCGGGGTGTTTCTCCTTAATATAAGAAGAAGCCATATTGCCCAGTTCTTTCGGAGTCTTGTTGCAGTCGGCAACATGATAGTGATAACTTAAAGACAGCGTATCTACTAAATATTTAATTCCTTCCCATTCATACAGGCAGCCGATTTCCGCTTCCGGGCGGGCATCACGCAGTAATTGAAAAACAGTAGGGAAGATACCATTCTTATTTAATACACGCGAGGGAAGTTCCGGTGTTTTAGATCCCCATTCGGTGTATCCGTGAAGTTCCGGTCCCGCTCCCATGAACATGGATGCCCAGTTGATGGCGCTGGAAGAGGGGAGGGCAGAACGCTTTTTCAGTGTGTAAGCTCCGTCCTCCATCAGTTTCTTTACGTTCGGCATATCTGCTTTGGGAAGGCTGTAGGCTCCCCAACCGTCCAAACCGATGAAAACAACATGTTTAGCTTTGTCTTTTCCTTTGGCATGGCAGGAGAAAGTGAAACTGAAGAGGAGTGCGAATGTAGCAAGTAGTGTTAAAAAGGTTTGTTTATTCATGATATTGTTATTTATAGGGTTAATGTTTTATTCGTTATTTAATCCAAGGGCATAACTAATGATGAGCAAAGGTAGGATTATTTTGAGGGGGAGACAAATATAATATTAGCAGATACTAATACTTTTATGGTATTTCTTTTGAATTTCTGTCTTTTGCCTGGCATTGATTCTTTGGCTGTCAAATTCTATCCTTGATTATTTGTCTATAATATTGACCATTTTAATGACTGTCCTGCCCAACTATGAATATTCTTTCAGCTTAGCTGCGATAATATCCTTACAGTTTTATAATAAACCGTTTGAGCGTTTTTAATAAATAGTTGAAAGGTTTATTATAAACGGTATCCAAGTTTATTAAAAACTATTTTGGGAGAATTTCTGAATAACCTTGGAATTATATAAACAAAAAGGGAGAAAATCAGTGCTGATTTTCTCCCTTTCCCATTCCTTTATAGATGGAAACAGATGCCTTATTGACTGCTGTTATGTCTTATATTTTATACGTTTCATATTGCTTTTCTTCTTTTTACTACCTTCAAAGATACAAAATAAAAAAGGAAAAGTCAAGAGTTGGCTGTGATAAAACAGTTTCCGGTGTGAATGGACAATAGTTTCCAGTGCGACTGGAAACTATTATAAGACGTTGATTCTCACTTATTCTTTATGATAAGAATGATCTTTCGGAAACTCTTCTCCTTCCCATGCTTTTTTCGAAGTCCAGGATTGTGAAGCATTCGTCCAGAAGGGATCATCGGCAGACAGACCTAGCGGGAGGAAAGCAAGCGATGCCATATACAAGCTGCCGTTATTAGTGTAATAATCGGAAATACCGGGCTGGGAACCGTTGAATCCCAGTGTCAGAAAGCCTGCCGCATTGAAGTTGCGGCCGTCTCCGAACATACGTCGGATGACAGCCGTCATGGCTGTGCGGACCTGTCCGTTTGATAATTCTTCGGGAAGCCAGTTGCGCCACGCAAGCAGGGCTAATGTCTGCAAAGACCCGGTACGGTAAGTGATAGAACGTCCGAAAACAGGCAGTGTACCTTCCGGAGAGATGAGGCGTTCGAGGATTACTCCGAATCGTTGGGCACGTCTGATCGCTTCATGGAAGTTGCAGCCGGGCATATTTCCTATCTTCTCACGTTTGCCGGCTCCGGTAATTACTTCCAGTGCTTCTATATACATAGGATGTATGACGAAACTATTGTAATAGTCGAATGCGAAACGAGGTCCGTCCGAATACCAGCCATCACCTATGTACCATTCTTCTATCTTGCGCAGAGAGGAACTGATGCGGTAAGTGTCACTGGGCGCGCCAGCTTTCCGAAGGAAGGACTCGACGGTGGCGCTGAACAACAGCCAGTTGCTATAGGAAGGATCGACCCGTCTGAGATCCGTAAATTCGGCGATATACCGCTGCTTGGTGATACTGTCCAATGGCATCCATAAGGCATCATAACTTCTCAGGAAACTTTCTGCCAGGAAGGCGGCATCCACCAAGGTCTGATTCTCCTGACGCCATAACAGATAATCGGGGGAAGCGGGATCTACTGCATGAACGTAGCTTTTCAACGCCCATTCCCGCAGTTGTTTGCGTTGGAGTCCTTCCGGAGTATCATCATCGGGCAATGACAGCCACGGTGCCAGTCCCGCCATCAGACGCCCGAAACATTCCATATAAGTGACGTTCTTGTCGCGTCCGTCCCATGTCGGACTTAATTCTACGAGCATATTCTGTTTCAGCAGGCCTTCGCTCATGTTGCTCAATACAGGAGCTGCCATCCGGTACATTACGTCGCACCAGATTTCTCTGTCGCTTTTCTCTGTGTTCTTTTTGGCGCTGATACTTTCTGTCGGGATCAGCAGAATCATTAATAGTAAGATCCAATGAAGTCTTTTCATGTATTGCCTTATTTTTAAGATTAAATCTTCAGCTAAGGAGCCATAGCCGAAGCGTATGGCAAAGGTAGAATTATTCCGATAGCAGGGCAAATACAATCTTAGCATTAACTAATACTTTTGCGTTATTTATCCGATTAGGGCAACCGAGAACCAGTTACATTGGCATTTGGAGGTTACTTTTAAGAAAGATGCGTGCAGAGCAAAGAAAGGGTTCGCATCACAAAACATCTCTGTTTTGAGGAAGATGGCATTGCATATTGTTTCGGAACAGAAAGACAAATAATGGCATGGACAGCATGGATTATTGCAAGGTTAGGAACATGGAGTGCATACAAGAGCCAGTCCATTCCAGGATATATTACCTTTAAGAATGGACTGGATAGATTTTATACACAGTTTGAACTGTATGAGCCAATCAGCTAAGACTTGTGTATAAAGGGTAGCTTCCTGAAGGAGGAGAATTCAGTTACTACCGGTTTTTGACACCCTCTTTTGGGAAAGCTGTGGCTTTATAAAAAGAGACAGTCACTCCTTGTCGGAGACTCTTCGTGGCTGCTTTAGTTTCCTTTTTGACCATCGCGGATAGGACGGACGGTGAAACCGTATGCGTTGTTGGTTCCATCAATAGGAACGGTACAATTTTGAAAATTACTCGTTCTTTTATCAATAGCGAATATCAAACAACTTGAGCTGGTGGCAGTAGCATCGTTTTTGTGAAACCCAGATGTTGCTATATATGTTATTGAAGAGAAGCCTGGAAATGTGCCATAGTCTATTTTCTTGTCTTCTATTCCCATATCACGTACTCCGGTAGCGGGGAAATAAAACATTGTTTCGCCAATATTAACTGTCCATCCTACAAATGGCTGGGATACTACAGTTGCATTTGGTGTGCCTTTAGTTGTTTGATCTATTTTTTCCAACTTTACATTATCAAACAAATCAGCAAAAGCCTTAATAGGCGGAATTTTAAATCCAGCTGGTGAGGGGTCATATATTGTTTTGACAACATATTTATCATTAGGGCCTTTCTTGTAGTCCGGATCATCCTTCTTGTCATAACTGAGGTAGTTTGCATTTCCACTTTGAATCAATTCTGTATTCCAATAATTCATAATGGTTTTTAGTCTATAAGAAACATTTGATCCATTATGCCAGTGACGTCGTTTATAGTTGTCGTCAACATTGTTATCGTTATGTGGTCGCTGATGCATAAAAAACTCATATGGAAACTGTATGCTTTCTCCGATACTTCTCGCAGTTTCTCCTGAAGTGAAACGAAAATTATCAGTTGAATAGAACATTTTATTCACCATGTCAAGTTCTGACCGAAGCTTGTGAGTATCAGCCAGACCATTGTTATAAGTATCATCATTGTGAATACCCGGTAGCATAGCATCCTTACGTCCCCATTGATAATATGTATTGTCGCCAGCTACAGATGCTGCAATTTTGGGTTGAGTAAACGTAATGACGGCTTCTTCTTTTGGCTCCGAAGATTTCCTTAATGCTCCGTTGATTGTTAGCTGTTCATTCAGTATAACTCCATTTCCACCTACCAGTTTGGGATCAGCGACAAAACGCATAAATATACTTCTCTCAGGTTCTCCTTTATGCGGTTCGCAATAACCAAGGTTGCAAGGCGCTATGATAAACGGCTTTTGGAATTCATTGATACTTGACAATTGTATCCATGAGTTTTCATCCCATTGGCGATGGGTGACCCATATATGCCAGCTCCATAAAATATTTTTGTTGTTGCGCACGGCAATCACGGCATTGCCTTGGTTGATGGTTTCTTTGGGTACACGGAAAAATACATTGCCGTTACTATACTTCACATCTGTAACCAGGTCCGGACTGTCTTGCCAGAGTAGTACGGCATCAGTTATACCACTAATACTACCCTGACCAATCTTATCGTTGTTATAGTCTACAAAATCCTTGAGTACAAGGCTATCAACAGCTGCCGGAATTTTATCTCTATCGCCTTGATATTTGTAAGATGAAGTACTGGTCACATTATAAGTATTTCCATAGTAAGTCGGAAATGTATAATAGCCGTGATCATTCACAATATAGCAGTTGGCACTTTCCTTAAATTTTACGCTATTATCAGTGACCAAATTGAATGGGGCTGTTTCCGTCCCTTTTCCTGCAGGGGTAACTGTACCAGGCAACGTCCTACCTTCTATAGACGGCCGCTTTCCATACAAGAAATCCTGCATGTATGCAAATTGATCTTGAGCAGGCAGAAGTATGCTTCCGCTTACGGGAGATTTCCAGTCGGTATTGTCTGCAATGGTTTTGGGGGTAGAAATAGGACACCATCCCATTGGGTTATCATGGGAGTCTTTTTGCCCCTTCTCCGATATCCAATCCGTGCCGTTAAAAGACCATTGAATCTCAAAATCAAGCTTTCGATACTGTTCTTTCGTTTCATCTGCCGCACCGGCCTGCACCACATGGGTGTATGCAGTAATGTTTACGTCATTCAGAAAGCCGCTGACCGGAAGATATACCAGTTTTTCCGTATCTGACATTGGCGTGTACAGATTTTCTTCGTTAAGGTTTATAAAGTCTCCCCCTCTATAACCGCCATTAGGATATAACGTCTTATTGATGGTCATCTCAATAAACGGCTTTATCACGATGCCGGTGGAATTGACAGAGTAAGTATATCTTTTTCCTGCCGCCCATGTCTTGTCTTTCGTAAAATCTTTCAGTTTGGCAGTAAGAGTACGATTCATTTCCGTAATACTGTCTGTAAAGGATATTGTCAGAATAGCTTTATCCGTGAGTGCTTGAGGAATCATCATGAACGTGTATCCTTCTTCGTCCTTATTCAGCACAATGTCGGGGTTGGTCATCAGGTCATCTCCGTTCCAACCCAATTCTACGTCTTCATCATAGTTTATGCTGAAACTGCTATTGGGGTCGTCGCCATCGGGAATCCAGTTTCCCGTTCCTATCTGACAAGTTGCTTTTCCATGCACTCCGGAAATCGTTATGCCGGTGACTTTTCCGGCAAGCATGTTTTTACCTGTTTGTATGGTGACAGCGGTCAGCGCATGCTTGAACTGTAGATGTACTGCACCTTTCTGGATATCTCCTGTGCCGTCTCCGCCACAATCAGCGACGGCATACAGAAGGTCCTTCTGCTTGGTTACGTCCTCAGGAACGGTGTAGGTCAGTGTGGGAACACCGGTAGCATCCGGTTTGGAATGTATGATGGTGTCGTTGTTTGCGTTGTCAGAAGAACCTGAAGCGGCAGAGTAAGGGGAGTAGGCAAAGAACTTGATACGTCCCGAGCCGGTCCAGTGTAGAGGTTTCTTCAAATTCCACGCATTTTGGGCATAGTTCACCTCTATGTTATGGGCAAAGTTGGTGGTCCACTTGTTTTCTTCACCCTCTCCGGGCCAATCGCCGGTATAACAGATGGCGGAAAGTCCGAAGCTATACTTTTCAATGGTTTCTCCGGTTATCGTCGTGCCACGGGTCATTACACGGTGAGCTGCCGTATCCACAGCTGCTTCTGCTATTTCGGTAACCAAATAAAGGGGGGCATCTCCTTCGGACTGTGTTATTTTCCGGATGCTTATGTCTTTGTTGGCAGAGTTTGCCGCCGCCAAGCCATTGGTCCAACTGTCTGGTGCCACCACATCGAACGCAAGCATGCCTGAAGCTCCCTGCTGTCCGTACTTATCGAAAGTGTCATCTGTGCAGGACGATACAGTACAAGCCGCAGCGCCCACAAACAGACAAACCATATGTTCAAAGGATGAACGAAATATACGAGAATGTCGCATAATCACGATTTTTTAGGTATAAAACCGGAAGAAACGGCAATAAGCTCATCAACTTGTTACCTGTCTTCCGGTTTATTATATTATTTCCTTTTTCTGCCGGAGAAACGGCAGCAACACTTAAATAGGCGTGTTACGATTATTTCATTTCGATGTCTTGACCATCGTGATTTTTATCATCTTCTTTGGACCAAACATCGTCCCACTCTGTCACATCTACCGTGAAGCGAATAGGCAGGTCAAGCACAGGATCGCCAACGGTTTTCGTTTTACCATCAGCACCAGGAATGGTAGAAATGGCAGTTATATAATTCGGTTTTTCACCCAATGCCTTCCAAATATTGTTAACATCATCTTGCGGAGGATATACGCCGGCACCACTCTTAGGACCACAGAATTCAAGCGTATAGATGTAGAGTTTTCCGGGTTCCCAATTAGAATCGATAGGAATACAGGAGAAACCATACTCATTTTCATTATACTTGCCCGTAAAAGGGAATAACTGGTGTGTATGACTACCTTCTCCTTCCTGCACATCCCCGGTACTATTTGTGCCCGTGTGTGTACTTCCCTTATGCTCTGTAGTTACGCGGCAGAGGAATAAAATATAGGCACCTTTCTTAGCGTTAGCAGTCTTATCGGTCTGGCTGTTCAAATCCCATTCATCAAGTTTCTGCGGCACTAGCATCAAATTATTGCCATTGGCAGGTTTACCGTCAGTTTCCGTTGATTTTATCGCTAATACAGGTTTAGCATCATGTCCCGTCAAATTCACAACACTCTCGAATTCACCTCCATAGTGAGTTTTGTCACCGGACACTTCCCAACTCATATAATGCTTGCTCTCACCCGCATTTTTGCTGAAAGCGAGTGTTCCGGTGGGCTGCACATTGACAATCCACGCACCTTTTATATCGACTTTCTTAGTTTCGTCCAATCCATTGTCACCTTTATGCACCTCACCTCTCTTGGCCTTAACGACAATCTGTGAAAGGGCATGATTGAACTTTAAACTGACACTGGTTCCATTCGAACGAAAAGCCTCCTCATAGGCCACAATCAAGTCTTTCTGATCTTGAGGCTCTGCAGCAGGAGTGAAATCCTCTATGGTTGGATTTTGCTTGTCTACAGCAATGCTCATTGTTGCAGGAGAAATTGCCCAGAAATTAATCTGTGCGACATCAGACGGCCAAAATACGGGGTCGCCAATCTCAAAATAATTCTTACCGGTGACTTTTTTGGCTACCTGCCCATCAATAATCTTAGTATCTGTATAACCATCAGCCTGTGCCCATACCTTGAATTCACTAAGAGTACTAGAAGTTTCCACCGCAGCACGAGTCACAGCAGTGTTAAAGGTAATTTCCGGCCCTCGATTAACTTGTTCTATCTCATCGTTTGAACAAGAAGCGGCAAGAAGGACTGAGCCAAATCCCAATGCCAATGTTTTGTAGTAAACGTTCATCTTTGATAGATTTAAATTAATATTTTATTTTTAAATGATTCTTTTGTTTAGGTTATTTTTTAGAAACCATTCTTGCTTATTCCGTATCAACCCATGTCCAAGTCGTTATTAACCACATCGTCCCAATCTGGCACGGACGGCGTCATGCCTGTTCCATCGGGAGCAGGCAACTCTATGCCCTCAATGATAATGGTGATATAGTGTGGATCGGGAGCTTCGTGCAGCTGGTCTGTCACATCGTATTCGTAATACTTCATCTTTGAGGTATATACCGTCAGGATGTGCCGCCGCTCCGACTTCATCACCGGGCAATGACCGAAAACCGTCACCTCCCCTTTTAGCGTGGTATCGTCGATTACGGAAAGTCCTATCGGTACAGTGACATCACGTCCCACAGCCACGTCTGCCCACGGCGAATAGCTTTCAGCCATAGCGGTAAGGGCTACGCTCACGCCAATACCTGTATTGACGTTCTTGGCATCTTTCAAGACGATAGTGTACGTCACCGTAGCTTCTTTGGGCGTAAACCTCAACGGTCGGGGCGTTTCGAGGGGAACTATCGATATGTTTTCGACACTTCCACTCCACACTTTATCGGGAGTCTGCTTCACCGGATCGTTTTCAGTACCATCAGGACGCGGTGGCGGCACATTGGTAATGTCACGCTCCATCGGAGCTAGCAATGACTCGTTGGCGGTGGTCACCACGAAGTTGGCATAAGTGGTTCCCTGTTCTTTAAGAGTCTCGGTATCGCCGTTGAAAGTGACAGCGTCAAACTCGCCTGACGGCACACGTACTTTCGTCCCATTCTTCACATCGGTAATTTCATAACGTCGCGGCAAACTGCCATCGCGGGGAAAGAGATAAACCACCATCGTATGCGGAGTGGCGTCGGGCGCCTCGCTCCAGTCAAACTCCACTTTGAGATCGGTCCAATGAGAATGGTCGTAACACAAATCGCGATGCTCGCAAGCGGCCGACAAGAAGATGGTAGCCGCCATCAGTATACCGACTATCAGGTGTGAAAGCGATTTCATTTCCGTCCTCCTTTCCTTGCGTTGTGATTGCCTTTGCCAAGGAGCCACTGCAATCCTATTTCCAAACGTGTAGGGCCGAAACGTTTTAATCTGTGGGTAGACATCCACACATCATGGCCGTCCATGGGATGATGTTTTTTATATTTTCCCCACGCATAGCCCACGCCTGCCGTAAAGTCGAGATTAAGCCGGTGCGTAATGGGTAGCGAATAGCCATAGCTGACGCCTGCGGCGTAGTTATATTTATCGCCGATTACTCCGGTGCGATTGCCAAACTGCAAATCGTAAGTCACCATTGAGGCGTATACTCCCAGATGATGCCCGGCAAAAGGAGACACGGAAGCACGGGGAACACGTCCCAGACGGGTACGCAATTCCACATCACCGCCGTAAACACGCCAATAACGATGCTTCGCGTCATTGCTCCACCACGCATACATCCAATTGGCTCCAACCGACCATCGCTGACCGATGGCGACTTCTATCCCAATGTTAGGAATGGCGGCGATATCATAAAGCATGTTGGTTTTCAACAAGGCTCTCATTCGTCGGTGTTCTTTCTCCGTCGGTGGTATTGTTGTAGTGGAAAGCACCTCGGAAGAGGACACCGGAACATGAACTTCTACGATGGTATCAGGAATCTGGGTAACCGAGTCTTGGTCCGTAGTTTTCGCCAATAATATCTCCCGTTCGCATATGATGCGGAACCGTGCGTTTCGCAAGTCCGGAAAGAACTTCTCCTTCATATATTTCCATGCACGTCCACCCCGCAGCATACATAAACGGTTTTTGCGGCCATCAATGATGCGTTTATCTTTGTCAAAAATCCAGATAGGGGTGTTGGCTATGATTGCAATCGCTTCGTCGCGCCACGGCTGTTCGGTAGTGGCAATCATGTTGCTCAGCAGCTCCCAATCCACATCGGAAGGAGCTACTTTGATTATAGAAGCTGTCAGGAGAGTCTTATCAATAATATAAGTACGCACATTTTGAGCGCGTTTTTCTGAGAGCTTACGGTTCATGGGAGTATAACCTTCGGGCGAGGCACAGCCTTTTATAGTGATAGACTTTATAATAGTCGATGAGTCGGAGACAGCATTGTTCAATGACGAAATCAGATGTTCCAAATGTATCTTATTGTCACTAAACAAGGTGTCAACAGAGGAATATCCTTGCTGAAACCTTATTTGCACATACAAAGTATCCTTCAAAGTGTCTTCTGACACTTTCATGGCCTGTATTGGTAGGATAAATAGAAAAAGTAATAATAAATGACATGTAATTCTTACCCTCTTCATAACTACACAGCACCAACTTAAGTTTACGATTTTAAGTTTTTTAAAAAATATTTCGCAAAATAAGACTATATAAAACATATAAGCAAATATTTAACTAAAAATTTTATGCATCTGTTTTAAAATAGCAAGGTAACCGCCCCCAAATTTTATTCATTCCTATCACCTTAGTCTATCATCTATCTTTTATTCCTAATTGTGTCTTGAGTATTTTTAGCGCATTTGGTTCAAAATCGTACCGAAAGCATCAAATTTTGCGTTATTTATCCGATACTGATACTTTCTTATACAAAATGTCCAGTAAATAATGCTTGTCATCGGAATTGTTATAAATTTGTCCGGTAAACAAAATTATTACTATGAGAAGGAATTGGATAGGTAGCAGCATGATAGTTGCACTCTTTGCTTTATTGGCAGGCGGATGCGGTCATAGTCAACGGACGCTGGAGTTTCGTGGAATCTGTGTAGATGACCCGCAGGGAGAAAATGGATTATACAACCCGGGAAGAGGATTCCGGCTGGAAACTGCGGTGGATGTGCTGCACGAAAAAGAGACTCCTACCGAAGAACTGAATGAATTGTCTGCTAAATATGTAGCAGATAGTGTTTCACTCTCACAGAGCTACTTTTATCTGACTTATTTAATAGATAAAGAACTGTCTGAAGAAAACTTCCGGACCATGCAGGCATATTTTGATGAACTGCAAAAGCAAGGAAAAAAGGCCGTATTGCGCTTTGCCTACGAACGCGATTTTATGGGACGGTCGCCTGTCGGTCCTACCGGCGAACAGATACTGGCGCACTTGGATCAATTAAAACCTTTCCTGGAGAAAAATAAAGACTTGATTCTGGTCGTACAAGCCGGAATGATTGGCGCATGGGGCGAATGGCACAGTTCGGTTCAGGGACTGGAAAACTCGAAAGAAACAAAAGCTGCCGTATTGGAAAAACTGCTTTCTGTGGTTCCTGCCGAGAGAAATGTACAAGTCAGACTCCCGGAATTTAAGAATCTGCTGAAAGATAAACCGGAACTGTATAAGAGACTTTCTTTCCATGATGACTTCATTGTCATACGCCCCGACAGATGGGATGCCGATATGCACGAAGGGACACCGAAGTTTGATCAGATAGTGGCGGAATCTCCTTACCTCGTGGTAGACGGTGAACTGCCCTGGGGATTCTGGAGTGTGGGCGCTGATCCGGACAGTCCTTCTGCCGGATGGATTATTGACGGTCTGCAAGTGGCAAGACGTTTATTCCTCCAGCATTATACTTCGTTAAGCATCATACATAACTATAAGGAGCAACATCCCAACAAGCGGTTCGACGAGAATAATCCGCCCGAATACTCTATGGTGGTCTGGAAGAAAACGATGATAACGGAAGACTCTCTTCTCCAGCATCATATGCCAGTGTCCGACAGCTATTTCCGGAAGAAAGACGGAACGAAGGTAAAACGCAATGTGTTCGATTATATACGCGATCATCTGGGTTACCGGATTGAGCTGCAATCACTTCAGCTTCCTTCCAAATTCGTGAGTGGAAAGGAGAACGTCTTGAAACTGAGCTTGAAGAACAGAGGTTTTGCCACCGTATTTGGTGAACATCCTGTTTATTTCGTATTGATTGATGATGCAGGAGAGGTTACGGAATTTCCGGCCGATGCCAATCCAAAGAATTGGCAACCATTCGAACCAAAGGATTCTACCTATACTTCGCTGACGCATACAGTGGATGTATCTCTTGAACTTCCTGCCTCGCTGACTGCCGGAACTTATAAGTTAGGTCTGTGGATACCGGACGGATCGGAGAGACTCAGATATAATCCTCGTTATGCCATCCATTGTGCCAATGGAGATACGGACTGGTGGATTTCTAAGGATGGAAAGTATGGTGTGAATGTATTGACTGCGGTTGAAGTGGAATAAATGATTTGTTTCTATGATAAAAGTGAAAGGCTTCGGGTATGATTACCGGAAGCCTTTTATTGTTGGGTATGGATTACCTTATCAAGAATTATAAATCAGCACCACCGTATATGCCACATAGCAAAGTATCATAATACTTCCTTCTATCCGCGTAATGGTCCGCTTGGCAAAGAACAGCCCGAACAGCCAGAGCAGAATACTGGAACCTACCAGTGTAAACAGGTCGAAGTTTGTAATTCCGCTAAGATGGAGGGGCGTGATACTGGCGCTGCATCCCAATACAAAGAAGATATTGAAGAGATTACTGCCGATTACATTTCCGATAGCCATTTCCGGATTCTTTTTTAGCGCAGCTACGATGGAAGTGGCAAGCTCAGGCAGGGAAGTTCCTCCGGCTACCAGCGTTAATCCGATAATGGATTCGCTGACTCCCATGCTGCGGGCAATCCCTGTAGCTCCGTTGACGAACAGCTGACCTCCATAGATGAGTGCCGCCAGTCCACCAATGATATAGAGAATGGATTTCCACCACGAAAGTAGTTTGATCTCTTCTTCCGGTGCCGTGTCCTCCGGTGCTGCCGGTTCCGGTACAGCGGAAGATTTGGGAAAAGCGATGGCAAACGTATACCCCATGAAGATGGCGAAGAAGCAGAGTAAAAGCAGACCGTCTACTCTGTTCAGTATATTTTCTGTGGCATTATCGAGGAATATGTCATTAGCGCATATCAGCAACACCACAGACGAAAGGATACAGAGCGGTATCTCTTTTCGTAAGGTATTCCGGGTGATGACAATCGGAGCTAACAGTGCCGTACATCCCACGATCATCAGCGTATTGAATATGTTACTTCCTACTACATTACCTATGGCAATGTCCGCGCTTCCTTTCAGGGCTGAAGCGACACTCACCGTCAGTTCCGGAGCGGACGTGCCGAAAGCGACAATGGTCAGTCCGATAACGATGGAAGGTATGCGGAAACGTTTGGCTACGGAAGCGGCACCGTCTGTCAGTCCGTTAGCTCCTAGTAAAATGAGAATTAATCCTCCGATAAGTAATAGTATATTCATAATTTTTCTCTTTTGGGGCAAAGATAATCATTTAGGGAATTGTTATGTCAAAAACAATCCGTATGTTTGCCATGTTTATTAAAAAGTGAAATTAAAGTTAATTCACCTAACTTGGAATCATTCTATATGGATATGAAAAAAATAAAACGGTTTGCATTGCTGCTCATAATGGCTTCCCTTGCAGTGAATGTACAGGCGCAACTGGAGCAGGCAGTCAAGAAGATTTTCGCCGGAGATACAGTAGCAACGCATCCAGTCTCTTTGCATCGGGATTCTGATTCTGCCCGTGTGGCAAATCTGCAGAAATCATTGGAAGAAGCGCGGCTCAATGAAGCCAATATGCGTATGGAGATGGAGCAGATGAGGCTTCAGATGCTGTCCGCCGATTCGGTGAAATTCTCCCAGCAACGGCAGCGTATCGACTCACTGCGTCAATTCACGAAAGGAATACCGGTAGTTGCCGAAGGGGATACCCTGTTTTATCTTTTTACAAAACGGGGCGGATACACTCCCCAGCAGCGGGCACAGATGACCGGTGCCGCTATTGAAGAGATAGGAAAGCGTTTTAATCTCCGTCCCGATTCCGTTTCCATCGACCATTCGGATATTGTTTCCGACCTGATGTATGGCAATAAAGTATTGTTATCTCTTACAGATCAGGATGCTTTGTGGGAAGGAGTCTCCCGTGACTCCCTTGCCAAAGAGAGGCGGCAGAATGTAATCACCAAACTGCATGAGATGAAAGCGGAGCACAGTATCTGGCGAATGGCGAAGCGTATCCTTTATTTTCTGTTGGTGATTGTCGGTCAGTATCTCCTTTTCCGTCTGACTAACTGGGCATTTCGCAAACTGAAAGTACGCATCCTGCGTCTGAAAGATACGAAGATAAAGCCTGTGTCTATCCAGGGATATGAGTTGCTGGATGCTCAAAAACAAGCCAATCTGTTAGTCTTCTTGGCAGGCATCGGACGTTATATCCTTATGGGGATACAACTGTTGATTACTGTCCCTTTGATTTTTATCATCTTCCCGCAGACCGAAGGACTGGCATACCGCTTGCTGGGTTATATCTGGAATCCGATTCGGAAAATCTTTGTGGATATTATAGACTATATTCCCAATCTGTTTACAATTATTGTTATCTGGTACGCGGTGAGGTATCTGGTGCGTCTGGTACTTTATCTAGCTCGTGAGATAGAAGCGGGGCGTCTTAAATTCAACGGCTTTTACCCGGATTGGGCAATGCCGACCTTCCACATCGTCCGGTTCCTGCTCTACGCATTTATGATTGCGATGATTTACCCTTATCTGCCGGGTTCTGATTCAGGGGTATTCCAAGGGATTTCGGTCTTTGTCGGATTGATTGTCTCTCTCGGATCAAGTACCGTTATCGGAAATATTATTGCCGGACTGGTGATTACTTATATGCGCCCGTTCAAAATGGGCGACCGGATTAAACTGAACGATACTACCGGCGATATCATAGAGAAAACACCCCTTGTCACCCGTATCCGCACTCCGAAAAATGAGGTGGTGACGGTGCCTAACTCTTTTATTATGTCTTCACATACCGTGAATTATAGTACATCGGCACGGGAGTATGGCTTGATTATCCATTCGGAGGTATCCATCGGTTATGATGTCCCCTGGCGGCAGGTCAATCAGATACTGATTGATGCTGCGTTGAATACGCCCGGAGTAGTGGATGACCCGCGCCCGTTCGTGCTGGAGACCTCGTTGAGCGACTGGTATCCGGTGTATCAGATCAATGCTTATATCAAGGAGGCGCATAAGATGTCTCAGATTTATTCTGATTTACATCAGACTATTCAGGATAAGTTTAATGAAGCGGGAATCGAGATTATGTCTCCGCATTACATGGCTGTCCGTGACGGGAATGCAACGACGACTCCCAAGGATGATCTAAGCAAGAGTAACCCTGCGGATACTGCTAATCAGAGTAACCAATCAGAATAATATAAGTTCATTACTTAATGAACTTATATTATTCTTTGCATCTGTCGGGGCAAAGGAGTACTATAATAAATCAGGGCGCCCCCTTCATCGCGAAGGAGACGCCCTTTGTCGTGTGTGTTTTTTCTGAGAGTAGAATTTCTTTCTTTAATAGAGAACTTATTTTTTTCGGGTTACTGTATAAAGTACATTTCCTTTTTTATCTATCATACGCAGGTTAAGCTCCTTCTTGTCGATAGAGCAAACGGAGAAACCCGGTTCGGGGCTACAGAACTTTGTACCTTCGATGGGTTCTACCTTTCGTGCGAGGGAGGCGGCGGAGTTGACCACATAGTCAATGTCGCTTCCCGGTACACGGATATGCTGGAAGTTGTGGATATGACCGCAGATGTACATATCTACGTTGTGCTTGCGCAGGATGCTGTCTACGCGTTTCTGCATATCAAGCCGCTCGCTTTCCTCTTTTGGGGTGTAGGCATAGATGGGGTGATGGCCGACTACGATGATCCAGTCCTCCTTGGCACTTGCCAGTACAGATTCCAGCCATGACAGCTGTTTGCTGATGTCCTGCTTGCAGGCATCCGGATATTTATCGCTTTCATTGCGGTATTTATCAATCAGCGGAGTGGTGTCTATCCAGACGATGCGGATAGTAGCTCCTTTTTCTTCGAATACCTTGGTGTAGTAACGGTCGGGCATCGACCAGCGGCGGCTGATGTTCGTATAGTCCAGTACTGCCTGAGTGCTTCCACGGTATTCGTGGTTGCCTAAGATGGAGAACCAGTTGATCATCAGTTCGGGGTGGGAGTAGATAAGCTCGTAGTTGGTCATCCACAAAGGGTCGTTCACGCTGCGCACTCCGTCGAAGTGGTGAACGTCTCCGGTGGCTAATACAAATTCGGGGCCTATCTCTTCGCCCATTGTGCCCATCAGTTCGGCGATTGGCTTTTGGTCATAGTAGCCGTTGCGACCTAAATCATTGGCTACATAGAAGTTAAACTTCTTGTCAAAGATAGAATAATCCGTGAGCTGTGCGTGGGCGAATGTAAAGACGGAAAGAAAAAGAAGAATGAATAAGCTTTTTATCTTCATATTATATTGATTATTAGTTGTTTATAATTGTTATTATTGAAAGGCTGAAATTCTCTGTTCTTTTGGTTTTAAAGGAAGGAGGCGTTGGTTTAAAACCAAGACCCCGTTCCTTTAAAACCAACGGGGCGTTCCATTCTTAGGAACGGAGGTTTTCGCTTTTCGCATTGTCAGAAGTTAACTTTTACGCCGGCATTAATCTTTACACCGTAGTACTCCGCCTGCATGGTGCGGTCTTTGGTTCCCTGATAGTAACGAAGAGGCTGGTTCAGCAGGTTGGTGGCGTCTGCATAGAACGTGGTCTTTATCTTCTTGCCGAAGGTGTAGCTGGCGTTCAGGTCCATGTAGCTCACTGCGTCATAGTAACGGTCGAGAGCTGCCACTTCTCCCATTTCGTCGATGAAGCTCGAAGCGTAGTTGTAGGAGAAGCGTACGTTGAAGCCTTTCTTTTCGAAGTAAAGGGAAGCATTGGTTGTATGTTCGGGTGATCCCGGCAGGGACAGGTCTTTCTCGTTCTCACGACCTTCGAAGTTGAAGTTGTTCACTTGGGTGTGGGTGTAGGTGTACGTACCATAGAAACCGATACATTTCAGTGCGGGAGCAATGAAGCCGAAGTCGCGTTGATAGGCCAGTTCTACGCCCAGTAGGTCGGCGTCGCCGGCGTTCTTGGGTTGGGTGAACTTCTTGTATTCGTTGTTCTGATAGGTGTAGTCACCGATGACCTGATCGACGATAAAGTCATTGATCTTTTTGTAGAAGATACCTGCGCTGATCAGACCGACACTTTTGAAGTAGTAGTCTGCGCTGAGGTCGAGATTGTAGGAGATGGTCGGGGTTAGGTCGGAGTTACCCATCACCAGTTCGTTGTCGCTGCGGTTGATGTTGACACAGGGGATCAATGCGGAGTATTTCGGGCGGCTCAGTGTCTCGGTGAACGAAGCGCGGAGCTTTAAATCGTCGTTCACATCGTATTTGAACAAGAGGCTGGGGAGCCAGTTGACATAGCTGTTCTTATGGTTTCCGGTAGGTTCGAGAGTTTCTGTCTCGTCTTTGTCGTCGGCTACGTTCCAGTTCCAGCCGTTGTATTTGATGTGGGTGGCTTCCATGCGTAAGCCTGCCATCATTTTTATCTTCTTTCCCAAGTTCTGGTCGAAGCGGAAGAAGGCGGAAGTTACGTTCTCACGGGCGTGGTAGTTGCCGGAGGATTCTTCGAGTACCTGTTCGCCTTCCATACTGCTGAGGTCGAGTGAACCCAGGTATTCTTTGGATACGAAATCGGTCGCCTTATATTGGTCTCCCAGCATATATCCGTCACGAATCTGGCTGGTGAGGTTGTTCATGTAATCCTTGTCAAAAGCGTCCTTGTACGCATCTGCGTAATCATAGCAGAGGGTGTTGCGGTCTTTGGTCTTGGAGGCGTACTTTGCTCCGAACCGCAGGCTGTTGCCATAGATACCGTTTGTCAGCGGAAGTTCGAAGTCTACTTTGAATTTCAAGTCTTTTTCGTAGATTTCCTGGTTGCTTTCGGTCAGTTCCTTCACTTTCCATTTGCCCCTTTCGCCGTCTGCTTCTCCGTTGTGCAGGTTGACGTCCGTAGTCACGTAAGGGAAACGGTCGCCGGCATCTACAACGGTAAAGCCGAGGAAGTCCTGTTTCAGGCTGAAGTATCTTTCGTTCGGACGGTCTTCGCTGGCACGGGCGTAGGAAGCTCCCCAGTTGACGGATAGTTTGCCGAACTGATGTTCACCGCTCAGACTGAGGTCCATTGTCTGTTGTAATTCCAGACGGGCATTTCTGTTGTCGGGTGTTCCTCCTTTTGTCTCGATCTGGGCGGATTGCTGCATATCTCCTTCGTCGTCTAGTCCTGTCTTATCCAAATCCTTATAGGTGACGCGGTAGCGGTTTTCCCAGTCGTGGCGACGGTTGTAGATACCTTGCAGCGTCAGCCGGTGGTTCGGGTTGATGTCGTAGTCGAAAGCCAGGGAGTAGCTTTGGCGTTCGCGGGTCACGTAGTACTGGCGTTTCTGTGCTTCCACCATGACTACCTCGCCTTTTTTGTTGACGTCATATTCAAACTCCACATCGTCCGATCCTGACGGAGCGTTCTGATAAGAGATGGCGGCCATCATTCCCAGTTTGTCATTGAAGAAACGGTCGCCGTAGGTAAATCCTAAGTTCAGCTGTGCTTTCTGGCTGATCCAGTTGTAGCCGGTTCCTGCTGTGGCGCTGAACATCCGTTTGTAAGGAGTGCTTTTCGTCACCAGATTGATGGAGCCGCCGATGGCATCTCCGTCCATATCCGAGGTAACGACTTTGTTCACTTCGATTGTCTGCACCATGTCGGCGGGGATAAGGTCGAGCTGGACATTACGGGTATCGCCTTCGGCAGAAGGGAGGCGGTTGCCGTTGATGGTCACGGAACTGAGGTCGGCGGAAGTACCGCGGACTTGTCCGAAGCGGGCTTCCCCCTGGTCGTATTGTACATTAATACCGTTGATACGTTTGAGGGCGTCGCCGATATTGGAATCGGGGAACTTTCCGACCTGATCGGCTGAAACGACATTGGTGATTCCGAGGTTGTTCTTTTGTGAGTTGATGGCGCGGCGTTGTCCCTGGAAGGCGCCGCCTACCACTACTTCCTGCAGTTCGAGCCCTTCATTGAGTACGACGTCCTTTTCGAGTGTCTTTCCTGCCGGAATGGTGATTTTCATTTCGACGGGAGAGTAGCCTACGTAGCTGACTTTCACGGTGTATGTGCCCGGTGTGAGATTGGCGAATGTATAATAACCGTTGACGTCGCTTGTCACTCCGGTATGTAGTTTTTCGATGTAGATGGAGGCTCCCGGAAGAATTTGCTTGGAAGTGTCTACTATGCGTCCGCGGATCGTACCCTGTCTGGCTACGTTTACTTTTTCCTTTGCAAAAGTATTTCCGCTTGTACTCATGATTAAAAGAGTCAAAGAGACTAATCTGAGAAATCGTTTCATAAATGTTAGCGTGCGTTAATTATTTGCTGCAAAAGTAGGGGCTTGACGTTTCTTGCTTTTTACAGTTGATTGAAGAACGCGTAACAAATATGCTACGATTGTGTTACGCAAGAAGGGCGCCCGCCTGCGGACACCCTTCGATACCTAACCCGATAAAAAGTTATCTTGAATGTATCTGAGATACGATCAATTCATTGGAATGTCGATACGTTCGCCCGTAACGGAAACGGCGCTTAACCGGAAACCATCTTTCCAGCGAACCGGAATGGTGAATGTATCGACAGACGAAGGGGTATTTTCGCCGCTGCAGATGAGGATGAATTTGCCGGTTTCATCTTTCACTTCGTACGTCACTACATTGGTCCAGTTCTTGATCGTGATGGTCTCACCGTTGTAAGTCACCGCATTGTCGCCGGAACCTACCGTAAATGTCTTGGGAGCATGAGTGGCATTCTCTCCTTTGATGATGGCGGGCTTCGTTTTATACAGTTCGTACGTATTATCCGAGATGTATTCTAGAGCGACATCCGGACGGGTGCCTCCCAGTGCGTTCACTTTTTGTTTGAGAGCGTCTATCATGTCTTGTGTCACGGTCAGCTGCTTTTTCCCGTAGTCGTCCAGTTCTTTGTCTACCGGAGTCAGGAATCCCCATTTGGTGAAGAAGTCGAGTAAGTTCATACCGGAAATCTTGGAGCAGGCATATACAAAGTCGAGCTGAATCTCTCCGTGAGTCATTCCGGTGTAGTCTTTATTGCGGGCGTATTCATATACTTCCGGATAAAAACCTCCTTTGTCCGCCTGTTGCAACGGAGTCCTGCCCAGCACCTTCCCGAAATAGAGTTCCAGTTGCCAGAAGGGAACGAGCTTGCAGAATACATCGTTGGCATTATTCTTTCCCAGATTTTGGAAGTCGGCGTGCGGGCTTCCGGTGGCGATAATCCCGCTCCATGCTTTGGAGTATCTGTTTCGGTAGGTGATTCCCATGTCTTCGACCTGTATGCGGGAGGGCTGGCCGAAAATGGTGGTCTGTATGTACTCGGACATGATGTTGTTCGTCACTTCCGTGTTGCCGCCCCACAATACTCCCGGACGGGTCTGATTGCAATGTCCTATCTCGTGTGCCGGTCCCCAGCAAGCGCTTGTCTTCAGCTTTTCCGGACTACAGATTTCATTCATTGTTGTTCGGTTGTAGGCTGTGTGATAGGCTGTGGCGTACATATAGGACTTATACATGACATTCAGATACATCCGGTTTCTGAACATCTTGTCGTATTTCTCCAAGCCCAGCAACTGCTGCTCGCTGTACACGATCTTGTCATAAAGGTCTATCAGTTCATCTCCCTTGGAACCTGTGTATGTCCGGAGGTCACTCGTCTCGAAAGTGAGGTGGGCATATTTCCCCAGTACGTCAAAATACCGGTTGGTTGCTTTGTTGAGCAGTTCCGACCAGCGTCCGGTATGCTCCGGGTTTTGTGAGTCGAAGTAGCCGTTCACCTTTCCCGATGCAAAATGGATTTTGACAGGGGCCGCTGCCGGATCGTCCAGTGTTTTTGTGACATACATCACGTACACCAGTCCTTGTTCGCTGATAGTAAGCTTGTTGATTCCCTGATTCAGTAAGTAGGTCACTCCGCCAAAACCGTCATTCTCAGGTGCATCCAGATTCTGTACCCGCAGTCCGATGTCATATCCGTGTGTGTCCCCCACCAGTACAATCAGGTTTTCACCTGCCTTGACCGATATTCCGGTCGGATTGTCCAACTGGCTGTAAGGGTTGGTCTTGTGGGTTTCCGACTGGATATCCGGATTGGGGTATGCCTTGAACTCGCTGATACGGAATTCTGCGGGATACTTGCCTTTAATCATATAGTAGGCTATATTTTTAAAGAACGGGTATTCGCACTGCGCTATGTCATCTTCCGTAATACCGGTTTTCAGTTCACTGCAACTTGCATCTGTGAAGAGAGTCGAATAATCAAAGTTCACGGGATTCTTTGCAAAGAACTCCATCTCGGCGCATGAAGCAAATCCTTGTCCGTCACCGGAACCACTTTTTACGATGAAACGGAAAGACTTTGCCTGTATCGTTTGGTCAAATGTTACTTTGCCTGCCGTAGCTGAGCCTTGAAAATCTTTATCCAATAGTTTTGTGAATGTGTGACCGTCTGCTGAATATTGTATTTCTGTTTCTTTGAATCTACCATTATTTCCGTTGTTGCGCGGATGATATATCAAATAATCGACATCTGTGACTGTTTCAAAATTATAGGTTAATGTGATGGGGAAATAGTTGCTTGCACCATTACTCCAACTGGAATGATAAAGTGTCGAATAATCTCCGTCAAAAGATTTTTCGATGTTGCTTCCGGATTGAAAAGAAGAAGCCGTTCCGCTTACTATTTTGATCTTGATGTCACCTTTTACGTCTTCTCCGTTGCCTTCGGCAAATTCGTTGAGTCCTTTTTGGGTAACAAATACGGATGCGCTTACAGGTTCTGCCTGTTCCGTATCGGGATCGATAGTCGGTAATACTTCTGTTATTTCAATGTTGCCATGACGCTGACTGTCAAGTCCGGTCGCTTTCACCATATATCTATGGGGGGTGGTGACTGTGGCCGGTGCACGGCTGGCAGGTTTTGCGGTAATCCATTCCGGCAAAGTGATGGCTACTTCTACATTTGTCGTCACGTCAAACTGGATTTCTCCACCGATAACACCTACCTCGAAGCTGGGCTGGTCAACCAGAATGGCTGCTTCGTATCCCAACTGGCGTACTGTAATTGTCTTTATCTGGTCGGCAGCTATCACGGTAACGGTTGCTTTACGCACGTACCGTTCTTCACTTTCGTCTACAGATATTATCAGTGTCTTCCCGTCTGCTGACGGGTGGCACCAATTTTTATCTGATTTGACAGTCCAGGTATCCACATTGGTAGTGACAGCTACATTCTGGCTACCGGACTCACTATTAAAATCAACTGTCTCTTTTCCAACGGTTAAATTGGGGGTTGAAGAGCCGTCATCGTCAGAGCATGCCGTAGACAGGCATGGCAGCAACGATAATAGAAAGAAAAGCAGTATATATTTCTTCATTCTTTTTTTTATTCAAGTACGACCATTGAACATTGATAGATTTCCAGTTCTCCTAAAGCAAAATAAGGAGTGCCCTTCGTGGTCTCTGTCACTTCGAACCAAAGATAGCGGGAAGGTTTTGACAGCGGAATTACCTCTGAGTTGTACACTTCGCTCACTCCGTCGGGAAGTCCTGTTAAGGTAGTTTCCTTGTGGGTACCTGCCTGTGAGATATCCACTGTGTTGCCATCAATTTTCTCGACGCCATCAAACCATTCTGCTGGATTATAACTATCACTTGTATATAGGTTGATCGTTTTCCATGAACTATCGTTCGCACGGTTGGTATTGGTCGAACGGAATTTAATAGCACTGACTTCTTCGCCTAAATCTACTACCAGATAATGTGGCATTTCCACTAGTGAGCTCCACCACGAGTGGAAGAAGGTTGCTATATTTCCGTCTACCAGGTCTTTGATCGGACGGGTAGGAAATGGAGCATTCGTCCATATTTTCTTATAGTCCAGATCTATCTTTACGGGAGTGCCAAACGTAGGACTTGCCTTTTCTGCTTGTGCAGTTATCTGATGGATGGTGCCTGCGGTGTTGCCACGATTGAAGGCTTGTACGGTGAAGTTGATTTCACCGTACTTTTGGAGCAGATTGTCTATTACCAGTTCATCGGCATATTGACTGACTTGTTTTCTATATGACTTTCCTGTGGCTCCGATGGTATATTCTATCTGTACATAATATAAGTTTTCATCGGCAGGGTTGGTCCAGCTCAGGGTAATCTGTCCCGGAGCGGGAGTCGCTTTCAGATTTTCGATGTCGCTGGGTACCGGATAGGAATCTTTGTCATCGCTGCAAGACCAGAGCATGGCTAATCCTCCGATAAGACATATCGTCATAAGTATCTTTTTCATAATCAGATTGTTTTTAATAATTGTTATTCATCATTGATTAGTAACCCGGATTCTGCACCATGTTCGGGTTCTTGCTTACTTCACCTGCCGGAATAGGCATCAGATACTGGCGGGGGGCGTCGAATGTGCGCTTGTCCTGTATCTCCACAATCTTGGCGAAGTCTTCCAGTGTCTCGGCAAGAATGTTCAGACCACGTACTTTGACATTGAAGTAAGTATCTGCCATCTTCCAGCGGCGGATATCCCAAAAGTTGTGATTTTCCTGATAAAGCTCGATCATGCGTTCCTGTCTGACGATTTTCATCACTCTGCCGTCGGGACCGCATTGACCGTCATAGCTTGTCAAAGGAACTTTGGCATTTGCCCAGCTTTCCAGTACTGATTTGAGTCCGGCGCGTTCGCGTACTTTGTCCAGATAAGCCATTCCTTTTTCGGGATAGCCTTCTTTACCGTATCCTACACAGGCTTCGGCATAGTTCAGGTAAAGTTCGGCGAGACGTATCACAGGCCACGGATATTCTACCGTTGGTCCGGGGGTACCAACGGTAGCTTGTATCCCTGGGTGTACACCTTTTTTGTTCAGGTATCCTGTTTTGGAGTAGTTCTGAGAGCGTGCTGCAGTGACAATCTTTCCGTCATCGGCTCTGACACCGCAGTTTTCTGTTGCCAGAAATCCGGTCAACCACTTGTCTCCTTCAGAACGCTCAGCGCCCCAGAATTTGTGATAAGCATATCTTTTATCGTCTGTACGACATTCATAATAACCGTTCTCAAAAGCAATCCACGCATAGAATCGGGGTTCGCGGTTCATGTTCATGTATAATGTTCTTTTTCCCGGTTCGGCATAGGTAATGCCTTCGGGGATGGTTACGACATCCAGCTTATTGCTTGTACTGAATGCCGGGTCCTCGTCAATCGGCAATCCATTGGCTGTGTAGAAGCGGTCGAGCATGGTAATAGTGGGGGCTATACCATTCCACGAACCACGGGGGAAGAAAGGTATGGATTTACGTTGGATACCATAAGCACCTGCTTTACGGGTTTCGGGGAAGATGACTTCTTTGAAATTCTCGCTATCCATAAAGGTCATACGAAGTGTGCGTTCTGTCAGGTTCGTCGGTTCCGGATAAGCATTACTTGTAGTACTGGCTTTATAGAGCTCGTGACCGGCTCCTAATGCAGCCTGAATAGCTTCCCATGTTGCGTCTGCTGCACGTTTGTATTTTTCTTCCGAATAAGTGGTCGGCATGAGCTGTTCACCGTCCGGGTTCTTAAAGTCTGCGTAATCAGGATTCCCGTTGAATAATGGTGAGGCGGCATAAAGCAACATACGTGCTTTTAAGCTTTTGGCAATGACGCTTGTGGCACGTCCATAATCCGAGCTATTGCGTGTGGCAGGAAGTCTGGTAGCTGCATCGTCAAGTAAGTCGGCAACCCAGTCGATACATTCATCGTACGGACGACGTCCGAGCATATTATTCGCGGGAGTGTCAAGTGCCGGAAGTTCTTTCACCAAAATACTCGGTCCGTAGCATTTGATCAGAAGGAGGTGGAAATAGGCGATCAGGAAGTCGGCTTCTGCTGTGTAAAGATCGACTTCTTCCTGGCTGATTTTAGGTACGGAGTTGATGTTCTCTTTCAGCAAATAGCATTGACGTATTCCCTGGAAAAGTGTATTCCAATAGCTGATAATCGTGTTGCTTGAGTCATAGGAACCTTCGGCGAATTTTACGTAACTTTCAGAAAACGGGCTGATCGTTTCGTCACCGGTAAAGTCCATACATGTCTCGACTTTGTTTGACTGAGGAAGATATCCGTAGCAGGAATATAAATATCGTAGTGCGGCACGGGGATTGGCAAAGGCATCCTTTTCCGTGGCTGTTTCGTCGGGAACGATATCCAGATAGTTACAGGAAGTATTCAGCCCTGTAATCAATAAGAGGATGAATAGATATAGTGTATTCTTTTTCATATCTTTAAGGTATTATTTGTTGTTAATAGTCATTTGGAATCCAATGTTGAATACGCGCTGGGTCGGATATGAAAGACCACTGCCACCACCCTGTTCAGGATCCCACAGGTCGAACGGAGCAAAGGTCAGCAGGTTGGAGCCGCTGATGTACAAGCGCATATTTTTATAGGTATAGCCGATTTCTGCATTCTTTAACTTCAGGAAGGCACCGTTACGCTCCCAATAGCTGGACAACTTGTTGTTATTATTATTGGTTTTGCGTGACAAGCGCGGGTAAGTCGCATTGGTATTCTGATTGTCGGGACTCCAACGTTCGTCTGCCACCCATGATAGTACGTTGCGCAGCATATTGTCACCGAAAGGATGGAAATCCTTTACCATGAAGGAGGTTCTGGCTACTCCCTGGAAGAAGAAGGAGAAATCCAGATTCTTCCATTTAATAGACGGACCGAATCCATATACAATCTCCGGTACGCCGGGATGTTTTGCCCATACCCAGTCGTCTGTATCTGTCAGGTTATCATCATATCCGTACCAGTCTCTTGAAATATTGATATATTTGATATCTCCCGGAATCACTGCCGCTCCTAATTGTTGTTGGTGGTTGGCAATATCCGCTGCATCAATGAAGAGTCCGTCGGCAATATAAATGGCATTCTTATTGGCACTGACTCCGATTTTTGACTGCCATGGATATTTTGGCGATTCGTCATATTGGGTGATTTCATTATGCGCATATGTGAAAGTTCCTTTGAAGCTGACGAACCAGTTTTTGTTGAACTGCTTGTTATAGCTGGCTGCTAATTCAAATCCCTGATTGCGCATAGCTGCCAGGTTGCCGTATACTTTAGTGGTAGCCGTACCCATATATGTCGGAGTGGTCCCTTTTTCCTGGAAGATGTCGCGACGATTTTCGCGGAAGATATCAAAAGTAAGGTCCAGAGAGTGGAACAATTGTAAATCGACTCCAAAGTTAATTTTCTCTCCTACCTCCCATGTAATATCTTCATTGGCATAACGTTGATAAACGGGACCATTGTAGGTCACATTCTGATTGACACCTGTTGTAAATCCTTTGCCGCCCAGGTCAATTTGTGACATGTAGATAAAACGGCTGCCGTTAATCTGGTCATTACCTACCAGACCCCACGAACCACGTAGCTTCAATTTAGAAACAACATTTTTCAAAGGTTTGAAGAAAGATTCTTCGCTGATGTTATAACCTGCGGCAATGGAAGGGAACAGACCGAAACGGTGTCCTTTGGCAAAGTTTTCCGACCCATTGTATCCTACGTTCACTTCAGCCATATACTTTCCGGCATAAGCGTAGGAGGCACGTGCTGCAAGACCTTGTTTGCGTTGAGGCAATGAACCGATAAAGTTTCCATCGCCCGGTGTGTTGTTAACAAGTTCGTCCTGACTATAGATTAGCATCGCATTGACGTCATGTTCACCGAATGTACGACTGTAATTGACCATTCCTTCCAAATAGAAACGGCGGTCGCCGGAATTTGTATTCTTTGCGGTCAGGTTTGTCGTATATTCGTCTCCAATACGACTTGTTGTGTAGGTGTAGCCACCATTGCCATCGTCTTCGTATCCGGTCAGTGCGAATTTGTTCCACTTTCCTTCACGCTTGTTTTCGGAACTCGACCAGTTTTTGAATGAAGCCAGTGCTTTGAAACTCAGACCTTCGGTGATGAAATCCAACTTCTGGTTAAATTCCAGTGCTGCAATGACTGTGCTTTGGAAGCCTTTGTTGTAGCCTGTAGCAGCCTGAGCTACTGGGTTGGTTTGATAGTCAGCGTTGACACGTTCTGTAGCTCCCCATTTTATATAAGGTGTTTCACCGTCATCCGGGAAATATACTGGAAATTCAACAGGTGATGTATTCATGGCATTGTTAAAGATGGCTCCTACTCCCTGGTTAGGAGTAGTCATGTCACGCAATTGTACGTTCAGGCGCAAGGATAACTTAGAAGAATTGCTCAATTTGGCATTGATGTTATTCTGGAAGTTATAGCGCATGATTTCAATGTTATTATTATAGGAAAAGAAATCCTTTGAACGATTTTTCAACATGCCGGATTCGTGGTTGACAGAGATACTGGAGAAGTAGTCTACACGTTTACCACCGCCACGGATGTTAAAGTTGAACTTTTCGCTGTAAGAAGCGTCTTTGAATAGTTCGTCATACCAGTTTACGTTCGGATAGATATAAGGGTTCAATCCGGCACGTGTGCCGTCAATTCTATCCTGACTGTAAAGGACGTCACCGCTATTGTCATTGTTTACGGCCTCGTTGAAAAGTTCCATATAAGTAGCACCGTCTACGAATTTAGGAGTGCTGGTCGGTTGAGACATCTGTGCTTCCATGCGGAAGTTGATGATCGGCTTATCCAGATTCATACCCGATTTGGTGGTTACAATCATCACACCGTTGGCACCACGGGTACCGTACATCGCTGTTGCGGTAGCATCTTTCAGGATAGAGAAACTATCGATAATCTCAGGATCAAGATTATTCAAGTCACTTGAACTTACCTGTACACCATCCAGAATAATTAGTGGATCGGTGACTCCGTTCATGGTCGAAACACCGCGAATCCAAAAGTTGGCGCCATCAGCTCCCGGCTGACCACTTTTCTGGACGGCAATAACACCTGCCAGACGTCCGGCAAATGCAGTAGACAGATTGGTAGAAGGTACCTTTAGTTCAGCCGGTTTGATAGATTCAACAGAGCCTACCATGCTGGCTTTCTTTTGTCCTGTACCATAAGCTGTGATGACTACTTCTTCCAACTGCTTGGCATCTTCATTCAAATCGATGGATAACACTTTGCGTGAACCGATCTTGATTTCTTTGGGAGTGTATCCTACATAAGAAATGAGAATAACATCCGAAGGGGCAGCCATAATCGTGAACTTTCCGTCAATGTTGGTGATTACTCCTGTAGCAGCCCCTTTGATTTGTACGGAAGCACCGATGATGGATTCACCTGTGTTGGCGTCGACTACCACACCTACGATTTCCGACTTTTTCGGTCCCTGACTCTTTTGCTGAACAGCCTCTGCTTTCGCGCTTTTCAAGATAATCTCATTGTTCTTGATGACATAGTCGATTCCGCTGTTACTGAATACTTTTCTTAAAACTTCATTAATGTCTCCTTCGCAATCGTAGTCCTTTTTCTCGTCATTGGCGATAACACCGGACTTGAAGAAGAAAGTGTACTGGCTATTTTCTTCAATCAGCTGAATAGCCTGTTGCATGGTGATAGACTGACCCTTGAGAATGATTCTCTTTCCTTGTGCGCCATGAGCGTAGAGAGCCATTGGAAGGAAGCAAATCAATAGAACGGCATATCTGAGTATGCTGTTACTAAAATGCATGTTTTTCATGTTTCTAAAAGGTTAATAGTGAATATATTGATAATTGATTCTTATGTATTAATATAATATGATGTTGTTATTTTCTTGTTTTTCTTTTAAATCGAGGCTGATACATATCTTTTCGATGATATTGGTAAGCGGCTCGTCTTTACGTATAGTTCCGTTAAACTTCAGCTCTTTGAGCTTTTCTTCTTTAATTATGATGTTTACATGGTATGAACGGTTGATAAAATCGATGAATTCCTGTAATGGCTTGTTGGTAAAGCGATATTTACTTGAGCGCCAGTCATACTCGTTGATATCTATATTCGTGCGTACAACTGATTTGGCCTGGGTATTGTATACGATTCGTTCGTTCGGTTGCATCGGCAGTTCTCGCTGTCCTTCCTCTGCCTGGAATTTGATGGAGCCGGTGAATAAGGTAATTTCCGATTCCATGTGCCCGGCTTTGATGTTGAATTCCGTTCCGGTCACTTCAATACGCGATTCCCGGAAATAAACCCTGAAGGGTGCTCCCTGAGCTTTTTTCACTTTAAAGAAAGCTTCTCCTTTTTCCAGAAAGATTTCTCTGTTGTTCAGAAATGACTTGTGATAGCGAATTTGAGAAGCTGCGTTGAGCCATACTTCCGAACTGTCCGGCAGTATGACTGCCAGCTTATCATTCATTGGAGCACTGATATTAATGTCGGATGATGAAATATTGTTGGCAATCCAAAAGCCGATAATGAAGATGGCAACAGTGGCAGCGATGGAATATCCGATACGATAGTATTTCTTGTTTCTCTCTAAAGGCTGTTTTTCGTTCCGGCATCTGACCATAATCTTATTGAGTATGGTGTGCGGGGGAACATGATCTTGTATATGAGCTTTAGGAGCTTTATCCCATTGTTGAGACTGAAAGTTAACCATAGGCTTCTCATTGAGAAGCTGTTCCCTTTCGGAAGTTGTCAGTCTGTCGGCTAACATCTTTTTTATAATATTAATGAGTTCTATTGAATTCACGCCCTTATATATTAGTGATAATGATTGTTATTGACTTCGGTTACATACTAAATACTCCCCATATTACATTTACCCCTATCGGATATAAAAAAAAATGTGTTTTATTTTTGTATTTATAACCATAGAACAACCAAAACTAATCAGAAATATCCGAGTGTAAATCTTTAATTACCAGCATATTCTAAAATTTAACACTTTTCGGTTGCCATTTGTCGCTTCCCAAATTTCCACATATTTTTGAGACGTATTTCTGACGTGGAGAATTTGCGGGGCTTGTTTTTTGTCACACCGTGCAGACAGTTGACAAGGGTTTACAACCGTTTACGACAAGCGACAATAACCGCCCCGATATGCGGAAACAGTCACACTGTGTAGAAAAGCGACAATGGTTGACTTCCGTTCACATCCGTTTACCATTTCAGAGATATAGGATTGAAGAAATGAACCATTAAACGATAAAACGGTATGAAAGCAACCAGAAAATGCAGTTTTTGCGGCAAGTCCTTTGTAACCCGAAGCGGTATGCAAAGATATTGCAGTGAGGCTTGTCAGGCAGAAGCCAAACGAGCCAGAGTGATGCAGAAGAACAACCTCTTCAAAGTCGCCCAACCCTTGATGGAGATACAGCATCAGGAGTATCTCACCTTTTCCAAAGCAGCCATCCTCATGGGCTGTTCCCGACAGTACATTTACAAACTTGTAGCCATCGGCAAGCTGAAAGCCTCACGCATCAGCAACCGCATGGCATTCATCCGCAGAGCCGACATCGAGCAGATGTTGGAGGGCAATCCCTATCACCGCATCCTGCCCGGCAACACCTCCACACCAAGGAAATCATCTTCATCTTCCTTACCTGCCAAAAGAGAAAAAAGGGAAAAGGAAAGCGAAGAAGTGTTGGACTTCTATTCGGGCGAGGAGGTGATGTCCCTTTTTAAGGTAAAGCAGTCATGGCTTTACACTTCCGCCAAGCGTAACCATATCCCCATCTGCCGTATCGCAGGAAAGAACTATTACAGCAAGAAGCATATTGACGAGTTTTTCGGTGTGGCAGTTGATATTAGCGAAATTACCGACTGGCTACTGACCGAGGAGGTGGAGGAACTGTTCGGCATGAAGCCGACCGCACTCCGTGCCTACACCTATCGCCATAAGATACCCACTAAAAGAGAGTACGGGCGTACCTATTACTCCAAATCACATTTGAACGAACTCCGCAGAACTGACCTTGTGAACGATGAACGCTACTATACCGTTGAGCAGGTGCAGCAAATCTATGGTCTTTCGTCAGCCAACATCTGCCATATCGTCAAGGTGAAGCACATCGAAAAGATAAAGGTGGGTGTGAAAAACCTGCTTTTGCGCTCAGATGTGGAGCGTGTCATGGCTGAAAGGAACAAATAACCGTGAAAAATCGGGATTATCGAAAATTATTTCAAAATGATGTATCGTGGAGGTATTCACGGATATTTCACGTTGTTCCTTTGCCATCGGAAACATGGATACAACTCCAAAATGTATACAACCAATTAAAACATAATTATTATGAGTAAATGCAAAACAGTTACCTTGCGTAAGCGCAAGATTAAGAACGGGACACAGTATTCACTATGCCTTGACTACTATCCCGGCTACCGTGACAATGTCACCATGAGAGTGATTACACGTGAAGCCTTAGGAATTTACATCTTCGCCAAACCTGCAAACCAGCAGGAACGGGACTTCAACGCACGCATGATGAAGAAAGCGGTCATCCTGCGCAACCAGCGCTACGAAGCCATTTTCAATGAAAACAACGGCTTTTTTGACAAGACCAAGATGAAGGGCGATTTCCTTGCCTATTTCAAAGGACTGGCTGACCGCAAGAATATCAAGTGGCAGCACGTATACAAGCATTTCCAGCGGTTCGTGAACGGCAAATGCACCTTTGAGGAGGTGGATGTGGATTTGTGCCGCAAGTTCATGGAATACCTGCTTGATGCACCCCAATCCATCCACACCAACCAAAAGCTGCACATCAACTCCGCAGCAGGCTATTGGTCAACTTTCCGTGCCGTGCTGCATACCGCTTACCGTGACAGGAAGATAAAGGAGAACCCAAACGGCTTCTTAGACCGCATCGAGTGCATTCCCACCATCAGGGAGCATTTGAGCCAAGAGGAACTGATACGGCTTGCCGAAACACCCTGTGAGGAGGAGGTCTTGAAAAAAGCTTTTCTTTTCGCCTGTCTTACGGGACTGAGAAAGAGCGACATCAGACAGCTCACGTGGCAGCAGATACAACCATACACCAACGGCAGGATGTTCGTTACCACCCGTATGCAGAAAACCAAAGAAATAGTGCATAACCCCATCAGTGATGAAGCCTATGGACTGCTGGGAGAACGGGGCGAGGGACTTATCTTTGAGGATTTCAAGGACAAGATGCTGCAAGGACCACTCCAACGGTGGCTCACGGCAGCAGGGATAACCAAGAAAATCACCTTTCACTGTACCCGCCACAGCTTCGGAAGCCTGCACGTGGAAATGGGAACGGACATGGCTGTCATCCAAGCCTATCTCGGACATAAGAACATTACCACCACACAAATCTATTCCAAGATAGCAGCGCAGCAGATGTGTCAGGTGGTGGACAAGATAACCTTGAAGCGCAAGGAGGCATAAATGTCTCACATTGACAGGTATTCAGAGGGGCGGTTATGGCTACAAGGCTATAATCGCCCCTCTATGTTTTTGGCTTGATGCCACCATTTATAAGCCCCTCAGAGTATGAAACAGAGTATGATATGATGACATTTCGTGAAATACATTGAAAAAGACCGTTCTAACCGCAAATAACGGGCAGTAATTGGGAAAAATAGCATTAACTTTGCACAAAATAATACAGGAACATTCAATCTCTCAACGAAATATGGAATCATCAATCAAGGACAAATACATCATCTTGGGCTTTGTCGGCTTCGCCATCGTCCTAATATCTTCCATTGCCACGCTGGTAATAGCGGACAGCTTCAACCAAGACAACTTTGTCAGGTGGATAGTATTCGTATGCTGTAACCTGTTGGGATGGTTGCTCTATCTCTCCTTTCAGACACTTATCTTTGATACATACGAAATCTACAAAATCAAGTTCGGCAAGAAAGAAACGATTGCCGAAGCCATAGAGGTGCAGGAAGAACTGTCACAAAATACACTTGAAGAAGCCACATCTGTGCCTGGACCTACATCAGTCCCTGAGCCTGTACCCGAATCATCCCCGACAAAAGAAGAGACACTTATCCAAACACAACCGATAGAGCTTACTATCGCCCCGGATCTTCACGAAAAGAACCGTGCCAATTACGCAAGCAGAGAGCAACGGGAAAAGGAAGAGCGCATCCGCATGGTCATGGAGTATTGCCATTATTACCTGCCTCGCATTGCCGACCAAGAAACCGTGAACCACATCTGTACTGAGGTGGACAAATGGATGAATCTTAACACTTATACCCCGAAGCCCATACAAAGACCGTTTACCAAAGACATCAACAACATTCCACTCCGTCACTTCGTATGGAATATCTCTGAGCGTTTCCTGTACAAGAGATACTACAATGGGGATAACCGTGCCAAGTTCATCAAAGCCCTTTTCCCGAAATCGTTTGCTGATACAGACTTATCAACCATCAAGAATTTCAAGGTAGAGCCGTTAAAGACGGAAATTCCCATTGATGAACCCGAAAACGGCAAACTTGATTTCCACTATCCCGAGGATTATGTGCGGAATTAGGATAATCACGACACCAACGACAACCATCCGGTAACTCATAACCGCCTGTTTTACATCGTTTCCCGAGTAATTTTGCCCGTCATTTATGGCTGGGCTTAATTATTCGGGAATTATTTTGCAATGACGTGTCGTGGAGATATTCACGGATATATCATTTCAGTCCTTTGCGCCAAGTCTTACAAAAGAGACGAGTACGCGAATGGAAAAATCAATTCTTACCTTCAACGACCTCCCCGAGGTTGTCGCTCAGCTTCGAGACGAAGTGATGAGCCTGAAAAGCCTGCTCGCCGAGCAGTGCAGTGTGAACAATGCCAAAACGGTGGACACCCACGTGCCCATGTCTGTGGACGAGGCAGCAGAGTATTTAGGTATCCCTAAGGGTACGCTCTACATGAAACTGTCAGAAGGGACAATCCCTGCCACCAAGCCCGGCAAACGCTATTGCCTTTACCGTGACGAACTGGACAAGTGGCTGGAAACCGCCCGAAAGAATCCCATACCGTTGTCAGACGAGGAACTGAACAAGTCCTTATCCTCTTCCCACCGTCGCAAGCCCAACCCACGTAACTGGTGAATGATATGGAAGAGGATAAGAACTATATCAACCTGATACGTGGCGACCTCACAAAAGCATCCCAAGCGCATAACGGTATGCCCGACAGTGTAGGCATGATGAATATCAAGACGGCAAACCAAACCATTCTTGAAGCATCGTTATTGCCTACGCCCTGTGCGCTGTGGGACAGCTTTTGGTACGAGGGGGAACTCTCCTGCTTGTTTGCCGATTCCAACGTGGGCAAGTCCATCCTTGCCGTGCAGATAGCCGACCGCATCGCCCGAACCGACAATGTGCTGTATCTGGACTTTGAACTGTCCGAAAAGCAGTTCCAGCTCCGCTATACCAACGAGCATGGAGAGCTCTACACCTTTCCCGACAAACTCTATCGGGTGTCTATTGACTGCAACCAGCTTTTGGATGCCAACTTTGAGGAAGCTATCATAGGCGGCATTGAACAGATGGCTGTGCAGACCGACTGCAAGATTTTCATCATTGACAATCTTACCTACCTGTGTTGCGCCATGGAGAAAGGCGATGCCGCAGGACGGCTGATGATTCAGCTGAACAATCTCAAAAAGAGATATGCGCTCTCTATCCTTGTCCTAGCACATACGCCCAAACGCTCTTTGGATTGTCCCATCACATCCAACGACCTTGCCGGAAGCAAACGGCTCTACAATTTCTTTGACAGCGTGTTCACCATTGGAAAAAGTGCCCAAGACGGAGGGCTTCGCTATGTGAAGCAGCTTAAAGTGCGCTATGGCACGTTCTCTCATGATGCGGATAATGTAATCGTTTACGAGATTGACAAGGTGGATGCTTTCTTGCAGTTCGTGTTCAGGGGCTATTCCACGGAAAAGGAACACTTGAAAAAATTGGGCGACAATGAATCAAGCCAAAGGGATTGCCAAATTCTGCAACTCTCCCAATCGGGCAAGTCCGTCAGGGAGATAGCCTCACAGGTGAATTGTGGCAAGTCCACCGTAAACCGTATCATCCAGCGCAGCAAAGAGAGTAAAAACGCAGGTGTCCCAAGTGTCCCACTGTCCCAACCCTTAGAGTGTGGGACAATGGGACAGGATGGGACAGCCGACAATCAACCATCAAAAACGGACTAAGCTATGGGCAATTATTCATTACAGAAGTATAAAGGAACGGCAACACGGCATACCTGCCCCAAATGCGGAGACAGGCATTCTTTCGTCTATTACGTGGACGAAAATAATGTGCCGTTGCATCCATCGGTCGGCAGATGTAACCACGAAAGCGGTTGTGGGTATCACTACACTCCGAAAGAGTATTTTCAAGAGCATCCTGAACACAGAACTACCAATGATTTCTCTTTTGACAGGCAAAGAGCAGAGCAGAAGAAAGTGAAGCAGCAAAGTAAGCCGACAGCCATCGGCTATATTCCCCCTCACTATGTGGAGAAGTCGCAAAGCGAGCGTAGCAATTTCTTCCGTTTCCTCTTCACACTCCTTACTTCCTACTATGGCGACAAGGCGAAAGAGGTGTTGAAGCGGTTGTTGGAGGAATACCGTTTGGGGGCTACCCGTGACGGCTCTGTTATCTTTTGGCAGATAGACAGGACGGGCAAGGTACGCACGGGAAAGGTGATGCAGTACAATCCCGAAGACGGACACCGTATCAAGGGAGGACAGACATCGGCAGTGAACTGGATACACAGCATATTGAAAAAGCAGCGTGTGTTGGCAGAGGATTGGCAACTATCCCAATGCCTTTTCGGGGAACACTTGTTGAAAACGCATCCCGACAAGGTGGTGGTCTTGGTGGAATCCGAGAAGAGTGCCGTTATCGGTTCTGCTATCTTCCCCGATTATGTATGGCTGGCTACGGGTGGTAAGAGTCAGATGAGAGAAGAGAAACTCCGTGTACTGTCAGGGCGAACCGTGCTTCTCTTTCCCGATGCCGATGCTTATGCCGAGTGGAAACAGCGAGCCGAGAGCATGTACTTTTGTAAGGTGGTGGTTTCGGACATCATCGAAAGGAATGCCACCCCGAAACAAAAAGAAGCCCATATCGACATAGCCGATTGGATTATCTTTCAGATACGGGAGGGCAAGGTGATGAGTACAGCCAACCACTTGGTCGAGGCTGAGAGAATCCTCCAGCGGATGATAGAGAAGAATCCCGTCCTGCAAAAACTGATAGACGATTTAGACCTTGTGCTGGTCGGTGCATCTCCAATCGGCAACGATGATGAAAAACCTCCCTGACGGAGGAGAGCGGAAGCCGTAGGCTGGAGTTTGCAGACAATGGCTTGCCATTGATATAGCCCACTATAACTACACGCTCCGCTTACGTAGTTGTGGGCTCTCCCGAGGGGATTAGGGTTTTACCCTAATGACCCACTCAGGGCGTTTCTCCCCTGAGAACCCAGAGCAAAGAGTGACCCTCTCTTTGCAATCTCCGCTTATGGGTTGCACCCCTAAGAACCCCATGCGTTTACGGACAGCGGAAAAGCAAACAATAAAGTACAAACCAAAAAACAAGTATCTATGGCAACAAAATCAAGCATACATATCAAGCCCTGCAACATCGCATCGAGCGAGGCTCACAACAGGAGGACTGCCGAATACATGCGCCACATCGGAGAGTCCAGAATCTATGTCGTTCCTGAACTATCCACCGATAACGAACAGTGGATAAATCCCGACTTCGGCAGTCCGGATTTGCGGATGCATTATGACAATATCAGACAGATGGTAAAGGAAAAGACCGGACGTGCCATGCAGGAAAAGGAGCGTGAACGCAAAGGCAAGAACGGTAAAATAGTCAAGATTGCGGGATGCTCCCCCATACGTGAAGGAGTGCTGCTTGTCAGGTCGGACACCACACTGGCAGACGTGCGTAAATTCGGTGAGGAGTGTCAAAGACGCTGGGGAATCACACCGCTGCAAATCTTCCTGCACAAGGATGAAGGGCATTGGCTGAACGGTCAGCCGGAAGCGGAAGACAGGGAAAGCTTCAAAGTCGGGGACAGATGGTTCAAGCCGAACTATCATGCCCATATCGTTTTCGACTGGATGAACCACGAAACAGGAAAGAGCCGAAAGCTCAATGACGATGACATGATGCAGATGCAGACCCTTGCATCCGACATCCTGCTGATGGAACGCGGGCAGTCAAAGGCTGTCACTGGTAAGGAGCATCTGGAACGGAACGACTTTATCATTGAGAAGCAGAAAGCTGAACTGCAACGCATGGATGCAGCCAAACGGCACAAAGAAGAACAGATAAATCTTGCCGAGCAGGAACTGAAACAGGTGAAATCAGAAATACGCACTGACAAGTTAAAGAAGACAGCCACCACGGCAGCGACAGCCATAACTAGTGGAGTTGCTTCTCTTTTCGGGAGTGGAAAACTGAAAGAACTGGAACGTGCCAACGAAAAACTGCAAGACGAGGTTTCAAAACGGAACACCAATATTGAAAAATTGCAGAGCCAAGTACAGCAGATGCAGAAACAGCATGATACGCAAATCCACAATCTCAGAGAAATGCACAGGCAGGAACTTGACATGAAAGAAAAAGAACTGTCACGGCTCGCCAGAATCATAGACAAGGCTTTCAGGTGGTTTCCGATGTTCAGGGAAATGCTGCGCATGGAAAAGTTTTGTGCCATGCTGGGATTCTCTAAAGAAATGACTGAAAGTCTTATAGTCAAAAAAGAAGCCCTGAAATGTAGCGGTAAAATCTATTCCGAGCAACACAGGCGGAACTTTGATATAAAGGATGATATTTTAAGGGTGGAAAATGACCCTGACGATGAAAGCAGGCTGAACCTGACAATAAACAGGAAGCCGATTGCCGACTGGTTCAGGGAGCAATGGCACAGGCTTAGATATGGAGCAAGAGTGCCGCAACAGGAAGAAAGAAAAAGTAGAGGATTCAAATTATAATAGAAGCAATTTGATTAGTAATCTAAAAGCACTCCGATAACGATTAGAGTGCTTTTAGATTGTTTATCATTAATTATCAAAGCAAGTGCAGTTTAAGATTTTACTGAAGTTTGCATTAATAAAGAATATACTACAGCTGATATATGCGCAACATATTGTGACGCTTGTGATTCATTTCCCTTGAAATCCTTAACAAATACCGCTAAGGTATAACTGATATTATTAGGCAGACATATATAGGCAACATCATTGTGAGCTGCAAGAACACCATTTTCATTAACATTACCTGAACCTGTCTTATGCGCTATAACAACCCCTTCTTTATCAAGAAGTGGAGCTGCTATCCTATCTACACCTGTTTTGCATTCTTTTAACGTATTCTTAATGAAACTTTGTTTCTCATCATCGATAAGACCTTCAGTAAACAAACGATTCATCAACATTGCAGCACCAAGAGGAGATGTATAGTTAGAGTAAGCCTTGTTATGGTCAGCCGACATTTCCTCTTCCGTATAAGCTATCTGAAAACTTGAACGAGGAATGAGTGTGGCTATAAAACTATCTGTTTGAGCGACATTAACCATATCCTTAAACATAAGGTTGCTTGCATTGTTGTCACTCTGAGTAAGAGTATAACGCAGCAAATCTCTCACTGTCAATGATATGACTGGCCCTGAATAATCTTTCAGCATAGGACTCCAAGTCTTTGGGTCAAGTTTATCCCTATTTATATTTACTAAGGTATCAAGTGAAATTCCTTTATTGTCAAAGTCATTACAAAGAGCTAATGCCTGATGAACCTTAAACACACTCATCATAGGATAAACACTCTTATTATTGACCTTAACCGTATCTCTGTTATTAACAATAACCGCCACACCAATTTCGCCAGGACAAGCTGAGACAATTTGAGAAATGCTATCAGTCAAAACATTTGTTAAAGGAGGATTTGCGCTATCTTTTGTCGCTGATTTATGGAACAATGAAAATACCAAGATGAAAATGCAAACTAAAGCTATACTCAAAACTACGATTTGTTTTTTTCTGTTTTTTTCCATGTTTATATTATTTATATTTGTTTGACGAGAATATCTTTATTTGCCGACAAAGGTACATAACTTTACGGAAAAATACATAACTTTACGGAAAAATATGTTTCTAAAATATATAAATAGACAGCTGTGGGGAAAATGTGGGGAAAAATTAGATAATTAAAAAGGCTAAATGACTGAAAATAATCACTTAGCCTTTTAATCCGTACCCAGACCCGTACTTCGTAATTGCTGCGCCCATCATTCAAGACTGTCAAATCGGGTCTTTCCTGTCAAGCCAATGATGCCTATGCGTATGCCAAACACATGGATTACGGATTTCTCGTTCCGTGAACAAACACTTTATCCGCAACTCTGCTATGTGGTGTATTGGCTTAACTCCATTTCTATGGGCAACACTTTTGTTGCAGATTTCAAGCAGCTTTTATCGAAATACCCATCAGTAAGAACTCGTTTATTAGGCTTTCCTCATAATTGGGAACAAGAGCCTTTGTGGAGATAAAATAATTGCCCTGTTTCTTAAAAAGCACTGGGGCAAACCAGCTCCGTCTTTAATTGTTTCCAATAAATGGATTGTTTCAAGCCCCTATAGAAAGAGAACAAAAATTCCTGTGTGAAAATTAATCTACGACAAGGAGCAAGCAAGGAGCAATATCAAACAAAAATCAATACCTTTGCAGTACATATGAGATAGACCAAAACAAAAGTGGAATATCGGAAACGAATAGCAAGGAAAAGAGAAGAAACGACCCAAGTTGATGTCCTTTTTGAGTTAATAATCAATAAAAGCGTTAAATCTTCACCTTTTAGAATGTGCAATTAAAAATAACAACCATATTTCTGACTTATTATCTATAAAATATTGAGTAATAATCGGTTGTAAATACTATATTTGTATCTTTTAAATAATGTATAGCTTTGTTGTCACTAATATTTGCACAAATATGAACGAAAGAGAAAGAGTATTGGCTATTAAGGGCGGTGATCATCAGGCGTTTATTGATTTGTATAACGAGTATTGGAGTCAGGTTTATGACTTTAGCCGATTGTACATCGCTACAATTGCTGATGCAGAGGAAATTGTTCAGGATGTGTTTGTGAAGTTGTGGGAATCAAGGCATTTACTGAAGGAAGATGAAAATATCAAAGGTTTTCTCTTTATTGTTACCCGAAACATCGTATTTAATAAAAATAAGAAGAGAGTAAATGAGAATCTTTTCAAAACCTCTGTTTTGGTAGCCTATGGAAACGAAGGTTATTATAACTCCACTACTGTGGAGGAGGATTATTGTGCTTCCCAACTAAAAAATTTCATTGATCGGTTAATCAATTCACTTCCTGAGCAACAAAGAAAATGTTTCCTGTTGAGTCGTGAAGAAAATCTGAGTTACAAGGAGATAGCCGAGAGACTTGGTATTAGTCAGAAGACTGTAGAAATACATATGGGTAAGGCCTTGAAATTCTTGAAAGATAAGGTGAAACGAGGCTGGGAAATTCTATTGTCGCTTCTTTCATTTTAGTTATAAAAATAAGACATTCCTTCTTTTTCATTATTTAATAGTGTCGGAATAGACTTATCTTCTTTCTTGCTGTTCTTAGCAGGCTGTTACTTTATCTGTATTTTCAATAGCCTCTTTTCTTTTCAGATAGACTTTCTGAAGTAGTCAGATTATTAATGATGTAATAGAAACTCATGTACTTTTGGCTATAATCAAGTTTTGAGGCTGATAGTAATAAGCTTTGATTCGCAAAAATTATTTAGTAATAAAAATAGTTGGAAAAAAGTTTGGTATGGCAGCTTTTTTTGCACTACATTTATCATTCATCGCTGTTTCAAGTTAGGCGTTTCCATTTGAACAGATAAATCCGACAGCATTCCCCGATCATAGTTATTGTATTTGAAAACAATGATTAGAATGTAGTTTTTCGATGTGGAATTGCAAGGTAACATAATAAATAAAGCTTTAATTAATTTGGACAAAATGAAAAAAGTACTGTTAACTTTAAGTTTGAGTATCGTTGCGTCGATGGGCAGTTTCGCGCAGAATGAACCCTATAAGAATCCGAAACTTGCTCCGGAAGAGCGTGCGGAAGACTTAATAGGGAGATTAACCTTGAAAGAAAAAGTAGGATTGATGAAAAACTCTTCTTTTGCGGTAGAACGGCTAGGGGTTGCTCCCTATAATTGGTGGAGCGAGGCTTTACATGGTGTTGCCCGCAATGGACTGGCTACAGTGTTTCCGATAACTATGGGTATGGCATCTACCTTTGATGATGAAGCAATTGAAAGAGTGTATGTTGCCGTCAGTGATGAAGGACGTGCTAAATTCCACGATGCACATCGCCGTAACCGCTATGGATATGGAAACGAAGGGCTTACTTTTTGGAATCCGAATGTGAATATTTTCCGTGATCCGCGTTGGGGAAGGGGACAGGAGACTTTCGGTGAAGACCCTTATCTGACCACCCGTATGGGAGTAGCTGTAGTAAAGGGAATGCAGGGACCGGCAGATGCCGAATATGACAAGGCTCATGCGTGTGTCAAGCATTATGCAGTGCATAGTGGTCCTGAGGCGAAACGTCACTCTTTTGATGTAGAAGATCTCTCTCCCCGTGATTTATGGGAGACTTACCTTCCGGCCTTCAAGGCTTTGGTGCAAGAGGCAGACGTGAAGGAAGTGATGTGCGCTTATCAGCGCCTGGAAGGAGAGCCCTGTTGTGGTAGCAACCGGTTGTTAACGCAAATATTGAGGGATGAATGGGGCTATAAACATTTGGTTGTAAGTGATTGCGGTGCTATTGATGATTTCTTTGTGAAAGGGCGCCATGAGACACATAAAGATGCTGCGGATGCCAGTGCTTCTGCTGTGATCAATGGAACTGACCTTGAATGTGGTTCGATATATTCGCATTTGGAGGAAGCTGTGAAGCAGGGATTAATTACAGAAGAACGTATAGACACAAGTTTGCGCCGTTTGTTGAAAGCCCGTTTTGCTTTGGGCGAGATGGATCCGGACTCTATCGTCCCCTGGAGCAAAATTAGTATAGATACTGTGGATTGTGATTTGCACAAACAGATGGCGTTGGATCTGGCACGTAAATCTATGGTATTGCTTCACAATAATGGTGTGCTTCCGTTGGCAAAAACAGGGGCACGTATCGCAGTGATGGGACCGAATGCGGTTGATTCGGTGATGCAATGGGGAAACTACGAAGGTGTACCCTCGCATACATATACTATTTTGGAAGGGATTCGCTGCAAGATAGGCGATGTGCCTTTTGAGAAAGGATGTGAGTTGCTGGATAATCGGATTTTTGAATCTTATTTTAATGAGATCTCCAACAATGGGCGTCCCGGTCTGACAGCTACCTATTGGAATAATATGAATTTGAGTGGTGATGTAGCGGCTACAAGTCAGATTACTTCTCCGATTAATCTGAGTAATGGTGGGAATACGGCCTTTGCCACAGGTGTGGGCTTATATAATTTTACTGCTGTTTATGAAGGAAGTTTTCGTCCGAAAGAGAGTGGAGCTTATGAGTTGCTGATTGAAGGAGATGATGGCTATCGGGTATATGTGAACGGGGAAAAGGTGATTGACTATTGGGGAGAACATGCCAGTGCTAAAAGAGACTATACACTGAAAGCGACTGCGGGAACAGATTATAAGATCAGAATAGAATATATGCAGGCAGGTGCGGAGGCATTGCTTAGATTTGATTTGGGTATTTATCGTCATATTTCACCTGAGATGGTTGTCGATAGAGTCAAAGAAGCGGATATTGTTATTTTCGCAGGTGGCATTTCGCCGAGTTTGGAAGGCGAAGAGATGTATTCCGTTAACAGTCCCGGATTTGCTGGCGGCGACCGTACTTCAATTGAACTACCGCAAGTGCAGCGTGATATCCTGAAAGCATTGAAGAAAGCGGGTAAGAAGGTGGTTTTTGTAAACTGCTCTGGTTCGGCGGTCGCATTGGTTCCTGAGATGGAGTCTTGTGATGCTATCTTGCAGGCATGGTATCCCGGGCAGTCTGGCGGATTGGCTGTGGCGGACGTTCTGTTCGGAGATTTTAATCCGAGTGGAAAGCTGCCCGTTACTTTTTATAGGAATACGGACCAGTTGCCGGATTTTGAAGATTACAGTATGAAGAATCGTACCTATAGATATATGACGGAAGCTCCTTTGTTTCCTTTTGGATACGGATTGAGTTATACTACTTTTGATATTTCCAAAGGACGCTTAAATAAGAAAACTATATCTGCCGGACAGGGTTTGAATTTTAAAGTCAATGTGAAGAATACAGGGAAGTATGATGGAGCTGAAGTTATTCAGGTGTATGTCCGCAAAGTAGATGATACGGAAGGACCGATAAAGAGTTTGCGCGCTTTCCGTCGGGTACCGCTGAAGGCGGGAGAGACTTGTGTCGTATCTATCGATCTTTTGCCAACTACATTTGAGTTCTTTGATCCAACTACAAATACCATGCGTATTATGCCCGGAAAATATGAAATCATGTATGGCAATAGTTCGGATGTACCTTCGGGGAATAAATTGAGTGTAACTCTTCGGTAATAATATTACTTATTAATGAGGGTGTCAAAAGTCAGTAGCAATAGCTTGTGTATTCACCTACCACCTCCCCCTGCGGGTACTCCTCCTTCCCGAAGGAGGAGATTTAAGATGCTGCCGACTTTTTTGTCAGCCCCAGTTTAGTTACTTTTGACTTTTGAAACACTCTCATTTATTTTTCGGGAAATTCAGTTTGGGCATTTCAGGACAGTTGAGTGATCCTTGTCCTTTTTTATCGTTCCTGTTTCATATATTGATGTAATGGGGCAGGAAGGGGTTATGCTGTAATGTTGTTGCAGATTATCAGGCTTTCTCACAGCGGATCAGTACTTTTTGCCCGTTGTTTAAGGTGCTGGCAAACAGATAGGTATCTCCACCTTCCGACAATTTGATTCGTTTACGGAGTTCGGCAACCGTAGCCGGAAAGTTACGTACTGTGATATTTGCTTTTTTCAAGTTTCCGAGACTTTCTTTTAGTTCTTTTTTATTAAGGCTGCACTGGCTGATGATGTGGAAGGCTCTGCCGGGGAAGTTTTCGATTAACGCATCAGAAGTATAAAGATGACTGTTAGGATGCAGCTTTTTAACAGGAAATGCGGAGGCGATGCTGCGGAAAGCTCCGGCTTTCAGGAGTGAAGCGTTCGGCTCATAGAGATAATTTTCCAGTGTGTCGGTATAGTTGCATTCGCTGCACTGCTCCTGTTCGCGGGTGAATACGAAATGCTGTTCTTCCTGCGTCCCCCTGGTAGGGAGATTTACGCAATGGATGGATATTTCTTCTACCGATGCTTGTCCGAGTATCAGTAGTAATTCTTTGCATTCATTATTGGCAGATATGATGTGAACTTCCTGTACGTGTTGTAACTCTTTCAATGCCAATGACAAGTCCAGCATGGGCGAGAGTTTGACCATGACCTGTTCCGCTTTGTTCAGTAAGAGTTCTTCCAGTTCGGCTACATCGGGCTCACAGTCCGAGATGGCAACCGTCTTTCCTCCGTGCTCGTTGCGACGGGCAGGGTCGAGGAAGATACAGTCTACCGGAGACATAGCTTGCAGATAACTCACTCCGTCCTCGTTCTTTACGTTGATATGGTTTAGGTTCAGGATGGGAAAGTTGTGTGCTGCTATTTCGCAGAGTTCCTGCTGACGTTCTACGTAAGTGGCGGATTTGAATCTGGCAGCAAGGAAAGCGCAGTCTATTCCGAATCCTCCGGTCAGGTCTGTCAGGGAGTTACCTTTTAAAAGGGTTGCTTTGTAGCGGGCGGTGACTTCTGACGAGCATTGCTCCAGTGACAGGTGCTTCGGGTACCATATATCATCCGTATCGCTCCATGATGGAATCTTTTCGGCGGCAACTTGCCTTCCTGCTATCTGTGTGATGGCGGTCGGCATATCTACGTTCGGATATTTCCGGGCTTGCAGGGCCAGAGCACGTACATCATCCGTCTGATGTTCGCGGATAAAGAGCTGGGTTTCGGGGGATATTTGCATCATAGGTTGTTTATATTCGGCGTTATATGGTGGTATTCGTTATGGTATTACGTTGTATTTCTTTCGGGCTTCTTCCCGGCTGCAGAAGTTGAAATGCCACCATTCGCTGGGCAATGCACGGAATCCGGCGGCTTTCATTACTTTCCTTAATAATATCCGGTTCTGACGTTCCGTTTCGGTGATTTTTCCGTTGCGTATCAGTTCGCCTTCTTCGGTGATGTGTGCTTCTACTCCAAGATGATCTACCTTTGTGCCCATAGGCAACGGTCGCCCTAGCGAGTCCTGAATGCTGATGTCTACCGCCAGGCCGTAATTATGAAGTCCGCCTCCACGGTTGGGGTTGGAGACATATCTGTATTTGGAAGTTCCTTTGACCACATCCCACATTTTTCTCTGTACGGACATCGGACGTGCGGCGTCGTAAATAATGAGACTGTAAGATGGATGCAGTGCCTTCAATGCTTCTTGTGCTTTTAAGAGGGCATACGCCGCATGGGGGTGCATATAGGCTTCGGACAGGTCGTCATAAAGAATTTCTCCGGTGAAGTTATCCGCTTTTGTGTACATTAGGCTGATGGCGATGCTGTTGTCCAGCTCCGCTATATTTATTAGCCCCAGAGAATCCATGTAAAGAGCCATCGGGCTTTTCTGATGTTTTGGAATCAGTGTGCTGGCGGATTCATTTTTCTGCGAGGGGGATGTATAAATAGAATCTGCATCAATGGAGTCCGCATGAGCAAGGGATATACAGCCGGATGCTGTACCTTCGGGGCTTGTATCTCCGAGTTCTGCACACATAGAGTCTGTGCACGTTGTTTCGGCCTCTCCAGATGTCTTTGTCTCCTTATGCCCCGATACACAGGAATACCCTGCCAGCAGAAAGCAAAAGACAGATAAACTATATTTCAGCATCATCATTACTCCTTTGGGTTTTGTGTGCCAAAGATACTTCTTTTTGAATTTAGCACCAATAAAAAGCTTTTTTTACGCTGTTTGTTGGATCTATATATCCTGCGCGTTGGACATATATGCCCTGCGTGTTGGATATATATCCCCTGTACGTTGGACATATATATCCTGTATGTTAGGTAACTATACTCTGCATGAACGGTAACTATACCCTATATGCAAATATAGTCTGAATACCGGCAAGCCTATGCTGCGTCAGACTTAAGGTCGAAGGTGTGTCAAAAGTCAAAAGTAACTAAACTCTCCTCCTTCAGGAAGGAGGAGTACCCGTAGGGGAAGGTGGTAGGTTAACACATAAGCTGTTGATATTCAACTATGAAGTACACCTACCACCCCGGCTTTCAGCCACCCCTCCTTCCCGAAGGAGGGGAGTTTAGTTACTATTGACATATTCTTCTGTGATTTATCCGGATTTTCAGCGGTTGATACTGGCTATTACTTTTTTCAGGTTGGCCGTATTCTTCCATATTTCAAGTAGTTGCAGAATACGTTCATCCGTTACTTTGCTGTTATTGACAGACAGCAGTTCCGAATATATTTCCAGCAGCTTCTTCAGTTCCTTGACAGGCTGTTCCGGAAGTTCGGCAATCAGTGATGTAAGCAGCAGCTCCAGTTCCCGGTTGTGTAGTGGGCTGACGTTTATCATTTGCTGTTGTATCAAGTCGGTAAGTCTTTTCAGAGGTCCCCATCCGGTACGCTGGTGTGAACCCAGTATCCTGCCGATACGTGCACTGTCTATACATCCTGTGCTGACACGGTCCGTCCATATTCCGGCAGCATAAGAACGGGAAGTCTTGTCGGCTACCAGCATACAACTGGCTTCCAGCAGATAAGAGGTCTCATGCCATTCGTGCCTTAATTGGTGGAGTGCCTCTATGGTGGCTTGGGTGATACCAACTTCTCTCACTTCATTTAGCATCGGATCATAAATGGCACAGCGGATGCACCATACAAACAATGGTTCCGGTGTATTGGGAGCCAGCCATACCAAGCGGGGCAGATCATTTTGTATATCGTCATAACGTTCTATCTGTGAGTACATTTCCACCAGTAGCGGATGCGGATCATACGAGTGATAACTCACCCTCTCATCATACTTTCCTTTGTTGACGATGTGGATGTTCTCTCCTTCCGGAACATTGAAACTAAGGGTTGAAGATGTCCAGTTTACCACTTTGTTGTGATAATCAGTATATGAATGAGGGGTTTGGAAAGTCCACCATGAGAAGTTTCCCGTCAGAAATTCGCGTGAGCTTTTGCTATAAGAGAAATCTTTAAATTCAGTATAAACCGTCTCCGGTGATTTGATCAATCCTGCTGTCATCCACCACGAAGGGTGGGCGAAGGGAGCTTGTGGTACTGCATCTTTTGCTCCCATCAAGAAGGAAAACAAACTTTGGTATTCCCCTTTCAGTTCCTGAAGAACAGTCGGAAAGTCTTGCGAGGGATAATCATTCAATGCCATCCTCGACAGGGCTATCTGCATATCCATATCGTCCGGTTCGGCATTGGCCTGCTGATATTGTCCGAGTCTTTTTATCAGAACTATGGGGTCAATAAATGCAGGCGTATGCGTAGGAGTGGATAGCATGGGAAGTCGGTTCTCGTTACTTTCCAAAAGGTCTAATGTCCGGCACAGTAATTGTTTGTGAATAGGAAATTCCGTTCTTTTATTACTCTTCTGGCGGATGGTTATTTTCTGCAGATTGCGATATCTCCACTGACCTTTCTGAAGTTCGTCTTTCTGCACCATTTTCTCGTGCAGGGTGCTCAGCTCTTTTGCTTCTACGGGGAAACGCTTGATTAATAATTTTGCATAGTCGATAAGGAACGTTGCCATCATAGAATCCAATATTCCGTTGCGTGAACTTCCACCATTGATAAGCAACTTATAGGCACGTTGAAGAACAGGTGTCCATTGGGTGATATGTTTCGCTTCCAGTTGCTCATTCCATTCTACCAACGCATTCAGGAAAAGGTCGAAGTGGTATAGTTCATTGGAATCTAGTATTTGGCTGGCTAGAAATATCAGGTCTTCGATGGAAGTAATTTCCTGTATCCGGTTGTCTTCCCGAAGGATGGCTGGCATTGGTTCATAGTCGAAGGAGGCGAGACTTGGTTGCTCGTTGAGCGTAGTCAGCAAGACTTTATCGGTGGATAAAGCATCTGAAACATTGTCTTTCAGATAAGCTGCCAACTCTTTTTTAGTGCTGGTCAGCATTGTTTCTGCATAAGCAGAGAGTGCTTCTTTCAATGTGGGCGACTCTGTTTCTCCAAATGTTTGAATCAGTTTCACTATCTTGTTCTGAGTAGATTCGTCGCGACTCATCAACCCTTGTGCGGCAGCGCAACAGATGGTATCACGATATTCTTTTTTCTCTTTCGCCAGTTTACTGAGAACTCCCAGCGTGTTTTGATGGACAGCTTTTACATCCGAAGCGAAGAGGACAGCGGTCTGATCCAGAAAATCATCTGTCAGGAACCGGGGATGGCTGCACAGATTCTTTAGAAGACCGAGAATGATATTGATCGGACGGCTATGGGGAGAAGATAGTGCGGCAAGCATCTCCGGCTGTAATGTCAGTTGTTCTTCAACGCTGGGATTGAGTGCCGTAAACATACCGGCAAACCAGCTGCACAGGTTCTTGTTGAAGTTCCGGTTGATTGCCAGCAAAGACTCTTTCAGTACACGCATACGGTCTAACTTTCCATTCTCGGTGAAGTGTTGGAATGTATAATAAGGATATCCTTTGGCCGGATTGGCGTGCCAGTTTTGCCCGCAGTCGTATTCAAACAGATACCAGATATGCTCGTTGATTGTAATATCCCGCTTTTCTAATACGGGGGTAGTGTGGATATAGTTAACGAGATAACCTGCTATCGTCTGCGGAGAGGGGGAAATGGTGAGAATCCCCCTTTCTATCCAGTCCATCAATATCTCATAGTCCATATTGTAAAAACCGCCAAACTCCTTGCCTTCGCCTTCAACGAAATAACTGTTCAGCCACGTGGGAATATGCCATGCAGCTATCTCGTTCAGATGCGCTGTGTTTATCCCCCATTCGTGTTTGCGAAATTCCTTGAGAGGAAAAATCACAAGGGCGGCAAGATCAATAATGTGATGCTGTTCCGACGTGGCACGCGTACCGTATGTCCTTTCTTCCAGCTGGACAAACTTATTATAGTATTCTTCCAATCGGCTGAGGCAGGGAATGAGGCTCTCCCGCTCCTCCTGTGTCAGTTTCTGCAGAAAAGGAATGATCTTCTGCCCTTGCTCTTTTTCTACTATCTCGGTAAGCTGTGTTTCTAGTGCAGTCATGGTTATAATTTTGATTGAAGGATATATGATAACAATATCCGTGTTTATAAATTAGTCTACTTTAAATCAATTAAGATCACCTGAAATGATAAAAAACTGATACCAAGCAATATTACCTATTACTTATTACCTATTACCTATCACTTATCACTTATCACCTGCCTAATGCAGTAACTACTTTTTTCAGATTAGCATTCTTTTTCCACATTTCCAGGCGCTCGCGGACTTTGTCGTCAGTTACGCAATGACCGTTCATGCGAAGCACTTCCGCGTAGAGTTCGAGTAACTGTTTTTGTCCGGTGACCGGATTGTCGGGCAATCCGCCGATCAATACAGTGAGTAACTCTTCCAGTTGTTGATTGTGAAAGGCGCTTCGTTTGTATATGCTTTCATACACTTCTGTGGTGAAGCGTTTTAGCGGAACAATGCCCATATTGATAATTCGTGCTACTATTTCTCCTAACCGGTGATTGTCTATTCTGTTGTTAGCGATGCCTTCCACCCATAGCTCCGCAGCGTATGAACGGACGGTTTTGTCAGTAAAAAGCAGGCCTCCGCCCAGCAACAGTAAACTCATCTCCCGGAGCGGACAGTGAAACGACAATAACATACGTAAAGCATTGGCTACACTGCGTTTGCTCTCTTCCTGCGGTGAACCGAAGTCCATGTAGCAGTTGATGATTTGTGCAACCAGTGGTTCCGGTTGGTTGGGGAAGAAGCTGAACAGACGTTCCATATAGTCGGAATCGCCTATATTGTATCTGCTGTTGATGATCAGATGTTCTTGCCAAAGCTGGTGGCTGTTGTGTTCTGCATACTCATGCCACTTGTAGAAATTGAGCTGGAGCAGACGTACATCTGCTGCATATTGATTTTCTTTCTGTGCCGGTTCTTTCCAGCCGTAATTTCCTGTCAGGTAATTGTGGGGCAGCGTATTGCAGGAGAAGTTTTTGAATGCTTCAAATTCTGTATCCGGCTCTTTCACCAGTCCGGCTGCAAGCCAGGCAGATGGATGATTGTACGGTGGTTCGGGCTGCGTCCCTTTATCTAATAAAAAGAGACAAAGATGCAGATATTCATTATTTAATAATTGTCGGGCGACAGCAATGGCTTCTTCCTTGTCTTCTAAAGCGCAGCGTGCTATGGCCAGCTGAAAGTCCCATGAACAAGGCTTTGCATTCGCTTCCTGATAAACGGCGAGCCGTCGTACAAGTTCGGTGGCCTGGATGTATGCCGGGCTATGTGTCGGAGTAGAGAGTAAAGGTAATGAGTCGCCTTTTTGGATTTTACGGATTACTTCCAGCCACAATTGTTTGATAGGTTCAAAACAGGTTCTATTGCTGTAGACTGGTTGCCAGTCTGCAAGACGCTTGAAAGCACGTTCGTCGTAGGCTCCTCTGTTTGCGTCTATCCCTTTAAGTCTTTCTTCCAGGCGGGTAAAGAGCTTACTTAGGAATCCTTGGTTGGCAGTGTCCTTTTGTGTCCACAAACGTTGGTATTCCAACAGGAAAGTGGCAAGAAAGTTCTCGTATACCGCCCAACTGTTGATAATGATGTTGGCTGCCCGTTGGAATACAGGCTCCATCCGGCTGAAATCTTCTTCATCCAACTGAGGATGGAAGGCGATGAGGGCGGCAATCGTTGTGTCTGTTTCCCAACTTTCATTCATGTCGAACAGGCGGCTGAGCTGGAACAGAAAATCTTCTTTATTGGCAGGAAACGGGATGCGGTTGTCTTCCCGACAAATACGAACCTTTTCTTGGAAGGTTGTTTCGGGAAGGCCGGCTTCTTCCGCAGGTTGCTTCATGAAAGAAACAAGTATATCCTGTACGCTCTGGAACATCTCGGATTGGTAAGATAGCAATGTCTCTTGCAATGTAGAAGAGGATACGTCTCCGTACTTTGATATAAAGCTGGCAGCTTTCTTTTGCAGGCTTTCATCTTTCTTCAGGAATAGTTGGCAGAGTGGGATGCAACACGCTTCTTTCATTTCGGGGTGCCCGGCAACGATCTGCTCAAAAATGGAATAAATAGTAAGCAGTGAGTTTTTGGGGCTGGAAAAGAAAAGAGTAGTCGCACGCTCGATAAACTCCTGATAGTGGAATTCGCCTTCGGAAGCAATCTTTTTTAATTGCTGTAACATCACATTCACCGGTTTGGTGTATGGAGAGGTGAACACTTGCATGATTTCCTCTTGCAGGGATATGAGTTCTTCAACCCTTGGCTGCAATTCTTCAAAGAGCCCGGCAAACCAATTTACCATGTCTTTTTTAAAACCTCGGTTGAAGGTGGAAAGTGTTGCTCGCAGAAGCCGGTTTCTGTCCAGATGTCCGTCGAGAGAAAAGCGATAGAGAATTGCGCTGAAACTTTCGTCCTGCACCGTAATCCCTTCTTTATAAGCACGCTTGGCGCAATCGTCCAGATAGCCGAGATTTGATTCATATTCGAAGACGTACCAAATATGCTCTTTTAAGGTGATTTCCCGTTTCAGCAGTGGGCTGCTGTCGAAAGTCTCTTCTTCTTTGCTGTTGGAAGATCTTATTCTGATCTGCCAGGGGACCATTTGTCCTAAGAGCTTCGGAGAAAGCTCTTTTATATACCCCAAATCTACGAGCTGCATGAGTTCTTGATAGTTTAGGTTGAAGTTATAGAATGAGTGATCACCATTAATGAAGTCGGATAACCAAGTAGGGCGGTAAAGCTGGAGCAGTTTGCAGAGTAGCTCAAAATCTATTTCGTATGCCATGGTCATCTCACGTTTATTGGCACTTATAAACTCAATTGCGGCAAGAAAACGCCTTCGGGCAGGGTCGCAGCAAGTCATCCAACCTTCTCCTCTTTCATATTGCAGTTCTCCGATAGTTGGAATCACTTTCCGTCTTTCTTTCATCGGGAGTTCTAATAATCGCTTGATAAAAGGAATCAATATCTTTTCTTCTTTCTCCGGAGTATCCACATAAGTTTTGGCTAGTTTCTCCAATTCGTGTTTCAGTTCTTCCATTGTACTCGTTTTTTGACTGCTATAATATGTTTGCAGGCTCCCCGTTCTCCCTGATTGCCGCTAAACCAGGTACAGGTGCAGCGTTCTTTCTCACCTTCCCTGTCCAGAATAACCGTATGTCTTACTCCTCCGCTCCCAGCGACACGTGCTTCGGTCCGATTTCCGTCATTTGATATAATTTCCACTTTCTCTTCTTCCAATAGCTTCTCGGCAGCTATCATACGCGGATTGAGGCTCAGGATACGCTCTGTCTTAAAGGGCAGGCGACGATAAAAGAAACTATTATCATCCAGATCGAAGCCCAGTAACCCCATAGCTGCCAGTCGTGCAGACAGAGAATCCACCTTATCGAGATCAATGTGCTCCTCAATAGCGAAAAGAGTGGGGTTGAACTGCTGGTTGGCGTAACTGTATTTATCCATCGCTGCTATCCATTTCTCCGGTACGTCTTCAAGCAGGGCGTCCAATGCTGCACCTTCTCCTGAGAATCCGCGCCAGCATTCCCGCGACAGGGAAAGGCTGAAACGAACCGGACCGAAATAGAGTTGCCAGATGGTCGATTGCATTGTCGGATGGACAAAGACTCTCAGCTCGTCGGCAAACGGCAACAGGGGTTCGAGCAGGCGCAGACGATGTACCCCTCCGATACAAACGGCATTCAGACTTTTCACCGGTGAAAAGGCAGGTTTTTGTCCGCGCATCACCAAATAATAGTCACATTTCACGGTTCCTTTGGGGAGTGTCTGAAAGAGTTGCAAAGTCTGTATGCGATTGAACGAATACATCCGTTCGGCAACAGACTGGTAAATCTGTACTGTGGTCAGCCCCTTTATCCATTTTACGGGCAGCGGAACTTTGCGTTCTATTACTTTTTCACCTTTATTGTAAAGCCCTACCTCCTTAGGTCCGACTGACATCACTACTTTTTCTTGTTTGCTGATGCTTCCTAATGCAGAAATCATACCGGCATTGAAGTCAACATTCGTTGTTCCGTTCTCCAGGAACTCTCCGTCGTGTCCGTCGGGCAGTACGTCGACTCTGGCATATACGCCTGCACAATTCGAAAATCCTTCGAAGCGTAAACGTTCATTTCCTGCCGTCACAATCGGGTCTTTCAGCATGGAAAGCTGGGCAGGAGTCAGATTAAAACTGGATTGTACTACGTTGGACAACGCAATGAGGCAGCGTGCCGTCATATAAGGTTGTGTCAATCTGCCCCAAAAGAAACAGGGAGCTTCTTTCTTTTCTATTTCACTGTATTTTGCCAGAAATAATTCGTCCTGATCAGACGAACGTTGTAAGACAGACGGAGCAGCGTATTGATATGAAATAGTATCGGTCATAGATAAATATATAAGTGCTTGTTGGACATTTCCCAAATATAGAAATTAAATCTCAGAATGGAAAGTTGTTGAGTAGTTTACTCTGTTTGTGATGCTGGGATTGTGATTTTATAAAGTGAAATATTTTAGGGTGTTTGCTTCGCTTTTGCATTTTGAATGCGGAAGTCAGTGTTTGCTTTTATGGATTGTTTTTTGTTTCAGTATAAATGATTGTTTGCTGTATATTGTTGATAAATAAAGAGTTGTTCGATTATTAAAAATTATTCTTAATAGTTTTAGATAGATCTTTATATCTAAATAAATTATTTTTTATAACTACAATTATATAGCTTTTTTATATGTAATGGAGAAATAATACTTTTGCGGTGAAATATTACTTTCACATTAGAGAGAACTAATAAGTGTTATGAAATATAGATTAAGAAAAGGAAGCTGTTTGTGAAAATCGCTCCAATATTGTTTGTTTTGTTTGTGTTATCCCATTTTGGTGCCAAGAGTGGTTTTCAAAATGGGATTTTTTTGGCTGACTAAAAAGTCGGTAGTATCTTAAATCTCCTCCTTCGGGAAGGAGGAGTACCCGCAGGGGGAGGTGGTAGGTGAATACACAATTCTTTCATTCGTAGTAAAATAGATACAACCTTGTTTTACCTACCACTTCGGCTTTCAGCCACCCCTCCTTCCCGAAGGGAGGGGAATTGGAGATACTATTGCTTTTTTAGCCCCCCAAAAATTGATGATACTATTGACTTTTTAGTCAGTCCCTATCTAGGGTTTCTTTAATGATGCCCGTTTTATTTACCTCTTCCGTATCTTTAAAATCATAATTTTGTGGGAACTAGTATATTCTCATATACTTTGGCATGGAATAAATTCTCTGAAAGGAAGCGAAAATTAGAGGAAGCAATAGATTCGGTTCCGATGCCGGATATAAAAAAAGGTTGTAACAACTTGTGTTACAACCTTTTTTGTGGACCAGCCTGGGCTTGAACCAGGGACCTCCAGATTATGAGTCTGTTGCTCTAACCAACTGAGCTACAAGTCCGGTGTATCCGTTTACTGGATGCGGTGACAAAAGTAGTATTTTCTATTGAAATATGCAAGTCCTAACAATAAAAAACTACAATACTTTCTCTTCTCAGAACTTATATTTGCGTTTCGGGTTCTTGGGGAACCAGCCTTTTTTTACCCGGTCTTCCTGCTCAAAGACCTCTTTGATGGTCCAGAACGAGGAGAAGGCAAATACCCCTAACAGAGAAGACAGAATGACATTGTCGACGCTCAACGATGCCGCAACGCCTGCAATGCCTAGTATCAGGAATATCCACCAGCATTTGGTGCCCCAATAATATTCGGCCTTTACCACAACAGGGTGAAAAAGGCCGATAATCAAAAAGGTACAAATTCCGATAAATAACCCGGCAAGGTGATATTCATTCAGGAATTCCATTCTGTTATTTTTCTACGCGGATAGGAATTTCTTTTTTGATACTCTGTTCCAGAGAAATCAGTGTTTCTGTAGCAACCACACCCGGTATTTCTTGCATTTTGTTATTCAGCAAGTCCATCAGGTGTTCGTTGTCGCATGCGTAGAGTTTGGTCAGCATGGTGTAAGGACCGGTAGTGAAATGGCATTCCACAATTTCCGGAATCTTTTGTAACTCGGCCACCACTGATTTGTACATAGAACCTTTTTCCAGTTTGATTCCCACGTATGTACAAGTTCTGTAACCCAGTGATTTCGGGTTTACATGATAGCCTGAGCCTACGATGACGCCCAAGTCGATCAGTCTTTGTACGCGTTGATGGATAGCTGCACGTGACACTCCGCATTCGGCTGCTACGTCTTTGAAAGGGATGCGGGCATTCTGTGAAATAATCTCTAGAATCTGCCTGTCGAGGTTGTCTATTTTTTCCATAATAATAAATTATAATTTCCTGTTGTTATCAAATAGTAAGCAAATATAGAGATTTATTTTAATTATTCTTCTTTTACGGGAAAAAAAATAGGAAAAAGCAAAAAAAAGGAGTGCAAAGACTTTGCACCCCTTTCCTTTTTCTATTTAGAAAGATACTTTCTTATTTCTTATCTTTTTCGATACCTACCAGTTCAACTTCGAAAATCAGAGTAGAGAACGGTTTGATCTGTCCTGATTCTCTTGAACCGTAAGCGAGTTCTTGCGGGATGTAAAGTTCCCATTTAGAACCTACAGGCATCATAGTCAGAGCTTCTGTCCAGCCTTTGATTACTTGGTTGGCACGGAAAGTAGCAGGCTCGTTACGTTTGTAAGAGCTGTCGAATTCTGTACCGTCGATCAAAGTACCTTTATAGTTCACTTTCACTTTGCAAGTGTCAGCAGGAATTTCACCTTTACCTTCAGTGATTACTTTGTACTGCAATCCGCTTTCAGTAGTTTTCACACCTTCTTTAGCTTTGTTTTCAGCAAGGAATTTTTCACCGGCAGCTTTGTTGTCAGCGTATTTTTCTTCCATAGCTTTCGCTTTGATAGTTTCCATAGCTGTGCGAGTATATTCCTGAGCAGCTTCCATAGTCATCACGCCACCTTTTTCCAGTGTACCTGCGATGAAACCAGCCATGAAATTGTCTTTGCTGATCGTTTTAGTAGAGTCACCAGCGAACAGTTCCTGGTTGATACCTTTCATCATCTGGTTGCTGATCTGCTGACCGATCTGAAGACCTGCCATGTAAGCGATGTCTTTTTTGCTGGTCTTGTTTGCACCTTCGTTCAAACCTTTGATGAATTCTGCCATGTAAGCAGTATCAACGTCCAGACGGCCTGTCAGATAGCCTTTCAGACCTTGAGTCTGAGCCATACCAATAGAGTAAGATAGTGAATCGATGTCTGTTTTCAGATTTGCTTTAGGAGCTTGAGCTGTACAAGAAGCAAGACTTGCAGCAGCGGCGATTGCCATAAAAATACTAACTTTTTTCATTTTGCTTTGAAATTTTTATTTATAATACTTCGAGTAATTCTACTTCAAATACCAATGTGCTGTGGGGAGGAATCATTTCTCCGGCACCTCTGGCGCCATAGGCAAGGTCGGACGGAATATAGAGTTTCCATTTGGAACCTTCGGGCATCAGTTGCAATGCTTCCACCCATCCCGGGATTACCTGATTGACGCCGAATACAGCCGGTTCTCCGCGCTTGATAGAGCTGTCGAACAGTGTACCGTCGATCAGTGTGCCTTCGTAGTGGCATTTTACCTGATCGGTAGCTTTCGCTTTTTTGCCTGTGCCTTCGTTGATCACTTCGTATTGCAGTCCGCTGGGCAGCGTAACCACGCCCGGCTTTTTCTTATTTTCTTCGAGGAAAGCTTTTCCTTGTTCGATGGCGGCAGCGCCCATCTTAGCTTCCAGTTCTTCGAAATACTTGTTCACTATTTCGCGGGCTTCCTGATGGCTGATAGCCGTCTGATTGCCTTCCAATACATCTTTAATTGCTTGTGCAAAGTCATCTACGGCGATGCCTTTTGCACCCATGCTTAATAAGTTTTGACCGATTCCGAGGCCAATAGCGTAACTGAATTTATCCATATAATGTTTTTGTTGAAGATCAAAGCATATCACCTTCATGGTTTTAGCTTTCAATCAATTGCAAATTTATGAATCGCAAAAGTACACGTTTTATTTGAATGATTTAGCATTTAGTATTTAAAAATTCTTATATCCGTGAAAGTTAGTCTCTTTTCTTTAAGGAATTAATTCCTTCATTCCTAAGATTTAATCTTTGTGTTCTTACTGTTTAAGTTCGTTTATGCTGGAATTTATTCGTCTGACTATAGTTAAACTTGCGTCTGACAACTGTTGATTTTTCGTCTGACAACTGTCAGACGAAAGAAACACATCTGTCAGACGAATAGTTTTTCGCATGACCGGCAGTAAGCCTTCGTATGGGCAGCATTAAATTCTTGTATACCTTGGATTAGATTATGGGGGCGGAAGTCTTCTTTTATTCAATGATTCTGATTACATTTGTATATCTTTTAATAATAAGGAGGAGCGGTTATGAAGAATCTGGTAGTATTGACAGGTGCGGGCATGAGTGCCGAGAGTGGAATCAGTACATTTCGCGATGCGGGCGGTTTGTGGGATAAATATCCTGTGGAGCAGGTAGCTACTCCCGAAGGATACCAGCGTGATCCGGCATTGGTGATTAACTTCTATAATGCACGAAGGAAACAATTGCTGGAAGTGAAGCCGAATCGCGGACATGAACTGCTGGCGGAGCTGGAAAAGAATTTCAATGTGACGGTTATCACCCAGAATGTAGATAATCTGCACGAACGGGCAGGAAGCAGCCATATCATTCACCTGCATGGTGAGTTGACAAAGGTCTGTTCCAGCAGAGACCCGTATAACCCTCATTATATAAAGGAACTGAAGCCGGAAGAGTATGAAGTAAAAATGGGAGATAAGGCTGGTGACGGAACTCAGTTGCGTCCTTTTATTGTCTGGTTCGGAGAGGCGGTGCCGGAGATTGAGACAGCTATCCGATATGTAGAGAAGGCGGATATATTCGTTATCATCGGCACATCGCTCAATGTATATCCTGCGGCAGGTTTGCTGCATTATGTACCGAGAGGAGCAGAGGTGTATCTGATAGACCCGAAGCCGGTGGATACACATACTTCCCGTTCGATACATGTCCTTCGGAAAGGAGCTTCTGAAGGGGTGGCGGAACTGAAACAACTGCTTATTCCAGCTCCGTAGCAAAGATATGACTATTCCGGAGTGTTTCCGAAATCTCGAGTGCGGTGATATTGCTGCACTCGATTCTTAATACCTTCTCCCAGTCCTCGAAATCTACATTCCATCGGGTGATTTGCGGGAACTTTGCCAGGAGACTTCCGATAAGCTTGATGTCGCGTCTCTTCGTGATGGAGGTCCGAAAAATTAGAATCTGATTTTCCATGTTTTTTAGGTGTTTATTCCTGTGAACGAAATTCACGGATAGTGATATTGAAATGTTGTTTAAAGTTGCGGCTGAGGAGTGATAAACTGCTGAAACCACAACGACTGGCAATTTCGGTCGCAGACAGTTGCCTGTCATTCTGTAGTAGCAGTGCTGCTTTTTCAATCCGGGTGCGTTTGATGTATTCCGTCGGTGTTTCGCCCGTCAGAAACGTGAAAACGCGATGAAAGTGGAAAGGAGAAAAGCACGCGATTCCTGCCATCTTATGCAATGATAGAGGTTGGTCTATGTTTTGATGAATATATTCGGTCACTTTGTCGATCCGTAATTTATATTCCTGCCTATTTATTTCTTTCGTTTCCATTTTAATGCAAAATAAAGAATAATAAGAGCCGGAGAGTTGTCCTGTCTTGCCAACTTCTCCGGCAGATAATGATTATCTTTTTTGTCCTATATAGAATACGTAGCCATAGTAATCTTTATATTTACTATACAGACTTTGTTCGTACTGCTGACCTTTCATGAAATCCATTGCAGTTTTATTTCCCGCGTGTTCTTTCATGAATGTCTCCCGTACTTCATCTTGTGGGGCAAAATAATGTTCTGTCCAGCAGTTCTCCGGTAGGATGAAATGGGCTATCGGAGTATATCCGGCCCTTTCCATCTTGTCAATACATGTCGGGATCACGCTGATTTCCGGATAGGCGTCCATCCAGAAGTCTTCTATTTCCGCAGGGCGTTCCGAAGTGAACCAAGATGCTTCGCTCACTGCGATGAAACCGCCTTTTTTCAGGTATTTGCTCCATTCGTTCATCCCACGTTCGAATCCTATATTGTAGATTGCTCCTTCCGACCAGATCAGGTCGAGTTCCTCGTTCTGAAACGGGAGATTGTCCATTGATCCGGTGATTCCTTTTACTCTGTCGGCGCAATTGGCTTTCACCGCATTCTCATTGAATATTTCGATAAAATCGGGAAAGAGGTCTATGCCCGTAATCTGTCCTTTCACGTAGTCAGCCAGAAACAGTGTCTGACCGCCTGTGCCGCAGCCGATATCGGCAATCTTTGCATCATCGGTCAGTTCGTTGATGAAACTTACAGCTTTGCGTGTGGCTTCCGGACTTCCGGGACCTTGACGTTTCAGCAGCTTGAAGTAGTTACATATGAAAGAAAAATCGAAATCATGTATAGATGTATTATTGTTACTCATTGTTTTTAATGTTTTAGGTGTACGTCAAATGGAGGCATACGAGGATGCATAAAACCATTTGAGCCTACAATAGTTGTTATTTTTTAGAAAATAGAAATCAACTCTGACATGAATATGCCGGAGAAAATGTAAGGGATAATCTGTAATGAGAGGAAGACTTACAGATTATTTACAGAACGAGATCCTTGCGGAATGTAAATGTGATTAACATCCAATTATTCTTTTTAGTTTGTGGCAAAGATATGGTTTTAACCTAAAAACACCATTGATTTTTCCTTGAAAAAATACTGTGGGACTGTATTTTAGCAAGAATCGTCAAATGAATAAACTGCATTTCGGCTGGAAGGGTATAAATTAAAGAGATTCTTAACCAATAATTATGTTTTTTTTGTATTTTTGCTACCCGCAATATAATTATGTGTAAAATGTGGCGAAGAACAATAACCTTTCTCTTAAGTCTTTTATCTATGATGATGGCGGAAGCCACTAATCATTATTTTAAGCATTTGGGAGTATCTGATGGATTATCTCAAGTGTGTATCCCATCAATTTATCAGGATGAGTTAGGTGCAGTCTGGCTGGGAACTACTGAGGGACTGAATAGATACAACGGTAAGGATGTAAAAGTATTCCAGCCTTCGGAAAGTAATCATGGACTGACTAATAATGAGATTAACGAATTATGTGGAGATAAGAACGGAAGAATGTATATTCGTTCGGGAAACGATCTGATTAAACTGGATATTTATACGGAGCAATTCACTTGTTTGCGACAGAAAGGTGTGTATGGACTGTTTTGTAAGAAAGATACACTTTGGGTGAGTTGTGCAGACGGCATTTATTATTATACGGGACAGGGTACAGAGCTGACATTCTTTGCTCGTGTGCAGAAAGGTTTTGTGGGGAGAGCACTCTATGTAGACAAAGAGACTGTATGGGTGGTTACCAGAAAATACTTGGTCGCAATATCACGTGAAGACCCTCTTCGGCAAGAGATTTTACTTACCCTTGATAAGGGCAATTGTATTTTGGGTGATAGTTCCGGAAATATATGGGTGGGAGCTTGGAACGGCTTGTACCGTATTTCTCCCGATCGGGAGACAACCGCTTATGTTAGTCATTCGGGAATGGGTGAATTATCCGATAATCAGGTCCGATGCGTGCTGGAAGATGATTTTAAGCATATTTGGGTAGGTACGTTCAAGGGAATCGATTGTTACGATCCGATTACTGATACGTGGAGTCATTATACGCGTTATGGAAGTTCTTCAAATTCTTTAAGCCATACTTCTATTCTCTCTCTTCATAAAGATATGCAAGGTAATATTTGGGTCGGGACTTATTATGGAGGAGTGAATGTATTCAATCCCGATAAGAATAATCATAGCTTTTATTGTGCCGAACCTTTACGTGAAGACTGCCTCAGCTTTCCGGTAGTTGGTAAAATGACTGAAGATAGTGCAGGAAATGTGTGGATCTGTACTGAAGGTGGAGGGCTGAATTGTTATCATGGGGATACTGGCGTTTTCTCCCGATATATGTATCATAAAGGAGATCAGGGGACATTAGGGAGTAATAATGTCAAGTCGGTCTTTTATAGAAAGGAGAATAATCGATTGTATGCAGGGACTCATATAGGAGGATTGTTTGTTCTGGATTTAAAATCGAACAAGGGACACACTCTCCATCATGTTACCGGTGACCCTGCTTCGTTGCCTCATGAGATTGTGAACGATATTCAGGAGTATAAGGATGGCATTGCGATGTTGACACAAGGTGGTCCGGTGTTTTTTGATCCGGTGACCGAGAAATTCTCACCGCTTACGGATGATCCGTCTGTCCAGAAATTGATCAGTCGGGAATATGCTTTTGAAACGTTTCTGATCGATAGCCGGCAGCGTATGTGGCTTGCTGTTGGTGGCGGAGGGATAGTGTGCGTCAATTTATCTTCTTCAAAAGTGACTCAATATTTGGCGGATAGCGAGAAAGACACGTTGACGGTAGGAAGATACAAAACCGTGCATATTTTTGAAGATAATAAAGGAGATATTTATTTTAGTACGATTGGCGCGGGGATATTCAAGTATCAAGAGAAACAGGATACTTTCAAGTCTTACGGAACTACCAATGGAGTACTTCCGAGTAATTATTGTTATTATATCTGCGAGTCTGCCCGGGATAATTGTCTGCTTGTTTTGCATGGGAAAGGGCTTTCTATCTTTGATCGTGAAAAAGAGGTTACAGAAGAGACTTATCACTTGTTTCGTCAGACTTATAATTTGGGGTCCGCTTTATATCGAAGCAAAAATGGGATTATTTATATCAGTGGTACCAATGGATTGGCTATGTTTCAAGAGCGGTCCTTTTATGAATCTCAGGTCAAAAGCTTCTTGAATTTTGATAAATTGTTTATTTTCAATGACGAAATAGCTCCTGGTGATGAGTCCGGCATCCTGACTGAGATATTGGCGAAAACGTCGGATATCTTTTTAAGCTATCAACAGAATAACGTAACAGTGGAATTTGCTACTTTTAATTATAATAGTGACCGTAATCGTTTGTTTGAATATTATCTGGATGGCTTCGATAAAGTGTGGACCCAGACTTCGGGCACTACGGTTACTTACACCAATCTGCCTCCCGGAGATTATACGCTCAAAGTCCGTTCGATGGAAAATAAGGAGAGTTTGAAAGATGCAATCTGCTTGAATATACATGTTTCCGCTCCTTTTTATGCTACCATATGGGCATATCTGTTTTATGCCCTTTGTCTGACTGCATTGATGGTCGCATTTGTTCGTTTTAAAACACGGCAGGCGGCTCTGAGGTCTTCATTGGAGTTTGAGCGAAAAGAAAAAGAGAGGATTGAAGAACTCAATCAAGTAAAATTGCGCTTCTTTACTAATATTTCTCATGAATTTCGTACTCCATTAACGCTTATTCTGGGGCAAATTGAAGTATTGATGCAAATGGATTTGGGCACAACCGTTTATAATCGTATTCAGCGTATATATAAAAACGCCTGGCATATGCGGAATTTGATCTCCGAGTTGCTCGATTTTCGCAAACAGGAGCAGGGTTATTTGAAACTCAGAGTTGAAGAACAGAATTTGGTTACTTTTACTCGTCAGATTTATATGTGTTTTTATGAATATGCACAAAAAAAGGAGATCACATATCGCTTTGATTCTGTAGAAGAAACGATTTCTGTCTGGTTTGATCCAATACAGTTACAGAAAGTGATTTTTAATTTATTGTCGAATGCTTTTAAGTATACATCCAATAAGGGAAATATAACTGTAGAAGTAAGGAAAGTTGCTTCACAGGCCGTAGTTTCAGTGTGTGATACGGGTATTGGGATTCCGGTTGAACATATTTCGAAGATATTCGACCGGTTCTATCAGACGGAGAATGCCTCTTCTTCCTCCTCTTTTACTTTGGGGACAGGCATCGGATTGGCGTTGGCAAAAGGAATTATGAATATGCATCATGGAAAGATTGAGGTAGAAAGTACTGTTGGTGAGGGTACTAAGTTTATCTTGTCTCTGCCTCTGGGAAACCGACATTTCAGTGATGAAGAGATGGCTGTGACGGAAGGTCGGGAGTCACTGATTATTCCGGAATCTTCTGTATCTTCTTATGGACAGTTGATGGCGGAAGAGATAAAAGAACCTGAATCGCAGAAAAATATAGATGAAGAAGATAAGCCTACGATTCTTTTGGTAGATGATAATACCGAACTATTGTCCATGCTGGAAGATATATTCTTACCGATGTATAATGTATATACTGCGTGTAATGGACGCGAAGGACTGGAGATGGCGCAACAGATACAACCGGATCTGATAGTAAGTGATGTGATTATGCCTGAGATGTCAGGCAAGGACTTGTGCTATAAAATCAAGACTAATGTAGAGCTTTCTCATATTTCTGTTGTTCTGTTGACAGCACAGACTTCTGTGGAATATGTTGTAGAAGGTTTGATGTTCGGAGCGGATGATTATATAACGAAGCCGTTCAATATAAAGGTATTGGTGGCCCGTTGCAATAACTTGATAAAAAACAAGAAGCGTCTGATTGCACATTATGCGGGTAAGGTCATTACGGAATCTCCTGTAGCGGAAGCTATTAACGAGAAAGATAAAGAACTGCTGACGAAATGTGTAAATATTGTCAGAGAGAATTTTGAGAACCCTGATTTTGATGTTACTGCGCTTGCTTCAGAATTGTGTATGGGACGCAGCAAATTATATATGCAGTTTAAACAAATGACCGGGTTGACTCCGAATGAGTTCATCTTGAAAGTGAAGCTGGATGAAGCTATGTCTTTGCTGACAGATCATCCGGAACTAAATATAACAGAGATTTCCGTTCGGCTCGGCTTTTCTTCTCCCCGTTATTTCAGCAAATCCTTTAAAGCCTTCTTCGGAATTGCTCCGCAAGGAGTCAGGAGTAGGAAGGAGTAGTTGTTTCATAACCTGACTTCTCAAGTATTAATATCTGGCATATCAGCTATTAATATCCGACAATTCAGTTGTTAATACCTGATATGTCAGCTGTTAATACCTGACAAACCAGGTATTAGTCCCCCCAATGTCCGCCTATAGGTTGCTATACGTTGGATAACATCATTTGTGCAGAAAAAGAAGGGCGATGTATCCAAATCTTCCATTATAGGTGACCAAATCTTCCATGTGGATGCAGAAATGTTCTTTTTGCAAAATTTGTGTTTATAGATGTCATGTAGGTCTCCTATTTTTGCAATGCTTTCATTCTGTTTTAATACATAGAATCAAAGACAATAAAATAAGTATGAAAAACACAATAATTTATCGCATGAAAAGCAGATTAATAACATTACTCTTATTATTGATTACTGTCAGTTCTGTAACGTTTGCTCAAGAAGCAAAGAAGGAAATTCCTTTGAAATATGGAGCTACGAATGAAGGTAAACGGCAAGACCCTGCCATGCAGAAGTTCCGTGACAACCGTCTGGGTGCTTTCATTCACTGGGGACTGTATGCTATCCCCGGGGGAGAATGGAATGGAAAAGTATATGGCGGAGCTGCCGAATGGTTGAAAAGCTGGGCAAAAGTACCTGCTGATGAATGGCTGAAACTGATGGATCAATGGAACCCTACGAAATTCGATGCGAAGAAATGGGCAAAGATGGCCAAAGAAATGGGTACTAAGTATGTCAAGATTACAACGAAACATCATGAAGGTTTCTGTCTGTGGCCTAGTAAGTATACTAAATATACCGTAGCAAATACCCCGTATAAGCGTGATATATTAGGCGAGTTGGTGAAAGCCTATAATGACGAAGGAATTGATGTACACTTCTATTTTTCAGTGATGGACTGGAGTAATCCGGATTATCGTTATGATATAAAATCAAAAGAAGATAGCATCGCCTTCAGCCGTTTTCTGGAATTTACAGACAATCAACTGAAAGAACTGGCAACACGTTACCCGACCGTTAAAGACTTCTGGTTTGATGGTACGTGGGATGCCAGCGTTAAAAAGAATGGTTGGTGGACGGCTCATGCAGAACAAATGTTGAAGGAACTCGTTCCGGGTGTTGCCATCAATAGCCGCTTGCGTGCTGATGACAAAGGAAAGCGTCATTTTGATAGCAATGGTCGTCTGATGGGTGACTACGAATCCGGCTACGAACGCCGCTTGCCCGATCCGGTGAAAGATCTCAAAGTTACACAGTGGGACTGGGAAGCCTGTATGACTATACCCGAAAATCAATGGGGATATCACAAAGACTGGTCATTGAGCTATGTGAAAACTCCGATTGAAGTCATTGACCGCATTGTACACGCTGTTTCCATGGGTGGAAACATGGTTGTCAACTTCGGGCCTCAGGCAGATGGTGATTTTCGTCCCGAAGAGAAAGCAATGGCTACAGCGATTGGTAAGTGGATGAATCGTTACGGAAAAGCTGTTTATGCTTGCGATTATGCCGGATTTGAAAAACAAGACTGGGGATATTATACACGTGGTAAAAACGATGAAGTTTATATGGTAGTATTCAATCAGCCTTATAGTGAACGGTTGATTGTAAAGACTCCGAAAGGCATTACAGTAGAAAAAGCCACTTTGCTGACTACCGGTGAAGATATCACTGTTGTTGAGACAACCCGCAATGAATATAACGTATCTGTTCCTAAAAAGAATCCGGGTGAACCTTATGTAATTCAGCTTAAAGTTCGTGCAGCTAAAGGAACAAAAAGTATTTATCGAGATGCTTTAACATAAATGATAAAGAAACGATTCTATGAAGTTTAAATATATACTCATTTTATCAGCGCTTATCGGGCAGATTCTTTCACTCTCTGCCCGGGAAGTGACCTCTTTCAATGAAGGATGGCTATTCAAACGCGGGCCTTTTTCACAGGACCCGGTGAAGGTCGCTGCTCAATGGAATGCGGACTGGGAAACTGTAAACTTGCCTCATACCTGGAACGCTAAAGATATGCAGGTAAAAGCTGATGCTTTCTATGAAGGAGTTGGTTATTACAGGAAAACACAATTCTTTGGCAATGACTTGAAAGGGAAGCGTGTATTTCTTCGCTTTGAAGGTGTGGGCGCCAACACAGAAGTGTATGTCAACGGTAAACTTGTCGGAATGCACCGGGGAGCATACAGCGCCTTTGCTTTTGAAATTGGAACCGCATTGAAACTGGGAGCTGAGAATGAGATAATGGTAAAGGCGGATAATGCTTCACGTCCTGATGTGATTCCGGTAAATCACAATCTTTTTGGGGTTTACGGAGGTATCTATCGTCCGGTATGGCTGATTATTACTGAACAGAATAACATTACAGTTACCGATTGTGCCTCTCCGGGTGTGTATATTACTCAAAAGAATGTATCGAAACGCTCTGCCGATATCACAGTGAAAGTGAAGCTGGACAATGGAAGTCTTACTCCTGCTGACTTGGTACTCGAAAATACCATTTATACGCAGAATGGCAAGAAGGTCACTTCCCATCGCCTTCCTTTGGTACTCACTCCGCAGGGAACACAGACTTACATTTCTACCTTCAAACTGAATAAACCGCATCTGTGGCAGGGACGTAAGGACCCTTATTTATATAAGGTTATTTCCCGCTTACTGGCGGACGGAAAAGTAATTGATGAGGTGGTACAGCCATTGGGTGTTCGTAGATATGAGATTGTGGCAGGCAAAGGTTTCTACTTGAATGGTGAGAAATACCCGATGTATGGGGTAACCCGTCATCAGGACTGGTGGGGACTGGGTAGTGCGCTTACCAACAAAGAACATGATTTCGACTTGGCTCAGATTATGGATATCGGAGCAACTACTGTCCGTTTCGCCCACTATCAACAGTCGGATTACCTGTATTCCCGTTGCGATTCTTTGGGATTGGTCATCTGGGCAGAGATTCCTTTTGTGAATCGGGTGACGGGATATGAAGCCGAAAATGCACAGTCTCAGCTTCGTGAACTGATTCGTCAAAGTTTCAATCACCCTTCCATTTATGTATGGGGATTGCACAATGAAGTATACCAGCCTCACGAATATACGGCAGGACTGACACAAACTCTGCATAACCTGGCCAAGACAGAGGACCCTGACCGCTACACTGTATCTGTAAATGGTTATGGCCATGCAGAGCATCCGGTCAATCAAAATGCGGATATTCAGGGAATGAACCGCTACTTCGGATGGTATGAGAAAAAGTTGCAGGATATCGAGCCTTGGGTAAAAGGGCTGGAGGAGAAATACCCGTGGCAGAAACTGATGTTGACGGAATATGGTGCTGATGCAAATCTGGACCATCAGACAGAATATCTGGGTGATGCTCTGAACTGGGGAAAGTCTTTCTATCCGGAAACTTTTCAGACCAAGACGCATGAATACCAATGGAGTGTCATTGCAAAGCATCCCTATATCATCGCTTCTTATCTTTGGAATATGTTTGACTTTGGTGTACCGATGTGGAGCCGTGGCGGTGTACCTGCCCGTAACTTGAAGGGTTTGATCACTTTTGACCGGAAAATCAAAAAAGACTCCTATTACTGGTATAAAGCTAACTGGAGCAAAGATCCCGTACTCTACCTGACCCAGCGTCGCAACATCGACCGCGAACGAAAACATACTTCCGTTACTGTTTATTCTAACATAGGTACACCGCAAGTGTATCTTAATGGAAAAGAACTGACGGGTATACACCGAGGCTACACGGATGTGCACTATGTCTTGGATGATGTAACCTTGGAACAAGGTAAGAATACAATTAAAACCGTTGCAACATATAATGGAAAAGAATACACTGACGAGATTGAATGGAACTATACCGGCGAAAAGAAGCGAAGTGCCGATTGGAGTGAAAACAAAGAAGAGCACGCAGGTTGGTAATCGGAGACGTTTCTGTATGTAATCTGAAAAATGTTGAATCTAAAATATAAAAGCCTATGAATGAAATGAGAAAGAATCTCTTTTAAATGGAAAACAAGTATTTATCATTAACTAATCTAATAATTTATGAAAATTGAAAAGTTTTATTTGTTTCTGCTAGCTTGCTTTGTCGCGATAGGAGCATATTCGCAAGATGGGCAACAGAAAATGACTGGTGATGAAAAGAGTCAGCAGCAAAGTGATGCAAAAGTTAAGATTACCGGGCAGGTCTTTGATGAGAGCGGTGAAGGAATACCTGGAGCGAATGTTACTCTTAAAAGTAACCCTACCAGTGGAACTGTCACAGATCTGGACGGTAAGTTTATTTTGATGGCTTCTCCTCAAAAGGATGTGCTGGTAGTCAGCTTTATTGGATATAACACACAAGAATTTCCACTGAAAGGGAAAACAAACGTTACCATCCAACTCTCACAAAACGTAAATGAACTGGATGCGGTGGAAATTGTGGCATTCGGAACACAAAAGAAGGAGAGTGTGATTGGGTCTATCACTACACTTTCGCCAAAAAGCCTCAGAGTACCGAGCAGTAATATGACAACAGCATTGGCAGGTCAGGTAGCCGGTATTATTTCTTATCAGACATCGGGAGAGCCGGGTGCGGACGATGCTAGCTTTTTTGTACGTGGTATCGCATCTTTTGGATTTAACACCAGTCCTTTGATTCTGATTGATAACATTGAATCTACAAGTACGGACTTAGGTCGTTTGAATCCCGATGATATCGAAAGTTTTTCAATCATGAAGGATGCCATGGCAACGGCCCTTTACGGTTCGAGAGGTGCTAATGGCGTCGTTCTGGTAAAGACAAAAGAGGGAGAGAGGGGAAAGACTAAATTTGATGTAAGAATAGAGGGAAGCAATTCCCGTCCGACCAGTAATATTGAGTTGGCAGATCCTGTCACTTACATGAAATTGCATAATGAAGCCATCTTAACACGTGATCCTTCCGCCCCTGTCATGTATAGTGATGATAAAATAGACAGAACCGTTCCGGGATCTGGTTCTATCATTTATCCTACAAATGACTGGAGAAGGCAACTAATGAAGAACTCGACCTGGAATGGAAGAGCCAACATGAGCATCAGTGGCGGAGGAAATTCGGCTACGTATTACGTGTCTCTGCGATATACCAAAGACCAGGGTTTGCTCAACGTAGACGGCAAGAACAACTTCAACAACAATATCAATCTTCAGACTTATCAGATGAGGGCTAATGTCAACATCAATGTGACAAAAACGACCCAGGTAAGAGTAAACTTAAGTGGAATCTTTGACACTTATGAAGGCCCTATTTATTCAGGATCAGAAGTTTACGGAATGGTCATGAAGTCCAATCCTGTACTTTTCCCCGCTGTATATCCTACCGATGAGCAGCATAAGTATATCAAACACATTCTTTTTGGAAATAGCGATGACGGAAGTTATCTCAACCCCTATGCTGAACTGGTAAAAGGATATAAGGAATATGAGAATACGACTCTTCTTGCTACATTAGGTATTACACAGGACTTAAACTTTATCACCAAAGGTTTGAAATTTGAAGGTTTCTTCAACGTTTCTCGTAAGTCACATTATAAACAGACTAGACAATATAAGCCCTATTACTATGCTTTAAGTTCTTATGATTTCATGACAGAGAAATATTCTATCGAAAACATCAATCCTGACTCCGGAACGGAATACCTTGATTTTAGTCCTGGTGACAAGACTGTCAACAATGTAATGACCATTGAGACGAGAACCAGTTATAATCAGACTTTCGGTGATCATTCCGTAGGTGGTCTTATCGTTACTCAGTATATCGACAGTAAGAATCCAAACTACAAAACTTTGCAGGAGAGCTTGCCTTCAAGAAATATGGGTGTGTCGGGACGTTTTACTTATGCCTATAGTGACCGCTATTTCACGGAGTTCAATTTTGGATACAATGCTTCCGAACGCTTTGATAAGAAACACAGATGGGGATTCTTTCCGTCCGTCGGTGGTGGCTGGATGATTTCGAACGAACCATTCTTCCAACCGCTCAGTTCAAAAATTACAAAATTGAAACTAAGAGCATCATACGGTTTGGTGGGAAATGATAAGATTGGCAGAGTCGATGAACGTTTCTTATATCTGTCTAATGTGAATATGAATGCAGGTGGAGCCTCTTTCGGGTATGAAAACAAATATAGCAGACCTGGCGTAAATGTTTCACGTTATGCTAATCCTGCCATTGGATGGGAAAAATCCCGTAAAGCTAATTTCGCATTGGAAGCTTCTTTCTACGGATTTGACCTGATAGCTGAATATTTCACAGAACATCGTACTGACATATTACAGAAAAGAGCCAGTATTCCAAGCGTAATGGGATATCAGGCAGACGTATATGCTAACATTGGCGAGACCAAAGGACACGGTGTGGATCTTGATTTAAAGTATCAAAAGAACCTTAACAAAAACGCTTTTTTGATAGTACGCGGAAACTTAACCTATGCGCATAGTGAATATCTGAAATATGAAGATAACACGTATGATAAGGAATGGTGGAAATACAAAATAGGCTACTCGCCCAACCAGAAGTGGGGATACATTGCGGAAGGGCTATTTATAGACGATGCGGAAGTGGCCAACTCTCCTGTACAGTTTGGTGATTATAAAGCCGGAGATATCAAATACCGGGATATGAATGGAGATGGAGTAATTAATTCATTGGATCAAGTTCCTATTGGACATCCGACTAGTCCGGAAATCAACTATGGCTTTGGATCAACATTTAGCTATAAAGGTTTTGACATCAATTTCCAGTTCCACGGCTCGGCGCAGTCTTCTTTCTGGATTGATTATGATAAGATGTCTCCATTCTTTAAAGATTCGAAGATGTCTCAGAAAACTAATAATCAACTAGTGAAATTTATTGCAAATAGCTATTGGTCGGAAAGTAACCGAAATCGTTATGCAACATGGCCCAGATTGTCAACCACTTCTGTTGCCAACAATAAAGAACTGAGTACATGGTTCATGAGAGACGGTTCCTTCTTACGACTGAAATTGGTTGAACTGGGATATACAGTACCCCAAAAAATTGTGAGCAAATGGGGTATGTCCAATCTGAGGCTCTATATGTCTTCTACCAATCTTTTTGTTTTGAGTAAGTTCAAGGATTGGGATGTGGAATTGGCAGGTAATGGTCTTAATTATCCGTTACAACGTGTATTCAATATTGGTGTAAATGTAAGTTTCTAAAAAGAATGGTTATGAAAAAAATCAAAATATGTATATTGTCATGTTTGTCGGTGTTTATATTGACATCATGTGAACTGAATATCGTCCCGGATAACATACCGACCATTGAAGACCATGCTTTCGCCTTGAGAAAAGAAGCGGAAAAAGTCTTGTTTACTTGCTACAGGTATATGCCTAGTGACGGAAGTCTTAAAAATAATGTAGCTTTGCTTGGTGCCGGTGATTTTTGTATTTCCGATGTTTTCCGGAGCTATTTGGGAACCAGCGCCTGGTATATAGCCCAAGGATTGCAAAAGTCCGATTCACCATATTGTGCTCAATGGGGGCATTTATATGAGGGAATTGCTTATTGTAATATTCTGATTGAGAATATACATACTACACCGGATATGGATGATAGCGAGAAAAACAGATGGATCGGTGAAGTGGAATTTCTGAAAGCTTATTATCATTTCTATCTGATCAGGATGTATGGACCGATTCCTATTATGGACCGATATGTTCCGGTAAGTAGTAGTACGGAGGAAATGCATCCTTATCGGGAGACATTGGACAGTTGTTTCAATTATGTGACAGAAACTTTGGACAAGGTGATTGCTAATCCGGATGTTCCGGCTAAAATAGAGAATGAAGCTGAAGAACTGGGACGAGTGACCGTAGGTATGGCTAAAGCATTGAAAGCGAAAGTTCTGGTAACCGCTGCAAGTCCATTGTTCAATGGAAATATGGATTATGAGGTAATTGCAGATAATAGAGGTGTGAAAATCTTTAATCCGGTTAAAACGGAAGAGGAGAAGAAGCAGAAATGGGTAAAGGCTGCCGAAGCGTGTAAAGAAGCCATTACTTATCTCGAAGATTTGGGATTCGGTTTATATTATTTTGATGATCCCACTGTGGTCATGACAGAGTCCGACAAGCTGATGATGAATCTGCGAGGTGCTGTCACTGAGAAGTGGAACAAAGAAGTGGTATGGGCAAACTCTCAGTCATGGGTCGGTTCGGGTTCTTATGACAACTATCAGATACAGGCAATGCCGCGTGACTTGGTTCCCGGCAGAAATGCTAAGAATGCTACGAACAGAACCAATCTGGGTGTTTCTCTTGGACTGACTAACTCATTTTATACTAAACATGGGGTTCCTATAGAAGAAGATAAGACATGGGATTATGCTAATAGATTTGAAGTGCAGGCTCCCACGCCGGTGGAAGCTGAGCCCGGATATGAGAATACTATTATGCTGAATTATAAAACGGGAACAGTCAAATTGAATCTGGAACGTGAACACAGATATTATGCCAGCTTAGGCTTTGACGGCGGTATTTGGTTCGGACAAGGAAAGACGGGACTTTCGGGCTTGTATTCGGTGAATGCGCGTAAAGGAGGAAATGTGTCTCCCATTCCGGCAGATCACTCTCAGAACCTGACTGGTATTTGGCCTAAGAAAGTGGTTAATTACAAGACGGTCATGTCCGATGCGGCTTCCGGATTTACATCGGTCACTTATCCGTTCCCTGTTATCCGTATGGCTGATTTGTATTTGATGTATGCCGAAGCTTTAAATGAAAAAGGAGAGGATTATGCTACGGTATTGCCATGGATCGATATGGTGAGAGAACGTTCGGGACTTCAAGGCGTAAAAGAAAGTTGGGACCAATATGTAGGAAACAGCAAGTATGCTACTCAGACTGGTTTACGACAAATCATCATGCAGGAACGTCGTATTGAGTTAGCATTTGAAGGACATTATTTTTGGGATGTCCGTCGGTGGAAAACTGCGACAACAGAATTGACACAGCCATTGACCGGTTGGAAAGTCCGTTATGGAGAAACTGATGTAGATTATTATAGTGAGAACTTAGTGCTTGTCCGGGATTTCACTCCCAAAATGTATTTCTGGCCTATTGATATCGGTGAGTTGAGAAAAGATCCTAACTTAGTTCAAAATTATGGTTGGTAAGTAATTAAAGTGACATTTGATTTATGAAAAAGATAATATACAGTAGCCTTTTAGTACTAGCCATCACATTGCTGCCTAGTGCTTGCGATAACGATAGTGATATGAATTCTCCCCATGGAAGTACGACTCCGCCTGAACAGGTAGTATTGAATGGTGTCAAAAATCTGCCGGGAAAGTCTATAATCTATTTTACACAGCCCAGTGATAAGAATTTTCTTTATATGAAGGCTGTATATATGACAGAGATAGGAGAACGCTCGACCAATGCTTCGTATTTTGCCGATTCTGTAGTGGTGGAAGGATTTGAAAAAGCCGGTGAATATAATGTGAAGTTGTATTCTGTAAGTCCGGGTGAAGCCTATTCTGAACCTCTGGAAGTAAAAATAAATCCGGAAGAGCCGCCTTATATTACTGCTTATAAGGAGATGGAAATAAAACCGGATTTTGCCGGTATCCGGATAAAGACATCCAACACCAGCAATGAGACTCTTACTTTTTATGTGTACCGGAAAGATGCTACTGGAAAATGGACGGAAGCCGGAGCTTTATATACCAAAAAGCAAGAGATTAATGAGCCCATACGTGGCATGGAAGCCGTTCCTTCAGAATTTAGTGTGGTGGTGAAGGATAGGTGGGGACATCTTTCTGAAAGTAAGGAGATATCTCTGACTCCATATTATGAAGAGGAAGTAGATAAGAAAAAAATGGGATACTTGGCCATTGGCGAATACAAAGGTTATCTGGCACCGAATGCTAATACCCCAAAGAATCTGTATGACGGAATTATTGGAAGCAATAATACTTTCATGACCCTCACAACGGCGGGATATGATTTTACCAAGCCGAGTTCGGTGACACTGGACTTAGGGAAGAAGTTTAAGCTCAGCCGTATGATTGTCTATGGAAGAAGAAATGGAACTGATTATTCATCTATATTTGACGGCCTGTATCCGAAAGAAATAGAAATTTGGGGACGAAATGATAATAATGTAACCAAGTTTGATCCGGAAAATGATGAAGGATGGGTGCGGTTATATCAAGGAGTATTGCCCAGAGCCGACGGTTCTGTTATTCCGGCGGCCATTGTTCCGTTAACTGATGCTGATAAGGAACTGGCAAGAGACGGAAATGAACTCGAATTTTCCGTAGATCTGGATGCATATAGATATGTGACGTTTGTTTGTATCAAGAATTATAATGTAGGAACATCTCGTATCAATGTGGCAGAACTTACTTTCTTTGGAACACCGGAGGATAAAATAATACAGTAATCGCTATATAAAAGACAAATATTATGAAGAAATTTATATTTATATCAGTCAGCATCTTGATATTTTGTTCCATTATATCTTGCGAGTCAATGGATGCGACTTATAAGGACTTTGTTAAGGATGGTCCAATCATGTATCTTACACGATTATCGAAAGATTCAATAACCGTGCGTAATGGATGGGAAAGGGTGCTGATTTCATTTCCGATAGTGAAAGACGGGAGATCTACAAAGATTGCTCTTGCATTGAATCAAAGTGATACTGTCAGATATGAGTTGGCCAAAAATAAGAGGACGGATATTCTTTTAGAGAATATGCGGGAGGGGTCTATGATTTTTTCCGCCTGGCTGGAAGATGATGAGTTGAATAAATCATTGGCTACAGACTTTACAGGAACCATTTATGGGACACAGTATCAGAGCTATCTGTTAAATCGTTCCATTGTTTCTAAGAGTATGCAGAGTGGTAATCTGGTCATCAAATATTCCATGTTGCTGGACAGTACATTAGTGGCATCCAGGCTAACTTGGAACAAGGGAGGAGAAGAAACAACAAAAATTTCTTATTATAATAAGGAAGGACAGGACGTTTTAGAAGATTTTACAGGCGATTCTTTTATAATGGAAACCTTGTATGCTCCACAGGAAAACGTATTGGATAAAATCTGGTCGAAACCTGTTAAATATACGAAGTAGCCTGAGTGGTCGGCCTGATTGTATTTTAAGGATGAGAAGGCGTGTCAAAAGTAACTAAAACTGGGGCTGACTAAAAAGTCGGCAGTATCTTAAATCTCCTCCTTCGGGAAGGAGGAGTACCCGTAGGGGGAGGTGGTAGGTGAATACATAATCCTGTCATTTACAAAAAAATAGGAACAAACAATATTTTTCCTACCACCTCGGTCTTCGACCACTCCTCCTTCCCGAAGGAGGAGAATAGAGATAGAATCGACTTTTTAGTTACCCCCGGTTTAGTTACTTTTGGCTTTTGATATACCCTCTTATTTTCCAAATGATAAACATGCATATATGAAAATGATACATTATAAAATCATAATTCTATTATTGCTGGCATGGAGTCCTTGGGATTTGGTTTTACCTTGCCCCTCTATTTGTACGTCCGCCTTGCAGAATGATGATTTTGATATTCTAATGAAGAAGATTCGGGATGGGGTTGCAGAAAATCCGAATATTGATAAAGCTCTGGAACTGTACGATGACGTCCAAGGATGTTTTATAGATATAGATTATGCCCGTCGGGATCGTACTAACTGGATGCCACTTATTCATGTGGACCGGTTGTATGACTTTGTATTTGCTTATACCCATCCAAAGAATCCCTATTATCAGAATGAAGATTTGTATCATAAGATAGTAAAGGGCTTGGAGTATTGGAATCATCGTAATCCACATTGTAATAACTGGTGGTATAATCAGATTGCCGAGCCGCAAAAACTCGGTGTTTTGCTTATTCAGATGCGCGTTGGTAAAAGGCAGATTCCGGAAGTATTGGAGACAAAGGTCTTGCAACGTATGCGGAAGGACGGCGGACATCCTGCCAAATGGACTGGAGCCAACCGGACAGATATCGCTTTACACTGGATTTATAGAGCTTGCCTCCAGAAGAATGATGTTGACTTGAAAACGGCTGTTGAGAATGTTTATAGTCCTCTATCATATACTGTGAAAGAAGGATTTCAGCATGACAACAGTTATTTTCAGCATGGTGTGCAGCTTTATATCGGTGGTTATGGAGACGAAATACTGAAAGGAGTAACACAGGTAGCTCTATATACTAAAGGAACGAAATATGCATTGGATGATGAGAGAATACAATTTCTGAGGCATTTCATGTGCGGCACTTATTATCAGGTTATACGTGGACAATACATGCTTTTCGATGTATTGGGAAGAGGAGTGAGCCGTAATAATGCTACCCAAAAGAGTCATGCCGCCTTGTTTGCCAAACGAATGCTGGAGCTCGACCCGGCGCATATTGATGAATACAATGCGATTATAGCCAGATTGGAAGGCAAGAAGTCTGCCAACTATGGAATAAAGCCGTTACACACTCATTATTTCAGAGGAGACTATGCTCTTCATGTCCGTCCCCACTATACATTTGACGTTCGTATGGTTTCCAATCGTACCATGCGATGCGAATATGGGAATGGTGAAAATCTGAAAACCTATTTTATGTCCGACGGATGTACAAACATCGTGACCGAAGGGAGCGAGTACGCCCGCATCTTTCCGGTATGGAACTGGAATCGTATTCCTGGAGTGACTGCTCCTCAACTGGATACCATTCCACGAACTGTAATTGATTGGCAAACGAGGGGAACTTCCGTATTTGCAGGAGGAGTCTCTGATAGTCTTTATGGTGTGTCAGTCTATTCATATCTTGATACTTATGCTGATATAAATACCGCAGCTAAAAAGTCCTGGTTCTTTTTCGATGATGAAATCATTTGTTTGGGAGCGGGGATTAATTCGACAGCCGGTGTGCCGGTAAGTACTACTATCAATCAATGTTTGCTTTCGAAAAAGGAGGTCATATTGTCGCAAAGTAAGAAGCATTCAGTGGTGAAAGAAGGAGATTTCGTCTATGATTCTCCCGAATGGGTATTGCACAATGGAATTGGTTATGTCTTTCCCGCCGGCGGAAATCTCTTTTTGAGCAAGAAGATACAGACGGGATCGTGGTACAGCATTAATCATACTGAATCTAAAAATGAGCAGCAGCAAGAGGTCTTTACTTTGGGATTTAATCATGGTTGTAATCCCCGGAATGCTACCTATGCCTATATCGTGGTGCCTGGGATTCATTCTGCTCGCAAGATGAATCACTACAGGAAGAGTCCCGTCGAAATTCTGGCGAATACGGATTCTATGCAGATAGTGAGGCATACGAAATTGGGAATATGGCAAATGGTATTTTATAAAGAGGGTACGTTCCGTAACGGAGAGCTTTCTGTAAGTGTGGATAAAGCTTGTGCATTGATGATTAAGGATGGACACAGTGGTAATGCCGAACTGCATATTGCTGATCCTGGGCAGACACAATCTTGTATTAAAGTTGAATTGCTGATTCCTGAAATATCCAGCGAGCGAAAGACTGTTTTATGTGATTTTAGAAATACCGGTATCTATGCCGGTGCATCCAAAGCATATAAATTAAAAAATATATTATGAAGAAATTACTTTTGATTCTTTTTCTAAGCATAGTTTATTTATGCACGACACATGCACAATCGTTTACTAAACTCGAAGTGAAGCAATCGATGCGTAGGGTAGCCGATTGGCAGATCGGTCATTACAACAGAGCTGTTTATGGTGATCTCAACTGGGTGAATGCCACCTTTTTCCTGGGACTTGCTTATTGGGCAGAAATCGCCGAGAGGGACGATCAGGATACCTTCTATTATAAATGGCTGACCCGCCTGGGAAGTCGCAACTATTGGCAGGTAGATAAACGGATGTATCATGCAGATGATATTTGTATTGCTCAAACCTATCTGTATCTGTACGAAAAGTACAAGCAAAAGGACATGATTGTTCCTACTCTGGCGCGTACGGAGTGGGTGGTCGCCAATCCTCCTTCGGGTTCGTTTCAGTTGACTTACGGAGATGCCACGACATTAGAACACTGGACCTGGTGCGATGCTCTTTTCATGGCACCTCCTGTTTATCTGAAACTCTATAATATCACCGGTGATAAGAAGTTCATTCGCTTTATGGATAAAGAGTACAAAGCGACTTACGACTTCCTGTTCGATAAAGAAGAAAATCTCTTCTACCGTGACCACCGTTATTTTGATATGAAAGAAAGTAATGGCGCCAAAGTCTTTTGGGGACGGGGCAATGGCTGGGTGCTTGGCGGACTGGTAGAAATGCTACGTGAACTGCCTGCCAAGAGCAAATACCGTCCGTTCTATCAGGAACTGTTTCAGAAACTCTGTTACCGCATCGCTAATTTACAAAGTTACGACGGGTTCTGGCGTGCAAGTCTGCTCGATCCGGACGCTTATCCATCACCCGAAACAAGCTGCAGCGGCTTCTTCGTATATGCTCTTGCCTATGGACTGAACGAGGGACTTTTACCAAAGGAAAAGTTCCTGCCTGTAGTAGAGAAAGGATGGAAAGCACTGCTTTCTGCAGTAGAAGAAGACGGTAAACTGGGATATGTACAACCTATCGGTGCCGACCCGAAGAAGGTGACCCGCAATATGACAGAAGTGTACGGACCGGGTGCTTTCCTGCTTGCCGGAACAGAAATGTATCGTATGGCAAAGGATGCTCCGAAACAGAATGCTACTATCCCGCAGAACCGCATTCAGGAAATTGCAGCTATGCTTCCCGATCGACCGCAGGGGATAGGAACGTCTTATAAAGACCGAACTTTCTGGAATAAGATAAAAGAGAGTGACGACGCTAAACAACTTCTGGAAAAGGAAGCTCCTGCTTTGTTGAAGCAGGGGATGCCCCCTTTTGTCGATTCATTGTACTTGCATCTGAATAAGACGAATGTTCGTTTGCCCGGAGAGAATATGATGAATGCCCGTTATCAATATCTGTACAGGCTGACTTTGGCTGAATGCCTTGAAAATAAGAGGCGTTATGTCCCTGCCATCGAAAAAGCTCTGGTGGCTCTGTGCAGTCAGAAGCCTTGGTCTATTCCTGCCCACGACCGCAGTCTGAAGAATTACAAAGGAACGGATTATTATGTAGACTTGGTGGTTGCTACTGCCGGAAACGGTATTGCTCAGTGTGTTACCATGCTGGACGATCGTCTGTCGCCGGAGGTAAGGGCGCGGGTGCAGTGTGCTTTCCGTGAGAAGGTTTTCCGTCCGGTCTACCGTTGCCTGGAAGAGACAAAACCATTTTGGTGGTTCACCGCTACCAATAACTGGAATTCTGTGTGTCTGGCGGGTGTTACCGGTGCGGCTCTTGCCTTGTTGCCCGATAAGGAGGAACGTGCTTACTTTGTTGCGGCAGCCGAGAAGTATAATGTGTATGGAATGAAGGGGTACGCTGACGACGGCTACTGTAGTGAAGGGGTAGGTTATTATAATTATGGTTTCCGTGCCTACATTCTGTTGCGTGAAGAAGTATACCGGGCAACACAGGGAAAGATCGATTTCTTTCAGACTCCCAAGTTTGTCCGTATCGCCCGGTATGGGAAGAAGATACAGATGAATGAAGGAGTGTGCCCCGCCTATTCGGATTGTCGCATGGGGTTGTCACCGGACAGGTTTATTCTCAGTTACTGCGACCGGGCGCTGGGTATTACTTCTGCCGAAGAACAGCCTGTTTTACCCAAAGGAAACAACTTGTCCCTTCACCTTCTCGAACTTTTCACAAGCCGGGTTGCAAAGGTTGGAATGACAGACGGAATCCGTCAGGTATTGCAGGAAGAGTCGGATGCTTTGCGCGCTTATTATGAGCAGGCAGGTATTTTGATTGCTCGTCCTGCCGGTGGAACTTCCTGTCGTCTGGCCATATCAGCCAAGGGCGGAACCAATGCGGAGAATCATAACCACAATGATGTCGGTTCTTATGCCGTAGCTTTGGGAAGTGAAACGATGGTTGGCGATCAGGGTGGTCCGAACTCCTATCCCGGTGATTATTTTAACGGAGACGCTCCTCAGAAATATAAGATAAAAGGATCATTCGGCCATCCGGTTCCTGTAGTAGACGGACGAACACAGTCTTCGGGCGGGAAAGCGAAAGGCGTTGTGCTACAGAAAGAATTTACGAACGAAAAAGATGTATTCAGTATTGACTATACCTCTGCTTATTCCACCCCCAATTTGGATAAGCTCATTCGTACTTTCGTTTACGACCGCCAGGGCAAAGGCAGCTTTACGGTCGGCGATGAATTTACAGCGAAAACACCGATCCGATTCGAAACAGCCATAACGACACGAGCCGACTGGAAAATCCTGGACGATACACATCTTCTGCTGGCTACAGATTCCGAACAGATGGTTGTAGCTATTGATGCATCCGGTAAAGTGGCGTTTACTTCCGAAACGATTGAAGTAAACTCTCCTGCATATACACGTATCGGGATTGCATTGAAGAATCAGTCGAAGGAAGGATATATCCGATTGAAGATGTACACAAAATAAGTCTGTGTATTAGATATATGAAGTCTTTATAGGGCATATATGCCCAGCGTGCAGGACATATATGTCCTGCAATCAGATTATAGTTGCCTTGCAAACGGGGGAAGAAGGTATTATCTTTATCTTCTTGTTTTTATTCTTGCTACTTTCGCTTAAACTGTCTATTTTTGAGGCTGCATTTCTATACTTGAATACGAGTACTTCATTTTAATAGAATAAAACAATGAAAAACAGGTTTCTGATCATATGCGCAGTTTTGTTTCTCTCCTCTTGTTTGGCGTATGGACAAGAGCAAGCATCTGTAACAAAAGACTTTTCTGAAAATAAACAAGGTTGTATTCAGCATCCCTGGCAAGGCAAGAAAGTAGGATACATCGGAGATTCCATCACAGACCCGAATTGCTACGGTGATAATATAAAGAAGTACTGGGACTTTCTGAAAGAATGGCTGGGGATCACTCCTTTTGTTTACGGCATTAGTGGAAGGCAGTGGGATGATGTACCCCGTCAGGCGGAAAAGCTGAAGAAAGAACATGGCGGAGAAGTCGATGCTATCCTGGTTTTTATGGGGACAAACGATTATAATAGTAGTGTACCTATCGGTGAGTGGTTTACGGAACAAGAAGAGCAAGTACTGTCTGCTCACGGTGAAATGAAGAAGATGGTGACGCGGAAAAAGCGTACGCCTGTCATGACTCAAGACACTTATAGAGGGCGTATTAATATAGGAATCACTCAACTGAAGAAACTTTTCCCGGATAAGCAGATTGTTCTGCTGACTCCTTTGCACCGTTCGTTGGCTAACTTCGGCGATAAGAATGTCCAGCCGGATGAAAGCTATCAGAATGGTTGTGGAGAATATATAGATGCCTATGTGCAGGCTATTAAGGAGGCAGGAAATATATGGGGAATACCTGTCATAGACTTTAATGCAGTGACAGGTATGAATCCGATGGTTGAAGAACAGCTTATTTATTTCTATGATGCCGGCTATGACCGTTTGCATCCCGACGCCAAAGGACAGGAGCGCATGGCACGCACTTTGATGTATCAGTTACTTGCACTGCCTGTCGCTTTTTAATTATTCAAGTATCCGCAGGACTTGACAAAGGCCTTTTTTTGTTGTATATTTGCAGATGTCATACAGGCAATAAAGTAACAACCCATTAAAAAATGAAACGAAATGCACCTTATCAATCATCTTAACCGAATCGAAAAAACAGTGTAACATTATAACAAAATACAAAGGGGATCATATGCGAATCAGTATCTATGTGAACCGGTGATGAGCTTGAGGCTGCAACCTTTTATAGAGTTTGCAGCCTTTTTTGTTGCATAAAATTAAAAAGAATATGCTTAAAAGGTATATTTGAGTTTATAATAAATGGGGAGACCGTTTATAATAAACGATGAAACTATTTATTATAAACTCAACTGCGATTTTAGTGTTAAGGGTAAAAAGTTTTCTATGCGTCAGAAGAACCCGTAGAGAGTTTTCTTTTATTTGACTTAGCAGATTGCGAATTATTGCAACATGACAAACTTTTACCTTATTGCCTGATTTCCCCCCTATAATTGCTTGATTTTTCTCCTGTCTCATTGTGCTCTTCTCCCTATTTTTGTGCATTAAATATTCTTGTTCTTATCAATCTCTTATCAATGATGAAGTATGCTGCATGATATGCACGTCGGAGGTGGAAAGTGCGTGGCTGCTCTGCGGGATGTTGTTTGGAAGAAGAATAGTACAATATTCCATGCTTGTTGTACTATTTTCCATAGGAATATAGATAGTTAAACGTAAATTTGTAATTTAATTGTGCCTTATACTTTTTATAAGAATTTATAGAAGAATATCATGAAATACTGGATGTTATTATTTGCCTTTTTGTGGGTATCTTACGGAACGGGCATGGCTCGGAAAACCGAAAAAGTAGTAAATAACGGAATTCCCTGGTTTGACGACAGGGGAGAGATTGTCAATGCGCACGGTGCCTGCATTGTGGAAGAGAATGGCAGATATTATCTTTTCGGGGAATATAAGTCGGACAAGAGCAATGCTTTTCCGGGTTTCAGTTGCTATTCATCTGATGATTTGGTGAACTGGAAGTTCGAACGTGTTGTACTGCCGATGCAGCCAAGCGGAATTCTTGGCCCTAATCGTGTAGGCGAACGTGTGAAAGTCATGAAATGCCCTTCTACCGGCGAGTATGTGATGTATATGCATGCAGACGATATGAACTATAAAGATCCCCATATCGGTTATGCTACCTGTAGCACTATAGCAGGTGAATATAAACTTCACGGACCTCTGTTGTATGAAGGTAAGCCTATTCGTCGCTGGTCTTATCCGCATCAGGCTTTGGCTACCACCCTTTATGGCAGCGACGATTGCTTTGTGACCATTACTGATATTGTAAAACTGTAATATTTATGAGAAATAGAATTTTATTTTCTGTCCTTGCTTGGGTAGCAGTGATCTTCTCCGTTCAGGGTAAACAAAAAGATTTTGTCTTGCAGTCCGGTCAGCCGGTTGCGATAGCTTGTAGCGGTTCGGAAGCACCGGTGGTGCGTACTTCGCTGGACTTGTTGTCCCGTGACCTTCAGACTGTATTGTCGGCAACTGCCCATGTAGACACAAATACCGGAAACATCCTGGTAGGAACGATCGGACAGAGCAAGCTGATTGAGAAGGCAGGCATCGATATTTCCGCATTAAAAAACAAAAAGCAGGCTTTCCTGCTCGCCGTCTCAGAAGATGGAAAGCTGGTGGTAGCCGGCAGTGACAGTCACGGTACAGCCTACGGCATACTTGAAATATCCCGTTTGCTGGGCGTTTCCCCTTGGGAATGGTGGGCGGATGTGACTCCGGAGAAGAAAGAGACATTCCGCCTTTCGGGCAAGTTTAGAGAGTTGCAGTCTCCTTCTGTGGAGTATCGGGGCATCTTTATTAATGATGAAGACTGGGGACTGATGCCTTGGAGTAACAAGACCTACGAACCGTCGGACGTGAAAGGAGAAATCGGGCCGCGTACTAACGAACGTATTTTTGAGTTGCTGCTTCGTTTGCGGGCCAATACCTACTGGCCTGCCATGCATGAGTGTACCTTGCCTTTCTTTCTGACGAAGGGCAATCGGGAAGCAGCGAAAAAGTATGGTATCTTTATGGGAGCTTCCCACTGCGAACCGATGGCGTGCAATGCTGCCGGAGAATGGAAAATACGTGGAAAAGGAGCATACGATTACGTGAATAACAGTCCGGCCGTTTATCAGTTTTGGGAAGATCGTGTGAAAGAAGTTGCCGGACAAGAGATACTTTACACGCTGGGTATGCGTGGCGTTCACGATGGAAAGATGCAGGGAGCCAAGACGGTAGAAGAGCAGAAAGCCGTCCTGGACCGGGTATTTGTTGACCAGCGCGGCTTGCTCGAAAAGTACGTGAATAAAGATGTAACACAAGTGCCACAGGTCTTTATTCCTTATAAGGAAGTGCTCGATATTTATCATGCGGGCCTGCAAGTCCCCGAAGACGTGACCTTGATGTGGTGTGATGATAACTACGGCTATATCCGCCATTTCCCCACTGCCGAAGAGCGTGCCCGTAAAGGCGGCAACGGAGTCTATTATCATGTTTCCTACTGGGGACGCCCGCACGATCATTTATGGTTGAGCACCATGAGTCCATCGCTCATTTATCAACAGATGAAGCAGGCTTACGATCAGGGAATACAAAAAATGTGGATACTGAACGTCGGCGACATCAAACCTGCCGAGTATCAGATTGAGCTGTTCATGGATATGGCATGGAATCTGGATAAGGTATCTTCCGAAGGAGTGACTGCACATCTGAAACATTGGCTGGAACGGGAACTGGGAACCTCCTGTGCAAAGGCCGTCCTTCCCGTTATGCAGGAACATTATCGCTTGGCACATATCCGCAAACCCGAATTTATGGGAAATACACGGGAGGAAGAAAAGAATCCGGTCTATCGGGTAGTGAAAGACCTGCCGTGGAGCGAAAGAGAGATAAACGAGCGTCTGAATGCTTACAGCGAACTTTCGGAAACAGTAGAGAAAGCTGCTTCTAAAGTACCCGCCGACAGACAGAGCGCTTACTTCGAACTGGTGAAATATCCCGTACAGGCTGCGGCACAAATGAATCGCAAACTGTTATACGCCCAATTGGCACGCCACGATAAGGCAGACTGGGAAAAGAGTGATGCCGCTTACGACAGCATTGCTGCACTGACTCAACACTATAACTCATTGGAGAATGGAAAATGGAATCGCATGATGGACTTCAAACCCCGCAAGCTCCCTGTATTCAACCGTGTGGAAAGAAAGGCGGCTACTGCTCCGATGACAGCGGACCGTAAAGCAGTCTGTCAATGGAACGCGGCGGAGGCAAAGAAGGGAAACGCTATTGTCTGCGAAGGTTTGGGATATGAAAGCAAAGCCGCAGAGATAAAAAAAGGCGATGCGCTGACTTTCTCCTTTGGCAATCTGAAAACGGACTCGGTAGAGGTGGATATCCGGTTACTTCCCAACCATCCGGTGCATGGCGATAAGTTGCGTTTCTCGGTTTCTCTGGATGGTGCCGAGCCTGAAGTGATAGCTTACGAAACGAAGGGACGCAGCGAGGAATGGAAAGAGAACGTGCTTCGTAATCAGGCAATCCGGAAAATCGTACTTCCCGTTACGGGTAAGAAATCACATCAACTGGTCATCAAGGCATTGGATGAGGGAGTGATACTGGATCAGGTAATGCTTTATGAGGTGAATCGTAACAGTTCAGGTATTTGAAGTTTCTGTCATTCGGAAAGATATCTAAGGGAACGCAGTGAAGGATCTCTTCTCTCTTGTACAGTAAGAGGAGATTCTTCCTCTCTTTGCTTACCCCTTGGACATTACAAGCATTTGCCGTTGGCAGGAGCATTTCAGCAAAGAATTTTTTCTTTTAACTCACATTACAGCTCAAGTGTCCCCAATATCTGTTGGAAGCAGTCAGCTTTATACGATTAATTGATTGATTCTCCTGTATTCGTAAGGAGTCTGATTATATACAGAACGGAATATCTTATAGAAATGCCCCAGATTCCTAAATCCACAATTTGTACATATCTCCTTGATCGGCATACTGGTAATAGATAGCTGAGTAGTGGCATATTGCATTTTAAACTCATTTATTAAATCAGTCAGAGATTTATGAAAGTGCAGTTTCACGATCCTATTCACATAATCGATATTACGGTCACATAAAGTGACGAACCCCGCAATTCCCTGAATAAAAAATTCCGGACTATTGAATTTTTGAATAGCATTGAATAGCCAAACCGGTATCTCTGAAGAATCTTCCACCTTTTCATTAGCTGTAATCTGCCGGAAAATGAAAAGCAACAGACTATCGAGCTGTATATTGGATCGCCCGTATTTCATTGCTTCTTCCGCCCGCGAAGATAGTCTTTTCACAATATCCCTTGATAATCTCATCTGAAATGGGAACATACCGGTAGTCCAAAAGTACAAGTTACTCCATTCAAAATATCGCTGACGGAAATAATCTAAAGTCTCCACGGGAAAAGCCACATTCACAATAACGATCCCTTTTCCCGAAGAGGAAAACGTATGCCTGTCTTTGGGACGTACCATAATTAAATCTCCCGGAGATAGTCTAAACTGATGTCCATTGACATGGTGAATGCCTGTTCCCTTTTCAACCCATAAGATTTCAGCATAGTCATGTGAATGTAAGGACAAGTCCTGAGAAGAGGTTATATTCACTCTTGCAATATGAAACTTTTCATTTGCACTCAGAAAATAGGATAGCTTAAAAACGGAATCTCTCATATTCTTTTTTGATTTGATTGCAATATTAAGAGTTAGCCTTCACAAACACAACCCGTGAAGACTCTTTTTTATATGTCAAAGCATAAAAAGTCGGAATAGCGTAAAAAAACTACCGCTATGAATAATTTCTATCGGAAAAACGTATATGGACAACCTCTACCTTTGTCCCCATCAGCTAATACTAAAAGAATCATATCATGAAAGGCTTTATAACTAACATCCAACGAATGTCTATCCATGACGGTCCGGGAATTCGTTCTACCATCTTCTTAAAAGGATGCAATCTGAGATGTAAGTGGTGTCATAACCCTGAAACCTGGAGCATGAAACCGCAACTCCAGTATATTGAAGACAAATGTATCCATTGTTTCTCTTGTATAACGGTATGTGAGTATGAAGTTCTGTTCATCGACTCAAACAGATTATCCATTCATCGCGAACGGTGTACTGATTGTGGGAAATGCACAGAGCGCTGCACTTCGGGCGCACTGTCCTGGATTGGGAAAGAAGTTGATTCTTCGGACATCATACATGAAATTCTCCAGGACCTTATTTACTATCAGAAATCCGGAGGAGGAATTACCCTCTCAGGGGGTGAACCTTTGCAGCAAAAAGATTTTGCGTTAGATATTCTCCAAAAATGCCGGGAACATAGAATACACACAGCTGTAGAAACCAATCTGTTGACTGATGTTAACACGTTGGAGGCATTCCTTCCTTGGGTTGATTTATGGATGTGCGATTTTAAAATGGCCGATGACACATTACACCGGAAATGGACCGGACACTCCAATGTTCCTATTATAAAGAACCTGGAATTTCTAGCCAAACAAGCTGTTCCTTTGACCATTCGTACACCGGTCATTCCCAACGTCAATGATTCCGAAGAAGCTATCGAGTCAATATGCCGCTTCATTCGGCAATTACCTAATCAGCCTGCTTATGAATTGCTGGGATTTCATTCATTGGGATTCGTTAAGTTCGAGAATTTAGGAATGAAGAATCCCTTAAGCAATTCTGCTTTTTTAAAGAAAGGACAATTACAAAAACTAAATGAAATACTGATCAGATATAATTTAAACAATAACAAAAAATGAAGAATTACGAGCAAAAAATAGCGAACCTGCGTTTGCGGAAACTCGCTCAAACTCAGGAAAAGATTGAAAAGGAAGGACTTCTGGACGAAGATGATTATGGACGGGTGGTTCCTCCGGAAAATTTGTGGAATATCATACCTAACCATCCCGATGGTTCTTTCTACGGATTTGATGCATGGGCTGATAACTTTTGCAGCCTGATGAATATTCATCCGGTATACATTGATGCCGACGATGCTTTTGCAGGCAGATGGATGTATTTCATGTCTAAAATGCGGCCCAATAAATGGAATCCGGATTATTCTTATGACTTTCTAAAAGAGAATATCAAGAAATATGACCTCATTTGTGGTATTGGCGATGACGCTCATTTCGCTCCTGATTATGAAATCGGGGTAAAATTAGGATGGAATGGCTTGATAAAGAAGATAGAACATTACCAATCTATCCATCATTCAGAAGAGCAACAACACTTCTACAGTTTGCATCTAAGGGTCATACGTAGTGTGCAGGGGTGGATACAGCGTCATATCGACCAGGCATATAGAATGGCTGCATCTGCAACAGACGATTGTTCTAAAAACAACTTACTGGAAATAGCCAAAGTAAACGAGCGAATTATCAATGATGCCCCAACGACATTAAGAGAAGCCTGTCAGTGGATCATATGGTATCATCTTGCATCAAGAACTTACAACCGTGATGGAGCTGGCGGACAAATTGATACTTTATTGGCTCCTTTTTATGAAAAAGATTTGGCAGAAGGAAGGATTGATAAAGAAACGGCCGTTTATTATTTGGCGTGTTTTTTACTGAACGACCCTGTCTACTGGCAATTGGGAGGTCCCGACGAATCAGGTAAAGACCAAACTTCCCCCCTTTCATTCTTAATACTGGAAGCTGCCGATAAAATCAATACCTCTTTAAATCTGACAGTGAGAGTGTTCGATGGTCTGAACACGGACTTATTCCGGAAATCCGTAGAGTACCTGGTTAAGAACAAGAATGGATGGCCCAGATTCTCAGGAGATAAAGCATTGGTAGAAGGATTTATGAAGAACGGCTTCAGTGCACAACTGGCTCGCCGTCGTATAGCAGTGGGATGTAACTGGATGTCGCTGCCCGGACTGGAATATACAATGAATGACCTTGTGAAAATAAATATGGCGAAAGTTTTTGAGGTATCCTATACGGAAATGATGAATGAACAAAAAGATCATAGCACCTCCCGGCTCTGGATGTTATTCAACGAGCATTTGGCTAAGGCAGTCCAAACATCAGCCGACGGAATTCGTCATCACCTGAAATTTCAAAAATACAATGAGCCGGAGTTATTACTAAATCTATTGAGCCACGGGCCATTGGAAAAAGGCAAAGACGTATCGGACGGTGGAGCGGAATACTACAACTTGGCAATTGACGGAGCCGGATTGGCTACTGTCGCTGACTCTTTTGCCGCTTTGGAACAGCGCATCGAGTTGGAAAACAAATTGTCCTGGAATACCCTGACCGAATATCTGAGAAACAATTTCTCAGGAGACGAAGGATGCAGAATACGGCATTTATTGAAGAACAGCGAAAAATATGGAGCAGCCGAATCCTTGGGCGAAAAGTGGGCGATTCGGATCAAAGAAACATTTACAGAACTGGTACGTTTGCAGTCCGAACCGGACAAACGCCGGATTTTTATTCCCGGCTTCTTCTCTTGGGCAAATACGGTAGGATTCGGACAAAGTGTGGGAGCTACTCCCGACGGACGTTTAGCGCAAACACCTATCTCTCATGGAGCAAATCCCACTCCCGGTTTTGTAAAAGACGGCGCATCGCTTTCACTTGCTACTATTATAGCTAAAATTCAGCCGGGATACGGCAATACGGCACCCATGCAATGGGAGCTGGACCCTACATTCGCCAATATGGATAATATAGAGTTAATCATGTCCATCATCAGGGCACACTTCGACTTGGGAGGTACTTTGATTAACGTTAATATTATGAATAAGGATACTGTATTGGCTGCCCATAAAGATCCTGCCGGATATCCGGAACTGGTGGTCCGTGTTACTGGATTTACAGCCTACTTTTCCATGTTGTCTCCTCAATTCAGACAATTGGTAGTAGATCGTATCTTAGAAAGCTAAATCATATTCACTCTAAAAATCTTATATCATGAAAATCATTGATGAACACACATTTGAAGGAAAGGGATATCACCCGTTCCTGATAACCGACAGGTGGCAGGTAGCCTATCTCAATTATGCGGAGGCCGAATCTCTGGAGCAAATTGAGAAACTGGATATCCACCATCAGACAGATGAAGTATTTGTACTTTTGCAGGGAAAAGCAGCTTTGATCGGTGCTTCTGTCACCGATCAAAATATTACCTATGATGTAGTAAATATGCAACCGGGTATAGTGTACAATATCCGAAGAGAAGTATGGCACAAGATCGCCATGCAACCAGGGAGCCAGGTACTCATCATAGAGAATAACGACACCCATCTGAATGATTTTGAATTTTTCGAATTAACAGAGTCTCAAAAGTCCCAACTGCGGGAATGCGTAACTAAAATCGTTTCACTCACCGAAAATTAAAACAAGTATGGAAACTACAGTTATTTCGGGTTTCTTATTAATTCTGCTGGCTGGTGGTTGTTCCGGCACGTTTGCTTTGCCTTTTAAACACAACTCACAGTGGAAATGGGAAAACAATTGGTTTATCTGGAGTATCATCGCTCTTCTTGTCGCTCCCTGGATAATGGCATTTATCTCTATTCCTGACTTGGGAAGTGTATATGCTCATGAAAGCGACACGGTACTGCTAGTGGCTTTCTTCGGCCTTTTATGGGGAATTGGCGCTATACTATTCGGAAAAGGAATTGATTATTTGGGAGTTTCGCTCAGTCTTCCCATTATGCAAGGATTGATTAATGTGGTAGGGACTTTGATGCCTGTCATTCTCAGAGACCCTTCGGAATTGCTAACACCTACGGGACTAAAGTTACTTACAGGTATAGTAATTATTCTTGCCGGAATCATTTTCTTTGCGATAGCAGGGCACAACAGAGATAGCAAAAGCCGCCAGACGCACTCTGAAACACCTATTAAGAAAAATTTCAGGAAAGGGTTAATTATCTGTTTGCTTGCAGGAATATTCGGACCTATGATTAACTTTGCTTTCGTTTATGGGGCACCCTTACAAGAAAAGGCTGTAGCAACGGGAGCATCTTCTCTTTATGCAGCCAACGTGATATGGAGTATCGCTTTGAGTGCCGGATTTATTATTAATCTCCTTGAATGTATCCGTTTGTTCGGCAAGAATCAATCTTGGAAAACTTACCGACATCGTACAACCGGAGGCCTGATAATGGCTTCTCTGGCAGGGGTATTATGGTATCTGAGCATTATGTTCTATGGTATGGGAGGCAGTTTTATGGGAGTTTTAGGAGCTTCTGTGGGCTGGGCTACCATGCAATCGACAGCTATTATTGCAGGTAATGTGGCCGGACTTGCTTCCGGCGAGTGGAAAGGAGCTACCCGCTATGCCATCCGGATGATGGTGATAGGATTGGTATGTCTCATCGGAGGAGTGGTGGTGATTGCCCTCTAACGACTATACTTAACTATTTATATTGACTTAATTATTATGTTATTCAAAAAGTCTAACTTATGGAGAATTTAGCCATTTCATTTTTTGAACGAATAAAAGAACAGGTGACGCTGAGAACCATAAAATATTGCATTTTAATGGCAGGTTTCCTGTGTGTATGTGTTCCTTCGCTTTACGGTGTAGAAAATCTGAACGTAACCGGAAAGGTCGTAGACTCCTCTGGTGAACCTCTGATTGGAGTATCTATCAAGGTAGAGAACAAAAATATGGGTACTACTACTGATATAAACGGAAACTTTACGCTCGCTGACATCCCTAAAAATACGGTGCTTGTTCTTACATATATCGGGATGGAGACGCAAAAAGTAACGGTGACACAAAATAGGCTGAACATCGTTATGCGTGAAAACAGCGTACAACTGGAAGAGGTGGTAGCCATTGGCTATGGTACAGTGAAAAAAGAGGAGTTGACCAGTGCTGTCACTAAAGTAGGGGAAGAATCGTTTAATGCGGGGGTAACTACCAGTCCGATTAACTTGCTGAACGGCAAAGTACCGGGATTATCCATTCGCAATACAAGCGGAAATGACCCGAACGCATCACCGGAGATACATTTAAGAGGTATCGGATCTATCCGGGCAGGAAGTGCTCCGCTGATAATTGTCGACGGAACTTACAGTACCATGTCCGAGTTGCAGGCAATCAACGCTAATGATATCAAGTCCTTTAATGTTCTGAAAGATGGTTCGTCTGCCGCTATTTACGGTACACGAGGCAGTAATGGGGTTATCATCGTAGAAACCAAAAATGCGTCTAAAGGCAAAGCCAGTATCGAATATACCAGTTATTATTACACAGAAAGACCGGTGCGGAAACTGGAAATGATGTCTGCCGATGAATATATGGGATATTTGAAAGACAAAGGGCACTCCACCATCAACAACGATTACGGCTTCTCAACCGACTGGACGGATCAGCTGATCCGAAATAATTTCAGTTATTACCAGGGAGTTTCTTTCTCAACAGGAACGGAGAACTCATCCATACGAGGCTCTGTCGGTTACCGGGATTCTGAAAGTATGGTAATCAACACTGGCAATAAGCAACTGACGGGGAGAGTAAACTTCAAGCAGTATTTTTTCGACAAGAAGCTGACTATAGAAGGTACGTTGAACGGAGCAAACACTCAATCGGATTATACTGATTACGGAGCTTTCATGCAAGCTATCGTATATCATCCCACGGCACCTGTTTATAATCAGGAAGGAAAATTCTTCGAATACGCAGGAGTAGGACCTTATAATCCGGTAGCCTTACTTTCGCAAGTAGATAACAGAGGAGAACGTTATACCTACTCCGGCAATCTGTCTGCTAATCTCAAAGTATTGCCTTGTCTGAGTGTATATGCTATGATGTCTGCCAACAACGATACCTACGAAGGTTCCAAATATATCAGCCGTGATTCTCGCTACAGTGTATTAGGAGGATTTGAAGGGCAGGCAGATATGAATACTTATTTCTACAAGAAACGAACATTTGAAGCCTATGCCAATTACAGTTTCTCCACTGATGTACATAATCTGACAGCTCTTGCCGGTTATTCATTCAACAGAGAAGACAGAACCTGGCACAATGCGTCCAACTCAGGATTCCTGACAGATATTCCGGGAGCTAACAATATTGGTAATGGTACGTATCTGGAAGATGGACTTGCCTCAATGGGAAGGGGACAGGATGAATCAAAGTTAATAGCTTTCTTCGGTCGTATCAACTATTCATATAAAGGTAAATATCTGTTCAATGCGAGTATCAGACGCGAAGGTTCTACCCGCTTCGGAGAGAATCATAAATGGGGCTGGTTTCCTGCTGTCTCTGCCGGATGGAGAATATTGGAAGAAAATTTCTTTAATGATGCTACCCCGCTTAGCAACCTCAAACTACGTGTAGGCTTTGGTATCACCGGAAATCAGGATATTCCTTTATATGCTTCCATAGCCAAATACAATGATCTCGGATATGCTTACTATAATGGAAAATGGGACAAAGTTTATGGTCCTGTCAGCAACCCGAATCCCGACTTGAAATGGGAGAAGAACGCTGAATACAACGCAGGTATCGATTTCGGAATATGGAACGACAGGCTGACGGCAAGTGTAGATTACTATTATCGTAAAACCACTGATCTGCTGGATTGGTATGATGCGCAAATGCCTTCAAATATATACAGTACGATATTTACCAATGTAGGTACACTGACCAATCAAGGTATTGAATTTGCTATCGGGTATGATGTAATTCGCAACAAAGAACTGAAATGGCATCTTGACGGAGGATTCTCATACAATGAGAATAAATTGGTCTCCTTGGCAAACAGTTCTTACCGTGCCAATCACATCACTTACAATCCTCTTTCTTCACCTGCCAACGGTCAGACTACGTATATACTGGAAGAAGGCAAACCCATTGGTACGTACTACGGATTAAAATACAGAGGTTTCAACAGTGCCGGTAAATGGGTATTTGAGGACAGGGATGAGGACGGTGCTTATTCGGATAAAGACTACACTTATTTGGGCAACGGACTTCCAAAATGGTATTTCAATCTGGCCAGTACATTGACCTGGAAAGATTTTGATTTCTCTTTCCAACTTCGGGGTGCAGCCGGATTTAAGGTCCTGAATACCAAACGGATTTATTACGAGAACTCGGTGTCTTTACCTTTCAATCTATTGAAATCCGCATTGGGCAGACTTTTGAATGACGCTGCCACTTTTTCTGATTATTATCTGGAGAAAGGTAATTATTTGAAGTTAGACAACATAACTGTAGGGTATACGTTCGATTTGTCCCAATTGAAATATGTGTCAAATGCCCGGATTTATGCCACCGCCACCAATTTGCTGACCATAACCGGATATACAGGAGTTGATCCGGAAGTAGGTACAGGGCTCACGCCCGGATTCGATGATTCCGGTTACTATCCGCGTTCTACAACTCTTATGCTAGGTTTAAACATTAAATTTTGATTCACATGAAAAAGATTATCTATTTTATAACATTGCTTTTTCTGGTTGGTTGCGTCGACTTATCCGAAAATATGTATAATGATTTGGGTAAAGATAATTATTATCAGACAGAACAGGAATATGATGCGGCGTTTATGAATCAATACGCTTTCTTACGTACGATGTATGCTTGGAATGTATTTTATCTGCAAGAGATTACTACAGACGAAGCTTGTTTACCTCAAAAAGGGCGAGACGGTTATGACGGAGGTATCTACCAACGTATGCATTGGCACACATGGACCGACCAGGATGTCATTATCAACGGAGCATGGCAGGAACTGTTCAAAGCGGTGGGTTTCTGCAATCAGGTGCTGAATGATTTGAATAATTCCCGTTCCGATATTCTTCCAGAGAACAAGAAAAAGCTATATATTGCCGAGTCCCGGGCATTGAGGGCATTTTTCTATTCCATGCTGGTCGATATGTTCGGAAATGTTCCGATTGTAGAAAAGGTATCCGAACTAAATCCGCCAACTAAAACCAGAACTGAGGTTTTTAACTACGTGGAAAAAGAAATTGCGGAAGTCAAGGACCAGCTTCTGAGAAGTACAGATACCGGCAGCTACGGACGCTTTACTCAGGAAGCCGCATTAGCGCTATTATCCCGACTTTACCTCAATGCTGAAGTTTATACCGGAACATCCCGTCTGGACGATTGTATTTCTGTGTCACAGACTCTTCTTCAAAAAGGTTATCAGCTGGAATCTACTTGGGATGCTCCCTTTGCATGGAACAATGAGAATAGCAAGGAAAATATCTGGGTGATCCCTAATGACGAAATAGTTGCCAATGAGATGAGTGTCCTTTTCTACCGGAACATTCACTGGTCGCAGCGTTCGCAATGGGATTGGAAGAATCCGAATGGGGGATGGAATGGAGTCTGTACCGTAAGAGAGTTTATTGAAACGTATGATATTACTCACGACCGCCGTTGTAAGTATGATCCTCAAAACGGAATGTACGGACAATTTATGTGGGGCCCCCAATTCGATTTAAGCGGAAACCCGATTTTGGGAACCAATGAATATGCCGGACAACAGTTGGATTTCACCCTCGACTTGCCGGACATGGTAAACAACAAGGAGAATGCCGGTGCACGTAATATTAAATATAAAGTAAAAGTCGGTGCACAAGGCATGGAAAATGATTTTGCTCTGTTCCGGATTGCAGAAATCAACTTCAATCTGGCAGAAGCCACTCTTCGTAAATCGAATGAGGTGGATTCTAAGGCGCTGGAAGGTATAAACAAGATACGGACACGTGCAGGTGTTTCTACGTATGCAACCGGAGAACTGACTTTGGATGAGCTATACAGAGAAAAGGGAAGAGAAATGTGCTACGAGACTTTGCGAAGAACGGATATGATTCGCTTCGGACGTTTCATTCAACCGATGTGGGATAAGAATTATACAGATAAGGAAACAATCAATCTTTTTCCGATTCCCCTGCAGGCAACCAAACTCAATCCTGAGCTGAAACAGAATCCGGGATACACCAAATAAATTGTAAACGATTAAAAAGAAAAACCATGAAAAAGATATTTCATTTAGCTTGTTTTGCTTTCATCCTACTGGCGGCTGCTTGTTCCGATGAAAAAGAAGTGACACTTGAATATAATAAGATAGACGGTTTGCTTTCTCAATGCAATGAACTTTTATCTTCTTCCTCTGAAGGAGAAGATTTGGGTGATTTCGTAACCGGTTCGAAAGCTATTTTCGAAAGTAAGATCCGGGAAACAGAATATATCCGGAATAAAACTGATCGCCAGTCAGCTCTCGATAACTACTGCGAAAAGCTTGAGATTGCCCGACAAACATTCCTGTCAAGCAAAGTGCTACCAGCATGTCCGTTGTTCGACGGAACAGGTTATATCGACTGCGGCCCTGCTTCTCAATTTTTCTCTGATAAGTTGACACTGGAGGCATGGGTGTATGCCAATGAGAAAACAGGAGGCAGCATAATCGGTTCAGAAGGTTCGGGCGATAACGGCATCTACGGTTTGCTGATTCGTCTGGCAGAAGGGGTGAATAATGCGATTGACTTTACGATTGTCAACGGTACATGGTCAAGCTGCATTACTCAGGAGAACTCTATTGAATTGAAAAAATGGGTACATATTGCCGCTACATTCGACTCGCAAACCGCAAAGGTATACTTAAACGGGCAAGAAGCCGCAACTATGGATATTGCACCGTACATTCCCGAAGGTAGTTGTAAATTCATTATAGGTGATCTTTCTACTTGGAACGGGCGTCAGTTCAGAGGTAAAATTTATGATGTAAGAATCTGGCATACGATTCGTACTCAACAACAGATTGCCGACAACTATCAGATTTTCTTAAAAGGGGACGAAGAAGGATTGATTGCCAACTGGCAACTGAATGTGAAAAGCGGTTCCTCTATTAAAGATATTACAGGTAAATATCCGGCTACTTTGGTCAACTTAACATGGTCTGATCTTGATAATCTTAATTAAACTTTATAAATACTGACTGCTATGATACGAATCAGCAATAAAATAAAAACACTTTTGGCTATGTTGTCCTTTGTACAGGTTACTTCGGGCTGTGATGCCACTGTACAGGATATCATCATTGACACCGATCCCGGTGTAGAAATCGGTAATAATGATTATTATACATGGTGTAAAGAGACACTATCTGTCATTGATAAAGATTTGAAAATAAGTGGTACACATTCTTATTATGAGAATCAGGACCGTTCACAAGTCTCTTTTATTTGGGGAAATATTTTCCTTCTTTATACATACACCGAAGGAATCTCATTGAGCAAGTCTGAATGGTCGGATGCTTTGATGAACTGCTTTCTCAATTTTGATAACTACTGGCATCCCAACTATAAAGGTATTGCAGGATATGCCACTTTACCTACGAGTGCCGAGAAGGTTCCCGACCGTTTTTACGACGAAAACGGATGGACAGCAATCGGACTCTGCGATGCTTATCTGGCAACTCAAAACAATTCCTACCTGGAAAAAGCCAAAGGGGCACTCGCTTTTTCCCTTTCGGGAGAAGATAATGTGCTGGGAGGAGGAATTTATTTCCAGGAAACTTTTGTTTCTTTACCCGTACAGAAGAATACGATTTGCTCTGCCGTAACCATGCTGAGTTGTATGAAACTCTATGAAATCACTCAGGACCGCCAATATCTGGATGCTGCCATCCGCATAAACGACTGGACTGTTGAGAATCTTTTGGATAAATCGGACAATCTTCTGTGGGATGCCAAAATGGTAGCGGATGGTTCTGTTAATACACAGAAATGGTCATACAATGCTGGTTTTATGATTAGGAGTTGGCTGAAAATGTATCAGGCCACCAAAGACGAAAAATATTTATCACAGGCAAAAGCTACCCTGGCATCTTCCGAAGCCAAATGGTATAATTCAATCAACGGAGCTCTGAATGATCCCGGATATTTCGCTTTTTCAATAATAGACTCTTGGTTTGATATGTATGATACAGATAAAAACACGGTTTGGCTAACGAAAGCTTTCCATGCGATTAACTTTATCCACAATAAACTTCGTGACGGCAATGGACGCTACCCGGAACACTGGGGAACGCCAACGACAAGCAATCTTGAAAAATATGATTTAAGATTTTCTACTGTAGCGGCTTATATGTATATGAGAGCTGCCAATTACAAAAGAATACTCAACGATTAAACTACAGTACCATGAAAATGAAATTATTGATACTGGCCGTTCTTCCATTCCTGACGCCGATTAACATGAACTCACAAGAGGAAAAAGCCTCATGGGTACAGTATGTCAACCCATTGATTGGAACAGAAGTATGGCAATCCGGAGTAGCGGTTGCCGGGCATGAAGATCCTTCGGGATATACTTTTCCCGGAGTGACAGAGCCTTTCGGGATGACAGAATGGACTGCCCATACCTTAGAGAGCAAGCACGCTGGAACGCTGCACCATCGGGTACCCTACTGGTATAAACATAACTATATTTCGGGATTTATGGGAACACACTATCCAAGTGGGGCCGTCATGTTCGATTATGGTGCTGTTGAACTAATGCCGGTTGTCGGACAACTGAAATGCAGGCCCGAAGAGCGTAGTTCTTCTTTTACCCATATAACCGAAAAGTCAAAACCTCACTTCTACGAAGTCATGTTGGACGACTATCAGGTAAAAGCTCAATTATCGGCTACAAAAACTTCAGCTATCCTGCAATTTACCTATCCCCAGTCGGATAGTGCTTACGTAGTGGTAGATGCTATGCCTTCCATGTTTACAGCCGGAGCACCGGGCTACATTCACATAGATCCGGTACGAAAAGAAATTTCCGGTAAAAGCATACAATCTGCCAGAGGATATCGGGAAACCGGATATTTTGTAGTCCGTTTCGATAAGGATTTCGAATCTTTCGGCACGTTTAATCTTAATAATGATTATCCCGAAGTAATTGAAGAGAAATATCTGTTCACTCAAAAAGAAGGCAAGTGGGTCAATGGCTTAAAAGGGATTTATACACAGGACTCAAAGGGGTTTGGACATCTGCGGAGTGAAAGAATCGATCCGGTTATCGATTTTGACTGGGACTGGTATAAACCTGCGGACGATTTCAGTTTCAATGATTACCAAGTGACCTGGAGCGGCAAACTCAAAGCTCCCTCTACCGGTGAATATACATTAGGGATACAAGCTGACGACGGAGCACGATTATATATCAACGGAGAATTGCTTATCGATGACTGGAAATCTCATAGTTTCAGCTATCAACCTACCCAAAAGAAGATTTCTCTGGAAGCCGGTAAAATGTATGATATAAAATTGGAATATTATCAGCATGAATGGAGCTCACGGATAAAACTGAGTTGGATCAGGCCTGATAAAAAGTCATCAACATCCCTTCTGACTGGCAATCGACATTTGGAATCGTCTACCAAAATAGGGGGATATATCCGTTTCAAAACCGGAAAAAATGAAGTAATTAAAGCTATCGTTGGCACATCCTTTATTAGCGTGGAACAGGCACGGATAAATCTGGAAAGAGAAATCGGAGCCAAAAGTATGGAAACAATCAGTGCACAAACAGAAGCATTATGGAATCAAGAATTATCAGCCATCGATTTGCCCGGAGCTACAGAACAAGATAAAATTGTTTTTTATACAGCGCTATATCACTCTTTCCTGTTGCCCAGAAGTCTATCTGAAGATGGAAAATACAGAAGCCCGTTTGATGGAAAAGTACATAAGGGTATTAGCTTTACAGACTATTCTATATGGGACACATTCAGAGCGACCCATCCTCTGTTCGTATTACTGAAACCCGATTTTGCGGGAGATCTCATAACCGGACTCCTCCATGCCTACGATGAGGGAGGCTGGCTTCCCAAATGGCCTAATCCGGGATATACCAACTGCATGATGGGAACTCATAGTGATGCCATAATAGCGGATGCTTATGTAAAAGGAGTGCGTAACTTTGATGTAGAGAAAGCTAAAAAAGCAGTGCTGAAAAATGCGTATGAAAAGGGTAACCACATTGCTTGGGGACGCTTGGGCATTATGGACTACGAACGATTGGGATATGTACCTGTTGATAAATATGGAGAATCAGTAGCCAGAACGATGGAGTTTGCCTATGATGATTATTGTCTCTCCCGTTTCTTTGCCGAAAAAGGTGAACCGGACTTATCGGATAAACTAGGTAAACGAAGCAAAAATTTCAGGAACGTACTGGATAAGGAAACCAAAATGGTTCGTGCGCGTAAAGCAGATGGTTCATGGAGTAATCCGGAAGATTACGATATCAGCGTATGGAGTGGTTTTAACCCCAAAGGAGTGTACAACTATAAAAAGAATTATACGTTGTTCGTTCCCCATGATGTTCCCGAACTAATTCGCTTTTTGGGAGGTACCGATTCTTTAGCCGTTTTTATGGATGAACTATTCGATAAAGATATTTACTATGTGGGTGACGAATTTGTGATGCATGCTCCCTATATGTATAATCTCTGTAAAAGACCGTGGATGACTCAAAAAAGAATATATGATATAGTCAATAAATACTATCTGCCCACACCTAGCGGACTGCCGGGAAATGACGACTGTGGACAATTAAGTTCATGGTATATCTTCAGTGCGATGGGATTCTATCCCATGTGTCCGGCTTCTATTGAATATCAGTTAGGAGTTCCCTGTCTGCCGGGCTTTGTATTGCATTTGCCTCAAAATAGAACATTCACAATTAAAACAAAGAATTTCGGCAAAGGCAATTGTTATGTACGCGCTGTATATCTCAATGGCAAGCCTCACCGTAGTTCTGTCATAACTCATTCAGATATTATTAACGGTGGGGAGATTTTATTCGAATTAACAGATAAGCCTGCATATAATTGGTTTCAATAGGTAATATATAAATAGGAGTTTTGTGGGTGAAGTGACTATACTGATTTTAAGTGGCAGTTATTGTCCCGGCTTGATAATCAACCGCAGTACAAACCAAGCATGATGTGCTGCGGTGCTTATCCATCCATAATGTTTTGCCATAATGCGGAACCGTTCTTTAAGAGAAGCCTTTCGGTTCTGAGTAGTCATTCCTTCATCCAGATAGTCGATGATTGTCAGGTGCGTATTGTGCAGGGTACGCGCCTTTTTCATGATGCGGATGCACCAGTCGAAATCAGCGGAGTACCGGTAGCTTAAGTCATAAGGTTCCACCAGCGTATGTCTGGCAAAGAAAGCCTGATGGCAGACTAACATTCCCTGTTTGAAACTCTTCCAGTCCAGCTTTTCGGGCGTGGAAAGGCGGCGCATGTGCAGAAAGTGCCTGTCTTTGTCAACAATCGCAGTTTCCCCGTAGATGACATCGGGGAGAACACTCCCATGAATGCTGTGCACCATTTGCTGCAAAGTATCGTCTTCGTGAAAGCAGTCGCCCGCATTCAGAAAACAGAGATAGTCGCCGCTGGCAAGGGAGATTGCCTTGTTCATGGCATCGTACAATCCTTTGTCCGGTTCGCTGACGACGGTAGTTATCCGTGAGCGGTATCTGTCGATGATAGAGAGAGTACCGTCTTTGGAGGCCCCGTCCACGATGATGTATTCTACGTGGTGATAAGTCTGCGAGATAACACTTTGGATGGTATCTTCCAGTACTTTCTCGGCATTGTAGGTCACCGTGATAATCGAGAACTTGGGAGTAGGATGGACACTATGCATATTTCCCTGTTATTTTGTTGTAAACGTCCGTGTACTTCTTCGCTATGATACTTTCCGAATAGTTGCCTATGGCCTTGCGGCAGGCTTGTGCGGAGAGTTCCGCATATTCGGGTTCCGTCAGTACCCAATGGATGCCGTTGGCCAGATCTTCGGAAGACTTGCGCTGAGCTACGTATCCGTTGTGCAGATGATCGATCATTTCCGGTATGCCTCCGGTGTTGAAACCGACGCAGGGCACACCGCAGGACATCGCTTCCATCACCATATTCGGCAGATTCTCTTCGAGAGAAGGGATGGCGAAGAGGTCTACGGCATTGTATATATCCACCAACTCATGCTCATTCTTAATATAAGGAAGCGGATAGACGCGGAAAGGAATCAGGTCTTGCAACTGCTGCGACTGGTTGCCGAAAACAACCACGCCCAATGAGTCTTTCCATTCCGGATGTTTCTCTGCCAGCAGTTTGCAGGCTTCAATCAGATAGTCGATGCCCTTTCGCTTGTCTGTGATCTTGACAGAACCGAAAAGAATGAGCTTCCCTTCCTGCGGCAGCCTGCATTTTCTGCGGGCTTCCTGCTTATTGTGAGGCTTGAACAGGTTCGTGTTGATGGCGTTCGGGATACTGATAACCGTTTGTCCGGTGAGCAACCCGCTGACTTTGGCCTTCTCCGCCAGCCAGCGGCTACAGCCTACAAACGTGATGGATGCCTGACTATAAATCTCTTTTTTCTTCCGGAAGATTCGGGTGGATAAGTCCTTCTTGCCTCCTCCTCCGTAGATGTAAGGGCAGTGATGGCACTCCTGTTCGTAACTCTTGCATTCGCGCGCATAATGGCAGATGCCGGTACAGGGCCACATATCGTGCATGGTCCATACTACAGGTTTGCCGGAAGTCAGAATCTTGCGGATGGTGTTGAGCGACAGCATCCCTTGGTTGATCCAGTGCAGGTGGATGACATCTGCCTGCTGAAATTCGGGAAGCGAAGTGATGTCCGTGCCGGTATTGGCGATATCTACGGCGAAGAGATCATTCTTCTTGAAACGGTTGGCTTTCCAGATGACGATGCGTTCCCACATGAATTTCCATACATGCAGCCAACTGCCCTTTAGTCCGACGACACTGATTTGGTCTGTTTGTTTGTCACGTACCAACATTTTCGCCTTGATGCCGTTGTTCTTAAGCGATTCCATCAGTCGTCCGGCAGCGACAGCCGCACCACCTATTCGTTCGGAAGTATTGATGATTAGTACCCTCATGCTTTCAAAATGTTTGCACAAAAGTAGTGGTTTTCAGTGAAAATCCGTACAAAGTCACATATTATTTGTACTTTTGCCACACTTATTAATAAGGAGATATTGAACATGAAAAAGGTTGTGTTTTTAGGATTAGGGTATATCGGCCTTCCTACGGCAGCCGTTGCTGCCGCTCACGGTTTCGAAGTCATAGGAGTAGATGTCAATCCTTCTGTGGTGGAAACGATCAACCAGGGAAAGATACATATTGTAGAACCTGAACTGGGTCAGGTAGTCAGGGACGTAGTGCAGAGTGGAAAGTTACGCGCTGTATGCAAGCCGGAAGCGGCGGATGCTTTCTTTATCGTAGTGCCTACCCCATTCAAGCAGAACCATCGGGCGGACATCACCTATGTGGAAGCGGCCACCCGTTCCGTGATCCCTTATCTGCAGGAGGGTAACCTGTTTGTCATCGAATCCACTTCTCCGGTATATACCACCGAACGTATGGCGGAAGTGATCTATAAAGAACGTCCCGAACTGAAAGGGAAGATACATATCGCTTATTGTCCCGAACGCGTATTGCCGGGAAATACATTATACGAACTGGTGCACAACGACCGCGTGATAGGCGGCATCGATCCGGCATCCACCGCAAAAGCCATTGAGTTTTATTCCGCTTTCGTACAAGGCAAACTGCACGGCACCAATGCCCGCACGGCAGAGATGTGCAAACTGACGGAGAATTCCTCCCGCGACTCACAGATCGCCTTTGCCAACGAACTCTCCATGATCTGCGACAAAGCCGGAATCAATGTATGGGAACTGATCGAACTTGCCAACAAGCATCCGCGTGTGAATATCCTTCAACCGGGCTGCGGAGTGGGTGGGCACTGCATTGCGGTAGACCCTTGGTTCATCGTATCCGACTATCCGGAACAGGCGCAGCTCATCAAGCGTGCCCGTGAAACGAACGATTACAAAGCGGACTGGTGTGCGAACAAAGTATTGGAAACCTGCCAGAAGTTTGTAGAACAGAACGAGCGCGAACCGGTCGTTGCCTGCATGGGACTGGCTTTCAAACCGAATATCGATGACTTGCGGGAATCTCCCGCCAAATATATCGCCTCCCGCATCATCTCCGAATCGAGAGCGGACGTGCTGATTATCGAGCCTAATATAAGCACTCATAAGAGCTTCCATCTGACAGACTATCGGGAAGCATACGAGAAAGCGGATATTATCGTCTGGTTGGTTCGTCACGATGTCTTCCTTGCATTCCCAAGGGAGGAAGGAAAGATAGAACTGGACTTCTGCGGCGTGAGACGATAAAAATGTAGTTTAATTGCGAAGAGGTTATATAGACTCTATAAATAAAGCAGATGAAAAAGATATTGCTCGTTTTCGGTACCCGTCCCGAAGCGATAAAGATGGCTCCGCTTGTAAAGGCGCTCCAGAAAGATACGGAACATTTTGAGACACGTGTCTGCGTTACGGCACAGCATCGGCAGATGTTGGATCAGGTATTGGAGGTGTTCGGCATCACTCCCGAATATGACCTGAATATCATGGCTCCCAATCAGGACTTGTATGACATTACCGCTAAGGTACTCCTTGGACTGCGCGAAGTGCTGAAGGACTTTCGTCCCGACACCGTATTGGTGCATGGAGATACGACTACCTCGATGGCGGCATCCCTTGCGGCATTCTATATGCAGATACCTGTGGGACACGTGGAAGCCGGATTGCGTACCTATAATATGTTGTCTCCCTGGCCGGAAGAAATGAACCGTCAGGTGACAGACCGTATCTGCACTTACTACTTTGCACCGACGGAACAGTCAAGGGCAAATCTGCTGCAAGAGAATATAGACGCGAAGAAAATCTTTATTACCGGAAATACGGTGATCGATGCCCTGCTGATGGCGGTCGATATCATTTCCACCACCGCCGGTGTGAAAGAAAAGATGGCGAAGGAACTTCAGGAGAAAGGCTACACGGTAGGTGATCGTGAGTATATCCTCGTCACCGGACATCGTCGTGAGAACTTCGGAGATGGTTTCCTGCATATCTGCAAAGCGATCAAAGAACTGGCGGCTCTTCACCCGGAGATGGACATTGTCTATCCCGTTCACTTGAATCCTAATGTGCAGAAGCCTGTGTATGAACTGCTTTCCGGTCTGAGCAATGTCTATCTGATTTCTCCTCTGGATTACCTGCCCTTCATCTATGCCATGCAACATTCTACTCTGTTGCTGACGGATAGCGGCGGTGTGCAGGAAGAAGCCCCTTCATTGGGCAAACCCGTGCTGGTGATGCGGGATACGACCGAGCGTCCGGAAGCTGTTGAGGCGGGTACGGTGAAGCTGGTCGGCACGGATGCGGAGGCGATTGTCAGTAATGTCACTGCCCTGCTCCTTGATAAAGAAATGTATAAGCGGATGTCTGAAACGCATAACCCTTACGGTGACGGACAGGCTTGCGAAAGAATCATAGCTGCGCTCAGATGTTAACACATGAGTAGTCAGGTATTAACATTTGATATGATAGGTATTAATATCTGAGAAGTTAGGTATTAATACTTGAGAAGCTGGTTAACAATGCTTGCTGTGACATCTAATAATGCTTGAAACGAGATCTAAGAAGCATTGTTAATCACATATACTTCCCACTATTATTGTTTTTATTATTGGTTTATTTTACTATCATAAGTGCCGATATATAAAGTAATATAGGGTGAACCTTTTCTGCTTTTGCCCCATTTTTCCGCATTCATCGCTTTCACCTTATAGAAAGACATTTCACTTTATCCGCAACATACAAACCTCCATAATTCTGTTATTATGAACTATTCGTATATTGTCATATCAGTCGGTTTATTAGGCAGTAACAATTCCAATGTACTCCAAAGCAATTAATAGACCGTTATCAAGCTGAGATATGAAATTTCTAAAAAGAAATATCAGTGCTGTATGAAAGGAGGATATTATCGTACTTTTTGATAGTGTTTATTCGCTATAAATGGTTTTATTTTGTAATGTGCATTTTTAGAAAGCCGCTCTATTACAAAATAGGGATGAATGCTGAGAAGGTGCTTTGTCTGCCGGTGCACGTGGGTTTGAAAGATGATGAAATTAATCAAATTGGCATGGTCTTGGCTGAATATCGTCGAAAATAGAAAAGTGTAAAATGGTAATAATCGGGAGTAAAGGATGTGCTAAGGAGATTTTGACAGCACTCAAGTGGGATAATGTAGAAGAAACTGTATCTTTGTTTGACAATATAAATACAGATATTAGCGATGCATATTATGACTTTCCCATTATTAAATCCTGGAATGAACTGGAGCAACATCTGAAAACAGACAGTAAGGTTATTATTGGTGTCGGAGGTGGACAGCGTAGAGAGGTACTAGCACGAAAGATTGCCTGTCTTGGAGGAGTATTGACCACTTTTATCTCCCAAAAAGCCCTTGTGGGCGGGTATGACAATACTATCGAACCAGGTGTTGTGATTCTTTCGGGGGCAACTATTACTTGTAATGTAAGTATAGGGCAGGGGACATTTATCAATAAAAGCACTGTTATCAGTCATGACGTCCGTATTGGACGATATTGTGAAGTATCTCCCGGTGCAAAAATCTTGGGACGTGCCATTATCGGTGACAGGACGGAGATAGGTGCTAATGCGATAATACTTCCTGATGTCATTGTCGGTGCTGACTGCAAAATAGGTGCAGGCGCTGTAGTGACGCGAAATATCGACAGTCATACTACTGTTGCCGGAGTTCCTGCCCGTTCAATTACAAAAAGCAGTAATAATGCTTTCAAGCTAAAGTCAAAGATAAGAAATTTATTGTACCATATACGAGTCGCAGATTTTCGAAAGCTGAGAGAATATAATCATTACGTATTCGGAAAAAGGAAACTGATGTTCCTTGAGCTATTGTCACATAGTTGGATGTACGGTGCATCATTCGAAAACTACTACGAGTTGCAGTTCTTTAAGAAAAGCAGAACAGAATGCCGACAGTATCTCACTTCTTCGTTACGTCATGAATTGACACGTCAAGTAAACGATCCCTGTGAAGCGTTAGTGTTAAAAGATAAAGTGCGTTTTTCCGAAGTTTTTGAGGACATTTTAGGGCGCCGGGTAATGACGTTTGATGAGATAAAAAGGCAAATGCATGATCCTTACTCCATATCCATAAATGAGGTCGTCATTAAACCCATAAAAGGACAAGCCGGTCAAGGGATTATTTTTCCGATGCAAAACTTTACATCATTGCGACAACTACATGACTATGTTATTTCTACTGTAAAAAAGCCGGATGAATATTTATACGAAGAACGTATTATCCAACATAGCGCCCTGAATAAACTGAATCCGTCAAGTCTCAATACTTTGAGAATTGTGACATATTATGATGAAAGTATAAATAAGGTCGATGTGTGGAGTGTTGTTTTACGTATAGGAATAAAGGCTCGCACAGACAACTTTGCTACAGGAGGAATTGCCGCCCTTGTTGATCATCGGGGTGTCGTCTGTCAACCTGCTATAATAAAACATCCGTCAGGAGAACGGTTTCATATACATCCTGTCAGTGGTGAAAAAATAACAGGTTGCATAATCCCATATTACGATCAGGCAATAGCATTAGCCAAACAAGCTGCTATGAGAATTCCGAAAGTGAGAAGTATCGGATGGGATGTTGCGATAACCGAAACCGGTCCTTATATGTTGGAAGGAAACGATAATTGGTGTATGACTTTATTTCAGTTGCCCGGCGGAGAAGGGTTGCGGCATTTGGCCAATTCGGTTTGCAATATGTTTTCTGTTTATGAATAACATACAGGCTATAATGCACATTAGGAATGTATTTTCCGTTCCTGGTCTGTCATTGATTCAAATCGGGCATGCCTCTAACGAAAAACGGGCTGTCAGAGAATCACTTCTCCGGCAGCCCTTCTTCATTAGGATCAAAAAAACAGAGGAAGTATGATATTCTTTATTCCTGACCTCCCCCTAAAGCACGGTATAGGTTAATTAAACTTTGTATTTCGGTAAAATGATTGGCCGTTTGTGACAGTTGTGCGCTGAGCAATGACTGTCGGGCGGTAAGTACTTCCAGATAGGTTGTATTCGTATGTTCCATCAGCAGGGAAGTACTTCGCAGGGCCGTTTGCAGGGAAGTGACCTGCTTGTCCAGCAACAGCCTTTTTCCCTGACTGGTCTGATAGGCAGTCAGCGCATCGTTCACTTCGCTGCCGGCGTTGAGCAATGTTTGCTGAAAGCCGAGAGCTGCTTCTTCCTGCTGCGCACGGGCGATGCGATACTGAGCCACCACCTGTCCTTTATTAAAGAGCGGCTGCGTGAGCGAACCTACCGCCGATGCCAGGAACTTGCCCGGATTGAGAATCATAGACCCGACGGAATTCGTCCATCCGGCACTCCCACTCAACGTGATGGAAGGGTAGAAAGCCGAACGTGCCGCATTGGTGCCATAGAACGCTGCTTCCAGCGTCCGCTCGGCCGAGCGGACATCGGGGCGGGCGGCAAGCATCCGGACAGGGATTCCTACGGCAAAGTCCGTAGGAAACTGTTGGTCTGCCAACGTTCCGCGTTCGTAGTTGCGGGGTGTCTCTGCCAATAATAAAGCAAGACTGTTCTCCACCTGATTGATCTGCTGCTGCAAATCGAGTACAGAACCCTGCACCTGATAATAAGTCGCTTCCATCTGCGATACAGCCGATTCGTTCGCCAGTCCGGCGTTCATCAGGGAGCGGGTAGAGGCTACGGTTTCTTTCCATGCCTCCTCCGTCTGTCGGGAGATGATGAGCTGTTCGTCCAGCATCAGCAGCGTGTAATAAGTATTGGCTATACCGGCTATCAGCTGCGTGCGGACTGCCTGACGGTAATCTTCACTTTGTGCATACAGCGCTTTCGCCTGCTTCTTGGAGTTGCGCATACGGCCGAATACGTCCAGTTCCCAACTGGCGGTCACGGGCAGCGAGTAACCCTGCGTAGCCTTGTTCGTATCGAAGCTGCTCACTGTCCCCTGCGGGGAAAGCGCAAAGGCGGGCAGGAAAGCAAGTTTGGCGGACATTAGCACTGCCTGAGCTTCTTCTACACGAAGCTGGGCGGACTGGTAGTCGGTATTGGTCTGCAACCCTGTCTCGATGAGGGACTGCAGATAAGGGTCGGTGAAGAGTTCCCGCCAGTCCATATTCCCCAGACCGGCAGTGTCTTCCGTCACCACTTCCCCGCCGTAAAGACCGTCGGGGACGGAAGTGGCGGGCTTGTATTTGGTATAGATGCCACAACCGCTCAGCGTCAGACTCATGGCAACTAACAGGATGATATTTTTCTTCATTCTTTCTTTTATTTATTAACGTTCACGTTCAGCTTCACTTTTCTCTTTTTCCAAAAGCACTTGTACATCTGCTTCTTCCTCCATCGGTTTGCGGATTTTCTCCTGCAAGTATTCAAAGATGATGTAGAAGACCGGAACGACAAAGAGCAATGCCACCGTTCCGACAGCCATACCGCCTACGACACCCGTACCCAGTGAACTGTTGCCATTGGCACCCGCACCGGAAGAGAACATCAGCGGAAGCATACCGAAGATCATCGTCAGCACCGTCATCAGGATAGGACGCAGGCGGACCTGTGCGGCAGAGTAGGCCGATTCCACGATGCCCATTCCTTTGCGGCGGCGTTCGATGGCGTACTCCGTAATCAGAATAGCCGTCTTGGCCAGCAAGCCGATCAGCATGATCACACCCGTCTGCAAATAGATGTTATTCTCCAGTCCGAGTATTTTGGCGAACAGGAACGAGCCCATCAATCCGAATGGTACGGAGAAGATAACGGCAAACGGTACGAGGAAACTTTCGTAGAGACAAGCCAGAATCAGATAGATCAGGAAGATACAGATGGCGTAGATGAAAACCGTCTGGGCACCACCGCTGCTTGCCTCTTCGCGTGCCATACCGCCATATTCGTATCCGTAGCCCATCGGCAACGATTCTGCGGCCACTTCCTCAATCACTTTTTGCACTTCACCCGAAGAGTAACCGTCGGCAGGATTCACATTGGCTGTGATGGTGCTGTAGAGGTTGAAACGGTTGGCCGTTTCCGGTCCCAGTACCTGCCTCAGTGTAACGAACTGGCTCACCGGAGCCATTTCCGTACCGTTGCGCACAAACATATTGTTCAATGCCTGCTCGTCCAGACGGTATTCGGGCGATGCCTGCATCATGACACGATATACTTTACCGTATTGATTGTAGTTGGAGATATACGCTCCACCGCAATAACTGCCTACCGCATCGAGTACCGCACTTGGCGAAATTCCTGCACGCTTACATTTGGCGGCATCCACTTCTACCGAGAGCTGCGGGAAGTTGATGGCGTAGGATGTATAAGCCATAGCCACTTCCGGACGCTGGTTCAAGGCATTGAGGAACTGTGTGGACGCATCGTAGAACGTAGCCAGATCACCGCCTGTCATATCCTGAAGGTTCAGTTCGAGGGAGTTACCCATACCGTATCCCGGAATCATGGCGGGCTGGAAGCTGAATATCTGCGCTTCCTTGATGGACTGGAATTGTGCGTTGAGGCGGGAAGCTACGGCATCCGAACCGTGTTCCTTTCCTTTTCGTTCGCTCCAGTCTTTCAGGCGGACAATGATCGTACCGTACGAAGTTCCCTGACCGGAGATCAGACCGTATCCTGCTACGCGGGCGTAGTGTTCTATTTCGGGCGTATCTTTCAGAATGTTTTCCAGCCGGTCCATTACTTTCGTTGTCTCTTCGAGCGTGCTTCCCGGCGAGATGCTGACATTCACCATGATAACGCCCTGGTCTTCCTGCGGCACGAGTCCCGTCTTGGTCGTGCTCATCAGATAAACCAGCAGGACGATGGTAGCAGCCAGTGAAGTCCATACCATCCAGCGATGGCGGATGAAGTACATCACCCCTTTCTTATACTTGCCCAGCACGGCATTGAACGAAGCGTTGTAAGCTGCGCGTACCCGTCCGTTGATACTCTTGGCGCTCTTGGTTCCGTCCGACGGGCGCATCATGATGGCGCACAAGGCGGGACACAGGGTCAGAGCCGAGATCATGGAGATACCTACGGCAGTTGCCATCGTGATACCGAATTGGGTATAGAACACGCCCGAAGTACCTCCCATGAAGGTGACGGGGATAAATACGGCCATGAAGACACAGGTACAAGAGACGATAGCCATCGTCACGTCGCCCATCGCATCTTTGGTGGCAAGGTAGGGCGACTTGTATCCGGCGTCAAACTTGGACTGCACCGCTTCTACCACCACAATGGCGTCATCCACCACCGTACCGATGGCAAGCACCAGTGCAAACAGGGTCAGGATGTTCAGACTGAATCCCGCAGCTACCAGACAGGCAAACGTACCTACCAGTGACACGATGATGGAGATAGACGGGATGAGCGTACTCTTCAAGTCCTGCAAGAAGAAGTATACCACGAGGATAACCAGAATGATGGCGATAATCAGTGTTTCCACCACGTTGTGTATGGAAGCGAAGAGGAAGTCGTTCGAACTCATCATGGTGACGAACTCCGTTCCTTCCGGAAGGTTTTTCTCCATCCGCTCCATCTGGGCGGTAATTTCTTTATTGACAGCGGTCGCATTGGAACCTGCCGTCTGGAAGATCATATAGAGCACGGCAGGCTGGCTGTCCATCTCACTGCGGAAACTATAAGTCATAGTGCCCAGTTCCACATCCGCCACATCTTTCAGGCGGAGTATCGAGCCGTCTTCACGCGAGCGGACAACGGTGTTCTGAAATTCTTCCACGCTCTTCAGTCTTCCGCGATATTTCATCGTGAACTGGAAGACGTTCTGCGAACTCTCGCCCAGTGAGCCGGTAGGGGCTTCAATGTTCTGCTCGCCCAGCACGCCGGTGATGTCCGAAGGCACCAGCCCGTATTGTGCCATCCGTTCCGGTTTCAGCCAGATACGCATACTGTAGGTATCGCCCAGCTCCATGACGTCTCCTACTCCCTCGATACGTTTGATCTGCGGGATGACGTTGATGTCCAGATAATTGGCAAGGAAGGTCTGGTCGTAGCGACCGTCGGTGCAGACCATCGCGCCGATTTGCAGGAAGCTGGTCTGTCGTTTCATCGTGCTTACGCCGACTTTCGTTACTTCGGCGGGCAGCAGTCCCTGTGCTTTGGCTACACGGTTCTGTACGTTGACAGCTGCCATGTCGGGGTCGGTGCCTTGCTTGAAGTAAACCTGTATGATAGCCAGACCTGCATTGGAGGCGCTGGACGTGATATACATCATGTCTTCCACCCCGTTGATGCTCTCTTCCAGCGGCATGATGACGCTGTTCATCACTGCTTCGGCATCGGCGCCCGTATAGCTGGCAGCCACATAGACCGTAGGAGGTGCGATGTCGGGATATTGCTCCACCGGCAGGGTGAAGAGCGAGATAAGCCCTATGGCGAGAATCAGCACGGAGATGGAGATAGCCATCACCGGCCGTTTGATAAATATATTTCCTTTCATAATCAGTCTCCTTCTTATTTAACCTGTGTGCCTTCGCGCACCAGTCCGGCGCCTTCCGATACAATTTCGTCACCGGCTTTCAGGCCGTCCAGCACTATATATTCGCGTCCGTCGTTGATTCCGGCTACGGTGATCAGGGTGGAGACCGCTTTGCCGTCCACTACCTTATATACAATTGTTTTGTCCTGCATCCGCACGGTAGCTGTCTGCGGGATGGCGATGCAGTTCTTGTAGATGCTTGGCACTACTACCGTGCCCGATGCTCCGCTATGAAGCAGCCGTGATTCGTTGGGGAACACCACGCGTGCCACTACGGTCCCTGTCTGACGGTCGATCACTCCACTGATAGATTCGATGGTACCTTTCTTCTGATAGACTGAGTTGTCGTTCAGAATCAGTTCCACTTCCGGCATATTCTTTAATGCTTCGTCCATATCGCCGTACTGGCGGGTGAGGGCGAGCAGCTGGTTCTCGGTCATCGAGAAATAGACGTACATATCCGAATTATCACTGACCGTAGTGAGCGGATAAGGAATGCTGGCGCTAACCAATGCGCCTGCACGATAAGGCAATGCGCCTACAACTCCGTCACTGGGACTTTTCACTTCGGTATAAGAGAGGTTGTTACGTGCGCTTATTTCCTGAGCTTCAGCCTGTGCCAGTTGTGCCTTGGCGGTGAGATAAGAGTTTTCGGCAGTCTTCAGGCTAAATTCCGAAACGACTTTCTGCGTATACAGTTCCTTGTTGCTCTTGTAAGTCAGCTCGGCGGTGCTCGTAGCGGCGCGTGCCGCTTCCACATTGGCGGTGGCGGTTTTGAGCGCGGCTCTGTAAGGTACCTGGTCGATGATGAAAAGCAACTGTCCCCGGCGTACCTTCTGACCTTCGGTCACGCAGAGTTTCTCGATTGTTCCCGACACCTGCGGATAGATATCAATATCCTGTCGCCCGCGTATGCTCGCCGAATAGGAGGAAGAAAGTTCTTTGTCCGTTGGTTCTATCTGCATGACTGCATAAGAAGATTTCACTCCTGCATCCGGTGCCTGTTTGCACGATGCCATCCACACTGTACAACCGACAATTCCTATCAGCCGTATCCATTTTTTGTTCACTGTAATCATACTTACTCTTTTTGTCTTTTATTAAAATCAGAACAAAAGTAGGAGAAAAGAACAAGTCAATGGTGACCGATTTTTCTCTATGAATGTTCTGTTTTCGTTATTTGTGCTTTTTATAGCTAACTATTTGCGTATAAACGACATATAAAACAATTATAAAGGAGTTTGGGACATTCTGTTTTCCCTATTATTTACCAACTTTGCAAAAAGTAAAAAAGGAGAGATTATGGAAAAAGAGAACATTATGACAGTAGATATAGAAGACTTTAAGAAGAGTCAGCATATCCTTGATTATATAGACGATGACTTTGCGATAGTCAACAGTCTGGACGGGATTCCGTATAGTAATGATACAGTCCGGCTGAACTGTTTCCTTATTGCTGTCTGTGCAGAAGGGTGTATCCAGCTGGATATCAACTACCGGACGTATCAGTTGCAGGCGGGCGACTTGCTGCTCGGTCTTCCCAATACACTGATCAGTCGTACGATGCTGAGTCCTAAATATAAGATAAGGCTGGCGGGATTCTCTACCCGTTTTCTGCAACGCATTATTAAAATGGAGAAGAAAACGTGGAATACCGCTGCTCATATCCACAACAATCCGGTGAAGTCTATCAGCGAAGGCGGGGACGATCCTGTTTTCAGGTTTTATCGGGATTTGATTGTGGCGAAGATCAATGATGAACCTCATTATTATCACAGGGAAGTGATGCAGCATCTCTTCTCCGCCCTCTTTTGTGAGATGCTGGGACAGCTTCACAAGGAAATCGATGCTCCCGACAAGGGGGACAGTCCGAAAGAAGGTATCAAACAGGCGGATTATACCCTGCGGAAATTCGTGGAGCTATTATCGAAAGATAAGGGTATGCACCGTTCTGTGAGTTATTATGCGGATGCGCTTTGCTACACTCCCAAGCATTTTTCGAAAGTCATCAAGCAAGCGTGTGGCAGGACTCCGCTGGACTTGATCAATGAAACGACGATAGAACATATCAAGTACCGGCTGAAACGTTCGGACAAGTCCGTCAAGGAAATAGCGGAAGAGTTCAACTTCCCCAACCAGTCCTTTTTCGGGAAGTACGTAAAGATGCATTTGGGGACTTCTCCGGCTAATTACCGGAATCGCGAAGATGAGTGAGACGAAGAATCTCTTGAAAAGCCTTCAGGTAGCGTTCGCTGACCGTCTCCATATTGATCTTTTCCCGGATCATCCGTTCTGACTCTTTTCCCATCTCCTTGCAACGTTCGGGAGATTCGAACATCTCTCTGATTCTATCTGCCAGGCTATCGGCGTCTCCGTCTTTGAAGAAATAGCCGTTCTTGCCTTCCATGACCAGGTCGCGTTCCGTACTGTCGCATACGGCACAAAGGACGGGCATACCATACGTCATGGCGTCATTGATCGAAAGCCCTCCCATGCCGGCAAGCACATAGATACTCGATTCGTTCATATAGGCACCCAGCGTCTTCGGGTCATAGACGGCTCCGATGAAGCGGATACTGTCTGCCAGTTGCAGGTCGTTTGCCTGTTGTCTGAGGTTGTCCAGTTCCGGTCCGTCTCCCACGATCACCAGTTCCGCTTCCGGATAGTCGGCGGCTACCTTCCGGAAAGCCTCTATCAATAAATCTACCCGTTTCCATTTTACGAGCCGTCCGATGTGCAGCAGGCGACGGTCGCACGGGGGAAGGATGGAGGGGGAAGCCAGTACGGATTCTTTTTCTTTGAGAAGTGCTTCCGTATCGGTCGAGTTGTAGGTGACGTGTATCTGCTCCTTCTTTACTCCGTAAGAGGGGAGGATGTCGTAGGCGGCTGTCGAGTAGTTCAGCGTTCCGGCGGCTTGGGCGTAGCAGTATTTCCGTATCCTTGCCGTTATCCATTGGCGCAGATAGAATCCGGTACCCTTGCTGAGCAGGCGCATACCTTCGTCGTGCATCGGATTGGCTTTGAAATATTCCTTGATCTTTCCGTAGGGAGGAGTCTGGAAGGGGATTTCACGAATCACCAGCTTGGCGTTGCAGGACTTCATGGCTTTTCTCAGTGCGGGCTGAAAGAATACTTGCAGGAAGTAGGGCCATCCCACTACCACTATATCCGGTTTTTCTTCCGCAATGATTTCGGGAAGGGCGGGGAAAGCGCTTTTTCCGTAGAACATCTTTTTCTCCGGTGTGGTCAGATGCTTGTAGGTTCCTCCTTCTACCATTTTCACCCCTTTGCCGATGGTCGTATTCCCTTTCTTCGGGCTGACAACGGTTATTTCTACTCCTTTTGCCTGTAGCCTGTTGAGCATGGCATTCAGGTAGTGGGGGATTCCTCCGAATGTAAAAAGTACTTTCATTGTATATGCTTGCTGATTTGATTAAAACATGTGATTAGTTTCTCCACTTCGTGTTCGTGGGCGTACCGGGCGAAGGCCTGAGTGTCCATCCTTGTTTCGGTACACAGCGAGCGGATAGCTGCGCTGCATTCTCCGGCGTTGTCTTCTCCGGTGGTTTGGCCTGTTCCGTACTGCTCTACCCTCCGGCCCATGCAGAGGCCGCGGCTGACTATGACCGGTTTGCGGAAGGCGGCAGCTTTGGTCAGGAGGTTGCTGCTGCCGGTGAACTGCTTGTATGCGGCAAAAATAAGGTCGCTCTCCGCTATCAGGGCATTGAAACAGCTTTCATCGGGAATCTTCTCCAATGAGAACAGACAGTTATTCCTTGACTCCCCGAACGCCCGCAGGTCGTTTTCCTGTTGTGCGGTGAGAGATGATTTCCCCGCAATGAGGAAGAAATATTCATCCTTTGGCAATAAAGGGATACTCTCTAACAGTAACTTTATCCCCTTGCGGAAATTGATGGAACCGAGCAGGGATATCACCTTCCTTCCTTTGGCTTTCTCCTTCAGTTTCTGCAGCAACGGGTAGTTTGTGGCAGGAGCCGAAAGATCGGCAAAGTCGGGAAACAGCAGAATGTGGCGCTGAAATGTTTCTAGGTCTTTCGCTGAATATTCGTTCAGTATGCCTACTCCTACGCAGTTTTTGCTTCGCAGGAAAGGGCGTGTGTCGGGCATCCCTCGGTGGTAAGGCGGCAGGGCGGACTGAACCAGCAGGCCGCTCCACTGATAGGGCAGCAGAAGATTGAACAGCCATAGGGGAGCCAATGTGGGCAGCATATCGTCAAGGCAGGCAAAGAAGACCAGATCGGGATTCAGCCGTTGAAGACTCCGGCGCAGCCTGTACAGATTTTGCAGTCGAATCACTGCATTGCGCAGTACAACCAGCTTTTTCTGCAACGGTTTTCCGGCAGGGAGCGGCAGCAGCGGAAGCGCTGAGACAGGCTGAAAGGCAACGGTCTCCTGTATGCCTTTCCCATCGGGAGCGATGAGCGACGTTTCGTGCCCCATGCCCGCCCATGTCTGGGCAAACTGTTTATAATACGTTTCCCGATGACCTGATACTGAACAATCTATGACTGTAACTTTCATGATTCCGATGCTTTTGGGGGCTTGGACATTTCTAATGCTTCTGAATAAACTTGTCGTAACTTCTGCCCTGCCAACTGAAAGTCGAAACGGCTGACGATGGACTGGCGGATTTTCTCTTTGTCGAACGACTCGTAGGTCTCGTACAATGTTTTCATCTTAGCGGCGAGCGCATCCACATCTCCCGGTCGGATGAGGAAGCCGCTTTCGGGAGTGATGATGTCCTCCGGTCCTCCGCATATGGTGCCGATGGCGGGCAAGCCTGTTGCCATTGCTTCGATGAATACGATGCCGAATGTCTCCGCAAAGGAGGCCAGCACAAAAGCATCGCAAGTAGCCAGCAACCCGGACAATTCTTCCCGTGACAGGCGGCCGGTCAGCTTTACCTGCTCTTGCAGGTGGAGAGACTGAATTAACTCTTTGAGTGGCTGCATTTCTTCCCCGTCTCCGGCAATGAGTAAAGAGACGTGCGGCATATCCTTGAATGCCCAGTGAAAAGCAGTCAGCAAATCCCAGAATCCTTTGCGCTTATTCAGGTTTCCGATGCTGATGAAAGTAAAATGTTTCTCTTTTTCCGTCCGGTGAGGGCTGAATGCAAAGGTATTCGTATCTACAAAGTTCGGTATGACCGTCACTTTATCCGGGTCGCTGACGTATGCGCACAGGCTCCGTTTCAGTTTCGTGCCGACACAGATGATCTTGCGTGCCTCGCTGTATGCCTTCTTTAGTATCACTGCCTGCGACGGTGTCGTCTGATTGCCGTTGATGGAAGAGGCGTGCTCTGTGATGACATAGGGAATCTTATACCATTTATAAACCAGTCGGGCGGCATACCCTGCCCATGTGCCGAAGTGCGCATGAATCAGGTCGGGGCGACCGTAAGTGCGGATATACTTCCGTACTAACAAGACGGTCAGCAGAGACCAGATGATTCCTCCCGCGCGGGTGCTTAGTTTCGGGTTCCATGCGTGCATGCGCATGGTGACGAAACTGCCGTTATCTTCTGCCGATATCTGAAAATGACTCTCTTTGCGGAACCGTTTCCATGTGAAGTTCTTCAGAGGTCTTTGCTCCGTGAAGGCAAGTCCTACCTTGCAGCCTGATTTAGCCAGTTGCATAGCCTGCTCGAAGAACATATATCCCCGGTGCGGGGAGGAGTCCTTCTCAGGATAGTACATTGGAAGTATCAGTATGTGCATTTGTCTTTTATTTTTAGAGAAAGAATAGTGACGAAATCGCGGATACGTTTCCCGAAAGTAACGGTCGGCACACCGGTGTAGGCGGAGGCTTTCTTGCGGAAGGCCTCTTCATCGTCGAAAGTAGGGTGGTTCACAAAGTGTTTGTACAGCAGATACAATCCTCTTTTCTTCTCGTAAGGAAGATGCCATACCGCCAGTTGTTCGTCTCCTTTTTCTACCGTATTGTATTTGGGGTAGGTCCAGAGGCGTTTGACGTATTGATTGGCGATATTGTTGTGGATGTTGAGTCTCGTTGCCACTACGCTCAGGAAGTGGGCTTCTTCGTTCAGTTTGGGCTGATTGGCGGCAAAACGTTCCAGATTATAATTCCATAAAGCAGGATACGCTTCGTTGATTCGTGCCACTACATCACCACGCAGCGAGATAAATTCTCCTCCATAGTAATGGACAAGCTCTGTTCTTGTGACTCCGTTTTTCGTATCTTGCTGCTCTGCTTCTTCCTTTTCCGCTTCTGTTTTCTTCGTTGCCTCCTTCTCTTTTTCTCTCTTCTCTTTTTCTACGTAACAGTCATTATAGATATCTGTCATTTCCTTTAGTGTGATTCCGTTCACTTTGAGGTCCGGTCGGTCGGATGCATCGTACAGGGCGGAACCGTATTTCCGTGTGTCGCTGAATAGTTGCTCCAACGGACGCATACAGAGACAGTCCGCATCGCAGATGAGCAACGTATCGTCCGCCTGCATCCTTTTCTCCATATAGCGCAGGATATCATACAGGTAGAATTGATTTCTCCATGCCCCGTACCATCCTTTGGGAGGGATGCAGAGATAAGGCAGGGTAACAGTCTCAATCCGTAACTCCTTGAATAACCGTTCCAGATAATCGGGAAACTGATCCAGATTGCTGAAGAAAAGCAACTTATCATTGGGATGATAATGCCTGAAAGTGGTAAAGAACGGCACTTGTATCTGCATATAAATGGAATGGACGAGGGCGGAATCTCCCCGTTTGCCTGCCTGCGGATAGAAACTGGCATCTTCTTTGGATTCCTTGTAGAACCAGGTCGCTATGTAATTGGTAGGTGTCGTCATGATATCTTTTTCTTTTTAATGAACTGAATACATTCCTTGAAAATGACTGATTGCATTTTCCACAAAACAAGTGCATATAGAGAAGCCACGAAAACTACTTTGATGGCGAGTGACAGATACAGGTTAGTGATGCCCGATGTTATGCAATGGGCTGCGATTGTCAGCGAAGCTGCCAGCAGAAAATAAGGAGCGATATCTTTCAGTATGCTGAATAGCGTCAGCGGAATCTCCCTTCGGGCAAAGCAGTACCAGACAAACATCCAAAGTATATTGATAGCGACAAACAGATAAATCATGGTGGTGATGCCGTATGGATAACTGATACAGGCAGTGATCAGCTGCAACACGCTTAGTGCGATGCTGTTGAACATAAAGATGGAAGACCGTCCGCGGCTGACCAGCAATAAGGAGAACAGATTGTTGATCGGGATAAAGGCTCCCCATATACAAAGTAATTGCATGATCCGTGCGGAAGCGAGCCATTTGTCCGTGATGGCAATCAGAATAAACTCTCTGGAAATGAGGCTGAGCCCGAACATGGCAGGGAAAGAAATAAAAGCCGTGAAACGCAGCATTTTATGAAACACGGCCGCCTGACGCTGCGGGTCATTAGCCACACTTGCCAGTACGGGCTGGGTGACTCCGTTGATCATTCCGGTGATGAGGGCGTGTCCCTTATTGTTCCAGTTGTTGGCCTGGCTGAAGTCTCCGACTTCCTGTTTGGTGTAGAATTTACCCAGCAGGACGGAGAACAGGTTTTGGTTGATGATAATAAAGACTTGCGTAATCAGCATTTTACTGCTGAATCCGAACATCTCCCTGATGGGAGAGAAGTCAATACGGAAGCTGGGCTTCCAGTGGGCAAAGTACCAGTTGAGTGCCGTGCCTATGACGACAAAGGTCATTGTCTGTATAGCCAGACCCCAATAGGCAAATCCGTTTGCGGCAAGAATAATCCCCACAATACCGGATAGAAACAGGCTTGAAAGAGAAATGATGGTATTCTCCTTCACTTTGAGATTACGGAAGAGAAGAGCCCGAGGAGCTATCCCGAAACTGGCTATAAAGAAACTGAGGAAAGAGAAACGGGCAAGCGACGTTAACTCCGGAGTATCGTAAAATTTAGCAATCAGCGGAGCCGAAGAATAGAGCAAGATATACAGAACAGCACTAAAAGAGATACTGAACCAGAATACAGCGTTATAGTCTTTATCGCTGACTTTCTCGCGATTGGCGAGTGCTGCGACAAATCCGCTTTCCTGCAGGGCGGAAGCAATGGCCGGAAAGATAGCCAGCATACCGATCATACCGTAATCGGCAGGGTCCAGTAATCTTCCTAATACTACTCCGAAAAGAAGTCCTAACAGCTGCTGTACGCTGCTGCTGAGCCCTCCCCAAAATAGCCCTTTTGCTGTTTTTTGTTTCAGTGACTGTTCTTCACTCATATTATTATAATCGGTGAAGGAAGGTGTGTCAAAAGTCAGTAGTAACTAAAATTCCCCTCCTTCAGGAAGGAGGGGTGGCTGAAAGCCGGGGGGGTAGGTGTACTACACAAGTGAGTATCTTTAGTTTATGTATTCACCTACCACCTCCCCCTACGGGTACTCCTCCTTCCTGAAGGAGGAGAGTTTAGTTACTATTTTGACATCCCCATCCTTCCATTCTTCATTTGTTGATGGCTTATTAGCTTATCACTTATTTTACTTCGCTGCCCGGCTTCACCTCTTTCTGAGGCATGATAACTGCCAGGCTACCGTCGTTGTTTTCGGCACTCAGAATCATGCCTTCGCTGACGATACCTTTCAGCTTGCGCGGTGCGAGATTGGCGATAAAGCAAACCTGTTTGCCTACCAGTTCTTCCGGTTGGTAGTGCTTTGCGATGCCCGATACGATGGTACGTGTTTCCAGTCCGTCGTCAATCTTGAATTGCAGCAGCTTGTCGGCTTTCGGCACTTTCTGACATTCAAGGATGGTACCAACACGGATGTCGAGTTTCGTGAAATCATCAAATTCGATGTTCGGACGAATCGGGTTTGCCTTATAGTTGGCTTCTTCGTTGGCCTTCTTCGTGTCGAGCAACTTCTGTACCTGTGCCTCGATTACGCTGTCTTCTATTTTTTCGAACAGCAGTTCCGGCTTGTTCAGCTGATGTCCTACCGGGAGCAGGTCGTTCCTTCCCAGTTCCGACCATTCGAAGCTTTCCATGTTCAGCATCTTGCGGAGTTTCTCCGAGCTGAAAGGCAGGAACGGTTCGAAAGCGATGGCAAGGTTGGCAACCAGTTGCAGAGAGATGTTCAGGATGGTGCCTACACGTTCCATGTCGGTTTTTGCCAGTTTCCAGGGTTCGGTGTCGGCAAGGTATTTGTTGCCGATGCGTGCCAGGTTCATCGCCTCTTTCTGCGCGTCACGGAATTTGAATACGTCGAGCAGCTTTTCTACTTCTGCCTTTACGTCGGCAAATTCTTTCAGGGTTTCTTTGTCGTAATCCGTCAGTTCTGCGCAGGCAGGTACTTTGCTGTCGAAGTATTTCTGAGTCAGCACCATTGCACGGTTCACGAAGTTGCCGTATACGGCTACCAGCTCATTGTTGTTGCGTGCCTGGAAGTCTTTCCAGGTAAAGTCGTTGTCCTTCGTTTCCGGAGCATTGGCGGTCAGTACGTAGCGGAGTACGTCCTGCTTGCCGGGGAAGTCTTCCAGATATTCGTGCAGCCATACCGCCCAGTTGCGGGAAGTCGAAATCTTGTCTCCTTCCAGATTCAGGAATTCGTTGCTCGGCACGTTGTCCGGCAGGATATAGCTTCCTTCCGCTTTCAGCATGGCGGGGAATACGATGCAGTGGAATACGATATTGTCCTTTCCGATGAAGTGGAGCAGGCGTGTTTCGGGGTCTTTCCACCATGTCTCCCAACTGTCGGGAAGCAATTCCTTGGTATTGGAGATGTATCCGATAGGAGCATCGAACCATACGTACAGCACCTTTCCTTCCGCACCTTCTACGGGCACAGGGATACCCCAGTCGAGGTCACGGCTGACGGCACGCGGCTGTAATCCCATGTCGAGCCAGCTCTTGCACTGTCCGTATACGTTGGGGCGCCATTCCTTGTGGTCTTCCAGAATCCATTGGCGCAACCATCCTTCGTGTTTGTCGAGGGGGAGATACCAGTGCTTGGTCTCCTTCATCACAGGCTTGCTGCCGCTGATGGCGCTCTTCGGGTTGATCAGATCGGTGGGCGACAGGGATGTTCCGCATTTCTCGCATTGGTCGCCGTAGGCACCTTCCGAATGGCAGTGAGGACACTCACCGGTGATGTAGCGGTCGGCGAGGAATGTTTTCGCTTCTTCGTCATAGTATTGTTCGGATGTTTTTTCGATAAACTCTCCTTTGTTGTATAGCGTCTTAAAGAAATCCGAAGCCAGCTCATGATGCGTCTTCGAAGTGGTGCGGCTGTATACATCGAACGAAACGCCGAATTCTTCGAACGATTTCTTGATCAGAAAGTGGTAACGGTCTACTACATCCTGCGGAGTGACTCCTTCTTTCTTTGCACGAATCGTGATAGGTACTCCGTGTTCGTCCGAACCTCCGATAAACAATACATCTTCTTTCTTCAGTCGCAGATAGCGCACATAGATATCTGCCGGTACATATACGCCGGCCAGGTGACCGATGTGTACAGGTCCGTTCGCATACGGCAGTGCCGATGTGACGGTGGTTCTCTTGAATTTCTTTTCCATTGATATAGAGTGATTTTATGATTTTACTGCTTGCAATGTGCAAAGATACGGTTTGCAACGTGCAAAGATAATGCTTTCCACAGATTTCAGGAAGAAATGTGACAGGAAATCTGTGGAAAAGGCTTGTTTAGCCTGTGCCGTTTTTACATCATCATATTCTTTCTGATGGAGAACTTCACTATCGCCATATCCTGAATGGTGTCTACAGGCAAGTCCATCGGCTCGTGGTGCGGATTGTAGCTGACGAGTTTGACGTACCCTTCCTTCTCCGAGCGGTTGACGTATTTCACCGTCAGATACTGGTCTCCGTCGAGGTGGAACGCCACGATGTACATTTCTCCGTAAATGACATTGCCGAAGTTGTTGATCCCCTTGAACCCTACGATATCTCCCGATTTGAGAATGGGATACATGCTGTCTCCGTTGACAAAGATGGCTCCGTCACACGCGGGTATGCTCGGAATCAGTATTTTGCCCAGCGCATATTGGCGCTTGTCGGAAAGCAGGGTCCTTAAATTGGCGGCGGCTGTGATGTCATAGAGCGTCACACTCCGGTCGTCTATGGCTTCTGTGGTTTTTGAATTGTGAATAGTCTCTACTTCTCCCCGTATCTTTCCGTTGTCAAAAGACTTTGGGTCGTGCAGCGGACTTCCTTTTCCGGTCAGCAGCCAGTTGTAGTCCACATGACGCAGCTTGTTCAGCAGTAAGGGAAAGTCTATGCTGTTTCGCGCGCACCAGTTGGAAAGTGTCGCTCTGGCTACTCCTAAATATGATGCAAGTTCACTGTCCCGTTTCAGATTCAACGCTATTTTCGCCCGCTTTACGATTTCCGGTACATTCAGCAGTGTATCCGCTTGTTTCTCATTCATGTTTTTGCTTACTTTTTTATATGTTAATATTTATTCTTGTATTATCGCCTCATATACAGTCTTTTGTAAAATAATTCAGCGTTAATATCTAAAATCATTTGTTTTATATATGCGACTTTCTATACCTTTGTGGTATTCGAAATGAATATTTGATTTCAAAATTAGAAATAAAAATTAGATAAACCATGAGAAAACAAGAAAAAGATGCGAAATACTTTCAAAAACCGCATTCTCCCCCTCCGAAAAGAGAGCTGTTAGCTGTTAATAGTTGATTTGTCAGGAGTTAACAGTTGTCATATTGGGTATTAACAGCTGACGTGATGGCTGTTAATATCTGACGGGCAAGTTGCCAATGATCATTGTGTAGGATGTGAATCTCCTGTGCGCAGGCTGCCTTACCTTTTATCTGAAAACATATCAAGTATATCAAAAAGAATAACCGGAATGGAAACATTACAAAAACAAACACTTTACGTTTGCGGCTGTTGCAAACACACGCTTCCTTCAGAAGCCTTTTACGTAGATAAGAAAACCGGCCTTCCAAGCAACTACTGCAAGGAATGCCGCAAATCCGCCAGCCGGAAATACAGGAAGACCGAGAAGCGCACGCTGGCACGTGATGACCGTGAACCTTATCCCGTTATCACCTCTACGAAAGACCCCGATCTTCGTCAGAAACTGATTCTGTCCGCCCTGCAGACTGTAAGGGCAAGTATCAAGCGGAAAAAGCAGAAACTTTGTGAAGTGGAAGCGGAACTGACTGATTAACAAAATGAAAAAAACTGACTGATAAACTATTTATAAAAACAATACAACTATGGGAAGAATCAAACAGGGACTGGACTACTTTCCCCTGAGCACCGACTTCATGCACGACCGTATCGTTCGTCGTGTCATGAAGCGTGAGGGCGATTCCGCTTTCACCGTTTTAATCTATATTATGTCTTATCTTTATTCGGGCGAGGGCTACTATGTCCGTGCCGATACCGATTTCTGTGACGAACTTTCCGATCAGCTTTTCAGTACGGACAACGATACCGTCCGCCGTGTCATCCGCCTGTTTCTTGAATACGGGCTTTTTGACTCTGCGCTTTATGAGCGTTACAGCATTCTGACTTCTGAGGATGTCCAGCGGCAGTATCTCTTCATCACCAAGCGTCGCAGCCGGCACCATATCTGTCCGGATTATTGTCTGCTGCCGGAAGGAGAGAAGGCGGAATCTACGGAACCGGTGAAATCCGCAGAAGAAATGCCGGAGAAGAAAACAACGGATGGGCAGCCGGATACTGTTGCCGCAACAGGGGAAAATGTGGCAGCATCTACGGATATGGTAACAGCATCCCGGGATACTGCAACAAAAACAGCTCTCATAAAAAGAAAAGAAAAGGAAAAGAAAGAAAACATCCTCCCTAACCCTCCTTTCGCAAAAGGAGGGGATGAAGAAGAAGGGAGTGAAGGAGAGAAAGTAGCTGAAGGAGCCGGAGGCGGGATGAGAGAGGAATGCGATCAACGGTCTGCCAAGAAGAAACGGAATCTGACGCAGGAAGATATCGACCGGATGCAGGCTCCCCCGGACGGATGTCCCCGCAATTTTTCCGGTCTGCTGGAGAACCTCCGACTCTTTCGTGTTCCTCCTGCGGAACAGTACGCTATAGTGCTGAAAAGTAATTACGGTGAAATCGGTGGTGATATTTGGAAAGGCTTTAGTGTCATTCGTGGAAGCGGCGGGAAGATTAAACTGCCGGGACATTATTTGCTGAGTGTGCTGAATAAATAAGATGATTTTAGTAAATATTTGTATATCAATATATTATATGATTGTTTTTATATTAACTAACTTATTAACGCACATTTCCGAAATCGCTTGTATAGCTCAAAATAAGCTCTTATATTTGCAGTGTCAATAAGCTTAACGACAGAAACTAATAAAAAGATTAATAACTAAAAACTATTACAATTATGCCAGTATTATATAAACCTTTCCAGTCTAATCTGGAAGATAAGAAAAGTGGGAAGAAACTGTTTTATCCCCATGTAGTTCGTACAGGAAATATCAATTCCGCACAGCTTTCCAAAGAGATTGCCGCTTATTCTTCCCTTTCTCCGGGTGATGTGAAAAATACGCTTGACAATCTGGTGACGGTGATGGCGCAGCATCTTCAATCGTCCGAAAGCGTCAGTGTGGATGGTTTGGGAACATTCCGCATGGTGATGAGTGCCCGTGGCCGGGGTGTTGAGACTGCCGACGAGGTGAGTGCTGCACAGGCTACGCTTACCGTCCGCTTCCAGCCTACCACGACGAAGAATCTGGACCGTACCACCGCTACCCGTTCTATGGTGACGGGTGCCAAGTGTGCCCGCTATGACAAGCTGGTCTCCGCGCCTGGTGACGGCGGATCGGTTGATGATCCGAATGACAAACCTGGTGGTGGCAGCGATGGCGGAGATGATGGAGAAGCACCGGACCCGACAGTATAATTTGTTCCTTCCTTCGCGGGAAGAAATATATGACTAACGACTGAACTGTAAAACAGAAAAATAAAGAAACAAGAAACAAACTAGAGCTAACTAAGGATAACCAGCAAAAGACTAACTAATGATAATTGGTTAAAGACTAGGACTTTAATAAGACAATCAACTAAACAGAGAATTATCAATTAACATGAGAACTATCAATTTGATCGTGGTGCATTGTTCCGCCACGCAGGGGAATCGTACGCTTTCTCCGGAGGAAAATACGGTAGGGACACAGAGTAAACTAAACTATTTAAAGAACGAGAAAGGAGGTAAATTATGGCAATGAAGAAATCAGTATGGGATATGATCCTGAAGGTGGTTATCGCGGTGGCGTCGGCTGTAGCAGGCGTGTTGGGGGCTAATGCGATGAGTTTGTAAGACAGCTACTATCCGTTTGCCGGTATCGATTAGCGATCCGGCAAACGGAAAAACTAAACTATGCATATTTATATTAAACACAAATGATTATGAAAGAAAAACTATATACATTATTATTTTTTTTATTGGTGACTATATCCGGAAAGGCACAGGATTTCAATCCTGGTCCGGAAGCCCAGAACCTAACCGAAAGAAAGAACGTAACGGTGGACTATGCAACGGGATTGTTCCACTACACCGTACCTCTGTATCAATTAAAGTCAGGTGATTATGAATTACCTATTTCATTGGATTATATTGCAAAGGGAGTGAAGGTGAGTGATCCTGAAGGTTTAATAGGTCAAAATTGGGCACTTAATATTGGGGGTGTTGTTACTAGAACAATGCGTGGTGGATTTGTTGACGAGACACCTGGGCTTGGTTATTTATGGACAGAAAATGCTGTTACTCCATTGGAGCAGGATGCGAGGAGTGTGGGGCTTCGTAGACGGGACGGAGAGAGTGATATTTTTACTGCCGTATTCAATGGGAAGAAGGTGGATTTTATCATTCGCATGAATGAAAACAAACAGATATATGCTTTGCCGTTGGGACAGACTGATGTTCGTATTGAGTGCGAAGGGACTTCCACAGAGATCACAGGCTGGGCTATTACGGATAATAATGGTGACTGTTATATCTATCGGCAAAGAGAAATATGTAAGGATGTCGAGTATGTGGATGTTTCTACTTCCAATGCTATTTCAGATTCCGGTTATACCTCAGCGTGGCATCTTACCTGTATTCTTCCATACAATGGGGCAGCGATTGGTTTCCACTATAATGGCGATGCAATGTTGTCTACTAATAATCCAGTATCAGATAACATAAATACTATGAGAATATATGATTCATACAAGATGACCTATCACTATGATAGACCTATGAAAGAACAGCCATTTGATTTTGATCAGTATCGATCGGATTTTAACTCTGCAATTGAATCAGCGCGGCATTATTTAGATATGTGTTCTTTAGGAATGCATTTTAAAGTAACAAGTTCGTTAATATCGAATTATGTGCAAATCAGTCAAATAAATACCCAGCCACTTTTGAGTAAATACATAAAGACAAATAATCGAATTGTCGGTGTGTTGTCGAATATCTCGAAAATGGCTAGTGTATCCACAGAATTGGAAGAAAATCTTCGAGGTTTGGCTAAATATTGTAGAAGTATAAATAATTTTAACGCTGATATGGCCGGTATGTATTTGGATGCAGCGGCAGACTATATAAATGCCTGTTTGTCTGAAGTTAGAACTATAAAAACGAAAGAAATATCGGGTGGAAGCAGCTATAAGGTTCTTTCTCCTTTGCCTAGCATGATTGTTTTTCCTGAATATATTGTGAAATTTACCTATTTATCTTCTTCTTGCTTATCTGCTGCTAGTTTGTACAACCGAGATATGGAGCTACTTTCGTCTGTTTCGTTTATAGGGAGATTAAATGAAGTGGCTTTCTTCGATAAAAACGGTATAAAGACATCCAATATGAAGTTCAGTTATTATGAGAAGTCTGATTTTCCGACCTGGAAGGAGGCGGGGAAAGACCTTTGGGGATATCCTCTTGCGAAAAGTGAAGAGGGGGAATACGACGAGTGTGGTATGTATGCTGTTTTAAAGTCTCTGAAAGATGTTGTATTATCTGATGGTGGAAAGATAGAGATTGGATATGAGAATAACAATGCGAGAAATATTATGGTTGGAGGAATTCGTTTGAAGTCATTGGTTTTTAGTGATAAGTTGAATGAACGAAGCGATACTATTTCTTATGGTTATCCTCAAACAGGCGTGAGTGTGTATAAGTCTTTTTCTAATGTCGTCAGAGTTTCTTATCCAGAATGTATGGATAAGATTGAGTATGGCAGAATACACTTGGAAGGACATCCGATAGTGAACGTGGGTAATAATGGCTTCTACTATCCATGTGTGACAGAGACTGTTTCAGGCAAGGGTACTACTGTCTATCGTTATCGGGTGACTTCTCCTTCGTCGACAACTGAACTTGACTATCCATATTGGCAGAATGGTTTATTGACTGAAAAATCGATGTATGACACTAATGGAAAAATGCTCAAGAAGATTCAATACATTTATGAAATAGATACTAGTGGTGAAAATAAGCTTCCCCAAATGCAGCCGTCTAATTTTTATTTAGATGGAGAAGCTTTAGAACGTTTTTATAATGCTCAAAGAACTCCATACCTCACAGGAGAAGAATTTTATCAGTGGAACATCAAGCCGCGTTTATCTCCCACGAACACTGACAAGTTCTATAATTTGCACTATGGTTGGAAAACAACTTTAAAAGAAGAAGTGGAGTATAGGGGTGACGAAGTTATTCTGTATTGTAGGACAAGATATTGTTATGATAATCCGCTTTCTGTATATCCGAATCGCATTATTCGTACCGGTGCGGATGGGGTTGAACGTACTAAGGTTCTGAAACGGGTAATGGATATGGCGGATAGTGCGGATCCTGTTTTTATCAAGATGAGAGAGGTCAATTTACTTTCGCCTGTTGTGAAATCGCTTACTCTTATTGATGGTAAATTGATAGATGAGACTGTGTATTGTTATCAAGATGACAAAGGGGCAAAGGTCGGTTCCATAGCTCCGGTTGAGGTGCTGATTTATATTCCAGATACACCAGAAACTTATATTTTGAATGCCGTTGATGCACAGCTATTTACTTATGGAGAAAGTAACTATATTACTGACTCTTCTTATCAATATACTAGTCAGAAGGTTTCAAGGAAGTGGGTAGAAACCAATGGAAGAACAGAACGGAAAGGCCGTACTTATGATAATTATGGGAAATTATTATTAGAATGTGATGCAATAGGAGCTACGGCGAGTGATAAATACAAAAGTATGATAGAAAGTCAATCTATGGAGAAAATAAAAAGTGCGTTAAGCGCATTGAAGTCGCGTCAAGCAAATTTGCCATTGCTAATAGAAGAACTTAAAGAAGCGATGGATGACGACCAGTCTCTTCAATTTCTAAATTCGTGGAACAAATGTTTGATCGCCAAATTTGTAGAGGAAATATTGAGAGGTGATCCGGATTTAAATCAGGCGAAATTTTACTATGAATGTATTGTATGTGATGATTATGAAGTGTTGAATTGGTTTAAACAAGAATGTGAACGGATTCTAGTTTTTTTTCCGAAGTGCACTCCCTTGAAACAATATTTAAGTATAGTAGAAACGTTAATTCACTTTAATGAACAGGAGCTGTTTGATTATTTGTATTTACAGCAATACGAAATAGAGAAACCATCATACAGGTTTGACTATTCTTTGAAATTAATTCCGGATTCAGATACCCGGAACCTACGATTGTATATACTGGACGGAAATGCAACTGCTTCAGGAAGCATCACCCATGCAGGAAGTGAGGTTCCATATACCGTTGAGAGCGTTTCTTCTTCTAAATTGAAAATATATGATATTGACCTAAGCAAATATACAGACATAACCTCTGTAACTGTTAATAATCAAGGTTCTTATATGGCATTGGTTCCTGAAGGAGCAAATTTTAAGGCCACTTCTTATAATCCTGACGGTACGGTGTATGCCCGATTTGACCAGAGCGGAAATGTGGAGTATTACACTTACGATGCTGCCGGACGAGTTATCAAAGTGGAAGACCAATATGGTAATATTTTAAAAACGTATGAGTACAACAAGCTTAATAACTAATAAAACAAGATGCAGAATATGAAAACAATAGAGATGAAACGAACTTTGTCAATACTCTGTCTGCTGTCGTTTTCCCTTTTCATGAACGGGCAGCAAGCGACAGGTTATACGAAAACACGTAATTATACGGCAGAGCGGACTTATATGGATGCGAGTAGCCAAACGGGTAGCGGTGCTGCACGAATTGTCAATGATATTGTCTATACCGACGGTTTTGGCCGTAAAGAACAGGAAATACAGATAGGCGGCAGTCCTGGAGGTAATGCGGATCTGGTACTTTCTTATACCTACAATATGATGGGTCAAGTAGAGAAGGAATACCTTCCGTATGCAAAGACCAGCAACAACGGTGCCTTTGATAAGTTTTCCCCGGAGCGTTGGAGTGTCTACGGTACGGGAGAACAGGCATATGCTTATAATCTGACTCAATATGAGGATAGTCCACTGATGCGTGTTTCCCGGAAGATGGGACCAGGCAAGGCGTGGCATACCAGTGATAAGAGTGTCCGTGTGACTTACGGAATGAACAGTACAAATGAGGTAAAGTGCTATAAAGTTTCTTCCAGCGGCTCATTGATCGCTTCAGGATTCTATGGAGCGGGGAAACTGGAAGTCATTATTGAAACAGACGAAGATGGGCATCGGAGTAAAACCTATACCGACTCCAATGAACGGACTCTTCTGACTGTATCTGTCAACGGTGAAGATAGCTTGGCAACCTACTATGTGTACGATGACCGCAATTGTCTCCGTTATGTACTGCCTCCAGAAGCCAGCCATCAGCTGGCGGAGACCGACACGACGGATATCTCCGTGCTGCATAGCTTAGCATACAGCTATGAATATGATAAACTGAACCGGATGATTTCCAAACGTCTCCCGGGTTGCGCTCCCATTTATATGGTTTATGACCGTCGTGACCGTCTGGTTTTGAGCCAAGACGGCAAACTCCGGACTGCTGATGCAAAAAAATGGAGCTATTTTCTCTATGATTCTCATGATCGTGTAATAGAAAGTGGTGAAATACTTTTATCGGCAGAGCAAACGTGCGGCGAACTGCAATTGTCCGCTTGGGAAAGCGAGCATTATCTTCCTTCGGGAACTCGCACTCCATTGCAATATACGGTATATGACAATTACAAACCAACGGAGAATGTGACTGCCCATCCGTTTGTAGCAGCCGTTGGCTATGATACGCCGTATACTCTGTATCCTTCGGGGTTGACCACAAGTACGAAAACACGTTTGCTTGGCACAGATGACTGGTTGACAGAGACAATCTACTACGATGATCGTAGCCGTGTCATTCAAACGCTCTGTCATTATCCTGAAAAGGGACTGCGATATAGTCATACAGCTTATGATTTCACGGGTAATGTCTTGAGAAAGCAGGATAACATTGGTACGGATATCCTTGAAACCGTTTATACGTACGATGATCGTGCACGGTTACTAACGAAAGTCAATACTTGGAACGGGCGTTTTACCGATAAAATCACTTATGTATACGATGCATTGGGGCGTCTGACTGGCAGGAATTATGGTGATAAGGTGTCTGAGAGTTTATCCTATAATATCCGTGGCTGGCTGACTGGAATCGAAAGTCAGCACTTTTCTCAAACGTTACACTATGTTGATGGAGTAGGTGTCCCCTGTTATAATGGCAATATCAGTAGTATGACCTGGCATTCGGGAAGTGAGGCCGGATTACGTGGCTATAAGTTTACATATGACGGCTTTTCCCGCTTGAAAGATGCTGTTTATGGTGAAGGAGAACTATTAAGCAATAATACGAACCACTTCACTGAACAGGTAACGGGCTATGACAAGAACGGAAACATCCTCGGTTTACTCCGCTACGGGCAAACCAATACAATGAGCTATGGTTTGATTGATAACTTAAACTTGGTTTACAACGGTAACCAATTGGAGTCTGTCAACGACAATGCTACGGGCCATATATTCGGTAACGGTATGGAATTCAAGGATGGTGCAAGTAAAGAGATAGAATATGAATACGATGCAAATGGCAATTTGACGAAAGATTTGAATAAAAAGATAGCTGACATTCAATACAATTGTTTAAATTTGCCGGAGAAGGTGCAGTTTGAAGGTGGTAACAGTATTTCTTACCTCTACGCGGCTGATGGAACAAAACTCCGTACTACGTATAAGACAGGAAATGCCACTATCATAACAGACTATTGTGGCAATGCGATCTATGAAAATGGTGTGTTGGTAAAGGTGTTGACAGAAGATGGTTACATTACCGTTTCGAATAATCAATTTCATTACTTTATTCAGGATCATCAAGGTAATAATCGTGTGGTTGTCGCTCAAAATGGTACGGTGGAGGAAGTGAATGATTATTATCCATTCGGAGGGTTGCTTTCTTCATCATTGTCTAATAATGTTCAGCCTTATAAGTATAACGGCAAGGAACTGAACAGAGATAATGGTTTGGATTGGTATGATTATGGGGCGAGAATGTATGATGCTTCGTTGGGAAGATGGCATATGATGGATCCAATGGCGGAAAAATATTATACAATAAATTCGTATGTGTACTGCATAAATAATCCGGTAGGATATATAGATCCAAATGGTCTGTGGGCTCAGTCTTCTTTAGGATGGTTTACAGATAACACAAAGGATATAGGACGATTTCTTAATATGATGCAAATCGAAATCGAGATGCAAGGAAACATTTCTAAAGATCAACTTAATAATTTTATTTATGCGGAGTATAAGGGTATAGGTGGGAGATTAAGTGATGGAAGTACATTATTATCGGAAGTGAATGCAGTTCTTGACAAAATAAGAGGATGGGATATTCTTGAATATCAAAAGAAGGCAATGCTTAATGAAATAGATGAATATACTTCTTTTGTACAAAATGATTATATTCAGCAAGTAGCGGGACTTAGTGGTGATTGGAAACATTTTGTGGGTCCTTCTTTGATTTTTTTAGGGCAGCCTATTCGAGCATTAAAACCTATTGGGGCATTGGGGTCAAAACCAGGGTCTTCAATAGCTTCATATACTTTATCAAAAGCTTTTCCTCAGCGCTTCACAAATGTGTTTGGAAAGAAAATTGGAACAAAAATTGCGAAGAAAGTAGGTACTAATACAATTGGTAGGGCTATTGGAAGATTTGTTCCATATTTAGGTTGGGGAATAACTATTGTTACTACATCATTTAGTTTAGGAGAGAAGTTTGGACCAAGTACTTGGTTTGGTAATAATGATTATAAATGGTTTGAATGAAGACAATATATAAAGATAATATTTGGAGACAAATTATTCACTTTGTTAAAGAAGAACGTTGGGATGGTGAGTATACTCGTGAAACAGATCTCGTTAAAGATTTGCAACTTAAGGGAGATGATGCCTATGAATTTATCTGTTTGTTTAGTAAGAAATTTAACGTGGATATTGTAGATTTCAATTTTGAAGAATATTTCTATGCTGAAGGGGATTGGATATTTCCAAAAATATTAGGCTTAATCTTAAAACAAAAAGAAGAAAGCAAGAAAAGAATAACACTTGGGGATTTAGAAAGAGGAGCGAAGGAAGGAAAATTAGTCTAATATTATATCATTAAATTTACCTTAATAGAGTAGCTTTGTAAACTTGTATTGTATCGTCTTGTTGACGTTTACCCTGATAGGATTTTATTTTCTATCAGGGTATTTAATAATCAATTGGCTTGGTAACTTGTCTCTAACTAACTTTATTGTATATTGAAGTGAAAAATTATTTTTATAAAAAAGGTAGCTAAACAGTTGAAGAGAAGTTATTAAGAATATCATTGAGTAGGAATATGTATTTTTGCGGCACTGTCCATAATTTTGTGTAAATAAATAAGATTAAGGAAAATATTTACCTTAAAGAATTTGGATGTGCTTGGGATACTTTTCTTCTAAACCAAAATCTGCAAACGATTCAGTTTGTTACTCATTTGCCTCAACCGTATTTATATAAGTAAAGTTCTTCATTATTTTAATGACAACTATATTAAATTAGGATGTTTTTTTCTTTGTCAGTTTTAATATTCAAAGAAAAAACATTTTTTAGTAATCGCTTGATATCAAGATAGAGCTATGGAAATGACAAGATCGTAGTGAATGAACATGAATTGACCAAAAAGTTAGCTTATGATAGAATAACCCAAATGTTTTCATCTGTTTTTAAAAACTTCCACCCATAATTCTCCTATTTTTCTTTCTTTTTTCTCGCAGGAAAGAATATATTTGTATCCTAGTTTAAACGAAAACCAGTGTATGATATGATAACATCCCAGTTGCTTTGTCCCGAGAGTATAGTTGTAGTAGGGGCTTCGAATAATGTACATAAGCCGGGTGGCGCTATATTGAAGAATCTGATAAACGGAGGTTATCAGGGAGAACTCCGGGCTGTGAACCCGAAGGAGACAGAAGTGCAGGGAGTTCCTGCCTTTGCAGATGTAAAAGAATTGCCTGATACCGATCTGGCTGTGTTGGCTGTTCCGGCTGTGATGTGTCCGGATATAGTAGAGACACTGGCAAGCGAGAAGCAGACGCAGGCATTTATCATACTCTCTGCGGGATTTGGTGAAGAGACACACGAAGGAGCACTGCTGGAAGAACGTATACTGGAAACTGTCAACAAATACGGTGCTTCACTGATTGGTCCGAACTGCATCGGACTGATGAATACATGGCATCATAGCGTCTTCAGCCAGCCTATTCCGAACTTGAACTCAAAAGGAGTCGATCTGATCTCCAGTTCCGGTGCTACGGCAGTCTTTATTCTTGAAAGTGCGGTGACAAAAGGATTGCAGTTCAATTCTGTCTGGTCGGTAGGAAATGCCAAGCAGATTGGTGTGGAAGATGTGCTGCAATTTATGGACGAGAACTTTGATCCGGAGAAAGATTCCCGTATCAAGCTACTCTATATTGAAAGTATTCACAACCCGGACAGATTGCTCTTCCATGCCTCTTCATTAATAAGAAAAGGCTGTAAGATTGCGGCGATAAAAGCAGGAAGTTCGGAAAGCGGAAGTCGGGCGGCTTCTTCACATACAGGAGCGATTGCCAGTTCCGATTCGGCTGTAGAGGCACTGTTCCGTAAAGCTGGGATTGTGCGTTGCTTTTCGCGCGAAGAGCTGACTACCGTTGGTTGTATCTTCACCCTCCCCGAACTGAAAGGGAAAAACTTTGCCATCATTACTCATGCCGGAGGTCCGGGAGTGATGCTGACGGATGCTTTGAGCAAAGGCGGACTGAATGTCCCTAAGCTGGAAGGTGAACTGGCGGAAGAACTGAAAGCCCAACTCTTCCCCGGAGCTTCTGTAGGAAATCCGATTGACATCCTTGCCACCGGTACACCTGATCATTTGCGTATCTGCATCGATTATTGCGAAGAAAAATTAGACAATATAGATGCTATCCTGGCTATCTTCGGCACACCTGGACTGGTGACCATGTTTGAAATGTACGATGTTCTTCATGAAAAGATGCAGACCTGTCACAAGCCTATATTCCCTGTTCTTCCCTCCATCAATACAGCAGGAGCGGAAGTGGCGGCATTCCTTGCCAAAGGACACGTGAACTTTTCCGACGAAGTGACTTTGGGAACTGCACTGTCTCGCATTGTCAACGCCCCGAAACCGGCGGTGCCTGAGATTGAACTGTTCGGAGTCGATGTACCGAGAATCCGTCGTATCATTGATTCCATCCCGGAGAATGGATATATCGAACCTCATTATGTGCAGGCATTGCTGCACGCAGCCGGTATTTCATTGGTCGATGAATTTGTTTCCAATAAAAAGGAGGAAGTCGTGGATTTTGCCCGTCGATGTGGATTTCCGGTAGTAGCCAAAGTAGTAGGTCCTGTGCATAAATCGGATGTCGGCGGCGTAGTACTGAACATTAAAGGGGAACAGCATCTGGCACTTGAATTTGACCGTATGATGCAGATTCCCGATGCAAAAGCGATCATGGTTCAACCTATGCTCAAAGGCACAGAACTTTTTATTGGTGCAAAATATGAAGAAAAGTTCGGGCACGTGGTACTCTGCGGTTTGGGCGGCATTTTTGTGGAAGTCCTGAAAGATGTATCTTCCGGCTTGGCCCCCCTTTCTTATGAGGAGGCTTATTCAATGATTCGCTCCTTACGCGCCTATAAAATTATCCAGGGAACCCGTGGACAAAAGGGAGTAAACGAGGATAAATTTGCTGAAATTATCGTTCGTTTGTCTACCTTGCTCCGGTTTGCAACAGAAATCAAAGAAATGGACATAAACCCGCTCCTGGCCACTGAGAAGGCGGTTATAGCGGTGGATGCGCGTATCCGAATAGAAAAATAGGACTATTCTTTCATTCATTGAGACATATTTTCTATCTTTAGGCAGTAATTTTGCCTACATTTGATAACTCAAAACAAAAAGGTAGAAAATACGAATAGTATGAAGAAAGCTTTAGCACTCCTGATAAGTTTTATATGCTATCAAATCGTCTGTCATGCACAAGTGATGGATGAGCATTATTATTTCAAAAACCTAAGTGTACAGAATGGATTATCCCAAAATACAGTAAACGCTATTTTGCAGGATAAACAGGGCTTTATGTGGTTTGGAACAAAGGACGGACTGAACCGGTATGACGGTTTGTCATTCCGTCAGTTCAAGCACGATGGCCGCAGTCAGAGAAGCATTGGCAACAATTTCATAACAGCACTTTACGAAGATGCGGAGGGAAACATCTGGGTAGGTACGGATGTGGGACTCTATATCTATTATCCCGAGAATGACTCGTTCCGGCATTTTGAAGAACTGAGTGCGGAAGAAACCAAGATAGAACACACTGTGACAGCGATTGTGGGAGATGACCAGGGATGTGTCTGGATTGCGGTAGAGTCTCAGGGACTCTTTTGTTATGATTTGGCGCAAGGAAAACTTCAGAACTTTACCCTAAAGAACTTTCCTTTCATTTCCACTAATGTCCAGTCTTTTGTTTTTGATAACAGCGGGACACTCTGGATAGGCTGCTATGGTGATGGACTTTTTTATTCAAAAGATCGTCTGAAAACACTTCAACCCTACATCTCTCCTGTCGACAATAAGGAAACTTTCAAAAACGATGTCGTGACTACCCTCGTGAAGGGTGCCTATAACTGTCTGTATATCGGAACTTTAAGAGGTGGGGCGAAGGAATTGAACTTAACCTCCAACAAATTACATGATCTGCTTTCTGTTGATGAAAATGAAGAACCGGTTCTTTGCCGTAACTTGCTGGTTGCTTCTGACAATGAGTTATGGATAGGGGCGGAATCCGGAATTTATATCTATAACCTCCGGATGGGTAAATATGTCCACCTGCGCAGTTCAATCAATGATCCATATTCTCTCTCTGACAATGCGGTCTATTCACTATGTAAAGATCGTGAAGGAGGCATCTGGATCGGTTCTTATTTCGGAGGAGTGAACTACTATCCCCGTTTCTATACCTACTTTGAAAAGTATTATCCGAAAGGGACAGATAATGGTTTGCATGGAAAAAGGGTACGTGAGTTCTGTCAGGACAATCAGGGAATCTTGTGGATCGGTACGGAAGATGGCGGATTGAACCGTTTTGATCCGAAAACAAAAGCCTTCTCTTTCTTCACCCCAAGCAGTGCATTCACCAATGTTCATGGATTGTGTCTGATTGGCGATCATCTTTGGGTAGGAACTTTTGCAAAGGGAGTGAAAGTTATCGATACACGTACGGGAGCGATTGTGAAAACATATCAGAAAACCGATTCGCCCCGTTCATTGATGGACAACAGTGTCTTCTCTATTTGCCAGACAACAACAGGGGATATCTACTTGGGTACTTTGTTCGGCTTGCTGCGCTATAATAAGCATACTGATGATTTTGACCGGATACCGGAACTGAACGGCAAGTTTGTATATGACATCAAAGAAGACTCCGGCAGCAATCTATGGCTGGCAACCTACGCCAATGGGGCTTATTGTTATAATGTGAATGAAAAGAAATGGACTAATTACCTGCATGATGAAAACAATCCTAAAAGTCTTCCTTATGATAAGGTTTTGAGTATTTTTGAGGACTCTCATCGTCAGATCTGGTTAACGACACAAGGCGGAGGTTTCTGCAAGTTTCATCCCGAAACGGAAACTTTTACCAGCTATGATTCCCGTAACGGATTGCCGAATGATGTTGTTTATCAGATTGTGGAAGATAAAGAAGGCCTTATGTGGCTGACAACCAATAATGGGCTGGTGTCTTTTCAGCCTGCCACGGGAGCGATGAAAGTATATACTACCGCCAACGGTTTGCTGGGCGACCAGTTTAACTATCGTTCCAGCTTTGAGACGGAAGACGGAACGATCTATCTGGGAAGTATCGACGGCTTTGTCGCTTTCAATCCGAAAAACTTCTCCGAAAACAAGTCTCTTCCATCCATTGTGATTACGGACTTTCTGTTGTTCGGAAAAGAAGTATATGCCGGTGATCCTTCGTCTCCGCTGAAGAAAAGTATTAATTTCCTGGACGAGCTGGTTCTTCAGCCCGATCAGAATTCTTTTTCGTTTCGTGTCGCAGCTCTGGACTTCCAGGCTCCGCGAATGAATCGGATCATGTATAAGTTGGATGGCTTTGATGATGAATGGCTGCCCGTTGGAGAGAGCCCTGTGGTATCCTATTCCAACTTGTGGTATGGCAATTATACCTTCCGTGTGAAAGCTTCTAACAGTGACGGAGTATGGAACGAAAATGAAGTATCTTTGATCGTTCGTATACTTCCTCCTTTTTATCTTACTATCTGGGCTTATTGCGTATATGTTTTGCTGATCATAGGCTGCTCCCTGTATGCTGTGTGGTATTTCAAGCAGCGAAGTAACTATAAGCATCGCAGGCAGATGGAGAAGTTCGAGCAGGAAAAGGAACGCGAGATCTATCATGCAAAGATCGACTTCTTTACGAATGTAGCTCACGAGATACGTACTCCGCTGACTTTGATTAAAGGTCCGCTAGAGAATATTATTCTTAAGAAAAAGGTTGATGCGGAGACGCGTGAGGATCTGAATATTATGAAGCAGAATACGGAACGTTTGCTGAATCTGACGAACCAATTACTAGACTTCCGCAAGACGGAAAGTCAGGGATTCCGTTTGAACTTTGCTAAATGCAACATCACGGAGGTGCTGAAAGAAACCCACCTGCGGTTTACTTCTCTTGCCAAACAGAAAGGACTGGAATTTACCCTGCAACTGCCCGAGACGGATTTTTATGCTCATGTCAATCAAGAGGCATTCACCAAGATTATCAGTAACTTACTGAACAATGCCGTGAAATATTCGGAACATTATATACATGTATCTCTGGAGGTGACTGAGGGGGATGAAAGCAATGTATTCCGTATCCGTACGGTGAATGACGGAGTGATTATCCCTCGTGAGATGAGGGAAAAAATATTCCAGCCTTTTGTCCGTTTCAATGAGAGAGAAGACGGAAAAGTGACCACCGGAACGGGTATCGGACTGGCTCTTTCACGCTCATTGGCTGAACTGCATCAGGGAACGCTGGCTATGGGGGAAGAAGAAAATAGTAATACCTTCTGCCTGACATTGCCTATCGTTCAGGATATGACAATCACTTTGACTCCGGAAACAAAAGCGGAACCGGAACTTGTAAGTGAGACTCCTGTGGAAGTGGAACAGGGAGAAAAGAAAGACAATCGTCCTACAGTACTGGTAGTGGAGGATAATTCGGATATGCGTGCCTTTGTTGTTCGCCAGTTGTCGAAAGAATATGCAGTACTGTCGGCAGTCAATGGGGCGGAAGCCTTGAAAATGCTGGATGGCAATTATGTGAATTTGGTAGTGAGTGATGTAGTCATGCCTGTGATGGATGGCTTTGAACTTTGTAAGACGATTAAATCGGACTTGAATTATAGCCATATTCCTGTTATTCTGTTGACTGCGAAAACGAACATCCAGTCTAAGATAGAAGGTATGGAGCTGGGCGCAGATGCCTATATCGAGAAGCCTTTCTCTGTCGAATACTTGCAGGCTTGTGCCTCTAACCTCATTCAGAACAGAGAAAAACTACGCCGGACTTTTGCGCAGTCACCTTTTGTGGCAGCCAACACCATGGCATTGACCAAGGCCGACGAAGACTTTATCAAGAGACTGAATGAAGTAATTCTGGCTAATCTTAATAATCCGGAGTTCAGCATGGATGATATAGCGGACAGTCTGAATATGAGTCGTTCTAACTTCTATCGCAAGATAAAGGGAGTACTGGATTTGAGCCCGAATGAGTATCTTCGCCTGGAACGCTTGAAAAAGGCTGCCCAGTTACTGAAAGAAGGAGAAGGGCGGGTAACTGAAATCTGCTATATGGTAGGATTCAACTCTCCGTCCTATTTTGCCAAATGTTTTCAAAAGCAGTTTGGAGTGTTGCCGAAGGACTTTGTGGATTGAATAATCAGTTAGCCTTGATATGGAAACTGAAATAAAATACGAGAATTTAATAAATTAAATAATGAAAGATACACCTATTAGTAGACGAGATTTCCTGAAAAATATGGGAATAGCCGGGGCTGGAGCACTTCTTGCTGCGAGTCCCTGGCTTTCTGCATTTTCGGAGGTGACGAACACGTCTAGTGAAAAATGCCGTCTGGCAATTATCGGTCCCGGTTCGAGAGGACGATTTTTAATGAGTTTCCTTGTGAAAAATCCGAAGGTGGATATTGTAGCGTTGTGCGATATTTATCAGCCTTCGATTGATGAGGCTTTGAAACTTTCCCCTAAGGCAAAAGTATACGGTAACTATAAGGAGGTGTTGGAAGATAAGAATATAGATGCCGTCCTTGTGGCAACTCCTCTTAGTGCTCACTATAAAATAGTGATGGACGCTTTTGATGCCGGGAAGCACGTGTTCTGTGAAAAGTCAGTCGGCTATACGATGGAAGAGTGTTACCATATGTATCAGAAGCATCGGAGCACCGGAAAAGTTTTCTTCACCGGACAGCAACGTCTGTTCGACCCGCGCTATATCAAGGCGATGGAAATGATCCATGCGGGTACGTTCGGCGAAATCAACGGAATTCATACTTTCTGGAACCGGAATGGCGACTGGAGACGTTCTGTTCCTTCACCAAGTCTGGAGCGTCTGATAAACTGGCGTCTCTATAAGGAATTCTCGAAGGGATTAATGACGGAACTTGCTTGCCATCAGCTTCAGATAGGTAGTTGGGCATTGCAAAAACTTCCTGAGAAGGTAATGGGGCACGGAGCCATCACTTACTGGAAGGACGGACGTGAAGTATATGATAATGTAAGTTGTATATATGTATTCGATGATGGCGTGAAGATGACATTCGATTCCATTATTTCCAATAAGTTCTATGGTCTGGAAGAGCAGATTATGGGTAATCTCGGAACGGTGGAACCGGAAAAGGGACGATACTACTTTGAGAGTGTGGCTCCTGCACCGGCATTCCTGCAACTGGTCAATGACTGGGAGAACAAAATGTTTGATTCACTGCCTTTTGCAGGTACAAGCTGGGCACCGGAAACTGCCAATGCGAATACAGGAGAGTTTATTTTGGGCGAACGTCCGAAAGGTGACGGTACTTCCTTGTTGCTGGAAGCATTCGTAGAGGCTGTGATAACACAAAAACAACCGGAAAGAATTGCCGAAGAAGGCTACTATGCTAGTATGCTCTGTCTGTTGGGCCACCAGGCTATGGAGGAAGAAAAAACGCTTTACTTTCCTGATGAATACAAAATTGACTATCTGAACCATCAATCCAAAACACTCGAAACAGTATGAAAGATACAGTCCTGACCGCACGACGGAAGAAAATAGAAATAATCACTTTACTTGTATGTTTTGTGCTTGCCAATCTGGTGAATCTTTATGCAATCATCACATATCACAGATCCATGATGGAGATGATCACCTCTATTTTCTATATAATCATTTTTGCTTTTGTACTCTATGCCGCATGGGCGCTTCTGCGCCTCCTTTTCTATGGAGTGAAAGCGCTATTCACAAAGAAGAGAAACAGGCTGTGAGAACAGACCTGAACGAATATACTTAATCAATATCAATGAATAATTTATGACAACACGAAGAGATTTTCTAAAGACAATGTCACTGGCCTCTGCCGGATTAGCACTGGGATCCGGTGAACTGCTGAATGCTCAAACTATTTCATCGAAAAAAGGAAGAAATGAAAAGGTAAAAATAGCCTATATTGGCATTGGAAACCGTGGAGAGCAAATTATACAGGATTTTGCACGTACGGGTATGGTAGAGGTTGTGGCTCTGTGTGATGTAGACATGGGAGCTAAACATACACGAAAGGTGATGGGCATGTATCCTAAAGCGAAACAGTTCAGAGACTTCCGCCAGATGTTTGACAAGGCTGGTAACGAGTTTGATGCTGTAGCAATTGCTACTCCTGATCACTCTCACTTCCCTATCAGTATGCTGGCTCTGGCTTCCGGCAAACACGTATATGTGGAAAAACCGTTGGCACGTACTTTCTATGAGGCGGAACTGTTGATGCAGGCTGCCCTTAAACGTCCGAACCTGGCTACTCAGGTGGGAAATCAGGGACACTCGGAAGCAAATTACTTCCAATTTAAAGCTTGGATGGATGCAGGGATCATCAAGGATGTGACAGCTGTTACTGCTCACATGAATAATCCGCGTCGCTGGCATAAGTGGGATACGAACATTTATAAACTACCTTCAGGCCAGCAACTCCCGAAGGATTTGGATTGGAATACCTGGCTGGGAGCTGTTCCTTATCATGAATATTGCAATAAGTATGATCAGGGTGAATGGCGTTGCTGGTATGACTTCGGTATGGGAGCTTTGGGCGACTGGGGAGCACATATATTGGATACTGTTCACGAGTTTCTTGAACTAGGCTTGCCTTACGAAGTGACTCTGACACATCAGGAAGGACACAATGATTACTTTTTCCCATATTCTTCTACGATTCTTTTCCGTTTCCCGCAGCGCAAAGGAATGCCACCGGTAGATGTCACTTGGTATGACGGTCTGGATAATCTTCCTCCTATTCCTGCAGGTTATGGTGTTTCCGGACTGGATCCGAACATTCCCAAGACTAATCAGGGAGATGTTCCTCCTGCCAAACTGAATCCGGGAAAGATTATTTATTCAAAAGAACTGACTTTCAAGGGTGGTAGTCACGGAAGTACTTTGTCTATCATTCCGGAAGAAAAGGCAAAGGAAATGGCAGATAAGTTGCCGAAAGTGCCTAAAAGTCCGTCCAATCACTTCGAGAATTTCTTGCTGGCATGTAATGGCATTGAAAAGACGCGTTCACCGTTCGAGATTAATGGTGTCTTGAGTCAGGTATTCTCATTGGGAGTAATGGCACAGCGTCTCAACACTCAGTTGTTCTTCGATCCCCGCACGAAGCAGATTACCAATAATGAGTTTGCTAATTCAATGTTGGCCGGACTTCCGCCGCGTAAAGGCTGGGATGAGTTCTACAAGTTGTAAAGACTGGCAGGAAATATAAAACAGAATAAAGTTTGATTATAATAATAACATAAGTAATGAAGAAAAATATCGTATTGACTTTACTTTTGATTTGTGCTGCTTCTTTATCGGCACAGAACTGGGAACCGCTTTTCAATGGTAAAGACCTGAAAGGCTGGAAAAAACTGAACGGTGACGCAGAGTATAAGATTGTAGGCGATGCCATTGTAGGTGTGTCAAAAATGGGAACTCCCAACACCTTCTTAGCAACCACCAAGAATTATGGAGATTTTATTCTTGAGTTTGATTTTAAAATTGATGATGGTTTGAATTCAGGAGTACAGATCCGCAGTGAAAGTAAAAAAGAATATAATAAAGGTCGTGTACACGGCTATCAGTTCGAGATCGATCCTTCCAAACGTGCCTGGTCGGGTGGTATCTATGACGAGGCTCGCAGAAACTGGATCTATCCTTTGAGTTGGAATCCTTCAGCACGCATAGCTTTTAATAACAATGCATGGAATAAAGGCCGTATCGAAGCGATAGGTAACTCTATCCGTACATGGATCAACGGAGTTCCTTGTGCTAATATCTGGGATGCTATGACTCCTGTCGGATTTATCGCTTTGCAGGTACATGCTATCGGCAACGCTGCTGATGAAGGCAAGACAGTAAGCTGGAGGAATATCCGTATCTGTACGACGGATGTAGAGCGTTATCAGACACCGGAATGTCAGGCTGCACCCGAAAGAAATCTGATTCCCAACACTCTTTCTCCGCGTGAGAAAAAAGAAGGCTGGGCTTTGTTGTGGGACGGCAAGACTAATGAAGGCTGGAGAGGAGCGAAACTTTCTACTTTCCCTGCCAAAGGCTGGAAGATGGAAGACGGCATCCTTAAGGTTATGAAGAGTGGCGGTGCCGAATCTGCCAATGGCGGTGACATCGTAACTACCCGTACTTATAAGGACTTTATCCTGACTGTAGATTTCAAGATCACTGAAGGTGCAAACAGCGGAATCAAGTATTTTGTTAATCCTGAGATGAATAAGGGTGCCGGTTCTGCTATCGGTTGCGAGTTCCAGATTCTGGACGATGACAAGCATCCGGATGCTAAACTTGGTGTGAAAGGCAACAGACAATTGGGTTCATTGTATGACCTGATTCCTGCTCCTAAGAATAAACCTTTCCATAAGAAAGAGTTCAATACTGCTATGATCATCGTCAAAGGCAACCATGTAGAACACTGGCTGAACGGAGAGAAACTGATTGAGTATGACCGCAACAATGAGATGTGGAATGCATTGGTAGCTTATAGCAAGTATAAGAACTGGCCTAACTTTGGAAATATTATTGAAGGTAACATCCTTTTGCAAGACCACGGAGATGAAGTATGGTTCAAGAACGTGAAGATTAAAGAATTGAAATAAGAATATATTGTGAAAGAGGGGTTGTGCCGGAAATCTCATTCTGTCGATGAATGTTGCTTCGAGCACAGCTCCTTTCTTTTTTGATAGATGAAGACTGCCATTCAACATTTATACAGACCATCCCATGAAGGCGAAGGAGTATTTTACGCCTGGTTCCTGTCTATGCATACACGCGTAGATATTCTTTTGTGCAGTCAGAAATCAGAAGAAGAATTGTTATCTGTGGTTGAACGTATCCATGAAGCTTTAAGCTGCCTGGAGAAAACTGCCAACTATTATGATCCTGCCAGTGAACTGGCTGTCGTCAACCGGACCGCTTCTATATCTCCGGTAGTTCTTAGCAGTCAACTTTATGCAATGATTGATCTGTGCCTGGAATATCACGAGAAAACATCGGGATGCTTCGATGTGACAGTTCATTCGGAGAATTATAATCAGGATACTATTCATTCGGTATGTTTGTCGGCAGAAGAACAAAGTGTTTTTTACCGACAGCCGGGGATAACGATCAACCTTTCGGGATTTCTGAAAGGATATGCCCTGGAGACAATCAGAGACATATTGCATTCCTGTTCTATAGAGAATGCGTTGATCAATATGGGAAACAGTTCTGTACTTGCTTTAGGCAACCATCCGGCCGGAACGGGATGGAAAGTTAACTTTGGCAACCAGTCGGAGACGAAAAAGACCGGGGAGCCACAGAGTATACTTCTTCATAATGAATGCCTCACTACTTCCGGAAACGAATCGGATGGGCGCAGGCATATTATTTCTCCTCAAAATGGTAACTTCGTAGAGGGTATCAGGCAGATAGCGGTCGTAACAAAGAACGGGGCTGTCGGGGAGATACTGTCTACTGCTCTGTTTGCCGCCGGTCCGGAACAGCGCGAAACGTTGCTTGCCAGTCTCCGCCCTTTACTTGTCAATCACTTCCTGATCGGTTATTAAGCGATCGCATTATTCTTTCTTTCTGGCTATAAAACACGTCTGGAATGGTCTTTTGACCATATTATTCCATTTATCGGTCTATTTCTTTTATTACTTCTGTTGATTTTTGGTTTTCTTTGTAGCGTCGATTATCAATCTAACTTTTATATGAAAAATAAGATTTTATTAGTAGGGCTGTTTTGCTGTAGCCTTGTATCAACAGAAGCACAAGTATTATTGGATAAGAACGCTGGTAAAAACAGTTTTCCCATCGTTTCACCGGCTGCCAATGTCGTTGTTTGTTTTGATGGCAAGGATGAAACTGTCGTTCGTAAGAGTGTGACTTTGTTTGCAGACGACGTTCGTCGTGTGACGGGACAGGACCTGAAAACACAAGCAAGTAATCCGGGTGATGTCTCGGCTCGTTATGCCATCATCGTGGGAACTGTCGGAAAAAGCGCATGGATCAATGCGCTGGTAGCCAAAAAGAAGATAGACACAACTCCCATCACCGGTGGATGGGAACGTTATATGATAGAAACGGTTGATAATCCTGCACCGGGTATTAAGAAAGCCATTGTCGTAGCTGGTAGTGACAGGCGCGGTACGGCTTACGGACTTCTCTCCATATCTAAAGCGATAGGTGTGTCTCCCTGGTACTGGTGGGCCGATGCTCCGATAAAACAACAGAAAAAACTGGCTGTCAACGTTCATAAATTCATTTCAAAAGAACCTGCTGTCAAGTTCAGAGGTATCTTTATCAATGACGAAGACTGGGGACTTTATCGCTGGTCAAAGAACAATTATGAGAAAGAACGTGGAAACTTCGGACCGAAAACATATGCGCAGATTTGTGAGTTACTGCTCCGTCTTCAGGCAAATTATCTGTGTCCGGCCATGCACGATGCGTCTATGGCATTTCACCGCATACCGGAGAATAGATTGGTAGCGGATAGTTTCGCCATCGTGATGGGGTCTTCTCACTGCGAACCGCTGTTGTTCAACACGGCAAGCGAGTGGAAACGCGACAAGATGGGCGAATGGGATTACATCAACAATAGAGCGGGAGTAGACAGTGTGCTGAGAGCACGTGCGAATGAATGTGCTCCTTTTGAGAATGTGTACACTCTGGCTCTGCGCGGATTGCATGACAGAGCGATGAATGCGAGCAATGATATGGCGGATAGAAAACAGATGCTCCAGGATGCATTGATGGCACAAAGAAAGATGCTGATCGATGCGACGGGTAAGCGTGGCGAAGATATTCCGCAAGCCTTTACTCCTTATAAAGAGGTGCTGGATGTATACGACGAGGGACTGGAACTGCCGGATGATGTTACGATCATATGGCCGGACGATAACTATGGCTATATGAAGCGTTTGAGCAGTCCGAAAGAACAGAAGCGTTCGGGGCGTTCGGGTGTTTATTATCACTCTTCCTACCTGGGCAAGCCTCACGATCATCTTTGGATGAACACCACTTCGCCCACGTTGATGTACGAAGAACTTCGCAAGGCTTATGACATGACGGCAGACCGGATCTGGCTGCTCAATGCCGGTGATATCAAATCATGTGAGTTTGCTGTAGATTTCTTCCTGTCGATGGCTTATGATATCGATTCTTTCAATTTTGACAGAGCGGCTACTTATCGCACGGAATGGTTGTGTGGTATGCTGGGTGACGAATACCGCAATGAGTATCAGGAGGTGATCAACTCATTCTACAAACTGGCTTTTGCCCGCAGACCGGAATTTATGGGATGGGGTTATCAGTGGGCTACCGATAAGCACGGAAGAGAACGGAATACAGATACTGATTTCTCCTTGACGAATTACAGGGAAGTGGATTCACGCCTGAGTGAATACCGCCGGATCGGAAGCATTACAGAGAAGATTCTGAATAAGCTGCCGGAAGAGAAAAAGGCTTGCTTCTACCAGTCATTGTATTATCCGGTGAAAGGATGTGAGTTGCTGAACAGAATGATCCTGGACGGACAGAGAAACCGCTGGTACTCTATTCAGCAAAGAGCGTCTACTGGCGAACTGGAGAAAAAGGTGAAGGCTTGCTATGACAGTCTGCAAGTGATCACCAAAGGATATAACTCATTGCTCGGTGGCAAATGGGATCATGTAATGACAATGAAACAGGGATTTGCCGCTGCTTACTTTGAACTTCCGGCATTAAGAAAAGCTTCACTGGCATCTGACGCTACACTGGGCGTAATGGCAGAGGGAGAAGATGTACTGAAAGGTCTGAAGAGTTTCCACTCCTTGCCTTGCTTCAATACTTACCTGCGTCAGTCATATTATGTGGATGTTTTCAATAAAGGGGCAAGCCCTTTGAAATGGAAGGCATCTGTTACGGACAACTGGATTTTATTGAGTAAGAAGGCAGGCGAAACGGTTACGGAGGAACGTATCGAAGTATCGGTAGACTGGGCAAAAGTACCGGTTGGAGAGAAAGTTTTCGGAGTATTGGAAATTACTTCTGACCGGGGCGAGAAAGAGAATGTTTACATCTCTGTATTCAATCCTTCTTCTCCATCCCTTGCCGAAATGGATACTTTATTTGTGGAACATAACGGATATGTCTCTATCGATGCGGCAAGCTTCCACCGGAAAGTGGAAAATAAGGCGATCAAGATGAGAACCATTCCTAATCTGGGGATAGAGAATACGGCTATTCAGTTGGGTGATCCGACGGCTGCCCCACAACGTACCGCAGGCCGTAGCACACCACGTTTGGAGTATGATTTCTATACTTTCGAGCAAGGTTCGGTTGATGTCTATACATATGTGTTGCCTACATTCGTGACAAGCAAGGACAGAGGCTATGCCGGACACGAAGCAACGAATATCGAAACCAAATATGGTGTATGTATTGACGAAGGCCCGGTTTTGAATCCGTCTACATCTTCCTTTGAATATGCGCAAATCTGGTATGAGAGCGTATTGAAGAACTGTAGAATCAATAAGACAACTTTGCATATCGACAAGCCGGGTAAGCATACCGTGAAAATAATCTGCGGAGATGCCGGAACTGTATTGCAAAAGATTGTATTGGACTTTGGAGGAATGAAACGTTCCTACTTTGGACCTCAACCGACAAGAAAATAGAGTTGTTTGATGAATATGTAGTTAAAGATTGCCATGGTTGTATATGACCATGGGTGATAGGGTTAACCATGAAAAAACACTTTTTACTTTTAGTCTTCCTGCTCTTTGCTGCGATTGTTGAGGCTGCTAATCCGGTAAAGCAAATGTTGGAACGTCTTCAGGAAGGGCTTTCCGACCGGTTTAAGATTGAGATCCGTTCTTCTTCTGATGAAGGCGACTACTTTGAACTGTATGGTGGCGGGCGCAAAGTCACAGTACGTGCCAACAATTATGTAAGTGCTGCCTTTGGCATTAACTGGTATTTGAAGTATTACTGTCATGCTCATGTCTCTTTCTGTGGAGACCAGTTACCTCAATTGCCTGTTGATCTGCCACAGGTGAAAGAACGTTATGCGACTAAACTAGCCGATAATTTTTACATGAATTATTGCACATTCAGTTATACCACAGCCTTTTGGGATTGGAAACGTTGGGAACGTGAAATAGATCTGATGGCTTTGAGCGGTATTAATATGCCGATGGCTATGGTTGGGGCGGAGGCTGTATGGCGGAATACGCTGTTGAAATTCGGGTATACGCTTCCGGAAGTGAAGGAGTTCTTGTGTGGACCAGCTTATTTCGGTTGGTTGCTGATGGGTAATCTTGAGAATATCGGTGGCCCGTTGCCCGATGAATGGTTTAAGGTGCAGATAGTCTTACAGAAGAAAATACTTGCCCGTATGCGTGAATATGGGATGAAGCCTGTTTTTCAGGGATTTTTTGGGATGGTTCCTTCCTCGTTGAAAGAAAAATATCCGGAAGCCCGCTTGGTGGAACAGGGACTGTGGAACTCGCTTCAACGTCCTCCTGTGCTCGATCCTGCCGATCCGTTGTTTGAAAGAATGGCAAAGGTGTGGTATGCTGAATATGAGAAGCTTTATGGGAAAGCGGACTTGTTTGGCGGCGATCTCTTTCACGAAGGTGGAAAGACCGGGGGCATTGACGTAACGGATGCCGCCCGCCGGGTACAGACGGCCATGAAACGCTATAATCCGGATGCGACGTGGGTGATTCAGGCATGGTTGGGAAATCCGAAAAAGGAATTGCTGGCAGGACTCGACAGAAAGAATACGCTGATCGTTGATCTTGCTGCCGAGTTTTGGGATAACTGGCGGAAGCGCAAGGGCTTTGATGGCTTTCCGTGGTTATGGTCGCATATTTCCAATTATGGAGGTAACATTGGCCTGCACGGGCGTCTGGACGCTATAGCTACCGGTCCGGTAGATGGTCAGAAGGATTCGGCGGCATCACCGAGCATGAAAGGAACCAGCTCTACCCCGGAAGGCATCGAGGTGAATCCGGTAGTATTTGATTTGTTGAATGAAATGCGCTGGCGTTCGGAGCATTTGAATCTGGATGTCTGGTTGAAAGAGTATTCAGTGCGTCGTTATGGTGTGGAAGATGAAAATCTGAAAGAGGCGTGGACTATTTTCCACCGTACAGCTTATGGTACTTATACCGGTCATCGCCGTCCGTCAGAGTCGGTCTTTTGTGCCCCTCCCAGCTTGAAAAGAGATAAAATCACGGCTTCTGCCTGGAGTCAATGCCGGATTTTCTATGATCCGGAGCTCTTTGCCCAGGGAGTAGGATTATTCTTGCAAAGTGCAGACCGTCTGAAGCAGACGTCAACTTATCAGTATGATGCAGTCGATTTCGTCCGTCAGTATCTTGCGGATTTAGGGCGGGAAGCATATTGCAATCTGGTGGATGCTTATCGGGTGAAAGATACGAAACAGTTTGATTACTGGTCGGAGAGGTTTCTGCAGCTGATTAAGGATCAAAATGAGTTACTGTCCACCCACGAATGCTTCTTCGTGGGACGCTGGCTGGATATGGCCCGTTCGAAGTCAAAACAGCCTGAATTGCAGGATTTGTATGAGCACAATGCCCGTATGCTGATCGGGACATGGACGGAGACACTTAGTCCGGTGCGCGACTATGCCCACAAGGAATGGGGCGGGCTGCTGAAAGACTATTATCTGCCTCGCTGGACTAATTACATCGCTTATCTTAAAGGTACATTGGAAGGACGTTCACTTACTGTTCCGGACTCGTTTCAAGCGGAGAAGGCATGGGTGAATGCACATAATAAGTATGTGCTTGAGACTGGTGTTGATCCGGTGCAGACAGCTAAGAGAATGTATAGCAAATATCATATTTAATCATTGCTCAAAAAAAAGTACTATGAAAGGATTATTGAAAACAGCTGTATTGTTGGTTATTTTCTGCGCTACAGCCATGGCCTGTGGAGGTGGTGGAGAGGATGCATTGGATCATAAGGGAGGTGATGGTGGCGGAACTGGTAATAAGGGCGATCAAGAAGAACCGGAACAACCATTTGTTGCTCATATTACTCCTATAGACAAACTCAATCAAGGTGTCCCAGTGATTAATTCGCACGCTGATGTTACTTCGCGTTCGTCCTTGAAGATGAACTTTCGGACGTATTCACAATTGGGAGAGAGTGTACTAAAATCTGCCAAACCTAATTATGTACGGGTTAAGAAATTGGCTAATGATGGTTATATCATGTTCTATCACAACAATCAGATTGGTGCCAGTTGTTCTTATGCGACCAGTACGGACTTTAAAACATGGAGTTATAAAGGCAAGCTGTTTACAAATTACAGTATTATCGACAGTAAAGGTGAAAAGAATGACCGGCGTTATTCAAATTGTGATGGGCTGGTACTTTCCAACGGAGATATTCTGGCCGTAGCCTCCTATAGGGCTAATAATGGGTATAGAGACTTACCTAATGATGCAGGTATTGAAATGAGACGTAGTACCGATAATGGCGTTACGTGGAGTGAACCGGTCTCAGTGTATCAAGGTGTCAACTGGGAGCCGTATTTGCTGGAATTGTCCTCGGGAGAAATCCATTGCTATTTCACGGACAGTAGCCGTACGGGTATTGAAGGCAAAGACACCGGAACTGCAATGGTCATATCCAGAGATGGCGGTCAAACGTGGACGCCTTCATTTGGAAGTATCCCTTACTATGTGATACGAATGAAGTGGGAACAAGACGGAAAAACATACTTCAATCATCAGATGCCGTCTGTTATTCAACTTAAAGGTAGCAATGAACTGGCGGCCGCTGTAGAAACTAATAACCGTGGAACATATTATATATCACTGGCTTATTCCGGCGAAGATGGTGAATGGGATCATCTTGATGTGGATCAGGAAGGACCGGCTGATAGCGACAATCTGTCTTTTTTAGGCAGCGCTCCATATTTATCTCAGTTTCCATCGGGTGAGACTGTGCTTTCGTATAACAAATCTTCTACTTTCTATATGAAAATGGGGGATGCCAAAGCGCGTAATTTTGGAAGTGCTTATTCACCGTTTTCAGGTAAGGGGTATTGGGGAACGTTGAATTTGGTAAATCCGCATCAATTGGTGGGAGCGATGCCTGATACTTCTAATGGAACAATCATGTTATCACAATTTATTCTTAATCATCGTATCAATGCAGTACGCCGTAACGTAAAGGTGGATGGCAACAATAAGGAATGGGTGAATACGGATCATGCGCTTTTTGTCGGAGAAAAATCGCAAGTGCAGGGAACTCTCCGCTGTTCGTGTGATGATAAGAATGTATATTTCCTGGTAGAAGTACTTGACCGGAGCTTGCTGAGAGGTGATTATGCTACTGTTTATCTCTCTTCGGGTGATAGTAAAAGTTTGACGAACGGTGCTAAACGGATACAAGTATCAATGGATGGATTGAAAAGTACCGAAACTTATGCCGGCAAGTGGAACAATGCGGAGATGGGGGTAGAAGTGAAAACTTATGTATGCAATGACACCAATGAAGATCGTATTGACAACTATGGTTATATTGCCGAAATCTCTGTCCCCCGTTCCAGCCTGACTATTTCTTCGGGACAGGTATTGGTCAATTTTTCTATTACCGACAATAAAGAAGAGGAAGCAGTCAGTGATGTGTCTTCTATAAGCCGCTGGATACCGGTGGCGGGATTGTAATCTGATAATAACGTGAATAATTAATTATATAGAAACAATTGTAATGATGAAAAAGAACTATTATTTAATTTGTGTATTGTTACTGGCTGCTTTCTGTACAACCAGTATTGCTACTGCTCAAAATTATTTTGGAGATTTTCCTGTAAAAGCAGATCCTAAGACTGTTGGTAATAAATTGAGCAGACGCTTGATGGAAACTAAACATCAGCTATATTTTGATAGAGGAATACATTATGCTGAAGTATGTACATGGTACGGAGCTCTCCGTTTTGCAGAATTGACGAATAACAAAGAGCTGATCAAGCTATTGAGAAATCGTTTCGAACTATTGTTCCACCTGGAAAAAGAACTCCTTCCTCCACCCATACACGTAGACCAGAATATGTTTGGTTGTCTGCCTCTCAGATTTTATAATATAACGAAGGATAAACGTTATCTGGACCTCGGATTGCCTTACGCCGACACTCAATGGGAGCTTCCTGCCAATGCGAATGAAGAAGAACGTAAATGGGATAAAAAAGGATATTCCTGGCAAACTCGTCTTTGGATTGACGATATGTATATGATTACTATCGTACAGTCTGAGGCTTATAAGGCTACCGGTGATCCTAAATACATCAATAGGGCTGCCAAAGAAATGGTGCTGTATCTGGACGAGCTGCAACATCCTAACGGCCTTTTCTATCATGCACCGGATGTGCCTTACTATTGGGGACGTGGAGATGGCTGGATGGCTGTGGGTATGACAGAGCTTCTGTTCAACCTGCCGAAAAATGATCCGAATAGAGACCGGATAATGAAAGGCTATCTTTTGATGATGAACAACCTGAAGAAATATGTGAACAAGGATGGACTGTGGAATCAGCTGATAGACCAGCCCGACTTTTGGACTGAAACATCCGGATCTGCAATGTTTACCTATGCTATGATCTTGGGTGTTCAGAACGGATGGTTGGATAAAGAAGAATTTGCTCCTGTTGCACGCAGAGCTTGGTTGGGCCTGTGCAATTATATAGATGATAAGAATGACCTTACCGAAGTTTGTATCGGAACGGGAAAGAAAAACAGTAAGCAATATTATATGGACCGTCCTCGCATTGCCGGAGATTATCATGGACAGGCACCTATCTTGTGGTGTGCTTATGCTTTGCTGAACAATAAGTAAAAAACAGATATATTCTGTTGTATAAGTTGTATAAAAGGAGAGGATGTCCCCACTGATTGGAGACATCCTCTTTCTCTAAATATAACAATATAAAATGATTCCTTATACTGTCGGGTCCGGTGCTTCATCACCGCCGTCATTACCGCCTTCGTTTCCTCCGCCTTCTTCACCACCACCTGAAGGAGCAGAACTGCTGTTTCTGGTTACATCCAGTTTCTGAATGCTGACAGACTTTATCATATTTTTCAGCAACTCCCCCGGAGTAAAGATGATTTTACGGTTTTTCAATGTTTCCGTAGTGACTTCCTCTGCGTTTTCTTGGCTTTTGCATCCGAAGGAAGGACGGAAAGTTCCAAATTCCCCCAAGTTGACGGATGCTCCGATTTCCATATACGTTATCAGAGAATCAATGAGTCCGTCAAGGACGGCTTTTACTGTACCGCGTGGAACGAATCCTACTTTGGTTACCTGATCGCACAGCATCTTAAAATCAACGTTGACTACATTGAACGGACGCGCTACATATTTTTCTGCTTTGGTATCGTCGAAACCAAAGGTTGTTTTTTTGACTACATATTTCAGTGCCATAATTTAATTTTAGTTTTTTAAATAGTTTATAAATCGAGTTTCTGTTTTGTGATCACGATGCAAAGATATGGCATCTGAAATTACTGTGCAAGTTATTTTTCGAAAGTGCGTTAAACAAATAATTAATAAAGCGTATGGGGCTGATAGTTAGATGAATAGAAAACTATGCCTGTTTCATGAAGTTAAGTCATAAATGATTCAAGTTTATTTTTCCAGCGTTTCCAGTCTGGCATCTCAACTTCTAGCAGTTCAAAAAATGCTTTAGTATGATCATGATGTAATAAGTGGCATAATTCGTGTGTTATTACATACTCAATACATGGTTTGGGAGCTTTTATCAATTCAGTATTTAAGATAATTTTCCCTTTTGGCGTACAACTTCCCCATCTGTTTTCCATTTCTTGTATATAAATGGCGGATGGTTTGGCACCATATTTGGTGAAGCGAGTGATTATAGGTTCTGCTATTTCGGCAAACTTTATCTTTGCATGCTCTCGGTACCAATTTTTCATTAATTCTTCTGCCTTATATTTTTGTGAACACACCACTTCAAAATAACGTCCTTTGTATTTGGCACTGTTGGTTTTTCCAATCATTACTTTGAGCATATATTGTTTACCCAGATAATAATGTGATTCGCCACTTACATATTTTTTAGGAGGTGTATGCGTTCCGAACGAAAGGAAGTACGATTGTTGTTTCACAATCCATCTGGCACGTTTTAGTAATTTTGACTCAATTACTTCCTGTGAGGAACCTAAAGGAGCACTTAGTAAAACTTCTCCTTCGGGGGTTACGGTAATTCCTAACGTTTTTCGTTTAGTAAATTTTACGCTATACTGAATTGATATTGTGCCGTATATTATCTCACCATTCATTGTTTAAACCATAATTTTGCTACTTCCACACATCTATCTATTATTAAGTCCATATCATCAAATGAAATCGGAAGATTATACTTTCTTTTCACTTCATCAATTAGATAATCTTCAATTTTAATTTTCATTTTTCCGATAATGTTTCTTTTATTAGGCCAATCGATAATAATCATCCCATTATCCATTATATGCTCTTTTATAATAGTGTCTATAACATTAGCTGTATTTAGTGCCATTTCCTTCAAGTTTATCTCAGTCTCATCTTTCATGACCATCTTATAGACTTCAAGGCTTAATCCGAAATATGCTCTTGCAGCATTATTATCTTGAATAGATGCTGGAATGTCGCTGTCTGTATGAGAAAGTACCTTATTCATACATTCTGTCACACGTTTGAGATATTCTATTTCATCAATGCGAGCTTGCTCGTAGGCGGCGATGGTTTCTTCAAGCAGTTGCGAGAACTTCTTGTAGAAAGCAGGGTCGGCATCCATATTCTCTGTGATATGTTTGGCTGTCCTTGATGCGATGGTGTCAGCTTTGGCTGCGGTACCTGTCACTTTTTCCACTTCTTGGGCAAACTTTTCCTTATCGAAGATATTTACCAATTCTGTTATAATTTTCACTTCTCCACTTTCTATGTGGGTATCAATTAATTTCTGTATTTGGCTTTCGTACTGTTTGAAGTTAATAGTGTCGGAATAACGCTCTTGGACTGCACTCCTAAGTTTTAAGAACATGGTTAAGTCATTCTTGTAAACTTCGATTTCATTTTCGGGCGTGTTTTTATGGAAATAGATTGCCGATAGCGCTATTTTCAGTGTTTTGGCGTAGGCTGTAAGCTTCTCGTAAAACTCTTCACGGATATTATCTGCACGTAGCAGCTCTCCATAGGCTTCTAAATCCTTTTTGTTGCCAATTTCCTTAAAGATATTCCAAAGGTCCGAATGCTTTTGGGGTAATTGGGATATTTCTTCGGAAATATCAGTGAATGTACCTTCCAAATCTTTTGCATCAAAATCCGAGTATAGTTCAAGAGCTGAATTCAAATTACTCAATATGCCATAGTAATCAATAATATACCCGAAATCTTTGTCATCACAAATGCGATTTACCCGGGCTATAGCTTGTAATAGAGTATGATCAGTCAGTTTTCGGTCAAGATATAGAACGGTGTTTTTCGGTTCGTCAAATCCTGTTAGTAACTTATCAACTACAATTATAATTTCAGGTTTCTCACCCTCTTGGAAACGGTTGATAATATTTGTTTCATATTTTTTGGCTGTTCCGTGTTCATCCATCATTCGTTTCCAGAAGGCAATCTCCGTATCAGATGTTTCACCATATGCGGTATCTTCTCCTTCACGGGTGTCAGGAGAGGTTATTAAGACTTCTGATGAAACAATTCCTATTTCATCTAAGAACTTTTTATAAAGAATTGCTATGCGTTTGCGGGGTGCCACGAGTTGAGCCTTAAATTTAGTTCCCTGCCAGTTTTCTTTAAAATGGATTGAAATATCCCAGGCGATGGCGTAAATGCGTTGCTCCGTTTGGTTTAACTGGTCGGCACGACTGAATTTCTTTTTCATATCTGCTCGCTGGTATTCGTTTAAAGGTTCGCAGACTTTTTCAAAGTACAGATCGATAGGCTTTTTGTGCACAATCTGTGGAATCATGCGTCCTTCGTAAAGCAGGGGAACTACTGCGCCATCTTTGACTGCTTGGTCTACTGTGTAAACAGGTAGAATGATACCTCCGAACTTTTTGGCTGTACTTTTCTCTTTTTTCATCAATGGTGTCCCCGTCATAGCTATGAAACAGGCATTTGGTAATGCTTTTTCCATTTTAATTCCCATTTCACCATATTGTGAACGGTGTCCTTCGTCAATGAGTACGAAAATGTTGGGATCGGTGAGTGGTTTCTTTATACCTTTTACTGCTGTTTCAAACTTATTGATAACTGTTGTAACTACTGCGTTACTTTTACTTTCGAGTAATTCAGTTAGTTTGCTGCCGGTGCGTGCGTTTTCTACATACGTGCCGCACTTTGCAAAAGTTTTTGTTATTTGTCTGTCAAGGTCGGTCCGGTCGGTTACCAAGATGATTTTAGGATTACGGATGTTTTCATCCAAAACAATGGCTTGCGCCAAAAGGACCATTGTTAATGATTTACCACTTCCTTGCGTATGCCATATCACGCCTCCGTGTCGTTTGCTACCTTCGATGTTACGGATTCTGCTTATGGTTTTGCAAACGGCAAAGTATTGCTGATAACGGGCTATCTTTTTGATCCCATCGTCATACAGTGTATAGCGGTACATTAACTCCAATAATCGTTCGGGACGGCATAGGGAATACAGGTATTCGTCTTGTACGGAAGGAGTAATTGGCGCAAGGTAAACTTGCTCAAAATACTGCCGGACATAGTGAAAACGTTCTGCAAAGAGTTTGTTGTTAATATGTTTGATATTAACCAGGTTGTAGAGTGCTTGTTTATGTGCATTCTCCTCTTCACTATCGGCAAATTGTTCTGTCCATTTTGCCCAGAACTTTTCAGGAGTGGCTGTTGTTGCGTAGCTTGCTGATTGGGTTGCTACTGAAAGTAGTAGGGCAGAGTAGATATATAATGAACGTATGCCGTCATCTTTTTGATTTCGCAAGTGTTGTGATATCGCTTGTGCGATGGAATCTCTTATGTCAGGACGTTTGCATTCTATCACGCATAGGGGTATACCGTTTACAAACAGAACAATATCCGGACGGTAAGTCTCGGTTGTTCCCGTGCGTGATACCGCAAACTCTTCGGTTACGTGAAAAACATTATTTTCAGGGTGTTTCCAATCAATATACTGCATTGTGAAACTTTTCTTGTCGCCATCCACTATTTGTTCGAGTGTTTCCCCTGTTGTTAGCAGATCATAAACAGTTTGCGATGCTGACATGAAACCTTCATTCAATGGTACGTTTCGAAGTGCCTCAATACCATTTGTAATGTTTTGCGGTGTGAATAGAGAGGTTTTAGTAGAGCTTACTTGTATGGTGTTGATATGTTCCAACTGACGGCGCAGAATTGGTGTAAGCAACACATTGGAGGTGTTACCTTCACGCAATTCCAGAGCTTCATCTTGAGTGAGATAGGTATAACCTAGCTTTTCAAGTAACATGAGAGCCGGGATTTGGCTGATGTGGTCTTCTTTGAAAGATATTCCGTTCATAAAGATTACTTTTTGTGGTCAGCGTTGATCGCTTGTTGTTTGTGGATTTTCAGTAGTCTATTAAATTCATGGTCCGCTTTAATCTTATCTAAAATACGTTTGACAACAGCATAAATATCTTTATCTTTTCTATAATCAGCAGAACATGCGAAGTTTACTCGGTTATCATTGATCAATTTGTAAGCTGTCGCTCTTTTTTTGGGGTTCCCATAAACTGCGATGGAGTGTCCTCCATGATCTTTAACCATTTTCATGCAAGGTATGTCAGTTTCTCCATCTCCAAAATAAATCATATTTTCAAAAGGAACAGGTCGTTCACTTTCATGAATAAATTCATTTATTTTAGTGTTATCACTAACTTCCTTAATCCCTTTATTTATTTTAAAAAGAAATTGCGTTTTTGTAGTATAGTCTACAGCCACTCCGGGCCAATAGGCTACTCCATCAATATCATAGAGAAAGGAACATGCATAGATATTCTCAAATTCTTTACTAATAGACGTGCCCTCAATCATCTCTTTTAAGCCTGAAGAATTGATGTAGTGTTTAATATCTAATCCTATTGATCGCCCATATTGATTAATTAATGTAAACCATTCTCTTACTCCATTAAATAATTCAACTTGTGAGCCAAACTGAATAAAAGATTCGCGCTTTAATGAGATATCATTGTTCTTAGCTGCTTGTAGCATTAAATACATATAACAAAGAATGCCGTTTGCGTCATTCTTTTCAGAGAGTTCTTTATTTTTCTTCCAAAATTCCTCTTTGCCTTTTCCAATTGCCTGAATAAAACCAAATTCTTGCATATTTCCAGGGGATAAGGTTCCATCGAAATCATATATTAGTGCAACAGTCGGTCTCTTTGATTTTGCCATGATACTATATTTAGAGTTTATATTTGAATATTAATTTTTCCTGTTAGTAATTGCTGCATTAACCCCTGTTTTTGTAGGTGAAATGATTCTAGTAGTTGTTTTGCTGAATTTATAGTACTTTCTGCTGTACTAATTATTTTAGTAATAGCTTTTTGTTCTTGCATTGGTGGAAGGTTAAATTTAATGGTTGAAAAGTTACTCCAGTTAAGTCCGCCACGTCTATTTATAGAACCTTCCATCATTGTAGAATATATGTATATAAATTGATGAGATTTTAGGAGTTTATATAAGAAAAAGTCATCAATTTTATTTTTATTTGTTTCAAACACTGTATACATTGGACTGATTAGAGATTCGTTGTATAAGTCTTGGTATCCAATTGAACCTTCTTCAATATGATTAGTTGCATATGCAAAGCAATATTTAGGTGCAATTTTGTATTGATTCAGGTCCTTAGAGAATATTTGGCGACCAAAATATTTCAATGAAGGTACAAGTCCATCATATTTAGTACAGGATAAGACTTCTAAATTTCTATTGTTTTTATTTCTTGTTTTTATTTCTTTTGCAATTTTCTTTATTGTGACTTTTTCCCATTTCCTATTAAATCCGGGTAAACGCTTTTCTCCTGTAAGGAGTTGTTGCGAGAGGGCATGTTTACGGCGAGTTAGTGCATTAACTAGCTTCTTCTGTTTTTCAATAGCTTCGTCCCACACACTGAGTATTTCAGCTATTTTTTTTTGCTCATTTATCGGTGGAACTATGAGCTTGTAACGAACTAATTTCTCGACAGATAACCCTGGTTGAGCTGAAGATTCTGAAAATTTGTTTAGATTCCAATAATCAAGTTTATATCTTAACCATTGTATATTTTCGAAAGATTGGACTGCAATTGCATGCTCCGAAATATAGTTTTTGCCTTCAACATAGTTTATATTTCCACATAATGCTCCTTGGCGACCTATTAATATATATGCTCCATCATGTGTGTAAGTATCAGAATAGCCTCTTAATCCATTACCACCATATACGGGATATTTTCCTTTTTCGGATATTTGTTTTGAGGTTATTGTTGTTCCGCTCTTAAAATGAGAACATATCTCCCCTAATCTTTTCACTTCCCACTCCTTCGGAATAACCCCCAACGGTGAATCTTTATATCCTTCCGGTATATTTTTATGTTTCATAGTTTTAGTCAGATACCTTTTTATTCAACACCTTTTTCTGTTCGCTCGCCAATCTACGCTCCACCTTTTTAATATCTTCTGCTACAGGCAAATCTTCCGGTACAATACCTCTTTCCAGAAGCATTTTTCTTACAGCGAGATTATTATCAACATGTTCTTTAGATATAGATGTTTCGCCATGTAGATCTTTCGCTTGCACATTGACACTCGTCATTTCCGCAGCAAAATCTTTTGCTTTTATGCTGATAGTTGGCAGAAAGTCTGCTATGGGGCGTTTTTCGGGTACTCCCATTTTGCGTTTCAAGAGTGCTGTATTCAATCGAAAGAGAGCCTGGTCGCCTTTGGAGCGAATAATTGCGAACCCTTTATCATTTACACCGCGTTCATATAGAACGCCGGAAAGATGCTTTTCTGTTTCTTGTAATTTAATGCGAGCTTTTACACGTTCTACTTCCAGTAACCGTTGCTCTATTAACTCTGCTCTTCGTGTTTGGACGGCAAAATACGTTTGCGCAAAAGCAACTTGTTCCTTTCGTGAATCCCCATTTTGAGCAATCAGATAACAGGCATAGCGTGTCAGAAGGATATCATCTATCTCTTTTTCGGCTCCTTTGGGCATAGCGATCGTTTTCCTGACGTCAGGAAAATGATCAGCAGTGTCTTGCCCGGCATTTTTGCACGATTCTTTTGCTTTTTCAATAACTTTAGAAAAGTTTTCCCACTTACTGTATCCAAATAAGTGCTGTATTTCTCTAGCGCTCCAACATTCTACTCCTTCTAGTTCTGAGGCGGCTGACTCGAAGTCGGAAAATAAGCGCTTAATTTCTTCTGTTTTCATTATCTGTTAGTTTTTCTTTTGTCAATAACCTAACTCTCTCAAATAAGCTTTCATCTTTGTTTGTACTTCAGCAAGTTCTGCTTCAAGCGAATCAATCTCCTTTTGCACGGCTACAATATCAATTTCCTCTTCTTCTTCGTAGGTATCTACATAACGAGGTATATTAAGGTTGTAATCGTTTTCAACGATTTCTTCCCGCGTTGCCACATAAGCATATTTATCTTCTGCTACACCTGATGATAGTTCTCCTGCCGTAAACTTACGATAGGTGGAAACGATATGATCAATATCTTGACTACGTAACCTGTTCTGGTTCTTACCATTCTCATATTCACGACTGGCATCAATGAAGAGTACATTATCTGTCTTTTTGCCTTTATTGAATATTATAATCGTTGCTGGGATACCTGTTCCAAAAAATAGATTAGCCGGAAGACCTATAACTGCTTCCAAGTAGTTTTCTTCAATTGTCTTTTGGCGTAGTTTTCCTTCGCTTGCTCCCCGGAATAGCACGCCATGAGGTGCTACGACACCAACTTTACCATGTCCTTCATATGCGACTTCGAGCATGTGACTGATAAATGCCCAGTCTCCTTTGCTTTTGGGAGGCACACCTCTCCAAAAACGTTTATATTGATCGTTTGCGGCTTCATCGGCTCCCCATTTGTCGAGAGAAAACGGAGGATTGGCTACAACTGTATCAAACTTCATTAACGCATCGCCTTCTTTAAGTTTCGGATTTCGAAGCGTATCACCCCAACGGATGGTAGCACTGTCAAAACCATGTAACAACATATTCATCATTGCCAAAGCCCATGTGCTACCGTTAAGCTCTTGCCCGTAAAGTGAGAAATTGTCTCCTCCAACCTCTTTCCCCGCTTTAATCAACAAAGAACCGGAACCACACGTTGGATCGCAAATTCTGGCTCCTGGTTTGCTTTTAGTTAGTTTGGCCAATAAAGTTGATACCTCTTTGGGAGTAAAGAATTCACCTGCTTTTTTCCCGGCACCACTTGCAAAATACTCGATTAGATACATATAAGCATCTCCAATTACATCGTTATTCTCCAAATGTGATTCATCAAATTGTAACCTTTCGTCAGAAAAATCGATGAGTAGGTTTTTCAGACGGGTGTTTTTATCTTTGGCTTCTCCGAGATTACTACTATTAAAACTTATATTGCGGAATATGCCACTACCATCTTCGCTACTCAGTTTTTCCCGGTTAGCATTTTCGAGATCAGCAAGAGCGATATCTATTAATTCTCCGATATTTGTTTCGTTGCGGCGTTCATATAAATAGTCAAATGTACTGTTCTCTGGTACGATAAAGCGTTCATGACGCATGGCTCTTTTGGTGCGTTCTTCATTACCCTCATACCTTTTAAGATATTCCTGATACTTCGATTTATTTACATCACTTACATATTTTAAAAACAGCATGGTGAGAATGTAATCTTTGTATTGGCTGGGGTCAATCACGCCTCTAAATGTGTCACACGCTTTCCATATCACTTTGTTAATATCGTCTTGGGTAATTTTAGTTTCCATTACTTATAATGTTTTTTAGTTTGTATTCAGTTAATTGTTCCCGCTTTCGGATGATTTTTTTATATAATCTTTCTTCTGTTTTTTGAAGCTTGGCTATTGCAATTATCTTTTCTTGTTTGTCAACAGGAAGAATCGGAATGTTTAGCTCCTCTACAGTGCTCTTTGATATAGAGGGGATAGATGTCCCTTTAGCATTTGAAGTTAAATACTGCAGTGTTGTTTGTCGGTTGAAAAACCAACATAAGTAGTCTGGCAATATACGCTTTTTATCTCTTATCCTTATTATGAGAAATGAGGAGGAAGCTACTGCGTTGTATTTCTGTGTATGAAAAATAGTGCAAAAATTGTTTGCTCCCTTTGCTGAGAATAGTAAATCACCTTCTTTAAGAAAGTATTTGTTGTTGGAATCATCAAGTAAAATACTTGGTTCTTGTTTGGGATGTAAGTACCCATTGTTGTCGAAACCATTGATTTGTAAATATAGTGTGTTGGCTCCCGGTGATGGTTTTAGATATACCCCGGTTTGTACCACTGCTATTTTATTTAATTTGGTCATATTGAGCTAAACTTTTGTATTGTTTCTACAAAGAAATAAATTATTTATGATATAGCCAAATTATTATTCGGTATTGTTTCTACAAAGTGAAAAAACTTTTGTCTCCATATAATTGTATGTTGTGGAGCTGTTTGATTAACTACTTCTTTAGATATACGACAGTTTTTCCTCCTCCATACTTCCGGATTATCTCTTCTTCCAAGAACTTATTGAGCAGTTTAATCGCTTTGTTGCGGCTGATTTCTGCCAATCTCATGAAATCGGAACGGGTGATACAGCCATGTTTGTCCAGATGTTGTATCAGGAGGGTACGGCATCTTTCCTCATTGGAATCGTTGTTAGTACGATAGGGTGACTCTATGCGTTCCAGTTGCAATGGTTCCAGACTCTCACGAAACTTTTTGTTAATGCGCAGGTTCACCTTATTTAAATGGATGGAAGGAGAACGAATTTCTTTCTTCTCCATCACCGGACGGTCACATGTCAGTGATAGGGAGAAATGTCCGATTTCCCCGACTTCTACGGTCCAGCCTTGCGCGAGCCAGTGTTGTAGCTCATCACTGACGGCTTGCAGGCAACCTTCTATCGTGGCTGGACTGAAGCCGTTGGATTTGGATACTAGTTCAATGAACTTATCAGCATCAATGGTGCCTGATGGAATAACACGTGCATAAAGTGCCTGTTGTTCCTCCTTTTTTTGTGGATTACCACTCGTGTATAAATCGTAATAAATGCTCATAGTTACTTTATATTTTTCTTGTTCTACAGATAATTTCTTTCTCTTCATAAATTAATTCGTCCGCCTATAGCCGGACGAATTAATTTATGCACTCAAAGGTATTACTTTTTTCGGAGAAGGGGCTTAGTTTTTCCAGTTGAACGCTGTTATTAATCAGGATTCTATTTTGTAAATGAACAAATCGTTGCTTTTATTGGACTATATGTTCTATCTTTTTCTGATCAGTATGCTTATTTTTGTACACAAGGCTCATATAGCCTTCCTTTTGTATTGAATCATAGTAGAACTTTTAATTTATATACTATAATGACACCTTTAATAAAGAAAATAGAAGCAGCTATTAAGAAAATCGATAATCTTGATAGACTTTATGCAGATATTGCTTTAGTTTACACAAACTCAATTTATAATAGCCGGGTCATCCAGTTGAATGACTATTTGTTGCACAGTTGTGAAAGTGGTGTTACAGATACACATTACTGTGATCATGAAATCATAGTCTCACTTACGACATACGAGCCACGCTTATATGAAACTTATTTGGCTATTGAATCGATAATGCAACAAACTGTAAAAGCGAATCGAATCATTTTATGGTTACCTGATTCACTTAAAACTACAACTCTGCCCAATACTTTACAACTGCAAATGAAGAGAGGACTGGAAGTAAGATATTGTAAGGATATTCGTTCATATAAGAAACTGATACCAGCACTGCGTAGCTACCCTGATGATGCAATAATTACAATTGATGATGATGCGATATATCATATTGACCTGATAGAAAAATTAGTCAATAGCTACATCAAAGATCCTCAATTTATTTATTTTAACCGAGGGCGTCGTATTAATTTGCAAGATGGAAAGTTTTTACCGTATTTGGGGTGGAAAAAATGTTTTGATATGGAGGCATCTGTTCTGAATTTCCCTACAGGTGTTGGTGGCATACTTTATCCGCCACATATTTTTTCTGATGAGGTTTTTAATGAATCGGTTTTTATGAATATATGTCCGTTTAGTGATGATATTTGGTTTAAAGCTATGGCACTTTATAATAATAAGTTATGTAAGAAAGTCTACACCCATAATAGATCGGGCAATGACTATCTGGAAAATCTGAGTGTGCAAAACTGTGCTTTACATCATATTAATCATGGACAACAACAGAATGACATACAACTCAAAGATGTATTTGAGAAATACGATCTTTACAAAAAGTTAATTGCCATGTGATGTGACAGGAAAAAATAAATCTTTTAATTCAGTTTGTTTGCTAAAGTCGAACAGTGTATTTTTGCGTAGAACACAAAAGCTATTCCAGGCGTTTTGTATGGCATTGTAATATCTTTGCATGGCGCTGTATTGTTCTTGCTGTGCAGAGGCTAAATCATAAACGGATACTTTGCCGGAGTGGAATTTATGTGCCAATAATACATATTGATCCTGAGAGAGTTGATAACTTTTAGTTGCAACAAACCATAGATTCATATTGTGATTATAATCTTCCACTATATCTTTTATGTTGTTATCAAAATTGATTTCTGCCTGATCTATTTCTATCATACTGTTTTGATAGTTGTTCTTTGCCATGCGAATCTTGTTACGGTTGATACCCCATTGAAAAATTGGAATCTGAACCCCTATCATGACTCCTTGAGTATAATCCGGCTTTTGGTATGCATCCAGAAAATGATCGGAATATTGGTTGAGTCCGTAGCTTATTTTAATGTTGCCATTGAAGCGGTTGTTAAGTTTGGCGGTAAATAGTGTTTGTTCGGCTTTTAGTCTTTTTTCTTCTTGCGATAAGGCAAACGGACTATTGTGACGGGCATAAACAATAGCTGACTTTTCGTCGATCTTCAAAGGTAAATTGAATTCCGGGGTTAATATCTCTACTTCTTCATCTATCCATTCAGGCCTGTTCAGGAATGTGCTAAGTTCTCTAAGTGCTTTCTGATAATTCTTAGTGGAATTCTCGAAAGCATATTTGTTATTCAGCTGTTGTAGCTCCATTTGATGATATTCATATTCGGTGAAATATCCATTGTCGAGTAAGGCTTTGCTGGCAATGAGAAGAGTATCCGATATGAGAAGATTCTTATGTGACAAATCAGCTGCGAGCTTACTTGAGAACAGAGTCATGAATAGGTTTACAGCTTTTGTTTGGATATCTGACATTTCCGAGCAATATTGTTTCAGTGAGTTATTATATACTGCATGCTGTATACCTCTTTGCCTCTTGTAATTATAGAAACCTCCGATGAAGGGTTGCGAATAGTTGATGTAAAGTGGATTAGTTCCAAAACGATTCCTGTTATTCGAAAATTCCCGGAGGTAGTTGAGGCGTGAACTGACACTGAGCTCGCCTCCGATGATACCGACTTTTTGTCGGATAGCTATTTCTGTACTGCTATTGTTGGAGTAATCTTCTACATATGAATAATTTCCACTCTCAGAGTTCTGCATTAGCTTTTGTGAGCGGTTAAAGTTTACAGGGCTTAAAGAGAAAGCGACAGATGGTAGAAATTCTTTTTTGTAATTCTCAAACTCCAATATGGAATTCTCGTGTGACAACTTGATCTTTTGTGCCGATGGTGACACCAGACACCACTCGTTTAATACTTGTTCTAAAGAAATCTGATATGGTTGTCCCTGTAAAAGTGCAGGAAATAGCAGAAACCATATTGTTATCCATTTAAGATTCATATGAATGTCTCTATTTATGTTGAATATTAGTTTTTATATAGCTATGATTGGGAAGAGACCAGGTTAAAGTATTCACCTTTTCTGGCGATAAGATTTTCGTGATTGCCTACTTCTACAATTCTGCCTTTATTAAGAACAACAATCTGATCTGCGTTTCGTATGGTACTTAGCCGATGGGCTACTACGATAACAGTCCTGTTTTTGAAAGCACTGTTCAGTGCTTCAACAATCTTCTTCTCATTGATGACGTCCAATGAGTTTGTAGCTTCGTCCAGAAAGAGAAAATCCGGATTACGGTATAGTGCCCGTGCTATCAGTAATCGCTGTTTCTGTCCTCCGCTTATTCCTCGTCCCTTCTCTCCAATTACTGTATCAAATCCTTTGGGCATACCATTGATTTCATCCTCTATCTGGGCCATCTGACACACTTTGTGCAGATGATCGTAATCAATATGTTCGTCATCCAATACAATGTTTGCTAATATTGTTTCACTGAATAGTTTGCCATCCTGCATGACTACCCCGCACATATTTCTCCAGGTACGCAGGTTGATACTCGATACATTCATGTTGCCCATTTTTATTTCTCCAAAGGTTGGTTTATAAAGTCTGACTAATAGTTTGAGCAGAGTAGATTTTCCGCTACCGCTTCCTCCTACGATAGCCGTTACTTTATTTTGCGGAATAGTCAGGTATATGTTAGTCAATACTAGTGGAGAATTAGGGCTATATTGAAATATTATATTGTTTAAACTGATGTCTCTGTTTTCGGGCAGAATAGAGGTACTGCCAATAGAAAGCAGTTCTTCTTCATCTTGTAGTTGTCTGATCTCATTCATGCGTAGAAAACTGATCTTGGCATATTGAGCAGATACAACGAAACTGATGAATTGAATAAGTGGACCATTAAGCATTCCAATTATAAATTGCGTAGAGATCATTACTCCGAAGGTGATATCACCTTTTATAACTGCACTGGCACAGAAAAATACGATCCCCATGTTTTTTATATTTTCAATGAATTGGGCTCCCAGGTTTTGTGCATTAGTGATGTTGAGCACTCTTTTATTGACTTTGTATAGCCTGGCTTGAATTCCTTCCCATTTCCATCTCCTGTGTTTCTCGTAATTATATATCTTGATATCCTGAATTGCGGATACGGTTTCTACCCAATAACTTTGGTCTTGGGATATGAGCTCAAAATATTCCCAATCCAGTTTCTTGCGGATACGGAGAAATAATAATACCCAGCCTGCGTATAATATTGAACCGGACAGGAAAATATAGAATATAATCGGGTTGTATACCAAAAGTATGATTCCGAATATGATAAATGTCAGGACAGAAAAGATCATTGATAGTGAGTTACGCATAATGAAGCTTCGGATACGTTCATGATCACGTGCGCGCTGGAGTATATCTCCTAAAAGCTTATTTTCGAAGAATGTCACCGGAAGCTTCATGAGTTTTATCAGATAGTCTGATATTAATGCAATATTGACTCGTGAAGTAATGTGTAATAACACCCAGTCGCGTATGACATTAAATATGGTAATACTCAACAGTATGCTGATATTGCCGATCAATACCATATTAATAAAATTGATGTCAGAGGTCTTTATGCCTACATCAATAACGGCTTTGGATATAAAAGGAAGTATTCCTTGTAGCAAGGTAACTACCAGCATAATGAAGAATATCGTTGCAAAGCTGTTCTTGTAAGGAACAAAATAACGCAGGATACTGATGAAGCTATTTTTCTCCAGTTTCTTTTCGACATCGCTTCTATTGAAATCTATAGTCGGTTCTATTGCCAGAAGTACGCCATTGGTTGCTCCTTTCTGATACCATCCTTTTTTGAATTCTTCGTGAGTGTATTTAATGCGTCCTTTAGCCGGATCAGATACCCATATGTATTTCTTATTGGCATGATAGACAACAATAAAATGAGAGTCTTTCCAGAAAAGAATTGCAGGGAAAGGGACTTGGTTGATGACATCTTCCAATGTGCATTTAATGGCAAGTGTACGTAAGCCGATACTTTCGGCTCCGGTACTTAGATCCAGTAAAGAGATACCTTGACTGGTTATGCCACAACGGTCTCTGAGATATTGTAAAGAGTAATATCGTCCAAAATGTTTGGCTATAATTTTTAAACATGCCGGACCACAATCTTGTGAATCCATCTGGTAGTCGACTGGAAATCTATGAAATATCATTGTACTATAGAATTATAATGGGAAGTTTATTGTTCTGCGTTTGCCTTCAGGTTATCAAATAGTCTTTCTATGAGGCGTTTCGGCTTTGTGATAATCTCGGATGTGCCTTGAGATTCAAAATCCAGATCGAGCATTTTTCCGAAATTAGTCTGTAATCCATCAGGAAAAGTTATGATTATGCGATAAACATTGCTCTCTGCCTGAGTAGTTGATGGCATTTGAACCTTGTTTGATAACCGTGAGATTGAACTGACTTTACCCTTGATTAGTCCATATTCCATATATGGATAATTGTTAACTTTTATATTGGCGGTTTGACCTATTTTAACTTTCCCGATGCCATAGGATGGAACTATCATTTCACCAACGATCTCATTCTGATCAGGAAGAATAGAGAATAGTTCCTGCCCATTTTGTACAAAATAATTTTCTCTCCAGAATCCCAGGTATTCCATTTGCCCATTAATAGGACTGATTTGTAGATATTGCTTTTTCCATGCATGAATAGTGTTGGTCAATTGGGATTTGCTGACGGATAATTCTTCTCTCAACTTATCCAGAGTTTCTTGCTCTTGTAATAAATATTGTTGTATTTGTTGCTCGTTCCTTTTAATCTGTGCGGTATATGACAGTCTGCTGCTGTGCAGTTCTTTATATGCTGCCTGTAAATCGTAAAAAGTGCTCTGCTGACGTTGAAAATCTTGCTCACTGATAGCTTTTGCAAGATACAGGATGCTGTCTTTGGTCAATCGTTCTTTTTCGATACTTAGCTTTTTCCCTTTTAAAAGAAGCTCCTTATTCAAGTTTTCTATGATTTCAGAATTTATCTCATTTTGCTGTTGGAGACTATTGCACATCGTTTTATAGACATCAGAGTGCAATGTCCGATAATATTGGGAATGTGCAATACAAAAAGAGTTGTACGGGGAACTCGCTCCTCCTAATATAAGCCCGGATCTGATAGGGAAATCTTCAAGATCTTGATTGCTATACCTATTTAATAGGGAATCTAGAAGCAAGATATCCTTGTAGTTAGCTTCATTATCTATATAGGCGATTACTTGATCTTCACATACGGATGTTCTGTTCTCATGTAGTAAATGTAGCTTACCGGATGTATTTGCCACTAGCCTGACAGGGGCAATATGCGCTGTTATTGAGATCTGACCATCTACAGAGTCAGGATATTTAATAACAAATCCTAATATCAGAATTATAAGAATAAGTAGTGTTGTTAGTATTATTGCATAGGTTGCTCCTCTTGTAGGCATCCTGTCAATAATGGTTTGTACCTCTTCACTTCGTTGTACGACTTCTTCTTTTTTTTCTTCTTCTTCTATTTGTGCTTCCATAAAATAAGATTTAAACAACATTCGGTGTTTTTCCTCTGTAAAGTAAAAACATTTTGAAGTGATAACGAGGGAAAAGTTGTTCAATAAATGAAAGAAATTGATCATAATAATCGATTTTGTTCTTTTGGTATACGTTTTCAAGTTTTTTGTTAATAAATGAATAGAAAGTTTCATTTTTTGGGCCATAAATTTCATTGTTTTTACTTATTATCCCCGTTCTTTGTCTTCACATAACAACAAAACCTGAAATATTATGAATACACACTTTTCGGTTATAATGCCTACCTATAATCAGGCTTCTTTTATTAGAAGGGCTATTCTAAGCCTACAAAGACAGACTTATCCCGATTGGGAATTAATTATTATAAATGATGGTTGTACGGATGATACGGAGATGTTTATTTCCGACTTCCTGAATGATGAAAGAATCGTATATATTAAAAATGAAAGTAATAAAGGTCTGGGGTATGCTTTAAATCAAGGACTTAAAATTGCCCGAAACGAATTGATAGCCTATTTGCCTTCCGATGATTATTATTTTGAGGATCATTTGGAGTCGGTTTATAAGAAGTTTCAAGAATACGATGATTTGGTCCTTGTATATACAGGTATGAAATATGCCTCTCCGGATACCATGTACTATACATCTGATACCGAAAGTAAAGGATTAAAAAAAGGATGTTGTTTACAATTGGTTCAGACAGCGCATAAAAAAACGGATGAACGCTGGCTGGAAAGAAGCGAATGGGTGACTGAAGATCTGTTTGCTATGTTTTGGTGTAAATTGACAAAATCCGGTACTTTTGGTATGACTAATAAGGTATCTTGTTACTGGACATTGCATCCTGCGCAGCGGCATTGCATCATTGGTGAGAAATATGGAGGAGGAATCAATAAATATAGGAGTTACTATAAGATTCAGTCTCCTGTCAGGATGAAAGTTTCCAAATATAAGTTCATAGATGAAGAGAAACTATATGAGAGTTTTAGAAAAGAACAGAAGGCTTGTGAGAATCCTCTGAAAATTTTGATATTAGGAGAACTGGCTTATAATCCGGAGCGTATTTATGCTTTGGAGCAGGCCGGACACATATTATATGGGCTGTGGATACAAAATCCTACCTATAGTTTCTCTACAGTAGGACATTTACCTTTTGGACATATAGAGGATATTCCGTTTGAGAATTGGAAACAGGGTATCGAGGAGGTGAAACCAGACATCATTTATGGTTTGTTAAACTTTGGAGCAGTTCCTTTGGCATATGATGTGCTGAAGGCTTTTCCGGACATACCTTTTGTATGGCATTTCAAAGAAGGCCCATCTGTTTGCCTCCGCAATGGTATGTGGAACAGGCTGATATACCTGTATACCCATGCGACAGGAAAGATTTTTCTGAATGAAGCGATTAAATTATGGTTTGAACAGTTCTTACCACCAAACCATGGATTGTCTTTCATAATGGATGGAGATTTACCCAAGAAAGATTATTTTAAGAACGATTTCTCTTCTAAACTATCATCACAAGATGGAGCCGTACATACTTTGATTGCCGGAAGGATGATTGGTATTTCTAATAATGATCTGTCTGTTCTGGTAAGGAACAACATTCATATTCATTTGTATACTGAAAACTATCATGCCTGCAAGGAAAAGGCAATGGTGCGCTATATGCAGATAGCACCGAAGCATTTCCATATTCATTCCCATGTTTCTGCAGATAACTGGACGAAAGAGTTTTCGCAATATGATGCCGGATGGTTGCATTGCTTTAAAAGCCGTAATAATGGTGATTTGTTGAAAGCTACCTGGGATGATTTGAATATACCTGCTCGGATTAGCACTTATGCGGCGGCCGGGCTTCCGGTGATTTTTCCTGATAATAGTAAACATATTGCGGCCACTCAGGAACTAGCTGAAAGATTGGATGTCGGCATCTTCTTTCATGACTTTTATGAATTATCGAATAAGTTGAAAGAACAAGTAAGAATGAAACAATTGACAGATAATATGCATCGTAGTCGGGAGGTATTTAGTTTTGATTATTATGTTCCTCAATTAATTCAGCTTTTCAGAGATGCAATCAGAATAAAAAAACAGAATATATATGGATAAAATACTTCAGCAGATAGCCAATACGATTGTTGCTAATCTGAAAAATACAGAATCGATAGGGCTTTTCAATGGAAAAATCGGAATTGCTCTTTTCTTGTACAAATACGCTCATTATTCAGGAAGTACAGTTTATGAAGAGATCGCTTCAGAATTGCTAGATGATGTATTCAATCAATTAAAACCCAATATTTCTCCCAGCATAGTTGACGGATTAGGTGGTATTGGTCATGGATTGTCTGTACTCTTAGGGGAGCATTTAGTGGAAAGTGATCCCGAAGATAATGTGTTGAATGATATTGATAAGATTCTACTTTGTGATATTCGTTCTTCTTCTATGAAGGAACTACGTAGCCCTTATCCTCTATATTCTTCAGGGTTGTATTTGTTGTCTCGTCTTTATTATGATAAAGCTACTGTAGATCAGGCATGGGTTACTAATATCATAGTGCAAGCCAATCTTGTATTATCGGATTGTATCAGGCAAAAGAAATATGGAATGCTTAGACTTCCATATTTAAACTCAATCTTGTATGTGTCTTTGAAATTATCAGAGATGAGGGAAATAGAAGTAGATACTTTGGAAAGTCTGTTCAGGGATATACTTTATTTGTCTCATCAAGTTATTCTCCAGGGGTGTTATCGTGAGACCGATATAGTGTTATTCCAAAGAATTTTCTCTCAATTGCCTCCAATATGGGAAGTGGAATGTAAACAGTTACGAAAATTGGTAGAAGAATTAGTCGTTACCGCACCTCAAAATAGTATGAATTTCTGGTATGATAACTTATGGTGGAGTATCATCTATGATATAGCTATAGTAGAAGACGTCTCGCTGGATAAGATAGAATATTTTGTTGATAAAAAGGTTGAAGAGTCGTATTTTGATGAGCAAATAGTAAATAGCAATCTTACAGCTGTTGGATTATGGCTTATGAAGAATCCTTCGCGGGATATATAGCAATAAATGATTGATGGGCAATGCCGTTATTTATTTTTTTAATAATTGATAATAATAAAAAAAGTAAGATGAAAAAGATTACAAAAACAAATTTGCAGGGATTACGCCAATTATTCCCTGTGTTAGGAAAGGAAGAAATGCGGTGTCATGTAGGAGGAAATTCAGATGGTTACTATGGTGATGATTGGCTTAATCATGGGTTTGGAGGTTATGATCCTGATGGAAACTATACTTGGCATAGTGGGTATACAAAAGATGAATTTGATAATTGGGAAGGTCCATGGTATGGGGGCTGGGTGTATGGTTTGGGGTATGTTTATCCTGATGTTAATATTTATGGTTACCAAGGAGGGGCTGGTTCGGGTTATTATGGCTTTGGCTACTATGGTTCAGGTTACGATGGTTCCAATTATTATTATAATGGTTATTATGGAAATAGTGATGAATATGGCAAGATTGATTTTGCTCAAGATAGTGGTCAAATAGGACAAAGTGTAATTGATGCAATGCGTCAATATTTCGTTAATGATATAAGTGATATGAGAGAGTTGGTGGATTTTGATTCAACAAAATGGGGACAAGGCTATGGAGCAATTCGTAGCGATTATTTCTACTATAATGGTAAGGAAGTTCAATGGACAGTAGTTAATGGAACAGCCGCAGCTAATAATTATCGAGAAGTATATTCTCTTGCTACATCTAATCTGGTACAGAATCCAGAATATAATAATTATGAGATACAAATTAAATTTAGTGATCATAGCACTGCTCTTCGTCTTCAAACAAGGGATTATGAGACTTACATAGCGCTTTTAAATGCAGTAGGATATCCCTAATTTCTCTTAAACTTCTAGAAATAGTAGATATCTCATTATAATTTTAAAATTAGTATAAATATGAAATATAGCTTTATTTTTTTATTTCTATTCATAGTGTTTTCTGCTTGTGGGCAGAATAAGGAAGCTGAAATAACTTCGTTAGAAACAGAAATGGTAAGTTTTTTTCAGGGAACATTAGAGGAGAATTACGGTCAAAAAGATGCTATTGATTTATTGGTAAAAGGGATGGAACGATATCATTTTAATTATTTATTGGAAGTTGACAAAGAACGGTTAAAGCAAATAAATAAGAAGCTTTATTCTGGTTGGCTCTATTCCTATTTTTTGGATGGAGTCGATTTGAATGATTCTTGTGCAGTGTATGTGCCGGCAGGTGTTTCAATATCTGAGTACGGACGAACAGATGAATTTCGTGCGATTCTGAAAAAAAAGAATCTGGATGATCCTCATCGTGTCCATTTTATTACTGACTCCGCAAAGTATGTATATGGCAGAGAACAAGTAGAAAATGTAGCTCTTCCATTTAAAATCGATATTAGTGGATTTACTTATAAGCAAAGGGAGTTGGATCATGCTTCTCATCCTGCAATGAAAAACATTTGTAATTTGATAGATATGACTGGAGTTATTCCTACTACAGTGTTGTGGGGGGTAATTGCTACAAATAAAGATAATATCTGCAGTGATTTTAAAACGGACCGTGATGTACAAATATTCTTGACGCTTTATTTTTGGAGATATTTGTGTCATTTTGCGAATATTGATTTTTATACAGGTTTAGATAAGACTGAGGAGATTTTAAAGGCAAAGTAGATTCGTTTGGCAGTCTATATAGCTTAAAATTGTAATAAAAATGCAGTTATTGCTGTTTTTTATTGAAATAAATAGAAGAGCTTCAATTTTTCGTGTTTCTTGTATAATGATAAATAGAATAATATGAAGAAGATTACAAAAACAAATTTTCAGGGACTGCGACAGCTATTTCCTGTACTAGAAAAAGAAGAGATGCGTCATTATGTAGGTGGTACCTTTGGTGGTTATTATTATACTGGTGGTTGGAATGGTGATGGTGGTTATTACGATTCTCCTGGTTCTGGTGGTAGTTCTTATTACTCTCAATATGATTTTGATAATTGGGAGGGTCCTTGGTATGGCGGTTGGGTTGAAGGTATGGGTTGGGTTGCTCCGGATACAGATATTTATGGACATAAGCCTGGAGGCAATCCTCATGAGTATCCTTATTGGTGGTATTATGATGAACCTTTGGAACATCCTAATTGGGATGGAAATTATGGTGGATATTATCCCGGTTATACTGGAAATGGTTACTACTATGGATATGGTAACTATGGTGAAGGGTATTTAACTGGTGGTGGAGGTTTTGGTAGTACTTCCGGAGATAGTTTTGGCAATGCTTTGACTGATGGCGTAAATATTGGCAATATAAGAAACTTTACTTTAAATTTAGATTCTCAGCCTGTATTTAACGAACAGATGGTGAATATTTTAAAGAGTAATTCTGTACTTAAAACTTTGCTTAGTTATTTTGATAAGGGCTATTTACATCTGACATTTAGCATAGAAGGTATGGATGGGCATACTACAGCTTATACAACACGGCAATCTGATGATTCTTATCATATTGTTTTTAATAGTCAGTATATAACTGATCAAGGTTGGGATATTCCACTCAATAGGATAGATAATATTGGTTATGATTGGAGTAAAGTGAATACTGTAGATGAGGCATTAGTGGTCACGTTAACTCATGAGGCTATACATGCGAATCATCTTGCAATATTTAATGACGCTTTGCTTCAAGGAAAAACCTATTACGATACAATATTTATTTTGCAAGAAAAAGGATACAGCCAAGAATTTATTGATATTTTTGTAGATAAAGAAACGGCTGGCTGGGAACAGGATGGTGAGCAAATAAAAGCTAACATGCACGAATATATGAGAAAATATGATCATGGAGTTATTGATTCAGCGCTGGAAGAATATCGAAAAGATTTTAAATAGTAAATGTTATGAAAGCGAATATTATATTTTTTGCGTTATTGTTATTATCTTGTAATTCAGGGAGCAATAAAAGAAAAGCCGAGGTAGAGAGATTTACAAAATTAGAAGAATTTCTCTTATTGCCTTTTGATTCGGTAATGAATATGTATGATTTGTCAAATGATAGTATTGTGGATTTTCCTGATTTATCTAGCTATACTATTAAGTCACTTAATTTGTCTGGCAATTTGTTGGATACAATTATTCCACATTTTTTACCTAAAGGATTGGAACGTCTGAATCTTTCAAATAATAAATATAAAGGATCTGTAAATATAAGAAGATACACTATCCCCTCTTTAAAAGAGGTAGACTTATCTTATAATACATTGGATAGCATAAGAATAACCGAACCATTATATCGGATAATATTATCACATAATAATTTAGTTTTTATTGGTTTAAATCAAAAAAACATACAATATCTTGACGTGTCTTATAATATTCATTTAAATAGGCTTGTTCGTTTTGAACCTTCACTTATAGATACAGTTATAAGTGAAGGAGTTGCAGGAGGGAAACCTTTGATAGGACCAATTAGTAAGAATGCTGGGTATCATTTTTAATGATCTTAAATAACAGATGCTATGAAATATTTAATTTATATATTATTATTCTCTCCCTTTTTGTTATCTTGTAGAATGGGGATTAGGAAGGAATCTAGTAAGCAACCTTTGACGAAAGAACTTACTAAATTGGAAAAGCTTTTTTTGCTGCCTTATGATTCAGTTATGGTCTATTATGATCTGTCAAATGATAATATCGAGAATTTTCCGAATTTGTCTGCTTTCACTATTAAATCGCTTGACTTGTCTCATAATCTGTTAGATACAATTAATCCACTTTTTTTACCTAAAGGGTTGGGAAAATTAAATCTTTCTCATAATCTATACTGTGGTTTCATACTCATAAGGAAAAATACGATCCCCTATTTAAAAGAATTGGATATATCTCATAATGCATTAAATAGAATAGATATCCTCCTTTATACCGTATAAATGTATCATATAATGATCTAGATGTTATTGATCTGAATCATAAGAATATACAATATCTTGATATCTCTTATAATTCTGATATTTCAGAAGGGTAAGCTTTGAGCCTCTTTGGATAGATACATTAGTACGGGATGGGGTTGCTGATGGGAAACGTCTTTTGGGACCGATTAGTGTTTCTTATGATTACAGCCATTAAACTTAATATTGCGTGCATTGTCGATTCAGCGTTAGAAGAATATAGAAATGATTATAAATAGGGAATAATATGAAAAATGCAGGTCTTATATTTTTTGTACTTCTTTTTTTGTCTTGTCATGCAGGAAGTAAGAAAGGAACTTTGGAATATGTCTCAGTGGAGAAACTGACTAAATTAGAACATCTATTTTTATTACCTTCTGATTCGGTAATGAACGCATATGATTTATCGAATGATAGTATTGTGAGTTTCCCTGATTTATCTGCTTATACTATTAAAACACTTAATTTATCTGGTAATTTATTGGATACAATTATTCCACATTTTTTGCCTAAAAAGTTGGAGATACTAAATCTTTTACATAATAGGTACAGTGGGCAATTGAGAATTAAGGAGGGTACAATATGTGCTTTGAGAGAAATTGATTTATCCTATAATGCATTGAGTAGCAAATATGTAGGTGACCTCTTTATCGCATAATTGTATCACATAATGATTTAGTTGAAGTTGATATAAATCATAAGAATATACAGTATCTGGATATTTCTTATAATTCTAATATGTCAGAAAGGGTTACATTTAATCCTGTGAAGATTGATACTATTGTACGGGAAGGTGTGGCTGATGGGAAACGCTTATTAGCCCCTAATGCTCCCCCTCTTCCTCATCCCACTTTTATATCAGAGTAATGAAGTGATAGAGCGATATAATTAAAATACTAAAATAGATTATGCATAACATCCCTAAAATAATACATCAAATTCAGGAGGAGACACAACCGCAGTTTTCGGCTTTTTTTTCAAATCTATCCCAATCATGGGTAGAAAATCATCCTTTATGGCAATATAAACTTTGGAGTCTTCATGATATAAAAGAATTAATTCATTGTGAATTTCCTCACTTTGCCACATTTTGTGACAATAATTTGAATAATAAACTACTATTAGAAATAAGTCGTTACTTTATATTATATCGTGAAGGGGGAATATTTGTAGATTCAGACATTGAATGTATTGAGCCTTTTGATGATATTGTAAAGGATAAGCAGTGTTGTTTCTCATATGTTCCACAACTATCTTCCAAGAAGATTATTTCAGACTCATTGATAATATCTAAAAGGGAAAGTTTATTTCTGAAATTTATTATTGAAAGATTAGATAGTAATTTAAATTGTTTGGTTGGGGAAGGAATATCCTTCTTAAATAAAACATATTCTTTGTATGATTGTAAAGATGAAGTGGAAATAATATCTTCTTCAATTATCAATCCTTGTTCTCCTATTGAAATAGAATTGTTGCTTAATGGAAAAATCTCAGAGAATTCTATAGATAATATTATATCTGAAGCTCATTCAATTTGCTACTATTTAAAGGAAAGAGCACAATCTAAAAGAAGGATGAATAGTATAGATGTATTGTATTTAAGTTCTATTGTAGGACAAGGAGGTGCATTTAGGGCTGCTCATAGAATACATTTAGGATTGAGAACGATAGGAATTGATTCTAAAATGTTAGTCTTAAATTCAAATTTGGGAGAAAAGGGTAACTTATTGGACAATATTCATGTGGCTATTCCAAGTCCGCAAGAAAAAGTTGGCTATCATAATGATTTGGAGCCTTTAAAACAGTATCCTGCATATAATATGGCATCTCATACGTTTGCTCCTGCTATGGCAGGTACGGATGTGAATAGGTATATTGATATTTTTAATCCCAAAATAGTGCAAATTCATTGGATAAATGCCGGATATATAAAGATTGAAGACTTAGGTAAAATAAAAAAGAAAATTGTTTGGCGTTTGGCTGATTGTTGGCCATTGACAGGAGGATGTTATTATTACGGGGATTGTAAAAGATACTTAACCGGTTGTGGCAAATGTCCGAAACTTGGCTCAGAAGACATGGATGATTTGTCTCATGAAATTTGGAAACGTAAAGAGAAGGCATGGAAGGAGATGGATATGGTAATAGTTGTTCCAACTCTATGGATGAAACAGTGTGTTGAAAACAGTACTCTTTTAAAAGGGAGGGATGTTTTTGTTATTCCTAATGGGCTTGATCTTGATAAGTTTTACCCTGTTAGAAAAGAAGTAGCAAGAGAGGTTTTGAATATTCCGTCAGATAAAAAGGTGATACTTTATGGGGCTACTAATGCTATAAATGATAGGAGAAAAGGTTTTTCATTATTATTGCAAGCGCTCCAGTCATTGTCAGACGCATATAAGAATGAATATTATCTTGTCATTTTTGGAGCCGAACGTCAGAGACTGGATTTGGATATTCCTTTTAGATTTATGGGGTATATACGTGATCATCAGATTCTGCAAGCTTTGTATTCTGCGGCTGATGTTATGGTTGTTCCTTCATTAGAAGAAGCTTTTGGACAGACAGTAACGGAAGCTATGGCATGCGCAACACCTGTTGTTTCATTCTTGGAAACCGGACCGGAAAGTATAATTGAACATAAGAAAACCGGTTACTTGGCCCGGTATGCTGACGAGAAAGATTTGGCGGCTGGAATTGAGTGGGTGCTCAGTAGTACAAAGCTAAATGATGAATTGTCGGTTAATGCAAGAGCCCGGATAGAAGAATCTTATGATATAAGGATTATAGCAAAACAATATGAAAAGCTATATCATCAATTATTGAATAGTTAGATTTACAGACTATGAAACATTATGATTATCTTATTGTGGGCTGCGGTCTTTTCGGTTCTGTCGTGGCAAGAGAATTGACTAGGAAGAGGAAAACTTGCCTTGTTATAGACAAGCGTAATCATATTGGTGGTAATATTTATACAGAAAAGGTGAATGATATTGTCGTTCATAAATATGGTGCTCATATATTTCATACAAACAACAAATATGTATGGGATTATATAAATTCGTTTGCAGAGTTTAATCGGTATACGAATTCTCCATTGGCAAATTATAAAGGCAAACTTTATAATTTGCCTTTCAATATGAATACTTTTTATCAAATGTGGGGAGTGAGAACTCCAGCGGAGGCTTTGAGTATGATTGAGACTCAAAGGCTTGAAGCAGGTATAGAGGAGCCACAGAATTTGGAAGAGCAAGCGATATCTCTTGTAGGGAGGGATATATATGAGAAATTGATAAAAGGGTATACTGAAAAACAATGGGGGAGGTCTGCTGTAGATTTACCCGCGTTTATTATTCAGCGCTTGCCTGTACGTTTTACTTTTGACAATAACTATTTTGATGCCAGATATCAAGGAATACCTATTGGAGGTTATACTTCGATTATTGAGAAAATGTTAGCAAAAGCAGACTTACTGTTGGAAGTGGATTATTTTTCAGATAAGGCATATTGGGATACTTTGGCGGATAACATCGTTTATACGGGTGAAATAGATCGTTATTTCGACTATTTTTATGGTACTTTAGAATACCGCACTTTGAGATTTGAGACTACTTTACTTGAAGGTCAAGCAAATTTTCAGGGGAATGCAGTCGTAAATTATACTGATGCTGATATTCAATATACACGTATTGTTGAGCACAAACATTTTGAGTTTGGCTGCCAACCAGATACAATTATCACTAAAGAGTTTCCAGCTATATTTGAAAATGGAGCAGAGCCCTATTATCCTATAAATAATAAAGAAAATAATAGTTTATATGAAAAATACTATCAACTGTCTCAGCAACAAAGTAATGTGTTCTTTGGTGGTAGATTAGCTGAATATAAATATTATAATATGGATCAGGTAGTAGAATGTGCATTAAAGATGGTTTCTCTATTAGAATCATAAAACTAATAAATTATGAAAAAGATTACAAAAACAAATTTTCAGGGATTGCGTCAGCTATTCCCTGTGTTAGAAAAAGAAGAGATGCGCCGTTATGTCGGTGGAAACTCTGATGGCTATTATTATAATAGTGGTTGGAATGGCTGTGGAGACTACTACGGTTTTCCTGGCTCTGGTGATAGTTCTTATTACTCTCAATATGATTTTGATAATTGGGAAGGTCCTTGGTATGGTGGTTGGGTTTATGGTATGGGCTATGTCTATCCTGATGTTAATATTTACGGAACTTATGGGGGCCCAAAATACACATTGGATGATTTGTTCTATTGGGAGGGAACATGGAATGGTGGATATGTAGTAGGAGTAGGCTATGTGGGACCGGATAACAATGTGACGACTTATGATCCGAATAAATTGCCTCAAACGGGAGTAGAGATTTACGATATGATGTATCGTAGTGGTTTTGATTTAGGATATGAAGCTGGGCAATCTGGAAGTACATGGGCTAATGTTGGGGCCAAAGCTGCTGCATTTTTGGCTGCAGCATCAGCTGGAAGCGACTTTGGAGATGTAGATTACGAGATGATATATTTTTCTCAAGGCATCAGAGAAGGATATGCAAAAGGTAAGGCTTCAATGGGGTATTGAATATTTTTATAATATAATTCTTATGACTTTAATTTAAATGAGTCATAAGAATTATTCTAAATTACTCGTTTATGAATAAATATATATATTGTCTTTTTATATGCATTCTTGGACTATCGTCTTGTGTAGCTCAACCACTCCCTATAAATTATATAGATGCATATAATTTACATTTTTCTATGGAGGAGGATATGGTTATTGAATATCCATGGATGGAAAATGCAGCATATACTGGTTGTTCCATAAATGTTGAGATGAAAGAATCTAACAGGACTTTGTTTGCAAAAAAATATCTTAAAGGTTTTCCGTCTGATTGTCTTCGAACGGAACTTGAACAGAGAATTTTACTTCCTATTCATAAGGAAAAAGAAGGATTAGTAACATTTGAAGCTAAAGGAGAAAATATTAAAGCTGTTTCTATTTTAATAGATGGGATTGATGATAAGGAAAAATGTGTTTTTTCAGATACAATGACATTTGTTCCAGATAGTTTTCTTAGCAGTGTATCAAAAAAGATATCATTAGAGGGAGTAGAGATGATGAATATTCGTATTCGTGCAGATGGAGTTACTGATACGGAAGCGTATATCGCATTTTCCAAGTTGGATATAATGATTGGGAATAAGAATATCAATGAATATCCTGTTAGAGAATTTCCTAAACTGCTTTTACCGAAAGGTTTTAATTATATTCCTTATCAATCAAGTGCGGAAAATCTATGTGACAAAACTTGTGTAATGGAAGTTCGAAAAATCATAGCTTTAGGAGAATCTATACATGGGAGTAACTCTATTCGTCGCCTTGCATGTCAACTGATGTTAGAGAGTGTGAAGAACAAAGATTGCAAGCTGATAATTTGGGAAATGCCCATGGAAAAATCACTTGTTTATAACAGATATGTGTTGGATGATGAATTTGTGCTCGATTCCATAGAACTCAGTCTTCTTGATGAGCAAAGAATGAAATTTATAAAGGAGCTGAAGCGTTATAACTTAGGGGAAAAAAAAGATCGCAAAGTGAGATTGTTAGGTATGGATTATAATAGCGTCTGCAATTCAGCCCAAAATTCGGCAATAGATATTTTTGATTTTGTGACGCATTTGAATCGTGAGTGGAAAATACCAGAAGCTGATCAATTATCTGTTTTACTGATGGAGAAAGATTGGAAGGATGCGGTTCAATATCTCCAAACACACAAAAGTAATCTTCAAAAGATATTAACTATAGATGAAATAGAATGTATCACTCATATTCTTTCCCTTTCTAATAATATTGGAGGTGACCGTGTAAAACGTTTTATAAACCGTGATTCTGTGATGTTTGTTAACACGAACTTTCTATTGGATCATTTTCCATCTTTTTCTAAAAATCAAGCTATTATTTATGCACATAGTGTGCATATTAATCCGATTTCAACCTACCCTGTTGTGCATTGTGAACCTTTTGGTAAGTATATGAAAGGTAAATATGAGGATGATTATTTGCCACTACTGTTATTAACAGGCAATGGTAGTATGACTATTTATGATCAAGAGTTTAATAGGAGAAGAGAAGAACTGCAGCGTCCACCTGCTGAAAGCATTGAATCTATTTTGAATCAGATAGAAAGTGATGTTCTTTATGTTCCTATGACATCTTATTTTGATACTATCGTTTTATCTCGTTTTCAAGGTGATAGAAAATCTCCGCGAGAGTTCTATCCTTATAATTTATACCAACGTTATAGGGGGATTTTTTTTATCAAAAATTCTTTTGAACCTGATGACAATGGAGAGAAAATGAGTGCATTTGATAAGGCTGAAAGAGTCTTGATGAGAAATAAACAAAGATTAAGAATCTTGGAAGATATAAAGAAACGTTTGAAGATAATTTTATAAAGTTTATATATATTGAGAATATAATGAAGAAGCTTGTTTCTTTATCATTCATTTTCTTATTTCTCTTACAAGGATGTATGTTTAGAGAATATTTTTCATATTATGGCCTTGATTTTAACCTCACTCGTGAGAAATTGGGCATTAATTTGTTAGATTCAACGTGGAAGGGGTGATAAGAACAGAGAAATATTATTCTCGATGGGGTTTCATGCATTGACAAAACTAAAGCCCAATATATAATGAAACTGGTTTGCTATTTTGATGGTATGCTTTCGATGGAAATGGATGTGTATGGGAATGTAAACTCTGGTATATTAGTTCCGGAAAGATTAACAATTATGTTTTATTATCGTTCTAGCAAGTATGATAAGAAGAATGTTTTTATCGGAGAGAAGATGATATGACAGGGTGGGATTATCGGTATACGTGTGATGATGGTCATGAGGGGGGCGGGCTAGTTTTATTATTAAGCAACAGGCTGATTCCATAATGCGGATATGGAGAGTAGATGATATGTAATAGAGGCCTTTTACTTACAGGATTAATATTCACTAACTAATATATTATAAAAAATGAATCCGAAAATCCCAACAAAGTTATATCCACTATCTAGTTTAATTCTCACCCATATGAGTAATAGGTATATCTTTTCTACTTTAGTGAGCTCCTTGTTAATTCCACAGGTTAGTTCTGCTGTAACCAAGAGGCCGAATATTTTGTTTGTTATTTCTGATGATCAATCTTATCCGCATACATCAGCATATGGATCGCCTCTAGTAAAAACGCCTGCATTCGATTTGATTGCTCAAAGTGGTTGGTTATTCAATAATGCTTTTGTTACTTCACCTGGAAGCAGCCCTTCTCGTGCTTCTATACTTACGGGGCTTTATCCTTGGCAGATAGAAGAGGCAGGTACACATGCTTCTTCATTTCCAGTTGATTATAAATGTTTTCCTGATATATTGTCAGAAGAAGGCTATCATATCGGATACACAGGAAAAGGATGGGGTCCAGGTAATTGGAAAATATCTGGACGCAAACATAACCCTGCTGGTCCTGCTTACAATAAAATTCAGATTCAGCCTCCATATCGTGGGATATCAAAGATTAATTATGCTCAAAATTTCAGAGAATTTCTTCATGAAAGAGATGGAAAACAGCCTTTTTGCTTTTGGGTAGGTGCATATGAGCCGCATCGTCCTTACGAAAAAGATTGTTGGGAAAAAGCTGATAAAAAACAGACTGAAGCGGAAATACCTCCCTTTCTTCCCGATGTTTCTTCTATTAGACAAGATTTATTGGATTACGGGACTGAGATTGAATGGTATGACAGTCATTTGTCTCAAATCATTGATATATTGAAAGAAGAAGGTGAATTTGAGAATACTCTAATTATTGTCATGGCTGACAATGGAATGCCTTTCCCTTTGGCTAAAGCAACTTGTTTTGAATATGGTATCCATGTTCCATTAGCAATATGTTGGACAGAAGGTATAAAAAAAGGGGGAATTAGTGATGAACTTATTAGCAGTGTAGATTTATTCCCAACCATACTTGATGCTGTTGGTATACGAAGCAAAGAGAAGTTGGCAGGTAACAGTATCCTTCCTTATCTAAAGAAACAGAAAAAAAGTACTGGACGAACTACAGTATTTGCAGGCAGGGAACGTCACAGTTCTGCACGATATAACAATTTGGGATATCCAATACGTGTATTGCGAACTAAAGACCTTCTTTATATAAGGAACTTTTGTCCTGAAAGATATCCTGCAGGTGATCCTTGCTGCATAGACAGAGAAGGTAATTTGACTCCGATGTACAGTGCTTATTTTGATATAGACGAAGGACCTACTTGGAAATTTATTGTTGATAACAAAGATAATTCTGAAATATATCCTTATTTTCTGAAGGCAGTGGCAAAACGTCCATATGAAGAACTGTATAATATAAGCTCAGACCCAGGGTGTCTTAAAAATTTGGTAGGTAATAATGAGTATATGGAGGAGCTGGATCATCTTCGTAAAAAGATGAATGATGCACTTAAAAAGACTAAAGATGCACGTTATCTGGATAGTTCTGATCAAGATCAGAATATTTGGGAAAGTTATCCGCGTTTGAATGGGGAAATAAGATCATTTCCAATCCCCCTGTTTTAGTAATATCTATTTAGTATCCTGTACACTTGTTTGATAGTAGAAAATCATATTCCTGCTATCCATCTTAAAACAAGAAGTTTCTCAAATAATAGTGTTGGAGATAATTGGAGATAAGAGGGAAATTTGTATTTTTGTGTGTTGGTGTATAAAAACAGAAGAATATGAGCAATAAGATTTATCCCATTGGCATACAGAATTTTGAAAAGATTCGGAATGGCGGTTATTTCTATATTGATAAAACAGCATTGATTTATCAAATGGTAAAGACGGGTAGTTATTACTTCTTAAGCCGTCCTCGTCGCTTCGGAAAGAGTCTTCTCATATCCACTCTGGAAGCATACTTTCAAGGCAAAAAGGAATTATTTGTGGGATTGGCTATGGAAAAGTTGGAAAAGGATTGGAATAAACATCCTATTTTGCATCTGGACCTCAATATCGAGAAATATGATACTTTGGAGAGCCTTGACAACATACTTGAAAAGTCTCTGACAGCATGGGAAAAGCTATATGGCGCCGAACCGTCTGAACGTTCCTTTTCCCTGCGTTTTGCAGGTATTATACAGCGTGCATACGAGAAAGCCGGGCAACGCGTTGCCATCCTGGTGGATGAATACGACAAACCCATGCTGCAATCCATCGGTAATGAGGAACTTCAAAAGAAATTCAGGGATACCTTAAAACCCTTCTATGGAGCGCTTAAGACAATGGACGGTTGCATCAAGTTCGCCCTACTGACAGGGGTGACGAAGTTCGGTAAAGTCAGTGTATTCAGCGATCTGAACAATTTGGATGATATTTCTATGCGGAATCAGTACATTGACATTTGTGGTGTTAGCGAACAGGAGATTCATGATAATCTGGAAGCCGAACTTCATGATTTTGCCGATATACGGGGAGTGACCTATGATAAACTTTGTTCAGAGTTGAGAGAGCGTTACGATGGCTATCACTTTACACATAATTCTATTGGTATCTACAATCCGTTCAGTCTGCTCAATGCCTTTAAGTATAAGGAATTCGGTAGCTATTGGTTTGAAACCGGAACACCTACCTATTTGGTGGAATTACTGAAAAAGCATCATTACGATCTGGAACGAATGGCGCACGAAGAGACTGATGCGCAAGTGTTGAACAGCATTGACTCCGAATCCACTAACCCCATTCCGGTGATTTATCAAAGCGGATATCTTACAATAAAGGGATATGACGAACGTTTTGGAATATATCGTCTGGGCTTTCCTAATCGTGAAGTGGAAGAAGGATTTATACGGTTCCTATTGCCCTATTATGCTAATGTGAATAAAGTAGAGTCTCCTTTTGAGATTCAGAAGTTTGTCCGTGAAGTGGAGTCTGGAGATTATAATTCCTTTTTCCGTCGTTTGCAAAGTTTTTTTGCAGATACTACCTATGAGGTGATTCGTGAACAGGAATTGCATTACGAAAACGTCCTGTTTATCGTGTTCAAACTGGTTGGCTTCTATACCCAGGTAGAGTATAATACGAATGACGGGCGTATTGACCTCGTACTGAAGACGGATAAATTTATCTATATCATGGAGTTTAAGTTGGAAGGTACTGCCGAAGAGGCTTTACAGCAGATCAACGAGAAGCATTATGCGCTCCCCTTCGAAATGGATGAACGGAAACTATTCAAAATAGGAGTGAACTTCAGCGCTAAAACCCGCAATATAGAGAAGTGGGTTGTAGAAATTCTTTAAAGAATTACGTGTTTTCTATAGTGAACTATAATTTCTTCCATCATAGAAAATCACTATTAGTTGTTACTTTACAAGTTTTTATTCTACAAAAATGAGTGTTTCGCCCATAAATCATAATAAACCGTGACTTATATTGCTTTTGCCATATTCGAAACTCTATTTTTCAAAACACCCGATTTGCAAAGGAGAAAATTTGAATGAGAGTATTGTTATAACGTATTTCTTTATCTTTATTCTTTTGCCTTGTAAATTGGGAACTTTTTGTGTTTACGAACATTTCTTATAATTTGTATAAATGGTTGTTTGTCTCTATATTTATAGATTGTTTAACTTTTAAATATACTAGCTATGAGACAGGAACTATTTTTAGGATGGAGTATCCTCTTTGCGATGTTTTTTGCGTTTTATTCATGCAGTCATGAAATGGATGGCAATTTAGAAAGCGCTGTTGAAGATGCTGTTGATTTGAAATTGGATCAGGATAGTGTATTAACAAGAAGTGATCCATGGGAAGAAGAAGAGTCTGCCTTAGAGTGGGCAGAGGATAGGGATGGCACGTGTCCTTATTCCCCATGTGGGTTGTGTGAATTTAAATTTGTTCCGGATTTAGATTCTGATACTGAAGATGGTTATAGTTATTATGCTGATTTTTGTTGGAATGCAGGATTTATCGAGGAGGGTACAGGTAGGGATGTTTCAGATCAATACTATTTGCAGATTCAATGGAGTTATACTGGTAATATGGCTGAGTGGTCCTATATAAATATGCATGGTAGTAAATATGGCCTTGTCAAAATACTGGGTGATGGTGCTCTTGAAAAAATACCAGCATATGCTTTCCCATATAGTACAACAAGACGATATATTTACATGAGAATGCGTACTATTCATGAAAGTTTTATAGGATCCACTCCTGTACCGGAAGTGGAAAGTCAGTATAAATATGATCGTAGCTTATTTTCTACTTGGAGTTATCCAGAAGTAATTGGGGATCCTTATTGTAATTATTGGGGATATAATAGACCACAACCAAGTATAGATGACATTAATAGTGGTGAGTCTGCATCGGACGAAACTAGCTTTATTTTGAGGGTTTACCTGCCAATGAATACAGATAAATATAGTTATTCATGTGTTATGTATAATCATAATTCAGGTTATGAACAATGCCTCGGAGGAACAACGAATATTAATAATGAAGGAATGGCTATTGGTACCAATATAGGGAAGAAAGGTGGTCAAATTGAAGTAATTGCAAAAAGAACTAATAAGTTGACTGGTGATGAGACCTATGACACTACCTATAGGGATTACTCTGCTGGAGACAAAAATGTGGATATTTATATATCAGAATATGCTTTTGGCTATGAATAAAAAGTATGTTTGAGTATCTATGATATGTGAGAAATTCGATTTTATTAGAATAACTACACCAAAAGTTATATTCAGTCTGTATAATAACGAATAAAACTGTTGGTGTGGTTACGCTATGTGAAATTTATGCTGTCAGATTGGTGTAACTGTAAGTTTTCCCGATTTGTTTGTACTAGGTAATGTGATTTCTAATAATCCTTGATGGTATGTTCTGCTTTCCACCACTTTCCCATTGAAAGCAACTTGATAATCTTTCTCCGGATTCATGCAAACAAGAATTGTTCGCTGATGAGGAACTGTTGAATCATCAAAAGCTATTTCTGCCTGATACTGTGTATAATCATCATTGAAATGACTGTTGGAAATCCATACCTCGAAGCCGGTTGAAACTTTCCCTATCCGGTAGTATGCAGCAAACCAGTTGAGTATGGGAGATGATAAACCGGAGAATTGATGCCATCCGGCTCCACGTTGTGAGGAGATAATGAAGTGTTCGAAGGTATAATAACTCTCCTTACATTCTTTCTCCCATGTATTTAATGCTGTAGTTGCTACTTGATAGGCTTTTTCTCCTTCTCCAAGGTCCAGTAAGGCTTTCCACACCATCCATTGATGAGGAAACCAAACGGCTCCATTCCAATAACCGTCTGTACGATAATAAGGAGCAGACTGGTCTACTGTAGAAATTCCTACTTCTGTCCACATCTCGTCAGGAGAAAATACATGGTTTATCATCCTGCTTGTTTGCTCTTTGGAAGAGATGTTTGCAATAAGTGGGCTTACTCCATCTAGGCCTTTATTAAAGTTGGAGCCATCTTTATATCGATAGATGCCTTTGGGTTTGCCATCGTTATCGTACATTACATATCCGAAATAACCGGTTTCCTCATCCCATGAATAGGTTTGTAATGCATTTGACAGCTGTTTGATGGTTTGCTCATACTCTTTTACATCTTTTTTAAGCCCTAGTTCTTTTGCTGCTAAACGTAAAATTTTAGCAGCTCGGATATAATAAGCCGAAGATACTACCGGAGTAACAGAAGCCTTGTCACGTAAAGCATGTTGAGGCGGATAATCATCCCATCCTCCTGAATTATAGAAGTAATCCCATGTTCGTAGTAGACCAGAACCTTTCATTCGGGTTGTGGAGTAGAGGTTCTTGCCTGTCATAAAATCAAAGAACTGCTTCAATCGTGGATATAGAAATTGCAATGCTTCTTTTGACTGAGAATTATTCCATAAATCGTAATAAGCATACATCTGTATGGGCAATGGAGTGCCATGATGAATAAATGCAGATTCACTGCCAACAGGAGTTGTATAAGCTCTGATACACTCAAAAGCCTTAGTAATATCCACATCTATTAATCCCAGAGCTATGAAACCGGAATCCCATGTATAAAGGCTATTCCAATTTTTGCCGGGCGTAAAATGCCGGATGTATTGTCCTTGGGTATGAACGGGATAAACAATGTTGGATAATAATGCTGATTGCAATAAGCGATGTCCGAATTCATACTTCTTACCATCTGCTAATATTCTGTCTTCGGAGCTATTCGAATCCTTTTGTATTAATGAAGTCAGAGTTTCCGGTGTGGAATGAAACTTTTGAATCTGTTCATTGACTTGTTGGGACGTTCCGGTGCAGATTAAGGCGTATATGGTTTGTTCGGAGTGAGGTGTCAGGACAATCGGACGTAGAAAAGCATTAGAATAATGCCACTCTCTGTTTCCTATTAGTCTCGTTGATACATGGTCGTGAGTCTTTTTGCGGAAGAAAGATTCCAGATTATCATCCAAAATTTCCCGAATCTGAGATTCTTGGTAATTCCATGCTATTCCGTAATAGTTATCACATTCCGGATATTTTAAGATAAAATCTTGTTTTGTTTTTCCCGATTTAATTTCGGGAATAAAAGAAAGCTTCCTGGGCAGTATTCTGATTTGCTTTATATCTTCTTCGCTACCGATAAAGAAACCATCTAAATCAGTACTATAAGTACCCTCTGAAGTTAACTCTAGTGTATATTTACCCGGTTCTTTGCAGGAATAAGGGATTGAGACTATGCTGTATTCTCCGGTGCCTTGTAATTCCAGGTGGCTTTCAGTTATTCCTTTTACTTGAAAAGTGCTTGTTTTTCCTTTAGGAGTATTGTATCTGAATCCTATCATTCCTTTTTCTTTTCCAGGTAGAATATTTATTTCATAGTTCACTTTGTCTTCCTTATCTCTTCCAAATCCTTTTCCTAGAACAAAACCACTGAGTGATTGAGAAGTTCGCATTTCGTTCCTTTTCCATCCGTCGTATACTAAATTATACTGTGGAGATTTGCGTACAGGCTCATTTGATATATAATCGGTTGCGTTATGCCACTGTATATTTGAATCTTCAGGGATTTTGAACTGAGGTTGTTCTCCTTCATAATCGATATATGCCATCAAATTGAGAACGAGATTTTGGTTAACAGCAGTATTATTGACGCAATTCATACCTACCAGTGTTCGGTGTTCATCTAATATATAATAGGTGACATCGGTAAATACTCGGTCTTTCCACTCCATTTCATAGCGGTATGTGATGCGGTTCATGGATGGATTGATATCCCATGGGTAATAAGATGATTCGAAAAGCACATGAGGAACCAGTTGACGATTGCGGTAATAGCCTGGCATTACAGAGAAATCGAAACGCATTCCGGCTTTCATATCGGGTATATGTGAGATTCCTGCGTATCGTTTGGAGTAAGGCCCCCAAGTTTGCAGTGAGGTGATGTCGTGACTATCAGTAAAACATGATGGAGGGATTACTTGCTGTCCCAGTGCAGATGTTACCCAAAACATAATCATTAGGAACGTCATTAAAGATTGCTTAGTTTTCATATTAGAGTATAAAATGATTCGTTGTAGCAAAGGTAAGATTTCAGATTGCTAAAATAGAAAGAATTTATTCAATAAAGAATAGAAATTGTCCATAATGAAAATAATTGGTCGCTATCATCTCTTATGTCCTCTCTTATTAGTTGTTAAAAACGCTTTGGGACTAATTTTCCATTTATTGACCTGTTTGTATTACTCTAAATGCAACAGAATTTCTACTTTTGTGTCGTTCGTAAGAAATATTATAGCCGATTTTATGTGAGCACTTAATAAAATAAAATAAAGAAGGTAAAGAATATAACGATTGGTTTTTTGAAGTATAGTTAAAAAGAATGCTTGAAGGATAACACATTTTAATTAATTTTTAAATCATATGTAACACAAAGGGCTTGTATTGAGCCCAACTTAAATCTTATGAAATGAATAACAAACCGATTAAAAGAAAAAGTATCACTATGAGTGCACACCGTTTTATATATATATTGACGGGAATACTTTTACTCCTATCGTGTGGCTCGGATAACAATGCTCCGGCTGATGATTCAGGAAATACTACGAATCATTATCTACAATTACAGCCAAATGGTCTGAATGCAATCAAAGTTTCTTGTACAGAAGAAAGCTTTGCGTTTCCTTTCCAAATCAAAGTCGTAGGAAATGGAGTTAATCATAGCTTTAAAGCTCAAATAAACACATGGAGTGAGGATGAGCTGAAAGTATATAATAATAAGGAGAAAACATCTTATGTACTTTTGCCCTCGTCATTGTATTCTCTTACCTCTACAGAAGTGTCTTTTAAAGAAGGAGCATCTACTATGGATGTTGAGGTTAAGTTTAATCCATCTAAAGTATTTACTGAATTTAGGGAAAAAGGTGTCGAATATGTTATTGCTTTAAAACTTAGTAGCGATGAAGTTCAAGTAAGAGATAGCCAAAGCAAAATGCTACTTGGTATTTCTTTTGATTATCCAATAGTTGGTTTTACCACTTCTGCTGCAGAAGTTAGTGTGAATAAAGATTTGATTCCTGTATCTATTGGTGCAATACTTGACTATAAGATCGATGGAGTATCAGCAGTCAATCCTTGGGATTTCGTTTGTAACTTCGCTGTACCATCCAATGCGGAAGAATTGGTTGCAGAGTATAATAAAATTTATAAAACCTCTTATCAACTTCTGCCTGCAAGTAATTATGATTTAGGTGAAGGTGTGTCTTTTAAAGCTGGTGAAACTCAGTCTAATGGAGAAATTACGGTTAAGCGTGAAGGAATGGCTATCGTTAATTATTTGCTTCCTTTACAGTTAGGTCGCTGCTCCAATGGAAAAATTATTTGTCGTGATGAGGTTTGTTATCTTCAAGTTGGAAGAACATATACAAATCCTATTATTTCAGATAAGAGTGTACCTGATCCAAGTGTGATTCGTGCCAAGGATGGCTACTTTTATTTATATGCGACACAAACCAAGACTTATTGGATGCCTGTTTATCGCTCAAAAGATTTAGTGAATTGGGAATATCAAGGTACAGCTTTTAATAAAGCAACCGAACCTGATTTACCGGGAGGAGGGGCATTCTGGGCTCCGGAGATTCGTTTTCTTAATGGCAAATATGTACTTTATTATTCATGGGCTAAAATGAATGGCGCTGATATTAGTTATACGGCTGTAGCTGTAGGTGATACACCTATGGGACCTTTCCTTGCTAGTAAAGAGTTAATAGGTAATGCAGAGTTTGGTTCTAATTGTATAGATCAGTTTTATTATGAAGAAGATGGAAAGAAATATATGTTCTTTGGAAGTTTTAAAGGCATCTATGTTACTGAATTGGAAGATGATGGGTTGACTGTTAAATTAGGAAATGATGGAAAACCTACTTTGAAGAAGCAAGTTTGTGGGAATGCTTTCGAAGGTACTAATATATATAAAAAAGGTAGATATTATTATTTGTTCGCTTCTATTGGCAGTTGTTGTAATGGGATAAATGCTTCTTATCAAGTGGTAGTTGGGCGTTCGGAAAACCTTCTTGGTCCTTATGTTGATAAAGTCGGGAAAGATATGCTTAAAAACAACTGGGAACTTGTGTTGGAAGGAGATGGGCAGAAATGGATAGGGCCAGGGCATAATTCTATAATAATTCAAGATGATGAAGGTACTGATTGGATGATTTACCATAGCTATATGAAGGAGAATGATACGGTTGGAGGGCGTTTGGGGATGCTCGATCGTATATTGTGGACTAATGACGGTTGGCCCTACATTAAGAATTGCATACCTTCCGATTCTGATTTAATTCCAATATTTAACAATTGAAAACATATTTACTAACATTTAAAATCAATGTATTATGAAAGTGAAAATAAAAGATCATGGTTGGTATTTCCTATGTGGATTACTAGCGTTGATTAGTTTCTGTTTCGTTAGCTGCAAGGATGATAACGAAGGAGGAGAACTACCTTTTGATCCGAGCAGGCCTGTGGCTATTTCTGATTTTATTCCTAAAGAAGGAGGATTGGGAAGTCGTTTGGTACTATATGGGGATAATTTTGGAAACGACGTATCCCGGATAAAAGTAACTATTGGCGGACAAAATGCCAAGGTAATAGGAGTGAAAAATCAGAGTTTGCATTGTTTTGTTCCATCAAAAGCTTATGAGGGAGACATTGAGGTTACTATTCTAGATGAGAATGGAGAAGAATTGGCTTATGTGGAAGCTGAAGAAAAGTTTACTTATAAGAAGAAGATGTTGGTGACTACTTTCCTTGGAGAAACGTATGAGAATAATACGAAATATGATATAAAGGATGGACCTTTTAATGATTGTGGCGGAGTTGAAAATATGATGTGGATGGTCTTTGATCCTTTCGATCATGATTATCTGTATGTTTGTGGTGGAAGTAAGTCGCATCGTGTGCTTAACTTTAAAGATGAGCGGCTAGAAACGATAACTTTTCCAAGTCCAGTAGAGAATAAAGCATTGAATGTTCTTAGTTTTTCTATTAACGGGGAATTGATTGCTGTTAGAGATGTTGCTAATACTACAGAAGATGCAGTTTTTTTCTATTCTCGTGAAAGTGGCTTCAAAACACAAGTTAATTCATTTATAGCTCGTGGCTGTAGATCGGCTAGTGCTCATCCTCGTAATGGGGAAATTTATACCTCTAGATACGATTTAGGAGTGATTGGAAGATATGATCCAGAAACAAAAGTACATGATGTAAGTAAAGTAAAATTGCCGTATTCGAAATGTCAAATATTTACAAATATTCACCCGACAGGAAAATATATGTATATAACATTATCTGATAAGCATTATATTATGCGTAGCGATTATGATGAGGCTGAAAAAACATTTACTACTCCTTATTTAGTTTGTGGAAAATATGATACGAAAAATTGGGTCGATGGAATGGGTAATAGTGCCCGCCTTAACTCTCCGCGGCAAGGCTGTTTTGTCAAAAATCCAGATTATGCAGGGCAAGAGGATGAATATGATTATTATTTCTGTGATATAGATAATCACTGTGTACGTAAGTTAACTCCACAAGGGCGTGTAAGTACATTTGCTGGACGTCCGAATGGAAGTGGCACTGCTGGGTTTAATAATGGTGATTTGCGTTTGGAAGCACGCTTTGATAAACCGATATGCATTGTGTATGATGACGTGAGAGAGTGTTTCTTTGTTGGAGATAATAATAATCATCGCATTCGTAAAATAGCTATGGAAGATTAATAAATGATAAACACACATTATATAATGAGAAATTTTCTATTAACATGTATGTTACTACTGGGGCTGGCAGTTAATGTTTCAGCACAGGAAAGGATTGTAGTAACAGGAATTGTGACCGATACAAATAATGAACCTATGATTGGTGTAAATGTATCCATTGCAGAGATGCCTGGATTGGGTGCTATTACTGATATGAATGGTAGATATTCAATTAAGATGCCCGCTTTTCACAAATTGGTATTTACTTATATTGGCTATGATCGGCAAGAAGTGCTTGTAAAGGAACAACGAGTAGTAAATGTGATAATGAAAGAATCAGAAGCTAGCCTTATTGATGAAGTAGTTATCACTGGTACCGGCGCTCAGAAGAAAATTGCAATTACTGGAGCGGTAACCAATGTGGATGTGGCAGACTTAAAGTATTCTCCATCTTCTTCTATGGCTGATGCTTTAGCAGGAGTAGTGCCTGGCATACATGCTATGCAATCCAATGGTCGTCCTGGTACTGTATCTGAGTTTTGGGTACGCAGTATTTCGACTTTTGGTGCTAATAGTTCGGCATTGGTTTTGGTTGATGGTTTTGAACGAGACTTGAATGAAGTGAGTGTTGAAGATGTGGAGTCGTTCACTGTATTGAAAGATGCTTCAGCTACTGCAATTTATGGTAGCAAAGGTGCTAATGGTGTTATTTTAATTAATACTCGTCGTGGTAAAGAGGGTAAAATTAATATCAATGCTAAGGTGGAAGGGTTTTATAATACATTTACTAAACTTCCAGAGTTTGTAGATGGATATACTTATGCTTCTATGGCTAATGAAGCTAAGATTGCACGCAATCAAGAACCACTTTTCCGACCAGAGGAATTGGAAATTTTCCGTTTGGGGCTTGATCAAGATTTATATCCGGATGTAGATTGGATGGATGTGATGTTGCGTAATGGTGCTTATAGTTCGCGTGCATCGCTGAACATGACTGGTGGTGGTAAGACAGCCCGTTATTACGTGGGTGGTAGTTATTATGATCAACAAGGTATGTATAAGACAGATAAATCGTTAAAGAAGTATAATACCAATGCGAACTATCGACAATGGACTTACCGTATGAATGTAGATATTGATATAACTAAAACTACTTTGTTGAAGGTGGGTATTTCTGGTTCACTTAAGAAGCAAAATGACCCAGGGGTAGGAACAGGAGCTATTTGGACCACGTTGATGGGCTATAATTCTATCATGATGCCTTTGACTTATTCGGATGGAAAAATTCCATCCTGGTCGGAAAAAGAAGATAATATCAATCCGTGGACACAGGCGACTCAGACTGGATATAACGAAAGTTGGAAGAACAGCATACAAACTAATGTAGTATTGGAGCAGGATCTGAAATTCATCACAAAAGGATTGAAGTTTATTGGACGCTTTGGATACGATACTTATAACGATAATTATATCAAACGTGTTAAATTCCCGGAATTATATGGAAATCATTATCGTGACACTGATGGAGAACTTCACTTGACTAGAGTGAGAGAAGAGCAACAAATGACTCAAAGTTCTGGAGGAAATGGAGAACGTAAGGAGTTTTTTGAGGGAGAACTGCACTATAATCGCGGTATTCAAGATCATCATTTTGGGGTTGTTTTAAAATACACCCAATCTTCTAAGGTTATGACACAAAATATTAATTCGGATCTAAAGAATGGAATAGCCCGTCGTAATCAAGGTTTGGCAGGACGTATTAACTACAATTGGAGATATCGTTATTTTGTTGATTTTAATTTTGGATATACTGGTTCTGAGAATTTTCATAAAGATAATCGTTTTGGCTTTTTTCCAGCTGTTTCCTTTGCTTGGAATGTGGCAGAAGAAGCATTTATAAAGGATCATGCGAAATGGATTAATATGTTTAAAATTCGTTATTCGTGGGGTAAAACGGGTAATGATGATTTAGGAGCTCGTTTTCCTTATTTATATGCACTTGAAAGAATGTATAAAAGAGACAAGGATGGAAATTACGAGAAGAAGGACGATAAACTTATAGATACGGGAGGGTACCAATTTGCGGATAATAACTTTGAAAGATATTATAAGGGATTGCGTTATTCAACTTTAGCTTCCTCTGACGTTTCGTGGGAAATTGCTACTAAGCAAGATTTAGGAATTGATTTTAGTTTCTTTAATGATAAGTTGTCTGGTTCTATTGATTACTTTCATGAAAAACGTACGGGTATTTATATGGAGCGTAAATATTTGCCATGGATTGTTGGTTTATCGGCTGTAAATGCGAAGAATGAGGAACAATACCCCAAAGGAAATGTAGGTGAAGTGAAAGTAAAAGGATTTGATGGAAATTTTGCATTTAAGCAAAAAATAGGTAAAGTGGACTTGACATTACGTGGTAATATGACTTACGGTAAGAATGAAATTTTGGAACGTGATGAGGAAAACACAGTCTATTGGTATAAAATGCAGGAAGGTCACCGGGTAGATCAAGCAATGGGATTGATTGCGTTGGGTTTATTTAAGGATTACGAAGAAATTCGTAATTGGCCAAAACAGTTTGGAGATGTGATGCCAGGAGATATTAAGTATAAAGACATTAATGGTGATGGTGTAATTAATGATGATGACAAGGTTGCTATTGGTGCTACGAAGAAACCAAACTTTACTTATGGCTTTGGTATGGCTGCTAAGTGGAAAGGTTTGGATGTGAATGTGCATTTTCAAGGAGTTGGCAAGTCAACTTATTTTATTGATGGCTCTACGGTTTATATGTTTTCAGGTGGCGATGGTTGGGGAAACGTGTTAAAAGATATGGCTGAGAGTAATCGTTGGATATTGGGTGTTAATGAAGACCCTAATGCTGAATATCCACGTCTGACTTATGGAAAAAATGATAATAACAACCGTTCTTCTACATTTTGGTTGAGAAATGGTGCTTACCTTCGTCTGAAGACCTTGGATGTCGGTTACTCCTTACCAAAAGCGTTGGTGAATAAGATTCATATGAATCAGGTACGTATTTTCTTTATAGGTACTAACTTACTCACTTTTTCTAGTTTTAAATCTTGGGATCCAGAAATGGGTAGTTCAAACGGAAAGCAATATCCGCTTAGTAAAACTTTCTCGTTAGGTATATCAGTTAATCTATAATAAGACGAATATATGAAAAAAGTAATTATAATTTTATCCTTTATGACAGGATTGGGCTTTTCTTTAACCGGATGTGCCGATTATTTGGATTCCGATTATCTGTTTGATGAGCGTCTGACTATTGAGGATGTGTTTAGTAGTAAAGATTATACTAATGAATGGATCGCTCGTGCTTATGCTTATTTGGGCGATGATTACATGCAAGATGTTTGTAGTAAAAAGAGCCTGCCATTCAATTTTGCTGATGATATGTATTTTGGTGATGAATCTGATGGTTACAAAAATTGGAAGAGTGGTCAATATACCGAAGAGGGGGTTCTTGGTAGTAAGAATCAGAGTGAAAAGGTTTGGAAAACAGCTTATCAAGGTATTCGTCAGGTCTCTATATTCTTAAATAATATTGATAGAAATAAAGAATTCTCAGAAGAGGAGATTGCGGACTTTAAGGGACAATCTCATTTCCTGCGGGCATATTTTTATTGGTTTATGCTTCGTTTGTATGGACCGATACCTATTATCCCAGATGAGGGACTTGATTATATGGATTCATATGATAACTTAGCTTATCCGCGAAATACATATGATGAATGTGTAGCGTATATAACAGATGAATTGATAAAAGCTGCAAATGTATTGCCACTTCAGAGACCTGTACAAGAGATTGCGCGACCGACTCGTGGAGCAGCATTAGCATTACGTGCCAAAGTTCTTTTATTTGCTGCAAGTCCGCTATATAATGGAAAAGCTCCAGCTTCGGTTGCTGCGGCTTTGGTGAATAAAGATGGAACACATTTACTACCAGAATCATATGATGAAACGAAATGGGCTAAGGCAGCAGCAGCGGCTAAGGATGTAATGGACTTGAATTATTATGAACTGTATGTGGCTCCTTCTAGGGCAGTAGGCGAGCTAGCTTACCCAGCTACAATTGCTCCTCCATATCATAAAGAGTTTTCAGAGCAAGATTGGCCTAATGGCTGGAGGAATATTGATCCGTTTGAATCATATCGTTCGATTTTCAATGGGGCAGTAGCTGCTAGTGCTAACCCTGAATTAATCTTCACACGTGGGCAGAATCAAGGCGGTGAAAATCTAAAGGTTTTAGTGATCCATCAATTGCCTCGTAATGCAGCTGGAGGGTATGGTTCTCATGGTATTACACAGAAGCAATGTGATGCTTATTATATGAATGATGGGAAAGATTGTGCAGGTATGAATGATATGTATGCGGACAGAGCTGGATATGAAGGTCGTTACAATTTGAATTCACGTTCGAAGGACTTTGTGACAACAGAAGAACTAGCAGAATATCCAGAACTAGGTCCGTTAGGGGCGGGAGTTTCCAAACAATATGTACAGCGTGAACCACGTTTCTATGCCTCTGTCGCATATAATGGAAGTACATGGAATTTGTTACGAGCACTTAATGATGATACTCATGATGAGGAGAAAAATGTACAGGTCTACTATTATCGAGGTGATGGACATGACGGGTATAAGACTTCTACATATTGGTTACGTACAGGTATTGGTATTAAGAAATATGTGCACCCTGATGATATTAGTTACACTCAGAAAAATGCTTATGATGTAAGTCGCGTTACATTTAAACCAGATCCTGCTATTCGTTATGCAGAAATTCTGTTAATTTATGCTGAAGCTTTGAATGAACTGGGAGGTTCGTATGAAATAGCTTCTTGGGATGGCAGTAAAAAGCATTCTATTAGTCGGAATGAGTCAGAAATGAAAAAGGGGATCCGTCCAGTTCGTATTCGTGCTGGATTACCTGATTATAGTGAAGAAGATTATGGTAACCCTTCAAAATTCCGTGTTAAACTGAAACGGGAACGACAGATAGAACTTTTCGCAGAAGGACATCGTTACTTTGATTTGCGCCGTTGGATGGATGCTCCAGAAGAAGAAGCTGCACCGGTATACGGTTGCAATATGTTGGCGACAGAAGATATGAAGGTAGAGTTTCATACTCCAGTAATATGCACTTCTTTACCAACTATCTTTGCGGAGAAGATGTGGTTTTGGCCGATCAACCATAAAGAATTGAAGCATAATGTTAATCTGATCCAGAATCCGGGTTGGACTAATCCAGAATAATCTTTTAATTATTGGAGATATGAAAAAAATATATTATCTATTTTTGAGCATGATTGTAGCGATATGCTGTATTTCGTGCAACAACGAATGGGAAGATGAACAGTATTTGCAGTTGGCTTCTTTCAAAGCTAATGTAAATTCTCAAGGAGTAACTACAACCTATGTTCGTTACAAACCAGGAGGAACTGTACGTTATAACCTTCCAGTAATACTTAGCGGTTCGACCATGAATAGTCAAGCGGTATCCGTTCGTGTTGCTTTGGATCCGGATACTTTAGCACAATTGAATAAGGAGGTGTATGGACATCGTGAAGAACTTTATTTTCAGCAACTAGAAAGTAAATATTACAGTATGCCTGAGACTGTAGAGATACCGGAGGGAGAATGTATCTCAGTGTTGCCTATTGATTTTACATTGGATGCTGATTTGGACCAAGCAGACAAGTGGGTATTGCCTTTGCAAATTGTGGATGATCCTTCGTTAGGATATCAAGCAAATCCTCGTAAGTATTATCGGAGAGCTATGCTAAGGTTGCTTCCATTCAATGATTATTCGGGTACTTATGATGCTTCTCAATATTTGGTTTATATTGATACGGATAAAAATAATCCTTTTACAGTTGCATCGCAACGGGCATTTGTTGTAGATGATAGAACTATTTTTATTTATGCTGGAACGAGAGATATAGATTTTCTGGATCGAAAACTATATAAGGTCTTTATTCGTTTCCCAGAAGAGGGTTCAGATACTAAAAAACTGGAAATTTGGTCCGATAATCCAGAAATAAATCTGACAGTGGATCCAGACTACCCTGCAAACTTCGTGATGTATGATGAGATGGATGATTTAAAGCCTTATTTGAAGAAAATCTTTATAACAATTAATTTAAATTATACGTTTGAAGATTATACTACTATACCAGGTAAACGAATCAAATATTCAGTATCGGGTGCCTTATCAATGCAGCGTGATTTGAATACATTGATTCCTGATGAGGATCAACAGATTCAATGGTAAAAGTACTAATAAAAGCAGACATGGTTAACAGATGATTAATCTATGTTGCTAAACTGAAACGCAGGTTATCGCAAATTTTGATTTGATTCAGAATGGGTTTGTGATAGCTTGCGTTTTAAACATTAAAAATGAAGAATGTTTGTAACATTTATTTTTTAGATAAAAAATATGAAAAATACACACTATAGGTTATTTTTAAACGTATGTTTAATATTAGGTACTATTTTCTTTTTGTCTTGTGGCGGAGGTGATGATTCGCTACTTAATGAGAATGATCAGAAAGAAGATGATGGGCAGAAAAACGAAACAGTTATAGAGTCTGTTTCCGATTTTACAGCGAAAGAGACTAATAAGGCAAATGAATTACTATTGGAATGGAAAAATCCATCAGGAATTGTCGCTGTGGAGATATCTTATTTCTTGGAAGAAAATGAGAAATCTCCTGCAATTATAAATGTGCGTGTATATGGTGAGAAAAATAGCAAATATACACTCCAATTATCAGAATTTGGAACCTACCAAATTGCTGTTGTAGCCGTTGATAATTATGGTAAGCGTTCCGAGAAAGTGACGATTTCAGCTACTCCAGCCGAGAAAGACGTGATTGACCCGGATATAATAGCAGAGTATAAATTGCCAATTGCCGATCCTTTTGTGTTATACCATGAAGGTAAATACTATGCATATGGAACTCGTGTTAACGGATTCGAAGTGTATATCTCTGAAGATTTGAAGCAATGGAAGCGAAATGATATAAAGGCTTTGTCACCAGAAAATTCTTGGGGAACTAAATGGTATTGGGCACCGGAAGTATACTATGTGAAGTCGAAGAATCTATTTTATATGTTTTATTCAGTGGATGAACATATCTGTGTCGCTACTTCTACTAGCCCGGAAGGTCCATTCGTACAGAGAGAAAAGAAACCTATTGTAGCAGATGAAAAAGGAATTGATACCTCATTTTTTATAGATGATGATGGTACTCCTTATCTCTATTATGTGCGATTTACCGGGGGAAACGTGATTTGGGTAGCAGAAATGAATGATGACTTGACCAGTATAAAAAAAGAAACATTGACTAAATGTATAAGTGCTACTGAACCTTGGGAGAAGAAACAAGGTACGATTGCCGAAGGTCCTTCGCTATTGAAAAAAGGGAATACTTATTATCTGATATATTCGGCAAACCATTATGAAAGTAAAGACTATGCTGTAGGATATGCAACAGCTAGTTCTCCTAAAGGACCTTGGACCAAGTATAGTGGAAATCCAATTCTCCGAAGAGACAAAGAGGCTGCTAAGTCTGTAGGACTAGTCGGTACAGGACATGGAGCACCGTTTGTCTGTGCCGATGGAAGTTATAAATATATCTTTCATGCTCATGCAAGTGAGACTAGTGTAGGTCCTCGTACTTCTTATATCAGTAACTTCAATATCTCCGATAAAGGAGTAATTAGTATTACAGGAGAAACGATTGAACCGGTGAGAATAAAGTAACCATATAAACCAGAAGTACCATGAAAAATATCCGATTTAATATGCTGTTAGGTATCTGCTTCTTTCTCTTATCTGCATTGCTAGGTGCATGTGGTGGGGGCGACTCGCCTATCACGGATGAAATAGATGATGGAAAGCAAGATGGGCAGGGGCAAAAAACAGTACCTCCGGTTACCAATCTTGTGGCGGAGAAAACGGAGAGAGCGAATGAATTGCAAGTGAGCTGGACTAATCCAACTGGAGCTATTTCTGTAGAAATCTCTTGTTTGTTGGAGGGAGATAAATCCGAGAACGCAGTGAAGAAAAACATACGTATTGCTACAGAAAAGGTTAGTTCACTGTTAATCGTTGTCTCTGAACCGGGAACATATATTGTAACTGCTGTTGCTGTCGACAATTATGGGAAACGCTCGGAGGAGTTGACGGTCACTGCTACGCCACTTCGTGAAGAAGAGGTGGTGAGAACCCGTTTCCTGGAAAGGGCCGACATCCTGATGACTTCGTTAATGAATCTTTGTTTCGGAAAGTCTGCACGTGACTGTTGGAATACAAGATATCCGCTTGCTACCGGACCTTATTGGGATGGAGATGCCGTAGTTTGGGGTCAAGGAGCGGGACTTTCTGGCTATGTAGCTTTGCGCGGAGCTTCTGTCGGGGTATCTGCTTATGAAAAAAAGTATGCAGATTTGACTGACCGTATGTTTAACAGTATCAACCGTTTTATCACAACTGACAACAAGCGCAGCGCTTACGCAGTTTATCCGCAAAACGGAAATGAGAGATATTACGACGATAATGTCTGGATAGGACTGGATATGGCGGAACTGTATGAACAGACAAAGGAAAATCGTTTCCTGGAGAAAGCAAAAATGGTTTGGGATTATTTGATGGTGGGGAATACCAGTTCATGTGGCGGTGGTATTCTTTGGAGGGAAATACCGGCATACACTAATAAACATACGTGTTCTACCGCACCGGCTGCAGTATTGGGATGTAAATTATATCAGATAACCAAAGAGCAGAAGTATCTGGATAAAGCTAAAGAATTTTATGCATGGTTGATACAATACATGCAAGATCCGAGTGATCACCTTTTCTATGATAATATTACTCCTTCGATGACTATAGGTAAAAGTAAGTACAGTTACAATTCCGGTCAGCCAATGCAGGCTGCTTGTTTATTGTACAATATAACAGGAGAACAACAATATCTGAATGAAGCGCAGCAGATTGCCCGTTCAGCCCACAGTAAGTGGTTTACCTTGTATGACTCAAAAGAACTGGGAGAAAAGTTTTATCGTATAAATGGAGATCATGCCTGGTTTTATTCTGTATTGTTTCGTGGTTTCCTTGAGCTGTATAAGATTGATGGAAGAAGGGATTATGTCACTGCGTTCGAGAAGAGCATGTTGCAGGCTTGGATGTCAGAATGCCGGAATCAAACAACTAATCTGCTGAGTAATAATTATTTTATCGGTAAAACGAATTCTTCTTGGCAAGTCCTGCACGAAGGAGCTTTTGTCGAGATGCTGGCTCGTTTAGCTGTACTGGAACTAGAAGGAAAATAATGAAGAATAAGATGTATAAAATGAAAAATGATAGTTGGATACATGATATAGCGAAGGCACTTTGTTGCATATTCCTGATAATGACATCGGGTGGTATGCTTTATAGCTGTTCCAGTGAAAATGAAGAACCTGTGCCACCGGTTCAGGAAGGTACGGGAAATGACGAAAAGGAAAAATACACCTATGTGTATCAGTTGAAGGCAGATAATTATAATATGCCGACAGAGGGTACTATCTCTCCTGAGTATGATGACTCTCCTGAGGGAAAAGATATTAGTAGTTTGGTTGATGGAGACTGGACAACTTCTTTCTATACTCCTAATAATTCTGTCTCTATCATCTGGAAGGGAAAAGAACCGGTTATAGCGCGTTATTATTCGGTTATGGCAACCGGAGATAAAGAAGGAAATGCACCTGGTGCGTGGTCTCTTTACGGATCGAATGACAATGTGAAGTGGACCGAACTAGATAATAGAATTCGGCAGGAGTTTGAAAAAAGGGAGAAAAAGTTTTTGGAGTTGAGACATAAGGAGGCGTATCAGTATTATAAACTGACCATTCATCGGAATCAAGGCGGAAAAGGAATCGAAATTCAGGAATGGATGTTACAGACCAAGCGGACAATTGATACTCCCTTACTGACTGATTTTCCGGAAGGGAGTACTCCTAAGGAGATAGGGAAACGGTTGGGAAAACTTTTTGCAAAGGGGAAACATAATGGGAAAACTCTCAGTTATCCGGAAACTTTTACTTGGAACGGAGCATTGAAATATGCGGAAGTAGCGAAAGACAATGAACTGGTCCGGTCCTTGAAAGATGGGTTTGAGTCTTTTTTTACTACTGATAGGCATTTTTTGCCTGGGATGGACCATGTTGACCGGAATATGTTCGGTAGTCTTCCTCTCACATTGTATCTGATCACTAAAGATGAACGATATCGGGAAATGGGTATACCTTACGCAGATACCCAATGGGAAGTATCGGAAAATGCAAGTGCAAGTGCGAAGTCATGGGCAGCGAAGGGATATAGCTGGCAAACTCGTTTGTGGATTGACGACATGTATATGATTCCTGTCATTCAAACGCATGCTTATAAAGTGACCGGTGAATTGAAATATGTTGAGCGCGCTGCTAAAGAAATGGCGATGTATCTGGATGAGTTGCAACGTACGAATGGACTTTTCTATCATGCACCAGATGTACCCTATTTTTGGGGAAGAGGAAATGGATGGATGGCGGCAGGGATGGCAGAAGTACTTCGCTATCTGCCAGAATCTAGCCCATATTATTTGCCTATTGTAAGAGGTTTCCAGCGTATGATGGCAAGTCTGAAAAATTATCAAACAGAAGAGGGCATGTGGAGACAGTTGATTGATAAACCGGACTGCTGGGTAGAAACATCGGGCTCGGCTATGTTTACTTACGCATTTATTATGGGAGTGAAATATGGATGGTTGCCGATAAAAGAGTATGGTGAGGCTACTCGAAGAGCATGGTTGGCTATGCTTACTTATATAAACTCGAACGATAAAGTAAGAGAAGTGTGTGTCGGTACCAACAAAAAGAACGACATGCAGTATTATTATGATCGTCCGCGTAATACGGGAGATTATCATGGACATGCACCCTATCTTTGGTGTACGGTTGCTCTTCTGGAAAAATAACGATGAATACGGGCAATTTTGTCTTTTATTTAAGTATTTTGGGACTAAAATCTTATTTATTGACCTGTTTTTGGCATGTTGAATAAAAGGAAACCTCTACTTTTGTTCCATGCCAAAAACCATTTAAAACTATAACATAAATATGCACAACTTTGTTAAGACCCTTTTTTCTGTTTTGCTACTACTTTTCTGTTCAGTATTGACTGCACAAAATAGGATGAATGACGCCAGAGACCTTAATCGTATCTGGCTTGATTCGGAAGTCACCCATCATGGAGATTATCAGTGGAAAATGATAAAAGCAGGCGATACCACAGATCCGGGTGAGAAAATATCTTCATCAGATTATCCGACAGAAAAATGGTTGCCAGCCATTGTTCCCGGTACAGTCTTAAATTCTTTGGTGTATAATCAGAAATATCCCGAACCTTATTATGGAGTCAATAATAAACTTGAATCAAAGTTGATTCCTGATCTCTCTCAGGTCGGACGTGACTTTTATACTTATTGGTTCCGTACAGAGTTTGCAGTACCTCAGTCTTTTAAGGGGAAGAATGTTTGGTTGCAGCTGGACGGTATCAATTATCGGGCAGAAGTATGGGTGAATGGAAATCTGCTTAGTACGATCAATGGTATGTTCATACAGGACTATATCAATGTGACTGATTTTGTAAAGATAGGAAAGAATAATGCATTGGCTGTCAAAGTGTATCCGGTTGATGTTCCCGGAAGTACTAAGCCGAAGTCCTGGGGGGCTGCCGGAGAATTTCATAATGGTGGTAACGGTAATATCGGATTAAACACTACGATGTTGATGACTGTAGGCTGGGACTTTACCTTTATGGATGGTATCCGTGATCGTAATACAGGTATCTGGAAAAATATTTCTATCTATGCTACCGGAAAGGTAGCTCTACGTCATCCGTTTATTAAGTCTGAATTGCGCAAACCGGATTATGACCAGGCACGTGAGACTGTATCTGTAGAAGTGATCAATCCGTCAACTAGCAATAGTGGTATTAATTGCAAAGTAAAAGGTGAGATTGTTGGTGAGAATATATCCTTTGAGAAATCATTCCGGGTGATTCGGGGAGAACAAAAACTGGTTACTTTTTCTCCGGAAGAGTTTCCGCAACTTGTGATGAATTCTCCTCGCTTGTGGTGGCCGGTCAACAAAGGACCGCAAAACTTATATGATTTGAAGTTGACCGTATCGGTTGACGGAGTGGTTTGTGATTCCGTAAAGACGAGATTTGGCATTCGTGAAATCACTTCCGATACTAAAACACCGGACAAATCACGTGTCTTTTATGTGAATGGTAAACGGTTGTTTATCCGTGGTACGAACTGGATACCGGAAGCTATGTTGAGACACTCTGACGAACGTACTTATGCTGAATTGCGCTATACCCGCCAGTCGGGCGTCAACCTTCTGCGTATGTGGGGAGGTGGTATTGCTGAATCTGACTATTTCTTCCAGCTTTGTGATGAATTGGGCTTGCTGGTATGGCAGGAATTCTGGATGACAGGGGATACTCGTCATCCGCATGACAAGGCTCTCTATATGAGTAACGTGGAGTCTACAGTGAAGCGTATTCGTAATCATCCGTCTTTGGCTTATTATGTTGCTTCCAATGAAAGCACAGAAATGACCGGTACTCCCGAACTGCTGAATCAGTTGGATGGTACACGCGGATATCAGATGCAGTCGGAGTGTGCCGGAGTACATGATGGCAGCCCTTATAAACAGGTGAATCCGATGCAGCATTATGAAAATACAGCTTCTCCACGAGGTAGTCGTGTAGATGGCTTTAATCCTGAATATGGTGCACCGACTCTTCCTACAGTAGAAATACTCCGGGAAATGATGGATGAGAAAGACCTGTGGCCTATCAACAAAGAAGTGTGGGATTATCTGGATGGAAATGGTTTCCATCTGATGACTACTATGTATACAGACTTGGTAAATCATTATGGAAAGTCATCTTCGATTGACGAATTTGCTCAGAAAGGACAATTGCTGGGTGCAATAAACTCCAAGAGCATTTGGGAAGTATGGAACTATAATAAACTGGATTATGGTGACCGTTTTTGTTCAGGGCTTTTGTTTTGGTATCATAACTGTTCTATGAGGCAGGTAGCTTCCCGTATGTGGGACTGGTCTCTGGAGCCGACAGCTTCGCTTTATCACACGGCCAATTCTTTAGAACCTTTGCATGCTCAGTTCGATTATCTTAAAAATACGGTTTCCGTAGTGAATGATTTCTATCGTTCTTTCGATAACTACAAGGTTACAGCACAGGTGTATGATATAAATAGCCGGAAGGTGTTTGAAGAATCGGCTGCTATTAATCTACCGGCTGATGGAGTAGCGAATGATGCGTTGACTATTCGTTTTCCCGAAGACATCTCTCAGGTTCACTTTATCAAATTAATACTGAAAGATGAGAAAGGGAAAGAAGTTTCTTCTAATTTCTACTGGCGTTCCAACGATAAGTACGAAGGAAAGACGACCTTGACCGGTCCGGCAGCCTCTGGCTTTGAGGATTTGAGTAAACTTCGGACTTCTAAAGTGAAACTGGCTTATAAGGTGAGGGAAGAAGGTGATAACTATTTTGTTGATATCACTATGAGGAATACATCCAATCAGATAGCTTTCTTCAATCAACTGCAATTCCTTAATGCAAAGATGAGTCCGATACGTCCGTCATTCTATACGGATAACTTCTTCTCCCTGACTCCGGGTGAAAAGAAGACGGTAACGATCGAGACGGCAAAGGAAAAACTGGGTGAAGGAGCAATATTGGTATTAAAAGGATGGAATATCGATAGTCAAAAGCACAAACTTAAGTAAGATGAAACTTAAATTTATGGTTGCATTGATAGGCGGATTGTTTAATTGAGTGTTAGTGAATCGGACAAAGGAACTAATGTTCACCAAATGATAAATAGAATACTATGACTTCTAGAAGAGAATTCTTAAAAAAAGCAGGGCTGTTGACCGCAGCTTTCACTGTACCTACTCTCAATACGCAGGGAGAAACAACGCAATCCAGGCTGAGTCTGAAGAATACAAAGATTGCCGTAGATGATCGGTGGGATGTTATTGTAGTTGGCGGAGGGCCTGGCGGTTGTGCTGCCGCTATCTCGGCAGCACGCGAAGGGGCCAAGACTCTATTGATTGAAGCAATGGGGCAACTTGGCGGGATGGGCACAGCTGGTATGGTTCCGGCATGGTGTCCGTTTTCTGATGGTGAGAAGATTATTTATAGAGGTCTGGCAGAGAAAATTTTTGAAGCTTCGAGGAAAGGAGTACCGCATGAGAGAAAACAGAAAATGAATTGGGTGAGTATAAATCCCGAATATCTGATGACAGTTTATGATCAGATGGTTACTGAATCGGGAGCCCGAGTACTCTTCTTCTCAAGAGTTGCTGCTGTAGAAAAAGCAGCCGATGAAACGGTAGACGCTATCATTGTCGCAAATAAATCCGGGCTTGTTGCTTTCAAGGCAAAAGTTTTTATTGATGCGACAGGTGACGGGGATTTGGCGGCATGGGCAGGCGCATCATTCAAGAGAGGAGATGATAGTGGGGTGGTACAGAGCTCATCTTTATGCTTCTCGTTTGCTAATGTCGATAGCTATAACTACAATCTGACAGGACCCTCATTACATACTAGTAATAAGAACAGCCCTGTTTATAAAGCGATTGAGTCTGGGAAATATCCATTGATAGATAAGCATTTTAATAGTAATTTTATTGGTCCGGATGTGGTGCAGTTCAATGCCGGACATCTTGCTAATGTCGATTCAACTGATCCTTGGGCGACTACGCAGGCAATGATGGTAGGTCGGCAAATTGCAGGACAATATTTGGAAGCAATGAAGGATGTTCAGCCCAAAACTTTTGGTAGTGCTTTTTTGGTGAAGACTGCTTCTTTGCTTGGAGTCAGAGATAGCCGTCGGATTGAAGGTGATTATACTTTTACGGTAGAGGACTGGAAAGAACGTAGAACTTTTGAGGATGAAATCGGACGTAACTGTTATTATATAGATGTTCATAAGCCCGGTCATAAAGAGACACGTTATAAAAAAGGAGAATCTCATGGAATCCCTTATCGCTGCCTGACACCTAAAGGACTGAAAAATGTATTGACTGCAGGACGCTGTATATCTACTGATGAAGAAGCATTCGGGAGTTTACGGGTAATGCCTCCTTGTCTGGTGACTGGCGAAGCTGCCGGAATGGCTGCAGTGCATGCTATAAAACAGGCAAAGAATGATGTCCACAAAATCGATACTGATTATCTGCGTAAAAGATTGAAGGAGGAGGGACAATATTTGTTGTAAAGGTAAATGATTTATTATGAATAAAGCAGGAAAATAGGATGAAACTAAAACTCGTAATTAGTCTGACCGGTATATTGATGTTATGTGGATTTACCATGAAACCTTCTACGGATACGACTACAGGTAAGGAGGATAACAGAAGTTGGGTACTCGGTCCTTTCGTACGTCCTGAAGGTGCTAATCCCGTAATTTCACCTCAACCTACTTCTTTTTATTGTCCGATGCAGAAGCAACAGGTGAAGTGGGAAGAGAGTGATACATTCAATCCGGCGGCTACCGTGAAAGACGGGAAAATAGTCGTACTTTACCGGGCGGAAGATAATTCAGCACAGGGCATCGGTAAAAGGACTTCACGTATCGGATATGCTGAGAGCACGGATGGAGTCACAATGACAAGACTGGACACTCCGGTATTATTTCCAGCGGAAGATAACTTTAAAGGTATAGAATGGCCCGGTGGCTGTGAGGACCCACGTGTAGCAATGACGGAAGACGGACTGTATGTGATGCTTTATACGGCATGGAACCGGAAGACACCGCGTATCGCTGTAGCCACCTCCCGGGATCTAAAGAACTGGACAAAGCATGGACTTGCTTTTGAAAAGGCCTACGACGGACGCTTCACTAAGATAGCCAGTAAATCTGCTTCCATACTGACCAAAGTAAAGAAAGAAAAGCTGGTTATTGATAAAGTAGACGGCAAGTATTTCATGTACTGGGGAGAGTATGCTGTTCACGCGGCTACTTCTGACAACCTTGTAGACTGGTATCCGGTACTGGACGAAAAGAATGAATTAAAGAAGTTGGCGAGACCGCGTAAAGGGCATTTTGACTGTCAGATGACAGAATGCGGACCTCCGGCTATACGAACCCAAAAGGGTATTGTGCTTCTGTATAATGGAAAAAATGCAGGAAAGGACAGGGATACCTCATATCCGGCAGGTGCTTATTGCGCCGGACAATTTTTATTTGATAATAATGATCCTTATAAAGTACTAGACCGGTTGGACAAACCTTTCTTTGTGCCTGAAGCACCTTTTGAGAAGAGCGGGCAATACAAAGATGGAACAGTATTTATCGAGGGACTGGCATATTACAAGAAGAAGTTATATCTCTATTATGGTTGTGCGGACTCAAGAATAGCAGTGGCCGTGTGCGACAATGTAAAGAACCTGAAGGTTAAATAACTCCCGTAGATATTCTATAATTGTATAATAAATAAAAATAAGTCGTTATGTGTAAAAAACTACTTTTATTATTGCTCTTGTTGCCTTTTCAACTATTATCAGCTCAGACTAAATTGCTGACGGACTTCCCGGAAGGATACACTCCCGAAGAGGTCGGTAAGCGTTTGGCATACCGCTTTGTAGGCGAGAAGCACGCACTTCATGCCGGTAAATGGATTGGATATCCGGAAACATTCTACTGGAATGGCGCGCTGAAATATGCTGCGGTAACAAAAGATAAAGAGTTGATAAAGCTTCTGGAAGATAAGTTTGCCCCTTTGTTTACATCAGAGAAGGCACTGCAGCCGATTATGAATCATGTGGATTTGAATATGTTCGGTAGCCTTCCACTGGATATGTACCGGGTGACAAAGGATAAGAAATACTGGTATCTTGGACTGCCTTATGCCGACTCTCAGTGGGAAGTTCCCGCAAATGCAAAGCCTAAAGAAAAGGAATGGGCTGAAAAAGGGTATTCCTGGCAGACACGTTTGTGGATTGATGATATGTACATGATTACGATTGTGCAGACTCATGCGTATAAAGTGACGAAGGACCGTAAATATATCGACCGCGCAGCGAAAGAAATGGTGATGTACCTGGATGAATTGCAACGCCCGAATGGTCTTTTCTATCATGCACCGGATGTTCCTTTCTATTGGGGACGTGGGAACGGATGGATGGCGGCGGGTATGTCGGAACTGCTCCGTTGTTTGCCAAAGAAGCACAAAGACCGTGCTCGTATCTTGGAAGGCTATCAGAAAATGATGAAAAGCCTGAAGGAGTATCAGAATGCAGATGGTTTATGGAATCAGTTGATTGACAAGTCTGATTGCTGGACAGAGTCATCCGGATCGGCTATGTTTACTTTCGCATTCATTATGGGGGTGAAGAATGGCTGGCTGGATGCGGAAGAGTATGCACCTGCTGCCCGAAAAGCCTGGCTGGCATTGGTTCCGTACGTTAATGAAAAGAATCAGGTCAGAGAAGTCTGTGTCGGAACCAATAAAAAGAATGATCTACAGTACTATTATGATCGTCCTCGTCGTACTGGTGATTATCATGGACAAGGTCCCGTTCTTTGGTGTACTGTCGCTCTTCTGGAAAAATAACAGAGTATTTCCTTATTCTTGTTTTATTGCCGCATAAATCAAGGAGAATCATAGTCCGTAGTTTCCCTTTTGAGAGAGGGAAACTGCGGATGCTTTTATCATAACGGATATGGCTGCGTGAGACTGGATCTTCAAATATCGGCACTCGATGAACAGGCAAAAAGGACATAATATGTTCTGTTTTGGTACTATTTTACTCATTCTGCATCCATTTAGAACGAATTCTTTTACTAATTGCTCAATTTGTTTTACTGAGATAAGGTGATCTTCGCTAATTTTGTCCTCGTTGATAAGAGCCGGTAATGGCTTGGGAAATATATCTAAATAAAGTATTAACAGAATCAGGATTAGTGCTGATTCATATAATTATGATGAGCTGTATGAACTTAAAATTCTTGCTTTGTGGAATAGCTATCGGGCTATTGACCGGGTCTGTCTGGGCCGTTAATTATACACCGGAACAGGTCAATGCACATATTTCTTTGAAAGTGCCCGGAAATAAGGCTAAGCAGTACCCTTTAATTTTAAAGAGAACGCAGAATGATAATTCTGCCTATCAGTTAGTAGCCTCTGAAAATATTCCGCTGACGATTTCTCAAAAGGTCAAGGAAGCTAATGGGCGTCTACATATTGACATGTGCATTACAGCTCTGGAGGATGTGTACTTTAACTATGGACAGAATGTGTCTACCGGTTTCCGTCACGACGATTGCTTGTTTTATATGCCCGGATTTTGGTATCGCCGTAATCTGCGCTCGCCCAAAGAAGCTCCTTCATTCCATACATCTGATAGTTGGGTAGTCCGTGAGGATAGATTGAGTGCTCCATTGACGGGCATCTATAATGAGAAGGACAAGCGATATATGACGATAAACCGACTGGATAAGTTTACGACCGACGCTTTGACTACACATAAGGAAGGTGAAGTGATTCTTTCCGGAAAAACATCCTTGGGTTTTACAGGTTTTGAAAATCAAAATGGAGTGGCTGCGCTTTCTTTCGGTTTCCCCTATGAGGAAGCTCCCAGAAGCTATATCCGTAAACTGACATTGGCTCCTAAAGTAAAAGCTTTCCAACTGCTGAAGAAAGGGGAAAACATCATGTTAACTTGGGAAATCTCGGAAAACAGTGCGGATGACTTCTCCGATTTTGTACGTCATGCCTGGGAATATTCTTATGATACTTACGCTCCGAAACCGGTTGACACTCCTTACTCCATTTCTGATATGAAGCAGACGCTCAGCAATTACTTTGTGAATAGCTTGGTAAGCAAGCCGGAGTTGACCTATAATTCGGGCGTCGGTCTGCGAACAGATGATTGTAAGAGTAACGGTGAAGCGGAAATCGGTTTCGTGGGACGTGTGCTCTTGAACTCGTTCAATGCTTGGGAATATGGCTGGGAAATCAATCGTGAAGAACTGAAGGAAAATAGTCTTAAGATCTTTGACAGTTATCTGAAGAATGGATTTACACCGGCGGGTTTCTTTAAGGAATTTGTCAATTTAAATCGTGGGTTTGAAGAACCGGTACATAGCATTCGACGTCAATCTGAAGGAATTTATGCGATACTTCATTTTCTGGCATACGAAAAGAAACAGGGACGCAAGCACCCGGAATGGGAACAGCGTGTCAAACAGATGTTTGAAATGTTCCTGAAACTTCAGAACGCTGACGGCAGCTTCCCCAGAAAATTCCGTGATGACTTTACGATTGTGGATAAGAGCGGAGGTAGTACTCCTTCAGCAACATTGCCATTAGTGCTGGGATATAAATATTTCAAGGACAAACGATATCTTGCCAGCGCCAGAAAGACAGCTGAATATCTTGAGAAAGAACTGATCTCCAAAGCAGACTATTTCTCTTCCACACTTGATGCGAACTGCGAGGACAAAGAAGCATCACTGTATGCAGCCACTGCTACATATTATCTTTCACTGATTACGAAAGGCGAAGAACATAAGCATTATGCTGACCTGACAAAGAAGGCCGCCTATTTTGCCCTGTCATGGTATTATCTGTGGGACGTTCCGTTTGCTCCGGGACAGATGTTGGGAGACATTGGCATGAAAACCCGCGGTTGGGGAAATGTGTCGGTGGAAAATAATCATATCGATGTATTTGTTTTTGAATTTGCTGACGTGCTTCGTTGGTTATCCAAAGAATATAAAGAGAACCGCTTGTCTGATTTTGCAGAGGTGATCTCGACCTCCATGCGTCAGTTGCTGCCTCATGAAGGCCATATGTGCGGCATTGCCAAGGTCGGCTATTATCCGGAAGTGGTTCAGCACACCAACTGGGATTATGGAAAGAATGGAAAAGGATATTACAACGATATTTTTGCTCCCGGCTGGACGGTTGCTTCCTTATGGGAACTTTATACTCCCGGACGTGCGGAGACTTTCCTGAAGAAATAAAACAGTACAGGTTGTGTCCTGCAGAAACCTTTTAAATTATATCATGATGAAACAATTGATTATCTTATTAGTCGTATTTTTAAATTGTTCGTATCTGTCTGCTCAGTGGAAACCGGCAGGAGAACGGATTAAAACAGAATGGGCTACCAAAATAGACGTTGAGAATGTGTTGCCCGAGTATCCCCGCCCCATTATGGAACGTCCGGACTGGGTGAACCTGAACGGGTTGTGGAATTACGCCATAACTCCGGTAGGGCAGGCGGCTCCTCAAAAATATGAGGGACAGATCCTGGTTCCTTTTGCGATAGAATCCAGCTTGTCCGGTGTAGGAAAAAGACTTGGAAAGGAAAATGATTTGTGGTACCAACGCAAATTCTCTGTGCCGTCAAAATGGAAAGGCGAACGTGTATTGCTGCATTTTGGAGCTGTTGACTGGAAAACAGATATTTGGGTAAATCAAATTAAAATAGGACAGCATACTGGTGGCTTTACTCCTTTCTCATTCGATATCACTCCTGCCTTGAAGAATGGAGAGAATGAACTGGTAGTAAAGGTTTGGGACCCGACGGATAGTGGTACTCAGCCCAGAGGAAAACAAGTGAATAAGCCCTCCGGTATCTGGTATACGCCGGTTAGTGGAATATGGCAGACAGTATGGCTGGAACCTGTGCCTGCACAGTCTATCACGAACATCAAAACAACTCCTGATATCGATCTGAATAAACTGACAGTAGAAGTTGCTACTGATGAGAAGAAGCTATCGGACAAAATAGAAGTGAAGGTGTTCGATGGAAAGGAACTGGTGGCTAAAGGAGTTTCCATTAATGGTATTCCTGTTGAAATAGCCATGCCGGCTGATGTGAAGTTATGGTCACCGGAGTCCCCTTCTTTGTATGATTTGGAGATCAGCCTGTTCGAAGGTAATAAGCTGGTGGATAAGGTCAAGAGTTATGCTGCCATGCGTAAATTCTCTACCAAGAGAGACAAGAACGGCATTGTGCGCTTGCAGTTGAATAATAAGGATCAGTTCCAGTTCGGTCCTTTGGATCAGGGCTGGTGGCCCGATGGGCTGTATACGGCTCCTTGTGATGAGGCATTGGTATATGATATTCAAAAGACAAAAGACTTTGGTTATAACATGATCCGTAAACATATCAAGGTGGAATCGGCTCGTTGGTATACGCATTGCGACCGTTTGGGAATTATTGTATGGCAAGATATGCCGAGCGGAGATAAGAATCCGGAATGGCAGATGCGCGAGTATTTTACAGGAACGGAGAAGAAACGTTCCACAGAATCAGAAGCAACCTATCGAAAAGAATGGAAAGAAATCATCGATTGTCTTTATTCTTATCCTTGCATTGGTACATGGGTACCGTTTAATGAAGCCTGGGGACAGTTCAAGACTCCTGAAATTGCAGAATGGACCAAACAATATGACCCTTCACGCTTGGTGAATCCTGCCAGTGGTGGTAATCATTATACTTGTGGTGATATGCTTGACTTGCACCATTATCCGGGGCCGGAAATGTTTCTGTATGACGCCCAGCGTGCTACAGTACTCGGAGAATATGGTGGTATCGGCCTGGTGTTGAAAGAGCATCTTTGGGAACCGGATCGTAACTGGGGATATGTTCAGTTTAATACTTCTAAGGAGGCAACCGATAAATATATGGAATATGCCAATGTATTGAAAGAACTGATTCCCCGTGGATTCTCGGCTGCTGTCTATACGCAGACTACGGATGTGGAAGTAGAAGTAAACGGATTATTGACTTATGACCGTAAGGTTATCAAACTGGATGAGAAAACATTGAGGAAGATGAATAAGGAGATCTGTGATGCTCTGAAATAACCGACTCAATTTACTCATGATATTTATCTGATTGTTGGTATGGGGTGGACTAAAAAAACTTTTTAGCCCGCCCTGTGTCATTATTGATGGTTAAGGTGCAGAGCATAACTGTTTTGCCCGAAAAAATAAGTAACTTTGTCTGCAATTATAAATTTAAAAAGTCTGTCTATGATAAAGAAAGGGATGAACGCTCTTTTGCTTCTTTGCATCCTGTTGGTTTGCAACGGAAAAAGTAGTGCAATGGAGAAAGAAGGAAATAAGGCTCCGGAGAAAGAAGTGAGTGTTGAGTCAGATCGTCTGCCCATAGCCGATCCGTATGTGATGCTTTATAATAACAAGTATTATGCTTATGGTACCGGCGGCACAACGAAAGGTGAAGGTTTCGCCTGTTTTTCTTCCGACGATTTGAAGAACTGGAAACGGGAGGGACAAGCGTTGTCGGCAGCCGATTCATACGGGAAGTGGGGCTTTTGGGCACCGGAGGTTTACTATATCGAATCGAAGAAAAAATTTTATATGTTCTATTCGGTAGAAGAGCATATCTGTGTGGCTACTTCCGACTCCCCTGTAGGCCCGTTCCGGCAGGAAGTGAAACAACCTGTTTGGGAGGAGAAAAGCATTGATACTTCCCTCTTTATAGATGACGATGGTACTCCCTATCTTTATTTTGTGCGTTTTACCGATGGAAATGTTATTTGGGTAGCTCGGATGACCGATGATTTGATGAAGATTAAAACGGAGACATTATCTCAATGTGTGAAAGCGGAAGCACCGTGGGAACTTTTGCAAGCTAAAGTAGCAGAAGGGCCTTCTGTACTGAAGAAGAATGGAACATATTATCTGATTTATTCTGCCAACCATTATCAGAATAAGGGCTATGGAGTAGGCTATGCCACCTCCAAGTCGCCAATGGGACCGTGGGTTAAGTATAGCAAGAATCCGCTTCTGCAAGGTGTTGAGGCTATGGGATTGGTAGGTACGGGACATGGTGCGCCTTTCCAATGCAAAGATGGTAGCTGGAAATACATTTTCCATGCTCACTGGAGCAAAGAGAAAATACATCCGCGTACTTCCTATTTCAAGGATTTCGCTATCTCAGATCAGGGAGTGGTTTCTATTAGCGGAAAGGTCATTGAACCGAGAGTCGTGAAATAATCGCTTGAATACTTGAAAACGCAGCAGGTACTTGACAAACGCTTTTAAATGTTGTATATTTGTAGATCAATAGCATAAACCTATAAAAAACAGATGAAAGAAAAAAGTAAAATCATATTCCTAAATGGTATAATATAGCAACAAGTATGGACTATCTTCCTGAGAAACCTTAGGTGATAGAGTACCAGATATAGGCTAAAGGCTGCAGACTTTATGAAGTTTGCAGCCTTTTTTGTCTTAAAAACTTGATGATTTTATTGCGAATTTCATTTGGGGAGTTTATAATAAACGGTGGGGACGTTTATTATAAACGATCATGGAATTTATAATAAACGTATAGGCTGGTTTATATAAACTTGTTGCTATTTTTTGTATAACTACAATTGTCTTTCTTTGATAATGATTGTTGTTGGTAATTATCGCAGACATACTGCGCGGTAATCTAAGTAAACAAAATATTGGAACTGCTATAGGGTATATAAACCGGGTGCCTGTTTAATTCACTCAAGTCTCTCTTTTTTCGAAAAAAGAGGAATTAAATCTGAGCAGTTTTGATTTTGGATACATATATTGTGGCAGTTTTGATATTCGTATTTTAGTTTTCCGATCTATTGGTTTTAGAGAAATACATGTTAAATGTAGTTCGAAAAATAGAACATTAAGAAGGTAGGAAACATGCAAACGATTTAGAAAAACTATGTATTTTTGTGTTATAACTTTCAAAACAGTATAAGAAGCTTTACTCATTTTAATGCAGAATTGACTTGTTTGCGAGTTTAAGCACAAATAGTTATTTTTATTATATTGACGAATTAATGCTTGATTTAGGATAAAACAAACAATTTATTGTTGGAATTCTTTAATTATTTATATAAGGGCAACTAAAGAATCATTTTAAATTTTAAAGAATTCTATAAGTAAAGAACATTTTATACTTTTGCACTGTTTTGAATAAAAAATTAACAGGTTTAAAGTAGAATTATGGCATCTATAAAGTTATTGCTCAATAAACAGCGAATGCTTAATAATGGTACATTTCCATTGGTTTTTCAGTTTATCCACCGGAGGCGAAAGTTGCTTTATTATACCAAGTATCATATCTTTCAGCAACAACTGGCTGATGGAGCTTTGGAGGTTGAGTATTGTGAAGCATCGCTTTATTCCATGAAAGAAATAAAGGAGATAAATCGTGAGTTGAAACGGGACTATAAGCGGTTCCAGAATCGTATATTGGAGTTGGAAAGGAACAATGAAGAGTATTTAGTAGATGATATCGTAGAGTTTAAAAAGAAGAAGAGTCATCGTTCGTATCTACTTATGCAGTATATAGAAACACAGATTTCTTATAAAAAAAAGATGGGGAAAGACGGTATTGCAGCCGCCTATCATAGCACCTATATTTCTCTGAAAAAATATATAGGTATGAAATCTGCGCGTAAGTCGGATATCAGGATGGAGGAAATAAACTTCAGCTTTGTGGTAGGGTATGAGGACTATTTGAATGCACAAGGACTGGCGAGGAATACGATTAATTATTATCTGCGTAATTTTCGGACGATTTATAATTCCTCTATCCGGGATGGATTTAAGCCTAAAAGCGAGAATCCTTTTACTTATATTCAGACAAAACCCTGCAAGACTATAAAACGTGCAATCAATAAAGATGATATGAAGAAACTTTCTTCGCTTATTTTACCTGTTCATTCTGGGATGGACATTGCACGGGATATGTATTTGTTTAGCTTCTATGCCCAGGGAATGGCTTTCGTTGATATTGTATTTCTAAAAAAGAAGAATATTCGTGATGGAATATTGAGCTATCGACGTCATAAGTCACAACAGCTGATTCATATAGTTGTCACTCCTCAGATGCAGGGATTGATTGATAAATACGCGAATGACAGTGAATATGTGTTTCCAATTATTGATACATCTTTGTCGACATCTATCTACGATCAGTATCGCCTGGCTTTAGGCAGGGTGAACCGGTATTTAAAAAAGATCACTTTTCGGTTAAATATAAATGTCCGGCTGACTACCTATACTGCGCGCCATACCTGGGCTACACTGGCAAGAGAAAGCGGGGCTCCTATTTCTATCATCAGTGCGGGATTAGGACATACTTCAGAAGAAATGACGAGAGTATATCTTAAAGAATTCGATCAGGAGACGCTGGCGCGGGTGAATCGTATTGTGACCAATCTGTTATAATATGAAACATGAATTTGTTCTTCAAATTTTGTAAAACTCATATTTATAACTTATATTTGTAAACGGTATCTATTTTGTAATAGAGAGTATATCAATCGCTTAATAATAGCGATGTTGCAAAATAAGACTATTTTTTGCGAATAGCCATTATCAAAAAGTACATTAATACTCTCCTTTTGTACAATCCCGCAGTTCTCCTTAAAGATTATCGGTTTTCGCCTGATAACGGTCTATTAATTGCTTTGGAGTACAGCGAAAATGCTGTTTGAAGTAGCGGTATAACTGAGCTTGCGACTCAAAGTTGCATACCTCCATTAGTTGCTTGACACATATACCCGGTTCTATAACTTTTCCCAAAATACGTTTCTTTAATTGTTTCATCATCCATTGTTTCGCGGTAATTCCGAATTCTTCTTTGAATTTAATAAAGAAGCTGGTTCTTCCTATATTTGACAGTGTTATTAGCTCATCAAGATTATTTACTTTTGAATAGTTCTGCATGACAAAATCTCTAAACTCTAATTGCCTGCCAATGATAGGGTGGAAAAGTGTAGCAATTTCTTTTTTATTATAGAATCCCCTGAGTAGGAAGAAAAATTCACGTTCTATTACATTATGTAGGTATGTACAGTTCATTTCATTCCGCAAACAGTGGACTACAGTTTCAAGGAATGGCATTAGTGGATAACGCATGGGGATAGGGCTGAAATCATAGTCAATATTTTCACAAATGGAGCTCAAACCTTGAAATAAAAGTTTGTCACAGTTGCTTTGAGGTATATCAAATGCCATAGCCAGCATTTGGGATTTGTCTGTTGCGGAAATCTTTATCATTGAAGATTTAGGTAACACTACCATTTCATTGCTATGAAATGTGCGGTTACAAAATTGGTTACAGTATACTGAAAAATCTCCTTCTAAAAAAAATAAAAGATAATTTTTGTGGGTATACTCTTCCTCTATGCATTTCTCTGTGTCGAATTTAATATATTTGAATCCTGTATCAATATCTGTCATGTAATTTTTGCATGACAAATGTTCCCTAGCGTAATGTAATCCGTTCGGTGATTGTTCCCCTCTCATATTTTTCCCTTTTTAATGGCAACAAAGCGATTATACTCCATTATGCTTCATAATTGATTCAGTATGGTCTAATATAATCACTTTATTACCAATGTATTATAATGAATAAAATTAAAGCCTGTTATGTATATGCAGGGTATGAAACATAATATATAGTATATGGTTGTACATAACCCTCTATCAATCAATTGTATATATACAAAATAGACATTATTACTCTCTATTACAAAATAGAGAGTAAAGAGTATAGGGGAATTACGTATAGTTAATGTGTTGTATGTTAGATGATTATGCGACTAGTTTGCGCATAGAATAGTATGGCTGTAAAATCAGGCCGGATGATTCTTGTTTAATGAAAAGTAGAAAACGACAGCACTCGTTTGTTGGAAAAAGAGAATTATGGGATGAATTATTTTTTTATAGCAATAGCATTTTTAGTTGCGGTATTTATGGGGTGGATTATCACTCCTCAGATTTTGCTCGTAGCTTTTAGAAAACGACTGTTTGATTCTGTAGGTGGTCGCAAGACCCATAGCGGTATAGTACCACGTTTGGGAGGAGTTGTGTTCGTCCCGGTGCAGTGCTTTCTATTAGTGCTATCTATGTTTTTTATGTATAAACTAGAAATAACGTCCTATCTTCAAGACCCATTTATACCTTTCCAATTTTTATTGTTGATGATAGGTTTGCTCATTTTGAATATGGTCGGAGTGATAGATGATTTGATTAGGATTAACTATCGTAGAAAATTCGTAGCTCAAATTGTTGCTTCTTCATTTCTTCCGTTATCCGGACTCTGGATTAATGATTTGTATGGACTACTCGGAATAACTACTTTATCTCCTTGGATTGGGATGCCTCTGACGGTGTTTGTGGCCGTCTTTATTATTAATGCCGTTAACCTGATTGATGGAATCGACGGGCTCTGTTCCGGTCTGGTCGGTATGGGGGCTTTGGTTTTTGGTTTCTTGTTTATTTATAATGCAGCATGGTTACATGCTGTTTTTGCCTTTATCACCGCAGGGGTGCTATGTCCTTTTTTCTATTACAATGTGTTCGGCAAATCGAAAGGAAGACAACGAATTTTTATGGGGGATACTGGCAGTCTGACGCTGGGGCTCTCGATGGCTTTTCTGGCAATCAGCTATGCGATGAATAATCCGTTGATAAAACCTTTCTCCGAAGGAGCGATAGTAGTTTCTTTCGCTACATTGATTGTCCCTCTTTTTGATGTAGTCCGTGTGGTACGGATACGTTATTTTCAACATAAACCCCTTTTTATGCCCGACCAGAATCATATACATCATAAGTTTCTGAGAGTAGGGATGTCTCATTATGTCGCAATGATTCTTATTCTGGCTTTGGCATTGTTCTTTAGCTTCTTCAATATTGTTGCGGTAGAATATATCAGCAACAACATCGTGATTTTTATAGATATCGTACTGTGGATTGCTTTCCATTTATGGTTGGACAGGCGGGAGCTAATCCGGGCAAAACATGGGGTGGCAAATAATTAAATTTAATGATATGAAAATAGCTATTATCGGTGGTTCCGGATTCGTGGGAAGTCGTTTGATCGGGCTGTTACAGACTGTTCCGAACATTGAACTGCTCAATATTGACAAGCAGCAGAGTGAACTTTATCCTCATCTGACACAAATAGCCGATGTGCAGGATGTACAGAAGCTGACGGAGTTGCTGGCAGGAACTGATCTTGTGGTTTTATTGGCTGCCGAACATAAAGACAACGTAACTCCTGCATCGCTTTACTATACGGTGAATGTGGAAGGGACACGTAATACGCTGCAGGCTATGGAAAGTAATGGAGTTGCCCGTTTGGTATTCACCAGTTCTGTTGCTGTCTATGGATTGAACAAAGATAATCCATCAGAATTGCATCCGGCCGATCCGTTTAATGATTACGGTCGTAGTAAGTGGCAGGCTGAATGTATGCTGCAGGAGTGGTATGACACGCATCGGGAGTGGAACATTCATATTCTTCGTCCCACAGTTATCTTTGGAGAGGGTAACAGGGGGAATGTATATAATTTGTTGCGGCAGATTACTTCCGGGCGATTTCTGATGGTAGGAGACGGTGAAAACCGGAAGTCGATGGCCTATGTTGGTAACGTAGTTGCTTTTATCGCTTTTCTGATTGAGAATAATATGGAGGGATATCATGTATTCAATTATATCGATAAGCCGGATTTCACAATGAATGATTTGGTGTATCATGTCGGGGAGGTGTTGAGTAAACATATTCCTACTACACATTACCCCTATTGGTTGGGAATGTTGGGTGGATATTGCTTTGATGCTTTGGCTAAGATAACGGGAAGAAAATTGTCGGTGAGTTCTGTTCGTGTGAAGAAGTTCTGTGCGGTGACTCAGTTTGATTCTGTTAAAGTACAGTCATCGGGTTTTAAGCCGGCTTTCTCAATGGAAGAAGGGTTGAGACGGACGTTGCAATACGAGTTTGGTTCAGGAGCTGAAGAAGCTATTAATTGATAAACTTGGCTTTTTCCTTTTTACAGGATAGAAAAGAAGGAAAAAAGTCAGATAGATAAGACATAAAATTTTTCAGGTAGCCGTCATGTATGTGACTGGCGGGAGCGGAGCGCGCTTGGAGGGTACCTTATTGTGACTTTAAATGATAGAATTGGAGGAGTTATTATGGATGAAAAAAAGTGTTGGTTGGTTGTTTGTGTGCAGAGTAACAGGGAGAAGAAAACCTACGAACGTCTGTCGGCATTGGGATTTGAATCTTTTCTTCCGTTACAGGAAGAAACACGTCGTTGGAGTGACCGAAGCAAGAAAGTGCAGCGGGTCGTGATTCCTATGGTTGTTTTTGCCCGGATAGCTCCTTCCGAACGTATTTCTGTGCTTCGTCTTCCCTCTGTAAGCCGCTTTATGGTATTGCGCGGAGAAAGTGCTCCGGCAATCATCCCGGATGCACAAATGGAACGTTTCCGCTTTATGCTCGATTATTCGGAAGAAGCGGTTGAGATGTGTTCGGAGCGTATCCAGTCGGGCGAACAGGTAAAAGTTATCAAGGGGCCGTTGACAGGATTAACAGGGGAGCTGATAACAATGGATGGAAAAAGTAAGGTAGCCGTCAGGATTAATATGCTGGGAGCTGCGATGGTAGAAGTGCCGGTAGGGTTTGTAGAGAGAATATGATACTGTAATGTAATTACTACTAAGAAAAAACAACTGAGATTACAAACCATGAAGGAACAGCAGATTACAGTAACTTCCCCTTTATTACCATCTTTGGAGGAGTTAAATGTTTACTTGCAGGATATATGGAAACGCAAATGGATTACTAATAATGGATATTATCATAAAGAACTTGAAAAGGCTTTATGTGATTATTTAGACGTATCCTATATCAGCCTGTTTACTAATGGGACTTTGCCATTAATGACAGCCTTACAGGCACTTCATATTACGGGAGAGGTTATTACTACTCCTTATAGCTTTGTAGCGACCACTCATTCTTTATGGTGGAATGGCATTACTCCAGTGTTTATTGATATAGAACCGGATACGTGCAATCTTGATCCGGATAAGATTGAAGCGGCCATCACGTCACGCACTACGGCTATTATGCCGGTACATGTTTATGGTAACCCTTGTAATATGGCACGTATACAAGAAATTGCTGATAAGTATGATTTAAAAGTGATTTATGATGCAGCTCATGCTTTTGGCGTAAAAGTTGATGGAGAAAGTATTCTTCGTGCCGGCGATATGTCGATATTGAGTTTCCATGCAACTAAAGTCTATAATACAGTTGAAGGCGGTGCGTTAGTGACGCATGATGAAAGCTCTAGAAGAAATATTAATTATCTGAAGGATTTTGGTTTTGCCGGAGAGGCGGAAGTTGTGGCTCCTGGCATTAACGGTAAAATGGACGAAATCCGGTCCGTGTATGGGCTGTTGAATTTGAAACAAGTGGATGCAGCTATTGAGGCTCGTCGTCAGGTAGCTGTTTGTTATCGTGATGCTTTACGCAATGTAGAAGGTATTACGTTTTTTGATGACATGCCTGATGTGCAGCACAACTATGCCTATTTTCCCATCTTTGTAGATGCGGAAAAGTATGGGATGACTCGCGATGAACTTTATTTTAAGATGAAGGCACACAATATACTGGGACGTCGCTATTTCTATCCGCTTATCAGTACTTTTTCAACTTATCGTGGATTGGAGAGTGCTGACTCTGCGAATCTGCCAAATGCGCATAAAGTAGCGGAGATGGTCATTTGTCTGCCTATGCATCACGCATTGAATAAAGATGATTTGGATAGGGTATTGAATATTTTAATAAAGTAAGGATTTCTTTTTATTAATATAATTCTGAAATATGCCCCCTTATTCGTGTGGAAGGTATCATCCGTTATGATACAGGTGATATTGCCACTATCGGTGAGATGAGAGACAATGTACTATATAGCATCGACCAGTTAGTCGGTCGCAAAACAGATCTTATTTATAAAACGAATGGTGAGCCTGTTGATTTTGCTAATGGTATTCCTCTTGTGATAAATAATAATCTGGATGTTTTGCAATGCAATGGCAGTTTATTCAACATGCAGCTAAATCTTACACCTTGAAACTATTATTAAGGGACATTAGGTTAAAGAAGAAAGAAGCTTATCATGCATCGTTATTAAGGAATATATTGGGATTTGATGCTGAACTTAAAATCGATTTTGTGGATGGTATTCCAATATCGAGTTCGGGGAAACGGAGATTGGTTATTTGTGAATATCAGCATATTTAGCTCTACATTGGTATATAGCGAATAGTTTTATGAGTGATGTGAAAAATATAATTTATGTTTTGGGAGTTGGACATAATACTCCTGTTTTTATTGATTTGGCAGAAGCTTGTGGGTATAAGGTAATAGGACTATACCATTATAATAGTGAAAGAATAGGCGAACAAGATCATGGATTCGATATTTTAGGTTCTTTTGAAGATTTATATGAAAAGGAGGATTTGGCAGGACTGAATTTTCTTCTTACAATGGGGGATAATACAATTAGAACAGAAGTTTGTAAGAAGCTATGTTCATTAGGTGGAAATGTTCCGACCTTGGTTCATCCAACGGCTATTGTCTCTCGTTTTGCATCTATATCGTCGATTGGAGTCTATATTGGTCCTTTTACTTATATTCAGGCTGATACGATCATCGATGAAAATACAGTCATTCTATCAGGAGTTAATATTTCCCATTCTAATAAGATAGGAAAAAGTTGCTTTATAGCAGGCGGTGTTACTATTGGTGCGTATACTATTGTTGAAGATTTTGTTTTTATGGGACAGGGAACTTTGAGTATATCAGGGAAAGTAAACTTGATTGGAACTCACGCATATATTGGAGCAGGCTCATTGGTGACTCGTGACGTTGCTCCTTTTACAGTATCCGCAGGTTCGCCTGCAAAAGAAATAAAAAATGGAGCGTTGATTGATGGAGTTTCTTGTTAGCATTTGTTGTATAACATATAATCACGCACCATTTGTCCGTCAATGTTTGAATGGCTTTGTAATGCAAAAAACAAAATTTCCATTCGAAATATTGATTCATGATGATGCGTCTACAGATGGAACTCAAGAAATAATTCGAGAGTACGAGCAAAAGTATCCCGATATAATAAAGCCTATATATCAGGCTGAAAATCAATATTCAAAAGGGATAAAAATAAATTTAACCTATAACTTTCCTCGGGCTAAAGGTAAATATATAGCATTTTGTGAGGGCGATGATTATTGGACTGCCCCTGATAAATTGCAAAAACAAGTGGATTTTTTAGAAAGTCATTTAGACTATGTCATGTGTTCACATCGTTATAGATTATATTTCCAGAAAGAAGGAAGAATAGATGATGAAATCAGACCCATTGAAAACTTATCTGATGGAAAAGAGTTTGATTTATCTTTCTTAATTCGTGGAGGATGGTTATTCCAAACATTAAGTGTGGTATTCAGAAGGACTGTAATAGATTTAAATGAGCTTTTTAAGTATACAATGCAGATAGATGCTGTACTGTATTATGTTTTTTTGAAAAAAGGAAAAGGATATTGTATGCCTGATGTAATGGGAGTATATAGAGTGCACGATGCGGGTGTATGGTCAAGCCTTAATTTGAATCATCAGCGGATGTTTTCTTTAAAAGCAAGGAAAGCTATTTATGATGTTGAGAAGACGGATGAGGCTGCATTATTCATCTTGTCACAGTTCTCACGTCCAATGGGGCGGATTCAGGTTGTTAGAGAATATTCTATGTTTGTGAGAATCACAAAGATATTAATAGCTCATTTCGGTGCAAGCTTTGTATTGAGAATGTGGATTGACAGGCTACTTTTTAATAAAAAGTTGTGTGTGAATGAATTTTATCAGATAGAGGATTTCTGCAGAAGAAAGAAAATCAGGTAATAGGATAAAGGTATTAAAATAACTTCTTTCACAAAAATGAATATAGCATTGATTATAGCGGGCGGATCTGGAAATCGGATGGGGCAGGATATACCGAAGCAGTTTATACATGTGAATAATTGTCCGATAATTGTATATACCATGCTAGCTTTTCAAAAGCATCCGGATATATCTGCTATTGCTGTTGTTTGTTTAGGCGGGTGGGAAACAGTCTTGGCTTCATATGCGCATCAGTATAATGTGACAAAGCTACGCTGGGTATTTCCCGGTGGTGCGAGTGGGCAGGAGTCAATTCGTAATGGCATATATGGATTAAGAAATAATGATGTGAAAAATAATGATCTGGTTTTAATACATGATGCTGTCCGTCCATTGGTGTCTCAGAGCATAATATCTTCGAATATTGCTACTTGTCAACATTATGGTTATGCTATTACGGGAGTCCGCTGCCAGGAAGCTATTTTAGAGAGTGAGGATGGCTTTTACTCTACAACAAGCATTCCAAGGGATAAATTGATAAGAACTCAAACGCCTCAGACTTTTCGGTTGAAAGATATCATAAATGCTCATGAGATGGCAAAGGAAAAAGGAATTGTGAACTCAGTGTCTTCATGTACTCTTTTGGCGGAGCTGGGAGGATACGAAATGCATATTGTTCCAGGGGAAGGAAGAAATATAAAGATTACTACTACTGAAGATCTGGAAATCTTTAAAGTTATGTTGCAAACCTCCAAAAAAGAGTGGCTGAAATGATGACTTATTACGATGATATAAAGAGAGTCAGAGAATTGGATTTGCCATGGGAAACTCTTAATGAAGCAAATATATTGATTGTAGGAGCTTCGGGCCTGATAGGGAGGGCGTTGGTAGATACATTGATGCAATTGCCGGATAAGACGTTTCATCTTTATGCAGGAGTCCGTGATTTGGCTTATGCGCATAGTTGTTTCTTGAAATACAAGAATGCTGATTCTCTTACCTTGATACAATGTGATGTAACCATACCGATATCATATGATATAGATTTTCACTATATTATCCATGCTGGGAGTTATGCTGGTCCGGATGCTTTTCTAAATGATCCGGTTGGGGTTATGAAAGCAAATATCTGGGGAGTTGATAATTTATTTTCATACGGAATACAGCATCATTTGAAAAGGTTTCTGTACGTATCTTCTGCTGAAGTATATGGAGAAGGTGATGGAACACCTTTCTGTGAAGAAGATAGCAGTTTTCTTAACTGGACTTCATTGAGAGCATGTTATCCTATAGCAAAACGCACAGCTGAAACTTTGTGTATTTCTTATGCGTCTCAATATCAAATTGAAACCTTGATAATACGTCCTTGTCATATTTACGGACCTCTTTTTACATCTAAGGATGATCGTGTTTATGCGCAATTGATTCGGAATGCAATGGCCAATGAGGATATAGTATTGAAAAGTTCGGGGGGACAGCTACGTTCTTGGTGCTATGTGGTTGATTGTGTTTTTGCTCTTCTTTATGTTTTATTAAAAGGAGAAACGAAGAATGTCTATAATATAGCAGACACTCGGTCGAATGCCCGTATATATGAATTTGCGGAGATGGTGGCATTAAATAGTGGCCGGAAAGTTGTTTTTGAGATACCGGATGGTGCTGTAGATAATCATTCTGTTATATCGCAAGCGATATTCAGTACAGATAAAATAAATGAAATAGGCTGGTCTCCCCGATGGCGACTTGAAGAAGGAATTTCACATACACTTAATACTGTTTTTTAGAGCTTGGATATTTTTTTATGGGAATGATTTATAAACTACTACGCTCATTGAAATGGACTTGCTCCAGATTTATCTATATGAATACTTTGAAAATAAGAATTCGTAAAGTAAGGCAGAAGGAGAATATAAGAGTCCTGTTTGCTGTTGCCGAGACTGCAACTTGGAAAAACGATACTCTCTATAGAGCAATGTTGAAACATCCCAGATTTACTCCGTTTATTCTTGTTCTGCCGGACGAGCAAAAAGAACCTAGCTTATCAAAAGAAGAGGTTGATTTATGTTTTGACTTCTTTCGTAAAAGCGGATATGAGTGTAGTTATCCCTATCAGGATGGAAAACTGATAAATATTCGGAAAGTACTGAAGCCGGATATAATTTTTTATCAGAAACCTTATAAAGCTTATCCCCGAAGTTTGCTGTATTACAAGAATATGAATGCCTTATTTTGTTATACTAATTATGCTTTTCATAGTTTATTGGAAGAATGGGCCAATGAGAATGCCTTTTTTAAACTAGTGTGGCAGAACTATTATGAAAATGAGTCTGCTTATACTGATTTGAAGAAAAGATTTACAGAAGTATCATCGAATGTAGTAGTTACAGGATTGCCTGTAACAGATATGTTTCTGAACGAAAGGCATGAAAATAGGTGGAAAAAGACAGATGAGAAGTGTAAACGGATTATTTGGGCTCCACATTTCTCCATATCTGATGACGGTTGTTTGAATTATTCAACTTTCTTGTCTGTTGCAGAAGATATGTTGGAGTTTGTAAAGACTACCCAGCTGCCTATTCAGATAGCTTTTAAGCCTCACCCATTATTAAAGAGTGAATTATATACTTATCCTTCATGGGGGAAGGAAAAAACAGACCGATATTATTCAGAATGGGATTCTCTGTCGAATGCTCAATTGGAAACGGGTAAATATGTGGATTTATTTATGACCTCGGATGCTATGATTCATGATTGTGGCTCTTTTACTATCGAATATCATTATACTTTGAAGCCTGTAATGTACCTTGTCAAAGGGGAAGAACATACTAAAATGATGAATCGTTTTGCAAAAGAAGCCTATGATTTACATTATAAAGGCAGGAATATGCGGGATATTCAAAGATTTATAGAAGATGTAGTATTGGAGAATTCTGATTATTTACTAGAAAGACGAAAGTTATTTTTTAAATCATATTTATTACCTCCCAATCATCAGCAGGCAACTGAGAATATCATTCAAGCTATTTTGGGAACCGGATATTATGCAAGAAAAAACAGAATTGGATAATGATATCCGTTCACAGAGCTTTTCTGGTGTGAAGTGGGCCTCCATAGGGCATTTTTCTTCACAGGGAATAAGTTTTGTCTTAGGACTTATTTTGGCTCGTTTGCTTTTGCCTTCTGATTATGGGATGATAGGGATGCTCGGAGTGTTTACTGCATTTGCAGGATCATTTGTAGATTGCGGATTTGGTTCTGCTTTGATACGTAAGCTGAATCGTTCGGAGGCGGATTGTTCAACTATCTTTTATTATAATCTGGGTGCGAGTATATTGGTATATATTATTTTGTACTGTACTGCTCCTTTTATAGCCCACTTTTATGATCAGCCATTAATGATAAGTGTAGTGAGAATAGCTTGCCTGACATTACCGATAGGTGCTTTATGCTCGGTACATAGTAATCTCTTGTATTGCCGGTTGAGATTTAAAGATATTGCGATTGGCAACATATTAGCAGCTTTTTTCTCAGGATGTATCGGTTTGTTTTTGGCTTATAATGATTACGGAGTCTGGGCATTAGTCTGTCAGGGAATCATTGCGTCTTTGGTGAGTTGCTGCTATCTGTGGAGGGTGTCTGGTTGGAAACCGTTATGGGTATTTTCTGTCGGTTCTTTTAAGGAACTGTTTGGCTATGGTAGTAAATTGATGTTGTCCGGTTGGCTTAATACTCTGTATGTCCAGTTATCTCCATTAATTATTGGACGATTTTATTCTTCGACAGTTTTGGGCTACTATACTCGTGCGCAAAGTTATGCGTATTTTCCAAGTAGTAATATAATGGGGATATTACAGCAGGTGGTTTTTCCTGTTCTGTCGAGGTTGCAGGATGAAGACAGGCAGTTAATAGTGGTTTATCGGAAATATATAAAGATATGTGCTGCTTTTATTTTTTGTGGGATGTCTGTTTTGGCTGCTTTGTCCAAGCCTTTGGTTATCTTTCTTTTGACAGATAAATGGCTGCCATGTGTACCGATTATGATGCTTCTTTGTTTTTCTTTTATGTTTTCGTTTGTAAATACAATAAATTTGTCTCTTTTACAGGTTAAAGGACGATCGGACTTATTCTTAAGATTAGAGATTGCTAAAAAGACTATCTCTATTACTATGATTCTTCTTAGTGCTCCGTGGGGAATCATGGCGATGTGTTGGGCGATGGTTATATATACTCAGATTGCTATTTTTATTAATACGTATTATACAGGAAGACTTTTTCATTTGGGATATCGGGAACAGTTGGCTGATTTCCTTCCTTATTTCATAATGGCACTTATTGCCAATATTCCGGCTTATATGCTGACTTATACGTCTTTGTCGGCAGGATTGCAATTGTTATTAGGAACTTCAATGAGTTTATCCATTTATATCTTGTTATTAAAAATAAAGCATGATGAGATATATCTGTTAGTAAAACAGATGCTACTGAACTTTAGCAAAGAAAGGCGGTAGAATGAATATATGTTTAATTTTTATAAGTGGCATATGTGTCTGCATGCATGCACATGTATCATAATTAGACTTTAAAAAGTATGGCCGCTGCACAATCTGAAAACATAAAGAGGATAGCTAAAAACACGTTGTTGCTTTATATCCGGATGTTATTTGGAATGTTAGTGTCACTTTATACCTCACGGGTGATTCTTAATACATTGGGGGTAGAAGATTATGGTATTTATAATGTTGTCGGTGGAGTTGTTGCTATGTTTTCAATTATCTCCAATTCTCTGTCGGTGGCTGTGAGCCGATTTCTGACCTTCGAATTGGGGACAGGAAACAGAAATAAGTTGCAGAGAATATTTTCAGCATCGTTAATTATACATATTGCTTTGGCGATCATTATTTTAGTTACTGCTGAAAGTATAGGGGTATGGTTTTTGAATACGCGGATGAATATTCCCACAGATAGAATATATGCTGCTAACTGGGTACTACAATGTTCCATATTATCATTTATGTTCAATTTGATAAGTGTACCTTATAATGCTTTGATTGTGGCTCACGAAAGGATGAAAGTCTTTGCGTATATTGGGATAATGGATGTATTGTTACGACTGTGTGTGGTGCTGTCCTTAGCTTATATGTTTGATGATTCGGATAAGTTGATAACATATTCGCTGATGCTAGTCTGTGTTGGTCTATTTTTGCAGGTTGTTTATGTTATTTATTGTAGAAAGCATTTTGAGGAATGCCATTTTCAAAGAACAATGGACAGGACTTTACTAAAAGAAATGACTGGATTTGCCGGATGGAATTTTATAGGTGCGTCTTCGAGCATATTAAAAGAGCAGGGAGTGAATATTGTCTTGAATATATTTGGTGGTCCTTCGTTGAATGCTGCCAAAGGAATTGCTTCTCAGGTGAACTCTGCTGTCAGTGGCTTCGTGAGTAATTTCATGACAGCTTTGAATCCTCAGATTACCAAGCTATATGCGGTGGGAGAATATGGAAATATGGCTTCTTTAATATATCGTGGAGCTCGTTTTTCTTTTTATGTATTGTTATTCTTGTCATTACCAATTATTTTGAATACTAATTATGTGCTGATGCTGTGGCTGAATATTGTTCCGGAACATGTGGTTTCATTTGTGCGGTTAGTTCTCATTTCCGCAATGTGTGAATCAATATCCAATCCTTTGATCACAGCGATGCTGGCAACAGGTAATATACGCAATTATCAAATAATTGTTGGCGGGTTGCAAATGATGAATTTACCTATTTCTTATGTTCTGTTGCGGATGGGACTCTTTCCGGAAGTCGTATTGATAGTGGCTATTGTTATTTCATTGTGTTGTTTGTTTGCCCGGTTAATACTTTTACGCGGAATGATAAATTTATCAGCAAGATCTTATTTATTGCATGTTTTAGGGAATGTTCTTGTTGTATCTATGCTTTCACTGGTTTTGCCATTGGTTATTAGTGGATATCTTAAGAAGGATTTTATAGGTTTCTTGTTATCGTGTTTTGCTTCTATGGTTAGCACAGGTATTGTGGTATATTATATTGGATGCACTTCTCGTGAACGTTTGTTTATAAAAGAGAAAATTGCGGCTATGAAATACCGCATCATTGGAAATGATAAAACTGGGAAATAAAGAAAATTGTTGCGGATGTACTGCTTGTGTAAACATCTGCTCGCATTCGGCCATTTCAATGCAGCCTGACCAATTGGGCTTTTGGTATCCGGTTATCAATAAAGAAAAGTGCGTACAATGTGGATTATGTCAGAAGGTATGTGCTTTTAATAAGGATTATTTCAAGGAGCTTAATTTGCAGAAACCGGATGTTTATGCTGTTCGGCATAAAGAGATGAAAGAAATAGAAGAAAGTCGTAGCGGAGCTATGTTTGTCGCAATTTCCGATTCTGTGTTAGATAAAGGGGGAGTGGTTTATGGCGTAGGATACATGGGGCATTTTCGTGTTTCACATAAACGTGCGTCTACAAAGGAGGAGCGGGATGAATTCAGAGGAAGCAAGTATGTGCAAAGTGATTTGAATGGAATATTTGTACAAGTAAAAGATGATCTGAAACGAGGGCTTCATGTTTTGTTTTCGGGGACTCCCTGTCAAACTTCGGGTTTATACTCTTATTTATCACTGCTTCGAATAAGTATGGAAAGATTATGTATAGTAGATATTATCTGTCACGGAGTTCCTGCCCCTAATGTCTGGCGTGACTATTTAGCATATGTTGAGCAGAAACAAAAGATGGAAGTAAGTGCAGTAAACTTTAGAGATAAGTCAAAGTTGGGATGGGCGAGCCATCAAGAGGCATTCACTTTTAAGGAAAGGGTAGTATATGCTAGTACTTATGCTCGTATTTTTTGCCAGTCTATCATGTTCCGGCATTCATGTGGAATATGCCACTTCACCAATTTGCAACGTCCTTCGGATATTACTATTGGTGATTTTTGGGGTTGGGAGAGAGTGGATGCTCACTTTAATGCTGATAATAAGGGAGTATCTTTGGTTTTGGTCAATACTCAAAAGGGACGTTTGTTTTTTGATGAGACAAAAAAGTGGATCGATTATATTGAAACAGATCCCCAACATTGCATGCAGCTTAATCTGCAATCTCCTACTGCTATCCATCCACGACGGGATGATTTCGAACGTGACTATATCAATCATGGCTTTTTGTATGTCGGGAGAAAATATGGAGATATAGGCTGGAAATATAAGGCTAATTTATATATCCTTGTTATTAAAAGATGGACTAAATCTATGCTATATAAATGAGAATAGGCATATTAACCTTTCATCGGGCAGATAATTTGGGTGCAGTATGGCAAACCTATGCTTTGCAGAAGTATTTAATGATGTCAGGACACGATGTTGATATTATAGATTATAGATGTAAATCAATAGAATCGGTCTATATGCCTTTCTTGTTAAAGCGATATCTTAGAAAGAATGTGTGGACTGGATTGCGTCAATTGCTCTTTGACTTGTTAGTTGCCGGAGATGTGAAGTGCAAGCACAAGAAGTTTGAAGCTTTTAGAAAGCAATATTTGAAATTATCAGCATCCGTTTTTAGTACAGATGAAATAGAGGCACTATCTTATGAAATAATAATCACAGGAAGTGATCAGGTCTGGAACAAATATTTAACAGGAAATGATTTGATGTATTTTATCCCGATTAGAAACGTCAGGAAGATTTCTTATGCTGTCAGTATGGAATATAGGTCATTGGATGATATCTCTGATAATCAAGAGTTCTATCAGTCAGTTTTAGGTTCGTACGTTGCGGTGTCTGTTCGGGAAAAAGCTATAGTTGACAGACTGGGAACTATAGGTATTAAGGAAGTAAAGATGACATGTGATCCTACTTTATTGTTGACTAAGAAAGATTATTTGCAGTTAATAAAAACAGAGGCTCATTCACCTTACAGAAAATATATTTTGGTATATCACCTGGCATATTCTGACGAATTAAATAAATTGGCTGGATATATCTCACAGCAGACAGGTTTTGAAGTTATCAATGTACATACTCAGTTTAGAACGAGAAGAAAAAAGATGGAAATACAGGACTTTGGTCCTATTGATTTGCTTTCTCTGATTAATAATGCAGAGTATGTGATAACAACATCGTTTCATGCTGTTGCTTTCTCATTAATACTGGAAAAACAGTTCTATGCAATAAAAACGGCATTTAGCAATCGGATTGAGAATATTCTGCAATGCATGAATATTGAAAACAGACTTTTGGGTGACATTTTCCCTGATTTGGATCAAAGAATAGATTATACTAAAGTTGAGGGCTGTAAAAGTCAGTTCATAAAAGAATCTATAGATTTTATTAAAAGTAACGTGATATGATTAAATGCGGTTTTTATATAGAGAATGATGGGTTGAAGTCTGTAGATTGTACAGATCTGCGCAAGGGAAATCCCGGTATAGGTGGGGTAGAATATGCTACGCTTCTTGTGGCAGAATGGCTTTCATTGACTAAAGATGATATATCTTTAACTTTGTATGTGAGAAGCTCGCAAAATCTGCCTCCTTCTATTCACATAAATGTGTGCAGTGATATTATGGAGGCCTTGGTTAAGTCTGTCAATAATGGGGATGAGATTTTTGTATTGAGGTTTGAGCCGCTTTATCTGCAACGACATCTGTTGGATAATTCTTTTTTGCATAAACTGAAAATAGTATTGTGGGCTCACAACTTTTATTCGAGAAGGTATCTATCGTATTTTGATTCTCTGCCTTTTGTGAAAGCTATCGTTAATGTTGGCAGAGAACAGTTAGATGCTTATAGGGATCATCATGCTTTTTATAAGTCAACTTTTATATATAATGGACTATATGTTTCGGACGAACCGGTCAGAGAGTTTGGTGAGCGAGCGGATGAAGTGACTTATGTAGGCGGTTTATACCCAGCAAAAGGTGTACAATATCTAACGCAAGCATGGCCGGCGGTACTATCGGAATTTCCTGACGCCAAATTAAATATTATCGGTTCTGGAAAATTATATAGTCGGGATTTTAATTTGGGCACGTTCGGAATAGCGGAAAGTTCCTTTGAAAAACAGCTGCTTGAACCTCTTTTGGATGAAAATGGCAATATTATTCCTTCTGTCAGATTTTGGGGAGTATTGGGACCGGAGAAAAAGCAGATATTGCAAAACACGAAGGTCGGTATTCCCAACCCCGGTGGTATAGGAGAAACATTTGGCTATACTGCTGTTGAAATGCAGATGGAAGGTTGCCTGGTTACTACAATTAAGAATTGTGGCTATATGGATACCGTATATGACAAGAGTATGCTGTATACGGATATAAAAGATTTAAGTAAAAAGATCGTTTCTTTGCTGAAACATAATAGAAATGATATGTCTCAGGTGAGAGAATACGTAAAATGTAATTTTTCAATGGCTGTAGTGGGGGAGAAGTGGTATGAGTTATTGCAGGATGTACATACGGATAAGGCTGTAAAACAGGAATCTGTATTGGTGAATAGAAATTTTCAACTGAAATGGCTAAGAGAAATAAATAGAAAGATTAAATTAATATTTCCATTTTTACCAACGGTGGCTTTTTATCAGTACTATTGCTATCGGTTAAGAGAAAAGCTATGTTCACCTTTTTATAAGTTGCGACTTCCTGTTGATTATGATAAATATTGATAAATAGGAACTGCTTGTGAATCAGCAATTATCATCATTCCCCTTGGTCTCGGTTGTTATTCCTGTTTACAACGGGGAAAAGTATATATCGGGGTGTATAGATAGTATCCTATGCCAGAGCTTTTCTTTATTTGAGGCTATCTTTGTAGATGACGGCTCTGTGGATAATTCTTTTCAGATTCTTACTGAAAGGGCTTCTCTTGATCAGCGTATGAAAGTTATCCGTCAGGAAAATATGGGTGTTACGAATGCGCGCAGAAACGGGGTTAGGCATGCAGGTGGAAAATATGTTTGTTTTGTTGATTGTGATGATAGATTATTGCCTGATACTTTGGATGTCTTATTTAATAAAGCTCTACTGAGTGATGCCGATATTGTATGTGGAAATAGTAGCTATGCGAATAGAATTAAGACTGACCATTTTCAGACTTCTCTTGGCTATGTAGCTGCTTTACTTGAACAGAAGGTCGATTTGGTAGTATGGGCAAAACTTTTTAGAATAAGTGTGCTGACTGATGATGTATTTGAAATTCCTTCTCATATAAAGTTTGCAGAAGATTATATCATGAATATAAAAATAGCTTTCCATGTGAAAAAGGTGTATTTTATTCATGATATGATTTATCAGTATAGCGAATATAATGAGGGCTCTGTTACAAGTACATTTCAACTGACTCCGATATATGTACAGGAAGTTTGTGGTTATGTATTGGATGAAGTATATAGAGCTAAAGCTGAAGATACATTACAAAAATCCGTACTTCTTTTCTTGAAGTATATGATATGGATGATGGTTCATCAGAATGTTCTGGATATGGGCAATGATTGGATTAATAAGACAATCAGGGAAATTACTCCGGTTCTGTCCTTTCGTGAGAAAATATATTTAAAAGTGAAGGGCAGTCCTGTTTTTCCGGTATTGAAGAAGGTTAAAAGCTGGGCTAACAGGTTTCTGAACAGATAATATGATTTGATCTTTTCAGATGTTTACTCTAATGAATTAATACTTTATTTATGGATACCGATATTCGTGTGATTGCATTATATCTACCTCAGTTCCATCCGATTCCGGAGAATGATAAATGGTGGGGGAAAGGATTTACTGAATGGATGAATGTAGGAAAAGCACAACCTTTATTTCGGGGACATTATCAACCCAGAGTACCCGCTGATCTTGGATATTATGATTTAAGGCTTTCTGAAGCAAGGGAGGCACAAGCGGAGATGGCTAAAAATTATGGAATAGAAGGATTTTGTTATTGGCATTATTGGTTTGGCAATGGAAAGCGGTTATTGGAAAGGCCTTTTCAGGAAGTTCTTGCATTAGGAAAGCCGGATTTTCCATTTTGCCTTGCATGGGCAAATGAATCATGGAAAGGTTTCTTTCACGGGGTAAATGGCAGAGAAGTTCTGATAGAACAGGAATATCCTTCGGAACAGGATTATATAGATCATTTTTATTCTGTATTACCTGCTTTTAAAGATGCCCGCTATATACAAGTTGATTCTAAACCTCTATTTATGATTTATAATCCTTTTTCTTTACCGGATGCACAAGGCTTTATTTCTTTATGGCAGAAGTTAGCAAAAGAAAGTGGGTTGGAGGGAATTCATTTTGTCGGTCATACCTATTCAGCAGAACAAGTTCGTGAGGTGATGGCATTGGGGTTTGATGCAGTAGAGGTAGTCCGGCTATTCGATTACTTGAATCACCGTACCCTGTCTGCCAGATTGATAACCCGAATGAGAAGTGAATATTTCTCTCACCCTCGTATCGTTCCTTACGAGGAGGCTTTGAAGAGTTTTATCGGTGAGGAAGAGAAAAATGAGCATGTTTATCCTACGATTATTCCTAATTGGGACCATACGCCGAGAACGGGGCGTAAAGGGCTGGTTTTTCATCATTCAACTCCGGACTTATTTATGAAACATCTTTTGGATGTGAAATCGGTATTGAAGGATAAGATTAATAAAATAGTATTTATAAAGTCATGGAATGAATGGGCGGAAGGTAATTATATGGAACCGGATTTGAGATACGGTTACCAGTATCTGGAGAAATTACAGGATGTATTGGAATTGTATAAAGACGATAAATGATGAATTTAAAAGATTATGTAAGTTCAGATCGTATAAATAATTTCTCCGGTTTCTCTAAAAGTTATCTATTGGACTATCTTCTAAAACCGGAGCAATATTGGATAGGGAAATATGTACGTACACTCCGCAAGGAAGAATTTTATACCTTTTACAGGAGGAATAAACTTTTGCGATATTATTATCTTCGAAAGAAAAATATTCTGGGTAGGAAACTTGGCTTTTTTATTGGTGCAGGTTGCTTTGGTCCAGGGCTGAAGATTTATCATTATGGTTCTGTTATTGTAAATCCTAAGTCCCGTATTGGCAAGAACTGTACGATACATGGTAATTGTTGTATTGGTAGTAAAGGAGGTATTCCCGATGACTCTCCTGTCATCGGAGATAATGTCGATATAGGTCAGAATGCACAGATTTTGGGAGGAATAACAGTAGCGGATGGAGTTAGAATCGGAGCCGGAGCAATTGTTACGAAATCCATCTTAATCCCTGGTGTTACAGTAGTAGGAATACCAGCTAAGGTGATTGAAAAATGAATCATATAATTGTTGAAGATAAGTCGATGGATACGAATTCTGTTCCGGTAGTCATGGCTTTTACGCCTAATTATTTTATTCCGGCATCTACTTGCTTGTATTCTATATTTGCAAATCTGGAAACAGAAGAACAAGTACATGTCATTTGTCTGCTTAGTGAGGAACTACCCGATCGGTTAAAACAAAAGATACAATTGATCGGGGGGGAATATGCACAGTATTCTTTTATAAATCTTCAAGGCAGACTACAAAATATATACATTGATGAAAAATATACGGAAGCGGCTTCTTATCGTTTGTTACTGCCGGACTTACTTCCGGAATATGATAAAGTGATGTATATCGACTGTGATATAATAGTACGTAATAATCTGGTAAACCTTTATCGGTCGGTTGATTTGGGAAATAATTATCTGGCTGCCGTATTTGAAACCCCTATGGATTTTCAACTAGAACATTTGGAAGCTATAAGTTGTAATCCCGGTGAATATGTAAACTCCGGCTTTTTGATCATGAATCTGGAATTAATGCGTAGAGATAATATGGTAGAGAAGTTCATAGATGCTTCTAAAGCTGACTATTTGGAGTTTCCTGACCAGGATGTACTTAATCAGCTTTGTAAAAAACGGATTTTGGGTTTGCCACCTTATTATAATAGTATCCGGACTTTTTATTTACCGCAATACAAGCAATATTTTCTAAAGAAATATACAGAGCAGGATTGGGAGGAGGTTCATCGGCATGGTACGGTACATTATACCGGTGCAAAGCCATGGAATCGTCTTACTGTAGAATTTCAACTATGGTGGCAATATTATGAACAGTTACCGGGAGAAATAAAAAAGGAATGGAAGGTGAATAGAAAGGTTTATTTCCTTTTTAAACTTTACCGGACACCCTTGGGAACTATCATAAATGCTATTCAGATATTATATCGTAAATTAAAGTATAAATGCTAAAAAAGACAGAACTAAAGAGAGCAGTGAAAGGGCTTGTTCCAATGAAACTTTGGAATGCAAGACGTACGGCATCTATTATAAGACAGCACAAGAACGTAGCTGCCTTCTGGATTCCTGTCATTGAGGCTTATTATAATGGAGAAATAGGAAGCTACTCATTAAAGCCTAAAAAAGAGTTAGATACTCAGAAAGTCATTTGGCAATATTGGGGGCAGGGGATGGATAAAGACTGTTTGCCTGAGATCGTACAGATTTGCTTTGATTCAGTAGATAGAAACAGAGGAGATTATCGGGTGATTCGCTTGACGGACACGACCGTATCCGAATATATAGATTTACCCGATTTTGTCTGGAGAAAGCGTGAAAATTCACAATTCACCCGAACACTTTTTTCTGATCTGCTTCGTATCGCTTTGTTGAGTGTTTATGGTGGTGTGTGGTTGGATGCTACTATTCTATTAACGGGAGGACTTCCGGATACATATGGAAAATATGATTTCTTCATGTTTCAGCGTTCGGAAGAAGAAAAGAACAAGAAATACTGGGAAGGAGTTTATGCTTATTATTTTGGGTGGCGGACTGATTTTAAAGTAAAAGTATTGAATAGTATCATCTTTGCTCAGAAAGATAGTCTGGTTATTTCAACTCTAAAAGACTTGTTACTCTATTTTTGGGAGACTCAGGATTCTATTCCCGATTATTTCTTTTTTCAGATATTATTTGATGAACTGATAACCAAACGACTGTCAAACAAGAATTGCCCTGTCATTAATGATTGTATTCCACATATTATCCAGACTAAGATTAACGGAAAATATGAGGAAGTCTCATTCGGTGAAGCATTGAAACTGACTAACATACATAAAATGGCTTATTTCGATGATGCCGGAATAATGCGTTTAAAAACGATATTAAAGCAGAATAGAAGAGTCTGAAATGAAGCATGCTTATTTGATAATGGCTCATCATGAGTTCGAGGTTTTAGGGAAATTGGTTCAGGCTATTGATGATAAACGAAATGATATCTTTATCCATTTCGATGGAAAACTCAAAAATCTTCCTTTGCTGAAGGCACATTATGCAAACTTGTATATACTGGAGAAGCGAATAGATATCCATTGGGGGCATATTTCACAGATTAAAGCGGAGTATATTCTATTTGAAGCGGCCTTCACGCAGGATAGATACGCTTATTATCATTTGCTTTCCGGTGTACATTTGCCGTTGAAGTCTCAGGATTATATCCATTGTTTCTTTAATAACTTGAAAGATAAAGAGGTATTGGCACATGTACCCAATTCCGACTATCAGACTACTCTTAAAATGCGGCGATATAATTTATTCATGAAGCACTTTATGCACAGGAATCTGTTTATAAGAAGAATCAGCCAGATTTCATGGAGGATTTGTATCCGCATTCAGAAGGAACTGCATATATATCGAAATAAAAAGCAGTTTTATACAAATGCGGCTAATTGGGTAAGTATAACCGACAGCTGTGTTTCTTATCTGTTGCTGATCAAAGACGATGTGTTGAGAAAGTATCGTTTCACATTATGCGGGGATGAGTTCTTTATCCCTTCAGAACTGGAAGTTTCAGACCTTAAATATCGGATATATTATGATAATCGGTTATTGAAATGTGATTTCGGAGGAGGTTCTAATCCACGTATATATCACTTGGAAGATTATAACGACCTGGTGAACTCCGATTGTTTATTTGCCCGTAAATTCAGCCGTGAGGATATGGATGTCGTGGACAAAATATTGATTCATAACACAATGGATAGGCTATAATGAAGCATGCTTATTTAATACTTGCCCATAGCGATTTTGAGATTCTGGAGCGATTGCTTCGGGCAATTGATGATGAGCGAAATGATATTTACATTCATTTTGATCGGAAAGTAACTCGCTGTCCGGAATGCCGGATATCTCATGCCGGACTTATTATTCTGGCTGAGCGTATTGACGTCCGTTGGGGAGATGTGAGTGTAGTCAGAGCGGAGTATGCACTGTTTGATGAGGCATATCGGCATGGCGGATATCGTTATTATCATTTATTGTCCGGTGTTGATATGCCCCTTAAGTCACAAGATTATATACACCGTTTTTTCGAGGAAAATGATGGGAAGGAGTTTATAGGATATTATCAAGGGGATATTACAAGAGAAATCAATCGGAAAGTTCGGAGATGGCATCTGTTTCCGGAAAGTTTTAAGAAGACAGGCGGAATGACAGCCGCTGGAAAGAAGGTATTGCGGGCTGGTTTTATCCGATTGCAACAGGTGATCGGATTTCACCGGAATAAGACAATAAATTTCCGGAAGGGTACTCAATGGGTGAGCCTTACTGAGAACTGTGTCGGCTATTTACTCCAATATAAAAATGAAGTTGAACGCATATACAGCCATACATTTTGTGCAGATGAAATTTTTGTGCAGACAATATGCTGGAATTCATCTTTTCGAGATTATATATATGATGCGGAAGATGAAGAACGTGGATGTTTGCGGATGATCGGATGGAAAGATAATCGGATAAAGGAGTGGACGGAAAAAGATTTTGAGACTTTGATGAGATCGGAAGCATTATTTGCCCGGAAATTTGCTGTCCGTCATATCGCGGTAGTCGGGTGGATTTTAAATGAGGTTGTAAGATGAAAGGTGAACTGGAAAAAAGGCAGTCGGAAGTAATTGCTGCCATGAGGTTTCCTTTGATGGTGTTATTGCTTTTTGCCCATGTGTTGCCTATGGTATCGATACCCATAGAAATGAATTTTTCGGAGATGAATATATATCATTTTATTTCGGAAGGAATATCACATAATCTTTCCAGAATACGCAATCCCTTATTCTTTTTCTTTTCTGGTTTTTTCTTTTTTCGTAAGCTGGAGAAATGGAGTGTCGGTTTTTACCGTTCCCAGTTGAAAAAGAGAATGAGAAGCCTTTTGTTGCCCTATCTCTTATGGAATATACTGATGATAGCGGCGATATATATCAAGAACTATGCTTCGGTTGCAGTTCTGTCGACTGAATTGGGTGAGGAGTTGCTGAACCTTAAGAATACTCCCTGGTATATCCTGTTCTGGCATACTCCAGCCAACTATCCCATGTGGTTTTTGCGTGATTTACTTTGTATGTCTGTACTGACTCCTTTGTTCTATCTGTTTTTCAGATATTTGAAAGTATACGGTGTGTTTATACTTACGATTCTGTATTTGTCTGCTTGGGAGACAAATGTTGCGGGGCTGAGTATGTCGGCTATTATGTTTTTCGGCATAGGAGCTTATATGGGGATTTATAAAAAGAACATTCTGGAGTTTTGCTCGAAGTATCGTTATACAGCGGCAATAGCAGCTTTTTTGTTTCTGTGTTGCGCCACTGTATGTAATGGAAAGGAGATACATATATATATCGTTAGAATTTATGTGCTGTTTGGTATCATAACCGTTTTTAATCTGATGAACTGGCTGATAAACAGGGAAACTTGGAAGAAGCATCTTTGCAGTCTGTCGGCTACGGTTTTCTTTATCTATGCGGCTCATGAAATATACATCATAAACTGGACGAAAGGGTTCTTTTCCCGTACTTCCCTTGCCGGTTCTGGTGGAGGATTATTACTCAGTTATATGCTTATTCCTTTTATAACTTTGGGCATTTGTCTGGGACTTTATTATATGTTGAACAAGGTGGCTCCTAAAGCGCTTGCCGTGCTGGTTGGCGGACGGGTAAAGAGCCAAATAACGGAAAGTGGCAGATGAATATTGAAAACGTGACGATTTCGGTGATTATCCCTGTATACAATGCGGCAACCACCTTGCACCATTGTCTGGAGTCTTTGGACAGACAAACTTACAGGAAGCTGGAGCTTTTGTTTGTAGACGACGGCAGCACAGACAACAGTCTGGACATGCTGACCTGTTATGCAGAACGGAATACTGATACTGACAGAGTAATCAGAGTATTGCACCACGAACGGAACCAGGGAGTAGCGGCGGCACGCAACACGGCACTGGTACATGCTACGGGTGATTATATCTATTATGTTGATGCGGATGATTCTATCGAACGGTATGCATTGGAGTGTCTGGCGAGAGAAGCAGGAAAAGAAGGACTGGATATTGTGGGACATGAGTGGTATCTGACTTTCAGCTCGAATGAACGCTACATGGAACAGGCTGACTATAGCACTCCTATGGAGGCTTTACGAAATATGATGTGTGGAGTGATGCGCTGGAATCTGTGGCTCTTTTTAGTGAAGCGTTCGCTCTATGTGGAGAATGATATCCGGTTTACAGAAGGTATGAATATGGGAGAAGATATGATGGTGATGATGAAACTGTTTATTTGTGCAAGGAGTGCCTCTATCATACATCGGCCTTTTTATCACTATGGGCAGAATAATGTGAATTCGTTGACAAAGGTCTACTCACGGGAGCATATGATGCAAGTGACCAATAATGTATATGAGGTAGAACGCTATGTCCTCGAATCGGCTTATGCCGGTTTATTATCTCCTTACCTTCCTTTTCTGAAATTGAATATTAAACTTCCGCTTCTTATGACGGATGATACAGCGAACTATCGTCAATGGTTGGAATGGTTTCCGGAAGCAAATGATTTTGTGATGCATAATAAGCGGATTTCTTTAAGAACACGCCTCGTGCAGTGGATGGCGGTGAGACAGAACTTTAGTTTGTTGAAACTTTATCACAAGTGTGTTTTCAAGTTGATTTATGGAACTATTTATAAATAGGATAGTAAGATTATGATGCGTTTATTAGCCATGTTGGTGGTAGCTATGATAGTCAGCGGGTATTATTTTCCATTTACCTTTACCTTTCTGCCGGGCGTGAATACGAAGATGGTATTGGCGGTCATCGGTATCGGTTTGGTACTTTATGAGGGATGTCGGAAGCGCGGGATTACTTTCTCAAAGGAACTGATGGGAGCAGTAGTGCTGGCTTGCCTTTTTTCTTTCGTATGTCTGTTTTCAATTGATTATAATCACACGGATGATTATTCTTATGTGACCTACTTTGCCACTTTCTTCACTTGGTTGGGCGGAGCGTATGCGGCTTGTGCAGCCATTCGTCTGCTTCATGGAAAAGTCACTTTGAAATTGTTGGTCAGCTACCTGGCTTTTGTCTGTGCAACGCAATGTATATTGGCTATTCTGATAGACAGAATTCCTGCTTTTCGGATGCTGGTGGATTCTTATATTGATCAGGGACAGGAATTTTATCAGGAAGTCGGCAGATTATACGGTATTGGGGCGGCACTGGACCCTGCCGGAGTACGGTTTACTGTTGTATTGTTGCTGATAGCTTACCTTTTGTGTGAAGATGATGTGATTCGGCAGGACCGGAAGAAAATAACGGGATTTCTGGTTTGCTTTTTTATTATCTCGATTTTAGGAAATATGATTTCGCGGACTACTACTATCGGAATGATGATGGGGCTGGCCTATATCATTTATTCAACCGGAATTTTTCGTCTGAGTATATCGGTCCGTAATTTTAAGTTCTATTCCGTTTTCGGGTGTCTGTTGGTTGTATTTGTTGTCTGGGGAGTTTATATGTATCAGAATAACCATAACTTTTATCAGAATATGCGGTTTGCTTTTGAAGGTTTCTTTAACTGGATAGAAATGGGTGAATGGCGTACAGGTTCCACCGATCGATTGAATGCCATCATGTGGGTCTGGCCGGAAAGTTTTAAGAGTTGGATGATCGGAACAGGGAAATTCGGATTTTATACTTTCAGTACCGATATTGGTTACTGCCGTTTTATACTCTATTGTGGCTTGATTGGTTTCGGAGTCTTTTCTTCATTCTTCATATTCAACGCTTGCGTTTTTGCCCGCAAAAGAGAGCACTTTCTCCTTTTATCTTTTCTCCTTTTATCCTTGACTTTTATCATCTGGATAAAAGTAGCTACTGACATTTTCTTTATATATGCTTTGTTCTATTGCTTGGATTGGAAAGAAAGCGAAGCTAAAATACTTGTAGAATGAAGAATATGACTCGCAATATAGGTTTGGATGTAATTAGAAGCATTGCAATCTTTTTTGTAATAGGCGGGCATTTCTTTCTGTTGCATACTTCCCTACGTGAAGTTCCTTTTAAAGGCATATCCTTATTCGTGCAAGGCACTTTTTTATCTCTGTTTCTTTCTGGGGTTCCTCTGTTCGTTGTACTGACGGGTTATTTGAATATCAGCAAAAGTTGCAGTTGGACATACTACAAAAACTTTAAAAGGGTATTGTATTCTTATCTACTTTTTTCCATACTGACTATTTTATTTAGAAAATACTATTTAGGCGATACGGAGACATGGATAGAATGGGGACTTAAGATTTTGGACTTTTCCGCTATCCCCTATGCATGGTATATTGAAATGTGGATAGGATTGTATCTTCTGACTCCTTTTCTCAATATACTTTATAAGAATATGGGTAACCGAAATGTAAAACAGTTGTTGATCGGTATTTTATTTCTGATGACGACTCTTCCACATTGGCTGAACAGAGATGGAATGCATCTGTTTCCTGCTTTCTGGCAGCAATGCTGGCCTTTAACTTTTTATTTTATCGGGGCATACATACAGGAATATCAACCACGGGTAAGGCTGGGACTTGTAGCAATTCTTATAATGGGATTATGTTTGTTGAATCCGGTTCTGAATTTGTTGTTGCATACCCGTTCTTTGTTGCTGTTAGGAGGTGGTCCGGAGGATATTGTATCTTTCTTTATTACAATACTATTATTCCTGATCTTTTATCAGATCAATATAAAGAAGAAGATTGTAGAAAAAGTGGTGATGAATATATCTCTGTATTCTTTGGATATATATTTGTGTTGCTATATTTTCGATGTGCTTTATTATCCGTTCTTTAAGAATCATTTTTATGTTACCCAAGTGCAATTCGGTAGTTACTTCTTTATTCTTGTACCTCTTGTGCTTATCTCTTCCTTTCTTGTTGCATTTTTGAAAAATCGATTACAGAGAATAATAGCAACCGGTTTGTGAGATGAGAATAGTCTATTGCATAGCCGGGACTTATAATTCCGGTGGTATGGAGAGGGTTTTGGCTAATAAAGCCAACTATCTGGTAGGTCATGGATATGAAGTATTCATAGTTACTACCGATCAACGCGGGCGGCAACCTTTTTTTAGTTTGGATGAACGCATATGGTGTTATGACTTGGATATTAATTATGAAGAGAATAACGGAAAATCCCTGTTGAATAAAATCCTCCATTATCCGTTCAAGCAGTGGAAGCATCGGAGGCGGTTGTCCGGATTGCTCGGGGAATTAAATGCCGATAGAGTGATTTCCATGTTTTGCAACGATGTATCTTTCTTGTGGAAGCTTAATGATGGTAGCCTGAAAGTACTTGAAATTCATTTCTCCCGTTTTAAGCGTTTGCAATATGGGCGTAAAGGAGCTTGGAAGATGGTTGATCAGTGGAGAAGCAGGATGGATGAGAAGGTAGTAAAGAAATATGCCCGTTTTGTGGTACTAACTCATGAAGATAAGTCATATTGGGGCGATTTGCCGAATATCATGGTTATTCCGAATGCACTGACTTATCCTGTCGGTCGACCGGCTCCATTAAATAATAAAAAGGTAATAGCAGTTGGCCGGTATAATTATCAGAAAGGCTTTGATTATCTGATCGATGCATGGGCAATTATCCATCATTCTCAGCCGGAATGGCGGCTGGATATCATCGGAGAAGGAGAATGGCTGAACCGGCTGCAACGGCAGATTGACGAATATAAGCTCAATCATTGCATTCGTTTGAAGTCTGCCACCAGCCATATAGAAGAAGAGTACAGACAAGCATCTTTATTGGTGATGTCTTCTCGTTATGAAGGGCTGCCTATGGTTCTGCTGGAAGCACAGTCATTCGGACTGCCCATTGTTTCCTTTGCATGCAAGTGTGGCCCCAAAGATGTAATCACTGACGGAGAAGATGGCTTTTTAGTACCCGAAGGAAATATTTCCGTGCTGGCAGACAGGATACTGAAACTGATAGAAAATGAAGATATGCGTAAACGTATGGGCGAAACTGCTTTAAAAAGTTCATACCGCTTTATGGAGCCGGCAATTATGCGGAAATGGGAAAAGTTATTTGACTCTCTGAGTATTACTACATGAAACTACTATTGGAACTGCATGCTTTGTTTTTTTGCTATAGGTGGTGGTATGCCGGAGAGGACTCCATAGATGATCTCAAAAGTTATAGGTAAACGTATATGAAGAGAATAGTAATATCGGCTGTGAATCTGAAAGTCGGAGGTACATTGACTATATTGCGCGATTGTCTGCGGCACTTGTCCGGTTTGGCTGCGACAGGTGAATATCAGGTTATCGCTTTGGTATATGACAGAAAATTAGCCGATTATCCCCATATAGAGTATATAGAGCTGAAATGGCCTAAGAAGAATTGGGGCAACAGGCTTTGGTGCGAGTATGTCGCCATGCGTAAAATATCAGTCCGGCTTGCTCCTGTATTTCTGTGGCTATCCTTGCATGATACGACTCCCAGTGTCAGGGCACAAAGAAGGGCTGTTTATTGCCATAATTCATTTCCTTTTTATCGCTGGAAAATGAAGGAAATCCTGTTTGCTCCCAGAATAGTGTTGTTCTCGCTATTCTCCAGGTATGTTTATCGGATTAATATTCACAAAAACAAATATGTCATTGTACAGCAACAATGGTTCCGGAAGGCTTTCACCCACTGGTTTCACCTGCCGGACGAGTCTGTTATCGTAGCACCACCTGTGCTGCAACGGCAACCATCAATGAAGAAGAGTCCGAATACAGCAAGCATAGAGATGGATGAGGACGAATATTCCTTCCTTTATGCGGCAACTTCGGATAGTCATAAGAATTTTGAGTGTATTTGCAGGGCCTCGGTGCTTCTGCGGCAGAGAATGCCGGGGCTGAAATTTAAAGTTTACCTCACTGTGAAGGGAGATGAGAATGCGTATACCCGTTGGCTTTATTCACACTGGGGAAAGGTTCCGGCTCTGGCATTCGTCGGATACCTGACTAAAGAGCAACTCTACGCATACTACCAAAGAAGTAATTGTTTGATTTTCTCTTCGAAGGTAGAAACGTGGGGACTACCGATTACTGAATTTGCGGTTTTCAACAAGCCGATGCTCCTGTCCGATCTTCCGTATGCACATGAAACTGCTGCCGGTTGTGAACAGGTGGCTTTCTTCCATCCGGACCGGCCGCAGGAACTGGCTGCTCAGATGGCAAAACTACTTCGAGGGGATCACTCCTTTCTGGCTACGCTACGGAAAGAAGAGGTGTTGCCTCCTGTTGCTGAATCATGGGAAAAACTATTTCATATTCTATTAAAATGAAAGTATTACAAATAGGTAAATTCTATCCGATTAGCGGAGGGATAGAAAAAGTGATGTACGACATTACTTTGGGGCTGTCACAGAAACAGGTCTATTGCGATATGTTATGTGCCTCGGCAGAGAAAAAAGACTTGGGGAATCTATTACTGAATGACTATGCACGTGTATTGTGTGTGCCTACATGGAAGAAGATGGCTGCTACTATGCTATCTCCTGCTATGATATTCCGATTGCGTAAAATACGGGAGGAATATGATATCATCCATATCCATCATCCCGACCCGATGGCGTGTCTGGCACTATTCCTGTCCGGCTATAAAGGTCCTGTCGTTTTGCATTGGCATAGCGACATACTGAAGCAGAGGATGTTGTTAAAACTATACTCACCCTTGCAAAACTGGTTGCTCCGGAGGGCGGAAGTAATAGTCGGCACTACTCCCGTTTATGTGAGAGAATCTCCTTTTTTGGAAAACATACAGCGTAAGGTTACCAGCATCCCTATCGGTGTGGATGAAATGAAACCGATTCCCGAACGGGTAGCACAAATCAAGGAAAAATATGCCGACAAGAAGATTATCTTTTCTTTGGGGCGACTTGTGGAATATAAAGGTTATGAGTATCTGATACAGGCTGCCCGCCGGCTGACAGACGACTATGTCATATTGATAGGAGGAAGAGGACCTCTTCAGGAGTACTTGCAGACATTGATAGACGAATTGGGCGTAGCGGATCGAGTCAAGCTGCTGGGCTTTATTGAGGACCATGATTTACCGGATTATTTTGGTGCCTGCGACTTGTTCTGTTTAAGTTCTATCTGGAAAACAGAAGCTTTCGGAATCGTACAGATTGAAGCGATGTCCTGTGGCAAACCGGTGATTGCTATGAACATTCCGGAGTCGGGAGTCAGTTGGGTAAATATAAACAGCTTCTCTGGAATTAATGTAAACCCGGAGGACGCGGATGCATTGGCGGAAGCGATCATAACGGTGCTGACCAATGAGCATCTGTATGATCAATTGTCGAAAGGCGCTCGACGACGTTACGAAACGATGTTCACCAAAGAACTGATGACAGAACTTTGCCTGAACCTTTACCGGAAAGTATTGAGAAGTGATGCTGACCAGTATACCCAGATTACAGAAAATAATAATATCCAAGAAATATAAAACATGAGAAAAAGAGACTATTTAAGAAAAAGCAGGCCTGTAATATTGGTTTTGGCAGTACTGTTGATGACTTCTTGTATCAATACCAAAAGGATCGTTTATCTGGAAGATATGAGAGAAGACATTTCTTATCCGATGAATGCGCAGCCGGAGATGAGAATTCAGAGGGACGACCGGCTGAGCATTATTGTCAGTTCGAGAAATCCGGAACTGACAGTGCCTTTCAATATATCTACCGGAGGAGACTTTCAGGTGACTTCCAATGGAGACGTATCCACGACTGCCGGTAGTCAGAAGCAAGAAAAAGGGTATATGGTAGACTTGAACGGATATATCGAATTTCCGATTTTGGGTAAGTTGAAAGTGGTCGACCTGACCCGCAAGCAGGTAGCCGATCTTATCAAGAGTCGCTTGATCAGTGAGAATCTGATTAATGATCCTTTAATATTTGTAGACATTTTGAATATAAAGATTACCGTCATGGGAGAAGTTAAAAGTCCGCAGGTATTGCAGGTGGACGATAGTCGCATAACCTTGCTCGAAGCTATCACCAGAACCGGTGGCGTAACCTCTAACGCTCTTCTGGACAGGGTAGCGGTCATCCGTGAAGAAGGAAACGAGCGCAAGATGTACATGCACGATATCCGTTCGTCGGATATCTTTTATTCTCCCTGCTATTATTTGCAGCAGAATGACATGGTGTATATACATCCTAAGTTTGCGGAAGCTAATACAAAAGAACGCCGTACACTGGGCTTCTACTCGTTTGGAGTAACTCTTCTAAGCCTGATTACCACACTGACCGTATTATTAAAATAACTAACGATAAGACAGAATATGGAAAAACATAAAAAGTTGGCTGTAACGGAGGAGGAGAAGTCCATCAATATTGTCGATCTCTTTATTTATCTGCTCGTCCATTGGAAGTGGTTCGTCCTCTCCATTTTACTGTTTGGGGGATGTTTCTGGTATATTTACTGCAAAACGCCGTTTGAATACAGTCGGGTGGCGATTGTAATGATTAAGACGCCGGCCAATTCGAGATCGACCATGCAGTTGAATAACTCCGACTTTGCGGGACAAGTCAACGTGGCAAGTGAGATTCTGCAATTCAAGTCGAAAGAACTGATGCGGAAAGTGATCGATCGCCTGCAGGCAAATATCTGTTATACAGTGCACGAAGGTCTTCGGCCTGTAGAACTGTATACGGAATCTCCCGTGCGTGTAGCCTTCCTGGAGGCGGGAACGGATGAGGCTCATTCTTTGTCTGTCACTCCTAAGAGTAATGTACAGGTAGAACTTTCTGATTTCTCACGTGGGATGGAACAACGGAAAGTTGTGAAACTGAATGACACCATTCAGACGGCACTGGGCAAGTTAGTTGTATTCGCTGCCGAAAATTATGGGGAATCCTGTTTCGGTAAACCGATCGTGGTGACTTGTAAGCCTCTGGAAGAAATGGTATCTTTCTGGCTCAATAATCTGTCGATCAGACAAATGAGTGGTGATGCCGCTCTTTTGCGCATAGCAATGAACGACCTTTCCCCAACACGTGCCGCCGATATTCTTGATATGCTGATTACTATATATAATGAGGAAGCTATAAAGGATAAAAACCGGATTGCCGTGAATACGGCGGAATTTATCAAAGAACGTTTGCAGATCATTGAACACGAATTAGGTAGTGTGGAGACAGATATCGAGGACTTGAAAAAAGCAAATAATGGGGTTGATATCAATATGGCCGCAGGCATGTACATTCAAGACAGCCGGCAGTACGAATCATCGATCAAAGAACTGGATACACAGCTGCAACTGGTCACATTCATCAAACAATATTTGCAGGATTCAAGTAAGGAGGATGAATTGATTCCCAGTAATATAGGGCTGGAAGACCTTAATATAGAAAGTCAGATCGCACGTTACAATGAGACATTGCTGAGACGTAACCGCTTGATGAACGGAAGTAGCAGCAATAATCCTGTGGTGCAGGAATTGAACCGTACGATGCAGACAATGAAGCAAAATATTTATAGGGCATTGGATAACCTTTCTAACACGCTGAGGCTGAAAAAGCAGGATTATAGTCTTCAGGAAAACCAAGTGCGGCAGAAAGTACAGGCAGTTCCTCGAAAACAAAGGGAAATGCTGTCCGTCGAGAGGCAACAGAAAGTCAAGGAGTCCCTGTATATATTTCTGTTGAACAAGCGGGAAGAAAACGCATTGAGTCAAGCGATGGTAGATAACAATGCGCGGGTTTTTGATCCGGTTTCGGGAAGTAATATTCCGATTTCTCCCAATAAATATAAAAAGCTCATGTTAGGGGTAGGTTGTGGAGTCATTGTTCCTTCTGTTATTTTGTTACTGATGTTGATACTCGACACCGGAGTTCATAACCGGAAAGAAGTTGAATCAATTGTCAGTGCCCCTTTCCTGGCAGATATTCCGCAGACACCCAAAGCGATGGCTAATGTGCATGAGGTGGTGGTACGTGCCCGCGGACTGGATGCATTATCCGAATCGTTCCGCATTCTTCGCACCAATTTAGGATTTATGTTATCCCAGACGCAGGAACGGAAAGTGATTACGCTTACCTCATTTAATATCGGTGCGGGTAAAACCTTCATCTCCATTAATCTGGCGGCCAGTCTGGTACAGACTGAAAAGAAAATCGTGTTACTTGACTTGGACCTCCGAAAGGGAAAATTGAGCGAAATGTCTCATTGCACACAGGTTAAAGGGGTAGCCCATTATCTGTCCAATCCATCTATAGAGGTAAATGATATTATCCTACGGGATGCTTTTGGAGAAGGTCTTGACTTGGTCCCCATCGGTGTTATAGCTCCTAATCCGACAGAACTCTTGTTGAGTAAGCGGCTGGATGAGTTGGTAGACAAGCTTAGGGAGCGATATGATTATATCATTGTCGACAATGTGCCGATAGGCTTGGTTGCCGATGCTACGGTTGTGAACCGTATCACTGATTTGACCTTGTTTATCGTGCGTGTCGGTAAGATTGACCGCCGTCAACTGCCCGAGCTGGAACGCTTGTACCAGGAACATAAGCTGAACAATATGGCTGTTGTGCTTAACGGAACGGAAAAAGGCAGTAGTGGTTATGGTTACGGGTACGGCTATAATTACGGTTATGGTTATGCTGCAACTCAGAAAAAGAAAGGAGGATGGTGGAGACGTAAGGGAAAGAAATAATGCATTGTTTTGCTTTGACAGAATGACATACAAATCGTACATTGCTTACTAAGAGGAACTTTTAATGAGGCTCTGTATAAAGTGAGAAGGTTATCGGATTTTATGTGAACGATAAACTGGAAAAAAAGCCCCAACTTTGCAATTGGAACTTGGTATATTGAATTTTAATGAAAAGAATCACTTATGAGAAAAGTAATTGTTCTATCAGCCTTGTTGCTGATAACAGGAATGAGTGTTTATGCACAAGAGGACTACTCTAAATCTTTAAAAACGACAACTACAATCGTAGAAAATGCTGATAAATATAAAGTAGAAACCAATCGCTTTTGGAGCAACTGGTTTGTAACTGCCGGTGGTGGCGGACTGATCTTTTTCGGTGACCATAATATGCAGATGAAATTTGGCGACCGTCTGAGTCCGGCACTTGACATCGGTTTTGGAAAGTGGTTTACCCCCGGCATCGGTATACGCTTCATGTATAGCGGACTGACTATCAAAGGTGCTACACAGAACGGCAGTCACTCTACCGGAAAAGTGTACGATGCTTCACAATGGCTGGACGAACAGAAATTCGACTTTATGAATATTCATGGAGACGTGCTGTTCAATGCCTCGAATCTACTTTGTGGTTATAATGAAAAACGTTTTTGGTCTGTAACTCCCTATGTCGGTTTAGGCTGGATACTCACATGGGAAAGTCCGCGTGCACGTAACTTCAATGCCAGTATCGGTCTGATCAACTCGTTCCGTCTGAGTTCTGCGTTCGACTTGAATCTGGACGTGCGTGGCACTGCAACAAAGGATGAGTTTGACGGTGAACGTGGCGGGCGTAAAGAAGAAGGATTATTGTCCGTAACAGTAGGAGTTACTTATAAATTCCCACGGCGTACATGGGGGCGCAGCACTGTCAAGACCATTACCTTTAGTGATGAAGAACTACGTCTGATGCGCGAACAACTGAAAGCGATGAATGACGAGAACAATCGTCTGAAAGACGAATTAGCAACTTCCAATAAGGTTACGGAGAGAGTGGTGGAAACGAATATCCTCTCTGCTCCTTATCTGGTCACTTTCCAGATATCAAGGTATGCTCTTAGCAATGAAGCTCGTGTAAATATCGGATTTCAGGCTAAGATAATGAAGGAAAACAAGAATGCTGTCTATACGATTATCGGTTATGCCGATAAGGGTACAGGGACTAAGGAGTTTAACCAGTTTTTGAGCAAGGCTCGTGCGGAAGCAGTCTACAACTGTCTGGTCAATGAGTTCGGAGTACCGGCATCGCAACTGAAAATAACTTATGAAGGTGGTGTGGACAATATGTTCTATGATGATCCGAGAGTAAGCCGTGCAGTGATAACGGTGATTAAATAAACCCTTTTACATAAATATGGATGAGATGAGATAAAAAACACACTTATAAAACAATTTGTAATTAGTTGAAAGATGCATAAGCATCTATAAATCTCATGGGGCATAATTCCGGCAACGGAGTGCCTCGAAAAAATAGTCATCTGTGAAGATGGTCGCTATTGCTTGTTTGAAAGCATCTTTTTCCAGTGGGGGAGAGGTGCTTTCTCATGGCTTAGTCCGTTAAACACTTGACAAACGCCTTTTATTGTTGTATATTTGTAGTTCCAAACCTGAACTGAATAATATAAGAACGATAAATAAAATGAGAAAATTAGTATGGAATCATCGGCTGCGGTGGTATAATATAGTAACAAATAGTGCTTATCTCTCTGACGTATAGCCGAGGATAGGATGCTCCGATATAGGAAAAGGCTGCGAACTTTATGAGGTTTGCAGCCTTTTTTGTATTATAAATTCAATCCTGATTCTACAAATTCCTATTTTAAAGTTTATAATAAACGAGGGGGACGTTTATAATAAACGATCACAGTATTTATTATAAACCCGGTTGCCGTTTATGCATTGAACTGTAATTATTTTCGTATGCTTGGAAGTCTATAATTGGAATGAAATAAAATGCTGGTAATTATAGTGAACATGTATGGCGTCTGTGATCTGTCAGATATGAAGTAAAATGAAAGAACAACGGCTTTCTTTCTCCAAGTTTGTGCTTTATTCTTTTTCTAAGGGAGGTGAAGACGGTGATCATTTTTGATATTCAGCAGTTTGGATTCTTGCAGCGGACAGACGGTTATTCCTCTAAATGCAAAAGTTTTAATTTCCTTCCATCTATTTAAGAGTATTTACCTTATCTTTGTTACCGAAATAAAATATGATCATGAGGAACACATTGTATATTCTATTGGCATTGGTTACTTTATTTCTGCAAAAGGTAAGCGGAGAAGAGAATTCTAGTTATTATTTTACTCACATAAATGGAGATAACGGGCTTTCGTCGAGTAACGTGAAAGCGATTATCCAGGATAGCTACGGTTTTATGTGGTTCGGGACGAAGAATGGTCTCAATCGTTTTGACGGTACTTCCATCCTGCGGATGAACTGCGAAGATCATCAGTTAAAGAAAGGCAATAATAACATTTCCGCTTTGTATGAGGATGCCAATCGCACACTTTGGGTGGGTACGGACAGGGGTGTCTATTTGTATCATCCGGCTTCTGATGTATTCACCCATATAAACCAAAAGACAAAAGAGGGTAAAACAATGGATAACTGGGTGTCGGCCATCGTAGGCGATACACAGGGTAATATATGGGTTATTATCCCCGATCAGGGAATATTCCGTTATAAAGACAACGAATTATATTTTTATGAAATCAGCAATAGGAGACAATTTAAGCAGGAATCCCCCAATTGTATTTGCGTCCGTGAAAATGGGGAAGTCTGGATTGGCTTCTGGGGATTAGGAATCTGTCGTTATAATCCGCAGAAAGATTCGTTTGAACAGATAGTGGAGGATAGGGACGGACGTCCGTTGGTGGGGAAGAATATTAATTCTATCTGCGAGTATGGCGATTGGCTGATAATGGCTGCCAACGAAGGGGAATTGATAAAATATAATACGAAAACCCATGTCTTGGAAGATATAAAAGTAGCAGGAGCCGATAATACGTTCTATACTACGGTAGCCTATATGAAAGGTAAAATCTGGCTGGGAACCTTCAATGGACTGTACGTCATTGATGAGAAGAAGAATGAAGTCGTTTCGTTGAAGGAAGACCTGATGCGTTCGTTCAGCCTGTCGGATAAGATGATTTATTCGATGTGTCAGGATAGTGAAGGAGGGATATGGATCGGGACATTGTTTGGCGGGGTGAACTACTTACCCAACCGGAATCTGCAATTCGATAAGTTCGTACCCGGAAGTTCCGGAAATTCACTGAATACCAAACGTATCCGTGAACTGGCGGAAGATGTGAAAGGCAATATCTGGATCGGTACGGAAGATGCGGGAATCAGTGTGTTGAATGTAGAGAACGGTGTGATAAGGCAGGTAAAGGATAATAAATCCGGAAATCATCTGGTTACTTTGGCAGTAGTCCCTTTTCAGGATCAGATATATTGCGGACTGTTCAAGGCCGGACTTGACGTTATTCAGGTTCCGGGATACACTGTCAGGCATTATACTCCGTCGGAACTGAAGATCGGAGAAGGCAGCGTATATGTTTTCCATATAGACAGGAAAGGACGTAAATGGCTGGGAACAGGCTGGGGACTGTATGTTGCCGAGGCTGGTTCATTTAATTTTGTGAATGTCAAGGAGACCGGATACAACTGGATTTTCGATCTGTGCGAAGCGAAAGACGGTTCTGTCTGGATTGCCACGATGGGAAGTGGCGTGTGGAGATATTCGCCTCAGACCGACTCCTATAAAAAGTATGAAAGCAAGGAAAATGAACCCGATGGGTTGAGTTCAAACTCAGTCAGCTCCGTTATGCAGGACAGTAAAGGACGTGTCTGGTTTTCTACCGACCGGGGCGGAATCTGCTATTACAATGAAGAAAAGGATAACTTTGTCACCTATTCAATAAAGGAAGGATTGCCCGACGATGTTGCCTACAAGATTCTGGAAGATGAAGAAGGAAATCTATGGTTTGGGACGAACCGCGGACTCGTTCGCTTTCATCCCGACAAGAATGATATACGTGTTTTTACGACAAAAGACGGGCTGTTGGGGAATCAGTTCAATTATAAATCGGCTTTGAAGGCGCGCAATGGCAAATTCTATTTTGGGGGCATAGACGGACTGGTCGCTTTCGACCCGAGAGAAGCGAAGACGGATGATTTTGTGCCGCCTATTTATATCTCCAAATTCAGTATATATAATAAGGAGGTGACAGTGCACACAGCCGACTCACCTTTGAAGGAATGTATCACGCATACCGATCGTATCGTATTGAATTATGATGAGTCGAATATTAGTTTTGACGTGGCGTTACTCAGCTATTCTACCGCTGAGGCTAACCAATATTACTATCGGATGGCTCCGATCGACAAGGACTGGATTAAAGCCGCTACCAATCAGAATATATCGTATGCGAAATTGCCTCCGGGACAATATACCTTTCAAGTAAAGGCAACGAGCAACGATAATGGAGGGCAATTTGTCGAACGCTCCTTGTCTATTGAAATACTACCGCCCTGGTGGTTCTCCCCTTGGGCATACGTATTCTATTTTATCTGGCTTGTCTGCGTGGTGGTATCCTGGTTCTTCTGGTATAAACACCGGAAGGAAAAGGAAATGGAAGAGCGTCAGAAACTGTTCGAGATAGAGAAAGAAAAAGAGTTGTATGAGTCTAAGGTCAATTTTTTTACGGAGATTGCCCACGAAGTGCGTACTCCGCTTACTTTGATCAATGGTCCGCTGGAGACGTTGCAGGAGATGGAAATTGCCGACCCTAAGATTCAGAAGAATCTGTCGGTGATTACGCAAAACACCAATCGCCTGCTGACACTGACGGGGCAGTTGCTTGATTTTCAGAAGATAGGCGCTCATAAATTTGAGATGACGATGGAATGTGTGGATATTACGTCGCTGCTTCGTGAAACAGTTGCACGCTTTGAACCTACTATATCCAAGAAGAACAAAGAACTGGCTCTTCATATTCCGGAAGAATCCATAGAAGCGGTCGTTGATAAGGAGGCTATTACTAAGATTCTGAGTAACCTTTTGAATAACGCTTTAAAATATGCCCGTCATTCTATTTGCGTGGAATTGCAGAGAGAGACGGAGGCATTCCTTGTGCGGGTGACCAGTGACGGTGATAAGATACCGGCGGAGATTAGCCAGCAGATATTCGAACCGTTCTATCAGGCAGCGAAAAAAGACTCCGCCTCATTTGGTGTCGGCATAGGACTTCCGTTGGCACGTTCGTTGGCATCTCTTCATAGAGGCAAGCTATATCTGGACTCAGAGCATGAAGATAATTCTTTCGTTCTTTCTGTTCCTCTGGTCGAAAATACCTTGCGGTCTTTGCCCAAGTTGGAAGAGATAACGGTCGAGGCAGATACCCTGGGTGAAGGGGTGCCGGTAGAGGCGGAAATGAAAAGTTACGTTTTGTTGCTGGTAGAAGATAATGAGACCATGCTGGAATTTATGTCCGAACGCCTGCTGGAGGTTTTTACGGTGGAAACGGCAAAAAATGGACAGGAAGCACTGGAAGTGTTGAGGAGCAGACGGATTGATCTGGTCATCAGCGATATCATGATGCCCGTTATGAACGGGTGGGAGTTGTGTAAAGAGATAAAGTCGGATATGGACCTGAGCCATATTCCCGTCATCTTCCTGACAGCCAAGAATGATATCGACAGCAAGATCAACGGCTTGAAGATAGGTGCGGAAGCATATGTAGAGAAACCGTTCTCTTTCAACTACCTCAAAACGCAGATCGTATCCTTGCTGTATAATCGTCAGAAAGAACGCGAAGCATTCTCCAAGCGTCCGTTCTTCCCGACGAATAAGATGCAGATGAATAAGGTGGATGAAGAGTTTATGAATAAAGTGATTCGTACCATCGAGGAAAATATCATAGATACCAATCTGAACGTAGAGCATCTTGCCGAGATTCTGGGCATGAGTCGTTCCAGTCTGCTGCGCAAAATAAAGATGCTTTCCAATCTTTCTCCTGTGGACTTCATCCGTTTAATCCGATTGAGGAAGGCTGCCGAACTGATTCATGAAGGTAAGTATCTGATCGGGGATATTTGCTTTATGGTAGGTATCAATTCACCGTCCTATTTCAGCAAACTTTTCCTGAAACAGTTTGGCATGACACCTAAAGATTTCGAGAAACAAAGTCAGGCAGACAAAGAAAAGATGGATATGCCTTCCTGACCGTCCGGGTGCACTATAACAAATGATGCACAAAAATGAAACATCTGCGGAAAATAGGCCTCAGATGTGATCTAATGCTGCAAAAATGGTATTTTTTGCAGCGTTTTTTAATATCCCACCTATATATATCCCCCTACTTTTGCCATTGTTCCGGATAAGGAGAAATAATCTCTTTGGACGAACGGATTGATTTATCCTTAAAAGTGAACTCTAATACTAACTTAAAATTCTGATACATGGAAAAAATCAGGCTTATCTATTTGACTTTGATTTTATTTTGCTGCTGCCAGCTGTCGGCACAGAATAAGACAGTTACCGGACAGGTAACGGCAGCAGGTTCCGAAGAACCGATTATCGGTGCGAGTGTAGTGGTGAGGGGTACTTCCAATGGTACTATCACCGATGTTGATGGAAACTTTTCTCTTTCAATCCCTGTAGGGAAAGAACTTCAGATTTCTTATATCGGGTATATTACTCAATATGTAAGGGTTCCTAAGAATAATAAGGTGGCTGTAGTGTTGGAAGAAGACAGTAAGGCTCTCGATGAAGTCGTGGTGGTAGCTTTCGGTACACAAAAGAAAGAAAGTATGATCAGCTCCATCGAGACGATCAAACCCGCAGAGCTGAAAGTACCGTCCAGTAACCTGACGACTGCTCTTGCAGGTCGTATGTCCGGTGTGATTGCCTATCAGCGTAGTGGAGAGCCGGGAAAAGATAACGCAGACTTCTTTATCAGAGGTGTCACGACCTTCGGATACAAAAAAGACCCGTTGATTCTGATTGACGGTATCGAAACAACTACTACCGAGCTGGCACGTCTGCAACCGGACGATATTGCCGCATTCTCTATTCTGAAAGATGCTACTGCTACGGCATTATACGGTGCCCGTGGTGCCAATGGTGTTATTCAGGTAGCCACGAAGGAAGGTAAGGAAGGAGCGACTAAAGTGTCTATTCGTGTAGAGAACTCATTCTCTTCCAATACCAAGAATGTGGAACTGGCCGATCCGATCACCTTTATGCAGCTTGCCAATGAAGCGGTTAGAACCAGAAACCCGCTGGCTCCTCTGGCATATTCGCGTGAGAAGATAGACAACACGATCAAAGGTACAAATCCGTATGTCTATCCTGCCAATGACTGGAGAAAACTTTTAGTAAAGGATATGACCGCCAATCAGCGTGTTAACATGAATGTCAGCGGTGGTGGTAAGCTGGCAAGATACTATATTGCAGCTTCTTTTTCCAAAGATAACGGAAACCTGAAGAGCAATTCGATGAATGGTTTCGATAATAACATTAATCTTCGTTCTTATCAGTTGCGTTCGAACATTAATATTAATCTGACAAAGACGACGGAAGCTGTCGTACGTCTTTCCGGTACTTTTGACGACTATCGCGGACCTCTGGACGGAGGAGATGTGATGTATAAGAAGATAGTCCGTTCCAACCCTGTATTGTTTCCTGCCTATTACCCGTCGGATGCACTGCCTACGGCGAAGCACTTGCTGTATGGTAACGCTATCCGTGAGACGGAGGCGAACTATACCAATCCTTATGCCGAACTGACAAAAGGATATAAAGACTACTCCCGTTCTACAATGGATGCACAGTTTGAGTTAAAGCAAGACTTATCCTTTATCACGAAAGGGCTGAACATCCGTGGATTGTATAATACTTCCCGTTACTCTTATTTCGACGTTAACCGTTCGTTCAATCCTTATTATTATAATGTAAGTTCGTATGATAAAAAGACGAATCAATATAATATCGGTCTGCTGAACGAGAAGTCCAATCCGACAGACTATCTGGGATATAGCGAAGGCTGGAAAGATATACAGTCTACCACCTATATAGAAGCTGCTATGCAGTATAATCGTAGTTTCGATATTCACGAAGTCAGTGGCTTGCTGGTATATCAGCAGCGCGAAAAGATCAATGCGAACAGCGGTTCTTTGCAGAAGTCTCTGCCTTACCGTAATCAGGGTTTGTCCGGTCGTTTCACTTATAGTTACGACAGCCGTTATATGGCAGAGCTGAACTTCGGTTACAACGGTTCCGAGCGCTTCTATAAAAACGAACGTTGGGGATTCTTCCCCGCAGCCGGCTTGGCTTGGGTAATCTCTAATGAGAAATTCTGGCGTCCGATGAACAAGGTGATCCCTAAATTGAAACTGAAAGCAACCTACGGTCTGGTAGGTAATGATGCGATTGGAGACGAGAATGACCGTTTCTTCTATCTCTCCGAGGTAGATCCGAATGATTCAGGTAAGGGATATTGGTTTGGAACCAACTTTGACGAAGGAAAACCGGGAGTGACGGTGAAGCGTTACGATAACCGCCTTATCACTTGGGAACGGGCGAAAAAAGCAAACTACGGTTTGGAACTTACTTTGTTTGATGCCTTGAATATTCAGCTGGATTACTTTACAGAGCATCGTACGAACATTTTGATGGACAGAGCTTCTATCCCGGCTGATATGGGTCTGGCTGCCAAAGTACGTGCCAATGTGGGTGAAGCGAAAGCAAACGGAGTAGACTTGTCAGTGGATTATAATAAGTTCTTCCGCAATGGGTATTGGTTGCAGGCACACGGTAACTTTACCTATGCGCACAGCGAATTTCTGAAATATGAAGAACCCGCCTATAACGAGAAATACAGAAGCCATATCGGTCAATCGTTGAACCAATGGTACGGTCTTATCGCCGAACGTCTCTTTATTGATGAATACGATGTGCAGAACTCCCCGAAACAAACCTTTGGCGAATATGGAGCCGGTGACATCAAATATCGGGATGTGAATGGTGACGGACAGATTACCGATGCCGACATGGTTCCGCTGGGATATCCTACAGTACCCGAAATTGTCTACGGATTCGGTTTCTCATTCGGTAACCAGCGATTTGATATCTCGGCTTTTTTCCAAGGTTCGGCACGTTCTTCCTTCTGGATAGATGCGAAGGCAACTTCTCCGTTCCAGCACATCAATCCTACGGATGACGATCCTTATCATCAGGATATTCCTTTATTGAAAGCTTATGCCAACGACCACTGGTCGGAAAGTAACCGTAACCTGTATGCTATGTGGCCCCGTCTGAGTACGACAGTGATTGAAAATAACGTGAGAACCAGCTCTTGGTTTATGCGTAACGGTGCATTTCTGCGGTTGAAAACGCTGGAAGTAGGTTACACACTGCCGGAAAGCTGGACGAAGAAGGCCTATATATCATCCGCACGTGTTTATTGCAGCGGAAACAATCTGCTCCTCCTTAGCGGATTTAAACTGTGGGACATCGAAATGGGAGGTTCCGGATTGGGATATCCTATTCAGAGAGTCATCAATCTGGGTGTACAAATTAACTTCTAAAATCTAGGAAAGCATGAAAAATAGAATGATATACCAAATGAAGAATAAGGTCAGAAACCTGACATACTTCCTTCTGTTGATTGGAGGAACGGCATTGACACAATCCTGCAGCTATCTGGATGTAGTGCCCGATAAGATAGGAACGATTGACAACTCGTTTACAAACCGCAACGAGGCGGAAAAGTATCTGAATACTTGCTACTCATACATTCCGGGCAATGACAGCCCATACAATAATGTCGCTCTGATGGGCGCGGACGAACTCTGGAGTTATTACCCTCTTACTCCGTACAACGATTTTGGCCCTTGGAAGATTGCACTGGGACGTCAGAATGTCAATGACCCTTTATGTAACATGTGGTATGTATATTACCGTGGCATCCGTGATTGCAACATCTTTCTGGAGAACGTATCAGACATGAGCAAAGTAGGAGATTTGACTCCTTCCATGCGGAAGAGATGGCTTGCCGAAGTAAAATTCCTGAAAGCATATTATCATTTCTGTCTGTTCAGAATGTACGGTCCTATCGTGATTGCTGATGACAATCTCCCGATTTCGGCTACTCCGGAAGAAGTGAGAAAGAAACGTGAACCGGTAGATAAGGTAGTGCAGTACATTGTAGATTTGCTGGACGAATGTCTGGAAGACCTTCCGAGAGTGATTTCCAACAAAGGTAGTGAGTTGGGCCGTGTGACGCAGATCGCAAACCTGACTCTGAAAGCCAGACTGCTGGTAACAGCTGCCAGTCCGTTGTTCAATGGTAATAAGGATTATGCAAACTATGTGGATAAGGATGGAGAACATTTGTTTAACTCCACCGAAGACCCGACTAAATGGGACGCCGCCATTGCCGCATGCGAAGCCGCCATTGAAGCCAGTCAGGACCCGGAATTAGGATTAGAATTATACTCCTATAAAAGCAACCTGATCCTGTCGGATGAAACCAAATGCCAGCTTAGCATTCGCAACAGCGTAACGGAAAAGTGGAATACAGAACTGATCTGGGGACTTTCTTCACGTTCGGACGCACACTTGCAGAGTCTTTGTATGACCCGTGTCGGAGCTTATCCCAACAATATGTGGGGAGGACAGGAAATGCTGAACCCTACAATGGAAGCTACGAATCTGTACTACACAAAGAACGGTGTCCCAATGGACGAAGATAAAACATGGAATTATGCCGACCGTTTCAAAGTAAAGATGCACACCAACGAGCAACCATACGAACTGGCATCTTATTATGAAACAATACAGATGAACTTTGACAGAGAACCTCGCTTCTATGCCAATATCGGTTTTGACGGTTGCACCTGGTATCAGTATAACTGTCCATCAGACAGTGAAAAAGACATCTGGACAGCGAAGAACCGCGCCGGACAAGCACAGGGGAAACTGGGAACCAACAGCTATACAACCACCGGATACTGGACCAAAAAACTGGTCAGCGTCACTTATGAAGTTACCCAGAGTGGCTATACGACCGAAAGATTCCCTTGGCCGGAAATGCGCCTTACTGACTTATACTTACTCTATGCCGAAGCGCTGAACGAGAAAGACGACGCCAACAACCGTGAACTGGCTATCAGCTACCTGGATCAGATCAGAGCACGTGCCGGTCTGAAAGGAATCAAGGAATCATGGGACACTTACTCCAAGTATCCCAACAGATACAAGACACAGGAAGGACTTCGTGAGATTATCCAGCGTGAGCGTGCTATCGAACTGATGTTCGAAGGCAGCCGTTTCTGGGATCTCCGTCGATGGAAGACAGCCAATAAGGTATTGAACGAGAAGATCCACGGATGGAACTTTGAAGGTGAAACTCCCGCAGAGTACTATTCGCAGAGAACCCTGTATACATTAAAGTTTATCGCTCCGCGTGATTATTTCTGGCCGATTCATCAGAATGACCTGGTAGTCAACCCGAAATTGGTTCAGAACCCCGGATGGTAATGTATGTCTCATTTTAAAATCAGCAGAATATGATATCACGTAAATTTATAATATGGGCTTGCGGCTTGCTTTTCGTTTTCAGTAGTTGCGCAGAAGATATGGTAAAGCCCATTGAAAACGATAAAGACGCCCCTGGCACTGTTCAGGACGTAAAAACAGAAAGCCTTCCAGGAGCTGTGAAGTTCACTTATACACTGCCTTCCGATCCGGATTTGCTGTATGTGTTGGCCAAGTATACTAATAAAACAGGAAAAGTAATGGAGTTCCGTTCCTCGTTTTACACGAACTCCGTTACGGTAGAAGGTTTTGGCGATACGGATACTTATAAAGTAGAACTGTACACTGTAGACCGTAGCGAGAACCGTTCTCAGCCTCAGATAGTGGAAGTCGCTCCGCTGACTCCTCCTATCCTGTCCTGCTACGAGTCGCTATCGGTGGTTTCTGACTTTGGCGGCATGACCTTCGAGATGGACAATAAGTTCAAGTCCGATCTTGCTATCTACGTCTGTACTCCCGATGAGTTAGGCGATATGGTGCTGGCCGAAACATTCTACTCGGCACGTGAAGAGATCGTTTATTCCGTCAGAGGGTATGATGCAGTTCCCCGTCGTTTCGGCATCTTCCTGCAGGATAAATATGGGAATGAGACAGACACGCTGTTCACCGAGCTGACTCCGATCTACGAAAGAGAACTGGATAAGACGAAGTTCAGGGAAATGTATTTGCAGAACGATTCCCGCGTAGACTCGTATGACGGAAAGATGGAATATGTATGGAACGGAAGAATCTCCAAAGATGGTGACAGTGGTGGCGTAGGGCTTCACACCGGAACAGGCACGAAAGACGGTCCGGCAGTATTTACCTTCGATCTTGGCGTACTGGCTAAACTGAGCCGCTTTGCACTGTGGGCTATTCAAGACGAGAAGCACTTCTATAACGACATGAGCCCGAGACGCTACGAAGTATGGGGATGCGCTACGGAACCTAACCCCGACGGTAGCTGGGATCAGTGGGTGAAACTATTGGATATGGAGAATGTGAAGCCTTCCGGTTCGCCTATCGGTATCTTGACGGAAGATGATATCGAAGCTGCGAAAATAGGAGATCAGGCAAATGTTCCTCTGGATATGCCGCGTGTACGCTATATCCGTATCAAATGTCTGAAGAATTGGTCTAACAATTACAACATCTGTTTCACGGAACTCACCTTCTGGGGGAATGATAACGAAGAATAATTCAATGAGTGTTAACCGACTGATTAAAGCAGAAAGAATATGAAACAATTTATCAAACATACGCCCTATCTGATGTCACTACTGATGCTGTTGGGGATTACATCTTGCACAAAGATGGACGAATATCTGAAATATACGGATGGAAAGGAAATTCTTTATACGGGTATTCCTGATTCTATCGCCATGTATTCCGGTTACAACCGGGTGGTCTTCCGCGGAGTACTGGCATCCGACCCTAAAATAGCCAAGATAAAGATATATTGGAACTTGAAACAGGACTCTCTGGAACAGGATATCCGGAGAGAAGGAAATGATAATGTGCTGATTATACCGATTCCTCTGGAAGAAGGGACCTATAATTTCGAAATGCATACCTATGATAAAGACGGATTGCATCCTTCGGTTCCTTTCAACCTTACCGGAACGTCATATGGTGACTCCTACAAAGACGGACTGGTCAACCGCTTGGTGAAGAAGGTAGAAAAGATAGAAGATGATGTAACGATCGACTGGTCGCCGGCGGAACCGACAGCTCTTTATACGATGGTGCATTACACTGATAACTCGGGAAAAGTACAGGAACTGAAGATCGAAAACAGCGAAGAAGAAACCGTCCTGAAGGACTACAAGAGTATGACCAAGTTTGATGTGCAGACTTACTTCCTGCCGGATGAAATGTCAATTGATACCTTTAAAACGGCAGTTGTCTCTTACGGAGTCAGTGAAGACATTACCGACTTGTATCTGAAGAACTACAAACGTCCGTTTGAAGGAAGGGATAAGAATGCGGATAATAAATGGGGAATACTCGTTGACTGGGACTTCACTCCCAATATCCTGAATCAGAGTAATGGAAAAGGCGGTTGGTCCGAAGACTGGGGCAATTATTCCATCCATCTGGAATCGAAAGACTGGGATGGAGAAGGAATCACGAATGGTAAGGTCTATCAAAGTTTTGAACTTCCGGCTGGAAATTATCAATTGGAGTGTGAACTCGAAGGGGGTAGTAACGGAATGAACGGATATCTGGCAGCCAGCCGCGGCAGCGTATTGCCGGACATTGACCGATTGAAAGAAGAAGCATTGGGATATAGCCAGTACGGTGACTCCAATATGGGCGGAAAGCATACCCTGACCTTCTCTTTGGCGGAACCTGCTACCGTTTCGGTAGGCTGGGTAGTCACCTTCGGATCGTCTACCTGGATGAAAGTGCTCTATATCAAGCTGATGAATATAGCGGATATAGCCGAATAATTCGGTTCTTATAAGTGCTTGGAATAGTGGATATACACCATATATGCCCTGCATGCAGGGCATATAGATCCAACGCGCAGGACATATATACGCTACGAGTTGGACATATAGATCCAATAACCAGGATATATATGCGCTGCAAACGACATGATTACGATAAGAAAATAAATAATAATACTATAATCAATAATGTGTATGAAGTTTATAAAGAAAAAAGGTAAATCGCTGGGTATCGGACTTGCAATGGTTGGTTCATTGTTGGTATCTTCTTTGCAAGCAGGCCCCGTTTATCTGCATAGTGGTGAATCGATTGTTTCCTGGAAGTTAAAGCCGGAGGCGGAAGTCGGAACAAATGTTCCGGCTCTGCTGAACGCAGGTTATGACACATCATCATGGGTGGACGCTGTTGTACCGGGCACTGCTTTTACTTCTTACGTAACGGCAGGACTGGAAAAGGACCCTAACTTTGGGGATAATATTCACAACGTAGACCGTGCAAAGTATGACCGCAGTTTCTGGTATCGTACAGAGTTTAAAGTGCCTGCCGACTTTGATAAAGCGCTGACATGGCTCAACTTTAACGGAGTGAACCGTAAAGCGGAAATCTATCTGAACGGACACTTGCTGGGGATACTCGATGGATTTATGCACAGAGGACGTTTCAATATCACGGAAATAGTGAAGAAAGATCAGCCGAACGTACTGGCAGTATTAGTTCACATGCCGCAAACACCGTTGGCAAACTACGGCAGTCCTACTTACTTGTCGAGTGGTGGCTGGGACTGGATGCCTTATGTGCCGGGACTGAATATGGGTATCACGGATAAGGTTTATCTCAGCAACACCGGTACGGCAACGATCATCGATCCTTGGATTCGTACAGACTTACCATTACCCAGCCGCACACGCGCCGATCTGTCGGTGGCACTGGAAGTGAAAAACAGTTCTGACAAACCATCTAAAGTCGTGGTGAACGGTACGATTACCCCCGGTGATGTGAAGTTCACCAAAGAAGTAGACATTAATCCGGGGGCGACTTCGGAAGTGAAGTTCGACAAACGGTATTATCCGCAACTGGTGATCAACTCGCCGAAACTGTGGTGGCCCAACGGATATGGTGAGCCCAACCTGTATACCTGTAAACTGGAAGTATCCGTAGACGGGAAAGTCTCCGAAACTAAAGACGTCACCTTCGGTATCAAGGAGTATAGCTATGACACAAACAACAACACCCTGCATCTGCACATCAACGGTGTACCTGTATTTGTGAAAGGAGCTAACTGGGGAATGTCGGAATATATGCTGAGATGCCGTGGTGAAGAGTATGACACCAAGCTGCGTTTCCATCACGAAATGAATTTCAACATGATTCGTAACTGGCTTGGCTCTACTACCGATGACGAGTTTTACGAAATGTGTGATAAATATGGTTTGATGGTATGGGATGACTTTTGGATTAACTCTAATCCCAATCTTCCTTACGACTTGAATACGTTCAATAACAATATGATAGAGAAAATCAAGCGTGTCCGTAATCATCCCTCTCTGGCTGTATGGTGTGGTGATAATGAGTCGAACCCGCAGCCCCCGCTGGAAGGCTGGATGGCAGAGAATATCAAAACCTTTGATGGTGGCGACCGCTATTTCCAACCGAACTCACATGCCGGCAACCTGACAGGTAGCGGTCCTTGGGGAGCATTCGACCCTCGATTCTATTTCACTGAATATCCTGACGGACTGGAAGGTGATCCGGAGCGTGGCTGGGGATTCCGTACGGAAATAGGTACGGCTGTAGTTCCTACTTTTGAAAGTTTCAAGAAGTTTATGCCGGAGAAAGACTGGTGGCCCCGTAATAAGATGTGGGATTTGCACTACTTCGGTCAGTCTGCTTTCAATGCCGCACCGGACAGATATGACGCTTCTCTTGCCAAAGGTTTTGGCGCCCCCTCTGGAATCGAGGACTATTGCCGTAAAGCGCAGCTTATCAATATCGAATCGAACAAAGCTATGTATGAAGGCTGGCTGGACCGTATGTGGGACGACGCTTCCGGTATCATGACCTGGATGGGGCAATCGGCTTACCCCTCTATGGTATGGCAGACTTATGATTACTATTATGATCTTACAGGCGCTTACTGGGGAACGAAGTCCGCATGCGAACCGTTGCATATCCTCTGGAATCCGGTGACGGACGCAGTGAAGGTGGCCAATACTACCGCAGAAAACTATCAGGATTTGAAAGCGGAAGTGACAGTCTACAATATGGACGGAAAAGCGGTTCCGGCTTATAGCAAATCCTCTGTTGTTCATTCAGCGTCCAATAGTACGCTGGAGTGTTTTACCATCGACTTTAATAAGGAAAGACCGAACCTGGGATTGAATCAGAAAGTAGTTGTTTCCTCTACTTCCGAAGGCGATCCGTCAATGGCTGTGGATGGAAAGAAAGATACCCGTTGGTCAAGTGCCTACCGTGATAACGAGTGGATATATGTTGATTTGGGCAAGGTACAACCCGTTGGCGGTGTCCGTCTTGACTGGGAGGCATCTTATGGAAAGGAATACAAGATTCAGGTATCGAATGACGCCCAGCAGTGGGAAGAGGCTTACAGCACGAAAAATGGAATCGGTGGTGTGGAACTGATCACTTTCCCCGAAAAGGACGCACGTTATGTACGTATGTTCGGGTTCAAGAGAGGCTGGTGGTACGGATATTCTCTGTGGAGCTTCGATGTGCTGGGAGGAACCGGTAAGAGCGAAGGTTTGAGCGATGTACATTTCATCCGTCTGAAACTGACAGATAAGAACGGTAAACTGATTTCGGAAAATAACTACTGGAGAGGAAATGACCGCAGAGACTTCACTGCTCTGAACCAACTTCCGAAGGCCGAACTGAAAGTTTCTTCCAAAATGGAACAGAAGGGAGAGAAAGCGGAAATCCGTGCAACAATCGGACTGCCTAAGTCTGCCAAGAGTGTAGCTTTTGCCGTACATGTACAGGCTGTACGCACAGTTGATGGTGAACGTATTCTTCCGGCTATCATGAATGATAATTATTTTACGTTGATGCCGGGTGAAAATAAAGAGATTACTATTAACTTTGACAAGTCTTTGTTGAAAGGCGGTTCTTACAAATTACTGGTTACACCTTATAATAACTAACTTGCTATGACACTGAGAAATATAACTTGTGCTGTAACTTTATGCCTGCTTACCCTTTCGGGACAGGCTGTCGGAAAGACGGAGGTACCACCTTATAAGAATAAATCACTTTCCATCGAGAAGCGTGTAGACGACCTGATGGGACGGATGACACTGCGTGAAAAGGTTCTGCAATTGCAGAACCGGGGCGCAGGTCGTCTGGACGAGATAGACCGTATATTCAACGGTGAGAGTTTTGGCTGTACCCACGAAATGGGTACGACTGCCGCCGAGTGTGCTGCCATGTACAAAGAACTGCAACAGTACATGCTGACGAAAACAAGGCTCGGAATCCCCATTATTACTTCTGCCGAAGGCATTCAGGGAATCCTGCAAAATAATTGTACGCTGTTTCCGCACGCTTTGGCGCAGGGGAGTACCTTCAATCCTGCTCTGATCCAGCGCATGACCGAAGCTGCGGGAGAGGAAGCCAAAGTAATTGGCATCCATCAGATTCTCTCTCCTGTACTGGACATTGCCCGTGAACTTCGCTGGGGACGTGTAGAAGAGACCTTTGGTGAAGACCCTTACCTTATTTCCGAAATGGGTATCGCCTTTATCAATGGATATCAGAAAAACCGCATCACCTGTATGCCGAAGCATTTTGTTGCGCACGGCACTCCCTCCGGCGGATTGAACTGTGCGCAGGTCAGCGGTGGTGAACGGGAACTGAGAAGTTTGTATCTCTATCCGTTCCGTCGTGTCATCAAGGAGACGAATCCGTTGGCATTGATGACTTGTTATAGTGCTTATGATGGAGTAGCCATCACAGGTTCTCCTTATTACATGACAGATATTCTTCGTGGTGAACTCGGTTTCAAAGGGTATGTTTATTCTGACTGGGGATCGGTGGACCGCCTTAAAACCTTTCATGCTATCACGCCCGAAACCGATGAGGCCGGACGCCTGGCATTGGAAGCCGGGGTAGACTTGAACATCGACTCTGCTTATGATAACTTCGAACGGATGGTACAGGAAGGCCGTCTGGATATAAAATACATTGACCTTGCCGTTCGCCGTATCCTGACGGTTAAGTTTCAGTTAGGGCTGTTTGATGCGCCTTATGGCGATCCGAAGGCAGTGAGTAAAGTTGTCCGCAGTGCGGAGAAAGTAGCTTTGGCTAAGGAAATAGCTGACGAGAGCGCTATTCTGCTTGAAAATAAGAATCAGATTCTTCCTTTGGATTTGGCTAAGTATAAGTCAATAGCCGTAGTAGGTCCGAACAGCAATCAGACGATATACGGAGATTATGCCTGGACTACCAGAGATACCAAAGAAGGTGTCACTTTGCTTCAGGGATTAAAGGAGGTATTAGGAAATAAAGTAACGGTTCGCCATGCCGAAGGATGTGACTGGTGGAGTAGTAAAAAGGATAAGATAGCGGAAGCGGTGGAAGCCGTTCGCGGCAGTGATCTGGCAATCGTTGCCGTCGGAACACGCAGTACCTATCTGGGTAGAAGTCCGAAATATTCCACTACCGGAGAAGGATTCGACCTCTCTTCGCTGGAACTTCCCGGAGTACAGGAAGAACTGTTGCAGGAAATCAAGAAAACCGGAAAACCGATGGTTGTCGTATTGATAGCCGGCAAACCATTGGCTATGCCTTGGGTAAAAGAGAATGCCGACGCACTGTTGGTACAATGGTATGGCGGCGAACAGCAGGGACGTTCGTTGGCGGATATCCTCGTAGGGAAGGTCAATCCGTCGGGACGACTGAATGTATCTTTCCCGCGTAGCACAGGCAATACTCCTTGCTTCTACAATCATTTTATCACAGACCGTAATGAACCGTTCGACCAGCCGGGCAGTCCCGAAGAACCGAAAGGACATTATATCTTTGACGCCCCCGACCCGTTATGGAGCTTTGGCAGCGGACAGAGTTACACTACTTTTGAATATGTGGATTGCGCGTTGAGTGATTCTGTATTGACCGACAAGGATCAACTGACGGTAACGGTAAAAGTGAAAAACACCGGCAAGATGGATGGCAAAGAGGTAGTGCAACTGTATGTACGCGACCGCTTCAGTTCCGTGGCTACTCCTATCCGCCAGCTGAAAGCATTCAGGAAAGACCTAATCAAAGCCGGTGCAACAAACACTTTCACACTAAAGCTTCCCATCTCGGAGCTGGCACTTTGGAATGCCCGTATGCAGGAAGTGGTGGAACCGGGAGAGTTTGAGATTCAGATAGGAAGTGCCGCTGACAATATCCACTTCACGAAGGTGATAACTGTGAAGGGAAAATGACACCGAACGACAAAAAACGAAGAGGTCTGTTTCTGACGATAGGGTTGTTTATACTGCCGATTCAGCTGGTCATTAATCATTTCTATGGCGGTATTACGGTGAAATCTTTCATCGTGATACTGGTTGGCTGGCTGATCAGTATAGGCATGTTGTTTCTGGTCTTTCGTTCGGCATGTAGAAGATGAAGCTTGAGTATATACTTAAAACAATGATTATGAATACAAAAATCCTTTGCGTATGGATAGCGCTTCTGATTTGTCAGATAGCGGGTGCACAAACAAAGAATGTGACATGGGGAGATCAGGGAAACGGCACGTATATCAATCCGATATTGAATGCGGACTATTCCGATCCGGATGTCATCAGGGTAGGCGATAAGTATTATATGGTAAACTCGGACTTTCATTATATGGGCATGCCGGTGCTGGAATCCGATGATATGATTAACTGGAAGATTATCAGTCAGGTGTACCGGCGTCTGGATTTTCCGGACTGGGATACGAACGGAAATTATGGAGGAGGCTCATGGGCCCCCTCTATCCGTCATCATGACGGGAAGTTCTGGATTTACTTCTGTACTCCCCGTGAAGGGTTGATGATGAGTACGGCTACCGATCCTCACGGCCCTTGGTCACCCTTACATTGTGTGAAACGGATTGGCGGATGGGAAGACCCTTGCCCGATATGGGATGACAATGGTCAGGCTTATCTGGGACGGAGCCAGTTGGGAGCCGGACCTATCATCTTGCATAAGATGAGCGCCGACGGGAGGACCTTGGAAGATGACGGACACGTGATCTATACCGGTCCGGTGGCAGAAGGTACCAAGTTTCACAAGCGGGACGGATATTACTATATCAGTATTCCCGAAGGCGGAGTAGGTGAGGGATGGCAGACAATTCTGCGTTCGAAAAACATCTACGGTCCTTACGAGAAGAAAGTGGTACTGGAAAAAGGTTCTACCAATGTCAACGGGCCTCACCAAGGTGCACTGGTAGATACTCCCGAAGGTGAGTGGTGGTTCTATCACTTCCAGTTGACGGAACCGCTGGGAAGAGTCGTGCATCTGCAACCTGCACATTGGAAAGACGGATGGCCCGTGATTGGGGTGGACATCGATATGAATGGCATAGGCGAACCGGTAAAAGTCTGGACAAAGCCGAATACCGGAAAGAAAGTGCCTGTAAGCTTCCCGCAGGGAGGCGATTCCTTTGATTCGCCCGAGCTGAACTTGCAGTGGCAGTTCAATCATAATCCTTCTGACGCCGACTGGAATCTGACGGAACGAAAAGGATGGTTACTGTTGAAAGCTCTGAAAGCGGATCATCTTCGGGCATCACGCAATATGCTGACACAGAAGTGTATCGGATACGAGGGGACGGTTACGACAGAAATGGATATGAGTTCTTGGGCCGAGGGACAACGTGCCGGACTATTCTGTATAGGCAATTTGTTCAATGGCATTGGAATACTCAAAGAGAATGGCAAGAACTATCTGTATCTGGAAAATAATGGTAATGTGGAGAAAGTAAAGCCGGTAAGCGGTAAGAAGATTTACCTTCGGGCTACGATGAATGCACGTACCAACCAGCATCAGTTGTACTATAGCACGGACAATAAGAACTTTACTCCCTGCGGAGAACCTTATTCGCTGAGATTCGGTGACTGGAAAGGTGCCCGTGTCGGTCTGTACTCATACAATACGCTTCGTGACGGAGGAAATGCTTTCTTCAACTGGTTCACTTACGATTTTAACTGATTCAGTTCGTTCACAACTTTAACTGATTCAACTATCCATCATTTTAATTGATTCAGCCATCCACAATTTTAACGACTTGATTTATAAACCTTATTAAATGTATATCATGAAAGTGAGAATCCTTTTTTTAATCTGTTTCCTTAGTATCACCTGTCTTCTGAACGCGGCGGACAAGCCTGTCATTCAGATTCATACGGATAACAGTAGTCTGATCTTCCGCGTAGCCGACAACGGGCGGTTATACCAGAGTTATCTGGGCAAAAAGCTGAGCCATGAGGCCGATATTTCCCATCTTCTGCAAGGGACGGAAGCCTATATCACCCACGGTATGGAGGACTACTTTGAACCTGCCATTCATATCCTTCACAATGACGGTAATCCGTCACTTCTGTTGAAGTATGTCTCTCATGAGACGAAAGTGGTGTCGCAAGGAGTTAACGAAACCATTATCACCCTGGGAGATGATAAATATCCGGTTACGGTAAAGCTGCATTACGTCACTTATCCTGCCGAGGATATCATTAAAACCTATACGGAAATCAGCCATAAGGAGAAGAAGCCCGTAGTGCTTCACCAATATGCCTCTAGTATGCTTCATCTGAACCGTGCGAAGTATTATCTGACAGAATTTGCGGGTGACTGGGCTCACGAAGCTAATATCTCCGACCAGCCGTTGGAGTTTGGTAAAAAAGTACTCGATACCAAACTGGGCGCCCGTGCCAACATGTTTACCCCTCCGTTCTTCCAGCTTTCTTTGGACCAGCTGGCTACGGAGAATTGTGGTGAAGTGCTGGTAGGTACATTGGGATGGACCGGCAATTTCCGCTTTACTTTCGAAGTGGACAACAAGAACGAATTGCGTATCATTTCGGGTATCAACCCTTATGCCTCTGAATATTACCTTCCGGCAGGTGTCGTGTTCCGTACTCCCGATTTCTATTTTACCTATAGTGCAAATGGTAAGGGCAAAGCCAGCCGTAATTTCCACGATTGGGCACGCCGTTATCAGTTGAAGGACGGAGATGAAACCCGTATGACCCTGCTAAATAACTGGGAAGCGACTTATTTCGATTTTAATGAGGAGAAACTGATAGGACTGATTGGCGATGCCGCAGGTCTCGGAGTGGATATGTTCTTGTTGGACGACGGCTGGTTTGCCAATAAATATCCGCGCAGCAGCGATCATCAAGGCTTGGGAGACTGGGATGAAACGGCAGATAAACTGCCCAACGGTATCGGGCGTCTGGTCGAAGAAGCCACTAAGAAGGGCATCAAGTTCGGTCTGTGGATAGAACCGGAAATGGTGAATCCGAAGAGTGAGCTTTACGAGAAACATAAAGACTGGGTCATCCATCTTCCCAATCGGGATGAATATTACTTCCGTAATCAGTTGGTACTTGACCTGAGCAATCCGAAAGTGCAGGACTTCGTCTTTGGAGTAGTGGATAATTTGATGACTAAATATCCCGGTATCGCTTTCTTCAAATGGGATTGCAATAGTCCGATCACTAATATCTACTCTTCTTATCTGAAGGAGAAACAGTCGCACTTGTACATCGACTATGTTCGCGGTCTGTATAATGTATTGGAACGTATTAAAACGAAGTACCCTGATCTGCCGATGATGCTTTGTTCGGGCGGTAGCGGGCGTATTGACTATGAAGCGCTCAGATACTTCACCGAGTTCTGGCCGAGTGATAACACGGACCCTATCGAACGTCTGTTTATCCAATGGGGATACTCTCAGCTTTTCCCGGCAAAAACTCTTTGTGCACATGTCACTACGTGGAATCATGATGCAAGTATCAAATTTCGTACAGACGTAGCAATGATGGGCAAACTTGGTTTTGATATCAAATTGTCGGACCTCAATGATAATGAGAAGAAGTTCTGCCGTGATGCGGTCACCAACTACAATCATCTTAAACCGGTGGTGCTCGAAGGAGACATGTATCGGCTGGTATCTCCTTATAGCGGAAACCATACTTCCACCCAATATGTGGGGAAAGATAAGAAGGGAGCTGTTGTCTTTGCATTCGATATTTACCCCCGTTATGGCGAGAAACTGTTGCCTGTCCGTTTGCAAGGACTGGACGCCGACCGCCAATATCGGGTGAAGGAAATTAATCTGATGCCGGGCGCTAACTCTTCTCTCCAAGGAAACGGTGAGTTATTCTCTGGTGAATATCTGATGACGGTAGGACTGAATATATTTACAGGTCAGCGTCTGAACAGCAGAGTTATAGAAGTAGTTGCTGAATGACAGGACCGACGGAAATCCGTTAATCACTTGACAAACGCCTTTTATTGTTGTATATTTGTAGTTCCAAACCTGAACTGAATAATATAAGAACGATAAATAAAATGAGAAAATTAGTGTGGAATCATCGGCTGCGGTGGTATAATATAGTAACAAATAGTATTTATCTCTCTGACATATAGCCGAGGATAGGATACTCCGATATAGGAAAAGGCTGCGAACTTTATGAGGTTTGCAGCCTTTTTTGTATTATAAATTCAATCCTGATTCTACAAATTCCTATTTTAAAGTTTATAATAAACGAGGGGGACGTTTATAATAAACGATCACAGTATTTATTATAAATCCGATTGCCGTTTATGCAGTATTCTGTTGCTATTTTTGTATAGTTAGAATGTGCGTTCTCCGATTATAGCTAATTACGATAATTATAGTTGACAATGGTTGCGGGTAATCTAACTATACAAAGCTCTTGAATACCTTACGTTATTTATGCGTGAAGTTCCAGTATAAACCGGCATCCCTTGGTGTAGCTTGTGTCCAATGTCAGACTGCCATTCATTTTGGTGGCGATGAGTGAGCAGATAGGTAATCCCAAGCCATCACCTGTAGTCAGGTCTTTGACCTGGGTGAAGGGTTTGAAGAGATTTTCCTGTTGCTCTGCCGGGATACCTGTTCCCGTATCGGTTATGATGAACTGATGGGTGTGTGCCCCCCGTTTCTTGAAGTCGAGGCTGATCCGTCCCTGCTCCGTATAGAAAGCGGCATTTTTCAGCAAGTAGAGCAGGATACGTTCCAGTTGTTCTTTATTCGTTTTTACTTGGAGTTTGGGGGCGTTTACAGAAGGGGTGACGTCCGGCTTCATAAATTCTTTCGCCTTCTCCATGACACTTTCGCAGAAAGTACCCGCATTGACTTCTCCCATTTCATAAGGTTCGGTCAGTGAGTTCTCCAGGGCGGAAAGCTCTTGAATATTGTCGCTGAATTGCTTTAAGGCTGCTACTTGTGCCTGCATCTGCTCTGCGCACCTTGGAGCTTGGGCGGAGAGCTCTTTGGCAGAAGTTCCTAAAGTGTTCAGAGTCGGTTCCATTTGTGAGGATATATTCCGGATGAACTTTGTTTTCAGTTCGTTGTGCTCGTTGGCTATGACCACGCTCTTTTTGAGTTTGCGGTTGCCGGTGATAAATTTCAGCAGTAAGATGGCAAGTACAATGATTGCGGCTACAAGGATAGCTACAAGCGTACAAAGTCCTATGATGATGTATTGCTTGGCGGATAGTGTACTGTCTTTGTCCTGTATGGTCTGCAGGCTTTCGTCATATTTTCGTTTCAGGACATTCAGCTCATCCTGGGCAGTCAGGGCTTTTACCGAGTCTGTCCATACAATATAGTTTTCGTACGTGCGTTCCATCAACGGAGCATTGTTGGCTTTGCGGGCGATGCCGATAAGAGTCTTGTAGCAGTCGCTCACTTTATCGTAGTCCTTCTTTTCCTTGTATTGGCTGATGAGTTTGCGGAAACAGGCGTCTCCTTGCGTATTCTGATTGAAAGTATAGTAATAGTTGGCTTTCGTATAGAGCAGCACTTCCATTAAAGAGTCATTTTTGGCGAGACTGGCCATCTCTTCCAATTTGTCCAGCTGGTTCTTTGCCTGTGCGGGATTCTTCAGTGAAATGTACATCTGCAACCGTTCCTTGCTGATAGGAAAGCGTAAGTCATAAAAGACTTTGTTTTGCTTCTGTTCGCCTGTCCAGATGAGTTGTTCCATATTACGGCATAATTCGAAACCTTCTTTGTAGAAGTTTTCTCTGACATATAGAGCATTGGCTTGAATACCACATTCTATAGCTTGTGGATAGTTCTCTCGCACGGCAAATGCTTCATACGCTTTCTTAAACAGATAACGGGCTTTGATGTAATCTTTCTGCTTCAGGCTGCTCAAAGCCTGTTCTTTTAGTTCTGTGGCTTTATCCTGAGGTGCTTGTGCATAAACTGACAGATAAAAACAAAATGTGATTAAAAGAGTTACAATGGACGTTTTCATACTATTGCTTTTATTATTTACTACAAATGTAAAACAAATATATGAATAAAAAAGATATAGCCAGTAAAAAAATATAGCTGTTTATATGAAGCTAAGCGGGAACAATATGTAGAATACTCAAGAAATCATTTTTCGAATGTATAAATAGTTCTGTGGTAATACTTTTCCCCCGGCATGAGCAGGCAGGACGGAAAATGTGGATGCGAAGGGGTATCCGGAAAGTATTGTGTCTCCAGACATATACCGATATCCGGCGTGGGATCGAGATAGCCGGCGGTATATAATAAAACACCGGGTAAGTCAGTCCTGACAGTCAGCTTTCTGCCGGAGAAAGGGTCGGATAATACGGCGGCTGTCAATAACGTGTCGGACGACTCTTCTTTCAGGATATAGCAATGATTGTATCCCTTATTCCAGTGCAACTGCTCGTTATCGTCGTAAAGATGTGCTCCGATGCTGCGACTGGTGCTGAAATCAAACGGACTGTCTTTGACGTCCTGTGTCTGTCCGGTAGGAATAAATTGTGAGGTTGTCTCTAATATTCGTGCAGCAGGTATCATGAGCTCATGCTCCGTTATTTTTCGTTTATCGCCGGACAGGTTGAAGTAGGCATGATTGGTCAGATTCAGATAAGTAGGGCGGTCTGTGGTTCCGCGATAGCTGATTGTCAGTTCGTTGGTTTCTGTGAATTGATATTCCACTTCCGCCTGTACATTCCCCGGATATCCTCCTTCCATGTCCGGAGAGTGGAGAAGGAAACGGATGCCGGAATCTGTCTGCTTCCATTGCCATATCTTCTTGTGAAAGCCGGATAGTCCACCGTGATTGGTGTTCTCTCCGTCGTTTTTCTCCAGCAGATAGGTAGTGCCTTCGATAGAAAAGGATGCCTGATGAATACGGTTGGCGAACCGGCCGACAGTGGCTCCCATATAATAGGTGTCTTTGAGATATCCTTCTACTTTGTCATATCCCAGCAAAATGTTTTCAAAGACGTCGTATCTGTTCGGTATATTGGCCGAAACCCAGGTGGCTCCCAGGTTTGTAAGCTCGATGGAGGCTCCGGAAGCATTGGTCAACCGGAACAGATAGATGGAATCTCCCGACGGAGTACATCCCCAATGTGTAATCGTAAACTGCATGATCTGCTTATTTTATATGAATCTTTTGCTTTGCAAAGGAAGGCAAAATCAAAGAATCAGAAAATAGAGAAAATCAGTTTAAAGATGGACAATTATAAGAATTGTGTCTGTGTTTTTCTATCGAAAGGAAATGGGGATGTGCTCTCTCAACGGAATGCCGGAAGGTGTGTTAAAATCGGTAGTATCTTAAATCTCCTCCTTCAGGAAGGAGGAGTACCCGCAGGGGGAGGTGGTAGGTGAATACGCAATTCTTTCATTCATAGTAAATTTTAGACAACCCCATTTTAGTTACTACTGACTTTTGAAACACCCTCTGGCTTTCTGATAGTTATTTCTTCATTTTAGCGAGTAGAATGACGTTGTTGCCTTCTTCATCCAGTGAATTTATCAATGTTTGTGCACGTTTCTTTGCCTCCGCCGGAATATCTTTTCGGGCTATTTCTTTTTCCAGTGTTTCTTTTAGCTGGGCAGGTTCCATGTTGGCAACATAATAACCATTGCCGAATGAGGGCCATATCTGCATCTTTTTCGTTCCCAGGAAATCATTGTACAGGCGGAAGTAGCTGCCATGCAGTGTTTTCTTATCTATGATATACTTGGCAGGCTTGCTGCCGCTCCAAGTGTTTTCTGATACTTGTATCGGCACGGAAACGTCTCCGATAAAATGACGCGGGTATTCGGAATAACCGTGCCAGGGGATTTTCTCCTTGTTCGGATATTCCACGGTGAATCTGGCTTCGAGTCGATTTTGGACTGCGTTATAGTGGTACAGACTGTCCGTTCGTGGGGCAGGCATGATCACCATTAACATAACGCTGTAATCATTAGTATTATTATCCATAAATACTTCGTTGCTAAAGTCGCGCGGAACGGTCAGATGTCCCGGTGCGATAAAGTTCTTGCGTTTACCTTTGAAATCTTGTGTCCACACGACAGCCGGCCAGCCTTCGAAAGGCAGAGTTGTCAGAGTGACTTCCGACTTTTCCGTATCTACTCTGAATTTGCCTTTGGGCACGCGCATACATAAAGGAATGGGAGGCTGAGGATTGCCTTGTAAATCGAATACGAGCAGTTTGTCACTCTGCCAGGGCAGTATGTAGATACGGTTGTGGACTTCGTCCAACTGGTCGGCGTATGTGTTTCCATATTCGTTGGGCCCTTGTCCGTAGGCACCGATAGTGGTGATGAATTTGCCGTCGCGGGTAAAAAGTTTGTAGGGAGTCTGTTTGTTATTGCTCACCAGGATGTATTTTTCTCCCACTGTGGTGCGTATCCAGCCTCCTACCAGTGCTTCGTCCCGGTTGTCTAGTTTGACAACTTGAAGTTCTTCTGTCAAATAGCTGAGTGGAATGTCTACTGTGTCTTTCAAAGCCTTTAAATTACATGAGACCAATGTGCCGGTAGATGTCGTGACTCGTTTCGCTACAATAGGGGAGAGTGCCAGCGGATCGGTCTTTGTTTCACTGTTGTATACAAAAGCAACAATTGCAAGTAGACAACTAGTACATAAACTTAAAATAATAATTCTGTTCTTCATACGGTTCTGTATTTGGTTAGTACTGTTTTTCTGATTATCACTGAGGCAAAAGTAGACCGAAGTGAGTAGAAAAACAAAAAAACAGGCGGACAAAAAGATACGATGTGGATAGCAGTATGTCGCTGATTATTAGATGTATAATATCTATGTGTGTCCGTTTTCAGGCGGACAAAGACTTCAACTACCCCGTGTCGGCAGCTAAAAAACTTTGAGAAAACTGTCTAAGCTTATATTCTCATCGGTAATTCCCAGCTTATCAGTCTTTATTCGATATTTCCGTTTGGTAATGGCTGCTTTGCTCACACAATAGATATCGGATAAATCCTGTATGTTGACATTGATTTTGACGAGGCAGCAGAAGCCGATTTCTTTATCTCCCAACTGTGGATAAGCCTGTCGTAATCGGACGACAAAATTGTCGAACGCATCGTTCACTACTGAAGTGACTTCTGCCCATTCTGCATCTGTCACTACTATCTTGTGACTGGTGCCCGGTTCGTCCTGATTGTTGCTGGCTTGGAGTGAAGGCAGCTTATGAAAGAATGGCATTCTCCGGAAAAGCGCTTCACGGAGTTCAGCCTCTTTATTCCTTAGCCGGATTTCTTTCTCCCGTAGTCCACTTACTTCGGCTTCTTTGTACAATAACTGGTTTTCCCGCAGCAGTCGCTTCTTTTTCTCTCTCTGATAAAAGAAAAATGCGATGAATCCGATACTCAGCAGAGTTGTAACGATTCCCAGCATCCATAGTTCCCTTTGCTGCTGTTGCAGATGCAGCTGGTATAATTCGTTCTGTAATTTGAGTTGGTTGAATTCCCTTTCCCGTATCCCTGTACTGATATTATTCAGTATATTGTCCCTTATCGTGCTTTCCTTCTGTTTGGTATAAAAGACTTGTTCCGGATATTCTTTTTCGTTGATCAGATTGAATAAGCGTGCATTGGCTTCCATGGCAATAAAGCTGGAAGATGAAATAGCGGCTTGCTGATAGTAATATTTGGCGGAATCAATCTGGTTCAAGGCGGCGTGGGTTCTTCCGCATAGCAGCAGATAATGTGGTACTTCATTTCTTCCGCGCCGTTGGCTCGATAATTGTTGAAGATATATGAGTGCTTGCCGGAAATCCTTTCTTTGCAGACTGGTATTCAACAGACTTTCCAACGCATAATAATTCAAAGACTGGTATTTGGGCGAATCCATAAGTTCTTTCATTAGCTGCAGATAGCTTTGGGTGTATCTGTTATGATCTTGCATTTTGTTTATAATTTGCAGATATAGCTGGCTGGTAGAAAAATAGAAAAGTGTATCTTTCATCTTAAGAGCCAGTTGTCTGCTGCTGTCTGCCATCACCAATGCCTGCGGATAATCCTGCTTTCTGCTGTATGCTGCCCTTCGTAGCCCGTACAGCCTTGTTTTTAGCGTATCATTTAGCTGGTATCCTTTCAGGATTTGTTCGCTCATCAGTAATGTGGAATCGGGCAGATTACGATATAAATAGGAGGCGCTTTGCTCAATGCGTGCCCGTACATACTGGATTTGCTGCTCGTTTTGTTTATATTGCCGGATGGCGATCTGCAATAATGAATCATCAGGTGTTCCTGTTTTCCACAGAGTTGCCTTGTAGAGCAACAGGTAATAATCTCCCTGATCATTGAGAGGTAATTTGTCGGGTTCTTCTATTTGTTGCAGGTAGAAAAAGATACTGTCGGTTGATACATTCTCCATCTGCATCGCTTTTTCCAGAAGGTGAGATGGGGCAGGTTGACAACTACTCAGCATGATAAGCCATCCGATGAGTAGAAATAGGGGGTAATATGGGTTGTCGTGTTTATTCATATACTAGATTCTATCTTGCGAAAATAGTATTTTATATGAGACAAAGACTTTTTCTTTATGGTATTTTATTGATTTACTTCTATTTACTGTCAAGTGATTTTATCCCGCCCAGTTCTCCCTGTCCAGATTGCGGTAACTGATGGCTTCAGCCAAATGGGAGGGCTGTATCAGTTCCGCACCTTCAAGGTCGGCAATGGTACGTGCCACCTTTAATATACGGTCGTATGCGCGTGCGGAAAGATTGAGGCGTTCCATTGCATTTCGCAGTAGGGATAGTCCTTTGTCATCCGGCCGCGCATAAATGGATAATAGCTTGCTGTTCATCTGTGCATTGCAGTAGATGCCGGGATGATCGGCATAGCGCTGTTCCTGTATCCGGCGTGCCTGAATGACTCTGTTCCGAATAACACTGCTTGCTTCTCCCTGCCGCTGATCGGATATCTTGTCGAACGGAACAGGAACAATCTCTATCTGAATATCAATACGGTCCAGCAACGGACCGGATATCTTGTTCAGATACTTTTGTACCTGACCGGGACTGCATACACATGCCTTGGTCGGATGATTATAGTAGCCGCAAGGACATGGATTCATGGATGCAATGAGCATCAGATTGGCGGGATAACTGATTGTGCTCTTTATGCGGGAGATGGTAATCTGCCGGTCTTCCAGTGGCTGGCGCAGGACTTCTAATACCCCTCTATTGAATTCGGGTAATTCGTCCAGAAATAAAACTCCGTTATGCGCCAGGCTGATTTCTCCCGGTTGGGGAAAACTTCCGCCTCCCACCATTGCAACTTGCGATATCGTATGATGGGGATCACGGAATGGCCGTTGGGAAATCAGTGAAGAGCCCCGGTTTAGTTTTCCTGCAACGGAATGTATTTTGGTCGTTTCCAGGCTTTCGCCCAAGGAGAGGGGAGGAAGGATGGAAGGTAAGCGTTTAGCCATCATTGATTTACCACTGCCGGGAGCGCCGATCATGATGAGATTGTGTCCTCCGGCGGCGGCAACTTCCAAAGCCCTTTTCACATTCTCCTGTCCTTTTACGTCTGCAAAGTCCAGGTCAAAGGCTGCTTGCTGTTGATAAAACTCTTCCCGCGTGTTGACAACCGTTTGTTCCAGCTCCCGCTCACCATTGAAGAACTGGATAACCTCTTTGATATTACTGACGCCATATACCTTCAGTTGATTGACGACTGCTGCTTCCCGCGCATTTTGTTGAGGAATAATGAGTCCCTCAAAGTTTTCTTCACGGGCTTTGATAGCAATAGGCAGTGCTCCTTTGATCGGCTGAATGCTCCCGTCAAGACTAAGTTCTCCCATCATCAGATAGCGGGATAACTTTTCGGAAGATATGGTTTCGCTGGCACCCAGCAAGCCGATGGCAAGAGGTAAATCATAAGCCGAGCCTTCCTTGCGGATATCGGCCGGCGCCATATTTACAACCAGGTTGCTGGTCGGCATTTTATAGCCATTGACTTGCAGTGCGGAGATAATACGTTGGTGACTTTCCTTCACTGCGGAATCCGGAAGACCGACGAGATAGAACATACAGCCACGCGAGCTGTTGACTTCGATTGTGATGAGTGTTGCATCAATCCCTTGAACAGCCGCTCCGAAAACTTTAATTAGCACGTTTGATTACCGTTTATTTTTTCTGTTTGTTTTTCTTTTCTTTTTCTGTCGCTTCCTCAACGATGTTTTCTATTTTCTTTTTCAGCTCTTCTCCCCGAAGGTTCTTAGCTAAAATCTTTCCGTCCGACGAGAGAAGTATGTTGGCAGGTATTTTATAGATAGAATATTGCTTGGCTACTTCAGAATTGAGTCCGCCGAAATCGCATACCTGTTCCCAGTCCAGCGTATCGCGTTTGATGGCGTCTTTCCATTGCTGTTTGTCTACATCCAGCGAGATGCCGAGCATTCCTATATATTTGTTCTTCTTATACTTTTTGTAGATTTCCCTTAACTCGCTGTTGCTCTGCTTCTGAGAGATACTGTCGTTCCAGGAAGCCCAGAAGTTGATCAGCAGGCTTTTCTGCTTGAAGGCGTCTGATGAACGGGTAATCTTTTCTCCTTTAGCATTGGTTAGGCTGAAGAAAGGTGCATATTTGCCAATCTCCGATTTCTCTGCCTGAGTGATTGTTTCATTCAAACGTTCGATATACGGTTTGTCCTGTAATACACCTGTCATTACTTCAACTAGCTTTTTGATTTTGCTGAAGTCAGGCGTTTCTTTCTGAACGAAGTATTTGTCTAATAAGTAAAGGCTTACATAGGAGGAGTGATGTTGCAGTATGAACTCTTCCGCCATTTCTTCGGCAATGTTTGCTTTTTCTACGGTTGTTCTTTTATCCACTGTTTCTTCGCCGGCTTTTTCTGAAGGATCAGCCGGACCTTCCAGTGCTTTCTGGAAGTCTGTGAACTCCTCATTGTATATATTTCCGCTGATAGTCAGGAAATTCAGGTTGATCGTATCTCCTTTTATCTTGACCTTGTTACCCTTATCAAGAAAGACAGGATATTCAATCCGGTTCTTGAGTAACAGATAGGCAGAAGTGATTGTATCTACGCTGGTAGTGTAGGAGAACTTATCGTTTTCTGCATAAATGGTGTCTATCCGGTCGTACAGCTCGTCCATGCCGTACAAATAAAGTGTATCTGTTCCGAGTCCTTTGATCTCTCCGGTGATGGTTGTCTCATTGGAGCCCTTCTTGCATCCGACCAGACAGATAATGATGAGGATTAAAATACTACTCTTTTTCATTGCTTTGATTTCTTTTCTGCGAAAGTACGGTTTTTTACAGATAAAAAAAAGAATTGCCCGTCATTTGTAATGACGAGCAATTCTCAATATCTAAAATAGAGTGGTAATTCTCTTATTTGATGATGCTCATGAAGTCTGCATTTGTGAAGAACTTAGAGAATTCCAAGTCTGTTGCAGCTTTCTTAGCCAACGCAGGTTCTTTAGCAACAGCGCTTTTCAAGCTGCTGGTTACCATAGAAGAATTGTTAGTTCTAGCACCCAGAACTGCCATTAGGTAGTCTGTGTAAGCATCTGGTTTTTCTACGCCTGCCAGTGTGTTTTTAGCTTTGTTGTAGTCCTTAGCAAGGATTTGAGCCAAAGCAGCACTGTTAGTCTTAGCGTCACCGAATGAGTTAACTGCTCTTTCGTACTGGCCTTGAGCGATGTACAGGTTACCCATAGATTCGCCAAGTTCTTTTGTACCTGCAGCTTTACCGAAGTAAGCTTCAGCAGCAGCTTTGTCACCCTTGATCAAAGAGATCAAACCTAAGTTCATATTTACTTCAGGAGCAGCGTTTACGCTGGCAGCTTTCTTCAGGTAAGATTCAGCTTTGTCAACGTTACCAGCCTGATAAGCAAGCTTACCAAGGTTGTTGTATGCGCGGTAATCGTTAGGGAACTGTTTTGTAGCCTGAGTATAGATAGCTTCCTGTTTTGCAGGATCGTTAGTCAGTGTAGCAGCATACAACAATTCTTCGATGTTCAGTTCAGAAGGATTAGAAGAAGCAAGCTTAGTGATTTCTTCGTCAGACTTACCGATGATCTCGTAGTTCAAAGTCAAACGAGAACGACGCAGTTGAGGAAGGATATCGTCAGCCAGGTTCTTGTATACAGAAGAGATGTTCTTGATTTCTTGTTCTCTCTGTGCAGGATCCTGATACATAGACAATACGCGAAGGATCAGTTCTTTATCCTGGATGTTAGATTTAGAAACCAGTTCCTGGAAACCTTCCCAGTCCTGTGCAGTATATTTAGCGTCAACCGGAGCGTCGATCTTAGCTTTCTTCAAGTCTTTGTTCAGCATCTTGGTAGTGTTGCTTTCGCGGTTTTCTGCCAGAGTTGTATTCAGGCTTACACCACCATCAGGAGAAGCATAAGCAGAAACTTCGATGTTGCTGATCTTCTTGTTGGCAGCTTCGTTTATGTTAGCAACTTCCTTGTTGAATTCTTTAGCAGTTTTCAACTCGCTTGAACGGATGTTAGCCTGTTGGATCAAGAACATGATGTTAGCATCGTGTTTTTCCTTGATGATACGTTGGAAAGCATCTTCGCCCAGAGCCGGGTTAGCGCTGCCCAATGTGTTATTTACCAATTCAGAAGTAGAGATTACACCATCAGCTACTTTCACAGCGGGGATAACGACTTCCTTTTTACCAACTTTAGCTTTAAATTCAAGCCACAGTTCAGATTTTGCCATTTCAGGAACATAGTCGAAAGATGTTTTCATTGTATAGCTACCACCTACTTTGTAAGAGATAGTCTGATCGTTTCCTTCTACTTTTTCTCCTTGGAACACAGCACTTTGTCCTTTAGCTTCACCGCCATTCCACTTCAAAACCGGAGTAACTTCTACTACAGCTTTTTTCTTGAAATACTTTTCAGGGAATTTACCATTAATGGTAGCAGGAACTTTACCACCTACTGCTTCCAACACTTGTGGAGTAACAGTGAAGTAGTCCGCTGACAGGGGACCCATTTTCTTGCACGAAGAGAAAAGTGCAACAACAATTGCCATGAGTAAAGGCAAGTACAACTTCTTTGTCATTTTAGGTATAAATTAAATGTTTGTAATTGAAATATCGTCATATTTATAACCCCTTTTCAATCCTAATAAAGGAAAAACATCGCAAAGATATTAATTCTTAATATAATTATGTAGTTAGCAGGAGGTTTTTATCATAATTTAATGAAAACCCGACTCTTTTTCTCGCCGATACTTGATATTTCGGGGATGATGCTCGATAATCTCGCTGCGAAGCATGTTTCGGTCGATATGGGTATAAATTTCGGTCGTCGCAATCGATTCGTGTCCGAGCATGCACTGGATGGCCCGTAAATTGGCGCCACCTTCCAGTAAATGAGTGGCAAAGGAGTGCCGGAAAGTGTGCGGACTGATGTTTTTGGTGATACCCGCATTTTGTGCTAATTCTTTTATCATATGAAAGATCATAATCCGGGAAAGTGATTTGCCTCTCCGTTGGCTGACAAACACAAAATCTTCATAGTCTTTTTTAACTTCTATCCGGTTGCGGTCCAAGAAATAAAGTTTGATCTCGTTAATGGCACGGGGAGAAATGGGAACAAGACGTTGCTTGCTTCCTTTACCTTCTACTTTGATGAAGCCTTCATCGAAATAGAGATCGGATAATTTGAGGCTGACAAGTTCGGATACACGGAGTCCGCAGCTGTATAATGTTTCCAGAATAGCTCTGTTGCGCTGTCCTTCGGCTTTGCTGCGGTCTACGGAGGAGATGATGTTGTCGATCTCTTCTACGGTCAGCACTTCGGGGAGTTTTAATCCGATCTTGGGACCTTCCAGCAGTTCGCTGGGATCAGCCTCCAGATAATCCGCCATAATCAGGAAACGGAAGAAGGACTTGATGCCGGATAAAATGCGTGCCTGAGAACGGGGATGAATGCCGATGTCATGCAATCCCGCAGCGAAACGCTGGAGATCGGACAGGCATACTTCAAGAACATCTATCCCTTCCAGAGTCAGAAAACTCATCAGTTTATCCAGATCGGTCAGATAAGCGTCCAATGTATTGGGAGATAAAGACTTTTCCAGCTTGAGGTACTGCTGGTACTTTCTGATTATCAGTGCTTGTTGCTCCTTCTTCTTGTTTTTTTCGTTGATTTCCATTTCTTTTTTCTACCTTTGTAGCCTGAAATATTGTTCTTTGGATACAAAGGTATTAAAAAAGCAGGACTACGGCGATGAGAATACAAATTATTAATGGCCCGAACATCAATCTGTTGGGCAAACGTGAACCTTCCATATACGGAAGTGTTACATTTGAAGACTATCTGGCTGAGCTTCGTAAAAGATATGCTGATTTGGAGATCGACTATTTTCAATCGAACATTGAGGGAGAAATGATTGACTGCATTCAGCAGGTAGGTTTTGAGGTAGACGGCATCATTCTGAATGCCGGCGCTTATACACATACATCCATCGCTCTGCAGGATGCCATTCGTTCTGTGACTTCTCCGGTGATCGAGGTACATATTTCTAATGTACATAGCCGTGAGTCTTTCCGGCATGTATCTATGATCGCCTGCGCGTGCAAAGGAGTGATCTGTGGCTTCGGGCTGAACTCGTATCGGTTGGCTCTGGAGGCTTTGTTAGGTAATAAATAAGGTATTAATATATTAAATAGGTAAAAAGGCTATGTTACTGAAACAGACAAAAATCGTCGCATCCATTTCGGACAGACGTTGCGATGTGGACTTTATAAAACAGCTGTTTGAAGCTGGGATGAATGTGGTACGTATGAATACGGCTCACGCTAGCCGTGAAGGTTTTGAAGCGTTGATTGCTAATGTACGTTCCGTATCCAACCGGATTGCAATCCTCATGGATACCAAAGGACCGGAAGTACGTACAACTGCCAATGCGGAACCGATTCCATATCAGATAGGTGATAAAGTAAAGATTGTCGGCAATCCTGATCAGGAGACGACTCGTGAATGTATCGCTGTTTCGTATCCTAACTTTGTGAACGATTTGAATATCGGAGGTCTGGTTCTGATTGACGATGGTGATCTTGAACTGGAAGTAATCGATAAGACAGCCGATTATCTGCTTTGCGAAGTGAAAAACGATGCAACGTTGGGAAGCCGCAAGAGCGTGAACGTTCCGGGTGTTCGTATCAATCTTCCTTCATTGACAGAGAAAGACCGTAACAATATACTTTACGCGATTGAAAAAGATATCGATTTCATCGCTCACTCTTTTGTGCGTAACCGTCAGGACGTACTCGATATCCGTGAAATCCTGGATGCTCACAACAGTGATATCCGGATTATTGCCAAGATTGAGAATCAGGAAGGGGTGGACAACATCGACGAGATTCTTGAAGTGGCGGACGGCGTGATGGTAGCTCGCGGTGACTTGGGTATCGAAGTGCCGCAGGAACGTATTCCGGGTATCCAGCGTGTGCTGATCCGCAAATGTATCCTGGCAAAGAAACCGGTAATCGTTGCGACTCAGATGCTTCATACCATGATCAACAATCCTCGTCCGACCCGCGCGGAGGTGACCGATATTGCGAATGCAATCTACTATCGTACGGATGCTCTGATGTTGAGCGGTGAGACTGCTTATGGCAAATATCCGGTAGATGCAGTCAAGACAATGACCAAGATCGCAGCTCAGGCTGAAAAAGATAAACTGGAAGAAAATGATATCCGTATCCCATTGAACGAAAACAGTAACGATGTAACGGCCTTCCTTGCTAAACAGGCAGTGAAAGCTACATCGAAACTGAAGATACGTGCCATCATCACAGACAGCTATAGCGGACGGACCGCCCGTAATCTGGCAGCTTTCCGTGGCAAATTCCCGGTATTGGCTATCTGCTATAAAGAAAAGACCATGCGTCATCTGGCACTTTCTTATGGAGTGGAAGCAATCTATATGCCGGAGCTGGCCAACGGACAGGAATATTATTTTGCCGCTTTGCGCCGCCTGTTGAAGGAAGGACGTTTGCAGCCGACAGATATGGTAGGATATTTGAGTAGCGGTAAGGCAGGTACACAAACTTCATTCCTCGAAATCAATGTCGTGGAAGATGCGTTGAAACACGCGGGAGAAACTGTATTGCCTAACAACAATCGTTATCTCTAACTGTTACTTATAAAATAAGGTTTTATGCAGGAGACTGAATCTATTGATGAATATATTTTGCAGCATATCGATGCGGAAAGTGACTATCTGAAAGCACTTTACCGGGATACGCACGTGAAACTGCTTCGTCCCCGTATGGCTTCCGGGCATCTACAGGGACGGATGCTGAAAATGTTTGTAGAGATGATTCGCCCCCGGCATATACTGGAGATAGGAACGTATAGCGGTTATTCTGCCCTTTGTCTGGCGGAAGGCTTGTCAGAGGGCGGAATGTTGCATACGTTTGAAATTAATGATGAACAAGAGGACTTTACCCGTCCCTGGCTGGAAAATTCTCCTTTTGCGGACAAGATTCGCTTTTATATAGGAGATGCCTTGGAGCTTGTTCCTCATTTGGGCGTTACGTTCGATCTGGCCTTCATTGACGGTGATAAACGTAAATATATCGATTATTACGAGATGGTTTTAAAGCATCTTTCCACAGGTGGGTATATCATTGCCGATAATACATTGTGGGATGGTCATGTGTTGGAGCAACCTCGTAGTACGGATACGCAGACCATTGGCATCAAAGCATTCAATGACGCCCTTGTGACGGACGACCGGGTGGAGAAAGTAATCCTGCCTTTGCGTGACGGGTTAACTATAATAAGAAAAAAGTAAGATAAGGAGTAAATTTATGGAAACAACCAGACAGAATAAGATATCCCGCCTACTGCAGAAGGAGCTGAGCGAGATATTCCTGCTTCAGACAAAGGCAATGCCGGGTATATTAATATCGGTCAGCGCTGTTCGTATCAGTCCTGATATGAGTATCGCACGCGTGTACCTGAGCGTTTTCCCGTCAGAGAAAGCAGAAGAAATGGTGAAGAATATCAATGAGAACATGAAGTCCATCCGCTTTGAACTCGGAACTCGTGTGCGTCATCAATTACGGATTATTCCCGAATTGAAGTTCTTCGTGGACGACTCACTGGATTATATTGAGAAGATTGACTCTTTGCTGAAGTGAATTTTCCCTTCTACATAGCCCGGCGTTATCTTTTCTCGAAAAAGAAGCATAATGCTATCAATATTATTTCCGGCATATCAGTATGCGGGGTGGCACTTGCTACGCTGGCACTGGTCTGCACGCTTTCCGTATTCAACGGATTTCAGGATATGGTAGCCAGCTTTTTCACAGCTTTTGATCCTCAGTTGAAGATTACCATCCGCGAGGGAAAAGTCTTCGATGGACAGGATGAAAAGATTCGTGCGGTCTGTGCGCTTCCGGAGGTCTCGGTATCTACAGAGACGCTGGAAGAGAATGCGATGGTGCAATATAAAGACCGTCAGGCTATGGTTGTGTTGAAAGGCGTGGAAGATAACTTTGAGGATTTAACCGAAATAGATAGCATTCTTTACGGAGCCGGCGAGTTTATTCTTCATGATTCGATAGTGAATTATGGGGTGATGGGCGTGGAACTGGTTTCAACTTTGGGTACCGGACTGGCCTTCGTGGATCCTTTGCAGGTGTATCTTCCCAAGCGTAATGCCAAAGTGAATATGGCGAATCCCGGGGCTTCTTTCAATCGTGACTATCTTTATTCACCGGGTGTTGTGTTCGTGGTCAACCAACAAAAGTATGATGAAAGCTATATTCTCACTTCCCTTGATTTTCTTCGTAACTTATTGGACTATACGACAGAGGTTTCCGGCATTGAGTTGAAACTGAAACCGAACGCCAATATATCATCCGTACAGTCTAAAATAGAAAAAATGCTGGGTGATGACTTTGTGGTACAGAACCGTTATCAGCAGCAAGCAGATGTTTTCCGTATCATGGAAATAGAGAAGCTGATCTCTTATCTGTTTCTTACTTTTATTCTGATGATTGCCTGTTTTAATGTGATTGGTTCTCTTTCCATGTTGATTTTGGATAAGAAAGACGATGTCATAACCTTGCGCAGTCTGGGAGCCAGTGATAAACTGATATCCCGTATCTTTTTATTTGAGGGACGGCTCATCTCTCTCTTTGGTGCTATCTCCGGTATTATACTGGGGTTGATATTGTGTTTCATTCAGCAGAAGTTTGGCATCATTACCCTTGGCGGAGGTGGTGGAACTTTTGTGGTGGACGCTTATCCGGTAAGTGTTCATGCGTGGGATGTAGTGCTTATTTTTATTACTGTTTTAGCAGTGGGATTCTTGTCTGTATGGTATCCGGTGCGCTATTTAAGCAAGCGACTTCTGTAATTGGCTGAAGAAGAAAAAGATTATAACCTTAGAATACGGAGGTGTAGGTATTTTGTAGGGGAGTTTGCTAAAGTGGAACTAAAGTATTTTATGTATTTGGGCAGAAACTATATAAACAAAAAAGCGTAGGCAGGAGACGAACTCCTTTACCTGCGCTTTTCTATTTTTTCTCAGTCAAGTGAATTACTTCACTTCCCAAGTATCGTTTGTCATCAGCAACTCTTGGAAATTGTGATATTTTTTCTTGCCTTTGACTTCTTCAATCTGTTCTGCTACGGCATCGTTGTAAGTAGGCGCCTCTACTTCACGAATCACACCGAGTGCAATCGGGAAATCGGGACCTTCCATCAAAGCCAGCTTCAACTGAAGAGTATTGTCCTGGCAATGAGCATCGTGAATCAGAATATCTTTTTCTGTGATGCCATTCTCGCCAAGTTTCACCACTTTCAGTCCAAAACCTTCCTGCATCAATCCGAACTCTTTGTTTTCACCGAACAACATCGGTTTGCCGTGTTCCAGATAGATTGCATTCTTTGCGCGTCCTTCCTTTGTTGCAACAGAAGCGTGAGTTCCGTCATTGAAGATTACGCAGTTCTGGAGAACTTCCACAACGGATGCACCCTTGTGGTTGGCAGCTGCTTTCAGAACCTCTACAGAAGCGGCGCCGTCTACAGCGATACAACGTGCAAAGAAACGTCCGCGTGCGCCGAATGCCAGTTCTGCCGGATGGAAAGGGTCTTCTACCGTTCCGTAAGGAGACGATTTGCTGACGAATCCGCGTTCGGAAGTCGGTGAATACTGTCCTTTGGTCAGTCCGTAGATACGGTTGTTCAACAGAATCATGTTCAGGTCAATGTTACGACGAACAGCGTGGATGAAGTGGTTACCACCGATAGCCAGACCGTCACCGTCACCGGAAATCTGCCAGATAGTCAAAGCCGGATTAGCCACTTTGGCACCTGTTGCAACGGCAGCGGCACGTCCGTGGATGGTATGGAAGCCATACGTATTTACATAATAAGGCAGACGGGAAGAGCAACCGATACCGGAAATTACGGCGATATTGTGCGGAGCTACTCCCAGTTCGGCCATTGCCTTGTGCAGTGAGTTCAGGAAAGCGTGGTCACCGCATCCCGGACACCAGCGAGGCTGACCTGATTTATAATCTTGTACGGTATATACTTTATCGCTCATCTCTTATTCCTCCAATAATTTAGTAAATGCATCTATCAATTCTCTCGTAACGAAAGGCTGTCCTTTCACTTGGTTGAACTGGCTGATATTCAGTCCGGGTACTTTCATACGCAGGTAACCGGCAAATTGTCCCAGATTCTGTTCGGCTACTACGATCTTCTTATATTTACGTAATACGTCGGCTGTATTCTTCGGCAGCGGGTTGATGTACTGGAAGTGTGCGAATGCAACCTTCTTTCCATGTTCGCGCATGAAGTCCATAGCCAGACGGAGATGTCCGTAGGTACCGCCCCAGCCTACAATCAGCAAGTCTGCGTCTTCGTCGCCCAGCACTTCAAGTTCGGGGATGTAGTCTGCAATCTTGTCCACTTTTGCCTGACGCAGGTGAACCATCTTGTTGTGGTTTTCGGGTTCGGTAGAGATAGCGCCGGTTTCGTTACTCTTTTCAAGCCCACCGATACGGTGCATGAAGCCTTCTGTTCCCGGAGTCGCCCAGTAGCGTGCGCCTGTTTCTTCGTTACGTTGGTACGGGGTCCAGTTGCCCGCCATGTCCGGAGTTACATACGGAGGGTTGATGGCAGGGTAGTCATTCAGATCGGGAAGTTTCCATGCGGCAGAGCCGTTGGCAACGAAAGCATCTGTCAGCAATACGACCGGAGTCATGTGTTCCAAAGCAATTTTGGCTGCCATGTAGGCGGCATCGAAACAGTTGGTCGGTGAAGTGGCGGCGATAACCGGCATCGGGCTTTCGCCGTTACGACCGTAGAGTGCTTGCAGCAAGTCGGTCTGTTCCGATTTGGTAGGCAGACCCGTAGACGGGCCACCACGCTGTACGTTGACAATCACCAATGGAAGTTCGCCGATAACGGCCAAGTTCATCGCCTCACTTTTCAGGCAGATGCCCGGACCGGAAGTTGTCGTTACTGCCAGCGCACCTGCAAAAGCTGCACCAACGGCAGAAGCACAACCGGCGATTTCGTCTTCGCACTGTACGGTTTTTACTCCCAGTGATTTATGCTTGGCCAATTCATGCAGAATGTCGGTAGCCGGAGTGATCGGGTACGAACCCAGATACAGTTCCAGACCGGCCTTCTCGGCAGCGGCAATCAGCCCGTAAGACGTTGCCTTGTTACCATTAATATCTGTATAAAGCCCTTTTGATTTCGGAGCTTTGCTCTCAATCTTATAAGTAGAGGTAGAAGCGTGTGTGTTGGCACCGTAGTTGTAGCCATCGTTCAATACCTTAATATTTGCTTCTGCGATTTCCGGTTTCTTGGCGAACTTCTCGCGCAGCATCTTTTCCGCTGCTGCCAGATTGCGGTTGAACAGCCAGCAAACCAGTCCGAGCGCAAACATATTCTTGCAACGGAGAATCGTTTTATTGTCCAGTCCGGAATCTTTCAGACTTTCTTTGCACATAGAAGAGATGGGCACTTCCAGCACTTCTTGTTTAACGCCTAATTCTTCAAAAGGATTGTTGGTCTTAAATTGTGCTTTTTCCAGGTCTCTGGCTTCGAACGAGTCGGAGTCGGTAATGATAAGTCCTTGCGGTTTACAGAATTTGATTTGTGTTTTCAGTGCGGAGGGGTTCATCGCTACTAATACGTGGCAACGGTCTCCTGGAGTGTACACCTGTCCTGCGCCTACGTGGATCTGAAAACCGGAAACACCGGTCAGTGAACCTTGCGGGGCACGGATGTCTGCCGGATAGTCGGGGAATGTACAGATGTCATTTCCTACCGTAGCCGACACGTTCGAGAAGATGTTGCCTGCCAGCTGCATACCATCGCCGGAGTCGCCGGAGAAACGTACTACGACTTCCTCCAATTCTTTAACCATCATTTCGTCTGCCATAACTTTAATTACTATATTTAATTTAAAAACTGATTTTACTTTCAATTTGTGAGCGCAAAGGTCGGAAAGTTAATCGAATTATCAAAATAAATCGAACTTTATTGTCCTATTGACGCCAAATAATTGGATTTACTGAAAGGAACCTGCATTTTTATTCTTGTTAAATCAACAGAAACCGTTATCTTTGCAACCAAAATAAAAGCGGCCTTGTAGTTCAACGGATAGAATAGAAGTTTCCTAAACTTTAGATAGGGGTTCGATTCCCCTCGGGGCTACTAAGAGAAATCTGCGGGAGGCGGTGTTGTTTTGCTTCATACTGTATTGAGTTTTAAGTATTACAATGGCTTCTTTAAAGATTAACGTCTTATAGCTTCTATTTGTTTTAATAATCAATAGAAAAAGCCTCTTCCGAATGTTCGGAAGAGGCTTTTTCTATTTCTGGAATTTATTATTCTTCCGTAGCTGCTACCACTACTTTTTTGTTCTTCATCATGTTGTATGCAATCGGAGATGCAATGAACAACGAAGATAAAGTACCGATAACAACACCGAGGATCATTGCGAATGCGAAGCTGCGGATTGAATCACCACCGAGGATGAAGATACACAGCAATACGATCAACGTACTCAATGAAGTATTGATGGTACGAGCCAGTGTAGTGTTCAGAGAGTCGTTGAACAACTGACGCTTGTCACGTTTCGGATACAAGCCGAAGAACTCACGTACACGGTCGAAGATTACCACCTTATCATTAATAGAGTAACCGATAGCCGTCAGGATAGCACCGATGAATGTCTGGTCGATTTCCAGTGAGAACGGAACGATACCCCACAACAATGAGTAAGCACCGATAATCATGATCGTATCACAAGTCAGAGCTACGATAGAACCGATACTGTAAGCGATGTTGCGGAAACGGATCAAGATATACAGACCGATAGCGATCAGAGCCAGAACAACTGACCATACGGCACCTGTCTTGATATCGTCTGCGATACTCGGACCTACTTTCTGTGAACTTACGATACTACCGCCTGTGTGATTGTCACGGTCGATGAAAGTAGCCAGTGTGATGTTCTGTGTCAGCAACGGCTTCAGTGTTTCGTATAAGTATGATTCGATCTCAGAGTCTACATTGTTACCTTCGTCTGCGATACGGTAGTTGGTACTGATACGTACTGTCTTCTTGTCTGTACCGATAGCGATCACATTTACATTTACATCTTCACCAAACTTGTCAGCGATCAGTTCACGAACTTGTTCCGGTTCTACCGGATTCTCGAATTGTACCTTGAAGTTACGTCCACCGGTGAAGTCAATACTTTGACTTAAACCACGCAATGCAAACGAACCGATACAAACAAGGATAATAGCGCTTACGATGATCAGTGATTTCTTATTGGTTCCCATGAAGTCGAAACGGGTATTTACCAGCAAGTTTCTGGAAATCTTGGAAGTAAATGTCAGGTTCAGCCACTTGTCTTTATTCATGAAGTGTTCGTAAACCAGACGAGTCATGAACACAGCAGTGAAGAAGGATACAAGGATACCGATAATCAATGTAGTGGCAAAACCACGGATAGGACCTGTACCGAAGTTGAACAGGATGATACCGGTGATGATAGATGTCAGGTTGGAGTCGAAGATAGCAGAGAAGGCATTTGAATAACCGTCAGCCAATGCTTTCTTCACACCCTTGCCGGCACGAAGCTCTTCTTTTGTACGTTCATAGATAAGTACGTTCGCATCCACCGCCATACCGAGTGACAACACCATACCGGCAATACCGGACATGGTCAGTGCCGCCTGGAAGGATGAAAGGATACCCAGCGTGAAGAAGAAGTTCAGGAACAATGCGCAGTTGGCAACCATACCCGGGATGAAGCCATACATGGAACACATATAGATCATCAACAGGATCAAAGCTACAACGAATGAGAAAATACCTGCGTTAATAGATTCCTGACCCAGAGAAGGACCTACGATATCTTCCTGTACGATATGGGCCGGAGCCGGCATCTTACCTGATTTCAATACGTTAGCTAAGTCCTTTGCCTGTTCCGGGGTGAAGTGACCTGTAATCTGTGAACGTCCGCCTGTGATTTCAGAGTTTACGTTCGGAGCAGAATATACATAGTTATCAAGAACGATAGCGATAGAACGACCGATGTTCTGCTTGGTCAGCTGTGCCCAGCGGCGTGCACCGTCAGAGTTCATGGTCATGCTTACAGCCGGTTTGCTGTATTGGTCGAATTCGTCTTTTGCATCTGTTACTACGTCACCTTCCAACGGAGCTTTGCCGTTACGTTCGGTAGACTTGATAGCATACAATTCGAATGTCTGTCCTTTCTTATCGAATTCAGAAGGAGAAACACCCCATTTCAGACGAAGGTCTTTCGGAAGTTCTGACTGGATTTCAGGCATGCTCAGATATCTGTTGATATCGGCTGTATCCTTATAGTTAGCATAGCCGATCACCGGACCCTGACCGCTTGAATTCAACTGAAGAACAGCTAGCAACGGATATTGCTTTTTGATTTCTTCCATATTTGCTCCCGCCTTTTCGTCTTTGGCATCTCCTTTCAGAGTAGCTGCGAGACTATCGGCAACGCTTACGGCTTTCTTTGCCGGAGTAGCTTCTGCCAGCTTGGCTGCGGGGATTGTGTCTGCAGTTGCGTTAGTGGCTGTAGAATCAGCGGCAGTTTCCTGTGACAGGATAGCACGCAATTTTGAGTCAGCCGACTGCATAGCCGGAAGAATCTCTTTTGCAGTATATGTTTCCCAGAATTCGAGGTTGGCCGAACCTTGAAGAAGTTTTCTCACACGTTCCGGCTCCTTGATACCCGGAAGTTCCACCATGATACGGCCCATCTTATCTTCGAGGCTCTGGATGTTCGGCTGAACAACACCGAAGCGGTCGATACGGGTACGAAGCACGTTGTATGAGTTTTCAACGGCAGCCTTTACTTCTGCTCTCAATACTTTTTCTACTTCGGCATCTGATGATTTCTGGTTAACTTTATCTTTCAACTGTTGTGTTGCGAAAAGTTCGGAAAGTTTTGCGCCCGGAGCAGTCTTCTGGTATTCTCTGACGAACAAGGTAATGATATCGTCCTGGCTGTTGACAGCTTGTTTTGCAGCTTCATTCAGCGCTTTATTGAAGTTTTCATCCGGCTTGTTGTCAGCCAATGCTCTGATAACATCAGGCACAGAAACTTCAAGGATAACATTCATACCACCTTTTAGGTCCAAACCTAAACTGATCTCCATTTCACGACAATCTTTCAGCGTCCAGTTCCACAGCATTACTTTCTCATTGGAGAGAGAGTCAAGGTAGTCTTGTTCTACTTTCGGGTCGCCGTTCGCAATCTCTTTCGCCTTATTAGTGTAATGGCGGGTTACGAAGGAGAAGGAGAGGTAGAACACGCATACCAGCGTGAGTAGTACCGCAAAAACCTTTACAAATCCTTTGTTTTGCATTTTACTTTTAATTTATGATGATTACTTTTTTAATTTAATTTTCAGTTAAATTCTGCCGTATACAAGTCCATTTTGCCGCATACAAGGCTGCAAATATAGTTTTTTTTTCACATTCATATGTAATAAGCCCTCAAATATTTGATGTTTAAGGGCTTTTTTGCCGTTTTATTTCATTCCTCTGTTTTTCAGTAACGGCTCCAGGCTTGGTTCCGCACCGCGGAAATTCTTATAAAGTATCATCGGATCTTCGCTGTCTCCCTTCTCCAATACGTTGTAGCGGAAGAGATCGGCAGTGTTTTTATCAAAGATTCCATGTTCTTTGAAGGCTTCAAAGGCATCATTGTCAAGTACATTCGCCCAAAGGTAACTGTAGTATCCGGCAGCGTATCCGCCAATGATATGATTGAAGTAAGTGACGCGGTAACGGGGGGCAATTTCGGGGATCAGACCGAGCTTGTCCATGGCTTCTTTTTCGAAAGCAAGTATATCCAGATTCTTTACATCTGTTATCATGTGAAGGTTCATGTCGAGGATGGCGGCAGCCAGTAACTCGGTGGTCATGAATCCTTGGTTGAACGTTTTCTGTTTCAGAATCTTTTCGATGATTTCATCGGGGATTACTTCTCCTGTCTGATAGTGTTTGGCATACATTTTCAGCACTTCCGGTTCGGTAGCCCAATGTTCGTTGATCTGAGAAGGAAGTTCAACAAAATCGCGTACGACATTGGTGCCGGAGGTCCCTTTGTATTCGCACTTTGTCAGCAAGCCGTGCAGGGCATGGCCAAATTCATGGAACAGAGTTTCTACTTCGTCCATAGTCAGCAGAGAAGGGGTGTCGCCGACCGGTTTGGTGAAACTGCATACGTTGCATACCAAGGGGCGGGTTGCTCCCTGCTGTTCGCGGTAATTGCTCATCCATGCGCCACCGCTTTTTCCGGAACGCGGGAAATAGTCTACATAGAATATACCCAGTTGGGAGCCGTCAGCGTCTTTTACTTCGAAGATTTCTACATCCGGATGATAGGTCGGGATACCTTCCAGTTTGCTTAGCGTGATACCATATAGTTTGTTGGCAACTGCGAAAGCTCCTTCGCGTACATTCTCTAGTTTGAAGTAAGGTTTGGTGTCTTCTTCGGAGAGGTTGTATTTCTCTTTGCGGAGTTTTTCTGTGTAGTACCACCAGTCCCAAGCTTCCAGTTTCTCGCCTTTACCTTCTTTGTCCATTAACTGTTGAAGTTCTGCGGCTTCGGCTTTCGCTTTCGGGAGGGCATAGCTCCAAAGGTTGTTCAGCAGACTCATTACGTTGCTGTCATTCTTTGCCATTGTTTCATCCAGTACGAAGTTGGCGTAGTTGTTGAAGCCCAATAACCTTGCTTTTTCCAGGCGGAGGGAGACGATCTTGCGGATCGTTTCTTTGTTGTCATTCTTGTCATTGTTATTGCCGCGGTTGATGTATGCTTTGTACATTTTCTCACGGAGAGGGCGGTTCTCAGCGTATTGCAGGAACGGAAGGCGGCTGGCGTTGTGCAGGGTGAACAGCCATTTCCCCGGTTGTCCGGCAGCTTTTGCTTCTTCGGCTGCGCTTTGGCAGAACCATTCGGGCAATCCTGCTAAATCTTCTTTCTTGTCTACGAAAAGCTGGAAAGCATTGTTTTCATTCAGTATATTATTGCTGAATGTGATGCCGAGAGTGGAAAGTTCTTTGTTGATTTCACGCAGACGTGCCTGTTTCTCTGCATCCAGATTAGCACCCGAACGGACAAATCCTTTGTAAGTTTTGTCCAGCAGACGTTTCTGTTCCGTGGTCAGATTCATGGAATCTTTCTGTTGGTATACAGCGTTTACACGTTTGAAAAGCTCCTGATTCAGGGAGATGTTATCTTCGTGCTCGGAAAGGACCGGTGCCATTTTGATAGAGAGCTCGGTCAGTTCATCGGTTGTTTCCGCATCCGTCATATTGAAGAAAATGGCGCTTACACGGTCCAGAATGGGTGCGCTGTTGTCCAAAGCTACAATCGTATTGTTGAAGGTAGGCACTTCCGGGCTTGCGATAATGGCCTGGATATTTTGATTCTGCTCTTCAATACCTTTCAGAAAGGCGGGTTCGTAATGTTCCAGTTTGATTTTATCGAAGGAAGGAACACCATACTCTGTTTGAAATTCAGTGAAGAAAGGGTTGCTTTCTGTTTTTGTTCCACAGGAGTACATCATACAACTTGCTGCTAAAATGGTTAAAGTTTTTCTAATCATCATGGTATTTATTAAAGTTTTTTCTGTTTTATTGCTTGCCTATATAGCACCAGATCGGGTAATGGTCCGAATCTTTGATCGAACGGTCTACGGTACAGTTATAGGCTTTCTGATTGGGGCTGATCAGAATATTGTCTATCCGGAAATAGAATTTATTCAGATTATAGGAGATGCCCAGTCCCCTGCCGGATTGTGTAAAGGCGTCATCCAGCTGTTGAGTCAGGATGCGATGGGTATATGAAATGGAAGCGTCGTTGAAATCGCCACAGGTAATAATAGTCGGGTATTTGCTGTTTGCGATGGCGACGGCTACCGAATCCGCTTGCGAAGAACGGATGGCCGATGCTTCCGCCAGTTTCTTTATTAATTGCCGGAGACCCGTTTTTACCTTCTTTGCGTTCGGGTCTTTAATCATATCTTCATAAATCACCTTGTCCTCTTTCGTTAGTTTATTGGATTCCAGATGGTTGTTTATGAGGGTGATAGTGTCCTCGTTAACTTTGAGGGTGTACTGCATCGAACCGTTGTAGGTGCTTTCATACTTGATGGGACGTGCCGAAAGTATGGGGAATTTGGAGAAACAGGCCAACTGACTGCCTCCTTTTTCCGGATTGTGAATGGAACGGTAGGGATATGCTTTCAATGCTTTTCTGATGTCTTCGTCTGTCAGATATTTCTTGTTTTTGGTTGAATTGTACTCCTGAAGACAGATTATGTCAGCTTCACTGTCAGCCAGATAGGATAATATCGGATTCTTTCCTTCCTTTTTCTCCAGATTGTTAAATCCCATCACATTGTAAGAGAGGAATTTGATGCTGCCATCCGGTATCGTTTCTACTGTAGAATTGATGGGAATATAGGTGCGTATCTGTGGAATACACACCAGAAAACCGATGACCGGTAATAAGGCATAGCGGTAGCTGATGATTACCCAGAAGAGGGTGAAACAGATGTTGACAGCAAGGAAGATGGGGAAGGCAAGCCCCAGGCAAGAAGCTATCGGGTGTATTTTCGGTTGAAGATACGGGCTATAGGCACTCAAAATCAACATCCCTACAAAGAGTGCGTTGACTGCCAATATCAAATAAAGGACAAATTTGCCAATGTGTTCCATTCTTTATCTTTTGCTTGCGTCGAACAAGCTCTTTTTCTCTTCCGTCGTCAGGCTTTCATAACCGGATTTTTTCAGCTTCTCCAGAATGCGGTCCACTTCATCCGATTGTGCTTTCTTACGGGCGTTATAATCGTAATCTTTCTCGCGACTTGTGTCGCTTCCATAATGTACTTTCATTTTTGGTTTGCGTTTCCATGTCTTTTTCTGAAACAGGGAAGCGAAGCCGTCAAGGAACCAGTTGATCCAGTAAGTCACGTCTTTGCCTTTGCTCAGACTGGCTGCAAACCAAAGTCCGGCAAGTGCGCCGCCTAAGTGGGCGATGTGTCCTCCGGCATTGTTGGATGTAATAAAGAGCAGGTCTGTTCCGATAACGATCAGTGCGAGGTATTTCAAACGGACGGCGCCGAAAAGGAAAAGTTGTACCCGGTAGTTCGGTTCTCTGTAGGCGGTGGCAGCTACGATGGCCAGCACGGAAGCGGAAGCCCCGACCAGTGTGGAGAACGGCAATGTCTGGCTGAAATAAGGGAAGATGTTATACGCTATCATGTAGAACAATCCTCCGCAGATGCCTCCCAATACATACAATCCCCGTAAATGCTTTCCCGAAAAGAAATAGAGAAACAGACTTCCGAACCAGTACAGCCAGAGCATATTGAACAGGATATGCAGGAAGCCTGCATGCATGAACATGTAGCTGAGCAATGACCATGGCTGAAGAATAAACCGGTGAAGGGAAGCCGGAAGGGCGAATAAATCGAATATTCCCGTTGCACTCAGGTTGAACAGTTGCAATATGACACTGATTAACGTACCGATAACAAAGATGCCTACGTTAATGTAAATCAGTCGGATGAAAGTGTTTCCTCTTCTGAACGTTTCTTTTAAATCAGTTATAATATGTCCCATTGTTTCTACTTTTTTTTCTCCAATACATAATCAGGATAAATCCGAATATCATACCTCCCAAGTGGGCGAAATGCGCGACATTATCTCCGGGATTATTGGCAAAGCCGGCATACAGTTCAATCAAAGCATAACCGATAACAAAGAATTTAGCTTTGATAGGGAAGGGCAGCGGAAAGATGAATAGCTGGTTGTTGGGGAACAACATACCGAATGCGAGCAAAATGGCATATACAGCTCCCGAAGCGCCCACGGTGGTCAGCATGTTCAAAAACTCTCCCATAGGAATAATTCCCGTTCCTATATCCACTTGTGAATAGTGGCTGTAGTCTACTATATATTTGATGTATTGCACTCCTTCCTGGATAAGTCCTGCACCGATACCACAGGCGATATAATAAAAAAGGAAACGTTTCGGTCCCCAGGTCCGTTCAAGAACAGTTCCAAACATGAAAACAGCAAACATATTGAAAAAAATGTGGCTGAACCCGCCATGCATGAACATATAAGTGATAAGCTGTGCCGGATTGAAGTCACTGGCGAGGAAAAAATGCAATCCCAGATAATTAGTCAGATCGATACCGTATCGTTGGGCGACAAGTGTCCCGAAAAAGACTAGTACATTGATAATTATCAGGTTTTTAGTTACAGTTGGCATAATTTTATATTCTGAATATTTAAGTAATGAACGCAAAAGTACGAATAAATTCTGTTTTAAAGCATGGAAAAGCTTCCCTATTAGCTCTTTTTCAATAATTTGCTGCGTTTTTTTTATGTTTTTATTTGATATGTTGTTTTGTTCATCTATATTTGTAAAGTCGTAATGGGAAATCTTTTGTGTAACATATATATTAATTAATCATTTTACGTATCATGAATAAGTCTGAACTTATTAGTGCAATGGCTGCTGAAGCTCAAATGAGTAAAGCCGATGCGAAGAAAGCTCTTGATGCTTTCATTTCTTCAGTTACTAACGCTATGAAAGCTGGTGATAAGGTAGCTTTGGTTGGTTTTGGAACGTTCTCTGTAAGTGAAAGAGCAGCAAGAACCGGTATTAATCCTTCTACAAAGGCAGCTATTACTATTCCTGCTAAGAAAGTAGCTAAATTTAAAGCTGGTGCTGAATTGTCTGCAGCTGTTGAATAAACATATAGTTGAAAGAAATTAGAAGAGGGAGGCGCGTGCGTCTCCTTTTTTTGTATCTTTGCGCGCAAGAAACAACTTGATTATGAAGATAGAAGATAAACTTGTAGCGTCCGTCATCAACGGACTAAAAGCACTTTACGGTCAGGAAGTCCCTGAGAAGATGGTGCAGTTGCAAAAAACGAAGAAAGAATTTGAAGGACATTTGACACTGGTGGTGTTCCCTTTTCTGAAAATGTCAAGAAAAGGACCGGAACAGACAGCGCAGGAAATTGGCGAATATCTGAAGGCGAACGAACCGGCTGTAGCTGCTTTCAATGTGATAAAAGGCTTTTTGAATCTGACTATTGCGTCGGCTACCTGGATTGAGTTGCTGAATGAGATTCAGTCGGATGAAGAGTACGGTCTGGTGAAAGCTACCGAAACTTCTCCGTTGGTGATGATTGAGTATTCTTCACCGAATACCAACAAGCCGCTTCACTTAGGTCATGTGCGCAACAATCTTTTGGGAAATGCGCTGGCTAACATTGTGGCTGCAAACGGAAACAGAGTAGTAAAGACGAATATAGTAAACGACCGTGGTATCCATATCTGCAAATCCATGCTGGCATGGAAGAAATACGGAAACGGCGAAACTCCTGAAAGCACCGGCAAGAAAGGTGATCATCTGGTAGGCGACTACTATGTGTCTTTCGACAAGCATTATAAAGCGGAACTTGCCGAACTGATGAAAAAAGGCATGACGAAAGAGGAAGCGGAAGTTGCTTCTCCGTTGATGCAGGAAGCCCGCGAAATGTTGGTGAAATGGGAAGCCGGTGATCCGGAAGTACGTGCCCTGTGGGAGATGATGAACAACTGGGTGTATGCCGGATTTGATGAGACTTACCGGAAGATGGGGGTCGGCTTCGATAAGATATATTATGAATCCAATACTTATCTTGAAGGAAAAGAGAAAGTAATGGAGGGACTGGAAAAAGGCTTTTTCTTCAAGAAAGAAGACGGCTCTGTCTGGGCTGACCTGACTGCCGAGGGACTGGATCATAAGCTGCTTCTACGTGGCGACGGAACTTCTGTTTATATGACGCAGGATATTGGTACTGCCAAACTTCGTTTCGCCGATTATCCGATTGATAAAATGATTTATGTCGTTGGTAACGAACAGAATTATCACTTCCAGGTACTTTCTATCCTGTTGGATAAACTCGGATTTGAATGGGGTAAAGGCCTTGTACATTTCTCTTATGGCATGGTGGAATTGCCGGAAGGTAAGATGAAATCTCGTGAAGGAACAGTCGTTGATGCCGATGATCTGATGGAAGAGATGGTATCGACTGCCAAAGAAACCTCGCAGGAACTCGGAAAACTGGATGGTCTGACACAGGAAGAAGCGGATGATATTGCCCGTATTGTCGGTCTGGGTGCTTTGAAGTACTTTATTCTCAAAGTAGATGCCCGTAAGAATATGACTTTCAATCCGAAAGAGTCTATTGACTTCAATGGTAATACAGGACCGTTCATTCAATATACGTATGCCCGTATTCAGTCTGTGCTTCGTAAAGCGGCTGAGTCCGGAATTGTGATACCTGAACAGATTCCTGCTGGTATCGAACTGAGCGAGAAGGAAGAAGGATTGATTCAGTTGGTTGCTGACTTTGCGGCAGTTGTAAAACAGGCCGGAGAAGACTACAGTCCGTCTATTATCGCGAATTATACCTATGATCTGGTGAAAGAATATAATCAGTTCTACCATGATTTCAGCATTCTGCGTGAAGAGAATGAGGCGGTAAAAGTATTCCGTATTGCTCTGTCTGCCAATGTAGCAAAAGTGGTTCGTTTAGGAATGGGCTTGTTGGGCATTGAGGTACCTTCCAGAATGTAATACCTGCCCTGAACAAAATATATTTATGTGTTCCGGAACGGGACTGGGATGTTGTTGAATAGAAAAAGACTGTCCGAAAAGGAATTGTACACTATCTTTAAGAAAGACTTTGGGTAAAGTTAATGATAGGGATTACATACTTTTCAGACAGTCTTTTTTATTATTGGGTAATTACTTTCGAATTATCAGGGTCTTTCCACCAATATGGATTGGAAGCGCCGAAGCTGGATGCCCAGTCACCAAATTTAGGATACGCTTCCAAAATGCTTGTCGTTTCTACTGGTACAAGGAAATCGGTACCACGTTTAGTTCCTACACTGATACCGCTAATCTGCAGTCCCGTTGGCATATTCTCATTATTTACATAATATAATCCCTCATCAGGCCTGGATACATCACTACCTGTGCCGAAATAAGAGAAATTCATTTTACTTGTTGGAGGGAATTTCACAATATGTGCTTCTTTATCACGTCCTGTATTGGCAGAAATGATGATAAAGGGGTTTATATTAAATTTGCTGTATGTTTGTTCCCAATATTCGTTATTAAAGAAAGGAGTGAATGCCTTTTCTGTAAATCTTTCTTGGGCAACGTCTATCGTTACAGTAAACGTTTTGTTTATAGCTGCTTTTTGATTGTCAAAAAGGATAATAGTGGGATAATTTTGACCAGGCTCCCGGTCTTGCCCTTCCATGAATTGTGAGACGATTCCGCCGGATTCTACGGTTATTTTCTTTATATCACTATTTGCTATACCTGTGAGCTGGTAACCAAAACCGTTTTGCCAGTTTGCGCCATCATGTTTAGGCACAAATGTATCTATAACTTTTACGACTTTACTTGTGAGAACACTCTTATAAATTTCGCGCTTATATTCGACAATCATATCATTCATGTCATAATCTCCTTTGGATGGCCAAAAATCTTCAAATGATAATACACCTTTAAAGGAGTTATAAATCTCTTTGTCATTAATGGATTTGTCTGGGAGTTCTTCTACACCACCAGTCTCAATGGCTGATCCATCTGAGAAATCAAGATAGAATACGGCATCGCCAAAGTTTCCTTTTCTGGTATTATCTCCTGTCGGTTCAAAGTTGGTTGCATCCTCCATACCAAATGCAACGACTTCTCCTGATTTGTTCTTTAGGGCAATGGTACGGTGTTCTTTGCTCTTATTCAGATCACGAATAGAATAGAAAGTACGTTTATTATTCATAATCTCCTTTGTGCCTTGGTTGTAGGAAGACTCAATAAGGAACCATGCTATGCTTACTCCCGCAGGGAACTCGTTCACGAACTTTGTGCCATCCCAATATTTCAGTTCTACTCTGTCGCCGGTATACATACTACCTGCTGTACTGCTGGAATTACACACGGCAGTCGATATGCGCGGATAGGCAATGATCGGTGTAACTTGACTTATATCAGTCGGCTTTTGATCGGTAGGGTAGGTGAAATAACCGACTGTGTTTTGTTTGGTACCTGTACTGCTGAGCATAACCAGTCCTATTTCTGTTGGTTTCTTAACATTGATTTCTATATTTACATTATCACCTATATATTCAGGATAATAATCTTCCATTGCTGCACTTCCACCCGGTTTAATAAAAACTTCACGGATATTATACATGAGCTGCCCATCTATTTCCGTTGGAGTAGAAGAAAGATAAGTAGGACATCCTATCTCATTCCATTCACCTAAAACCTGGAAACCTTCCGGATATTTGTAGCCGCTATTGGTAACCCCTCTACTCGTACCCTTCGCATTTCTCTTACTTTGTATAAAAGCTTTCTGATCAAAAGATATTTTTCCGTTTGTAATTTGTAGCTGAATCGGGCTGACAGTTCCAAGATAGTCTGAATAAAGGTAAAGTTCTGTAAGATAAGACGGAATAGATATGAAATCATTAAAGATTCCTTTTTTATCCGTAGCCCCGCGATAGACAGGCTCTTCTTTTGTCTTGATAATGTTTCCATCCTTATCTTCCGATAGCGGATTTTCGGCATATAACTCAAAAACAACCTGATAATTTAAACCATAGTTTAAATCAACTGTGCAACTGGAGGATGTTGTAAAGCCAAAATATTCATCTGCAGTTTTTTCTTCTGGAGCCTGATATAAGTCCTTTTCCATGCAACTGGCTAACGAGAGTACGCATAGTACCCCCATTGAGAGAGATTTGAAATTGTTTGTTTGCATAACTGTGTTCTGATAATTTGATTGTGACCCGCAAATGTATGCATTTAATATATCAAAACAAAGAGTTTGGAAATAAATCGTTTAAAAAGAAATATATAGCATGGTAAATACAACAAAAGTCCGGTAACCAGTTGATATAGGTTACCGGACTTTGATGTCTCATTGGATGCAAATATTATTTCTTTTTTGCGGTTCGTTTACCTTTGGCAGAAGTGCCAGGACCTTTCTCATCTTGTATTTTGATTAGATCGAAGCAACTCTTCAAACTCAGATCTTGAGGAACAATGTCTTTAGGGATCTTGTAATTATTACCTTTGTATGCAATGTAAGGTCCGTACCGACCATTCAGAATCTCCAGTTCCGGTTCTTCATCAAATTTTTTGATATGGCGTTCTGCTTCTTTCGTCCGTTTTTCCAGAATCAGCTGCTCTGCTTCTTCCAGAGTAACTTTCATCGGATCAAGTGTTTTCGGCAGTGATACATATACCTTGTTATGCTGGATGTAAGGACCAAAGCGACCTATACCTACAGTGACAGTCTTTCCTTCATACTCACCTAAAGTACGCGGTAGCTTGAACAGTTCCAGCGCTTCCTCTAGGGTAATGGTCTCCATGGACTGCCCTTTCTTCATCTGGGCAAAACGAGGTTTCTCTTCATCATCTGCGGCACCGATCTGTACTACAGGGCCGAAACGACCGATTTTCACAGATACAGGCTTGCCTGTTTCCGGTTCTTCTCCCAGCATACGTTCGCCGACTTTATGTTCTGTCTTTATGGATAATGTCTTTTCTACTGCCGGATGGAACTGATCATAGAAAGTCTTCATGATCGAAGTCCATTTTACTTCTCCTTCCGCTATTTCGTCAAATTCCTTTTCTACGCTGGCGGTAAAGTTGTAATCCAGAATATCCGGGAAGTATTCGGTAAGGAAGTCATTCACCACAGTTCCTGTATCTGTAGGAAAGAGTTTCGACTTTTCTGCTCCCGTCACTTCATTGTGACTTTCATCTTTAATCTGATTGTCTTTCAGTGTCAGCACATTAAATGTACGCTCTTCACCGTCTTTATTTCCTTTTTCCACATATTCGCGTTGCTGGATAGTAGAAATCGTAGGAGCGTATGTGGACGGACGACCGATGCCCAACTCTTCCAGTTTACGTACAAGGCTTGCTTCCGTATAGCGTGGCGGGCGTTGAGTGAAACGTTCAGTGGCAACGATAGGTCCATATTCCAGTTTCTGGCCTTTCTTTAAAGGAGGCAACAGACGGCTCTCATCTTCCTGTTCATTCTCATCGTCGTAAGACTCACGGTATACACGTAGGAAACCATCGAACTTGATAACTTCGCCGATGGCAGTGAATGCATCACCGCTTTTGCTTATAGAGATGGTAGCAGTAGTCTTTTCCAGTTCCGCATCCGCCATTTGTGATGCGATGGTGCGCTTCCAGATCAGATCATACAGTTTCTTTTCCTGTGCTGTGCCTTCTATGGATTGATTTTCCATGTAAGTCGGACGAATGGCTTCGTGCGCTTCCTGTGCTCCCTTCGTCTTTGTTTCGAAGTGGCGCGGATGTACATAGCGTTCGCCCATCATCTGTATGATAGCGTCTTTGCTGCTGGCTGTTGCATATTCCGACAGGTTGACGGAGTCCGTACGCATATAAGTGATAAATCCGGATTCGTACAAACGTTGTGCGATCATCATCGTTTGTGCTACGGTATATCCCAGTTTGCGTGCCGCTTCCTGTTGCAGGGTAGAAGTTGTAAACGGAGCCGGCGGCGTTTTCTTTACCGGACGGGTAGTTATATCTTCAATCGTAAAAGTCGCTCCCTTACATGCGTCAAGGAATGCTTTTGCTTCTTCTTTCGTTTTGATACGGCGTGATAGTTCCGCTTTCATTTCTACCAGCTTGCCGTCTGTATCGGGAACCAGGAATATGGCGATAACCCGGTATGCGGCTTCTGATTTGAACGCATGAATTTCGCGTTCACGTTCTACAATCAGGCGGACAGCTACCGACTGTACGCGTCCTGCCGACAGAGATGGTTTAACTTTTCTCCAAAGTACAGGAGACAATTCAAAACCTACAATTCTATCCAGGATTCGTCGTGCCTGCTGTGCATTTACGAGGTTGAGGTCGATATTGCGTGGTTGTTCGATTGCTTTTAAAATGGCACCTTTGGTGATTTCGTGAAATACGATTCGTTTTGTGTTTTCCGGTTTTAGTTTTAATACTTCATACAGATGCCAGGCAATAGCTTCTCCCTCGCGGTCCTCATCGGATGCGAGCCATACGGTTTCTGCCTCTTTAGCTTCTGCTTTCAGCGTGCTGACCAAAGCCTTTTTGTCTGCCGGAATTTCATAATCGGGTTTAAAATTCTTATCTACGTCGATACTGAATTCTTTCTTCTTCAGATCACGTATATGTCCGTAACTAGAAAGGACTTTGAAATCTTTCCCGAGAAATTTTTCAATCGTTTTTGCTTTTGCCGGAGACTCGACAATGACAAGGTTTTTTTGCATAATTCTTTCTTTTATAATGGCTTGTACCATGATATTTCGGGGCAAAAGTAAAAAAAAAGATTCGCCCTACCTTATAATATAAGGAGAAACTAATATTTTTTTGGAAAAAAATAGGTTTTGAGTAAATCTGCATTTCTTTGGTATGTGCAAGTATTATTAAAGAAATGTTCTATAATTAAGGGGAAATTAATATAAAACAGTTTTATTTAAATAGAATTTCCTATATTTACACCTTTGTACAGTATTATGTGGCTATTTATGAGAAAGATTCTATTTAAAATATATCTATTGTTTTTCTTTGTAGGTATTGCACAACCTATATTGAGCCAGTCTCCTTATTATTATTACAAACAACTTGGAATAAAGGAAGGACTCTCACAGTCGAAAGTACAATGTGTTCTGAATGATCATCGGGGGTATCTTTGGATTGGTACGGAATCCGGTTTGAATTGTTATGACCGTGACCATCTGAAGCAATATCTGCATCGCCCGGGAGATGAAAGAACGCTGCCTTCCAACAACATCACTTTTATCGCCGAGGACTCTTTATGCAATCTTTGGGTAGCTACGATGAACGGCATTTGCCTTTACGACAGAGGGAGTGATAGTTTCAGAACTTTATTGAATAATGGTAAACCAATCTATGTTGCTTCCTATTTATTGGTTGAAGGAGGAATCTTACTGGGAGGATCAGGAGCCATATACAAATATGTCTATGCCACTAATAAGCTGGAACCTTTGTATTATGCGCAAGACCCTGTTTATTACAATCCCTTTTGGCAGATGATACGTTATGATGAAGAGAATATCCTGCTCAATTCACGTTGGCACGGCATATATTCCTTCAATATGAAGACGTATGAAGTGAAGAAAATAGAGTCGTTTACAGAAAATAACTATACCAGTATCTATCTGGACTCCTACAAGCGTCTGTGGGTAAGTGTTTATGGTAACGGACTGTATTGCTATCAGGGAAACCAGCTGATCAAACACTTTACGGCGTCAAATTCTCCTTTGACGTATGATGTCATTCATGATATCATGGAGAGAGATAATCAGCTTTGGGTAGCCACTGATGGTGGTGGAATCAATATGATCTCTTTAGATGACTTCTCATTTACTAATATTCAGCAAAAACAGGATGATGTTCATTCCTTTCCAGCCAATACTATATACCGCCTCTATCTGGACCCTGCCAATAATATGTGGGCAGGCAGTATCAGAAGAGGGTTGATTGGTATAAAGAATGTGTATGCCTGCTCTTATCAGAACGTTCCTTTTGGCAATCTGTACGGATTAAGCAACCAGACTATCAATAGTTTCTTTCAGGATAGCGACGGAATAGTCTGGGTGGGAACCGATGGGGGAGGTATCAACCGGTTTGATCCGGTATCGGGTACCTTCAAACATTATCCTGCCACCAAATATGAGAAAGTTGTTTCCATTGTGGAATATACTCCTGACGAACTGTTGTTCTTTTCCTTTAATAAAGGACTCTTTATCTTTCATAAGCAAACGGGGCAGATACGTCCCTTTGTGCTGATTGACAAGGAAATGAACGATCAGACCTGTATCAATGGTTTTTCTGTCAATATTCAGCGGATAACGAAGACTAAAATTCTTTTCAGTGCCCAGCATATTTTTATATATGATATGGTCACCCGTAAATTTGATATAGTGGCCACTATGGGAGAAGAGTACGAGCGTCATTCTCCGCTGGTCATAGCTACGGTAGGTGCAAAGACGTACCTTTCCGATCTGAAGAATATTTGTGAGTATGATTCTTCGGAAGGGACTTTCCGGACGATTTATAAAGGGCAATACACTATCAGTGATGCCTCTATGGACCAGGATGGTATTTTTTGGCTGGCTTCTACTGAAGGCTTGGTGCGTTATGATCCACGGACAGGGAAGAGTGAGCTGATAAATACAAGTCTGTTTCAGGATGTAGCTTCTGTTGTTGCCGATAATCAATATCGGATCTGGATAGGGACGAGACGTCATTTATTTGTTTATTCTTCCCGTACCCATAATTTTGCTACCTTGGAGGAGGTAGATGGAGTTCTGCCTAACGAATACATCTTTCATGCTACTCTTCTTGCCGACAACGGAGATGTTTTTGTCGGTGGTACCACAGGCATGACGGTGATAAACTCTGCCGTTCATTTTGATACAGATGAGGATTATACGGTCGAACTGCTGGATGTATTATTAAACGGTCTGCCTGTCTCGTTATCCGAAGAGCCGCAGGAAGCGGCTGAAACAATTCAGGTTCCCTGGAACTTTTCTTCCCTGCAACTGAAAGTACTGCTGAATGAAGGCGATGTATTCCGCAAGAATTTCTTTCGTTTCAATATCGAGGGACTCGATCAGGAATTGGCGAGTTCCAATTCAAACTCTTTGGTTATCAACTATCTGCCGATAGGGGAGTATACGATTACCGCTTCTTATTATACCCGTGACGGAGGGTGGAGTACGAAACAACCCATTCTGCATGTTGTGGTTACTCCGCCTTGGTGGAAGACTGGCTGGTTCTATATGGGATTATATATATTGTTGGGAGCAGTGGCTTATAGCATTGTCTACTATTTCTATCGCAAGAAGAAAGCCAAACAGAAACGGGAGATTATGCGTCTGAAAAATAAGATGTATGAAGAAAAGATTAATTTCCTGACGAATATCAGTCATGAACTTCGCACTCCTCTTACACTGATTTGCGCACCATTAAAGCGTATTATCAATCAGGAGTCGGACAAGCAGGATGTGGAAAAGTTGTTGATTCCGATCTATAAGCAGGCATACCAGATGAAGAGTATCATCGATATGGTACTCGATGTAAGGAAGCTGGAAGAAGGAAAAGATATGCTGCATATATTGCCGCATCCTTTGAATGAGTGGGTGCGCTCTGTCGGAGATAAGTTCATCAGCGAGTTTCATGTGAAAGGCATCAGACTCGAATATGAGTTGGACGAACAGATAAAAGAGGTACCATTCGATCAGAATAAGTGCGAGTTCGTTCTTTCCAACTTCCTGATGAATGCGTTGAAGTTTAGCGAATCGGGCACCACTACTACACTGATTACCACCTTGTCACAAGAGAAAGACTGGGTTCGGATCTCTGTCAGGGATGAAGGGATGGGACTGAATATGGTAGACACGGACTCTCTTTTCTCCAGTTTCTATCAGGGGGGACATGAAAAAGGAGGAAGCGGCATCGGATTATCCTATGCGAAGAGTCTCATCACACACCATAAAGGAAGAGTGGGCGCTTCGAATGCAGCGGGAAAAGGGGCCATCTTTTATTTTGAACTACCCTTATTCACGGATACTTGCGGACAGCTGGAACCAGCTTCTGTGGAAGCAGCTACAGGCGTGGAAGTGAATGAACCGGATAGAATCGATTATACCTTCCTGAAAAAATATTCAGTGATGGTGGTCGAAGATACTCTCGAACTGCGAAACTATCTGAAAGAAACGCTGAGTAATTATTTTGCCCGTGTATATGTTGCCAAGGATGGGAAAGAGGGATTGGAACAGATTAAAGACCGATTGCCGGATATTATCATCAGTGATGTCATGATGCCCCGGATGAATGGGTTTGAACTTTGCCGGGAAGTAAAGACTAATCTGGATATCAGCCATATTCCTTTTATCTTATTGACCGCCTATCATAATTCTCAGAATATGTATACCGGTTATAAGACCGGAGCGGACGCCTTTTTGCCGAAACCTTTCGAAATAGACGGTTTGCTGGCATTGATTCATAATCAGTTGAGGCAGCGCGAACAGATACGGGCAAGATATAAAGATGATAAGCTGCTGACACACAAGGAAGTGAGCTTTAGCAATGCGGATGAGACTTTCCTGCTGAAATTGAATACATTGATTGCGGATAATATGAGTAATCCGGAACTGGATGTTGCATTCCTTGCTACTAATATGTGCATCAGCCGTTCGTTGTTATTCAATAAAGTGAAGGCCATCACGGGTATGGGGATTGTAGACTATGTGAATAAGCAGCGCATCGAGCAGTCAATCGTGTTGCTTACTACTACTACCATGAACATTACTGAAATCTCCGAAGTGGTCGGCTTCTCCTCTTTGCGTTATTTCAGTAAGGTTTTCAAGTCTATAAAAGGAGAGATTCCTTCCGCTTATAGAAAACAGGATAAGTAAATCGCATTGATAACTTGAACTTAGGAACGTATACTAGAAAAAAAAATAAATATTAGTTTCATGCTCTCATTCTGTATGAGGTAAATATCATATAATCAGAACAATATGTAATGAGAGATACTTCTTTTGCAAGGTATCTCTCATTGTTTTCTACGCAAAATAGCTTTAATTAGGCTTATCTCTCATCCTTTTTTGCTTATCTCTCATTCCCTTTCCTTGCGTAAGTAGGTAAACAGACTCCCCTTTGAGGGTTAATATCTCATATATCAGTTTCAAATAACAGGTACTTTGTAGCTCGGATACCTTATATCTTTGTTATATCAAGCCTATATACTTCTGTTTTCTTACCGACATCTTCATCGTTCCACCCGGGTGAAACGATCTTGCCACTAGAGTGGAGAGATCTGTTCACTACGGTGATGAGATCAGATCATTCGGGTGGAACGATGAAGATCTCCTATTAAAAATCTGATAACAATAGGTGAAAAGCACGACAGGATAGGGTCTTCTGCATAAGAGAAAGCGGTATATCCCGTCTATTCCATCATTTCTCTGCCTACAACGTTTATGAGCTTTAAGTCATAGTTATCATTGTGGGCATCTTGGAATAATTGCCAGATCATCACGCCGGCATAGTCGTTTTCTTTGATGAACTTACATTTGTTGGCTATAGTAGGGCGGCCGTTATAATAAGTCTTGCCTATATTATCCTTGTCCGCTGCTTCATTTCCAAGATGTTTGAGTATGCCGCTATAACGGATTCCACGAACGGCATCCACTGCGCCTTGCAGACTTTCCTCCCAGGAATATCCATAAAAAGGAAGTCCTCCCACTATTTTACTTTTGGCTGCACGGCATTGTTCATTCCAGTATTTGAGGTCTTTCACAAAGTCATCATATGAAGCATGCTGGACCGGTTTGTCGGTAAATGCTCCCCGGTCATAACTCATCAGGTTGATATAGTCGAAGTATTGCTCCCATTCGGTTCCGTAATTAAGCCAGCGGCTGTTGACGGCACAGGTCATCAGCATATTTTTCTCTTTTGCCAGGTATAAACCTCTGGCAAAAACCAATAATGAGGGGAAATTCTTATCCCAGTTGTCATATTCCTCATAATCGATGTCGAAGCCGTCCAGTTTATATTCTTTAGTGAATGTAATAATCTGCTGTATCAGTTCTTTTCTGGCTTTCGGATCATTGATGGCGGTAGTGAATTCTCCCGGACTGTTCTTAGCCAAAGATATCAGAATCTTGACATTATGCTTGTGAGCCGTTTCACGTACACTTTCAATTCTCTTCCGGACAGGATCGATGTTGAGTGTGCCGTCTGCTTTTACCCTTGCAAAGCTGGCATTGATATGCGTCAGATATTTCCATTCTATCGTAGGAAATAAACTTTCAAACTCCCAGTCGTCAAGCGCAAGGTAGCCGATAACTACTTTCTGGGTGACTTCCGGTTGGGGCTGAGGCTGCGGTTGAGGCACATTGGGTTCCTGTGTGTTGTTGGTATTAGAAGAGGGTCCGCAACTAGTGAATAAAATGCTTACAGCCGTTAATAATGCGTATAATAAATGTTTCATGTTTAATAAGTAAAAAAGATTTAATACCCGAAAACAAATAGAGGAATGAAAGTTTTGAATAGTCTCTATACTTCCATTCCTCCTTCTTTAGAAGTTCCTAAAAACCTTGGCTCCTACCTTAAAACCTATTTATCTAACTTGGTTATTTTTACCCAGTCAATTTCCATGATGGCAGGTAAGTTGGCATCATCGATAGGACCTGCCCATGAGCCCGGTCTGTCTCCTCCTAATCCCATGTTCAGGATGAGATAGAATGAAGAATCTTTTGTAAACGGCCATTGCTTCATTTCTGCTTCATTCTCCAGTTTCAGGTTTGAATAAGAGAAAGTCTCCTGTCCATTGACGAAGAAAGTCAGCTTGTCTTCGCTCCATTCTAAAGCGTAGATGTTCCAGTCCTGATAATTGCAAGTTACTTGTGCGGTGTTGGACGGATCTTTGATGTTCAAATCATACGTGTAGTGAGTATGTATCGTATGATGGATCGCGGATTCCTGTTTCACATGTTCCATGATATCGATTTCTCCGCAATTCGGCCATCCGTCATAGATATACTTCTTCGGCATCATCCAGATAGCGGGGAATGCGCCGTTGGGGTAACTGGTGATTTTGGCTTTTACTTCTACCCGTCCGAAGGTGAAGTCAAACTTGCCTTGTGTCTCGATACCTCCGGCTTTGTATTCGTCGCCTATTTTTTCAGCTTTGAGTATCAGTCTGCCGTCTTTTACGTAAGCCTGGTCATAGCTTTCGGACATTTCGTCGTTCCAGTCGGAACCTGCTTTCTGGCAGAGTACCCATTTGGTCGGGTCCGGATTGCCGTCCACGTCAAATTCGTCCATGAAGAGAACGTCCTTCATGGTGTCGTCAAACTTGGTCAGTACGATAGTATAGGTCGTTGTTTGATTGTCTTCGGTGGTGACGGTCACTGTCTGTTCTTTTTTCCAGTTGTGTACAAATGTTGCCGGGTCCGGTGAGATGGTGGCTCCGTCGCTCATTAGCGTATAGTCTACGCCGGTGATGGTATTGGCATCCTCGATCGTACCGATTTCCACTCTGTGGGTTGTCTGGTCTATTTTCCCATGATAATAGGAAGTCGTATTCGCTGACACATTATTTACTGCTACGGCAAAAGCGGTGAGCGGATATTTCTTTTCCGGAGTGATGTAATTGGTCTCATCATCCGAACAGGCAGCAGTGGAAAATCCGATGATTGCCATATTCAGTATAAGTAATATTTTTCTTTTCATCATACTCTTTTCTTTTTATTGATTTTTGAGTTTGTTAGAAGCGATTGCCTGATTGAGGGAGTTCAGGCAATCACTATCTTTAGAGAATTAGTCTCCCCATACTAGTGGAGCGATGTATTCCCATTTAGTCAGTGTGGCACTGCCGCCGGAAATTGTCATCGAGAAATTACCACCATCTTTGGTATCCGAGAATGGTACTTTGTAAGTATCACTTGTACCGTTAGCGTCTATCACACCGTCGCTGGTTGCTTTTCCTATGACTGTACCGTTGAGAATCCATTCCGAGTAAATCCATGATTGAGTTGGATCATTGGCATCTATAGCTTCGCGTATCTCGAATGATAATACGTTTGGCTTGCTGGTATCTACATCACGGCCGCTGTTCTCATTGTATACGTCACCGTTCCACGGTCTTGTACTTAATTGAGTCCGTTTGCTCAGAATATGGAAGCGAAGTTCTACGTCTCCTCCGTCAAATGCTTTTCCGCTCCAAGAGAAGAAAGTAGTCAGACTGGCGTCGCCAAGCGGTTCCCAATAGAAGCTGTAATGACCCGGCATTAAACCACCCGGTCCGTAGTAAGCACCGCTGATGGATCTGTTTACTTCAGTAACCACAGGTCTTTGTGGATTCGCTTGTTTAATCTTGATTGTCTTCATAAGCGGAGTAGCGCCTTCGGCAGCTTTGGTGCTCAGTACAATAATTCCGGTACGGACAGAAGAGCCTTCGTGTGCGTCTACGTTAATCACGATGTCGGCAGAACCGTCGAATGAAGTCTTTTCGAAGTGATACCAGGTATCATCCGCTTCGTTTTCTTTGGATACTTCCCATTCTGCATTCGATTCTACGTGGATGGTGAGTTGCTGAGCCTGTTCATACATAGCAAACCACTTACCGTTTTCCGGTGTATCTGGTGTCAGCAACACACCGTCTTGTATACATTGTACTTCTCTGGCTATTTTCCCGTGCCGGTCATAGATGGTTACAATACCGGTACGTTGTTCGCCTGTATTCGGTGAAGCGGTGACAGTAATTTCTCCGTTCATTTCGCCCGATGCTCCGGATTGGATGGAGAGCCAAACATCACCGTCTGTTACTTTAGCAGTCCATTTCTGATTGCTGAGTACGCTGAATGTTTCGCTGTTTCCTTCCTGGTCGATCATATCCACGCCTTCTACATTCAGGTAAGCAGTACCTTTCTGGGTCAGAACGAATCTTTTTCCGGTCCAGTAGTCACTTTTAATGTTGAGTGTGTCTATACGGTCGTCCAATTCAGTGTTTTCTTTGCAGGTAACAGTTACGGTGTAGGTCTCACCTGCCTCACCTGTACTGGGTGAGATGGTGTACCAATCATATTTTCCGAATACTTCCCACGGGTCAGTTGACTTGACCTGGAAGGAGACTGGTTCCGGATTTTTCGCTTCAACCAGATAGGAGTCTTCTACTCTATAGCGCAGGTCTACCCATTTCTCTGCTTCACTGTCATCGCAACTCTGCAATAAAGAGAATGCAGGTAGCAATGTAGCGAGAGAAATGCCTGTAATTATTGATTTTCTGATATTTAATCTCATACTCTTGAATTTTAGGGTTCGGTTATTATTCTACTGGTTCCCATGTGATAGACTTCACGGTGAAATTGGAAGCTTTATTTGTGGTATGCATCCTGAAGTATACAGGTGCTCCCGGTTCGGTTGCATAAGGATCGGTTATGTTATTATCTAATACGGCAACCTCAACACCATCAATAATCAGTTTAAGAACTAATGCGTTCGAACCTTCTTCTTTGTTGACAACAAGGAATTCAATCTTCTTCACTACATTCGTTTGTTCCGATGTCCAGGTAAATGTTTTCTGAGTCCAGTTTAAGCCTGAACCTCCACAAGTGAAGTTACTTTCTTTATTTGCGTAGAAATGCAAATGGAAGTTTGTATTTCCTGAGTTGGGCCACATATTAAACTCAATCCAATCTTCTCCGGTTAAATTGATAGATTCGAAATCGAATGCGAGACGTCCTTTTTTGAATAAATAGTTGGTGACTATTCCACTGCCATAGAGTGTCATGTAACCGGTTTCCTCATCCACAACATAGTTATCTGCTCCTCCTTCTTTCCAGAAAGCAGTACCCTGACTGATGTCGAACGTAATGCCGTCAAATCCGTCGATGACTTCTTTGGTCTTCATAATGATGTGGCCGACACGGTTTACCATCAGATTATTAGTCGTTGTTGTCGTTACTTTCAACTCTGTTTCACTCAGTGCCTCAGCTTTCAGCCAACTCTGATATTCCTTAGGAACTTCAACTTTCCATTCTTTGTTTGCGCGAATCAGTACAGTCTTTTCCATACCACTGCCTGTTCCGGGCATGCTGATTGTTGTACTTTCGGGATCTTCTTCCAGTTCAATGATCACTCCATTTTGAGTAATGGTAAAGGTGTATTCTTCAAACTCAGTTTTTATAGTCAGCGTGCCTGCTCTCTTGGCGCCTGCATTGGCGGGCAGCGTCACAGTTACGGTTTCTGCTATGGCATCTTCATTACCTGTACCGGATGTTTTGTCGATATTGGAAAGGAAAGCGGTGGAAGGAATGATTTCCCAAGCTTTGTTGGAAGCAATGGTAAAGGTGATGCTGCCGCCTTCTGTCGGTACCAGTTCATCGTAAGGAACCACCACCAGGTCTTCTTTCGAAGCCTGCTCGATAGTAACTACCTTGGTGCCTTCAACGCCTTCTGCCTTGATAGTCAGTTTGGCTGTACGTGCTTTCTTTCCTGTATTGTTTTCCATTGTCACCACAATCTCCGACACCAATGAACTGGCTGCACTCATCGAAGGAGTCGGCTTGCACCACTGCTGGTCGCTTTCAATCGTCCAGGGAGTGTTGGAGCTGATGTTGAACACTACATTGCTTGGAGAAGTTGCCAAAGCAGTATAAGACTCCAAAGCATCTATCTGGATATTGAGAGGACCTTCCGGCTGTGAGTCGATGTCAAACTCCTGGCATGCTACAAAACTGAATGTGCACAGTGCAAGAATCAGTTGCATTAACGTGTTGCTATATAACTTTTTCATATATCTTTTAAATATTAGATTAGACAATTAATTACCATCCTGTGTTTTGAGGATTTAAGTTTGTATTCTTGTATAGTTCGCTTTGAGGGATCGGATACAGATACATGCAATCTCTCCAGTTACGGGTTTCGTAAAGGTTCTTGTAGAAGTTGAACGTACCGTCCGCCTGCTTCTCGATCTTTACTCCGTATAGTTCCCGCTGGGTAGTATCGGCAATCTTCCATCTCCGTACATCCCAGAAACGATGATCTTCGAAAGCAAACTCTACACGCCATTCATTGTACAGGCGTTCAAGGAAATCTTCTTTTCCCATGGAAGGAATCAACGGCATATCGGCATTCTTTCTCACTTCATTGATAGCCCACAGAGCAGAATACTTATAAGTCTCATCTGTGTAATTGACATCATTGAAAGCGTTGACCATAGATTCCGCATACGTTAGTAATGTTTCCGCATAGCGGTAAATCACCCAATGATGCTTGCTGACAGCTTCTTTACCCGGTTCAAAGCTAGTAGCTTCCTGAATGTACTTGCGCAGGAAGTATCCTGTCGGTGAACCGCCTTGTGATACGATTCCGTCGTCGGCGCCACCTTTGAAGGTTTCAATGGTGTAGTCTTTAAACGACATTCCGTTGGCAAGAATAGCGCGGTAGAAACGTTTGTCACGATTCTCATAAGGTGATTGCGGGTCAAATGCAGGGTCTTCGCAAACCCATCCTGTGTTTTCTAGGGTTACTTTGTAACCGTTGACTGTCTCGAATGCGTCCACAAGGTTTTGTGATGGGTAATTGCTGTATGGGATAAGACTGGAAGTGCGTGTTCCCGCAGTCATGCGAAGCGGGAGATTAAACATTTCAAAGTCCGAATCATCACCATTGATCCTCATCAGTACAACTTCTTTTGAGTCGAGGTTGTTGGCACTCTCCTGGGGGTCGAGAGAGTAAAGCCCTGTGTTGATAATATCTATTGCTGCTTTGGCAGACTTTTTCCACAATTCGGTATCCATAGAAGGATTGTGTAGCTTACTGGCAGCATATAGCAGTGCTTTTGACTTTACTGCCATTGCAAAGCCTTTGGTCACTCTGCCGATTTCCGCTCCCGGTTCGTTTACATAGCTGTCCGGCAAGTTATTGGCAGCGTCGTCGCATTCACTGACAATGAAGCTGATAACTTCGCTGAATGGTGTCTTGCCGATTGTGTTGGCTTCCTCTTCAGTCAGTACTTCCAATGGCATGGCGATGTCACCGTAGCGGCGTGCCAGTTCAAAGAAGTAGTGTGCCCGCAGCACTCTGGCTTCGTAAGGGAAATATTTCAGCTGCTTCATCCAGTTTGTATATTGTCCGTCGTGCTCGTAGCGTGTGAAGTCCACTTGGGCAATCTCTGCTATAAAGCTGTTGGCAGCACGTATACCGCGATACAGGGTCCATGAATCGTCATAAGTTTTAATAGGCGACCAGTTACCGTTATTGGTATTCTGGATATTATCTGCATAGGCTCCGAATTCGCCGTCATCACTGGCACAGTCGCGCATGGAATATCTGTCTTCGGTGAAAATTCCGCCGGAGGTCGCAAACAGTTGGTAGCCTTGTGGCATGTATGAGTATACGTGGGTAAGCATTGATTTGCTTGTACCGAAATACTTGTACATGTCTTCTTTTGTCTTCAGGTTGTTCGTTTCATCAAAGTCAAGGTAGTTGCACGAAGCAAAGACCAACGAAGACAAAATGGTTAAGAGTATGTATTTGGTTCTCATAATGTTCATTTGTTACTTTGCATTAAAAATTAAGTTTGATACCTGCCCAATAACTTCTTGTCGACGGATAAGCGATGCCAAGTTGTTCCGGATCGGCAAAATGGATATTGTCTAATGAGAACAGATTGGTGCCTTGTACGAATACTTTCAGGTCGGCAAAGCGAGTCTGCGATTTCGGGAAAGTATAAGCTACCAATAGGTTACGCAGTTTCAGGAATGAACCGTCACGGTACCACAGTGAGCTGGCGCGATAGTTATTCAAGTTTTCTTGAGTAGTCAGTCTCGGCATGGTTGCATTGGTCTTATTCTCCGGTGTCCAGCTTATTTCTTCATTCAGGAATGTATTTGAAATGTTGCCATTGCTTACAAGTGGACTATAAAGCGGACTGTTGAGCAATGAAACAGTGACTCCGGTCATTCCCTGGAAATCAGCGGAAAGCTCCAGTCTCTTGTATGAGAAGTTCAGATTGAATCCGAAATAGAAGCGTGGAACAGATGAACCGAACATTTTCACAACGTCTTTCTCGTCGATGCGGTTGTCACCGTTCTGATCTTTGTATTTCACGTCACCGGGAGCTACGTCCGAGAAGGTTTGTTGCGGACTGTTGTTGATTTCCTGCTGGCTGTTGAAGAAGCCGATAGCTTCCAGGCCGTACATCTGTCCGATACGGTTGCCCTTGGTATACAAGTAGTCGTATTCTTGATATGCCTGGTTTACATTGACTACCTCTGTATTCAGATATGACATGCTAGCACCAATACCATAATGGAAATCACCGATCTTATCATTCCAACTCAAAGAAGCATCCACTCCTTTGTATTTATAGATTCCTTCGTTCACCTGACCTACTGTGATACCGATAATACCGGAAGTAGAATTGGCACCTGACACAAGTATATCCGAACGTTTTTCGTAGAAACCTTCTACTGTTGCATTCAAACGATTATCAAAAGCAGCGAGATCAAATCCGAAAGTCGCTTTCTGTGATTTTTCCGCTACCAGGCCGATAACCGGCAGATCGCCTTCACTGCCACCGGACTGTCCTCCGGCATTCACTCCGAAGTTATAACCGGCACCGCCGCTGCCATAAGACTGACGCCATAGTTCGTGGCTCAGATTGCCGTCCCATCCGGACAGACCGTAAGAGGCGCGAATCTTAAAGAGATTGATCGGTGTCACCTTTTCCATAAATGCTTCGTTGGAGACGATCCATGCAGCAGAAACGGCAGGATAGTTCGAGTATTTGTCTCCGTCGGGCAGGTAAGCTGATCCCGAGCGGTTGAATACGGCATTGAGGCTGTAACGGTTGTCGTAAGTATATGTGGCGTTCACCAGCACAGACTGATTCTTCTGAGAGTTGTTTCTGCCGTTTTTGACAACAGACTGCATATCATAAATCAATGCTCCTCCCACCTGATGTTTGCCAAAAGTGCGGTTATAATCCACCTTTGCCTGGAAATCGCTGCGTAGCATCAGTCTTTCGAAAGGTTGTGTATGTCCCAGTGTTTCGGAGTCTGTACCATAAATGGCAGGAGTTGTCACCAGTGTACCATCGCTGGTGATACTTGCATTGCTGTTCATGTAACGATACTCTTTATTGGTGGTTTCATTCATTCCTCCGATATTATCGAAAGAGACGGATGCTTCGGCTGCCAGCCCTTTGGTCAACGCACTTAAATCCTGACGGATGCTCAGGTCGGCGAGTAATGTTCCGTATACGTTACGGATGTGTCCGTAGTCTTTCAACAGAGCTACCGGATTACCGGTTCCGTACACAGAGCTACCTCCATAAATGCCATTCTCATAACGAATGGGGAATGCAGCGGATGGAATGCCATAGATTTTGTTGAAAATAGCGCTGCGTCCATAGCGGGTACCTCTGAATTCTTTCAGTCTGCCTACAATGCCGGCTTTCAGCAATGTGCTTTCCGTCACTTTTACGTCCAGATTGGTACGTACGGTCAGACGTGTGTCTGTAGGTGTAGTGTCGAAACGTGTATCTTCCGTGTTTTTCTTCAACATGGAGCGATCCCGGTAATAGTCAACTACCGTGTAAAAACGGAACTTGTCACTACCTCCGCTGAAAGACATTTTCAGGTTGTGGGTCAATCCTGTGTTGTTCAGCGTTTCATTCCACCAGTCTACATTCGGATAATCATACGGATAGATTCCTGTCCGGAAAGCATCCAGTTCCTGCGCATTGTAGCGTGCAGGCAGACCGTCTCCGCTTAATGCGGTGTTAAGAGCGTTCGCATACGTATAGGCATCTGCGAAGTCCGGAGAACGGAATTGGGTATTGACACCGAAATTATAGTCCACATTTACCTTCAGACCATTGCTTATTCCGCGTTTAGTCGTAATCAGTACTACTCCATTCGCACCACGCATACCGTAGAGAGCAGCGGCTGCCGCATCTTTCAGAACGTAGCATGATTCGATTTCCATCGAAGTGATGTCACTGATATCACGTGGGAAACCATCAATTAATACTAGCGGGGCATTTCCGTGTATAGAGAGGGTGGATACGTTATCGGCTGACGAACCTGTACCCTGATATACATTCAGACCTGCCACTTTTCCATACAAAGCTTTGCTGATATCTATGTACGGGGATTTTTCGAATGCGGAAGCATTGACTCCGTTGATAGAGTAACTGCTGGTCTGGGAAGATACGTTCATCTGGTAGCCGATGCTCAGTGTATCTGCCAGCTGCATTTCCGAAGCAGCTTTCGATGTCTGTGCATTCAGGGATACCGAACCTCCCAGGAGCAGAGTGATTAATATATAATTTATTTTATTCATTGTTCAAACGATATTAGTTAACGTGTCATTTACCAGCCCGGGTTTTGGGTCATTCCATATTGCTTGTTGATTTCCTCCTGAGGAATCGGAGCCAGATACCACTTGGTATCCCAGTTGGTAGCCCAGTAATGGTCTCCCAGTTCAATCTTCTCGAAGGTGAACTCAGTCGGATTGTTCAGGTCGTTACCTCTGCTTCTGAGTCCGTACAACTTCTTCTTGAAGTCGCTCTGACGGTCTCTGCGAACGAGGTCGAACCAGCGTACTTCTTCAAATCCTAATTCGAGTGCTCTTTCTCTCAGTACGGCTTCGAGGAACTGATCGTGATTCATCGTCTTGGAAAGTTCCGGCAGACCTACTCTCTTTCGTACATCGTTTACCATTTTGTAAGCTTCGTCGGTAGGGCGTCCGTTGACTTCGTTGAGTACTTCCGCATATCCCAGCATGATTTCCGCCAGACGGGTGTGTGACCATTGTACCGGACCTTCGCGATCGTTGTTTTCCTGTAAGATGTACTTCATGATCAGGAATCCGCTACCGTCTTTGTAGTCGGCATGGTTGATATAAACAGGAGCTGTTGTTCCGTTGCAGTAGGTGTCTCCGGGACAAGCTACATTTTCATACAGACGTGGGTCGCGGGTGGGCACCATTTCGCCTTTTGTAAAGAACGGTTGCTTGGAGGGTGACTTCCAGTCGAAATTTGCCGGAAAATCAGTTCCGTCTTCCCACGGAAACATATCTACATAGTTCAATGTAGGGCCGCTGTAATAACGTTGGCCGATAAAGCTGCTGTGAACATCGGAGCTATATCCTTGACGGGTAGAGATTAATATTTCTGTTCCGCCGCGGTTGTAGTAGGCCTGACGATAGGCGAGACGTCTTGCCCGGTGCGTTTCTTCCGTAGGTTGAATCAGTTCGTATTCACCCCGTCTCTGTACTTCCGTGAAGAAGGCTGCACCTGCTTCGGCGGCATCTTTCCAGCGTTGGTCGCTGTAGTTTCCGTAACAGGTATATTCGTCTGCTTCCGGATGCCATTTGGTGTTGGAGTTGAAAGTCGGACTGGCTGCCCATTGCAATACCTTGAACTTTAATGCCATCGCTCCTGCCAGGGTCATACGTCCGTCATCTGCTTTCTCCGCTTTCCAAGCCAGGTTGGAGTTGATCGCTTCGTTGAGCAGTCCGACGATCTTTTCTACCGTCTCGGCAAAAGTGATACGAGGGAAGTTCATTGTCTCGTTTACGTCTACATAGTGGTCCAGCCATGTCACACCGCCTACATATCTCAGCATTTCGAAATAGCAGAGGGAAATCAAAACTTTGGCTTCCGCGATCCGTTCACTTTTCTCGCTGACTGTCATGTCGGGCACTTTCTCTACGTTCTCGATATATAACCAAGCGTAACGGATGGTGGTCCAGTCGGACTTGCTTCCATAACGGTAAGCAGAATTCTTTGGGACGTTGTTGGCACTGAGTGCTCCGTTGTAATAGAGCTTGACAGGCCCATCACTGATATTGTCACGGAAACTGTAACATAAGTCTGTGATTGATTCAAGTATGTTCACACCCAATTTGTAGTCAGAGCCGGTCGGTAGCCCATAAGGTAATCCGGTATATGCTTTGGTCAGCACCTTTTCGGCATTTATTTTCGAAGAGAACATTTCTTCGGTAGTCGCTCCGGAACTCTCAGGCTGGTCGCCCAGAAATTTATCCCCGAAGCTGATTTCAGAACAGGAGGAGGCTATCAGTACGCAACCTAATGCTATTCCGAGTCCTTTTATTATTCTATTCATACAGTCGTTTTTTAGAAGTTAAGATTTAAACCGAAGCTATATACTTTGATCAGCGGATAATCTCCGAATCGGTTAGGATCACTTTCCGGATCAAGATATTTAAGCGGTGAGAAGGTCAGCAGGTTGTAGCCGCTGAAGTTTAATCCGAGTGAGCTGAGGCCCAGTTTCTTCAGGAATTTCTTTCCGGTGATGGTATAACCGAAGCTCAGACTCTTCAAGCGGAGATAGGAAGCATCTACCAACCAGAGGGTAGAAGGTTCGGAGTTCCAGCTTTCCGATTCTTCCGACGGGCGCGGATAAGTAGCTCCCAGTTGGTTTTCCGGAGTCCAGCAACCGTCGTAGAAGTAGGTCAGCAAACCACGCTTTCCGGCATTCGTATAGGGGATACGGTATTCGATGTCATACATTCTGTTAACGTTCTTGGAACCTACCCATTGCATGGTGAAGTTGAATCCTTTCCAGTCGAATCCCATATTCATACCGAAAACGTATTCCGGACGGGTAGCATAACCTGCTACGCTCTTGTCATTACCGTCCACGATGTGGTCTCCATTGAGGTCGGCATACATGGCGTCACCCGGATACACCTTCTGATAAGGCTGAGGCAGTTCCGGCTTTAAGATCAGTTCGCCGTCGGCTCCGGTGATGAAGTCGCTGTACTGATAGAGACGGATGTAGTTGTATACTCCGGTCTGGCGTCCGGTAGAGCCACCGGTCTGGTTCATATAAGAGAATTGCTTGGGCACTTCGTCCATATAGAGGATTTTGTTGCGTGCGAAAGATACGTTGGCATTCACATAATAATTGAAGTCTTTTCCGATCTTATCGCGCCAGCCAAGAGAAACTTCGTAACCGTGGTTGTCTACCTTACCAATGTTCAGGTTAGGCAGTGCGGTTGCGATGATGCTTGGAGTCGATTCCGGAGAGATCAGAATACCTGTGCGGTGTTCGATAAAGTAGTCGAAGGTAGCGGACAGGCGGCTGTTGAAGAATTTAAGGTCGATACCATAGTTCTGCTTGTCGGCTGTTTCCCAGGTTACTGCCGGATTACCCATACGTGAGATGGCTGCTGCCGATTGGGAAATCGGATTGTCCACACCGAAGCTGTAACTGCCTGATGATCCCCATACGGCAGGCATGTACATAAAGCGTGAGTCTACTCCCTTGTCATTACCTACACGTCCCCAGGATGCTCTGAGTTTCAGGTAGTCTACGATTTTCTGGTTTTCCATAAACTTCTCGGCAGTTGCGATCCAGCCGGCAGAGAAGGAAGGGAATACACCGAAACGTGTGCTGCCCGGAGCAAAGTTCTCCGAACCGTTGTAGCCGACGTTTACGTCGAGCAGATATTTGCTTTGATAGGCATAAGTAGCACGTCCTACCAATCCTACGTAGTTACGGGGCAGATAAGTGTAGCTGTCCGGATAATAGTTACGCGACTGATTGTAAAGGAACAGACCGGATATTCTGTGGTCGCCGAATGTACGGTCATAGTTGATACGTCCTTCCAGATACCAGTTCTGTCCGCGTCCGCTGCTTTCCGAGTAAGTGAGCGGAGTATCGCTGCCGCTGGGTACATAGATAAGTGACTTATCGTAGTCGGGATCGGTCTGTGACATCGTACCGTTGGTGTCAAAGTATGATTTGTAGTACACAGTCTGCGCTTCGATGGCGCCTCCCGTACGTACTTTTTCCAGTTTGAATTTATTATCGTAAGCACCTTTCACGGAAACGCTCAGTCCCGGAGTGATAAAGTCCAGTTTCTGTGTGATGTCCAAATCCAGATTCAATGTCGTGTCATACGTTTGATTGTAACCTTGTCCGTAGAATACGAACATACCGTCACGCATCACTTCTCCCAGCGGAACCATATCTTTAGGAATCAGTGTACGTACTCCGTTGATAAATCCCGGTCCGGCAAACGGATGTGACCAGATCTGTGCGATTACCCAGGGGTTTTGGTCTTCTCCCGTACCCGAAACAACGCTGCGCGGTTCCTGTATCTTACCTAAAACACCACCGACACCGAGTTTCATTGAAGTGGTCTTGGTTAGATTGGCATCGATATTGGCACGGTAGTTATAGCGGTTGTAACGATAGTTGTTGTCGTACATCTGTCCGGGAAGTTCTTTCAGAAGTCCGTTCTGATAAGTATAACCTACTGAGATGAAGTATCGTACATTATCGCTACCGCCGGAGATGTTTAGGTTGTTCTGGCTTTGAAGATAAACATTATTGAAGATATACTTCTTCCAGTCCATACTGGGATACATGATCGGGTCTGAGCCGGTACGATAGGCTTCTACCTGTTCCGGAGTGAAGTATAACTTAGGATTCGTAACGTGGTCCATCTCCTGCTTCATATTCCAGAAGCGTGCGAACTCGTAACTTCCGGTCTGCTCTACCAGTGAGATGGGTTGTTGCAGACCCAGTTTGGTGCTGGCGGAAATCTGCGTTTTGCCTGCTTTACCTCTTCGGGTGGTGATCAATACAACGCCATTAGCACCTCTTACTCCGAATACAGCGGTGGAAGAGGCGTCTTTCAATACTGAAATACTTTCGATTTCGTTCGGGTCGATTTGTGAAAACTCACGTTCTATTCCGTCTACCAAGACCAAGGGCTTGGATTGTGAATCATTTAATGAACCGACGCCACGTACGTAGATGGCAGCAGCATCTTTACCTGGTTGTCCGGTAGTCTGTACGGAAGATACACCCGGCAATGCTCCTGCGAGGAGGTTCGTGATACTTGTTGCCGGAGATTTGATCAGCTCTTTGTTGTCGATGGAGGAGACGGCACTGGTAAGCATGCGCTTGTCCTGATTACCGTAGGCGATAGCTACAACTTCCACTTCACCGAGGTTCTGTGCATCTTCTTTTAAGGAAACATTGATGATTGTTCTGTCTCCGACCACGATTTCCTGGGTTACATACCCGATAAAGGAAATGTTCAATACGGATTTTTTGTTTGGGGCAACGATCGTAAAGTTACCGTCAAAGTCTGTGATTGTCCCAATGCTCGTGCCTTTCACAGTCACATTAGCTCCGGGAACGCCTTCTTTGAGTGTTTCATCCGTTACTCTACCCTTAATTGTGATACCTTCCGGGGGCAAGGCATACATCAACGGTATGAATAAAAGAAACGTAACAAGAAAGCAGAATCTTAAATTGAGCGCGTTTCTCATACTGTTTAATTTGATAGGTTAATAATATATTTAGTTTATAGTTAGGTCAACCGGGTTGGGGGTGACTTTTATTCTCTTTATTTTCTCTTCAGTTTCTAAATATATCCTTTGCTTATGTGCAATAAGGTTAACTTCATTTATCTTTTAATGATGATGCAAAATTAGGGGCGATGTGAAAAATGGACGTGCAATATTCACCAAATTAGGTGCACAAATAGCTAGAAACACTATCTGTAACAAATGGGTAGACCTTGATACAAAATTATAGACGGGATGGAAAAGGGGGCTTTGTAAGGAACAATGAAAAAGCCCATCCTGTTATATTGCACATAGGCAATAACAGGATGGGCATCTGATTGGTTCTTCTCTTTGGAGAATATGTCTTGTCTAGAAGCTGAAGCTTAATCCTCCCAGGAAGTTAAGACCTTCTGTAGGATAGCCCAGATAATACTGGTATTTCTTATTGAGGATATTATTAATCCGGGCATACACGGATACTCCTTTGAACACATTATAGCTGGCTCCGGTATGCAGGTCGCTGACAGCTGCGGCTTTAATGCCTTCTACCTTTGTGCGTCCGATATAATCGTAACCGAGATTGATATTCAGTCCTGTGATCGGGCGGAAGTCTGCGCTGAAATTAATCTCGCAGGCAGGCTTCATATATAGGCTGTATTTTTCTTTCGCATCCCAGTTACGGTAAGTTCCAGCAGCGGACAATGCAATGAGGTCTTTGTATTCATAGCTGATCTTCATACCGGCGTAGAAGTTGTTGGCATTGCTGAATTCCAGATTCAGATATTGATGTGCTGTAACCGGAGACGGAGTGTTCTCTCCCTGACCATCACCATCGGGAAGTGAGGGATTGTTGTTGTAATCCATTTCCTCCTGCACCTCAAAGAAATCGTCTTTCAAATCCTGATAACCGCCATACAGATTGATCCATAATCCGGGATAAGGGCTCGCTTTAAATCCTATCGCTGCATTCAGCTGTTCGTACGTATCGAGAATAGGGCCTGCCGGCAAAGCATAAGGACAGATCGTTTCCAGTCTGCGGAAATCGTTGACCAGCTTGCCTCCGGTAGCTTGTGCATAAAGTACGTAGCTGTCGGAGAAGATATACTGTGCTGTTACATCCGGAGAAACGCGGAATGATTTACCGCTACCGAATGAGAGATCCACATTGGCTCCTGCACGCAGGTTCCAGCTGTCGTTGCTGAGTTTATAATGCGGATTCAGTGCCAGAGCGGTACGGTTCTCGTATACCTGGAGGGCGTCAGCAAGCTTCAGGTCTTTGTTGTAGATGAGATTACGCATGTCCAGTCCGATGTTGATGCTCTGTTCGTCGCTGATAGCGCCGCTGATCAATCCTTTGGTATGCACTTGTGTTTCTCCGACTTTGTCATTGAAAAAGAAAGTGTTATTGTTCTGACGGTTGTACATCATCAGATTGGTTTCCGCCTCGAACTGTATGGGATAATTTTCATCTGTCGATTTTACTCCCAGATGGAAGTCTCCTGAAGTAAACTTCTGCTTGCCGGGTTGAACCGGAGAAAGGTTGAAATTGCTGAGTCCGAAATTAGCGGCGATGTTGAAATCTACCTTGTTGAACTGATGGATATAATCGATATTCGCGCGGGTACGGTAATAATAAGCATTCCATTTCGTGTCTGTTTCCGGCATAGTCAGTTTGCCATCCATTCCGTCCATCTGAAAGCGGACGTTCAGCTTGTCCCTGTCCGACAGACGGAACAGGTAATTGGCAAGGAGATCCAGATTACCGTAGTTTCCATATCCGGCGCGTATATATCCGGGCTTGCTGCCGGGCTGCACTTCCGTTCCTACATAGGGACGCATCAGGTCGGCAGGGATAGAGGTAGCCGGGAAGAAAGTAGTGGCATATTCTACTTCCTTTTTGCTGACGGTAGGTTCTTCCACTTTGGGCAGCACATTCACTTTGGAAGCATCCAGAATGTCGGGATTATATTCCTGTTCTACGACGACCGTGCGGTTCATGGTCGTATCTTTCGGCTGAGTATTCTGTGCCTGAAGGTTGAACGGCATCAGAAATGCCAGTGTAAATCCTCCTGCTATATAAAGAGTTCGTTTCATACTTTTCAATCTTTACTTGTTTAGTTTCTTTAGTCTGTCTTCAATCATGCTCTCGATATCGTCATTGCCTTGGTAATTCTGTTGCAGGCTCAGCAGATACTGGCGTGCGTCGAGGTCTTTACCCATAGCGACATATACGTCCGACAGGAGGACAAAGCTGCGTGCCAGCCAATAAGCGTGTGGCGTACTCTGTTCGATGTAGTTGAGCAGCTCTTTTTCTGCCGCCGCATATTCTTGGGCATCGTAAAGTGCTTGGGCAACCTGGTATTTAGCTTCGGCACCATAAGAATTACGGGTATCCTTGGCCAGTTCGCGGAAATCATCCAATGCTTTCTTGTCCGCTTTCTGATTCTTATAAGCTTTTGCGCGATAATAAAGAGCTTCGTTTTTCAGTTCTGGACTAAGCTTGGCTTCAGCCAGCACCTCGGTTGCTGCATGAATTGTTTCCACATCGTCTCTCAGCAGGAAGGCACAGCGCAGGATACCGGTTTCGGCAAGCTGGCGGCGTTCTACATTGGTCGCTTTCTCTTTCAGCATCTTGTAGCTTGCCAGGGCTTCCGCCATCTGTTGCTGGTTGAACTGTACTTCCGCACGCATGATCAGCGCTTCTTCTGCGAATGGATTATTCGGATATTCAAGCAATTTTCCGGAGTGGAGGAGCACCATATCATAATTCTTCTGCTCGTTTCCAATCTGGCAGAGGTAATAATGTGCATTCAGGCTAAATGCTCCTTCTGGGAAAGTTTGCAGATATTTATTAAGGCTGCTCTTGGCTTCTTCTGTTCTGCCACGTGCATAAATCTTTTCGGCAGCCGCATACGTAAGTGAGTCCTGTTCGCTGGCGTCAAAGCGGATGTGTCCCGGCATCGCATTGGCTAAAGCCGCAAATTCATCGATACGGTTCAAATCTACATAGATAGATTTCATATCGCGCATTGCCAGGCGGGCTTCTTCGCTGCCCGGATATTTCTCAATCACTTGTTTGTACGCATTGATTGCCTGTTCGAAGTTGCCGTTCTGATAATACAGCAAACCGATTTCAGCCGCAGCTTTCCGGCTGACGGGGCTTTCGGGATATTTCTCCAGCAATTCCTTGAAAGAGGTAATAGCCTGACCGTTGTTATCCATCAGTACATAAGAACGTCCTTTCTCGTAGATGGCATTCACTGCGTATGGAGAAGAAGGATATTTGCCGACCAGTCTGTTCAGAAGAGTGATTTTGCCGGTATAGTCTTTCTGTAAACCGGATACCAGTGCCAGCTGATAGAAGGAGTAATCGCCGGAAGGAGTATTCATTTGTTCGGCTTGCGAGTAGTAGTGCTTGGCTTCTTCAAAGTTGCGCACATTCAGATGACAGTCTCCGATACGGTTGTAGGCATCTGCAAGCGCTGTTCTGTTTTCGCCTTTTTCCAGTTGGATATACTTCTGGAAGTAATTGCTTGCCTGTGTATAGTCCTTGCGGTGGAAAGCAATGTATCCTAGGTTGTAGTTGGCGAGCGCATACATTTCATTATTGGGCTGCGTGGTCAGTTGCAGATAAGCGTTGAAATCGCGGGCGGCTTCCATCATCCGGTTGAGGCGGTAGTAAGATTCTCCGCACCAGTAGTAAGCGTCCGCCTTTGTCTGGCGGTTGTACTGCCCGATGGCGATGGACTGGTTCAGATATTGGAGAGCCTGTTCGAAATTGGCATTGGCAAACGACTGTGTACCCAGTTGGAAGAGAATCTTTTGTTTGGCTTCCATGATCTGTGCACTCGGCTTGGCAATCCGTTCGATTGACTTTAAAGCAGCTTCGTAGCTGCGGGTATTCATATAAACTTCTACCAGATAGTTGCTTACTTTCTCGGCATACGGAGAAGTCGGGAATTCATTGAGAAATTTCTCAAAAGCAGTAACCGATTCACCGAAAGCGGAGTAGGACGTTTCGTGCAGGCAAAGTGCATAGTTGTAAGCGGCCTGTTCCTTAATCTGCAGGTTGGCGTTGGAGGCGGCTGCCTGTTCGAACGCCATACGTGCCTTGTTCTTTTCTGCCAGTTGCAGGTAAGAGAGTCCCATGTGCAGGTAAGCATTCTGGGTCAGGGCATCGTTGGCGGTCGTCACTTGTCCCAGCATTTCGGCTGCTTTGGAGTAGACTTTTGTCTGGTAATAGGAGAGTCCCAGCATATAAAGTGCGTCCCGGCGGGGAGCGGAGTGATCTCTGTCCAGATAGCCGGTGAATGCTTCCACTGCCTGGTGATATTGTCCGAAATGGTAGTAAGCGTCTCCCAGAATGCGGTACATTTCGGCGGCGTGCTCGTTGTTCGGATAGGCCGACAGGTAGTTTTGTGCTACGATCTGTGCCTTGTCATAGTTCTTTTTGATAGCATAGATTTCTGCTATGTAGTAAGGAACGAGTTCTTTGTACTTCGGGTCGTCCTGCAAAGGGAGGAAGTCTTTCAACGCTTCATCATAACGCTTCTGAGTGTAGCGGATATAAGCGAGATAGTAACTGCAGTCCTTTGCATATTTGGGACTGCTGGCACGTAACGTTTCGAACCAGATGGCGGCTTCTTTCAGATTATCAGTCTTCATGTAGCAGGTTGCCAGTTGGTAGGTGCGGTCGTCGCGCTCCTCATTTCCCAGTAGATCGAGCCGGGTAGAATTGAAGAGTGCCAGGGCCTCATCATATTTCCCTTCGTAGAAGTAGCAGGAAGCCAGCAGCGAATAGATTCGGTTGGCGTAGGGAGTATCCGGATAACAGTCAAGGTACTTGCGCAGTAACTCGATGCGGTTTTTGTCTTTCAGTTCATAAGCTGAACTGACTAACATATATTCTGCGTCCTGAAGGAGACTTGCTGTTGGCTTTTGCTTTACAAATGCTTTCAATGCAGGTATGGCGGCTGCATAATTTTTTTCCTGGAAAAGCTCTTTCCCTTCTTTATAAAGGTTGACAGGAGAGGTTATCTTTTCGCTTGTCTGTGCGGAGATGGCAATTGGTGCACAACACAACAAGGTGCAGATAATTCGTGAAATTCTTTTCTTCATAATCTAGTGTTTTGACAAAAATACGACTATATCTTCCAACGAAAACCCTTTGAAAGTTATTTTATAATCATTTAAATCTTTATGTAAATTATCTCTCATCCATTTTGAATCCGAAATACTTATTCTTTTGGGACTCTTTTTCATCTTCCTGATGAGAGTAATTAAGTCTGATGTTGAATTTCATGTGATTGTTGTTTTATAATTAATGGCGGTTACAAAGATAATACGAATCTTAGTATTTTCCTCATTTAAAACGTTTTCTGATACCCAAAAGTTTAGTGCCCCCTTTAGTTAACTGTGTTGAGCCAGAAACTGTACAAGTCCCCGCCGAATGGAATCCAGCCCGAAATCTTCCGGACGTATATCCGATAATGGCAAAAAGAAAGAATCTGCCACGTCATCCATTGCCGAGAAATGGCTCATGTCTTTTACGGTACAGAGAAAGAACATATCGAGCGTATGAACGGGAAAGCCGGAATAGATATAAATGTTCGGCAGGGAGAACTGATAGGTCGCTTTTTCTACCTTCAATCCTGTTTCCTCCCATACTTCCCTGCTTACCCCTTCTTCTCCCGTTTCGTTCATGTCGATAAATCCTCCGGGAAGGTCGAGTGTCCCTTTGGCCGGTTCTTTGGCACGGCGGCAGACCAGCAGTTCCTTCTTTTCATTCAGAATCAGTGCCACGGTAGCGGAAGACGGATTGAAATAATAAACAAAGCCGCAGTCTGTGCATTTCTTAGACTTCTCGTTGTTCACTTCGAAGTGCGGAGAACCGCATTCGGGACAGTACAGGAATTGGGTAAGAGGATGTTTCATCATAACTGATTTTATATAATAGATTGTTTGCCGACAAAAATATAAAATCTTTTCTTCAGATATGGAATAATGTGATTACAAAATGCTAAATACCCCGTCTTATTAGTATCATTAATAACAATCATATACAAATTAAAAGAATCAGACTATGAATAACAAAATGAATATTCCTTTATCAGGAATTATTCCTCCGTTGGTAACTCCCTTGCTGGACGATGATGTGCTGGATGTGGAAGGATTGCAAAGATTGATCGAACATCTGATAGCAGGGGGAGTACATGCTCTTTTTGTGTTGGGAACTACCGGTGAATCACAGAGCCTCAGTTATAAATTGAGGGTAGAAATGATTAAAAATACCTGCCGCATAGCGAAAGGACGGCTGCCGGTATTGGTATGTATTTCCGATACTTCGATTGTGGAGAGTGTGAACCTTGCCTGCCTTGCGGCAGATCATGGAGCCGATGCCGTCGTTTCCGCTCCTCCTTACTACTTTGCGACAGGTCAGCCCGAACTGATCGAGTTTTATGAGCATCTGCTGCCTCAGTTGCCGTTACCATTATTCTTGTATAATATGCCGACTCATACAAAGGTGAACTTTGCGCCGGCTACGATTCAGCGGATAGCGGAGAATCCCGGCGTAATCGGTTTTAAAGACAGTTCGGCAAATACGGTTTATTTCCAGTCGGTGATGTATGCCATGAAAGACAATCCGGATTTCTCGATGCTGGTGGGACCGGAAGAAATTATGGCAGAGTCCGTACTGCTGGGGGCTCATGGCGGCGTAAACGGTGGTGCGAATATGTTCCCCGAATTGTATGTGAGCTTATACAACGCCGCGAAGAATGCAGATATGGAAGAAGTGAGACGTTTGCAGGAAAAAGTAATGCAAATCAGTGCTACGATATATACGGTAGGGCAACATGGGTCCAGTTACCTGAAAGGTCTGAAATGTGCTCTCAGTCTACTCGGAATATGCAGCGATTATGTGGCTGCGCCTTTCCATAAGTTCGAACAACGGGAAAGAGGAAAAATATGGAAAGCGCTTCAAAATTTGGGAGTTGATGTAGTGCTCAGGTAATTAATCAAGAAAAAATGAACGGCTATGTCTATTCTCGACATTATTATCTTTTTATTCTTCACGGGGGGAGTTGTTGTCTTCGGCTGCTCTTTCTTCAACAAGAAACGTTCGTCGGAGGAATTTACTTCGGCAGGACGTTCCCTTCCGGGTTGGGTTGTGGGAATGTCTATTTTCGCAACGTATGTAAGTAGTATCAGTTATCTGGCTTATCCGGGCAAGGCCTATATGTCCGATTGGAATGCTTTTGTATTCAGCTTGTCCATTCCGATAGCCTCGTATTTTGCTGCTAAATACTTTGTACCCTTTTATCGTTCTATCGGAAGCGTATCGGCTTACAGTTTTCTGGAAGAACGCTTTGGCCCCTGGGCGCGTGTATATGCGTCATCGTGTTATCTTTTGACGCAGGTTGCCCGGATGGGTTCTATTCTGTATCTGCTCGCGTTGCCTATGAATGCCCTGCTGGGATGGGATATCAAGATGATTATCGCAGTAACCAGCGTTGCCATTATTGCCTATTCAATGCTGGGTGGTCTGAAAGCTGTGATATGGACGGAGGCAATTCAGGGATTTATTCTGATTGGTGGTGCGATAGCCTGCCTTTGTGTGCTGATGTTTAAAATGCCCGAAGGGCCTGCACAGGTATTTCAGATAGCCATTACTGACCAGAAATTCAGTTTGGGAAGTTTCGGCAGCAGTCTGACCGAGTCTACTTTCTGGGTATGCCTTATTTACGGTATATTTATCAATCTACAGAATTATGGTATCGATCAGAACTACGTACAGCGTTATTTGACGGCAAAAAGTGATAAACAGGCTAAGTTTTCCGCTCTCTTCGGAGGTTATTTGTTTATTCCGGTTTCTGCGGTGTTCTTTATGATAGGTACGGCATTGTATGCATATTACAAGACGTTTCCGGAACTGCTTCCGGCAGGAGTCGAGGGGGATGCGGTCTTTCCTTATTTTATTGTACATGCGCTTCCGACCGGACTTACCGGATTATTGATCGCCTCCATTTTTGCGGCGGGAATGAGTACGGTGGCTACAAGCATTACAAGTTCGGCTACTATCATTCTGACGGACTATTATGCCCGTTATATAAATAAAAAACCGACAGAAAAACAATCGGTGAGAGCCTTGTATGTTTCGAATGTACTGATCGGAATAATCGGTATTTTCGTAGCGCTGGCATTTCTGAATGTAGAGAGTGCGCTGGATGCCTGGTGGGCTTTGTCCTCCATCTTCAGCGGTGGTATGCTGGGACTCTTCCTGCTGGGGTATATTTCAAAGAAGGCGCGGAATGTTGACGCCGTTTTGGGAGTCATCTGTGGCATTATCGTTGTCGTCTGGATGAGCTTGTCTCCTATCTTCTTTAAAGATGGTTTCATGAGCGAATATGCAAGCCCGTTTCATGCTAACCTGACCATTGTCTTCGGAACCATCGTTATCTTTCTGGCAGGCTTTCTTAGTATGCGTTTGCTGAAAACAAAGAAGTAGAAGAAGGTAGCTTCACTGGCAGGCATATTGGTTTCATCTATTATCCGATAGAATTATTCGATTGGACTTTTTTTGCAAAGGCGGGGTTTCCGCCTTTATCTTTGCATCAGAAACAAGAAACAAAACGATGTTTCTGATGTTATAAGTCAAATCAATTAATAACAATAAAAGCAATAAAGAGTATGGAACCAATTTTAAATTCTCAACTTCCTGAATTCAGTGTTCAGGCTTTTCAAAACGGAGCTTTCAAGACAGTAACCAACAACGACCTGAAAGGTAAATGGGCAATCCTTTTCTTCTACCCTGCCGACTTTACATTTGTATGTCCGACAGAATTGGTAGACATGGCTGACAAATATGCTCAGTTCCAGGAAATGGGCGTGGAAATCTACTCGGTAAGTACTGACTCGCATTTCGTACACAAAGCCTGGCATGATGCTTCCGAAAGTATCCGTAAGATCAAATACCCGATGCTGGCAGACCCGACAGGCGCTTTGAGCCGTGCACTGGGTGTATATATCGAAGAAGAAGGTATGGCTTACCGCGGTACATTCGTCGTAAACCCGGAAGGAAAGATTAAAGTGGTGGAACTGAATGATAACAATATTGGTCGTGACGCCAGCGAATTGCTTCGCAAAGTAGAAGCTGCACAGTTTGTGGCTACGCACGACGGAGAAGTTTGTCCGGCTAAATGGAAGAAGGGCGAATCTACTCTGAAGCCAAGCATTGACCTTGTCGGTAAGATTTGATAGATCTTGATAATGTGTGTGAAGGGCCGGTAACGGAGACGCTGCCGGCCCTTCTTTTAAAAGAATGAAAGGAGAAAGAGAGATGTTAGAACCTGCATTAAAAGAACAACTTAAAGGTATTTTTGCCGGACTGGAGGCTGACTTTACCTTTGATATATCCGTATCAGCCAGTCATGAAAGCCGTGCCGAATTGCTGGAATTGCTGAGCGATGTAGCCGAATGTTCCGATCACATCACTTGTATGGTAAATGAAGGAAGCGGACTTAAATTTACGATAGGAAAGAATGGCAAACCTACAGGAATTACTTTCCGTGCTATCCCCAACGGACATGAGTTTACTTCTTTATTACTCGCTATCCTGAATCTGGACGGTAAGGGAAAGAATTTTCCGGATGAGGCTGTCTGCAACCGTGTGAAAGCCTTGAAGGGGCCGATACACTTAGTGACCTATGTCTCACTGACTTGTACCAACTGTCCGGATGTAGTCCAGGCATTGAATGCAATGACCACACTGAATCCTTTCATTACTCATGAAATGGTTGACGGTGCACTGTATCAGGATGAAGTGGATGCCTTGAAGATACAAGGCGTACCTTCTGTATTTGCCGATGGGAAACTGCTCCATGTAGGTCGTGGCGAATTCGGTGAATTGCTTGCTAAATTGGAAGCGCAATACGGCATTGATGAAACCAAGGCGGAGACGGAAGTGAAGGAATACGATGTTATCGTAGCCGGTGGCGGTCCTGCCGGAGTATCGGCAGCCATCTATTCTGCCCGTAAAGGCTTACGCGTGGCGATTGTTGCCGAGCGTGTCGGCGGACAGGTGAAAGAGACGGTAGGCATTGAGAATCTGATTTCGGTTCCCGAAACAACGGGAAGTGAACTTGCCGATAATCTGAAAACGCATCTTCTGCGTTATCCTGTAGATTTGTTGGAACAGCGTAAGATAGAAAAGGTAGAACTTGCCGGAAAAGATAAACTGGTGACTACTTCCGTAGGAGAGAAATTCATTGCTCCTGCATTGATTATCGCTACAGGTGCAAGCTGGCGGAAGCTAAATGTTCCCGGCGAGAACGATTATATCGGGCGTGGAGTCGCTTTCTGTCCTCATTGCGACGGTCCTTTCTATAAAGGAAAGCATGTTGCGGTAGTGGGTGGTGGAAACTCCGGCATCGAGGCAGCCATTGACTTGGCAGGTATCTGTTCTAAAGTCACCGTCTTTGAATTTATGGATGAACTGAAAGCGGATAATGTCCTTCAGGAAAGACTTAAATCTTTGCCGAATGTGGAAGTATTCGTGAGTTCGCAAACAACGGAAGTGATCGGTAATGGCGATAAACTGACAGCCTTGCGCATCAAAGACCGTAAGACGGAAGAAGAACGTCTGGTAGAACTGGACGGAGTATTCGTGCAGATCGGACTTTCCGCCAATAGCAGCGTTTTCCGTGATATTGTGGAAACAAACCGACCGGGTGAAATTGTCATCGATGCGCATTGCCGTACCAATGTGACGGGAATCTATGCAGCCGGAGACGTATCGACCGTACCTTACAAACAGATTATTATTTCTATGGGCGAAGGTGCGAAAGCTGCCCTTTCTGCCTTTGATGACCGCGTGCGGGGGCTGATTGTATAAGTAATGGCCACAGAGATTGTAAAAAGTCTCTTGTGGCTTTTATTTTTTTCTTACCTTTGTGATTCTAATATTTAACCCCCAATGAGAAACATGAAAAAGATATTCTTACTGATTTCCGCGATCTTGTTAATTGTTCCGGTGCAGGCTCAGCATATGTTGAGACTGATGACCTATAACATCAAAAATGCAACAGGCATGGATGGTGTCTGTGACTTCCAGCGTATTGCAAATGTGATTAATAACGCTTCTCCCGATGTGGTAGCCGTGCAGGAAGTAGACAGCGTGACCAATCGGAGTAATCAGAAATATGTATTAGGTGAGATAGCCGAGCGGACACAGATGTATGCCTGCTTTGCTCCGGCTATAGATTATGATGGCGGAAAATACGGAATCGGTCTGCTGTCAAAGAAAGCTCCGCTTCACTTGCAGACTATAGCTCTGCCCGGCAGGGAAGAAGCCCGTGCATTGATCTTAGCGGAGTTTGAAGATTATATTTACTGTTGCACTCATTTATCCCTTACGGAAGAAGACCGGATGAAGTCATTGGAGATTCTGAAAACTTTTGCTGCTTCCTATAAAAAGCCTCTTTTTTTGGCAGGAGACATGAATGCGGAGCCGGAATCGGATTTTATCAAAGAGTTGCAGAAAGAATTCCGGATACTCTCTAATCCCAAACAGCATACTTTTCCTGCTCCCGCCCCAAAGGAGACTATCGATTACGTGGCGGCTTTTAAGCAGAATGATAAAGGATTTGCCGTCGTCTCTTCGGAAGTGGTGAATGAACCTGTAGCATCCGATCATCGTCCTATTGTTGTGGAATTGCGTACTGCCGAAAAGGCGGATAAGATATTCCGTACTAAACCTTATTTGCAGAATCCGGTTGGAAATGGAATGACCGTGATGTGGGAAACTACCGTTCCTGCTTATTGTTGGGTAGAATACGGTACGGATACGACTCAATTAAAACGTGCGCGTACTATTGTTGACGGACAGGTAGTCTGCAATAACAAGTTACATAAAATACGGCTGGATGATTTACAGCCCGGTCAAAAGTATTATTATCGTGTCTGTTCACAAGAAATGTTGCTTTATCAGGCATATAAGAAAGTTTTCGGAAGTACTGCCCGTTCTGCTTTCAGTGAATTTACGTTGCCTGTAACCGGTACGGATTCTTTTACTGCTGTTGTGTTCAATGATCTGCATCAGCATACCCATACCTTCCGGGCTTTGTGCAGGCAAATTCAAGATATTGACTATGATTTTGTTGTTTTCAACGGTGACTGTGTAGACGACCCGGCAAGTCATGATCAGGCAACTGCCTTTATTAGCGAACTGACCGAAGGAGTGCGCGGAGATTGTATCCCGACTTTCTTTATGCGGGGGAATCACGAAATCCGGAACGCTTATTCTATCGGTTTGCGTGACCATTTCGATTATGTAGGTGACAAGACTTATGGCTCTTTCAACTGGGGAGATACCCGTATTGTCATGCTGGACTGTGGAGAAGACAAAACAGACGATCATTGGGTCTATTATGATTTGAATGATTTCACCCAGTTACGTAACGAACAGGTCGGTTTTCTGAAGAAAGAACTGGCTGCCAAAGAATTTAAGAAAGCGAAGAAACGTATCCTCCTGCATCATATCCCTCTTTATGGTAATGATGGAAAGAATCTTTGTGCTGAACTATGGACTAAACTGCTGGAAAAAGCTCCTTTTGATATCTGTCTGAATGCTCATACTCATAAGTATGCTTATCACCCGAAAGGTGAATTAGGGAATCATTTTCCGGTTATTATAGGTGGAGGATATAAGTTGGAAAGTGCTACCGTGATGATTCTTGAGAAGAGGAAGGAAGAACTCAGAGTCAGGGTGTTGGATGCAAAGGGAGAAACTTTGTTGGATATAACGGTCTGAATAATGTAATGGAATTGAATTTCACCCCAAAAGTTAGATACTAAACTTTTGGGGTGATTTATTTATGTTGATAATACCTATAGTTCCTTTACCTCTTTTTTATTTTAGCTTCCTCCTGAGATGACAATGAATGTCAGGCCCAAAATGAATAATATAAACATGACTCCCAAAAGTCTGTTTGTCGCTTTGGAGCTACCGGTAAATTCTTTCCAGATGAAAACACCCCAAAGAGCAGCAATCATCGGTGCTCCTTGTCCAAGTGCATAGGAAATGGCTGCTCCCGCTTTTCCTGCGGCAATGTAGCTTAATGCCGTACCTAATCCCCAGATGCATCCTCCGAGAATTCCTACCATGTGTGTACTCGCTTTTCCGGTAAAGTATTCCTTGTAAGTGACGGGTAAACCGACGAACGGACGCTTCATCACAAGTGTATTGAAGAGGAAGTTGCTTAGGAAGATTCCGATAGCAAAGATGAAGAATGCGGTATAAGGAGTTGCCATTCCTGCTGTCGGTGATTCAAAATTGTTCAAATCCATGGCAGCGGCGACAAACCGGTAAAAGAATGACATCAGTATACCGGCAATAGCAGCAAGAATAATTCCCTTTTTGCTATTATTGGTTCCCGCCTTTTGATTCTTACCGGCTGCAATACCGTTGCAAATGATGGCGATAACAATCAGCACGACTCCTGTGAATAGCCAGAACGGATCTCCTTTGGGGGTGCTGAAATAATTAATGAATACTCCCAATACCAATGCCAGTCCTACTCCCAATGGAAAAGCTACCGCCATTCCGGCAATGGATACTGAGGCGGAAAGGAGAATATTGGAAGCATTGAAAATAACTCCTCCGATAAGTGCACTGGCAATATATGCCGCTTCCACTTGTTGGATGTCTTCCAGAAAACCTCTTCCCGAATCTCCGAAACTTCCTAGTGTGAATACCAGAAGTAAGGCGAACAGCAAGATGCCGATGGTGTAGTCCCAATAATAAAGTTCATAACGCCAATTCTTACTGGCCAGTTTTTGGGTATTTCCCCACGATCCCCAGCATATCATTGTGATAAAGCAGAAGATAATAGCTAAGGTGTAACTATTGACTATATACATAATGATCTTTTTTTTAAGGTTTCAATTTTCTTTTCCTGTCACTTGTCTTATAAGTGCGTTGCGGGTTGCCCGAATATTTTCTTCCCCTTGAATAGTGAGATATTGGTGTTTACCGCTTTCAGAAGGAGAAAAAAGACTTTGTCCGATACTGTCTATGGTGATTGTTCCCTTCTCGGATAAATTGAAATAATTATTGTCCGGTTCTATGGCTTGTATCACGGATGTCAAATCCCATGTTTCTCTGTCATATGGCATTTCCTGATATATTTTATATGATACGCACAGAGGATGTTTATAACTGTCGGCAAAATCATTTAATATACTTTGATGAGGATATCGAATCTTGTTTCCTAGTTCCCATCCGCTGGCAATAATTGGAGTAGGCCATTCTTTGAAAGTAATTTGGGCTGCATTCAGATCATTAACAATGTTCCATTCAGGGAAGTCGAATTCATTACCATAGAGTCCTCCCATGACAGATAGTAATTTTACCTTTTGTGCTACCAAGGCTTTTCCATCCAGCTCGCTGTATTCATCTGCTTCCGAGATAAGCAAACGGGCTAGATTTGTTTCCGGGCCTAAGGCTATAAATACCACAGAATGATCTTCTTGCTCTGCCAGCAATTTACGCAACAGTTTATATCCTTCTGGAATATGATCTTTTAGGCTTCTTTTTGGATGTAATATTTTATTGTTGTCAATAATAGTATCCAGTGTTTGGCGGAGATAATGTCCGTCGTCTGTATTCATCCCATTATAAGCATAACCTAAAGGTATGTCGTATTTGTCGTTGAAACGACAATAAGCGTCAATATATTCCAGTGAATAAGGATTACACTTGCTTATAGTGATACCTAGCAAATCAATTTTTCCTTTTTTCTCATAATTAAGCAGCATTTGCATGGCTAAAACATCATCGATATCATTTCCAACATCCGTGTCGAGTATGACAGGAATTGCAGAAGTAGTCTCTTTCTGTTGTGCACAGGAACAGAATAAAGAGACGGTTATTAGAATGATTGCTATATATTTGAACATATCTTGGTTTTTTATAAGTTATTTCCAATATTCTCAATTGTATTGCTGGTTAATGATTGTTGCGAGGAATAATTTACTTTATAAAGTACGCCTCCTTTAGCATGGAGAGTCTGATTTTCTAAAGTTGCAGTTCCTTCTTTGGTAAATGTGCCATTTACATCATATCTTCCGGAAATGGTTTCTCCAAATTTACCATTCTCTAGTTTGAATTGAGAGTCATTCAAACTATAAATCAGTAAATAATTGTGCATATCTAATACAAAACCTAAAGAAGCATTATTTGTCTGGAATGTGATTTGTGCTCCAGTAGTACATATTAGTTGTTCTAATTTGTCTTTTGGCTGATTATCGTTGATATTAAATGCCGCAAAATTCTCTGGTTTTACTTTGGCAACGTCTATATAAGCTGCCGCCAAGCCTTTTATGAGACTACGAGTAGGAGGTGTAAACTCTTTTTCTTGTAAATCCCATGTATAAATTCCGTGGTCAATTTGGTCCGGTTCGGTAGTATTGTTGATAAAGAAGTTACTGGTAGCCAAATCGTAAATATCATAGCCTCCTCCTAATGCAAAAGATGTCAATATAAGACTTGGACTGTTTGCATAACTACCTTTGTTCTCGGCAACCAACGCATAATTTCCAGCAATTGATGCATATGCCATGACTTCATTTTTGAGATGTTTAATATTATCTTTATAAGCATCAACACCAATGAAATCAATGCCTTGAAGATCGAATACATCTTTGGGGCGAGCATTGGTTGCCTCTGGAAATGGGTTAATACCATCACCGTAAATTAGGTTGACACGAGTTACTACTTTGTAAGAACTGTTTTTTACAGCTTTTCCTACAGTATTTAATGCATTTGTGATCATTGTCCAGGCTTTCTCTTTGCTTAGAGGAGTCCCATCCCGATATTTTAAATCTTTTTGGTCGATTCTCCAGCGCATTAAGGCATCAGGTTCATTATGGATCTGCGCTGATATAACGGGGTGCTTGTCTCCATTTTGAGAATCCCAGTACCGGATGTGGTTAAATAAGGCGGTAATGGCTTTGGTTTCTCTTTCCAGCACCCATTCGTCATCAAGAATCATGGTGTATTGATAGCCATAATAATTCCAAAAATTACCTTCATCATTCCGGCTTAGCCTTTTGTTATATTCTTGAAGCACATATTGAGGTATCAGATAGGAGAATGAATCTCCTACCATATTGGTACTGAACCAAAGTAATTCCATTTTCAGATTATACTTGTTGACGAACTGCAAGATTGAGTTTACGATACTATAGTCGTACTTGTTTTCTTTAGGCTCTACCATATTCCATGAAATTGGAATTTGCACACAATTTAGTCCCAGTTCCTGAGCTTTCTTGAAGTAGTTTTCCACTTCATTAATAGTCATCTTGTCACAATTGAGAAGGGCATCAAGGCGTATTTGTGCACCAAGAAACGGAAAAGGTTTACCGTCAACAGAAACATATGTTTTGTTGTTCTCAGTCACTAGTTTACTTACTTCTATTTGAGAAAGTATTGGTTCGACGTATGTTTCATTATTATTGTCAGAACAAGCTGTTGCGAATAATGAAAAGAAAACCAGTGCGTAAGTTAGTATTATCATTCTTTTATACATAATTGGTCTTTGTTAAATTAGTAGATTATTGGATTATTGCGGGGTTCCTCCTCCTGTCATAGGCCAGCCTGGATTCTGATAGATAGGAGAAGAATCCAAATCACCTCCGGATGAAGTAACTAGAAAATGTTCTGCTGCTATCGGATCGAGATAGTGTGCCATATTCCATTTATAGCCGTTGTAAACAATGTTATTGGCTGTGATGTGATAAGGAGCAAGATAAGTACTGAAGCTACGTGGTGAAACATTTTCTCCTTCTTTAAGAATGGAGTTGCCGTTAGAATCTTTATACCAGTCCCAGCCATACATTTCCTGCCATAAATTCATTCCTAGTATATGGTAGGGTTTCGTAATCATCTGATCCATTGAGCGCCATCTGTGTAAATCCATGCTACGTAAACCTTCCGCCATCAACTCACATCTTCGTTCACGGCGGATATTATAACGTGTGGCATCAATAATTTCTCCGCCGGAATATGCCCCCCAATCAGTTTCTGCTTCTTTTGACATATCTGTAAGCCTGATTGTTTTGGTATAGTCCTCATCAATGCCGGCTCTGCGACGAATCGCTTTCCAGTACTTTTCTGCATAGGAGTCGAGTGAACCATGTAATTCATAATAAGCTTCTATATAGTTAAGATAGGCTTCGGCTGTACGGAATATGATAGAACCGACAATACTTTGAGTGTTATTTGTGTATTTCCCGTCAGGGTTCAATCCTTTGCGTAAGGCATAGCCTGTATTGTACTTTTCTGTAACAGAAGAGGCGGTTATATTGGGCCCCCATTCTTCTACTACCCCATGATCTCCTGCCTGAGTATGCAAATTTTTCTGTCCTGGCTTTTTGATGAAGATGTCTGCACGGGTATCCCTGTTTTTAGTGATATGAATGATATTATTATCTCCCCAATAAGATGAGTTTTCATCTGCCCACATTGGGGATGCATAAATAGGTTCTCCATTTTTAAGAATAAAGGCGTCAATCATGCTTTTAGTAGTGCCTACTCCATTGTTGCCGACACATCCGTATTGACAAACTTCATTTGCCACTCCTAATCCTGTGTTGTAGCGTCTCCATAAAAGTACTTCATTGTATTTCTCCATATCAATATCGCAGAACATACTGAAATAAGGATTTTCAGGTTCCGAAGAAGTTTGCGGGAATACTCCTGTATTGGCAGTTAATACATTATATTTTTCTGCTATGATTTGTGCCGCTTTAATAGCTTCATCAAAGAAGAACTCTGATTCTTTTTCAATACTTCCGGATTTAAATGAGTAATTAGCATTATAATCTTTATTTGCTCCCGGCCATCCCGGTCCATTGGGTACAAAAGCTGTTCCTTTAAAATTCTTCAGCCATGAGCCTTCGTAAAGTGCGACCCTTGACTTGAGAAGGGTAGCGCAGTCTTTGCTTAGCCGGTTCTTACCTCCGGAAGGAGCTATGTTTTGCATCATTTCTATAGCTTTGTCCAGATCAGATAAGATAAATCTAGCTACTTCATTTCGGGGGGCTCGTTTGCTGATTTCTATCAGAGCTTCACGTTCATTAGGATAAGTTTTAGTAATAATAGGAAAGTCACCTAATGATTTTAATCTTTCAAAATACATGAAAGCTCTGAAGAAATACATTTCTCCGATATAGTGTTTGATATTGGTCGTGTTTCCGACAATGGCATTGTCTTCATACGATGGAAGCACATTCTCAAAGAAATAATTGCACCGGTAAATATCAGCGAAATACCATGAGCCTCCTTCTTGTCCAACTTTCCAGTAGCCGGGTGCATACATTACATTAGGTTGCATACCGGCCATATTATCTGTGTTATTGTCAATTTCAAAAGTTCCATATCCATAGGTGCCATGAGTAGGCAGCACTTGATATTGATCAGTAGCAAAAGCTGCAATATTACTTTCTGTTGTCAGATATTCATTTGGAGAAAGTTGATCAAGAGGTTCCTGGTTTAGGAAATCATTGCAACTTGTCAAGAAGAGCACTCCGCTCAATAAGGTTGATATCGTAAGTCTTTTCATAATATCCTGTTTTTAGAATGTGACATTTAATCCAAAAGAGAATGTTCGGGATAATGGGTAAACGTTTCCGTGTCCCCAACTGCCGCCTTCGATTGATTCGGGATCGAAGAAGTCAATGAGGCTCGTAATGGTGAATAAGTTTTCACCGGATGCGAAAATCCTTAGGTTCTGCATTCCCATTTTTTGTACGATGTTGTGTGGCAAGCTATATCCTATCTGCAGATTCTTCAGACGTAGATAAGATGCATCTTGTAAATATTTAGTTTGTGATTGCTGGTTTTTATCGGTGTTGAATAAGGGTCTTGGATAGTAGGAATTCAGATTCGTTCCCAATGGACTGGCTTCGTCATTTCGGAAATAATCATCGTGTCCTTTTAGTGCTGTGGAAAACCAGGGCCCTTGTCTACCGTTTGCCCCCCAGAAGTAGTAACTACCCTGAAAATAATCTCTTTTCAATGTTCCTTGCCAGAACATTCTGATATCGAATCCTTTCCAGTCAGCGGCTAATTCTAGCCCTACATTATATCGGGGTGTGGAGTTACCTATTCTTTTTAAATCACCGTGATCTTGTAAGGTGCGGCTTCCGGCATCAATTTTTCCGTCTTCATTCAAATCTTTATACATAATGTCTCCGGCTTTCCAGTCTTGGCCGAGATTACTTTGTCCACCGTTGACTAATCTGCCGATATGTTCAGCCATTTCCTGGTCAGACTGTGCAATACCTATCGTTTCATATCCCCATATTTCGCCCACGTATTTTCCGGCATAAAATCCATCTATCAGTCCGGAAGGGTTTGAATAACGAGTAATCTTGGTACGACTGTCGGCGAGTGTAAAGCGGGCACTATAATTCAATCCATTATTTAACCGGTCTTTCCACATTAGTTCCAGTTCCCATCCGAATGTTTTAAGATTTGTATTATTGGAACTGGGAACAGCTGTTCCGAGGGCTACCGGCAACTTCTCCGAAGGCCCGACCATATCGTCAGTTTTACGAATGTAATAATCAAAAGAGCCGGTTAGCCGATTGTTGAACAGGCCAAAGTCAACTCCGGCATTCCATGTACGGATTTTCTCCCAGGAGAGATTATAGCTGACGAGTGAAGGTGCCCAGGCAATATTGGCTAATGTTCCGTCAATGATCCATGATCCTGTTCCTGTACCGATTGTAGAATAAGTCGGATATAAAGAAGATGTATTTTGGTTACCCAAACTACCATAAGAGGCTCTGACCTTAAATGTGTTGACAACTTTGCTGACAGGCAGGAAGAATTTTTCTCTGGCTATGTTCCAGCCTACTGATGCGGAAGGGAAAAATCCCCAACGACTGTCACTACGAAATCGTGAGGAACCGTCATAGCGTAGATTTACTTCCAGAAGATATTTTTCCAGGTAATCATAATTCAATCTGCCGAAGAATCCGGCGGTAGCCCATCTGTTGTGTCCACCTGCTACATTCGGAGCAACTTTTTGGTTATTTGAATCCATTCCGGTAGAAGTGTTGATAGTCGGTTTTCCCGGATAAATGACTCCTAGCTTCTCAGCAGCTATATCTTTATAATTATTTTGTTCGGCTTGAAACCCGAAAAGAACTTTCATATTATGTGATTTTGCAAAGGTCTTTGCATAATCTGTATAGAGATTTACATTAAAATAATCGCTGGCATAAGTGCCTTCATGTACTTGGGAATCGTTATTCCATGTATTGCCCTTAGTCTTTCCGTCAACACCTGTCTGATGGACAGTTAAGTAATCCCAGTGTGAATATTGTGTGTTGTATCGATAGCTTAAATCTCCAATCAGTCTCCATCCTTTGATAGGTTCTACCGTTATATTCAGTTGTTGGTAGAGCCAAGTGTTTCGCTCTTGTTTTTCACCTCCGTTTTGCATTTGGAGCACATGGTCGTCATATAGAATACCATTTGGGTCATAGAGAGGTTTGGTAGGCCAACATTGGCGTCCGATTTCGGCAAAAAAACTTTCATTAAGATGTGTCGGCTGTACATAGTCACTTCTGATAAAGCGAGTATTGAATCCGACTGATACTATTTTTGATAATTGTGCGTTGATTTTTGCAGATGCAGTATATCTGTTTGAGTATTCATCTCCGATTCTGAGCTCTCCATCCTGACCTAAATAGTTCGCTGATAAATAGTATTGTATTTTGTCTGTCCCGCCAGTAACGCTGATATTGTGCTCGTGTGCAAAGACATTGTCTTTGAAAAAATAGTCATAATAATCAATATTATCATTTCCTTGTGAATATCCGTCTGCCCATAACGAAGGATTATTGGGCACGGGGATGGTAGAATCGGTAATCTTGCCGGCCATATAGTCTTTGATGCGGTTTATCCTTTCTTCCGAGACCCAGTTGTAAGGTCCCCATCCGGAATTGGCAGCTGCATCATTATAGTATAAGGAGAACGTGTAAGAGTCTAATGAAGAAGGCATGTTGATAGGGCTACTTACACGAAAACTGTTGTTGTAGTTAACTTGCGCTTTACCGGCCTTTCCTTTCTTGGTCGTTACTAAGATTACTCCGAATGGCGCTCTGGAACCATAAATAGAAGAAGCTGCCGCATCTTTCAGAACTGAAATAGATTCTATATCCTGCGGATTAATGGAATAAATATCTCCTTCCATACCATCTATCAAGACTAGGGCGCTTCCTGTAGAACCTTCTCCGATAGTTCCGACTCCACGTACATTGATCGATTGTTTCTGATTGAGACCTCCTCCCTGATTGCTATAAATATTCAAACCGGGAACCTGCCCTTGTAATGCCTGGACTGCATTGGATACAGGGATTGCTTCGAATGCTTTCGAGTCAATGACTCCGACGGAACCGGTTAAATTAATCTTCTTTTGGGTACCATAACCTACAACGATCACTTCATCCAATAAATTGTCGTCAACTCCCAGTGTTACGTTTATCATTTTTCTATCACCTACTGTAAATTGGACTGTTTTAAATCCGATATAACTGAATTCGATAGTTGAACTTGGATCCGCTTTCACTTGGTAGTGTCCGTTAAAGTCAGTGACAGTTCCGGATACTATATTCCCATCTTTTACTTTTATGGAAACTCCCAGTAGAGGTTCTCCATTATTATCTTTTACTGTTCCGGATACATAATTCTGGGCATACGTATTCATTGAACATAAAAGTAGACAGCCTAGCAGGCAGATAAGCTTATGACTTGAGTTATAAGTTATCAGGTGGACAGCTTTCTTTAAGAGAGTAGAATGTCGATTAGTTTTCATAATCCATTAAATTTAAAAGTTGAATGATAAGGCTAATTCTTTTTCTAACATGAAGTGTTTTACTTCATCGAGAGTAGGAATAGACGGTTGGGCACCGGAACGTGTAACAGCGATAGCTGCCGCGGCATTCGCAAAACTCAATGCATCCCGGTCTATTTCCCTTTGGGCACAAATTACAGCCAATGCCCCACAGAACGTGTCGCCTGCTGCAATAGTATCAATCGCATTTACTTTGTATCCGGGAAGCTGAATGATTTCTTTGTCGTTTTTCATATATACACCTTGACTTCCCAATGTGATCACAGTATTACGTGCACCTGCCTGTAATAAGCTTAGAGCGATTTCTTCAAGATTATTTCCTGTATATTCAATTCCTGAGATGAAGGCTGCTTCCAGTTCATTGACGACTAGTATATCAATGGCTTTCATCAGCTCCTCATCAATCAGGCAGGCGGGTGCGGGATTAAACAATACCTTTTTACCTTTTTGTTTAGCCAGAAGAGCTATTCTTTTAATCGTTTCGTAAGGAATCTCGGCTTGCATAACTATGATATCTGCTTCGTCAATAACCTTTGAAAAATGAATAATTGAACCGGGCAATAAAGAATAGTTAGCTCCGGGAGCTACTGCTATGCAGTTTTCACCACTGTCGGCAACAAAAATGAGCGCAGTCCCTGTGGGTTGATTAACATCATCTATGATATAATCAGTAGTGATACCTTCTTTCTTAAAGTGTTTTTTTAGAATTTCTGCATACATATCATTTCCCAAAGAGGTAATGAACGTTACAGATCCCCCGAGTCTTGCTGCTGCTACAGCCTGATTGGCGCCTTTCCCTCCGAGGGATTGCATGAAACTGGCATCTCCGACTGTTTCGCCAGGCGCTGGGAGATGGTTGACTTGTGCAACCATATCGATGTTTGAACTTCCAATAACTACTACTTTCATTTGAATCAGATTTATGTGTTTAACCTAGGTCTTATCTCGTTTATAGCACAACTTCTCTCTTATAAGGAATCGCACTCTGTGCACCGATTCGCGTGACTGCTATGGCTGCCGCCGCATTGGCAAATTTCACAGATTTAGCGAGTGAATGCCCTTCAGACAGGCAGACGCTGAATGCTCCGCAAAATACATCTCCGGCACCTGTTGTGTCAATCGTCTCTACTTCCTTTGCGGGAATCATGGTATATTCATCTTTCTCTTTTACGTAAGCCCCGTCTTTACCTAAAGTAATGACAACATTCTCTATACCTTTCTCTCCGATGGCCTGAGCGGCACGATGAGCGCTTTCTATATTCATCACTTTGATTCCGGATAACATTTCCGCTTCAATGCGGTTGGGGAGTATGGTGTGCACGTTCCTTAAGAATGAGTTGCTCAGGCTGGACGCAGGAGCCGGATTGAGGATTACCTTTTTCCCATATTTGCAAGCAATAGTAGCTGCATATTCCACTGTGTCTATAGGAATCTCAAGTTGCATGAGAATAATATCAGCTTCCTTGATTTTTTCTTCGGCTTTATTGATATCCTCAATAGAAAGCGAACGGCTTGCTCCCGGTGCTACGATAATGCTATTTTCACCGAAAGAATCTACGGAGATGAGTGCAACTCCGGACGGACTTTTCTGGTCGGTAAATATATATTCCGTATTAATTTTCTCTGATCTGTATATTTCCAATGCTTGCAGGCCGAACAAATCATATCCGATTTTGGATATGAAGGTGACTTCAGCTCCCAATCGGGCGGCTGCAATCGCCTGATTGGCTCCTTTGCCACCGGGATTCATGTAGAAGGTTCCGCCTAGTATGGTTTCTCCGGGAACAGGTAGTCTGTTGGCTTTTACGACCATATCGGTATTGCAACTACCGATGACTACAATTTTGGGTCTATGAATTGATATAGTTTCCATAGTATTAAAAATTAAGACTATGCAAATGAAAGCAATAATCATGCATAGTTTTCTACATTAATAATTGGTTTATATAATCTCAAAAATGATATCTTATATTGAATTTTCCTTGTATACAGGAGAGAATGTAGGGGTAATGTGAAATGAATTTATATAATTACAAAGAGAAAATGGAGATTTGAAAAGAGTGTTTTTTCGTCTGAAATACGAATCAGATACCTTGGCTTTTAACATTCTTTTGCGCTAGTACGTGCTCTGAGGACTTCAGACAGTTTCTCTTTTCGGATTTTGGATTCCATCCACGCCGTAAAGTCAAAGAGGCGTAAAAGCTGACTTTCATATTTATTATTATATAATTCATGAATCTCAGGAGACAGCTTTTCCCAGAATGCTTCTCTGTCTTTTTTCAGGATGGGAATATTTCTTTTATTCAGAAACCATAAAATGATACGTTCTGTTTTGAAAGTCTGCTCTTTGGGAGAAGATAGACTTCGGGTGATGGAGCGGGATTCATACTGGATCAGCTCATGCTCTTGCACTTCATAAAAGACGATGAGACGGACCAGACGAATAGTTCTCATTAAAGGCAGATACTTTATGTTATGGTCTATGATAGCGTTGCTGATATATTTCTTAGCAGCTTTATATTCTTGATTACCAATGTGTACGAGTGTGGTGTAAAGCAATAATTCACTTTTTCGAATAGGGCTTAACCAAGCTTCTTTATCATAAAGTATTTCTTGGTAGTCTGCCATAAGTTGGGTACATTTTGAGAAATCTCCTTTATCCAGATAGGGAAATAGTTCGTATTGGAAGAGAAGGCAAGTTGCATTTACTTTAAATTCGAGCGAAGTGCTGTCTGATATGAGCTTTCTTAATTTATCAAGGAAGTAGGGGATTTCGTCATAGTTGCTCACAGACCGCAGGCTGCCGAGTACTCCTTCGAGTACAGATAAATAGTATATAGGAGGATTTGACCAGAACTGCTGATTCTGCTCAAATAATGAGTCCAGTTCTTTGTATGAATTTAGGGCAGCTCTGTAATCACCTGCTCCCATCAGGTAATTAGCCTGAAAAAGTTTATGGTTTCGTGTCAATTCAAAATTGCCTTCGGAGTCTGAAGAAGCGGCTATATAAAGTTCGTTGACCATAAGGTCATTCATATCCTGTTTTTGCTTTACTGTCCTGATGGAGCCAATATGAGATAAACGGTATTTCAATAAGTTGTGCAATGAAGATTGCTCTGTGATTTTCCGAATCTTTTTCAAAGCTTCATTTTGGATGAAGTGTTTGTGAAAAAGCTCCTGTTCTGTCATGTTGGGAAAGTTCAGACGGAGCAGATATTCCAGTTCCAGCTTCAAAGCTATCGTCAGAATTTCGTTGTTCTCATAGAATTGTGCTTGTTCTATCGTATTGGATAGTATTTCGAAACACTCTTCAAACAGAGAACGTTCATAAAGCATTCGGGCTTTGCACAAATCATTCAGCAGATCGTAATAGATATCTTTCTTTTTACGTAGGGTGAGTAACGTATCCGTCAGCTTTTCATATAAGTATTGAATGGACACTTCAAATGAACCATTGGGCTTGCGTCTGTAAAATTCCTCTTTTACAGTATTTCCATTCGGTTGTTTACTCTTTATGACAATATCATAAATCACCAGATAGTCTTTCTCCTCCTTGTCTTTGATAACTTGTAGGGAGAAGTGCTTCTTTTCTGATTTAGATAACGAGTATATCAGAGATATAACGGAATCTACTCTTTTCATAGGGAACTCTTTGCATTAGTATTAGATTGCAATATTCGGGAATTTTTATGTAAAAAGCAAATCTGGCATTCTGTCACTTTGTATTGTCAGTGGCTCTTTGTGTGCATCTATTTGTATGAAAGAACCGGGCTTGCTTTGAAAATTGCAGGGAATTCTCATTTCCCTTAGATCAGAAGAAGATATTATAACATGATTGAATGTTTTTCTGCCTTGAAGATTGAATGTTTGATAGTTTATCTGAAAATAATACTCATTTTGGATGGTTTTTCATAAGAAAAGCTATACCTTCGATGTACTTTTTAATAATAAAGATGAAATGTTGGATTTAAAGCAACTTACAGCTGAAGTATGCCGCATAGCTACCGAAGCCGGGCATTTTCTGAAAGAAGAGCGGAAAAACTTCCGTCGTGAGCGTGTTATGGAAAAACATGCGCATGATTATGTGTCGTATGTGGATAAAGAGTCTGAAGTACGGTTGGTAAAAGCACTTTCTGCCTTGTTGCCCGAAGCAGGATTTATTACGGAAGAAGGCTCTGCTACTTATCAGGACGAACCTTACTGCTGGGTCATTGATCCATTGGACGGAACTACGAATTATATTCATGATGAGGCTCCTTATTGTGTATGCATCGCTCTGCGCAGTCGTACCGAATTGCTTTTGGGAGTTGTGTATGAAGTCTGCCGGAATGAATGTTTCTATGCCTGGAAAGAGGGGAAGGCTTTCATGAATGGTGAGGAAATTCATGTTTCGGATGTCCGGGATATCAAGAATGCATTTGTGTTTACTGAATTACCTTATAATTATGATCAGTATAAACCGACGGCTCTCCATCTGATTGATAACCTTTATGGAGCCGTGGGAGGCATTCGCATGAACGGTTCGGCTGCGGCTGCAATCTGTTATATAGCTAATGGTCGCTTTGATGCATGGGCCGAAGCGTTTATCGGTAAGTGGGATTATTCGGCGGCTGCCCTGATTGTGTTGGAAGCAGGCGGTCGCGTGACTAATTTCTATGGTGACGACCATTTTATAGAAGGTCATCATATTATTGCAACCAATGGATACCTGCATCCTTTATTCTTGAAACTTTTGGCGGAAGTTCCTCCGTTGGATATGTAAGACTGCTGCGAATGTATAAATAGCTACTACTATGAAACACACATTACTTATAAAAGATTGGCTTTATTCTTTTTTGTCCCTTTGGTTTCCCCGTTGCTGCGTCGTTTGTGGCGGATCGTTGGCTAAAGGGGAAGAGTGTATTTGCACCATGTGCAATATAAACCTGCCTCGTACCGATTATCATCTTCGAAAAGACAATCCGGTAGAAAAACTCTTTTGGGGTAAGTTTCCTCTGGAACGTGCCACTTCTTTTTTCTTTTATCGCAAAGGAAGTGATTTTCGGCAAGTTCTCCACCAACTCAAATATGGAGGACAGAAAGAAATTGGTGCTATTATGGGACGATATATGGCATCCGAATTGCAGGCTTCCGATTTCTTTCATGGAGTTGATGTAATCATTCCCATCCCTTTGCATAAGAAGAAACAGCAGATACGTGGCTACAATCAAAGTGAATGGATATCGCGCGGGATTACGGCCGTAACAGGTATTCCGGTGGATACCGAAGCGATCATACGCCGGAAGAATACGGAAACGCAAACACAAAAGTCAGCTTTAGAACGTTGGGAGAATGTAGATGGAATCTTCGAACTGCATTGTTCGGAGCATTTGGCAGGAAAGCATATATTAATAGTAGATGATGTGTTGACAACTGGAGCAACTACCGTAGCGTGCGCTTCCCGGCTGGCAGAGATTGAAGGAGTACGTATTAGTGTGTTGACGTTGGCTATGGCAGAATAGGGTAGCTTGTCGTCTTTCCGAAGATTCTCCTTATATATAAACTATAATGAATGCTAATGCTTACATTATGTTGCTGCTGTTCTACAAATAAGTACTTTCTCTTCATAAATTAATTCGTCCGCCTATGGGCAAACGTAACGTTGCCTATAGGCAAACTTGCGTCCGGCTATAGGCGGACGAAAGAATGCCTATAGCCGGACGAATTAATTCATGTACCCCAAGAACTTATTTTATTCAGATGGGAAGCTTGTTGTTAACCTTTGAATCTTTAAAGTTTTGTAGACTATCAAAAGACAAAAATGTTTTTGTGAATAAAAGCAGGGTATGAGAGTTTCGTTATTCTATCATTCTAGTTTGTTATATTTATAGGAATCTATTTTCGAAGCAGGGGGGAGGACAAGAGTAGAAACAAAAAAGAGGTCTATCTTCCGATACACCTCTTTTTTTGCTCTTCCTCTTGGACTTGAACCAAGGACCCTCTGATTAACAGTCAGATGCTCTAACCGACTGAGCTAAGGAAGAATGTTGCAATCAAGAATTTCAGTTTTGCTCTTCCTCTTGGACTTGAACCAAGGACCCTCTGATTAACAGTCAGATGCTCTAACCGACTGAGCTAAGGAAGAATGTTTTTCTCAATTGCGATGCAAAAGTAGTAGGTTTTTTTGAAATATGCAATATCTTTGCAAAAAAAATATTGAGAATGGACAAAATAATAGGATTGGGCAACGCCCTGATAGACGTACTTGCAACCCTGAAAGACGATACACTCTTGGATGAACTGGGACTACCCAAGGGAAGCATGCAACTCATCGATGACGCTAAGTTACAGCAGATTAACACAAAATTTTCACAAATGAAAACGCATCTGGCAACAGGTGGATCGGCAGGAAATGCCATACTTGGACTCGCTTGTCTGGGTGCCGGAACAGGGTTTATTGGAAAAGTAGGAAATGATCATTATGGCGATTTTTTTCGGAAAAATCTGCAGAATAATAATATTGAAGACAATTTATTGACCTCCGAACAGCTCCCTTCGGGAGTGGCATCTACTTTTATTTCTCAGGATGGAGAGCGTACTTTTGGTACTTATCTGGGAGCGGCCGCTTCTTTGAAAGCTGAAGATCTGACATTGGAGATGTTCAAAGGATATGCATACTTATTTATAGAAGGATACCTTGTTCAGGATCACGAAATGATTCTTCATGCCATCGAACTGGCTAAAGAGGCTGGTCTGCAAATCTGTCTCGATATGGCAAGTTATAATATCGTGGAGAATGATCTGGAATTTTTCTCCTTATTAATAAATAAGTATGTGGATATCGTTTTTGCAAACGAGGAAGAAGCGAAAGCATTTACCGGCGAAGAACCGGAGGAAGCTCTGAGAGTGATAGCCAAGAAATGCAGCATTGCTATTGTGAAAGTTGGAGCAAACGGATCTTATATCCGTAAAGGTACGGAAGAAATTAAAGTGTCGGCTATTCCTGTAGAAAAAGTTCTGGATACTACCGGCGCAGGCGATTATTTCGCTGCCGGATTTCTGTATGGTCTGACGTGCGGATACTCGCTCGAAAAATGTGCAAAAATTGGTTCTATTCTCTCGGGAAATGTTATTCAGGTGATTGGAACAACAATCTCTCCGGAACGCTGGGATGAAATTAAGTTAAATATTAACAAGGTTCTGGCGGAATAACCAAGGTTTGAGTTACTTTTACGTCTCATTTTAATGAAAGATATATGAAAAAATTGCTGAATAGGCGGATAGCTCTTGTTTTGGTGGCTGTAATAGCTACTGTAGCTTTCTTTAGTTTTAAGAGTGGAGACGACCGCAATTTCCAGATTGCCAAGAATCTGGATACATTTAATGCGATTGTGAAAGAACTGGATATGTTCTACGTGGATACCATTGATCCGAACAAGACCATTCGCGAAGGAATCGACAATATGCTTTTCTCGCTGGATCCTTATACAGAATATTACCCGGAGGAAGATCAAAGCGAACTGGAGCAGATGGTGAAAGGAAGCTTTGGAGGTATCGGTTCTCTTATTACCTATAATACGAAGCTGAAGCGTTCCATGATTGCCGAACCGTTCGAAGGAACTCCGGCGGCCAAAGCGGGACTGAAGGCGGGAGATATCCTGATGGAAATAGACGGAAAAGATCTCCTTGGAAAGAATAATTCGGAAGTCAGCCAGATGTTGCGCGGACAGGCGGGTACGAGCTTTAAACTGAAAGTGGAGCGTCCTAATGAGAAAGGCGGACAAACCCCGATGGAGTTTACTATCGTACGTGAATCTATTCAGACCCCTGCCATCCCATATGCCACCGTGATGGATAATAAGGTGGGATATATCAGCCTGAGCACATTCTCCGGCAACCCTTCCAAGGATTTCAAAAAAGCATTGCTGGATCTGAAGAAACAGGGAGCTACTTCTCTGGTCATCGACCTCCGTAATAACGGTGGCGGTCTGTTGGATGAAGCAGTGGAAATAGCCAATTACTTCCTGCCTCGTGGAAAAGTAATCGTAACCACTAAGGGAAAGACGAAACAGGCAAGCAACACATACAAGACTTTGCGTGAACCGCTGGATCTGGATATTCCGATTGCCGTATTGGTAAACAGTGGTACGGCTTCTGCTTCAGAAATCCTGTCGGGCTCTTTGCAAGACCTTGATCGTGCCGTTATTGTTGGTAACCGTACATTTGGAAAGGGACTTGTACAAGTTCCCCGTTCTTTACCTTATGGAGGAATGATGAAAGTGACTACTTCCAAATATTATATCCCAAGCGGACGTTGTGTGCAGGCGATCGACTATAAGCACCGGAACGAAGATGGAAGTGTGGGGACGATTCCCGACAGTCTGACTAACGTATTCTATACTGCTGCCGGACGTGAAGTACGTGACGGAGGTGGTGTAATGCCTGATATTACTGTCAAACAGGAAAAACTCCCGAATATCTTGTTCTATCTCGTACGTGATAATCTGATTTTTGACTATGCGACTCAATACTGCTTGAAGCATCCTACTGTGGCTGCTCCTGAAAAGTTTGTAGTGACGGATGCTGACTACAATGATTTCAAGGAACTGGTGAAGAAGGCCGATTTCAAATATGACCAGCAGAGTGAGAAGATTCTGAAAACACTGAAAGAGGCTGCTGAATTTGAAGGCTATATGACTGATGCTGCCGAAGAGTTCAAGGCACTGGAAAAGAAGTTGAATCATAATCTTGACCGTGACCTGGATTATTTCTCTAAGGATATCAAGAGAATGATTGCTAATGAAATTATCAAGCGTTATTATTTCCAGAGAGGTGGTATTATCGAGCAACTGAAGGATGATGATGATTTGCAGGAAGCAATAAAGGTATTGAATGATCCTGCGAAGTATAAGGAAATGCTGAGCGCGCCGATAACGAAAGCTGAAAAGAAGTAACGTTGATTGTTATATATAAAATGCGGTGGACATTAGTAAGATGTTCACCGCATTTTATATATGCATATTATATTGGTTAGCCAATGGGAGCCCGGTGTAAGTGTTTTTTTTATAAAAAAGAAGGATAGCTTTTGCCCTACTAATCAGAATGTTCTATCTTTGCATCAATTACATTTTAAATGATTTACAATATGTCTACAGAATTATTCTCTACTCTGCCTTATAAAGTGGCAGATATTACACTTGCTGATTTCGGACGCAAGGAAATCGATTTGGCAGAAAAAGAAATGCCCGGCCTGATGGCTCTACGCGAAAAGTATGGAGAATCCAAACCGTTAAAAGGTGCCCGTATCATGGGATCATTACATATGACCATCCAGACCGCCGTACTGATTGAAACACTGGTTGCATTGGGAGCTGAAGTCCGCTGGTGCTCTTGTAATATATATTCAACACAGGATCATGCTGCTGCTGCGATTGCCGCTTCCGGTGTTGCAGTATTTGCATGGAAAGGCGAGAATCTTGCCGATTACTGGTGGTGCACATTGCAAGCATTGAATTTCCCCGGCGGAAAAGGTCCGAACGTGATTGTAGACGATGGTGGTGACGCTACTATGATGATTCATGTCGGTTATGATGCAGAGAATGATGCTGCCGTATTGGACAAGGAAGTGCATGCGGAAGATGAAATCGAACTGAATGCCATTCTGAAAAAAGTATTGGCTGAGGATAAGATTCGCTGGCATCGTGTGGCTGAGGAAATGCGAGGCGTATCGGAAGAGACAACGACCGGTGTACACCGTTTGTATCAGATGCAGGAAGAAGGCAAATTGCTATTCCCGGCATTTAATGTGAACGATTCGGTTACCAAGTCTAAGTTTGATAATCTCTATGGATGTCGTGAGTCACTGGCTGACGGTATCAAGAGAGCGACCGATGTGATGATTGCCGGTAAGGTAGTGGTGGTATGTGGTTACGGTGATGTGGGCAAGGGATGTTCGCATTCAATGCGCTCTTATGGTGCGCGTGTGCTTGTGACGGAAGTCGATCCGATCTGTGCATTACAGGCTGCAATGGAAGGTTTCGAAGTCGTAACGATGGAAGATGCCTGCGCCGAAGGTAATATCTTCGTGACTACTACGGGTAATATCGATATTATTCGCATTGACCACATGGAGAAAATGAAAGATCAGGCGATCGTATGTAACATCGGACACTTCGATAATGAAATCCAGGTGGATGCGTTGAAACATTATCCGGGCATCAAATGTGTAAACATCAAGCCGCAGGTAGACCGCTATTATTTCCCGGATGGTCACAGCATTCTTTTGCTGGCTGACGGTCGTCTGGTGAATCTGGGATGTGCGACAGGCCATCCGTCATTCGTGATGAGTAACTCATTTACCAATCAGACACTGGCTCAGATCGAGTTGTTCAACAAGAAATACGAAGTAAATGTATACCGCTTGCCGAAGCACCTGGATGAAGAAGTGGCTCGCCTGCATCTCGAAAAGATCGGGGTGAAACTGACGAAGCTGACTCCGGAACAGGCCGCTTATATCGGTGTATCGGTAGACGGACCTTATAAGGCTGAACATTATAGATACTAATTTAATTGACAATTGACAGTTGACAAATGACAATGAACAGCTATATGGAACGAGTGATCTGCCGGGCTGTTATTGTTGACCTTCAATTGTCAATTGTCAATTGTCAATTGTCAATTTTATGAAGAAGTTCCTTCCCGACTTAATTGCTATTTTAGCTTTTATCATTCTTTCTTTTGCTTATTTTTTTCCGGCTGATATCGAAGGTCGTATTCTGTTTCAGCACGATACGGTGGCTGGAGTGGGAGCCGGTCAAGAAGCTCAGGAATATCTTGAACGTACAGGAGAACGTACCCGCTGGACAAACTCTCTTTTTGGTGGCATGCCTACCTATCAGATGTCTCCGAGTTATGATTCTACCAAACCGCTGAAGTGGATAGAAAACATCTATCATTTGTATCTTCCGCCTTATGTGGTGCTGACTTTCATCATGATGCTCGGGTTTTATATCCTTTTGCGGGCATTCGGGCTATCTGTCTGGTTATCTGCTTTAGGGGGGATTATCTGGGCCTTCTCCTCCTATTTCTTTATTTTGATATCGGCAGGGCATATCTGGAAATTTGTCACATTGGCTTATATTCCGCCTACGATTGCCGGTATTGTACTGGCTTATCGGAAGAAATATCTGTTGGGAGGGATTATTACCGCTTTGTTTATCGCGCTTCAGATTCAGTCGAACCATATTCAGATGAGTTACTACTTCATGTTTGTCATCCTGTTTTTTGTAGGAGCTTACTTTGAAGATGCTTATAAGAAGAAGGAACTGCCACATTTTTTCAAGGCAAGTGCCGTTCTGGCATTGGCTGCGATGATAGGAGTGTGTGCGAACCTCTCCAATCTATACCATACTTATGAGTATAGTAAGGAGACTATGCGCGGGAAGAGTGAACTGAAACAGGAAGGGCCTGCAGCTAATCAGACCAGCAGCGGACTGGACCGTAACTATATAACGAACTGGAGTTATGGAATTGGTGAAACGCTTACTTTGCTGGTTCCGAATGTAAAGGGAGGAGCATCGGTTCCGTTATCCAAGAATGAGACAGCTATGGCAAAAGCGAATCCGATGTATAGTAACATCTATTCGCAGCTGACACAGTATTTTGGCGATCAGCCCATGACTTCCGGACCGGTCTATGTGGGAGCTTTTGTTTTGTTTCTGTTTATATTGGGGTGCTTTATTGTCAAAGGACCGCTGAAATGGGCTTTACTGGGAGCTACCATCTTCTCTATTCTACTTTCGTGGGGAAAGAATTTTATGGGACTTACGGACTTTTTTATCGATTATGTACCGATGTATAACAAGTTCCGTGCCGTATCTTCTATCCTAGTTATAGCTGAATTTACGATACCTTTATTAGCGGTCTTTGCCTTAAAAGAAGTGCTGGCTAAACCGGAAATATTAAAGTTGAAAGAAAATCGGACAGGAGTAATTATCACTTTAGTATTGACAGCCGGTGTTTCACTGATTCTGGCTGTTGCCCCGGGAGTTTTCTTCTCCAGTTATATTCCGGCACAAGAGATGGCAGCTCTGCAGCAAGGACTGCCTGCTGAGTATTTATCTCCAATTATTACGAATCTGGCCGAAATGCGTAAGGCGATGCTGACTTCGGATGCATGGCGCAGTTTCTTTATTATAGTAGTAGGATGCTTCTTATTATTCCTTTATCAGCAGAAAAAGTTGAAGGCTTCTTTTACTATGACAGGTATCGTGCTTCTGTGTCTGATTGATATGTGGACTGTCAATAAGCGCTATTTGAATGATGAACAATTTGTATCAAAGTCAAACCAGACAGGAGCATTCGTTAAAACTCAGACGGATGAGATAATTCTTCAGGATACGGCTTTGAATTATCGGGTGTTGAATTTCGTAGGATTTCCCGGCAATACTTTCAATGAAAATAATACCTCATATTGGCATAAGAGTGTGGGTGGTTATCATGCGGCCAAGTTGCGTCGTTATCAGGAAATGATCGATCATCATATAACTCCGGAAATGAAGGATGCCTATCAGGAAGTTGCCGCCGCAGGCGGTGCGATGGATAGTGTGGACGCTTCTAAATTCCGTGTGCTGAATATGCTGAATACGAAGTACTTTATCTTCCCTGCCGGACAACAAGGGCAGACGGTTCCTGTTGAGAACCCTTATGCGTATGGTAACGCCTGGTTTGTGGATAAGGTGCAGTATGTCAATAATGCAAATGAAGAGATTGATGCGCTGAATGATATTCTTCCAAGGGAGACAGCAGTGGTCGATGCGAAGTTTAAAGATCAGTTGAAGGGTGTGACAGAAGGTTATAAGGATTCCTTGTCTGTCATCCGTCTGACCAGCTATGAACCGAATCGCCTGGTATATGAGACTTCTTCTGCTAAGGATGGGGTGGCTGTTTTCTCTGAGATCTATTATCCGGGCTGGCAGGCCAAGATTGACGGACAGCCGGTGGATATTGCCCGTGCTGACTATATCTTGCGTGTAATGAATGTCCCCGCAGGCAAGCATACGATTGAGATGTGGTTTGACCCGCAGAGCTTGCATATAACGGAAAGCATAGCTTATGCATCACTGGCTTTATTGCTGATCGGGGTGATGATTCTGATTTGGTTCAGCAAGAAGAAGTTAACAACTCCGAAAAAAAAGGAGGCTGAGAACTCTTAAACTTTTTTCTGATCTTGTACTATATTGTACTCTATATACCTTAAGCGGCTCTCTTCATCCCGAAGAGAGCCGCTTATGCATTCACTAAAAAATTATGAAAAACAAACGCTGTTTTGCTGTTAATTGATTTTATATTCCAAAGTTAAGTGGTTCTTTAAACAGAAGAAAAGGAAATCGACAAAGGACGAAGATTTGTCTATTAATATAGTGACATTATAATAATTAAGGCGGAAATCAGGACTGAAAAAGGAAAATATGAACATAAACAGTCGATATATGGATAGTCCCATTTTGTCGCAACCCATTAAATTTGTGCCTGAATATAGAGCGATTATTATGAAAAGACTATTGTTCATTTTTACCTTTTTTTGCCTCCCTGCCATTCATGGAGGCGCACAGAATATTCTGACTCTGGAGAACTGCCTTCGTATAGGGATTGAGAACAATCTCTCTTTACAGGGAAAACGAAAAGCGATGCAGAAAAGTAAGTATGGCATTTCGGAGAATCGGGTGAAGTTGTTGCCGCAAATCAATGGCTTTGCCAACTTTAATGATAATATCGATCCGCCTGTCTCAGTAACAGACGGCTCTTCCTATGGAGTACCTTATAATATCACCCGAACGCTGCAATATGGTGCCAATGTCGGGGTAGAATTGCAGATGCCGCTTTATAATCAGACTCTCTATACTTCGATTTCCATAGCAGAGATTGTGGATGAGATGAGCCGGCTTTCGTATGAAAAGGCACGGGAAGATCTGATCTTGCAGATCAGTAAAATGTACTATCTGGGACAGGTCACTGCGGAACAGATTGCATTGATAAAAGCCAATATCACCCGATTGGAAGAACTGAGAAATATCACACAGGCTTTCTTTGATAATGGAATGGCGATGGAAGTTGATCTGAAGCGGGTGAATATTAATCTGGAAAATCTGAAAGTGCAGTATGACAATGCACAGGCGATGATGACACAACAACTTAATATGTTGAAGTATATCATGGATTATCCGGCGGAAAAAGAAATCGGTTTATTGCCGGTAAACACGGACAGTATCGCTACGGTTGCTTTGACCGGGTTGTCGGAAAACCTCTATGAGCTTCAGTTGCTTCAATCACAGGTGCAGCTGGCAGAGCGGCAGAAACGATTGATCAGTAATGGCTATATTCCTTCTCTCAATCTGACGGGAAACTGGAGGTTTGCCGCTTATACTGATGAGGCTTATCATTGGTTTCATTCCGGTCCGTCCAATCATTGGTTCCGTTCTTATGGAGTGGGACTGACTTTGCGTATTCCTATTTTTGATGGTTTGGATAAGAAGTATAAGATCCGGAAAGCAATGATCGATATTGAAACCATGAAACTTTCACGGTTGGATACACAGAAGAATCTGCAAACACAGTATCTGAATGCTGTAAATGACTTGATGAATAACCAGCGGAACTTTAAGAAACAGAAAGACAATTATCTGCTTGCCGAAGAAGTGTATACGGTTACTACCGACCGCTACCGGGAAGGAATCACTTCAATGACTGAAGTTCTGCAGGATGAAATGCGGATGAGCGAGGCACAGAACAACTACATTAGTGCACATTATAATTATCGGGTGACCAACCTGATGTTACTGAAACTAACCGGACAGATCTCATCCCTGTTCAAATAACAGATAACTAATTGAATCATTCATATGGAAACAAAGGAAAATAATACAGTCTCTAGTACGCATCAGGAGAAAGCTAAGAAAATGAGAAAATTACGCCGCTGGCAGATTGTAGTAAGTCTGTTTGGAGTTGCTGTAATTGTTTGGGGAGTAATTGAAATTGTTTTTCTCTTTCTGGGCTATAGGCAGACGGAAACCAGCAATGATGCGCAGATAGAGCAATATGTGTCGCCTGTCAATCTGCGTGCATCGGGCTATATTAATAAGATTTATTTTACGGAACATCAGCAGGTACGCAAAGGTGATACCTTGCTGGTGCTGGACGACCGCGAATATAAAATCCGGGTGATGGAAGCTGAGGCTGCACTGAAGGATGCGCAGGCAGGCGCCACTGTGATAAATGCTACCTTGCAGACTACGCAAACAACTGCATCTGTGTATGATGCGTCTATAGCTGAAATAGAAATCCGGCTGGCAAAATTGGAGAAAGACCGTCAGCGGTATGAAAATCTGGTCAAACGAAATGCGGCGACACCTATCCAGTTGGAACAGATTACAACGGAGTATGAAGCTACCTTTAAGAAGCTGGAAGCAACCAGGCGCCAGCGGGAGGCGGCTCTTTCGGGAGTGAATGAAGTATCTCACCGTCGTGAGAATACGGAAGCTGCCATTCAGCGTGCTACGGCTGCGCTTGAAATGGCACGACTGAATCTATCGTATACGGTTGTACTGGCTCCTTGCGATGGCAAGTTAGGCAGACGTTCTCTGGAAGAAGGGCAGTTTATTACAGCAGGGCAATGCATTACATATATTCTGCCCGATACACAAAAATGGATTATTGCTAATTATAAAGAAACGCAGATAGAGAATCTCCGCATCGGGCAGGAGGTGGCTATCACGGTAGATGCCATCAGCAAGAAAGAATTTGCAGGCAAAGTAACTGCTATATCCGGGGCGACGGGTTCTAAATATTCATTGGTGCCGACTGACAATTCTGCCGGAAACTTTGTGAAAATACAGCAGCGTATCCCTGTCCGTATTGATTTTACGGATTTATCGAAGGAAGACAATGATAAGCTGGCGGCGGGTATGATGGTAGTAGTAAAAGCTAAACTCTGATAGCCATGCCTTCGTGTCCTAGAAATTATCCTTTTTACAATTGGGTGCCCAAACCGATAGGTATTATTATCCTGCTGTTCTTTTTCCTGCCGATTCTTTCGGTGGGCGGGGTATACTCTGTGAACAGTATCGAGATGATGAGCGGCTTGGGTATTATTTCCGAGCATATTCAGTTTGCCAATTTTGTGACTTCCATCGGTATGGCGGCATTTGCTCCCTTCTTGTATGAACTGGTTTGTATACGACGGGAGAAACTGATGTGTATCGCAGGTTTTGCACTGATGTATGTATTCAGCTATGTATGTGCCAAAACCGACAGTATCTTTTTGCTGGCACTCTGCAGCCTGCTGACAGGGTTCCTGCGTATGGTACTGATGATGGTCAATCTGTTTACGCTGATCAAATATGCTTTTGGCATGGAGGCAACGCGTAATATTACTCCCGGCATGGAACCGAAAGACGCGACGGGATGGAATAAGCTGGATATCGAAAAATGTGTCAGCCAGCCGGTAGTTTATCTGTTTTTTATGATCCTGGGGCAAATGGGTACGGCGCTAACGGCTTGGCTGGCTTTCGAATACGAATGGAAATATGTATACTATTTTATGATGGGTATTCTGCTGCTTTCCATTCTGATACTGTTCATTACGATGCCTAATCATGGTTTCGCCGGACGTTTCCCCATCAATTTCCGCAAATTCGGCAATGTGACCGCATTTTGCGTATCATTGACGTGCATCACTTATGTGCTGGTTTATGGCAAGGTGCTGGATTGGTATGATGATACCTCTATTTGCTGGGCAACGGCGATCAGTATCCTTTTTGCCGGGATTTTTCTTTATATGGATGTTACCCGGCGGTCTTCCTACTTTATTTTGGGGGCGCTGAGGTTGCGTACCATTCGTATGGGGGCTTTGCTTTATTTACTGCTGATGATTATCAATTCCAGTGCGATGTTTGTCAATGTGTATGCAGGAGTCGGGATGCACCTGGATAATTTACAGAATGCATCGCTGGCAAACTGGTGTATGGTCGGTTATTTTATCGGTGCCTTGATTTCCATCGTATTGGGGTCTAAAGGGGTGCATCTGAAATATCTTTTTGCTCTCGGCTTTTTCTTTCTGGCATTGTCGGCAGGATTCATGTACTTTGAAGTGCAGACAGCCGGACTTTACGAACGAATGAAGTATCCCGTAATTATTCGTACCATTGGAATGATGATTTTATATGCATTGACAGCAGCTTATGCCAATCAGCGGATGCCTTTTAAATATCTTTCTACCTGGATTTGCATTATGCTTACCGTCCGTATGGTACTGGGACCGGGGATCGGAGGGGCTATTTATTCAAATGTACTGCAGGAACGCCAGCAACATTATATTACCCGTTATGCACAAAATGTTGATCTGGTAAACCCCGAAGCTTCTGCTTCGTATACCAATACCGTGCAGGGAATGCAGTATCAGGGAAAGAGTGAAACGGAAGCGCATAACATGGCTGCCATGTCCGTCAAGGGGCGGATACAGGTGCAGGCTACGCTCTCTGCTGTGAAAGAAATGGCGGGGTGGACTATTTATGCAGGCGTTATTTGTATGATTTTTGTGCTCGTAGTGCCTTATCCCAAACGAAAATTGCTAACTTAGTATCGTTTTTCAATAGTAATTTATCAGTGAGTCAGTGTTATGGATACTCAGCAGGAACGTTTATTACAGCTTGACTGTGATCTGAAAAGCGGAAAGAATATATGCAGTTCGGGAGGTGTGCTCAGTTGTTTTCCATCTTCTTTAAAAGAACCTTTTCTGATGCAGGGGCTTGGTTTGGTTGTCTGCCGGCAAGGTAGTTTCCAGTTTTCTCTTGATAATAAGTGCGCTTCAGCCAAGGCGGGTGAAACCTTGTTTATTCATGAAGAATCTTGGTTTCAAGTACTTCAGGAGACCGAAGATGTGGAAATTTTTATTCTTGCCTATCAGATAGAACCGATACGTGATATTATCGGCAACTCGGTGGTTTCCATGTATATGTATTCGAAACTTACTCCGGAACTCTCTTGTGTATGGAATACCGGCGAGGAAGATGAGATTATGAAGTATATGTCTTTGATAGACAGTGTGCTGGAAATGGAGGAGAGTGCGTTTAGCCTTTATGAGCAGAAACTTCTTCTGCTGGCACTGACCTATCGTATTTGTTCGGTCTATAACCGTAAATTGATTAGTGCCGGACAAGAAACGGGCGGGCGGAAAAATGAGATATTTGTTCGTCTCATCCAGTTGATAGAGCAATATTATATGCAGGAAAGGAGTGTGGAATTCTATGCGGATAAACTCTGTCTGTCTCCGAAATACCTTTCGGCTCTTTCCAAAAGCATCTGTGGGTATACGGTGCAGGAACTTGTATTCAAGGCGATTATCCGTAAGTGTATCTCTTTGTTGAAGAATACGCAAAAAAATATTCAGGAGATTTCCAATGAGTTCGGCTTCCCCAATGCTTCTTATTTTGGCACATTCTTCAAGAAGCAAATGGGGATGTCGCCGCAGCAATATCGAAGGAATCTTTAATCGAAATTACTCTTTTTCTCCGTAAGCCAGATCGCCTGCGTCGCCCAGCCCCGGTACAATATAGGAATGTTCATTGATTTCAGGATCGATGGCAGCACACCAGATGGTTGTTTTGTCTTCGGGAAATACGTTCTTAATATGATCGATTGCATGTTGGCTGGCAATGATCGAAGCTACGTGAATTTCGGCGGGATGGCCTTTGGTAAGCATGGCCTGATAACTCAGTTCCATACTGCCGCCTGTAGCCAGCATCGGATCGGTGATAATCAGCGTTTTGTCGTCAATACGCGGAGATGCGATATATTCTATATGTATATCAAATTTCAGGGTATCTTTATATTTACGATAGGCGGACACAAATGCATTTTCTGCTCCGTCGAAATAGCTTAGGAAGCCTTGGTGAAAAGGAAGGCCGGCGCGGAGGATGGTACTGATGACAAGCTGGTTGTCCGGTGTGCTGACGGGAGCAATGCCCAGTGGTGTCCGGATGTTTTTTACTGAGTATCGGAACTCTTTGCTCATTTCGTAAGCCATGATTTCTCCGATCCGTTCAATGTTACGGCGGAAACGCAGGCGGTCATTCTGAACTTCTACATTTCTGATTTCGGATATGTACTGGTTTAGAATCGAATTTGTTTGGCTAAAATCAATTACTTTCATATTATAGTTTAATCATAATTTAATCTCATTTTCATCGTATTGAGAACGTTCTGGCTTGCAAAGTAAACGATAATCTTTCAAATTGCAATATTCAGTTTGCAGATATTGTTAGGAATTTATAAAAGAGATTCAATTAGGGAAAAATTTCTCTAATCCCTTCTTCCTTTTCAAAGAAAGTATTACTTTTGTACCCGGATTTACAAGGAGGCACCCAAAGCTCCTCATGTTCAGGTGAAAAGAGATAATAAAACGAAATACCAATTTTAATTAATTCAAAAAAAATGGCAAATTTAGATTTAAGCAAGTACGGTATCACAGGTGTGACCGAGATTGTGCACAATCCGTCTTATGACGTTTTGTTCGCTGAAGAAACAAAACCAGGTTTGGAAGGTTTTGAAAAAGGCCAGGTAACTAACATGGGCGCTGTAAACGTAATGACTGGCGTTTATACAGGACGTTCTCCTAAAGATAAATTCTTCGTAAAAGACGAAACCAGCGAAAATACAGTATGGTGGACTTCTGAAGAATACAAAAACGACAACAAACCAGTTGACGCTAAATGTTGGGCAGCTGTGAAAGATTTGGCAACTAAAGAACTTTCTAACAAGAGACTGTTCGTAGTTGACGCTTTTTGTGGTGCTAACGAAAACTCTCGCTTGAAACTGCGCTTCATCATGGAAGTAGCATGGCAAGCTCACTTCGTAACAAACATGTTCATCCGTCCGACAGCTGAAGAACTGGCTAACTTCGGTGAACCTGATTTCGTTATCATGAACGCTTCTAAAGCTAAAGTTGAAAACTACAAAGAACTGGGCTTGAACTCTGAAACTGCAGTTGTATTCAACTTGACTGAAAAGATCCAGGTTATTCTGAATACTTGGTACGGTGGTGAAATGAAGAAAGGTATGTTCTCTTACATGAACTACTTATTGCCTTTGAACGGTATGGCTTCTATGCACTGCTCTGCTAACACAGATAAAGAAGGCAAGAGCTCAGCTATCTTCTTCGGTCTGTCAGGTACAGGTAAGACTACTTTGTCTACTGACCCGAAACGTTTGTTGATCGGTGATGACGAACACGGATGGGATGACGAAGGTGTATTCAACTTCGAAGGTGGTTGCTACGCTAAAGTTATCAACTTGGATAAAGAAAGTGAACCGGACATCTGGAATGCTATCAAACGCGATGCTTTGTTGGAAAACTGTACAGTTAACGCTGAAGGCGAAATCAACTTCGCTGACAAGTCAGTAACTGAAAACACTCGTGTTTCTTATCCTATCTATCACATCGAAAACATCGTTAAACCGGTGTCTAAAGGTCCTCACGCTAAACAAGTTATTTTCTTGTCAGCTGACGCATTCGGTGTATTGCCTCCGGTATCTATCCTGAACGCAGAACAAACTAAATATTACTTCTTGTCTGGTTTTACAGCTAAATTGGCTGGTACAGAACGTGGTATCACTGAACCGACTCCGACATTCTCGGCTTGTTTCGGTGCTGCTTTCTTGTCACTGCACCCAACTAAATACGGTGAAGAACTGGTGAAGAAGATGGAAAAAACTGGTGCTAAGGCATACTTGGTTAACACTGGTTGGAATGGTACCGGCAAACGTATCTCTATCAAAGATACTCGTGGTATCATCGACGCTATCCTTGACGGTTCTATCGACAAAGCTCCTACTAAGGTTATGCCTTACTTCGACTTTGTTGTTCCTACAGAACTTCCGGGTGTTGATCCGAAGATCCTTGACCCACGCGACACTTACGAATGTGCTTGCCAATGGGAAGAAAAAGCAAAAGATTTGGCTGGACGTTTCATCAAGAACTTCGCTAAATTTACAGGTAACGAAGCTGGTAAGGCTTTAGTTGCTGCTGGTCCGAAACTCTAAGCCTCTTAGGCAATAGATATGTAATGCAAAATGTGGGCGGTTCCTTTCGGGACCGCCTTTTTTTGTTTATATGAAGGTGATTTTGTATCTTTGTTAATCTGAATTATGTTCGATAAAACGCAGATAAATACATGATTATTACTTATTTAAAACTCTTTTGTACATTCGCGAAAATTGGTATGTTTACCATTGGCGGGGGATATGCTATGATTCCTTTGATAGAACAGGAAATAGTAAAGAAAAACTGGATGAGCAAGGACGAATTTATGGAAATGTTTGCCTTGACTCAATCGTTGCCCGGAGTTTTTGCGGTAAATATATCCATTTTCGTGGGATATAAACTTCATAAGGTTAGCGGAAGTCTGGTTTGTGCGTTGGCGACTATTCTCCCTTCATTTGTCATTATGATGTTGATTGCCATGTTCTTTGCTCGTTTTCAGGACAATGAGGTGATGATTCGTATCTTTAACGGGATACGTCCGGCTGTAGTGGCGCTGATTTTGTTTCCTTGTATATCTGCGGTCAGAGCTTTGCATTTGAAGTATGTGCAACTGATAGCTCCTGTGATTGCCACAGTGCTGATCTGGCAATTCGGGCTTTCTCCTATTTATGTGGTATTGGCGGGGATTTCCGGTGGATTAGTGTATACTCTGTGGTTGAAAAATAAGATTAAAGATATAAAGGCATGATATATTTACAGTTACTTTGGGTGTATCTGAAGATAGGTACGTTTGGTTTCGGAGGTGGTTATGCGATGCTTTCGTTGATTCAGCATGAAATTGTAGATCTCCACCAATGGCTGACTCCCCAACAATTTACGGATGTAGTGGCTATTTCGCAGATGACTCCGGGCCCGATTGGAATTAATAGTGCTACTTATGTGGGCTATGCAGTGACGCACAGTGTATGGGGAGCGGTACTCGCTACTGTGGCGGTGTGTCTGCCCTCTTTTATTCTCGTATTGCTCATTTCCTATTTCTTTGCGAAATGCAAGGATAATAAATATATAAAAGCAGCGATGTCCGGCTTGCTTCCCATGTCAGTGGCATTGATTGCCTCGGCTGCCTTGTTGATGATGAACAGGGAGAATTTTATTGATTATAAAAGTATAGGAATCTTTGCTGGGGCATTCCTTATCACCTGGAAATGGGATTTGCATCCTATTCTGCTGATTTGTCTGGCAGGTCTGGTGGGGGTGATCTTGTATTAAAAAAACTTTTTATAAAGCTAGGGTCGGCTACTGGATCGTAAAGAAGTTGCTTAATATGCATGAACTGGAAATAGAAAAAGCCCGCTAGATAAAATCCGGCGGGCTTTCTGCATTATCTCGGGTTATTGCTTACGATTTGTTCGCGCGTTTACGCTCGATTTCGTCCAGAATGACTTTGCGCATACGCATTGCTTTCGGAGTTACCTCTACGTATTCATCTTCTTTGATATATTCCAATGCCTCTTCGAGTGAGAACTGAACAGGCGGAATCAGACGAACTTTGTCATCAGATCCGGAAGCACGCATGTTGGTAAGCTTTTTGGATTTTGTAACGTTGATAACCAGGTCGTTGTCATGGGAGTGTTCCCCTACTACCTGGCCTGCATATACTTCGTCCTGCGGGAAGATGAAGAACTTACCGCGATCCTGCAATTTATCGATGGCATAGGCAAAAGCAGTTCCGCTTTCCATTGCGATCATGGAGCCATTGGTACGGCGTTCGATTTCTCCCTTGTGCGGCTGATATTCTTTAAAACGGTGTGCCATGATAGCTTCACCGGCAGAAGCGGTCAGTACGTTGGTACGAAGACCGATGATACCACGTGAAGGCATGTCGAATTCAAGGTTGATACGTTCGCCTGTATTTTCCATCTTCACCATTTCACCTTTGCGGCGGGTAACCATATCGATGATCTTGCTTGAATATTCTTCCGGTACGTTGATTGTCAGTTCTTCGATCGGTTCGCACTTGACGCCGTCGATTTCTTTAAAGATAACCTGTGGTTGACCTACTTGCAGTTCGTATCCTTCACGACGCATAGTCTCGATCAATACAGAAAGGTGAAGTACGCCACGGCCGGAAACAATCCATTTGCCGTCTTCCTCACTCTTTCTTACACGGAGTGCCAGATTCTTATCAAGTTCTTTCATCAGGCGGTCGTGGATGTGGCGTGAAGTCACGAACTTACCGTCTTTTCCGAAGAACGGAGAGTCATTGATGGCAAATAGCATGCTCATCGTCGGCTCGTCGATAGCGATTGGCGGTAATGCTTCCGGATTTTCGAAATCGCAGACTGTATCTCCGATCTCAAATCCCTCGATACCTACCAATGCACAGATATCTCCTGATGAAACTTCGTTTGTCTTTACACGTCCCAAACCTTCAAATACATGAAGCTCTTTAATTTTAGATTTGAACATATCGCCATTACGTTTTACCAGCGTGATGTTCATTCCTTCTTTCAAGGTACCGCGATGTACGCGACCTACGGCAATACGACCGGTATAAGAAGAATAATCCAGAGAAGTAATCAGCATCTGCGGAGTACCTTCCAATTGTTCGGGAGCAGGAATATTTTCAATAATACAATCCAGCAGCGGGGTAATGGTATCTGTCGGCTTTTGCCAGTCTGTGCTCATCCAGTTATTTTTGGCGGAACCGTAAATAACGGGGAAGTCCAGTTGGTCTTCTGTTGCGTTGAGGCTGAACATCAGGTCGAAAACCATTTCGTAAACTTCTTCAGGGCGGCAGTTAGGCTTATCTACCTTATTTACTACCACGATTGGTTTCAAACCGATTTCCAGTGCCTTCTGAAGTACGAAACGTGTTTGGGGCATCGGACCTTCGAAAGCGTCGACTAACAGAATGCAGCCATCTGCCATATTCAATACGCGTTCTACTTCACCACCGAAGTCGCTGTGTCCCGGAGTATCAATGATGTTAATTTTAGTACCGTTGTAATTGATGGATACATTTTTAGAAAGGATCGTTATACCACGTTCACGTTCCAGGTCGTTGTTATCCAGGATAAGTTCACCACTATTTTGATTGCTGCGGAATAGATTTCCGGCCAGCAACATCTTGTCAACCAGCGTTGTTTTCCCATGGTCAACATGGGCAATGATTGCAATGTTTCGAATATTTTGCATATAATACCTATTATTTGGCTGCAAAGGTACGAAAATAGGATTAGAAATAAATGCAATAGCCCCATTTTTTTCTTGTAAAACGTTGTGAGATATAAAGATAATGTCTATCTTTGCACGCTCAAAAGAATAATTTACTATATCAAAATTCTAAAAATTATGTATTTAGACGCAGCTGAAAAGCAAGAAATCTTTGGAAAGTACGGGAAGTCTAACTCTGATACTGGCTCAACTGAAGCGCAGATAGCTTTGTTTTCCTACCGTATTTCTCACCTGACTGAGCACATGAAGCTCAACAGAAAAGATTATAGTACAGAGAGAGCTTTAACAATGTTGGTAGCTAAACGTCGCCGTTTGCTGAATTACCTGAAGGACAAAGATATCACAAGATATCGTTCTATTGTTAAAGAACTTGGTTTGCGTAAGTAATCTAACTTGTCGCGAAAAGATTAAAAACCGTTTCTCACATCGAGGAACGGTTTTTTTTATTGGCTTTCAATGAAGGGTGGATTAGTATTTTATGCTGTGCACATTGATTGCAGTCGGCTGTCCGTTGTATAGTGCTTCACAACTAATTGTCAGGAATGTAGACGAGTTCGCATTATTACAGCGAATGATGGCTTCTCCATTTTTGTCGGTGGTAACTTTAGGATTCCAATAGATTGTACGGCGGTGGTCATTGCCTTGTCCTTTACTGATATCCGGATAATAGGGTGAATAAAATTCAATAGGTTGGGAGTAACCTTGGATTTGTGTGTTTCGGATACCACGTGATTGGTACTTCTTTTCCGGGTCCCAATTGTCGATGGTAGTGATATAGCAAATTGCAAATTGATTTCCCGGTTGATTATAGGGAGTTGTGTTGTTCAGATAACTTTTGAGAGCTTTTTCTTCAAAGGGAGAAAGTCTGGAAGTTTCCATGTGATTTTTTAGACTTTCGTCGCTCAGGTGATAAGCGCTGTCGTCATCAATTCCGGCACTTGCTGTCGTGCCGTCGCAAATCATAACAGATTTTATCGCATCGATATTTTTATCTATAAAAAGCTCCCGATCAAATGTTGAGTAAAGAACTCCATTTATGACGCATAGTATATAATGATTCTTGTATTTCATGGTTATAAATGGTGGATCTCCCTTCCACTTAGACTTCACTTGAATATTGGGATTTAATGTGGTCATTAGCCAAGGGAAATAGTCCATGAATTTTCCTTCATCGCGCATTCGATCCAGTTCCTTAGGGATATCATAATAAGCTCTTACAGATTGCTCGAAAGCTAGAATTTTTTTGTATTTCGTACGTTTGGCTTTAATCGTTACCTGATCCAACAAATGAGTGTCGTGTCCCATAATTGAATCTAGATAAAGAGAGTCGGAGAGACTGCTCCACCAACTGAGTCCGCTAATATCTTCCCATTTAGGATGTAGCTCTTCGTAAGCGTATTTGCGTAGTTCGGGTGTAAAGTTACGGAAAAGTGATATGTTTGTTTTCCGGTTCAGCTTTTTTCCTTACGGTGAGTTTGAATAGCCGCACTCATGGAACCATTGAAGGCATCCATTGGAATGTGGAAGAACCCCAAAGAGTCTGTGACCGTAGTACCTGCTGCTGATATCGTATCTCTCCGGGCAATGACGCTTACAGAGATATCTTTTTGCTCTTTGTTTCTCAGAAAAGATGTTACCTGCCCATGCAGAGTCAGTCTCGTTTCCGGCAGATAGATTGGTATTTCTGGAGTGGCACTGATGGCTTGGCTTATATCATATTTTCTCCATCCGTGAATCATCAACAGATTATCTAATGCCACTCTTCGTCTGGGAGAATTGTTTGCGAAATAATATCCAGGTTGATGAATGTATCCTTTCAGATCTGATGTAAGTAAAAGGTCTGTGTAAATTGTCTGATCGAACCGTTGGAAGTCTGATTTTAAAGCATCCCGGACCGCTACGGAGAAATGTCCTTGTATTGGTTGACCTGTATGTTTTTTCATTGAGATATGATACTCAATTGGTTCAAAAGGATAGTATAATGCATTGGTGGATGTGGCTGTTAACTGTAAAGATGGAGAAGGCATCACATAGCAAAAACGCTCGCATAATGTTGCCCCATTGCTATTCATTAAAGAGAGTTGTATGACTCCTCCCGGCAATCCCTGAGTGGATAACGGGAGATGATATACTGTTTGATCTTTAAAATCAATGGTCTGATACATGAGCGGACGTCCTTGATGTGATATGAATAAAGCCAGTGTATCTTTGAGACTTGTCGAATTTCTGAGAACTTTGATGACTAATGCTTTTTCTTTAGACGTCACATTTAGCACATATCCTTGGGGTAAAGCCTTCGGTAGCTGAAATGAGTATTTTTTATCTTGATAGGTCACTACAGCTTTGGCTTGTTTGTCTGTAGGGGTGTATGTAAAGCATCCCATACCGTCGTGGAGAGTTGTAAATTGTGCAAGTTCTACATCATCCGGGCCATAAACAGTTCCTGAAATGCCTACTGTACCTTCTTCTTTACTTGTCGCTTCGAATGCAACGACTGAAGGTACTCCCTCTACTAATTGTCCACCTTCCGGGAAGAATCGAATCATGAAATCTTTTTCTTTTGAACGCGGACGTTGCTTCATAGATTCATCCATTCGGTAAGTGATGATGCTCCGGTTTTCGTCTACTTCGTTTCTCCGTTTTCTATATCTACCCTTTATACACAAGTATATATTATTTTTTTTATCTTTGCTTGATGTTATTAGAGACAGATCAAATTCGTGATCCTCGGCTTTTGCGACGTTTAAACTTAATTTGCTCTCAGATGGTTGTCCATCAAAGTGCTATAGTGAATCAATTTAGTAAGGAACATAAAGAAAAGATGGGTGCTTATAGATTTTTGAACAATTCCTCAGTCAGTTCTGATGCTATCTTATCAGGTCTGATACAAACTTGCTGTAAGAATGCTTCCGGTCGTAAGCATTTACTGTGTATTCAAGATACCTCGGAGATAAACTATGAGGCTCATGTTGAGCGAATGAAGAAAAAAACAGCCAGTCCCGGCATTGTCGGTCAAAGGCAATGTGGTACTTTTTTGCATCCTGTCTTGGTAGTGGATGGCTCCAGCCATATTCCTATAGGCTTTTCTTCGGTCAAGCAGTGGAATCGCTCACCGGATGCTTTAAGTCGTGAAGAACGTAATTACAGATATCAGCCTATAGAAGAAAAAGAGTCATATCGTTGGATAGAAAGTGGAATGGCTGCCAGTGAGCAAATGCCCCGGGATGCAGTTAAAACGATCATCGGTGACCGTGAAGCGGACATTTTTGAACTTTTCAGCCGTATCCCTGCTGATAATGTTCACTTGCTGATACGTTCTGTTCATGAAAGGAATTGTCGGTTGGATGATCCAGACTGTTCTCTCCATCTGAATACATTAATGGAGCAGGCTGTTCTACGGGCAGAGTATAGCTTTGAAGTGCTCCCGGGAAGCGGACGTAAGAAACGGGTAGCGTGCATGGAACTTCGCTTTGAAAGAGTCACCTTGTGCGCTCCTGTTAACGGTCCGGCAAAGGGCAGTCCCCCTGTTAGTCTTTATTGCATACATGTTAAAGAAAAATCTTCCAGTACACCGGTAAATGAGAGCCCTATTGAATGGAGACTGCTAACTACACATGTGGTGGAGACTGTAGAACAAGCAATTGAATGTATCGGTTGGTATCGTTGTAGATGGCTGATTGAAGAGTTGTTCAGAGTGCTCAAAAGAAAGGGATTCATGATTGAGGACGCACAGTTGGAAACAGTTTCGGCATTACAAAAACTAATCTTAATTTCCTTGCAGGCAGCCCTGCAGGTGATGGTACTCAAACTTTCTTTTGATAAAGAAGATGAAAAACTCTCTTCAGAAATCTACTTTACAAGCAAAGAAATAGAATTATTACATATAGTAGGAAAAAAGAGTGAGGGAAATACAAAAATACAGCAAAATCCATATAAAAAAGAATCAATGGCATGGGCAGCATGGATTATTGCAAGGTTAGGAGCATGGAGTGCATACAAGAGCCAGTCCATTCCAGGATATATAACCTTTAAGAATGGACTGGATAGATTTTATACACAGTTTGAACTGTATGAGTTTATCAGATAAGACTTGTGTATAAAGGGTAGTTTCTATATACAGGGATCGTACGCGAGAAATATTGCTTTTCACTGAATGCCAACATCCACTTCGTATAGGCCCTAATCTCATAAAAACCGGAGAATAAGGCTTTGGTCAGTATGAATTGCCCTTCTCCTTCTCCATCCCGCAACTGTATGATTTGTCGTTCGCTAGTATTTCCCAGTTGGTCTAATAGTTCTACATAAAGTGGGGTACTGATTGGGCTAGGCTGGTTTTGCTCGGCCGTTACTACGTATGCCTTATACCATATTGTGTCTCCGATGTAGTAACTGGTGTTGTCCAAGTGCAGATAGGCTTTCTCGCGTGGATATGCATCAGCGTAGGCTTGTGAACGGGCAAAGTAAGTTGCGAATATAGAATCCGCAACTTGCTGGCTATGGATTTGCACGGCTATACTTGATAGGAGGCAGAAAATGATGATTATGGAGCGTATTCTCATTGTATTTTGAGTGATCAGTAATTTGAAGGTAGGGGAACGTCGAGTGTTAGCATAACTATACTTGTTGGATTCTCTCTTTACTACTTGTGAATTGATTGTGTGTGTTCATAAGCTATATATTTAGAGGTTTAACAATAACTACTTATGATTTTACAAGAAAAGAAAAAATAATGATAATATGAAAATTCCGAGTTTAATTAGTGTTAATCTCCAGACTATATAATCACTTTATTCATTTTATAGGGGAGTAGGTGAAAAGAGATATATTACTGGAGATATTTTAGGATTATAATTGTGTTCATCTAAAGATTTTGCTATTTTTGCAACCAAATTATTCTAATTTATCACCTTTGCTAACTAAAAAACTTTCAATATGGATACGAGTAAGATTGTTGGAGAGAAAATTAAAGCGCTCCGGGAAGATAAATCAATAAGTATAGAGGAATTGGCACAGCGTTCGGGTTTGGCTATCGAGCAGATCGAACGAATTGAAAATAACATCGATATACCGTCTCTTGCACCGCTGATTAAAATAGCGCGTGTGCTGGGGGTACGTCTGGGCACTTTCCTGGATGATCAGGATGAAATCGGGCCTGTGGTATGCCGTAAAAAAGAGGCTAAAGATGCCATCAGCTTTTCCAATAATGCGATTCATTCACGCAAGCACATGGAATATCATTCATTGTCTAAATCGAAAGCGGATCGTCACATGGAGCCGTTTATCATTGACGTGATGCCGACAGAGGACAGCGACTTTGTGCTTTCTTCGCATGAAGGAGAAGAGTTTATCATGGTTATGGAAGGGGTTATGGAAATCAGCTATGGTAAGAATACCTATTTGCTGGAAGAAGGTGATAGTATTTACTATGATTCTATCGTTCCACATCATGTACATGCTTACGAAGGGCAGGCTGCTAAAATATTGGCTGTAGTCTACACTCCGATTTAATAAAATCTGATACCAAATATTAAGAATAATCGCATGCAATTATTTGAACGTACTCTTGGGCAATGGCTGGAACATTGGGCTGAAGAGACTCCCGATAAGGAATATATCGTTTATTCCGACCGTAATCTTCGTTTTACATGGAGCCAGCTAAACCAGCGCGTGGATGATATGGCGAAAGGACTGATCGCTGTTGGTGTGGAACGTGGTACTCATGTCGGTATTTGGGCGGCGAACGTGCCCGATTGGCTGACGTTGCTGTATGCTTGTGCCAAGATTGGTGCGGTATACGTCACGGTGAATACGAATTATAAGCAGGCCGAGCTTGAGTATCTTTGCCAGAATTCCGATATGCATACACTTTGTATCGTCAATGGCGAAAAGGACAGCGACTTTGTGCAAATGACGTATACGATGCTTCCTGAACTGAAAACCTGCGAACGCGGTCATTTGAAGAGTGAACGCTTTCCGTATATGAAGAATGTGATATACGTCGGTCAGGAGAAACATCGGGGAATGTATAATACTGCGGAAATCTTGCTGCTAGGGAATAATGTGGAAGATGACCGCCTGACTGAACTTAAAAGTAAAGTAGACTGTCATGATGTAGTGAATATGCAATATACATCAGGAACTACCGGTTTCCCGAAAGGAGTGATGCTGACTCATTATAATATTGCCAACAACGGTTTTCTGACCGGCGAACACATGAAGTTTACGGCGGATGACAAACTCTGTTGTTGTGTGCCGCTATTCCATTGTTTTGGAGTGGTGTTGGCTACGATGAACTGTCTGACTCATGGGTGTACACAGGTGATGGTAGAGCGGTTTGATCCGTTGGTCGTGTTGGCTTCCATTCATAAGGAACGCTGTACCGCTCTTTATGGGGTGCCTACGATGTTTATTGCCGAGCTGCACCATCCGATGTTCGACCTGTTTGATATGTCTTGTCTGCGTACCGGTATAATGGCAGGTTCGTTGTGTCCGGTTGAACTGATGAAACAGGTAGAAGAGAAGATGTACATGAAGGTTACCAGCGTATATGGACTGACTGAAGCCGCTCCCGGTATGACCGCTACCCGCATCGATGATTCGTTTGATGTACGTTGTAATACGGTAGGGCGCGACTTCGAATTTACGGAAGTCAGAGTGATTGATCCTGAAACCGGCGAAGAATGTCCGGTAGGCGTACAAGGCGAAATGTGCAATCGTGGATATAATACGATGAAAGGGTATTATAAGAATCCGGAAGCTACGGCTGAAGTGATTGATAAAGATAACTTCCTGCATTCGGGCGACTTAGGTATTAAAGATGAGGACGGAAATTACCGGATCACAGGGCGTATCAAGGATATGATTATTCGTGGTGGTGAAAATATCTATCCGCGTGAAATCGAAGAATTCCTTTATAAGCTTGATGGGGTAAAGGATGTTCAGGTAGCAGGAATTCCCTCTAAGAAATATGGTGAAGCAGTTGGTGCTTTTATCATCTTGCAGGAAGGAGTTGAAATGCATGAGTCGGACGTTCGTGACTTCTGTAAGAATAAGATTTCCCGTTATAAGATACCGAAATATGTCTTTTTTGTGAAGGAGTTCCCGATGACAGGCAGCGGTAAAATTCAGAAATTCAGATTGAAAGATCTTGGATTGCAGCTTTGTAAGGAGCAAGGAATAGAAATTATTTAAATAAAGAATTAAAAAAGAAGAATGAAGAATTAGCTGCGCTGTATGCTGCATAGCAATTCTTCATTCTTCTTTTTTTAGTTCTTCGTTCTTAAATGAAATCGTCTCCCAGTTGCATCTGGGCATCGTTCACGTATTTGCGGATAGAATGTTCTTCGTCTTTACGGCAGATTAGCAGGACATTGTCCGATTCGGCTATCAGATAGCCTTCCAAGCCATCGATCACGGCGAGCTTCCCTTTGGGGAGTACGATCATATTATCTTTTCCATTATAGATCAAAGAATGACTTTTTAAAGTCACATTGCCTTCCCTGTCTCTTTCTGATAAGTCGTAGAGTGATCCCCATGTGCCCAGATCAGACCAGCCAAAATCGCCTAAAGATACATATACGTTGTCCGCTTTTTCCATGATGCCAAAGTCGATGGATACATTGGGACATGCGGGAAAGTTTTCTTCAATAAATGCTGTTTCTTTATCTGTAGCATAGATATTTTTTCCCGGTGCCAGTTTGGATGCTAATTCGGGAAGGAGGATTTCTGCGGCTTTAATGATGGTATTGACGTTCCACATGAATAATCCGGAGTTCCAGTAGAATTCACCGCTTTCTACGAATACTTTGGCTAATTCCAGTTCCGGTTTTTCGGTGAATGTTTTTACTTTGTAGAAGCCATCACCGGTTGGTTCGTCAATTTGTATATAGCCATATCCGGTCTCAGGACGGTTGGGCTTGATGCCTAGTGTCAGTAACTTCTCGGAGTGAGAAACGAATTCCAGTCCTTTAATGATTGCGGCACGGAATTCTTCTTCTTTCAAAATCAGATGATCTGAGGGAGCAACGACGATATTCGCATTCGGGTTTAAAGCGCGGATGTGATAGGCAGCCCATGCGATGCATGGAGCGGTATTTCTTCTTGCAGGTTCCAATAAAATCTGTTTCTCATCCAATTCGGGAAGTTGTTCTTTCACCAGATCAGCGTACATTGCATTGGTGACAATAAGAATATTTTCGGTTGGGATTACCTTTTGAAAGCGGTCGAAGGTCTGTTGCAGGAGTGAACGACCGGTTCCGAAGAAGTCAAGAAATTGTTTGGGTAATGTTTTGCGGCTAAACGGCCAGAAGCGGCTGCCAATACCACCACCCATAATCACACAATAATTATCCATGTTTGTCATGATAGTGACTCTATTTTTAAATGTTTTTGCTAATGTACGGTTTATTCTCTAAATACAGAAGCCTTTGGGACATGTTTTATTATTTTTTGCTCCTTTTTTTTCTCAAACTATTGTGGAATCAAAATATTGTCGTATCTTTGCACCGCAATTGAGAAATCAAGCATGCCCAGATGGCGGAATCGGTAGACGCGCTGGTCTCAAACACCAGTGGATTCACTTCCATCCCGGTTCGACCCCGGGTCTGGGTACTGAAGCGGAGAAAGTTGAAAAACTCTCTCCGCTTTTCTTTTCTGTCCCTCGTAACTCGTTGGTTTGCTGATATATTAAGTCAACTACTTTGTTATAAGAATTGGTTCGGTATATACTATAGAACTCTTCTTCTAAAGAAGAAAAATGAAAGGTAGGGGTATGGATGTATTTTATGCTTAACTGAAATTCGCAATTATCTTTATTAATATTTCGTAATGAAAAAAAAACTAATTATTTTTGCACAAAATAAATCTAATTATGGGAGTTTACGATGACGATTTAGAATCAGAAGCTATTGCTAAATGTGCAAAAGCACTTTCTTTGATTGAGAATAATGCAAAGGTAAGAGTAATTAAACACTTGCTGGATAGATTTGAACTAATAGAGACAAATAATGCTATAAGTTCTATTTCTAATCAAGCTAATGTCTCCAATTTGACACCTACCACTTTTGCCCAAATTGAATCACACATACCACACTCTCAAGAAGTGGTGGAAGTCGATAACTGTGAGCCAGATGTTCCTTCAATATATGAGCTAATGACTAAAGGATTTGCGAAAAGTGAAATGGATATTTTATTATTAGTTTTTTATTTTAAATCTAATAAAGGTACTCAACCAGTTGAGAGATTAGCTTTGATAGATGGTTATAAAGAATATGATATTCATACGCCTACACGAACTAAAAATTTATCTTCAGCACTTAATAATTTGCTTAAAGCAGAATATATTACAGCACTAAATAAAACTAAATTTTCCATTACCTCCAAGGGAAAAGAACAAATTTCATTAATTGCTTTAGGAAAGTCTGTGACAAGAACTAAGAAGAAGTCTCTTTCTAAGAAAAAATAATCTTATGGATTTGAATACACAGTCATTGTTGTATGCAATTTGTCGTGAATATGCTAAAAAAATAGATAAAGCATCGGCCTTTATATGGTTGCACTATAAAATGTTTCCAGATGGCTGTGATATAAAAATGATAAATAAATATTTTGAGGCTTGTGATTTGCCTAAATACAATCCAACATACCTAAAAAATGATTTGAGAAAATCAAAGGGTATTATTGCAGGTAAAACTATTGGGACATATAAACCAAATCGTGAGCTAATTGAAAAATTGGATGCTCAATTCTGTGATTTGATATTAAAAGATGAAACAATTATTTCTGATGATAGAATTATTCCTAAAATATTATATGAAGAAACAAGGGGGTATATTGAATGTCTTTGTAAACAAATAAATGCGAGTTATGAATATAATATCTATGACGGGTGTGCTATTCTTATGCGAAGATTATTAGAAATATTACTCATTCATTCTTACGAAGCTATTGGTAAAATAGGATTAATACAAGAAGCCAGCGGAGAGTATAAAGGGTTGAGTTATATAAGAGGAGTTCTATAAATTAAAATATTGTAGTACAGTTGTTTATATGGTTCCAAGAGCGTAAATTTGCAGAAAATAAGAATTTTATAATGAACAAGTTATCCCGATACCGTAAGCTTCGTTATAATCAACTATTTGAGTCAGAGAATCGTGAATTGCGTTTGAATGAAATGGGCAATCCTCTTGAAGTGTTGTCTCAGTATGTTGATTTTGAGATCTTTCGTCCTACTCTTGAATCAGCCCTTTTTACCGGAGAGCGCAAAAGTAATGCCGGTCGTCCGCCGATAGACTGTGTGCTGATGTTCAAGGTCTTGTTTCTTCAGCGTTATTATGGTTTGAGTGACCATCAGATAGAGTATCAGATAGTTGACCGTACGAGTTTCCGCAAGTTTCTTGGTATTGAATGTGTTGACGATGTTCCTGACGAGAAGACGGTGTGGAAGTATCGCGAACTCCTGACAAATACAGGCGTTTATGACAAGCTTTTTTCGGAATTTCATAGTTTCATGGAAAGTAAGGGTCTGCAATTCAATGAGGGTCGCATCATTGATGCCAGTTTTGTTATTGCCCCTCGCCAACGTAACACCCGTGATGAAAATGAGCAGATAAAACAGGGAGCGGGTGATAAGTTGTGGAATGACAATCCCCACAAGAAGTGCCACAAGGATGTAGATGCCCGCTGGACAAAGAAGCGTGATGAGACTTTTTACGGCTACAAGCAGCATACTAAAGTTGAGAAACGCAATAAGATCATACTTTCTTATGATACCACGTCGGCAGAAGTGCATGATTCCAAAGGCTTTGAAGGACTGCTGGATGAAAAAGACGAAGGCAAGGACTTGTATTTGGACGCCGGTTATGTCGGACAAGAGGAGATTGTAAAACAGCATAAGATGAATCCGATAATTTGCGAAAAGGGCTACCGTAACCGTCCGCTTACCAAGGAGCAGAAATCAGACAATAGGAAAAAATCCAAGACACGTTGCCTTGTCGAGCATGTATTCGGGTTTGAGGAACAAACCATGCGTGGACTTGTGGTGCGTACAGTAGGGCTTATTCGTGCTAAAGCCAATGTAGCACTCACCAGTCTTGTGTATAACATCAGTCGTTACACGCAAATAATCAGGCTGAAACCTGAGTTGTTGGGGTGAATTATGCCTGCACATCCAATTTTTACAACAGACACAAGTTAATTATTGTAAAAATTGGGGGGGGTAGAAAATATTCGCTAAATTTGAAAGACTAAAGCTCACAAATTGGGCAGTTAAAGAGTTCTGCTGTCTGATACAAGAGGATAAATTGAATTGATAGAACTCACCATAATTAACTATACCTTAAGCAATAAACCTTTTTCTTTAGCAAAAGAGAGTCAAGAATTATTGGACACTTTTAGGCAGCTTGGAAATTTCTCTGCACATAAAATTCAATATAATGCTAAAAGAAAATATATTGACGATGTTAAGGTGGTATATCGTTTGACAATGGAAGAGCTATTGTATATTTCGAAAATGAAAAAATAATCAGATTATATTGTTGTAAGATAAGATTGGTGATTATGGATTTGGTATCCAAGATTTTAATTCATAAATTAGGTCCAAATCATGTAGGAATTGGTTCGAGAACAGAACGGTTAAGGGTGCCACAAAGAAAGTCAAGTATTGAATAATCAATTACTTGGCTTTCTTTGTTATAAAGTGATTGTTCCTAAATTATTCCACCACCTTTAAACAAAAACTTTTCTTTAAATAAATATGTCGTTTCCTTTTGTCGGAGTATAAACTCGGAGTATTTTTGGGAAGAAGATCGAATTAAAGATAGCCTATTATGGAAAAGAGTATTTGGCAGGAGATAGAAAAACTGTATCAAGAATTTCAGAAACTCGGTATCGGTCAGTTGGTAGACTATGAAAAGTACTACCTTTATTCTCTTATTACTCATTCTACAGCTATTGAAGGTTCTACACTCACTGAGATGGATACTCAACTTCTCTTTGATGAAGGAGTGACTGCCAAAGGAAAGCCATTGGTTTATCATTTGATGAATGAGGATTTGAAGAATGCATACGAACTTGCTAAAGAAGAAAGTGTGCAGGGTGTTGATATTACTTCTTCCTTGTTACAAAAGCTAAATGCTACTCTTATGCGTACCACTGGAAGCGTACATAATACAATAGGCGGTTCTTTCGATTCTTCCAAAGGCGAGTTTCGTTTGTGTGGTGTTACGGCTGGTGTGGGTGGCCGTTCTTATATGAGTTATCAGAAAGTGCCTGCAAAAGTAGAAGAATTATGTTCTATATTGCAAGAACGGCAAAAGTTAATGAATACACTTCGGGAACAATATGAATTGAGTTTCAACGCTCATCTTAATTTAGTAACTATTCATCCATGGGTGGACAGTAACGGTAGAGCGGCTCGTTTATTAATGAACTATATTCAATTCTGCTATCGTCTTTTCCCTGCAAAGATATTTAAGGAAGATAGAGCCGATTATATACTTTCTTTACAGCAGTCGCAAGATGAGGAAACCAGTCAGCCTTTCTTGGACTTTATGGCAACACAACTGAAAAAATCCCTTTCTTTGGAGATTGAAAGGGATCATACTTTCCGGGAAAGAGGATTCAGCTTTATGTTTTAGTTGTTAGGTTTCCAGTTTATCCAGGTTGCCTTTTTCCATAACCACTCTAATGGTCCCTGACGATGTGAGCAAAGCCACCAATTACAGAAAAAGTATTGTAAAAAGAATACGCATACACCAATAAGAATGCATGCTGTAATGCCTGTATGCAGATAAAGACCTAATCCCCAATTGTAAAACAAGAATCCTCCGATCAAAGATTGCGATAGATAGTTTGTCAGACTCATGCGGCCATAAGGTGCAAATTTATGAAGGACATGTTTCAGTTTTGTCAGGTAATAAACGAGTATAATCCCTGCAAACATGATTCCGGTAAATGCAATATTTGAAAGTGATTTCAGTAGAAGGACAGAAGGTACAAGTAGTGCCTCCCTGCTTATAAAGTCGGGAAGTATATCTATCAAACCATAAAGAGGGAAAAATGCTGTAACGGCTATGATGAATACTTTAAGCCAGATTTTTATATTTTTTTCTGAGTAGAGAAATACATTGCTGCGTCCTATGATCATACCTACCATAAATAATCCTGCGGTTTGGGTAACCCTTCCATGTAAGAGCATCCACCCCATATTAGCAACATTACCCGTCCAAATGGCAGTTTTGCACATTTTGAGGAAAGAACCTTCTTTCTGAGCAGCATTGACTAACTCCCAGTATGGAGCATCAAGATCAGCATTAATCATATAGTCGGGGTTGATGAGTGCATAAATTATTTGTCCCAATTCAATAGGTTGAAGTAGAAGAATGACTGCTATGATCGTGACTGTTCGGGTAGAGAGTCGGCAGACTGCGATCAGTACATAACCAAGCAAGGCGTAGAGTACCAATATTTCACCCGGAAATAAAGCCGAATTAATACAAGCTATAAAAAGAAGTAATACTAACCGCCAGGCAAACCGCCCACGAAAATCTTTCCCTTTAAGTTTTTGTGAATTGTCTTGAATAAAAAAACTAAATCCAAAAAGCAACGCAAAGATGCAGTATGCCTTACCGGAAAAGGTGAAAAATACACTATCCCAAATTACCCTATCCGTAAATATCAGAAAGTTACAGGTCTCTTCCGGAAAGCTATTGAGACTAAACCGTTCGATAAAATGGATAAGTGTAATTCCCATTACAGCGAACCCACGTAGCACATCAGCTATTTCTATACGATTATTATGGGGTAATGTGTTAGATAAATGCATACTTTTTAGAATTTAAAATGTTAACGTACTTTTTCAGATGCAAATTTAACGCAGCCCTTTTATAGTTTTGGAAAAATACTGTTCAATAAAGAGCAAAATATGACTTTTATGTGCTTTGTATGATTGACGATGCTTTCTGCCTTTTACAGTTAGTCTATTGATAATTAGTCTTGTGCCTAAAATATGAGAAGATAATACAATAATATATGATAAAGGATATTTGAGTTGTGAGTATCAAAGAGAATTTTCTATATTTTGCATTCGGCAAGAATTTATTATCCAATTATAAAAAAATGCAGTCTGCATTTTTAAGACAAACTTGCAGGTTCTTTTATTTTTTTGCCCGTTTCATTCCAAAATCAAGGTTTTCGTTAGATGGTTCACCCCGCTCTATTCTGTGTCCATAACTTTCCATTATTACTTCTTTGGGAACATTTTTACGGATGATGTCTCCTTTTTTATCATAATAATTCCAGTTGCCATTTGACAAAACAATCAATTTAGGTTCTCTTGTATCTCCAATACTTTCTATAGGCATATCATTAATGATCCTGTCATATATACAAGGTAGTATTTCTTTGTTTTTCCATGATAAAGCCCCATACTTTCCATTTTTGCGAACAACAATAATGCCTGCTACCGGTAAATCGACATATTCGTATTCCAAAGGGATAATAATTTGTCCCTCGTAGGATATCAATCCATATTTGCCATCTTTTTTTGCAAAATGTGCCTCAGGACCATATTCCACCCATCCGGATAGTTCATCGTATATAATTGGTATAATGACCTTATTGTGAATATCAACCGTACCCACCTTCCCATTTTTAATAACGATGTATTTATTTTCTTCTGGCTCAAAATTATTATAGTGAGTATCGCAGATGCTGTCATATTCAAAAGCTAATTTTATATTTCCTTCTTTATCATACATTCCGGCTTTGCCGTCAGCATTCACAAAAACAAGATCATCTTTCAGTCCATATATGTGTTTGTATGTAAAAGGCTTGATTATTTCGTCTTTTCTAGAAATATAGCCATATGTATCACCTTTTCTGGCAATGAAATCTATGACAGAAATAGAGCGGGAAGTGTAAAGTGTGTCATATTTAAAGGGTATTGACTGCGTTCCATCATAATCAAGAAGTCCTTTCTTATTGTGAATATTTGAAATAATAATGTGATTGTCTCTGCATTCGTAAGATTCAATGCCTTTTATTGGAATTATTTGGGCGTTTTGATTATAGACTGTTACTGTTTGCCCCTTGGTTGCCAAAAATATATTGGCATATTCAGAAGGCTGCTCTATGAAATCGAAACTCAGAGGCAGAATGGGTTTACCATATTCGTCGATAATACCAAATGCTCCTTGTTTCGCAACAATGGCTTTTCTTCCCAATCCGAAAGGGGTGGCATAATCGTATGTTCCGAAAGGTACAACTACCTTTTTAGTTTTATCAATATATGCAAATTTGTTTTCTACAGGTGTGTTATCCGATCTTTTGTTTTGTTCTATTTCTTCTAAGTATTGAGTCTTGTCTAGATATACATTCATTTCATCTGTTGTAATCAGCAGTGGAAGGTTTGTTTTGTTGGAAGGGATGGCTGATAATGGTCTGGATATGATAAAATAATTATCAAATTCAGAGAGCTGTTTCCCTTCAAAAGAATAGGTTGCCCAATCGTAGTCTTTTGTTACGATAAGGCAATCTTGATTATCCGAATACTTTATTTTTTCATATTCAAATGGGATTATGATGTTGTTTTGAGCGTTTATTACTCCATATCTTTTGTTTTTAGTTAAAATGGCAACTCCTGAGTGGAAATTTGTATTGTATGAATTTCCGTCATATTCCAGCGGAATGATGACTTCTCCTTTCCGGTTGATAAATCCCTGTTTGCCATCTTTTATGACACTGGCCAATTCCACATCTGTAGAGAAGACTCCGACATTATCATAAATAAAAGGAATCAGCACCTTTTCTGTAATATCTATATAGCCTTCCTTGCCATCTTTTTGGGCAAGTATCATTCCATGTTCATCTATAGGATTCAAAAAACTATATTTTCCGGGTGGTATCATTATCTTCCCTTCTTTGTTTTTGAATCCCCACATAGAATGATCTTTATTAGTAATACGATGATATTCTATACTGTCTGTAGGGATGAGTATTTGTTTTCCTTCATCATTATAATAATATTCGGTTAATATAAAATATTCGTCATTACTGCTTTGGCAGAATACTATATAGGGGAAGAATATTAATATGAATAGTAAGATAATTGGTTTCATAAGTGCTGAATTTAGAGTGTTCTATGTTAATGAACAAATATATTCTTTTTTGCGGATATGAAGAAACTTTTTGTTGATGAATTGAACTTGAATCCATAAAACTTTGACGAACTTTCAATTATTATGCAATCTTTGTGCTCTATACATTTTTTATTTCCCGACAAACTGCTAACTTTATCATCATTATTAAAATGACATGTGAATAGTCGGTTGTACCATTATTTAAATCTCGTTTATGGGTAAATACAAATTTATAGAAGAAAGAGTGGAAACAATGTCTTCGTCGGAGCTTAAGATATTCTTGAATATACTGAAGAGCAGATCTAAGGAATTGATGTCAACTTTGGAGTCAGTAAGGGGAATAAAAGATTTGGAGGCTGTTTGTAAATCAACTCAGAAACTAAATAATCGTGTTTCTGAGTTTGACGGAGGATCTTTTCTTATATTAGTGGTTGGACCCGTGAAATCGGGAAAATCTACTTTAGTAAATCTCATAGCACATGCTCACGTCAGCCCCACTCATTTCTTGGAGTGTACGGTGCGTCCGTCCATTATTTCAAAAGGACAGGAGGAATCCATTACCCGTATTTTTTCTGTTGCTGATAAAGCCAGAAAGGTAGAACAGTTTGATTCGGTCATTGATAGCCTGCGCGGATTTGAGAGACTGGAAAACATTTCCGAGATAAGCATTGAAAAGAAAGAATTGAATGATGCTAATCTGGAGGAGTGTGTTTCGTTAGCTTTGGAAGAAAGCGTGATAAATACAGATCATACGTTGGTGACATCCATAACAACTTCCGGTGGGGAGCTTTTGAAAGATAATATATTTCTGGTGGATATGCCTGGGCTGGATGGCGGGTATGCGAATTTGGATAATCCTATTTATGAAACGATCTCTCAAAGGGCAGATTTCGTGATATTTGTGCAAAGTTCAAATTCTGCTATATCGAAGGTTTCCAATCGTTTTCTGAAGTTGCTGCAGGAGAATAATCCGAAAGTTCCGGTTTGTCTTCTGCATAATGTGTTTGAAGCGGCTTACTGGCATTCGGAAGAGGAGAAGAAGGCTGTAATTAAGGCACAGGTAGAATTTGCCGAGAATGAAATGGGCAGACGTAACTTCCAGTTGAAGGAGAATATATATAGTTTGAACTTGGGAAAAGTGGCGGATGCTGCCAGCTATGAGGGAATGGAGGATCTTCAGGAAGAAGCTGCGAAATTTCAGAGATTTGAGAAGGATTTGTATGGCAAGGTGATCTCCAATAGTACTGATATACGTCTGAGAAGCGTAATCGGAAGAACGCTGAATCAGTTGGAAAAACTGGATAATTTAGTCGGAGAATCAATTGGGCAACAGGAAACAATCGATATAGAATATCAGGCTGCAGTAACTTCGTTTGACGAGTTACTCCGTCAGGCGAGTGAACTTAGTTACGATGGGAGCGATTTTAGAAAAATGGTGCAAGTCTATATGGATGATGATTTGAAAGAGTTTACTGAAATCGTTAGGGAGTATTATGATTCCGGATGCAATTCCGCATTTGCCGGTGGAGCGAAAGGGAAAGATGCGACACGCAGCCTTGTTACAAAGTTTATGACTGATTCGTCAGCGGCGATAAAAAGTAAATTCCTTGATTCCCATGAACATAGTCTGGCCCGGCAGTATTTGCGGAAACTCTCTAACTTGAAAGATGATGCGGCTTTTATAGAGAAGATGAATACTTTTCTGAAGCAGAAAGGTTGTGCACCTTTTGACTCAGTGCCGCAAGTGACGGATTTTCCGGTGGTCGATTTTGATTTGCAGGGAGCTTTTGATGTGAAGAATATTAGTAATCCGACTGTTCCGCATATCGGAATACCCAATCCGTTTGGGACTTATTCGACAATGGAAATTCAGAGTTTTCTGAGGAAAGCGATGGAATGTATCACCGGAATCGATCATACGCATACCGGGAAAACGATCAAAGGATATCTTCAGCTGACTGTCGGGAAGAGTATATATAAGGCGGCTAATGACCTTTACGATCAGTATGTGCCTGTACGCAAACAAAGTATCATTGATTTTTTGGAACAACAAAAAACAATGTATCTGAATGCGCTGGTGTCTGATAAAGAAGAATTTGACAGGAAGGATGCGTTGCTTCGGTCAATAAATGCACAAGTTCAGAGTTTTAAGGATTCAATAAGATAAGAATAAGCCAATGAAACGAAATTTATTAATTATCACACTCCTGTTTTTGGGCTCTTTTGTGATATTATTGTTGGGTAACGTCATTATTATAGGTGAGAAAATAGCTTCCTTGTCGCATGTCGCGTGGGCAGAGTATGCTTTTTACGCCTTGATTCTGGTTGTATTTTATGTTGTCGTTATACGTCCGGTCGTTCGGGTACATCGTGCTCCGCAGATTCCGGCTTTGTCTATTGATGGGGAGTGGAATACTGCACAACTTGTTGCGTTTGGACATAAACTGGCGGATAACTGCAATTATATACCTAAAGATAAGTCCTGTCCCGAGTTGAGAAAACTGCATCAGCAGAGATTGCGTGAAGACTTGGAACGCTATGCAACGAGTAAGGAAGAACTGGTGCAAATCATAAGCGAAGAGTTGAAATTGCGCATTGAAGGGGGAGAACTGAAAGAAACTTCAGGTCCGCATATAGAGGATATGTATTCGGTTCGTATCATCGGTATCAATCGTCGTATTATAGAATGGGCAAAATCTGTCTTTATGATTACGGCTATTTCGCAGAATGGAAAGCTGGACACGGTATCTGTGCTTTATATGAATTATAAAATGATAGAGGATGTGATTGTAGCTTCCGGCTTCCGGCCTACGAGGCAACAGTTGTTTCGCCAGTATGTCAATATCTTGGTTACTTCATTAATGACATTCGTTGCATCCGAAGTATTTAAAGATATGGACTCGGTTGCTCCCTTCGGCTCATTAGCGGATCAATCTTCGGATACAGCGTCCGATATCGATATTTCCGATGCTTCTGTTGACGCTGCCGATGTTGATTTGGATGACATTGGTGATACCGTTTCGGGAGATACCGGCTTTTTGAGCATTCTGTCTAATGTGAAAATACCGGGTGTAGTCATTGGCTCGATATGCGATGGAATCGTGAATTCGTTGATGACTTTGCGTATCGGTTATGTGACGCGTAACTATCTGATTGATGGAATGAATTCATTAAATGGAATCAAAGCTAAAAGAAAAGCAAAGCGTGTAGCTGTGAAGGAGGCGTTGAAGTCTTTGCCCAAAGTTGTTGTGGTAGGTACTTCTTTCGTGGGAAAGGGGGCTATGAATATTATTCTGAATATTATTGGCGGGAAGAAAGTGAAGGAAGCTGATGAAACGAAAGATAAGCATGCGTAACATGCTCTCATATACATTTATTTTCTTTTTGGTTTAATCAGAACAATTGTTAGAATATCTATTGTAATGAAGACTGTTCCTTTCCTATTAGTATGATTACTAGTATACTACTTGATTTTTAAACTGAAATGCTTGGTATGGCTAGTTGGAATAACTTGGAGTCGTATTCATAAATTTTATTCAAAAGAAGGAAAAAGAATAAAATAAACAAGAACTAAAGTTACATCCTATCCATAAAAATACTATATTTATTGCAGCTAGAGAGCACTTTAAGTAATGCTTAAGACAGAAAACGAAAAGTAGTATATATACTATATATTTTCTATTATTAATTACTTAAACACATTTTTTATGGAAGCCAAAAAATCAAAAAAGGCTGCAATTGAGAATCAAAGAGGTTCTTGGTTGTTGATGGGTTTGGTTGTTGCGCTTGCTTTCATGTTCGTATCGTTCGAATGGACACAGCATGATGTAAGAGTTGCGGCAGTATCATCTGATGATGAATCCATCTTTGTAACGGAGCTCGTTCCAATTACATTCCCGGAAGAAAAACTGGAACCGCCTCCTCCACCGGAAATCAAGCAATCCGAATGGATCGAAATAGTAGATGATACCGAAGAGGTGACGGATAACGTTTCAGTAGTGCCGGACAATGTGAATGAACCTTACAAGGTTGTTTGGATACCGCCGGTTGTGGAAACAGAAGAAGTGGTGGAAGACGTTATTCACGTAAGTGTTGAAGTCATGCCCGAATTTCCCGGTGGTTCAGCTGAATTGCTGAAATATTTGAGTACTCATATCAAATATCCGACAATGTCTCAGGAGATGGGCTCACAAGGACGTGTAATTGTTCAGTTTGTCGTAGACAAAGACGGATCGATTACTAGTCCGACAGTTGTACGAGGGGTAGATGCTTATTTGGATAAAGAAGCTATCCGTGTGATAAGTGGAATGCCTAAGTGGAAGCCTGGAGTGCAGAACGGTAAGAAAGTTCGAGTAAAATATACTGTACCTGTAGTATTCAGATTGCAGTAGTTACTTGAAATAAATGATTAAAAGGGTCGGTCCACCGCGGGAGCCGGCCCTTTTTTCAATAAAATAATATATCTTTGCGCCACGAACAAAAAAATGAAAGACTGGTTTATGAATCTTCTGTATTACCTAAAAAGACCTTTTATCTGGCTCTCCCGTTTCCGCTACCGTTGTGGATATGGTGTGCACTCTCCTTTTGCTTTCAGTCTGATCACGGACGTGATTTATGAGAAGATGCCTTATTATGCATATGACCTGCTGAAGGTGGAACAGAAAAAGCGAATCACAACACAGGGGTGGGAGAAAGGAATACCAAGAATCAACCGTCTGTTGTTCCGCCTGGTGAATAAAGTGCAACCGGCCACTATCATAGAAGTAGGAAAGCCCTCGGCAGCCTCCTTATATTTACAATCAGCCAAACCTTCTGCCGGGTATCTTTTTGCTTCCGACTTATCAGAGCTCTTTTTAGATGCCGATACTCCGGTAGACTTTCTGTATCTGAATGACTATCGGAATCCGGCTTTGCTGGAAGAAGTTTTTAACATCTGTTCCCGTCGGACTACTCCGAATAGTTTGTTTGTCGTTCATGGGATCTGCTATTCAAAGGCAATGAAAAATCTTTGGAAACAGTTACAGAATGATGAGCGGGTGGGAATCACTTTTGACTTGTATGATGTAGGCTTGCTTTTTTTTGATACAACAAAGATTAAACAGCATTATATCGTCAACTTCTGATCACCTTTATACGTTAATCTTATATATAGTAATGATGAAAAATAGACGTTTATGAAAAAAAGCCTTGTATATACAAAGACCGGTGACAAAGGAACTACCAGTCTTGTCGGCGGAAGCCGCGTTCCGAAGACCCATATTCGTTTGGAAGCATACGGAACAATTGACGAACTTAATTCCCATCTGGGATGGCTGAATACGTATTTGCTGGATGAGGCAGACCGGGATTTTATCTTGAGTATACAGCATAAGCTATTCTCTATCGGTTCGCATCTGGCAACTGACCAAGAAAAAACACAACTGAAAGCCGCCAGTATCCTTACTCCGGAAGATGTGGAACGCATCGAGCGCGAGATTGATAAGCTGGACGAACAGTTGCCCGAACTTTGTGCCTTTATCATACCCGGAGGTAGCCGTGGAGCGGCTGTTTGTCATGTGTGCCGTACGATTTGCCGGAGAGCCGAACGTCGCATTCTGACTCTGTCCGAAACTTGTACAATTTCTCCTGAAGTGTTAGCTTTTGTCAACAGATTATCAGATTATTTGTTTGTTTTATCCCGAAAAATTAATTTTGATGAACAAAATAGTGAAATATTCTGGGATAATAGTTGGAAATGATAGATTTTATTATACTTTTGCCGAAAAATAGAAAATAAGTATTCACTTTTTAATACTCAAGATTATGTATTGGACATTGGAATTAGCATCGAAACTGGAAGATGCTCCCTGGCCGGCAACCAAGGACGAATTGATTGATTACGCTATGCGTTCGGGTGCTCCTCTTGAAGTGATAGAGAATCTGCAAGAGATGGAAGATGAAGGCGAAATCTATGAGAGTATCGAAGATATTTGGCCGGATTATCCTAGTAAAGAAGATTTCTTTTTTAACGAGGAAGAGTATTGATTTAGAAAAAGAAACCGAACATATAAAAATACCCGATAACTTTCACACAGCTATCGGGTATTTTTTATTCTCATGCAATATTAAAAGACCGGCATCTGCCAGATGAATCCTACCGAAATCCGGTTGGTACTGTAATTCTCTTGTCCCAGCACTTTGGCACGGGAGGTGAAGTCATAAGAACGTCCTACATAGGTCACGAAGAAATGCAGGTTAGTTTCCATCGGATAAAATTCGATGCCTGCCAGATATCCCCAAGAGGTGCGGTAATTTCCTTTTTCTATCCCTTCGGAGGCTTTGGTCACAGAAGCCGTTTCATACATTCCTTTCACAAAGGCATTCCATTTCGGAAGAAAACGATAGTTGCACTTGGCTACTACGGATAAATAACCTGTATCAAACGCATTGTGTCCGCCCGGGCGACCGACGATACTTGTGATAATCCCTTTACGGTCAATCTCTTCTTTTGAGTACATGAAGTCGACGAAGGCGTTCCACTTTCCGAGATTCAGTTCATTTCCTACGGCATAGTAATACATATTATGATCTTTGGCTTCGTTCATCACAGAGGCCGACCAGCGGGTTTTAAATACATTATTAAAGTTGCCAATCCAGTTTAAGGTATAGACCAGCGGCATTTTTCCGGATTTCAGATCGGGGAGATTACCCTCCGCATCCTCTGTGATTCCGTAAGTGTTGTCGAAAGAGCTATTGCGGCTGTTCAATATCTGCAGATTAAGTTGCTGATCGGGAGTTATGTTATAACTTGCATTCAGCCCGGTCAGGAAGTTACTCATGTAATCGATCATATCACAATATTGATAGACATCGATCGGGTTGAGGTCAAACTCGAAGCCGCCATAGTTGGCACTTTGTTTACCGGCAAACAGGTTGAACTTATCGTTGAGCTTGATACCGATACCTGCCCAGTCGATGGAGGTCGGGAGGTTGTCTATCATATTGTTTCCGTCGTTCGAGCGGTTGAGACGCTGGCGGTAACGGTAAGAAAGCCAGTTGTTGATATTTCCTTTCGCTTCGATGCGGAGCTGGTGCATATTGAAGTCACCTTCCTGAAATCCATTTTGGAAATGAGCGTCAAAACTTCCTTGCATATTCAGGTATAAGTTGAACTTATCCGTTTTCTTTTTTACGTCTGTCAGTTCCTCGAAAAGAGGAGTGTTTGGGGAGAACTTTTGGGCATACATTGCCTGTATGCTACCCGCAAGGAGTAGCATAAACATTAATTTTTTCATAAGTAGGTCCGGTTTTTAGTATTCGTTAAAGTATTCCTGAATTTGTTTCCAGTCCGTGGTTTTGGTCAGTGCAAGCATCAATAGTACACGTGACTTTTGTGGATTCAATTCCTGAGAGGCTACAAACTGATACTTGGCGTCATCCACTTCCGCATCGAGGGTGGTAGGACCAGTCGGTACGCGGGAAGAACGAACAACTACAATGCCTTTTCTGCGGGCGTCTATCAATGACGGAAATATGTTTTTATGAATATTACCGTTGCCGACTCCTGCATGAATGATTCCTTTATATCCGTTGTTGAGCAACGGAGTCATCATATCGGCTTCGATATTGGAATAGCTGTATACGATGCCGACTTTGGGCAATGAAGTCAGTTTGGTGACATCAAATACGGATTGGGTGGTATGTTTCTTCAGTGTGATCTGATTGTAGCATACTTTACCGTTCAGTACATATCCCAATGCACCGGAGTTGGGAGCCTGGAAAGTCTGTACATCGACCGTGTTCATTTTGACTACGCTTTCTGCACCCAGAATCAGGCCGTTCATGGCAACCAGTACACCTTTGTCTTTTGATTCTTTGGCTGCTGCGGTAACTACAGCATTATAAAGATTCAGCGGACCATCGGCACTTAATGCTGTAGACGGGCGCATGGCACCTACCAATACAACAGGCTTGTCACTTTTGACCGTCAGATTCAGAAAGTAAGCAGTCTCTTCCATCGTATCCGTTCCGTGAGTGATCACAATTCCGTCGATATCCGGTCGTTTCAATAACTCGTTAATTTTCTTGGCAAGTGTCAGCCAGACTTCGTCATTCATGTCCTGTGAACCGATTCTCACAATCTGTTCGCCGGTTACATTGGCGATATCTTTGATTTCGGGGACTGCATCCAGCAATGCACCGATAGCAACCTGTCCTGCCGTATAGCTGGTGCCCGTAGCCGAGCTTCCTGTTCCGGCAATGGTTCCTCCGGTAGCAAGGATGTGGATATTCGGTTTTGCGGCAAATGCCATTGTTGCGGATAATAGTAGTGTTACTACTACCAGGCCTAATTTCTTAATTTGTTTCATAACTGAAATGAGTTTAGGTTAATAATATATTAGAATATTTGAATAAAGAGCAGTCCTAACGCAATAGCGACTACGGTAGATACCAGTCCGGGCATCATAAACGAATGATTCAACACATATTTACCGATTTTTGTTGTTCCGGTGCGGTCGAAATTAATGGCGGCTACGACAGTCGGGTAATTTGGGATAAAGAAATACCCGTTCACTGCGGGGAATAAGGCAATCAGCATATACGGAGAAATACCTAATGCGATGCCCAGCGGCATCAATGCCCGTACCGTGGCTGCCTGGCTATATAACAGGATAGACATGACGAACAGCGCAATACCGAACAACCATGGCATCTGCCGCACGATTCCTTCGATGGAGAGAGTGAGCTGTGCCATATTGCCCTGAAGGAAAGTATCACCCATCCACGCAATACCGAAGATGGCGATAACAGCCTGCATCCCGGCAGGGAATACAGAACCCTGCGTTGCTTTGATTCCATCCGTCTTGGTTACTATAAGGATGATAGCGGCTGCCGACAACATTACGATCTCGATAATGGAGGACATACCGAGCGTGACGATTTCTCCATCGATCAGGAAACTGGGACGCATACCTTCAAAAGATCCGAAAAGGACGATAAAAGCAGTTGCCAATATAAAGATGAGTACGGAAAGCATGGCGGAACGTTTGTTCTTGACATCTTTAATCTCTATCTTCTTGTCATTGAAAAGACCTTCTTTCAAGCGTTTTTGATACTCGGGATCCTCTATCAGTTCTTTGCCGACTTTCATGGAGAATAAAGCGCCGACCAATACTCCGATGATAGTGGCGGGAATCGTAATTTTAAGAATATCGAATAATGTAATGTCGAAACCTGCCAGTAACCCGAGCAGAGCTACCGTAGCGGCAGAGATGGGACTGGCTGTAATAGCCTGTTGCGAAGCAATCACAGCAATACCGAGCGGGCGTTCCGGACGAATCTTTGTTTCGGTAGCTACCTCTGCAATTACGGGCAATACGGAATAAGCCACATGCCCGGTTCCGGCAATAAAGGTGAACAGGTAAGTCACCAATGGGCTGAGCAGTGTGACGTGTGAAGGATTTTTGCGTAGCAAATGTTCTGCCAGTTTCACCATATAGTCCAGCCCGCCGGCTGCTTGCATACAGGAGGCAGCGGAAATGACGGCGGCAATCATCAACATAACGTCGATAGGTGGTGCGGTGGGTTGTAAACCAAAAACAAACGTGAGTATTCCCAATCCTACTCCTCCCATGACACCGAGTCCGATGCCTCCCAAACGTGCGCCAATAATAATGGCTGTCAGAACAAATGCTAATTGTAATATCATTGGTTGTTGTTTTATAAGTTCCTAACAAAGATAAAGGATTTATCTTCGTTTTTTCTCTGTTTCTAAGATAAACAACAAAAAAGTTATTGAATAGTTTTTGCATATTTATTAAAACAATAACATCTCTGACTGGTTATTATATCAACTAACGAATGTGTTATTGTTATAAAACAACCGATATGGAACAGAAATTATCAAAAAAAACTCGTACAGAGAGCGACTTGATAGGTAGTCGTGAAGTGCCGGAAAGTGCATTGTATGGAGTACAGACACTCCGTGGTATTGAAAACTTTCGCATCAGCAAGTTTCATTTGAATGAGTATCCCCTGTTTATTCAGGCATTGGCCATCACGAAAATGGGAGCTGCCGTTGCCAACCGTGAACTGGAGTTACTGACCGAGAAACAGACGGATGCCATACTGAAGGCTTGTAAAGAAATACTGGAAGGAAAACATCATGACCAGTTCCCTGTAGATATGATTCAGGGAGGGGCCGGAACCACTACCAACATGAATGCCAATGAAGTGATTGCCAACCGTGCACTGGAACTGATGGGACACGCACGCGGAGAGTATCAATACTGCTCGCCCAACGATCACGTCAACCGTTCGCAATCTACCAATGACGCGTATCCTACAGCCATTCACATTGGTCTGTATTATACCCATCTTAAATTGGTGAAACACTTTGCAACACTGATCGAGGCTTTCCGAAAGAAAGGAGCGGAGTTTGCACACATCATCAAGATGGGACGTACCCAACTGGAAGATGCCGTACCGATGACACTCGGACAAACCTTTAATGGATTTGCCAGCATTCTGGAACATGAACTGAAGAATCTCGATTTTGCCGCACAGGATTTTCTGACGGTCAACATGGGGGCAACAGCCATCGGAACCGGAATTACCGCCGAACCGGAATATGCGGAAAAGTGCATTGCTGCTCTGCGCAAGATTACCGGACTGGATATCAAACTGGCAGATGACCTGATAGGCGCTACTTCGGATACTTCCTGCATGGTAGGATATTCTTCGGCCATGCGGCGTGTAGCTGTCAAGATGAATAAGATCTGTAATGATCTGAGGCTATTGGCTTCCGGTCCTCGTTGCGGACTGGGAGAAATCAATCTGCCTGCCATGCAGCCGGGCTCTTCCATTATGCCGGGAAAGGTGAATCCTGTCATTCCGGAAGTCATGAATCAGGTCTCTTATAAAGTGATAGGAAACGACCTTTGTGTAGCTATGAGTGGAGAGGCTGCACAGATGGAACTGAATGCGATGGAACCTGTCATGGCACAATGCTGTTTTGAATCTGCGGATTTGTTGATGAACGGTTTTGATACATTGCGTACCTTATGTATTGATGGTATCACAGCCAATGAAGAAAAATGCCGTCGGGATGTACACAACAGTATCGGAGTAGTGACCGCACTGAATCCTGTAATTGGGTATAAACATTCTACCAAGATAGCGAAGGAAGCCCTGGAAACGGGCAAAGGAGTGTATGAACTGGTGCTGGAACATAACATTCTTTCCAAAGAAGACCTGGATACGATTTTAAAACCGGAGAATATGATAAAACCAGTGAAGCTGGATATTCATCCGAATCATTGATTTATACCTGTTGAAGGAAAAAGAGAGCTATATCCTAAGTGATATCAGTTCTCTTTTTCTATTAAATAATTTTATATGGGAATAATTGCCAATTCATCCGGTAAAATGGTTATTGATAGTCTGCCGGAAAGGGACGACCTTTGCAGTGTCAATGAAAGACGTTAATAAGATGATTTCTAACTAACTAAAGATATTTGGATATGAATGCATTTGATGTTATTATTATCGGTTTCGGCAAAGGCGGGAAGACCCTTGCGGCAGAGTTCGCGAAACGTGGACAAAAAGTGGCTGTTGTAGAACGTTCTGATAAAATGTACGGAGGTACGTGTATCAATATCGGCTGTATCCCGACTAAGACACTGGTACATCAGGCGAAGATAGCTTCCGGCATGAAAGGACTTACATTCCTCGAAAAGAGAGAATTTTACCGGAATGCTGTTTCTGTGAAAGACTCGGTTACGGGTGCGCTGCGAAATAAAAACTATCATAATCTGGCTGATAACCCTCATGTGACCGTTTACACCGGATTCGGCTCTTTTGTATCTTCGGATACGGTATCTGTCCGCACTGCGGCGGAAGAGTTACTGTTGACAGCTAAGCAAATCATTATTAATACAGGAGCGGAAACGGTCATTCCATCCATTGACGGCATAGCGGACAATCCTTTTGTTTATACCAGCACTTCCATTATGGAACTCACGGATCTTCCGCGTCATCTTGTGATTGTCGGCGGTGGTTATATCGGACTGGAATTTGCATCCATGTATGCTTCCTTTGGCTCTCAGGTGACAGTACTTGAAAGTTATCCGGAATTGATTGCGCGCGAAGACCGTGATATTGCTGCCAGCGTCAAGGAAACATTGGAGAAGAAAGGCATTGTTTTCCGGATGAACGCCAAGGTGCAGTCCGTAAACCATACATCAGAAAAAGCGATCGTTGCTTTCACGGACTTGCAAACGAACGAGGCATTTGAATTGGAGGCCGATGCTGTGCTGTTGGCTACAGGACGCAGACCAAATACGCAAGGTCTTCATCTGGAAGCTGCCGGAGTAGAGGTGGATGCACGTGGAGCCATTATTGTAGATGAATATCTGAAAACAACGAATCCCGCTATCCGTGCGGTGGGTGATGTGAAAGGTGGTTTGCAGTTTACGTATATCTCATTGGATGACTATCGGATTATCAGAGAAGACTTATTCGGAGACGCGGAGCGGAAGACAAGTGACCGTAATCCGGTCAGCTATTCCGTATTTATTGACCCGCCTTTGGCTCGCGTCGGTCTGAATGAAGAGGAAGCACGCAAGCAGAATCTCGATATTATCGTGAAGAAATTGCCCGTTATGGCGATACCGAGAGCTAAGACTTTGGGAGAAACAGACGGGCTGTTAAAGGCGATTATTGACAAGAAGACAGGACTGATTTTGGGATGTATGCTGTTTGCACCCGATTCAAGCGAGGTGATAAACACTGTTGCACTCGCTATGAAGACAGGGCAGGACTATACTTTCCTTCGCGACTTCATTTTTACTCACCCCAGCATGAGCGAAGCATTAAATGATTTGTTTGCGTAGTAGCATTTTTCCATATACTCGTAAAAAAATAAAATAAATAAAGGAAACAAATTGATCATGTCTGTTTTTTAGTATATTCGTGAAAAGTAGTATATACATACAAAGCAAAACTAAAAGAATACAAATTAAAAACAGCGATTATGAAAAACAAACCTTTTGAGAATTTTGACTTTATAGACTTCTGGGATGATGATGAATATGCTATGAATGAATATATTGGCGCACCTCCTACAGAAGAGATGATAGAAGAAACAGAACGTGAACTGGGATACAAACTCCCCGAATCTTATATTTGGCTGATGAAGCAGCATAACGGTGGAATACCTTTCAATGTTTGTTTTCCTTGCGACGAACCTACCAGTTGGGCGGACGACCATGTGGCTATCACTGGCATTATGGGAGTCGATAAGGATAAGATTTATTCTCTTTGCGGACAGCTCGGCAGCCGTTTCATGATTGAAGAATGGGGGTATCCGGACATTGGAGTGGCTATCTGCGACTGTCCTTCTGCGGGACATGATATGATTTTCCTTGATTATCGGGAGTGTGGTCCGCAGGGCGAACCGAAAGTCGTTCATGTCGATCAGGAAGATGATTATTATGTTACTTTCCTTGCCGATAACTTTGAAGAATTTATTCGGGGACTTGTCAACGAAGAAGTCTTTGATACGTCGGAAGAAGATGAAAGAATGGAGCTGGAAAAAGTTCGGAACGCAGCTTTCTCACCGCTCTTGTCCGATTTGTGCGCAAAGTGTGATCATCCCGTGGATACGGAGCGATGGATTCGGAAGATATCGGAAGAGATAGTAACCGATAAAGGATTCTTTGCGCTTCATGCCGACGAACGTTCTTATCTGCTTTACGACATCCAGTTGTGGCTTTACACCAACGTTTATCCCGATACGACGGAAGAAGATTACCTGTCTGCTTATAAAAAGATAATAGCGCTGGACGGTGAGTTCAGTACGGGAGGATATGCTTCGGACTTTGTTACCGATTGGCTGACACGACGCAAGGAGAGCGGTATGGTTACGTGTAATGACGGCATTCTTTCGATGGCGGCGGGAACTAAGGAAGCCTTGCTGGCAAATCGGGAGTTGATTTCGAACAAAGAGCAATAATTTGTGTTTATTTATTATAAATATATATCTTTGTCCCGAATTATAAACACGTAGATTTATGAAAAAGATTTTTGGTGCTTTAATGATTGCCGTATGTATCGGTATGGCGATGCCTGCCCAGGCACAATTACATTTTGGTGTAAAGGGTGGTTTAAACTTGTCTAAAGCAAGCTTTTCTGATGTGAAAGAAAACTTTAAAAAGGATAATTTTACAGGTTTCTTTATCGGTCCGATGGCGGAATTCAATATTCCGGTTGTGGGATTAGGAGTCGATGCGTCTTTGCTTTTTGCTCAAAGAGGTATAAAAATCTCTGATGGAGGTGAAGAAGCTACTGTCAAGCAGAATGGCTTGGATATTCCGGTCAATTTGAAATATAACATCGGTCTGGGAAGTCTGGTAGGTCTTTATGTGGCTGCCGGTCCTGATTTTTACTTTGATTTTGCCGGTAATAAGACAATAGACGGAGTAAAAACCGATAAAAAGAAAGCTGAAGTCGGTATCAATGTCGGTGCAGGTGTGAAGCTGTTGAATCATCTGCAAGTAGGAGCTAATTATAATATTCCGTTGGGCAAGACTGCCAGCTTTGAAGACATTGAAGGCTCATACAAAACCAAGACTTGGCAAGTATCTGTTGCTTATATTTTCTAAGCCATTCGTTACATTCAATCATACAAAGAAAGAGCTTCCGATAAAGGAGGCTCTTTTTTATTCAAGGTAGTTTGTTTAAGGTACTGGTCTGTAAACCTGAATCTATTTTATCAGATTCCGGTGTGCAGACTATTTTTCTTATCAGTGTTCCCTCTTCCTCTTTTAAATCCCCATTTTTTTATTGTACTTTTGTGCTTGCAATGAAAAAGTATGTAGATGTCATATTACCATTACCGCTTCCGAAGTACTTTACCTATTCCCTGCCGGATGAATGTGCGGAAGAGGTTGAGATCGGATGCCGTGTGATAGTTCCTTTCGGACGGAAGAAATTTTATACAGCTATCGTTCGTAATGTTCATTATTGTGCTCCGACGGAGTATGAGGTGAAGGATATATCTGCATTGCTGGATGCTTCTCCTATTTTATTGTCCACTCAATTTAAGTTTTGGGAGTGGCTGGCGGATTACTATCTCTGTACACAAGGAGACGTTTATAAAGCGGCACTTCCTTCCGGCTTGAAGTTGGAGAGTGAAACGATTGTAGAATATAATCCCGATTTTGAGGCGGATGCACCATTGTCGGAAAGAGAACAGTGCATTCTTGATTTGCTTTCAGTAGATTCTCAGCAATGTGTCACGAAACTGGAGAAGGAGAGTGGCATGAAAAATATCCTCACAGTCATCAAATCTCTGCTGGATAAAGAAGCCATCTTTGTGAAAGAGGAATTGCGCCGTACTTACAAGCCGAAAACAGAGGCGAGAGTACGATTAGCCGGTTCTGCTGATGAAAAGCGGCTTCATATCTTATTTGATATCCTGTCCCGCGCTCCGAAGCAGTTGGCGTTGCTGATGAAATATGTCGAGTGTTCGGGAATCCTTGGAAGAGAAACGCCGAAAGAAGTTTCGAAAAAAGAGCTGTTGCAACGTGCAGGGGTGTCTCCTTCTATTCTGAATGGCTTGGTGGAGAAAAAGATATTTGAGATTTACTTTCATGAAGTCGGCCGGCTGAATAAGGAAGTGAAGGAGGTCGTAGAGTTGAATGCCTTGAACGAGTTTCAGCAGCGGGCGCACGATGAGATCGTGCAATCCTTTCAGGAGAAAAATGTCTGCCTGCTTCATGGAGTTACATCCAGTGGAAAGACAGAAGTATACATTCATCTGATAGAAGAAACGATTCGTCAAGGGAAACAAGTATTGTATCTCTTGCCTGAAATAGCATTAACCACTCAAATCACAGAGCGCCTGCAACGGGTATTCGGTTCTCGTTTGGGGATTTATCATTCCAAGTTTCCGGATGCCGAGAGGGTAGAGATATGGCGGAAGCAACTGGGAGATAAAGGATATGATATCATCCTTGGAGTCCGTTCTTCCGTATTTCTTCCTTTCCGTGATCTGGGCCTGGTGATTGTAGATGAAGAGCATGAGAACACCTATAAGCAACAGGACCCTGCTCCTCGCTATCATGCACGGAATGCGGCTATCGTACTGGCTGCCATGTATGGAGCAAAAACGCTTCTCGGCACTGCTACCCCCTCTATAGAAACATGGCAGAACGCAAGGAATGGAAAATATGGATTTGTACAACTGAAAGAACGATATAAAGAAATTCAGCTGCCGGAGATTATTCCGGTGGATATCAAAGAGCTACATCGCAAGAGGCGGATGGTCGGACAGTTCTCGCCGTTACTGATACAATATATGAAAGAAGCACTGGAACAGAAAGAACAAGTCATTCTCTTCCAGAACCGTCGCGGATTTGCACCGATGATAGAATGCCGTACTTGCGGCTGGGTGCCGAAATGTAAGAACTGCGATGTGAGTCTGACTTATCATAAAGGTATCAACCAACTGACCTGCCACTATTGCGGCTATACCTATCAACTGCCGAAGTTTTGTCCCGCCTGTGAAGGAACAGAACTGGTCAATCGTGGCTTTGGTACGGAAAAGATTGAAGATGATATCAAAGTCCTTTTCCCGGAATCGGCTGTTGCCCGAATGGATTTAGACACTACCCGTACCCGCGCTGCCTACGAGAAGATTATCGCCGATTTTGAACAGGGAAAGACAGATATACTGATCGGTACGCAAATGGTATCGAAAGGTCTGGACTTTGATCATGTAAGTATAGTGGGCATCTTGAATGCGGACACCATGCTCAATTATCCGGATTTCCGTTCTTACGAACGTGCTTTCCAACTGATGGCACAAGTAGCAGGACGAGCCGGGCGTAAGAATAAACGCGGGCGGGTGGTACTGCAAACGAAAAGCATTGATCACCCCATTGTCCATCAGGTTATCGGTAATAACTATGAAGAAATGGTAGACGGTCAACTCGCTGAACGACAAATGTTTCATTATCCCCCTTACTATCGGTTGGTGTATGTCTATCTGAAAAACCATAATGAAGCATTGCTGGACCAGATGGCTGCGGTCATGGCAGAGAAATTAAGAACCGTGTTCGGAAACCGGGTATTGGGACCGGACAAACCTCCCGTTGCTCGTATCCAGACATTATTCATCAAAAAGATAGTGCTGAAGATCGAACAGAATGCCCCGATGGGACGTGCGCGGGAATTGCTACAACGTATCCAGAAAGATATGCTGGAGGATGAACGCTATAAATCCTTGATTGTCTATTATGATGTAGACCCCATGTAGCACTCGATACAGACCTAATATTTTTCTTATAATAACCTTTATAAATTAACTAACCATGAAACGACTTACGATTTATTGCTTAACATGTCTTATTGGTGTGAGTCCTCTTTTTGCCCAGCAAGGAGTGACTCAGTGTGGAACCCCTACGGGGCAACCGAAATTTCCAATAGAAACTTATCAGGAACTGCCCGACCCTTCCTCCCCCTCTGATAAAGACTGGGCAGCAGTTACCAACCCTCAGATTTCCTGGGGAACTATTGACACCCGCTATGCGAAGCATCGGCTTCCTCAGCTGAAAAAACAGCAGCTTACCACTTTAAAAGGCTGGCGTGGCGAACGTGTAAATGCGCAGGCTGTTGTCTGGACCGGCACTGAGGTGAAAGATCTGAACTTCAGCTTTACCGATTTTAAAGATAAAAAAGGAAATAGCCTTTCGGATGAGGCGTTTAAAGCCGGTTTCATCCGTTATGTAATGACCGATGAACTGAATAAAGATGGCAGAGGCGCATGCGGTCACCGTCAAGCAGTGGATTACGATTCGTTGTTGGTAGCCGACCCGATTGATACGAACTTGAAATCAATGTCTGTTCCGGCACGTACTGTTCAACCTATCTGGGTGCAATGCTGGATTCCTCAATCGGCTACTCCCGGAACCTACAAGGGTGCCTTGCTGATAAAAGACGGTTCCCGTCTGTTGCAGCAGCTTAATCTCGAAATCCTTGTTTCTTCCCGTGAACTTCCCGCACCGTCCGAATGGGCTTATCATCTGGATTTGTGGCAGAGCCCGTTTGCCGTAGCCCGTTATTATCAGGTTCCCTTGTGGAGTCAGGAGCATCTGGACGCTATGCGCCCGCTGATGAAAATGCTGGCGGATGCCGGTCAAAAGATTATTACAGCCACTTTGACACATAAACCTTGGAACGGTCAGACTGAAGATTATTTCGAGACAATGGTAACATGGATGAAACGTGCCGACGGCACTTGGGCTTTCGACTATACGGTTTTTGATCGCTGGGTAGAGTTTATGATGAGTGTCGGTATCAATCAGCAGATTAACTGTTACTCTATGGTTCCCTGGGAATTATCTTTCCAGTATTTTGATCAGGCAACAAATTCATTGAAATTTGTGAGGACAGCACCGGGAGAACCTGCTTATGAAGAAATGTGGGTTGCGATGCTTACTTCTTTTTCCAAGCATCTGAGAGAAAAGGGATGGTTTGATATTTGTGCGATTGCGATGGACGAGCGTCCGATGGATGTCATGCAGAAAACGTTGAAAGTAATCCGTAAGGCAGATCCGGAGTTTAAGGTTTCACTGGCCGGTAATTATCATGCTGAGATAGAGCCGGACTTGTACGATTATTGCATTGTTATCGGACAGAACTTCCCGGAAGAAGTACGTCTCCGCCGTGCGGCCGAGAATAAACGTACCACCTATTATACTTGTTGTACGGAAGCACATCCCAATACATTCACTTTCTCCGATCCTGCTGAGGCTGCATGGATGAGTTTCTATTCTTCGAAGAAGCATCTGGACGGCTATCTGCGTTGGGCATACAATAGCTGGCCTTTGGAGCCGTTGCTCGATTCACGTTTCCGCACGTGGGCGGCTGGAGATACTTATCTTGTTTATCCGGGAGCCCGTAGCTGTATCCGTTTCGAACGTCTGATCGAAGGTATTCAGGCACATGAGAAAATAACGATTCTTCGTCAGGAATTTGAGAAGAAGGGAAATAAAGCCGGATTAAAGAAGATAGAGAAAATGCTGGCCCCGTTCAATTTGGGTAATATGCCGGAAATACCGGCAGCCGTTACCGTAAACCGGGCCAATCAGATACTTAATTCGTTTTGATAATAGAAACGAATGAAGCCTGTCAATTATTAAACGTAAATTATGAAGAAAATATTATTTGTCTGCCTCGGAAATATCTGCCGTAGCTCTACGGCGGAAGGAGTAATGCTTCACCTGATCAAAGAAGCCGGACTGGAAAAAGAATTTGTGATTGATTCCGCCGGAATCCTGTCTTATCATCAAGGCGAATTGCCGGATAGCCGGATGCGTGCACACGCTGCCCGTCGGGGCTATCAACTGGTTCATCGCTCCCGTCCGGTGCGGACAGAGGACTTTTATAATTTTGATCTGATTATTGGAATGGACGACCGTAACATAGATGATCTGAAAGAAAAAGCTCCTTCTACGGAAGAGTGGAAAAAGATTCATCGCATGACGGAGTACTGTACCCGCATTCCCGCCGATCATGTCCCCGACCCCTACTATGGAGGGGCCGAAGGATTTGAATATGTGCTGGATGTACTCGAAGACGCTTGCGCCGGTCTGCTTACTTCTTTAACTCAGGATAACTGATCCGTGTGTGATAAGCGATCTTCAGCTTTTCTTTGAATACCGTCTTGATGGTCGCAATGTCCTTGAAAGTGATAGGGCATTCTTTGAAATAACCTTCAGCAACTTGGGAGTCTATAATTTTGTCGACCAGGTTGCTGATAGTTTCTTCCGTATATTCCGGCAGACTGCGTGACGCTGCTTCAACAGCATCCGCCATCATCAGAATAGCTGTCTCCTTTGAGAAAGGATTAGGACCCGGATAGGTGAACAGTTCTTCATTCGGTTCCTCGTCGGGGTGCTCGTTCTTCCATGAAATATAGAAGAACTTCGTTTTTCCCCATCCATGATGGGTGCTGATAAAGTCTTTGATTACTTTCGGCAGATTATGCTTGTCCGCCAGTTTTAATCCGTCTGTCACATGACTGATCACGACCTGGGCACTTTGCTCGTAATTCAGATTCTTATGAGGATTGACGCCTCCCGACTGATTTTCCGTAAAGAAAGCGGGATTCTCCATCTTGCCGATATCATGATACAAAGCTCCGGTACGTACTAATTGACTTTTCGCTCCGATACGGATCGCTGCTTCTGCCGCCAGATTGGCTACCTGCATAGAGTGCTGGAAAGTTCCGGGCACGGTTTCGGACATCTGCCGGAGAAGATCACTGTTGATATTGGAAAGTTCGACCAAAGTCACATTAGAGGTAAAGCCGAACGTCTTTTCCAGCAGAAACAGCAACGGATATGTAAACAGCAGCAGAATACCATTAATAAAGAAATAGGTATACATCCGTGCATTCAGCTTAGAGAAGTCATTGGCAAGTCCATTCTCGGTCATTAGCTCGAATGCGAAGTAAATAGCCGCGTAAGTCAGTATCACCAATAAGGCCGTGCGGAAGAGCTGTGACCTCTGCGAAAGTTCCCTTAAACTGAAAATGGCAACTAATCCGGCAGCCAACTGCGTCAGAATGAACTCATGCGGAAAACGCAGGGATATAGAGCAGATTAATATCGTAATGACATGTGTCAGAAAGGCAGTTCGTGAATCGAGGAAAACCCGTATGATAATGGGCAGCATCGCGTACGGAATCATATATACATTAAATATATTATGTGATACCATGAAAGCTGTTACTACACTATAAAATACAATCAGTGTAAACAGTAACGACAGGCTGCCTTTGCGCTCATAATAATCTTTTCGGAATAGGTCGAGATAGAGCATAAAGCAAAGCATCAGCATACCGACAAACAAAATCTGCCCGCCAAGAATCAAGCGGCTCTGATCAATGGATTCACTTCGCTTGATAGACTCTTTGCGTAATGATTCCAGAATATTGTACGTTTCCGGGCTGATGATTTCTCCACGGTCTATAATTTTCTGTCCGCTGACGACTAATCCGTTGGCCCAGGAATAGTTGTTCAGCATTTCCTCTTTGGCGGTCTGTGTCCGTTGCTGGTCGAATGTGAGATTGGGCGTGATGTATTCGTTTAATGAACATTGTCTCAGAATCTCACGGTTGAAGTGGGTCGTATCTGCGGAAAGCAAGTACTCATAAGCTTTTTTGACCGTATATATATGATCGGTAGGCTTGGAGTTGGCGAGTTTATCGTCGATGATCATGATTGCCGAAGTACTGTCCTTGTGGAGTTCTTGTATGTTTTCTGTCGAAACGATGCCCTCTCCGTATATTTCTTTTAATGTCCGTTCGATGTATCGCAGATAATCTACGGAAGGAAGTATACCTTTCAGGTGAGTATGGTAATTCTCTTTCAGCTTGGCGATTGCGTCTTTCTCTACTTGTTTGTCAAGCAGATAATAAGGTTGGAAGGAAGCCAGCAGACTATCCTGTTCCCGGTTCACCACTGCGTCGTCTTTATAGATCGGAAAGTCAAAAGTGGCTATCAGCTGCCCGTACTTCCAGGGCTTGTTTATGTCAAACTGATAGTTGAATTTTCCGTCACGTGGCAGGAAATAGACAATCAGTGTCACTGTCGCTACAAACAGCAATGATTTATATAATATATCTCTTCTTGAGAACCTCTTTTTCTTCTTCATATGTTCCATACGCATTGAAATTTTTGCGAAAAGTACAAAAAAAAACAATAGTGTGGAAAAAAAGGTTTAATTTTGCCACGATTTACCTATACTAACCCAAATTATGGCAGAAAGAAAAGTAAGAGTTCGTTTTGCTCCGAGTCCTACGGGAGCATTGCACATCGGTGGTGTGCGTACAGCTTTGTATAATTATCTATTTGCGCGTCAACACGGCGGAGACTTCATTTTCCGTATTGAAGATACTGACTCCAACCGGTTCGTGCCGGGAGCGGAAGAGTATATACTTGAGTCATTCAAGTGGTTGGGTATCCACTTTGACGAAGGAGTGAGCTTCGGTGGAGAACACGGCCCGTACCGTCAGTCCGAACGTCGCGAAATCTATAAGAAATACGTGCAGATTTTGTTGGATAATGACAAGGCATACATCGCTTTTGATACTCCCGAGGAACTGGACGCTAAGCGTGCGGAAATTGCTAACTTCCAATATGATGCATCGACCCGCGGGATGATGCGTAATTCTCTGACAATGTCGAAAGAAGAAGTGGACGCATTGATTGCTGAAGGAAAGCAATATGTGGTTCGCTTTAAGATCGAGCCGAACGAGGATGTTCACGTGAATGACTTGATTCGTGGCGAAGTCGTTATTAATTCATCTATTCTGGATGACAAGGTGCTTTATAAGTCGGCTGACGAACTGCCTACTTATCATCTCGCAAACATTGTGGATGACCATTTGATGGAAGTGTCTCATGTAATCCGTGGCGAAGAATGGTTGCCTTCGGCACCGCTGCACGTACTTTTGTACCGTGCATTCGGCTGGGAAGACACGATGCCGGAATTTGCCCACTTGCCTTTGCTGTTGAAGCCGGAAGGAAACGGTAAACTAAGCAAGCGTGACGGCGACCGTTTGGGATTCCCTGTATTCCCGTTGGAATGGCGTCCGGAATCGGGAGAAGTGTCTTCCGGATATCGTGAATCGGGTTATTTGCCCGAAGCGGTGATTAACTTCCTGGCTTTGTTGGGATGGAATCCGGGCAACGATCAGGAAGTAATGTCTATGGACGAGATGATAAAACTGTTCGACATTCATCGTTGCAGCAAGTCCGGAGCTAAATTCGACTATAAAAAAGGTATTTGGTTCAATCATCAGTATATCCAGCTTAAACCGAATGAAGAAATTGCCGAACTGTTTTTGCCTGTGCTGAAAGAGCATGGGGTAGAGGCTCCTTTCGAGAAGGTCGTTACGGTAGTCGGCATGATGAAAGACCGTGTAAGTTTTATCAAGGAACTGTGGGATGTTTGTAGCTTCTTCTTTGTGGCTCCTGCTGAATATGACGAAAAGACAGTGAAGAAACGCTGGAAAGAAGACTCGGCAAAATGTATGACTGAGTTGGCGGAAGTAATTGCCGGCATCGAGGATTTCAGCATTGAAGGTCAGGAGAAAGTAGTGATGGACTGGATTGCTGAAAAAGGTTACCATACAGGTAATATAATGAATGCTTTCCGTCTGACACTGGTAGGCGAAGGTAAAGGTCCGCATATGTTCGATATTTCCTGGGTGTTGGGCAAGGAAGAGACATTGGCTCGTATGAAGCGCGCCGTAGAGGTACTTAAATAATTAGGATTTGTAAATTATGCTTTACAATCTGGCAATAGTTATTTATGACCTTTTGGTTCATTTTGCTGCTCCGTTCAGCCGTAAGCCCCGAAAAATGATGAAAGGGCATTGGGTGGTGTATGAACTTCTACGACAGCAAGTGGAGAAAGGGGAGCAGTATATTTGGTTTCACGCTGCTTCGCTTGGCGAGTTTGAACAAGGGCGTCCATTAATAGAAATGATCAGGGAAAAATATCCCGATTATAAGATATTGCTTACATTTTTCTCTCCGTCCGGTTACGAAGTGCGCAAGCATTACCGGGGAGCGGACATTGTCTGCTATCTGCCGTTTGATAAACCGCGGAATGTGAAGAAGTTCCTGGATATTGCAAACCCGTGCATGGCATTCTTTATCAAGTACGAATTTTGGAAGAATTACCTGGATGAGCTTCATAAGCGTCGCATCCCGGTGTATAGTGTTTCTTCCATTTTCCGTCGCGATCAGATATTCTTTAAATGGTATGGTGGGACTTATCGTAATGTGCTGAAGGATTTCGATCATTTGTTTGTGCAGAATGAGGCTTCCAAACGCTATTTGTCGAAGATTGGCATTAGTCGTGTGACAGTGGTGGGAGATACCCGTTTCGACCGTGTGTTGCAGATTCGGGAAGAAGCCAAAGACCTCCCATTGGTGAAAATGTTTAAAGGAGACAATGCTTTTACGTTTGTAGCCGGCAGTTCTTGGGGACCGGATGAAGATTTATTTCTGGAGTACTTCAACACCCATCCGGAAATGAAGTTGATCATCGCTCCGCATGTGATTGATGAAAATCATCTGGTGGAGATTATCAGTAAACTGAAACGTCCTTATGTACGCTATACTCGTGCTGACGAAAAGAATGTACTGAAAGTTGATTGCTTGATTATCGATTGCTTCGGACTGTTATCTTCTATTTACCGCTATGGAGAAGTGGCTTATATCGGAGGTGGTTTTGGCGTCGGTATTCATAATACGCTGGAAGCTGCTGTATATGGCATCCCTGTTATCTTCGGACCGAAATATCAGAAGTTTATGGAAGCAATCCGGTTGCTCGAAGCTAAAGGCGCATACTCAATTAAAGACTATCACGAGTTGAAAACCTTGCTGGACCGTTTTCAGGCAGATGACGTTTTCATGCGTGAGACCGGTGCGAATGCCGGTTATTATGTGACCAGTAATGCCGGAGCTACGGAGAAGATCATGCACATGATTAACTTTTAGAGACGGATAAGGTTGGGCGTCGCTTGAAAAACAGGTAAGCCCTATCATTTCGCTCTGCTGTTCTGAGCTTGCCGTCTCGTTTTTCTTAAAGAAGAGAGATTCGTCAATGAACTCAGAATATAACAGAATAAGATAAGAATAAGGAGATGTGTCAGAACTCCCCTTTTAACGAATTCATCTTCGCCACAACTATCTGTAGCGAAGATGAATTTTAATTTATAAAGGTTTCGATACACCCGCTTACCAGTACATCTTTTGAAAATGTTGGTATTCTATTTGTTTATTTCCTGTTTTAGTAACTCTTCCAGTTCTTTTCGTGTCACATGGGTGAATCGTTTCACTATATTTCCTTGCTTGTCTATCACCAAATACATGGGCAAACCTTTCATCTGAAAATGTTTCCAAAGATACCCCCATTGCTTTTCGTTTAACCAATAATGTTCACCGACAATGTCTTGTATGAGTATTTTCCAAGTCTTTTCGATGGAACTGGGGCCAGTTAGGTAGACAAAAGCTACGTTTTCGCCTAATTCTTTTTTAATAGGTTCATATTCTTTAATCGTCCTTCGGCAGCCACCGCACCAGGTAGCCCAAAAGTCAATGAATTGTACTTTTCCTTTATGGCAGTCGACGAGAGCAGACAGTAATTCTTCTTCTGATACTTTAGGTGCTTCGCAGACAGAGTATTTCTTTGTTGTCGCTTTTGCACGTGGTTGCATCTGTCGGTTCATATCTTGAATGATTCCTAAGAAAATCGGGTTTGTAATTTCCGTTGCCATAGCTTCTTGTTGAGTGGTCAGTGGTTTTAAATTATATAGGCTGGAGCGCATATAGATTGCCCGTATATAATCGACCATTAAACAAGTGCTGTCTTGCATGATATGGCTCAGATACTCCTTCGCTTTGGTGAATAGTTTCTGACTGAATTCATTATATTCTTTGGGGTATTTTGCAATAAGCGCGATCAGCTCGCTGCCTTGTTGGAAGGGGATACCTGTTTTGAGAGCTGTCTCGTATTGGCGAATAAGCGCTTGTTCCTCCTTTGTAAGCGCTGCTTTTGATAGTAAATACTTCTCAAATTTTAAAGGATCATGATGTAGCTCATAGAGTTCTCCTGAGATCACGTTGCGGTAATTGTAGCAATAGAGCGCTAAGGGATGATTGACAGGGAAACTCTTTAGGAAATCATAGAAATTGGAAGGAAAATCAAAATTGGCAAAGGCTGTACTGGCTTGTTCACGCGTGATGTTTTCCTTCTTCTGATAAGCCGTTTGCAGACAATAACGGGTTGCATTCAGATTCTCTATGCAATCGAACGCACATGAGAGATTGGCAAGTGTGCGGGTATCTTCACTAAATTGCGTTTTTGTGTTGTTGTGTGCTACGCACTGTTTGTATTGGTCGATGCAGCGTTTCTTAAATTCATTGGCGCTGATGCCTGCAATAGAATCCAGTATGTCGCCATTTCTATAAACCGGAGCTATTCTTGTAATCAATTCTGGCTGGCACCATTCATTATTGATGGTAGCATATTGTCCGCTGAATACAAATTGTTTTCCTTGCGGATTGCTTAGATTGACCGCTACATTAGTTTCTTTATCGGGACTTAGCAGAATGACTATATCGGCTTTCCCTATCATCATCCGTACTTGTGTGTTATGATAGAGAGGAATATTGATTTTGAAGCTTCCGTCTGCTTCGATAGTCGGGAAGAGGGTTTCGGCTGCCCCCATCACAATATTAGGAGCTCCGATTTTGAGGTCCGGATGATCATCAGGGCTATAATTAGCTATTGTGCCGCTTAGTATGGCTTTTCCTTTTTGATATTCGGGACTCCGTAATTGTGCTTGTACTATGTTGAATAGCAGAGACAAGAAAAGGAAGGTAAACAGTCTGTTCATAATAGTTCTTTGATTGCATTTATAATTTCTTTATCTGTATTCTCTGTGCTATATCCTCTGATTATTTTTCGTATGATTCGTTTCTGGTCCAGTATGAAAAAGAAGGGCGCAGCACCACCTGTCTGGTATTGTTTGATAACTTCGTTCGTGGCATTTAGAATCGTATAATTCAAATCTTTCCGTTTGGCGTAGTTTCGGATGGCGGATGCATTGTGGCTCCAGGATTCTATAGCAATGAGATCAAACTCCTCGTTGCTGAATAATTCTTTTAATTTTTTCAAAAAAGGTACAGCTGCCTGGCAGGCGCCACAGCCAATGCCGGTGAAATTGATTAGTATGACTTTGCTTTTGCAGTTGGCAAGTGATAAAGACTGTCCATCTATATTTTCTAATATCCATCCCGGAGCTTTTTTGCCTGTGAGTCCGGATGTGGATGGCGAGTTTCCGCTTTTCTTGTGGAGATCGCTGTATTTAACTGTTTCATAATCTTTGGGGAAATAATCATTGATGTTAAAGTCTTTGATGTTGAGCTTGTTAATCTGAAGGTTGGAACAAGTTGAAACGGAAATATCATGTGACATTTCCCTTCGCTCCTTAAAAGGTAAATTATCCGATTTATTAATCCATAATTCATAAATAGAAGTCGTATTGCCGATATCGAATGGGGGAAGAGGCATGTGGAAGGCTTTTCCAAAGAATTCAACCTGTTGTTCCTCATTGATTGTTAGTTTGAAATAGTAATCATTACCCTCGTCTTTCAGTTCTATGGTGATATTATCATCAGTGGTAAGCGCATACTTGATGATGTTCTTTGCGAAATTGAAGAATGGAGGTCTTACTAGCCTGAAAGGAAGTGGTTTGAATGTGAAGTCATCAATTACTAACTTTTTATTATCGTGATAGGCTTCTACTCTGACGTTGCCATCATAACAAAAGTTTAGCTTTGTAGTATCCTTGGCATCCAGTGAAACATAGCTTGCGCTGATGGTTGAATCTATGGGGTGATTATATTCTTTGATGAATCCATGTAGAATGGATAATGCGGTGGAGTCCCCGGGTTGCCAGCTTTCGTTAGCAACATAATATGTTGCGGATTCAATTTTCTCTAGATTGGCAAATACCTTTTTTAAATAGTCTCTCTCTCTGTTTTGAGCATTGACTGCCGGCATTGTTGCAAAAAGGAGAGTAATAAGCAGTAGTTTTGTTTTCATGATTGATCGTGGAGTAATATGTTTTCTATAGTTAGATGTTTTTATTCTGTTTGATTACAAATCTACGAATAATTCGTAAATTGGAGGCAAACAATTGGTTAAATAAAACAAATGAATACATGAACTCCTTCATGGACATTAGCTGATCCAATACGCTCCTTTGCTAATTTTTCAAAGATCAGACCTGATGCATTGAATATAGTACCCTGAAAACACATGAACTTACTAATGATCTGGAACCTGATATTTATATTATTCATGTGAATCAGTAGTTGAATGTTGTTCATTTCTTTGCGGTTTTGAACTAAATGATAGTCAATAGTATCTTAAATGGGCTGTCTAAAAAGTCAATAGTATCTTAACTCTCCTCCTTCTGGAAGGAGGAGTACCCGTAGGGGGAGGTGGTAGGTGAATACATAATCCTATCATTTACAAAGAAATAGGAACAAACATTATCTCTCCTACCACCTCGGTCTTCGACCACTCCTCCTTCCCGAAGGAGGAGAATAGAGATACTATTGACTTTTTAGTCACCCCCAATGGAGATACTACTGTTTGATTCATTCCTTTGCAATTTTGAATCAACTACTGATTCACATTATTTATACCATTGGGAATACATCAGGTAATTGTGAGCGATTTTTTGGTTTAGCTCCTTTGCCTGCTTCGGGTCTACCTTCTTAATAAATTTAGCCGGTACCCCTCCCCAAATGCTTCCGGGCTCGATTACTGTATTGCTTAATACCAAAGAACCGGCGGCAACGATGGCTCCTTCGCCTACTATGGCATGATCCAATATGGTAGACCCCATCCCGATAAGTGCATAATCTTTGACGGTTGCTCCGTGAATCGTCACATTATGTCCTACGGAAACATGATCACCAATTTCGATGGTTGACTTCTCATATAAAGTATGTAGCACGCTTCCATCCTGAATATTGACTCCATTGCCTATCCGTATGGAATTAACGTCACCGCGCAATACGGTACAAAACCAGATGCTACAGTCATTTCCTATTTTTACATCTCCTATGATAGTTGCATTGTCTGCGAGAAAACAGTTCTCTCCAATTTCGGGGGTAAAGCCCCGCACTGATTTGATTAAAGCCATAAAATATATTGTTTCTAATGATGTTTTTATTGAATATGATTGGGGATTGTCTGACACCCGGGTCTCGTACCGTCTGACACCCGGGTCTCAGGCAGCCTGACACCCGGGTGTCGGTATGCTCAACACCCGGGTGTCAGACAAAAGCTGTTTTAAATAGCTTTTGTCGCTTCTAGCAGCCACTTCTTTTCTTCTTCGTTCAGACTTGGAGAAAGTTTTTCGTAAACATTTCGATGGTAGTCATTGAACCACTTGACTTCCTCTGCCGTCAGCATATCTTTGATGATGCCTTTTTTGCAGATTGGGCATAGGGTGATCGTCTCAAATTTGAAATATTCTCCGAACATGCCTTCCTTATCTTTGCAGACCAATGTCAGATTCTCGGTGCGTATCCCGTGGCTGCCTGCTTTATAAACACCAGGTTCATTGGATGTAACCATACCGGGTTGCAGCACAATGGGATTTTCGTTCATACGGATACTTTGCGGACCTTCGTGTACGCTCAGAAAATGTCCTACGCCATGTCCGGTACCATGAAGGAAGTTCATGCCATGACTCCAGATAGGCATACGAGCCAATACATCGAGTTGGGCGCCGCGGGTTCCGGCTGGGAATTTAGCCATTGCCAACGCAATATGGCCTTTTAATATTAAGGTATAGTCTGTTTTTTCTTCCTCCGTCAGTTCGCCTAATGCAATAGTACGGGTGATGTCAGTTGTTCCGTCTAGATACTGTGCTCCCGAATCTAACAGCAAGAAACCTTTAGGCTGAAGCGTGACATCACTCTCCTCCGTTGCGGAATAGTGCACGATTGCTCCATGTTCTTTATATCCGGCGATTGTGTCGAAACTTTCTCCCATATACAAAGGTTGGGCTGCTCTGAACTCATGCAGCTTCCGGTCTACGCTCAGTTCGGTTTCTTTGCCCGAAGGCACTGATTGTTCCAGCCATTTGAGGAACTTGACAAGCGCCACGCCATCCCGCTGCATTGCGTGATGGATGCCGGCAATCTCCTGCTCATTGCGAATGGCTTTCAGCAATGTCACAGGAGATTCTCCACGAATGACCTTGCATGCAGGATTGATAGCCGAATAAATCGCATAGTTCGTTTTCTTTGGGTCGATAAGTATGTTTTCTCCTGCAAAAGAATTCAGGAAAGATTCAGCTTCGTCATATTTTCTCAGGCTGACTTGCTGCTCTTGCAAGTATTCATTTACCTCTTGGGTAATCTTCTCCGGCGAAATAAAGTAGACTACTTCATCTTGAGTAACCAGTAGATAACTTACTATAACCGGATTGCAATGCACATCACTTCCTCTCAGATTGAGAGTCCATGCTATTTCGTCCAGACTGGATAAAAATAAAGCATAGATGCCTTTCTTTTTCAGCTCGGCACGAATGGCGGCAACTTTTTCTCCACAACTTTTTCCTGCATATTTAACATCGTAGATGAAAGCCGGAGCACCAGGCATGGATGGACGGTCCTTCCAAATGTTTTTCAGCGGATCGCCAAACAGGTTGACCTGTAACTGATAGGGGGCAAGATCTTCTTTCATTTGTTCCACCTGTTGCACGGAGAACATTTTCCCATCAATACTCACAGATTCTCCCGGCTTTAGATTCTGACAGAGGAACTTTGTGATACTAGGAGTTTCCGGCAGCATCTCTTTATATAATGTAATGCCGCTGCCTTCCAGTTCCTTTTCCGCTTGCAGGAAATAACGGGAATCTGTCCATAGTCCGGCTTTATCCATTAAGATGACGACTGTTCCGGCAGAACCCGTGAAACCGGAAATCCATTCACGGGACATCCAATAAGGAGCTACATACTCACTCAGGTGAGGATCGGTGCTGGGAATGATGAACGCTTTGATATTGTTAGGGCGGAATGCCATCCGTAGTGCGTGTATACGCTCTTTTATGCTCTGCTTCATACCTTATTATATTATTTATAGACATATTTAAGAGTCTCAAAGGTACTAACTTTTCGCGGTTAATGATTTGTTTATGAATAGTTTTTGAGAAATATTTGCCGAAAGTTTTGTGAATAAAGAAAGTATGTGTAATTTTGCGGCGCAATTTGACTGCGGAAATTTTTAACCAATAACATATTAATAATAACAAAATGATTGTAGTACCTGTAAAAGAAGGCGAAAACATTGAAAAAGCGCTGAAGAAGTTTAAAAGAAAATTTGAGAAAACTGGCATCGTGAAAGAATTAAGAAGCAGACAGCAATTTGATAAACCGTCTGTAACTAAAAGACTTAAGAAAGAACGTGCAGTTTATGTACAACAACTTCAGCAAGTAGAAGATTAATAATTCGTAATTTCCTTTGAATTATTGAATTCTTTTCATACATTCGTTGCACGATTTTAGATGTAGCGATATTATGTTAATTAAATCTTTTCTTGATTACCTCCGGTATGAGCGGAACTATTCCGAAAAAACCGTTCTGGCGTATGGCGAGGATATAAAGCAACTACAGGAGTTTGCTCAGGAAGAGTACGGAAAGTTTGATCCGTTGGAAGTGGAAGGTGAACTGATTCGTGAATGGATTGTTTCATTAATGGATAGGGGATATACTTCAACTTCTGTAAATCGAAAGCTAAGTTCGCTCCGGTCGTTCTATAAGTATCTTTTAAGGCAAGGAGAGGTGACAGTAGATCCGTTACGAAAAATAACAGGACCTAAAAATAAGAAACCGTTACCTGCTTTTCTGAAAGAAAGCGAAATGGACAAGTTGCTGGATAATACGGATTTTGGCGAAGGATTTAAAGGTTGTCGTGATCGGTTGATTATTGAAGTGTTTTATGCTACAGGCATAAGACTTTCGGAATTGATAGGTCTGGATGATAAGGATGTAGATTTTTCCGCTTCTCTTTTGAAAGTAACCGGGAAAAGAAACAAGCAGCGGCTAATACCGTTCGGTGATGAACTGAAAGAGTTGATGCTTGAATATATTAATGTAAGAAACGAAACGATTCCGGAAAGGTCGGAAGCTTTCTTTGTTAAAGAGGATGGTGAGCGGCTTTATAAGAATCTGGTCTATAATTTAGTGAAACGGAACCTGTCAAAGGTGGCGACGCTGAAAAAAAGAAGTCCTCACGTGCTGAGGCATACTTTTGCTACCACAATGCTGAATAATGATGCAGAACTGGGTGCGGTAAAAGAACTTTTGGGTCACGAGAGTATTGCAACTACCGAGATCTATACGCATGCCACATTTGAAGAACTTAAAAAAGTGTATAAACAAGCTCATCCAAGAGCTTAAAAAAAGGAGGTAAGTATGGATATTAGAATTCAATCAATTCACTTTGATGCGTCAGAGCAATTGCAGGCATTTATTCAGAAGAAAGTGTCTAAGTTGGAAAAATATTACGAAGATATAAAGAAAGTAGAGGTGTCATTAAAGGTAGTTAAGCCGGAAGCTGCTGAAAATAAAGAGGCGGGCATAAAGATTCTTATCCCTAATGGTGAGTTTTATGCAAGTAAAGTGTGTGATACATTCGAGGAAGCAGTTGATTTGGATGTGGAGGCGCTTGAAAAACAACTGGTGAAATACAAGGAAAAACAGCGTAGCAAATAAAAAAATCGCAAATATTTTGCGGGAAAGAAATAAATAACTAAATTTGCAGCCGTTTCGCTCGCGTTAGAACGTGACGGTTGCATTTTTTAGCTAGAACGCCTCTTTAGCTCAGTTGGCCAGAGCACGTGATTTGTAATCTCGGGGTCGTTGGTTCGAATCCGACAAGAGGCTCCAAGGATGAATGAGGATCATCCGGTTTTAGCGAAAGGGATGACGGTAGTCAATTCGGTTCGCGTGGCGGGGAAGAATTAGAAGAAGAACTGAGAATAAAACATCTATGTTCAGAGTATTGTTCGCTATTTGATTTTAATTCTTTGTTTGAAATATTAAGGGCAAATACCAGAGTGGCCAAATGGGGCAGACTGTAAATCTGCTGTCTTTCGACTTCGGTGGTTCGAATCCATCTTTGCCCACAATCAGAGTGACAACTTTGGCAAGAATGCGGAAGTAGCTCAGTTGATAGAGCATTAGCCTTCCAAGCTGAGGGTCGCGGGTTTGAGCCCCGTCTTCCGCTCTTTTTTTCTTGCTGTTATAGCTCAGCGGTAGAGCACTTCCTTGGTAAGGAAGAGGTCCCGGGTTCAAGTCCCGGTAACAGCTCATAAAGATGTAAATGCTGATTATTAATCAAATAAATAACAAGTAAAGCTATGGCTAAAGAGAAATTTGAACGTACCAAACCGCACGTAAACATTGGTACAATCGGTCACGTAGACCACGGTAAGACAACGTTGACAGCTGCTATCACTACTGTGTTGGCAAAAAAAGGTCTTTCTGAGTTGCGTTCTTTCGATTCTATCGACAACGCTCCTGAAGAAAAAGAAAGAGGTATTACTATCAATACTTCACACGTTGAGTACGAAACAGCTAACCGTCACTACGCACACGTTGACTGTCCGGGACACGCCGACTACGTAAAGAACATGGTAACTGGTGCTGCTCAGATGGACGGTGCTATCATCGTTTGTGCTGCAACTGATGGTCCGATGCCTCAGACTCGCGAACATATCCTGTTGGCTCGTCAGGTAAACGTACCTCGTCTGGTTGTATTCTTGAACAAGTGCGATATGGTAGACGACGAAGAAATGTTGGAACTCGTTGAAATGGAAATGAGAGAACTTCTTTCATTCTATGATTTCGATGGTGACAATACTCCTATCATCCAGGGTTCTGCTCTTGGCGCATTGAACGGTGTTGAAAAATGGGAAGACAAAGTTATGGAACTGATGGATGCAGTTGATAACTGGATTCCACTTCCTCCGCGCGATGTTGATAAACCATTCTTGATGCCGGTTGAAGACGTGTTCTCTATCACAGGTCGTGGTACTGTAGCAACAGGTCGTATCGAATCTGGTATCATCCACGTAGGTGATGAAGTTGAAATCCTTGGTTTAGGTGAAGATAAGAAATCAGTTGTAACTGGTGTTGAAATGTTCCGTAAACTGTTGGATCAGGGTGAAGCTGGTGACAACGTAGGTTTGTTGCTCCGTGGTGTTGACAAGAACGAAATCAAACGTGGTATGGTTCTTTGTAAACCGGGTCAGATTAAACCGCACTCTCGCTTCAAAGCTGAGGTTTATATCCTGAAGAAAGAAGAAGGTGGTCGTCACACTCCGTTCCACAACAAATACCGTCCTCAGTTCTACTTGCGTACTATGGACTGTACAGGTGAAATCACTTTGCCGGAAGGAACAGAAATGGTAATGCCGGGTGATAACGTAACTATCACTGTAGAGTTGATCTACCCAGTAGCATTGAACCCAGGTCTTCGTTTCGCTATCCGCGAAGGTGGACGTACAGTAGGTGCTGGTCAGATTACTGAAATTATCGACTAATACACAATAATTAATCAGTTCCCGGTTTTACTATCGGGAACTGATTATGTACAAACGGGAGTAGCTCAGTTGGTAGAGCACCGGTCTCCAAAACCGGGTGTCGGGAGTTCGAGCCTCTCCTCCCGTGCTAATATTATTGAAATGAAAAAGGTAATAGCTTATATTAAAGAATCTTACGACGAACTTGTTCATAAAGTATCGTGGCCTACGTATTCCGAACTTGCTAACAGTGCAGTAGTTGTTTTATATGCTTCCCTGCTTATTGCATTGGTAGTATGGGGTATGGATGTCTGTTTCCAGAACTTCATGGAAAAAATTGTTTATCCACATTAAAAAATTAGGAATTGAAAATGGCTGAGATTGAAAAGAAATGGTACGTTCTACGTGCTATTAGCGGAAAAGAAGCTAAGGTAAAGGAATATCTTGAAGCTGACCTTAAAAACAGCGACCTTGGTGAATATGTATCTCAGGTATTGATTCCAACTGAAAAAGTGTATCAGGTTCGCAATGGTAAAAAAATTGTGAAAGAGAGAAGTTATCTCCCTGGTTACGTTTTGGTGGAGGCTGCTTTGGTTGGTGAGGTCGCTCATCATCTGCGCAATACTCCGAATGTGATAGGCTTTTTAGGTGGCTCCGAGAAACCGGTGCCTCTCAGACAATCAGAAGTGAATCGTATACTTGGTACAGTAGACGAACTACAGGAAACGGGTGAAGAACTCAATATTCCGTATGTAGTGGGTGAGACTGTGAAAGTTACTTTTGGTCCTTTCAGCGGATTCAGTGGTATCATTGAAGAAGTGAATAGTGAAAAGAAGAAACTAAAGGTCATGGTGAAGATATTCGGGCGCAAAACGCCGCTTGAATTAGGCTTTATGCAAGTGGAAAAAGAATAACGCGGAATTGTTACGCTGTTGTTGTTCTTCGTTTAATGTTTATATATAAATCAATAAAAAAATGGCTAAAGAAGTTGCTGGACTAATCAAGTTACAGATTAAAGGAGGCGCTGCAAATCCATCACCCCCAGTTGGACCTGCTTTGGGTTCCAAGGGTATTAATATCATGGAATTTTGCAAGCAATTCAATGCCAGAACCCAAGACAAGGCAGGTAAGATTTTGCCTGTTATCATTACTTACTACGCAGATAAGTCTTTCGATTTTGTAATCAAGACTCCTCCCGTTGCTATTCAATTGCTTGAAGTAGCTAAGGTAAAGAGTGGTTCTGCTGAGCCTAACCGTAAGAAAGTTGCCGAGCTTACTTGGGAACAGATTCGTACGATTGCTCAGGACAAAATGGTTGACTTAAACTGTTTTACTGTGGATGCTGCCATGAGAATGGTTGCTGGTACAGCTAGAAGTATGGGTATCGCTGTAAAAGGGGAGTTCCCGGTTAATAACTAATAAACTTCAATTGTAATGGGTAAACTGACAAAAAATCAAAAGTTAGCTGCAGAAAAAATTGAAGCAGGGAAAGCATACTCACTGAAAGAAGCTGCATCTTTAGTAAAAGAAATTACTTTCACTAAATTTGATGCCTCACTGGATATTGACGTACGTTTAGGTGTAGACCCACGTAAAGCTAACCAGATGGTGAGAGGTGTTGTTTCACTTCCTCATGGTACTGGTAAAGAAGTACGTGTTTTGGTACTCTGTACACCGGATGCTGAAGCTGCTGCAAAAGAAGCTGGTGCTGACTATGTTGGTCTTGACGAATATATTGAAAAGATCAAAGGTGGATGGACTGATATTGATGTAATCATCACTATGCCATCTATCATGGGTAAAATTGGTGCACTCGGTCGTGTACTCGGTCCTCGTGGATTGATGCCTAACCCGAAGAGTGGTACTGTAACTATGGATGTTGCTAAAGCTGTAAAAGAAGTAAAACAAGGTAAGATTGACTTTAAAGTTGATAAGAGCGGTATTGTTCATACTTCTATCGGTAAGGTATCATTCAGTCCTGATCAGATTCGCGACAACGCGAAAGAGTTCATCTCTACTCTGAACAAACTGAAACCGACCGCAGCAAAGGGTACATATATTAAGAGTATTTATCTTTCTAGTACAATGAGTGCGGGTATCAAAATCGACCCGAAATCAGTGGATGAAATCTAATAAAACAGAGAAATAATGAGAAAGGAAGATAAAAATTCGATTATAGAGCAAATTGCTGCTACAGTAAAGGAATATGGCCACTTCTATTTGGTAGACGTTACAGCGATGAACGCTACTGCTACAAGTGCATTGAGAAGAGATTGTTTCAAGTCTGACATCAAATTGATGGTAGTTAAGAATACATTGCTTCACAAAGCTCTTGAAAGCCTGGAAGAAGACTTTTCTCCTCTTTACGGTTCTTTGAAAGGTACAACTGCTGTTATGTTTTGCAATACTGCAAACGTACCTGCTAAACTGATCAAGGACAAAGCTAAAGACGGAATTCCCGGACTGAAAGCTGCATATGCAGAAGAAAGCTTCTACGTTGGTGCAGACCAATTGGATGCTCTCGTTGCTATCAAGAGTAAGAACGAAGTTATCGCCGATATCGTTGCATTGTTGCAATCTCCGGCCAAGAATGTTATTTCTGCTCTTCAATCAGGTGGTAACACCCTTCACGGAGTTCTCAAAACTCTTGGTGAGAGACCCGAATAATTTTCAAAAAACAACAAAGTATTTAAACAATTAAAATCATACAAAAAATGGCAGATTTGAAAGCTTTTGCAGAACAATTAGTTAACTTGACAGTAAAAGAAGTTAATGAACTTGCAACTATCCTTAAAGAAGAATACGGTATTGAACCTGCTGCTGCAGCTGTTGCTGTTGCTGCTGGTCCTGCAGCTGGTGCTGCTGCTGTAGAAGAAAAAACTTCTTTCGACGTAGTATTGAAGAGCGCTGGTGCAGCTAAACTTCAGGTTGTTAAGGCCGTTAAGGAAGCTTGTGGTCTTGGCTTGAAAGAAGCTAAGGACATGGTAGACGGTGCTCCTAGTGTAGTAAAAGAAGGTTTGGCTAAAGACGAAGCAGAATCATTGAAGAAAACATTGGAAGAAGCTGGAGCTGAAGTTGAACTTAAATAACATTAGCCTGGTAATCAGGTAATTCGGTTAGGAATCCTTCGCAAGAGGATTCTTAACCTTTTTGTGTATATATTTCAAATTAAGTTCTCCAAATTCATTCACAGATGTCTTCAAATACTGTAAATCAAAGAGTTAATTTTGCTTCGACTAAGAATCCGCTTGAATATCCGGATTTCCTGGAAGTACAATTGAAGTCATTCCAAGACTTTCTACAATTAGATACCCCACCTGAAAAGCGCAAGAATGAGGGTTTGTATAAAGTATTTGCTGAAAACTTCCCTATTGCCGATACAAGAAACAATTTTGTTCTTGAGTTTTTGGATTATTATATTGATCCGCCGCGCTATACCATCGATGATTGTATAGAGCGTGGGCTCACATATAGTGTTCCTTTGAAAGCGAAACTTAAGCTGTACTGTACCGACCCCGATCACGAGGATTTTGATACAGTTATTCAGGACGTATTCCTCGGCCCGATCCCTTATATGACTGATAAGGCTACTTTCGTCATTAACGGTGCCGAACGTGTAGTTGTGTCACAGCTTCACCGTTCTCCGGGTGTGTTCTTCGGTCAGAGTGTACATGCCAATGGTACGAAACTTTACTCGGCTCGTATTATTCCGTTTAAAGGTTCGTGGATTGAGTTTGCTACCGACATCAATAATGTGATGTACGCATACATCGACCGTAAGAAGAAATTGCCGGTAACTACTTTGTTACGCGCGATTGGCTTCGAGAACGATAAGGATATTCTTGAGATTTTCAACCTTGCAGAAGATGTTAAGGTAAACAAAACAAATCTGAAGAGAGTTCTGGGTCGTAAGTTAGCTGCACGTGTTTTGAAAACATGGATTGAAGATTTCGTTGATGAAGATACCGGTGAAGTGGTTTCTATCGAACGTAACGAGGTTATTATCGACCGTGAAACCGTACTGGAGGAAGTACATATTGATGAAATTCTGGAATCGGGAGTTCAAAACATCCTTTTGCATAAGGACGAGCCGAATCAATCTGATTTCTCTATTATATATAATACTCTGCAGAAGGACCCGAGTAACTCGGAAAAAGAAGCTGTGTTGTATATCTATCGTCAATTGCGTAACGCCGATCCGGCCGATGATGCAAGTGCACGTGAAGTTATCAACAACTTGTTCTTCTCAGAAAAACGATATGACCTTGGTGATGTAGGTCGTTACAGAATCAACAAGAAACTGAATCTGACGACTGATATGGACGTGCGTGTCCTCACGAAGGAAGATATCATTGAAATCATCAAATATCTGATTGAGTTGATTAATTCAAAAGCAGATGTGGATGATATTGACCACTTGAGCAACCGTCGTGTACGTACAGTAGGTGAACAGCTTTCTAACCAGTTTGCTGTTGGTCTGGCTCGTATGTCTCGTACGATTCGTGAACGTATGAACGTTCGTGACAATGAAGTATTTACTCCGATTGATTTGATCAATGCGAAGACTATTTCTTCTGTGATCAATTCTTTCTTTGGAACAAATGCTTTGTCACAGTTCATGGACCAGACAAACCCGTTGGCTGAAATTACGCACAAGCGCCGTATGTCTGCCCTAGGTCCTGGTGGTCTTTCTCGTGAACGTGCCGGATTTGAGGTTCGTGACGTTCACTATACACACTACGGTCGTCTTTGTCCGATTGAGACTCCTGAAGGTCCGAATATCGGTTTGATTTCTTCCTTGTGTGTATTCGCTAAAATTAATGAGCTGGGATTCATTGAAACTCCGTACCGTAAGGTGGAAAACGGAAAAGTGGATCTTTCCGATAATGGTCTGGTTTATCTGACTGCTGAAGAAGAAGAAGAAAAGATTATTGCACAGGGTAATGCTCCGTTGAATGATGACGGTACATTTGTTCGCAATAAAGTTAAATCTCGTCAGGACGCTGACTTCCCGGTTGTAGAACCGTCTGAAGTAGATTTGATGGACGTTTCTCCTCAGCAGATTGCATCGATTGCTGCTTCACTGATTCCGTTCCTGGAACATGATGATGCTAACCGTGCATTGATGGGATCAAACATGATGCGCCAGGCAGTTCCTTTGTTGAGAAGTGAAGCTCCGATTGTAGGTACAGGTATCGAACGACAGTTAGTGAGAGACTCTCGCACGCAGATTACTGCAGAAGGCGATGGTGTTGTTGACTTCGTTGATGCTACTACGATCCGTATTTTGTATGACCGTACAGAGGACGAAGAATTTGTAAGCTTCGAGCCTGCTTTGAAAGAATATAGAATTCCGAAGTTCCGTAAGACGAACCAGAACATGACAATTGACTTGCGTCCGATTTGTGACAAAGGTCAGCGCGTGAAGAAGGGTGATATCCTGACTGAAGGTTATTCTACCGAAAAGGGTGAATTAGCTTTGGGTAAAAACCTGTTGGTTGCTTATATGCCATGGAAGGGATATAACTATGAGGATGCTATCGTATTGAACGAACGCGTGGTTCGCGAGGACTTGTTGACTTCTGTTCACGTAGAAGAATACTCTCTGGAAGTTCGTGAAACGAAGCGCGGTATGGAAGAATTGACTTCTGATATTCCGAATGTAAGTGAGGAAGCTACTAAAGACCTGGATGAAAACGGTATCGTAAGAATTGGTGCGCGTATCGAACCGGGTGATATCATGATCGGTAAGATTACTCCGAAAGGTGAATCTGATCCTTCTCCGGAAGAAAAACTGCTTCGTGCTATCTTCGGTGATAAGGCAGGTGATGTGAAAGATGCTTCTTTAAAAGCTTCTCCTTCTTTGAAAGGTGTTGTTATTGATAAGAAACTTTTCTCACGTGTAATTAAGAACCGTAGCTCTAAACTGGCGGATAAAGCATTGTTGCCTAAGATTGACGATGAGTTTGAATCAAAGGTTGCAGACTTGAAACGTATTCTGGTTAAGAAACTGATGACTTTGACTGAAGGCAAGGTTTCTCAGGGTGTGAAAGACTACTTAGGAGCAGAAGTTATTGCTAAGGGATCTAAGTTCAGTGCTTCTGATTTTGATTCACTCGACTTTACTTCTATTCAGCTGAGTAACTGGACTAGTGATGACCATACTAATGGTATGGTTCGTGATCTGGTTATGAACTTTATCAAGAAATACAAAGAGCTGGATGCTGAATTGAAACGTAAGAAGTTTGCTATCACTATCGGTGATGAACTTCCGGCTGGTATCATTCAGATGGCTAAAGTATATATTGCTAAGAAACGTAAGATTGGTGTAGGTGATAAGATGGCAGGTCGTCACGGTAACAAGGGTATCGTGTCACGTGTTGTTCGTCAGGAAGATATGCCGTTCCTGGCAGATGGTACTCCGGTTGACATTGTACTGAATCCGTTGGGTGTGCCTTCTCGTATGAACATTGGTCAGATTTTTGAAGCTGTATTAGGTCGCGCCGGAAAAACTTTGGGCGTGAAATTTGCAACTCCTATTTTTGACGGTGCTACGATGGACGACTTGGATCAGTGGACAGACAAAGCGGGATTGCCACGTTACTGTAAAACTTATCTTTGTGATGGTGGTACAGGTGAGCAATTTGACCAGGCAGCAACCGTAGGTGTGACTTATATGCTGAAGCTGGGGCACATGGTTGAAGACAAGATGCACGCTCGTTCTATCGGTCCGTACTCATTGATTACTCAGCAACCTCTTGGCGGTAAAGCACAATTCGGTGGTCAGCGTTTCGGAGAAATGGAGGTTTGGGCACTCGAAGGCTTCGGTGCTGCTCATATCCTGCAGGAAATCTTGACTATTAAGTCTGACGACGTAGTAGGACGTTCTAAGGCTTATGAAGCAATTGTGAAAGGTGAACCGATGCCGCAACCCGGTATTCCGGAATCCTTGAACGTATTGTTACACGAGTTGAGAGGTTTAGGTTTGAGTATCAACCTAGAATAAAATAATGAAAGAATGCAGGATGTCAATAGGCCGATGAAGGTCTGTTGACATTCGCATCTTCTTCAATTTCCAATGATTCAATTATCAAATCTCAATTATATAGAGTATGGCTTTTAGAAAAGAAAATAAGACGAAAAGCAATTTCTCGAAGATCTCAATTGGTCTGGCTTCTCCGGAAGAAATCCTAGAGAATTCGAGTGGTGAAGTTTTGAAGCCTGAAACCATAAATTACCGTACGTACAAACCCGAACGCGATGGTTTGTTCTGCGAGCGCATTTTTGGTCCTATTAAGGATTACGAATGTCATTGCGGTAAATATAAGCGTATCCGTTATAAAGGTATCGTCTGCGACCGTTGTGGTGTAGAAGTTACAGAAAAGAAAGTACGCCGTGAACGTATGGGACATATACAGCTGGTGGTGCCGGTGGCACACATCTGGTATTTCCGTTCGCTTCCAAATAAGATCGGTTATTTGCTCGGACTGCCGACAAAGAAGCTGGATTCGATTATATATTACGAACGTTATGTTGTAATTCAGCCGGGTGTAAAGGCTGAAGATGGCATTGCCGAATATGATTTACTTTCTGAAGAAGAATATCTGGATATTCTGGATACACTTCCGAAGGACAATCAATATCTGGAGGATAATGATCCGAATAAGTTCATCGCTAAGATGGGAGCTGAAGCAATCTATGATTTGCTGGCTCGTTTGGATCTGGATGCTCTGTCTTATGAATTGCGTCACCGTGCAGGCAATGATGCTTCACAGCAACGTAAGAATGAGGCATTGAAACGTCTTCAGGTTGTAGAATCGTTCCGTGCATCACGTGGACGTAACAAGCCGGAATGGATGATTGTACGTATCGTACCGGTTATTCCGCCCGAACTCCGTCCATTGGTTCCATTGGATGGTGGTCGTTTTGCTACTTCCGACTTGAATGACCTTTATCGTCGTGTTATCATTCGTAACAACCGTCTGAAGAGATTGATCGAAATCAAAGCTCCGGAAGTAATCTTGCGTAATGAGAAACGTATGCTTCAGGAATCTGTAGACTCATTGTTCGATAATTCACGTAAATCAAGTGCAGTGAAGACGGATGCTAACCGCCCGTTGAAATCACTGTCTGATAGCTTGAAAGGTAAACAAGGACGTTTCCGTCAGAACTTGCTGGGTAAACGTGTTGACTACTCTGCACGTTCGGTAATTGTCGTTGGTCCGGAACTGAAGATGGGTGAGTGCGGTATTCCTAAATTGATGGCTGCCGAACTTTATAAGCCGTTTATTATCCGTAAACTCATTGAACGTGGTATCGTTAAGACGGTGAAATCTGCAAAGAAGATTGTAGATCGTAAGGAAGCTGTGATCTGGGATATTCTGGAACACGTAATGAAAGGACATCCTGTACTGTTGAATCGTGCTCCGACATTGCACCGTTTGGGTATCCAGGCATTCCAGCCGAAGATGATTGAAGGTAAAGCTATTCAGTTGCACCCGTTGGCATGTACGGCATTCAACGCCGACTTCGACGGTGACCAGATGGCTGTTCACTTGCCTTTGAGTAACGAAGCTATTCTTGAAGCTCAGATGTTGATGCTTCAGTCACATAATATCCTGAATCCGGCAAACGGTGCGCCTATTACTGTGCCTGCACAGGATATGGTTCTTGGTTTGTATTACATTACCAAGTTGCGTGCCGGTGCTAAGGGAGAAGGACTTACATTCTACGGACCGGAAGAAGCATTAATCGCTTATAATGAAGGTAAGGTAGATATTCATGCTCCGGTAAAGGTGATCGTGAAAGACGTTGATGAAAATGGTAACATTGTTGACGTTATGCGTGAAACTTCTGTAGGACGTGTGATTGTTAATGAAATTGTTCCTCCTGAAGCAGGTTATATCAATACGATTATTTCTAAGAAATCTCTTCGTGATATCATTAGTGATGTAATCAAGGTTTGTGGTGTGGCTAAAGCTGCAGACTTCTTGGATGGAATCAAGAACTTAGGTTACCAAATGGCCTTTAAGGGTGGTTTGTCATTCAACTTGGGTGATATTATTATCCCGAAAGAAAAAGAGACATTGGTACAAAAAGGTTACGACGAAGTTGAACAAGTCGTAAACAACTATAATATGGGTTTCATTACCAACAACGAACGTTATAATCAGGTAATTGATATCTGGACGCATGTGAACTCTGAGTTGTCTAACATCTTGATGAAAACTATTTCTTCGGATGACCAAGGATTCAACTCTGTATACATGATGCTGGATTCGGGTGCCCGTGGTTCTAAAGAACAGATTCGTCAGTTGTCCGGTATGCGTGGTTTGATGGCTAAGCCCCAGAAAGCTGGTGCTGAAGGTGGTCAGATTATTGAAAACCCGATCTTGTCAAACTTTAAAGAGGGACTTTCTGTGTTGGAGTACTTTATCTCTACTCACGGTGCCCGTAAAGGTTTGGCGGATACCGCTTTGAAGACTGCCGATGCTGGATATTTGACTCGTCGTCTGGTAGACGTTTCTCACGACGTGATCATCACGGAAGAAGACTGCGGTACACTTCGTGGATTGGTTTGTACAGACTTGAAGAATAACGATGAAGTAATCGCTACCCTGTATGAACGTATCTTAGGGCGTGTTTCCGTACATGATATTATTCATCCTACTACAGGTGAATTGCTTGTTGCCGGTGGTGAAGAAATCACAGAAGAAGTTGCTAAGAAGATTCAGGATTCTCCGATTGAAAGCGTTGAAATCCGTTCTGTATTGACTTGTGAAGCGAAGAAGGGTGTTTGTGCTAAGTGTTACGGACGTAACCTGGCAACAAGCCGCATGGTTCAGAAGGGTGAGGCTGTCGGTGTAATTGCTGCTCAGTCAATCGGTGAGCCGGGTACACAGTTGACATTGCGTACATTCCACGCCGGTGGTACTGCTGCGAATATTGCGGCAAATGCAAGTATTGTGGCTAAGAACAGTGCTCGTCTGGAATTTGAAGAACTTCGTACGGTAGATATCGTAGACGAAATGGGTGAAGCTGCAAAAGTAGTGGTAGGCCGTTTGGCTGAAGTTCGTTTTGTGGACGTAAATACAGGTATCGTTCTTTCTACACACAATGTACCTTATGGTTCTACATTATATGTATCGGATGGTGATCTGGTTGAAAAGGGTAAGTTAATTGCTAAATGGGACCCGTTCAATGCCGTTATTATAACTGAAGCAACTGGTAAGATTGAATTCGAAGGTGTAATTGAGAATGTTACTTATAAAGTGGAATCGGATGAAGCAACCGGTCTTCGTGAAATCATCATTATTGAATCTAAGGATAAAACGAAAGTTCCTTCGGCTCATATCCTGACAGAAGACGGCGATTTGATTCGTACTTATAACTTACCGGTAGGTGGTCACGTGATTATTGAAAATGGTCAGAAAGTGAAAGCCGGTGAAGTAATCGTGAAGATTCCGCGTGCTGTAGGTAAGGCGGGTGATATTACGGGTGGTCTTCCTCGTGTTACTGAGTTGTTTGAAGCACGTAATCCGTCTAACCCTGCTGTCGTTTCTGAAATTGACGGTGAGGTTACAATGGGTAAGATCAAGCGTGGTAACCGTGAAATCATCGTAACTTCGAAAACAGGTGAGGTGAAGAAATATCTTGTTGCATTGTCCAAACAGATTCTGGTACAGGAGAACGACTATGTGCGTGCTGGTACTCCATTATCTGATGGTGCTACTACTCCGGCTGATATCCTGGCAATTAAAGGTCCTACGGCTGTACAGGAATATATTGTGAATGAAGTTCAGGATGTATACCGTCTGCAGGGTGTGAAGATCAACGATAAGCATTTTGAGATTATCGTTCGCCAGATGATGCGTAAGGTTCAGATCGATGAGCCGGGTGATACTCGCTTCTTGGAACAACAGGTAGTGGATAAGCTTGAGTTTATGGAAGAGAACGATCGTATCTGGGGTAAGAAAGTGGTTGTTGATGCAGGTGATTCTCAGAATATGCAGCCGGGACAGATTGTGACTGCCCGTAAGTTGCGTGATGAGAACAGTATGCTGAAGCGCCGTGACTTGAAACCTGTTGAGGTACGTGATGCTGTAGCTGCAACTTCTACTCAGATTCTTCAGGGTATTACGCGTGCTGCACTGCAGACTTCAAGCTTTATGTCAGCTGCATCCTTCCAGGAAACAACGAAGGTGTTGAATGAGGCTGCTATCAATGGCAAGACAGATAAACTTGAAGGAATGAAGGAAAACGTAATTTGCGGTCACTTAATTCCGGCAGGTACAGGTCAGCGTGAATTCGAAAAGATTATCGTTGGTTCAAAAGAAGAGTATGATCGTATCTTGGCGAACAAGAAGACAGTACTTGATTATAATGAAGTAGAATAATACAATTCAATTGACTATATGAAAAAGGAGCGATTGCTGTAACAGGCAGTTGCTCCTTTTTTTTGTTTCTTTTACCTGGCTGTATCATTCTTATCTCGATAAAATTTTGTTATTTTGCAAAATAACATTTTATCTTATTTAATATGGAAGAACAAAATAACAACCAGTTGCAGATCGAATTGAAAGAAGAAGTAGCGCAAGGAACTTACGCAAATCTTGCAATCATTACTCATTCAAGCTCAGAGTTTATTTTAGACTTTGTACGGGTTATGCCGGGAGTGCCGAAAGCAGGAGTGCAATCTCGTATTATAGTAGCTCCTGAACACGCAAAACGCTTGTTGCGGGCATTGGAGGATAACATAGCAAAGTATGAACGTGCTTTTGGACCTATTCGTATTTCTGAAGAGTCACCGATGCCTCCGCTAAGTGTTGTAAAAGGCGAAGCATGAGGTTGATATAAAAACATTAAAAAAGAAAAAAAAGTTGTAGCGCATTGAATATTCAAATATTATTCGTATTTTTGCAGCCCAAAATGTATAGTTACGAAATTAATATAACAATAATATAAATCAAAAAACAATTAAAATGCCTACAATTCAGCAATTAGTAAGAAAAGGACGCGAAGCGCTGGTGGAGAAAAGTAAATCTCCAGCCTTGGATTCATGTCCTCAAAGACGTGGCGTTTGCGTGAGAGTATATACTACTACTCCGAAGAAGCCGAACTCTGCAATGCGTAAAGTAGCTCGTGTACGTTTGACTAACCAAAAAGAGGTTAACTCATACATTCCGGGAGAAGGACACAACTTGCAGGAACACTCAATCGTTTTGGTACGTGGCGGTCGTGTAAAAGACCTTCCTGGTGTACGTTACCACATTGTACGTGGTACACTTGATACTGCAGGTGTTGCTGGTCGTACTCAAAGACGTTCTAAATACGGAGCTAAGCGTCCGAAACCAGGACAAGCTGCGCCGGCTAAGAAAAAATAAGGATTAAAACCTAATTAGAATTAAAGTAATAACTTACGTTTTAGTTTGTTGGAAATGCTAAAGGTTGAGTAAATTCTCCGGTGGGAGAGTTGAAGAAGTCAAGAAGTAGACAACCAAGAACAAAAAACATTATTTTTCAAACAAATGAGAAAAGCAAAACCCAAAAAACGCGTAATCCTTCCGGATCCCGTTTTTAATGACCAAAAGGTTTCTAAGTTTGTAAACCATTTGATGTATGATGGTAAAAAGAATGCGTCTTATGAAATCTTTTATGCCGCTCTGGAAACAGTGAAAGCAAAACTTCCTAACGAAGAAAAATCAGCTCTCGAAATCTGGAAAAAGGCTTTGGATAATGTAACTCCGCAAGTAGAAGTAAAATCTCGTCGTGTAGGTGGTGCTACCTTCCAGGTTCCTACTGAAATCCGTCCTGATCGTAAAGAATCGGTTTCAATGAAAAACTTGATTCTGTTTGCTCGCAAAAGAGGTGGTAAATCTATGGCAGACAAATTGGCTGCTGAAATCATGGATGCCTTTAACGAACAAGGTGGCGCATACAAACGTAAAGAAGATATGCATAGAATGGCTGAAGCTAACCGTGCATTTGCCCATTTCAGATTCTAATACTATAAGAATATAACCGATTTAGATTGAAAACTTAAAGTAAAGGAATAAGAAAATGGCAAAGACAGATTTACATTTGACTCGTAATATCGGTATCATGGCTCACATTGATGCCGGAAAAACAACAACTTCTGAACGTATCCTGTTCTACACTGGATTGACTCACAAAATTGGTGAGGTACACGATGGTGCTGCAACAATGGACTGGATGGAACAGGAGCAAGAACGTGGTATTACTATTACATCTGCTGCAACAACAACAAGATGGAAATATGCTGGTGATACTTATAAAATCAACTTGATTGACACTCCGGGACACGTTGACTTTACTGCTGAAGTAGAACGTTCGTTACGTATTCTGGATGGTGCTGTGGCTGCTTACTGTGCAGTAGGTGGTGTAGAACCTCAATCAGAAACTGTATGGCGTCAAGCTGATAAGTATAATGTGCCACGTATTGCGTACGTAAACAAAATGGACCGTTCGGGTGCTGACTTCTTTGAGGTTGTACGCCAGATGAAAGCTGTTTTGGGTGCTAATCCTTGTCCAATCGTTGTTCCTATTGGTGCTGAAGAAACCTTCAAAGGTCTGGTAGACTTGATTAAAATGAAAGCTATCTATTGGCATGATGAAACAATGGGAGCTGACTATACAGTTGAAGAAATACCGGCAGATCTCGTTGATGAAGCAAATGAATGGAGAGATAAAATGCTTGAAAAGGTAGCTGAGTTTGACGATGCTTTGATGGAGAAATATTTCGACGATCCTTCTACTATTACAGAAGAAGAAGTGTTGAGAGCCCTCCGCAATGCAACAGTTCAGATGGCAGTTGTACCAATGTTGTGTGGCTCTTCATTTAAGAATAAGGGTGTTCAGACATTGTTGGACTATGTTTGTGCTTTCTTGCCTTCTCCATTGGATACTGAGAATGTGATTGGTACAAATCCGAATACAGGTGCAGAAGAAGATCGTAAACCGAGTGATGATGAGAAAACATCAGCTTTGGCATTTAAGATTGCTACTGACCCTTATGTAGGTCGTTTGACTTTCTTCCGTGTATATTCGGGTAAGATTGAAGCTGGTTCTTATATCTATAATTCTCGCTCTGGTAAGAAAGAACGTGTTTCTCGTCTGTTCCAGATGCATTCAAACAAGCAGAATCCGGTTGAAGTAATCGGTGCTGGTGATATTGGTGCAGGTGTAGGTTTTAAAGATATTCATACCGGTGATACGCTTTGTGATGAAACAGCTCCGATCGTATTAGAGTCTATGGACTTCCCGGAACCGGTAATCGGTATTGCAGTTGAGCCTAAAACTCAGAAAGACATGGATAAATTGTCTAACGGTTTGGCTAAGCTCGCTGAAGAAGATCCGACATTTACAGTTAAGACTGATGAGCAAACAGGACAGACTGTAATCTCTGGTATGGGTGAGTTACACTTGGATATCATTATTGACCGTTTGAAACGTGAATTTAAAGTAGAATGTAACCAAGGTAAACCTCAGGTTAATTATAAAGAAGCTATCACTAAGACAGTTGATCTTCGTGAAGTTTATAAGAAACAGTCTGGTGGTCGTGGTAAGTTTGCAGATATCATCGTTAAGATCGGTCCTGTTGATGAAGATTTCAAAGAAGGCGGATTGCAGTTTATCGATGAAGTGAAGGGCGGTAATATTCCTAAAGAATTTATTCCTTCAGTTCAGAAAGGTTTCACAAGCGCAATGAAGAACGGTGTGTTGGCCGGATATCCGTTGGATTCAATGAAAGTAACTTTGATTGATGGTTCATTCCACCCGGTTGACTCTGACCAGTTGTCTTTCGAAATTTGTGCTATTCAGGCATATAAGAATGCATGTGCTAAAGCAGGTCCGGTATTGATGGAGCCTATCATGAAGCTGGAGGTTGTTACTCCGGAAGAAAACATGGGTGATGTGATTGGTGACTTGAATAAGCGTCGTGGTCAGGTTGAAGGTATGGAATCTAGCCGCTCCGGTGCTCGTATCGTGAAAGCAATGGTGCCACTGGCTGAAATGTTTGGCTATGTAACAGCGTTACGTACTATTACATCTGGTCGCGCAACTTCATCAATGGTATATTCTCATCACGCTCAAGTTTCTAACTCTATTGCTAAGGCAGTATTGGAAGAAGTAAAAGGACGTGCTGATTTACTCTAAAAGAATATCAAAAGCAGCAGGCTAGCGAATGACTCTTAGCCTGCCGCTTTCTCTTATTTATAAATATATTAATTTAAAACCATAATGAGTCAGAAAATTAGAATTAAATTGAAATCTTACGACCACAACTTGGTTGACAAGTCAGCTGAGAAGATTGTAAGAACCGTAAAGGCTACGGGTGCTATTGTTAGTGGTCCAATTCCTCTGCCTACGCACAAGCGTATCTTTACAGTGAACCGCTCGACTTTCGTTAACAAGAAGTCACGTGAACAGTTTGAACTCTCTTCTTATAAGAGATTGATCGACATCTATAGCTCAACTGCTAAGACGGTAGATGCTCTTATGAAGCTTGAGTTGCCGAGTGGTGTGGAAGTAGAAATTAAAGTTTGATAATTAAAAATTAGTGAAATGCCAGGATTATTAGGAAAAAAAATCGGAATGACATCCGTTTTCAGTGCTGATGGTAAGAATGTACCATGCACTGTTATCGAAGCAGGTCCTTGTGTTGTTACTCAGGTTAAAACTGTCGAAAAAGATGGCTATGCAGCTGTTCAGTTGGGTTTCCAGGACAAAAAGGAAAAACATACAACTAAACCGTTGATGGGCCACTTCAAGAGAGCTGGAGTAACACCGAAGAGACACTTGGCCGAGTTCAAAGAATTTGAGACAGAGTTGAATCTGGGTGATACTATTACTGTAGAAATGTTCAATGACGCTACTTTCGTAGACGTTGTCGGAACTTCTAAAGGTAAAGGTTTCCAGGGGGTAGTTAAGAGACATGGTTTCGGTGGTGTAGGTCAAGCTACTCACGGTCAGCACAACCGTGCTCGTAAGCCGGGTTCTATCGGTGCTTGTTCTTATCCAGCTAAAGTATTCAAAGGAATGCGCATGGGCGGACAGCTCGGTGGTGACAGAGTTACTGTTCAAAACTTGCAGGTATTAAAAGTAATCGCGGATCATAACCTTCTTTTGATCAAAGGTTCTATCCCGGGTTGCAAAGGTTCAATCGTAATAATTGAGAAATAATGGAAGTTAACGTATATAACATTAAAGGTGAAGACACTGGGAGAAAGGTTACGTTAAACGAATCTATCTTCGGAATTGAGCCCAACGACCACGCTATCTATTTGGATGTAAAGCAATTTATGGCCAACCAGCGTCAGGGTACTCATAAGTCAAAAGAAAGAAGTGAAATCAGTGGCTCTACTCGTAAGATCGGTCGCCAGAAAGGTGGTGGTGGAGCACGTCGTGGTGATATGAATTCACCGGTGCTCGTTGGTGGTGCTCGTGTTTTTGGTCCGAAGCCAAGAGACTACTTCTTCAAGTTGAATAAAAAAGTTAAGACATTGGCTCGTAAGTCAGCATTGTCTTATAAAGTTCAGAACAACGCGCTTATTGTTGTTGAAGACTTCGTTTTTGAAGCTCCTAAGACAAAAGATTTCGTTGCTATGACAAAAAATCTTAAAGTTTCCGATAAAAAGCTACTTGTAATTTTACCGGAAGCAAATAAAAACGTATATTTGTCAGCTCGTAACATAGAGGGTGCAAACGTGCAGACTGTCTCAGGATTAAATACTTACAGAGTATTGAATGCTGGGGTTGTTGTGCTTACAGAAAACTCTCTGAAGGCTATTGACAATATCTTAATTTAAAAAGGAGGCTTAAATAATGGGAATTATTATTAAACCGTTGGTAACAGAGAAAATGACTGCAATCACTGATAAGCTGAATCGTTTCGGCTTTGTTGTACGTCCTGATGCTAACAAACTGGAAATTAAGAAGGAAGTTGAAGCTCTTTATAATGTTACTGTAGTTGATGTGAATACAGTGAAGTATGCTGGCAAAAATAAAAGCCGTTATACTAAAGCAGGTATCATCAATGGCCGTACGAATGCATTCAAAAAAGCAATCGTAACATTGAAAGAAGGAGATACTATTGATTTTTATAGTAATATTTAATAAAAATGGCAGTACGTAAATTAAAGCCCACAACACCGGGGCAAAGACATAAAATTATTGGTACTTTCGAAGAAATTACTGCATCAGTACCAGAAAAGTCTCTTGTATATGGTAAGAAATCATCTGGTGGTCGTAACAACGAAGGTAAGATGACTATGCGCTACATTGGTGGCGGTCATAGAAAGGTGATTAGAATTGTTGATTTCAAGAGAAACAAAGACGGTGTACCAGCAGTGGTTAAGACAATTGAATACGATCCGAATCGTTCGGCTCGTATCGCTTTGTTATATTACGCTGATGGAGAAAAAAGATATATTATTGCTCCCAATGGATTGCAAGTTGGTGCGACTCTGATGTCGGGTGAAACAGCAGCGCCAGAGATTGGTAATACTCTTCCCCTTCAGAACATTCCGGTTGGTACTGTAATTCACAATATTGAGTTACGTCCGGGACAGGGTGCTGCTCTGGTTAGATCAGCTGGAAACTTTGCTCAGTTAACTTCTCGTGAGGGTAAGTATTGTGTGATTAAATTGCCTTCAGGTGAAGTAAGACAGATTCTTAGCACTTGTAAAGCTACTATCGGTAGTGTTGGTAACTCAGATCATGGATTGGAACGCTCAGGTAAGGCTGGACGCTCTCGTTGGCAAGGTCGTCGTCCTCGTAACCGTGGTGTTGTAATGAACCCGGTTGATCACCCGATGGGTGGTGGTGAAGGACGTTCTTCCGGAGGACATCCAAGATCTCGTAAGGGATTGTACGCTAAGGGACTTAAGACTAGAGCTCCTAAGAAACAATCGTCTAAGTACATTATTGAGAGAAGAAAAAAGTAATCTGATTAATTGAGTAAACTATGAGTCGTTCATTAAAAAAAGGTCCATATATTAACGTAAAGCTTGAAAAGAGAATTTTTGCCATGAATGAATCCGGCAAAAAAGTCGTAGTAAAGACATGGGCCAGAGCTTCAATGATTTCGCCTGATTTTGTAGGCCATACAGTTGCAGTTCACAATGGAAATAAATTTATTCCTGTATATGTTACCGAAAATATGGTAGGACACAAGTTGGGCGAATTTGCTCCAACTCGTACATTCAGAGGACACGCTGGTAACAAGAAAAGATAACAGGAATTATTTGAAATAATAAAGTAATAAATATAATGGGAGCAAGAAAAAAAATATCGGCTGAAAAAAGAAAAGAAGCCCTTAAGACCATGTATTTTGCTAAATTGCAAAATGTTCCTACTTCTCCACGTAAGATGCGCTTAGTTGCTGATATGATTCGTGGTATGGAAGTGAACAGAGCACTTGGTGTTTTGAAATTTTCTTCAAAAGAAGCTGCTGCAAGAGTGGAAAAATTGCTTCGCTCTGCAATTGCTAACTGGGAACAGAAAAACGAACGTAAAGCAGAAAGCGGCGAGTTGTTCGTAACGCAGATTTTTGTTGATGGTGGCGCTACACTCAAAAGAATGAGACCGGCACCGCAGGGTAGAGGTTATAGAATTCGCAAACGTTCAAATCACGTAACATTGTTCGTTGGTGCTAAAAGTAATAACGAAGATCAAAATTAAGGTAGATGGGACAAAAAGTTAATCCAATAAGCAACCGTTTAGGAATTATCAGAGGATGGGATTCTAACTGGTATGGTGGAAATGATTACGGTGATTCTTTGCTGGAAGATAGCAAAATCCGTAAATATCTTAATGCAAGACTTGCAAAGGCAAGTGTATCAAGAATCGTAATTGAACGTACGCTGAAGCTCGTTACTATTACTGTTTGCACTGCTCGCCCGGGTATTATCATCGGTAAAGGTGGCCAAGAAGTTGATAAGTTAAAAGAAGAGTTGAAGAAGGTTACCGACAAAGATATTCAGATTAATATCTTTGAAGTGAAAAGACCGGAACTGGATGCTGTAATTGTTGCTAACAATATTGCTCGCCAGGTAGAAGGTAAAATTGCCTATCGCCGTGCCATTAAAATGGCTATCGCAAATACAATGCGTATGGGTGCTGAAGGTATCAAAATTCAGATTTCAGGACGTTTGAATGGAGCTGAAATGGCTCGTTCTGAAATGTATAAAGAAGGAAGAACTCCGTTGCACACTTTCAGAGCTGATATCGACTACTGTCATGCAGAAGCATTGACTAAAGTGGGTCTTTTAGGTATCAAAGTTTGGATTTGTAGAGGTGAAGTGTTTGGTAAGAAAGAATTAGCTCCGAACTTTACACAAAGCAAAGAAAGTGGTCGTGGAAACAATGGTGGAAACAACGGCGGAAAGAACTTCAAAAGAAAGAAAAATAATCGCTAAACGAATTTGAATTTTAGGAAACTATGTTACAACCGAAAAAGACAAAATTCAGAAGACAACAAAAAGGCCGTGCAAAAGGTAATGCTCAGAGAGGCAACCAGCTGGCTTTCGGTTCTTTTGGCATTAAGGCTTTGGAAACTAAATGGATTACAGGCCGTCAGATCGAAGCTGCTCGTATTGCAGTAACAAGATATATGCAACGTCAAGGACAGATCTGGATCCGTATATTCCCGGATAAACCAATTACTAGAAAACCTGCCGATGTGCGTATGGGTAAAGGTAAGGGTGCTCCTGAGGGATTTGTGGCTCCTGTAACTCCAGGTAGAATCATTATTGAAGCTGAAGGAGTATCTTACGAAATCGCGAAAGAAGCATTGCGCTTAGCTGCTCAAAAGCTTCCTATTACAACGAAGTTTGTCGTAAGACGTGATTATGATATTCAAAATCAAAATGCGTAAGGTTTATGAAAATTGCAGAAATTAAAGAAATGACTACTAATGATTTAGTAGAAAGAGTAGAGGCAGAAACAGCTAATTATAACCAGATGGTTATCAATCATTCTATTTCTCCTTTGGAAAATCCTGCTCAAATCAAACAATTACGCAGGACTATTGCGCGTATGAAAACAGAATTACGCCAAAGAGAACTTAACAATAAATGATCAGCTTGATGGAAGCAAGAAATTTAAGAAAAGAAAGAACAGGGGTTGTATTGAGCAACAAGATGGAAAAAACTATCACAGTTGCTGCCAAGTTTAAAGAAAAACACCCTATATATGGTAAGTTCGTTAGTAAAACGAAGAAGTACCATGCTCATGATGAAAAGAATGAATGCAATATCGGTGATACTGTACGCATCATGGAAACTCGTCCTTTGAGCAAGACTAAAAGATGGAGATTAGTAGAAATAATTGAAAGAGCTAAGTAATTATGATACAAGTAGAATCCAGACTTACAGTATGTGATAACAGTGGAGCTAAAGAAGCTTTGTGTATCCGTGTATTGGGTGGCACAGGTCGTCGTTACGCTTCAGTAGGAGATGTTATTGTAGTTTCCGTAAAGAGTGTTATCCCTTCGAGTGATGTTAAAAAAGGTGCAGTATCAAAGGCTTTGATTGTACGTACGAAGAAAGAAATCCGTCGTCCTGATGGTTCTTATATACGTTTTGATGATAATGCTTGCGTGTTGCTTAATAATGCAGGTGAAATTAGAGGAAGTCGTATTTTCGGTCCTGTAGCAAGAGAACTTCGTGCTACAAACATGAAGGTTGTGTCACTTGCGCCTGAGGTACTTTAATTTTGTAAAAGATTTGAGTAATGAGTAAATTACATATTAAAAAAGGCGATACAGTTTACGTAAATGCTGGCGAAGATAAGGGCAAAACTGGTCGTGTATTGAAGGTTCTTGTTAAAGAAGGTCGTGCAATCGTTGAGGGTATCAATATGGTATCTAAGAGCACTAAGCCGAATGCAAAGAATCCGCAGGGTGGTATTGTGAAGCAAGAAGCTTCTATCCACATTTCAAACTTGAACCCGGTTGATCCAAAAACTGGTAAAGCAACACGTATTGGGAGAAGAAAGAGTTCTGAAGGAACTTTAGTGCGTTATTCTAAAAAATCAGGAGAGGAGATTTAGTAATGAGTAATACTGCTAGCCTAAAGAAAGAATATGCAGATCGTATTGCACCTGCATTGAAATCACAATTCCAGTATTCTTCAACGATGCAGGTACCCGTACTTAAGAAGATTGTTATCAATCAAGGTTTAGGTATGGCTGTTGCTGATAAGAAGATTATTGAAGTAGCAATCAATGAAATGACAGCTATCACTGGTCAGAAGGCCGTAGCTACCATTTCTCGTAAAGATATCGCAAACTTTAAGTTACGTAAAAAAATGCCGATTGGCGTTATGGTAACTTTGCGTCGTGAGAGAATGTATGAATTCTTGGAAAAACTAGTTCGTGTAGCTCTTCCTCGTATTCGTGACTTCAAAGGTATCGAAAGTAAGTTTGATGGTAAAGGTAACTATACCCTTGGTATTCAGGAACAAATCATTTTCCCTGAAATAAATATCGATAGTATTACAAGAATTCTCGGAATGAATATTACCTTTGTAACCTCTGCGGAGACAGATGAAGAAGGTTATGCCTTGTTGAAGGAATTCGGTTTACCTTTTAAAAACGCTAAAAAAGATTAATAGAATATGGCAAAGGAATCAATGAAGGCACGTGAAGTAAAGCGTGCTAAATTAGTAGCCAGATACGCCGAGAAAAGAGCTGCTTTGAAGCAAATCGTGAGAACAGGTGAACCTGCCGATGCTTTTGAAGCTGCACAGAAATTGCAAGAGTTGCCTAAGAATTCAAATCCGATTCGTATGCACAACCGTTGCAAACTGACTGGTCGTCCAAAAGGTTATATCCGTCAGTTCGGAATTTCAAGAATCCAGTTCCGTGAGATGGCATCTAACGGTCTGATCCCGGGCGTAAAGAAAGCAAGCTGGTAATTATTGTTTAAATATTGTCAGGGAAGTCCTGATTAATTTAATTTATTTTTATATGACTGATCCAATAGCAGATTATTTGACGAGGTTGCGGAACGCAATTGGTGCTAAGCACAGAGTTGTAGAAGTTCCCGCTTCGAACTTGAAAAAAGAAATCACTAAGATTCTTTTTGAAAAAGGCTACATTCTTAACTATAAGTTTGTAGAAGATGGTCCTCAAGGAACTATCAAGGTTGCCTTGAAGTATGATTCTGTTAACAAAGTTAACGCAATCAAAAAATTAGAAAGAGTATCTTCTCCGGGTATGCGTAAGTATACTGGTTACAAAGATATGCCGCGTGTTATTAATGGGCTGGGTATTGCTATAATATCTACTTCCAAAGGTGTAATGACTAACAAAGAAGCTGCTGAACTGAAAATCGGTGGTGAAGTCTTGTGTTACGTATATTAATTTAGGAGGAATAAGCAATGTCAAGAATAGGAAAATTACCCATTAGTATCCCTGCTGGAGTGACAGTCACTCTGAAGGATGATGTGGTTACCGTAAAGGGACCCAAAGGCGAACTTAGCCAATATGTGAATCCTGCTATCAATGTTGCCATTGAAGACGGACACGTGACTTTAACAGAAAACGAAAAAGAAATGATTGATAACCCGAAGCAAAAACATGCTTTCCACGGTTTGTATCGTTCTTTAGTTCATAACATGGTTGTGGGCGTGTCTGAAGGATATAAAAAGGAACTGGAACTTGTCGGTGTAGGTTACCGTGCTTCTAACCAAGGTAACATCATTGAACTGGCTTTAGGTTATACACACAATATTTTCATTCAATTGCCTGCTGAGGTGAAAGTTGAAACTAAGTCTGAAAGAAATAAGAACCCTCTTATTATATTGGAATCGTGTGACAAACAATTGCTTGGTCAAGTTTGCTCTAAAATACGTTCTTTCCGTAAACCTGAACCATATAAGGGTAAAGGTATTAAGTTTGTTGGCGAAGTAATTCGTAGAAAGTCTGGTAAATCAGCCGGCGCTAAGTAAATCATATAAAATTAGATTATTATGACAACAAAAATAGAAAGACGAGTTAAGATCAAATATAGAGTACGCAATAAGATTTCAGGTACTGCTGAACGTCCGCGTATGAGTGTATTTAGAAGTAACAAGCAAATTTATGTCCAGATTATCGATGATCTTTCTGGTAAGACACTGGCTGCTGCTTCTTCTTTAGGTATGGCTGAGAAAGTCGCAAAGAAAGAACAAGCTGCTAAAGTTGGTGAAATGATTGCTAAAAAGGCTCAGGAAGCAGGTATAACTACTGTTGTTTTCGACCGTAATGGTTACTTGTATCATGGGAGAGTAAAAGAAGTAGCTGATGCTGCTCGTAACGGTGGACTTAAATTTTAATCATTATGGCAGGAGTTAATAATAGAGTTAAGGTTACTAACGATATAGAACTGAAGGATAGATTGGTTGCTATTAATCGTGTTACTAAAGTTACCAAAGGTGGTAGAACTTTTAGTTTCTCTGCAATCGTTGTTGTAGGTAACGAAGAAGGTATTATCGGTTGGGGACTTGGTAAAGCAGGTGAAGTAACAGCTGCTATCGCTAAAGGCGTAGAATCAGCTAAAAAGAACCTGGTGAAAGTACCTGTTTTAAAAGGTACTGTTCCTCATGAACAATCAGCTAAATTTGGTGGTGCTGAAGTATTCATCAAACCTGCATCTCACGGAACCGGTGTAGTAGCTGGTGGTGCTATGCGTGCTGTATTGGAAAGTGTTGGTATTACTGACGTTTTGGCAAAATCTAAAGGTTCTTCAAATCCGCACAACCTTGTTAAAGCTACAATTGAAGCTTTGAGTGAGATGCGTGATGCAAGAATGATTGCTCAGAACAGAGGTATTAGTGTTGAAAAAGTATTTAGAGGATAAGGAGGAGATATGTCAACTATAAAGATTAAACAAGTTAAAAGTAGAATTGGTGCTCCAGCTGATCAGAAAAGAACTCTTGATGCACTGGGACTTCGCAAACTGAACCGCGTGGTTGAACACGAAAGCACTCCTTCAATTCTTGGAATGGTAGATAAAGTAAAACACTTGGTTGCCATTGTTAAGTAATTATTTGTTGAATAAAAAAACGAATTACAATATGAACTTAAGTAATTTAAAACCTGCAGAAGGATCTACTAAGACAAGAAAGAGAATAGGACGTGGTGCCGGTTCTGGCTTGGGTGGTACTTCTACAAGAGGTCATAAAGGAGCTAAATCAAGATCTGGATACTCTAAGAAAGTTGGCTTTGAAGGTGGTCAGATGCCTCTTCAACGTCGAGTACCTAAATTTGGTTTTAAGAATATCAATCGTGTAGAATATAAGGCTATCAACTTGGATACAATTCAGACGCTTGCAGACGCTAAGAATCTGACAAAAGTTGGTATTAGCGACTTTATTGAAGCAGGATTTATTTCTTCAAATCAATTGGTTAAAGTATTGGGTAACGGAGCTCTGACTAACAAGCTGGAAGTAGAAGCTAACGCATTCTCTAAGAGTGCTGCTGCTGCTATTGAAGCTGCTGGTGGAACTGTAGTAAAACTCTGATTCAATGAGAAAAGCTATTGAAACATTAAAGAATATATGGAAGATTGAGGATCTGAGACAGCGGATCCTCATCACCATATTGTTTGTGGCAATTTACCGTTTCGGATCATATGTCGTATTACCGGGTATTAATCCGGCAATGTTGGCAAAATTGCACGAACAAACAAGTGAAGGCCTTTTAGCCTTGTTAAATATGTTCTCTGGAGGAGCATTTTCTAATGCCTCTATTTTTGCATTAGGAATCATGCCTTATATCTCTGCATCTATCGTTATTCAGCTATTGGGAATCGCTGTGCCGTATTTCCAGAAGTTGCAGCGCGAAGGTGAGAGCGGCAGAAGAAAAATGAATCAATATACTCGTTATCTGACGATTGCTATATTGTTAGTTCAGGCCCCTTCTTATTTGCTCAATCTTAAAATGCAGGCTGGCCCTTCCTTAAATGCTTCATTAGATTGGACTCTGTTTATGGTTACCTCTACCATTATTTTGGCAGCAGGTAGTATGTTTATTTTGTGGCTTGGTGAAAGAATAACTGATAAAGGTATTGGTAACGGTATTTCATTTATCATCCTGATCGGTATTATCGCTCGTTTCCCTGATGCTTTGATACAAGAAGTTGTATCCAGAGTAGCAAATAAGAGTGGTGGTCTGATTATGTTTATAATTGAAGTCGTATTCTTATTGTTAGTAATTGGTGCTGCAATCCTGTTGGTACAAGGTACAAGAAAGATTCCTGTACAGTATGCTAAAAGAATTGTAGGTAATAAACAATATGGTGGTGCAAGACAGTATATTCCTTTGAAGGTGAATGCTGCTGGTGTAATGCCTATTATCTTTGCTCAGGCAATCATGTTTATTCCAATTACATTTATCGGTTTTTCCAATAATGTAAATAACGCAGGCGGTTTCTTGCATGCGTTTACAGATCATACAAGTTTCTGGTATAATTTTGTTTTTGCGGTAATGATTATATTATTTACGTATTTCTATACTGCAATTACAATCAATCCGACTCAGATGGCTGAGGATATGAAGAGAAATAATGGTTTCATCCCTGGTATCAAACCGGGAAAGAAAACAGCGGAGTATATCGACGATATCATGTCTCGTATTACTTTACCGGGTTCTTTCTTCTTGGCATTGGTTGCTATTATGCCTGCTTTTGCTGGTATATTTGGGGTTCAAGCTGGATTTGCTCAATTCTTCGGCGGTACATCTTTGTTAATTCTTGTAGGTGTTGTTCTTGATACACTGCAACAGGTTGAAAGTCATTTGTTGATGAGACATTATGATGGTCTGTTGAAATCAGGTCGTATTAAGGGACGCGCTGGTGTAGCGGCATATTAATTCTTTAGAATAGAAATGATATTTCTTAAGACAGAAGATGAAATAGAATTGCTCCGTCAGAGTAACCTGCTTGTCGGTAGAACTCTAGCTGAGGTTGCTAAAGTGGTGAAACCTGGTGTAACTACACGTGAGTTGGACAAAGTTGCTGAAGAATTCATTAGAGATAATGGGGCAACTCCAACTTTTAAAGGATTCCCGAATCAATATGGAGACCCGTTTCCTGCATCCATTTGTACTTCTGTAAATGAGCAGGTAGTACATGGTATCCCGGGGGATGTTGTTCTGAAAGACGGTGATATTGTATCTGTGGATTGCGGAACTTATATGAATGGTTTTTGTGGAGATTCTGCTTATACTTTTTGTGTAGGAGAGGTAGACGAAGAAATTCGTAACTTGTTGAAGGTAACTAAAGAAGCGTTATATATCGGTATTCAGAATGCAGTACACGGAAAAAGAATCGGAGATATCGGATATGCTATTCAGCAATATTGTGAGTCTCATTCTTATGGTGTAGTGCGTGAGTTTGTCGGTCACGGCATCGGTAAGGAAATGCATGAAGATCCCCAGGTACCTAATTATGGTAAGCGAGGATATGGTCCTTTGATGAAAAGAGGTCTTTGCATTGCAATTGAGCCGATGATAACGTTGGGAGACAGACAAGTGATTATGGAAGGTGACGGATGGACTGTGAGGACCAGAGATCGTAAATGTGCTGCGCACTTTGAACATACGGTAGCTGTTGGAGCTGGTGAGGCTGATATTTTGTCTTCATTCAAATTCATAGAAGAAGTTTTAGGAGATAAAGCAATATAATATGGCAAAGCAATCTGCAATAGAACAAGATGGAGTTATAGTTGAAGCATTGTCTAATGCAATGTTTCGTGTTGAATTAGAAAACGGACATGAGATTACTGCACATATTTCAGGTAAGATGCGTATGCATTACATCAAGATCTTGCCGGGAGATAAAGTGAGAGTCGAAATGTCTCCTTACGACTTATCGAAAGGAAGAATTGTGTTTAGATATAAATAAAATTAAGATATGAAAGTAAGAGCATCATTAAAGAAACGCACGCCAGAATGTAAGATCGTTAGACGTAATGGCCGTTTGTATGTTATTAACAAGAAAAATCCTAAGTATAAACAACGTCAAGGATAATTTGTTATTTTTGCAAAAAAAATAATTTAGTATATGGCTATAAGAATAGTTGGTGTAGATTTACCTCAGAATAAGAGAGGTGAAATTGCGTTGACCTATGTATATGGAATAGGTCGCAGTAGTTCAGCAAAAATTTTAGATAAAGCTGGTGTAGATAAAGATCTGAAGGTTAAAGACTGGACAGATGATCAAGCTGCTAAGATTCGTGAGATTATCGGTGCAGAGTATAAAGTAGAAGGTGATCTTCGTTCTGAAATCCAATTGAACATTAAGCGATTAATGGATATTGGTTGTTACCGTGGTGTACGTCATCGTATTGGTCTGCCGGTTAGAGGTCAGAGCACTAAGAACAATGCACGTACTCGTAAGGGTAGAAAGAAAACCGTTGCTAATAAGAAAAAAGCTACTAAATAATAATTGTTGATATGGCAAAAAAAACAGTTGCAGCTAAGAAGAGAAATGTGAAAGTAGACGCTAATGGACAGTTACACGTTCATTCATCTTTCAACAATATTATTGTTTCTCTTGCAAACAGTGAAGGGCAGATTATCTCTTGGTCATCTGCAGGAAAGATGGGATTTAGAGGTTCAAAAAAGAATACTCCTTATGCAGCTCAGATGGCTGCCCAGGATTGTGCAAAAATTGCATTTGATCTTGGCCTGAGAAAGGTAAAAGCATATGTGAAGGGTCCAGGTAACGGACGTGAGTCTGCTATTAGAACTATCCACGGAGCTGGTATTGAGGTTACAGAGATCATCGACGTAACTCCGCTTCCACATAATGGTTGTCGTCCTCCGAAAAGACGTAGAGTTTAATTTACCTTTAACTTAAAATGATCTTGATTTTGTTTTTGGATTGCAATAATTTCTTCTCTGCAATCGCGGCTGCAACAAATTGAGTTCATGAATAAACAATTAAATATTTAAAAGAAATGGCTAGATATACTGGACCAAAATCAAGAATAGCCCGTAAATTCGGTGAAGGCATCTTTGGAGCTGATAAAGTTTTGTCAAAGAAGAACTATCCTCCCGGACAACACGGAAATTCAAGAAAAAGAAAAACTTCTGAATATGGTGTGCAACTTCGTGAAAAGCAGAAAGCGAAATACACTTATGGAGTTTTAGAAAAACAATTCCGCAATTTGTTTGAAAAAGCCGCTACCGCTAAAGGTATTACCGGTGAGGTGCTTCTTCAATTGCTGGAAGGCCGTCTTGACAACGTAGTATTCCGTTTGGGTATTGCTCCTACACGTGCTGCTGCTCGTCAGTTGGTTAGTCACAAGCATATTACTGTAGATGGTGAAGTGGTAAACATTCCTTCATTCGCAGTAAAACCAGGACAATTGATTGGTGTTCGTGAAAGATCTAAATCTTTGGAAGTAATTGCTAACTCTCTTGCAGGTTTCAATCACAGCAAATACGCTTGGTTGGAGTGGGATGAAACTTCTAAGGTTGGTAAAATGTTGCATATACCTGAAAGAGCAGACATTCCTGAGAACATTAAAGAACATTTGATCGTTGAATTGTATTCTAAATAATAATTAATTTCATGGCGATATTAGCATTTCAAAAACCTGATAAAGTATTAATGTTGGAGGCGGACTCCAGATTCGGTAAATTCGAATTTCGTCCGTTGGAACCGGGGTTTGGTATTACCGTAGGTAATGCATTACGCCGTATCCTGCTCTCTTCATTAGAGGGTTTTGCTATCACTACCATCAGAATAGATGGTGTGGAGCATGAATTTTCTAGTGTACCTGGAGTAAAAGAGGATGTTACCAACATTATCTTGAATCTGAAACAAGTGAGATTCAAGCAAGTAGTTGAAGAATTCGAGAGCGAAAAAGTGAGCATCACTGTCGAGAATTCAAGTGAATTTAAAGCAGGTGACATAGGTAAGTATTTGACTGGATTTGAAGTGTTAAATCCGGAATTAGTTATTTGTCATTTAGATTCTAAGGCAACTATGCAGATTGATATTACTATTAACAAGGGTCGTGGATATGTTCCTGCTGATGAAAATCGCGAATATTGCACGGATGTTAATGTAATTCCAATCGACTCTATTTATACACCGATACGTAATGTCAAGTATGCTGTAGAAAACTTCCGTGTAGAACAGAAGACTGACTACGAAAAGCTAGTGCTTGAGATTAGTACCGACGGTTCTATACACCCGAAGGAAGCGCTGAAAGAAGCTGCAAAAATTCTGATCTACCACTTCATGTTGTTCTCTGACGAGAAGATCACGCTTGAAAGTAACGATACTGATGGCAATGAAGAGTTTGACGAAGAAGTATTGCATATGCGTCAGCTGTTGAAGACTAAGCTTGTTGATATGGACTTGTCAGTTCGTGCCCTCAACTGTTTGAAGGCTGCTGATGTAGAAACTCTCGGCGACTTGGTACAATTCAACAAAACTGACCTGTTGAAGTTCAGAAACTTCGGAAAGAAATCGCTTACCGAGCTTGATGATTTGCTGGAAAGTCTGAATCTATCGTTTGGAACCGACATTTCTAAATATAAATTAGATAAAGAATAAAAAATGAGACATAATAAAAAATTCAATCATTTAGGTCGTACTGCTTCTCACAGAAGCGCTATGTTATCTAACATGGCTTGCTCCTTGATCAAGCACAAAAGAATCACTACGACTGTGGCAAAGGCTAAAGCTTTGAAGAAGTTTGTTGAGCCTTTGATTACAAAGTCTAAAGAAGATACTACGAATTCTCGTCGTGTTGTATTTAGCAACCTGCAAGATAAGATTGCAGTAACAGAATTGTTCAAAGAAATCTCGGTTAAGATTGCTGACCGTCCGGGTGGTTATACTCGTATCATCAAGACTGGTAACCGTTTAGGTGACAATGCAGAAATGTGTTTCATTGAGTTGGTTGACTACAATGAAAACATGGCTAAAGAAAAAGTTGCTAAGAAAGCTACTCGTACTCGTCGTTCTAAGAAGAGTGCTGAAGCTGCTGCTCCTGCTGCTGTTGAAGCTCCTGCAACTGAAGAACCAAAAGCTGAATCAGCTGAATAATTTTACAGTTATTCTTATACATATAAAAAAGGCTACTCATACGGGTAGCCTTTTTTGTATCCTTATATTTTAGTTATCCTAAGATACATTAAAAGATTTACCGAATGAACTTTTCATAAGAATTATCTGTTATATTTGCAGGAGAATATGGCAAAATTTGTAAAGGTAATATTGTTTCTGTTGCTGGCAGTTGCCCTTCATGGGGTCGCAGGCAATGTTTTCACTGAAAAACAGGTGGAACAACCAGAGCATGCTGTTACATATTCTATGAGACCGCAAGGGCAGATCAATGCTCCTGAATCTCCTTATCTTCCTGTGGCTGAATTAACCAATTTGCAAAGCCATCAGATATCGGTGACGCGTATCCAACGTGTACAAATCGGTGAATACTTCACTTCTCTGAGAAATGTGCTGCAATGTTGTGCAGATCGTGATAACTCACTGTCACAGCATTGGGGAAGGATTTATAATACTACAACTTCCTATTATTGCCAGCCTGCAAGTGAATACTATGTATTTACTTTAAGGCATATTATTATTTAGACGTTTATTTATTGGTATTATTTTCCAGATTGCTGGCGTTAATTATATAGTGCCGGTCAGTCTTTATTATCTTCATATTTTTACTAATAATTTAAACTTCAATATTATGGCAACTCAAGCTATTGATGCTACTATATTTGCATCTTCACATCCCGATATCGCTAAACGTACGAGTATCTCCGGTCTTTTAATTTCTTGTGTAATGTTACTGATTGGTATTTTATCTTTTGCTTCTACTTTTGAACTGGAAGATAAATCGTCTACTGTCAGTATGGCTCTGATGGTCTTTGGGACAGGATTGTTCCTTTTAGGTATTTTCCGGCTTTTTTGGAAGTCAAAGGAAGTAGTCTATGTACCGACAGGAAGCATTGCGAAGGAACGTAGTATTTTCTTTGATCTGAAGCATATGGACAAGCTGACTGATCTTGTTAATTCCGGTTCATTTTCTGCGGATTCAAAGATTAAGAGTGAGGCAAGTGGTAATATACGTATGGACGTGATACTATCTGCTGATAATAAATTTGCAGCTGTACAGCTATTCCAGTTTGTACCTTATACATATCAGCCGGTGACTGCTGTGCATTATTTTACCAATGATGCAGCTGCAGCTGTTGCTGCGTTTCTGACTAAAAGTCAATTGAATTAAAGGTGCTTAATGTCAAATGGTATTCATGTTGATGGCGGACTGTCATCCATCAGAAGACCATTTCTAAGATCGTGAAGTGCGGGAATGCAGGGATAAATGGATAATGGATTGATAATTACTGAATATCGCACTTCCATGTCTTAATAGCTTAGATACAAGCAGGCTTTAAGGAATAACTGACATATGGGGATTAACCGTCGATGACGGCAATCCCCATTTTTTTCATTAAGAAGCACGCATTCATGTTCTGTGCGACTCCGCTTCTCATCTGGTATGAGAATGTCAGTTCGTTGTTGGTAATGTCCGCTTCGAAACAATAATTCCGGATATTTTGTGGAAAAGCATCTATTAGTGTGCCTAACAGCAAGTCATGAGTAGCGATAATGCCATTGGCGTCCATGCTCATAAATTGTTTGATCAAGGCAAAAGAACCTTTCTGTTTGTCCATCGAGTTAGTTCCTTTCAGGATTTCATCAAGGATGATAAATAAATCTTCTCCGGCTTTGAGCTTATCAATGATTAGTTTTAGTCGTTTGAGTTCGGCAAAGAAGTAAGATTCGTTGTCGGTGAGTGAATCACTTGTCCGGAGGCTGGTGACAAGATGAGCGGGAAATATTTCCATTTTCGAAGCCCATACAGGAGCACCAATGCAAGCTAAGAGATAGTTAACACCTACGGTGCGCAGGTAAGTACTTTTTCCTGCCATGTTGGCGCCGGTAATAATGATAAAGAACGGGCGTTTCTCCATATCGATTCCATTGCGGACACATTTATTGCGATCCATGAGCGGATGCCCTAAGGCTTCGGCTTGCAGGTGGAAAGACTGAGAAGTTATTTGAGGATAGATGTAATCCGGATGGTTGTATGAGAATGTTGCAAGAGAACAATAAGCATCGATTGCTCCGATAGCTTCAATCCAGCGGGGGAGGTCTGCGGAGTGTGCTTCTTTCCATTTCTCGATTTGCATGACCTGGCGGAGTTCCCAAAATAAGAGGCCGTTTAAGATGGTGCTCATTAGCAGGTTGCCTCGTTGGTCAAGTGCATTCATGAGTTTAGCCAGGCGGTGTACGGACTGGGAAGCTGTTTGATTTTGGCTTGTAAGTTCGGCTTTCAGTTGTTGCAGTGCAGGGCTGTGCATCTCTTTTTTCTCGGTGATGAGAATCTGGTCGGCGTAAGTAGACAGAATTTGTAGTTTTTCGCCATACGTCGCTTGTATTTTGGTTATTCCTTTTGAGAAGATAAAACTGAATACGACAAAGCACGCAAATACTATCCCACTGATGCTTGCAGGGAGAAATCCCAGAATCGTTGCGCCAATACACAGGAGGTTGATAATACCTACTGCTGTCGGGAGGATACGGAGGAAAGCGTGTTTCCGATAGTCGCTCGGACTGTTTACCCATTCTTTAATTTCAGAGGTGTCGGATGGCTTGCCTTTATAAAGTAATCCGAGCAGGCGGAATTGTTGCCGAAACTCAAGTTCTGAGGATAGTTCCCGAATCGCTTCCTGACGTTGTTCGATAGCTTCCTTTTCTTCCAGATGCGCATTGAACCAGTTGGCAAGACGCTGTTTGCCAATGGGGGTTGAAGTACGGTTGATATACTGGAATAGCGAGTGCTCGCCAAATATGTCCAAGTCGAAAGTATAGAGGTGAGACGGATCGATGTATTCCTTTCCGTTGTCGAAGTCGGAAAAGTCATATTGCAGTGCTCGTAGTTCCTGCTGATTGATTTCTATTTTCTTTTTGAGATAATCTTTCCGGTAAAACCATCGGTTGTGGCTTTGCACCAGCCAAATGAAAGCGATGATGGGAAGTACGGTAAGTACGATGAGTTTTAACCATCCATCGGACCAAAAAATAACGGCGGAGGCTACTGCTTCTACGAATAAGATCAGTCTCAGAAGGCTGATATAGCGAATGCGTTTCCGCGCTTTTTGTAGTTGTTGTTCTGTTTCCTGAATGATCTGTTGATAGGTTGCTATAATATTTTCTTGTTTTTCCATACGATTATATTGCTTTTCGGACAAAGGTAATATAATTCGTAAAAGGCTGAATGGGAGCGTGTTTTTGTAAAGAGCAGATTTACTCTTTATTAACGGTCATTCAGTAATCGGTGATGAAGTAAGTTGTGATGGTTTAGAGCAAAGTTACATAGGAAATAAACACACTTTGTTATTGTCACTTGTCACCTTTGTGTGATAAGTGTCTTATAATTAGTTAAGTAATGGTGATAATAGCCGGTGATAATAGATTTTTTTCTGCTTTCTATTATCACCTGTTTTTAATAGATAATACGATTAATTTGCTGATTATCAGTGGTGAGTGTACTGTTTTAAAGCCTTTGCCTATTTATGTTAAAAACTCCCTTTTAGGCATGGGTGTACGTTGTTTATGCCATATATTACTTCCTGTATGCCGCCTATATTAAGACAAAGCTCGGCAACCTTAACCTGCAAACAAGGTTTGGCTAATATATTTTGTCCGTTTCATATTTTCGTTTCACGTCCGTGATCTGTTCGGATCACGTATGTGAGCTCAATAGTTTACGTACGTGGACTGTTGGGAGCATGTACGTGAAACGATTTATTGTTACTGACGGAATATATTAATCATGCCTGCATGATAGCATAATGAATCGTTCATTTGCTGTTGTTCCTAGGTACTTATCTTTCCTTTGCCCGGATAAACATTGTCACAAACTTAAACGGATATGAATGGAGCCTGTTTCCATGTAAATTGTCACAACTTATTCTTTATGATTACTTATGTATGCTACATCAGTATGGGGCACAGTATAAGTCATAATATCGGTCATAACAAGTATTAATACCTGATTCCTCAATCATTAATAGTTGATATGGGGCTGACTAAAAAGCCGGTAGTATCTCAAATGGGAGTGACTAAAAAGTCGATTCTATCTCGAATCTCCTCCTTCCGGAAGGAGGAGTACCCGTAGGGGGAGGTGGTAGGTGAATACATAACTCTTTCATTTACAGTAAAATATGAATATACATCATTTTACCTACCACCCCGGCTTTCAGCCACCCCTCCTTCCCGAAGGGAGGGGAATTGGAGATACTACCGACTTTTTAGTCAACCCTGACGACTCAGGTATTAACGCCTGATATACCACATAAAACACCTGATATTCCGAATGAAAAAAGCCAAGATAAGATTATGAAAAGAACCATAAACCGTATCTCATGAATAAACAAACTTCGGGTGCGATTGACTTGCTTCCGGGATAATTGCGTGTAAGAGGTGCTGTGCCAAGAAGGCGAAAGGGGCTTCCTGACTTCTTTTTTCAACATTTCTTTTTCCATTCTTGCATTTATGCGCTAAAATTTATAACTTTCCACTCGAAAAGGCGTTGAATGAAGAAAGGAGGATAGCTTATGAAGAAAGGATGTATTTTGTGGTTGCTGATAAGCGTGATTAGCCTTCCGTTAGTTGCGCAGAATATCATTTATTCAAACTTGAAAGAGTTGATGGCTCAAGATGGCGATACCCTTGCGGTATTGAGAGTGGAGAAGCGTTCCAGAAGCCAGATTCTATTGACAGGAGGGGCTGACTACCGGATAACGGCAGGCAACGATGAATCTATGTGCCGCCAGTTGAAGAAGCGTTGTTTTGCAGTGCGCACTGCTAAAGGAGATTTGTTTATCAACTGCCGTAAGTTGCGATATAAAAAGATGCGTTTCGGGGCGTGGTATGCTCCGGCTGTTCAGTTGGGCAAAAATATTTATTTCTGTGCGATGCCATTAGGGTCGGTAATCGGCGGGACATTTGCAGAAGAAGATGATGTGAAACTGGGCGGAAATGTGGGAGATGCTCTTGCTGCTTCAAGTCTGGTTACTAAACGAGTCTGCTATGAGCTGAACGGTGAGACCGGAAAGATTGATTTTGTAGGAAAAGAAAAGATGGCGCAACTGCTGGAAAAACATCCGGACTGGAAGAAAGCCTACCTTACAAAAGACAGTCAGGAAGCGAAGCATACCTTCAAGTATCTGCAAATGCTGTGTGGTGAGCAGCAGAAAGAATAAATAATACCTTTCTGATAATAAATCTACCAAAACCTTTGTCTTTTCTCTTCTTTTTTTCTATATTGCGAAGAGTTATAGAACTGTATTGCTTACAGTTTGTAATCCTTAATTCTGCTTATTATGAAGATAACTCTTGGCAACACGTTACCTCCCTACCCAGCTTTCATAGAAGGTATCCGGAGGGCCCCCGACCGTAGTTATACGCTTACGCCGGCGCAGACAGCTACGGCATTGAAGAATGCATTGCGCTATATCCCCTTGGAATTGCATGAGCAACTGGCACCTGAATTTATGGAAGAATTGCGTACCCGTGGACGAATTTACGGATACCGCTTCCGCCCCGCAGGCGACCTGAAAGCAAGGGCGATTGATGAATATCGTGGCAAATGTGTGGAAGGCAAAGCCTTTCAAGTAATGATTGACAACAATCTCTGTTTTGATATCGCGTTGTATCCCTATGAACTTGTAACTTATGGTGAAACCGGCCAAGTTTGTCAGAACTGGATGCAATACCTCCTGATCAAGCAATATCTCGAAGAACTTACTCCTGAGCAAACACTGGTCATTGAGTCCGGACATCCGTTGGGACTGTTTCGTTCCCGTCCCGATGCTCCCCGCGTTATTATTACTAACTCTATGATGATAGGCCAGTTCGACAATCAGCACGACTGGCACATTGCCGCACAAATGGGAGTTGCCAACTATGGGCAGATGACGGCGGGCGGCTGGATGTATATTGGTCCGCAGGGTATTGTTCATGGCACTTTCAATACATTACTCAATGCCGGACGATTGAAACTCGGCATTCCGCAGGACAAAGATTTGCGTGGTCACCTCTTCGTATCTTCCGGTTTGGGAGGAATGAGCGGGGCGCAGCCCAAGGCAGCCGAAATAGCCGGAGCAGCCTCTATTATAGCCGAAGTCGATAGTTCCCGTATCGAAACACGTTATCGGCAGGGATGGGTAGGCCATGTCACACAAGACTTGTCGGAGGCTTTCCGTCTGGCAAAAGAAGCGATGGAACGTCGGGAACCTTGCTCGATAGCCTATCATGGTAACGTCGTCGATTTGCTGGAATATGCGGAACGCGAGCAGATTCATATTGAACTTTTGTCCGATCAGACCTCTTGTCATGCCGTTTACGAAGGAGGCTACTGTCCCGCAGGCTTGACTTTTGAAGAGCGCACCCGCCTTCTTCATGAATCTCCTGATCAGTTCCGTCGTCTGGCAGACGCTTCCTTGCGTCGCCATTTTGAGGTAATCCGGAAACTAGTGGCACGCGGCACTTACTTCTTCGATTATGGCAACTCCTTTATGAAAGCCGTTTATGATGCCGGAGTGAAAGAGATTTCCCGCAATGGCGTTGATGAGAAAGACGGATTTATATGGCCGAGTTATGTAGAAGATATCATGGGACCCCAACTCTTTGATTATGGCTATGGCCCCTTCCGATGGGTATGTCTGAGCGGTAAGCACGAAGATCTGATAAAAACGGATCGTGCCGCAATGGAGTGCATTGATGTCAATCGGCGGGGGCAGGATCTGGATAATTATAATTGGATACGCGATGCCGAAAAGAACCGGCTGGTAGTAGGTACTCAGGCACGTATTCTCTATCAGGATGCCGTAGGAAGAATGAATATCGCCCTCCGTTTCAATGAAATGGTACGGCGGGGAGAAGTAGGACCGATCATGTTGGGCCGCGATCATCATGATGTGAGTGGAACCGATTCGCCTTTCCGTGAGACATCGAATATCAAAGACGGAAGTAATGTCATGGCTGATATGGCTGTGCAGTGTTTCGCCGGAAACTGTGCGCGTGGCATGAGCCTGGTAGCCCTGCATAATGGCGGTGGAGTCGGTATCGGAAAAGCGATTAATGGCGGCTTCGGCATGGTATGTGACGGCAGCGAACGGGTAGACGAGATACTTCGCTCGGCTATGCTTTGGGATGTGATGGGCGGAGTGGCCCGCCGTTCGTGGGCTCGCAATCCGCATGCAATGGAGACTAGCGGCGCTTTTAATGAATCACATTCGGAAGGGTATCATATAACGATGCCTTATCTGGCTGATGACGAGCTGATTAAAAAGACAATAAAAGAAGCATTGTAATAGAAAGTAACGAAATAGAGAAATAAACATGAATTGGAATAAGATCATCGAATGTGTCCCCAACTTTAGCGAGGGACGTGATTTGGAGAAAATAGACAAGATAGTAGCCCCTTTTCGTGGCAAATCCGGCGTGAAGCTGCTCGATTATAGTAATGATGAAGATCATAATCGTTTGGTAGTCACTTTGGTTGGCGAACCGGAAGCCTTGCGCGATGCAGTCATTGAAGCTATCGGCATTGCTGTCCGTCTGATAGACCTTAACCATCATAGCGGACAGCATCCCCGCATGGGAGCGGTGGATGTGGTTCCTTTCATCCCGATCAAGAATACGACGATGGAAGAAGCCGTCGCCTTGTCGAAAGAAGTAGCCTCCCGAGTGGCGGAACTATATAATCTCCCTGTCTTTCTATATGAAAAGTCCGCCACGGCCCCGCATCGGGAAAATCTGGCCTCCGTCCGTAAGGGAGAATTTGAAGGAATGGCGGAGAAAATTAAACTTCCCGAATGGCAGCCCGACTTCGGACCTGCCGAGCGTCATCCCACTGCCGGAACGGTAGCTATCGGTGCCCGAATGCCGCTGGTCGCTTATAACATCAATCTGAGTACCAATAATCTTGAAATAGCCACGAAAATAGCAAAGAATATCCGGCATATCAACGGCGGTCTCCGCTACGTCAAAGCAATGGGGGTGGAACTGAAAGAACGGAATATCACCCAAGTATCCATTAATATGACCGATTACACCCGCACTGCCCTTTATCGTGCTTTCGAATTGGTGCGTATTGAGGCCCGCCGCTATGGAGTGACGATTGTTGGAAGTGAGATCATTGGTCTGGTACCGATGGAAGCGCTGATAGACACGGCTTCCTATTATTTAGGACTGGAGAATTTCTCCATGCAGCAGGTGCTGGAAGCGCGTATCATGGAATAGCGCCCGGAGTATTAAAATAACGTGCGTCCGATATAAAGCTGCGGAAACTTATATCGAATTATGATTGAACTAGTAAGAACTGAATAATAAAAGATCAATGAGTGAAAACCTGATTATATTCAATGCCCGTATTGTCACCCCGACAGGAACCTCCGCCCGTAAAGGTGCGGAAATGGGACAACTCCGCATCATAGAAAACGGAACGGTAGAAGTGACCAAAGGCATCATCACTTACGTCGGCGAGAGTCGTGGCGAAGATCGTGACGGCTATTACCAGCACTACTGGCATTATAACGCCCGGGGACATTGCCTGCTTCCGGGCTTTGTCGACTCGCATACCCATTTTGTTTTTGGCGGAGAACGTTCCGAAGAATTTTCCTGGCGGCTGAAAGGCGAAAGCTATATGTCCATTATGGAACGTGGCGGAGGGATAGCCAGTACCGTAAAAGCTACCCGGCAAATGAATTTCCTGAAACTTCGCTCGGCGGCCGAAGGCTTTCTGAAGAAGATGAGCGCTATGGGAGTCACCACGGTAGAAGGCAAAAGCGGTTATGGACTCGATCGGGAAACAGAACTGCTGCAACTGAAAATAATGCGCAGCCTGAACAATGACGAACACAAACGTATCGACATTGTATCCACTTTCTTAGGAGCCCACGCCCTTCCCGAAGAGTATAAAGGAAGAGGAGACGAATACATCGACTTTCTGATTCGTGAAATGCTCCCCGTTATCCGCGAGAACGGACTTGCCGAATGTTGCGATGTCTTTTGCGAACAAGGAGTTTTCTCTGTCGAACAGTCCCGCCGTCTCCTTCAGGCAGCCAAAGAGCAAGGCTTCCTGTTAAAGCTCCATGCCGATGAAATCGTTTCCTTTGGTGGCGCTGAGTTGGCTGCCGAACTGGGCGCTTTGTCTGCCGACCATCTGCTTCAGGCTTCCGATGCCGGAATCCGTGCAATGGCCGACGCAGGAGTAGTAGCTACCCTACTGCCTCTGACGGCTTTCGCACTGAAAGAACCTTATGCACGCGGTCGTGAAATGATTGATGCCGGCTGTGCCGTAGCACTTGCCACAGACTTGAATCCGGGAAGCTGTTTCTCCGGTTCCATCCCGTTGACCATTGCTTTGGCGTGTATTTACATGAAACTTAGCATCGAAGAAACCATCACTGCCCTTACACTGAACGGGGCTGCTGCCCTTCATCGGGCAGACCGGATCGGAAGCATCGAAGTAGGTAAGCAAGGCGACTTTGTCATACTGAATTCGGACAATTATCACATTCTGCCATACTACGTAGGCATGAACTGTGTCATCATGACTATTAAAGGCGGTATGCTATACCCCGTCAATTGATAACTAAAATCATAAAATACCATGTTAGCAGATTTAACCGTAAAAGATTTCTTAGATAAGGTAGCCGGCAATGATCCGGTACCCGGCGGTGGTAGTATTGCCGCTTTAGGCGGAGCGCTGGCTTCCGCTTTGGCCACGATGGTGACGAGACTCACCATCGGCAAGAAAGGATATGAAGCCAGTGAAGAAGTAATGCAGCACGCACAGACGCTTACCACCCGATTCCAAAAAGAATTCATCGCCTTGATTGATAAAGACTCCGAAGCCTATGATGAAGTTTTTGCCTGTTTTAAACTTCCCAAAGCTACCGATGAAGAAAAAGCTGCCCGCAGCGCTGCCATTCAGGAAGCCACCAGGCATGCCGCCCTCATTCCGATGGAAGTTGCCCGAAAAGCACTTGAAGTGATGCCCGTCATAGCAGACATCGCCCGCTTGGGAAACCGGAACGCTATTACAGACGCCTGTGTAGCCATGATGGCGGCACGATCCGCCGTATTGGGGGCATTGCTGAATGTCCGCATTAATCTGGGGGTACTCAAAGACAAAGAATTTGTCCAGGGCTTGCAAGCCGAAGCGGACCGGATGGAGCAAACCGCTTGCCGGAAAGAGAAAGAATTACTGGATGCCGTCAACCAAGACTTACGTGTATGAGCAAGAATGTGTATCAAATAGGTTCCGGAGAACTGACCTTCGAAATCATCGAACGGATCATCAACGAGAATCTGAAGCTGGAACTGGCTCCCGAAGCCAAGCTCCGCATTCAGAAATGCCGTGATTATCTCGACCATAAAATCGCTTCTTCCGAAGAACCTCTTTATGGCATCACCACCGGCTTCGGCTCGTTATGCACTAAAAATATATCTCCCGGCGAATTGGGAACCTTGCAGGAAAACCTGATAAAGAGCCATGCCTGCAGTGTTGGCGAAGAAATCCGTCCTGTCATCATCAAACTGATGATGTTGCTCAAAGCCCACGCTCTCTCGTTGGGACATAGCGGCGTGCAACTTATCACCGTGCAGCGTATCCTCGACTTTTTCAATAACGACGTACTGCCCATCGTCTATGACCGCGGTTCCTTGGGAGCTTCCGGCGATCTCGCCCCATTAGCCAATCTGTTCCTTCCTTTGATCGGTGTGGGCGATGTCAACTATAAAGGAAAGAAATGTGAAGCCATCAGCGTGCTCGACGAATTTGGCTGGGAACCCGTCCGGCTCATGAGCAAGGAAGGGCTTGCACTGCTCAACGGTACCCAGTTCATGAGTGCCAACGGTGTATTTGCCATTCTCAAAGCCTTCCGCCTCTCCAAGAAAGCCGACCTGATAGCCGCCCTTTCTCTTGAAGCCTTCGACGGACGCATCGACCCGTTTATGGATTGCATCCAGCAGATACGCCCTCATCCCGGACAGATCGAGACGGGAGAGGCTTTCCGTAAACTGCTGGCAGGCAGCGAACTGATCGAACGTCCCAAAGCGCACGTGCAGGATCCTTACTCTTTCCGTTGCATCCCGCAAGTGCATGGTGCCACGAAAGACGCTATCCGCTATGTTTCCTCCGTACTGCTGACCGAAATCAATTCCGTCACGGACAATCCCACGATCTTCCCTGACGAAGACAGAATCATTTCCGGTGGAAACTTCCACGGTCAGCCGTTGGCTATCTCCTATGACTTTCTCGCCATTGCCCTGGCAGAACTGGGAAATATCTCCGAACGCCGTGTCTCTCAATTGATTATGGGACTTCGCGAACTTCCGGAATTTCTGGTAGCCAATCCGGGACTGAATTCCGGCTTTATGATTCCCCAATACGCTGCTGCGTCTATGGTCAGTCAGAATAAAATGTACTGCTATGCCGCATCGAGCGATTCCATCGTTTCGTCCAACGGGCAGGAAGACCACGTAAGTATGGGAGCCAATGCCGCAACCAAACTTTATAAAGTGATGGACAACCTTGAACATATCCTTGCCATCGAACTGATGAATGCTGCGCAGGGCATCGATTTCCGCCGTCCGCTGAAAACGTCTCCGCTGCTGGAGAGTTTCCTGCATGCCTACCGGAAAGAAGTGCCTTTTGTGAAAGACGACATCGTGATGTACAAAGAAATACATAAAACAGTCGCTTTTTTAAAAAGGACTAAGTTAGAGTACTAAACCTCCTTTTTCGCTTTTCGTTAATAATGGTGACTGTTATTGCCGGATAAACGATCGATTCTTATCGATATTTATCCGGCATTTGCCGATTATTCTCCCTCTTACAGCGATAAAACTTTACTTCATATACCGCTATTCCTTACTTTTGCTCCATATTTCCTCTTAACACTTGTTTTCATATACCTCTAATGAATGATAATATTTATCAAATGGGCTATAAATAAAAGGAAACTTGATTTGTTAATTGAGTTTTCTATATATCTTTGTTCCGTTTTTCGCTTTAAATGGTGAATTTATAGAAAACTGAGTCTAACAAAATCTAAAAAGAGTGATGATGGAGCATGGAAGAGACGCGTCCCAAAAGGCGGAGCTGAGAGAACGGATCATAATGACCGCGACAGAAGCTTTTACTTTGAAAGGTATCAAGTGTATTACGATGGATGACATTGCGGCAGCATTGGGCATTTCCAAACGTACGCTCTATGAGGTTTTTGCAGATAAGGAATCATTATTGAAAGAGTGTATTCTGCAAAAGCAAGCCGAGAGAGACAAATACTTGCAGGAGATATACGAGCAATCCAACAATGTGCTGGAGGTGATACTTGCTGTCTTTCAGAAAAGCATCGAGATCTTTCATCAGACCAACAAGCGCTTCTTCGAGGATATCAAGAAATATCCGAAGGTATATGCAATGATGAAAGACCGTAGCGAAAGTGACTCAGAGAAGACGATGTCTTTCTTTAAGTCGGGCGTGGAGCAAGGTATCTTTCGTTCGGATGTCAACTTTGAGATAGTCAATCTGTTGGTGCGCGAGCAGTTTGATGTGCTGTTGAATACGGACATTTGCAACGAATATCCTTTTATAGAAGTATATGAATCCATCATGTTTACCTATATACGTGGTATTTCCACGGAAAAAGGAGCCAAAGTTTTAGAGGAATTTATATCAGAATATCGTAAAAACCGGGTCGAGCAACAATAGAAGTAAGGTTCGGATGACAAACAATTAAGGATCAAATAGAAACGAGTTTATGAACAGATTGAAAAGATTGACAGGCAAGAAAATGCTTCTGACGGCAATGGCTCTCTGTGCGTTTGGCTTTGCAAAGGCTCAGACGGAGCAGACAACGCAGAATACGCTGACATTGACGCTGGACAAAGCCCTGGAAATAGCGTTGGATGAGAATCCTACGATAAAGGTGGCGGCAGAAGAAATTGCCTTAAAGAAAGTTGCAAGTAAGGAAGCGTGGCAGAGCCTGTTACCCGAAGCAAGCCTAAACGGATCATTGGATCACACGATCAAAGCGGCTGAAATGAAACTGAACGATATGTCGTTCAAGATGGGGCAGGACGGTACGAATACCGCCAATGCCGGACTGAGCATTAACCTGCCTTTGTTTGCACCGGCTGTTTACCGGGCCATGTCAATGACAAAGACGGATATCGAACTGGCAGTGGAGAAGTCGCGTGCTTCCGAACTGGATTTGATTAATCAAGTGACCAAAGCTTATTATCAGCTGATGCTTGCACAAGACAGTTATGAAGTGCTTCAAGGCAGTTATAAGTTGGCAGAAGATAATTTCAATGTCGTGAACGCCAAGTATCAACAAGGTGCAGTCAGCGAATTTGATAAGATCAGCGCAGAAGTACAGATGCGCAGTATCAAGCCGAATGTCATTTCTGCCGCCAATGCCGTGACGCTGGCGAAACTCCAGTTGAAAGTGCTGATGGGAATTACAGCTGACGTGGATATTAAGACTGACGATAATCTGACAAACTACGAATCAATGCTGTTTGCCAATCAGTTGAAGGAAGAAGATATGAGTCTGGAGAACAATACAACGATGAAGCAGTTCGAGCTGAATATGAAATTGCTTGAAAAGAACGTGAAGTCGCTGAAAACGAACTTCATGCCTACTTTGTCGATGAGCTTCTCTTATCAATATCAGTCTTTGTATAATCCGAACATCAATTTCTTTGATTATACATGGAGTAACAGTTCGTCTTTGATGTTCAATCTGAGCATTCCTTTGTATAGGGCGAGTAACTTTACGAAGGTAAAATCGGCCCGTATCCAGATGCGCCAGCTTGACTGGAACCGCATCGATACGGAGAGAAAACTGAATATGCAGGTAGTCAGCTACCGTAACAATATGACTGCCAGTTCCGAGCAGGTGGTCAGCAACAAAGAAAACGTGATGCAGGCTGAAAAAGCGGTACAGATTGCCGGAAAACGTTATGAAGTCGGTAAGGGGACCGTGCTCGAACTTAACAGTTCGCAGGTATCACTCACGCAGGCACAACTTACTTACAATCAATCAATCTACGATTACCTGGTAGCTAAGGCTGACCTTGATCAGGTTTTGGGAAAACAATAAAGATAGACAACTAAAATTACAACTAAGGAATATGAAAAAAGGTATCCAATTAGTGGCTCTGCTATTGACAGTAGTAATGAGCTCATGTACGGGTGGAAAAGATAAGGCTGCTGTGAAACAGGAAGACGAGAAGCCCAGAGTAAAAGTGGCTGATGTAACAGCCCGTCCCGTAGATCAGATACAGGATTATACAGCGACGGTAGAAGCTGAAGTAAAGAACAACATTGCTCCTTCGTCACCTGTCCGCATTGACCGGATTCTGGTAGAAGTGGGCGACCGTGTATCCAAAGGCCAGAAACTGGTGCAGATGGATGCAGCCAACCTCACACAGACGAAACTGCAATTGGACAATCAGCAAATTGAATTTAATCGTATCGACGAACTTTATAAGGTAGGCGGTGCTTCCAAATCAGAGTGGGATGCTGCGAAGATGCAGCTCGATGTGAAGCAGACTGCTTATAATAATCTGGTAGAGAATACATTCCTGTTGAGCCCGATCAACGGAGTAATCACTGCCCGTAATTACGATAATGGTGATATGTATAGCGGAGGAAGTCCGGTGCTGGTGGTCGAACAGATCACTCCGGTCAAGCTGATGATCAATGTGTCTGAAACCTACTTCACGAAGGTGAAGAAAGGCGAACCGGTAGATGTGAAGCTGGATGTATATGGTGACGAGCTGTTCAAGGGAACTATCAGCCTGATCTATCCGACTATCGACGCAACTACCCGTACTTTCCAGATCGAGATCAAGTTGGACAATAAAGATCAGCGTGTACGTCCGGGAATGTTTGCCCGTGCTACCCTGAACTTCGGTACGGCGGACAACGTCGTAGTACCCGACTTGGCTATTGTGAAACAGGCAGGTTCCGGCGATCGCTATGTGTACGTTTATAAAGATGGCAAAGTGTCCTACAACAAAGTGGAGTTAGGCAGACGCATGGGCTCGGAGTATGAGCTGAAATCCGGTGTGCCCGATAACTCGCAGGTGGTAGTGGCCGGACAGGCACGTCTGATAAACGGTACGGAAGTAGAGATCGAGAAGTAAAATCACTATTAAACTAATCACTATAAAGAAATGAGTTTATACGAAGGTGCGGTTAAGAAACCGATTATGACCTCCCTCTGCTTTCTGGCAGTGGTGATTTTTGGTCTTTTCTCTTTGTCCAAGTTACCTATCGACTTGTATCCGGACATCGATACAAATACGATCATGGTAATGACCGCATATCCTGGCGCAAGTGCTTCGGATATAGAAAATAACGTTACCCGGCCGCTGGAGAATACCTTGAATGCGGTGAGTAACCTGAAACATATTACCTCTCGTTCTTCCGAGAATATGTCATTGATTACATTGGAATTTGAGTTTGGTAATGATATTGACGTGCTGACGAATGATGTGCGTGACAAACTCGACATGGTAAGCTCACAGCTGCCGGATGATGTCGAGAATCCGATCATCTTCAAGTTCAGTACGGACATGATTCCGATTGTATTGCTTTCGGTACAGGCCAATGAGAGCCAGGCCGCGCTTTACAAGATACTGGACGACCGTGTGGTTAACCCGTTGGCACGTATTCCCGGGGTGGGAACAGTGTCCATCAGTGGTGCGCCGCAACGTGAGATTCAGGTATATTGCGACCCTAACAAACTGGAAGCTTATAACCTGAGCATTGAAACTATCAGCTCTATTATCGGAGCCGAAAACAAGAATATTCCGGGCGGTAACTTCGATATCGGTAGTGAAACGTATGCCCTCCGTGTGGAAGGGGAGTTTGATGATTCCCGTCAGTTGGCAGATATCGTAGTAGGTACACACAATGGAGCGAATGTCTTCCTGCGTGATGTGGCTCGCATCGTGGACACGGTGGAAGAGCGTGCGCAGGAAACCTATAATAACGGTGTGCAGGGTGCGATGATTGTGGTTCAGAAGCAGTCGGGTGCCAACTCTGTAGAAATTTCCCGTAAGGTAGAGGAAGCGCTTCCGCGTTTGCAGAAGAACCTGCCGAGTGATGTGAAGCTGGGAGTGATTGTCGATACTTCCGATAATATCTTGAATACGATTGACAGTTTGGCAGAGACTGTAATGTATGCCTTGCTGTTCGTTGTAATCGTCGTGTTCCTGTTCCTGGGACGCTGGCGTGCGACATTGATTATCTGTATCACGATTCCGCTTTCGTTGATCGCCTCCTTTATCTATCTGGCGATTACCGGAAATACGATCAACATTATCTCACTGTCGTCTCTGTCTATTGCCATCGGTATGGTGGTGGATGATGCGATTGTGGTACTTGAAAACGTGACGACACATATTGAGCGTGGTTCGGACCCGAAACAGGCAGCAGTACATGGAACGAATGAGGTGGCTATTTCCGTAATCGCTTCTACGCTGACCATGATCGCCGTGTTCTTCCCGTTGACCATGGTAAGCGGTATGTCCGGTGTGCTCTTCAAGCAGTTGGGCTGGATGATGTGTGCCATCATGTTTGTGTCTACCGTGGCGGCGTTGTCACTGACCCCGATGCTCTGTTCGCAATTACTTCGTCTGCAGAAGCGCCCGTCGAAGATGTTCAAACTCTTCTTTACTCCGATAGAGAAAGCGTTGGACGCACTCGATACAGGTTATGCGAAAATGCTGAACTGGGCAGTTCGTCATCGTCCGGTTGTGATTGTGGGATGTATTGCTTTCTTCGTAGTCAGCTTGCTGTGTGCGAAAGGAATCGGTACGGAGTTCTTCCCTGCACAGGATAATGCCCGTATCGCTGTTCAGCTTGAATTGCCGATTGGTACACGAAAAGAGATTGCACAGGAACTTTCTGAGAAGCTGACTAACCAGTGGCTGACGAAGTATAAAGATATCATGAAGGTATGTAACTATACCGTAGGTCAGGCGGACTCGGATAATACGTGGGCTTCCATGCAGGACAACGGTTCGCACATTATCTCCTTCAATATCAGTCTGGTGGACCCGGGAGATCGTGATATCTCACTGGAAACAGTCTGCGACGAGATGCGTCAGGACTTGAAAGGTTATCCGGAGTTCAGCAAGGCACAGGTTATTCTGGGAGGTAGTAATACAGGTATGTCTGCTCAGGCAAGTGCCGACTTTGAGATATACGGATACGATATGACGATGACCGATAGCGTGGCAGCCCGTTTGAAACGTGAGCTGCTGACCGTAAAAGGGGTGACCGAGGTAAACATCAGCCGTAGTGACTACCAGCCCGAGTATCAGGTTGACTTCGACCGTGAGAAGCTGGCGATGCACGGACTGAACCTGGCTACAGCCGGTAACTATCTGCGTAATCGTATCAATGGTGCCGTTGCTTCCAAATATCGTGAAGACGGAGATGAGTATGATATCAAAGTGCGCTATGCACCCGAATATCGTACAAGTCTGGAAAGCATCGAGAACATCCTTATTTATAATGCCAAAGGCGAGTCCGTGCGTGTAAAAGATGTCGGAAAGGTAGTCGAACGTTTTGCGCCTCCTACCATTGAGCGTAAAGACCGTGAACGTATCGTGACCGTATCCGCCGTTATCTCCGGTGCTCCGTTGGGTGACGTAGTGGCAGCAGGTAACAAGCTTATTGATAAGATGGATATTCCGGGAGAAATCACGATTCAGATTTCCGGTTCGTACGAAGACCAGCAGGACTCGTTCCGCGACTTGGGAACACTGGGTATCCTGATTGTTATCCTTGTATTCATCGTAATGGCGGCACAGTTCGAGTCTCTGACTTATCCGTTCATTATCATGTTCTCTCTGCCGTTTGCATTTAGTGGAGTCTTGATGGCGTTGTTCTTTACGGGCAGTACGCTGAGTGTAATGAGTTTGCTGGGAGGTATCATGCTGATTGGTATTGTGGTGAAGAACGGTATTGTGCTCATCGACTACATCACGCTCTGTCGAGAGCGGGGGATGGCGGTCATCAACTCTGTGGTGACATCCGGTAAGAGCCGTCTCCGTCCGGTATTGATGACAACGGCTACTACCGTTCTGGGTATGATCCCGATGGCTATCGGTGGCGGACAAGGTTCTGAGATGTGGAGTCCGATGGCGATTGCCGTAATCGGTGGTCTGACGGTATCTACTGTGTTGACACTCGTCCTGATTCCTACGCTGTACTGTGTATTTGCCGGAACAGGTATCAAGAACAGACGTCGTAAACTCCATCGCAAACGCGAACTGGATGTCTACTTCCAGGAACATAAAGATGAAATTATTAAGAAATAACAGAAAAGAAATATGAAATCAGTATTGATAACATTCGATCAGGCTTATTACGAACGGATCATGGCATTGCTCGACCGTCTCAACTGCCGGGGCTTTACATACCTTGAAAAGGTGCAGGGACGTGGTTCAAAGACAGGCGATCCGCACTTCGGCAGTCATGCCTGGCCCAGTATGTGTTCGGCTATCCTTACGGTGGTCGATGACAATAAAGTCGATCCGCTGCTGGATACCCTGCATAAGATGGACTTACAGACCGAACAGCTGGGATTACGTGCATTTGTATGGAATATTGAACGGACCATCTAGCGTTCGTACAGTGAATCAATAATCGGAAGGGAGAATCTATAAATAATGTAGATTCTCCCTTCTTTTTTCTTGCTTTTCCCTATCTTTGCAGCCTGAAAACGTCCGGCACCGATGAACTTGTGGTCTGGCACCGATGAGGCCTTCCTTCGGCACCGATGAGGAGGTGGCTCGGCACCGGATAAAAAACGAGGACTTAATGAGTGCTTATATCTACTTATAAGATGGAGATTATCAAGAACTACCTGAAATATTCGTTATGGCTTGTACTCATTGTGTTTGCAGCACTCTTTGGGTTGCACTGGCTTCCGGCTATAACGATCGACGGACACACGATGAGGCGTGTCGATCTTTTAAGCGATCTTCGCTATCCGAAGCAGGAAGTGGCGGTAGCCGATTCGGATACCATTCCTTTGCCTCCTGTCGTAAAGCCGGTTTTTGTCGATACCTGTCGTGCGGGCATGACTTGCATTGAAGATTACGGTGACTCTACCCGTCGCGGCATGGCTTCTTTTTATGAAGCGCTCGACCGTACTTCTTCTTCTTATCCGGATCATGACGGGCTGGTACGTATCGCCGTTTTCGGTGATTCATTTATAGAGGCGGATATCTTTACGGCTGATTTACGTGAAATGCTTCAGAAGCGGTTTGGCGGTTGCGGTGTCGGATTTGTCACAATAACTTCGATGACGAGCGGGTATCGTCCTACCGTGCGGCATACTTTCGGCGGATGGTCCAGTCATGCGGTGACGGACAGTGTGTATTTCGATAAAAAGAAACAGGGTATTTCCGGACACTACTTTATTCCCCGTGAAGGGGCATACGTTGAGTTGAGGGGGCAAAGCAAATATGCTTCGCTGCTTGATACCTGTCAGCAGGCTTCTATTTTCTTTTATAATAAAGATTCCGTTCATCTTACTGCCCGTGTGAATCGGGGGGAGAGTAAGAACTACTCTTTAGGACCTTCGGGCGATTTGCAGAAGATTTCCGTTGAAGGACGTATCGGCTCTGTCCGGTGGACGGTAGATCGTGCCGATTCTACGCTGTTCTATGGCTTGGCGATGGATGGTAAGAAAGGAATCATTCTTGATAATTTCTCCTTGCGAGGCAGTTCCGGATTATCGTTGCGGGGGATTCCGCAACAAATGCTGCGTCAGTTTAACGAGCAGCGTCCTTATGATCTGATTATTCTTGAATACGGATTGAATGTGGCTACCAAACGGGGGCGCATTTATGATAACTATCAGAAGGGACTGCTCACTTCTATCGAACATCTGAAGAATTGTTTTCCACAGGCGAGTATTTTGCTGTTAAGTGTCGGCGACCGTGATTATAAGACGGAAGATGGCGAACTTCGTACCATGCCGGGAGTCAAGAATCTGATTCGCTATCAGCAGAACATTGCTGCCGAAAGCGGCATCGCTTTCTGGAATATGTTTGAAGCGATGGGAGGCGAAGGCAGTATGGCGAATCTCGTACATGCCAAACCTTCGATGGCGAACTACGATTATACTCATATCAACTTCCGGGGAGGCAAACACCTGGCAGGACTGCTCTATGAAACATTGATATACGGTAAGGAACAATATGACAGGAGGCGTGCTTATGAGCAAGAATAACCTGTTGCTGGGCTTTATCTTGGGGGTACTTGGAACTTTCTTTCTTCTTCCGGCAGGAAAGGCGCAAGACCGTATCCCTGCCTGTCCTCCACTGGGGAAGACCTTGAAAATGATAAAACCTTTGCGGGAAATGAACTGGGCGAATGATACCATCGCCGTGCAGACTTCTTTTCCTTCCGCTTTCCGCGAAACCGGAAGGAATGAGATAATCGACAGCATTGCCCTGCTGACACCCGTGTTTGAACGTCTCCGTCAGGTACGTGCCGGACTTTCCGAAGATACGGTGCGTATTCTCCATATCGGAGACAGTCATGTACGCGGGCACATCTATCCGCAAACTACGGGAACGCTGCTGAAAGAAACCTTTGGTGCTGTCTCTTATACCGATATGGGGGTGAACGGGGCTACCTGTCTGACGTTTACCCATCCGGGACGTATTGCCGAGATTGCAGCCATGAAGCCGGAACTGCTGATTCTGTCCTTCGGAACCAACGAAAGTCATAACCGGCGATATAACGTCAACCTGCACTATAATCAGATGGACGAACTTGTCAAACTGTTGCGCGACAGCCTTCCCGATGTCCCTATTCTTCTCACCACACCTCCGGGTTCTTACGAAAGTTTCCGGCAAAGGCGGCGGAAACGTACGTACGCCATCAATCCCCGGACGGCTACGGCAGCAGAAACAATCCGCCGTTATGCCAAAGATCATCGTCTGCTCGTGTGGGATATGTACGATGTAGTAGGGGGCAAGCGCCGTGCCTGTACCAACTGGACGGAAGCGAAATTGATGCGTCCCGATCATGTGCATTATTTACCTGAGGGATATATCCTGCAAGGAAATTTATTATACCAAGCCATTATTCAAGCTTATAACGATTATGTTTCCCATTGATATTGATTTCAGCCGGTTAAAAGAGGTGCTTACCTACGATCCGCAGGCACCTATGATATTCAGCAGTGGTATCTTCCTTTGGCTGTTTGCCGCCTTTATGATCGTGTACACCTTGTTGCAGCGTCAGTATACGGCCCGTATTCTGTTTGTGACGCTTTTCTCTTATTACTTTTATTATAAGAGCAGCGGCACTTACTTTTTCCTGCTGGCGCTGGTCACGGTTTGCGACTTTCTGCTGGCGCAATGGATGGACCGTACCGAAGGACGCTGGAAGCGTAAAGGCCTGGTGACTCTGAGTTTGGGAGTCAATCTGGGGCTTCTTGCCTACTTTAAATATACTAATTTTCTGGGTGGAGTGATTGCCTCGTTGATGGGAGGAGAATTTACGGCGCTTGATATATTCCTGCCTGTAGGAATCTCATTCTTCACTTTCCAGTCATTAAGCTATACCATTGACGTTTACCGGAAAGACATCAAGCCATTGACCAACATACTGGATTACGCGTTTTATGTATCCTTCTTTCCGCAGCTGGTGGCCGGACCTATTGTGCGTGCCCGTGACTTTATTCCGCAAATCCGGAAACCGCTTTTCGTTTCTCAGGAGATGTTCGGGCGGGGGATTTTCCTTATTCTCTCCGGTTTGTTCAAGAAAGCAATCATTTCCGATTATATCAGTGTCAACTTCGTGGAGCGTATCTTTGATAATCCGACCCTTTATTCCGGTCTCGAGAATCTGATGGGAGTATACGGATATGCTTTGCAGATTTACTGTGACTTCTCCGGATATAGCGATATGGCTATCGGTATCGCTCTGCTGTTGGGCTTTCATTTTAATCTCAACTTTAATTCTCCTTATAAGTCCGCCTCCATCACTGAATTTTGGCGGCGTTGGCATATCTCATTGTCCAGTTGGTTGCGCGATTACCTGTACATATCCTTGGGAGGAAACCGGAAAGGTAAGTTCCGCCAGTATCTGAATCTGATTATTACCATGTTCTTGGGCGGATTGTGGCACGGAGCTTCCTGGAACTTTGTGCTTTGGGGAACATTTCACGGCATCGCTTTGGCGGCGCATAAGATGTGGATGTCCATCACCGGTCGTAAGAAAGGGGAACAAAGTCATGGCTGGCGTCGTGTATTCGGCATCATTATCACTTTCCACTTTGTCTGTTTCTGCTGGATATTCTTCCGTAATGCTGATTTTCAGAACTCGATGGATATGTTGAGACAGATATTCACCACTTTCCGTCCGCAGCTTTTTCCACAATTGATCGAAGGATACTGGCGCGTGTTTGCCTTGATGCTGCTCGGCTTTCTGCTTCATTTCACTCCGGATAGTTGGGAGAATGCTGCTTGCCGTGGAGTCATTCGCCTGCCGTTCTTAGGGAAAGCTCTGCTGATGGTGGCTCTGATTTATCTGGTCATTCAGATGAAGAGTTCGGAGATTCAGCCGTTTATTTATTTCCAGTTTTAGCTTTCTTTCCACACAGTTTTGTTCATTACCATACGGTTTTGAGCTAAATGATAGTCGGTTCTATCTTCAATTCTCCTCCTTCGGGAAGGAGGAGTACCCGTAGGGGGAGGTGGTAGGTGAATACATAATCCTGTCATTTACAAAGAAATAGGTATAAACATTGTTTTTCCTACCACCTCGGTCTGCGACCACTCCTCCTTCCCGAAGGAGGAGAATGGAGTTACTATTGTGTACTACTGTTTGATTCATTCCTTTGCAGTTATGAACAAATCTCTATGCAATCTGTATTTTAGTCTATGGACATATGTAATATTTTGCACTAGCTTTGCCACGAACAGATAAATAGACATACTATGAGACATAGAATCCTCTTTTTCTTTTTGGCTTTTATCGGAATAAGCCAGTTCGTGACATCGTCTGATGTCCGTAATAAATATAACTTCAATTCAGACTGGTTGCTTTATGTGGGCGATGTTCCCGAGGCAAAGCAGCCGCGTTTTTCTGATTCGGAGTGGAAGAAAGTGACTTTACCGCATGCCTTCAATGAAGATGAGGCTTTCCGCCTGAGCATTGATGAGTTGACCGATACGATTATGTGGTATCGGAAACATTTCCGTCTGCCTGCCGACAGCAAGAATAAGAAAGTTTTTGTAGAGTTTGAAGGAGTCCGTCAAGGGGCGGATTTCTATATAAATGGTCAGAATGTCGGCCTGCACGAGAATGGTGTCATGGCTGTCGGTTTTGATCTGACTCCTTATATTAAGTACGGGCAGGAAAATGTAATCGCAGTCCGCATCGACAATGACTGGAATTATAAAGAACGGGCGACGGGCACGAAATACCAGTGGAGCAATAAGAACTTTAATGCCAATTATGGCGGTATCCCCAAAAATGTATGGCTGCACGTCACCGACCGTTTGTATCAGACTTTACCTTTATATAGTAATCTCAAAACGACCGGAGTCTACATCTATGCCGAAGACATCCGTGTGAAATCGCGCAAGGCCATTATCCATGCGGAATCTGAAATCAGAAACGAATATAACCGTGATAAGCAGGTTTCCTATCAAGTAGAACTGATAGACCGTGACGGTACATCGATCCAAACATTCGAAGGAACAAAGGCGGTAGTGAAACCGGGTGAAACAATCACGCTGAAAGCGGCATCCGAAGTAGATAACCTACATTTCTGGAGCTGGGGATATGGCTATCTGTATACAGTAAAGACAAGCCTGTGGGTAGATGGCAGGAAAGTAGACGAAGTTGCCACTCGCACCGGATTCCGTAAAACGCGTTTCGGTAAAGGAATGATCTGGCTGAATGACCGTGTCATTCAGATGAAGGGCTTTGCCCAGCGGACAAGCAATGAATGGCCGGGAGTCGGGATGAGCGTACCTGCCTGGCTGAGCGATTATAGCAATCATCTGATGGTGGAGGGCAATGCGAACCTCGTGCGCTGGATGCATGTCACCCCGTGGAAACAGGATATCGAGTCGTGCGACCGTGTAGGATTGATTCAGGCTATGCAGGCGGGAGATGCCGAAAAAGATTGTGAAGGACGTCAGTGGGAACAGCGTACGGAATTGATGCGCGACGCCATCATCTATAACCGTAATAATCCGAGTATCTTATTTTATGAATGCGGCAATGAGTCCATCAGTCGTGAACACATGATTGAGATGAAAGCGATACGTGATTTGTACGATCCTCACGGCGGCCGTGCAATCGGTTCCCGTGAAATGCTGGATATCCGTGAAGCGGAATATGGAGGCGAAATGCTGTATATCAATAAGAGTGCGCATCATCCGATGTGGGCAATGGAATATTGCCGTGACGAGGGATTGCGCAAATACTGGGATGATTATTCCTATCCTTATCACAAGGATGGAGACGGCAGCAATTCTTATAAGTCCACCGTTACTAACAAAGTACAGAAGAAAGTGGATGCCCGTGTCTACAACCGTAATCAGGATTCCTTTACCATCGAAAATATTATTCGCTGGTTCGATTACTGGCGAGAACGTCCGGGAACGGGTGACCGTGTAAGTTCGGGTGGCGTGAAGATAATCTTCTCCGATACCAATACGCACTATCGCGGAGTAGAAAATTATCGTCGTAGCGGAGTAACCGACGCCATGCGTATTCCTAAAGATCCTTTCTTTGCACATCAGGTGATGTGGGACGGCTGGGTAGATACGGAATGTCCTCGCATCTATATCGTCGGTCATTGGAATTATAATGACACGGTAGTGAAACCGGTATATGTCGTATCGAGTGCCGATAAAGTAGAATTATTTCTGAATGGTAAGTCTTTGGGCTATGGTGAACGGGATTATCATTTTCTGTATACCTTCAAAGATATCGCTTTCGTACCGGGCAGACTGGAGGCCGTAGGATACGACGAAAACGGAAAAGAATGTTGCCGTACTCAGTTGCAGACCGCTGGCAAGCCGGAACAGATTCAATTGAGTTTCATCCAGAGTCCCGAAGGATGGAAAGCGGATGGTGCCGATATGGTATTGCTTCAGGTAGAAGTCATGGATAAAGACGGCAACCGTTGTCCGCTGGCAAATGACTTGATACACTTTGAAGTAGAAGGACCTGCTGAATGGCGTGGCGGTATCGCACAAGGAGAAAATAATTATATCCTTTCAAAAGACTTGCCGGTAGAATGCGGCATCAATCGTGCTTTGATCCGTTCGCTCACTACTGCCGGAAACGTCCGTATCACAGCGAAGGCCGACGGATTGAAATCAGCAGAAATCAGCCTTACTTCCTCACCTGTCGAAGTGAAAAACGGTTTGAGTAGCTATATCCCCGGTGATGAACTCGAAGGCAGGCTGACTCGTGGTGAGACTCCGCAGACTCCTTCATACAAGGTCTCAAAAGTGGATGTCGGTATCGTTTCCGCCATTGCCGGAGCCAATAATGAGAATACAGTCAACAGTTTCGATGATAATGAACTGAGCGAATGGCGGAATGACGGGAAGGCAGCTACCGCATGGATTACCTATAAGTTGGAACGTGCCGCACGGGTGGATGAAGTTTGTATGAAACTGACCGGATGGCGTATGCGCAGTTATCCGCTGGAGATATATGCAGGCAAAGAACTGATATGGAGCGGAGATACGGATAAGAGTCTGGGATACGTCCACTTGGATGTAAAACCGGTACTGACCAATGAAATTACCATCCGGCTGAAGGGTACAAGCAAAGAAGGAGATGCCTTCGGCCAAATAGTAGAAGTTGCCGCCCCCGTTGCCAATGAACTGGATTTGTTTAAAGCGAAGGATGGGGACAAGACCGGGCATGAATTGCGTATTGTAGAAATAGAGTTCAAGGAGAACTTGTTGAAATAGTTTTTTAGGGTTTGTATGATTGGTTTTCCAAGGACCGTCCATCGTACTGTCAGTATAGTGACATCATCTGTCTTCTTTGATCAGAATGTGTCTCCTTTACTGGCAGACTGAAGGACGTTGTTCCTTGATTTCAACCTTTGAATTTAGCAATAAGATGGAACGTTATTAAAATATTTTCTCTTTCTTTGCAATAACGAAAAAAACATTGAACCTTATGGATTACCCATTGAATAATCAGCCGGCTACTGATCGCTACGATCGGATGCAATATAAATACTGTGGCAAGAGTGGCTTGCAACTGCCTCTCATCTCTTTAGGATTGTGGCATAACTTCGGTAGCGTAGATAACTTTAGTGTAGCGACCGACATGATTAAATATGCCTTCGACCATGGCATCACCCATTTCGATCTTGCTAATAACTATGGTCCTGTGCCGGGAAGTGCCGAAACTAATTTCGGACGGATTCTCAAAGAAAACTTCCAGGGATATCGGGATGAGATGATAATCTCCTCCAAAGCCGGCCATGACATGTGGATGGGGCCTTATGGCGGCAACAGCTCCCGCAAGAATCTGATGGCAAGCATTGATCAGAGTCTGCGCCGGACAGGACTGGAGTATTTTGATATCTTTTATAGTCATCGCTATGACGGAGTCACTCCGGTAGAAGAAACCATTCAAACGTTGATTGATATTGTAAAGCAAGGAAAAGCTCTGTATATCGGAATCTCAAAATATCCTCCTCTGCAAGCGCGGATTGCCTATGAAATGATGGTAAAAGCAGGCGTTCCTTGTCTTATCAGCCAGTATCGTTATAGTATGTTCGACCGTGCGGTTGAGGCTGAAAGCCTTCCTTTGGCTGCCGAATACGGTTCCGGCTTTATCGCCTTTTCTCCTTTGGCGCAAGGATTACTGACGGATAAATATCTGAATGGCATCCCCGAAGGCTCACGTGCGGCACGTCCTTCCACTTTTCTGCAACGCTCGCAAGTGACGCCTGAAAAGGTGGAGGCTGCCCGACAATTGAATGAAATCGCCCGTCACCGTGGACAGACGCTGGCAGAAATGGCTTTGGCATGGGTGCTGAGAGACGAACGGATGACATCGGTCATAGTAGGAGCGAGCTCAGTGAATCAGCTGGCAGACAATTTGCAGGCTTTAAACCAGTTGGAATTTACTGCTGAAGAATTAAATGGGATAGAACGAATTTTGTGTAAAGTCTGATGGCTTTATTGGGGTAATTGGACTGTCATTTGCTGAGAGTGATTAAAAGATTATTAATCATAATTGGCGCACCAAACTTATTTTTTTATACATTTGCAACGGACTCTTCCGCAGAAAGCCTCCGGGTGGTGGGGGAGCCGTGTATATAGAGAAGACGTTTACAAGCGTTTGTCTTTCGTGTTTCAGAACTTCGCAAACTTTGACCACCGGAATGACGAATAGCAACTAAGACGTCCTCCTGATGTGTATTTATATACATCCGTGCCTCTTTTTGAGAAAACAAAGGGAGGTTACGGGTGTTGTACATATCGGCGTGGGCTTTCTGCGTTGTTCGTTCTCGGTGGTGGGCATTGCGAAGGCCTTGAACATGGAACGGACGAAGGTAAGATTCCCACGCTTTTTTATATATTCCTTTCATCTTACATTTATCCGTTTACCCGGTGGGAGTCAGGGGGGCACTCATAGGAAGATTGGGCATGATTCATGCGGGACAGCTTATCGAACGTACGCTTCACGAACAGGGACGCACAGTTACCTGGTTCGCCGGACAGTTATGCTGTACACGTCCCAATATATACAAGATATTCAAGAAGGAAAATATCGACATCCATCTTCTTTGGCGCATTTCGTGCATACTCGATCATGATTTCTTCCGCGATTTATCCGATAACATCCGTATCGGTACTTCTTCATGTGTATCCAAATAAGATACATTTCTGTATCCTATCCGGAACTATGATTTCTCCTGCTGGTATACTCCTTTCGCATACCTTTGCGGCATATTAACATAAAATCACAAAAGAATATGAAAAAGCTGATTCTAATTATGATGCTGGTTTTCGGTTGTGTCATTGGGACGTATGCGCAAAAGACTGTCTTTAAGTTTCGTGATGCGCAGGCACGTGCCGGAGATGCAGTAACCGAAGTTTGTGTAAAGCCTACAGTTGTAGAGGTGAAAATTCTTGAAGAGAAAGGACGAATAAAGGATGTATGGACACTGAGCAGAGAAGAGGTGGAAGTTGCCATGAAAGGTGAGCTTGATAACATCCGTGCATGGGGAACTTATTTGTCCACTATCAAGAACGATTGTGATGTGATCATGGGAGCCACTTTTAAAATAGAGGATGATGAAAAGTCGGGAGGATATACGGTTACGGTCGTAGGTTATCCGGGCGTGTTCACCAACTGGCATACTGCCACGACAGAAGATTACGAATGGATACGTATCCAGAAACTTTCGGGTGCCGATGATAGAACCAAAATAGCACCTGTCATAAAGAACAAGAATTAATAACCAAAAAACATAGACAATAATGAAAAAAGTATTATCAATTGTTGCTGCGCTTTTGTTGTGCGTAGGAACACAGGCACAGATTGTATCATCCAGAAGTGCAATCGTCAAGACTCAAAAGCAAGCGAGTAACACACAATGGTTCCTGCGTGCAGGCCTGAACATCATGAACCTCAACGGTGACGGAGTTGAAGCGGATTCAAACATTGGCTACAATGCTACATTCGGCTATCAAAAGCCTATGGGCGGTGCCGGAGCATATTGGGGAATGGAATTCGGCCTCGGTTCCCGTGGGTTTAAAGCCGATGAAATGAAATGTATCGCACACAATATTCAATATTCACCGTTCACTTTCGGATGGAAAATTGGAGTAGCGGACAATCTTAGCATCGATCCGCATCTGGGTGTTTTTGCCAGTTATGACTATACCAGCAAAATGAAAGAAAGTGGTGAAAGCATCAGCTGGGGAGATTTTGCAGATTATCTGGAAGTGGATTACAATCATTTCGATGCTGGTATGAATATTGGCGTAGGACTGTGGTATGACCGTTTCAATCTGGATTTCACTTATCAGCGTGGATTCATTGATGTATTTTCCGATCTCGATGGAATCAAGACTAGTAACTTTATGATCCGTCTGGGTATTGCTTTCTAATTGAGACACATATTTTAATCATATAAATTTCAGCATTTGCGCTCTTTTTCTTTTGATGGAAAAGACGTGAATGCTGTTTTCTTAAACATAGCGACGTATGATAACAAGACTGAGACTTTGGGTAATTGTATTATTATTGGGTGGAGTACTGCCCTCTTTGATTGCACAAACTTTTACTGAACAAAAGAATACTTATCCGCTCAGTGCGGACGGCAGCAAATATGTAGTCAACGGATTTATTCCTTTCAGTTCGATGAACGATGAAAGTATTTATGCTAATACTCTGTTGTGGACTATTAAAAATGTTTGCCCTGCACAGCGTGACGGAATAACAGAAGTGAGCGTTCCTGCCAAGAGTTTTAGTTGTAACTTGGTGCTTACTTCCCAAGCGGATGCCAAACAAAAGAATACGTACTATTGTACGGCCCAATTTCAGGTAAAAGATGGGAAGCTGGTCTATTATCTTTCCAATATTCAGATAGAATCATCGGTGGTTATAATGAAGAAAGTCACTCCGATGGAAAAACTACAACCTGAGAAGAAGCCTTCTCACAAGGAAACTATGGATGACTTTGTGCAAATAGAATCGCAGATGCTGAACAAACTGTTTGATTTTGTCAGCACCAAACAGCTTTCTCCTATCACCCATTGGAATGAAATAAATATCGGTAAACCGGTAAAGGGGATGACGGAAGATGAATGCCTGCTGGCTTTTGGCAAACCGCAAACAATCTCAGAATCAAATGGTGAAGTGCAATGGATGTATTCCAGCTCTTTCTATCTTTTTTTCAAAAACGGGTGCGTGGAAACGATTATAAAATAAAGAAAAGAAGTAATCCCGAAATTGCTTCTCGTGTCTTATCATCTCTCTATTGATCGGCTATTGTGTATGTCTTTGGTAAGAGGAAGGCAGAGTGTGTGTGATAAAATGATCTGATAAGCAGTGAGGATTTACTAGAAATTCTATCGCCCTTATGATGAACTTGAACTTGGGGAGTTGTAATTTGCTGCCAATGTCGATTGTTTTAGTAATACTTCCTGTTGTTAAATTTAAAATTTTAATAATAAGCTTATTATCTTTTTTCCTTTGATGATAATATTCCTGTATCATTTATAGGAATATATGCAGTTTCTAAGCCTGCTATTACTAGTTGAAAGGATAATAAAAGTGTTGGGTATTTGGGACTTACTTTCGATGTTTTGTTATTATATATTTGTGCGCATTGAATCTTTGTTTATCTTAAAGCGGAACTTATATTTGAGATAAACAAAGGTTCTATTTGAAATGAACATACATTTTGCTTTATTCTCTTTACGCTCCACAGTGATTTGATATCCGTTTTGCCCTCATGCTCTAACAATTCGTCTGTATCCCTTTATTCATCGATGTTTTAGTAGTTAGAGATCCAATGGTAGCAGAGTGAGAGCAAGTGTTTGCTCTCACTCTTCCATGTATCATTATCTGTCATTTGTTTGATATTGTCATTTGATTTACAGTGTGTTAATATCTGAGGTATCAATTATTAACGATTGATGTTTCAGACATTAATAATTGAGAAATCAGTCTTTAATGGTTGATAACTCAGCTGTTTTTGAGTGATAAGTGATTTATTGTTTCTTGGAAGAGCAGGTTAATCGAACAGTTGGTGCGGTCAAGTTAATTGAATCATATAAGTAAGGCATCAGTTCCTGCCTTGTTTCACTCATTCCCTACGCTTGAAGCACTGTTTTCAAGCGTCCGAAACCTTGTTTTCACGGCTTTGAAACTTTAGTTCCAAGCCGATGAAACTTTAGTTCCAAGCAGGAGAAACAAAAGTTTCAAACGGGAGAAACTAAAAAGCTCTGTATAGACCAACCAACAGCCCATAAGTAACCATTGAAAACAAGGCAGTGTGACAGCAAAATTTGCCGTCACACTGCCATCACCTACTGCCGTCACCTCATTAATCACTCATATTCAAATTATTATCCCCGACAACGTGACAGATGACAGCAAATTATAGTTTTTTATTTTCATAGAGAGCTTGGCTGACACGTGAGTAGGGGTTGACTGAAAAGTCGGTAGTATCTCCATTCTCCTCCTTCTGGAAGGAGGAGTGGTCGCAGACCGAGGTGGTAGGATAAATAATGTTTGTTCCTATTTCTTTGTAAATGAAAGGATTATGTATTCACCTACCACCTCCCCCTACGGGTACTCCTCCTTCTGGAAGGAGGAGATTTAAGATAGAATTGACTTTTTAGTCAGCCCCAATAGAGGTAGACCCGACTTTTTAGTCAGTCCCCATAAGAATGTTAATCCAATTGTTGCGGATGGCATAGTTTTTTCTTTTTCAAACTTTGTTCTTCCCCCTACTTCCTCTTCATTTCCCTGGTGCATCTACCCGCGCTCGCCCTTCTAACGCGCGTATGAATATAATAATGTGCATGCCTTTCCTCTGTTCCTCCTGTATCCGAGAAAAATATGTTCTACAATATCCTTATGATTCAACACTTTAGCGAGTCTTTTCAAAAATAATTCAAAAAAAGAGTGATTTAAGTTTGGAGCATATTTGAAAAGGGGCTACTTTTGCACCCGCTTTCCAAGAGAAGAAAGCCTTGATAAATTGAATTAGTGTAAAAGCAAGGGTCTGCTTAAACATAAGAACAAAAAAACTTCCGATAAAGTTTGGAAGATAATGCTTAAAGTTCTTATCTTTGCAGTCCGATTCGCAAAGAAAAGGTGTTACGCTTTTCTTCTTTACCTTCTTTCCCTTTCGCTAAGAGAGTCTGAGAAACGATAGAAAAAGAAAAACGAAAAAAAACTTCCGAAATATTTGGTAGTTAAAATAAAACCTCTTACCTTTGTACCCGCTTTTAAAACGAAAGCAAAATGTTCTTTGAAATATTGATAAACAATACAAGTAGTACAAGAAAAAAATAGAACCGTCAATACTTGTCTTATATATAGTAATATGTGTGAGACGCAAGGTATTAATGAAGTCAATAAATTGTACGGCATCCTGAACAGAGCAAAAAACAGCAGTAATGCTGATTAAAATACTTTTACAATGAAGAGTTTGATCCTGGCTCAGGATGAACGCTAGCTACAGGCTTAACACATGCAAGTCGAGGGGCAGCATTTCAGTTTGCTTGCAAACTGAAGATGGCGACCGGCGCACGGGTGAGTAACACGTATCCAACCTGCCGATAACTCGGGGATAGCCTTTCGAAAGAAAGATTAATACCCGATGGCATAATAGAACCGCATGGTTTTTTTATTAAAGAATTTCGGTTATCGATGGGGATGCGTTCCATTAGGCAGTTGGTGAGGTAACGGCTCACCAAACCTTCGATGGATAGGGGTTCTGAGAGGAAGGTCCCCCACATTGGAACTGAGACACGGTCCAAACTCCTACGGGAGGCAGCAGTGAGGAATATTGGTCAATGGACGAGAGTCTGAACCAGCCAAGTAGCGTGAAGGATGACTGCCCTATGGGTTGTAAACTTCTTTTATATGGGAATAAAGTTTTCCACGTGTGGAATTTTGTATGTACCATATGAATAAGGATCGGCTAACTCCGTGCCAGCAGCCGCGGTAATACGGAGGATCCGAGCGTTATCCGGATTTATTGGGTTTAAAGGGAGCGTAGGTGGATAGTTAAGTCAGTTGTGAAAGTTTGCGGCTCAACCGTAAAATTGCAGTTGATACTGGCTGTCTTGAGTACAGTAGAGGTGGGCGGAATTCGTGGTGTAGCGGTGAAATGCTTAGATATCACGAAGAACTCCGATTGCGAAGGCAGCTCACTGGACTGCAACTGACACTGATGCTCGAAAGTGTGGGTATCAAACAGGATTAGATACCCTGGTAGTCCACACAGTAAACGATGAATACTCGCTGTTTGCGATATACAGTAAGCGGCCAAGCGAAAGCATTAAGTATTCCACCTGGGGAGTACGCCGGCAACGGTGAAACTCAAAGGAATTGACGGGGGCCCGCACAAGCGGAGGAACATGTGGTTTAATTCGATGATACGCGAGGAACCTTACCCGGGCTTAAATTGCAAATGAATAATCTGGAAACAGGTTAGCCGCAAGGCATTTGTGAAGGTGCTGCATGGTTGTCGTCAGCTCGTGCCGTGAGGTGTCGGCTTAAGTGCCATAACGAGCGCAACCCTTATCTTTAGTTACTAACAGGTCATGCTGAGGACTCTAGAGAGACTGCCGTCGTAAGATGTGAGGAAGGTGGGGATGACGTCAAATCAGCACGGCCCTTACGTCCGGGGCTACACACGTGTTACAATGGGGGGTACAGAAGGCAGCTACCTGGTGACAGGATGCTAATCCCAAAAGCCTCTCTCAGTTCGGATCGAAGTCTGCAACCCGACTTCGTGAAGCTGGATTCGCTAGTAATCGCGCATCAGCCATGGCGCGGTGAATACGTTCCCGGGCCTTGTACACACCGCCCGTCAAGCCATGAAAGCCGGGGGTACCTGAAGTACGTAACCGCAAGGAGCGTCCTAGGGTAAAACTGGTAATTGGGGCTAAGTCGTAACAAGGTAGCCGTACCGGAAGGTGCGGCTGGAACACCTCCTTTCTGGAGCGATGTCGTTACAACGATTTCATAGGTTCTATTATTGTACTACTGGTACTTGTTTATTTATAACATATAGATCAACCATCTATAGAAGTATAGATAGAGATAAACAAGAGAAAAGAAAGAAGCCGAGTCTAACATCAGGTAGACAAGGTTGAACTAGTCCTATAGCTCAGTTGGTTAGAGCGCTACACTGATAATGTAGAGGTCGGCAGTTCAACTCTGCCTGGGACTACTCCGAACAAAAATTGTCGTTGCCAATACAGTGTTGGAATGTTCAATTACTCTTGGGGGATTAGCTCAGCTGGCTAGAGCATCTGCCTTGCACGCAGAGGGTCAACGGTTCGAATCCGTTATTCTCCACCATCTCTGAAAAGAGAAACGATCTTTGACATGATGTACAAAAAGTAAAATTTAGTAAAGAGCTAAAAGTATATATCGAACCGTACGTTTTAAGTACCGCGATATTAAGTACTCCGGTTTAATACCTGATACTTAATACCTGATACTTAAAAGTAAGTTTGAAAGAAAGTAAGCAAGGGCGCATGGCGGATGCCTTGGCTCTCGGAGGCGATGAAGGACGTGATAAGCTGCGATAAGCTCTGGGTAGGTGCAAATAACCTTTGATCCAGAGATTTCCGAATGGGACAACCCGGCATTCTGAAGGAATGTCATCCATCTTAGATGGAAGCTAACGCAGGGAACTGAAACATCTTAGTACCTGTAGGAAAAGAAAATAATAATGATTCCCCTAGTAGTGGCGAGCGAACGGGGAATAGCCCAAACCACCCATGTTACGGCATGTGTGGGGTTGTAGGACCACGATGTCGCAAGACATTTGATGAGTAGAATCCTCTGGAAAGTTGAACCATAGACGGTGATAGTCCGGTATACGAAGTCAAATTAAGCGTAGTGGTATCCTGAGTAGCGCGGGACACGAGAAATCTTGCGTGAATCTGCCGGGACCATCCGGTAAGGCTAAATACTCCCGAGAGACCGATAGCGAACCAGTACTGTGAAGGAAAGGTGAAAAGCACTTCGAATAGAAGAGTGAAATAGTCCCTGAAACCGTGCGCCTACAAGCGGTCGGAGCTGTGTAAGCAGTGACGGCGTGCCTTTTGCATAATGAACCTACGAGTTACTTTTTCCGGCAAGGTTAAGCATCTTGAGATGTGCAGCCGAAGCGAAAGCGAGTCTGAATAGGGCGTCGAGTCGGAAGGAGTAGACGCGAAACCAAGTGATCTACCCTTGGTCAGGTTGAAGGTTAGGTAACACTAACTGGAGGACCGAACCGATAAGCGTTGAAAAGCTTCCGGATGAACTGAGGGTGGGGGTGAAAGGCTAATCAAACTTGGAGATAGCTCGTACTCCCCGAAATGCATTTAGGTGCAGCCTTGTGAGTTACTAATGTGAGGTAGAGCGACTGATAAGATGCGAGGGCTTCACCGCCTATCAAGTCTTGATAAACTCCGAATGCGCATTAGTTCTATCACAGGAGTGAGGGCATGGGTGCTAAGGTCCATGTCCTAAAGGAGAAGAATCCAGACCATCAGCTAAGGTCCCCAAATAAACACTAAGTTGAACTAACGAAGTCAGATTGCTAAGACAGCTAGGATGTTGGCTTGGAAGCAGCCATTCATTTAAAGAGTGCGTAACAGCTCACTAGTCGAGGAGTTTGGCGTGGATAATAATCGGGCATTAAGTGTTTTACCGAAGCTATGGGATCAGTAATGATCGGTAGGGGAGCATTCCACTCTGCGTCGAAGGTGAAGCGTGAGCTTTGCTGGAGCGTGTGGAAAAGCAAATGTAGGTATAAGTAACGATAAAGGGGGTGAGAAACCCCCTCGCCGAAAGACTAAGGTTTCCTGATCAACGCTAATCGGATCAGGGTTAGTCGGGTCCTAAGGCTCAGCCGAACGGTGAGGCCGATGGCAGAACAGGTTAATATTCCTGTACTACCTTAAGGAGTGACGTGGAGACGGAGCAGTGACAGCGCCGCGGACTGACGGAATAGTCCGTTGAAGGGTGTAGATGTTGATCATCCCAGGCAAATCCGGGATGAGAGTCGAACCTGATAGTATGGAGCGTTCTTCGGAACAATCCAATAGTGCGTGTAAGCATACTCCCAAGAAAATCCGCTAAACTTAATCCTTAAGGTACCCGTACCGCAAACGGACACACGTAGTCGGGTTGAATATACTAAGGCGCTTGAGTGATTCACGGTTAAGGAACTAGGCAAATTGACCCTGTAACTTCGGGATAAAGGGTCCCAACGAGAGTTGGGCGCAGAGAATAGGTCCAGGCAACTGTTTAACAAAAACACAGGGCTGTGCCAAATTGAAAGATTACGTATACAGCCTGACACCTGCCCGGTGCTGGAAGGTTAAGAGGAGATGTCATCGCAAGAGAAGCATTGAATTGAAGCCCCAGTAAACGGCGGCCGTAACTATAACGGTCCTAAGGTAGCGAAATTCCTTGTCGGGTAAGTTCCGACCTGCACGAATGGTGTAATGATCTGGACACTGTCTCAACCGTGAGCTCAGTGAAATTGTAGTATCGGTGAAGATGCCGATTACCCGCGATGGGACGAAAAGACCCCGTGAACCTTTACTATAGCTTAACATTGAATTTGGGTAATTGATGTGTAGGATAGGCCGGAGACTTCGAAGCAGGTACGCCAGTATTTGTGGAGTCGCTGTTGAAATACGGCCCTTTGATTATTTGAGTTCTAACTCGTAGTTGCGAGGACACTGTTTGGTGGGTAGTTTGACTGGGGTGGTCGCCTCCAAAATAGTAACGGAGGCTTCTAAAGGTGCCCTCAGGACGATTGGTAACCGTCCGTAGAGTGTAATGGCATAAGGGCGCTTGACTGGGAGACTAACAAGTCGATCAGGTAGGAAACTAGAGCATAGTGATCCGGTGTTTCCGTATGGAAGGGACATCGCTCAAAGGATAAAAGGTACTCCGGGGATAACAGGCTGATCCCTCCCAAGAGCTCATATCGACGGAGGGGTTTGGCACCTCGATGTCGGCTCGTCACATCCTGGGGCTGGAGAAGGTCCCAAGGGTTGGGCTGTTCGCCCATTAAAGTGGCACGCGAGCTGGGTTCAGAACGTCGTGAGACAGTTCGGTCTCTATCTATCGTGGGCGTATGAAATTTGCGTGGCTCTGACACTAGTACGAGAGGACCGTGTTGGACTGACCGCTGGTTTACCAGTTGTGCCGCCAGGTGCATTGCTGGGTATCTAAGTCGGGATTGGATAAGTGCTGAAAGCATCTAAGTACGAAGCCAGCCACAAGATTAGATTTCTTAGGGTCGTTAAAGACGATGACGTTGATAGGATGCAGGTGTAAAGGTGGTAACATCAAAGCCGAGCATTACTAATTGCCCGTTCACTTTCTTTCGGACGGTGCGGATCGCGATATATACGTTTAGCGAGCGTATCAGTAAGTTCATTCATTTGACTCTGATATCTTACTTAAGTTTTACTTTTCATCATGTCATAACCTTATTGAATTTATTCAGGTGGTTATAGCACGAGGGTTCCACCTCTTCCCATTCCGAACAGAGAAGTTAAGCCTCGTCACGCCGATGGTACTGCGTAACAGTGGGAGAGTAGGTAGCCGCCATTTTTAGAGAAGCCCTTCTGGTAGAAATACCCGAAGGGCTTTCTTGTTTTGGATACTTTCGGAATTTAAGACTGGAGGGCTTTCTTGGTTATACATATTTCCCTCAATTATTAAACTTGGCGGACTCTTTAAAACGTATGTACGCCTAACTACTTTTAACACATAAAATCACAAACTGCGAGAACAAAACACTTTGTACGTTGTTTCAATAATAGAGTTAAACTTTTATGCTTAAATGATGTGAATAACGACAAACGGATATATTTAATTGCTACATTTGTCGCCGAAATACGAGAATTCGATATAAACAACTAAAATAAATATCATGAAAGGTTCTGTGAGATTCATATTAGCGATTGTTCTGCTGATGCTATCATATAGCATAGGTGGAAATGCTATGAATATCACTTCATGTATTTCTCAGAGCGAATGCTCTTGTCAGTTGTCTGAATCAACTTCCGATACGAATTCTAATTCTTCATTTAAGACTCGTTCGCTGGGGTATGACAGATCATCCCAGTCTTTGTCTATTTCTGACGTAGAATTAGGCTTTAAATCAGTTACAGAAACATCTTCTAATAATTATCGTCTGCGTAGAATCATTGAATCCAATGATTTCTTTAAAGACGTTATGTATAAGTTCTTCTTGTTAAGAGAAAACTCACTTGTATTAGATCAAAGTAAATCCTATTATTCGGATAAGGATCCACATTACTCCATTATCTGCAGCGACTACTACGTGTTCGCTCTAAGACGTATCCTTATTTAATTACTTATCCCATCTTATTTACTTTTTCGTACCCTGTATGAAGCTGTGTGACTTTCATTCTTGAAAAGTCACAGGGTCTATAGCGCAGTGTATCTAATCATTTGAAAATTTTCTAAATAACTAAAATTAATATCTTAACAAAAAACTTATTATGGAAACTACTAAAAAGTCTCAGATTGTAGGTATAAAGAATGCCGGTATCGTAATCATCTGCTGTTTCATTGTAGCAGTGTGTATTTTTCAGTTCCTGTTGGGAAATCCGTCTAACTTTATGAACAATGACCCTAACAACCATCCATTGAACATGTTGGGTACCATTTACAAAGGTGGTGTGATTGTGCCTGTTATTCAGACACTGTTGTTAACTGTACTCGCTTTGAGTATTGAACGCTTTTTTGCTCTTCGTTCTGCTTTCGGTAAAGGCTCGTTGGCTAAATTTGTAGCTAACATCAAAGAAGCTCTGGCTGCCGGTGACCTTAAGAAAGCACAAGAGATTTGTGACAAACAACGCGGTTCTGTTGCCAATGTAGTTACTGCTACTTTGCGCAAGTATGAAGAAATGGAAAAGAACACTGCTTTGCCTAAAGAACAAAAGCTGCTGGCTATCCAGAAAGAACTGGAAGAAGCAACTGCTCTGGAAATGCCTATGATGCAACAGAATCTTCCGATTATCGCTACAATTACTACTTTGGGTACATTGATGGGATTGCTCGGTACTGTAATCGGTATGATCCGTTCATTTGCCGCATTGTCCGCCGGTGGTGGTGCCGACTCTATGGCTTTGTCACAAGGTATCTCTGAAGCCTTGATCAATACGGCTTTCGGTATCTTGACAGGTGCGCTGGCTGTTATTTCTTACAACTACTTCACTAACAAAATTGACAAATTGACTTACGGACTCGACGAAGTCGGATTCTCTATCGTGCAGACTTTTGCAGCTACTCATTAATTTGGCGAACCCTTTAAAATCTATTAATCATGGGTAGAGCGAAAATTAAAAAGAAAGATACGTTCATAGATATGACCGCTATGAGTGACGTAACTGTATTGCTTCTGACTTTCTTTATGTTGACATCAACATTTGTGAAGAAGGAACCGGTGCAGGTTACCACTCCAGCCTCCGTATCGGAAATCAAGATTCCGGAGACAGATGTACTCCAGATTCTGGTTGACCAGGAAGGAAAAATATTTATGAGCCTCGACAAGCAGCAGGATATGCAGGCTGTCTTGGAGAGTATGGGTGAAGAGTATGGCATCAAGTTCACTCCGGAACAGGCAAAGAGGTTCACAGTGGCTTCTACGTTTGGAGTGCCTATCAGAAGTATGCAGAAATTCCTTGACCTCCCGGAAGATCAACGGGACAAAATTCTGAAGAATGAAGGAATTCCTTGTGATAGTACCGATAATCAGTTCAAGTCGTGGGTGCGTAATGCACGTGCCGCCAATGCTGATCTGCGAATTGCTATTAAAGCGGACGCTTCAACTCCATACTCAGTGATAAAGAACGTAATGAACTCACTTCAGGATTTGCGGGAAAATCGGTACAATCTGATTACTTCTCTCAAAGCAGAATCTGAAAATTAAAAGGGAGGAAAGACAATGAGTGCTGAAGTACAAGAGAGCAGCGGAAAAAGAGGAAAAGGCAAGCAGAAGAAAATGACTGTCCGGGTAGACTTTACCCCGATGGTGGATATGAACATGTTGCTGATTACTTTCTTTATGCTTTGTACCACGCTGAGCAAGCCTCAGACGATGGAAATAAGCATGCCGAGCAATGACAAAGATATAACTGAACAGCAAAAGAGTATGGTGAAAGCCTCTCAGGCAATTACATTATTGCTGGGAGCCGATAACAAGCTCTATTACTATGAGGGAGAGCCTAACTACAAGGATTACACCTCATTGAAAGAGACTAGTTACGGGGCAAACGGGCTACGTGCCGTACTTCTTCAGAAAAATGCTGCAGCTGTCAATCAGGTAAGAGCTTTGAAACAACAGAAGCTCGATCTGAAGATAACAGATGACGAATACAAAAAGAAGGTTTCCGAAATAAAAAGCGGAAAAGATACGCCGACCGTCATTATCAAGGCGACGGATGATGCTTCTTATATGAATCTGATTGATGCATTGGACGAGATGCAGATATGTAATATAGGTAAATATGTGATAACGGATATTGCCGAAGCCGATGAATTCCTGATTAAGAATTATGATGCTAAGGGAGAACTGTCACAGAACTTGGCCGATAAATGATGTAACACCTAAAAAAAGAAAGTAAAATGGCAAAATTAGATTTAGCTTCTTCGGAATGGTGTCAGCTGATTTTTGAAGGCAAGAATCAAGCGTACGGTGCATATAGAATGCGTGCCAATTCACCCAGACGGCATACTATTGCAATGCTGATTGTGGTGGCGATAGCAATCGTTGGATTTACTATCCCTACGCTGCTTAAGTTGGCGACCCCGGAGCAAAAGGAAGTAATGACAGAGGTTACAACTTTGTCGAAATTGGCAGAACCGGAAATCAAACAGGAAGAGATGAAACGGGTAGAACCGGTTGCACCTCCCCCTCCTGCATTGAAGAGTTCTATTAAGTTTACTGCCCCTGTCATCAAGAAAGATGAAGAGGTGCACGAAGACGATGAGATCAAGAGTCAGGAAGAATTGACTTCTACCAGAGTAGCAATCTCCATTGCCGACGTAAAAGGTAATGATGAAGCCAACGGAGCTGATATTGCTGACCTGAAGCAAGTGGTGACACAGGCTGCAGAACCTGAAAAAGTATTTGATATGGTAGAACAGATGCCGACTTTCCCCGGTGGACAGCAGGAATTGATGTCATACCTTGGAAAAAATATCAAGTATCCGACAATTGCACAGGAGAATGGAACACAAGGTCGCGTTATTATCCAGTTTGTGGTAGAACGTGACGGTACTATCACCGATGTGCACGTAGCTCGTGGTGTAGATCCATACTTGGATAAAGAAGCCGTGCGTGTGGTACAAAGTATGCCGAAATGGATTCCTGGTAAACAAAATGGTAAAGCGGTACGTGTGAAATTCACCGTTCCGGTAATGTTTAGATTACAGTAAGAATGATGAAGAGACAATTTTGGCTGGTAGGAATCGTTTTGTTGGCGGTGTTGAGTGCTTGCCGTTCCAAATCGGATGGACCGACGGATACGTATTCGTCTGGGGTGATATCTATTGCGGCGGATGAAAGTTTTGAGCCTATTATACAGGAAGAGATAGATGTGTTTGAAAGTCTGTATCCTTTGGCCGGAATTGTTCCTCGCTACACGACGGAAGTCGAGGCTATTAATTTACTTCTGAAAGACAGTGTCCGGTTGGCTATTGCAACCCGGACATTGACTGAGGAAGAAATGAATTCCTTTCACAGCCGCAAGTTCTTTCCCCGCGAGATTAAGCTGGCTACAGATGGTCTGGCATTAATCGTTAACCGGGACAATCCGGATTCTTTGTTGACCGTACGGGATTTCAGCCGCATCCTCACTGGTGAGGCGAAAGACTGGAAGGATATAAATCCGAACTCCCGCCTGAAGAGTATTCAGGTGGTGTTCGATAATAAAAACTCCAGCACCGTACGCTATACAATGGATTCTATCTGTGGTGGAAAACCACTGGCTACTGACAATGTCAGTGCCTTGAAGACCAATCAGCAGGTGATAAAGTATGTAGCAGAGAATCCCGGCGCAATGGGAGTCATTGGTGTGAACTGGCTGGGCAACCGCAGCGATACCACTAACCTTTCTTTCACCGAGGAAATCAGAGTAATGGCAGTGAGTGCGGAGGATGTAGCTACTCCTGCTAACAGTTATAAGCCTTATCAGGCTTACCTGTATTACGGTAACTATCCATTGGCACGACCCATTTACGCATTACTGAATGATCCTCGCAGTGCGCTGCCTTGGGGATTCGCTTCTTTTATGACATCCGACAAAGGGCAGCGGATTATATTAAAATCTGGACTTGTTCCGGCTACTCAGCCAGTGCGTATTGTCCATGTGAAAGACGAATAATAACTAAAATTAGAGACTATCATGAAAAGAGTACAAATGTTTTTAGCTGGAGCGTTTATAGCAGTTGGGTCGCTCTATGCGCAATCATCTGATGCCGAATGGCAGGCAGGAGTTGCAAAATTGAAAGAAACCATTCAGACGAATCCGGCTCAGGCCAATGAGGACGCTGAACAGTTGATAAAAGGAAAGAATAAAAAGAATGTGGAACTTCTGGTGGCTATCGGCGAGGTATATCTGAAAGCCGGAAAACTTCCGGAAGCACAGGAGTATGCTGCTCTTGCCAAAAAGGTGAATGGCAAATCGGCTCTTGCCTCCGTACTGGAGGGAGACATCGCCTTTGAGCAGAAAAACGCCGGTCTTGCATCTCAGAAATATGAAGAAGCTATCTATTTCGATCCGAGTTGCACAGAAGCATATCTGAGATATGCGGATATTTATAAATCAGCCAATGCTGCTCTGGCCATTGAAAAGCTGGAACAGCTGAAAGCCCAGGAACCGTCCAACACAGCCGTAGATAAGAAACTTGCCGAAATCTATTATTTGAAGAATGATTTTAGTAAAGCTGCCGAAGCTTATTCGCGTTTTGCGATGGGACCGACAGCGACAGAAGAGGATCTGGTGAAATATGCATTTGCCCTCTTCCTGAACCATGACTTCGAGAAGTCACTTGAAGTGGCGAATATGGGATTGAAAAAGAATGCGCGTCACGCGGCGTTCAATCGCCTGGCAATGTATAATTATACAGACCTGAAGCGCTTTGATGAAGCAATAAAGGCAGCGGATGCTTTCTTTACCGAATCGGACAAGGCTGATTATTCATACCTTGATTACATGTATTACGGGCATTTACTCGAAGCTCTGAAAAAATATGATGAAGCTGTAGAGCAATATGAGAAAGCCATACAATTAGATCCGACAAAGACGGACTTATACAAAAATATCTCTTCTGCCTATGAACAGAAGAATGATTATAAAAAAGCAATCAGTGCATACCAAAAATATTATGCATCTCTTGATAAGGAACATCAGACTCCGGATTTACAATTCCAGTTTGGCAGACTTTATTATGGTGCAGGTACGCAGACTGATTCACTGACAATCAATGCTGAAGAGCGCAAGCAGGCTTTGATGGCCGCTGATTCTGTTTTCCATTCCATCGCAGAAGCAGCACCGGACAGCTACCTGGGTAATTTTTGGAGGGCACGTGCCAATTCCGCACTGGACCCCGAAACGACTCTTGGACTGGCGAAGCCTTTCTATGAGGAGGTAGCCACCCTGCTGGAAAGCAAGAATGATCCTCATTACAATTCAGCTTTGATTGAGTGCTACAGTTATCTTGGATATTACTACTTGTTGGCTATTGAAAATCCGGCACTGAAAGCGGAAGCAATGGCGAATAAAGAAAAATCTAAGGAGTATTGGAGCAAAATTCTGGCTATAGACTCCACTAATGCTACTGCTAAAAGGGCATTGGATGGCATCAAATAGTGAATAATTTTAGTTGTTTGTCGTGACAGGAGGAGTGGAGAGTGATCTTAGCTCCTCCTTTTTTTTATTGTCACGTTTAGCTGTTTTTCAGTCTGTTACATTCCTTTGGTAAGCGTAAAGCAGTCGATGTCCGGTGCCCAGTTGTAGCTGTTACCCATACGGATATGATTGTAACCGGCTTTCAGATCAACGGGGATTGTTACTTGATTGTGCTTGTCATCCTCTCCCAGCGAATCGATTTTGGTTACGATGCCGTTGACATCTATCTCCAGTTGTCTTCCTTTGCCGAATGAATAATGAACCGTCATTTGGTAACGTCCGCCGTCTGCGCTGTATACTTCCGACCATTCTGCGTAATTCTCCGGTTGTCCGCCCAAGAAACCTACTTTCATTTTTCCGGAAGCTTCCTGATCGGCAGCATATATGATGCCTTTCGGATTTTTGCCGAGATCATTGAACATTGGCAGGTATGCCCATTCTGCTTCATATAATGTCGGTTCCAGACGTGTTTCTCCTTCCATGCGGAGGAACATAGCGCTGTGTGCAGGAAGCGTTTGCTCAAAGACATCAGAGAAATTTCCCAAATCACTGCGTTTTGCCAAGTCACGTACTTTTACGTTCCCGCCAAATTCCAGTGCCGAGAAAGGTACGGAGAAGCTACAAACGGTGTCCGATGGATTGTAAAGAGCAACGGCACGTACATTTCCACGTTTTTGTTCGATGTCTTTTACCAGTACATAGCCTTCGTTTTCATGTTGTGCTACGTATGCCTGCAAGCCTAGCGGGTCTTGGTTCAGAGCGATTAATTCTTTGTTTGTCAGCAGTTCAAGAGAAGATTCCGGCAGACTTTCCAGATTACATCCGATCAGCAGGGGTGAGCTCATGATACACCATAAGCCGAAGTGAGCTTCTTCTTCTGTCGGGGTAAGTCCTTTTCCTCCTACTTTGCTGTTGTCGCGGAAACCGATGACCATCATATCCATGTCATTGTAATGTCCGTCTTTGGCGTAGGCAGACAAGTATAGGTTTTTGCCGACCACATATTTCAATGAACCCCAATGCGCATTGATGTCACCACTGATACGCCATGAAGTAGCTACATCCTTTGCCCATGTGCCGGGAAAAGCCCAACGGCAGATGTTGACAGAGACGTCCTTGTTTACTTTGTCGATGCTGTTCTGGATGGAAGTATAGCGTTCCTGTTCATTCAGGCCCAGTACATCTCCGCCGCAATAGTCTATCTTGATAAAGTCGAATCCCCAATCGCTGAAATAGAGTTGGGCGTCTTGTTGCTCATGTCCGTAAATACCGGCACCTACTCCTGCATGATCGTTGTCCCAGATAGAACCGCAAGTGTTGTTGCCCGCATCTGTATAAATACCGGCTTTCATTCCAAGACTATGTATATGGTCGGCAACCGGTTTCATTCCATTCGGGAAACGGTTTTTGTTGGTCTGCATTTTTCCATTGCCATCTCGTTCGCCGAAGAAACCATCATCAATATTAATATAGTGATATCCTGCGTCTTTCAGACCTTTTTTAACCATCAGGTCGGCCTGATTTTTAATAATATCTTCACTGATATCTACTCGGAAGGCGTTCCATGAACTCCAACCCATAATAGGGGGATTGACTGCTTTTTCACTTCCGGATTGAGAAACCTGAGTTTCTGTACAACTAACACATAACAAGGAAACTACCGCTGTGGCTAAAAGGTGGAATCTGTTTTTCATGATGTAACAGGTTGATGAATTAATGGGATTAAATAAAATATTGGTAACAAAGATATAAATGAATCTATTGGCGTGCAAATAAATTAAACTGAAAATAGGGAGGAATCGAACGAAAAAGAATTTGATTATTGAATTATCTGATGGATTATCAGTACGTTACCAAAGTGAATTAAAACAAAAAGCGACAAATGATAAAATCATTTGTCGCTTTTGTCGGAATGAGGCGACTCGAACGCCCGACCCCTACGTCCCGAACGTAGTGCGCTACCAACTGCGCTACATTCCGCTCTTGAATGTGATGTTGTTGAAAATTGAGCTTTGAAAGTTTTTATTCGTAAAACTCTGATTAACATTACAATTTCTATCACATTATAATCAAATAAATAGATTGTATATATGTTAAATGTTAACTTATACTGCTCTTATTTTTTTGACGGTGCAAAGATATGGAAAAGGTTCGATTTATCCAAATACTATAGGAATATTTTTTGGAGGGAACTTTATAATGTATTCTTTTATGATGATAAGAACAAAACTATATCCCGTGTCCTTCTCTTTGGTGCTGGTTTTTTAGACAAAGAGTTTATCTCCTAATGAGAAACTGAAATATTCATTATTAGGTATACCGGCAATATACAAAATTGAATATATGCGGATATTAGTTCTAGTATATATACATTTTAATACCTTTCTTCTTAAGAGAAGTTTCCAATCTGTTAATAATTAATTAATAATATTTCAACGAATAATGAATTAACTAGAAATATGTATAGATTACAAAGTTTTGCAAATCCTTAGTTTTTAATAGTTTAGCTAAAAAAAAAGTTTATATTTTATATTGTCATTTACAATATTTTATATAATTTTGCAACAGGTTGGATACATCTCTTAAGAAGAGATATATTTGAAATGTCATTTATTTCTACTCATATATATAGGGGTGTTGAAAAGGTATATGTAACATTGATTTGATATATAACGCATGTCTAAAATATTTCTATTTCCGATATATAGGACAAATGTGGTTCGAGCTATATGCGTGTATGTGTGAATTTAGTAATATATAATACTTATATATATGAAAAAAAACAAATTGAAACTGTATGCAATTCTGATTTTTGTGCTTCTTTGCACAGAAGTACATTGTCAGAAAGTAGCAATCAAAAGCAATTTATTGTATGATGTTACTGCAACTGTTAATGCAGGAATAGAAGTTGGCCTTGCTCCGAAATGGACATTTGATCTTTCCGCTAACTATAATGGCTGGACTTTTTCACATGAGCGTAAGTGGAAACATTGGCTTCTGCAACCAGAAGGACGTTATTGGTTTTGTGATCGTTTCGCTGGTCATTTTGTTGGTGTTCATGCTTTGGGTGGGCAGTATAACATTGGTAATCTGAACAATCATATTTCGTTTCTTGGAACAGATTTATCTGTGCTTTCTGATCGTCGTTATCAAGGTTGGTTTGCCGGTGGTGGCATTGCGTATGGTTATGCGTGGATATTGAACAAACGTTGGAATTTGGAAGCGGAGTTAGGCTTGGGCTGGATTTATACTCGCTACGACAGTTATCCCTGTGCCCAATGCGGTACAAAAATAGCCGATGGAAAATCGCATAATTATGTTGGGCCCACAAAAGCGGCAGTCAATCTCATATATACTTTTTAAATCACACAAATTACGGATATGAATAGAACAACAAAAATACTTTGTAGTAGTTTGCTACTCCTACTCTTGATGATAGGAGCAAAGGCTCAAACAATAATGGGCGGTAATGTGACAGTATCTGACCTTGCCGTGTCTCGTTCGGAAGATAAATTGTTCGTATCAATGGATATTGATGTTTCGGCATTGAGTGTAAAAAGTAACCGTGAAGTGATTCTTACGCCTAGACTGTCAGGAGAAGGTAATGAACTGAACTTACCTTCGGTGATGATAGCTGGTCGCAACCGCTATTATCATCATCTGCGCAATGGCTTGTGTACGGATGATATGATGCTTTATCAAAAAAGCAAAGTATCTGTGGTCAAATATCGTACAGTGGTACCTTATGCCGATTGGATGAAACGTGCCACGCTCAGTACGGGCAATGAAACATGCGGTTGTTGCGGCGAGGCACTTGTTGATGGCAACGAGCCTCTGTTGGTGCTTCAGTTGGAGCCGAAAGAATTTGTGCCTGCCTATGTATACATTCGTCCGAAAGCAGAACCAAAAATTAATGTATTGGAAGGTTCGGCTTATATTGACTTTCCTGTGAACCGAACAGAAATCCATGAGAATTATCGTCGTAATCCGGCTGAATTACAAAAGATACTTAATACTATTGATGCGGTGAAGAATGATGTGGATACACGGATTATCTCTGTCAGCATCAAAGGATATGCTTCGCCTGAAAGTCCCTATTCGAATAATGAACGTCTGGCGATGGGACGAACGAAGACATTGAAAGAGTATGTACGCAAACAGTACGATTTTGCCGATTCACTATTCATTACCGATTACGAGCCGGAAGATTGGGCAGGACTCGAACGTTATGTGGAAAACTCGTATCTCGAAAACAAAGCAGGTATTCTGGCATTAATCCGCAGTAACCAGGAACCGGATGCAAAAGAACGTAGCATCAAGACTGCCTTTCCCAAAGATTATGCATTCTTACTGAAAGAGGTTTATCCGGGGCTTCGTCATTCAGACTATGCAGTCAAATATGAAGTGCGTACCTATACTGATATCAACGAAATCAAGCGTCTGATTAAAACACAGCCACAGAAGTTAAGTTTGAATGAGATGTATCTTGCCGCACAGGATATGAAACTGGGGAGTGAAGAATATAATGAAACATTCGAAGTCGCTGTACGTATGTTCCCTGATGATGAAGTGGCTAATCTGAATGCTGCAAATGCCGCAATGGCCAGGGGGGATATGAAGAATGCGGAATATTATCTGAAGAAAGCTGGAAACTCACCACAGGCTGTTTATGGTCGGGGAACATACGCTGCCTTGAAGAAGGAGTTTGATATGGCAGAGAAAATGTTTACTGAAGCTGCACATAGGGGGCTGGCTGATGCAGAGGGGATGTTAAAGCAAATAGAAGAGATAAAACATTAACAGGATCTAAATATAAAAACATAGAAATTATTAATTCATTCAAAGTTGCAGATTATGAAAAGAATTAGCAAGTATTTTTTATGCCTTTTTGCCGTAGTTCTCACAGCAGGTTGTGCTGAGGATAAACTAGGTGAAACAGAATTTGACCCTACTGTTTATGAGGGAGATAAGGCATACATGACAGTACAGGTAACTATGCCGTCTGTACCTGGTTCGCGTAGTAATACGGTTGAAGGTGGTGGCAGCAATGTTGGTGTCGAAATCGGTAAAGATTATGAGAACAATGTGAAAAGAATGTATGTGGTACTTGCCCGCAGCACGGATAATGCATTCATTGCTTTTGGTGACATGTCGGACAAGATGAAACAATCCGCAAATAAACAGGCTTATATTGGGACTTCCGAAATAACTAAAACGCAATTGTCTCAGTTCTATAATGATACAGAAACACCAACTGATAAAAAGGAAGTGAATGTATTTATATTTTGTAACCCGACAGATGAATTGGTAGAACTTATTAGTAAAACTGAATATAAGAATACGACATGGTATAATGCAATTTGCAAGGGTGACGATGAGGAATTAGGAAAGATATGGAGCAAGAATGAAGGTGGCAGCTTTCTGATGTCCAACTATTCCATAGCTAAGCGCTTGCTCCCTAATACGATGAATGACTGGTTGTTATATAATGAAGCCACTCCGTTTAATCTTTCCGGAATAAACAATGCGAGAAGCTTGTCACAAGTAGACAACAGTGTAGGTGGTGCAGTGAAAGTAGAACGCGCAATGGCACGTTTCGATTTTAGAGATGGTAGTCGCAGTTTGCCTGAAAATATACGTCCTCAGAAAGGCAACACTTATCCGGTTGTACAAGATATTGCGCCGGACGGAACACCTGGGGATTACATTGTAAACGTTGAATTAGGTAAAATGGCTTTGGTGAATATGAATAATAGTTTTTATTATTTGCGTCGTGTATCTGATAATGGACTTCCGGCACAAGCTAGTCTTTGCAGCCCGGAAAAGCCCTGGTTTACCGCTGTGGGAGGTGGGGAAACTCATCTTAATGGTAATTATGTCGTGGATGTGTGGGCAACCGAGAAGAATCAAGGCATTGAGACTAAGAAATTAGGAGAGTATTTTAATTACCCTCTCTTTCAACCTGACGGCTCAATAGACAATACAAAGCAAGATCAATGGAACACGCATCTATTATCTACGGTTCTTGGGGGTGAAGAAGATACAGATAATAGCTGGAATACTGGTAACAAATATGGTGACTATCGTATATGGCGGTATGTAACTGAAAATACAATTCCGGGACCGGTTGACAGGCAGGTAAACGGTATAACAACCGGTATTGTTTTCAAAGGAAAAATGGTAGCTACTGAAGCTGCTGCCGCTAGCACTGACGAAGATACCAGGCACTTGGCAGAAGTTATTAATTACACTGCTACTGGTTTAATGAAGGATTCTTATAAAGATCCGATTATTTATATGTTCGGCGGCAATTTGTATGTAAGTTGGCCAAATGTGCGAAAAGCAGTGAAAGCTGTTGCATACAACGAAGAGACCAAAACATGGAGTCGTTCTCATCCGCTTTATGTGGCTGTATATGGTACCGGTGGTACAGGTGAGGAAGGGGATGCTAGCCCTCAAGATGAAAGTAGTGCTAATTCAAAATGGAACACTTGGGACAGAAACGACAAAACACTTGAAGGTTCTTATCTCAGTGATTTCAGACAAGCAGCTACTGATGCCGGCATAACCATCTATCAGTCAAGCGAGGACAAAGACGGTGGTTGGGGCTATTATTGCTACTATTATTATTGGAATCGCCACAATGACAATGGTGTGGAAGGTGAAATGGCTCCGATGGAGTTCGCTGTAGTTCGCAACAATGTTTATAAACTTGCTGTAACTAACATTTCCCGTCTTGGGCATCCACGTATTTCAGATAATGACCCTGATAACCCAGGTCCTGATACTCCCGATGAGCGAGGTGATATTTATCTGACAGTTTCGGTAGATGTATTGCCTTGGGTAGTTCGTGTCAATAATATCGATTTCTAAGAAACCAAAGATGCATAATAAAAAACGAAATATAATTTCAGGGTTTATCAGTACGGTGCTTGGCATCGTACTGATAAATTTTGCCTTTTCATCGTGTGAGCGTATTTATGAAGATCTTGCTCCATGTCCGCATGGCGTGTCACTACGCTTCATTTACGACTACAATATGGAATATGCCAATGCATTTGCTAAGAAGGTGGATTGTCTGACATTGCTGGTCTATGATGAAAATGGCAATTATGTGGATACTCGCATAGTGACGGGTACGGAGTTGCAGGACGAGAACTATCGCATGAAGCTGGACCTCAAACAAGGAAATTATCATTTCGTAGCTTATGGTGGTCTGGCTTGTAATAAGAGCTCTTTCCTTATGAAGTATACCCCCGGAGAAGGAACTGGATATACCGATTTGCAAGTGGAACTAGATTCGGAATGCTTGACAAATCCTAAACGAAAGAACTTGCACGGTTTGTATTGGGGTGAACTTACTCTTGCTACTGCCGACCTTTACAGTGAAGGCACCGTTGAGATGATGAAGAACACCAATAATATTCGTGTTGTGTTGCAACAAATGAATGGTGAGCCGGTAGATGATAAGAAATTTGAATTTGAAATTACCGATGATAACATACTGTTCAGTTATGATAATAATTTGCTTGAGAATGGTATGGTGACATACACTCCATGGGCACAAGGGCAAGCTTCGGCAGGATTCACTGATGAGGGAAGAGAAGTGGTGGTAGCTTATGCCGAACTATCTACTTCACGGTTGATGGTGCGTGATTGGTACTCGCCTAAGCTGACGGTGCGTCGCAAAGCAGATGGTGTGGAAATTATCAATATTCCACTTATTAACTATTTGCTTATGCTTAAGAGTGATCTGTATGCAAGCATGGATTCGCAGGAGTTCCTCGATCGTGAAAGTGAATGGTCAATGATATTCTTCTTAAGCCCGAATCTTGAATGGATTAAAACTTATATTAAGATAAACGATTGGACTGTCAGAATCAACGATATAGGACAATGAAGAAAATCGCATATATCATTATACCATGGGCTATTTCTCTTCTTTTTCGGGGGTGTGCTCATGATGCAGATAGTGAAATGTTTGACAGGGAAGTGCCGTTAGTGAATCTTAATATCAGCGTTGCCCTGTCTGACATATCGCAATCGGGTACACGGGCCAGTGACATCTATCCAGAGGCTCCGGTAAATGATAATGAAAAGATGAAAACGTTGCGTATTATTGTTGTACGTAACAATGATAATATAGTGGAACATAACCGGATTTACAATTTGGAGGTTGCATCTACCGATTGTTATAGCGAGCCGATGAAAGTTATCGGAAACGAAAAGAAACGAATTTATTTGTTTGCAAATGAAGCTACGGAAATAAAGACAACGGGATTTTTTCCGAAACGTAAATTGGTAGAGTGTGATTTTGAGAAAATTCAGCCCGGAAGCTTATTCTTTACGGATTATATATCCAGCCTGACCATTCGGTTAGGCAGTAATATGGAGCGAATCGACGGTCCGTTGCCGATGAGTGGACTTTATATGGTAGATGTGCCTGCCGAGGATTGTGAACGTGAGCTTTCCATAATGAGAGCGGCTGTTAAATTTACTTTCAATATAACGAATAAAAGCAGTCGGTCCATAGAAATCACGAAACTGACTATTGATAAAATGGCAGAAAGGGAGTATTACTTGCCACACAATGCTACATATATAGAGAGAGAAATGACGGAGGGAACAAAGTTCTGGGACATAAATAGTTTCGATGTTCCTACTTTGAAAGGGTATTATACATATGATGCGTCATCGTTGTTTAAAGGGCAACTGCTTCCGGGAGATGAAAATACGAAAACTAATGAGCAACCGATTTACCTGTTGGAGGGGAAGCATAGTGATGACAACAATAAGGAAAATCCTTATCTGCTGACTTTGGGTGTCAACGGAACTGAATTGAAAAGTTACTTGCCAAATCTGCCACAGTTGCCGCGAAATACACATGTGGTGGTAAATATTACAATTAATGAACATGCAATGGATTGCATAGTAGATGTGCGTCCTTATACCGAAATCACACTAGAACCCGATTTCGGATTATAAAAAAAGAAAGGAAAGATTTCCTTAAATAACTTTATACAGGAAAATATGAAACGCAACATTATTTATAGTCTTACAGGTATGCTGATATTTGTCTTGACTGCCTGTACGGATGATTGGCTGAACAACGAAGGCGAAAGAATGCCGGAAGGAGAAGTCAGTGTGAGTGCTACTGTAGAGTTTCTTCCTCTTCGGCCGGCTCTGGATGTAAACACTCGTACGGCAGGAGATGTAATCAAAGACATCAATGATCTTTGTGTGTTGCTGTATGATGAGGAAGGAAATCTGGTGAAATCGTACTATCTTCTTCCGAAAGGTACTGCTTCAACGGAAACTACAGATAGATTCGATGTTGATGATATTGACCGTGCAGACACAGATGCGGAAGGAGGCAAAACGGCGGAAGCCAAAACCAAACGGGCTACCTTCAAGTTGGCTCAAGTTCCTTACGGCTATTATTATATGTATGCGGTAGCAAATATGGGTAACTTGGCTGAGTTAGAAAAAGATAATATACAAACAGTCGATAAACTGAAATCGATTAATCTGACATGGGAAGCAGAAAACTGGTTCGCGACAGAAGAAACTGTTGATGGAAAAGTGACAAGAGCTACTAAAAACCATCAGATGTTTGGCTACTTCACAACAAAAGAGAATGCACCTGCGGGGGCTAACCGCAATACGGAAGCTTCACGAGTAGCTATAAATAAGAAAGATATGGAATTGCACGCATGGATTCGCCGCGCAGCTTCCAAAGTAACCATTGCTTATGATGCCACTGGATTGAAAGAAGGAGTTTTTATTTATTTGAAATCGGTTCAGATAAAGGATATTCCTGTTAATTGCTACTTGGGAAAAACAAACACACCAAGTGAAGATGAACAATCGTCTTTAATAAAAGACGGAGAAATCATAAAGTATTATACAGGAACTACCCCACCTGCATTTGACGAATTTTATCCGGTACGTTTAGCTACGGGGAGAGCTTATTACCCGTGTGAAGAGAATGGAACTTTTAAATATGGACACGAAGAGGCAGCTGATGCTTTGTTTTTCTTTGAGAATATGCAGGGGGACCAGCCATATGATAAACGCCAGGATGCAGATGGAGATAAAGAACTGGATCATCCCGGATTACCTCCTCATCTGCAACAGCCGGACAAAGATTATTCAAAATATAGACCAAAAGATAACGTACCTTATGGTACATATATTGAAGTAGACGCTTATTATCGTTCTATTAATGAAGAAAAAGTAGGTAGTGGTGATATTAAATACCGTTTTATGCTTGGCAAAAACATTACAACAAACTATGATGCCGAACGTAATCATCACTATAAACTTACATTGAAATTTAAAAATTTTGCAAATGATGCAGACTGGCATATCGAATATGCTGAACCGGAACCAGGTATTGAGGTGCCCAATCCCTATTATATTTCCTATTTATATAACAGAACGATGGATTTGCCTATAAAAATAAATCCTGGTTATGCGAAAGTGGAAAGTGTGAAAGCGGAAATACTCAACAATGGTTGGGCGCCTATTGGTGCAGATGCTAATAATTTTGATTATTATCATTTTGATTTGGAAGGCAAGAATGTATGGAATGGATTTCTTTCTTTGCGCCGTACTACTGCAACCATACTAACGACAACAAAAGCAGATGGTAATGAGGATTCAGGTATTGTTTATGCAGAAAGCAACCAGGAATACTATAACCGAACTCAACGAGGAAATCGCGAATATGCCGTAGATCCAGGCATTCACGAAGATACTGAATATGGTAATTATTCTGTGCGTAAAGAAGAGGGGACGAATATACTTCATATGAGTATACCTTTATATACACGTGCGAAACAGATGATTGCAAAAACTAGTTATACCGGGAATAATCCATATGTAGCCTACCGGCGTCAGGCAAAAATAAAAATAACCGCGACTTTATCGCAGGGTGAGCCATTAACAGAAATAGTTGATATATTCCAGGTACGTCGCGTAGTCAATCCTAAAGGAATATATCGACGGCATAATAATGACAAGCCTTTCCATGTCGTTTTAAAACGTTTGGCACGGGAGAATGCTACAAATTTCGAAGAATTTACTTCCGAGGGGGCTTGGGAAGCTGTTGTTGCAGCGACAACGCACGAAGGATTTGTGAAGTTAGAAAAAAGTAGTAGTAACAAGTACACGAGTATAGATGAACATGGTACACTTAAGGGGCTTTCCGGTTCAGTAATTGATTTCAAAATTACGTTCAATGGTACATGTGCAGAAAATGAATCCCGCCATGCCGTTATTCGTGTCAGTTATCACAACAATACTTGCAATCACCTTATATTTGTCCGCCAGGGCTATGCTCCTGTAGCTTTGCTTGACGAAGGGCGGGCTTGGCATACGTTTAATATGAAGACTCCTACGGAGGAAACAGATTCGCCGGTAGAAGAAGGGTCATTGTTTAAGTGGGGAAATCTGAATGAGCCAATTGATGCGTCAAGTAATAAACATGAGAAAGAATATTGGATAGAAGTGCAGCCGAAAGACTTTAAAGATGATAAAGCCAAGCCACTAGAGATTGCTGGAAAAGGGACTACTAAATTGTGGGATGAAATCACATCTCAGCCTTTTAATACCCCTTTTGAAAAGCCTAAAATTAATGGAAAAGAAGTGGAAATTGCCAATTACGATGATTATAATGTATTGTATAAAAGCAAGGATATAGAAATGGGCTATGGTGTACTCTATGGTGATGATGCCGAGGAAACACTTTCCAATATCAATGAAGTATACGGATATCGTTATGATAGTTTCGGCACATATGGTATGCGTGGTTGTTTTATATATAATAAAACGGATGGGCGGAATCTATTCTTTCCGATAGGAGCGTCAGGCTATGGACATAGAAAACAAGGATATGGTGATATGAAAAATTGGCAGGGCGTAGTTACTGGTCAGGGCTATATACATGGTGAGACAAAGAATACAGTTGTACTCCGTTATTCTGCTGGACGTAGTGATAAATTCAATATGACGGCAGGTGATGAGAAACCTTTGTTTTATGATTTGTATATGCGTCCGGGGGCTATCTATTGGTTACAGCAGATATATCCACCAGGGCGCGATGGAGAAAGTGATATTATGGCGTGGGATATTAATTACTTCTCTTTTGATTTTAATTTGATTTCTAAAAGTAATGTTTACGCAACTCTTACTGGTGAAAATAAAATAGAAACGCCTAAAAGTGATGCATGCTTTATCCGTTGTGTAGAGCCATGATAATCTTATTTATTAATAATGTAGCATTGGAAAACTAAGGGCTGACTTTTGGGTCAGCCCCGCCAATACTCTTTTGGTATACTATAATGATTTAAGTATAATACTGTTTGCTTTATCTACTATGGAGGCGTCTAACGAGGCTAGATAAATACGTGTTGTGTTTTCGGAGTCATGTCCCATAGCTTCGCTAATAACCGAGATAGAGATATTTTTACTCTTGGCAATGTTTGCCCATGCGTGGCGGGCGACATATGTTGTTAGTGTGACGGGGATCTCTAACATTTGTCCTATTACCTTCAGTTTTCTATTAATCAAATGTGAGGCATTTTTATATTCTCTTCTTGGGTCTTTACCGTTATTTTTGATGATAGGTAGTAGATAAGGGCTTTCTATAGTGTTATATTTATCGACAATTTTTTGCATGGGCTTTTCCCATTTAATGAACAATTGTTGGTCGGTTTTATGTCTGCGGTAGGACAGAACTCCATTTTGCAGATCTTTCTTTTTCAGATATGCCATGTCAATGAACGACATTCCGCGGGTGTAGAACGAGAACATGAAGATGTCTCTTGCATAATCCATCAAAGGGTTTGTGCTCAGATCTAAATTTTGTATTTGGCGAATTGTTTTTAGAGATACAGCTCGTTTTACTGTTTTGTCAATACCGGTATACACATACTTGAACGGATATTGTTGTTGTGTTAACTCTTTTTCTACAGCACGATTGTATATTGCTCGGAGATTCCGCATATAATATGAACAACTGTTTGGACAGACACCGCAGTTTTTAAGGTATATTTCATATTTTATCATCAGATTGGAATTTACATCTTCAAGTAGAACGTCACCATTATTGTCCATAAAACGCTTGAAACTGTTGTATGCTGAGGCATAAGACTCGGCAGTGCGTTCTTTGCCGATTTGTTTTAGTTGTATAATAAGATCTTGTGCGAATGATAGAAAACTGTATTTATTGATGGGGGGAATACGGAATAGCTCTATTATTTTTCCGGAGGTAAAAGGATTGCCCGAATGTTCAAGTTTTGAAATGATATTTTTCAGTCTATGCATGTCTTCTGCTATTCGGCTTGTTAGTTGAGTGAGAAAACGTCGTCTTATGTCATTATTGTCCGGAAGAATGATGCAAGCCAAATGCTTATCCCATTCTGAAGGAAAAATTTTATAGCCGGTATTGATTTGCCTGGTTACTCTGGCATGAATGATTTGATAGAACAATACGCCTTCTTTTGTTTTCACGGAAGAGGTACGGAATTTGATTTTTATTGTTGCCATATCTACATGATTTGTTATATTAAACTATAAATAAATGAATATAACAAATGAGCATTTATCTGTCTCTTTATAAAATTAATCCTTTGTCATACAGAAAAAATGCTTGATGGAAACATTTTATTTATCATTCATTTAGGATAATAGAAAACATATTTGCTATAGAAAAAGTTTGTTCATTAAATGAATTTTAAAGTGGGCGAAAAGCTGTTGCTTAACATGAGATAATGATTGAATAAATGCTGTACCAAAATCAATTGCAGAATGGTATCATATTTATGTTGATTCTCATTCCTATTGGTTTTACCTGTTCCAGAAAAAGAAAAATCCCTGAATTTTGAAAAAAATCAGGGATTAATATTGTCTTGCTTTTTAAAAGGTGGTGCCACCAGAAATCGTCATTTTGACTTAAGTGGCTGTATTTCTTATAGATATATTTTCAAAAAAGAAGTAATCTCCCGCTATTGCTCCACCAAATTTTTGCACTGCTTTGCGGCGAAATTCTTCACAACACATTTCCTTTTGCAAATATACGAGGAATCGTCATAATTTGGAAATTTTGGAGACAATTTTATGTGTTAATTCTTCATTGAAATATTCATAAAGGCATTATATGTGTTTTGTAACAAGAAATGTGATTGTAATCTATTGAATAATAGATTTTTGAAGAAGAGTATAACAATGGGTAACGATGTAGAAACGAGCGAACTTCTTTAGTTTGCTGTGTTTTTCCATTGCTTCAAATAACTCTTATAGCACAAAAATAGGGAATAAATTCAATTATCCTTGCATATTAAGAAATATTATTTTAGCTTTGTTCGCAATTAGTCGTTTGACTAAAAACAGTAATGGAAATATCAGTAGAAGAAAAGATTATAGATGCAGCCCGTGAAATATTTTTCGAGAAAGGATATAACGGTGCTACAATGCGAGACATAGCTTCTAAAGCAGAAGTAAATCTTGCATTGTTACATTATTATTATAGAACTAAAGAAAAAATATTCGAGATAGTCCTTAATCAAGCATTTGTAACTCTATTTAAGCGACTAAATAAGATTTTTACCTCTGATGTAGATATTTTCCATAAAATTGAATTAATGGTTGAAAGCTACATAAGTGTTGGTATTAAACATCCCAAACTTCCGGGTTTTATTATGCACGAATTGGAGGTTAATAAGAAGTTAGTTGAACCTCTTATTTTGAAATATAAAGAAGAGCAGAATGCAAATAAGAATTTGTCTATGTTTTATGCTGATGTACAGAATGCTATTGATAGCAATATTATAAAAACGATAGATGTTGATTCTCTGTTTATTAATATTTTGTCATTATCCTTATTCCCGTTTATGGCAAAAAATTTCTTATCAGGAATTGTATTGGATAATAAAAAATATAGTCATTTTGTAAAAGAAAGAAGTAAGCACGTCAGTAGCTTTATCATTAATAGTATAAGAGCATAATTTTTTTTGCTACTAATTTAGTCAAATGATTAAATCAAATGTATAATAAATATGAGAGTAACAATCATCAACGGAAGCCCTAGAAAGAATGGAGCGACTGCAAAAATCTTAAAAGAAATCAAAAGTCGATTGGAAACAAACGATGATATATCAGTTTCATACTATGACATATCATCAAAACCGATTCAAACATGTATTGGATGTATGCGATGCTATAGTACGGGTAGTTGCCACATGGATGATTATGCAGAAGAATTAAATGCTGCAATTAAAGATTCTGAAGGAGTGATTATTGGACTACCTACTTATGTAAGTAATATTCCGGGCATACTTAAAAACTACATAGATAGAGGGCATTTTGTGGTAGAACAAGCCTTGAATAATAAATATACTTTTTCCGTAGTAACGTATGAAATTGCAGGTGGAGGTACGGCTCTAAAAATACTCAATAACTTGTTTCGATATTCAAGCGGTATCATAGCTGGTTCTATTTTGTGTAAAATACAATTTAACACCAACCCGCTTTCTGACCGAATGATAAAACAAATCCATCAAAAAGCAGATACTTTTTACAGTGCTATAAAAAAGAAGAAGTCAAAAACGATTATAGATGTTATTGTGAATTATATCGCAATACATATGCTGATAAAGCCTTTTGTCCTGAAAAGTAGAGATAAATATACTTATGTGATTAATAGATGGAAAAGCATCGGGGTTATAAAATAAGGCTTGGCATATTTGGCTCGTTCATAATATCGTCAATACTAATATGTTCAATGAATACGACGCAGAAAATAGAAAAAGTTAATAATCCGCTTCTGAAAACTGTAAAACAGCAATGGAGTGGAAATATTACCATTAATGGACGTTTCTACAATGATTCAATCATTGTAAAATCGCCTGTATGGAGTGTATTAAAATGGAAGTTAAGTTCTAATCCTCAAAAATTAGAGAAACAAAATGATATATCTAGGTTAGAGGTAATCCATATCAATGATTTTGGCAGTAAAGAAGATAGAATAATTTGGTTGGGACACTCTTCTTTTTTTATTTCGATTAATGGCGTAAAGTTAATCACAGACCCTTGTTTCTTTGATTTACCAACAACAAAACGGAAAGTAGATTTACCATGCAATATTGATTCATTGACAGATATAAATTATCTGCTTATCTCACATGACCATCGCGACCATCTTGATAAAAATACAATTGATAAAATTGTAGCTAATAATCTGTCTTTAATGGTTCTTGCTCCTTTGGGAGTAAAAGCTATATTAAAAGATATTGAAATGCAGGAAGCTGGTTGGTATCAGGAATTTCAGATTGACAAGGATATTCGGATTATTTTTCTTCCCGCTAAGCATTGGGGACGTAGAGGATTAAACGATTACAATAAAGTTTTGTGGGGTAGCTTCTTAATTATAGATGGAGATAGGAAAATCTTTTTTGCTGGAGATAGTGCATACGATAAAATGATATTTGAAGACATACATGCACTATTTGGAGATATAGATATTTGCTTGTTACCTATTGGAGCATATTCTCCACAATGGTTGATGGCAAGAGAACACATGAATCCAGAGGAAGCATTTATAGCCTTTCATAATTTAGGTGGAAAACTCTTTATTCCGATGCATTACGGAACGTATGATTTAACCGATGAACCGATGGGCGAACCGATAACGAGATTGAGAACCGTTGCCTTTAATTGTAATCAAATCGACCAAATTATGGAATTGCCAGTCGGTAAAGAGTATTATTTTAACAAAAAACGGAATGGAGCAAAGTAATATTGCATATAATGGTAATAGTTTTCTTATATGGGGATATTCAACTGTTTTCTTTTCCCTCTTGGTGTTTATGTGCTTGAAACTAACCGCTGATGAACTTTATTATTGTTTATATGCTGGTGTTCCAATTTCAGCTAACTTAATCACTCGCTTAATCCAAAAGAGTAATAGTAAGAGCAGAACGGAAAATTTAATCAATAAAGTATGGGCACTATTCGGAGGATTAACACTGTTTTTATGTATTGGGCGATATTATTACACTTTTCCGTTATTAGCCTTTATATCTTCTCTAATGGGAGTTGAAACCATAGTCACAGGAATAATCATTAAGTATAGAATAGTTGTAATACTGGGGTTGGTAGGCATTGTTGGTATGATGTCGCTTTTATTAATATCTGGATATGAGCAAAATTTAATTATAACAGTCGTATTCTTTTTTATCTCTGTAATTCCGGGACATATCATCAATTGCAGAAATATAAGAATATGATTTTAAAGTCATAGGTAAAAAAAGACTTTGGTCTTATTATTAATATTCACATTAAAAAATTATGCCTATGAACGAATTGTTAAACATGAGGTTATTCGGGTTATTATCCGAAACCTCACATAAAGTAACTAACGAAGAATTGCAAGATGCCTATGGTGAGTTTATTGAACAAATAAAAACGGTGAGCAATGGAAATGATTATTCCACTACTTATCGGATTCTTGTAGCTACCCGTATTGAGATAGCTTCACTTGAAACAACACCTCTTTACGGGCAGGGGGAAAAATGCGCTTAAACAGCGGTTCTTACAAAAAACACTGGCGATTATTAATGCAGAACTGGCACTACTAAATTTCAAAATCACACATCCCGAATCGTTCCGTTCGATAACTTCATTGACATTTGAATCACTTTTATCGGTCATACCTAAGTTCCAATATCTTGGAATTATGGGTATGACTGAAATTCTTTCAGCCCTGATGTTATTAGGTGGTATTGTCGATAATACAGGAAAGAAACCATCTATCATTGCAATTTCAGAAGTCTTTGAACGGGCTTTTGGATTTAGTTTTAACGGTATCTATGACCGTCAGAGCGAACTTTTCAAACGCAAACCATGTAATCTCACCAAAACATTGGATGCTTTAAAAGCCGTCCTTATTAAAGAATATAAGAAACGACAAGCGGAAGCACTGAAAAATAAAGATGAAAAAAGATGATTTTGCAATAGTTTGATAAATAGCTATTTGCGTTTATGATATAGAGGGGTCAATACCGGACTCCTCTATTTTCATTTCTCTATTCTGCCGAACTTTGCTTCATCAATCGGTTGAGAACAATAATGTTAAACTTAAAATTGAAGCAAAATGTATGTAGATAATGAAAACTTCGACAAGTGGATGGAACGGTTATCAAAGAAGCTCACCGAAGTAGGGCAAGACCTGAAATCACTTATCAATACCGACAAGATAATGGATGAGAACGACAAACTTTTAGATAATCAGGACTTGGCGTTTCTATTGAAAGTATCTTTCCGAACCTTGCAACGGTATAGGGCAAGTGGCAAACTTCCTTATTTTACGATAAGCCACAAGACCTATTATCGGGCATCGGACATTCGGGCATTTGTTCAGGAAAATGCCGATTGTACTACCTATGAGCGGTTTAAAAAGGAAAACCAACTTGATAAGCATACCGAAGCAAAACAAGGTGGTTAATGTTACCACCTGATGAAGTGCCACCGCTCCCCATTTAGCAGAAACCGCCTCGCCTTGTGGCTAGGCTCGTTTCGCTAAATGAAGCAAGAGGGAACTGGACAAGTCCTGTTCTTCCCTCTTGCCCTGCGGGACAAAGCCTTCGGCTTTAAGAGGTTACATTTGTAATCGTTTATAACAGTGATTATAAGTGAAAAATCTATTCTGCTTATAATCAACTGAATAGACCTCACTTTCTTTATAAAAAAGTTATAATTATGGATAAGACCAGCAATATATCCACACTTACCACCATCGGGATAGACCGACAGACGGGTAAATTGATAGATAAGCTATGCAAACGCTATTCACTGAAAAAAGGGGAAATAGTCAGGTTAGCATTTGTCTATATTGATAAAGCGTGTATCAACCCATCGGAAGCACCCGAATCCGTAAAATCGGAACTGGCGAAAATAAGCAAACGGCAAGATGATATAATCCGCTTTATCCGACACTACGAGGAAGAACAACTGAATCCAATGATACGAACCGCCAATTCTATTTCAGTTCGATTTGATACGATTGGCAAGTCTTTGGAAACGCTTATTCTTTCCCAACTGGAATCCAGTCGGGAAAAGCAAACAGCCGTACTACAAAAAGTTAGTGAGCAGTTTGGCAAACACGCCGATGTAATTAACCAGCAGGGAAAGCAACTTAACGCCTTGTATCAAATTCACCAACGGGATTATAAGAAGCTACTTCAATTAATACAACTCTATTCGGAACTCTCCGCCTGTGGTGTGATGGATAGTAAACGAAAAGAGAGCCTAAAAACGGAAATTACCAACCTGATAAATACATAGCCATGCACATAGATTTTGCTCCACCATCGGGAGGAACATATAACAATGCAGGCAGTAGTCGGCAATTAGCCTCATACATGGAGCATGAAGATTTGGAACGGATGCAGCAGGGTATCTATACTGATGGCTTTTTCAACCTGACGGATGATAATATCTATAAATCGCAAGTTATAAAGGATATAGATAGTAATATCGGGCAACTGCTGAAAACGGATGCAAAGTTTTTCGCTATCCATGTCAGCCCATCGGAAAGCGAACTTCGAGTGATGGGAAACACCGAGCAGGAGAAAGCCGAAGCCATGAAACTATATATTCGGGAAGTGTTCATTCCTGAATATGCCAAGAACTTCAACAAAGAGCTATCCGAAGCGGATATAAAGTTTTATGGGAAGATACATTTTGACCGTAGCCGTTCCGATAATGAACTGAATATGCACTGCCATTTGATTGTCAGCCGGAAAGACCAAGCGAATAAGAAGAAGCTGTCACCGCTTACCAATCATAAGAACACCAAAAAAGGGACGGTAACAGGCGGTTTTGACCGTGTGAACCTATTCCAACAAGCAGAACAAGGTTTTGACAAGTTATTCGGTTACGACCGGCAATTCTCTGAATCGTTTGAGTATGCCAATACCATGAAGAATGGTTCTATCTCTGAACAACTTGAACTACAGGAACAGAATATTGCTGGCGAAAATAAAAAAGACGTATTCCAATCCAGTGAAAAAGAAAACATGATTTCTTGCAATCTTGATAACCAGCAAAATGAGAAACACGCTTTTAATCAACAAAATAACAGAAGCGGTGATTCTCTGTTGTCTATCCTTTCATTGGGAGATGGCAATAATTACGATGCTACACAATCAGAGGAATTGCAGGCACAGAAACGCAAAAAGAAAAAGAAGAAAGGGATTAGAAGATGATTGAATATGAGGAACTAAGAGCCGATATAGACCGCTATCTGATGGAGCGTTTCAAATATCGTAAATCACTGGTACGGCTAACAATTGATAATGCTATTATCACCCGTAGGAATAGCCGAATAGATTTGTATCTGCGTATCAGACGAATTGAAAGCCGATTTCCACCTGATTGCTTGATTATAGCTCGATTGAGTTTCAGTAAAGAACGGGTAGGACACGGAACACACTTTCTTAGATTTCTGACAAAAGTAGCCCAAAAATACGGCTTTAATCATATCGGTATAGAGTGTGCCAATGACAAAAGCGGAGCATTTGCCAAGAAGTTAGGCTTTTATTCCATAGATGGCGAGAATTACGCAATAACAGTAAACAATCTAATATCTTATTTTTCAATGGAATAATCTTAATTAATCCTTTCTTTCTCTGAACACAAAGGTATATTCCAAGAATAAAACGGCAACACCAAGCCGCAAGCGGTTTTTGTAAATTTCTTCCTTTTTCGTCCCGAAAAAGAGTAAATTTGCAAAAAGTGTTGCCTTATTTATTCTTTCCATATAGGAGATGTTTATCAGAGAAAAAAAGGAAAAAATATATTGATTGAAGTGAGTGGCAAGGACATCGGCTACCAGTTCAATCCATTGCATACACAGTTCCCCGAAGCGGTTGTTTTTTTCTCTTTCTTTGCTGCAAATCATTGCAATGACAGGAGTTTATAACAATCTAAAACAACATCAATATGGAAATTGTAGCTATCGAAAAACGAACCTTTGAACAGATGATGCAGAGGTTTGAGGATTTTTCTAAGCAAATAAATGCACTTTGCAGACAGAACCGAAGTTCCGAAAACTGGTTAGATAACAGGCAAGTTTGCGAACTGCTTAAAATCTCATCCCGTACCCTGCAAACCTACTGAGATACGGGAGTTTTGCCCTATTCACAAATCGGGCAAAAGTGTTACTATAAGACTACCGACATCAAGCAGTTTATCAATCAGCAACAAACCAAGAAATAGCAGCTATGGAAAGAGAACTTTTTGATTTAGATATATTAGTCGGCAACTGGGAAAGCATTAACTTGAATCCTACCGTAATGATTTATCGGAACAGTGAGAAACACCAATTAAGTATCATCTATATGAATGAAAATACCCGACAGGAAAACCCATTAACGTATGAGATTCAGGAGGATGAACAGGGCTATTTTGTGTATCTCAGTGGCAAAAGAACTTCGGTTTTTTATTCTTCGAGATTGGATATACTAACTATTGCTTCGTTGGGTGATTATATGAAAAACTAATAATCTGGATATACTCGACAACAAATCTCTGCAAATCGGATTGTTCTTTACGGCTTTAGATGAATTGCCAGCCACCATCAAACAAACCCTACAAAATCATACTCTGCATCTGAATGGTTAAAAGTACCTCACAAACCGAGATGTCTGCCAACTGTTCCGTATCTCTTCCCGTATTCTCCAAAACTGGAGGGAGACAGGAAAAATTCAGTTTATCAAATTACAGGGAAAGATTCTGTATAAGGAGTCGGAGATAGTTAGACGGTTAGAACAGAATCACTGATAGTAAGCTGTTTTAAATGAATATTTTAAGAAAGGCTTAGAAAATGGCTTCTAAGTCTTTTTTTATGTGTAGTTTTGCTAAACGAAATTTCACGATATTGAGATTTCATATCAATAGAATTGTATTATCCAGTTGTTAAATAATATAGCGATTATGTATAAAGAACTTACAAATGGCTCTTTCTTCATCCAAGAGATTGCGTATCCCTCTTTAATGAAGAAACATATCAAAAAGCATTCGTCGTTTTTACAACCGATGTTTGAAGCTATTAGTAATTCATTAGAAGTTACTAATGGAGCAGAAGATTGTATTACAATAAGACTATATTTCGCCAAGACATTAAAATCCGACAAATTAGACTTTCTTTCATTGGAAATTAGTGATACTGGTAAAGGATTTACAGAAGATAATCTAAGTAGATTAAAATGTTTATTTGATGAATCAAAAGGGCAGAATAATCTGGGTACAGGAAGAATACAGTACCTTCATTTTTTCTACAATACTGATATTTATAGTATTTTTGAAGAAGGAGGGAAGAAATATAAGCGTAGAATTGTACTTTCCAAAAAATTCTATTTGCCTAATCGACATTCTGTTATATGGATAGGAGATAAACTTGAAATAGAGGAAGATACTCCTACAGGAACGAGTGTGTCATTCTATTATCCTATAGACGAAGATGATAAAATTAAATATAATGAGCTTTCTCCGCAGGTGATAAAAGAATCTGTTTTTATCCATTATCTGAGTCGCTTTTGTTTGAAAAAGGGTAATTTTCAAGAGTTTAAATTTGAGCAGTACATAAACAATGTTCATGATAAGTCAAAAGATTGCTTTATTAAAGATAGTGATATACCTAAGCCTGATTATGAGGATTCTATAAAGGTGAATTATTCTAAGATGTCAGTAGATAATGATTTAGTCAAACTTTCTAAAACTGAAAATTTTGAAATAAAATCGTTTAATTTACCTGTGGGTATACAAAAGAAAAATGAAGTAAAGCTAACAAGTAAGAACGAAACCGTAGATGTGCAAGGTTTTGATTTCTCTTTTATGAGTGAAGCTCCCAAAATCGGGAATAATTATTATCTGTTTCTTATATCCAGTTCTTACTTGACTGATAAAGATACTGATGTAAGGGGACAATTGCTTCTATCTTCACGAAAAGACTTTCTGAAAAATCGGAGTTTATTTACTAATCAAGAAGAAATATTAGTTGATGACATTCAAGAGCAAGCAACCACATCTATTATTAATCATTATGAACATTTTAGAAAAGCAAAGAGTAATCAAGATAACAAAATAGATGAACTTGCCGAAATGTTCTCATTAGATAGAAATGTTCTAAACAAAGTCGGATATAAAGCAGGTGATTCAGATCAAGTTATATTAAAACGAGTTTATGAGTACAATGCAGATATTGAGGCTAAACAAGATGCTGGGGTTAAATCTATGATTGATTCTTTAGGGGAATTGGTTCCCGGCAGTAAAGATTTTAGTCGTAAATTGAACGAAAAGGTCAAAAGAGTAACTGAGTTAGTTCCTCAAATAAACAGAACTGAGTTGGCGAAATATATAACAAAAAGAAAGGTTGTATTGGATTTAATGCAGAAGACAATTGATAAAAAATTGAATTGTCAGCAGACTGGTACTAAGAAACGAGTTGACAATGAACGCTTTTTACATAACATTCTTTTTAGCCAACATTCTTCTAATCCATTAGATAGTAATCTTTGGATGATAAATGATGATTATATTCATTTTCAAGGAACGTCAGAAACAGAATTGAGAAATATATTGATAAATGAAAAACCTTTTTTTAGAGAAGATCTATCAAAAGAAGAAGAAGAGGAGTTGACTTCATTCAATCGAGACCGATTGGGTAATAGACCTGACATTCTACTTTTCCCTAAAGAACATAAATGTATAATAATAGAACTTAAGAGTATTGATGCAGATGTGTCAAAATTTGTATCTCAAGTATCTCAATATGCAGGACTAATTAGGCAATATTCAAAAGAAGAATATGAAATAACCTCTTTTTATTCGTATTTAATAGGAGAAAACTTTACTTTAAATGAGGTTCAACGTGCAAATCCTTTTTTGAAAAAAGCATATTATTTTGATTATTTATTTTGCCCAGCTTATCCAGTTAGTGGAGGAGATAATAGAAGGGAGGGTGAAATGTATATAGAAGTAATTAAGTATTCTACTTTGTTGGAGAGAGCCATTTCTAGGAATAAAATATTTACGGATAAGATTAAATCTTAAAGTGATATGTATAAGAAAAGGTGCTAATCTCAACAGAAAAGCACCTTTCTCAATTTATATCAGCTTATCCTTATATAGTTGTAACTAACAAACTCCCCACCTTCTGCATATCATTCAGAATACTCTGATCTAATACCTTCGCATATCGTTTTGTCATACTGATATTCGAATGACCTAACATTTTCGCAACATTTTCCATACTAACCCCATTTGCCAAGCAAACCGAAGTGGCATAAGTGTATCTGGCACAATGTGTTGAAAGGTTTTTCTTGATTCCGCACAAATCGCTGATTTCCTTGATATATGCGTTCATCTTTTGATTGCAGGGAACCGGAAGTAATACATTTTGTTTCTTACAGAGGGGGTGATCCTTGTACTTCTCGATGATGGACAAGGGTACATCTAACAGTGGGATGTTGCACATGTTCTTTGTTTTTTGCCGAGCCTTGCGAATCCAATAATTGCCTTCTCTATCCTTGATAATATGTTCTGCGGTTAGCTGCTTTACATCTATGAACGAAAGACCGGAATATGCACAAAAGACGAAAATATCCCGCACCAAATCAATACGAGGTATTTCAAATTTCTTATTCACTAATATCTGAAGTTCATCCCAAGTAAGAAACTCACGATGAACTTCTTTCTCATGGAATTTGATACCTACGAACGGGTCTTTGTTTATCCATTCATTGGCAAGAGATAGGTTCGTAATCTTTTTCAGGCACTTCATATAACGAATGACGGTATTATTGGCGCATTCTTTTTCAGTTTTCAGGTAGAAGTCGAAAGCCCGAATAAATTCTCCGTTAATATCTTTGAGCGGTAAATCGTCTGTGTCGTACTTGATTTTAATAAGCTCAGCTAAATAGCGTTTACAGCTTTCATAACGACGAACAGTAACTAAGGCAAAGTCTTTTCCTACTAGCTGGCGACATTGGTCGTTGTGTTCCTGAAAAATGACTATAAGTGTTTTCGGTTCTTCTTTTTTTTCCAAGCTAAAGAACTTATCCCGAAGGATAGTAGCCGAAATAGGCAAACCTTCCTGCTTCAAATCAGCATGGATATTATACAATTTAATTCGGGCTTCTTCGATAAACTTGTTCAGGTCGTTTGATTTGCGGTCTTTACCACGAGAACATTCTTTCGCCTGATTCCATAGGGAAGGGGTAATACTTTTACGGATATTCGTTTCAGAACGAACATTATTGACCGTAATCCGCATACATACAGAGGCTTCACCATTCTTCAATAGTTTTGTTTTCTTCAAGAAGAACAAAACACTAAATGAATTTCTTTCCATCATTTTTCTACCTGTTTTAAGTGATACAAAATTATGGAAAAGTGGAGAGAGTTTCGCTATGTAACATGCTGACAAACAGAGTCAAACAAAGACAAAAGGTGGAGATGTATTATCTCCTTATTTGCTCCACCTTTTGCTCCACCAAAGTATGTTGAAATTTGCTGTTTTTTGCGTAGCGGGTAAAAATAAAAAACTCCCGATATTTACTGAATATCAGGAGTTTACTTCTTTTTGCTTTCTCTAAAAGTGGTGCCACCAGGAATCGAACCGGGGACACAAGGATTTTCAGTCCTTTGCTCTACCAACTGAGCTATGGCACCTTTCTCGTTTGCGGGTGCAAAGATAAGTATATTTTTTAATACTGCAATAACTTAGAGAGAATTTTTCGTCTACTTAGGGAGAAAGAAAAAAAACTTTTCTTTCTAGGTAGAATAAATATGCAAATGTAGTATCATTTATTCGGTATATTTTATACTTTTACGAGTCAAAACGATCAGGGCACTACAAACAATAGAATATATTATTATGGCATTACAGTTTGTTACAGTTGTTTTATTAGCTGGATTCATTTATCTACTGATTAAGTATCAGTCGGTTAAGAAGAAAATGATATTGGAAACATCTGTAATGCTGCATGAATCCAAAGAGTTGACTTCCATACTACAGAATATAAACGTTTACTATCTGTTGATTGACAGAGACCTCATCGTCCACAATACCAATTATTATACACTGAATCATTTGACTCCTGCGCAGGGAGAAGAAAAAAGAGTCGGAGATTTATTGCATTGCAGAAATGCGATAGTAGCCGGAGAATGCGGGAAACATGAACAGTGTAAGTTGTGCTGTATACGTACATCTATAAGCAAGGCTTTTTATGAGAAGAGAAGCTTTAAGAAACTGGATGCCTCTATGCAACTTTTAAGTGAGGATGAAAAGACGGTTATTCCCTGTGATGTTTCTGTTTCGGGCACTTATCTGAAAATAAATGGTGAAGAACGTATGGTGCTGACAGTCTATGATGTGACGGAACTTCGAAATATGCAGCGCCTGCTGGATGTAGAAAGAGAAAATGCGATTTCTGCCGACAAACTTAAGTCTGCCTTTATCGCTAATATGAGTCACGAAGTCCGTACTCCGTTGAATGCCATTATCGGATTCTCTGGGTTGATGGCTACGGCTACCAGCGAGGAGGAAAAGAAGATGTATACCGATATTATCTCTGAAAATAATGAGCGGTTATTGCGACTGGTAAATGATATCTTCGATCTTTCGCAAATAGATGCAGGCGTGTTGAACTTTGTATATTCGGAGTTTGATGCCAATGATCTGCTGAGGGAGCTGGAAGGACTTTTCGGAATGAGGCTGAATGAGAATCCTTTGGTGACACTGGTCTGTGAAGCACATCTGGAACCGATTATGATGCATTCGGAGAAGCAGCGTATTATTCAGGTATTGACGAACTTGCTCCATAATGCGATGAAATTTACTAAGACAGGTGAAATCCGTTTCGGATGTCGTATGGAAGGCACGGATGAAGTCTATTTTTATGTATCGGATACCGGTATCGGCATTCCGAAGGAGGAGCAGGAAAAGATATTCTCCCGTTTTACGAAGCTTGATCGGGAGATGCAGGGAACAGGGCTCGGACTGACACTTTCGCAAACAATCGTTCATAATCTTGGGGGAAGATTCGGTGTAGAATCGGAAGTCGGTAAGGGTAGTACTTTTTGGTTCATCTTGCCTTTGGTTACGAAGAAAGAAATAACAAATGATAAGATATGAATAATCCCACCTTGAATCAGGAAATATTCAAGGTGGGATTATTTATGTAAACAATATGTTTAGCTTTTAAGATTTAGGTGCACCCGCATCTTTAATTCCGGAATCTGGCGATCCGTTGCTTGCTGCGGTATTTCCACCGGAAGGAGCTGGATTGCTTGTCGGAGTAGAACCGGAGGTTGTAGAGCCTGCGCTTGCCGGACCGGAAGTTGGGGTACTTGCTGGTCTGGTAGTAGCGGAACTGACCGGACTTGCAGACGATGTCGAAGCAGAAGCCGGACGAGCGGCATTTGCACTGTTGGCAGTAACACCGACAGTCACAGCCTGAGGCTGAACTTCCCAATGGAACGGCTCGAAATTAGAGTTCGGATCTACCCAAGACGGTTTCTTGGATGCGTAGATGATAAACGGAGCAACGACTACGATCAATGCACCGATGATCAATACGGAGAACCAAACGGTATTGCTACCGGTAGAAATTTGGCTGGGCGGGATGAAGCTCAGAATGAATGCGAGCAATGAACCACAGAAGCCAAGACCACCAATGAACCACATCAAACCGTTACCGGACTTACCGATACGGAACGGGCGGTTCAATTTCTTCATCTTATAACGCAGGGCGATAGCTCCGGAGAACATCAACAGATACATAATCAGATAAAGAATCACTGTCAGCTGTGACAGAATCTGATAGAAACTCTGTACGGAAGGCATAACGACGAACAACAAACTCAGCACAGTTACAGCGATACCCTGCACGAACAAGATATTCTTCTGTACACCCAGTTTGTTTGTTTTCTGGAAGAACGGAGGCATATAACCTGCTTTACCTACGGCAAAGATACCTTTTGACGGACCTGCAACCCATGTCAGCACACCTGCCAACACTCCGAATGCAAGAGCGATAGCGATGATCGGTGACAACCAGGAAGCGTGAATGTATCTGAAATAGTTATCGAAACCGACGAGCAGACTCTGAGTTAAGTTAATATCCTTGGCAGGGATGATAACGCCCAATGCGAAGGTTCCCAATACGAAGATAAGAACAGTGATCAGCGCACCGATAAATACGGCTTTCGGATAGTTCTTGGAAGGGTTTTCTACGTCTTTTACGTGGATACCGCCCATTTCCATACCAGCATAAAACAGGAAGATACTGGCAGCAAGGACGACGTTATCGAAGTTGGTAAAGTCAGGGAAGAAGCTGCTGTGGAAATCCATATTGGATTGTCCTCCGGTTGCCAGATAGATAATACCTAATATAATCAGCAAAGCGGCCGGAATAATCGTACCCACCATACCACCGATTTTGGCTACCTTACCAACCCAGCTCATACCTTTCAGAGAAATGAATGTAGCCAGCCAGTAGATGATAAGAACTACGACGAGGGTGTAATACTTGTTGTTTGCCAGCGACATATCATGTACGTCGTTCATTCCGATGAAGGCGATGGATACGGCACCGAATGTCAATACGGTAGGATACCAGATCGTACTTTCGATCCATTGTACCCAGATGGCGAGGAATCCCAGTTTTTTGCCGTAGGCTTCGCCTACCCACCGGAACACACCACCTTGCTTATCCTGAAACATAGCTGCCAGTTCGGCTGCTACGAGCGATGTCGGGATAAGGAAGACAATCGCTGCGAAAAGATAGTAGAAGGCCGAACTCATTCCGTATACGGCCTCGGCTGGTAGCCCACGCAATGATACTACTGCCGTAACGTTCATGATAGCCAGGGTAAACACGCCCAGCTTCACTGCATTTTTAATATTTGCCATAAGTTAAGGTTTTAAGTGAAAAATATTTTAAAGTCAGTGTTATAACAACATTTTGCGTGAGATGTTTCCGCAATCTCTTTCAAAGTTCGTTAATTAACATCGCCGGATGGCTCAATTGTAAACCTTCGGATGCCTGTTCCGAAACAATCGCTTTCTCAGATTGTTTCTAAGCATTATAAGTTACATAAGAATCATTTTATTATAAATTAAGTAGTTATGAAATCAGCGCTTTCCGATTTTATTCTGGGGAAAAAGGGGATTTATGGCATTCTCCACATTATTATATTGTTAATGTCCCTTTTTCTGGTTATTAGTATTTCGATCGATACGTTTAAGGGGATTCCTTTTTATACACAGTCCTCGTACATGAAGATCCAGTTGTGGATTTGCATCTGGTTCCTGTTCGATTTTGTACTGGAGTTTTTTCTGGCAAAGCATAAGTGGCGTTATATACGGACGCACTTTATCTTTTTGCTGGTGGCGATCCCTTATCAGAACATCATTGCATATTACGGATGGACCTTTTCTCCCGAAGTCACTTACCTGCTCCGCTTTATTCCTTTGCTGAGAGGGGGATACGCATTGGCCATCGTAGTGGGCTGGCTCACCTATAACCGGGCTTCCAGCCTGTTCGTCTCCTATCTGACGATGTTGCTGGCAACGGTCTATTTCGCCAGCCTTGCCTTCTTTGTCCTTGAACATAAAGTGAATCCGCTGGTCACAGATTATGGAGACGCTTTGTGGTGGGCATTTATGGATGTGACTACCGTCGGGTCGAATATAATCGCGATGACGACCACCGGAAGAGTACTCTCCGTACTGCTGGCAGCTTTGGGAATGATGATGTTCCCGATCTTTACAGTCTATATTACGAATCTGATTCAGCAGTCTAATCAAAAGAAAAAGCAGTATTATGCGGAAGAGGAAGAAAAGAAGGCGCCTGCACAGGGGACATAAACCTTTTTATAAGGTCAGACTCATATCCGTATCGATTTGTATTGGGATGATACACAGTGCGATATGAGTCTCTATATACTCAACGTATTCTCATACCTTTGAGAAATTTTTCTCAAAGGTATGAGAATATTAGTGTTCAAGTACATTGTTTTTTTGAATAGAGTACTTAAGGAAAATAGAAGTAAGATATTGATAGTAGAAAAGGTTACTACCCCCTCGAAGGATAGCAACCTTTTGTTTTTCTCATAGAGCGGATAAACTAGTCGACTACGATCAAGTGATTGTCACTGAATACGTTCAGTCCCAGTTTATTCATGACATATTGGATAGCCAATTGTGCTTTTACCGAATTGCCTGCACCATCCAAAGGAGGAGCGAATGCGGCAATACCGAACTGTCCGGGCAATACGCCCATTACACCACCGCCTACACCGGTTTTGGCCGGAATACCGGAGGTATACATCCAGTCTCCCGTGTGCTCGTAGAAGCCTACGGCAGCGATCATTGCAGTGATCTTGGGAGCGAGGCTGGCATCGAATACTTCTTTCTTTGTCACCGGATTCACACCACCGTTGGCGATTGTTCCGGCTGCCACAGAAAGCTGCAAGGCCGTTACTCCCAATGAGCATTGGCGGGTATACAGGTCCAGCGCCATATCCGGATCATCATAAATACGGTTGTAGTTCTTCAGCAACCACGCAATGGAGCGGTTGTTAAAGTTCGTATCCGATTCGGATTTGTACAATTCATCAATCAGCTGGGGAGCGCTGCCGCATAAATCGGTCACGTTCTCTACGATGGCATCCCACTTCTTGGCAGAGTCGCCGATAGGTTGTACCATACTGCAGGCGGAGATGGCACCGGCGTTTACCAACGGGGTAGACGGATGGTCATTTTCCAGCAGGATAGCGATGATTGAATTGAAAGGCAGGCCCGTTGCGTCAGCTCCGATCTTGTCTAATATTTCTTTGGCACCATATTGGCGCAGTGCAAGGATAGCCGTATGTACTTTGGATACGGATTCGATGCCGAAGCGGTAGTCAGTATCTCCCACATGGATGGTCTGCCCGTTGAGCAGGCAGACACTGATTCCAAAGAGATCTTTGTTGACATTGGCCAGATAAGGGATATAGTCGGCATTCTTACCGCCTGTATTCGTTTTCACCTGATCGTATGCCTCCTGTACCACTTCTTTCAATTGAGCGAGTGTTACTTTTTTGTCCATAGATCAATTTATTTTTTAACGGTTTTATGACGACGACCACCGTGATTGAACATCTTGGCTTCTACCGGAAGATTCTTTTCCTGAGCCATGCGGGTAGGAGTCGGGAAATCAAGTTTTTCCAGTTCGGCAATTGCGTTCTTGATATCACCCAGCAACATATCTGCCATGTCGCGGCTGAATCCCTGGCGGACAACCACACGCATTACTACATAATCTTCCAGCTTGGAAGGCAATGTATAAGCCGGAACCATCCAGCCGTGCTGAGACAGTTTGTCCTGCAGATCGTACAATGTCCACTTGGCACTCTTTGCATATTCCGGTTTCAGATACCAGATGAACAATGGGTTCACTACATTTTCGGAGTAGTTGACGAACGGAGCCATCTTGGCGATTTCACCGTGGATGTATTTGGCAATCTGCAAAGAATTATATTGTACTTCCTTGTAACCTTGGAATCCCAAACGGATGAATTGATAGTATTGTCCCAGAATCTGAGCGGCAGGACGAGAGAAGTTCAAGCCGACCTGAGTAATGTTGGCACCCAGATAGTTGACGCTGAATGACATTTCTTCGGGCAGGTATTCTTTGCCTTTCCAGCAAACCCAGCCAAGTCCCGGATATACCAGACCGAACTTATGACCGGATACACTGATAGAAAGTACCCATTTCAGACGGAAATCCCACTTCGTGTCCGGATAGAGGAACGGAAGAATGAAACCACCACTGGCGGCGTCTACGTGGATAGGAATGTCATAACCAGTTTTGGCGTTGTAAGCGTCGAGAGCTTTGTCCAGTGCTTCAACGTCATCGTTCAGTCCTGTCCATGTAACACCTTGGATAGGTACAACACAGATCGTGTTTTCATCACACATCTTCAGCGCTTCTTCGGGGTCGAGAGTGGTCTTGTCAAGAGTCAAAGGCACTTCACGCATTTCGATCTGCCACAGTTGCGCGAACTTTTCCCATACTACCTGGAAACCTGTTGAGATAACGAAGTTCGGTTTGTCAAACGGTTTACCCTGAGCTTGTCTTTTCTTACGCCAGCGCAACCATGCAGCTACACCGCCCAGCATACAAGCTTCGGAAGAACCGATTGCCAATGCACCGGTTTTCCATGTATCTTTTTCCGGAGAGTTCCACAAGTTGGCAACGATGTTGATACATTTACCATTCATTACGGCGATACGAGGGTATTCGGTTTCATCAATATAGTTGATGTTGATTGCCTCGTTCATCAGCTTGGTAGCGTAATCGTCCATATAAGTGGTTACGAAAGTAGCTAAGTTCAAGCGTGGCTGAGTCTGGGCAAAAGTTTCATCTTTAACCATTTGGTAAGCGACTTCAGGGGTGGTTGGTCCATCAGGAATTCTTTCTACCGGAGAGGGTTGTAACATTCTGTCTGAACCGAATACGTCGGTTTTTGCATCACCTTTTCTGAAATTTAAATCTTCCATACTAATTTGTTTTTTAAAAGGTTTAGGGCGATGGGGATTTTCCCCGTCGAATTTCCCTCAACAACAGCAGATGGTTTTGAAAGTTTTCGGCTTTTACATTATTTGGCGTTTATTAAGGGGCGGCTTTGGGGCAGGCGTAAGGTGGGGGGAACGGAAATAAAAAAGGCAAGAAGGGGTTGTTTCCCTCTTGCCTTTGGCTATTCGCTGACAACTGGCAGCTTATAGTTATCTGATACCTATTGAATTGTGTTGTTAAGGTTTAGCGGAAGTCCTTCAGTTCTTCCTGTAATTTCTGACGGGTGAAGAATATGCGGCTCTTTATTGTGCCTAACGGCAGGTTCAGCTTTTCCGCGATTTCGCGGTACTTGAAGCCGGAAACGTGCATGGCAAACGGGACTCTGTATTCTTTGGGTAATGAGTTGACTACACGGTGCATCTCTTTCAGGTCATAGGCTTTTTCGGTACTTTCAAACCCTGTGTCCTGCGGTAAATTCAGGTGGTAAAGGTTGTCCGTCCGGTCAACGAATGTCTGGTCACGAACTACTTTGCGGTAGTTGTTGATAAAGATATTGCGCATGATGGTATACATCCATCCTTTAAAATTTGTGTCAGGCATATATTTATCTTCATTGTCTAATGCTTTTAATGATGTTTCCTGCAACAAATCGTTTGCTTCTTCGCGGTCGGTTGTCAGCTTATAAGCGAAACGGAGTAATTCGTCTTGTACTCCTACTAAATCTTTTCTGAAGCTTACACTTTTCATATACGTTGCTTTTTAAATTGTGAATATTCGTTGTTAAATTTCGATGATGCAAGTTTACGGGATTTTTTTAAGTACGGCGGGGGTGAAACTGACGGAATTTAGCCTAAAAACTGTTTGCGGATAGTTTTTAGGCCATAATCTGATAGTTTTTGGGTGTTTTTCACCCGTTTTTTGAATATTCACTGTTGCCTCATTTGAACTTTATAAGGTAATCATTGTTTTCATCAGACCTAAACTTTTAACGAACCGGTATATGAAAATACAAACTGGAAGGGGAACAATACCTCTTATCACTTTAATAGCTATCTGGTCTATCTCGGCATTGACCTCTTTGCCGGGGCTGGCTGTTTCGCCTATATTGGGCGACCTTACCAAAATCTTTCCGAAAGCGACCGACCTGGATATTCAGATGTTGACTTCGCTGCCGTCGTTGCTGATTATCCCTTTTATCCTTTTGGGCGGTAAGCTCACGGAAAAGGTTGATTTTGTCCGTATCCTGAAAATCGGACTCTGGCTCTTTGCTGCAAGCGGTATCTTATATCTGATCTCCAACAAAATGTGGCAATTGATCGTCGTGAGTGCCCTGCTGGGCATCGGCTCTGGACTGATTATTCCTCTGTCCACGGGATTAATCTCAAAATATTTTGTGGGTACTTACCGGGTGAAACAATTCGGATTGAGTTCTGCCATTACCAATTTTACACTGGTGATAGCTACTGCCGTGACCGGATATCTGGCGGAGGTCAGCTGGCATTTGCCGTTTTTGGTCTATCTGCTCCCATTGATTTCTATTCTGCTGGTCGGTCACTTAAAAGAGAGCCGGTCTGACACCGCCGTCGAACCTTCTTCTCAAAGTACCACGCCATCCGAACAAACGGCTGCCGCAGATACCGGAGGAAGTAAATATGGAATCCATATCAGGCATCTGCTTCAGATCATGCTTTTTTACGGAGTGACGACTTTTATTGTGCTGGCAGTCATATTCAACCTTTCTTTCCTGATGGAGAAACACCATTTCTCCAGTGGCAATTCGGGACTGATGATCTCGCTTTTCTTTTTAGCGATTATGGCTCCGGGTTTCTGTCTGGACAAGATAGTGGATGAACTGAAAGAACGTACAAAAGCATACAGCCTCCTGTCTATGGCTGTGGGGCTGGCACTGATCTGGATTGCCCCAATCGAATGGTTGATTATTCCGGGATGTATCCTGGTCGGTTTGGGATATGGCGTTATTCAGCCTATGCTGTATGATAAAACGACGCATACGGCACTGCCTCAAAAGGCGACAATGGCATTGGCTTTTGTAATGATGATGAATTATCTCGCCATCTTGCTTTATCCTTTTATTATAGATTTTCTCCAAAATCTGTTTCATACCCAGTCGCAAGAGTTTCCTTTTGTCTTCAACTTGTTGATAACTATTGTCACATTCTTTTGGGCTTACCTGCGACGCGATACCTTTTTGTTTAACGATCAACTGAAATAAAAAAAGATGAAGAATAAGAAACTGGAAGCCAATCTGAGTATGGCTGTATCAAAAATATTCAGCGGTTTGAATATGAATGCCCTGAAGTATCTGCTTCCCCTATGGATGAGCCCGTTGACAGGTGCGACGCTTCGTTGCACCTTTGCCGCCGCTGCATTCTGGGTGATCGGATGGTTCATGCCGCCGGAAAAGTCCTCCGCCAAAGACAAATGGCTGCTTTTCCTGTTAGGGGCATTCGGGCTGTACGGCTTTATGTTTCTTTATCTGGCGGGTCTGAGTAAAACGACTCCTGTATCCAGTTCCATATTTACCAGTCTGCAGCCTATCTGGGTGTTTCTGATTATGATTTTCTTTTATAAGGAGAAGGCGACATGGAAGAAAATTCTCGGAATCTCCATCGGACTGGTCGGTGCACTGGTCTGCATCTTGACCCAACAGAGCGATGATTTGGCCTCCGATGCTTTCGTGGGGAATATGCTTTGCCTGATCAGTTCCATCGTTTATGCTGTCTATCTGATTCTGAGTCAGCGTATCCTTTCATCTATCGGGGCGATGACTATGTTGAGATATACATTTTCCGGTGCGGCGGTCTCCGCTATTATCGTGACATTTATTACGGGATTCGATGCGCCGGTGTTTTCTATGCCGTTCCATTGGACACCTTTCCTGATACTGATGTTTGTACTCATATTTCCGACGACGATCAGCTATATGCTGCTTCCGGTCGGTCTGAAGTATCTGAAAACAACAGTCGTTGCAATCTACGGTTATCTGATTCTGATTGTTGCGACCATTGCTTCTCTGGCTCTCGGACAGGACCGTTTTAGCTGGACGCAGACGTGTGCCATCATTTTTATTTGTATCGGCGTTTATCTGGTTGAGGTAGCCGAAAGCAAAGACAAGTCGCCGGACCCCTTGAAGAAATAATCATATATAATGTATGATATGAAAAAAAGCGGGCGCCCTTCTCAGGGTGCCCGCTCGCTTATGTCGTCATCATGTTTTATAGAGAGGAGTTGATTGCTTGCGCAATGGATTTAAATTCTTCATCCGATAATTTCAGCTTCGGATTGGAGAACAACATATCCGATTCCTTCTGAATAGGAATTAAGTGGATATGGGCATGCGGTACTTCCAGGCCGATAACCGCTTCGCCTACCTTTTTACAAGGGAAGGCTTTTTCGATGGCACGGGCTATCTTCTTTGCGAATACATGCATTGCTGCGAGGTCTTCGTCACTTAAATCGAAGATGTAGTCTACTTCCTGTTTGGGGACTACCAGCGTATGTCCCTTTACCAATGGATTGATATCAAGAAAAGCAAAAAACTGGTCGTTCTCCGCTATCTTGTAGCAAGGAATTTCGCCTGCGATGATTCTACTGAATATTGTTGCCATAATCTTTGATAGATAAAAGAAGGCAAGCCTCACACGGAGACCTGCCTTTCTGTTAAATTGATATGTTTACTACTTCTAATGCAATTTTACCCTGTGGTACGGTAATTTCTGCAATATCACCTACTTTCTTGCCAAGCAGACCTTGTGCAATCGGGGTGTTTACGGAAATCTTGCCTTCTTTCAGGTTAGCTTCGCTTTCGGAAACGATGGTATAAGTCATCTTCATGCCATTCTTGACGTTCTTCAGCTCCACTTTGTTCAGAATCTGTACAGAGTCTGTCTTTAGTTTGGACTCGTCGATGATCTTGGCATCTGCAATGACCGTTTTCAATTTGTTGATGCGCATTTCAAGCATCCCCTGTGCTTCTTTGGCTGCATCATATTCTGCATTTTCCGACAAGTCGCCTTTATCCCTTGCTTCGGCTATAGCCGCAGAGATTTTGGGGCGTTCCACTGTTTCCAGTTCCTTTAATTCTGCCATTAACTTTTTGTAACCTTCTTCTGACATATAAGCCATGATGTTTTTCCTCCTTTTATTTAAAATGGTCATATAAACAAAAAAGAATTCCAACATGGCACATGTTGGAACCCTCTCTTCAATTATTTCTCTGCAAAGATAGACTTTTAAGTGATATCTGTCAAGTGAAAAATGATGCTGTGTAACATATTTAAATGAAATATGCTAAATTATAACAACTTAGAGTAATGACTTGACGGATGCTTCGAGGTCTTTGATGTCTTCGCCGCGAAGCTTCAGTTCGTTGTTCCGGTTGATCAGGAAGATGGATGGAACCTGACGAACATTATATACAGCTACGTTGGTCGAGTAGACACCGTTGCCGTCACGTACGCAAACCCAGGGCAGGTTGCCTGCTGCGGTTTTCCAGTAGTGCTCGTCTGCGTCGAGAGATACCTGGTAGATTTCCAGCCCATCCTTTGCATATTTATTATATAGTTCGCGAAGCATCATATTGTGAGGCGCTCCTGCCGGTGACTGGAATACGGAGAAATCCAGCAGCACTACTTTCCCTTTCAGGTCGGTCAGTTTGCGGGTATTTCCTTTCACGTCACGCAGGGCGATGTCGATAATACCGGTCTCGATGATCTTGTCCTGTGGAATTTCCAGAGACTTGCTTTGTGGCTGACGGGTATTCTTCATCCCTTTGATTACGATATTATATAGATTTTTTGAACGTACGGCATCCGGATATGTATTGTTGAGGCTGGTAGCGACGGCTGCAAAACATTTTACGTCGTCCTTGTTGTTCAGCGGATCGAAGATCAGATAGTCATTCAGTTTCTGGAACAGGGCGAAGTAAGCGGCTGCCGTGTTGGGAGCTGCGAATATATAATTCACTTTGACGTCCTCCTTATAGTTCTTCAGCAGTGTTGCGAGGTTCTCTTCAAACGTATCGTGTCCCAGTTTGTTGGCACGCAGCGCATTCAGTTGTTCGTCCACATTCTTTTGAAGATTGATTTGTTTCAGCGTCAGTTCCTTTATCTTGCTGCTGTTTTCAGATCCTTCTACCGTGTAGGCAGTAGAGAAATCAACGTACGGAGCATTAATCTGTAACGTTTCGATAGAATCCACAGAAAAGTTGATGACTTTGTTGTCTACCCGCAAGCGATAAAACTCGGGTGATTCGGGGCGGGGTTGTTTAAACTTGAATGTACCTTCTCCTTTCAATTTAACCGAATCAAGCGGAACAATACCTTCCAGACCGGAAGCTTCGAGATAAAGCATTTTCCCGTCGGCCCCTGATATGTCTCCGTTCACTTCAAACTCAGGACCGGAACTACAAGCTGTAATGGTAAGTGCGGCAAGCGCTACAAAAGTTATCTTTTTCATATCTCGTGTGTTTTTTAAGAGTTGCAAATATACGTCTTTTCGAGATTACTCAAAGCTTTTTGCCTGCTTCTTCACCTCTATTTTGCAAAAAAAACATATAGCCTCTAACTTTTTAGCTCATTTCCACCTGATTACAACGAGAAATGTATATCTTTGCAGGAATTTTGAAAGAAAAGTATAGATAAAACAATTTTTATGATTAACCCAATTGTTAAGACGATCGAGTTACCTGATGGAAGAACCATCACACTCGAGACGGGAAAGTTGGCAAAACAGGCAGACGGTTCTGTAATGCTACGCATGGGAAACACCATGTTATTAGCTACTGTTTGTGCCGCTAAAGATGCAGTTCCCGGAACAGATTTCATGCCTTTGCAGGTAGAGTATAAAGAAAAATTTGCGGCATTCGGCCGTTTTCCTGGTGGCTTCACCAAGAGAGAAGGTAGAGCTTCCGATTATGAGATTTTGACTTGCCGTCTCGTTGACCGCGCTCTCCGCCCATTATTCCCTGATAATTATCACGCAGAAGTATATGTAAATATCATCCTTTTCTCTGCTGACGGTGTAGATATGCCGGACGCATTGGCCGGATTGGCAGCTTCTGCAGCACTCGCTGTTTCAGATATTCCTTTCAACGGACCGATCTCAGAAGTACGTGTAGCACGTATCGACGGTCAGTTTGTAATCAATCCTACTTTTGACCAACTGGAAAAAGCTGATATGGATCTGATGGTTGCCGCTACTTATGATAACATCATGATGGTAGAAGGCGAAATGCACGAAGTATCCGAAGCTGAACTGCTGGAAGCAATGAAGGTAGCTCACGAAGCTATCAAAGTGCATTGCAAGGCTCAGATGGAGCTGACTGAAGAAGTAGGCAAGACAGTGAAACGTGAATATAACCATGAAGTAAACGATGAAGAATTGCGTAAGGCAGTTCGTGAGGCTTGTTATGACAAGGCTTATGCAGTAGCTGCTTCCGGAAATAACAACAAGCATGAACGTTTCGATGCTTTTGATGCTATCCGCGAAGAGTTCAAGGCTCAGTTCTCTGAAGAAGAACTCGAAGAAAAAGCTCCGCTGATCGACCGTTACTATCATGATGTAGAAAAAGAAGCGATGCGTCGTTCAATCCTTGACGAAGGCAAGCGTCTGGATGGTCGTAAGACTACTGAAATCCGCCCGATCTGGTGTGAGGTTGGTCCTCTGCCCGGTCCTCACGGGTCTGCTATTTTCACTCGTGGTGAAACTCAGTCTCTGACTTCTGTCACTCTGGGTACGAAGCTCGACGAAAAGATTATCGACAATGTATTGGAACACGGAAAAGAACGTTTCCTGCTGCACTATAACTTCCCTCCTTTCTCTACAGGCGAAGCAAAAGCTCAACGTGGAGTAGGCCGTCGTGAAATCGGTCACGGTCACTTGGCTTGGCGTGCCTTGAAAGGACAGATTCCTGCTGACTATCCGTACGTAGTACGTGTTGTTTCGGAAATCCTCGAATCTAACGGTTCTTCTTCTATGGCTACCGTATGTGCCGGAACACTGGCATTGATGGATGCCGGTGTGAAGATCAAGAAGCCGGTATCGGGTATTGCTATGGGACTGATCAAGAATCCGGGTGAAGAAAAATATGCTGTATTGTCTGACATCCTCGGTGACGAAGACCACCTCGGAGATATGGACTTCAAGGTAACCGGAACAAGAGACGGTATCACTGCTACTCAGATGGATATCAAGGTAGACGGTCTGTCTTACGAAATTCTGGAACGTGCTTTGAACCAAGCTAAAGAAGGACGTATGCACATCCTTGACAAGATCACCGAGACAATCGCTGAACCGCGTGTTGACCTGAAAGATCATGCTCCTCGCATTGAAACAATGACTATTCCTAAAGAATTTATCGGAGCTGTAATCGGCCCTGGTGGAAAAATCATTCAGGGTATGCAGGAAGAAACCGGTGCTGTTATCACTATCGAAGAAACAGACGGTATGGGACGCATCGAAGTTTCCGGAACCAACAAGAAGTGTATTGATGATGCAATGCGCATGATCAAAGCAATCGTTGCTGTTCCTGAAATAGGCGAAGTATACAAAGGTAAAGTTCGCTCTATCATGCCTTACGGTGCATTCATCGAATTCCTGCCGGGTAAAGACGGTTTGCTGCACATTTCCGAGATCGACTGGAAACGTCTGGAAACAGTGGAAGAAGCCGGAATCAAGGAAGGTGATGAGATCGAAGTGAAACTGATCGACATCGATCCGAAGACAGGAAAATTCAAACTTTCAAGAAAAGTATTGATGCCAAGACCGGAAAAGAAGTAAAAAAGCAGATAGCTTTTAGATAATGTAATAGCCCGATTACTCAGTATTCGGGCTATTTTTTTTGTCTGTTTTTTTGCTTTTCTGCGAAAATATGTGTTCTTTTGTACGAACTAATGAAAATACCTGTAAATCTTATGCGTGATGCACAGAACGAACAATATATCTTCAATTCAACTTTTTTCTGAATTCTTTCATGAGAATCAGGAGAAGTTTTTGTCGTTTGCCTATTCTTATATAAGAGACAGGCAGGAGGCGGAAGATATATTGATGGAGTCAATGATTACTCTGTGGGAAAACAGGGATAAGTGGGAAGAAGATTCCAATCTGCACGGTCTGCTGCTGACGATCATCAAAAACAAAGCGCTCAACTACCTGGCACATCTGCAAGTGCGCCTTCGTGCCGAAGAAGAAATAAATAGCCATAGCCAGCGGGAACTGGACCTGCGAATCTCTACACTGGAAGCCTGCGAACCGGATGCGATCTTTGATTCGGAAATACAGCATATCGTGCAGAAAGCGTTGAAACGTATGCCGAACCAAAGCCGGCAGATTTTTATATTGAGCCGTTATCAAAATACTCCGAACAAGAAGATAGCGGAACAACTCGGCATTTCCGTCAAAAGTGTGGAGTTCCACATCACCAAAGCATTGAAAATTCTGCGTACCGAACTGAAAGATTACCTGGTTTCTATTCTTTTTTAAAAATAATCGCATTTTTCGTTAGGGTTGTTCAGAGCTGACCTGTTTTATATATAGAAGGGGGAGAAAAAGCCTTTCTATAAATATAAATAGGAAAAGACAACATCTATGAACCAGGATTTACTACATAAATATTTTAAGGGCGAGACTTCTGTTGACGAAGAAAAACGCATTCTTAACTGGGTGGACGAATCGGAGGAAAACCGGAAGACATTGCAGAAAGAACGTATGCTGTTTGACATCGCCCTTTTTACTGACTCTAAGAGAAAAACGAGAGAGAAAGCAGGCGCGGGCGCTCGCATCATTCCCATGTTAAGGTGGAGTGCCCGTATAGCTGCTGCTGTAATCGTAGCTGTCAGTTGCGGACTTCTGATTAATGAATACCGGTATGATAAATTGGCACAGTTGCAGACGGTCACTGTTCCTGCCGGTCAACGGGCACAGATTACGCTGGCGGACGGAACCAAAGTCTGGCTGAATTCTGAATCGACGCTGAGTTACAGATCTGACTTCGGGCGCCGCGACAGAGATGTGGAACTGGACGGAGAGGCTTACTTCGAAGTAGCGAAGAATAAGGAGATACCTTTCTACGTAAATACGGAGACCAATCAGGTCAGAGTGGTAGGTACTCATTTCAACGTCTGCGCATATAAAGGAAGCAATGAATTTGAGACTACCTTGGTAGAGGGCATCGTTGATATCTACGCTTATGACAATGAACATCCGCTGACCCGTCTGACTAAGAATGAGTTCTTCGGCTCCTATCAGGGAAAATATAAAAAAGCCGTTCTGCCTTCTTATGATTATCTGCGCTGGCGGGAAGGACTGTATTGCTTCGACGATTCTCCTTTCAGTTGCATCCTCACCAAGCTGGAGAAATATTATAATGTGAAGATCACCATAGAGAATCCGAAAGTGCTGAATTATCGCTGTACGGGCAAGTTCAAGGAACAGGACGGTATCGAGCACATTCTCAAGGTTATCCAGAAAGATCACCCGTTTACTTATTCGATCAGTGAGGAAGGAGACAGCATCCGGATAGAATAAAGCCGGAATAAAAATTAAGATGAATAACTGAGCTCAATGATATACACCTTAAATTAGTACTAACCCTTTAAAAACATAATGATTATGAATAACAGTCAATAAATATACCCCTTACCGAAAAAGAATCGGAAAGTACCCCCATACTTCCCGATTCGAAACAGTCAAAAATCGACCTTAATCAATTTATTAACTTAACACGTTGCAAAGATATGAGAAAAATTTCTTTGAAAGGGCTTTTTTGCCCAAAAAGTTTAGAATCTAAGCAAATAATACTGACTATGAAGATCACATTATTCCTTCTTCTGTTCGTAACATTCCAGGCTTATTGTGAGAATGGATACTCTCAGAGTGCTAAAATAAGCATTCCGCGTTCGACTCTGAAAGTAAGCGAATTGCTTACCCAGATTGAGTCTCAGACCGACTATTTGTTTGTCTACAATAAAAAAAGTGTCGATACCAAGCGGGTAGTTAATGTAGATGCTACCAATCAGCCGGTATCCGAAATACTCGATAAGGCTTTTGAAGGAACAGGTATCCATTATGTGGTGGAAGGCAATAATATTGTGCTGACCAAGAACGTAACGGAGCATGCATCCACACAGCAACAGAAACAAATTACGGTGAAAGGTGTCGTGACCGACATGAGAGGCGAGCCTATCATTGGCGCCAGTGTCGTGGAAAAAGGTACGACGAATGGTACAATCACCGATTTGGATGGCAACTTTACTTTGAAAGTGCCAAGCGACGCTATCATTAATATCACCTATGTAGGTTACCAACCGCAGAGCCTCTCTGTCAGCGGACAAACCACTTTCAAGATCAAGATGGAAGAAGAGTCGATGGCACTGGAGCAGGTAGTGGTAACTGCTATGGGTATCAAGAAAAAAGCCGCCTCGCTGACTTATTCTACCCAACAGCTCGGAGGCGACGAACTGACCCGTGCCAAAGACCCTAACATGATTGCCGCCCTTGCCGGAAAATCGGCAGGTGTGCAGATCAGCAAGAGTGCTTCCGGTCTGGGAGGTTCGGCCAAAGTATCTATCCGTGGTACCCGCTCGGCCAACGAAGACGGAAATAACCAGCCGTTGTATGTGATTGACGGTGTGCCTATGCTCAATAGCACCACAGAATCCGTATCTACTGTTATGGGTGGTAAGAATGACGGTGTCAACCGTGACGCGGGTGACGGTATCTCCAATCTGAATCCGGATGATATTGAAAGCATGAGTATTCTGAAAGGTGCCTCTGCTGCTGCATTGTACGGTTCGCAGGCAGCCAACGGTGTGATTCTTATTACGACTAAAAAAGGTAAAGCGGGAGTTCAGAGAATTACTTACTCATCCGGTCTGACGGTTGATCATGCGATCAGTTTGCCGGAATTTCAAAATAGTTATGGAGCGAAAGCTGGTTCAAGCTGGGGCGAAAAGGAAAATGTGAAGGACTATGATAATGCCGGAAACTGGTTCAGCAATGGAGTGACCGCTATCAACTCGGTTTCTGTGATGACCGGTAATGAGAAATTGCAGACTTACTTCTCTTATGCCAACACGACCGCCAAAGGTATTGTCGACTCCAACAAGTTGCGTAAGCACAATCTGACTTTGCGTGAGAGTGCTTCTCTTTTCAATGACCGTCTGAAACTGGACGCCAATGCTAACCTGATGGTGCAGACTATTAAAAACTCTCCTACTTCCGGAGGTATCTACCTTAATCCGTTGGTGGACGTTTATGGTTTCCCGCGCGGACAGGACCTGAGCGAATATGCCACTAATTTCGAAAAGTTCGATGAGAATCGTAATATGCCTGTACAGAGCTGGTTTACCACTCCGAGCGAATGGACACAAAACCCATATTGGGTAAAGAACCGTATCTTGAATAACAATAAGCGCTACCGTGCATTGGCCTCCCTGACTGCCAATCTGAAAGCAACCGACTGGCTCAACCTGCAAGCTCGTGGAAATGTGGATTACGTCAGCGATAAGTTTGACCAGAAAATGTATGCGAGCACTTCTCCTGCCATTGTAGGAAATAACGGCCGCTATGTATATGCCGACACACAGAACTTCCTGATTTATGGTGACGTGATGGCTATGTTCAACAAGCATTTCGGCGATTTCTCCGTGAATGCCGCTTTGGGTGGTAGTATTAATGTGCAGACCGAGAATTCATTGACATTGGATTCCAAGACAGCTTCTTTGTACAAACCCAACTTGTTCACTGTTCCCAATATTGTAATGAACACCAGTGCTTCTGCCGAGCAGGTGATTGACCGCAGACGTACGATTCAATCCGTATTCGCAACAGCACAGGTAGGATGGAAAGACGCATTGTTCCTCGACTTGACAGCACGTAATGACTGGTCGTCCACGTTGTCACATACCAATAGTATGGATAAAGGATTCTTCTATCCTTCTGTAGGTCTTTCCTGGGTGATCAACGAAAGCTTTAAATTACCGCAATGGATTTCTTTCGGAAAGATTCGCGGATCATGGGCGCAGGTAGGTAACGACTTACCGATTGGTATTACCGATTTGTCCGATATCATCGGAGCCGGAGGAAAGTTGCAGGCAGTAGACGTATATAACAGAGGTGACCTGAAACCGGAAATCAGTAACTCTATTGAATTTGGTCTGGAATGGAGACTGTTCAACAGCCGTGTTGATTTTGATTTTACTTACTACAAGACAGATACTAAGAATCAGTTGCTGAAAGTTCCGACCAGTGCGGGTGAAGATTATGCATACCGTTATATCAATGCAGGTAAGATTCGCAACAAAGGATTTGAAATCACATTGGGAGCTACTCCGGTGCTGACCGAAGATTTCCGTTGGAAAACGACTTTCAATTATTCACAAAACCGTAATAAGGTAGTCGAACTGGCTCCGAATTATACTTCCTTCGTATATGGTGACCCGGGTTTCTCTATGGCATATATGATGCAGATTAAAGAAGGCGGCTCTTTGGGAGACATCTATGGAAATACGTTCGCACGTGACGAACAAGGTAAGATTAAGGTATCCGATGAAGGCAAACCTATTTCAGAGTCAGGTAATAAAACATATCTGGGAAATTGCAATCCGGACTTCCTGTTGAGTTGGGCTAATACCTTCACTTATAAAGGTTTCTCTCTGTATTTCCTGATCGATATGCGCAAAGGCGGTGATGTCATGTCTCTGACACAAGCTACATTGGACGGCAGAGGCGTAACGAAGGCTACGGCTGAAGCACGTGACAGAGGTTATGTGGAAGTTGACGGAACAAGATTTGAGAATGTAGAAGGTTTCTATTCAGTAGTAGGTGACCGTAACGGTATTTCCGAGCGTTATATGTACAGTGCGACCAATATACGTTTACGCGAATTATCTCTGAGCTATTCGTTCCCGTCTACTTTGCTGGCCAAGACTAAGGTATTCACTGGTATCGATGTATCATTGGTGGGACGTAACCTGTTCTTCTTCTACAAAGATGCTCCTTTCGATCCGGATGCTATCTTGTCTGTAGGTAACACTAATCAGGGAGTTGATGTATTCGGTATGCCGACAACCCGTAACATTGGTTTCAACGTTAAATTTACATTCTAACTTTAAAGCAAGCGAATTATGAAAAAAAATCTATATATAGCGAATCTGTTAGTAGCCGGACTGATGACATTTACCGGATGTACGGATGGTTTTGAATCAGATAATGCCAATAAAGCCGGATATACGCCTGAACTTCAGGAATATGATCTTCAGAAATATGTGCTGAACCTCGGAGTCATGCAACAGGGTATTTACTTTAATTACGATTGGGGAAAAGGTACCGACTGGACTTTCCAGACTATACAGAATCTGGGTCATGATATGTTTGCCGGATATTTTCACGATATGAACAACAGTTTCAATGACAAGAACTCTGTATATGCTTTGAATGACGGCTGGACAGGCTCGGCATGGACATATACTTATGGATATATAATGACCGCCGCTCAGAAATCGGAGAAGATCAATCAGGAACAGAAAGGTTTGCTGGGAGTGACCAAAATCCTGAAAGTCGAGTTGATGCACCGTATAGCTGATACTTATGGCCCTATTGTCTACACTAAATTCGGACAGGAAGAGGGTGATAATGTCGATAGTCAGGAAGCCGCTTACCGTCAGTTCTTCAAAGATTTGGACGAAGGAGTCAAACTGATCAACGAATATAAGAAAGCCAATGCCGCTCTCGAACCTTTTGCTGCTGCCGATATTCTGATGCCCGCAGGCAAACGTACACTGTCACAGTGGGTGAAGTTTGCAAACTCTCTCCGCTTGCGGCTTGCAATCCGTGTATCGATGAGTGCTCCTGATCTGGCGAGAGCAGAAGTTGCCAAAGCGATGGATGCAACTGCCGGTGGCGTGTTGGAGAGTGCGGATGAAACAGTTGCTGTTTCTACCGAAAGCGGTTATAAGAATCCGCTGGGAACAGTCAATGAAGGCTGGGGAGAAGTATTCATGGGTGCTACGATGGAGTCTGTTTTGGTAGGATATAATGATCCGCGACTGATTAAGTATTACTCGAAAGCGGAAGGTGGTGATATAAAAGACGAAAAGGGTAATTTGATTATTGCCGAAAGAAATAAGATTGCCGGTACTTATAAAGGTGTTCCCCAAGGAACAGGAGTTACTGTAAAAGACGAGAACCGTTACCGTCTGCATTCCAAGAGTACGATTACCAAACAGACCGATGCTATCTTGATGACTGCTGCCGAAGTATGGTTCCTTCGTGCTGAGGCTGCCTTGCGTGGATTTACTTCCGAAAATGTGAAAGACTGCTACGAGAAAGGTATTACGGTTTCCTGTCAGCAATGGGGAGTGAATGTAGGTGATTATCTCACAAGTGATGCTACTCCTTCCGATTATGTCGATGCCTTCGAAGCAAAATATGATGTGAAAGCGCTGATTAAAGTGACTCCGAAGTGGGATGGAGGTGCTTCTCCGGAAGAGCAACTGGAAAGGATCCTTACACAGAAGTGGATTGCTTGTTATCCTGAAGGCTATGAGGCTTGGACAGAACAACGCCGTACAGGTTATCCGCAGTTGTTCAAAGTCTTTGTGAACAATAGTGGTGGAGCTATCGATACTGACATACGTATTCGTCGCTTGCCATATCCGTCAGACATTCAAAAAAACAATCCTACTCAATATTCTGCTTTGAAGAAAGCTTTGGGAGGTGAAGATAACGGTGGAACTCGCCTCTGGTGGGATACTGGTAGAAATTTCTAGAGGTTTATAAATATTAGGTGTAACTTTTTTTAATTCAAACTTGTTTTCTCCGTGTATTAGGCAAAAAGTAGAGGAGAAAGATTGTGGGGGAGTGAAGTCAAGGGGGGCTTCGCTCCCTTTTTTTTAATAAGTTTTTATGGGAGTTATAGAAAAAGCATTATAGTCATGGTTATATTCTTCAGTTTATTATTTTCTTCCATCATCAGATTCCTGAAAACTGCAAAGGAATGAACTAAACAGTAGTACACAATAGTAACTCCATTCTCCTCCTTCCCGAAGGAGGAGAATGGAAGATAGAACCGACTATCATTTAGCTCAAAACAGTGTGGAAATGAGCTATACAGTGTGGACATGAACATAAACTCTATAACATTACCGATAGAACTCTATGTAGTTAGATCTCAATGACTTATAGTTTCCTGTCATTTCTTGTAATGGAAACTGTCGTTTCCCGGTGAGGGAACGGGCGTTCCTTTTAATGGAAACGACCGTTCCTTTTAAAGGGAACTGGCGTTTCCTCCGAGGAAACCAACGCTTGCCCCATATGATACTGATACTTGAATTATATGGACTAACAATTTAGCGTATAACTGATTCGAATATGAAGCTTTCCGCTGTTTGGAGTTGATGTCTTTATTTTAAAAGGGACGACCCCTTCCTTATAAAAAAGAAAGAGGCCGTGGGGATAAAAAAAGACTGGTGGGGTATTTATATATAGATTAGGATTTATTGTTTTTGCTTAGATGTTGGGTGAATATCTCTTCTGACTGATATTCTTCTGCTATCTGTTTTATTCTTTCATCAGTTTGATCTAATATGTAATTTAGTTCTGTTTCGTCGAAACAATCTCCTAAGTGTATGGGAGTATGTAGTAAATCTGAATTCTGATTTGTTTCTGTTGCTAATTGTTGTCTATGAACTGTGACTTCAATTTCTCCCTTTTCATCTGTAGTGAAAAGTAAGTTGTATTTTTCTATCAGGGCAATGAATTCTTTTAAGAACTTGTATTCTATTTCGGTTAATACTTTTATCATATTTGTTCGTTTGGTGTTTATTTTATACTTGGCAAAGTTCTAATTTCTTTTTGAACTTTAGAATGAAAGCAATATGATTTTTATTCCATTTGCTAAGTTGGAATATTCCTTTTATTCATATTACCACATCTATTCGTTTTTTTCGTATATTTGCTTCGAACGAAACTTTTCATTTGTATATTTGTTGGATTTTAAAAAGAAAAAAGAATCATGGAAGCAGAAGAATTAACTGTTGGGAGAGTTCATCATGGACATAACATACGTCGTTTTCGTATAGAAAAGAATATGAATCAGGAGGTTTTAAGCCAATTAGTACATTTATCACAATCAGCAGTATCTAAATATGAGCAGATGAGAGTGATTGATGATGAAATGTTACACCGCTTTTCACGGGCATTGGGAGTCCCTTTCGAGTATCTGAAGAGTTTGGAAGAGGATGCGCAGACGGTGGTGTTTGAAAATAATACGGTGAATGATTCGGAACAATATACAGGTGGAGCAAAGATTAGTTTGGGTACAGTTAAGTCTTATACAGAAGATAGTGACAATAGTGTTGATAATAGAGTGAATAACTTTAATCCTATCGAAAAAATCACTGAACTCTACGAACGTCTGCTGAAAGAGAAGGATGAAAAGTACGCAGCACTGGAACGTCGTTTGCAAAATATAGAGCAGAGCTTGCAGAAATAAAGAACAAATATAATGAAAGGAATCGTGATATGATGAAACAAATACCCTATGGATTGACGGACTTTGCCCGAATTCAAAAGGACAATTATTACTATGTAGATAAGACCATGTTCATCGAGAGAATCGAGATGCAACCGGCTTATCTTTTCCTGATTCGTCCTCGTCGGTTTGGAAAGAGTTTGACTTTGGCTATGTTGGAGGCTTATTACGATGTAGTATATGCTAATGACTTTGATGAGCTATTCGGGCATCTTTATATAGGTCAACATCCAACCCCGAAGCATAATCGTTATCTCATTATGCGGTTCAACTTTTCGGAAGTAAGTTCTAATGTCAATGAAGTAGAGCGATCATTTAAATTGCATTGCTGTAGTAAGCTTAGGGATTTTGTGTTCAAATATGAAGATCTTTTGGGAAAAGAAATTTGGGATGTTCTCGATGAAGAGATACAGCAAGATCCGGGTGCTTTTTTATCAGCTATCAATTCTTATGCTTCCCGTAAAGGAAATCTCCCTATTTATCTCCTTATTGATGAATATGATAATTTTACGAATACGATTCTTTCGACCTATGGTACAGAGTATTATCAAAAGGCGACTCATGGTGAAGGCTTTGTCCGTGGATTCTTTAATGTGATAAAGGCTGCTACCACCGGTACGGGGTCCGCTCTTCAGCGTATGTTTATCACAGGAGTGAGTCCTGTCACGATGGATGACGTCACCAGTGGTTTTAATATCGGAACCAATATTACGACTGATCCTTGGTTTAATGATTTAGTAGGTTTCAGTGAAGCGGAACTGCGTGAAATGCTTACTTATTATAAAGAACAGGGAGTGCTCATGCAAACGGTAGATGAGACAATTGTCATGATGAAACCCAACTATGACAATTACTGCTTTAGTAGAAGTAGATTAGCAGATTGTATGTTTAACTCCGATATGGTGCTTTACTTTATGAAATCTTTTGTATTGCATGGAGAAAAGCCTGATGAAATTGTAGACCCCAACATTCGTACTGACTTTAATAAATTAGCTTACTTGATTCGTCTTGACCACGGATTGGGGGAGAACTTCTCTGTTATTAAAGAAATAGCCGAGCAGGGAGAAATAACTACGGACATTGCTACACACTTTTCCGCATTGGAAATGACGGATGTATGCAATTTCAAGTCTTTGTTATTCTATTTCGGACTTCTTTCTATTAAAGGAGTCGATATGGTGGGAAGACCCATTCTGCATGTCCCGAATCTGGTGGTCAGAGAACAGCTTTTTAGCTTTTTGATCCAAGGATATATCAAACATGATATTTTCAAGATTGATATGAACCGGATGACGATGTTATTTGAGAATATGGCTTTCAGAGGAGACTGGAAACCGTTGTTTAATTTTATAGCAGAGGCTATCCGTGAGCAAAGCCGTATTCGCGAATATATAGAGGGCGAAGCACATATTAAGGGCTTTTTGTTGGCTTATTTAGGTATGTACCGTTATTATCAACTGTATCCGGAATACGAACTGAATAAAGGTTTTGCCGACTTCCTTTTCAAACCTAGTCCGTCGGTTCCTGTAATGCCGCCATTAACTTATCTGCTCGAAGTGAAGTATGCAAAGGCTGGCGCTTCGGAGAAAGAAATAAGGGCACTTGCCGATGAGGCGCGGGAGCAGTTACTTCGTTACAGCCAGGATGAATTGGTAGCGGAGGCAAAAGCGAAAGGCGGACTAAAACTAATTACGATAGTATGGTGTAGTTGGGAACTTGTGCTACTGGAAGAAGTACTTTAGATTCCTACTGCCTTTATCCCCTTCAAGTAGTTCCAGCATTAGTTTCAAGCGAATGAAACTTTCAGTGAGAGCAAACGTTTGCTCTCACTCTGCTACCACAGTTGCTCCCATTGCTGTAACCCTCATGAATAAAGGGATATAGATAAACTGTTAGAGCATGAGAGCAAAACTGCTATCAAATCACTGTGGAGGCTATATAATGTATCTGCCCGAATCATTTATACTGTACACGAAGAAACAGTAACAATTGAGGTGATTGCCGTGCGGAGCTAAGAGCCTTACAGGTAAAAATAGGAATGGCTACGTTTGTTATTTATAGATTTGTACAGGAAGTTCCCCTCTTAATGCCCCTAAAGCATTAAATGCTAATGACTCCATTTCCCCTTCACCGGGATAGACATGTATAGGGGCTAAGAAAGAGATTCTTTTCTTCAATCTTGAAATGATATAGTCCGAATAAGCAATACCTCCTGTCAGCAGAATGGCATCTACTTTCCCGCAGAGTACGGTGGCGGCTCCGCCAATGGCTTTCGCAACATTATATATCATGGCATCCAGTATCAGTTCAGCTTTTTTGTCACCTTCTTCTATGGCTTTGATAATGGCGGGAACATCGGTAGTGCCCAGATGGGCCGTCAGTCCGGCACGTCCGGAGATACGCTTCTTTAATTCATCTTTCGTGAACTGTCCGCTATAACAAATATCGATCAACTGACCGGCAGGAAGGGTGCCAGCCCTTTCCGGCGAGAAAGGCCCTTCGCCGTCTAAAGCATTATTGGCGTCAATGGCTTTGCCATGCTGATGAACGGCTATAGAGATACCGCCACCTAAGTGACAGATTATCAAGTCCAGTTCTTCATATTTCGTTCCCTGCTCTTTTGCGAAGCGGCGGGCGATTGCTTTCTGATTCAAGGCGTGCCAGATGGTGATCTTAGGCATCAGCGGAGAACCCGAAATACGCGCTACATCTTCCAGTTCATCCACCACTCCCGGGTCTGCGATGAAAGCCGGGCAATCAGGAAGGGAAGCGGCCAGTTCGGCTGCAATCAGTCCGCCTAAGTTGCAGGCATGGGTACGCATGGCGTGCAAAGTATCTTGCTTCATGGCTTCGTTGACTGCGTAGACTCCTCCCGGAATGGGTTTGACGAGGCCGCCGCGTCCGATGACAGCATCGAATGCAAAGGGTATTCCATTTGCCTCTAATTCCTGAAGAACCAGATTCTTCCGAAATTCAAACTGGTCTATCACCTGCGGATAAACGGATAATTCTTCGACCGTATGCTTGATGTTACGGACGAGCAACGGAGTTTCGTTCTCGTAGACTGCTATCTTCGTAGAAGTGGAGCCGGGGTTGATGACCAGAATCTTCATATCTTTGGAGTTATAAGGTTTGAATTATGATTAACGGTTCAGGTTGAGCTTCTCTCTGCATTCGCAGCCGGCCACTTGCAGGCAGGCCATTGCGATGCTGTAATATTTCGATAAGCCGGAATCACTGCGGGAAGGGAGCACCACCGGACAGATAGGCCCTTGCAACAATCCCGCCATATCCGCATTGGCAAACAGGGAGACGGACTTGTAGAACGCATTTCCCGATTCTATATTGGGGAAAATCAGCACATCCGCCTGTCCGTTGATAGGCGAAACAATTCCTTTGATGTCCCCGCTCGCCTGCTCACAGGCAGTGCGTACATCCAGCGGACCGTCGATGATTACATTTCCGAATTCTCCCGCTTCGGCAAGCTCCACGATGTTTACATAATCCAGCGAATGCGGGAATTTGGCGCTCACTTTCTCGGTACAGTGTATCAGTGCAACGCGAGGCTGCTCGATACCGAAATGGCGGCAAGTGCAGATGGCATACCAGATCATTTCAATCCGTTGTTGCAGCGTGGGGCGTGGAATCACTGCGGCATCGGAGAAGAACAGCAGTTTATGGTAAGTCGGAATCTCCATCACCGCCAAGTGCGTGAGGATTTTCCCTTTGGGTAGCAGTCCTTTCTCTTTGTCAAGGATGGCGTGCAGCAGATTGTCCGTGTTGATGATACCTTTCATTAAAATATCCGCTCCCCCTTCACGCACGATGCGGACAGCTTCACGTGCCGCTTCGTCCGAATCTTCGATGTGAATGGTCTTCACGTAGTCGGGATATTGCTTCAAGGCAGGATATTTTTCCAGAATAGCCGAATCCCCGATCATGAGAAACTCTGCAATTCCTTCTTCCAAAGCACGGGTAATGGCATATTCCGTATTAGGGTCGTTGGCGCAGACTACGGCAATTCGTTTCCTACGATTCTGTTGTTTAAGATGGGCTGTTAGCTGGGCAAAGTTCTGAATAGGTTCCATAACGTTAGATTTTTAGCAAATATCAGAAAAATCATTGAGAAAATAATACTCATAACCCGAAAACTTACGCCTGTTATGTAACATTTTGTTATATTTTAGTTGTTTTAGTGTGTAGATATACACCGAACCGTTTTTTCCTGTATTTTTGCAAATGAATCCCCCTTAAACTTTAAAACAAAATGAAACAGTTCAGAAATCTATTATTTATTAGCACATTACTCCTTTGTTGGGTACTCGTTTCCTGCAAAACGACAAGAGTTTCTTCCTCCGGCTGGTCGCTGGTATGGGAAGAGAATTTTAATCAGAAAAAAGGCTTTGACCCGCAGGTTTGGAGCAAGATTCCGCGAGGGAAGGCCGACTGGAATAATTATATGACGGACTTTGATTCCTGCTTTGCCATGCGCAAAGGCAAGTTGGTGTTAAGAGGCATTGCCAATCAGACGCTGCCCAATGATACGGCACCTTATCTGACAGGAGGCGTTTATACCAAAGGTAAAAAGGCATTCCTTGACGGACGCATCGAGATATGCGCCAAGCTGAATGCCGCAAAAGGAGCATGGCCGGCTATCTGGCTGTTGCCCGAAAATGCCAAATGGCCGTCGGGAGGCGAAATAGATGTGATGGAGCGTCTGAATGACGACTCTATCGCTTATCAGACAGTTCATTCTCATTATACGTACACTTTGGGCATCAAGGATCATCCCAAGTCACACTCCACAGGAGTCATCCATCCCGATCGCTATAACGTTTTCGCTGTAGAAATGTATCCGGACAGTCTTTCGTTCTATGTCAACGACATACATACGTTTACTTATCCCCGCATACAGACGCAGAAGGAGGGACAATTCCCGTTCGACCAGCCGTTTTATCTGCTGATCGATATGCAGTTGGGCGGTTCGTGGGTCGGAGCAGTCGATCCCAAAGACCTTCCGGTAGAAATGGAAGTGGACTGGGTGCGTTTTTATCAGCGAAAGTCACTCAAATAAAACATTAAATATGAATATTCAACTTCCTTCTTTTTTACAGAAAGGTGACAAAGTAGTGATTGTGTCACCTTCCAGCAAGATAGACAAAGAGTTTCTGAAACGTGCGAAGAAACGGCTTGAATCATGGGGATTGAAAGTCTCTGTGGGGAAATATGCCGGCGGTTCTTCCGGACGTTATGCTGGAACAATCCGGCAACGTCTGCAAGACTTGCAGAGTGCGATGGATGATCCCAAGGTGAAAGCTATTCTTTGCAGCAGAGGAGGATACGGGGCCGTGCATCTGGTGGACAAGATTGACTTCACCGCCTTTCGTGAACATCCGAAGTGGTTGCTGGGATTCAGCGACATCACTGCCTTGCATAATTTATTTCAGAAGAATGGATATGCCTCCCTGCATTCGCTGATGGCGCGTCATCTGACCGTGGAACCGGAGGAAGACCCTTGCGTGGCCTATCTGAAAGATATTCTCTTCGGCAATCTGCCCGTTTATACTTGCGAAAAGCATAAGTTGAACAGGCAAGGTACGGCCGAAGGTATCCTGCGTGGCGGAAATATGGCGGTAGCTTACGGGCTGCGCGGCACTCCTTATGATATTCCTGCCGAAGGAACTATCCTGTTTCTCGAAGATGTCAGTGAACGTCCTCATGCGATTGAGCGCATGATGTACAATCTGAAACTGGGCGGTGTGCTTGAAAAACTGTCCGGACTCATTATCGGTCAATTTACCGAATACGAAGAAGACTGTTCGTTGGGTAAGGAGCTGTATCCCGCTCTGGCCGATTTGGTGAAAGAATATGACTATCCGGTTTGTTTTAATTTTCCGGTAGGTCATGTGACGCATAATTTGCCGCTTATCAATGGCGCGAAAGTGGAATTGACCGTTGGAAAGAAAAATGTGGAGTTAAAGTTTATTTGTTAATAATCCATTCTATCTGAACGATACTGTGGTGAAAATGACTAATTTTGAGGCTTCATATAGATAAAAGGACGATGAAAAAGAAATCTATGATAGTATTGACGAGTGCCTTTGTATTATTATCTGCTTTTTCTTGTGGAGGAGGCAGCAAGGCAACTGGTACGAATGAACAAAGTGAAAAAGTGGTGGTAAATGTACCTCAGTTTGATGCGGACAGTGCCTATTTGTATGTAAAGAATCAGGTAGATTTTGGTCCCCGTGTCCCCAATACGAAGGAGCACGTAGCTTGTGGCAATTATCTGGCCGGAAAGCTGGAGGCTTTCGGTGCGAAGGTAACGAATCAGTATGCCGATCTGATTGCCTATGACGGCACACTGTTGAAGGCGCGGAACATCATCGGCTCTTACAAGCCGGAAAGTAAGAAGAGAATAGCGTTGTTTGCACATTGGGATACCCGTCCGTGGGCGGATAATGATGCTGACGAAAAGAATCACCATACCCCTATTCTGGGAGCCAACGACGGAGCAAGCGGAGTGGGAGCTTTGCTGGAAATCGCCCGGTTGGTCAACCAGCAACAGCCGGAACTGGGTATTGATATCATCTTTCTGGATGCGGAAGACTACGGAACTCCTCAATTCTACGAGGGAAAGCACAAGGAAGAGGCTTGGTGTCTCGGCTCGCAGTATTGGTCGCGCAATCCTCACGTGCAAGGGTATAATGCCCGTTTTGGTATCTTGCTCGATATGGTGGGTGGTGAGAACAGCGTATTTTTGAAAGAAGGATATTCCGAAGAGTTTGCTCCGGATATCAACAAGAAAGTATGGAAAGCGGCTAAAAAAGCAGGTTATGGGAAAACCTTCATTGATGAGAGAGGCGATACCATCACCGACGACCATCTGTTTATTAACCGTCTGGCCCGTATCAAGACAATCGATATCATTCCCAATGATCCGGAAACAGGCTTCCCTCCGACTTGGCATACCATTCATGATAATATGGACCATATCGACAAGAATACGCTGAAAGCCGTCGGACAGACAGTGCTGGAAGTGATTTATAATGAAAAGTAAATAGTTAATTAGTAAACCGTAAATATCTTCATGTCAATTAATGAATTACAAGACGAAGTGATTGCTGAATTCAGCGACTTCGATGACTGGATGGATCGCTACCAGCTGCTCATTGACTTAGGTAATGAACAGGAACCGCTCGACGAAAAGTATAAGACCGAACAGAATCTGATCGAAGGCTGTCAGAGCCGTGTATGGCTTCAGGCGGACGATGTGGATGGAAAGATCGTCTTTAATGCGGAAAGTGACGCTTTGATTGTGAAAGGAATCATTGCTTTATTGATCAAAGTCCTTTCGGGACATACGCCCGATGAAATACTGAATGCTGATCTTTATTTTATCGATAAGATAGGTTTGAGAGATCATTTGTCTCCTACCCGTAGCAATGGGTTGCTGTCGATGGTAAAGCAGATACGTATGTATGCGCTGGCATTTAAGGCAAAAGAAGGGAAATAAAGATAAAAAGGTAATATAGAATGAACGGTGGATATCCTGCGGACCAGGTATCTACCGTTCATTTTCTTTTTCCTCCTCCTGATATTCCAGTATATCTGCCGGCTGGCAGTCCAGCACTTTGCAGATAGCCTCCAGCGTAGAGAAACGGATTGCCTTAGCTTTTCCGGTTTTTAATATAGAAAGGTTGGCGGGGGTGATATCTATTTTCTCCGCCAGTTCGCCCAGAGATATTTTTCTGCGCGCCATCATGATGTCAAGGTTTACTATAATTGCCATAATTTTATTTTCTCGGTTTGAGTTAAATGGTGAGCTCCTGTTCTTCTTTCATTTTCAGCCCGATAGCGAATGTTTCGGCTACAATCAGGCAGCCGAGTCCCAATAATAAATCAGTCGTCTGTAGCGCCAGGGGAGCGATGATATAATGTTCAAGCGCGAATACTTCTTTCAGTCCCCAATAGTTGACGACCTGCGGAATCAGGTAAAACACGAAGGACATAATCAGCAGACTGCCCAGCCAGCGCAAGCGGCGGACATTCTTCCATTCGAATATCTGCGATTTGTTGATGCTCAGAATCAGCATGACAAAGATAATAAGTGCGGAGATGGTGAGCAGGGCATTCATGAGCGAACAGGAACTGCTGATAATCAGGTAACTGTAATTCACCTCTTTCCCGGTGCGTACCGCCATTTGCGTATACATGACGGGCACTTTCTCATTGTTACGGGCATTGATGATCGTATCCGGTTTGATCATGGCGATCGTAGGTACGACATCCACAAAGCGGAAATCGCCTGCAAGCATAGGTCTGTCACATGCTTTCGATTCCTTGTGCTGTTCTTTGGCAAGACTCATTCCGGCTTTCATGCCTGTTCCGAACTGGTATCCTGTGGTATACAGAGAAAGTCCCAGAACAATGAATACCAATATGCTGAGAATATTCAAACGTCTTTTCATCGCTGTTATTTTTTTAGTCCGTGATATTTGTTTCTTCTTTCCAGGGATAATGGACGGTCGTACGACGCATCGCCCAGATAACTCCTGCCAGTATCAAAACTGCTACAAAAATAGCAATTAGATAGGAGCTAGTGTTCATCAGATCGCTCATATTTTCTGCTTCCGGATATTTTGTACTGAGAAATACGGATAACGAATTATTCAGTATATGCATCAGTATGCAGGGGATGAGGCTGGCAGTCTTGTAATACGTCCATGCAAACAGGATACCGATCAGGAATGCCGGAAGTATCTGGGCAGGATTGATATGGAAAACACCGAATAAAAGGGCTGAAAGCAGAATTGCCTTTGTCGGGCTGTACTGCTGTAGCAATGCTTTGGTGATGGCTCCGCGAAATAGCAGTTCTTCGAGTACGGGACCTATGACGGCTATGGCGAGAATGCCTCCCCAGCCGGACTGGAGGATATCGAAGGATTGTTCCATGATGTTGGGAATCCACTTCATCAGTTCCGCCAGTGCGGATACGACGAATCCGCAGGTGAGGACAGCCAATGCGCTGAAGAACAGATACGAGGACGAAACGGGCGACCAGGTTATTTTTTTTGTGCTGATGTATCCGGCTTTCCATAAATAGATACCCATCATCAGCTGACCGGCCAGTTGCGCCGGAATCATAAGCATGGTGATGAGCGTGTCTCTGTCTAAGTTTCCGGTAGTGGCTACCAGATAAATCACACAGGGAATCATGACTAAAATGGGAGCAATGATCTGTGCGATGAGCAGATTTAGTAATATCAGTTTAATAGCAGTTCTCATATTCTTAGTATTCTTGGATGGGATACAAAGATAATAGTTTGTTATTTACTGGCAATGAAGCTGCACAGAAACATGGCTATCATTGAGATGGATACTACCAGCATCGATATACTCATTAATGACTTTTTCATAAAGTGTTATTTTTTAATAGATGATTAAATAGAGAATGTTTGTTTATCGATGATTATTTATCGTTTATCGATATACAAATGTAGAGGTAAGTTTTGAGTTGGCAAAGGAAAAAGAGAAATTATTTATCGAAAAACAATAAAAAAGATATGTTTTTCGATATTATCGAACTCGTTTCAGCCGAAAAGAGGATTATTAATACGATTAAATTAGAGGAAAGGGGGATTATTTCTTCTGTTTGGCGGCGAGGAGAATGGCTTCAGTTTCTTCCGCATCCTTGTGAAGCTGCGCGATTAGTTCGTCGATACTATCGTATTTCAGTTCGGGGCGTGTCCGCTTCACGAAAGTAAGCCGGATAAATTTGTCGTAAATGTCGGAGTGGAAGTGAAGGATATTCACTTCGATTGTGCGGTTGGGACCATTGCCGATGGTAGGGCGGACACCTATATTCAGCATTCCCATATAGGTCTTCTCGTCGAATGTGACCCATACGGCATAGACTCCGTCTGCGGGAATCAGTTTGTCGGGATCATCCACGCTTAAATTGGCAGTCGGAAAACCGATCTTCCGGCCTACCTGATAGCCGCCTACTACCGTTCCGTCCAGAAAGTATTCATAGCCCAGACAGCGGGCAGCTGCGTCTACATCTCCCTGATGCAGCAACTTGCGGATTAAAGAAGAACTGACCGGAGCACTTTGGGTGGTATCTATCTGTATATCATCTGTGTAAGCCTGTGCACGGATGACCTCAATGCCGATTGCCTGCCCGTAGCGTACATAATCGTCAAACCCTTCGCTGCGGTTGTGACCGAAACGGTGATCGTATCCTATCACCAGATACTTTACCTGAAAACGTTCTTTCAGTATCTGAGTCATGAATTCTTTGGCGGTCAGACGGGAGATGTCGGGTGTAAAATCAAGCATCAGGCAATAATCTACTCCCGTGCCTGCGAGCAGGTTTGTTTTTTCTTCGGGAGTAGTTAAAAGTTCCGGATGGTAAGCGGCGTTCATCACTTTGCGCGGATGAACGGGGAATGTGACTAATGCAGAACGCAGACCTTTGGCTGCCGCTATCTCCTTCACCTGTTGAATCAGATAGCGATGTCCCATGTGTACTCCGTCGAAGAAACCGATGGTAGCTACGCATGGTTCGGGAATCATAGCCGATGTGTCATTTATAATCTGCATACTTACACTCTCATTTTTTTCTGAAAAGATGGCTCCAGTCTTCACCGGCTTTCGGTGTGTAGGTCGAGATACCTAGTTCCTGAGCTACTTTACAGTTTATTTCGGAATCGTCAATAAAAAAAGTCTCTTTCGGGTCAATACCCGCATCTTCGGTCACTGCCTTGAATATTTCCGGTTCGGGCTTGGCCATTTTCATTTCATAAGAGAGATACGTCTTCTCAAAATAGTCCTCTACTTTGAACGTACGGTAGGGGAAGGCATTCTCGCATACCCATTTCCAGTGGATGTCATTCGTGTTGCTAAGCAGATAGACTACGTATTTCTCTCGTAGTTTGAGCAGCAAGTCGAGCTTGTAGGTCGGGATGTCTACCAGAAAGCTGTTCCAGGCTGCGTCGATCTGCTTGTCGCTTACTGTCTTTCCCATCATCTCCCGAATGCCGTCACGGAATTCGGCAGGAGTGATCAGTCCTTTCTCCTGCTGCAAGAAGATTCCGTCCAGCTGGTGGGTGCAGAACTTTTCTTCTATGTTCTGGAACCCGATCTTTTTAAAGTTCTCAATACAACGTTCGCGGTCGAGATTTATCAGTACACCGCCTAAATCAATAAGTAAGTTTTTAATTCCTTTACTTTTCATTATTTTCTCATTTGTGAATACTACGTTGAACAAGGCGAATAAGTTCTCCAACCCATAACACCGTGGACGAAACGCCTATAATCAGAAGCCACGTCTGCCAGTCGAGCGGCTCTGTGCGGAATACAGCTCCACCGAACTGTACGATCAGAAATTGTCCGACCAGAATGGCCAGAACGATCAACTCCATGCCATACGATTTGGAAAGTCCCTTGAATGCCGAGTCGGTAGTGCCGAATACACGGGCATTGAACAGGTTCCAGAATTGCAGCATGACAAAGAAAGTGAAGAAAATGGTGAGGTTATGTACATCCATACCTTGCGCGCTGTGGTCGAAATAATAAATCATTCCGAGCAATACGGCGAGGAAGATCGTACCTACACCTAATATATTGTTACGCATCGCTTTGCTGATGATAAAGTCAGTGCTGCGGCGCGGTTTTTCCTGCATGACGGTTTCGCTGGGAGGGATGGAAGCGAGGGCCAAAGCGGCAAAAGTATCCATGATCAGGTTCACCCACAGCATTTGTGTCACTGTCAGCGGAAGTTCTGTTCCGATCATCGATCCCAATAACACGATCAGCAAGGCTACAAAGTTGATCGTCAGCTGGAATACGATGAAACGCTGGATATTCTTATAAAGAGAACGTCCCCACATGACAGCGGTGCCGATACTGTTGAACGAGTCGTCGAGCAGTGTGATGTCACTGGCTTCTTTGGCTACGGACGTACCTGTACCCATTGACAGACCAACTTGCGCATGATTCAGGGCGGGTGCGTCGTTCGTTCCGTCTCCGGTTACGGCGACTACGGCTCCTTTTTGTTGGAGCAGTTGTACGAGACGCTGCTTGTCCGTCGGGCGGGCGCGGGACATGATTTTGAGGTCCATCACACGGTCCAGCGCTTCTTCGTCACTCAGTTCGGCAAAGGCAACACCGGTGATACGATTCCGGTCGGTATCTGTTTCCGGTTGCCACAGTCCGATCTGACGGGCAATTTCCGTCGCAGTTCCCGGTGTGTCACCGGTAACGATCTTGATGCCGATACCAGCCGACTGGCATTTGGCAACGGCGGCGGGTACATCCGGACGAATCGGGTCTGAGATGGCTACGACTCCTAAGAAATTAAGGTCGTTGGCAGACACCAGTTCCGTGCAGTCATTCGGTTCGTTTTCTCCTACTATTTTGAAGGCAAAGCCGAGTGTGCGCATTGCCATATTCTGATAATTCAGTAGCTGGGCTTCTACTGTCGAACGATATTCGACGGCATCTACCTGTCGGCCGTCCAGCACGACTTCCTTACATTTGCCAAGCACGATTTCGGGTGCTCCTTTTATATAAAGTACTTTCTTGCCGATGATCGGAGACTCGACGAGAGTCGCCATAAATTTACGTTCGGTCGAGAAGGTGAGCTGGTCGAGGATGCGGGCGTGTTCACGGAGTTCGAGATAATTTCTTCCCTGACTGTTGAGCCATAATAACAGGGCGACTTCCGTAGGGTTACCGACACCTTTCGGTTTTTCGCCCGTTGCCGCTTCTTCGAGGAAAGCGGTTGAGTTGGCGCTGATCCCTTCTGCGACAAGAGCGCTGATGTCATCATCGCCCAGGTTACCACCATTCTTGATTCCGTAGAAATTGGGTTCGTGTACCTGCATCAGGTTTTGAGTCAGTGTACCCGTTTTGTCCGTACAGATCACGGTGATAGCTCCCATCGTCTCGCAGGCGTGCATCTTCCGCACCAGATTGTTGGTCGAGAGCATACGGCGCATATTCAGGGCCAGGCTGAGCGTTACGCTCATGGGCAATCCTTCGGGGACGGCTACTACAATCAAAGTAACGGCCATCATGAAATATTTGAGGGTCCGTTCGAAAACCGGAAGCCACTCGTGCCAGCCGTTCAGCGAACCGAAATCAAAGTACAACAGTACATCTTTTACAAAGAAGATAAGGAAGGCAAGTCCGGCAACGGTAAAACCGATTTTACCGATCAGGTTCGCGAGCTTGGTCAACTGTATATTCAGAGGGGTCGGTTCCAGGTTTTCTTCGGTGCTTTGGCGTGCTACCTTGCCGATTTCTGTGGCATCTCCCACGTGCAGTACGCGCATGGTACCGTGTCCGTCCACCACTGTCGTTCCGCGCATCACTAAGTTGGAGGCATAGGTTGCTTCTTCGTCAAAGTCCGCTTCGATCACAGTCTTGTTGATTACCGGTTCTCCGGTCAGGTTGGATTCGTTCACTTGCAGGGAGATCGCTTCCAGCAGCTGGCCGTCGGCAGGAATCTCTTCGCCTGTTTCCAGTATGATAATATCGTCTACAACGACGTCTTTACGTGGGATTTCCTGTACGTGTCCGTTACGAATCACTTTTATGAGTGTTTCTTCATTGACGGCGTTCAGTAAGTCGAATTTTTTATTGGCATCATATTCGAAAAAGAAGCCGATACCTGTGGCTAATAAGATGGCAGCTATGATTCCGATAGTTTCGGCATATTCATTTTCGATGATGGAAATGATCAGTGAAAATACGGCGGCTACCAACAATACCCGCACAACCGGATCTTCAAACTTTTCGAGATAGAGCTTCCATAAGGAAGGACGCTTGGGGGGTGTTAACAGATTGACACCGTTCTTTTCCCTGCTTTGTAGGACTTCGTCATCCGTAAGGCCTACATGATAATAATCGTCTTTTTTTGTAGTACTCATGCAAATACATGCGTTTGATTAGGACCGCAAAAATACAACATAAAATTGTGATAAAATGTTTAATTAAAACTTTTTATGAAGTTACTTTATTCGGGACGTCCGCAAGTACGATAGGGAATGGTAAACCAGAACGTTGATCCCTTGCCTTCTACGGAGTCTGCACCGATTTGCCCCTCCAATTTGTTTACGATGGTTTTAGAGATGGAAAGTCCCAGCCCCGTTCCTTTCTTGTCTTTGTTCAGTTTCACAAAGCGGCCGAAAACTTCCGGTAGTTTGTCGGCAGGGATTCCTGCTCCTGAGTCGGTCACATAAAAATGGAGTTCGGTATCTCTGGCTTCATAACCGATGCAGATCGTTCCCTCCTGCGTGAATTTTATGGCGTTGGTGGTAAAATTGGAGAGCACCTGCGCGATACGGTTCCGGTCGGTCTCTATACTACAGGAGGGAAGGCTTGGTTCTGCTATTATTTGAATATTTCCTCCTGCATCGTTGACTTTCATTTGGAAAAGCTGTCGCAGGTCGGATAGTAACAGGTTGATATCTACCTTTGTATATACAAATTCGAGTGTGCCGGCTTCTATTTTCGACATATCCAGAATATCGTTTACCAGTTGCAGTAGCAGATCGGCATTCATCTTTATGATTTCCTGATATTGTGCCTTTTCTTCTTCCGTATTGGCGCTGGCAAGTATTTCTGCAAATCCCGTGATGGCGTTGAGAGGCGTGCGGATTTCGTGACTCATATTGGCAAGGAAGGCAGACTTCGAAAGGTCGGCATTTTCTGCTTTCTCTTTGGCCAGTGTCAGTTCTTTCTCGGCTTGTTTAAGTTGGGTGATGTCATGCACCGTGAGTACCATGTTCTCTTCTTCGTTAAGGAGAAAATAGGAACCGGATATCACGGCGTCACATTCTACGGATTTCTTTTCGGAAGTAAGCACGTTCAGAGTAGCTTCCAGATCAGTGAAGCCTCTTCTTTGTTCGAAAGCCTGACGGATGGCACAACGTATGGGGCAGGAACCGCAGTAAGCATGAGTACCGCAGCCTCCTTCCGCCGATAATGCGTTGCGGCATTGCAATAAGTCGCCCACTCTCTTTTCTTCCAGACCTTTTTGAGTTCCGGTGAGTTGATAGTAGTTTGTTTTTAATACTTTGAAGTCATTATCTATTAATAAGATATAGGCATGGACATTTTTCAGAATGGCGCTGGCGATGTGGTTGGTGTGTTCCAGCTTTCTGGATTCCCGGAATAGTCGTTTTTGCATCCGAAGACATTTTCTCCGTTCCCATAGATAGCTGAGCAGGAGGATTGCACATATAATTAGCAGGATAGGTAGCAATGCAATTAGCATGATGTAACTTGTTGGTTTTGTTCTACAAATATGTTACAAAGATAACTTTTTTACTCGGGATAAGAAATAAGTTCGAACAATTTGCATTTTATTTGCGTTATATTATTTAGTAAACCAATAAAAAAACGAACGTTATGAAAAAGTACATTTGCACAGTCTGTGAATACATTTACGACCCCGCACAAGGAGATCCCGAGAGCGGAATTGAACCGGGAACAGCATTTGAAGACATTCCGGATGATTGGACTTGTCCACTTTGCGGAGTCGGAAAAGAGGACTTTGAACCGTACGAAGGATAAAAAATTAAGAGAGAGAAGAGATTATTAAAAAAATGACCGGAAAGCAGTGCTTCCGGTCATTTTTGCGTTTCAGCTCATGCAGAGCTTTTTTTGTTCCTGTTTTTATACTGTCGGGTCAGGTGCTTCCTCATCGCCGCCGTCACCGCCGCCGTCGGGGTTGGGAGGAGTAGGAGTGTTTTCGTTGTCAACGATCTCGCTGCCGGTTACCAGTTTTTGAATACTTGCCTTTTTCAGCATATCCTTAAACTTGTATCCCGGAGTAAATACGATTTTCACCCGACGAATCGTGTCGGAATCCACTGCCGCTTCCGTCTCCTGGCTTTCGCTGCTGATGCCGGGACGGAATTGACCGAAATCACCCAGTTGTACGGAAATGCCTTTGTTTAAGTTTATATTCAGCGTATCGATCAGTGCATCGAGTACAAACTTGACCGCTCCGCTGGGAACCATTCCCACTTTAGAAATCTCATCACACAAATCCTTGAAATTAACCGTATTGGTAATAAAATTCTGTGCTACATACTTTTCGGTTTTCTCTTTACCGAAACCAATCATTCTTTTTTTAACGACATACTTAAGTGCCATAATCTTTTTTGTTTTTTAATAGTTAGTAAATCTGTTTCTTTTGTTTTGTGATCACGATGCAAATGTATGTGTTTCCAAATGAACTGCCAAGCAAAAAACTCAAAGTGCGTTAATAAGTTTCTTCAACTAAAGAAATGGTCAGATGTTTTTTTGTTGTTCTCCTTTCATCTTTTTCCGATTGAAAATTGTCCTTTTCATATCATATCCATACCTTTGTAGATTCAAGAATCCAACGTGACTCCGGTGACTCAGGAGCCGGGATGTCCGGAGAACGACCGGCTAGGCGATGGAAAGGGAATGAAGAATATGAATAAAAAATTAACGGATGTAGTATAAATGATGACTTCCTGTTTATTAAGAATACACAGTTTACGCTTTTTCGACGGAGGCTTGCATGAGGTTCCTGTGGAAGAAGTGATGACGGTTGCGCTTATTGCGATATTCATCTTTGTTCCGTGCCTGTGGCTTGTCCGGTATTTAAAAGACAGGGGGCTGGACTCGGACGAGAAAGACAAGTTTATACAAATACATATTATCTCGACCATTGTCCTGACTATTGCGGGCGGTGTTTTTGCACGGATGTCCGGACTTGTCAATAAATGGATAGACGAACAGCCGTTGATTATCGCTGTTTACATCGCTTTGGCGCTTAGTTCCTTCGGTATCATTGTTGGAAAATTGATCGACTTTTGGGTGTATTGTCTCCGAAAGAAGATGTTTTAAAGTATCTGTATATAGATGCTTGTTGCCTCTGCCCGAAGAAGGTTGTAAACAGGCTTATTCATCTAATGAGTTCAATTAGGGACATACGCTATATGCTTCAAATCATTTTCTTCGCATAAACCACCTGTTTTCCTGCTCCGTAGCGCATCAGTATCCCTTTTTCGATAAAAGCGTTCAGTTCTTTTAGTGCACGCTTTTTGTCGTGACCGGTCATATGGCAATAATCAGTGCGAGTCATGCAAGGATATTTTTCAAGGTGGGCGGTTATTAGTGCCAGACATTCCGCTTCGCTACGTCCGTTACCTTTGGGGCGGGTGAGGGATTCGGTACGTTCCAATCTCATGTCATACCCTACTTCCCGCTTGAATTGTTTGGTCGGTAGATAGTTGATGTTTTTTAGTTTGATTGATTGTGCACGCACATCTTTCTTGTGCATTACGGGTGGTCCTTGCAGCGATACGGAGAAATAGCCGATCTCGCCTAATTCTACAATCCAGCCGTTAGCCAGTAAATCTTTTAACTCATTTTGAAAAGACTGCATTGCTCCTGCCAGCAAACTACGGCTGATTCCCGTAAATTTGTGCACGCGGTCCAGAAATTCGTCCTGACCGATAGTCCCTTTGGGAACAATGCGGGGATGAAGGGGTTGTTTTTCTCCTGTCTGCTTGATATCGGGAGTCTCGTAAAGGTCATACTGTGCGCTCATAACTTAAGTTATTTTGTTGTGTTATTAATGTTTCCGTTCCTATAAACTAAGGAATCCGGCTTAAATATTAATTCGTTCTACTACAGTTCCCCATGCGTACCACTATAGTGGGGCACAAGGGGAACTATAGTTCTTCTTTCGTGCCACTATAGTGGTACGAAAGAAGATTTGCATACAAAGTTATTAATATTAAAGAGAAAAAGGTTAACCTTACGAGGTTTTTGCGTTAATTATTTATTTCCAGCCGCAATTCCTCTTGCATCACCTTGCTTTTCCCATCCTTTGTGTATCGGTACGATAGCAGAAATACATTATAAGTATGACCGAAAGATTCCTCTACCTTGAATGTATTGGGGTATTTGGAGTCACCGTCTATCTGAGTTACCTCAATATCCTTGTACGGTTTTATCGTGACATGATTGTTTTCCTCCACTTGCAGTATGATGGCGGTTTTGTTGATGTGATCCACATTGCTTTCAAAAGACTCCGTTCCGGCTATCACGCGTACGCTGTTGTGGGTGAGTGGAAACATCTTCTTGTTACCTGCGGTTGCCATCCCGTCTGCCATCCCGGTCATTGAATAGTAAACGTTTTCGCCCTGCGTTGCATAATCGTTCTTGATAAGTATCTGATATAGAATGGTGTTTTTGCTTTCATTAATCTCGACGCCCGAGATATCCGTAGCTTTTAATCCTACGAAGTAGGTAGAATCCGGCGACAGTCCTTCGGGACGTATCCTGATCATGGTTCTGCCTGTCCGTTCGCCTGCATTGATCTGAATCTTGTAGTCTACGATTTCGTATTTGTCACTGGACAGGAATTTGGCATAGCAGGCTTCATCGACGTCGTAAAGAGACCGGTTGTAAAAATCCAGTGAAGTCAGGTCTTCTTCCAGCCCGATCACCATGTCTTGTTTCGGGGCATGGGTGCCTCCGGTGCAGGCTGCGATATATCCTGTCGCCTCTTCTCCGGTAGGGGACAAGGTGACCACTTCTTCAAACGTGTTATAGTAGTCACTGCTGATTAGGGCCACTACATTCTTGTACATTTCCTTTTCAAACAGCGCATCGTCATTGCATGACGAAAGTGCTATCATAAGTGCGAGTATCGTTATAAAATCTCGTTTCATTTTCTTTTTTGTTATTTAGATTAATAACCCGGATTTTGGTCGAGAGAAGGCAGTCTTCTCATTTCGTTGCGTGGTATGGGCACCCAGACAGACCTTTTGTCAACCACCCTCGTCAGGAATGAGGAAGAACTAGGGATGACACGCTGGTAGTAGGTCTCTTTGGTTGCGCCGTCGGGATTCATTCCACGGATAGGTTCCTGCTCTGTCTCTTCATAAATACCCCAGCGGCGGACATCATAGAAACGTCTGTTTTCCCATAAAAACTCTACCATACGTTCGCGTTCTATCTGTTTCTGTACTTCCGGCGTACTGTTGAGTTGATTGGCTGTCAGCCCCGGCAGTCCGGCCCTGTAGCGGACTTGATTGAATGCTTTTTTAATTTCCTCTTTATCCCTGCTCATGGTATAAGGCTGACCGTCCAGTTCTACGGTGTGGGGGCCGGTCAGGTTGTTGAGTGCCTCCGCATATGATAGCAGGATTTCCGCATAGCGGATGATGGGATAGGCTTTCTGGATATGGCGGGCTCCGGTGCCGGTCCAGGCATCCATCGGGTTATTGTACTTTTTGATTACGTATCCGGTGATGGGATAGTTGGGCGAAGTGGCTGTAACACCGCCACGACCGTCTTCATCCTGATAGTAGTACTTGGCTGTGTGGTTATTGAGAGTCGAACTGGACAATGCCTGCCATACTGCCTCATTGAATCCTACAGATGCGTAGAACCGCATTTCACGATTGGCGTACATCTTATATACACCGGCGTTGAGGGGATAGCCGGAAAAGTTACGCGGTTCGGAAGTGAAGCCTGTCTCCGAGTAATATCCGTCGGCGGCGGCTTCTTCTTTCGTACGGCCGTCGTCCATCAGATAGGCGTCTACCACTTTCTGAGTGACGCAGAAACGTCCCCATCCACCCATCGAGGGAGGGAAAGAACCTTTGCTGATGGTTTCGTTGAGGTACGTCGTGTTTCTTCCCCAGATCAATTCCGGGTTGATGGACGCTACGGCTTCGCCGGTAAAGATGTCCGAATAAGATTTGAAAGGGTCTATTCCGTCGGCTCCGTTCGGGTAGGCGTCATAGAAATTGGGGTCGGAAGTGACTCCGGCGGGAAGCTCCGGCGTGTTGTCGTCTTTTGCATACGTATAGAGCTTGTACGCTCCCATATCCATCACCCGTTTTGCGGCGGCGGCAGCTACTGCCCACCGGCTTTCGTCATATTGCTGGGAGACATAATGCACACCGTCGGTCTTGCGTTTCCAGTTGCCGAAATAGGAGCTGGCAACAGGCCCCCCGTTGAATAGCGGGCTGGCGTGTATCAATCGCAGGCGGGCTACCAGGCCGAGTGCGGCTCCTTTGGTGGGGCGTCCGAAGTCCAGCGTAGAAACATCCTGAGGTGAGGGCAGCAGCCGTGCCGCTTTTTCGAACTCCTCACAAGTATAGTTCATTGTTTCGTCATAGGTGGCCCTGGGACGGTCGTAGTATTCGATAGGTTCGTTGGTATTCACTACTTCGTCTCCCAGCAAGATTGCCGGACCGTAATCGACCAAAAGATTGTAGTAGGCGAAGGCACGGATAAAACGTGTGTATCCTTCCAGTCTGAGCCGTTCCGAGTTTGTCAGGTCTTTCGGGCGGTCGAGGTTTTGCAGGATGCTGTTGCACTTACGGATGATTTTGTAATACTTGCCCCATTGGTTCAGGTTGGGGGAGCCGTCTCCGAAGAAATCCTGTGTGATCTTTCCGTTGGCGAAATCCATGCCGTGATAGATATTGGCCGTTCCGCTTCCGGTCAGTCCGTTAAATCCTTCGTCGGTCGCCATCGGTCCCGGTGTGTACCCGTTACGGATGGTCTGTGCCTCATCCGGGAACATGGCTGCCGCTCCCCACATATACGCTTCCATATATCGGGCATTGGTGAAAACCGAGTCGATGTTGAATTCATCATCAAAGTAATTGTCTATGTTTAAGAAGTTGCTGCAGGACGTTACCAACATGACTGCCTGAACCAAGAAGAACGTTCTTGCTGTTTTTTTTATTAGGGATGTTTTCATTCTATCGGGTGATGTATTTATTAGAGATTGACATATAATTGCAGGGAATAGGTGGAAGGGATGGGATATACACGGCCGTTCCAGCGTGCCTGTTCCGGATCGAAGAGTTTCACTTTATCCCATACATAGAGGTTGTTACCTACGAATTGGATATCCAGTGAAGAAACACCTATGCGTCTCAGAAAAGCTGTCGCAAGATGGTAGCTCAGGGTGATTTCCTGCAGGCGTATGTAGCGTGAATCGCCCTGCCAAAAGGTGGATAACTGGCTGTTGTTGCTGTTATTTCCATATTGCAGGCGCGGGAAACGCGCATCCTTGTTTTCGGCAAGGGATGGGTCGATCCCGTGTGCGATGGCATAATCTTTGGGAATCCATCGGTTGGCCGGATTTGCCGCCAGAGTGAGTACATTTCCGGTATTACCTTCGAAGAAAGGCATATATCCCATTCCGTTGAGGCGGGTTTCGTCGTTTACCGTTGTTTTTTGACCTACATAGAAAAAAGAGGTCTTGCCGGTTCCCTTGAACAATACACCCAGAGTCAGATTCTTGTAGCGGATTTCTGCCCCTAGTCCGTACATCAGCAGCGGATAAGTGCTGTGTGTCAACGGCACCATGTCCAGCTTGTCCACCATACCGTCTCCATTGATATCCTTATATTTGATGTCACCGGGCATTACCTCCCCGAAAGTCTGCTTGGGACTGTATTTGATGTCATCTTCATCTTTAAACAGTCCGACTGCCTGATATCCGCGGATGGAATTGTACGGGAAATTATTGTATTCCAGATAGGGATACTCCAGATAAGCCTGCTCCCAGTTCTGTACTTTATTTTTGGAGTACGTGAAATTACCCCGTAAGGTGAAGCCGAAATCGGGAGTGAAATCCTGCGTGAAGCTGATGTTTCCGTCGGCACCGTAACTTTTCATTTTACCCACATTCGCGTATGGATTGGAGACCACTCCTACGAACTCGGGTACCTGTACGCGTTGCTGGAAAATACCGTTACGCTGATCATGGAAAATATCGACAACGAAATCGATCTTGTTATTAAACAACTTTCCTTCAATACCCACATTGGACTTGATGGCCTTTTCCCACGCCAGGTTATCAGCTCCGATACGTGTCTCACCGATAATCTCGATGTCGGGAACGCCCCAAGCTGATCCGGTGCCTTCGTTCACTTTTGTAAGGTAGGGGAAGCGGACATCGGTAATCCGGTCGTTACCTACCGAACCATACGAAGCTCTTATTTTAAGATAGTCGAGCCAAGGGAGCGCCTCTTGTATAAACTTGTAGCCGGTAGGTACCCAGCCCAATGCGACGGACGGGAAGAAACCGTATTGTCTGCCGGGCTGGAAGTTTTCGGAACCGGTATATCCGAAGTTGACGTCCAGCAGGTAAGTATCCTTGTAGCCATAAGTAAACCGGCTGGATACTCCCTGATAGCGCAAGGGAATGGCCGATAAATTACTTGTAGCGTCGTCCGTGTCTTTGGAATCGCTGATGTAATAATAGACCAGCGCGGATGTCCGGTGATCTGTACCGAAAAGCCGGTCATAATTGAGTGTAGCCTCAAAGTGGTATTTGCGGTACTGGCGGGTGGACTTGCTGTACGAGGCTTTTTTCTCCTGTACGGTCTCCTGCATGATGAGCGATCCGTCGCTTGCTCTGCCCAGCGCATTGTAGAGGGCCGGCTGCACGCTTCTCCGTTCATTGAAGTAGCTGTGGATATCGTATGCTCCCTGTACACGTAGTTTAAGCCCGTTGATCAATTCGGAAAAGTCCTGATTGATTGCCAAAGTTGATTTGCCCTTGTACACTTCGTTGGCAGCCTTTCCCGTATGGTTGATCATGACATAAGGCGATGACAGCTCTCCGGCACCGCGTCCGGGCAGCATACCATTGGAGTATTGGGTGGGAATGGACAATGGAGTAAGCCGCGACTGTGCTCCCCATATATATTCGGTATTGGCTACGCCGGGCTGATTCAACTGGGAAAGGAATCCGTCCGAACCCAAATAAACTTTCGTTGATTTGGTCAGGTTCACGTCTAGATTGATACGGTAATTATAGGTGTTGTAGCTGACGTTCGAACTGTATATACTGTTCTTGTCTACCTTGTAGGCCGCACTTTCGTTTTTACCGCCCAGGCTCAGGAAATAACGTGCCACATCGCTGCCGCCACGTCCGCTTACATAATAAGTGTGCCGCCAGAATGTTTTGTTGAGTATCTCATCCTGCCAGTTTACGTTGGGATAGAGGTCGGGGTCGAGACCGTCGCGTATAATTCCCATTTCCGTATCGTCATACAAAGGTGTTTCGTTTCGTACCGCTCTGGCTTCGTTTGCTAACTGCGCATACTCATAAGCTCCCAGATATTCCGGCAGACGGTTGAGGACGGACAGCGTGGTGTTGAAACGTCCGGTAATCTGAATTTTGCCCGAAAGGCCTTTCTTGGTGTTGACCAAGACGACTCCGTTGGCTCCCCTTACTCCGTACACGGCAGTTGCCGACGCGTCTTTCAGAATGGAGAAACTTTCGACATCGGCAGGGTCGATGGTGTTGAGGTCGCCTTCCAGACCGTCAATCAGTACAAGGGCACTGCTGTTGGCTCCGAACGTACCGATACCACGTACCCAGAAATCAGCGATATTCTGACCGGGCTCGCCACTGCTCTGCAAGGAAATGACACCGGCTGCCCTGCCTCCCAACAAGTTACTGATGGAAGGGGAGGGGGACTGGATATCTTTAGTGCTGACCGTCGTAATGGCACCTACCGAGCTGATTTTCCGCTGAACGTTTCCCAGTGCGACGACAACTACTTCATCAAGGGAATTGTTGTCTTCAAGCAGTGTGACCGTTAAGTCGGTTTGGGGCTCGATGGCCACGTGCTCCGACGGTTTGAAGCCGATAAAAGAAAATATCATTTTGTCTCCATAAACCACTTTCAGCTTGAAATTACCGTCATTGTCGGTTGTGGTACCTTTGGAGGGCTTGTCTTTGATGTATACCGATACGCCGGGCATGGATAGCTTGTCCTTATCCACGACTGTTCCGGAAATGGTAAATTCCTGAACTTGCTGCGCGAAGGTTGTTGCCGAAAGCAATAAGCAGAACGACATTAAGTATAAAATCTGTTTGATTTTCATTGTGAGTTTACTTTGTTATTCGATAACCAATTTGCGAATGCGTGCATTACCCCAGTCTGCGATGTAAATGTCTCCCTGTTCATTGACAGCCACTCCCCAGGGATTCTTGAATAAGGACTCTACCGGTCCTCCGTCCTTGTATCCGGCGACGCCGGGCTGTCCGGCAACTGTCGTGACGATATTGTCGGCAGATATCATGCGGATGCAATGGTTGCCATAGTCGGCTACGAACATATTGCCGTCGTTGTCAAACTTGATATCCTTGGGATAATTGAAGAGGGCATCTTCAATCGGACCGTCACGGAAAGCGCTGCCGCCGGGAGCATTGAGACGCTTAAATCCGCCTGTTCCATCCGGATCGCGGAGGTCGAGCACCGAAATCCCTTGTCTGTATGCGGTAGGGGCGTTGGAGTGAAGCGTTATATACAAAAGCCAGGGCTTCGCAGGATTAATCGCCTGTCCGTATTGTGATCCGCTGGGACCTTGATGGATAATGTGTCCTTCGAATGTGTCGGGATCTATTTTAGCGATCTTTCCATCACGGTATCGTGTATATAGATAGCCGTCGTAAGGGCAGAAGGTGACGAAATTCTTGTATTTGTCGGCATCTACGATTGAGTTCAGATCCGACTGTGAGTATTTTATGTTACGCTGGCGGGGGTACCAGGCTTCACGCGGGTCGAAAGTAAATGTCACTTCTTTGACCGATTCGTGCGCGGCGGTCAGCATTCCGGTGGCACGGTCCACCGTTAAGCCGTTGGCATATAAGATACGGTTGGCGGCATCTGCTTCAATGAGAGGAGTCACAATGTTCTGCTGTTCGTTTATCCGGGCGATTCCAAATGTACCGCCGTCACGCCATGACATGAAAAGATTGCCTTCGGCATCCAGATCAAGATATTTGCCATACACCTGAGCGGTGGAGAGTGTTCCGGCAAGGAAGCTCGTTTCACCGTTTCCGGTGACCGTGCTGACCAATGCCTGTGTATGATAAGCATATGTTTCTTCGTAAGCGACGGAATCGGTGTCGACCACTACAGAGATACGGGGATTATCGCCCGGAAGGCGCGGTACAATGGCATAAATACGGCTTCCGCTTGATGAAACGACGGAGGCCTTGGCATTGTTGAAATATACTTTGATTTTACTCACATCGGTGCCGAAGTTTTTTCCGTCCAGAAGAATTTTGTCACGTGCTCCGCCTTCTTTGGGATAGAAGGAGGTCAGTACAATCGGTTGATCGGCTTGGTGGGCTTTCTCGGTGGGCTCACTGTAGCTTTCGCAACTTGATAAATAAAAGAAAGCTACCAGCCAGCAGGCTAGGGATAAGTAACGATTCATAAAGTAATAATTTAAAATTAAACGATTATCCGCATGTAGTTCGTCGGATATCTTGATATTACATGGCTTTGATGGCTGGAACTTTATAGTTTGATGGTGTAATCCAAACCTTTATCGGGGGCTACGATGAAGTTGGTAACTTCAAAATTGCAGTCGCCTCCTTTGATACCGTTGTCAAACTTCACAGAGATTGTATGCTGCGTATGTGGTTTCAATGTCATTTCGCGGAAATAGACCAAAGAAGGATCATGTGCGGTCTTTTTCAGTTTCAGCACCAGATCGGTAGCGTTCATGACAGAAAATGTCACTTCTTTTTCGGTGCGTTTCACTTCTTTTATGTCTACGCATTTTTCAAAGAAGGGACGGAGGACTTCTTCACGCCCGATCACCAGTTCGCGGTAATAAACGGCAGTGCGGCGATTGTCGAGTGCTTCACGGATACCTTCCGGAGAACGTTCTTTGGCAAAGACAAACGTCATCGTGCGGTGTTCGCCTTTTGAAAAATCATAGTCTGTCTGGATAGGCTGGTGGATATCGGAAGTTCCTATCATGGTCAGATTCTTGTCCAGACACCATTGAATGGCTTCGGGCATGAAAAGACCACCGTTGGCTACTTCAATGCCGTGCATGCAGCCGTCATTGTAGAGCTGTGTATGCTCAGGCCACCACAGGGTGGAGTCCGGCTGCTGGCGTGCCCAGCCTGGATGATTCCAGAAGATAAAGGCTCCTTGTTTTTTTGCCTCATTGAAAGCGTCTTTATATGCCTTTTGTTCCAATGGATTGGAGTCGTTCAGGAAGATTGCATTAAAATGTCCCGGAGGCATGGAACGGGTGATTTCACTGCCTCTGATTAGAAGTATTCCTAACTTCTTCGCCTGCTTCTGAGACAGTTCATAAGAGCGGTTATGATCTGCTATGATGTCTTTTTTGTGCGGGCGGTACTCTATATGTTCTGTCAGAGAAATGGCATCCAGTCCTTCTCGATATGCTTCGTCTACACGTACGGTAGGCCATACCAGACCGTCCGAAAAAACACTGTGCATGTGAAAGTCACATTTTAAAGTAGTGTATCCATTCAGATTGGGAACTTGAATCTCATTGCGGCGTTGCGCTTGTGCGCTCATTAAACACATTGCTGCCAGTGCAACTCCCATCAATACTTTTTTAATTTTCATTTTTTTTGCTTTAAATTAGAGATTTGGTTTTCTTTTGGAATGCCTCTGTCCGATCATTGGAAAATGGTACAAAACATAGGCCCCTGTGTATTTTGGCGCAAATGTATATGCAAAAAAAAGACCTGCAATAGGCGCAGTAAAAGCTTAACGGGAACTTCACGGAAAAGAAATGTAATCGTTAACGTCTGTGAAAAATGTAACAGCTTTGTAAAGTATGGGTGTCCGTACAAACGGGCATTAGCCGGATGGAATACGGGGGGAAAGTAACGTCGGATGAACTGTATTTTCAGGGTTGTTTTGTCTGTGTGGAAATAAAAAAGAAATGGATAGCCAATTTATGCGTTGCAGCATAAAATTGACTATCCATTTCTTTGATTGAGTTCCTCTTTATTTAAGAGGCTTTCTTCTCTTTTACATCACTGCTGGCTTCTACCACATTCACTACATAGTCGCCCAGTTTCTCACATTCGGCGATAATATCCATGTAATAGACTCCCATCTGATAATCATATTCCTTGTTGTTGACATCCAGAATATTCTGATTTTTCAGTTGGTTACGGTAGTTATTGATTTCGTTTTCGATGTTGAAAGACTTGTTGATATCAATGCTTTGGTGTTCCGGTTTCTCTACCACCACAATCATTTGTGCGAGGGCATCGTCGGTCAGCTTCATCATGAAGTGGATGTGCTCGTATTGCTTTTCGGTAAAGTCCTGATTCGTCTGGCGTTTCCGGTTGATGGTGCGTGCCAGGTTGTAACAGCTGTCGCCGATACTTTCGATTTCCGTCACTTCGCGCAGCATGGCACGTATCTGCAACTTACTTTCAGAACTTAAGCGGCCTTCGGATACCTGATTCAGATAATTGGCTATTTCAAGTTCCATATTGTCGCTGATGTTCTCGTACTTTTCTACGCGGCTGAACAGCTTGTTAAAGTCATCGTCCTTTTCGGTGTGCATCAAGTCCTGCACCATTCCGAACATACGGTGGGTACGTTCTGCAAACAGGTGGATTTCCTTGCGTGCCTGCAGGATAGAAAGCTCCGCAGTAGAAAGCATACCACCGGTGATAAACCGAAGGCGAGGTTCCTCGTCTTCCTCCTTCGGGTGGATTAATGCGCATACGGTGCGTTCGATCAGTTTCACTCCCCATATCAGGATACATACGTTACAGATATTAAAGATAGAGTGGAAAGCGGACAGTTTATAAGAAATGGCTACTTCCGGATTATTGCTCTGGAAGAAAGTATCCACTACCCAGTTGACCAGTTCCATGAAAGGATGGAAGATGATCAATACCCAGATCACACCGAATACATTAAAAACAAAATGGGCCAATGCTGCCCGCTTAGCCTGTGTGTTGGCTGTTAATGCGGCAAGATTGGCCGTGATGGTAGTTCCGATGTTTTCGCCCAGTACGAGCGCTGCTCCCAGTTCCAGACTGATCCAGCCGTTGGCGCACATAATTAATGTGATTGCCATCGTGGCGGCTGAGGCCTGTACGATCATAGTCAGTATGGTACCGATGAATAAGAACAGGAGAATGGAGAAGAATCCCATATCCGTGTAGTTCTGTACGAAGGCGAGCATTTCCGGATTGGCGTTCAGGTCGGGAGCATTTGCTTTCAGGTAAGAAAGTCCCATGAAAAGGAAGGAAAAACCGAAAATGAATTCACCGATGGACTTGCGGTTGCTCTTGCCGGAGAAGATGAGCGGAAGGGCGATGGCCAGAAGTGGAAGAGCGAAAGCGGCCATATCAACCTTAAATCCGAAAATTGAAATAATCCATGCCGTAACCGTCGTACCGATATTGGCACCCATGATGACACTGATAGACTCGGCCAGTGTAAGCAAACCGGCGTTGACGAAACTGACGACCATTACTGTTGTCGCCGAGGAGGACTGGATAAGGGCTGTGATTAACACTCCTGTTAATACCCCCGTTACCCGATTGGTGGTCATAGCTGTCAGGATACTTCGTAGCCTGTCACCTGCGACTTTTTGTAAGCCCTCGCTCATTATCTTCATGCCATAAAGGAAGAGCCCTAACGAGCCTATGAGCTTTAAAAAATCATAAAAAGAATATTCCATCTATAATAATTTTAGTGGTTGTTTGTTCTCTATCTGATTACTAAGTATATTTAGTCCCATGTTATTCACCTTATTAAAAAGACTACGATGAAACAGATGTTACAAATATGTTGCAAAAATAATAATATTTATAAAGAATTCCCTATCGGAAGCTCACTTTTGGATATTTATTACGGTTTTAATCTTAATTTTCCTTATCAGGTAGTCAGTGCCAAGGTGAATAACCGTTCCGAAGGTCTCAATTTCAAAGTATATAATAACAAGGATATAGAGTTTCTGGATGTGCGCGATTCATCCGGTATGCGTACGTATGTGCGGTCACTCTGCTTTGTCTTGTTCAAAGCTGTCAGTGAACTTTTTCCCGAAGGGAAGCTGTTTGTGGAACACCCGGTATCCAAAGGTTATTTTTGTAATCTGAGGATCGGCCGCCCCATTACATTGGAAGATGTGACGCGTATCAAACAGCGTATGCAGGAGATTATCGCAGAAAATATCTCTTATCACCGCATCGAATGCCATACGGCTGAGGCCGTGCGTGTGTTCAGCGAACGCGGGATGAATGATAAGGTGAGGCTGCTCGAAACTTCCGGTTCGCTATATACCTATTATTATACGCTGGGCGATACGGTCGATTATTATTATGGTAATCTGCTCCCCAGTACCGGATATATCAAGTTGTTCGACATCGTGAAATACTATGATGGCCTCTTGCTGCGCATTCCCAATAAAGAGAATCCGGATGTGCTGGAGGAAGTGGTGAAGCAGGAGAAGATGCTGGATGTATTTAAGGAGTATCTCAACTGGAGCTATATCATGGGACTTAATAACGCCGGCGACTTTAACCTCGCCTGCGAGGAAGGGCACGCTACGGATTTAATCAATGTAGCGGAAGCATTGCAGGAAAAGAAAATAGCCCAGATTGCTGATACGATCTTCCATCGTGGGGAAAACGGCGACCGGGTGAAACTGATTTTGATTTCCGGTCCGTCCTCTTCGGGAAAGACCACGTTCAGCAAACGTCTTTCCATCCAGTTGATGACGAACGGGCTCAAACCCTTCCCGATCTCCTTGGACAATTATTTCGTAGACCGTGAAGAGACACCTCTGGATGAAAACGGTAACTATGATTATGAGTCTCTGTATGCGCTCGATCTGGAATTGTTTAACCAGCAGTTACAGGCTTTGCTGCGTGGTGAGGAAGTGGAGCTTCCGCGCTTTAACTTCTCTCTGGGGAAGAAGGAATATAAAGGTGATAAACTGAAAATTGAAGATAATACGATTCTCATTCTGGAAGGTATTCATGCGTTGAATCCGGAACTGACACCGCATATCCCGGATGAAAAGAAGTTCAAGATTTATGTCTCGGCATTGACCACTATTTCTTTGGACGATCATAACTGGATTCCTACGACAGACAATCGTTTGCTTCGCCGCATTATCCGCGACTTTAATTACCGGGGATATTCGGCCCGCGAGACTATCTCCCGCTGGCCTAGTGTGCGTGCCGGTGAAGATAAATGGATATTCCCTTATCAGGAGAATGCGGATGTGATGTTCAATTCGGCGCTGTTGTTTGAATTTGCAGTGCTTCGCCTGCATGCAGAACCTATTTTGATGGGTGTTCCGCGCAATTGTCCGGAATATTGTGAGGCGTACCGGTTGCTGAAATTCATTAAATATTTCGTTCCGGTGCAAGATAAGGAAATTCCCCCGACGTCTTTACTCAGGGAGTTTTTGGGAGGAAGTAGCTTCAAATATTAGATAATAAATTTATTTAAGAGAATTATTTTGGAATTTATAGTTATTGTATAAATATAAGTTCGTAACTTCGCGCCGCAAAAAACAAGCGTGGCAATATGTTGTTGTATTCCAGGGAAAGGAAATAACTGTAAGATTAGGCTTAAATAATGAACATTTGTACGTTCTTTCCGTTTATGTTATTACACAACAAAAAAAGGGTATATGATATTTTATAACAATTTACTAGCAAAATGCTTTCTAGGGAAAAAGAAGCATTATTTTATGATAGGAGGGTTATTCTTTACTCGGTACAAGTATTTGGAAGTTTGGGAAGAAATGGAGTTAAGAATACATGCACGGCAATTCTGGGAGTGTTTTTTATTGACTTTAATCCCAGCATTGGGTTTATCACTATGGTTCTCATGGTGGTGGATGGTGCTTCCGTTCATGACATATCACTTGCTTTACTGGTTTGAAAAAGCAATTAGTTCTCATTCGGTTTTTAACTGGGAGGCATTGACCTATTGTGGTGATGCCGTTTATATGAGAAAAAGAAAATCCTATGCCTGGATGAAATGGTATGGGAAGAAAACCTTCCCGAAATCGGAATGGGAAGACTAAAAGAATAGAGAGACGCTAAAACTCTCTTGCGAATTTATTCAGGCACGGTTTACACAGATTAATATGGTTTCGATTAAAACAGAACCGTAAAAACTCTGTAAGCCGTGCCTGAATAATGATATGATAACAGTTACTTCCGCTTTCGGCGGTTTTTCCTTTTCTACTGCTTTTATTTCAGATGTTTCTTTATCCAAAGCAGGTGTCCGTACTCTGTGTCACTGGAGGTCCAATGTTCATTAATAGGAGTGATCAATGCTTCTTTCGGGCAATTCAATACATTATATACAATGTAGCTGGTAGTCGGTGGGCAAACGTTATCATTGAATCCCCATGTCATATAAGTATCTGCCTTGATTAATTGGGCAAAGTTCACCACATCATAATAAGCCATTGTTCTGATTTTTTCGGGAGTATCCATGTCTACGGTATTTCGGAAGAAATGGGGGTAACCTCCGGCACGTCCGGCTTTGTAACCTGCCATATCGCTTAGAGCCGGATGATTGGCTACGCAGGCCGTTACCCGTTGATCCAGTCCGGCGGTGACGAGTGCTAATGCTCCTCCCTGGCTGCCGCCTTGAACGACTACATTCTTTCCGTCCCATTCCGGCAGTGAGGTCAGCAGGTCGATGCTGCGGACACAGGCCAGATATACCCGTTTCATGTAATAGTTGTCGCGGCTGTCCAGACCGTTGGACAGGTATCCGTTTTCTCTGCCGTTGAAAGCGGCACTGATTTCTTTGAATTCTTCTTCGCTCATTTCCGGGTTCAGCCCGTGGATTTCGATTTCAAAGCGGATGCAGCCTTGTTCGGCGTAGTACTTATGTCGCAAAGGTTCCTTGATCGTTTTGATTCCTGCGCCCGGAGGACATAGTACGACGGGGTATTTGCCTTTTTTCTTCGGATAGAACAGGTAGCCGTAGATACTTTGTCCGCGTTGGTTCACCTGCAGCTTGATGAGATAGCAGTCTATTTGGTCGGTCGAGTATTTCTTTACGTGCTCTTTGGTGTATATCAGCGGAAATTTGGCCAGTTCCGCCTTTTCGTTCTCCCAGAATTGCTGAAAGTCGGCAGGCATGGTGGTATACGGACGGAGCTTTTCCGGCGAGAAGCCCACTTTGACGTGATGGGAGTATTTCTTTCCGTCTACGGTGGTGGTCAGGCGGCAGTCTCGGAAGCCCGGTTTCTTCATGGTGCCTACGGGGATTGTTGCCTTTCCTTTTCTCATGATGACTGTTCCCTTGGTATCGGCAGGCATCATTTCTCCGCCTATTTCGAAATTAATCGCTATGTTATCTCCCGGAATGCCGTATTTGTAAAACTGTACTTCTACATTTGCCTGTTCTCCGGTTTTGTAAAGCCAGTCGGCATGATCGGGTACGGTTACCCAAAATACGTCACTCCGGTAGGGATTGTTTTCGGCAACCGCAAGCAGCGTTGTCAGTAACAACGCTGCTGAAACGCAAAATCTTCTCATATTCATTTTACTGTTCAATATAACTGTCATTCGTCTTCTCATTCTATTTTCCATCTGATCGGTTTGTTAATTACGCCGCAATATTAGGAAAGATTAGAAAGACAGAGGTCGATAAAATGTTCTATTAAGTGTAAATTTAGAGCAACTTCCACTCGAATGTATGTTTTCCGGCTTCTAACTTTATGACACGTTCTCCTTTCACAGTATCGGGCACGTATAAAGTGGCGCTGCTGTTGGCAGGGATCGTCACGCTGTACACAACACTCTTTTTCTTACGTTCCCATTGGGAATGAATCTCTCCGTACGGAGAACGGTGTCTGGCCTCAAACTGCTTTAAATCACTGGGGAAGTTGGGGCGCAGGAGGATATGTTTAAAGCCCGGCTGCTGTGGGTCGGGGAAGATACCGCCCAAGCCTTTATAGAACCATCCTCCGATTTCTCCGAACATCATGTGGTTGTCCGAAATGTCACGTGTAGCATTCAAATCCCAGTTTTCGAGCAGGGTGGTGGCTCCGTTGGCAATCCAGCAGCCCCATGACGGGTAGGTGTCTTGTGCGGCTACTTTATAAGCGGTTTCGGCTTCTCCGTTTTCACTCAGGGCGTTCAGTATGGCTTTGGCTCCCAATACACCTACATCCAGATGGAAACCGGCTTCTTCCACCTTCTTCGCCAGGTTGCGGGCTACTTTTGCTTTCATATCCTTGGGGACAATACCCCACATCAGCGGTACACTTAGTTCCGTCTGAACACCGCTGGCGTATATTCCGGTTTCCCTGTTCAGATATTTGTCATTGATCGCTTGTCTGATCTTTTCCGCCAGCGCCTGATAATGTTCGTAATCTTCCTGCTTGTTGAACAGCTTCGCGGCATTGGCCAGTATTTTGGTGTCTACATAGAAGTATACCGATGAGGTCAGTTCTTTGGACGAATGCGATTTCACGGGAACCCAGTCTCCTCTTCCCCATGAAGTCAGTCCGCTTGGGCTGGTACGGTCTACGTAGTCTACATATCGTTTGATGTTTTCGTAGCAGTCGGCTAATAATTTGCTGTCTCCGTAGAACAGATAAATATTCCAGGGAATAATGGCGATTGTACTCGTCCAGTCCAGACCGTTGTCCGTGCCGTATCCCCATCCTCCGGTCGGAATGATGTCGGGTAATACTCCGTTGGGTTGCTGTTCGTCACGGTGGTCGGCTAGCCATTTTTCGTAGACTGTGATGCCGTCATAATTATATAGTGCTGTTTCAATCGCGAAATGTCCGTCTCCCGTCCATCCGTTTTTCTCCCGTTGGGGGCAATCGGTGGGATACCCCATCAGATTGGACAGATAGGCGTTGTTGGTAGCCCACCACAATCGGTTCACGAGTGGGTTTGACGTGTTGATTTCGCCTTTTTGCGGAACGTCGCTGTGAACGAAATAAGCAGTCAGACTGTTTTGATCGAGTGCGACAGGCTTGTTGCTTGTCACTTCTACGTATCTGAAACCTTTGTAGTTGAACCGTGCCATAAACTCGTCTTCTCCCTTTCCGCTCAGGATGAGAATATCCGTTTGAAATGGGTCTGTGTCATCTACCGGACGATGGTATACGTCAATGTTTGACATATTCACCCGTCCGTTGTCATAGATGCGTTCGCCGTGTTTGAGCCTTACTACCGTTCCTTCTTCTCCGGATACCTTGATGCGGGTCACTCCGGACATATTTCTGGCAAAGTCGAATACATACGTCGTGTCGTTCACTTTCTTAAGCGCTTTTGCCGGTATTGTTTCTACGATACGAATCGGTTGTACCTGCTGGGATACGACGTTTTGAGAAGGGACGGCTCTGTAACCTGCTTCCTTCCATTTCGAATCGTCAAAATCTGCCGTATTCCAGCCTTTCTGTTCCAGGCGGGCGTCATAATGTTCCGCTGTATAGATGCTGTTGAAGATCAAGGCGCCCGATGAAGTCTTCCAGTCTCTTTCGGAGCGGATTACTTCTGTAGTGCCGTCTTCGTAGGTAATTCTCAGGTCCATGCAAAAAGCGGGGCGGTTGCGCCACGGTGCACGGTCAAAGTCCCAGACGGCTTTTGACTGATGGTTGTACCAGCCATTCCCCAACAGTACGCCAATTGCGTTTTTACCTTTCTGAAGTTGGCTGGTTACGTCGTAAGTCACATAGAAATTCCGTCTGTCGAAACGGGTATACAGCGGGTCTAACCGGTGATTCCCGATTTTCTCTCCGTTGATGTATAATTCATATAAACCGGCGACGGCGATGTACGCTCTGGCGGATTTGACTTTCTTTTGGGTGTCGAATGTTTTTCTGAAATAGGGCGCGGGCTTATAGTTGATGTCTCTGTTGTCGCCAATCCACGCACCCTGCCAGTTCTCCATTCCCATCATTCCAGTCTCGAAGCTGTTGATGTCCGAAGTAGCCTTTTTGCCGTCCTTATCCCATACATTCACTTTCCAGTAATATTTGGTAAAGGGTTGAAGATTCTTTTCCGGATAGGTGACAAGGATTTGATCCGATTCCTTTTTCCCCGAGTTCCAAATTTCCCCGTTTTCGTTGTTTGCTTTCAGTGAGTCTGTGCTGATTATTATCTGATAAGCAGTCTGCCGGGCTCCTTGTCGGGCATCGTTCAGCATCCACGACAATCAGGGATTGACATTGTCGATACCCAGCGGATTGATCAGGTGGTCGCAATGAAGGTTCACGGGCTTGCATTCTTCTTGCTTTTGTGCAAGGGTCGGTTGCAGTGCACAACATGCAAGTGCAGTCACTAAATATATTTTTTTCATTCTGTCTATTTGTTTTCCTTTTTAACCACAAACTGATATGTACCGGACTGTAGTTCTAATACTGCCTTTCCATTCATGAAAGTAACCGAAGAAACTCCTTCCGCTTTCACGGCAGCTTTTCCGCTTTCTTCTACTACATAGTCAAGAGTAGGTAATAGTAAGTGAAGAGTGGCGGTGGTGTTGGCAGGTATTGTCACTTGGTAAGAAACCGCTCCGTCATTTTCCTTTTTCCAGCTGCTCTTGATATCTCCATAACAGGAAGGGAACGAAGCATTTACCCAGTCAATCCGTTCCTGACCGGCGGCAACTTCCGGACGGTTGTCCGGAATCGGCTGTAATACGATGTGCTTGAATCCCGGACGTGTTTCGTCGATATCTATACCGCCCATTGTGCGGTACATCCATTCGGAGACTGCTCCGTAGGAGTAATGATTGAACGAGTTCATCGATACGGGACCAAAACCTTTCTCTTTGGTATACGAATCCCAGCGTTCCCAGATAGTGGTTGCTCCCTGGTCTATGCTATACAGCCAGGAAGGGTTGTTCCGTTGCAGCAGTAGATCGTAAGCCGTATTTGATTCTCCGAACTGGCTTAATGTCTGATTCAGGATGGCTGTACCCACGAATCCTGTGCTCAGACGGTTACCGTTGCCGGCAATCTTGCGGACCAGTGTTTCCACTCCTTTCTTCCGTGCTTCTTCTGTCGGGAATAAATCCAGTTTCAAGGCAAGCAGATAGGCCGTCTGGCTCTTTTGTTTCAAATCTCTGTCTGCATCGATGTAGCGTGTCTGGAATTCTTTCTTGATTTCCTGTGCCAGCTTTCTGTAAACCTTTGCTTTGGAGGCGTAGGCATCACAGTCGTCCGTTTTCAGTGCTTCCGAAATTTTGGCCATCAATTGTGCCGTATATGCGTAGTAGCATACACTGACATAGCGGCGTTCGGTATCTTCGTACGATAGCCAGTCGCCATAATTTGTTCCGGCACCGTTATAGTTATAACCGTCTCCTTTTTGATGGGACAGGAACTCCATGTATTTTTCCATAGATGCATAATTGTCCTGCAATATCTTTTTGTTGTCGTACATCAGATAGATAGTCCAGGGAACGATGATACCGGCATCAGCCCAGGCTGCCTGTCCGTAGCCTACCCATGAGTGTGGGGCTACATCCGGATAGGCGCCGTCACTTCGCTGACCGTCACGCATATCTCTCATCCATTTTTCGAAGAAGGCGGATACGTTTGCATTATAAGAAGCGGCACGGCAGAACACTTGTGTGTCTCCTGTCCAGCCCAGACGTTCGTCTCTTTGCGGGCAGTCGGTAGGGATGCTCAGATAGTTGCCTCTTTGTCCCCACATGACATTGCTGTATAACTGATTGATTGACCGGCTGCTGGTGACAAACGAAGCTCCCTCTTCGGTAGCGGAACCGACCACTTCCCCTATCAGGGAAAGTACCTCGATGTCTTCACTTGCCGTTATCTCACAATACTGAAAACCGAAGAAGGTCATGGACGGATGGAATGATTCGCCTTCCTTGCTTCCTTTCAGGATATACTTCAATGTTGCTTTTGCACTTCTGAGGTTGGCGGTATATATACTTCCGGCAGGACCGTCGTCTCCGCGCGATTTATCTCCTGTGTCGTTCAGCATCTCGCCGAAACGGAGTTTCATCTCCGTTCCCGATGCACCTTTTACTTTGAACCGAACCCAGCCGACCATGTTCTGACCTAAGTTGTAGACGGCCGTTTCACCTTTCTTTAAGCGGATAGGAGCCGGTTTGTCCGTAACGCTCACTACATTGATTTTACCATCTTTTTCACCTTGGTAAACGGTAGTAGACAAAGGGATACGGCTCAGATGCGGACGCACCTGAACGGTGGGGCCGGCAAAGGCGATTAACTCTCCTTTGAAGTGAGGGTTGACAGCCGTCTTGTTCCAGTTGGCAGTATTATATCCGGGCTTCGTCCATGCACTTTCTTTGCGGGCGTCATAGGTTTCTCCGTGGTAGATGTCTCCCATTCGTATGGCACCGTCCATGGATGACAGCCAGGAAAGGTCCGTTACTACCGTTTCCGAAGTGCCGTCCGTATATTTCAGTAAAATCTTTGCGATGAATCCTACTTCGTGGGCGCCATACTCTCCATGAGCGACATCACTGTTCCACCAGCCGGAGGATACCTGGGCGCCGACTGCGTTTTCTCCTTTCCGGAGCAAATCGGTGATGTCATACGTCTGATAGTGGGCTGTTTTGCTGAAATCCGTCCATTCCGGCTTCAATTCGTCATAGCGTATGCTGCCGTCTTCCATCTTGTTTCCTACCCGTTGTCCGTTGATAAACAAATCATAGACGCCCAGAGCCGAACTGTAGATGCGGGCGGATGCTATCTTCTTTTTTGCCTTGAATTCTTTACGGAACATGGGTACTCTGCTCATAGAAGCCTGCAATACCCGATAGTCTCCGGAAGCGGAAACCATATTCAGTTTACGATTACCTCCCACAGTTACGATTTCTCCTTCTTCAAAGGTGGACTGAGGTTTTTCGAAATCCTCTTTCAGAACAACTTTGGCTTCTTCCTTGTCGCCTTTCTGTTCGTACTCTGTCAGTACGATATTGTCAAACATGGCCGTTTCGTTGGTGTTATTCCCTCTGAATGCCCGGAAGCCGATATATCCGTTCGATAGTTTGGAATCGGTGTCGGTATAGGTATCCACCAGTACCTTGTCAATATAAGTCTTGACCACTCCATCTTTTGCTTCGATTGCCAGATGGTGTTCTTTATTCAGCAAGTCGGATTTGGTGAAGAATTTGCCGATCGGAGTATCCGAACTTTGCAAGCGTCCTCCGTCATAAATATGTCTTCTGATCAAAGGTTCTTTTTCATTGTCCAGCGTATTGACAGACCACATGAATACGTTGGAAGCATCGCGTGCGCCGAAAAGAACGGATGCGTTGCCGGAAGTCAGGGTGACATCCATTTCCAGCAGCATTCGTGCCTTTGTCTGTTTCTTGTCTTCCGGATTGATTTTGGAATTCTTGTTTATTTGAGTTGCCTTGATCCATTGCGCTCCCGACCATCCGTCGGACAGCAGTCCTGTTTCGAAGAAAGCCTTTTCCGTCGAAGTCTCTTCTCCGGTTTTGTTGTTCCACACGGTTACTTTCCAATAATAGCGGGTGGAAGGGGTGAGAGCCGGTCCTGCATAACAGATGTGCAATGATTCGTCAGATGCCACCTTTCCGGAAGTCCAGACCGGATTTAGACAGGCTGCATCGGTCGCTACCGTGATTTGATAGGCTGTTTGTCTGACTCCTCTTTCCGCTGACGCTAGTTGCCAGCTGAATCGGGGAACTGTTATGTCCAGCCCGATCGGATTGGTCAGATATTCAACCTGTAGTTTTTTGATTGCTGCATTCGTGGGTAGCAGAAAAAGAATAGATAAAAGTAACAAAGTAGTTCGTGCCATTAGTTTAAAGTATTAATAGTTTGTTATGATGGGGGATACTTGCAAATATAGTGCTTATTGTCCTGTATAGGCATAAGAATTTTGACACTAATACTTAAAAATATGACCGTCCCCTTGAAATAATAAATGCCTATACTTGTTGTAGTACAGGCATTTATCGTTTTATGTGAATTCCGGTGCCTTATCCTTTAAAGCAGAGGTTATCTTAAAGCTTCCACTTCTTCGGGTGTCAGCGGAATTTTCTTGCCGAGTCGGCGGGCACCTGTCTCCGTGATGAGATAATCTTCTTCGTTACGGATACCGCCGAAGTCTTTGTAAGTTTCCACTTTGTCGTAATTGATAAAATCGGTGAACTTCTTTTCTGCTTTCCACATATCAATCAGTTCGGGGATGAAGTAAATGCCCGGTTCTACGGTATGTACGAATCCCGGTTCCAGTGGAATGGCGAGGCGTTGTGACTTACGTCCGAACTGCGTGCTCTTCGGCTGACCGTTGTATCCTACCCATATCTCACCCAGATTTTCCATATCGTGAACATCCAGTCCCATCATGTGTCCTAATCCGTGCGGATAGAACAGGGCATGCGCGCCTTCGCGGACAGCATCTTCCGTATTTCCTTTCATTAGTCCTAGATTTTTCATTCCGTCTACCATGACACGGGCGGACAGTTCGTATACATCCATATAAGGAATGCCCGGACGAAGCGCCTTGACAGATTCCAGATGCATCGCATTCTGAATTTCGTAAACTTCGCGCTGGCGGGTTGTAAATTTCTTATCCGCAGGAATCGTGGACGACATATCGCCTGCATAACCCGACTCGACTTCCGCGCCTGCGTCAATCAGGAACAGATCGCCCGGTTTCACTTTGTTTCCGTGATAATGGTTGTGCAGCGTCTGCCCGTTGATGGTGGCGATCGTTGCAAACGACAGTTCGCAGTTGTTGGACTCTGCCACACGGTTCATTTCCGCTACTACTTCATATTCGTACATTCCCGGACGAAGCACCTTCATGGCGGTGATGTGCATATCGGCAGTCACGTCACAGGCTTTTTCTATTTCTACGATTTCTTCCGCCGACTTGTAGTTGCGCTGAGCTATGACGGCACGGATGAAAGGTACGGAACCTTCCTGACGTGCAGGTGGTATACCCAGCCAGTCCATCAGTTTCAGTTTATGTTCGGGGCGGTAGGGAGGAAGATAATGAATTGCTTTTCCACTCTGGACGCATTTGTGCAGATAGCCGACGATATCGGCGGAAGCCATCATTTCCCTGATGCCGACGCGTTCGCATTTTTCGCGTAACGTAGGCTGCGAGCCCATCCATACGATGGCATCGATGGATAATTCGTCACCGAAAATAATTTCTTTGTCTTCGTCAATATCGATGATGGCCGAAAGTCCGGCACACGAAAGACCGAAATAATAAAGAAAAGTGGAGTCCTGACGATAACGGAACGTGTTATCCTCATAATTCAGCCCGCACTCGTCATTTCCCAGAAATAACAAAACTCCGGAGCCTAAATTCTTTTTCAGCAGGGCTCTGCGCTGCATATACGTCTCTTTGGCAAACATACTGTCCTAATTTTTAAGTTCGTGCAACAAAGATAAAGAATTTTGTGTTATAGGATTAAAAATAATCCCACTAATCTGTGTAATCTCTCGTTAAAAAGTTACTTTTGTAGCGAGAAACAGTAGAAAGCAAAAACGAATATGGCACAAGGTTCCCGTCAAATACAATCGCAGGCGCAACAGCAGATACAAACGCTATCGCCACAGCAGATTCTGGTCGTGAAGTTGTTGGAGCTTCCCGCAGTCGAGCTGGAAGACCGTATCCATGCTGAACTATTGGAAAATCCGGCGCTTGAAGAAGGCAAAGAAGACGCTGCTACAGATGAATATGCCGATGGCGTCAGTCCGGAAGAAGGCATGGATAACGATGCCAATGATTATGATTCTTTAAGTGATTATCTCACCGAAGACGATATCCCCGACTATAAATTGCAGGAGAACAACCGCTCGCGGGACGAGCAGGCGGAAGATATTCCTTTCTCCGACGCCACCTCTTTTTATGAAATCCTGAAAGAACAACTCCGTGAACGTAACCTGACCGAACACCAGTGCGAACTGGTGGAATATCTGATCGGTTCGCTGGACGATGACGGACTGCTCCGCAAATCGCTGGAAAGTATCTGTGACGAACTGGCTATCTACGCCGGTATCGAATCTACGGAAGAAGAACTGGAAGAGGCTCTGTGCATCCTGCAGGATTTTGACCCGGCAGGTATCGGAGCACGCAACCTTCAGGAATGTCTGATGATACAGATTCTGCGCAAGAAGAGCGAAGAGAAGAAGCCGTCGCCGATATTGAACCTGGAAGAGCGCATCATCAGTGACTGTTATGAAGAATTTACCCGGAAGCACTGGGAGAAAATCATTAAGAAACTGGATGTCAGAGAAGAGACTTTCAATGAGGCGATTGCCGAAATAACCAAGTTGAATCCCCGTCCGGGCGCTTCGCTCGGAGAGACGATCGGAAGAAACCTACAGCAGATTGTTCCCGATTTTCTGGTGGATACCTACGATGACGGAACGATTAACGTAAGCCTGAATAACCGCAATGTTCCCGAACTCCGGATGAGCCGCGACTTTACCGAGATGGTGGAGGAGCATACCAAAAATAAGGCGAACCAGTCCAAAGAGTCGAAAGAAGCCATGATGTTCCTGAAACAGAAGATGGATGCGGCACAAGGATTTATCGATGCGGTGAAGCAGCGGCAGAATACATTGATGACTACCATGCAGGCGATTATCGACTTGCAGCGTCCTTTCTTCCTCGAAGGCGACGAGTCATTGCTGAAACCGATGATTCTCAAAGATGTGGCAGAACGTACCGGACTGGATATCTCTACGATTTCCCGTGTCAGCAACAGCAAATACGTACAGACCAACTTCGGCATCTATCCGCTTAAATTCTTCTTCAGCGATGGCTATACGACGGAAGACGGAGAGGAAATGTCCGTACGCGAGATACGTAAGATTCTGAAAGAATGCATTGACGGAGAAGACAAAAAGAAACCGCTGACAGATGACGAACTGGCGGATATCCTGAAGGAAAAAGGCTATCCTATCGCCCGCCGTACGGTGGCGAAATACCGTCAGCAGTTGAATATACCGGTGGCAAGACTGAGAAAGTGAGTTTAAAGTATTAACTATAAAGTATTAAGTATTAGGTGCTGATGGATAAAGAAAAAGAGCATATCATAGCGGATAAAACAATGTTGCGGGTGGCACGGATCACTTCCATCGTGTTTACTCCATTTTCTATACCGTTTCTGGCGTTTCTGGTGTTATTCCTGTTTTCTTATCTCCGTATCATGCCGATACTTTATAAGGGAATTGTGTTGGGAATCGTTTACTGCTTCACCATACTGACGCCCACCATCACCATTTTCCTGTTCCGGAAGATCAACGGGTTTGCCCGTCAGGAACTGAGTGAGCGTAAGAAACGTTATGTACCTATCCTGCTGACTATCATCTCGTATGTGTTCTGCCTGCTGATGATGCGGAAACTGAATATTCCCTGGTATATGACCGGAATCATTTTTGTTTCCCTGGTGATATCGATCATCTGCATTCTGGTCAATCTGAAATGGAAACTGAGCGAACACATGGCGGGGATGGGCGGTATTATCGGCGGACTGGTTTCGTTCAGTGCGCTGTTCAGCTATAATCCGGTAGTGTGGTTGTGCCTGTTTATTCTGATTGCAGGCATATTGGGCTCCGCGCGGATTGTGCTGGGGCATCACACCTTGGGCGAGGTTCTTTCCGGTTTTGTAGTCGGGCTGGTCTGCTCCTTTTTGATACTCCATCCGGCGTACAACCTTATATTCAGAGTATTTTTATTTTAAAAACAATATAAATCCTAAAAACTAATTATTATGAACTTTCCACAGAACTTGAAGTACACGAATGAACACGAGTGGATTCGCGTAGAAGGAGACATCGCTTACGTAGGTATCACAGATTACGCACAGGAACAATTGGGCGATATTGTATTCGTTGATATTCCTACCGTAGGAGAAACGTTGGAAGCCGGAGAAACTTTCGGAACGATTGAAGTGGTAAAGACCATTTCCGATCTTTTCTTACCGTTGGCAGGCGAGATACTCGAACAGAACGAAGCTTTGGAAGAAAATCCGGAGCTGGTAAACAAAGATCCTTACGGCGAAGGCTGGCTGATCAAGATGAAGCCTGCTGATGCCAGTGCTGCGGAAGACCTGCTCGATGCCGAAGCATACAAGGTAGTGGTCAACGGCTGAATTTGAATAAGCAGTACTTCTGCCTCTCCCCGTAGGGGGAGGTGGTAGGTAAATGAATGTATGTAATAACTTTTAGATTAGATGAAAATGACTCCAATTGTAAGTATCATCATGGGTAGCACGTCCGACCTTCCTGTTATGGAGAAGGCTGCGCAACTGCTGAATGATATGCATGTACCGTTCGAAATGAACGCCCTTTCTGCTCACCGCACGCCGGAGGCTGTGGAAGAGTTTGCCAAAAATGCCCGTAGCCGTGGCATTAAAGTAATCATCGCTGCTGCCGGAATGGCTGCCGCCCTTCCGGGTGTCATCGCAGCCAACACAACACTTCCGGTGATCGGAGTACCTGTAAAAGGCTCTGTGCTCGACGGTGTAGACGCTCTGTACTCCATCATTCAGATGCCTCCGGGCATTCCTGTGGCTACGGTTGCTATCAATGGAGCGATGAATGCGGCTATCCTTGCCATTCAGATGCTTGCATTGAGCGATGCGGCATTGGCTGAGGCTTTTGCTGCTTACAAAGAAGGACTGAAAAAGAAAATCGTAAAGGCAAACGAAGAACTGAAAGAAGTGAAGTTCGAATATAAAACTAATTAATTGACAATTGACAATTGACAATTGACAATGGGCCGGCGCTGTGGGTGCTTTGTTGAGCTTGTTGTTGATTCTCGATTCTCAATTGTCAATTGTCAACTGTCAATTGTCAATTGAAAAGATGGATTTATTCAATTACTTTCGAAGAGAAACATCCGAAGTAAATATTGGGGCTGTACCTTTGGGCGGCCCCAATCCTATTCGTATCCAGTCGATGACGAACACGTCTACTATGGATACAGAAGCTTGTGTGGAACAAGCCAAACGCATCGTCGATGCCGGCGGCGAGTATGTACGACTGACCACGCAAGGCGTCAAGGAAGCGGAAAACCTGATGAATATCAATATCGGACTACGAAGTCAGGGATATATGGTTCCGTTGGTGGCCGATGTGCATTTTAATCCGAAGGTAGCCGATGTAGCAGCTCAATATGCAGAAAAGGTACGGATCAATCCGGGCAATTATGTAGATGCAGCGCGTACTTTTAAAAAACTGGAATATACCGACGAGGAGTATGCGCAGGAGATACAGAAGATTCACGACCGCTTTGTGCCGTTTCTGAATATCTGTAAGGAGAATCATACGGCTATTCGCATCGGAGTCAATCACGGTTCCCTGTCCGACCGTATCATGTCCCGCTACGGAGACACTCCCGAAGGGATGGTGGAATCCTGCATGGAATTCCTGCGTATCTGTGTGGCGGAACATTTCACGGATGTGGTGATTTCGATCAAGGCTTCCAATACGGTGGTGATGGTGAAGACCGTCCGCTTGCTTGTTGCCGTAATGGAGCAGGAGGGAATGTCATTTCCCCTGCATCTTGGAGTGACGGAGGCCGGAGACGGAGAAGACGGACGTATAAAATCGGCTTTGGGCATCGGTGCGCTGCTTTGTGACGGATTGGGAGATACGATTCGTGTGTCGCTTAGTGAGGCTCCCGAAGCGGAAATTCCCGTAGCGCGCAAGCTGGTGGATTATGTTCTGTTGAGGCAGGATCATCCGTATATCCCGGGCATGGAGGCACCGGAATTTAATTATCTTTCTCCTTCGCGCCGCAAGACGCGGGCAGTGCGCAATATCGGGGGCGAACATCTCCCTGTCGTTATTGCCGACCGCATGGATGGGAAGACGGAAGTCAATCCGCAGTTTACTCCGGATTATATCTATGCCGGAAGAACGTTGCCCGAACAGCGGGAAGAAGGAGTGGAATATATCCTTGATGCCGATGTATGGGAAGGGGAGGTCGGAACATGGCCTGCTTTCAATCATGCGCAGTTGCCGTTGATGGGCGAGTGCGGTGCAGAACTGAAATTCCTGTTTATGCCTTACATGGCGCAGACGGATGAAGTGATTGCCTGTCTTAAGGTGCATCCCGAAGTTGTGGTTATTTCTCAGAGCAATCATCCGAATCGCCTGGGTGAGCACCGTGCATTGGTGCATCAACTCATGACGGAAGGTCTGGAGAATCCGGTTGTTTTCTTCCAGCATTATGCGGAGGACGAGGCGGAAGACTTGCAGATCAAGTCCGCCGTTGATATGGGAGCATTGATTTTTGACGGTTTATGTGACGGAATTTTTCTGTTCAATCAAGGAAGTCTGAGTCATGCGGTAGTAGATGCTACTGCCTTCGGTATCTTGCAGGCAGGACGCACCCGTACTTCTAAAACGGAATATATTTCTTGTCCGGGCTGCGGTCGTACGCTTTATGATCTGGAAAAGACAATTGCGCGTATCAAGGCGGCTACCTCACATCTGAAAGGCTTGAAGATCGGTATCATGGGATGTATCGTCAACGGCCCCGGTGAGATGGCGGATGCTGACTACGGCTATGTAGGTGCCGGACGCGGAAAGATCAGCCTTTATAAAGGTAAAGTTTGTGTAGAGAAAAACATACCCGAAGAAGAGGCGGTGGAACGGTTGCTGGAATTTATCCGCAATGACCGGAAAGAACTGGAACTCTAATCAGTAATACTTTTAAATAGTTAAGACAGGAGTTGCTTTAAGTTTGCTTAAGGCAACTCCCATTACATAGTACACGCAAACTTAAAAATAAATATAATATAAAAGACATGGATAAAATAATAAATTACGCACCGTATCTTTCTGCTGTTTACTACTTATGTCTTATTCTCATTTGTGGAACAATAGCTTATTACACTGTAGTAAAAAAAATGGATCATAACCTGCAACTGCGTAACATTGTATTCAGAGTTATTATTTCTATTTTTCTAGGATCTATACCTTTTTCAATCTTAAGTCAATTTGTGACAGCTGCTATGGTGTCGACGCGACTAATTGCAAGTCCTGTTTTTTCACCTTTATTTCAAATCTTAAATTCAGTACTGTATTTGGGCTTTGGTGCTGCTTTCTTTTGGGCTGGCCGAAATATTTCAATGAGTTTTGGTTATTCATATAAACAATATAAATTTATAAAACTGATAACGGCTTTGGCGCTTGGCTGGATTGCCAGGGATGTTATATGGTTAATAATGAGTGTTGTACTCGTTATTCTTACAACAGTATTTAATTGAGTATTATAAGGTGGTTGGCAATCGTGAAAAATAAGTCGCGCCAGTTTTCATGGAAACAGCCTTCGCCCATACCACTTAATTAAGCTTGTGGCAATGTTTATCCATACAAGGGGAAGATAATCACCCGGGATTAATAGTAGGAGAACCGTTCATTAGGCTATTATGTAGGTTAGATTAATGTATTCTGTCAGTAAGAAGAAGTCATTTCACGTACATGGGTCCATCAGTCCACGTACGTGATCTATTGGGTTCATGTACGTGAACCGAACGGTCCACGCACGTGAAACGAATACATGAAACGTACTAAATATATTAGTCAAACCTTGTTAGCTTGTTAAGGTTACTATGCTATGGCTTAATGCAGGCGGCATACATTAAGTTATATATGGCATAAACAACGCATATTCACGCTGAAAATGGAGTTTTTAACACATGCAGATAATGCTTCTGAATAGTCTGTTTTATAGTTGTTAATCAGCGTGTTAATCCTGTTTCTTATTAAAAGCAGGTGATAATAGAAACCAGAAAAAATTCTATTATCACCTTATTATCACCACCTATTATCACCATTACTGCCTTAATAATAAGGAGCTTATCCTTTAAAGGTGACAAGTGACAATAACAAAGTGTTTTATTAACTCTAGTGAGAGACGGTTGGAAGCCTAAGGGCATTTTTCAACCATTGCATACAGCGCATGACGAAAGATTCGTGATGCAGGTTTTGGGTTTGTTCTTCTATCTGTATTTCCATCTTTCGCTGCAATTCTTCCAGCAATGCTTTTCTTGTTTTCCGTATTATTTCCTGTTCTTTTTCATGTGTTATTTCTTGTTCGTCCTTCGAATGCCTTTTCTGATTATCCCGAAGCATGTCAAGTTGGTCGTGCAATATTTTGTTTTTCAACTGTAACCTTTGGCATAATTCATCATAATCCCGTATTCTATATTCTAATATATCCCGTTCCATTTTTAGCCGGAGATTGACAGACTCTTTGGCTGTAAACGCTCCGTTATTAATCTTGCGTCGCAATTCGCATACGATAGAACGGAATTCTATTGCTATTTCTTCCGGTGTTTGCTTGTGAAAGTCAGCCAGACGTTTTAGCTTGTGTCCTTTTACGATGGAGCAGAAGATGCTACGCTTTTTGTTATCCATAATTTGCAGTGCCAATGCTTTAACGACTATCGGGTAGAGGTTGAAACATTCGCTCTGCAAGCGGATGTAGAATTCTGCTTCTTCATATTTGAGCATCTCGTTCCTGATAGCTTTATCCATATTCCGGATGAGCTTTTCGTGATTGGTTCTTTTAAGTGCCAGTGTTTCTTCTAAATCCATATCGCTTTCGTTGTTTTGATTGTCTTCTAAAAACGACTGGGCGTCCATGCACTCTCCCTAAAAAAAGGATGTGGGGTTGGGGTAAAAAAAGGAAAGGCACGGACGCTGTTGTCGTTTCACTATCCACACATAGGTGTTGGCTAGACCCTATCAAGAATAGTGATAAACAACAGACATCCATGCCAATTTTATATATAGGGATTCTATATAACAATTAGCATGGAATATCTGTTGCATCACTTCTCCTTGATTTTAAAAGTAAGCCAACTTTATGTGCGAAGAAGTAATACGTTTATATTCCAATATTTATAAAAAACACCTTTCTCCTACATTCACGTCACGCTGACGGGGAGAAAGGTGTATGCAAAGATAAGTGTTTATTCTGAAATCTCAACGAAAAGCGGGGATTTCTTCACATACGACTATCTCCATGCCACGATAGACGACCATTATTTTGTGGAGCGTCGTTGTGCCGATGGCTTTTTGTACTGTTTCGCTGGCGGCATAGCTGAATCGGATTCAAGCAAGTATCCTGCTTCGAGAAGGAAAAATTAAAGTTTGGCCGTTGGCTGGATGTGGTGGATTATGAGTTATTGATTTAGTTTTCTGGTGACTTATCATTCATTTTTTCTTCAAGTAGTTTGAGTAGTTCGTTGCAAGCAGTATCCATGTATTCTTTGCCTTCTTCAGCCAAAACATCCGGATTATAAGACAGTTTCACAGAATCGGATGTGATGTCACAGCTTATTTCACATCCATCTGATAAGTATTGAATATAAATACAGAATGGGAAATCAAAAGTATTATCGCCTGCATATCGGCAATGATTAAAATGAAAAGTTACTGCATCATATTTTAGCTTAAAGTAGTCAACCTGAGATTTCTTGGATAAACGTATGATATCCTCTACAAAGCCATACTCTTTTGACTTAGTATATAAAATGTGTGACTGGATAATTGGCTCATCAGGATTGGGTGTATTTATTTTTCTAGCCATGTTCCAAGTGGGAGTGTTGGTTATAAATGTTCTGTCAAATAGCTTTTGGAGTCCACTGATCTTTTGCTCCACATAAACGGCCAATTCAAAAAAAGCACTTCTTGCCTGTTCTACGGAACGACTGCTTTTTTCGATAGCTTTATCTGAGTATCTACGCTGTAACATCGCTATTTTCTTATCGAAATCACCTTCTTCCTCTATGCTTTCTCCCTTGGCGGCTTTGATTGCGAGTGTCAGACTGCGTATCAAGCAACTGCTCAAATAGTTGACGAATGGTAATATATCATTCAAAGTGGCATTAGCACCATCTGAAGGGGTTAATCCTGCTTCTACATCACATTGATGGAGGATGTTCAGATAGTTGGATTTATCTTCGGAGTGAATAACGATCATCGGATATCCATAACGGTGCAGCACAAAGTTTACTAATAAACGGGCAATGCGTCCGTTGCCATCTTCGAAGGGATGAATGCGGATATAACGGTAATGAAGCAACGCCGCCAATTCAACAGGAGTCAGTATTCCTTTGTCTGCTTCCAGGTTGTACCAGTCTACCAAGCTCGTCATAAATGCCGGAGTTTCTTCGGGCGAAGCATAACTGAAAACTTCTCCTGTTGCGGTCAGTACGGAATTGGGGCGTGATTTATATTCGCCTACTTTTATCTGCATACGGATGTCTTGTCCGTCGGGTGTTTTGGCGTTCTTCCAATAGTCCTGCACAAGGATGGTACGGTTCAACTCGCGAATAAAACTTTCAGTCAGCGGACGTTCTTTGTCCTGCGCCTCTTGCTTTATCATTTCCAGTCCTACGTTGTGAGCTTTCATCTCTTCATAATCTTTCAAGCTGGCATTACCCGAAGTTTCACCGAACATTAATAATAGTTTTGTTTGTCCGTATGTCAGTGTATTTCCTTCCAAGTGGTTAGAGTTATAATTAAACTCTAACTTGAATTTATCATTCCAACGTTTCAGGTCCTCAGGCTTAAGAGGCTGAAGCGATTTCCATTCGCTATATAATTGTTTTATATTACTTATTCCCATTTATATATGTGGGGCTGTGCCCATTTTTTTGTTTAGATACAAAAATAGGAAACTTTCTTTATATGCCAATCCCTTGAACGATATTTATTTGGAGATTGGCTATGGCATCTTCTTTTGCAACTTTGTTGCACGAATCATTCGCTACCTTTGCAGCAGATAAAAAAGAAAGAATGATTATGGGACATTGTAGTTGTTGCGCACATACACACGAATGTGCACCCGAAAAACATATTGAAAAGAAAGAATCAATATTCGCTGAATATTGGAAAGTGGGACTTTCATTTATCCTGTTGATAAGTGGAATCATCATGAACGCTCTGGAGTTACCTTTCTTCCGTGAAGGATATTTCTCTCTGATATGGTATGTCGTGGCTTATCTTCCGGTCGGCCTGCCCGTTATGAAAGAGGCTTGGGAGAGTATGAAGGATAAGGACTATTTCAGTGAGTTTACGCTGATGTTTGTAGCTACGCTTGGAGCGTTTTATATCGGTGAATATCCGGAGGGAGTAGCGGTGATGTTGTTTTACTCCGTCGGAGAACTGTTTCAGGAAAAGGCTGTTGATAAGGCGAAGCGTAATATCGGAGCTCTGCTGGATGTCCGTCCGGAAGAAGCGGCGGTAGTCAGAGATGAACGTGTCGTTATTGAGAATCCTCAAAACGTAAAAGTAGGAGAAACAATTGAAATAAAGACAGGAGGAAGAGTTCCTTTGGATGGAATGATGCTCAATGAGGTAGCTGCTTTCAATACGGCGGCATTGACAGGTGAGAGTGTCCCCCGAAGTATCCGGATGGGTGAGGAAGTACTTGCCGGAATGATTGTTACCGATAAAGTAATCCGTATCAAGGTGATCAGACCTTTTGATAAAAGTGCTCTTGCCCGTATTCTGGAACTTGTTCAGAATGCCTCCGAACGAAAAGCACCGGCAGAACTGTTTATCCGTAAATTTGCCCGTGTTTATACTCCGATTGTGATAGGGCTGGCGGTTCTGATTGTTTTACTGCCGTTTATTTATTCCTTGATCACTCCCCAGTTCTTATTTACTTTTAATGACTGGCTGTACAGGGCTTTGGTCTTTCTTGTGATTTCATGCCCGTGCGCTTTGGTGGTTAGTATTCCGTTAGGATACTTCGGAGGCATCGGGGCAGCTTCCCGGTTGGGAATTTTATTTAAAGGTGGAAATTTTCTGGATGCTGTTACGAAGATTAATACAGTCGTGTTTGATAAAACGGGAACCCTTACTAAAGGTACGTTTGAAGTACAGTTTTGTAACTGTGAATCCGGTGTATCCGAAGAAGAATTAATCCGGATGATAGCCTCGGTAGAAAGCAGCAGTACACACCCCATTGCTAAGGCTGTGGTGAATTATGCCGGACAGCGGGATATCGAACTTTCCTCTGTAACCGATAGTAAGGAGTATGCAGGTCTCGGACTGGAAGCTGCCGTAAATGGAATTCAGGTTTTGGCAGGTAATGGGCGTTTGCTTTCAAAATTTCAGATAGAATATCCACCCGAACTTCTTTTCATCACAGATACGATCGTTGTCTGTGCGATAGGAAACAAGTATGCCGGTTATCTGCTATTATCCGACAGTCTGAAAGAGGATGCAAGGATCGCCATCCAGAACCTGAAAGCATTGGGAATTCAAAACATTCAGATATTATCCGGTGATAAACAAAGTATTGTTAGTAACTTTGCAGAGAAGCTGGGTATTTCGGAAGCCTATGGTGATCTGCTCCCCGACGGGAAAGTGAAGCATTTGGAAGAATTACGCCAACATACGGAGAATCAGGTTGCCTTTGTGGGCGACGGTATGAATGATGCTCCGGTACTGGCTTTAAGTAATGTAGGTATTGCCATGGGCGGACTAGGCAGTGATGCGGCTATTGAAACGGCTGATGTGGTGATACAGACCGACCAGCCTTCCAAAGTGGCTGAAGCGATAAAGGTAGGAAAACTGACGCGAAGGATTGTATGGCAGAACATTTCACTGGCATTTGGAGTGAAATTGCTGGTACTGATTTTGGGAGCCGGTGGACTGGCTACACTTTGGGAAGCTGTTTTCGCCGATGTTGGTGTAGCACTGATTGCTATCATGAATGCCGTAAGGATACAGAAAATGATAAAATAAAAGAATATGGAAGAAAAAGTTTATCTGGATAAGTTGGCAAAAAGAGACATCAAGCCGACGGCTATCAGACTTCTCATATTGAAAAGTATGATGGAAGCGGGGCGTGCCGTGTCTCAGCTTGATCTTGAAACGTTGCTGGATACGGTTGATAAATCGACTATATCCCGTACAATCACGCTTTTTTTGTCTCATCACCTGATACATAGCATAGACGACGGAAGCGGTTCGTGGAAGTATGCCGTTTGCGATGATTCCTGCAACTGTGTCCTGAAAGACCTGCATTCACATTTTTATTGCGAGAAATGCCATCGGACATTCTGTCTGGAAAAGATTCATATTCCGGTTATCGACTTACCGAAAGGATTCACTTTGCATAGTGTGAATTATGTAGTAAAGGGGGTGTGTGCGGAGTGCTCTTTGCAGTATCTAAAGAAATGACTTGATACCTCGGAGAGCAAACAGATATAAAAAACCGGAACTCAAGACGATTTAAAAAGGTCGTCGGGTTCCGGTCGTTAACTAATTGGGGGTACTTAGTTTATATTAGAATTTCGAGTGTGCTGTTTTTGACTGTCAATAGATAGTTAGTCTATTTTTACTTTCTGACTCTTCTCAGAATATTCTGCATTTCATAGACTACGCCAGGATACTTATCCGCTAAATTCTCTTTTTCAAATTCACTTGTCCTCATATCATAAAGTTGCGGAGTTTTCAAACTGCCGGTTTCTACTTTCGGTCCCCAAGTAATCATGGCAGGACCATCATGAGGCTCAATATATTTCCAGTCTTTGGTACGCACGGACATTGTCGATGCTTCTTCGATGACCCACGGACGATCCGTCCGGTCTTTTCCTAACCATGTGCTCAAACGATTTTGGCTGTCAGGAGCGCTGCCTTTAGGCAGTTTTGCATTAACAAAAGCCGCCATTGAAGCAAACCAGTCAATTTGAGAAACTAAAGCGTCGGATACCTGCGAGCCGGGAATTTCTTTTGGCCAGCTGACAATGGCAGGTACTGCCGTACCTCCTTCGAATGCACTGTATTTATTACCGCGGAAAGGACCGGCCGGACTATGTCCGTTCAGCAACTCTTCTGCATGGTCGTCATAGCCGTCGTCCACTACCGGACCATTGTCACTGGATAAGATAATCAGCGTGTTTTCTCTTAATCCCATTTTTTCAAGGGCAGTTGTTATCTGTCCTACGGTCCAGTCGAATTGAGCGATGGCATCTCCTCGTACGCCCATTTTGTTCTTGCCTCTGAAACGCTCGTGCGGGAAACGTGGCACATGTACATCGTTTGTTGCAAAATACAGGAAGAAGGGCTGATCTTTATGTTCATTAATAAAATTGATAGCATGTGCCGTTATAGAATCGGCAGTATTTTCATCTTTCCACAACGCCTTACCACCACCTTTCATGTAGCCGATACGACCAATTCCGTTAACAATAGCCATGTCATGTCCGTGACTGTGTTTCATGTTGTACAGTAGTTCGGGATGGTCTTTACCCAATGGTTCCCCTGGAAATGGCTTCTGATAACTGACTTCGATAGGGGCAGAAGGGTCATAGTTGGCTACTTTTCCGTTTTCGATAAATACGCATGGTACGCGGTCAGCTGTAGCTGCCATAATGTATGAGTAATCAAATCCTAGGTCTCCTAGTGCTGCGGGAAGCGGGGCATTCCAGTCTTGCGTGCCTGTTTTGTCACCCAGTCCCAGGTGCCATTTTCCAATAGCTCCGGTAACATACCCGGAGTTTTTGAATACATCTGCCATGGTATAAGTTTCAGGACGGATAATCATACCTGCATTACCGGCTGCTACACCGGTTCCCGGAACACGCCAGGCGTATTTCCCGGTGAGCATGGAGTAGCGTGACGGTGTGCTTGTTGCCGCTGTAGCATGTGCATTAGTGAATCGAATGCCACTTTCTGCTAGCTGGTCTACATAGGGAGTTTTTACATTCTTTGCTCCATAGCATTCAAGATCACCGTAACCTAGGTCGTCTGCATATATAAAGATGACATTGGGTTGCTTGGGAGTGTTTACTTTCGTTTTTACTTTTCCACCTTTCTGTCCTGTGGCAGCCATTAGGCATGCTACTGGAGAAAGGAAAGCTAATAGTACATACTGTTTCATGTTTTTTTGTTTATAGGTTATTAAGGTGTTATTAGTGCTCATTAATAAATACGTGTTTTTTTCATTCAGCACTATATTGTGTTGTGTTAAAACGAGTTAAGATGTTTAGTTCCTGCAATATATGAGTCCTTTCCGTTCGGGTGAAATTATAATTTAACGAATAAGAAGTTTGGTATCATAATTTATAAAGGAAAGTCAGGAAGAGTGCGTGAAAATCCATTTTATGCTATTAATATGATCTTTTATAACTGTATCATAAAAAGGATAAATAGATTCAAATTCTTTTTGATGAACTTTAATGAAAGATAGAGATTGCGCTCTACAGCCTTTTCGGTGATAGAGAGCTGTTCGGCTATTTCTTTGTTGGTCATTTGTTGTTTTCGGCTCATAGTGAAGACTTCCTGTTGTCGTGGAGGAAGTAAACTAACCAGTTTCCATATATATTCCAGTAAATCTTTGGTTTCGAAGTCTTCGCCGGGTACGGCTATTTTCTCGGCAACTTCGAAGGCGGTGAGTTTCATTGTTACCTTATTCAGACTTTTACGGAAATAATCAAAAATAACGTTACGTGTCATGATGAAAAGTAATCCGTCTATATCCTTGTTTTCATTAATTTGTGCGCGTGATTCCCACAATTTAATGAATACATCCTGCACAACTTCTTTTATCTCATCTTTATCGGTCAGATAAATTTCCGAAAATCGGTATACTTTTCGCCAGTAATGTTCATACAGGAAGGTGAATGCAGACTCATCTCCCTGTTTAAATTTTGCTAAAACTAAAGTTTTACTCATTATGCATATGTTTCATTCATTATGCAAAAGTACGAAAAAAAGGATAGGTTAATATAGGCTCTGGGTGCTTTCTGTTTTTTTTTGAGAAAAAGTTCAATGTGATGTAGTAGTAAGCAAATGTGTTGCGTATTTATTATAGAAGGGCTTTTAATTTTATTTTTTACCGATAAAACAAAGAAATCAAAAACGGATGGATACTAATAAAAAACTACATGAAAAAATAAAAGCATTGTTGGCTGATAAACTAAATGAGAAGGAGCAGACAGAACTCTTCCATCATCAGGAGTTTGAAGAAAGAATGCATGCACAATGGAATATGGATCGCAGTGAAGAAGAACTTGACGATGCAATGGGACGGACAATGTGGAAAACGGTGAAGCGGAAATGCTTGGATTACGGAATGCCTCAAAGGCGTCTGTATATGCCATACTGGTTGTCTGCTGCTGCCGTAAGCCTTGTCATACTACTTGGAGCAACATGGATGTACTTCTCAGACGAAATGCAAAAAACGGTAAAAGATGCTTTTGTAGAGGTTATTTCAAAGGAGGGACGCCTATATATGCTGCCCGATAGTTCTCAGGTCTGGATGCATCCGGGAAGTTCTATCCGTTATTCCGAAGATTTCGCTCACAATAGGAAAGTATGGTTGAAGGGTAATTCCCATTTTGATGTGCATAAGCAGAATGGAGAACATTTTATCGTTTACATTAATAATGCTTTTGTAGAGGTGAAAGGAACTTCTTTCTTAGTAAATCAGGAACAGGAGAATGTATCTAAAGTCACATTATTTAGTGGGATTGTCGATTTTACTGTAGAAAGTAACGGGCAGACAATTGAGATGAAACCTTCGCAAGAACTGACCTTCAATACAAAGGATGCAACCGTAAAGTTGGACGAGATGAAAGGAGTGAAGTGGAAAAACGGTAATTATGAGTTTACAAACGTTGATTTGCGTTCATGGATAGAAATTGTGGGACGAATATATAATGTGAAGATTTCGTTAGAAGATGAACAGCCAACAAAGAATATGCTGAACGGACGCCTTCGTTACAATGAATCATTGGAGGAAGTGATCGAAAAGTTCTGCTTCAGCACTGGCTGGCAGTATAAAAAGAAAAATGGAGAATATATCATTTGTCATTGACAATGTATAAAAAATATTTGTGATATTTTTTTTAAGTTAACCTTTTAATTATTTAGTATGGAAGAAAAACGTCAACATTGTAGGTGGAAATACCTGGTGTGTATTTGGTTTGGAATCTTTTGTTCTCCTCTGATTATGGCAGCAGCACAGGGGATTATAAAGGTGAAAGGGTATATTAGCGAAGCACAGGCAATCAGGCAAATCGAGGAAAACAGTAAATACGTGTTTTTCTATGATGCGGCAGATTTGGATGCTGCGAAGCGTAAGAACATCGACTGTCAGGGTACGATAGAAAAAGTATTGGCAGCCGTGTTCGAAGGAAGTGATGTTACCTATGTGGTCAAAGGTGACGAAGTGGTTTTGAAGGTAAGCAGGCTGGGCGTACAACAGAATGGTGAGAAGAGAGTTGTAACCGGTGTAGTGACAGATGCAGTAGACGGTGAACCGCTGGTGGGTGTAAATGTCGTTGTGAAAGGTCAGAAAGTGGGTACTGTTACTAACTTGGACGGTAGGTATTCTATTACCATAAGCGGCTCGAAAGCGGTGTTGGTCTTTTCGTATGTAGGCTATCAGAAACGTGAAGCTCCGGTGGAGGACTTGCGGGTAGTCAATGTTACGATGTCGGGAGATCAGCAGACATTAAATGAAGTTGTAGTTGTAGGTTCCGGTGTACAAAAGAAAGTAAGTGTAACAGGTGCTATAACAAGTGTTAAAGGTGATATTCTGAGAATGCCGACTTCGCAGTTGACCAACTCATTTGCCGGTAAACTGGCTGGTGTGATTGCTACTACCAAGACTGGTGAACCTGGTTCCGGAGCTGATTTTTACATTCGGGGAATCTCAACTTTCGGTGGACGTACGACACCTCTTGTTTTGTTGGATGATGTGGAAATCTCAGCAGCTGACCTGAATTATGTGCCCGCTGAGAATATCGAAAGTTTTTCTATTCTGAAGGATGCTTCCGCAACGGCTATCTATGGTGCGCGTGGTGCGAACGGTGTGATGATTATTTCGACCAAGGGGGGCGATTATAACATGAAAACGAAAGTTAGTGTCAGTGCTGAGAATTCCTTTAATATTATTTCCGATTTTCCGGAATTTGTAGATGGCCCCAGATATATGGAACTTTATAATGAGGCTGACTTGGCAAGGAATCCGAATAAACCGCGAGAACAGCTATTGTATTCGGATAAAAGAATACAGTTGACTCGAGATGGTGTAAATCCTTATGTGTATCCAAACGTTGATTGGCAAGATGTTATTTTTAACAAGATGGCTATGACGCAGCGTGCCAATATTAATGTATCGGGTGGGGGGACAAAAGTGAAGTATTACATGAGTTTAAATGTTAGTCATGACAGTGGTTTGCTGAATACACAGAAAGCTTATTCGTGGAATAACAATATCAATATCATGAACTATACATTTCAGAATAATATTTCATATAAATTGACTCCTACAACGACAATCAAAATGAATATGAATGCTCAGATTCGTCAGAATAAAGGACCTAATATTAATAGTGCCGATTTATTCAAGATGATTTTGACGACGACGCCGGTTACTTTCCCTGTCACTTATCCGGCGCAATCTGGTGATACGTATATTCGTTATGGCTCTGATTTTCAAAGTTCAGATTATAAGTATCCTAATCCTTATGCGCAGATGATGACTTCTTATAAAGAACAGAATGCGAATACATTGAACACTGTCATTAAAGCTGAACAAGACTTCGGTTTTATCACAAAAGGGTTAAAAGCAAATCTTTGGGTGAATTTTAAAAATTGGTCTAGTAGTTCCTATAATCGTTCCATAACTCCCTACCTCTTCAGAGCAGTGGGATATAGTGAAGATAACCCGATGGAGTATGATATGGAGCGTATTCAGGAAGGTGCAGATTATATAACAGAGTCGGATATTGCCAGAAGTTCTGACCAGACATTTGAATTTCAAGGGAATATTAGCTATAACCGTCAATTTGGTCTACACAATGTCGGAGCTATGTTGATGTATAGACAAAGAGAATATCGAAGTGCAATTCTCCCTAATCGTAATCAGGGAGTTTCCGGACGTGTTACATATGACTATGGCCAACGTTATCTCGCTGAAATCAATTTTGGTTATAATGGTACGGAACGCCTTGCAAAAAAGAAACGTTTTGGCTTTTTTCCGGCAATGTCTTTAGGATGGGTCATTAGTAACGAGAAGTTCTTTGAACCTTTGAAACATGTGGTGAATAGCTTAAAAGTGAGAGGCTCTTATGGATTAGTAGGTAGCGATGACTTGCAACAGCCGGGTGGAAGCTATTATTTATATATTGATAAATTGACAAATAATGCATTGGAGCAGATAAAGTGGACATTCGGTGAGTCGATGAACCATACATTGGGGGGACCGGAAGTTTCTTATTATGCCAATCAGGATGCAGTGTGGGAAAAAGCTAAAAAGCTCGATATCGGTATGGATGTATCCCTGTTTAATCATTGGAATATGACGATAGACTATTTTTATGACAGACGTTATGATATATTTATGGAACGTCAGTCATGGCCTGTCTCTTTAGGATATGATAAAGCAAAACCCTGGGGAAATGTAGGTAAGATGGACAATAAGGGTGTTGAGTTCAGCATTAGTTTTAAGAAAAATGTCTCTAGAGATTTAGGAGTCAGTTTTCAGGCAAATCTAACCTATAATAAGAATAAGCTGGTTTATAAAGACGAACCGGATTATCCTACTATCTGGAAATCCGAAACAGGGAAACCATATTCTAGAATAACCGGATATATTGCAGAAGGCCTGTTCCAAAGTCAGGAAGAAATTGATAACAGCCCGGAACAGATGGTAGGTAATAGTAAACCGATGGTGGGTGATATTAAGTATCGTGACTTGAACGGAGACGGAAAAGTGACGGAAGATGACCAGTGTATGATTTCCAAATATGGATCCGTGCCACGTATGCAATATGGTTTCGGTGGTACTATTAATTATAAGAAATTTGATTTTGGTATCTTCTTTAGCGGATCGGCATTACGTTCCATTATGATTAATAACCTAGATCCTTTTCTGGAAGGAAACCGCATACCTAATAAGAATGTGTTGAAATTTATAGCTGATAACCACTGGTCGGTAGATAACCCGAATCCGAAAGCCGAGTATCCCCGTATGGGATTGACAACCGGTGATATTGGTAATAATACAGCTAATAGTACCTACTGGCTGCGTAATGGCTCTTTCCTGCGTTTAAAGAATCTGGAAATCGGTTATAAGATTCCTTACGGGCGTATTTATGTCAGCGGTGCAAATTTGCTTCGTTTCAGTCCGTTTAAGTTATGGGATCCGGAACTGGCAAGCTGGAACAGCTATCCATTACAGCATACAGTAAATGTGGGCATACAACTTAATCTATAATTATCTAAACCATGGAAAATATGAATATATTAAAAAACATAATTAGAGTTAGTCTGATTTTGGCTGCTCTTTCATTTAATCTTGTTTCCTGTGATTATTTGGATGTAGTTCCGCCGGAACAGGCTGGGCTGCAAGATGCAACAAAAACCCGAAGAAGTACATTAGGCTTCCTGTTTACCTGTTATGCAGGACTTCAGGCGGTTGATACTCCTATTGACCATACGGCTGCGCTTTGCGGTTCTACAGATGAGTATGCATTGCCGATAGAGTGGAGAAACGACAGTGGCGCTTATTGGGATGATTATGCATTTAATTTGATTTCGGCAGCCAACACTGATGGCCTTTGGGATACTTATTATAAATATATCGGTCAATGCTATCTCTTTTTGAGGCAGGTGGAGGAACATCCCGGAGAAACGTTGTTGCATGAATGGTTGCCCGGTGAAAAAGAACAATGGCTGGCAGAAGCCCGGTTCCTGATTGCTTATTATCATTTTGCGTTACTTCGTAAATACGGTCCTATACCCATCGTTACAGAGTATAAACCTCAGAACACTTCGGCTTCAGAGTTCGGCGGAAGATGTCATTTTGACTATTGTGTGAATTGGATTGTAAGTCGGCTCGACATTGCAGCACAAGATTTGCCGCCAACTCGCGAAGGAACAGAGTGGGGACGTGCTACTTCCACTATGGCTAAAGCATTGAAGGCACGCATCCTAATGTATGCCGCTTCTCCTCTCTGGAATGGAAAATTTCCTTATTCTTCATGGAAGAATAAAACATCTACTCCCGGTGATAGGGAATTCTTTACGGGGGCTGATGCTAAATATCAGGAGTCTGTCGGACGCGACGATTACGGTATTGAATTGGTGAGTAGTAGCTATAATGGTAAAAAATGGGAAAGAGCAATGGAAGCCTGCCAGGCTGCTCTGGACTTTGCAACGAATGAGGGTGAATGCCGGCTTTATGGAACACAGGAAGCTGATATGAAATTGTATCAGACGGAACTGGGAAATAATGATAAATGGCTGCCTTATGTACCTGGAAAAGAAGATAATGATATCGCTGAGAATAGAGAATTCAAAGAAAGGGTAATGATGCTCCGTTATGCGGTTGCCAGCCGTTATCCTGCTAATAAAGAACTGATTTGGGGACTGACAGGCATAAATATCAATGGTAGAATACAAGGAAGAATACCAGTACATATTTTCCAGACAGGAAACAAGACAGCTTGGGCTGGGGGATATTCAGCTATTTCTCCGACATTATATACGATTGAACATTTCTACACGGAAGATGGAATGTTGCCTGAAGAAGCTGCGGCTACCGGAGATTTCACCCCAAGAACGGAATGGTTTAAGAGAGCTGGAGTAACAGGAAATAAAAGGGAGGATATTGTTAATCTTTACGTTAATCGTGAGCCACGCTTCTATGCTTGGATGGCGTTCGACGGTGGTGATTACGGTTCAAAGTTATTTAAGACAAGCAGTGGTGATGCAGGTTCGCCATGTATATTGAACATGAAAACGTCCGCCGGACATGGGTATGATCTTGCTAGAAGTCCGCGTAACTACAATGTTACAGGTTTTATGACTCAGAAATTTGTGAATCCGACAGCACAATTCGTATTTGATGGTGGTGCTTTTCAAGCTGGAGAATCAAAACCTATACCCATAATTCGTTTGGCAGAATTATATCTGAACCTAGCAGAATGTCAGGCTAATGTAGGTGGCGTAAATTTGGCAGACGCATTGGCGAATCTAAAGGTTGTCCGTGATCGTGCTGGTGTTCCTACGCCTACTACTGTGCCAGAACAGGAACGACTGATTGAAATGATCCATAATGAACGTTTCATCGAATTTTGGAATGAGGGACACCGTTATCATGACGTGCGCCGCTGGGCAGAGGGTAAGAAATACTTTGGTGCCAAGCGCGAAGGATTGAATGAAATGGTGAAGGATGTGTCATTTGAAGATTTTAATGTACCGACAGCTATTAACCAGCCGTACAGATGGGATGATCGTTTATATCTGGCACCTATCCAGAATGCCGAAGTGTATAGAAATCCACAAATGGTTCAGGCTTATGGCTATTAATTGTATTATATTTAAAAAGTGTAGGTTTATGAAGAAAAGTTTATTAATATTATTATGCGGACTTGTGTTTGTTTATACTGCATGTGATGAGTATGATGATACATATCCGGCAGAATATCATAAGATTATGTCTCTGAAACAAACCGGAGAAGAGAGTATTAACCTTTACAATACTGGTCAAGATGCTTCTTTTGATATTACAGTCATGAAGTCAGGATATGATCCGTTATTAACTGCTCAGGCTAAGTTGACTGTATTGTCGGATGAAGCGTTGAAAGAATATAACGAAGATTATACGATTTTACCTTCCACAACATATATGATAGAGGGAAGCGAAATTGATTTTCAGCCGGGAGAACTTTATAAGATCTCCAAGGTGGTAATGAAAACGAATGATATACAGACGTTGATGGAGCAGCCGGAAAATGCAGACAAGACTTTTGTCCTGCCCATTTCATTGGTCAGTTCTACCGATTCTGTGAATTCGATGAATAATCTGTATATTGTGAAGCCCGTGATTACTACTCCGAAAGTGGCATTTAAAGTCTCGGAGGAAGAATGTGTCAAAGGATTTACGAGTGAAACAGAACCTGCTTTGTTCGTTATACCTTTAGGTCTGGAAATAGACAACCAATGGGACTTTACAGTTAAGGTGGAAATTGTAAATAACGATGGAAAAGAAGGATTTTTGCCTTCCAATACAGTTACGCTGGAAAATGATGGAGTCGTAACGTTTGAACCGGGTAAAGAAGCTACATTGAAAGTTTCTGTGTCAGCAAGAAATGGCAGTGATTTGACAAATCTTGTCATAGGTGGAAAAGTTGCTATTAGGATTACAGAAGTAAGTGGAATCAGTTTTGATTATGGTACAGATGAATTTATCTTGACTGTGACAGGTAAGGAATATACGTATAATAATAAAGGATTGGATGCTTCTATGTTGAGTTTTAACTTTACAGCCTTTGCAAACGGAACAAGTGAGAACTTGTTTGACAAAGATGTTCTCACTTTTGTACAAACACCATTCCCTAACAGAGGTTTTAGTGAAACGAAGACTAATCCCTATTTTCAACTCACTCTTCCGGAGGGGGTAACGGACTTTGCACTTTCATTCACTCAATGTCATGAGAATCCAGTTGCTTTATTAAGAGGTTTTGATGTTATATGGTCGGCTGATGGTTCATTTACGGATATTCCTGATGCTAAGAAGTCTTATTCTATGGCTGAGCTGGATGCAGCAGGAGCTATTAATGTAGGTGCTTCCTTTACTACATCGGCTTGCCATAGTGCCACTCCTGTTAAATATATACGTTTGGTACAGACCTGGAACTGTGAGGGTACGACTGTTGTCGGATCTACTGAAAGATGGCATTTCCGTATGGCAGAGTTCAAACTTTACGGAGTATCTATCCAATAGGACATACTATTAGCCGTTTAATCCGTTGGCTGAGATATTTTTAATGAGAAATATCTCGGTTAACGGATTTATCATTTTTGGTTAAAAATCATTGGCAGATAACTTTGTATTTTATGGCGGTAGACATAGAAGCCATAAACTGAGATGAGGGCCGGATGTTGATGTCTGATAGTAGATAGGAATTTGGTGGAACTTACATAAAACGAATAAAAGTTCTCTCTATCCAGTGATATGAGAGAACTTCTATTTATAGAGAGGGCTTTTTAATTAGTCTTGATAATAATATTTAGTTAATATTGGGATTCAAAGAATGCCAGTCTTTGATTGCCGGGATGATACCCATTTCAATCACTTCATCGCGAAGTTTGCACAAATGTTCGTAGCTCTTTTCCAGTTCTTCTTGTTCGGAAGGAGATCCGGCCACTTCTTTGTAAGTAACGCCATCTTTCGTAATGGAAGTTTCCATAGCCATCATGATGTGGTCGAACTTACCATTGGAAACATAAGTACCGGCAGGCCAGCGGAACGGTTGTCCGCCCATTGCGGCAGCGATCATTTCGATAGAAAGATAAGCCGGGCTTTGGAAAGAAGAACGGCCACGAAGATCGATGATATGCTTGCCACCCTGTATGACACGTACTTTTAATGCTTCCCATTCTGTCAGCGGAAGACGGGTAGTTCCGATGAAATCAGTCAGCGGTTCACCTTTTACTTTGGTTGTTGAGGCGAATACGGCCATCTGTTCTCCATGTCCGCCATACGTACGGCAGTTTTGAATGTCGGAAGCGGGAATATGGAAATATTTCACCAGTTCATTCTGCAGACGGGTGCTGTCCAGTGCTGCCAGTGTAGAAACCTGGGATGGTTTCAGACCAGAATATAGCAGTGTGATCAATCCTGTGATATCAGCAGGGTTAAAGATGACAACGATATGTTTTACATTCGGACAGTATTGGCGGACATCTTTACCGAACTGAGCGGCAATTTCAGCATTTCCTTTCAACAAGTCTTCACGGGTCATGCCTGCTTTGCGGGCTGCACCACCGGAAGATACGATATAAGAGGCTCCTGTCAATGCTTCTTTGATATCGGAAGTATAAGTCAGATTCACGCCTTCGAAACCGCAGTGATATAATTCTTCTGCCACACCTTCCAGAGCGGGAGCAAAAGGATCATATAGACAAATATTCGGAGTGAGTTTCATCATCATAGCTGTTTGAGCCATATTGGAGCCGATCATTCCGGCTGCTCCTACAATCGTAAGTTTCTCGTTGGTTAAAAATTCCATAATTATATATGTTTAAAGATGAATAATCTGTTCTTGCTTATTACCGCTACAAAGATAACGACTTAATCGGATGATTGTTCATTGAAAATAGTTTTGTTTGATAACGAAAAGTTATATCCCTTTGGTGAAAGGGATGTGCCTAAAATAGATTATCTTTGCAGAGGATAAGAAACTTTCCTGTATCAATATGAATGACACCACCAAGTAGAGATATGGAAAGTTGCTGGAAATGATTTGGCGACAATGTAATTGTGCTGAACTTCTGTGCATTTCATCAAACAACTTTGTACGAATATAGAATAGGCAAATATTATTCAATTATAGTATCTACTCATGTTTTTTACAATCTCTTTAATTTGTTCTTTGAGTGATGTTGGAGACAATACCTCTATTTCATCACCATGCGATAATAGTTCTTGGCAAAAATCATAGGTCGGCTTTAATAAATACTCAAAAATGGAATAGCTTTTGGTCGTTTCAACTTCACTTTGCGAGTGATGCAAGGGCAAAGCTTTAATATATTGACATTTTTTGCCATATACTTTAATTCGGATTTTATCAATGTTACAAATTTCATCTACGACAATACCGAAACTAAACTCAAAATAACTTTGTGGATCAAAATCTGATGGATAATTAAACGTTATATCCGTAACTTGTAAGTTCTGAATACGATCGAGCGCATAAATCATTATAGTATCATAATAAGGACTGCGGGCTATGATATACCAGCGTTGTTTGAACACTTTCACACAGAATGGTTCAATTGTAAATGTATTAGCTTCTTCTTTCCAATAACTCTGATAAGTAATCTCAATAATCCGGTTTTCCAGCATTGCTTCAATAATTGAGGATAAATATTGTTTTCCGGAGGGGATATCCTCAAACAAGATTCTTTGTTTAAGACGATGGCTTTCGTTAGCTAAGTTATTTATGGCAAAGGTGTTAAGTAACCATTTTTTTATCTTGTCTTTATCAATATCATCGGCATTTTCTATGTAATAATAGTAACCAGCCCGTTTGTTACATTCAATATTGATATCAAACATTGTTTCAATCGCTTTCCGGTGGTTATGGAATGTTCGTAATGGAATTTCTTCTCCGTTACCCATTTCGGTGCGTAACCAGCGCTTATTAATTTCTTCAAATGTAATTTTTCCAGCACGATAAATTGTGTCTATCAACCAAATATATCTGTCAAATAAGCCTTTTGCCATAAAATAAGATTAGTAATTGTATTTATTTTTAAACTATAGTAGAACTCTATGTCCATTCCTATCTATATAATAAGCTTGATTCCCGTGTTTTACCGGAATTAATTGGGCATCTCCACAGCATAGCATTTCATCATATATAAATGGGATCATTATTTCTCCTTCAATGGTAATGCTCCCATATTTCCCTTGAAGGAGAGCTTGAATCCATCCATATTGATCTGACCACGAAATCCAATCATATTCGAATGGAATAATTATCTTTTCGGATATATCAATAACTCCCCATTTTTTTAGAAATTCTACAGCATACAGACCATTCTCCCACAGATAAATTTCCGAATATTTTAGTGGGATCAGAATATTATTATTCAAGTCGATCACGCCCCATTTTCCAGACTCTTCATATGATTCATGCTCTTCAAATCCAATATTGACAGCTATATTTGCTCCTCCGTTATATTTTATATTGTCATATATCGGAGGTATAACAAACTCTCCCTTATCATTTATCAGTCCGCATTTCTCACGACAGCAGGAGTAATTATCAGAGAGAATGGAGTTTTGTACCCAAACTACGGCAGCCTCTTTTATAAAAGGATATGCCGTAGTTATAATTATATTTTCTAAACCCGATTTAGCCATTCTATAGCTTCCGGTATTTGTTGTTTCAAGAAATCATGCCACTTGCCGGGACTAAAATAGCAAGAAGAATGTTTGATGAATATAATATTGATATTATTTTTTGAGTCCAATCTAATCGAGGTTTTCTTAGGATAAGCGTCATTGAGTTTTTCCAGTACATCAATGTCAGTATACTGAACTCCATATTTATCCATTATTTCTTCAAATAAAGTCACTGACTCAACTCCAACAAAAATGCAGTCTGTAGGTTGTAATATGTCAATAATGTGCAGAAAACATTTCCAAGCAATTTTATAGTCATTAATATTGGGACGTTCTTTAGTATCTTTAGAATAATCCATTTGCCTTTGGATGAAATTATAGTATGCGATTTCCGATAATGCTGTTTTGTTATCTGGTAGAATACCCCTGTCACACAAGGCCTCCATTATATTAGAATATGTTTTGCTAGACCAAGAATTATTAATTAATACCTCATATAAGCAATTTCTAGTGTGTTCTTTATCTCTTATAATTAATTCTCTCCTTTTCTCATTATTTTCATCACTATCTTCATTGAGATAGTGAGATTCACCAACTACTAAGAGTTTTCGTTTAGCACATTTATAACCTTTCCCCACCCAAGGGAACCACGTGAGATTTTCAATTTTATCAAATTGAGAATCTAATGATTTGTCTAAAATATTGTTCATGACGCTATAGTTTTAATATCATAATAAACCAACCTATATTTAAAAATATTGAGAGTGAAAGACCTGCAAATCGATCAATGGTATATAGCCAGTTTGCTTCAAATAAAGATACACAGCTGTTACGATATAGCATTCGGAGAGAAACAACATCATCAAAGTTTAAGAATGCGTAGATTGCAGATATAAGTCCAATTACACTACTTCCAATAAATAATATCCAGAGGAAAGTCCAACTTAGGAAATTCTGTATTAGAGAATCATCTAAGCCAGGTTTCCAAATGAGAAAGGCTACTATCAGCAAATATTTTATTATTCCTACACCAACATTTTTCGTTTGTAAGGTTAATCCTCCAATAAAAACTGCAGATAGTATTAGAAGCTCAAGTAGCCCTTTGTGTGAGATTATTGTTCCATCGTCTTTTATTGGTGGATTACTAAATAGAAATATAGCTATTATCGAAAAAATAATGCAAAATATAACTCCTTCAAAATTGGCAATAATCCACGATATAAATGTTTTCATAATATCCTACTTTAATAATTCAACATAAAAAATCACCTTTCGTATAATTTCCATTTCCGGAGTAATTACTACTCCATTTCCATTTCTAACTATTTTCAGAATTACTTTAATTTGTTTTGTCATAGTTGATTAATTTAATTAACCGATATTTATCGGATTATCGATGTTCCGGTTGCCTAAAAAGAAAAAAGGACGCAACACTATCTTTTCTCTATTTTTCGGTTAGGCTCTGGTAAGCCCGGAATCAAAATAGGTAAAACAGTCTGCGCCCTTAGAGGGTACAAACCTGCTTCGACCAATATTTTAGATTCCTTGTTTAATTTACCAGATTTAACCGAATCAAATAATAGTCCGCAAGTTATGCTATATGTCTTTAAATAATCTATTTCTTTTTTGCTGTTTCTTTAGTTCATTTACAAAATTACAAAAACTATTTGAATCAAGAAATAAATCGATAAGATATATCGCAGACTGTTATGTTCGCAAAATAACAACCATGATATGCCAATTCGTTTCACAGGATGCTTGTTTTTACAGAATTATGTGTGTCTTTATGGGGCGGTAGTTTACGTTGCAGGGCAAAGGTTGTGCAAGGCTTAGAACATATAAGATTTCTGGTAAAATACTCTTTGGATAGAGTACGACAGTACGATTTTTATCAGAACCGCTTGCAGCTTGGTCATGTTTGTTCGTTAAGAGTTCGGAACAACCTTAGCCTCTTCAACGAAAATGCCTGACTCCACTTTTCTCTGATTATCGCATAAATCGCTCTTTTACAACCTTCTTTCTGAGCTCTGCTTTTAGTCTCGTTTTTATTTCTTATCTTTGTTCGTTATATAATAAATAGATAAAAGTATGAGTATCGAATTAGGAAAATTCAACCAGCTCGAAGTGGTAAAGGAAGTCGATTTCGGCTTATATCTCGACGGAGGAGATGAAGGTGAAATCCTGTTGCCCACCCGTTATGTACCCGAAGACTGTAAGGTAGGGGATATGTTGAATGTATTTCTTTATCTGGATATTGACGAAAGACTGATTGCCACGACACTGACTCCGTTGGTGCAGGTAGGGCAGTTCGCCTGTCTCGAAGTCTCTTGGGTGAACCAGTTCGGGGCATTTCTCAACTGGGGATTGATGAAAGACTTGTTTGTACCCTTCAGTGAGCAGAAGATGAAAATGCAGGTGGGAAGATCTTACGTGGTCCATGCTCATGTGGATGAGGAAAGTTATCGTATTGTAGCTTCGGCGAAGGTAGAACGCTACCTGTCGAAAGATATGCCCGATTATGCTCCGGGTGCGGAAGTGGATATCCTGATCTGGCAGAAGACGGACTTGGGTTTCAAAGCGATTATAGACAATAAGTATAGTGGGTTGCTGTATGAAAATGAAATATTCCGTGCGTTGGAGACCGGTATGCAGATGAAGGCGTTTGTGAAACAGGTACGCGAAGATGGTAAGGTGGACCTGATACTTCAGAAACCGGGATTTGAGAAAGTAGATGATTTCTCGAAGACTCTGTTGGAATATATTCGGGAACATGGCGGACGGATCAATCTGAACGATAAAAGTCCTGCGGAGGATATCTACGATACCTTTGGTGTCAGCAAGAAAACTTTTAAGAAAGGTGTAGGTGACTTGTATAAGAAACGATTGATTTCTTTGCATGAGAACGGCATTACTTTGGCAGAATCCTAAACAGAATAGGGAAATCCCTATGCAGGAATAGAGAGAATCATTGGGGTGGGGAGTTTTCTCACCCTATTTTTGTGATATCAGTTAAAGATAATAATTTTAAAAACAGATAAGCTATGCGTAAGATAATAATAAGTTTCTGTATTTTGCTCGCTGCCCTTTCTTTAAAAGCGCAGTCTGTCAGCGGAATCCGGATTGATGGCGGAGATACTCCGATTCTTGTTTATTTTGGCGGAAGGCAGATGTGTTATCCTACTACTACTTGTTTCGTTGCCAATCTGAAACCGGGAAATTATACCATTGAAGTGTACGCTTCCCGCCCGACTCGCCCGGGAGAACGTGTATGGAAAGGAGAACGGTTGTATAATGACCGCGTTTACTTTAACGGAAACGAAGTAAAAGATATTATTGTAGAGGAACGTGGAGATATCCGTCCGGGCAGACCCGGAAGACCGGGAACCGGTCAGGGTGGACACCGTCCGGACTATAACCGCTACGACAGAGTGATGAATGACCAACTTTTCAAGAAGTTCTTTGATAGTGTGAAGAATGAGCCTTTTGAAAAAGATCGTATGGGGTTGATTACAACTGCATTGGCGAACTCTGATTTTACATCGGAGCAGTGTCTTCAATTGGTGAAGTTCTATACCTTTGATAATGAACGGCTGAAGATTATGAAAATGATGTATCCTAATATTGTAGATAAAGAGGCTTTCTTTACAGTGATCGGTACTCTTACATTCTCCAGTAACAAGACCAAAATGAACGATTTCATCAAGGAATACGAAGGACGCTGATCATACATTAGTTCACTAAAAACGATACGGTTATGAAAAATATACATATAATCCTGTTTTTCACGTTGTGGGTAATACTCGGTAGTTGTTCTACTTATTACGTATCCAACAAGCAAGTGATGGAAGTTCAGCAGGGAATGTCACGGCAGAATGTAGAAAAAATCTTGGGCAAACCGGATTACAGACGTTTTGACGGAGATGGCGAGGAATGGGAGTACCACCGGATTTCTTCAGTGCTTTACGGCAACTCGATCAAGATTATTGTATATTTTGCAGATGGAAGAGTTACGAGTATGGATACCTTTAATGGTGATGAGATACTTCTTCCGCTGCCTCCGGTTGTGATGTCTCCTTCCGTTGTTGTAACCAATACGGATCCGGTTCGTCCGCCACGCTATGAAGAAAGTTCCCGTCGCAGAACGCTTATGATGCATGATGAATTTGATCGTTTTCTTAGTGATTTCCGGATGGTGATCATGTCTGATGAGCAGATTAAATATATAGATGATGTTTTGTTGGATTGCAATTTTACTTCTGCCCAGTGCGGAAAGATCATTGATCAGATAAGTGGTTCGGATGCTCAGATGACTGTGATGAAACGTATGTATCCGCAAATAGTGGATAAAGAAAATTTTGCTCCGGTGGTCAATAAGCTCTTTTCGTCTTTTGACCGTGACAAGATGAAGGAATATATCCAGGCTTACCACGGTGACCAACGACCGGGAGACATAGGATATGTACGGCCCAGAGCTATGAGTTCAGCCGATTTTGACCGTTTCTTCAATGAATATAGAGGTAAATCTTTTGAGTCTGACCGTATCAGGATGCTGGATGAAGTTGTACCCCCTTCGGGATTCACTTGTGCCCAATGCCGTAAATTGGTGGATATGTGTACTTTTCAGACAGATAAAAAGAATATGATAAAGAAACTTTATCCGAAAATCGCAGATAAGAAGAACTTCTCCATACTGACAGATGTTTTCACTTTTGAGATGGACAAAAGAGAGATGAGGGAGTTTGCGGAATCTTACGATAGCGGACGTAACTAAAAAAGAATGAAACCATGAAAAGAATTCTATTTATATTATTAGTCGTGACTGCCAGTACCACTGTAATGGCGGGAATGAGTACCAGCAAGGTACGTAAGGAGACACGTTTCCTTACTGATAAGATGGCATACGAACTGGACTTGAATAATCCTCAATATAATGATGTGTATGAGATTAACTATGATTTCATTTATTCGCTTCGTAATATTATGGATTATGTAGTACGGGGTGATGAGTGGGCATTAGATGATTACTATGAAGCGCTGGATATTCGTAACGATGATCTTCGTTGGGTGTTGAGCGATGCGCAATACCGCAGATTCCTGGGAGCTGAGTATTTCTATCGTCCGATTTATGTCACCGGTGGAAGATGGAATTTCCGGATTTATATCAATTATCCGAATCGTAGTTTATTCTATTTTGGTGTACCTTATCATTACCGGACTTACAGTGGCGCGCACTATCGTCCTCACATCCATCATGTAAGTTTCTATCGGGGAAGATATAATAATTTTGTGCACTATCCTACGCCATATCGGGTAAGAGATCAGCGGGTATTCCATTCTTATCGTCGTTCAGACTTCGGTTCTGTACGTTTCCGTCCGAACACTTCCGTTCGTCCGCATAATGCACCTACCCGACCGGGGGCTTCGGGACGTCCGGGAGCAACGTCACGACCTAATACTTCGGGACGTCCGGGAAATACTTCCCGTCCTCGTCCAGAAACGAACCATAGACCGTCCACTTCAGGCAGACCATCTACATCGGGCAGGCCGTCCACTTCCGGAAGACCTTCCAACTCTGAAAGACCTTCGGTCAATGAACGACCGTCTACTCCGGGCAGACCATCTACTCCGTCCAAAGATGATAAACCGAATAAGGAAGTAACTCCGGGCAGAGACCACAACAGAGGTGAAGGAGATCGTCATTCAGGAAGTCGTCCGGGAACGAGTACAGGGTCTTCGAATTTCAGTCGCCGTCCGACAAGTAGTGGTACGAGCACAAACCGTGGAAGCAGTTCTTCCGGTCGAACAAGCAGACCTAATAGCAGTACCACCAATCGGAATAATGATAGTTCAAATCGGGGTGGCAGCAGCTCCGGTAGGAACAGCAATTCCGGCAGTAGTTCCAGCAGAGGGAACGTATCCGGCAGATCAACAGAAAGAAGCTCATCTTCAGAAAGTTCGAGAAGCAACAGCAACCGAGGTTCCTCTTCCCGTTCTTCAGAAAGAGGAAGCAGCTCAAGAAGATAAAACCTATTCCTTTATTAATAAATTATTGCTCCTCAGCGGTAGGAGAACTGGACTCCGGCGTTTCGCCGACTAGACTATTCAGGGCGTCGCCCGTAACTTGGATATCGGGGCGGATACTATCCGCCTCGATTTCACTTATTAATCCTTTCTTGGCGAGGCGTCCGGCAATCAGCTTATAATAGCCTTCCATATTCTCTTTCAACCGTCCGTTTTCCGCAAAGGAACTGCGGAAGTGTTTAGGCTTCGGGATAATAGAAGCCAGAAAAATACTTTCTTCGGTCGTGAGTTGCGAAGGGCGTTTGTTGAAATAATAGGCAGAGGCTTCCTGAATACCATAAACCAGCGGTCCCCATTCGGCTATGTTCAGATAAACTTCATACATACGTTCTTTAGAAGTCAGCCTTTCTGTCTCTATCAGCCATACGATGAGCGCTTCTTCCAATTTGCGGGCAAAGTTCTTGTTCCGGTTGAGAAATACGTTTTTTACCAGCTGCATGGTAATTGTGCTGCCTCCTCTGGCGAAACGTTCGACTTGCAGGTCATAAATCAAAGCTTCACGCATCGCATCAGGCAAAAAGCCCTTGTGGTAGAAAAAAGCTCCGTCCTCACTTTGCATGACCGACATCCGCAGCAATGGAGAAATGCTGTCCAAAGGAGTAAAATGTTCCCATGAAGGTCCGACAGGAAATGTTCTGACCGGTACTCCGTTTTCATAGGCGGTATAGACAAACTCTTCGCTCATTTTTGAAAGAGATGTTGCACCATATTCTATTATCCGAAAATCTTTTTCTTTCAATTCGGACTCAAACTTAAGGCTGTCTAGTCGGGCAAAATCAATATCTAACAGAAAATGATAAGCCAGCTCACCACTTGTTTTTATACCTTCCAGATTGCTGAATAAGCCTTTGGGCAAAGAACTGAATAGTTCGTCGGCCGGAAACCATGATTTATCTGTGGCAGCAGTGAAGTGCCATTGATTTTCATTCTTTTCTGCCCGCAGATAGGGATGAAATAGTATTTGGTTGAATAATACCGTCGTCGTACTGTCCAGTTCCAGCGTTTGCTTGCCGATATTCATCTGATACGTGAGTTGTCCGCGATCCAGATGGATCACTTCGGGAGAAAGTGCTTTGTGAAATACATCAAGTCCGCTTACTTTCGCCTTACCGTCAAGTTGCAGTTGGTTTTCGGTACGATTTTCTTTAGTCATACTATAATATAAGGTATCGAAAGTAACTTCTGCTCCAAAACGGCGGTTGATATACGGTATTGAAACTTTCTTTTTCTCTGTGGCAAAAAGTTCTGCCTGCAGGGTATGTACCTTTCTGTTCAGTTCTCCTGCTGCTTCCCATTGTTGAGTCAGTGTATCTTCTTTTATTTTGATAGTGGACTGAAAGCGATTGTTTTCGATTGTAAAGGTGGGGATATTGACCGTTACGAAATTGCTGTCTTTTCGTTCGGTTATATTAAGTTGAGTCAGTTGACCGTTTTCAGGGAGGAAACCATATATTAAGTTTAATATTCGGTTGATGCGATGGACGTAATTGGTTTCTATGACTGCCTCTGTGGTTGCTTCCGGGCGGTGTCCGGAGAATAGAAAATCATAGTTGGCTACACTGTCCCGTTTGATAAAAGCGATTGCCAGTCCGTCCATACGGACATTGCGGACTTCAATATTTCCTTTCAGCAGTTTCCAGAAATTCAGCCTGACGTTGACGGATTGTAGTGTAAGAAGGGTATCCCGTTGGGCGGGAACGATGGAAAGCCCTTGCAGGGTAACTTCGTTACATCCCTTCATCTGTAGATTCTGATAATGAATTTGCAGTCCGTATGTTTGTTCAATATGAGTCGTGCGCTTGTTAGTTATGCTTTGCAGAAGCATATTGCGGCTCAAATAGATACTGATAAGGCAGATAAACAAGCCTCCTCCGATTGATAGAAGAAGAATACTTTTTTTGCTGTTCTTTTTCATCTTTTGCCTTTAATAAGTTATTGGCTGCAAAGGTAGATAATATTCTGTTCAACAAGATATAAACAGTCTTTTTTATTAGTGTGTCCGCTTATGAGCGTACAACTGTTCATTTTCGTACATCTTATTTTTTATTCTTTGTGTTGATTATTAGCTGTTTATCGTTTTGGCATACCCCTTGCATTTATAGAGTCGAAGGCGGGCAACAAAAAAGATGAAAAAAAGTTCAGATAGTTGCAACCATTCCATATAGACGTTCCGTCTAATAAACAGAAGAACAAAAAAAGAAAGTTGAACTAATAAAAAATATACAATTATGAAAACTACAGTATTATTCAGAATGATGGTTTTAGTGGCAATGGTAGCTGCTGGTATCGCTAATACAGAGTTGAAAGCACAGGACAATAACTTCATTACTAATGAAGAGATAGTAGATGATCTTGTTGTTTCGAAGGTGATTTACAGACTGGATGGTTCTCTCTATCGTCACATGAAATATGATTTTATTTATGATGATCAAAAGAGAGTAGCAGCTAAAGAAGCTTTCAAGTGGGACTCATCCACTGAAAAATGGATTCCGTATTTCAAGATCGATTATACTTATTCTTCTAATGAAATCACATTGGTATATGCACGTTGGAATAATTCTCACAGAGCTTATGATGATTCTGTAGAAAAGAGTGTTTATGAACTGAATGATGCTAATATGCCGATCGCGTATATGAACTACAAGTGGAATGACTATAAATGGATTGAAGAATCAGCCGGCAACTGGGCTATGAATATACAGATTCCGGTAACAGATGAAGCAGACTTGCTGCTTGCCGGAAGATAATAATACCGGGGATTGTGAAATTCTCTTTCTCTCTTAAGGTTTTAACAAACGAAAACGGTGGATTACCCAAACGAGGGAATCCGCCGTTTTTATTGTATCTGTCTGAAAGCGGTGCTGTTTACTAGGTTGTTCTATTTAATGAGCGGCAGATATTCTCCATATCCTTCTTCTTTCATTTTTTCTTTCGGGATAAAACGCAGCGAAGCACTATTGATACAATACCGCAATCCGCCTTTGTCCTTTGGCCCGTCTGTAAATACATGTCCTAAATGCGCATCTCCTGTCTTGCTGCGTACTTCTGTCCGTATCATTCCGTGAGTAGTATCTTTCTTCTCTGCGATTAGCTCTTTCTGAATCGGTTTGGAAAAACTGGGCCATCCACAACCGGAATCAAATTTGTCTGTGGAAACAAACAACGGTTCTCCGGTAGTGATATCTACATAAATGCCGGGGCGGTGTTCATTCCAGAACTCGTTATGGAAAGCCGGCTCTGTGGCATTTTTCTGAGTCACTGCATACTGTTCGGCAGATAATTTCTTACGGAGAGTGGCATCGTCCGGTTTTTGATAAGTTGCGGTCTTGGGAGCATTCGCTTTTCGTGCCATTTCAAATAAAGCCGGATTGATATGGCAATATCCGCCCGGATTCTTATCCAGATAATCTTGGTGATAGACTTCTGCCGGATAAAAGTTTTTCAATGGCTCCACTTCAACGGCAATCGGTTTGTTGTATTGAGTGGCTAATGCCTGGATCGCCTGATTGATGGTGGGGAGATCGGCTTTATTGATATAATATATACCGGTTCTGTACTGTGTACCACGATCGTTCCCCTGTCGGTTGAGGCTGGTCGGATCGATTGTCTGAAAATAGAGGTTGAGCAATAAACTCAGATTTACTTCTTCCGGATCATAGACAACCTTCACTGTTTCGGCAGCATTTGTCTTGCCCGAACACACCTGTTCATAACTGGGATTGGCAACAGTGCTGTTGGCATATCCCACCTGAGTACTTTCTACTCCTCTGATTTGTTTCAGGAAGTGTTCGGTTCCCCAAAAACATCCTCCTGCAAAATAAATTTCCGCTTGACTTTTCATTGGTTTTGCAATTCCTAAAAATACATTACTAATTGTTAGAATCACTGCGATGATTATATGTTTCATAACTGTTGGTTCTTTCTATAGTAACGGATGAACCGGTGGATATGTTTTAGAAATCTCTTACATAAATAACAAGTGCTTTTGGGGAAGTTTGAAAACATGAGTAAAGTCTTAAAATAGAATACGTTTCCGATGTATTCTATTTTTAAGGCTTTTGATAAATAGCTGGAAATCTGTTCTATTCTATGATTTCTCCTTTATAGAAATCCAGTATTTTAGTACGGAATAGATAATCGTATTTAGCTTGCAGTTTATCCGACAGTGCTTTGGTCAGGTTTAGTTTCGCTTCATTGTATTCCACAAAAGTAGCTTTACCGTTATTGAATTTTTCGCTCATCAACCGAAAAGATTCTTCGTTGGCTTTCACTGCAACTTCGCTGGAGTTATATTTACTTTCTGCAGCTACTGCATTATACCAGGCTTGCTGGATTTCTTTATAAAGTACTTTCTTGGCGTTATCCAGTTGCAGACTCATATTAAGATGTCTCAGACGTGCAGTGCGGACACGATTTCGGGTAGTAAATCTGTTAAATATAGGAACACTAAGACTGAGACCTAAGCTCTTGTTACGATTGTCTTTCATTTGCTGTCCGAAAGTGGGGGTTAGAGCCGAAGAATAACTTGTGCCCCAGTTGCCTCCTAAATTGAGTTGTGGGTAAAAACCGCTTTGTGCAATGCGAATACTTTTTTCGCTTCCGGACAATCGGTACTGAGCAGCTTGAATTTCCGGTTTTGAAGTAAGTGCATACTGGTAAATTTCGTCTGGCGGTGTCAATGGATTAAGAATAAATGTCGTATCAGCATTTTGGATGGAGAATAGCCGGGGAGTTTCTAATTCTAGCAACTGGCTTAAATCAAGGAGTGCTATCTGATAATTATTATCAGCTTGGGTTGCATATAACTTGTCTTGGGCAACACGTGCCATACCTTCTGCCACTTCCGCAGGAGATGCTTTCCCTACCTCTTGCAGACGGGCAATCCGATCTGCCTGTTCTTTGCTTAGCTTGGTCTGGTTGATAGCGACTTGTCTCAACTCTTGGTTCAATAGTACTTGCAGATAGGCGGAAGCGACTTGGATAGCGATATCATCTTTGGCTTTATTCAAATCAGCTACGGCTGCCTTGAAATTTAGTTTGGCAAGCGCATATTGATTAGGTAATTCGAAACCTGTAAACAATGGGATGCTGGCGGAGAGTGATACGTTTGTACCGTAATTGTATGTATTTTTATATACCTGAAATTCTTTTCCATCAGCGTCTTTTTCGGTAACTCCACTACGTCCCCATGCCCAATTCTCTCCAGCGGAACCGTTGAGGGACGGTAGCCGTGCCCACTTTGCCGAGCTAACTTCAACAGCGCTTTGTTCTACTTCATTGGCAGATTGTCGTACAGTGATATTATGTTCAATGGCGTAATCGATACATTGGCGTAATGTATAATTTTTTAATAGTACTTCGGATTCCTGTGCAGAAACTATCATAGCTCCGGTCAAAAGTATGAATGCTAATTTTATTCTCATTGTTATAGTCGAAGTTTAGTTATTTATCTTTTTTCTCAGCACCGCGTAATTTGGTCTGAGCGGTTACACCTTTTTTTATCTCAATCTTGATACCGTCACTCATTCCGGTAGTCACCTGTGTACGTTCGAACTTCTGTTGTGGTACAGAGTCCGTCATGATATACACAAATGTAGAGTCACCGCTGAACTCAATCGTACTTTCGGGTACTGCCAGTACTTTGCTGGCACGCTGGAGCACAATCTCTGCATTGGCGGAATAGCCGGAACGAATCTGCACGGTATCCGGAACAGTGATGGCAGCCTTGATTTCAAATTGATTGGCTCCGTTGGTTTCTACTCCTTTCGGTGAAATATATTCGAGAATAGCATCAAAAGTCAGATTCTGTAAAGCTCCGATCGTCAGTTTAATCGGCATTCCTTCATGGATGCGTCCTACTTCGGTTTCGTCAATATTACCCCTGAAAATCAGGTCATTCATATTTGCCACCGTAGCAATGGTGGTACCATCGTTGAATGTATTACTCATGATTACGGAGTTACCGGCTTTCACTGGTACGTCCAGAATTAGTCCGTCAATGGTAGAGCGGATCATGGTGCTACTGAATGAAGCACTGTTTTTAGTGATTCCTTCTTTTATAATTTCCAGATTATCTTTGGCAGTCTGATTCTCTTCCCGTGCCTGCTTTACCGCTACTTCTCCTTTTTCGTAATCTTCACGACTGATAAGCTGATCTTCATATAACTTCTTGATACGGGTAAAGTCTGTTTCGGCCTGCTTTGCATTGATCTCTGCCAGGCGGACGCGACTTTCTGCGGAGTTCAGTTGTCCGAGTTCGGGAATTACTTTGACTTTGGCGATTACTTCCCCCTTTTTTACGCTCTGTCCCGCTTCTTTGAATACCTCGTCTACAATACCGGAAATCTGAGGCTTGATTAAAATTTCATCTCTCGGCTCTACCTTTCCGGTGGCTACTGTAGTCTTTTCAAGGTCCGTGACTTCTGCTGCCAGTGTTTCATATACGATTACTTTAGGCTTGGATTTCTGATAAAGAAATACGAACGTTCCGACAAGGATTATGGCAATAATTACCAATAATGTGATTTTCAGATACTTTTTCATTTTGAATATATATGTTTAATTTTTAATTCTTCATTTAACTCTCAACTCTCCACTTCTACTCATCTCTGATCGCTTCAATCGGTTTGATAGCCATCGCACGGTAAGCAGGTGCCAGTCCTGCCAACATACCTAATGCGATCAGCAGGGCGCAGGTTCCGACTGCTAATCCGAAGCTGACTTGGAAATGGGCATCTCCTCCGTTGGAGTTCGCTCCCATCTCAACCAGTTGCAGCACCATGACGGCAAAAGAAATTCCGAACATACCGGCGATAGTTGTCAAAACCATGCTTTCAGATAAGATTTGCTGCAGGATGTCTTTGGGGCGAGCACCGATGGCACGGCGTATGCCGATTTCTGTAGTGCGTTCTTTCACTGTCACCATCATGATATTCGATACACCGATGGCGCCTGCCAGCAATGTACCCAAACCTACCATCCAGATCAGAATATGGATACCGGTGAATAAGTTGTCCACCATGGAAAACATTGCTTCAGCGTTCAGATACATAAGCGCCTGCTTGTCATTAGGGGCAATATAGTGTGCTGCCTTGATGATTCCTTCCATCTGGGGTTGTACATCGGATACCTTTACTCCTCGTTTGACGGTGAAGCAGATTACATCAATTTGTCCGCCCAGATTATAAGTCTGCTGCATGGTGGTGAATGGAAGGGTGACAGCTTCCGAGGCACGTCCCTGTATGTTCATATCTCCTTCGGAAGAAGACATACCGATGACTTGATAATAGATGCCGTCTACCCGTACATATTTGCCGCACGGGTCTTCTCCCGGTTTGAACAGGCTTTCGTAAACACGCTTGCCAATAACGCAGACCTTACGCGCTTCTCGGATATCTACGTCGTTGATAAAACGCCCGTATGCCATTTCCTGTGATTCGATATGGAGATAGTCGGGATATAATCCTTTCACACTGCAATCGTATTTCTTGTCTCCATAAATAGCGTTGGATCCCCAACGGGCAACGGAAGGGGTGATGACTTCCACATCCTTTACCTGCGAGCGGAGGCGTTCGATGTCGATGGCTTCCAGATCCCACCAGCGTCCTTTACGAAATCCTTTATAGGCTTCTCCCGTTTTTTGGGCGGCAAGGAAGCCGGAGTTGGTGGCGAATCCCTCAAAGTTCTTTTGCATCATATCCTGCAATCCCTGTCCGCCGCCGATAAGCGCCACGAGCATGAAGATTCCCCAGAATACACCGAATGCCGTCAGCAGGCTTCTTGTTTTATTTCTTGTGATGGTGATGAGGATTTCCTCACAAGTATCTATGTCTATTCTCATAATCTTTAATCGGCTCTAAGTGCTTCGATCGGCCGGATGCTGACTGCCTTGCGGGCAGGGAACAATCCGGCTAATGTTCCGGCTATTACTAATGTGAGTGTAGCTTGGATGGCAATTCCTATGTCAACCGTTGGATTCAGGAATACCGTTTCGGACCATATACCGTTATCCATAGTCTGGTTTCCGAAGGCATTGTTCATCCATTCGGTGGCTCCGATACCTGCCACCATACCTATATATCCGAATATGGTGGTAATCGTGACACTCTCTACGATTATCAGCCAAAGGATAGAAAGCGGTTTGGCTCCGAGCGCTTTGCGGATGCCAAATTCTCGGGTACGCTCTTTAACGGTAATCAGCATAATGTTCGAAACTCCGACAATTCCACTTAATAAGGTGAAAATGCCAATCACCCAAATGGCAATACGAAGCATCGCCGATCCTTGCTGTTGCTGCAGATAATTGGTGAAACGATTCCATATCCAGATGGCGCTATGGTCGGTCGGGTCAAAACGCTGGTTGGCGCCGATCACTTTACGGTAGTGGGCTTCGAATTCCTCGTTAGACTCTATTGTTTCCAAATTCTTGGTGGTCATGATGAGGTTATTCAGCTTGTCTCCTTTATTATAAATCGTTTGCAGAGTTGTGAACGGAAGATAAGCGTCGCTGTCTCCGCTGTCACCTTTGTCATTGTACAGTCCTACTACCTGATAGACAACATTACCCGCATTCACGAATTGTCCGATGGGATCGGTATGTGTTTTGTCGAACAGGATTTCGGCAGTCTTTTTGTGGAGTACAATTACTTTCCGTCGTTCTTTAATATCGATTTCGTTAATGAAACGTCCCTTGAAAAGCTTTACTACTTCCACTTCCGTATGGTTGGGATATACTCCGGAAAGATTCAGGTTGACATATTCCGGTCCGAAGCTAAGGTTCACACCTCCCTGATATACGGTTGCTCCGGCCTTGATGACATGATCCGGAAAATTCTTATTGGTCGTATTCAAGTCTTTGTTATCCAGTCGTATCCGCCTTCCTTCCTTCAGACCGTCGTATGATTTACTGGTCCACCCCGGAAAAATCTTGATGGAGTTCATGGCCCGTTCCGAAGCCGACTGTTCGAACGCGTGAATCAGCCCGTTGCCGGCTCCCAGCAGGACGATGAGCATAAATATTCCCCATGCGACGGCAAATCCGGTGAGAAAAGTCCTCAACTTATTGCGTTTGATGGTACTATATATTTCTTGCCAAATATCAATCATATTTTAAGTAATAAGTTATAAGTAATAGGTAATAAGTATTAGGTATTAAGTATTAGGCTGCGCTGTGACCGCATGGAATTAATACCTAATACTTATTACCTATTACTTATTTCATAATTCCGTTTTGGCCGAATGGAGAGGCGTCGTGGTCGAGGTTCTCTTCAATCCGTTCGATAATACCATCTTTGATATGGATGATCTTGTCCGTTTGGTTGGCAACACCGCTTTCGTGGGTTACGACGACGATGGTCATTCCCATTCGATGCAAGTCTTTCAATATCTGCATTACTTCTACGGAAGTTTTGCTGTCCAGAGCACCTGTTGGTTCGTCGGCAAGGATGATTTGCGGCTGGGTGATTAATGCGCGGGCGATGGCTACACGTTGTTTTTGTCCGCCACTCATCTCATTTGGCATGTGGTGTGCCCACTCCTTTAGTCCCAGTCGGTCGAGATATTCCAGAGCGAGTGCATTCCGCTTTTTGCGGCTCACACCTTGATAAAATAAGGGAAGTGCCACGTTTTCTACGGCATCCTTGAATGATATCAGGTTGAATGACTGGAAAATAAATCCGATCATACGGTTTCGATACTCGGCGGCTTTCGTTTCGCTCAAGTCTTTGATAAGTACGTTGTTCAGATAATAATCCCCGGTATCGTAGTTATCGAGTATTCCTAATATGTTTAGTAAAGTAGATTTGCCCGAACCCGAAGCTCCCATGATGGAAACGAACTCACCTCGCTGAATGTCGAGATTGATGCCCTTGAGTACATGGAGAGGTGCTCCGTTGTTGTAGGTCTTGTTAATGTCTGTTAGTTTTATCACAATTTCCCTTATTAAGTTTCTTTTTTCTTTTTATTTTTCACTATTAGACGCATGAAAGATACGAAAAGTTGCAAACAGAGTGAACTTTTTTGAAAAAACATTTTGTAGACTCAATCTTCTTTACGTAATTTGTGTGCAGTAAACTTTATAATTAACTAACCCTTTTAAATAAAGTATCATGAATTCAAACATGGAGAAACCCTACGTAGTAGGTATTGACATAGGCGGAACAAACACCGTCTTTGGGATTGTAGACGCACGCGGAACTATTATTGCCAGTAGCTCGATTAAAACAGCCGGCTATCCGACTGCTGCAGAATATGCTGACGAAGTATGCAAAAACTTGCTTCCGTTGATCATCGCTAATGGTGGTGTAGATAAGATCAGAGGTATCGGTGTCGGTGCTCCTAATGGTAACTATTATACCGGAACTATTGAATTTGCTCCGAACTTGCCTTGGAAAGGAATTCTTCCGTTGGCTGCTATGTTTGAAGAAAGACTGGGTATTCCTACTGCTTTGACCAATGATGCTAATGCTGCTGCTATCGGTGAAATGACTTACGGCGCTGCCCGTGGTATGAAAGATTTTATTATGATCACTCTGGGTACAGGTGTAGGTAGCGGTATCGTTATCAACGGTCAGATGGTTTATGGTCATGACGGTTTTGCCGGAGAATTGGGCCACGTAATTGCACGTCGTGACGGTCGTGTTTGTGGTTGCGGTCGTAAAGGCTGTCTGGAAACTTACTGTTCGGCTACCGGTGTAGCTCGTACTGCTCGTGAATTCCTGGCTGCTCGTACTGATGCAAGCCTGCTTCGTAATATTCCTGCTGAAAACATCACTTCAAAAGATGTATATGATGCAGCTGTACAAGGTGATAAACTGGCACAGGAAATCTTCGAATTTACAGGTAATATTTTAGGTGAGGCTTTGGCAGACGCTATTGCATTCTCCAGCCCTGAAGCAATTGTATTGTTCGGTGGTTTGGCTAAGTCGGGTGATTATATCATGAAACCGATTCAGAAAGCAATCGATGACAATATCCTGAATATCTATAAAGGCAAGACTAAATTGCTTGTTTCCGAACTGAAAGATTCTGATGCTGCTGTACTGGGCGCCAGTGCTTTGGCTTGGGAATTGAAAGATCTGAAAGAATAATATCATTTTTTTATAATAAAGGTAATTGGATCCCCGGGGGCGTTGAGTTTCCGGGGATTTTTTGTTTTACAGGCATGCTGAAAAATAACAAAGAATCTTATACCCCTAATACAATATTGACATCGATATTCAATTTTCTGCTAATTTTACGAGCTACTTTTAAGGTTGGTTCGCTTCTGCCAGTAAAATAATCACTGATACGGGAAGGACTGACTCCAAGCAATTCTGATAATTTAGCCTGACTAAGTCCCATTTCATACATACGAAGTTTTATGATATCAACCAAAGAAGGAGTTTTTATTGGATAATACTCATCCTTGTATTCCTCTACAAGTGCTGACAATAAATCTAGTTCAATAAGATTTTTGTCAGATAAAGGAGTGTCATCATCAACTAATGGAAGAAGTTCTTCTATTCTTTCCATTGCAGCTTTATAAGCAGTCTCATTCTGAATCTTTGCCATATCTATACGTTTTTAACATCTCAATTATTTTACTTTTGGCTATACTCTCATGATTGCACTCTTTTATTCAAAGATAATTATTATGTATTGAAAAACAAAACAATGTACTATTTTTCAATATATAAAGTGAGGAGGTAGGTGATAGGTACTTATATGGAAAAACGAATCTTTCCTTCGAAATAGACTTTAGAACATTTTATGCATCTATGGTTGCTAAAAAAATATCAATTCCTGATCCGCTCTATGAATAACCGATAAATTTTGCATCTATGGTTCTCTTCATGCTTGTATATCTCGTGTTTTGCTATTTATTTGATCTGTTTGTGCACTTACTAATAGTGCATTATTTGAGAATATCGTTTTTAGGTAAACAAAATGATACTTGTTGAATGTTGGGAGCAGGAGTTGAAATAGAATTCAAATCGTCTGAAAGTAGATGAGTTTGTGATAATCTTTGGGTAAAATGAACTTGGTTTTAAAGAAAGATACCGTTGGTTTAAAACCAACGCCTCGTTCCTTTAAAACCAAACCCACTTTTTAATCCTTTGAAAACTTGCATATTGCTTTGGTTTTATGCAGAAAAATAGTTGTATATTGCATATTTATAAGTGATTTTATGCAATAATTTGTCTGAAACACAGATTTTTTCTGTTTATTAATAGTGGAAATCTTAAAAATGGGACATTGAATTCCGCTTTCTCTATTGTTGCCAATCGAACAATAGAGACTTTTGCGATGATGACACTATCCTGATCACATACTGTCGGTATCCGGTAGGTATGGTAACACTATACCAGCAGGATGGTGTCACTATGTTCAAACGCTCGTTATGACAAAAGTATGGAAGAGAAAGACTTGAAATAAAAAAGAGGAAATCCCGTTACCGGAACTTCCTCTTTTTTATTTCGAATCTCAGAGTTCAGCTTAGTTGTTAACTCTTTTTTCTTTGATTCTAGCTTTCTTACCAGTAAGAGCGCGCAGGTAATACAATTTAGCGCGACGAACTTTACCTACCTTGTTCACTTCGATGCTATCGATAGCCGGTGATTCGATTGGGAAAATTCTTTCTACACCTACAGTACCTGACATTTTACGTACAGTAAAACGTTTCTTGTCTCCATGACCGGCGATTTTGATAACAACACCACGGTACAACTGTACACGTTCTTTGTTACCCTCGATGATACGATATGCTACTGTTACAGTGTCTCCTGCTTTGAAGCTCGGGTGCTGTTTACCGGTAGCAAATGCTTCTTCTGCAATTTTAATTAAATCCATTGTTGCTATTATTAAATTGTTTTATCGTTACAACGCAACATACCAAGTATCTCTTCTCTTGACAGCGATTGCGCGAAAGCGGTGCAAAGTAACGAATTATTTATCAGATAGCCAAATGTTTTGGAGAAAATGATCGGCTGGGAACTGGTATCGAATGTTTTTAGGGTTACATCAAACAAATGTGGCAATAGATTTGTATCTTTATGATTGGGAATAGGAAAAAAGGCGCTGCCGGGGAATGTGGAGAAGGGTTCACTTCTCTTTTGCAGCAGCCTTTATTGATCATTTTAAACAGTAAAAAATGGGGAATTTAATTTCATTTATGAAAAAGGTAGCCGACGGGCTACGGGAAAGTGGGAATTATGGGACCGCCCATATTTACAGGAGTAGCATGAGTGCAATCCTTGCATTCAATGAAAGCGGGAATCTGCCTTTTCGAAAAGTGACTCCGGAGTTTTTGAAAAGTTTTGAAGCGTATCTGCGTGGAAGAAATTGTAGCTGGAATACGGTTTCTACCTATATGCGTACGCTGAGAGCTGTGTACAATCGGGCAGTAGACCGACGCATTGCACCTTATGTACCGCATCATTTCCGGTATGTCTATACGGGGACACGCGCTGATAAAAAGCGTGCATTGGAAAAAGAGGATTTGGAACGTCTTATGAAAGAACTTCCGAAACAGTTGCATTCGGGAAACAGGGAATTGCAGCGTGCTCGTGGTTTTTTCATATTAATGTTTTTGCTGCGTGGTATGCCTTTCGTCGATCTTGCTTATCTGAAAAAGCATGATATAGATGGAAATGTGCTTACTTATCGTCGGAGGAAAACGGGCAGAATGCTGACTGTGACTCTTTTGCCGGAAGCGGTGAAATTGATCAAACAGCATATGAATACCGATCCTGCTTCTCCTTATCTCTTTTCGTTGATTTCCAGCAAGGAAGGAACGGAAGAGGCATATAAGGAATACCAGTTGGCATTGCGTAACTTTAATTATCAGCTGATGATTCTGAAACAAGTGTTGGGACTGACTACGGATCTGAGTTCATATACGGCGCGTCACACATGGGCTACGATGGCTTATTATTGTGAGGTACATCCCGGTGTCATTTCAGAAGCGATGGGACATTCATCTATCACTGTCACAGAGACTTATCTGAAACCTTTCAAGAATAAGAAAATTGATGAAGCGAATGTGATGGTCTTCTCTTCCTTTAGGAAGTCTTTCTCGGTGGGTAATCATTTGAATTAAAGCCTGTTACTTTGTAGGTAACGGGGAGATAATACGCTGCAAAGATGAACATATTTTGGAAAACATGCAAACAAAAAAGATATTTTTTCTGATAAACTACTAAAAAAAGGAAATACACCAAACAAAACTGCGGATTTTTTGTGAAGAACACATCATGCTCTCTTATTATTGCAAAAGATTTCCCTCCCCTCTGCTGCCGTTCTAAAGCAGGGGTTAAATATATTTTGATACTCATGTTTTAATCTACCCTTCAGACGCTTCTTCAGGAGTAGCTACAGACTGTTTCCCGTTACCTACAAAGTAACGGGCGAATATTATTTGAACTTAGTGTTTAATAATATATTATTAATGTAATTTTTAAGTAGTTATGAAGAAAAAATTTGTTAGAGTGATGTTTTTCGGAGCGTTGGCGCTTGCTACCGGTGCATCGTTCGTAGGTTGTAAAGACTACGATGATGACATTGATGCGGTAAATGCCAGAGTCGATGGAATTGAAAAAACTCTCTCGGAATTGCAAGCTCAAGTGGGAGGCTATGTGAAGTCTGTGGTGTATGATGCATCTACAGGCAAATTAACAGTGACTGGTGCGGATAGTAAAGAGTACACTATACCAATGCCTGAAGAATTGCCATCGTATACTCTTGATGTGACAAAGGATGGTAAGATTACTTTGAAGAAGGATGGCAAAGAAGTTAGTTCTGGTACTATCGACATTCCTGAAATCCCTGAAATTCCGACGTATAAGGAATTTGATCCATTGTTACTGACTGTAAAAGGTGGCTATGTTTATTATGATGGCACAAAAACTTCTGTTGCGATTCCTGAGACTGCAAAAGGATCTATTACTGCTATCCTTGATGAAAAAGGAGTCGTTACAGGATATAGAATTGTAACGATCGAAAACGGTAAAGAAGTAACAGGTGAATTTTCTGTTATCGATGCTATGCCTTTGAAAGGATTAATATTTGAACCGACTTGCTATGTAGGTGGAATCTCTGCATTGAAAGCTAATAATCTGACTTATAATGCATGGTCGCAGAAAGCATACGCTAAACCGACAGAAAGCGGTGAAACATATGAGGTTGCTGCTACAGCTTCTTTTATTACTCCACAAATTTGGGCCTATTATCACATGAATCCGGCTAGTGCTTCAATGGCACAGATTGAAAGCCTGAAATTCCTTTCAGGCGATAAGGATTATTATCCAGTTTCTCGTGCTGCTGCAATGGATCCAACTGCTAATATAAAGAAATCAGATGTCGTAACCGAAGACGGACAACGTTATCTTAAAGTTGCAATGGATGCAGATGCAGAAAAGATACCGGCACTGAATTCTGGTAAGGTAGCTGTATATGCTTTGCAGGCTCAGACCAAAGCTATTGGTGCTGACGAAGCTAAAGTAATTACCTCTGATTACGCTAGTATATATAAGGTACTTATGAGCGACTTCGTTCTAGAAACAAAAATTGATGCAGAAGACGTAATCTTATATGGACAAAGCATTTCTCGTACTGGTTCTACTCCTAATGCTAATGCAGGTAAGGCACAAGAAGCTATTGATGCAAATGCAGATTACACTGTAGCTACAGATGGTACACTTAAATTAGCAGATAAAATCTCTACTTATTATAAAGAAAACAATGGTACTGAATTAGTTAAGATGACTAATATTAAAGATAACGGTCTGAAATATGTCTTCACTGCTTCCAATTACATTGGTGGAGCTAATAATGAGACAGAACAGAACTCATTCTTTAATGGTAGTGATGCTGCTAAAGGTATTATTAACCCTGAATATAAAGGTCAGGATTCTGAAGCAACTGAACATCGCGAGCCATTGTTACGTGTAGAATTGGTAGATACCACTAAGGTTCCTAATCAGGTAGTTGCTGTAGGATGGATTAAGACAAAGATTGTTAAGGGTACAATTGACGGATTCGGTAAAGTATTCACTAAAGATACTTATTACTATGGTTGTGAGAACAATGTTGCCAAATTGACTTACCTCAACATGAATGATGTTTATGCTGAAGCGAAGTTGAACAAGCCTGACTTCCATACAGCATATACATTGAAGAAAGATGATGGAGGTGCTATCGCTTTGGGTGAAGGAAGTACAGGAACAGTAACAGAAGTAACGGATCCTGAAGCTATTGCTACTACAGTAGTAGAGTGGACAGTAACTCCGGCGGAAGCTTTGGCTCTTGTTAAAAAGTCGAAGACAGAGATGTTCGCTACTGTGACTTATGAATCAGTAGACGGAACTCGTGGAGATATTACAATTACGATGAAAGCAAGCATCGCAATGCCTAGTGGAGTAATTAAGAATGACCAGAAGATTACTGAAGCTTGGTCACCTGATAAGTCTTATGTAAAAGCTGATGTGAAAGAACCGGTTACTGTAGCAGTAACAGACTTCAAACTCGATCTGTTTGATGTATTTGAAGGTCGTAAGGTTGTTGTTTCTAACGTTACAGAAGCGAACTTCCCATCATTTACGAAGGATAAGTTGACTGCGAAGTTTATCTTCTCAGGAGCTAAGGATGTAACTATCGGAACTGATAAATACACATTCACTGTTGCAAATAATGGTACTCAATTGAATGCTAGTAAGAATAGTGAACCTGCAACTGAGATTGCTACAATTGATGCTGCCGGTATTATTACTTACGATAAGGATGACAAGAATGCACAAGTATTGTTGAATAAGTCTGCTTACAACGTGGATCCGTTCACTGTAGGTATTGAAATTGTGGTAACTAATGACTATGATGAAATCTTGCCATTGACTGGTAACAAGTTCGATGTGAAGTTCTTACGTCCTATCAATGTAGTTGACTTGAAGTCTGCTGAACTGCAAGATGCAACTACAGGAACTGCTAAGATCGACATGAGCAAGCTGCTTGGTTTGACTGATTGGAGAGGTAAGGCATTTGCTGTTACACCTGTAGACTTCTATACTTATTATGGAGTTACTGGCAATGCAATTTCAATTGATAAGGATAAGATCATGACAACATTGAATGCAAGTGAAGCTGCTCCAAAATTGTTGAAGGACGTTGCACCTAATATGTCAATTGCTTATACATGTGATCTTCAGAAATCAGGTAATGACATAACATTTGGTGATCTTGTTTATGAAAACGGTAAGTTTACTATAAATGCGCCATTCAAACTATTTATTCCTGTAACGGTTAAATATACTTTCGGTGAAGTAACCAGCACAGTAACATTGACAATTACTCCGACTCATCAGTAATTGATTGATTTCTCACGATAGCAATATCGACAAAGATAAGAAGGGTATCTTTTTCAAAAGAAGGATACCCTTCTTTAATAAAGTTAATGCAGTATCATATTAAAAAGAAAAGATAAGCATGAACATAAAGAAATTGTGGATGCCTGTATTCGCCTTACTGTTAAGTAGTACAGTCATTTTCGCACAAGAACAAAGAATAAAAGAAGAAGGTAAAACTGAATTCAAACCTCATTGGTTTATGCAAGTGCAAGTAGGTGCTGCTCACACACTTGGCGAAGCTAAGTTTAGTGATCTTATTTCTCCTGCAGCAGCGATAAACGTAGGTTATCAGTTTGCTCCTGCATGGTGGGCACGTGTTGGTGTCAGCGGATGGCAGGCAAAAGGAGGCTGGGTTTCTCCGCAACAGGATTACCAGTACAAATATTTGCAAGGTAACATTGACATCGTTTCTGATCTTAGCACATTGTTTTGTGGTTTTAATCCCAAACGTGTATTCAATGGTTATGTCTTTCTCGGAGGAGGATTAAATCGTGGCTTTGATAACGATGAGGCGAATGCACTTGATACACGAACCTATGAGATGGAATATCTTTGGCAGGACGGAAAGTTTCTCGTTGCCGGGCGCATGGGTTTAGGATGTAATCTGCGTCTGAATGATCGCTTGTCCATCAACATCGAAGGTAATGCAAATGTCTTATCCGACAAGTTCAACTCAAAGAAGGCAGGAAATGCTGACTGGCAGTTCAATGCTCTCATTGGTTTGAATATTAAATTCGGTAAAGGCTATACGGAAACTAAACCTGTATATTATGAGGCAGAACCTGTAGTAGTGGAACAACCGAAGCCTGCTCCCGTGGTAGAACAGCCACAGCCGAAGAAAGAAGTTGTAGTACAGCCAATGAAACAGGATATCTTCTTTGCTTTGAACTCAGCGAAGATACAAGACGATCAAAAGTCAAAAATAGATATGTTGGTAGAATATCTGCAGAACAATCCGGCTGCAAAGGTTAAAGTGACAGGCTATGCCGATGTAAATACAGGCAATCCTAAAATCAACAAGTCGTTGTCTGAAAAACGCGCAGGCAATGTTGCGGATGCTTTGAAGGCAAAAGGAATAACCACTGACAGAATTATGGTTGATTCCAAAGGAGACACTGTTCAGCCATATAAAGCACCAGAAGAAAACCGTGTGAGTATTTGTATCGCTGAATAAACAAAGTCATTAGCAAGATACTATAAGAAGATATTCTAAAAAAATATGTTGCTTCATCGGTACAAAAGAATTTCTAATGGTGTAGAAATATCATTGATGGAATAAGTACCGAATGCGACTACTTTGCGATTATGCGCTCCTGTGAAGAAGCTGATAGTCGTTTTTCCCCACTAAGGATTTCCCCACTATAGTCCTTAGTTTATTTTAGTGAAGAGAGGAAAGGTCTGCACTTGCGAAAGACCGGACTTTTCGCTAACTCTATTCAAGGGACGTTCCTAATTTCCCCTTTTTCCCTGGGAACGTCCTTTTTTAAATTAAATCAACCCTGCCTCAGAATACTTTCAATTAACATTTTTAAGTGCATTTTGCAGCTAATTCCCCTTGAAATAGGACTAAACTTGCTATAAGTTTCTTCTTCTTCCGCATGACTTTAAAATATAAAATGTACATTTGTAGCATAAACAAAAGAAAGAAGATGAAACGAAATTACGTAAAGTATACTTCGGGAGCTATTCTGACAGGACTAATACTATTCACTTCCTGCCAATCTACCCGTGAAGTTCAGGCAAATTATGAAGTTGCCCAGATAGAAGGAACCCGGATTTGCATGGATTCAACCTGGGATGCTCACCCCGACGAAAAGGCTGCCGTCCTGCTTAAACCCTACAAAGAAAAAATAGATAAGATGATGTATGAGGTGATTGGCGTCAGCGAGATGACGATGGACAAAGGACGTCCTGAGAGCTTGCTTTCCAATCTGGTCGCCGAAGTGCTGCGACTCTCTGCAGAGCGTGTACTGAAGCATCCTGCCGATATTGGAATCATGAATATGGGCGGTTTGCGCAACATACTTCCACAGGGTGATATCACAGTCGATGCTGTTTTCGAAATACTTCCTTTTGAAAATTCTCTCTGCGTACTGACGATGAAAGGTGCGGAAATAAAAAGACTGATGGAAGTCATAGCTTCTTTGCACGGTGAAGGACTGAGCGGAGCACGTCTGGAAATAACAAAAGACGGAATACTCCTGAAAGCAACCGTACAGGGAAAAGAGATCGAAGATGACAAAGACTATACCGTAGCTACCATTGACTATCTGGCGGATGGAAACGACGGACTCACTCCCTTTATCAACGCGGATAAGCGTGAATGTCCGGATGGATTGACATTGCGCGGACTGTTCCTCGACTACGTAAGGCAACAGACAGCTGCAGGCAAGAAGATTACCTCTAAACTGGATGGACGTATCACCATTGTTCCGGCATCTGACCGGAAATAAAAAATGAAAAGAGAATAAATAACCAAGGTTTACAATGAAATCTCAGTATCCTATGACAACTCATAATCATATAACTTCCGTCTTGAATATATTCAAAGGAAGAACCGGAAAGTGGCTGATGCTTTTCCTCTTTTTACTACCTGCATTGGCAACTGCCCAGGAAACAAAAAAACTAATCATACTGCAAACCAGTGATGTACACAGCCGGATTGAACCTATGACTCAGGAAGGTGACCGGAACTACGGTCAGGGTGGATTTGTCCGTCGGGCAAGTTTCCTGCAGCAGTTCCGCAAAGAAAATCCGGATGTACTGCTGTTCGACTGTGGCGATATCTCGCAAGGCACTCCTTATTATAATATGTTTAAAGGTGAAGTAGAAGTCACCCTGATGAATGAAATGGGATACGATGCAATGACAATCGGTAACCACGAGTTCGATTTCGGTTTGGACAACATGGCTCGTCTATTTAAATTAGCCAAGTTTCCGGTAGTATGTGCCAACTATGATCTTGATGCCACAATACTCAAAGATATCGTAAAGCCCTATGTCATTTTGGATCGTTTCGGCTTGAAGATCGGAGTTTTCGGGTTGGGAGCGAAGCCGGAAGGACTGATACAGGCCAATAAATGCGAAGGGGTAATCTATAAAGACCCGATCGCCGTATCCAATGACATTGCCGCACAACTGAAAGAAGAAGGATGTGATGTCATAGTATGTCTGTCACATCTGGGCATTCAGATGGATGAGAAGCTGGTAGCCAACACTCGTAATATCGATGTTATTCTGGGTGGGCATTCTCATACCTTTATGGAAAGCCCCAAGAATTATTTGAACATAGACGGGAAAAATGTCCCCGTTATGCACACCGGAAAGAATGGAATTTATGTTGGACGACTAGATTTGACTTTGAATAAAAAATGAGATTACTAACATATATACTGGCTATCCTGCTATTTCTCCCTGTCAAGGCCAGGGGAGAAGCAATAGATACTCCCGTAGAACCTTTACTACTTTATAAAGCTAAACAAGATGTCCGTTGTCGACAATGGGTAGACTCCATTATGAATAAGCTGACGCTTAAAGAGAAAGTCGGTCAGTTGTTTATATATACGATTGCTCCGGTAGATACCAAGCACAACCAGATACTGCTGAAGGATGCCGTCGATACCTATAAAGTCGGCGGACTGTTGTTTTCCGGTGGGAAGATGCAGACCCAGGCGGAACTGACTAATCGAGCCCAGCGCATGGCAAATTTACCGTTAATGATCACTTTTGACGGAGAATGGGGGCTGGCAATGCGTCTGCGTGGTACTCCTGTCTTTCCCCGAAATATGGTGCTCGGATGTATTCAGGATAATAAATTAATCTATGAATACGGTCGCGAGATGGCACGCCAATGTGCACAGTTAGGTGTGCAAGTCAACTTTGCTCCGGTGGCGGATGTGAATATCAATCCTAAGAATCCGGTGATCAATACCCGTTCCTTCGGTGAAGACCCCGTGCAGGTGGCGGATAAGGTAGTAGCTTATGCTTCCGGCCTGGAAAGCGGAGGCGTACTTTCCGTCTGCAAGCACTTCCCCGGACATGGTGATACGGATGTAGACTCGCACAAAACACTTCCGGTACTTCCCTTCACTCGCGAACGTCTGGACAGTGTAGAGCTCCATCCTTTTAGAGAAGCGATCCGTGCCGGATTGAGCGGTATGATGGTCGGACACCTGCAAGTGCCGGTTATTGAACCGATAGGCGGACTTCCTTCTTCTTTATCCCGTAATATCGTATACGATTTGCTGACAGAAGAATTTGCTTTCAAAGGACTGATCTTCACGGATGCACTTGCCATGAAAGGTGTTTCGGGGAATGGAAATGTCAGTCTGCAGGCACTGAAGGCAGGGAATGATATGGTACTGGCTCCCCGGAACCTGAAGGAGGAGATAGCCGCTGTACTCGATGCCATTGATAAGGGAGACTTGACACGCGAAGATATTGAAGAGAAATGCCGCAAGGTATTGACTTATAAATATGTACTCGGACTAAAAAAGAAACCGTTTGTTCAACTGTCTGGTTTGGGACAACGGATCAATACTCCTCAGACACGTGATTTAATCCGCCGGTTGAATTTGGCTGCGATTACTGTGCTGAATAATGAAAATCATGTTCTCCCTTTGCATACGAATCAAAAAGAAACGATGGCATTGCTCGAAGTCGGTGACGCGGGTGAAACCAATGCGTTGGCGGAACAGTTGTCGAAATACACTTCTTTGTCACGTTTCCGCCTTCGTCCCGGTATGACGGAAGAGGCGAATCAGTGGTTACGGGACTCATTGACTGCCTATAAACGGATTATTGTCGCCGTAAGTGAACAGAAGCTGTCACCTTATCAGACTTTCTTCGGTAAATTTACTACTGAAACTCCGGTCATCTATGCTTTCTTTACGCAGGGTAAGATGATGTTGCAGATACAGCGTGCGGTTGCCCGTGCCTCGGCAGTGGTGCTGGGACACAGCCCTAATGAAGATGTGCAGCGGCAGGTGGCGGATGTGCTCTTTGCCAAAGCTACGGCGGACGGAAGATTATCGGCCAGCCTTGGAGAACTCTTTCAGGCAGGAGATGGTGTCACGATTACTCCGAAAACACCTTTGCATTTTATTCCGGAAGAACATGGGCTTTCTTCTGTCGCCCTGCAACGAATTGATTCGATCGCTTTGGACGGTGTTCGTCAGGGAGCTTATCCCGGTTGCCAGGTGATCGTGATGAAAGAGGGTCATGTGATGGTAGACAAGACATTCGGCACTCACACCGGAACGGGAAGCGCACGTGTGCAGCCGACCGATATCTATGACTTGGCTTCACTCTCCAAGACTACTGGTACGGTGCTTGCTTTAATGAAACTTTACGATAAGGGACGTTTTAATCTGACGGACAGAATAGCAGACTATCTTCCTTTCCTCCAGCATACTAACAAGAAAGACATAACCATTCAGGAACTGCTTTACCATCAATCCGGCTTGCCGCCCGGAATTGCTTTTTATCGGGAAGCCATCGATGAAGATAGTTATGAAGGCAGACTGTTCATGTCCCGCAAAGATGCACGGCATCCGTTGCAGGTGGGAACTTCCACATGGGCGAATCCTAATTTTGCATTTAAAAAGGAATATGTTTCAAAGGTTAAAACCGGAGATTACACCTTGCAAATCTGTGATAGTCTGTGGCTGAATCCTTCTTTCTTCAAGGAAATGGAGAAGAAGATTGCAGACGCACCGATGAAACCTAAAACTTACCGATACAGCGATGTCGGTTTTATCCTGTTGCGTCTTCTGGTTGAGAAACTTGCGGGAATGCCGATGGATGCCTACTTGCAACGTGAATTTTATGAACCGATGGGACTGGAACGTACAGGATACCTTCCTTTGCGCCGTTTTCCGAAATCGGAAGTCATACCTTCTTCTGTCGACCGCTTCTTGCGTAAGACTACCCTTCAGGGATTTGTGCATGATGAGGCTGCCGCTTTCCAGGGAGGCGTTTCGGGAAATGCCGGATTGTTCTCGAATGCACGTGAAGTGGCACAGGTTTATCAGATGTTGCTGAACGGTGGTGAGTTGAACGAACAGCGTTATTTAAGCAAGGAAACCTGCCAGTTGTTTACAACGGAAGTTTCCAAAATCAGCCGTCGCGGACTTGGATTTGACAAGCCGGATACCCGTAATCCGGAAAAGAGCCCTTGCGGAAAGCATACACCGGCAAAAGTATATGGTCATACCGGGTTTACCGGAACGTGTGCCTGGGTAGACCCCGACAATGGCTTGGTTTATGTATTTCTGAGCAACCGGATTTATCCGGACGTTACCAACCGGAAGTTAAGCCGTCTGGAAATTCGCGAACAGATACAGGATGCGATCTATAAAGCGATTCAAAGCAAATAAATAAATGAAGAGCCCCTCTGCCGAAGTAGAGGGGCTCTTGCTTATTAATGTAAAATCAAGTAGTTGCTCGGGTTAGAATGAAACACCCACGCGGAAACCGAAGTTGTTCAGTCCGTCTACACTGTAATGCAGTACATCAGCTTTATTGGTACCATAGCTGTAGTACAGAGCAAAGTGCAGACCCGGTCCGTAAACCCAAGGGAATACATTGACACCTACTTCAGGAGAAGCGTAGAATCCCCAGCTGTTTTCTCTGGCTTCCAACATATTGAAGTTGGAACGGATCTTAGCATATTCAGCACCTAATTTTGCACTGACATAAGGTTGTACGGCTCCACCGCGATTCCATTGGTAGCGGGCGGCAGCACCGAAAGGCAACTGGAACATTGTGTGTTGCTGATCAGTTGTAACGTCACCTGCACCCATCTTGAATGTTTCGCGAGGAATATACTCGTGGTTGCTGTGATAGTTCAGGAAAAGACCCAGACCCAAGTTAGGGGTAACGAAATAACCACCTTCAAAGTTCATACCCCAACCGCTGGCTTTGTCTGCAAAATTGTTGCTCAATGGAACATTGAACTGCCAGTCTATATTAGCATATCCATTGTCTGATAGCTGTGCCTTAGCCGGCATGGCAAAGGCGATGGCAATGGCTGCTAGCGCCACTACCTTGAAATATATATTCTTTCTTGTTTTCATAACAGTTGTAGTTGTTTATTTGTTAGTAAGATAAGGTGACTGAGTGAATGACTGGTTCACTGCTTCAATAGCAAGAGTGCGGTTGATAGCTTTAGAGCCTGTTTCAAATCCAGTCAGATAGCTTGTCCAGACTACAGGAAGTTTTTTGCCTTCACCTTCATCTGCTTTCAGGTTCACCATTTCTGTAATGAATGAGTTGGTGCTATAGCTGTAAGTCACAGCGTATGGATAGTACCATCCGCCCCAGTTACCCCAGTAGCTGGGTCCCCAGTAGCCGGGATATCCCCACCACCATTCGGGTTGAGAATAGTTGGTGAAATAATAAGTACTTGCGATGTAGCTTACCTGAATACCAAGATCGGCACTTTCTTTATCGGTAGCCGGTTGATAACCTTTCGCTTCCATATTTTCTGTGTAAGCAGCCAGAATTTGCTCAGCGCCTTCTCCTTCGAGATATTCCGGTTCTTTGCTGTCAGAGATAACCAAGATTTTGTCAGCCAGATAGAATGTGCTGAAGTCTTTGAAGTTGGCTTGCTTGTCGTAGTTAGTGTATACCAGATAGTTGTCATCCAGCTTACCCATGTCCGGGTCTTTTTCGCAAGAAGCGAGTGCAAAGACCGCCAATAAAATAGGAATTAATTTCTTCATATCTTTTATAATGTTTAGGTTATATAAAAATCACGCCCTGGTACCTTGGGGCTTTTGTTACAAACAACAAGAAATGTGTAAAAAGGTTCGTGCAAATGATTATCTTTGCGAGAAAATTAACACTCAAATGCTTATGAAACACATTCGGATACCTCTTTTCGTATGGTTCTCAATCGTGCTGCTGATCGCAGTTGCGCCCGTCTCATTGTCGGCGCAGGAATCGTTTATTCAGAAGATCGAAAAAAATAAGTCCGTCAGCGGAATAAAGTCGCTCGACACCAGCCGCTTCCCGGAAAAGTATGTAATGTACCTGACTCAGCCGCTGGATCATCGACATCCCGAAAAGGGAAGTTTCCGCCAGCGTGTGATTGTGGGACACGTCGGTTATGACCGTCCCACAGTGATTGTCACTGAAGGATATGGGGCAGGGTATGCTTTGCGCCCCACTTATCGGGAAGAACTTTCTGAATTGTTCGATGCCAATATGATCTTTGTGGAGCATCGCTACTTTCTCGAATCCACTCCCGAACCGTGCGACTGGCAATACCTGACCGCAGAGAATTCTGCCGAGGATTTGCATGCCGTGACAACCGCTTTCAAGACTTTATATCCTGGCAAATGGATCAGTACGGGGATCAGCAAGGGTGGGCAGACCTCCTTATTATACCGTGTTTTCTTCCCCGACGATGTGGATGTTTCCGTGCCTTATGTTGCTCCTCTTTGTTATGCGCGTGAAGACGGTCGGCACGAACCTTTCCTCCGCCGGGTAGGTACGGAAGCCGATAGGAAAAAAATAGAAGATTTCCAGTTGGAAGTATTGAAGCGAAAGGCCCGTTTGTTGCCCCGTTTTGAAAAAATGTGTACTGAAAAGAACTATACATTCCGCGCTCCTCTGGAAGAAATATACGATTTCTGTGTGCTGGAATACTCTTTCTCTATCTGGCAATGGGGAACGGATATCCGTAGTATACCGGAAACCTCGGCTTCTGACGATACACTGCTGGATCATTTGCTGGCAATCAGCGGACCTTCTTATTTTATAGTAGACAGCCCGACTCTTTCTTTCTTCGTGCAGGCTGCCCGCGAATTGGGGTATTATGGATACGATATCGCTCCTTTTAAACCTTACCTTTCTATAAAGACCAGCAAGGATTATCTGAGAAGACTGATGTTGCCGGAAGATATGCGGAAGATGAAATTTGATAAGACACTGAGCAATAAGATTGTGCGGTTCTTGAAGAAGAACGATCCGAAGATGATTTTTATCTATGGTCAGAATGATCCCTGGACAGCTGCCGGAGTAACATGGCTGAAGAATAAAAAGAATATTCATGTCTTTGTAGAGCCGGGAGGCAGTCATCTTGCACGCATCGGTACAATGTCCGAAGATCAGAAGCAGAAAGTGATGTCTCTTCTTAGAGGGTGGCTTGAAGAATGACGAAACGAGAAACGGTGAACAACCTGTAATATATGATACAGGCGGTTCACCGTTTTATTCTTCTGCAAGCCGATATTACATATATCGGGCTGCTTGATTTAGGAATCTACCGATTCGAATAGCGGTTTCAGTAATTCCGGTATTTCCACTTTTTCAAGTGCTAATTGTCGGACTAGTTTTTTACCGCTCTGACTGAGATGGAACTGCATCAGCCTCCGGTCCTCTTCCCCGAGTGTTCTGACAATCAGTTCTTTTTCTTCCAGAATCCGGAGCATCTTTGAAGCGTGCGAGGGTGTCAGCTCCGTTCGTTTGGACAGGCTCGTGGCCGTCATATTATTGGGCGAGGCTTCTTGCAGGGCACATAATATCATCGCTTCATTTAATGATACCTGATACACTTTTTCAAATGCATCTTCAAATCTTGCCATTGCTTTGAATACATCGCGCATTACACATATTGTCTTCATATGCTACTTGTTTTTTTGTTTGTTCTTTTTCTATATAAACAGGTTGATATTTGCATTATCCGCCCGTTCCATGTATGTTGCTACTCCGCCTATTGTCACTTCGTCCAGAAGTTCTTCCTGTTTCACTCCCATAACGTCCATGGACATTTGGCAGGCGATAAATTCCACACCGTTCTCCAGAGCTTGTTGGCGTAAGGACTCCAGAGAGTCGATTCCTTTCCGGTTCATGATGTACCGCATCATTTTTCCTCCTATTCCTCCCATGCTCATTTTAGAGAGTTTCAGCTTTCGGGAACTGGAAGGGAGCATCATGCCGAACATTTTTCCAAAGATATCTTTTTCGACGTTCGGCTTATGCAGCTTCTTGATAACGTTCAGTCCCCAGAAGGTGAAAAAGATCGTTACCTTTTGTCCGGTGGCAGCTGCGCCATTAGCGAGCACAAAGGTAGCTAAAGCTTTGTCTAAATCATCACTGAACATGATGAAAGTTTTTCCTTTGCCTTCACAGGAGGTAACAATATTGCAGGATTTAGGTTCGCCCTTTTCGATCACTACTACAGATTTTCCTCCTGCCGCCTCTTTGGAAATCAACTGATTTCCTGTCGAGTTGCACCATGCGGCAGCATCACGTGGGAATCCCGGATCGGTTGAGGTAATTTCTACCCGGTCGCCGGAAACCAGCGAATCCATTGTCTTTTTCATTTTCAGAATCGGACCCGGACATTGCAGTCCGCAAGCGTCTACACGGATTGTCTTCACTGCTTCAACTGGTGAAACTGTCTTTTGAGGTTGCGCATCTGCCGGCTGTTGTATGTTTGCGTTCGGTTGTGCAGGTACTTCGTTCTCACTTTCTTCTCTCAGAATAATGGGGGCTGCGGCAGCGTGGTATGTTTTCAATCCTCCGGAAAGGTTGCGTACCTTTTCAAATCCATGCTGTACCAGAATGCGATAAGCAAGGTATCCTCTGAGGCCGACGGCACAGAATGTATAGATCATCTTGTCTTTCGGCAGTTCATCCAGCCGGTCACGCAGTTCGTCCAGCGGAATGTTCACTGCACCCGGCAGTGTATTGAGCGAGAATTCGTCAGGAGTACGTACATCCAGCAGGAAATTGTTTTCCATCTCGATATCCCTCAACTGTCTCCAATAGACGGGTTGTACTTTCCCTGTTATGATGTTTTCGGCTACGTATCCTGCAACGGCTACCGGATCTTTGGCAGAAGAGAACGGAGGGGCGTAAGCTTGCTCCACTTTCATCAGATCATAGATCGTACCTTCATGCTTGATAACAAGCGCGATTTCGTCAATTCGTTTGTCTACACCGTCATAGCCGACGATCTGTCCGCCGTACAGTTTACCTGTCTTCGGGTCGAAAGTGATTTTAATACTCATCGGCATGGCATCCGGGTAATATCCTGCGTGAGAGGACGGATGGATGGTCGAAGACATATAATTGATTTCTGCCTGCCGCAATCGTTTGCCGGGTAATCCGGTAGAAGCAACAGTCATGTCGAATACTTTTGCAATGGAAGTTCCGATGGCTCCTTCATAAGGGATGTGTGCTCCCTGAATGTTGTCTGCGACAATTCGTCCCTGACGATTGGCGGGACCAGCAAGGTAATTGAGCCACGGTTTTCCGGTGATCGGGTGGCGGAATTCGATAGCGTCACCGATGGCGTAAATCGATTCGTCCGATGTTTGCAGGTAGTCGTTGACGGCGATTCCTCCGGCTTCGCCGATCTTCAGCTCTGCGGCACGTGCCAGTGTCGTTTCCGGACGTACGCCGATGGAAAGGATAACGATGTCGGCAGAGATGGACTGTCCGTTCTTGAAGATGACTTTCAATCCTTTTCCGTCTCTTTCGAAAGAAGCTACTGCCTGCTCCAGATACAAGTTCACTCCTTTGTCCATCAAATGCTGGTGTACAAGGGATGCCATGGAGAAGTCGATGGGAGCCATCACTTGATTGCCCATTTCCACAATAGAAACTTTAGCTCCTTGTGCGTGCAGGTTCTCTGCCATTTCCAACCCGATAAATCCGGCTCCGATGACAACAGCCTTTCGGGGAGCATGACTGTTGATATATTCTTTGATTCGGTCTGTGTCGGCTACATTCCTGAGTGTGAAGATTCCGTTCAGGTCGATTCCCGGCAGGGGAGGACGCACAGGGGAGGCTCCGGTCGATATCAGTAATTTGTCGTAGCTTTCCTCATAAGTGTCTCCGCTACTTTGTCTCACCGTTACTGTTTTTCTCTTCCGGTCGATGAAGATTACTTCATTTTCAGTTCGTACGTCTACACGAAAGCGCGTAGAAAATGCTTCGGGCGTCTGTACAAACAGTTTTTCCCGTTCTTTGATCACGCCTCCGATGTAATACGGTAGTCCGCAATTGGCATAAGAGATGTACTTTCCTTTTTCTAAAAGGATGATTTCAGCTGCTTCGTTTGTGCGTCTGATCCGGGCAGCAGTGGTAGCTCCTCCGGCAACGCCTCCAATAATAATGATCTTCATAAGTTTGTTGCGTAAATAGTTTCCTTTGGAAATAACAATAAAGTAGGGAGAATTGTTCTCGGATCATAGAAAAAAGACTTATATTTGCGCACCCTGTTTGTCTTTCTTCATTTTTTATAAATTAATTATGAGTAAAATTCTTATCATTGACGATGAGGTTCAGATTCGTAGCCTGTTGGCTCGTATGCTCGGACTGGAGGGTTATGAGGTGTGTCAGGCGGGTGATTGCAAGGCAGCTATCAGACAGTTGGAAATTCAACAGCCGGATGTGGCTTTGTGTGATGTCTTTCTTCCCGATGGAAACGGGGTCGATCTGGTGCTGAACATTAAAAAGACAGCTCCGAATGTGGAAGTCATTCTTCTTACCGCTCACGGTAATATACCCGACGGAGTGCAGGCAATCAAGAACGGTGCATTTGATTATATAACCAAAGGGGACGATAATAATAAGATTATCCCTCTGATCAGTCGTGCCGTTGAGAAGGCTAAGATGAATGTCCGGTTAGAGAAACTGGAAAAGAAAGTCAGTCAGCTATATTCTTTTGATTCCATTCTGGGAGAATCGAAAGTGCTGAAAGAAGCTGTTATGCTGGCACAGAAGGTTTCGGTGACTGATGTTCCGGTGTTGTTGACCGGAGAAACGGGGACCGGAAAAGAAGTATTTGCACAAGCCATACATTATAATAGTAAGCGGAGCAAACAGAGCTTTGTTGCCGTGAACTGTTCGTCTTTCAGTAAGGAACTGCTGGAGAGTGAAATGTTCGGGCATAAAGCCGGATCCTTCACCGGAGCTTTGAAGGACAAGAAAGGACTCTTCGAAGAAGCCAACAACGGTACGATCTTTTTGGATGAAATCGGAGAAATGGCTTTTGAACTACAGGCCAAATTGCTGCGTATTCTCGAAACAGGCGAATATATAAAGATAGGAGATACGAAACCGACGCACGTGAATGTTCGTATTATTGCTGCTACCAACCGCAATCTGACAGAGGAAATCAAGGCGGGACGTTTCCGTGAAGACCTGTTTTATCGTCTTTCGGTATTTCAGGTACATCTGCCGGCACTTCGCGAACGTACCGGTGATATCAGAATTCTTGCCACTGCCTTTGCAAAGAGCTTTTCCGAGAAACTTTCGTATGCGGTCAATGAGATGACTCCTGCTTTTCTTCATGCGTTGGAACAACAACCCTGGAAAGGAAATATCCGTGAATTGCGGAATGTGATAGAGCGGAGTCTGATTGTCTGCGAAGGCGGGCACCTGGATGTGTGCGATCTTCCGCTGGAGATTCAGAATACTCATTATGAATGTTCGGATGATACTATCGGTAGTTTTGAACTGGCTGCTATGGAACGGAGGCATATTGCCCGCGTCCTGGAATATACGAAAGGCAACAAGACGGAAACCGCCCGCTTGCTGAAAATCGGTCTTACCACTTTGTACAGGAAGATAGAGGAATACAAAATATAATAATATGACTATCTGATTTCTTTTTTAGGGGTATATGAGCGATTAATCGTTCATATACTGATCTGTAATGTGAAAAAGAAATAGAAGATATGAATATTTGGAAGACTACACTGTTACTTGTTTTATTATTTACTGGTATCACCGTTCATGCACAAAAAGTAAAAATTTCATTGAATAGTGATGGAAATCTGACGATATGGAAAGTGAAAGCTCAGGCAGAAATTGAGCATCCTTCTGATATGATGACTACCCGATATGACACGAGGGATTGGGTCAAAGCAACTGTGCCGGGAACGGTGTTTGGTTCGTATGTATTAGAAGGACTGGAGCCTGATCCGAATTTTGCTGATAATGCGTATAAAGTCGATAAAGCAAAATATGACCGTAACTTCTGGTATCGTACAGAGTTTAATTCGCCGGAGGTGGAAAACGGAGAAAGGGTATGGCTAAATTTTGAAGGGGTTAACCGTAAAGGAGAAATATTTTTTAATGGGACGCGTCTCGGATTGCTTGATGGATTTATGCATCGGGGGAATTTCGATATAACTGATTTGCTGTCAAAAAACGGTAAGAATGTGCTTGCCGTCCTTGTGCATTGGGTAGGCACTCCGGTTCCCAATTATGCAAGTCCTACTTATATGTCATGTGCCGGCTGGGATTGGATGCCTTATGTTCCCGGTCTTTTGACTGGTATTACTGACGATGTCTATTTGACAAAAACCGGCGAGGTGTCTATCGTCGATCCTTGGGTACGTTCGAAAGTTCCTTCTAAAAACAAAGCGGTTTTAAGCTTGCAGCTGGAACTACGGAATCATACAGATATAGAGCAGAAAGGAGTGTTGAAAGGTATCATTCAGCCGGGCAACATTGAATTTACCGAAGATTTGGTAATTGAGGCAGGCAAGCAGCGGACTTTTCTTCTGGATGATAGCAAGTTCAGTCAATTTATAATTCAGAATCCTGCTTTGTGGTGGCCTAATGGTTACGGACAGCCGAATCTTTATACCTGCGAACTGACTTATATGGTGAATGGTAAGACTTCTGATAAACAGAATATTACATTTGGTATTCGTGAATACGGTTCCGAGCTGGTTGATGGTGTTCTTCATCTTAAAATAAATGGTGAACCTGTTTATGTAAAAGGAGGAAACTGGGGAATGAGCGAATATATGTTGCGTTGTCGGGGTGAAGAATATGATCTTAAATTGAAACTTCACAATGAGATGCATTTTAATATGATACGCAATTGGATCGGTTCTGTTACGGATGATGAGTTTTATGAAGCTTGCGATAAATACGGCATTATGGTGTGGGACGACTTCTGGTTAAATTCAAACTCGAATCTTCCGGATGATGTTTTTGCTTTCAATATGAATGCAGTGGAAAAGATCAAGCGTTTGCGTAATCATGCTTGTATTGCAGTGTGGTGTGGTGATAATGAGGGATATCCGTTACCGCCTCTTAATAAGTGGCTGGAGGAAGACGTTAGAACATACGATGGGGGAGATCGTGCCTATCATGCCAATTCCCATAGCGACGGCCTTTCCGGGAGTGGACCTTGGACTAATTCTCATCCTAACTGGTATTTTACCAAAGCCCCTTATGGATATGGTGCCAACATAACCAAAGGATGGGGATTCCGTACAGAAATAGGTACAGCTGTCTTTACTACTTTCGATAGCTTTAAGAAATTTATGCCCGAAAAAGATTGGTGGCCACGTAATGAAATGTGGGACAAGCATTTCTTTGGCAATTCGGCGGGGAACGCCAGTCCCGACAAATATTTCTCTACCGTAGAGTTCAATTATGGTAAAGCGAAAGGTATTGAAGATTTTTGCCGGAAAGCTCAATTAGTGAATGTTGAGGTGAATAAAGCGATGTACGAAGGCTTTCAACATCATATTTGGGAAGATGCTTCCGGCATATTGACTTGGATGGGGCAGTCGGCTTATCCTTCATTGGTATGGCAAACCTATGATTATTATTATGACTTGACCGGGGCTTACTGGGGAATCAGAAAGGCGTGTGAACCGGTTCATATTCAGTGGAGTTATGCTGATAATAGTGTAAAACTGATCAATACTACTTTGAAAGAGCAGAAAGGACTTACGGCTACAGGTAAAGTCTATAATCTGGATGGGAAAGAAATGGGGCGTTATAGTCAGTCTGTAGTTTTGGATGCCGCCGCTAATAAGGATTCCTATTGTTTCCATCTGAATTTTACAACAGACAACCTTGCTTTCGGTAAGAAAGCGGTTGCTTCCTCCATTTCGGCAGATGCCGGAGAGCCAAGTGCCGCGATTGATGCCAGTGATGGCAGTCGTTGGGCGAGTGAACCCCGTGATGAAGAATGGATTTATGTTGATCTGGGTGAACCAACTGAAATAGCCTCTGTCATATTGAACTGGGAGGCTGCTCATGCAAAAGCTTATAAACTGTTGATTTCGGATGATGCAATAAACTGGAAAGAAATTTATATCAATGAGGACTCTAAAGGCGGTGTCGAAGAGATTAAGATAAAACCTGTTCGTACTCGTTATGTGAAAATGCAAGGGTTGAAACAGGCTACTATGTGGGGATATTCACTTTATGAATTTGAATTATATGGTAGAAAAAAGAAGCCAACGGATTTGACTCCTGTGCATTTCATCAAGTTGGAACTGAACGATGAAAACGGGCAACTGCTTTCTGATAACTTTTATTGGCGTTCCAATAAACCGGGAGACTATAAAGCATTGAATAATTTGCCGAAAGCCAAATTGCGTACAACATCAAGCTTAGTGGATAGTAATGGTAAGAAAGTGATTAAAGCAAAGATCGAAAATGTGGGATCATCAGTCGCTTTTGCTATTCACGTACAGGCTATTCGCTCTTCTGATGGTGAGCGTATATTACCTGCTCTGATGAATGATAATTATTTCACATTGTTGAAAGGAGAGTCTAAAGATATTGAAATAGAATTTGATTCGGATTTGTTGCCTGATGGTAATTATAGTTTAAGTGTGATTCCTTATAATAAATAATATCGGGCGGACATTTCTTTAAATGAGGTAAACACGGTTGTAGCAACATCGGTTTTATGACTTGGTTTTACCAGTCTTTGTGTTTGTCTATGATTTTTCAAATGTAGTCGTGATTCATCATAAACTTTAAGAAAAGTTTACTGATGAATCCGCTACATTAAAATGCTTCATAGAATTGTGCGGATGCCGACAGCATCAGGAGTAAACTATGATAATGCCGCAATGCCTGTCCCTATCAGGTTTGCGTTATTCATACTTTTTATATCCACTTCAATATCTTCCAGGCCGAATAACTGAAGTAGTTCTCTCAGTTTTTCCATAACGAGAATGTTATAGTTTTTATCCTTCCTGTTTTCACTCCAGAAAAGACTGCCTTCGGCTACCAGGCAAACCTTTCGTATATCCTTATTATAGGATTTCAGTAACATGATAAGCCCGGTCAGTGAGGCGGCAACCAATTGTGCGGATCTGCCATAAATCCATTGTGCTACCTGTACATATACATCCTTGTAGATGTCCGGGTAATTCATAATGGAAGTCAGTTTCTGTGCGTCGAATTTCTCTTCAAACTCTTCCAGCGGAAAGGCTGTTTTCAGTATGTCTCCCAGATACATACCGGATACCGCTTTCTCAAAACGTTGCTTTCCCGGATTACCGGAAATAGCGTCAACGGTATCATCTACCGCGGTCAGAAAGGGCGGATGGAAATTGCCTGATTCCAGATTGACAGGAATCAATCCATGTGCATTGCATGACTGATCCAGTTTTTCAATTTTATCGGCAGGGATAAAAGTTGCCATATTGGTTCCTGTCCCTACGATGAGGCCGATATATGCATCATAACTATTGTCTGTGAGACCGGCGAATAAACTGGCTATAGTATCGTTTACTACCTTGATGCCTGTAAACTTAATTTTGTTTCTTTCATTCAGATAGTCGAGTAAAGGTTTTCCGATAAAGTCTCCAACCATTTCTTTAATATCTACTCCTTTTGTCCAGCGTAACAGTTTGGCGTCTCCACCCGGTACGGACTCGGCCGGATAAGAGAAACAATAACCGATAGGCATTTCTTCCTCACGTTTGATTCCTATAATCATATCGGTCAATTCTTTGAATAACTCTTCGCGGGTATATCCGACGGACTTCATAATTGACATATCTTTTTTCCAGCCATTGTTCGGGTGAACGGCTGGCGTTTCCCTGTCGAAATCTACGATTGCCACCCGATAATTGGTTCCTCCCAGGTCAAGTACCAGTGACTTTCCTTTAATATGGGTTGTTTTTGGAGTAATGAAAGTAGGAATGCATTGTATCTCTGCATTTTCCGTTTTTAACCCTTCTTCTGTTTTATCCCGAAATGAGCATACAATCGCTTTGAGCTGTTCATTATCTAACTTAAAAATGTTTTTTTCCATGACATTGACTTTTTAGAGTATAAAATATCCTTGTCTTTGAATAACAACTGAAGGTGGATTTTGCTCGGGAATGCCCAATCTTTATTTGCCTGTATCTGATAATTATGTATTTGTTTTTTCAATTAATAAAAACTATATTTGTTTGAAAAATAATTTGATACATGAAAGAGCGGTCTCCAGTTAAAAAGAATATACTAAAATTGATTCCTTATATAGAAATTATTGCAGGAATCATTTTTCTCTGTTTGGAGATTCATGACTATCGTACTTTGTATTCTATGGCCGAAGCTGATGCACTGTATGGGGGGCTTGCTGATTTTTGTAAGTATAAAGAGAATGTGTTTTGTCCGGCATTTTTCTGGATAATTGTTATACTGACAGGACTCAGTTATTGGAAAAATAGAAAGATATATTGGATTTTAACGCAGGTATTGGTGTTTATGGTCTTTTTTAGAGCTATGTTTCCGTTTTATGCCATTTTTATAGAGTTAAATCCAGTAGTCTTTTATATTCTTCCACTTTTGTACTCTACAGTATTCTTTGTGCTAGAAAGAAAGTTGTTCAAAATCAAGCAAATAGATTCTGTTGATATTACAGTTAAAACAAAAATCACGGGGATCGGAATAGGTATCTTATGTACTATCATTTATTTCCTGCTCTTTTTGACCGTTTTTTGCTTAATATGATAGCCGTCTATATTTATTTTTCCACAGTGATTTGATAGCCGTTTTGCTCTCATGCTCTAACAGTTCGTCTGTATGCCTTTATTCATCGATGTTTTAGCAGTTAGAGAACCAATGGTAGCAGAGTGAGAGCAAGTGTTTGCTCTCACTCTTCCATGTATCATTATCTGTCATTTGTTTGATATTGTCATTTGATTTACAGTGTGTTAATATCTGAGGTATCAATTATTAACGATTGATGTTTCAGACATTAATAATTGAGAAATCAGTCTTTAATGGTTGATAACTCATCTGTTTTTGAGTGATAAATGATTTATTGTTTCTTGGAAGAGCAGGTTAATCGAACAGTTGGTGCGGTCAAGTTAATTGAATCATATAAGTAAGGCATCAGTTCCTGCCTTGTTTCACTCATTCCCTACGCTTGAAGCACTGTTTTCAAGCGTCCGAAACCTTGGTTTCACGGCTTTGAAACTTTAGTTTCAAGCCGATGGAACTTTAGTTCCAAGCTGGAGAAACAAAAGTTTCAAACGGGAGAAACTAAAAAGCTCTATATAGACCAACCAACAGCCCATAAGTAACCATTGACAACAAGGCAGTGTGACAGCAAAATTTGCCGTCACACTGCCATCACCTACTGCCGTCACCTCATTAATCACTCATATTCAAATTATTATCCCCAACAACGTGACAGATGACAGCAAATTATAGTTTTTTATTTTCATAGAGAGCCTGGCTGACACGTAAGTAGGGGTTGACTGAAAAGTCGGTAGTATCTCCATTCTCCTCCTTCTGGAAGGAGGAGTGGTCGCAGACCGAGGTGGTAGGATAAATAATGTTTGTTCCTATTTCTTTGTAAATGAAATGATTATGTATTCACCTACCACCTCCCCCTACGGGTACTCCTCCTTCGGGAAGGAGGAGATTTAAGATACTATTGACTTTTTAGTCAGCGCCAATAGAGGTAGAACCGACTTTTTAGTCAGTCCCCCTAAGAATGTTAATCCAATTGTTGCGGATGGCAGAGTTTTTTTTCAAACTTTGTTCTTCCCCCTATTTCCTCTTCATTTCCCTGGTGTATCCACCTGCCCGCGGCCTGCCTAACGCGCGTATGAATATAATAATGTGTATGCCTTTCCTCTGTTCCTCCTGTATCCGAGAAAAATATGTTCTACAACATCCTTATGATTCAACACTTTAGCGAGTCTTTTCAAAAATAATTCAAAAAAAGAGTGGTTTAAGTTTGGAGTATATTTGAAAAGGGGCTACTTTTGCACCCGCTTTCCAAGAGAAGAAAGCCTTGATAAATTGACTTAGTGTAAAAGCAAGGGTCTGCTTAACCATAAGAACAAAAAAACTTCCGATAAAGTTTGGAGGATAATGCTTAAAGTTCTTATCTTTGCAGTCCGATTCGCAAAGAAAAGGTGTTACGCTTTTCTTCTTTACCTTCTTTCCCTTTCGCTAAGAGAGTCTGAGAAATGATAGAAAAAGAAAAACGAAAAAAAAACTTCCGAAAACATTTGGTAGTTAAAATAAAACCTCTTACCTTTGCACCCGCTTTTAAAACGAAAGCAAGATGTTCTTTGAAATATTGATAAACAATACAAGTAGTACAAGAAAAAAATAGAACCGTCAATACTTGTCTTATATATAGTAATGTGTGTGAGACGTAAGGTATTAATGAAGTCAATAAATTGTACGGCATCCTGAACAGAGCAAAAAGCAGCAGCAATGCTGATTAACAATACTTTTACAATGAAGAGTTTGATCCTGGCTCAGGATGAACGCTAGCTACAGGCTTAACACATGCAAGTCGAGGGGCAGCATTTCAGTTTGCTTGCAAACTGGAGATGGCGACCGGCGCACGGGTGAGTAACACGTATCCAACCTGCCGATAACTCGGGGATAGCCTTTCGAAAGAAAGATTAATACCCGATGGCATAATTAGACCGCATGGTTTGATTATTAAAGAATTTCGGTTATCGATGGGGATGCGTTCCATTAGGCAGTTGGTGAGGTAACGGCTCACCAAACCTTCGATGGATAGGGGTTCTGAGAGGAAGGTCCCCCACATTGGAACTGAGACACGGTCCAAACTCCTACGGGAGGCAGCAGTGAGGAATATTGGTCAATGGGCGAGAGCCTGAACCAGCCAAGTAGCGTGAAGGATGACTGCCCTATGGGTTGTAAACTTCTTTTATATGGGAATAAAGTTTTCCACGTGTGGAATTTTGTATGTACCATATGAATAAGGATCGGCTAACTCCGTGCCAGCAGCCGCGGTAATACGGAGGATCCGAGCGTTATCCGGATTTATTGGGTTTAAAGGGAGCGTAGGTGGACAGTTAAGTCAGTTGTGAAAGTTTGCGGCTCAACCGTAAAATTGCAGTTGATACTGGCTGTCTTGAGTACAGTAGAGGTGGGCGGAATTCGTGGTGTAGCGGTGAAATGCTTAGATATCACGAAGAACTCCGATTGCGAAGGCAGCTCACTGGACTGCAACTGACACTGATGCTCGAAAGTGTGGGTATCAAACAGGATTAGATACCCTGGTAGTCCACACAGTAAACGATGAATACTCGCTGTTTGCGATATACAGTAAGCGGCCAAGCGAAAGCATTAAGTATTCCACCTGGGGAGTACGCCGGCAACGGTGAAACTCAAAGGAATTGACGGGGGCCCGCACAAGCGGAGGAACATGTGGTTTAATTCGATGATACGCGAGGAACCTTACCCGGGCTTAAATTGCAAATGAATAATCTGGAAACAGGTTAGCCGCAAGGCATTTGTGAAGGTGCTGCATGGTTGTCGTCAGCTCGTGCCGTGAGGTGTCGGCTTAAGTGCCATAACGAGCGCAACCCTTATCTTTAGTTACTAACAGGTTATGCTGAGGACTCTAGAGAGACTGCCGTCGTAAGATGTGAGGAAGGTGGGGATGACGTCAAATCAGCACGGCCCTTACGTCCGGGGCTACACACGTGTTACAATGGGGGGTACAGAAGGCAGCTACCTGGTGACAGGATGCTAATCCCAAAAGCCTCTCTCAGTTCGGATCGAAGTCTGCAACCCGACTTCGTGAAGCTGGATTCGCTAGTAATCGCGCATCAGCCATGGCGCGGTGAATACGTTCCCGGGCCTTGTACACACCGCCCGTCAAGCCATGAAAGCCGGGGGTACCTGAAGTACGTAACCGCAAGGAGCGTCCTAGGGTAAAACTGGTAATTGGGGCTAAGTCGTAACAAGGTAGCCGTACCGGAAGGTGCGGCTGGAACACCTCCTTTCTGGAGCGATGTCGTTGCAACGATTTCATTGGTTCTATTATTGTACTACTGGTACTTGTTTATTTATAACATATAGATCAACCATCTATAGAAGTATAGATAGAGATAAACAAGAGAAAGAAAGAAGCCGAGTCTAACATCAGGTAGACAAGGTTGAATTATCGAGCAAGAGAGAGCAGAAGCGATGCTTGCATCGATTATGCCGAAAGCAGCCGATAATGCGTAGAACATAGTCCTATAGCTCAGTTGGTTAGAGCGCTACACTGATAATGTAGAGGTCGGCAGTTCAACTCTGCCTGGGACTACTCCGAACAAAAATTGTCGTTGCCAATACAGTGTTGGAATGTTCAATTACTCTTGGGGGATTAGCTCAGCTGGCTAGAGCATCTGCCTTGCACGCAGAGGGTCAACGGTTCGAATCCGTTATTCTCCACCATCTCTGAAAAAGAGAAACGATCTTTGACATGATGTACAAAAAGTAAAATTTAGTAAAGAGCTAAAAGTATATATCGAACCGTACGTAATAGATATGGTACATGGCGATTGATAAAGCTTCTGCATTATCCATTTTCCATTCTCCATTATCCATTAAGTAAGTTTGAAAGAAAGTAAGCAAGGGCGCATGGCGGATGCCTTGGCTCTCGGAGGCGATGAAGGACGTGATAAGCTGCGATAAGCTCTGGGTAGGTGCAAATAACCTTTGATCCAGAGATTTCCGAATGGGACAACCCGGCATTCTGAAGGAATGTCATCCATCTTTGATGGAAGCTAACGCAGGGAACTGAAACATCTTAGTACCTGTAGGAAAAGAAAATAATAATGATTCCCCTAGTAGTGGCGAGCGAACGGGGAATAGCCCAAACCACCCATGTTACGGCATGTGTGGGGTTGTAGGACCACGATATCGCAAGACATTTGATGAATAGAATCCTCTGGAAAGTGGGACCATAGACGGTGATAGTCCGGTACATGAAGTCAAATTAAGCGTAGTGGTATCCTGAGTAGCGCGGGACACGAGAAATCTTGCGTGAATCTGCCGGGACCATCCGGTAAGGCTAAATACTCCCGAGAGACCGATAGCGAACCAGTACTGTGAAGGAAAGGTGAAAAGCACTTCGAATAGAAGAGTGAAATAGTCCCTGAAACCGTGCGCCTACAAGCGGTCGGAGCAGCGTAAGCTGTGACGGCGTGCCTTTTGCATAATGAACCTACGAGTTACTTTTTCCGGCAAGGTTAAGCATCTTGAGATGCGCAGCCGAAGCGAAAGCGAGTCTGAACAGGGCGTCGAGTCGGAAGGAGTAGACGCGAAACCAAGTGATCTACCCTTGGTCAGGTTGAAGGTTAGGTAACACTAACTGGAGGACCGAACCGATAAGCGTTGAAAAGCTTCCGGATGAACTGAGGGTGGGGGTGAAAGGCTAATCAAACTTGGAGATAGCTCGTACTCCCCGAAATGCATTTAGGTGCAGCCTTGTGAGTTACTAATGTGAGGTAGAGCGACTGATAAGATGCGAGGGCTTCACCGCCTATCAAGTCTTGATAAACTCCGAATGCGCATTAGTTCTATCACAGGAGTGAGGGCATGGGTGCTAAGGTCCATGTCCTAAAGGAGAAGAATCCAGACCATCAGCTAAGGTCCCCAAATAAACACTAAGTTGAACTAACGAAGTCAGATTGCTAAGACAGCTAGGATGTTGGCTTGGAAGCAGCCATTCATTTAAAGAGTGCGTAACAGCTCACTAGTCGAGGAGTTTGGCGTGGATAATAATCGGGCATTAAGTGTTTTACCGAAGCTATGGGATCAGTAATGATCGGTAGGGGAGCATTCCACTCTGCGTCGAAGGTGAAGCGTGAGCTTTGCTGGAGCGTGTGGAAAAGCAAATGTAGGTATAAGTAACGATAAAGGGGGTGAGAAACCCCCTCGCCGAAAGACTAAGGTTTCCTGATCAACGCTAATCGGATCAGGGTTAGTCGGGTCCTAAGGCTCAGCCGAACGGTGAGGCCGATGGCAGAACAGGTTAATATTCCTGTACTACCTTAAGGAGTGACGTGGAGACGGAGCAGTGACAGCGCCGCGGACTGACGGAATAGTCCGTTGAAGGGTGTAGATGTTGATTATCCCAGGCAAATCCAGGATAAGAGTCGAACCTGATAGTATGGAGCGTTCTTCGGAACAATCCAATAGTGCGTGTAATCATACTCCCAAGAAAATCCGCTAAACTTAATCCTTGAGGTACCCGTACCGCAAACGGACACACGTAGTCGGGTTGAATATACTAAGGCGCTTGAGTGATTCACGGTTAAGGAACTAGGCAAATTGACCCTGTAACTTCGGGATAAAGGGTCCCAACGAGAGTTGGGCGCAGAGAATAGGTCCAGGCAACTGTTTAACAAAAACACAGGGCTGTGCCAAATTGAAAGATTACGTATACAGCCTGACACCTGCCCGGTGCTGGAAGGTTAAGAGGAGATGTCATCGCAAGAGAAGCATTGAATTGAAGCCCCAGTAAACGGCGGCCGTAACTATAACGGTCCTAAGGTAGCGAAATTCCTTGTCGGGTAAGTTCCGACCTGCACGAATGGTGTAATGATCTGGACACTGTCTCAACCGTGAGCTCAGTGAAATTGTAGTATCGGTGAAGATGCCGATTACCCGCGATGGGACGAAAAGACCCCGTGAACCTTTACTATAGCTTAACATTGAATTTGGGTAATTGATGTGTAGGATAGGCCGGAGACTTTGAAGCAGGTACGCCAGTATTTGTGGAGTCGCTGTTGAAATACGGCCCTTTGATTATTTGAGTTCTAACTCGTTGTTACGAGGACACTGTTTGGTGGGTAGTTTGACTGGGGTGGTCGCCTCCAAAATAGTAACGGAGGCTTCTAAAGGTGCCCTCACGACGATTGGTAACCGTCGGCAGAGTGTAATGGCATAAGGGCGCTTGACTGGGAGACTAACAAGTCGATCAGGTAGGAAACTAGAGCATAGTGATCCGGTGTTTCCGTATGGAAGGGACATCGCTCAAAGGATAAAAGGTACTCCGGGGATAACAGGCTGATCCCTCCCAAGAGCTCATATCGACGGAGGGGTTTGGCACCTCGATGTCGGCTCGTCACATCCTGGGGCTGGAGAAGGTCCCAAGGGTTGGGCTGTTCGCCCATTAAAGTGGCACGCGAGCTGGGTTCAGAACGTCGTGAGACAGTTCGGTCTCTATCTATCGTGGGCGTATGAAATTTGCGTGGCTCTGACACTAGTACGAGAGGACCGTGTTGGACTGACCGCTGGTTTACCAGTTGTGCCGCCAGGTGCATTGCTGGGTATCTAAGTCGGGATTGGATAAGTGCTGAAAGCATCTAAGTACGAAGCCAGCCACAAGATTAGATTTCTTAGGGTCGTTAAAGACGATGACGTTGATAGGATGCAGGTGTAAAGGTGGTAACATCAAAGCCGAGCATTACTAATTGCCCGTTCACTTTCTTTCGGACGGTGCGGATCGCGATATATACGTTTAGCGAGCGTATCAGTAAGTTCATTCATTTGACTCTGATATCTTACTTAAGTTTTACTTTTCATCATGTCATAACCTTATTGAATTTATTCAGGTGGTTATAGCACGAGGGTTCCACCTCTTCCCCATTCCGAACAGAGAAGTTAAGCCTCGTCACGCCGATGGTACTGCGTAACAGTGGGAGAGTAGGTAGCCGCCATTTTTAGAGAAGCCCTTCAGGTAGAAATACCAGAAGGGCTTTATTGTGTTGGATACTTTCGGAATTTAAGTACACATCATCCACATACTTCAAATCTCCTGTTCTGCTAAAAAACAAACGAGACTGGACAATCTTTTAACAATACTACTTTTCAGTATCCTTTTCAGCCTCTTTTTCCTGCAATTTCATTCTTTTTCCTTCTGTTTTATTTAAAATCCCATATTCTGCCAAGACTAAATACCCTTTCAAAATTGAACTACTTTTTCAAAATGGAAAGGTCGGCTCTGTTATTATATATTTCCTTCTTCTTTATATGTGTTTGAAAATCAATTCATTGTCATTCCTTTTAGAGTTTTGGCACGCATTTGGCATAATACATTGCAAGTATTATAATAACAAATATTTAAAAGATTAAAGACATGGAGATAACACTATCATTTGTTTTTTGCCTCTTGAGCGGCTTTGCCTGCTTCTGGCTATTTTGGAAATGTGTAGATTGGTTTGAAAAGATCTAGAAGAGGAAAGGAGAATTAATTATGTACACAGCACTATTTGTATTAGGTATTGCAATCTTCGGTTATTTGATGTATGTACTCATCAGACCCGAAAAGTTTTAAAGTTATACAGTTTAAGGTAAAAGTATGAATACAGAAATTTTAGGTGTGGTCGCACAAGTTGCCTTGATGGTGATTTTGGCTTATCCACTAGGAAGATACATTGCCAAGGTTTATAAAGGAGAGAAAACCTGGTCGGATTTCATGGCTCCTATTGAAAGAGTCATTTATAAAGTATGCGGAATTGACCCTAAAGAAGAAATGAACTGGAAACAGTTTCTGAAAGCATTATTGATATTGAATGCTTTTTGGTTCGTATGGGGAATGGTATTGCTGGTTTCGCAAGGATGGTTACCTTTAAATCCGGATGGCAACGGACCCCAAACGCCGGATCAGGCTTTTAATACCTGTATCAGTTTTATGGTCAACTGTAACTTGCAGCACTATAGTGGCGAAAGCGGATTGACTTACTTCACACAATTGTTTGTCATTATGCTCTTCCAGTTTATTACCGCTGCAACCGGTATGGCTGCTATGGCTGGTATAATGAAGAGTATGGCTGCCAAGACAGCAAAAACAATCGGTAACTTCTGGCATTTTTTGGTAGTGAGCTGTACCCGTATCCTGTTACCGCTTTCTTTGGTCGTAGGTTTTATCCTGATTCTTCAGGGAACTCCGATGGGATTCGACGGAAAAATGAAGGTGACTACCCTCGAAGGACAGGAACAGATGGTTTCGCAAGGACCTGCGGCTGCCATTGTGCCCATTAAACAATTAGGAACAAATGGAGGTGGTTACTTTGGTGTGAACTCTTCTCATCCGTTGGAAAATCCGACTTATCTTACCAATATGGTGGAGTGCTGGTCTATCTTGATTATTCCGATGGCAATGGTACTGGCATTAGGGTTTTATACTCGTAGAAAGAAACTGGCTTATAGTATTTTCGGAGTGATGCTCTTTGCTTTCCTGGTAGGCGTCTGTATCAATGTCAGTCAAGAAATGGGTGGAAATCCCCGTATCGATGAGCTGGGAATTGCGCAGGATAACGGTGCGATGGAAGGTAAGGAAGTTCGGCTGGGTGCCGGAGCTACAGCACTTTGGAGCGTTGTGACTACTGTTACTTCCAATGGTTCGGTGAATGGTATGCATGATTCTACTATGCCGTTGTCCGGTATGATGGAGATGCTGAATATGCAGATTAATACCTGGTTCGGCGGTGTAGGCGTAGGTTGGATGAATTATTATACATTCATTATTATCGCGGTATTTATCAGCGGTTTGATGGTAGGTCGCACACCGGAATTTCTCGGAAAGAAAGTAGAAGCCCGTGAAATGAAAATAGCTACGATAGTAGCACTGCTTCATCCATTCGTCATATTAGTATTCACAGCAATCTCAAGTTATATATATGTACATCATCCTGACTTTGTGGAAAGCGAGGGCGGTTGGCTGAACAATCTCGGATTCCACGGCTTGAGTGAGCAGCTTTATGAGTATACATCTTGTGCCGCTAACAATGGGTCCGGCTTTGAAGGACTGGGAGATAATACTTATTTCTGGAACTGGACCTGTGGTATTGTGCTTATCCTTAGCCGATTCCTGCCTATTATCGGACAAGTTGCCATTGCCGGTCTGCTGGCTCAGAAGAAGTTTATTCCCGAGAGTGCCGGAACACTGAAGACTGATACGCTGACTTTCGGAATAATGACGTTTGTCGTTATCTTCATCGTGGCTGCTCTGTCCTTCTTCCCGGTACACGCTTTGAGTACAATTGCCGAACATTTAAGTTTGTAATTCTGAATTAGAGAAGATATGAAAAATATGAAATCAGCTTCTTTGTTTCAAAAGGAGCAAGTTATAGAAAGCCTGAAACAATCATTCGTGAAGCTAAACCCGCGACTGATGATAAAGAACCCGATCATGTATACGGTAGAGGTGGCTACAGTGGTCATGTTGTTTGTGACACTTTACTCCATCATCAATCCCTCTCAGGGTTCGTTTGCCTACAACATAGCTGTGTTTATCATTTTGTTTATTACACTGCTGTTTGCCAATTTTGCCGAAGCGATTGCCGAAGCACGGGGAAAAGCGCAAGCCGACAGCCTGCGTAAAACACGGGAAGAGACACCAGCCAAAAAGGTGGAAGGTAATCAAATAGTGATTGTAAGTTCTTCGCAGCTAAAGAAAGGAGACGTGTTTGTCTGTGAAGCCGGAGACGTGATTCCGTCCGATGGGGAAATAATCGAAGGATTGGCCTCTATTGATGAAAGTGCGATTACAGGTGAGTCCGCTCCGGTGATCCGGGAAGCAGGCGGCGATAAAAGCTCAGTGACGGGAGGTACGAAAGTGCTGTCCGATCATATAAAAGTAATGGTGACCACCCAACCGGGAGAAAGTTTTCTGGATAAAATGATTGCACTGGTAGAAGGTGCGTCCCGTCAGAAAACTCCGAATGAGATAGCGTTGACTATTCTGCTGGCTGGTTTTACACTTGTCTTTGTCATTGTGTGTGTTACGTTGAAACCATTTGCCGATTACAGCAATACTGTCATCACCATTGCTTCACTTATTTCTTTGTTCGTGTGCCTCATTCCGACAACTATCGGCGGACTTCTTTCTGCCATCGGTATTGCCGGTATGGACCGTGCGCTGCGTGCCAATGTGATTACGAAATCGGGTAAAGCTGTGGAAACTGCCGGTGATATCGACACATTGCTGCTGGATAAGACCGGAACCATCACTATCGGTAATCGTAAAGCGACTCACTTTCACACGGCCCCGGGCATCGATTTGCACGATTTTGTAGAGACCTGTCTGCTTTCCTCTTTATCCGATGAAACGCCGGAAGGCAAATCAATCGTTGAGCTGGGACGTGAATCCGGTATCCGTATGCGCAGCCTGAATACGACAGGCGCGCGAATGATTAAGTTTACAGCCGAAACCAAATGCTCGGGTGTCGATTTGCCGGACGGAACTCAGATTCGTAAAGGGGCTTTTGATGCTATCCGTAAGATTGTGGAAACTGCCGGAAACAAATTCCCCGAAGAAGTGGAAAAGGTGATCGCTGCTATTTCAAGTAATGGTGGTACGCCGTTGGTGGTATGTGTTAATCGGAAAGTGACGGGTGTTATCGAATTGCAGGATATCATCAAGCCGGGTATTCAGGAACGTTTCGAACGCTTGCGCAAAATGGGAGTGAAGACAGTGATGGTGACCGGTGATAACCCGCTGACTGCCAAATATATTGCAGAAAAGGCAGGTGTCGATGATTTTATTGCCGAAGCGAAGCCGGAAGATAAAATGGAATATATCAAGAAGGAACAACAGTCCGGCAAACTGGTGGCAATGATGGGGGACGGTACGAATGATGCTCCCGCTTTGGCTCAGGCGAATGTCGGAGTGGCAATGAACAGTGGTACGCAGGCTGCAAAGGAAGCCGGCAATATGGTAGATCTGGATAATGATCCTACCAAACTGATCGAGATTGTGGAAATCGGTAAGCAGTTGCTGATGACCCGTGGAACACTGACTACTTTCTCTATCGCCAATGATGTGGCTAAATATTTTGCCATTGTCCCCGCCTTGTTTATGGTGGCTATCCCCGAACTGGCGGCGTTGAATATCATGCAGTTGCATAGTCCTGAGAGTGCGATCCTTTCGGCAGTCATCTTCAATGCGATTATTATTCCGATCCTGATTCCGTTGGCTTTGCGTGGCGTTCAGTACAAGCCGATAGGTGCAAGTGCTTTGCTTCGCCGGAATCTGCTGATTTACGGTGTAGGTGGTGTGATTGCTCCGTTTATCGGAATTAAACTGATTGATTTATTAGTAGGTTTATTCTTTTAATTAAAAAACAATAGCGATGAAAACTTTATTTAAATCACTAAAGATAACTCTTGTTTTCTGTGTCTTTTTCTCCGTATTCTATATTCTTATTTTGTGGTTGTTTGCACAAGTGGCAGGACCTAATAAGGGAAATGCTGAAGTTGCCACACTGGATGGAAAAGTGGTGGGTGCGGCCAATGTCGGTCAGATGTTTACAAAAGATATTTATTTCTGGGGACGTCCTTCGTGTGCCGGAGACGGTTATGATGCTTCTAGTTCGTCCGGCAGCAACAAGGGACCCACGAATCCAGAATATCTGGCTGAAGTGGAAGCGCGTATCGATACGTTCCTTGTACATCATCCTTATCTGAGCCGTAAAGATGTTCCGGCGGAGATGGTAACGGCGAGTGCCTCCGGTCTCGACCCTAATATTACTCCGCAATGTGCATACGTGCAGGTAAAGAGAGTGGCACAGGCACGTGGACTGACTGAAAATCAAGTGAAAGAAATCGTTGATCAAAGTGTGGAGAAGCCTTTACTCGGACTTTTCGGAACGGAGAAAATAAATGTGCTGAAGCTGAATATAGCACTTGAAGAGAATAAATAACCAAACACTGGGCGGCGTGCCTGTCCGAATCGTTTTAGTTATTTATTGCGGTTCAAATAAACAGGGCTGGACAGGGCGCTGCTCTTTTTTAGAAACATAAAATAAAAAGATAAATATGAAGAATTTTTTTAGTAAGAAGATTGTTGTAGGAGCATGCGTTGCGGCAACTGTATGCGTATCGGGTATAACGGATGCAAAAGCACAGGAATTTACTGTGCAGGGAGATATTGTCAGTTCCTATGTCTGGCGGGGAATGTATCAGGGTGGAGGTGCGGCTTTTCAACCCACGCTGGGGTTTGGGCTCGATAATTTTTCTGTTACCGCATGGGGATCTACTAATTTCAGTGGAGGGAATAAAGAACTGGATCTGACTCTTGCCTATAAGTTTGGTGAGGCAGGACCTACGCTGACGGTTGCCGATTTGTGGTGGGAAGGTGAAGGGGCATATAAATATTTTAATTTTAAGAGCCATGAGACGGGACATCATTTTGAGGCGGGATTGGCTTATACGTTGCCCGTAGAGAAGTTTCCCCTGTCCGTAGCGTGGTATACGATGTTTGCCGGAAAAGACAAGAAGCTGAATGATAGCGGAGAACTGAAGCAGAATTATTCCTCCTATCTGGAACTGAACTATCCTTTCAGCGTGAAAAATGTCGATTTAAATGTAACTTGCGGCGCAGTGCCGTATAAGGCGGAGGGTATGTACACGAATAGTGGCTTCGCCGTGATTAATGTAGCTTTAAAAGGAATGACAGAGATAAAAATTAATGATAAGTTTTCATTGCCGATATTTGCACAGGCTATATGGAATCCATGTGTTGAAGATGCTTTCTTGGTTTTTGGCGTAACTTTAAGACCATAGATATAAACTCATGAATTTTTATTATGCAGAAACCCGTGGTGATCGTGATGATTACTACGGGTTGAAATAGTTTATAAACAGCAATTAATGAAATGGATATGGATAGAGAACAGAGTGTACAACATTTTTTGGATCTGATCAAGAAGTCTCATCGAGGCAAATTTAAAATCTATATCGGCATGATAGCCGGTGTAGGGAAGTCTTATCGTATGCTTCAGGAGGCTCATGAACTGCTGGAGAATGGGGTGGACGTACAAATCGGCTATATTGAAACTCACGGACGTGCCGGAACGGAGGCTCTGATGCAGGGACTGCCTGTGATTCCCCGACGTAAAATATTCTATAAAGGAAAAGAGTTGGAGGAAATGGATGTGGACGCCATTATCCGCCTTCATCCCGAGATTGTGATTGTGGACGAACTGGCACATACCAATGTGGAAGGCAGTTTGAACGAGAAACGTTGGCAGGATGTGATGACTCTGTTGGATGAGGGGATTAATGTAATTTCCGCAATCAATATCCAGCATATCGAGAGTGTGAATGAAGAAGTGCAGGAGATTACAGGGATCGAGGTGAAAGAACGGGTGCCGGACAGTGTGCTTCAGGAAGCGGATGAAGTGGTGAATATCGACTTGACAGCGGAAGAACTGATCTCGCGTCTGAAAGCAGGAAAGATATACCGTCCGGAAAAGATTCAGACAGCGCTGGATAATTTCTTCCGGACCGAGAATATCCTTCAACTGCGGGAACTGGCTTTGAAGGAAGTGGCGCTCCGGGTGGAGAAGAAGGTGGAAAATGAGGTTGTGATGGGTGTCTCGGTCGGAATCAGGCATGAAAAGTTCATGGCTTGTATCAGTAGTCATGAGAAAACACCCAGGAGGATTATCCGGAAGGCGGCACGTCTGGCAACACGATATAATACGACTTTTGTCGCTCTCTATGTGCAGACTCCGAGGGAGAGTATGGACCGGATTGATCTGGCCAGTCAGCGTTATTTGCTGAATCATTTTAAACTGGTGGCGGAACTGGGCGGAGAGGTCATCCAGGTGCAGTCGAAGGACATTCTGGGGAGTATTGTCAAGGTTTGTCGGGACAAGCAAATATCTTCTGTCTGCATGGGAACTCCTAATCTGAGATTTCCTCATGCCATTTGCTCCATACTCGGATATCGAAAGTTTTTGAATAATTTGTCACAAGCTAATGTAGATTTGATTATACTTGCATAATATTAACCGTATGAACGATATGAATATTAAAACAAAACTGATTCTCGGCATCGGGATGCTGGCGGGAATGATTATTTTGCTGGTAACACTTTCTGTTGTGAACCTTCAGTTGCTGACTGCCACAGAACCTGACAGCCCTGCCGCTATGCCGGCATTGGAACGCGCTCTGTTGTGGATTTCCGTTACCGGCGGTATTTGTATATTGACCGGATTGACATTGCTGTATTGGTTGCCCCGAACAATCAGTAAACCCATCAAGGAACTGAAACAAGGGATTCTTGAAATAGCCAATCATAATTATGAAGAACGGCTGGATATGAGAAATAATCAGGAGTTTCGGGAAGTTGCCGAGAGTTTCAACCGTATGGCGGAGCGTCTGGCCGAGTATCGGGCAAGTACGTTAGCGGATATTCTTTCTGCCAAGAAATTTATTGAGGCCATCGTGAACAGTATCGACGATCCGATAATCGGTCTGAATATGGATCGTGAGATTTTGTTTATTAATGAGGAAGCATTGAACGTGTTGAATCTGAAAAGAGGTAATGTCATACGTAAATCTGCGGAAGAATTGTCTTTGAAGAATGATCTGCTTCGCCGGCTGATTCGTGAACTGGTGACGCCGGGAGATCAGAAAGAGCCGTTAAAGATATATGCTGATGATAAAGAGAGTTATTTCAAGGCTTCCTATATTCCTATCATAAATACGGATGCGGGGAAGGATGAACCCAGCAAATTAGGGGATGTCATTCTGCTGAAGAATATAACGGAATTCAAGGAACTGGATTCTGCCAAGACTACATTTATCTCTACCATTTCACACGAATTGAAAACTCCGATTGCGGCTATCATGATGAGTCTGCAGCTATTGGAAGATAAACGTGTCGGTGAGCTGAATGATGAACAGGAACAGTTGTCCAAAAGCATCAAGGAAAATAGCGAACGCCTGTTGAGCATTACGGGCGAATTGCTGAATATGACTCAGGTAGAGGCAGGCAAGCTGCAATTAATGCCGAAGATAACGAAGCCTATTGAACTGATAGAATATGCGATTAAAGCTAATCAGGTACAAGCGGATAAGTTCAATATCCAGATAGAAGTAGAGTATCCGGAAGAGAAAATCGGCAAGCTCTTTGTCGATAGTGAAAAGATAGCTTGGGTATTGACTAATTTGCTCAGCAATGCGATCCGTTATTCTAAAGAAAACGGCCGTGTCGTGATTGGCGCCAGGCAGGAAGGAGATATGATCGACCTGTACGTTCAGGATTTCGGTAAAGGCATCGATCCCCGTTACCACAAGAGTATTTTCGACCGTTACTTCCGTGTTCCCGGAACAAAAGTTCAGGGCAGCGGACTCGGTTTGTCTATTTCGAGAGACTTTGTGGAAGCGCATGGCGGTACGCTGACAGTAGAAAGTGAACTGGGAAAAGGAAGCCGGTTTGTGATGCGACTGAAAGCATAAAAGAGAATGTTCGGAAAGTGTCCGGAGGCGGTTGCTGTGATAAATAAATGTGGTAGCTGATTTAATTTGAAATGAAACTTTGGGAATCAAGACATTGCAGCGTCTTTTAAAATCTTTATATTTGCAGACTAATTGAAGTAAAAGTCAAATTTATACAATATAATAACTTAAAAGAACCAGAATCAGATGAAACAGGACATGATTGTTATCCTTGACTTGGGTAGTCACGAGAATACGGTATTGGCGCGTGCCATCCGTGCATTAGGAGTTTATAGTGAGATTTATCCTCACGACATCACAGTAGAAGAACTGAAAGCATTGCCCAACGTAAAGGGTATTATTATCAATGGTGGACTGAACAACGTGATCGACGGCGTTGCTATTGACGTGAATCCGTCTATCTATACGATGGGGATTCCTGTTATGGCTGCCGGTCACGATAAAGCGACTTGCGCAGTGAAGCTTCCGGCATTTACAGATGATATCGAGGCTATTAAGGCTGCTGTAAAGTCTTTCGTATTTGATACTTGTCAGGCTGAAACCAACTGGAATATGGCCAACTTTGTCAATGACCAGATCGAGCTGATCAGACGTCAGGTGGGTGATAAGAAAGTATTGCTGGCATTGTCGGGTGGTGTTGACAGCTCAGTAGTAGCTGCTTTACTTCTGAAGGCAATCGGTGAAAATTTGGTATGCGTGCACGTAAATCACGGCTTGATGCGTAAAGGTGAGTCTGAAGATGTTGTCGAAGTATTCAGTAACCAATTGAAAGCAAATCTGGTTTATGTAGATGTAACAGACCGCTTCCTGGATAAATTGGCAGGTGTGGAAGATCCCGAACAGAAACGTAAGATTATCGGTGGTGAGTTTATCCGTGTGTTCGAAGAAGAAGCACGTAAACTGGATGGTATCGATTTCTTAGGTCAGGGTACTATTTATCCGGATATTGTAGAGAGCGGAACGAAGACTGCCAAGATGGTGAAATCTCATCATAATGTAGGCGGTCTGCCTGAAGATCTTAAGTTCCAGCTTGTAGAGCCCTTGCGCCAGTTGTTCAAGGATGAAGTTCGTGCTTGTGGTCTGGAGTTGGGTTTGCCTTATGAGATGGTTTACCGTCAGCCGTTCCCCGGTCCCGGTTTAGGTGTACGTTGTCTGGGTGCTATCACACGCGATCGTCTGGAAGCAGTACGTGAATCTGACGCTATTCTGCGTGAAGAATTCCAGATTGCCGGCCTGGATAAAAAGGTATGGCAATACTTTACCGTAGTGCCTGACTTTAAATCTGTTGGTGTACGCGATAATGCCCGTTCTTTCGACTGGCCGGTGATTATCCGCGCTGTCAATACGGTAGATGCCATGACAGCTACTATTGAACCGGTAGACTGGCCTATCCTGATGAAAATCACAGACCGTATTCTGAAAGAAGTGAAGAATGTGAATCGTGTTTGCTATGATATGTCGCCGAAGCCTAATGCGACTATTGAATGGGAATAAGCGTATAGAGCATTAAATAGAATAGCCCCCGGAAGCTGAATATAAACTTTCGGGGGCTATCTTTTTGCATTTAGCGTCACCTATGGCGTCACCTGCCACCAATTGATGTATAAAAGAAAAAGGCACCCAAGAGTGGAAGCCTCTCAAATGCCTTATTCTTATCAAGTAGCGGGACCCGGGATTGAACCGGGGACCTCATGATTATGAACCTGCGTCTTCCAAAGGCTAAGCCTTTGAAAGCTACCAGCAGAGCTACTGAATATAAGTCATTTATGAAGATTTTGGCTTTTGCTAAATCTTATATCTGACTTCTAAAATATCTCCTATTTGCTTATCGGTGTAAACCGTAGCGCAAACCAAAATGTGACAATAATATGTTACGTTATGGATGCTAATATAGGCATTATTTGTTTTAAATCAAAAGTTTTAGCTAATGGAGAACATCCGTTAATGTTGAGAATTAGCCAAGGTAAGTTACGTTACTTTAAATCTTTGGGAATTTCAATCAAAGCTTCTTGTTGGAATTTTGATAAGGAAGAACCTAAAAGAAACTATCCCAATCGTGAACAGTTATTGAATATCATGAATCAAACGAGACAAGAATATGTCAATATGATGTTTGAACTGAAAACACTTGGTAAAGACTTTACTCCACAATCTTTGGCTGAATACGTGGAACGAAGTTGTAATAAACAGAATGTGGGAGATTATATTCAATACATCATACAGTATATGACTGCCGAGAAACGGTTAGGTAATGCCAAAGCTTACATTAGTTGTTATAATTCTGTATTGAGATTCGCAGGTAACTTGGATATACCTTTCACGGATATTGATGTAAATTGGTTAAAGCGTTATGAACTTTATCTTCGTAAACGTGGTAATTCTGATAATACGATTGGAATACGAATGAGAGAATTACGTGCTGTTTATAATAAAGCAATAGAAGATAATGTGGTGAACGAGAAGTATTATCCTTTTGTAAAATTCAAAATATCTCATTATCGCAAGGGTAAATGTAAGAGGGCAATTACTAAGGCTGAAATACATAAAATAATGAATGTTGATTTAATGGAGATAACAACTTATTATAGTCCATTACTTTATTTGACTAAAGACTTATTTTCTTTTAGTTATCTTGGTTGTGGTATGAATATGATTGATATAGCATATTTGAAGTATTCAGATATTGTGAATAATCGAATATGCTTTGTACGACATAAGACAAAGCAGCCTATTACATTTCAACTTTTACCTCAAGCCGTACAAATTGTAGATAAATATAGGAAACCGCACTCACAACTGAATGATTATGTTTTCCCAATATTAGACCGTAATTTTCATATTACTGAACAACAGCAATATGACAGGATTAGAAAAGTGATAAAAGGCATGAATAAAGCTCTTAAAAAGATAGGTGCTCATTTGGATATTAGTATTCCGTTGACAACCTATGTTGCACGTCATTCATTTGCAACGGTATTAAAACGTTCTGGTGTAAATATCGCATTGATAAGTGAATCATTGGGACATACAAGTTTGTCAACGACACAGTATTATCTTGATAGCTTTGAAAATGAGCAGATAGATGAAGCAATGAAGAATCTTCTTTGAAATAAAATGTCGCTTTGCTTTTATGGTGAAGCGACATTTTTTATTTTTGTGACAAAGTTTGAAAATATGGAATATCAGATAATACCAATCAATACGATAAAACGAATCGAATCATGGTTGAATAGTGAAGTGGGATTCAGCCGTTCAATGTTTCATAATGAACTGGACTATATATCTGATGTATATCTTTTGGGTAATAAGTTCCCAATGGAAATACAGGATTTGTACTTGTCAATAAAGAAGGAAGAGCAGGAGATTCCCTATCCTAATTGCGGGACAGATGAGGACAAATATGAGTTTTGCATGACTGTGGGAAAGAATTTAGTTCTTGAAAGTGGTAATTTTAAAGCCGAGTATATTGAAACATTGTGGAATACATACAATAAAAATGAAGACGAAGCCTATGAACAGCAAGACCAAGATGTATTTTACGCTATTCTTCTTATTGTAAGTATCTACTATAAATACACACAGACCAATGGCTATTTTGATTTTGAGGATTATATTGCTGACCCAACGCAACTAAAGTATAGTTATTCTGTTAGACCGGATATGCTACGTTTTTACAAGATGTTTCATGAGAAGAAAAAGACCAAGAGTAATATTGTCACGATTGAATATAACAAACAGAAAATAGAACTTACGAATGATGATAGCTGGTTTCTCAATATGATAACTCCATATCTTGATAAATATTTGGGAGTTTCAACTTTGGAAGAAGCAGAAACGGAATTGGATAAAGATTATCCCAGTATAGGTAAAAGAGGCAGGAAACGTGAAAATGCGATACTTGATACAGTAACTCTTAGCATATATAATCTACTACGTCACTCATCATTTGCGGTCAAAGGTAAAGGATTAACAGATAACGAGGGAAATTTCATTCTTGAGTTACTGAAATATCTCAAACTGATTGATGAGGATAGTCCTAAAAATGACATATTGAATTTACGGGCTACAATCAGGAACTTACAAAAGTATGAAGTTTGTCCAAATTGGTGGAAAATTCCCATGTGCAAAACGTCTCCCAATAATCCGGTTGAACATTTAAAATCATATTGGTAAAACATATAAAGATAAAAAATGATAGTCTTTATTTAATTGATGATTGTTGTGTGACTGCATATAATCTGTTGATATATTGTGAATTATGATATTTGTAATTACATAAAGAATTAAGCATAAAAAAAGGGATTTCTTTATGTTTTTTTCTTCATTTCATACGCTTCTATTTCTCCGTAGTTTTGCAGCGTAATCAAAAACAAAGGTGCGCACCTCGTTTGAGATTCATAAATGTTTAATTAAAAAACAGCGAATATGAATTTAGAATTTGTAGAAAAGAAAGTAGTTAAGTCTTATGACAATGAAGGCGCAATGCAAACAGTAAAGGCAATGATGAAAAGAGGTGAGCAATTGAATGTTAAGTTTTACACTAACAAAGAGAACTATCCATGTGCTTGGATTGAATCCAAAAAGATTCAAGGTTTCTGTTTGATATTGAATCAAGAGGGATTAAGTTGGTTACGTACTTATTTGGAAACAGGAGAAGCGGAAAACTTTGGTTTTAATCCTAATAGTGTTACGGCTTATAGTGAAGGAGAAGATAAGGATTTCCAACTATCAATTTTTAAGCAATTGATTTTAGCGGGAAAAGCATTACAATTTGTTCCTACGTTTCGTGAGTATGGAGCGAAAATTACTGCCAGTGCTTTTTTCAGAAAAGGAAAGATTTTCTTCCGGTTGGAAAGGACAGAAGAGTTATATGATTATTTATTGGAAAAAGAATTGATAGCATAATTGAATTATTAACGGGGGAAGGCGCAATTCCTTCCCTATATTTATAAATCTATTAAAATTTAAAATTATGAAAAAGTTAAATGTAAAGCCAGTAGAAGAATTGTCCCAGTTCATTAATGAAGCTAATACTTCTGGAAATTTGTTGCAAGATGCACCTGATTTTGATGCAATCAAGCAGGAAGAGTACGAAAATGAAGGAATGGATGTGATAGACGTTAATGAGGAAGATGACAATAGAAATTAATCTTAATGAGCTCGGTAAGGTGCAATACCTTACCGAAGTTCTTCCCGAAATTCCTACGAATACAATTCTTTGTAAGAAGTTGACCGGACTTGGTGCTACCTATGGAGAAATCACGGCAAAACGTAACTCGATTATCATTGAATCGAATGTTCCTGTTATTATCGGTAAGTGCAATGACCCTAAGCATAAAGATGATAATCTGTTCGGAGTATATGAAGGTGTATATACTGACGATATCGTAAAATATTTGGAGAAGAGCAAGAATAAGTATTATAAGATACTTACTACTCCCGAAAGTTTTCAGAAAGTAAAGGACGCATTTGAAGAACTGGAAATGAGTGCGCATTGTTCTTGCTTCCTTCTGTTCGATGAATGTCATAAACTGGTGAAGGATGCGGATTACCGGAGTGATATAATTCTACCGATAGATGATTTCTTTAAGTTTGACCAAAAAGCATTGGTTTCTGCCACACCGATAGAATTGAATGACCCTCGATTTAAGGAGCAGAACTTTCAGACGATAGAAATACAGCCGACTTTCGATTATAAAAAGGAGATTTGGCTTCATCATACGAATAATACGCTGCAAGCATTTAAAGATACACTATCCAAGCTAAACAATGAGGAAGCTGCACCACTTCCGATTTGTGTGTTTATCAATTCAACTGATATTATATATTCATTGATGAAGCAACTAGATTTATTGGAAGATTCCGCAGTCTTTTGTGCCCCTAAGAGTGTTGATAAGTTGAGAAGGAATAAATTTACCAATGTCTATGAACAGTGCAGCATTGATAAGATGAAACGGTACAATTTTTTCACTAGCCGTTTTTTCAATGCTGTGGATATTGAGTTAGAACAGAAACCTCATGTAATAATGTTAACCGATGTTTACTTTGCAGAACATACAATGATAGACCCTTATACTGATGCTATCCAGATGGTTGGACGATTCAGAAATGGTGTATCATCAATTACACACATTAGTAACGTTAAAGAAGGTATATCACAAAGAACGAAAGAAGAAATAAAAGGATATATTGTTTGTAGCAAAGAGATATATCGAACAATGAAGAACTTTTATGATTGTGCAACAGACAGGGCTTCCCGTGATGCTTACCGTGCTGCACTGGAAAGTCTTCCTTTTAATAAGATGCTTGATAGGAACGGGAGAGAGAATTGGTTTGCAATAGACAACTACATAGATGAGGAATTGATGAAAAATTATTATTACGATAAAGGCTCTCTAAACGAGGCATACGATAATTGTGATTCATTTATTTCTTATCAACATGGATTTTACTATTCGATAGGTGACTTTGAACGGCTAAAGAGGGAAAATAAATCTCAATCCATTAAAGACAAGCGTAAAGAGATAGTCCGCCAGTTGGAGATGTTGGGAGATTGTGTTACTGAAATGGAACTGGAATACAAGCGGGATTTGATTGCGGCTGATTCATTTATTGTTGAAGCTTATGATACGGTAGGTAAGGAAGTGATTGAAAAACTCAAATATTCCAAGAAGAAAATCACGGAAGCCATGATACAGAAGGAATACAGTGAGAAGGCAACCGGAACAGAGGTAATCCGCTTAATAAAGAACTCATTTACTGTTGGTCAAAAATACACTCGTAAATATACCAAAGAAGAAATAAAGAGAATTTATGCTCTATTGAATATACATCCCCCTAAAGCTATAACAAGTAAGACTATAAGCGATTTCTTTATGGTGTCCGAATGTAAGGTTAAAGGTGAAAGATGTTATATGTTGATTGAGGAAATCCTATAATGTGAAGGACATTTTTACCGGGAAAATACTTTTATAGACCCTGTTTGAAAAATGTCCTATTTGAGGATACTATTTTTTTGTCGATTTTTCTCGTTACATTTTTTTGCAGATTATGGCTATATAAAAAATATGGAAAGTCAGGAAAATAGTAGTACAGGTATTTATAAAGTATTAATTTTGTAGTTGATGATAGCGTTACAATTTTTTCTGAATAATAGACATGAAAAAACTAGAAATCCAAGAACATGACGGCTTTCTTGATTTAGAAGACCTTCCTCATAATTGTATCTTTAATAAGGTAGTCACAGGTTGTGGCGGAACAACAATTGCTCTTAAAAATGGTGAGAATTATGTGATTGCAGTTCCTACCACTGAATTAATAGAAAATAAGTGTTATCCACCTAAAGATGAGAACGGAAATAGTATTGTGTGGAAGGCTGAAAATAGAAAGGCAGGATTGAGTCCGGTTAGAAATCTTTTCGGATTGTATGGTACATTCACTCCTACGTTGAAGAAAGAGTTGAAAGTATATCTTTCTAAAGAAGGAGCGAAAAAGATAATGTGTACTTATGATAAGATGCCTTCTCTAGTTTCTCTTCTTACTCCCAAAGAATATAGGTTATTAGTTGACGAATATCATAATCTCTTGAAAATATATTCTTATAGAAAAGAAGCCGTAGAAGGAGTATTGGAACATTTTAACGAGTTTAAATCATATTGTTTTATGTCTGCCACTCCTATTGCTATGGATTTTAAACCGGATGCTTTAAAAAACGTGGAAGAATATATTGCAGATTGGAAACATATAGAGCCTTTAACGATTCTACCTTATAAAACCAATAGAGCTTATATGCTTACTGCAAATCTTATTAAAGCGTATCAGAGAGAGGGATATATAAAAAAAGATGAATTGAAATCATACGAAGCTTACTTCTTTATAAACAGTGTCACAGAAATAAAGAAAATATTAGAATATACTCATCTTACGAATGATGATTGCAGGATTATTTGTGCTGATGAAGACAAGAACCGTAGAACATTAGGGGAATATCAGATATCTAGTTCTACGGATGCACCAAAGAAATTTAATTTCATAACTTCCAAGTCGTTTGAAGGAGTGGATTTTTATTCTGAAACAGGTATATGTTACGTGGTAAGTAATATTTATAATAAACATACTCTATTAAGCGTTGATATGGATATTCCACAAATTGCAGGGAGAATAAGAAATACCAATAATCCGTTTAGAAATTTGGTTGTTCATATTTTTAATACAAGACCAAAAGACTACTATGAAAATTATGAGAAGGCAAAAAAGGAGATAGAAAAAGAGTTGGAATATGCTAAAGAAAGAGCTACTGTATATAACCGACTTTCGATAGGAGCAAAGAAGCAACAAAAGTCAGATTTAGGTAAATCCTCATTTCTCAAATATGATAAAAAAAATGATGAGTTTATTGTTAATGATATGGCAGCTAAAGTTGTGTTCTATAATTATAGGTTAATGAATAGCATATATTGTTCACAGAAAGATTTAGTTGCTGAATATGAGAGGGCAGGTATATTACATTCTAAAGTGGAATGGGTGCAACTAGATGATAACTTTATAAAGCCTGTTTGTAAGAAGCCTACATTCTTGGAAACATTTATCTTGTATGCTGATATGAAATATTGTTTGGATATTGAAGTAAAACAGGGCATTGAAAAAGAATATCCTTTCATAAGAGACGCTTTGTGTAAATTGGGAGTAGAACAGGTGAAAAAATTAAGAAGTATGAAGGCTGTAAAAGTTGCTCTTGAAGCTTTAAAAAAAGAGAATATTTGTACTGATAGTGATATTGGTCAACGCTTAAAAACATTATTAACGGTTGGTACATTTATGCCTTCTAAGGAACTGAAGGCGATTGCACAACAATTTGGAATGAAGAAGCCTACGGACTTAAAAAAATGGGTTGAACTAGAATCTGGAACTAAACGAATCGAGGGAAAGCCAGCTAAAGGATATTGGGTAAATAGAATAAAATAATATATATTTTTAGCTATGAAGGATAAGGATTTTAAACGTTTGGAACATAAATACAAAAATTATAGAAAATATTCTGACGGTAAAGAAATTGCTTATGGCTATAGACCGGACTATGTTCTTTATCAAGAAAAAGAGTACATAATTTTTGAATTCGAGAGTGGTAGTTCTAGAAAAACTTTTGTTGGTGATATGATAAAAGCTGCTCATTTTCTTAGAAATGAAAGAAGTGGAATTCTTGTATTGGTTATATCTCTTACTGAAAAAGTTCGTGATATAGCATCTATTGCAGCCCATTTACGTCCATATTTTGAATGGGTGAAAAATATTACAAAACTGAATAAGATATATATTATAGATATTAATGCCTATTACAATGGGCAACGTACATTAGAAGTTGAATTACCGGAATTTCTTGAACAGGTGGTAATGATAGACTGAAAAAATATTAAAGTAAACATAATGGCTAAGATAGTAGAAAAGTATTTATTTGATTATGTATTGACACAAACTTACTAAGAAAATTAGCTTTTACATGTGTGGAAAGTTAAAAAAATGTCTATTCTTACTTTTGCAATTATATAAAGGATTATGCGTAATATGAATGTTTCTATAACGAAAGATTAATAAATATAAAATGAGAATATTGCCATAAATATCCTCATTTTATTCTATTAGTGTCAATTTAGAAACTATTTTTTTTTATTGTGTTAGATATAGTTATAGTTCTATTTTTCATAATTTCAGCAGTTGTATTTTTAACTGCAGAATTTTCATGAAAATATTTTGTACTAAATGCTCCTGTTGTTATCTGAATCTTTGGATTATATCCAGAATCTGAAATTTTATAACTTTTTGTTTCCATATGTGTATCAATTTTCATGTTTCCAACCTTCAAAGGTTCTATCATCACTAAGATTTATTTGAGGAGGCATACCTGGTGCAGGTATGAAAGATTGTTTAGATAAGGTTCCTTCACTTAAGAAAACGTCTGTCCCATTATTTAAAGACTCGATTAATCCTCTTCTAAAAGAATATGGATAATTACTTGCACCATTTAATATAATGGCAGGGTTATATGGATTCTCTAATTCCATTTCATTACTAATGTCATCATAGATATCTTTTATGATAGAATATAGTTCTGTAGTAGGTTTTTCAATGGTGAGTCCTAAGCTTTCATTTGCCTCTTTTCTTCGGATAGAATAGTCATGGCTGCCTGATTCACTACAAAGAAACTTGATAATAGCATCCTCTTTTTCTTCCCCTAAATTTTGCCATTTCATTAACTTTCGAGCTAACATTTGTATTTGGCTTTTAGACTTATATACCTGTCCTAATGTTAATGGGTGTATTTTTTCTGAAAGATGCAATAAAATTTCAGTCATACTTCTTTGGTCAGTTATACCAAAGTCTTTTTTTGCCATTTCAATGTAAGCATTTACATACTCTACACTAACGGGAACCTTTGCATTAGGGTCTGATATACCAGGTATCATGGGGTTTAATGGTCCATTTATACTTGGGTCGATTGGACCAAGTGTTGCTTGTTTGGTCATTACTAGGTTATTAGCTCCTAGACAAATAAGGGTTCCTGAACTAAAACAATTAGCTGGTATTATAACTTCAAAATTCTTACAAAAACTTCTTATAAGATTTACTAAACTCCAAGCTGTTAACGTGTTTCCACCATTCGTGTATAGATATAATGAGATTTTCTCAGCATCTCCAATTTTATCTAAATGCTTTGATATCTTAGGTAAAATATCATTAGCAATTTGTGTTTCAAGTCCTGGGCGTGTACCTGTGACATAAACCAATAACTTAGAGTTCCTTTTTTCCTCTAATTGCCTATATAATTTTAATCTATCTACCCGCATATAAATTACTTTTTATTTTTCATGCAAACTTAGAAAAACATTTTTAATTTGAAAAAAGATAATGGGATAAATATCTAAATTGTTGTCGTATAACATACTTTTTATGTCTCTTTAATTTAAAAACAATATACTTAACTAAGGTTTATGTGGTACGCAGTATTTAGTCAAAGCGTGAAGCATAGAAAATATATCTATTAATAAAATGGGTTTACAATAGGAACCTTGACAAATAAAGTCTTTACTAATTGATTGCATATAGTATACTAGCAAATGTGCTTAACTATGGCTTTTGGTGTTGATATATTATTTTTTCTTATAAGCAGGTGGTAGCTTTATTTTTGCTAGTCGCTCGAATAGTTCAGGATACTTTTTTCTTAAATAATCTTTGTCTATTTTGATTGTCATTTTACGATGAATGATATGCTCTGTTGTTTCATCTGAAAGGGTGGTACTTGTGTCAGGTGCTATTGGGATTCTTGTCTCAATCATGGGATTTTAAATAAAATGTTTTTCTAATGTGGTTAATCTGTATTCTTTGTTTCTGATAGCCTTGTGTCTGTAACCATACACCGATATGGACTTTATTATCTCTGATTCCGTGTTTCAAGGCTAATTCACGTAATTCTTGATAGGTATATACTTCTGACATGGTAGGTAATATGAAGAAATTTTCATAACCACAAGCGGTAGGCAGACGTCAAATTGCCTACTTTTTATGGTTATGCTACAAAATGAAAAAGGTCGTCTAATACTAGTATATAGCGACTGCAATAAATCTATCAGACATGCTTTATCTATGGAGATTGTGAAAAGGTAATTACCGTATTGGTAGTATTGGGAATGGAGATAATAAGCTCAATGCAATACGGTATCTTTCTTCATGGATACAAATTTACGATAATTGGGAGCTAAAAATGAATGATACTCATTCTTCAAACATTGGTTATATGGTTATGCCACATTCTGTAATGGTCTAAAGTAGTTCCATTTATGGAGAAAAAGAAATCGTCTAATACAGTATATAGCGACTGCAATAAAATCTATCAACATGGCTTATCTATAGATTGAAAAAGTAAATTACCGTATGTATAATTGAAATGGAGATAATAAGCCTCAATGCAATACGTAATCTTTCCTTCATGGATACACAAATTACGAATAATTGGAAGCTAAAAATGAATGATACTCATTCTTCAAACATTGTTATATGTTATGCACATTCTTAATGTCTAAATATTCATTATGAAGTAGAAAATATGCGTCAATAAATACATATATAATAATCCCCTACCTATAAAAATAGAGCTCAAATATATATCAGTTTATTTCTCCTATGATTTACTGAATTGAAAGTTACATGAACACGTGAAGAGTAGTTCTAACACCCCCTAGGGTAGTTGGAAGAAAAGTGAAATATCTATTCTCCACGTAATCAATTTATAAATCATTTAAAATTTTATTCGTTATGAGAAATCTACAAATTATTGGCAATGTGCCACAAGTAAGAAGGGAAAGTAACTTTGGTGAATATGCAGAAGAAGCGGTAATAATCGAAGAACAGCCACAGGTAAAGAAAGAGAATCCTCATTTCTTGGAAGCTAATACACTAGAGGTTACAATGCAACATTTGAAAGAAGATTGTATTACACCCGTATTTGCTAAAGATAATGAGCTTACAATTTCTCACCCTGCATTTATAGAGACTGTTTATGACGCTGCAAATACTTTTTTCAGTGGTGAAAGCATTGATAAGCCCGATATTCGTGTAAGTCATGTTATTAAGGGTCGTATACCAGAGGCAATACACAAACCTGCAAATCAACTTCTTGAAAGTGATAAGACTATCTACTACGAAAGATGTGCTTTTATTATTCAGATTCCTACGATTTACGAAACGGTGAACGGAAATAAGCTAATTCTTACTATTGGTGGTGTTCGTGCTTATAATCATACCAATTTGTATAGCAAGAAGGGAGCAGAGAGGGTAAAAACTTTTATAGGCTTTACCTGTAAAGTATGCACAAATTTGTGTGTATCAACAGACGGTTTTCTTAGTTGCTTGGAAGTTACTAATACCAAAGATTTATATCGGGCTGTATTAGAAATGTTTCAGAGTTATCAACCTGCAAAACATCTACATTTAATGCAAACACTTGGTAACTCATATCTCACAGAACATCAATTTTGCCAATTACTTGGGAGAATGAGACTTTATCAATCATTGCCACAAAGTTATCAGAAAGATATTCCACGTATGTTATTTACTGATACACAGATTAACAATGTGGCTAGGGCTTATATCAATGATGAGAACTTTGGTAGCTTGGGAAGTGACTTATCTATGTGGGAATTCTTTAATTTGTTAACTGGAGCGTGTAAAAATAGTTATATCGACACGTTTTTGGATAGAGCGGTAAATGCTACTGAAATAGCAACGGGAATAAATGCCGCTTTGCATGGAGACACTAAATATAAGTGGTTTATTGATTGATTAAACAGGGGAATATTCAGAAATGGGTATTCTCCTATTTTATTAACTACGTAAAACAAAGAATCATGTTTTATTATAGGATACTTGTTTGGCTCTTTTGGGTGGTATTGTCTTTTATAACAGGTTGTGTTCCGTTAATCCTACTTATTCTTTTAATTGGCTTATGGGAAGTGGAAGAAGCGAATAATCGTCACTAATATACAAAGTGAATGTTTCATTATAAATCAGTAAGTTAGCTTTATAGGTTGCTTGGTGGTATTGGTGGAATATTCACTTTTATTTATTTACTTATAAAATTGAATATTTATGAGCTTGAAATATAGTAATACAACAGCCGATTATCTACAATGGGGAGAAGCTATGAACCTAGTTCGTTCTCTTTATAAAGACGAAGATTATAAGATGTCCCTACTTATTGCAATAGGTTGTTTTTGGGGACTACGAATAAGTGATATGCTTGCCTTGCATTGGAAACAGATTTTAAATGTTGATGAATTTACGATAATAGAGAAGAAAACAGGAAAGCAGCGTACTATCAGAATTAATCAGCAGTTAAAACGGCACATTGCAGATTGTTATAAACAGATACAACCGATTGGAATAAATGCACCTATTTTGGTAAGTCAGAAAGGAACAGTTTACAGGGTGCAAAGTATTGATGTATTATTGAAAAAGATGCAAATCAAATACAAGCTATCGGTTAAAAACTTTTCATGCCATTCATTAAGAAAAACATTTGGTAGACAGGTGTATAATATGAATAGCGATAATTCAGAGTTGGCACTTGTTAAGCTAATGGAATTATTTAATCATTCTAGTGTATCTATTACTAAGAGATATTTAGGATTGAGACAAGAAGAGCTGTTAAATACTTATGATTGCCTTACTTTTTAATAAACAATAGTTCTTGCTATTACAAACGCTTTTCGTAACTTTGTGGCAATTTCAGATACCTAATGTGTTAGGGCTGAAAGGACATATTAGTTAACGAAGAGCGTTTTAAATATTATTCTTAATCTGAAATCTCGACAATTTCAATCTCCAAGAATAATAGGCAAGAACGCTCACGTCAATGTTATATACCTATCTTGTTAAGATAGTCTATATATCGTTTGGCGTGGGCTATTGTTTATTATTTGGAGATGGGCAGTCGAGAGCCTCAGATTAGATAATATCCAATAGTTCCCACGCTTTTCTCATTGTATAATACTATCCAAAGGGAACAGGGTGGATAAAACGATATATAACTACGAATCAGACATTAAGAAACAACTTTAGCTACTATCTTTTAAGTAGCCAACTCAATTTTTGAGCAGCTTATACTACAAATGAAATTATTAACAAAAAGATTATTTACAGAATATGAAAACATTTAGATTTTTTGCGACTTTATTGGTTGTTGCTTTATGTGCAGGTTTTACTTCTTGTAGCGATGATGATGATGAAAATCCATTAGTAGGTACTTGGGTGAATATAGAGAATAGGAACTCTATGGAATATAAAGAAGTAATGACTATTAATGAAAACGGTACGGGTTCAAGTGCTAATTATACTAATGGTCAATTAGACAAAGACGGAGTAGAAAATTTCAGATATACTTATGACGAAAACAGTAAGGTCTTTACTTGGATATGGGAAGAAGATAGCGACGGAGAGAGTGATGTTTATTCAATGCATGTTCGAGAACTGACAGGCTCTAAATTAGTTTTAGTTGATGATATGGATGAAGAAGGTGAAGGAGAGGTTATTACATACACAAAACAATAATAGGGTTTAAAAACAAAATGCTAGTCTTATTAGGCTAGCATTTACAATTACTTATAATTTATATATTATGGAAAGTTTATTAATGGTTGCACTGGCAGGAATAGTGGGGAGTTTTATCTTTTCTTTAATAACAAAAACTGAAAAAAAGAGAGAAGTGTCAGAATTTGTCGACGAAAATCCGAATAAAGAATATAATGCGTATCAACCTAAAGAAGATATAGTATTGTATGCAGATAAAGCATATATAACAGAAGGAGACTTTGTATTGGTATCATGGCAATGTTATAGTTCTAATATAGATATTGTCACTCTGCAACTTGATAACGGGTATAAACTTCTTAATTATTCTATTGATGCAAATGGGCAAAAAGAGTTTAAAATATCTGTTTTTAGAAATGTTCTTAAAATTTCGATAATATACAGGAAGGGAAATATACAAGATGTGAAAAGCATTGTGTTGAAAAGGAAAAATTAAACTGTAAATATGGGAGTATTAATAGGAATTATAATTTATGCGATAATAGCATATATTACCTGTCCACGTAAAGAAAATGGGAGTTTTGAAGAAGGAGCAATAGCATTGTATATCATCGTTCCTGTTGTGGTTTTGGCGATTTATCTTATATGTAATAATTAGAAAAAAAGTCCATGAGGAAAATTTTATATTGCATATTACCAATCTTCTTATGTTCTGTTTTATCTTGTGATAGGAAAAGACAACCAAGTGAACAGGATATGAAAGATTCGTTAGCAGCAGCTAACTTAATGAAATGTGCAAAGTTTTTGTATAATACTTTGTTTGATGATGAGCTTAAATGCTTTAAACCACGTATTTTTATAAAGTACAGGCAACCTGTAAATGGCTTTGATGTAACTGTTATGTGTTTGCCGTATAACTATACTTATGATAAAGAGAGGGAGACTGAAATATGGGGAAATGCACTACTGTATTTTGAAAAGGAAGATAACAGATTCTATATTTACAATGAAAGCTTTTCTGACAGTGTTCTTTATTATGTAAACGAACAAGAAGTTAGAGATAACATGATATTAGAATTGGATTATTTACCTAAATCAACAAAGGAGTATTTGAGTCATAACTCACCATTCTTTTTCTCTGATGTGGATTTTGACGGAGAAGAAGAATTAATTATCAATAACTGGAGATGTGGTACAAGACATTGCAATACCTATGATGTTTACAAGATAACCAATAATGAAGTGAAGCAACTGACAGAAGCGCCATTTGTTAATCCAACAGGAAAAATCAGCAATTATAATTCAGATTTTGATTCTGTAAATAAAACTATAACAATACACAAAAGAACAGGAAGTGCTTACTATGGTGGTTACTATAAATATAGCTTAGTTAAAAGAGTGGATTTGAATAGTTATGATAGGCTTAGTAAATGTAATGAATTAGAACTGATAGAGGCTGAAATCATAGATTATGATAGAAATACTTCAACTTGTTCATTTAGGCGGTATAAAAGGATAAAAGATAGGTTACAGAAAATAGGAGAAGGTAAGTATGATAACGTTTCTGAATATGATACCATTGATATAAAGTAAAAGAGAAAACAGCATTTGAAGTAATTCATTTGCTGTTTTTTATAGAATAGCAATGTCGTGCAATTGTATTATTAATCTTTTCAATTAAAATTTGAAAGTAAAATAGTATCTTTGTAGAGATAAAATTTGTTGAACCATGTTACATTGAATTTGACGCTGGCGCAAACCATAGCGCAAACCGGAGCTAAAAAAGAAAAAGGCACCCAGAAGTGGAAGCCTCCCAAATGCCTTATTCTTATCAAGTAGCGGGACCCGGGATTGAACCGGGGACCTCATGATTATGAATCATGCGCTCTAACCAGCTGAGCTATCCCGCCATCATTTCTCGATTGCGGGTGCAAAGATAGATGTTTTTCTGTAATCTCCAAAACAATTCATAACTTTTTTGTGTTTTTTCTTTAGAACGAGGTTCTCTTTTTCCTATAAATAGGGAGTTTGGGGCTTTGAAAAGAAATAAGTTTTAAATAAAGTGTCTGATTTATGCCACATAATTAGAAAAAAGTATTTATCTTGGCACACGTAAAAACAATTCGAAATTGCTATGAAAAAAGAAAAAATTCATTTGGAGTATTTGTTGAACGCAACATCTAAAAATATTCTTTGGGCAGCTATTAGCACACCGACCGGGTTGGAGGACTGGTTTGCTGATAAAGTAGTATCTGATGATAAAATCGTAGAATTCCATTGGGGGAAGACTGAACAAAGAAATGCCGAAATTATTGCGATCCGTTCTTTCTCATTTATTCGCTTCCGTTGGCAGGATGACGAAAATGAACGCGACTACTTTGAAATCAAAATGACTTATAATGAGCTGACAAGTGACTATGTATTAGAAATTACAGACTTCGCAGAGGCGGACGAAGTTGCTGACATGAAAGAATTGTGGGAGTCGCAAGTGGCGAAATTGAGAAGAACGTGTGGTTTTTAGTTAACTTTCAACTAAAAATTTTCTATGCTACTTTTTTTGTGCTAATTTTGCGTCTTAATTGCACGAACCTATTAAGATGCTACGCATAAAGAAATTAGATATATTTATCGTAAAGAGCTTCCTGATGCTCTTTATAGGTACATTCTTCATCTGTCTCTTCATCTTCATGATGCAGTTTTTGTGGAGATATGTAGACGAGTTAGTCGGAAAGGGACTGGATATGAGTGTGATAGCTCAGTTCTTCTTTTATTCCGCATTGACACTGGTGCCAATATCGTTGCCGTTGGCAATATTGCTGGCTTCTTTAATAACCTTCGGCAACTTTGGCGAACGTTACGAGTTGCTCGCAATGAAAGCTGCGGGTATATCCTTGCTTAAAATTATGCGCCCGCTGGCTTTCTTTGTCTGTGGTTTGGTTGCTGTCTCTTTTTATTTCCAAAATGTCGTGGGGCCTATTGCTCAGACGAAACTATACACACTGATTATTTCGATGAAACAAAAGTCTCCGGAATTGGATATCCCGGAGGGGGTGTTTTATTCGGAAATACCGGATTATAACCTGAAGATAGCCAAGAAGAACCGGAAAACAGGTATGATGTATGATGTGCTGATCTATAACCTGAAAGACGGATTTGAGAACGCACATATTATTTATGCAGATTCCGGACGAATGGAAATGACTGCAGACAAGCAGCATCTCTGGCTGCATTTGTACAGTGGTGATTTATTTGAAAACCTGAGATCACAGAGTATGAAATCTCAGAATGTGCCGTATCGTCGGGAAGAATTCCGGGAAAAACATACGATTATTGAGTTTGACTCAGACTTTAATATGGCGGATGCCAGTATTATGAGCAATACATCTGCTGCCAAAGATATGTCGATGCTGCAAGCCTCCATCGACTCAATGAAAATGGTGGGCGATAGTATCGGAAGACAATATTACCGGGAAGTTTCTGAAGGGAATTTCCGTACCACCTATGGATTGACAAAGGAGGATACGGTCAAGATTATGGAGGCGAATATTACTGAATATAATATCGACAGTCTCTATGAGGTAGCTCCTTTGATGCAGAAGCAGAAGGTGATTTCATCCGCTGCAAGTCGTGCGGAAAACCTGAGCAGTGATATAAACTTCAAGAGTTATACGATGGGTAGCCATGATTATAGTATGCGGAAGCATGAGATAGAGTGGCATAAAAAGATCACTATTTCACTTTCCTGCCTGCTGTTCTTCTTCATTGGTGCCCCATTGGGCGGAATTATCCGTAAAGGAGGACTCGGTATGCCGGTCATCGTTTCGGTGATGGTATTCATCATTTATTATATCATAGACAATACGGGCTATAAGATGGCACGTGACGGCAGATGGGTCGTATGGATGGGAGTGTGGACCAGTAGTGCCGTGCTTGCCCCGTTGGGTGCTTTCCTGACTTACAAATCAAATAAAGACTCTGTAGTGCTCAATGCCGATGCGTATATCAATTGGTTTAAGAAGATTGTCGGTATCCGTAACATACGCCATTTATTCAAGAAAGAGGTGGTGATTCACGATCCGGATTATACTCGCATACCGGGTGATTTGCAGGTGCTTACTGACGAGTGCAAAGAGTATATAGCTAAAAATCGCCTGATGAAAGCTCCGAACTATTTTAAGCTGTGGATGTCGGGCGAGAAGGATGATGAGATGATATCTATCAATGAAAAGTTAGAGACACTCATAGAGGAGATGTCCAATACGAAGTCTGTGACTTTGCTGAATACATTAAACAATTATCCGATTATTTCCGTTTCTGCTCATATACGCCCGTTCCACACCTATTGGCTGAATCTGGCTGCCGGGGTTATTTTCCCTATAGGATTATTCTTTTATTTCCGCATCTGGGCATTCCGTGTCCGGTTGGCGAAAGATATGGAACGGATAATAAAAAACAATGAACAAATTCAATTCATCATACAGAATATTAATAAATAAGTGTTATGGAAGAGATTAAAATGGATAGAATAGAAGATGCGATTGCCGATTTCAAAGAAGGCAAGTTTGTCATTGTAGTGGATGATGAAGATCGTGAAAACGAAGGTGATTTAATCATAGCTGCCGAAAAGATAACTCCTGAGAAAGTTAACTTTATGTTGAAACATGCGCGTGGTGTGCTCTGTGCACCTATCACGGTGTCGCGTTGTAAAGAACTGGATTTGCCGCATCAGGTCAGTGATAATACTTCTGTATTGGGCACTCCTTTTACAGTGACAATTGACAAACTGGAAGGTTGTAGTACCGGAGTTTCTGCTTCCGACCGTGCTGCTACTATTCAGGCGTTGGCCGATCCTGCTTCTACACCGGCTACTTTCGGACGTCCCGGACATATTAATCCGCTGTATGCACAGGAAAAAGGAGTACTTCGTCGTGCCGGACATACAGAAGCTACCATTGATATGGCACGCCTTGCCGGACTTTACCCTGCAGGTGCTCTGATGGAAATAATGAGCGATGACGGTACGATGGCACGTCTGCCGGAACTTCGTGCAATGGCTGATGAACATGGACTGAAACTGATTTCCATTCATGACTTGATTGCTTATCGTCTGAAACAGGAGTCAATCGTAGAAAAAGGTGTTGAGGTAAATATGCCGACCGAACATGGTATGTTCCGTCTGATTCCTTTCCGTCAGAAATCGAATGGACTGGAGCATATGGCTATATTTAAAGGTACATGGAATGAAGACGAACCTATCTTGGTGCGTGTCCATTCATCTTGCGCTACTGGTGATATTCTTGGCTCACACCGTTGTGACTGTGGCGAGCAGTTGCATAAAGCGATGGAAATGATTGAAAAAGAAGGAAAAGGTGTGGTGGTTTATCTGAATCAGGAAGGTCGTGGAATCGGTTTGATGGAAAAGATGAAAGCATATAAACTTCAGGAAGACGGTATGGATACCGTTGACGCCAACCTTTGCTTAGGACACCTGGCAGACGAACGCGACTATGGAGTGGGAGCCCAGATTCTGCGTGAACTGGGAGTGCACAAAATGAAACTTCTGACAAATAATCCCGTGAAACGTGTAGGGCTGGAAGCCTATGGACTGGAAATTGTAGAAAATGTACCTGTTGAAACAGTTCCTAATCCTTATAATGAGCGATATCTGAGAACAAAGAAAGAAAGAATGGGACATACATTACATTTTAATAAGTAAAATGCCATTTTGTTTTCATATGTCGAATATTATCGCTTATTTTGCAACGAATTTCACTCAACAACAATAAAATAGATACAAAATGAATCAATTATCAGATCGTTTGAACAGCTTGTCGCCGTCGGCGACGCTTGCCATGTCGCAAAAGAGCAACGAACTCAAAGCGCAGGGTATTGATGTTATTAACTTAAGTGTAGGAGAACCGGATTTCAATACTCCTGACCACATCAAAGAAGCTGCGAAGAAAGCCATTGATGATAACTTTTCTCGCTACTCTCCGGTACCGGGTTATCCGGCTTTACGCAATGCGATTGTTGAGAAGCTGAAAAAAGAGAACGGTCTAGAATATACTGCTGCTCAGATTTCTTGTGCCAATGGTGCAAAGCAATCTGTATGTAATGCGATCCTGGTATTGGTAAATCCGGGTGATGAAGTAATTGTACCGGCTCCTTACTGGGTGAGCTATCCGGAAATGGTGAAGATGGCAGAAGGTACTCCTGTCATTGTTTCTGCCGGCATCGAACAAGATTTCAAAATTACTCCGGAACAACTGGAAGCAGCTATTACTCCGAAAACAAAAGCATTGATTCTTTGTTCTCCGTCCAACCCGACAGGTTCTGTTTACAGCAAAGAAGAACTGGCTGGACTGGCAGCCGTGCTGGCTAAGTATCCGCAAGTAGTGGTAATTGCTGACGAGATTTACGAACATATCAATTATATCGGTGCACATCAGAGCATTGCTCAGTTCCCGGAAATGAAAGAACGTACAGTGATCGTGAACGGTGTATCCAAAGCCTATGCAATGACCGGATGGAGAATCGGTTTCATTGCTGGTCCGGAATGGATTGTGAAAGCTTGTAACAAGCTTCAGGGACAATACACTTCAGGTCCTTGCTCGGTATCTCAGAAAGCTGCTGAGGCTGCTTACGTAGGTACACAAGAACCGGTGAAAGAAATGCAGAAGGCATTTGAACGTCGTCGTGACCTGATCGTGAAGTTGGCTAAAGAAGTGCCGGGTTTCGAAGTAAACGTACCGCAAGGCGCTTTCTATCTGTTCCCGAAATGTAGCTACTTCTTCGGAAAGAGCAACGGCGAACGTAAGATTGAAAACTCGGACGACCTGGCAATGTACCTGCTCGAAGATGCTCATGTAGCTTGTGTAGGCGGTACTTCCTTTGGTGCTCCTGAATGTATTCGTATGAGCTACGCTACAAGTGATGAAAACATTGTAGAAGCTATCCGCCGAATCAAGGAAGCATTGGCTAAATTGAAATAAGCAATCTTAAAGAATATAGAACGGTAGGCTATCTCCTGAAAAAGAAAGTCTACCGTTTTTTTATGCAATTTCCTTTTGTCCGTAGCGATAAAATAAAAAAGGCTGCCTTCCGTAGAAAGCAGCCTATACTTTTTTGTAGATTGTATTATTCAGCCGGGTGAATAGCTTCAGACGGGCAAACGTCTGCGCAAGTTCCACAGTCAGTACATACATCTGGGTTGATAGAATAGATATCACCTTCAGAGATAGCTTCTACCGGACACTCGTCGATACAAGTTCCGCAAGCAATACAATCGTCACTAATTACGTAAGCCATTTTTTTAAGATTTAAATTATTAGTACTAATTCGTTCGGCAAAAATAAAGCTTTTATTCATTACTTGGTATGCTTCTTTGATTAAATTGACTTAATTTGTACGTCTTCTAAATAAGCAACCTCCCTATTATGTGCTATATTTTTCGTATTTTTGCAGCCAAATTACTAATATATAGCGATTATGCCTTTAAATTTACCCGATAAGCTCCCTGCAATAGAATTATTGAAGGAAGAGAATATTTTCGTAATTGATACTTCGCGTGCTACGCAACAGGATATTCGTCCGTTGCGGATTGTGATTCTGAACCTGATGCCGTTGAAGATTACAACGGAAACAGACTTGGTGCGGCTGCTCTCGAATACGCCTCTCCAGGTAGAAATCTCGTTTATGAAGATCAAAAGTCATACATCCAAGAATACGCCGATAGAACATATGCAAACGTTCTATACCGACTTCGAGCAAATGCGTAATGAGAAATACGACGGCATGATCATCACCGGTGCTCCGGTGGAACAGATGGACTTCGAGGAAGTGACTTATTGGGAGGAAATTACCGAAATATTTGATTGGGCACGTACGCACGTGACGTCTACCTTATATATATGCTGGGCTGCGCAAGCCGGACTGTATCATCACTACGGAGTTCCCAAGTATCCACTGGACCAGAAAATGTTCGGAATCTTCGAACATCGGGTACTGGAACCTTTCCATTCTATCTTCCGCGGATTTGACGATTGCTTCTATGTGCCGCATAGCCGCCATACGGAAGTACGCAGGGAAGACATCCTCAAAGTGCCGGAACTGACATTGCTTTCCGAATCGAAAGATGCGGGCGTTTATATGGCTATGGCACGTGGCGGACGTGAGTTCTTCGTGACCGGACATTCGGAATACTCTCCCTATACCTTGGATACGGAATATCGTCGTGATCTGGGTAAAGGACTGCCGATCGAAGTTCCCCGTAACTATTACGTAGATGATGATCCGGACAAAGGTCCGTTGGTCCGTTGGCGCGCTCATGCCAACCTTTTGTTCTCCAACTGGCTGAACTACTTTGTTTATCAGGAAACGCCTTACAACATTAATGATATTGAATGATCAAGCAGCGTAAAATAGAACTTCTCGCCCCGGCGAAGAATCTGGAATGTGGTATCGAAGCTATCAATCACGGAGCAGATGCCGTATATATCGGTGCACCTAAATTTGGCGCCCGTGCAGCGGCTGTGAATTCTCTGGAAGATATCGAAGCGTTGGTAAAACATGCTCACTTGTATAATGCCCGTATCTATGTCACAGTCAATACGATTCTGAAAGAAGAAGAGCTGAAAGAGACGGAAGAGATGATCCACGCCCTGTATCGGGTTGGCGTGGATGCTCTGATTGTGCAGGATATGGGAATCACGAAACTGAATCTTCCGCCGATACCTCTTCATGCCAGTACGCAGATGGACAATCGGACACCGGAAAGGGTGAAGTTCCTCTGGGAAGCGGGCTTCCGTCAGGTTGTTCTGGCACGGGAATTGTCGATCCGTGAAATAAGGAAGATACACGAAACTTGTCCCGAAGTTCCGCTGGAAGTGTTTGTACACGGGGCGCTTTGCGTAAGCTATAGCGGTCAGTGCTACGTTAGCCAGGCTTGTTTCGGGCGCAGCGCGAATCGGGGAGAGTGTGCGCAGTTTTGCCGCTTGCCTTTCAGTCTTGTCGATTCGGAAGGAAAAGTGATTGTGAAAGACAAGCACTTGCTCTCTTTGAAAGATATGAACCAGAGTGACGAACTGGAACGGTTGCTGGATGCCGGAGCTTCCTCATTCAAAATAGAAGGACGTCTGAAAGATGTGTCTTATGTGAAGAATGTAACGGCTGCCTATCGTCAGAAGCTGGATGCCGTCTTTGCCCGCCGACCGGAATATGTGCGCGCTTCTTCCGGCACTTGCCGTTTCGACTTTAAACCGCAGCTGGACAAGAGCTTCAGTCGCGGATTTACTCATTACTTCCTGCATGGCCGCAGTGAGGATATTTTTTCTTTCGATACTCCGAAATCATTGGGAGAGGAGATGGGCACAATGAAAGAAGCCCGTGGCAACTTTCTGACCGTTGCCGGACTGAAATCATTCAATAACGGAGACGGTGTCTGCTATATTGATGAACAGGGACGTTTGCAGGGATTCCGGATTAATCGGGTGGATGGAAACAAACTTTATCCTCAGGAGATGCCCCGCATCAAGCCCCGTACCAAGCTCTATCGTAACTTCGATCAGGAGTTTGAACGCATACTTTCCCGCAAGTCGGCCGAACGGAAGATTGCCGTTAGCATACTGCTTGCAGATAACAACTTCGGTTTCTCTCTGACACTGACGGATGAGGACGATAACAGCGTTACGCTCACTCTGTCTCGTGAGAAAGAGCCGGCTCGGACTCCACAGGCTGATAACTTGAAGACGCAGCTTGCTAAATTGGGAAACACGCCTTTCGAAGCGGAAAAGATCGAAATCTCCTTTTCGGAGAATTGGTTCTTACCGGCTTCTGTTTTGGCGGACTTCCGCCGTCAGGCGATAGAAAAGCTGATTGCTGCCCGACGCATCAATTACCGTCAGGAACTGGCTGTCTGGAAGCCGACTTCACATGCTTTTCCGCAGGCTGCACTTACTTATTTGGGAAACGTGATGAACACCCGTGCAGCTTCTTTTTATCGGGAACATGGAGTGCAGCAAGTGGCTGAGGCTTATGAAAAGGAACGGGTGGAAGATGCCGTGCTGATGTTCTGCAAACACTGCCTGCGTTATAGCATGGGCTGGTGTCCTATCCATCAACGAGTGCGCTCGCCTTATAAAGAGCCCTATTATCTGGTATCGAATGACGGAAAACGTTTCCGCCTTGAATTCGATTGCAAAAACTGTCAAATGAAAGTAAAAGCGGCACAATGAAACGATTCCCCGGCAGAGATATGCAGAGTGTAACGGAGCTTGTTTTCGGCGGAGATAAGTTTCGTACCGCTTTGTGCTGTTCTGTCGTGGGGCTGCTGTTGACTTTGCTGTTCCTTTCATCCTGTCACTATACGCGTCCCGATCTTACTTCCGAGGAACTGTCGGAGAAGACAAAAGATTCTCTGAACTATCTTTATGACCGGCATTATACCTGGAATACGAATCTGGAAGTAACCACCGACTCGGTAACAATGGAGTGCCTGCCCATCAAGGACACCTACATTGCATTGTATAAAGGAGATCGGGTGGTTGTTGCCGAGTTTGCCATTCACCCTGCCGATAGTGTGGACAGTGTTTGGGTAAAGCTGGCACATACACAAGAGGAGCAAGGGTGGATACGTGAAACAGAATTGAAAGAATCGTTTGTGCCGACGGACAGTATTTCGCAGGCTATCCATTTTTTCAGTGATACGCATGCTTCTTATTTCATGATTATCTTCGCGTTGTTTGTTGGGGTCTATCTGTTTCGCGCTTTCCGCCGGAAGCAGTTGCAACTGGTCTATTTTAATGATATTGACAGTGTCTATCCGTTGTTTCTTTGCCTGCTGATGGCTTTCAGTGCGACGGTTTACGAATCGATGCAGGTCTTTGTGCCGGATACGTGGGAACATTTCTATTTCAATCCCACCTTATCGCCTTTTAAAGTACCTTTTATACTTTCAGTCTTTTTGCTGAGCATCTGGTTGTTTCTGATTGTCGCTTTGGCGGTGCTTGATGACCTGTTCCGGCAGTTGACTCCCGCGGCTGCGGTCTTTTATCTGCTGGGACTGATGTCCAGTTGTATTTTCTGCTATTTCTTCTTTATCCTGATGACACATATTTATATCGGTTATTTGTTCCTTGCATTCTTTATCTGGGTTTTTGCGAAGAAGGTGCATCGGAATATCAGCTATAAGTATCGTTGCGGACATTGCGGGGAGAAGTTGAAGGAGAAAGGTATTTGCCCCCATTGCGGAGCGATTAATGAATAATCTTTTATATCTTGTTTTTATATTCAAATCATACTTCTGAATGATGGAAATCAGACCTACCGAATTGAAAGATCTCCCTTTGGTGATGGAGATTTATGATTATGCCCGTGCTTTTATGCGTGCCAATGGGAATGCGACCCAATGGATTGACGGCTATCCGTCCGAATCATTTATCCGTCAGGAGATAGAAGACGGTCATAGCTTTGTCTGTACGGACGAACAAGGGGAGATATTGGGAACTTTCTGCTTTATATTAGGCGAAGATCCTACTTATCTGAATATTTATGAAGGTGCGTGGCTCAATGACGAACCTTACGGTGTCATCCACCGGATGGCTGCCAGCGGTAAAAGGAAAGGCGTATCGGAAGCCTGTCTGAACTGGTGCTTTGAACATTTTGAGAATATCCGTGTGGATACACATCGGGATAACAAAGTTATGCAGCACATTCTGACGAAATACGGCTTTCAGCGCTGTGGCATCATCTATGTCAAGAACGGGACAGAGCGCATTGCTTACCAAAGAATACTTGCCCTTTGATAAAGACTAATCGTTTTTTTCGGCTACCCCTTTTTCCTTACTTTGTTTCAAGGCATGAAACTGTTGGTTTCAACCTTTGAAACGAATGGTTTCAAGCATTGAAACTAATAGTTTCACCGCAGGGGACAAAGTGGCTTGAACTGGTGCAAGAGAATGTGCCCGCCATACTTTCCCGCCTTTCCCTATTACTTTGAAATTTCCTTTTGATTGAATAATGATTCAAGGCCGAAAGGTCTAACATTTTGGTCAATAGGTCGAATGATGGCGGTTTTATGTTCCGGATCGCTTAATTTTGTTGCTGAATACTCTAATAAATAATAAAGTATGGGTAATGGTATCTTTTTGCTTGATATTTCGCATCTGACAGAAACGGGGATGACTTCTTTTATAAAAGGGGAGATTGTGTTATCGGACAATATAGAGGTCCCTTTCTCCGAACCTGTAGAGCAGTTACCACAAAACAACTTTCCTGTTCAGGCGGGAATGTCTATCGTGCTGTTTTGTCTGGAGGGGGAGATACATATACGAATTTCTTTGAAGGAATATGTCTTGCGTCCGAATATGTTTTGTGTTATAATCACGGGAATGATTTTTGAAGTCCTTTCCATCAGTTATGACTTTCGTGGATTTATGATAGCTACCCGAACAGACTTTATGCCTACTACGGAAAAGACGACTCAGGTAATGTCTTTTTATAAATGTTTGCAGAATAGACACTGCTTCACTTTTGCAGAAAAGGAAGCGGGAGAATTTGTCCGGATCTATCGTTCTGCTAAAGCGACTTTGCAGGAGTCGGATCATCCTTTCAAGATTCCTATGTTGCAGTCTTACGTACAGATTTTGTATTACAGAATGCTGCCTATAGTAATCAAAGAGGAAGAATCGCAATCAAAATATTCACGCACACGGCAGGAAGAGATCTTTCAGCGTTTCATCGGTGAAGTGGAGAAACACTATCGGAAAGAACGCAGTGTGAAGTTTTATGCGGACTTGTTGTGCATTTCTCCTAAATATCTTTCTACTGTAGTTTATAAAGTCAGCCGGCAGTTGGCAGGGCAGTGGATTGATGCTTATGTAATACTTGAAGCAAAGACATTATTAAAATCAGGGAAGCTGACCATTCAGCAGATCAGCGAACAGCTGAACTTCTCGAATCAATCATTCTTCGGGAAGTTCTTTAAGCGCTGTGCTGGTATGTCTCCAAAGGATTATATGAACAGTTGATCTGTTATTTCTTAGAATCGGCAGCGGAGATCTATTCCGAATTGTACGGGACGTCCTTTCTGCATAAATCCTTTGTTCATCGTTTCAAAGTAGAAGGCTGCATAGTCTTTGTCCAGGAAGTTGCGTGCCCAGAAGCTGATCATTGCATTCCCTTTTTCAAGATTTGCACGCCAGTTCAGTGTGCCGTAGAAGGCTTGGCTGACGTCATTTTGTTCGGTCCAGTAGATGCGTCCGGCAGCATTGTAGTTTGCTTGGAATACAACGCGGTCGAAGATGGAACGGGAGCTACAGGTGATGGCGTATTCTCCTCCGATATTAAGCGTATGCTTGGGGACGAAGGGAACATATTTGCCGTTGTAGTCAGCTTTTACAGTCAGGTTGCCATCCTTGTCTGCTTCATTTATAATATAGTCGGTAAAGGTGGCATACGTATATCCGTAACTTGCGTTCAGACTTAGTTCGTTGGTCACGCTGGCACGGAGGGATGCTTCTGCACCGTAACTGCGGCTTTTTCCGGCATTGATAGTGATACGTCCCAGACCGCTTGCCGCAAATTGGGAAATTTGCTGGTCGCGGGTATCCATGTAGAATACTGCGAAGTCTGCCCAAAGTTTGCCTTCCCATAAGGTAAGATGGCTTCCCAACTCATAGTTCCATGAATATTCGGGCTTGTATGTGGTGGATTTCTTTACATCTGGTTCATTGGGTATCCGGGAACTTAACATCTGTTCAAATATGGCTCCGTATTGGGGATGCTTTCCAAGATTCGGACTTTCCATAATAGCATTCATCATAGAACGAGTCATCTCTGTTTGGGATAGGTCAGAGAACATTTGTATATTATATCCTCCCGAACGATATCCTTTAGCAACAGTAGCATAAATATTATTGCGTTTGTTCCATTCATATTGGATGGCAAATTTAGGAAGAAGTTGTAAATAGTCTGTTGATAACTTTCCTACAAAGGAAGTAGGAGCTTTCATATTATGATCACTAAGATTGAGTGAAGCAGGCCCCATTGCCATGCTCAGGTCAAAGTCAAAATCGACCGGAGTGCTGACTGAATTGTACTTCATGCTTATCTTTTCATAGTCGAGTCGAAGTCCGGCGGTGAAAGAAAGTCCTTCTGTAAATAGGTCATTGAAAGTTGATTCGTGATAGAGGGCGCCGCTTAGGGTGGGGGTGTCAAAAGTGCCTCCGACACTCAATGTGGGGTTATGTATAGTCATGCGCATAGTTGGGCCTTTGCCTTCCATTGCTGCAAAAGCATTATTAGCGTTATCTTCTATCATCGTTTTGACCCCTTCTTCTTTGAACAATACAGGACCTGTGGTGTGCAGCCATTGATAGAATCCGAAAGCTCCTGTTGCCCATTGCCATCTTTTCCCCGGTTTAGCTTTTAGGATAATTTCTTCGGAGATGGTATTAGACCGTTGTTTCTGTTCAATATTGAAGATATCCCGTTCAGTGAAGTCTTGATCGAGAAACATGCGGTCTTTCAGATTCTGATACCCTGTTACGGCACTTAAAATAAAGTTTTGAGCTTGATATTCAATGTTAATACCTGTATTGAGCAGTCCGCGATAGTAGCTGCTCCGGTCATTATATGAAATTTTTCCGATATAATCTGCCCGGTCTTCAGTAAGCACTTTTCCTTTTTCTTTGGCTTCTGCTATGCCGTTTTGAGTAATCCCAGTGTAATAATAAGGATAGCCGCCCTGATCACTATATTCATAACTAAGAGCCATATCTATTTTCAGATTGGATGTAGGCATATAGATGCCACGGAAACGCCCACCGCCTGCATTGCTTTTATCTACCTTCTCATTATTTCTTGCTGAATTTTCGAAGAACCCACCTGTATGTTCGTAAAATCCTCCGGTGGAGAAAGCGAAGCGATCGGATAAACGATGGTAGTGTGTTAATGAAACATTGTAATTGTTATAGGTGGCAGCTCCCATCCGTATATCAGTCCCCTGATAAGTGAAAGGAGATTTAGTGTGTACTTTGATGAGGCCTCCCATTGTATTACGGCCATAAAGAGTTCCTTGCGGACCACGGAGGATATCAATACGTTCAATATCAGCATAATTGAAGTCGAAAGCTGATTTGTCAATATAAGGAATATTATCTACGTAAAGTCCCACTGATGGAGTATTGATACGAGAACCGATTCCACGGATATAAATGGAGGTAGTCAGTTTCGAACCATAATCCGGAATAAATAAGTTAGGAACAATGCCCGTTAGATTTTTCACGGAGTTCACTTGGTTAGCCTGCATGTCTTTCTGTGACAATACAGTTGTAGCCGCCGGCAGCTCACGTAGTTTCCGGTTTTCTTTCGGAGTGGCGATCACTACCACTTCTTCGATGTCTACTACTTTAAGAGAATCTTTAGGGAAATCTTCAGCCCATGTTGTTCCTGTCGTCAGGAGTGCGAGGGCAATCATAATATTCTTTGTTTTCATTCGCAGTTAATTTGTCTGGTGCAAAGTAACGGCAAATATATAAAGTAGGCAATCCTCATTTATTAGGATTATGCTTCATTTTTTAAGAAGTCAGATTCGGTCCGCCTCTATGTATCCGTTCATTACGGCATAGATGGTTAATCCTGATACAGACTTGATTCCAAGTTTTTCCGTGATGTTTTTCCTGTGGGTGATGACGGTAGTCAGACTGATATTCAGTTTGTCGGCAATCTCTTTGTTGATTAATCCTTTGGTAATCAGTACCAGTACCTCTATCTCACGGGCAGATAAGATTTCCTGATGTACCTCCGGCATGGCAATCGGGGGCATATCTTTTACAGGATAGCCGTTGTGGTGTGCATGTTGATGAAGCTTCAAAAGACTTTTCACCAGTTTTTCTTCCGGTTCGTAGATATTGAGTACAGGCACACCCGACAGTTGGAATTGCGGGCTGTCACTGGCCAGCACAATTGTTTTCCGCTTTCGGGGGAGGAAGAAGGCATTGTGTTCAACATAGATTTGTGCCGAGATGAAGTAATGGGCATACATGTCCGGAGTATCATCCATTAGTTCACTGAAACTGTGGAAGGTACGGATGGTTGCCATTGGGATAATCTCTTCCAATATACTTTTCAGTCCGAGACAAGTGAGGGTGTTGGACTCGATAATGGCTATTTCAGGTTTATTATTCATCTTATCGCTGAGTTTTTACTGTTGGTTTATATAATTTGCTACCGCTTCCGCACACCGTTCTCCATCGACTCCTGCCGAAACAATTCCACCTGCATACCCTGCACCTTCTCCGCAGGGAAACAACCCGCGAACAGTGATGTGCTGTAACGTCTCCTTATCCCGCACGATGCGGACTGGGGAAGAAGTACGAGTCTCTACTCCAATCATCACCGCTTCATTCGTAAGGAAACCATGACTACTACGCCCGAACTGCTGAAAACCGAGAGATAACCTTTTGCTGATAAAGTCCGGCATCCAGAAATGAAGCGGAGAAGAAATCAGCCCCGGACTATATGAAGACTCCGGTAAATCATAGCTTAACTTCTTGCGGGTAAAGTCCAGCATACGTTGCGCCGGTGCCGTTTGGCGCCTGCCACCCTGCAACCAGCATTGACGTTCCAACTCCTCCTGAAAGTGAAGGGGAGTAAGTTGAGTATTGAGAGTCGAGAGCTGAGAATTGCTCAGCAATGGGTTAATGGCTAATAACTGCTCATTTTGTTGCGCAGCCCATTCTCCATTCTTCATTTTCCATTCTCCATTAATTAAATCTTCCGGTTGAATCTCTACCACCATTCCCGAGTTACTCCAACGCGATCCGCGGTTAGAAGGAGACATTCCGTTTACTACAACTTGTTCCGGGCCGCTGGCGGCAGGAACAATGAAACCGCCGGGACACATACAGAAGCTATAGACTCCTCTGCCTTCAGCTTGTGTCACGAAGCTGTACTCGGCAGCAGGAAGGTATTTCCCCCGCCCGTTCTTATTGTGGTATTGTATCTGGTCGATCAGCATAGCCGGATGTTCCAGCCGGACACCGACAGCGATTCCTTTGGCTTCTATCGTAACACCGTTTGCAGCCAGCCAACGATATACATCCCTTGCGGAATGTCCGGTTGCCAGTATCACAGGACCGAGAAAAGTCTTTCCTGTGTTGGTTTCAATACCTTTGATTTCGTTGTTCTCAATAATCAGTGCATCCATTCTGGTCTGAAAATGCACTTCTCCGCCGCACTCGATAATCGTATTCCGCATATTTTCAATGACACGCGGAAGTTTGTCTGTCCCAATGTGAGGATGGGCATCGGCCAGTATAGCCGCAGAAGCTCCGTGCTGACAGAATACATTCAGTATCTTGTCTACATTTCCTCTTTTCTTGCTGCGGGTGTAAAGTTTGCCATCCGAATAGGCTCCTGCACCTCCTTCACCAAAGCTATAGTTCGATTCCGGATTTATGGTATGTTCTCTGCTGATTTGTGCCAGATCTTTTTTCCGTTCGCGCACATCTTTTCCCCGTTCTACGATAACCGGACGTAGTCCGAGTTCGATGAGGCGTAAGGCGGCAAACAGTCCGCCGGGACCGGCACCGACTACGATAACCTGTGGCTTGTCTTCTACATTATTATATATAGTGCGTTCGTATTCATCCTCCTTGGGCATCTCATTGATGTATGCCCGTACCTTCAGGTTGACAAAGATAGTCCGTTGACGTGCATCGATGCTCCGTTTCAGTATTCGGGTAGCAGTGATATTACGCAGGTTAATGCCTTTTTCTTTAGATATATATTCTTTCAGTCGCTGTTCGTTTGCTGCGATTTCGGGAAGGATGCGGAGTTGGTATTCTTGTGTCATGGATTTATATTAATTTAAACTTATCCGAAGAGTGCTCTGAATGCCTCTTCCACCTTTCTTACAGGTACTAATTCTATTTTTAGTTTTTGGGTGTCAATCCCTTGCAGGTTATACTTAGGAAGCAGGAACCGTTTGAATCCTAACTTTTCCGCTTCTCCGATTCGCTGCTCTATTCGATTCACGGGGCGTATCTCTCCCGACAGACCGATTTCTCCTGCCATACAGACTTCCGGTTCGACAGCCGCATCCATATTGGAAGAAAGGATGGCACTGATCACTGCCAGGTCAATAGCCGGATCATTCACCTTCAATCCTCCTGCAATATTCAGAAACACATCTTTCTGCGCAAGCTTGAAGCCTACGCGCTTTTCGAGAACAGCCAGAAGCATATTCATTCTCCGTATATCGAAGCCGGTTGCCGACCGTTGAGGATTTCCATAGACGGCAGAACTCACCAAAGCTTGTGTCTCAATCAGGAACGGGCGTACTCCCTCGATAGCAGAAGCAATCGCTACTCCGCTCATCCCTTCATGATCCTGACTTAACAGTAACTCCGAAGGATTGCTGACCTGACGTAATCCGTCCTGACGCATTTCGTAAATACCTAGTTCGGCAGTACTTCCGAATCGGTTCTTGATGCTTCGCAGAATACGGTACATATAATGCTGGTCTCCTTCAAACTGGAGAACTGTATCTACAATATGCTCCAGTACCTTTGGGCCTGCAATACTACCTTCTTTATTTATATGTCCGATCAGCAGGACCGGCGTATGCGTTTCCTTGGCAAAACGGAGAATCGATGCCGAACATTCCCTTACCTGGGCAATGCTTCCGGGAGATGATTCTATATTTTCTGTGGAAATAGTCTGTATGGAGTCGATAATGACCAGGTCGGGACTGGTGTTCTTGATATGTACGTAAATCTGTTCAAGTGAAGTTTCACAAACGATCAGACAGTCGCTGGAGACTTCCGAAAGGCGGTCGGCGCGTAGTTTCAGCTGTCGTGCGCTCTCTTCACCGGATACATAGAGAATCTTCTTGTCCGGCATACGCAAGACAGTCTGCATGACGAGTGTCGATTTTCCGATTCCGGGTTCGCCGCCGATCAAAACCAGAGAGCCGGGCACAAGTCCTCCGCCCAATACACGATTCAGTTCGTCGTCGTGCATATTGATGCGCGGCTCATCATCGGCTTCTATTTCGCTGAGGATAACAGGTTTCGCTTTCTGCGTCTCGATGCCCGATACCGGACGGCGGTTGGTCGTTTCTTTCCGTACGATTTCTTCTACATACGTATTCCATTCTCCGCACGACGGACACTTACCCACCCATTTCGGTGATTCCTGCCCGCAGTTACTGCATACATATACGGTTTTTTCTTTTGCCATTTTCTTTTTCCTTTAATATAAGAACCCGAATGCCCATAACGGAATTTTGTTTCCTGCTGAATATTCTATATCATCTGCGGCTATAAATGCCTGTTTGCTGCCAGCTATCTGTTTTCCGTCCTTACTTTTTCCGCCAACTTCTATTGTGTATTTGCTGTCTATCGTGTAGTCTGCACTACGTGTACAGTATTCTACTCTATGCAGATAAGAAAGTTGGTTCACCATAAATACTTCTCTCAATGTGCCCTTGTTCACATCCTTGAAAGTCAGCGCATAAAGTAAATTGGTATTTTCCATGTATATCTTATCCGGTTTTTGTAGCTTTTTGATAGAGTCGTTGTCCGAATAAAGAAGATGAATTAACTTGGCTCTGTCCAAATATTGCAGATAGGCCAGAATGGTGGTACGCGAGAGTTCTGCCAGGGCAGAGAGCTTAGTGATATCCACCATAAACGGAACTTCGGAGGAAAGGATACCTAACAGGCTTTTCAATTTCCGTACATTACTGATATCTACTCCACATTGTTGGGGAAGTTCAATCTCAAGTATCAAATTCGTTATATTCTCGATTCGTGTATAATACTCTGCATTTCCTTCCAGATAAAAAGGATAATACCCATGTTTCAGATAATCCTCAAAATGAGCCAGTGGTCTGCATTGAGAGTTGACCTCATTGCAAATTCCGTCACTGCTCTCCAAGATCTCTTCCAATGTATAGGGGCGGATATGAATCTGATGAAATAACTTCAGATATTCACGGTAAGAGAGTCCTTGCATATTGTATGATATGCATCGGCGTGACAAATCTGCTTCTGCATTCAGAAGTTGAAGTAAGGAGGAGCCTGTGAATACTATTTTCAGTTCGGGAAACTCGTCATATATATTTTTAATCTCCTTGCTCCAGGATGGATATTTATGTACTTCATCCAGAAAGAGACATTTTCCTCCTTTCAGATAAAACTGTTCAGCCAATTCGCTAAGCGTATGTTGAGTGAAATACAGACTATCCAGACTTGTGTATAAGGCGCTCTGACTATCGTTTGCATAATGAAGTTTCAGGTATTGAAGCATTAAAGTCGTTTTTCCGACTCCACGTGCTCCGCGGATGGCAATCAGTCGGTTATCCCAATTGATTGTATCCATTAAGCTCCTGATATAAGTAGTGGAAGTGGCTGTTAGTAACCTTTTATATCTTCTGATTAGTGTATCCATATCCTTATTTGTTTTCTATGGAATACAAAAATAGGCATAATTTGTTCAACGCGCAAAACAAAATCGGATAAAATCTGTTCAACGCATTAAACAAAAGGTCCTTATAGAGTGATCTCACCAGCTATCGACCGATTCATACGATCACGAACCTCATCCGGAGTATATCCGTGTCCCAATAAGAACATCAATTTAGTCACGGCCGATTCTGTCGTACTGTCATATCCGGAGACCACTCCTGCCTGTAGTAGCTGGTACCCTGTTTCGTAACGTTCCATCTCCACCATTCCGGCATTGCACTGGGTTACATTGACAATGACAATCCCCTGCGCACTGGCCTGACAAAGCCTGCGGATAAACCATTCCTTTCGGGGAGCATTGCCGGAACCATACGTTTCGAGTACGACCGCCTTTAATCCTTTGGTCCCTAACATCGTAGCTACTACATTCTCCTGAATGCCGGGGAATAACTTGAGAACCACGATGTTCGTATCCAATAAATAATGTGGCACTAACTCCTGCTTGCTTTTGTTGACATGAATCTGTGCCTGATTATATTTAATGTGAATACCCGCTTCCGCCAATACCGGATAATTGAATGAGCGGAATGCGTTGAAGTTTTCCGCGTTCATCTTTGTCGTACGGTTTCCCCTCATCAGATGATTCTCAAAGAAGATGCAGACTTCCGGAACGAGTGCTTTCCCCTCCTTATCCTGTGCGGCGGCAATTTCGATACTTGTCATCAAGTTTTCCTTTCCGTCCGTGCGGAGCACCCCTATCGGGAGTTGGGAACCCGTAAGGATCACAGGTTTGTCCAGTCCTTCCAGCATAAAACTCAGGGCGGAGGCTGTATAAGCCATCGTATCCGTTCCGTGCAAAATGACGAAGCCATGATAGAGATCATAGTTCTCATGAATAATGTGTACCAGCTTTCTCCACATATCGGGTTCCATGTCCGAAGAGTCCATCGGAGGGTCAAACTGATAAGTATCAATCGGGAAGTTGAATTTTTGCAATTCGGGGATATGCCTTTGGAGTTGCTCGAAGTTGAAGTTCTCCAATGCGCCTGTTGCGGTGTTTTCAATCATTCCAATTGTTCCACCGGTGTATATTAACAATACGGAAGTATTTAACGGGGTCATACGCTGGTTTTATGCTGTTGTTTTTGCAAATATAATAATATAAACGATATATAAATAGCAAAATGTCATAAAAGTGCAGGGCTTTTATGGGAGGGAAAAGAGACGGGATGTTCTTTTTATCAGAAAAAAACCGAAAAAAGTGATAGATTGAACGTTTTTATTATTACTTTTGCGACACTTATCAAAAACAATGGTAGAAACAGAGACTATGATGAAGTACTATCCACATACAGTCACATCCATGTGTACCATGACCCTTTGGGGTTAATGGATAGTATTTGTGTATCTACGTGATTCACGCCTGTGTAAGTAGGCAAAACTCAATTTTAATTTTTTCGTAAACAACCAATCACCCTGTAATAACTATACTCAAGGGGATTGTATTTAAATATGTATCTTCATGAAAGTAATGAAATTCGGCGGAACGTCCGTAGGTTCCGTGAACAGCATTTTAAGTGTAAAGAGAATTGTAGAGTCGGCCGGCGAGCCGGTAATTGTAGTTGTTTCCGCGTTAGGGGGCATCACTGACAAATTGATTAATACATCGAAGATGGCGGCAGCCGGAGATTCGGCCTACGAAGGAGAGTTCCGCGAAATCGTCTATCGTCATGTGGAGATGATTAAAGAAGTGATTCCTGCCGGAGCAGGGCAAGTGGCATTGCAACGTCAGATTGGCGAATTGCTGAATGAGTTGAAAGACATTTTCCAGGGTATCTATCTGATCAGAGACCTTTCCCCGAAAACATCGGATACCATTGTCAGCTATGGCGAACGCCTTTCGTCCATCATCGTTGCCGAACTGATCGATGAGGCAAAATGGTTTGATTCGCGTACTTTTATCAAGACTGAAAAGAAGCATAATAAACATACGATTGATGCCGATCTGACTAATCAGTTAGTAAAAGAGGCTTTCCATTCCATTCCGAAAGTATCGTTGGTTCCCGGATTTATTTCTTCGGATAAGGTGTCGGGAGACGTAACGAATCTCGGTCGTGGTGGTTCCGATTATACGGCTGCCATTATTGCCGCAGCGCTCGATGCCAGCAGTCTGGAGATATGGACCGATGTGGACGGCTTTATGACTGCCGACCCGCGCGTGATCTCAACAGCCTATACTATTTCCGAATTGAGCTATGTAGAAGCAACCGAACTTTGTAACTTCGGTGCGAAAGTAGTTTATCCGCCGACAATCTATCCGGTATGTCATAAGAATATTCCTATTATAATAAAGAACACGTTCAATCCTGACGGAGTAGGAACGGTCATTAAGCAAGAACTTTCCAATCCGCAAGGGAAAGCCATCAAGGGTATTTCTTCAATCAACGATACGAGTCTGATCACTGTTCAGGGATTGGGTATGGTAGGTGTGATCGGTGTAAACTACCGTATATTCAAGGCTTTGGCAAAGAATGGAATCAGTGTATTCCTCGTTTCGCAGGCTTCATCAGAAAACAGTACCTCTATCGGTGTTCGGAACGCTGATGCCGATTTGGCTTGTGAAGTGCTGAATGAAGAATTTGCGAAAGAGATCGAGATGGGAGAGATTTCTCCGATCCTTGCAGAGAGAAATCTGGCTACGGTGGCAATCGTTGGCGAGAATATGAAGCATACACCGGGTATAGCAGGGAAGCTCTTCGGTACACTGGGACGTAATGGTATCAATGTAATCGCTTGTGCGCAGGGAGCTTCGGAAACCAACATTTCTTTTGTTGTCGATTCCAAGTCATTGCGTAAATCTCTGAACGTTATCCATGACTCCTTCTTCCTGTCCGAATATCAGGTACTGAATCTCTTTATCTGCGGTATCGGTACGGTGGGCGGCAGTCTGGTAGAACAGATTCGTTGCCAGCAACAGAAACTGATGATGGAGAACGGATTGAAGTTGCACGTCGTAGGTATCATCGATGCTGCGAAAGCCATGTTCAGCCGCGCAGGCTTCGACCTTGCTAATTTCCGTGAAGAGCTGCAGGAGAAAGGCAAGGACAGCAGCTTGCAGACGATCCGTGACGAAATAGTCGGAATGAATATCTTCAACTCCGTATTCGTGGATTGTACGGCAAGCCCCGACATTGCATCACTTTACAAAGACCTTTTACAGCACAACGTTTCCGTAGTGGCAGCCAATAAGATCGCTGCGTCTTCGGCTTACGAGAACTATCGCGAACTGAAAACGATTGCCCGTCAACGGGGGGTGAAGTACCTGTTTGAAACAAACGTAGGTGCGGGACTGCCGATTATCAATACCATTAACGACCTGATTCACAGTGGTGACAAGATACTAAAGATTGAAGCCGTACTTTCGGGTACATTGAACTATATCTTTAATAAGATCAGCGCTGACATTCCTTTCAGCCGCACGATCAAGATGGCACAGGAAGAACGCTATTCCGAACCGGACCCGCGTATCGACCTGAGCGGAAAAGACGTGATTCGCAAACTGGTGATTCTGGCACGTGAAGCCGGATACCACATCGAGCAGGAAGACGTAGAGAAGAATCTCTTTGTCCCGAACGACTTCTTCGAAGGTTCGCTGGATGACTTCTGGAAACGAGTGCCGAGCCTCGACGCAGACTTCGAAGCCCGTCGTCAGGTATTGGAGAAAGAACATAAACATTGGCGCTTTGTTGCCAAACTGGAAGACGGAAAAGCCTCTGTCGGCCTGCAGGAAGTGGGTGCCAACCATCCGTTCTACGGACTGGAAGGCAGCAACAACATCATCTTGCTGACTACGGAACGCTATAAAGAATATCCGATGATGATTCAAGGATACGGTGCCGGTGCCGGAGTAACGGCTGCGGGAGTATTCGCTGATATCATGAGTATCGCAAACGTTTAATTAATGGAGAATGGATAATGGAGAGTGGATAATGGCTTTGCAGCTTGTGGCACCGCTCATTATTTTTAATGAATTCTCATTGTATCTTTCATTATCCATTTTCCATTATCCATTAAAAAATTAAAGAAGTGAAGCATATTATCATACTGGGAGACGGAATGGCCGACTGGCCAGTGAAGTCATTGGGGGACAAGACGCTCCTGCAATATGCGAAGACGCCTTATATGGATAAGTTAGCCCGCATGGGACGCAATGGACGTTTGATAACTGTTGCCGAAGGTTTCCATCCGGGTAGTGAGGTTGCCAATATGTCCGTGTTGGGATATAATCTTCCGAAAGTGTACGAAGGACGCGGGCCGCTCGAAGCAGCCAGTATCGGTGTAGACCTGAAACCGGGAGAAATGGCGATGCGTTGTAATCTGATTTGTGTGGAAGGAGATATTCTGAAGAATCACTCTTCCGGACATATATCTACGGAAGAAGCGGATGTACTGATCCAGTATCTGCAAGAGAAGCTGGGGAATGACCGCGTACGCTTCCATACAGGAGTTCAGTATCGTCATCTGCTTGTTATCAAGGGGGGGGATAAAGAACTGGATTGCACCCCTCCGCACGATGTCCCGTTGAAGCCTTTCCGCCCGTTAATGGTGAAACCCTTAGTGCCGGAAGCGCAGGACACGGCGGACCTTATCAATGATCTTATTCTTAAATCACAGGAACTGCTGAAGAACCATCCGTTGAATCTGAAACGGATGTCGGAAGGCAAGGACCCTGCAAACAGCATCTGGCCCTGGAGCCCCGGCTATCGTCCGCAGATGCCTGCTTTCTCCGAAACCTTTCCGCAAGTAAAGAAAGGAGCAGTTATTTCGGCTGTCGACTTGATTAACGGAATCGGATATTATGCCGGCTTACGCCGCATTGCGGTAGAGGGAGCCACCGGACTGTATAATACAAATTATGAGAATAAAGTAGCTGCCGCTCTGGAAGCACTGAAGACGGACGATTTCGTTTATCTTCATATCGAGGCCAGTGATGAGGCGGGACACGAAGGGGATATCGACCTGAAGCTCCTGACGATAGAGAACCTCGACAAACGTGCTGTAGGTCCTATCTACGAAGCAGTGAAGGACTGGGACGAGCCTGTGGCGATTGCCGTATTGCCCGACCATCCTACTCCCTGCGAACTTCGCACCCATACCTCCGATCCTATACCGTTCCTTATCTGGTATCCGGGCATCGAACCGGATGAAGTGCAGACGTATGACGAGATATCGGCATGCGACGGCAGTTACGGTGTGCTGAAAGAAGATGAGTTTATAAAAGAATTTATGAATCAAAAGAATATCCAATGAAATACTATAGTACAAATAAACAAGCGCCGATGGCTTCTTTGCAGGAAGCTGTAGTAAAAGGGCTTGCCGCCGACAGAGGGCTTTTCATGCCAATGACTATCAAGCCTCTTCCCCAAGATTTTTACGATACGATAGATACTTTGTCTTTTCAGGAGATTGCTTATCGTGTAGCCGATGCTTTCTTTGGCGAAGACATCCCCGCCGATACACTGAAACAAATAGTGTACGATACATTGAGTTTTGATGTACCGTTGGTGAAAGTAGCGGACAACATCTATTCTTTGGAACTTTTCCACGGACCGACTCTGGCTTTCAAAGATGTAGGCGGCCGTTTTATGGCACGTTTGCTGGGTTACTTCATCAAGAAAGAAGGCCAGAAGGATGTGAATGTGCTGGTAGCGACTTCCGGCGATACGGGAAGTGCGGTTGCCAACGGTTTTCTGGGTGTGGAAGGTATTCATGTATATGTACTTTACCCTAAAGGAAAAGTCAGCGAAATACAGGAGAAGCAGTTCACTACTTTGGGACAGAATATCACCGCTCTCGAAGTGGACGGAACGTTTGATGATTGTCAGGCACTGGTAAAAGCTGCTTTCATGGATAAGGAACTGAACGAACATCTGTCACTGACTTCTGCCAATTCTATCAATGTAGCCCGCTTCCTGCCGCAAGCGTTCTATTATTTCTATGCTTATGCACAGCTGAAACGTGCCGGAAAAGCCGACAATGCCGTGATTTGTGTTCCTAGCGGAAACTTCGGAAACATCACAGCTGGATTGTTCGGCAAAAAGATGGGCTTGCCTATCAAACGTTTTATTGCTGCTAACAATCGCAACGATATATTCTATCAATACCTGCAAACAGGTAAATATAATCCCCGCCCATCTGTTGTGACCATTGCCAATGCTATGGACGTAGGTGATCCGAGCAACTTTGCCCGTGTGCTTGACTTGTATGGCCGTTCTCATGCAGACATTTCCGCTGAGATTTCGGGAACTACATATACCGACGAGCAGATTCGCGAAACTGTGAAAGAAACCTGGAAGGAACATCATTACCTGCTCGATCCTCATGGAGCTTGCGGTTATCGCGCTTTGCAAGAAGGATTGAAACAGGGCGAAACGGGAGTCTTCCTTGAAACTGCTCATCCTGCTAAATTCCTGGAAACTGTAGAAAGTATCATTGGCGAAGCGGTAGAAATACCTGCCAAGTTGCAGGAATTTATGAAAGGGGAGAAAAAGAGCTTGCAAATGACGAAAGAATTTGCAGACTTCAAGAAGTATTTGCTTTCTGTTTGATTGGGTTGTTAAAGCAAGGTATAAAAGAAATAATTATGCAAGATATAGTAAACGGACGCTGTGGTTGGTGTGGAACCGACGAACTGTATGTGAAATATCATGATCAGGAGTGGGGAAATTTGGTTACTGACGACAAGACGCTGTTTGAGTTTCTTGTGCTGGAGAGTGCCCAGGCGGGGTTGAGCTGGATAACCATCCTCAGAAAACGGGAGGGTTATCGCAAAGCCTTTTGCGATTTTGATGCCGAACGGGTGGCACAGATGACCGATGAAGATGTAGAACGGTTGATGCACTTTGAAGGCATTGTGAAAAACCGTCTGAAAATCAAATCGACCATTACCAACGCCAGACAATTCCTTGCTATACAAAAGGAGTTCGGTAGTTTTTACGACTACACTCTCTCATTCTTTCCCGACAGAAAGCCCATTGTCAATACCTTTTGTTCATTGAGCGAGATTCCGGCATCTTCTCCCGAATCCGATGCAATGAGTAAGGACATGAAAAAGCGCGGATTCAAATTCTTTGGAACGACGATTTGTTATGCTCACTTACAAGCTTCGGGATTTATCAACGATCACTTGAAGGATTGTATTTGCCGGAAAAAATAAATGACGTGCGGAAATAATTCAAATCTGTTTAGGAATGAACTAAACAGTAGTACACAATAGTAACTCCATTCTCCTCCTTCCCGAAGGAGGAGAATGGAAGATAGAACCGACTATCATTTAGCTCATAACAATACGAAAAGGAATAAATTGCTTTGAGCCGCTCTACTAGAGAATTAAAATATCCAAAATTGCTGTCATCTGTCACCAAATGATAGATAACGCACTGATTATAAATTAATAAAGAGGTGACAGCACAGCGTGACGGCATTGTGATAGCAAAATATGCTGTCACAATGCCGTCACGCTGTGTTATTATATCCTGCTACAATAATATACTGACCTCTTGGAATGATAAGTCTGGAATACCTTAGCTTAGTTAGTTTCCATGCAATGAAACTATAGTTCCAAAGCCTTGAAACCAATAGTTTCAAGCTGAAGAAACTTTAGTTCCAAACTTCAGAAACTAAAGTTTCAAGCGCTGGAAACTCTAGTTCCAAGGCCGTGAAACTAAAGTTTCATTAGGCAAAAAAATAATAGTTCCACAGTAGGAAACTATCAGTAGTAAGGCAGATGAAAGAATATTTTTCCGGAACAGGGATTTAATAAGCAAGGAATACTAAATATTCTCCTGTACAATGAATGGTAAATTCATCTGCTGTTGCTTCATTAAGTGTTCCTTGCCACCAGTTGCTGAAGTCGCTTAGCGGATAAAACAATCCCTCTGCTTTTAATCCTTTAGCTCCAAAGTTGATGATAGAGACCTGCTGACCGGGATATGAAGCAAAACTTTGCGTATCACTCACTGGAATAAACGTCCCGTAATCAGTGACTGTCCGTACTTCCATACCACTTCTCATATACTCCATGAGCAGACTGATGTTTCCTAATGTATGGTCTTCCCGCTTGCCGGTAGCACCTACGATGGCGATTTTCCGTATCCCTTTACTTTGCAGATAATGGACAGCTTTGGTCTGATCATTCGTCTCCTGATCCGAAATTTGAAGGATAATAGAGGAAAAACGCTTTTTATATTCCGGCAGGAGCGAGTCTCCATCGCCTATAATCACGTCGGGAGTATGTCCGCGGGAAATATATTCATTGGCGGCCCCGTCGCAACAAACGACGAATTGGGCTTCTGCCAAAAGACGCAGGGGAAGTTCGTGCGCAGGATATTCACCGTTGGCAAGTATGACGGCTTGGGGTATATAGTGTTCGTTTATCATTGCATGTTCATTATTTTTTTCCATTTGAAGTAGCCAAAGATAGCTATAATGGAGTAAAGTCCGTACAATGCGGAGGTGAAATAGAGATCTTTATAGATATAAAGTCCGCAACAGACGATGTCGACAAGAATCCAGGCAAACCATTGCTCGATGTATTTGCGTGCCAGCATCCACATTCCGACAATGCTCAACGCCGTTGTGAAACTGTCCAGCCACGGAACGTTACTGTCTGTGTATTCGATAAGTATCCGGGCGATGCCGACGAAAGACACGATAAACACAAGGAATAGTGGCAGATAGCATTTCCACGGGGTATGTATAATGGGGAGACTTTTCTTTTCCCCGTGTCCCCACATCCAGAAGAACCATCCGTAGATGGCAGCTATCAGATAGTAGATGTTGATGCCGAAGTCGGCATACAACCCCGCGTCGTAATAAACAAAGATATAAATGGCCGGCATGATGATGCCCGCCAGCCACAGATAGATACTGGCGCGATACTCCAGCCACAGGTAGATAATACCGATAAACGTACCGAATATCTCCAGATAATTCATTTCCATATTTGCTTATTTATTCGTTCTCTACGCCGGCATTACCCGGATCAGATTCTATGGGTATGTTCTCAGCCTGTCATGTTAGGGCACCCCTATTGCGTGAATCGGCGGTAAAATTACGAATTTAGCAGAAGGAAAACAAGGAATCATGTAAAAACAAGTCCTCCGTTGAAAAAACGAAGAGGAGATTTCAGCGGCATTTTTGCAATGCCGTGAAATCTCCTCTTCTCCTCATTTGTCGTGTATTATAAAACTTCTTTTTCTTTGGTCAGTTGCTCTTCATATAGCGTGTTACCGATCGTATATTTGAGGCTGAACTTTTTGGCGGTTGTGTTGTAGGTACTTTCTCCTGAGTCGATAATTACCGGTCCGTTTTCAGTATCCCATGCTTTGATCAAAACTTTCTTTACATCATTAGTGCCTTCCACTATCTGATCCGTGATGGTCAGTTCTATTGTACCCGTTTGGATATCAGCCTTCTCGTCGCTCTCGTTGTTCATGGCATAGAATAGTCTGACAGTGTTGACTCCGGTAGGCTTAATCGTTTTAGGCTTCTGAATCGTCTTCGGAGTTTCTCCTTCTAAGGTGGTATGGCCACTCATCTGGTAACTGCCCGAATAGTCATTCTTTAATTTTAATAGAATCAACATTTTATATCCGGATTCACTTATCGGATATCCTGTTGTACTTTCTATTTCGACGGGGATGACGTATGACTGGTCAATCTTCAGACTTGCTGTCTTTATCAACACAGGAACTTCAGCGGAAATACCTTCAGCGTGCTTGATTACCGTATTCTCCAAAGAAGGAATGGAATATAAATCAGTATCCAATGATTTATAATATTTGTCCTCATTCAGAACGGTCCAGTATTTTTTATTGTAAATATCTACCAACTCTTCATTGATCTTCATTTTTACGTTCACATCTCGGTCTAATGCTAATGTACCGGAACTGCTGACCGTGAAATAAGTTTTCACTTCTTCGTTACTGTAGCTTACTTCTGTGGTCCATACTCGGTTGTAAGCACCGATCAGGTAGATTTCTTTCTGATATTGTTCTTTTTCAAGCAGGTCTTTTTCACAAGAAGTGATGGAGAGCGTTAACAAAGAACAGACCACTATTTTGTATATTGATCTCATTATATGTTCAATTTTATATGATTAATAATCAGTTATATGATGGAAAGGGGAAAGTTACCAATCTCCGAATCCGTCCCATCCTGGATTTTGTTTCAGTTTGGCATTTTTATCCAATACGGCTCTCGGAATAGGATAGAAGTACATCTTCCTGTCAAAGCTGCGTAATGCATACTTATGAACTACATTGACAACAGTATAGAATTGGTCTCTTTCGGTTGTCTTCTTGGTAACGTCCATACCTTGTACCGGTTTGTTTTCTTCTGTTTCTGCTAGTCCCCAACGACGCAGGTCATGATATCTTCTTCCTTCGCACGCAAATTCGATCATACGTTCGCGGATGATTAACTGACGCATCTTCACTTGATCGCTGGCATCGGCAAGGGTGATGCCCGGCAATCCGGCACGGTAACGAATCATGTTGAAGTAGTACATGATTTCCTCCGGATTATACAAAACATGATAAGTGGTGTTATCTGCCGCTTCCGTATATTCCGGTTCTCCTTTCAGTTCATTCAATGCTTCTACATAGTTCAATAGTATTTCCGCATATCTGAATACAGGGAATGTTTTCGGTTTTATTTTAGCACCTGTATGACTGGTACAGTTATCCTCCGGATGGATATATTTCTTTAGAGTATATCCCGTTAAGTTATAGTCTTCTGGATTGGCAGCCTGTTTTGCACAGTTGCCATTCACGTAATATCCTGCTGTAAAGTTAGTCACGTTGGGAGCTTCGGTTCCTGTTACCGAAGTTGCGGGCCAGAAACATTCACAGAATCCGATAGATGCGTAGAAACGCGGTTCGCGGTCCAGATACATTTTGGCAACGGTTGGTCTCAGCTCATATCCTGTGGCGATGGTAGGTACAGTACCCGCTTCTTCATAATAATCAGGTTGTTGCACATAATCTTCTCCATCTTTCATGTAGTAGGCATCTATGAGTTTCTGAGTGATTCCTAAGCCGTTCCATCCTCCCAGTTTCAACGGGAAGGCGATTGAAATGATGTTGTTGTTCAAGGGAGTAGCATAAATAAGTTCAGGGTTTTTCACAGCCAGTGCTTCTCCATTGAACATGTCTATATACGAATGGTAAGGATCGATTCCTCCTACTCCTAACGGAAATTCCGCTTGTGACGCCTGAGAGGATGCATACGTGTTTTCATCGCTGGGTACAGTGTATAATGAGTAAATACCGCTATCGATAATTCTCTTGGAGGCAGCAGCTGATTTCGCCCATTTCACCGGGTCATATTGCTGGGCTATCATGTTTCGTCCGTCGGAAGTGGTCCAGTCGGCATAATATTGATTGCCGTTGTACCACTTGGAAGCTTGGTAAAGCCGGACACGTGACATGAGGGCGGCTGCCGCATATTTGGTAGGACGTTCGAACTGAGTGCTCGGACGGGTCGGGTCCAATAGGCTGTAAGCTTCTTCGAGGTCTTTACAGATATATTCCACACATTCATCGTACGTGTTACGTTCGAATGACAAGTTTTCAATGTTTTCATCTACCGACAGCGGCTCTTCGGGAAGGATGACTGCCGGTCCGTAAAGCTCCAACAGATAGAAATAGAAGGAAGCTCTCATGAAATGAGTCAAACCCATAATTTCACGTCTGTCCAATCCTTTCAGGTCTTTGCATTCATCGATGCGGGTGAAGATAGTGTTACACTTACGGATACCTTTGTAGTATTGTCCCCACATGTTGTAGTAAGAATCGTTCTGCGTAATTTTGTCTGCATACAAGTAGGTACCGGCGTACTCAGCTTTCTGCCATGACAGAAGGACTTCATCTACCGCAGTCTCGTAAGGACCGTAGGAACCGGAAAACAAGTTGCCTTGAGCGGGCATTAATGCCGCAGTTCCCCACACATAACGCTCCAGATAATCTTGTCTGGCAAAGATGGAGTCGAGTGGAGTCAGGTCGTTAAAGTATTCATCAACTGCCAGATAGTTGCATGAAGTCAGCATGAACGGGATGATCCCCAGTGTCGTGCATAGAATATGAAGGCTTTTTTTTAATATCTTTTTCATAATAGTTTTCAATTAGAACGTAGCTGTTAACTGTAAAGAGAAAGTACGCTGTAGCGGATATACGGCGCCGTTTTTAGATGCCTGTCCCGGATCCCATAGTTTCACTGAATCCCATACTGCCAGATTCTGTCCGACAAATTGCAGATTCATATCACTGATGCCCACTGTCCTTAGTACTTTATTCGTTCCGATACGATAGGAAATATCCAATGATTTCCAACGCAGGTAAGAACCATCTGCCAGCCAGAAAGTAGAAGCACGGTTATTGTTCTTATTCTCTCCGTAAGTCAGGCGCGGGAAACGTGCATTCGGGTTTTCTGTAGAAGGATCCCCTGAATACCATGCCGGTGTCCAACGATTCTTCGGGTCGTTTACGATGGATAGAATGTTGCCGACTTCTCCGCCTGAGAAGGGATAGAATCCGGAACCGCCGTATAAGAAGTTAACTTTGGCTGCTCCAGTGAATAAAGCACTGATAGTCCATCTTTTATATCTGTACTCCAGTGCAAAACCGTATTGAATTTGCGGTACATTGGAGTGTGCAATAGGAACAATATCGTCATCGTCAATTTTTCCGTCAGCGTTCACGTCTTTATAGCGGATATCTCCGGGGCGTACTTCGCCGTATGTCTGTTTCGGGCTTCGGTTGATTTCATCCTGATTTTGAAATAAGCCTAATGCAACCAAACCGCGCATAACACCATAATTTACATCGCTATACGATTGGTAAGGGTAGCGCACCGCATCTTGGTCCCAATGTACAACTTTGCTGACAGCATATGTCATGTTGGCACGCACCGTGAAAGAGTTGTCTTCGTTTATTTTCTGGTTCAGGTAAATGTTACCATCTATACCGCTACTGCGCATACGTCCTACGTTGGTATATGGGTTGGTTACGACGCCTACTTCCGAAGGCATCATTTTTCTTTCCTGGAAGATATTATCACGAGTGTCTCTGAAGATATCTACCGTTCCACCTATTTTATCATTGAGAAATTGGAAGTCGATACCCAGGTTATATTTCTTGGCTACCTCCCAGTGTAAGTTGTTGGCTCCGATTTGTTTTTCTGTCAATCCATTGGAACCCCAACGACTACCACCTCCAAAGTTAATCAACGTCAGATATGGGAACCGACGTCCACCACCGATCTGATCGTTACCAACTTCACCATAAGAAGCTCTGATCTTCAAAAAGTTGAGCCATCCTGCATGATTCTGCATAAATTCGTATTGGGTCGGGATCCATCCTAAGGCTATTGCAGGGAACAAACCGAATTGTTTGCCCGGTTCAAAGTTTTCGGAACCGGTGTATCCTACGTTTCCTTCTATCAGATAAGCATCTTTATAAGAGTAAGTGGCTCTGGCAGATAATGCTTGATAACGTTTGGGAATAGATGAAATTTCATCATTTGCTTCGGTGGTTTCGGTGCTTTGCATATAGTAATGTATCAAACCGGTTACACGGTGTTCCTGATTGAAAAGTCTTTCATAGGCAAGTTGCGATTCGAAGTAATATCTCCGGTCACTGGCGGCACTCTTGGCGAATTGAATGTTGCTGGCTGATACCGTACGTTGTGTCATTAATGAACCGTCATTGTAACGGCCAAAGGCCTTGTATAGGTCCGGCATTTTGGAGCGGACTACGTTGTGTATATTGTTATTGTTATACGAGAACATTCCTCTGGCAGTCAAACCCTTGATCCATTTTCCGAAGTCTTGACGTAAGGTGAAATTGATGTTCATAGTGGTCCGGTTTCCCTTTTTAAATCCGGTATGGTTCAACAAGATATATGGTGAGATTTGTTCTCCGTTTTTACCATAAGCAGGAAGCATTCCATTGGAATAACGTAAAGGCACCGTCAGGGGAGTCAGATAGGCTTGTGCGGCCCAGAGTGCGTCATTGTTAGTTCCGAATCCCGGTGCTCTGTCTTCTACAATAGCTCCGTCCATAGCCAATCCCATGATTGTCGATGGAGTTAGGTTCATGTCTACCTTTGCGCGGAAATTATATTTAGCCCATTTGACATTCGTGTTGTATTTGTTAACTTTGTCTTGCTTGAAGATAGCATCTTTGAATGTACCTCCTACACTGACAAAATATCTGGCAACTTTTCCACCACCGGATACATTTAAATAGTGCTGATGATTAATAGTTACATCTTTCAGTATCTCTTTTTGCCAGTTAACGTTTGGATATAAGTCATTGTCCAGTCCTGCTTTAATAATCTCCAGTTCTGTCGGGCTATAAAGAGGGTCCATATTACTTACTACTCGGGCTTCGTTTGCTAAGCTGGCATAATCGTATGCTTCCAGATATTCGGGCATGCGGGGGGAATAAGAGAGAGTCATACTGCTCTTCCAGGTTACCTTGGTGCGACCTTCCTGACCGGAACGGGTCGTTACCAAAACAACGCCATTTGCACCACGTACACCATAAACGGCTGTTGCCGAAGCATCTTTCAAGATAGAGAAGCTCTCAATATCCGACGGGTCAAGGTCGTTGAGGTTTCCTTCAATACCGTCAATCAAAACCAGCGCAGACTGGTTGGCACCAAATGTGCTGATACCGCGAATCCAGAACTCAGAAACATCCTGCCCCGGTTCGCCGCTTCGGTCAACGGCTATAATACCGGGAACCACACCTCCCAGCATATTGGCTACGGAAGTTGACGGAGCACTGATGGCAGCCGGATTGACACTGGTGACAGCACCTACCACGCTGACTTTACGTTGTGTTCCCATACCTACAACAACTACTTCGTCCAATGATTCTGAGTCGGGCTCCAGAGATATACGCATCTTCTTATCGGTTTGAGTAACCACTATTTCTTTGCTCTTATATCCCATAAATGAAACAATCAGCGTTGTTTTTGGAGCTAATGATTTCATACTGAAGTTACCATCCATATCTGTTATAGTTCCGGTTTTTTCTTTCCCTTTTACAGATATGTTTGCACCCGGGAGCGGATCACCATGTTCATCTAACACGATTCCGGCAATTTGAATTGGTTCTTGTTGGGCCCATATCCCTTGTGTTGCATTTCCTGCCAATAGCAGAAAGAAACACAGGGTTAATTTAAAATATAGTGTTTTCATTTCTATTCCTTATTAATTATTCAATAGCAAGTTTTCTGATGCAGTGGTTGTTTTGATCTGCAATGTAAAGAAATTCATTTTTGTCCAAATAGACACCCCAAGGCTGATTGAATTGGGCTTCCAAAGGATCTCCATCTTTGTATCCTGCAGCTCCGCTACCTGCTATCGTGGTTACGACGTTCAATTTGGTGTCAACTTTGCGTATTCGGTTATTACCAACATCGGCTATGTATAAGTTCCCTTCTTTATCAATAGCAATTCCACGTGGTTCTTTAAACTGTGCTTCTTGCACATCTCCGTCCCGGAAGCCTGCGCCTGCACCGGGGATATATTCATCGATGTCCCCATCTAGAGCTGGCCAACCGTCCGCATCGCGTGTGAGCTTAAAGCGATAAACTGCACTTTTACTATGCAACACACAGTAAACATACTTATCAACCGGATTGTAAGCACATAATCCATTGGAACCTGTGTTATAGAGTGTACCGATTCGTTTTGCTTTGTTGGGATTTAATGTTCTTCTATTTTTATCGAAAGGTTGTGTCCACAATTGCCCTGTATTTTGGCGATATATCACAAAAGTAGAATCTACGGGGTCGAGAACAACACTATGCATCCATCCTCCGTTGGCTAAAAGCTGTCCCATTTTATCAGCCACCCAGCTCACATTAGCATCGAATAAGAAACAACCGAAATTGGCATTATCGCATGGACCAAATAGTTGTTTCTTTTCTTTATCGATAAATAAAGGTTGGTCAATTACCATGCCATCCAGTAAAGTGATGGTTTTATTTTGTTCGATGGATGATAAACGCGTTCTCCCATCAGAGTCGAATATGAATACATTGTCATCATTGTCTACAGCTACATACCTTGGAGTATTGAATGTGGTCTCGCCAAGAGTTCCGTCTTTATTGCCACCTTCTTTGGCTTTTCCTACTACTGTAGATACGGAAGAAGTTACAATATATTTGAATGTTTTTTCAGCATTGCTGAGTTCAGCTTCTTTTCCGGCAATCTCCACCCGTACATGGCTTTCCCCTCCGGCTTGCTTGGGCACTTGGGCATAAATAACATCAGGCTTGACACCTAAAACCAATGCCTCCCGCTCATTACCTACTTCATCCTTGAAGTAAACTTTCACTTGGCTTTTGTCTTCTCCGAAATTGGAGCCTTTAACAATGAATTTGGTTCGTATGCCACCGGAATCGGGCATAAACTCTGTAAACTTGACTGGTTGATTAGGATCGAAAGCTGTGCTTTTCTTGTCTTCATTACAACCTACTATTAGTAGCAGGAAGCCGAAAACCATCCAGATTAGATTAAATGATTTACGCATGTTTTTCTATAAGATTTTATTAGTTTGAAAAAAGGTCTTTTAGGCTTTCTATTTAAATAAGGTTTAATAGATTCTAATTGATTTCAATTTGACTTAAGGGCTTTTGGCTTTTTCTCTCATGTGATTAATTGTTTTAAATATTATAGATTCAAAGGTGTAAATGGCTATATATAATTGTGAAGCACACTTTCCGTTCGGTTTTCAGGATACAAACTTAGGGTATTTCAAGGAATCAGGAGCATATGCTTTTATTCATCCATGTATATCTTTTCATTCAAAATTGCTTTTTTTATCATTTGCTTCGCCTTTCTGTTATAATATTGATTATTTTTGTGACACTTAAACTAATATGAATATATAATGAAGCGAACCGTTCGATATACCGTCCTTGTTTTGATTGCTATTATAAATTCTTTAGTTATTACTACTTCTCTCTATGCTGTTCTGCCTTATAATGAACTACATCAGTTGAATATGAGTAATGGCTTGGTAGATAACATCATTACTTGTATCTATCAGGATCAAGATCGTTTTATGTGGTTTGGATCCACTAATGGGCTGAGTCGATATGACGGGAAGCAGATTCGCAATTTTAGTGTAGACAATGCGAGGATGTATGTTTCCGATATAAAAGAGACTTCTGATGATAAATTGTGGGTAATAGCTAATGAGTATTTATATTGTTTTGATCGACGGAAAGAGAAATTTGTTCTTCCGTCTTTTCAGGATGGGAAAAAGGCCATTTCTGTAAGTGCTATGGAAATAACAGGGGATTCACTTTTTTGGATAGTGAAAGGCGGACAATTGCAATGCTTGAAACGACATTATAAATTAGTGAAAGGTGACTTACAAATAGAGATGACCGTCGAAGCAGGCTATCCGTTTTTTTTAGATGAGGGGGAATCTTTTTCGAATTTATGTGCTTCACAAGACGGGCATTTCTTGTATTTGGTTACCGATAAGGGAAATTTGTTGTTCTTTGATAAGATTGCAGGTAAAGTGGTCCGGAAGTTCAAATACTCTATTAATCCTAGCGCTAATGCTACTACTATCATGAGTGAAGGGGAATATATTTGGATTTCTTCTATAGTGGGTGGAGTAACTCGTCTGCATATTCCCACGGGAAAATCTGATTATTATCAGTATAATGAGGATGCAAGGTTGTCTTCTTTATCACATTCAGATGCGTATGGGGTGGTTGCGTTGGATAATGATTCTTACATTGCAGTAACCTGGAATGGATATACTCTGTTAGCTCCTGAAGAAAATGATCCTTCTAAGTTGTCGGCAACGCCTTATACGAATACCTCATTTTTGCAGTACCGGAATGTAGAGACAAGAATGATTTCTGTTTATTATGATAAAGAGGGAATACTATGGATCGGAACTAGAGGAGGAGGGATTGTCTATTTTGACTTTAGACAGCATTCTTATATGCAATATCACAGCAAAAAACATAATGAAATCTCTGCTCAGGTAGCTGACAAAGATGGTCGAATTTGGTTGGGCACTTACCATGAAGGAATTATGCGTAGTGACCAGCCTTATGCTAAATCGCGACCGCTGAACTTTTCTCCTGTGGGCAATCAAAAAGAAGTCCCGGTGTTTTGTGCAATCAAAGATTCATGTTCTAATTTATGGTTTGGAAATGCTTCCGGAAACTTGATTGGTTATGACTGGAGTTCCGATTCTTTCCATATATATCCGCTCAATCATTTAGGGAAAAAGGTAAACTCCTATATAGTGGCCTTACTGATTGACTCCCGTTATCGGTTTTGGGTATGCACTTCTGCCGGATTGTACTTATTTGATCGGCAGACAGGTCATTTTGAATTATTCTCATTGCGTGAAGCCTTGAAAGAAGATGCAGAGCCATGGGTCACTGCTATTTGTGAAGATAAACAGCGGAATATCTGGATAGGGACAGCAAAAGGTATTGTACGATTATCACAGGTCAATGTTCGTCCATTCAAGATGGTTCATGGATATGAAGAAAAAGAAAATATAGGAGCTCGTGTAGTTAGTGCTTTACTGACTGGTACTGACGGAACTGTATATGTGGGTTATAAAAATGGATTTGGAATCATTCCTGTGGGCGAAGATAGGATAACGTCTTTTTATACAGTAAAAGATGGACTTTGTAATGATTGTATAGATTGTATAGTGGAAGATGAGAAGAAGCGTATTTGGTTGGGGAGTATATCCGGTATCTCAAGATATAGCCGACAACAACATGTCTTCTACAACTATTATATTTCTAGTAGCAATAAATCTGTGATGTTGTTTAAGAATACTTTATTTTGGGGAAATAACAAGAGCTTAACTTATTTTGAACCGGAAATACTGACATCTGCCACCATTGCCAGCAAAACTCTTTTAACCGGATTGGAAGTCGATAATAAGCAAATCAATATAGGTGAGAAGATAAAAGGGCAAGTTGTTTTGGACTCAAATATTGCATCAATTGACCATTTGGAACTGGTCAATGCAAACCGTGATTTCTCTCTCCTTTTCAATAATCTGGCTTTTTCGAAGGATTTGCAAAAATATAGTTATCGGTTATATCCATATCAGAAAGATTGGATTGTTTCTGAAGCGGGTAAGGTCTCGTTTACCAATTTATCTGCCGGTTATTATATTTTTGAAGTCAAAACATTGTTCCCTAATAATACGGAAGGAGACGTTACTGCATTGCCGATAACAATCCTTCCACATTGGAGCCAGACCGTTTGGTTTCGTTTGCTTTTGATTTTCTCCGTTTTATTTTTGGTTGGTTATATTTTCTATAGTTTGTTGCGGCGGCAACGTCGTTTCAAAAAAATGATTCAATTGAAACATGAACTGACGATTGCAAATTTGGAGAGAAACGCAGAACGGCATATACGGGAAGAACGTGAGAATTTTTTTATGAATGCTGCTCATGAGTTAAGAACTCCTCTTACTTTGATACTTGCTCCTATACATGATATAATGAAGTCCATTACCCCATCGGATAATTGGTTTGATTCATTTAGCAGATTGCACAAGAATTGTCTTTCTCTACAGACACTGGTTGATCGTCTGCTATATGTACAGAAGATAGAGGGAGGCATGATAAAACTTCATTTGTCAGAATCGGATATAAAGGAAATTGTTAGCCGGGTGGCTAATCCTTTTCTGCAAATGGCTATGGTCAAGAAGCGGGAATTTTTGGTTCAGGTGGATACAGTGCCTTTGTATTTATGGGTGGATGTGGCGAAAATAGAATCAGCTGTTCAAAATTTGCTATCAAATGCCTTTAAATATACTTCTCAGAATGGACGTATTGAACTGACTGTGTCAGAGGCGGAAATTGACGGAAGGCCTTATTGCCTTGTTACAGTGTCTGATAATGGGGTTGGGATACCTGATGATTTGCAACAGCACGTGTTTGATTCGTTTGTAACAGGAAAACGTATCCCGCAATATTCCACATCAATTGGTCTTGGATTACATATTGTAAAGCATACGATGGGGTTGCATCATGGATTTGTTACGTTGACCAGTCGTGTTGGAGAAGGCAGCCGATTTGTTCTGCACATTCCGGTGGGACTTTCTCATTTTGCGCAGGGGGAATATGAAATGGTACCTGATCCGATGAAGGGGGATTTGTTAGAACAGTGTCCGGCAGAAGAACGTCCGATGGAAGAAGTAGTAGAGGAAAAGAATGAGACTATGGAAGAGGCCGTTAACAGAGTGAAAAATAATAAGGAATATTTGTTGATCATAGAGGATCACGATGAGATGAGAGAATATTTATGCAGTCTATTTAAAGAAGATTATAATGTTATTGAGGCTGAAAATGGAGAAGAAGGGGTGGCTATGGCTGATAAATATATACCTAAATTAATCATATCTGATATAATGATGCCTGTTAAGGATGGGTTTGAATGTAGTCGGGAGATTCGTGAAAATAAGCGGACTTTTCATATACCGATTATCTTTTTAACAGCTAAAGCAGAGGATGCTGACCGGTTGAAAAGTTTACAAATAGGGGTAGATGACTATATAATGAAACCTTTTAATCCGGAGTTATTGAAAGAGAAGGTGAAAGCGTTGATAGAGCAACGTGATCTGCTAAGAAAACTTTATGCGAAAACTCTTATGTTGGATGAAGAGGTACTGGAATCTTCAGAAGATGTTCAGGATGTTTTTATGCCTAAAATGCTTCAGATTATAGAAGAAAATTTATCAAACCGGAATTTTACAATAAAAGTGTTGACGGACAAATTGAATATGAGCCAGCCGACCCTTTATCGCAAGGTTAAGCAGAAAACAGGTTTGTCGATTATAGAGGTGATTCATGGAGTACGGATGAGTAAAGCTGCCTCTATTATCATGAGCGGGCGATATAGCAGTCTGACAGAAGTGGCGGAAATGGTAGGGTATGATTCGATGATTTCCTTCCGTAAGCAGTTCGTTGCACAGTTTGGGGTGCTTCCTTCCAAATATATGGAAGAGAAAATGAGGAAATAAGAAGCCGCGTTCCATGTTGGCGGCTTCTGTCTTGTCTGTTTGAATGATTATTGTTAAAAGCGGAAAGAGACATGGGCCATAACGTTTGTACCCGCTTGCGCAGCGTATCCGGCAGAGTCTATTCTGTGATTCACATCCTTGTCGTAAGAACTGGATGCCCAACCGTTGTTCTCGTATTCTTCGTTGAAGAGGTTGTAGACGGTCACACCCAAAGTTACTTCTTTCACCACTTTTCGGGGGTTGAATGTATAGGCCAGATTCAGGTTGCTCACAAAGTATTTATCCAGAGTCAATGCTTCCACTTCCGCATTTGTCATATATTGCTTGCCGACAAACTGGGATTGAAGAGCAGCTTCGAATCCTTGATAGGTAAAAGCAAAACGGTTGTTCAGCAGGAAATCCGGTGAAAAAGCGATGCGGGTACTCTTATGAGAAACGCTTACGACGTCCAGTAAGTTCCAGCCATCGTAAATGGGAATGTTTTCTACGAAATTCTTGATACGGTTTTTGCTCCATGTCGCATTGATATCCCATTGGAACCATTTACAGGGCTTGATACCTAGCATCAGTTCGATTCCCATCCGGTAACTGTCCGGAACGTTTTCTGTCAGGGCTTCACCGATATCGTTCAAAGCTCCGGTGAGGACAAGCTGGTCGGTATAATCCATGTAGTAGAAGTTGGCGCCTGCCGTCAGCCAATGATTGGCGAATGTGTATCCGGCTTCGTAGTCGAGCAGCTTTTCGGCTTTCGGATAACTGTCGGGATCGCCATCCGTATAATTATTTCTTGTCGGCTCTTTTTGAGCTACGGAGAAAGAAGCGTAGACACGGTGATTGGAGTTGATATTCCAGTTCAGTCCGACTTTCGGGTTGAAAAAGTCGAATTTCTTGTCTACGGCCAGCGGACGCAACGCATTTTTATTCCAGTCGTATTTGTCATTTGCTCCGTCGATGGTGTAGTCGATGTGCCGGTATTGCAGGTCGGCATAGGCACTTAGTCCTCCGGTGAGGTCGTAGCTTGCTTTCAGATAGATGTTACCGTCGGTTTTCTTCGATTGGTTGCGGTAGTATTCATGGTCGGGAGATAGTGCGCCGATGTAGTTTTTTACCCAGGTCACTTTCCCGAAGTTATTGCCCCGATATTGATTGATGCCTCCGCCCAAAGATGTCGTTAGTCGGTGGTTGGTATAATTGAGGGAGAAAACACCCCCGCCAAACTTATTATCCATTTTCTTCTGGCGAACCAGATCGCTTTCCGAAATTTCTTTTCCGTCTGTTGTAAAAGGTTTCAGGCCGTATTCTACGAAAGATCTGTCTTCTTTATATTCCTCATAGTAGCCGTCACCTTTGGTGTAGTGCAGGGCTACGTTCAGATTCCATGCGGTGGAGAAGGTATGGTTGAAAAGAAGTTGATAATTCTTTTGCAGATAGTTATCCGTCTGGTCGGCATAATAATGTTTTTCATTATCGTCTCCGGTATATTCGCCGCAAGGGTTATACCGTCTTCCGTGTTCTTCCATTTCTGCTTTAGTGGCATATCCCCAGGCATGATACGTCTTTTCTTTTCCTGTGAATGCGATCAGTTTGACAGACGTATTTTCGGCGAAATATCCTCCTTGCAGATAGTAAGAGTTGAGATTGACGGAGGCGCGGTCGATGTATCCGTCCGTACCGATGTTGGAAAGTCGGGCATCGAATGTCCAGTGATTGTTCAGTAGTCCGGTTCCCACTTTTACAGTTTCCTTGTGGGTGTTGAAAGAACCATAGGAACCGTTGAACTCGGCATACGGTTTCATGGATGCACCTTCGGTCTGCATATTGACACTGGCTCCGAAGGCACCGGCGCCGTTGGTCGATGTTCCTGCGCCACGTTGCACTTGCATATCCTTTACGGAAGAAGAGAAGTCGGGCATATTTACCCAGAACAGATTGTGGCTTTCGGCATCGTTCATCGGAATGCCGTTTACAGTGATGTTGATACGCGTGCCGTCAGTGCCTCGTACACGAAGAGTCGTATAGCCGATGCCCGATCCCGCATCCGATGTGGTCAGTGTGGAAGGAGTCATGCTCAGCAGGTAGGGAATATCCTGCCCGAAGTTCACTTTTTTAAGTTCGGCTTTGCCTATATTGGTAAATGCTACGGGAGTTTTTGCTGTAGCACGTGTGGATACTACCTGCACTTCTTGCAGGTTGATTACTTTCAGACTATCCTTTGCACTCGTTTGTGCATGGACAGAGAAGCCTGCGCCCAATAAGGCGACGGCCATCATCATCATTTTTTTCATCTTGCTTATTAATTAGTTCTCTACGCCGGCATTACCCGGTTCAGATTCTATGGGTATGTTCTCAGCCCGTCATGTTAAGGCACCCCTACTTAGTGAATCGTTGGCAAAATTACTGCTTTTGCGGGAGGAAAGCAAAAAAAACTTTTAGATTTGCTAAAAACAATATAACTTTGTAGTTTGTTGAAATATGACAAGTCAGCTATTTATTCATTTTAATATAATTATCAAATTATGCTACTATTATTTCAGGCGACAGCAACACAGCTTGCGGATTCTACACAAATCGCCGCAGATAAATTAATGGAAGAAGCGATAGCCAATGCGGACGGATTGGACAAGCTTTCTCTGATCACCCAGCAATTGGTAGATTTCGGTATCCGTGCCGGAGAACGCATCCTGATTGCTACCCTTGTCTTCATCGTAGGACGTTTCCTGATTTCGATGCTTAACCGGTTTGTCGGACGTCTGATGGACAGAAGAAAAGTGGATATAAGCATCAAGACTTTTGTGAAGAGTCTGGTAAATATTCTGCTGACCATTCTGTTGATTATTTCTGTAGTCGGTGCTTTGGGAGTCGAAACAACTTCATTTGCAGCCCTGTTGGCTTCTGCCGGTGTGGCTGTCGGTATGGCGCTGTCCGGTAATTTGCAGAACTTTGCCGGCGGACTGATCGTATTGCTCTTCAAGCCTTATAAGGTAGGAGACTGGATTGAAAGTCAGGGAGTTTCCGGAACGGTTAAGGAAATACAGATATTTCACACCATTCTGACTACCGGAGATAATAAAGTGATTTATATACCGAACGGTGCAATGAGCAGTGGAGTGGTGACAAACTATAATACACAGACAACGCGCCGTGTAGAATGGATTGTTGGCGTGGATTATGGAGAAGATTATAATAAGGTACAGCAGATTGTCCGTGATATACTGACGGCCGACAAGCGTATTCTGACTGATCCCGCCCCGTTTATTGCCCTTCATGCGCTGGATGCCAGCAGTGTGAATGTGGTAGTCCGTGTGTGGGTGAATACGGCAGATTACTGGGGAGTTTATTTTGATATAAACAAGACTATTTATGAAACCTTTAATGAAAAAGGCATCAACTTCCCGTTCCCGCAACTTACCGTACATCAGGGAAACTGATCACTATACAATATATGCTAAAACGAGAGAGTTTCACTTCGGTGAGACTCTCTCATTTTATATGAACAAATTGTCTGGTGTGATTGGAAAATTTCTTTTTATTTGATGCCGAAATCCTCAGCAAATTCATATCGGTCTTCTTTGATCCCCAGTACATGGTTGATTTTCCTTCTTTTTTCAAGGTCCTTAAAGTAGCTTTCTACGACCTGATAGAGATCAAAATTGCTGGTTGATCCTGCGGCAAGATCGAGTGACTCCACCATTTTCTCTACTGCCTGGTGGATTTTCCCTGCGTCTATCAGATGCAGTTCGTTGCTGTGTATTAAATATTTCTCCATAACTGCAATGTTTTAATGTTATATTGTTATAACGTATCATAGTGATGGAAAGTTCAATCCCCGAATCTTCATTGCGTCTTGTTGTCAATCACATTTTAACAGACAAATAGGTTAGAATCTAATGTCAGATTTTGGCGAGTGCCTGTTCCAGATCGGCTATCAGGTCATTGATATGTTCCGTTCCGATGGATAGACGTACAGTGCCCGGATAAATCTCCTGTTCTGCAAGTTCCTGCGCATTAAGTTGCGAGTGTGTGGTACTTGCCGGATGGATGACCAGTGATTTCACGTCAGCTACATTGGCCAGCAACGAGAAAATCTCCAGACTGTCGATGAAGCGGTGCGCTTCTTCCTGTCCTCCTTTTACTTCAAACGTGAAGATGGAGCCTGCACCATTCGGGAAATAGCGTTGATAAAGTGCATGATCCGGATGATTGGAGAGTGACGGATGATTGACTTTCTTCACCTTCGGATGATTATTCAGGAAGTTTACCACTTTTAGCGCGTTTTCTACATGGCGTTCTACACGCAAAGAAAGTGTTTCCAACCCTTGCAGCAGGATGAAGGCATTGAACGGACTGATCGTTGCTCCCGTGTCCCGTAGCAAAGTGGCACGAATGCGGGTGACGTAAGCAGCCGGACCGGCAGCGTCTACAAAGCGTACTCCATGGTAACTCGGATCGGGCTCTGTCAACTGTGGGAATTTACCCGAAGCTACCCAGTCGAATTTACCGGAGTCAACGATTACTCCTCCCAAGGAACTGCCATGACCACCAATGAATTTGGTTGCGGAGTGCACTACAATGTCTGCTCCGTGTTCGATGGGGCGGATTAAGTAGGGAGTGCCGAACGTATTGTCTATAATTAATGGTATTTTGTGACGGTGAGCAATTTCGGACACCGCTTCTATGTCTATAATATTGGAATTTGGGTTTCCGAGTGTTTCGATAAATACGGCTTTGGTGTTCTCCTGAATCGCTTTCTCAAAGTTGGAGAGGTCGCTCGGATCGACGAAAGTGGTGGTAACGCCATAATTGGGCAAAGTATGCGCCAGTAAGTTATAGCTTCCTCCGTAAATCGTTTTGGCAGCTACGATGTGATCGCCTGCACGAGTAATGTTTTCGAAAGCATAAGTAATGGCAGCGGCACCGGAGGCAACTGCCAGACCTGCTACGCCTCCTTCGAGGACGGCTACACGTTCTTCAAAAACTCCTTGGGTGGAGTTGGTCAGGCGGCCGTAGATATTGCCCGGATCTTGCAAACCGAAACGTGCGGCTGCATGAGCGGAATTGTGGAATACATAAGAAGTGGTCTGATAAATAGGTACTGCGCGTGCGTCTGTTGCCGGATCTGCTTGTTCCTGTCCTACATGAACCTGTAATGTCTCAAAGTGTAAATTCTTTCTTTCCATAATCGTATGCTTTTTAAGTTTAATATTCTCTCTTTATTTTCTTGCAAAGTTATGGGGTGTAGATATATCGAACAATATATAGTAGAAATATAGAAAATAATGCTATTTTTGTATTGTTATATAGAATAAAGCAACTGCTTTATTCTTAAAAATCACCTGTTAGAAGAATATTTTTCTTATGGATACTTTTGAGAAATTAGATAAAGTGGATTTGCAGATACTCCGTACTTTGCAAGAGAATGCGCGGTTGACGACCAAAGAGTTGGCTGCGCGGGTCAGTCTTTCATCGACTCCTGTTTTCGAGCGCCTTAAACGTTTGGAGAGTGGGGGATATATAAAGAAGTATATCGCTGTGCTGGATGCCGAAAAGTTGAATCAGGGTTTTGTGGTCTTTTGCAGTGTCAAGTTAAGGCGGCTGAACAGGGACATTGCGGCTGAGTTTACCCGAATCATACAGGATATTCCCGAAGTTACCGAATGCTATAATATATCGGGCAGCTACGATTACTTGCTGAAGATCCATGCTCCTAATATGAAATATTATCAGGAGTTCATTCTAAATGTGTTGGGAACCATCGATAGCCTGGGATCGCTGGAAAGTACGTTTGTGATGGCGGAAGTGAAACACCGGTATGGGATACATATTTAGTGGGAAGATTGATGTATTTCCTATTTTGGCTACTCCTTGTTTTCGGCTCAAGTTTCCGGTGGATTGCCGATAATGTCCCTGTATAAGCTGCCGTCATGGTCCTTGTATTTTGCGTATTGGTAGAGGCGGACCAGTATATCACTGTAATCAAGAATGGCTGTATTTGATTTCTGTGATAAATTAGTGCCTAGGATACCACTGCCTATGATACCGGGATTATATAATACGGTGTCTTGTCTGATAGAGTTCATTATCAGTTCTGCACAAATATAGTCTTTAATCCTTGCCTCTTCTAGTCGGGTCGTGATGTATGAGTTCAAATGGCTTTTGTCATGTTGAGTCATAAAGCCGTACCATAGTAAACACTTCATCCCTAATTGGGTAGCTTCTATTAATAGATCCAGATAGGTTAGTCCCGATGCTCCTTTCTTATCTATCTCATAAGGATCGATATGAATGAAAGAATCTTTGGGGAGTGATGGCAGTAACTTCATGACTCCTTCGAGAGAATCGGTATTATATAGGCGGACGGATGTCTGTAGTTTCGCTTGCTTCGCATAGCGTTCTACATTATCCAAAGCACTCTTTTCTATATCGAAGTATAGAAATCTTTGTGCCTGTCTTCCTAATACTTCCATTGCTAAAGCCGGGGAACCTAAATAGTATCCTTTCTGCATTTCTGCACTTTCTATCTTATAGTAGATAGAGTCTTTTAGAACTTGATTGTCTTCCTCTGCCGTTTTTTCTAAGAAATAGTAAATGCCATATTGCTGTTCCGAAGTCTGCTGCATCGGGTAGATAGCGCAGGCAGAATTTGTTTCTACATAGACTTGTGGATGCTCGTTCCGAAGAATTTCGCAAAGTATCAGATGTTTCAGTACATCAGGCTGTTTGCCGTAATGAGTATAAGTTGCCATGATACTAAAGGTTTATAGTGATGATATAAATGGTATACAGCAAATATACGGGATAATTTTTAGATTCTTGCATCTGATTTCCAAAATTATCCTGTACATTTGTTATGTGATATGAACCTTATTTTTTGAATGCAATGAAATGGCAACGTTGTAAATAGCTTCGCTCTATATGGATGATGAACAATGGTGAAATCTGTTGTTCAAGTCTTTTGTGGCTAAATAGGTCACCCGATATTTTATTATATTATTTCAGAAACCTTATAAAGAAGCAATTACAATGAATACAAATATTTATCCGCGCACCAATGACCTTCAGACCGTCTATCTGAATGCAGTTATCAATAATCCTCATATAAAGGTTGGTGACTACACCATATACAATGATTTTGTGAATGATCCTGTTCAGTTTGAGAAGAACAATGTTTTATATCATTATCCTGTCAATGGAGACCGGCTGATCATAGGGAAATTCTGTTCGATAGCCTGTGGAGCTAAGTTTCTTTTCAATAGTGCGAATCATACGTTGAATTCTTTATCGAATTATCCGTTTCCTATATTTTTTGAGGAGTGGCAGTTGGATAAGGGAAATATCACTTCGGCATGGGATAATAAAGGGGATATAGTGATTGGAAACGATGTATGGATTGGTTATGAGGCTGTTGTCATGGCGGGTGTACATATTGGCGACGGAGCGATTATTGCGTCGAGGGCAGTAGTCACCAAAGATGTACCTCCTTATACGATAGTAGGCGGGACGCCTGCGAAGAAAATCCGGCTGCGTTTTGACGAAGATACGATTGCGCAATTGCAGGAATTGAAATGGTGGGACTGGAGTATTGATAAGATAGCTCATTATTTGCCTCATATCATGAATGGGGATATGGAGGAACTTATGAAATAAAAAGTATCTTTGTCCTCAAACAATATATGTATGAAATTTATAATTGAATCCGGTTCCCTGACCGATATTGACGAACTGGAGAAACTATACGATGAATTGAATGACCATTTATCGGCTACTACCAATTATCCCGGATGGATAAAGGGGATTTATCCGGTTCGTGAAAATGCCGTTGCCGGTGTGAACAATCAGAGTCTGTTTGTTGCCAGATGTCGCGGGAGGATAGCCGGTTCTGTCATTTTAGACCATCAGCCGGAAGAGGCTTATGAGAATATCCGATGGAAAGTAGAGGCAGATTACAGTCGTATTTTTGTAGTACGTACTTTTGTTGTTCATCCATCTTTCCTGCAAATGGGAGTTGGTCGGGCATTGATGGATTTTTCACTGGAACTGGCTGTAAATTCAGGAATGAAATCCATCCGGCTGGACGTCTATGAGAAGAACTTTCCTGCTATCTCATTATACGAAAAATGTGGATTCGAATATATTGATACCGTAGACTTGGGGTTGAGACATTACGGACTGGATTGGTTCAAGTTGTATGAGAAGGTTATTTGAACTGTTATAATGACATAGAATGGAAGCTCCGATAGGGTCTATGAAACATAGATTTTGTTGGAGCTTCCTTTTTATAACGAATATGGCATTTATTCCGAAGATTTAAATAATGCTCTTTTGCCGGCTATCTTCAATCTCATGGCGATTTCTAAAGACTTTCTATACTATATTTATTAACTTCGTTGCCTGATATTTATTCGTGCCACTATAGTGGTACGCAAGAGGAACTATAGTTCCCTTTGCATTCTACTATAGTAGTCCGCAAGGGAAACTATAGTGGAACGAACTAATTATAGGAATAAAAATATAAATATTAGGGAAGGAACCGGTTAGTTATTCGGGCTTTTTTTCATAATGCTTTTAACCGGTTATCGGATTCTGATAATGAACGTTATAAAACAAACTTTTCGGTTTAAATTCAGTTTTTTCATTCGAATGATAATACACGATCAACTTGTTTCCGATAGTGTATATTATGCAGGATGATGATATAAAGGTAATTATTAGAATTGATTTCTTATTTATTATATATAGCTTTGTAATTTATAAAAACAGAGAAGGTATATTTGAAATAAATGTTTCACAACAAATAATTTTGTATACCAAATAAATATCGGGCGAATCACTATGTGTAGAATAATCATATTATTAATTTCATTGACACTATCCTCTATTTTATAAAAGTAAAAATATTCATTCTTCTGTTGGGCGCTTTTTATAGTCAAAACGTATTCAAATTAGAGTGGTTAATAAATTTCAATATCAAATTTAAAATCAAAGAATATGAATTATCCAAAAGCGATACTTCTTTCATTGGCGTTATTGGCTATGCATTCGCTTAATGCAGAGGTAGTCACATACCCTGCTGGTGCCGGGGTGAAAACCTTAAACGATTTTTCTGTGGAAGTGTGTCAGGGTAGCGGACCGTGGTTGCCTGTTGACGTTTATCCTGTTAAAGTTGATAGGGTTGATGAAAAAGGTCATAACGTGGAGGTTGCCTCCATTGCTTATTTTGATTTTGACGGAATGGTAGATGTGCGAGTGATCAGCAACAAAGAGAGAGTCAATAGTGCGAGAGTACGTCCTTTAAGCTATAAGATAACACCGGATTGTGTTGGAGACACAGTGACATTCTCACTTTCGCATCCTCGTAATCTCTCGGTAGAGGTCAATGGAGACATTTTTCACAATCTTCATCTTTTTGCGAATCCGATTGATAAATTTCGTCCTTCCGATAAAGAAATCAAAAGGGCTCTCAAGAAAAAAAAGGGGTCCAATCTGATTTATTTTGGTCCCGGTGTGCATAATCTTCCTAATGATACTCTATTTGTCCCTTCAGGAACTACTGTTTATATCGACGGGGGAGCCCGTGTTTATGGCAATATATTCACGGAAGGAGCACATGATGTGAATATTTTCGGGAGAGGCGAGGTACACCCTGATGGCAGGGGAGCCGGTGTTTGGGTCAGACGTTCTAAAAATGTCAGGATAGACGGAATTGTGGTTTCGCAACTCCCCATAGGACAATGCGATTCGGTAGAGTTGACGAATGTGAAATCAATCAGCTATTATGGTTGGGGCGACGGAATGGATGTCTTCTCAAGCAGTAATGTGATATTAGATGGGGTTTTCTGTCGTAATAGTGATGACTGTACCGCTGTTTATGCTTCTACACAAGGATTTAAAGGGGGAAGCAATAATGTATTGGTGAAAAATGCGACACTTTGGGCTGACGTGGCTCATCCAATCAATATCGGAGGACATGGAGATCCGAATGGCATGGATACGGTGCAGAACGTCACTTTTAGGAATATCGACATTCTTGATCAGGCAGAAAAACAGATTGATTATCAGGGATGTCTGGCTATAAATCCAGGCGACAATACATTGGTGCGTAATATTACGTTCGAGAATATTCGGATTGAAGATTTTCGTAACGGACAGCTTGTGAATTTCAGAATCAGTTTCAATCCGAAGTATTGTGTCTCTACCGGCAGAGGGATTCATAATGTGCTTGTTAAGGATGTCACTTACAATGGATCGGGTGAAAACTTGTCGATCATTGCAGGGTATGATGAGAATCACAAGATATCCGGTATCAGGTTTGTGAATCTTGTGGTCAATGGGCGAAAGATTACAGACGACATGTCTGGAAAGCCAAAATGGTATAAAACCGGAGATATGGCCGGTATCTTTATTGGAGAACATGTAGAAAATATATCTTTTGAATAGAAACGAAGCAGGCAGAATGTTATAAATGGCGTCACATGCCAAAAACTGTCATGTGGTCAGAAGGAAAGATTATACTTCAATTTTTATCACAATATAGATAAAAATTGAAGTTTTTTATCTATGTTGCAGCCGATTTTAGAAAAAGAAGTTTGGAATGAACAATAAATACGAAGAACGGCTGGGAACAGAACGTATGTTACCGCTTATTTTCAAGATGGCACTCCCGGCAGTGGCTGCACAATTTGTCAATCTGCTTTATAGCATTGTCGACCGTATATACATCGGGCATATTCCGGGAATTGGCACCGATGCGCTGGCGGGTGTAGGGGTGACTACCTCTCTCATTATACTGATTTCTTCTTTTTCGGCAATTGTCGGCGGCGGTGGTGCTCCGCTGGCTGCCATTGCACTCGGACAGGGCGACCGTGTACGAGCCGGAAAGATATTGGGAAACGGGTTTGTTCTGCTGATATTGTTTACTTTGCTGACTTCTGTCATCGCATATACTTTTATGGAACCTATTCTCCTCTTTACAGGAGCTTCGGAAAACACCTTGGAATATGCGGTTGACTATCTTTCCATTTATCTCTTGGGAACGATATTTGTCGAAATATCCACAGGGTTGAATAGCTTTATCAATGCCCAGGGACGTCCTGCCATTGCCATGTGTTCAGTTCTGATCGGAGCTTTATTGAACATCATTCTTGATCCTATTTTTATTTTCTGGTTTGACATGGGCGTGAAAGGCGCCGCTTTGGCTACGGTACTTTCCCAAGCGTGCAGTGCGGTGTGGGTGGTAAGTTTCCTTTTTTCCCGACGTGCCTCTCTGCCTTTGGAGAAACGATATATGGGGCTGGACCGGAAAATTATCCTTTCCATATTAGCTTTAGGAGTATCCCCCTTCATTATGGCAAGTACGGAGAGTCTGGTTGGGTTTGTCCTCAATAGCAGCTTGAAGGAGTTCGGAGATATCTACATCAGCGCATTGACGATTCTGCAAAGTTCGATGCAGTTTGCCAGTGTACCGTTGACCGGATTTGCACAAGGGTTCGTTCCGATTATAAGTTATAACTTCGGGCATGGTGACAAGCAGCGTGTGAAAGATTGCTTCCGTATTGTACTGGTAACCATGTTTTCTTTCAACTTGATATTGATGCTTTTCATGATTCTTTTCCCTTCGACGGTTGCGTCTGCTTTCACCAGTGATGAAAGACTGATAGAAACCGTACGTTGGACAATGCCCGTTTTCTTGGGTGGTATGACCATCTTCGGCTTGCAACGTGCCTGTCAGAATATGTTCGTTGCATTGGGGCAGGCCCGAATCTCTATCTTCATTGCTCTGTTGCGTAAAGTTATCCTGTTGATTCCGCTGGCGTTAATTTTGCCGAACTTTATGGGAGTAACCGGAGTGTATGCAGCTGAGGCTATATCTGACGCGACTGCGGCCATCTGCTGCACGTTATTGTTCTTTTGGCAGTTCCCTAAAATTCTGGGAAGGATTAAAGGGAATACTTTGCGTGTGGAGTAATCGTTTCTTTGTAATTTATTTTTTTACTTCACAGATATGCATGGTATTACGGTTGTATTCTGACTGTTATCTCTCTCTTTATCTCATTTCCTGTGCGTAAATGTTGATTTATCCGGATATCTGTACCTGTTAATATATAGAAAAGTGTGTCTGTTTGCCAGGCGATGGTACCGGCTATCCTCTGATATAGGATTTCTCTTTTCATTCTTATTCTGTATCCGGCAAAGATACAAAAAGGATGTTTGTATCCTGGCAGGAGATAAAAGGTGAATCTAAACCGGATATTTTTCAATTGTGTGAGTAACTGTGGCAGTCGGGCTTTTGGTAAGAAGCAGTTGTAGCCTGCGAATGGGCGTATCGTTCTCGTAGAAATTAATGAGATATTCGATTTTGTTACGAAGCATCGTTCTGCAATGCCTCGTACAGCTTACCGGTATGCACTGGAGAAAATGCCTAAAGATATGAGAGCGGAAGCTATGAAAAAATAGCTTCCTTTTCCTTCCTTTACTCTGCTTTTCTGTTTGGTTTTCGCTTAATAAGCAGAAGCCGCTCCATATCATTGAATAGTTTTGTGTCTTTTAATTCAAACATGATCCATTTGCCGTCGTGGAAAGTGGTAGCTGCATCATAGATCATCTGTACCTCGTTTGAAAACTGTCCCCGCTGAATTTCAAATTTGGCACGTTCATCTTTTCCCAAGATAACCATAAATCCCAGAGTCTTTTCCTTCGCATATAAAGCACAGAGGGTTTTACCGCCTTTGCGGTATTTGTATTCATACGTCCACGCTTTGCCGCCACGGTTCCAAAGTTGCTCCATTTCGTAGCTCTTCTCGATGCGCTGGCAGAGTGAGTTCCATACATCATAAAGGTCTGTTCCTATCAGATTCTCTATATCTTCGGAAGTCGGTATTTGAAAAGGTTCTTTCATGGTATTTACTGTTTAATCAGATATATATGTCGCAAAGATAGGATGATCTTTTAGTAAATCGTTGTCCAATATAGGCATCTTTAGTTATAGTCATGAGATTTAAAATTAAAATGTAAAGACATATTTCATACTTCACTCCAAATATAGTTTTAAATTTTAATCTATTTGTTGGGAAAAATAAAATGCTCTGAAGGGCGTTTATGTGCATTTTACAAAAAGTTGTATATCAGACGGTTATGAAATCTTGTTTTTGGTTTAAAACCAACGGGGCGTTTCTTTTAAACCAACGCCTCGTTTCTTTAAAACCAAGAGGACATTTCTCGGTGAGAAATGGAGTATTGGTTAAAAACTAGATTCAAATCCGGAGTGAACATTCAAATATTTCAAATGCAGTATTTGTTGATTTAAGTAAGGTGATGTAACTATTTGTTGTGTTCAAGTAGGAAAAAAGATAATTGCTTTAGCATGAAGTAAATAAATTCCAAAGATTTTACTTACATTTGTTTCTATAAATAAAATGTAAGTGAAAAACATGAGAAAACAACTATCAGTATCACTCCTTTACTGCCTTCTTGTTTCGGCTACGTCATTGGCTCAAAGCTGGAAATCTTATGAACAGACTGCGAAGGGGAAGACTTACGAAGCATCCGATTGTGTGACACTGTTGGATAGTACATTGGTATCTGTCCAGCCTACAGGACAAGGGTCGTTTGCTGTATGCAAAGTGATAAAGGTACAGACTCCGAGGGGAGCAGTGGATAATCGGGTGATTAAATACGATTATGACCCTTTGACTGCTTATGCCGAATTTAAACGTGTAACCATCCATCGTGCCAATGGAAAAGTAGATGAACTTGATGTCAGGAAAACCTGCGATTATGCTGCTCCTGCCCGTGCCATTTATTGGGGCGCAAGACAAATCATGATTGAAGTGGGCGCCTTGCAGCCGGGTGATATTGTGGATTACGAAATAGCCAAAAAAGGCTTTACCTATGCGTTGCTTGCAGCCGGTAATGAAGATGAGTCACGCTTTATTCCGCCTATGCGCGGACAGTTTTATGATATTGTTCCTTTTTGGAGCAATACTCCTACTGTACGTAAGGTTTATGTAGTAAGCATTCCGATGGAGAAGGAACTTCAGTTTCAGTTCTATCAGGGTGAGTGCGCATCATCCATGCGTTATGAAGACGGTCGCAAGAAATATAGCTTTGCGATGGATGATATGATGCCTTTCGCTAAAGAGCCAAACATGGTCGACCTTTTCGATGCAGCTCCCAAACTGATGATGTCTTCCACTCTCCAGTGGAAAGACAAGTCGTTGTGGTTCAATAAAGTGAATGAAGATTATGGTAGTTTTGATCCATTGCCCGAAGCACAGAAAAAAGTAGATGAACTGATAAAAGGCAAGAAGACCGAAATGGAAAAAATAGCTGTGCTGACTCATTGGGTGGCAGATAACATCCGCTATTCCGGCATCTCGATGGGAAAAGGAGAAGGATTTACACTTCATAATACTAAAATGAATTATACTGATCGTTGCGGAGTCTGCAAAGATATAGCCGGTACACTGATTTCGTTCTTGCGCATGGCTGGTTTCGAAGCCTATCCTGCCATGACAATGGCAGGCAGTCGGGTAGAAAGTATTCCTGCCGATCATTTTAATCATTGTGTGGCAGTGGTGAAACTGAGCAATGGGACGTATATGCCTCTCGATCCTACATGGGTTCCTTTCTGCCGCGAGTTATGGAGCAGTGCCGAACAGCAGCAGAACTATCTGCCGGGTGTACCCGAAGGTTCTGATTTGTGTATCACTCCGGTTTCGGCTCCCGAAAATCATTATGTGCGAATCAAAGCCGACAACCGCTTGGAAGCAGATGGTACACTACGCGGTACTTTTACTCTTACAGCCGAAGGACAGAGTGACAGCAATATCCGTCGCATCTTTACCACCGGCTTCCAGAGCGAATGGAAAAGCACGATGGAACGTCAGTTGTTGGTCATCTCTCCCAAAGCCAGATTGTTGAGCGTAGACTATGGAAAAAATCCCAAAGACTATCAGGCTGCACCTATTAAAATCACTTTTCGTTATGAAATACCCGATTATGCCTTGAGAGGAGAGGGCGAGATGTTTTTCCGTCCGATGGTGATGAATAACCTTTATAATCAGGTACGTTCTTATATGTGGATCGATACTTCGGTAGAAAACCGTAAGTATGGTTTCAAAGATGGTTGTTCCCGTTTGGTCGAACTGGATGAAACGATTCAGCTTCCGGCAGGATACAAGCTAGTGAGTGCTGCCAAGGATGAAACCATGCAAGGAGTGGGAGCCGATTTTGAAGGTTCGTTGGTACAGAAAGGAAATAAAGTGTTGCTCCACAATAGATTGGCTTTGAAGAAGCGTGTCTATGAGGCTTCTGATTGGGAAAGTTTCCGCAATGCTGTGAATGCCCACAAGGCGTATGGTGAATATCTGGTGATTAAAAAGTAGAGCAGAATGAAAAATACATATTATTATATAGTTACGCTGGCGATGCTGATTCTGGCATTTCCGGTGAAAGCGGTATCCGAAGCTGAATTTGGGAAGTTGACCAAGGCTTATACGTTACACGCTGACGGTAGTCAGGAAATGCATGTGCAAAAAGAGCTGACTTTGTATACTCATGCAGCGATGAACCGTGTGTATGGAGAGAGTTTTATCATTTACAATCCGGAGTTTCAGACACTGAAGATACACGATTCTTATACTCGTCAGAAAGACGGTACTATTGTGAAGACTCCCGAAAATGCGCTCCTTGAGGTGCTTCCTTCCGCAGCGGCAGATGCTCCGGCTTATAATGGTCTGAAAGAGATGGTAGTCGTTCATACGGGACTGGAATTGGGAGCTACCATTTATCTGGACTACTCCGTCGTTACTCGTCCGGGATATCTGCCCGAACTGGATGTGTGCGAGCAGGTGGAAGAGCTTTCCCCAATCAGGGAATATGTGTTTTCGCTGTCAGTGCCCGAAAGCAAACCTCTGCATTATGAATGGTTGAATGGAAAAGCTGCTCCGGTTGTAAAAACGGCGGGTGGTATGAAAACAGTGACCTGGACACTGAAAAATGTGCAACCGCGTCCTTATTCACTTGACGTCTCTTTGCCGGCAGGTAATGTACAGGCTGTTGTGGCGTCCACTTATGCTTCAAAGGCTGATGCACTGAGAGTGATAAAACAACAACTGGAAAGTAATGGAAAGGATGTTACCGAATTGGCACAGAAGCTGACTGCCGGAGCACAAACCACAGAACAAAAAAAGGAGTTACTCACTGCTTATGTAGAAGGATTAGGAAATTGCCGTCTGACCCTGTCGCAAACCGGATACCGTTTGCGTCCGGCTTCCGAAGTGATCCGTTCGGCATACGGAACTGAAGCGGAGAAGGCTGCTTTGTTGGCTGCCTTGCAACAGGCGATAGGCATCCGTGCGGAGATAAAAGCGGCTTTTCCTAAAACAGAAGATAAAGATGCAGCCGGACTTGCCGCTGTCAGCAGATTGTTTCTCTTTGATAAAGGGATTGCTGATATACAGGATTTTGTTTCTGTAGTTGATCTGAATGCTCAGCCGATAATTTTAGAGAAGGTTTCTCATGTTATTTCACGAACTGACACATTGCGGGTGAGCGATAAAACCGGAAAGGTCTTGGCGGATGGTTATCGGAAATTCGACTTACCGCAGGCTCGCGGTGGATGGGCAAGTTATGATGGGCGTGTGACGGCTCTGAATACAACTCGTCCCGTTAACCTGCTTTTGCGGTATTTGCCCGATGAGGCTTATACCTATATTGTAAAGATTGATGCAGGAATGAAACCAGTGGTTGTGCCGACTAACAAAAAGATTGAAAATGCTGTCGGCATCATGGAAGTTACAGTGAAAAAGGCGGAGGATAAAATAGAGATATTCCGTACCTTGAAACTGAAAAAACAATTGATAACTCCGACTGAATATCCGGCGTATTATCGCTTGATGGCGGAATGGATGGATACCAATGGCAATAGTCTGTTATTTCAAACTGCGAAGTAAATCTGACGGGCATATCGTTCCGATGGGGCTGCCATTCTGAACAAATCAAAGAGGATGTGTCGAAACCTTCATAAATTAAGAATCATCTTCGCTACAACTATCTGTGGCGAAGATGATTTCGTTAAAAGGGGAGTCTTGACACATCCTCTTCGTTTTTTATCCGGTAAGACAGATGATCCTCTAAAGAGGTTTTATCGGAATACAAATATCCACAATGTGTTTATTCTCCGGATGTGTCCGGTGACTGTTATGGTATAACTCATAAGTACATCCATCTCCTTGCTGATACCCACTTTCCGTAAACCACTTGCACATTGTGTTCCATGCCTTCTCGAAATCTTCAGTACCTAATTCAAAGTGTCCGACAGCATATTGCCCACCGGGAATGACGAGATAACCGATTTCACCTTCTCCTTTTACGTCTCCTTCCACGATGATGCAAGCACTCTGGCGCACTTTACTCAATTCCGTTACCGAAGGATCATCATGTGTGACGGTTGCCGATTTCGTAACATTCGGAATATACAGGTCACGAGGTTCTGCCCATTTGATAAGTTTCTCATACGCTTTTACAATCTCTTTGAATGCTCCCATATGCCGGCAATAAACAGCTTTCATGTCCGGCATCTCTTTTACTTCGATTTTTGTTTCCATAAAATATGATATTTTAAATTTGACGCTGCAAAGTTGGGGAGATAATACATGCTTGGGTGTCAAATTCTTGCTAACCATTTGTCCGTTCTTGCTAAATAAGATTCCGTCCTGTGCATAAACAGGTTTCTCCATTTTACGGAACTGGCTTGGCGTCAAACCAAAAAACTTTTTGAATACACGGCTAAAAAGGGATACTGTGCAAAAACCGCAACTATCGGCAATCTCACTGATAGAAATATCCATATTTTCCCGTAACCGGCAGGCTGCTTTCTCAATCCGGAGGCGTTGGATGTAATCAATCGGTGTTTCACCTATCAGAAATGTGAATATCCTGTGGAAATGAAAAGGCGAAAAGTTAGCTATTTCTGCTATACTTTTCAGTTCCAGAGGCTGGTCGAGATGTATGTCAATGTAGTCCATCACCCGATTGATCCTGGAACGATATTCTATTTTACTTTTTTCTTGTATATTCATGTCAGACGGTTTTTAATCGCAAAGATAGCTGCCGTCTGTCAGATCTGCTTGTCTATTCTTGCTAACTATCTTGTGAATTTTATCCTTACACTGTATTTGCAGAAGTCTTTTTATGTGTGAAAGATGGAGTAAATATAGCAGTTTTTAGCGGATTATTATTGTTTCATGAGGTATCTGCCTATCTTTGCAGTATAAACGGTTTGTTTAATTTATAACACTGACGATTATGAAGTTACTGGTTTTTCTTGCTAAAGGCTTTGAGACGATTGAATTTAGTGGTTTCATTGATGTGATGGGATGGGCGAAAACAGATTTTGGCTGTGATGTTGAGGTGGTAACAGGTGGTTTTAACGAGAAAGTCATCAGTTCTTTTAATATTCCCGTTTTGGTGGATAAGACGATTGATGAGATATCTGTTGATGAATATGATGCTCTTGCCATCCCCGGAGGTTTTGAGGTTTTCGGCTTTTATGAAGAGGCTTATGAAGAGAAACTTTTAAATCTGATTCGTCAGTTTGATGCCCGGAAGAAATGGATTGCAACAGTTTGTGTAGGTGCTTTGCCTGTCGGTAAAAGTGGTGTGCTGAAAGATAGAAAGGCGACTACTTATCATCTTGGAGGGGCAGTCAAGCAAAAGGTTCTTCAAAGTTTCGGAGCAATAATCGTCAATGAACCGATAGTGGTGGACGACAATATAATCACTTCTTATGGTCCTCAAACTGCTTCGGGAGTAGCCCTTCTTTTATTGGAGAAACTGACTTCTCATCGTGAAATGTCTTTGGTAAAAGAGGCTATGGGATTCTAAAAATAAAACCGGAGAAGCATCAAAATTAGTACGGAAGGATTATTGACTTATGATACAATGACTCAATCTGCTGCAATAACAGAGATAAGAAAATATTAATCTTCTTATCTCTGTACTCTACTATATCATATAGCAAACAGGCTGCTAAATCAGTTCGTGAATTTCCTGAATATGGAGATTCAGATGATCTAAATATCCTTTTATCATTTCTTTTAAAGTGACTTTTGTCCCTTCGAAGTCACACCAGTAACTATCTAGTTTCGTTTGATCTACCGACTTTATTACCTGAATGATATGCAGATTAAAGAATTTCCATAACTGAATCAGATTATTCCAGTCCGTATGCTGATAATCCTGCAAGGCTATCCACAGATCATTATCCTGCCGATAATCAGGAAAGAAAAGCAGGTCCTTACTGTATTGCAACCTGATCATCCGTTGATGATTGTTTGAGGCGGAATCAATCAAATGTCCGAGAATTTGTTTGATAGTACGATTCTGCCTGTTACGTTTTTGTGTGATTGTCTCTTCCGACAGGCTGGTTAATACTTTTTCTTCTGTCTCTATAACATTATAAATCCCTTCTGTTATTGGGGAAAAATCAAACTCTGGCATAATTCCTCTCTTTCTGTTTTAAAGTTTCTTTTGCACAACTGCGCAATAATGCAAATATAGACAAATGAATGAAATATATGCGGAATTGCATTCTATAAAAGCAAACTTGTTTGTTATTCTGATTGTTAGGAGAACATCTTTTCCATATAACCTTTATATTTGCATGATATTAGAACCAACAATTATATAAAAAAGATATGAGAACAGTATTGGCAGCATTAGGAATTTTGTGTTTCATGGGAAGTTGTTCGTCAGGTATGACAAGTTCAAAAGGCATTGTTTGTGATGCGACCATGAATACAGTGGCGATTGTTACAGACAAGAATGATACTCTTTCATTTAGTACGATGAACGCGAATAAAGAAGAAGTCGATGGCTTGCTTCTGAATGATACTCTGGAAGTATTCTATACCGGTAAATATACACCGGGGATGCAGGCCTCAAAATTAGTCCAGTATCCGCAATCTCCCAAACTTGGAGGCGATCGGGATGAATACGGTTGTATCGGCTCTGCCGGATATGTATGGTGTGAAGTGCAGCAAGACTGCATCCGGTTGTTTGAAAAAGGTATCCGGACAGAAGCTGTTGATGGAAGCACTGCTTCTGCTTTTATTGTGTTCAGCCCCGATTCCACACGTCTGGAACTTTTCTTCTCTGATGAACAACCGAATGAGATTCTGGAAAGACGTGGCTTACCTTCGGGAGGTTATGCATGGAACGTGGAGGATGATGATACGAAAAATGTACGGTTTATAGACGGATTGTGGACAATCAGTCAGAGAGATAAGGTTATTTATCGTGAGAAAAAGACGAAAGCCAGAGAATAATTCCGGCTTTTATAGCTGTTTATTTATTACTTTTATCAGATAAAAGTATAGCCGAATCGTGCTCAACAATGTCTTTTTACGACTGTAGTGCTAAAAAATGTGATAATCTAATAGTAATGGAATAAAAAAAGGAGGGATACTGTAACTTTTAATTCTGATTTTTATTATATTTGTATAGCCGTTGAAAGGTGCGTTCATTGAGACTAAATATCGAAAAGCGTTCAGCTTTTTTACGTAGTAACGAAACTACCAATTTCTTTTACCCTCAGGGTAAATATTACAACACGTAAAAATGACTGAACGCCTACGCTTGTTATACATATACTTTGCGTGGGCGTTCTTCTCATTTGTGTTGTAGGGATTGGTAGTTCCTGTTGCTACATTTGGGAAGAAAAGGCTCACGTTTTTTTATATCTATTCTTGACATAACATTCAAAACATATGAAAAGATCTTCATTTTGGGTTTTATCGTAAAAGTGCGTTGCTTTTTTAACGAGTTAGTTTTCCTTTTTATTAAACTAAAAAAAGACTACTATGGATAAGAAAATCGTAGGTGCCAACGCAGGCAAAGTATGGCACGCCCTTAATGAAGCTGATGGAATTTCGATTCCCGAACTTGCCCGGAAAGTAAATCTGAGTGTGGAAAGCACAGCTCTGGCAGTCGGTTGGCTGGCTCGTGAAAACAAGGTAGTGATTGAACGCAAGAATGGATTAATTGAAATTTATAATGAAGGTCATTTTGACTTTTCCTTCGGATAAGTTTAATGAATATAATGCTGGTTAGGTTATATAATGAAAGAAGCTCTCGATAAAAAACTGAATTCAGTGATATTGAAAGCTTCTTTTTATTATATACCTTGTGTCAAAATGCCTTATTGAAGAGTAACTATAATGGAGTGTTCGCCCTTCTCTGTTATGATAATTACCTTATTTCTTTGTCAGAAACTTCTTGCTCAACCACTTTCTTACAGGCTCGTCATACAGTTTCAGGCAAAGGTAAGCCAACAAAATGCTTCCGAAGAAGACACATAAGGCTACCGGCCATGACTGGGAGAAAGTGATATGTGGCTCTTTGCTCCATAACCAGGCATAGAACAGATACATGAAAGGATAATGTATGATATATACCGGATAAGATATATCTCCCAGGAATTTACAGATTTTGGCTGTACCTTTATCCGTCGTTTTTCCCGAAGCACCCAGATAGACAAGTAGTGGGAAAATAAGAATGGTGCATACAGCATCATAAATACCATTCATCCACGGAGATGTCTCACCGCCTACATACGGCATGGTAAGTAAAATGAGAATCGACAGACTGCATATCCAGAAAGCCCCTTTGATATGGACCGGTTTAAAGATGCGTGACATCAATAATCCGATAGAGAATGCGAATAACATACGTAGAAAACCTCCGATCAGGTTATAGTCAATCATCGACCAGCCTACTCCTAAATGATAGTTGCCGGAAAGATTGAATATTGAGAAGGAAGCCAATCCGATTCCTGCTATCACAACGAGTATCGTAAGTGCTTTGGTAGACAGTCGGCGAATAAATAGGGCATACAAAATATTACCGATATACTCGAAGAACAAAGACCAGCTGGGACCATTCAAAGGATACATCTCGCCGTTTCCACGGACTTCGGGACCCGTGCCCGGAACAGCCGGAATCAGGAAAAGATTGAGAAGCATAGCCACCATTACCATCGATATGGAAACACGGGTACCGTCCCATTGCTCGCAGCCTTGTATGCAAAATGTGATAGCACCCAAAACGGCTCCCATAACAACCATCGGATGCAGACGGATTAATCTGCGTTTGAAAAACTCTTTTGGGGTCATCGTTGTTTTCCAGCGGTCGTCATAAGCATAGCCGATAACGAAGCCCGACAGAATAAAGAAGAAATCGACAGCCAGATACCCATGATTGAATTTTTGGTCTATGGGACTTGTGGCAAAGCCTTCGAATACATGATACCATATCACCAAAAGAGCCGCAACCCCTCGCAGTCCGTCAAGGAGTACGTAATGGGGTTTAGAGTCTGCAAATGCAGAGGAAGAGATTTTTTGCATGTTTTAAATTATTGTTCAAATTAGTATTAGTCATTGAAGAAGCCGCAAAAATACGGAATTTATAAGTTTAAAAATTTGTCCTGCATCAAAATCTTGCCGTATATGGGAATTATTTGTATGCTCTGAGGCGGCTGAGTGTTGATAGTGTGATGCCTAGATAAGAGGCGATATATCCCAATTGTATCCGTTGGCACATTTGAGGAAACTGAAGTTTGAATGCTTCATATCTTTCTTTTGCAGACAGGGTGAGGCGGTCTTTGTGCGAACGGTGCAGGCGTCTGTATTCGTTTTGATGAATCACTCTTCCCCAGTTTGCCAGTTCGATATTGGTCTGAAACAGCCGGAGCAGATCGGTCAGTGATATTCTGTATGCGACAACGTCCTCAAGCGTTTCCACAAATTCTTCACTCATCTTATTATAATACAATTCATCCATGCTGAAGACAATCGCTCCCTCGCACGCAAAGGAAGTCGTTATTTCCTCTCCGTTTACCAGCCAGAAAGAGCGGGTCATTCCTTCTTCAATAAAATAAGCCGATTTGCAAAATTTGTCAGCCTCTATCAGTTGATGCCTCTTTGGAAAATGACATAATACTGTATTTTCTTTTAGTATTTGTATCGTTTCATCCGAAATGGGATACAAAGAGTTCATCTTATCTATAATGTTTCTCATAAAGTAGTCCTTAATAATTTTCTGTCAAGTACAAAAATAGGAAAAACAATTCTGCCCACAATAGATGCCGGTGAAAAAGGGGGTGTTTTATCGATTCGTTCACTAAGGAGGAGAGAAACAGGAGAGTGGGAACTGCTGCTGAAAGACAAAGAAGGTACACTTCATTCTTTGGTGAAATGTACCTTCTTTGATATCGGGAAGAGGCTAAACACGTGAGTATAGCCAGCTTATTCCGGAAACGGTATACATCAATTGACGTTGCTTACCTTGGATTCTGCTGTATATTCGGATTGGCATCTATCTCGCTTTGCGGAATAGGCAGGGCTATTCTCAGATCGGTAGCTTCTATCTTTTGTGCGTTAGACGCTTTCAAGGTCTCAAGATGCCAGCTGCCCTTGCGTTCAATAGCCAGACCATTGCGTAAGTAGTCATAGAAGACTTCCCCTTCGCCAACCAGTTCCTTGCGGCGCTCTTTAAGAATCCTGTCCAGAGTAAAAGTCTCCGTTGATACTTGCTGACTGGTATCCGTCGTACGGCGGCTGATGATGTCATTCAGATAACCTTGTGCTTCTTCAAGATCCGTTCCTTTTTTCAGTCCCGCTTCAGCCGCGTTCAGATAGACTTCGGAAAGGCGGATGATGCAAATGTTATTAGTTTTGGGATCATCTCCGGTCTTGCCGGGAAATTTGGCAAGATAGACTTTTTCGTGCATAGCGGCAGCCGGAAGTCCGGTGTTGTTTTCGATGACAGATTCCTTTGTCAGGCAGTGGCGTACATCCTTGGGGTCTTCATTCAGCAGGTTCAGGAAATCTTCCGACAAGATCAGATTATTCCAGTCGACCTTTGTTTCGTTGGCATAAACCATCGGAGCACCCTCACCGCCCGTACCTCCTGAAGGTTCGGATAAAGTGATGTAAAGTTCGAATAATGATTCCGACTGGAAATCCTGCCCCCATATATTGGGATATTCCTCATAGCTGTAAAGCTGATAACGTCCGCCGTTGTTTTTGATGACGTCCGTAGCGGCATCATAAGCCTTCTGATATTCACCCATATTCAGATAGACTCTTGACAGTAATGCCTGAGCTGCCCAGTAGTTTATATAGCCATTGGATGTCTCTCGTCTCAATCCGGACAGTGCATTGCTCATGTCGCTGACTACCTGTTCGTAGCATTGCGCTACAGTGCTGCGTGATGGTTTATGTGTGGGATCGGAAGGGGAGGTCTCGATGGGTACTCCCAATGAAGCCCCCTTGTCATTCGTATAAGGCATTCCGAACAACCGGGTCAGGTTGAAGAGGGAAAGTCCCCGCATCACCAGTGCTTCGGACTTGATGCGGTTCAATTCTTTAGTATCACTGCTTTGAATACTGCCCGACTCGATTTTCTGTATCAGATTATTTGTCTGTCGTATTACTTTATAAACAGTATTCCATGGCAGTACAATATTCAGATTATCGGAAGCGAGCACATTGTATTCATAATAGGGAGATACACGTTTTCCGTCTCCTTTGGTGATACGTGCCTGTACATCGGCGGCACGGCAATCGCCGTAATACCAATAGTTGTCTCCGTAATAGCTATGGCCGGATGCCAGACGATAAATTCCGTTCAGAGCGATCTGGGCATCGTCCAATGTGACGATGGCCTGTCCTGTTTCTACCGAACTGGTGGTGTTAAGGTCTAGCCAGTCTGCCGAGCAGGAGCTGTTCAGTAGAGCCATTGCTGTAAGTATGTATATATGAATTCGTTTCATTATGTTGTTTATTTAGTTAGAATGATAGGGATGTTAGAATGATAATTGAGCTCCGAAACTGAAAGTACGCATGGCGGGAGCCTCACAAAAGACTTCACCGTTAACGGGTGTTTCGGGGTCATACTGTTTCCATTTGGCCCAGGTCAGCAGATTGTTTCCCGAGAAATATACCCGTACTTTGTCAATCATCAGCTTTTGAGTCCACTGGTTGGGCAGTGTGAAGCCGAGGGTAAAGTTTTTCAGACGTAAATGATCGGTGCTGTGGATATAGCGGGACGAGTTGGTGGAAGTAGCCGGTTCACCATATACGAAACGTGGGATATCCGTCTGATCTCCGGGCTTTTGCCAACGGTTCATCATGTATGCGGGCAAGTTGTATCGTGAACTGTAGATGGAACTGCTGCCGTTTTCAATATAGGTTCCCAGTTTGTCGAACGAGTAACCGCCCAGTGAATAAGTCAGTGTAAAGGTCAGGTCTATCCATTTGTAATTCAGAATATTGGTGAATCCTCCCGATATTTTGGGAGTAGCGGTTTTGTACGGAATGGATTCTGCTTTGGCAGCATCGGTGGTGAGTTCCCGATTGTAGCTTCCGTCCTCATTTTTTGTATTCAGATAATATTGGGCAGAACCGGTCAGCGGGTCTACTCCGGCAAACTCTTTTACATAAAACGTATGATAGGGGAGTCCCACTTTATGGATGAACCATGTTCCCTCAATCGTCTGGTCTAATAGTCCGTTGAGTGAAACGATCTTATTCCGGTTATGACTCAGGTTGAGAACACTGGTCCAGTTAAAGTCGTTGGAAACAACATTCAGCGTACGCAATTCAAACTCTACTCCCTTGTTGTTCAGGCGTCCGATGTTGCTTAAATAACTGGTAAATCCGGTAGTGGCGCTGATGGGGAGACTGTAAAGCAAGTCCTTGGTGTCCCGGTTGTAATATTCCAGACTCGCAAAAATACGATTGATAAATGAAAGGTCGATGCCCAGATTCAGGCTGTAATTCTTTTCCCATGTCAACAGATCATTGGGTTGTGCCGATTCATATGATCCGGCTGCCTCCATGTAGTTTTCTCCATAACTGTACAGTCCTTTGTAGCCGTAGTATGAACCGGGCTGATTTCCGTTTACACCATACGAGGCACGTATCTTGACATCACTCAGAACCGGCTTTACGGCTTTCATGAAATTCTCGTTGCCCAAATGCCACATACCCGACACAGACCAGAAATTCCCCCAGCGGTTGTTGGGTGAAAGACGTGAACTTCCGTCGCGACGGTAACTTCCGGCGATGTAGTAACGGTCGTCATAGTCATAATTCAGTCGTGATAGATAAGAAATCATCCGATAGGCTTGGGTGGCAGACTTGAAACTGTTCAGTACGGCGGCATTATCCGGTTCTGTCAGTTTATCACTGGGCAGTTTGGACTTTTCACCCGAAGCGTGGTCTGTCTGGTAGCTTTCTATTTCATAAGCCGCCAATACATCGAGATGATGTTTGCGGGCGAAAGTACGCACATAGTTCAGTGAGGTTGATGAGATCAGTTTGCCGTATTCAATGAAGCCTTTGGCTGTCTGGGCGTCGCTTCCGCTTTTAGGGCCTGCCGAGCTCAAAGGGTTATAGTAGCGTGAATCCTTCTGGATAGTATAATCATAGCTTAATGTCTCTTTCAGTTTGAGACCTTTGATCGGCTCTATCGCTGCGTAACCGGTTGAAAACATACGTGTCATACGCACGCGGTTGTAATCGGTGAGTATGTCGCGCAACGGGTTCAGGCTGGTGCCGTCATAAACTCCTACGTAGTTTCCTTCTTCATCACGCACCACCATGGAAGGTGTCATGGTCATGGCTACGCACAGGAAAGGGTTGATAGATGATCCGCGTTCCTCATTCATTTCCTGATTCATTTGCGAGAACATCATATTTGCTCCTACTTCCCCGTATTTGCCGACTTTCTGCGTCATGTTCAAGCGTGCTGAGTAACGGTCCAGACTGGAGTTTTTGGCCAATCCTTCCTGATTGTTGTAGCCGAGCGAAGCATAGAATGTAGAACGGTCGTTACCACCGGAGACGGAAGCTTCATAACTCTGATGCATAGCGGTGCGGAGCAGCTCTTTTCGCCAGTCCGTGTATCCCATGGCCGGCTTATATGCATATGTGCCGATATTGGAATTGGCATATTCAGTCGGAGACTCCATACCGTTGTCTGTTGCGTAGTTCAGCAATCCTTCATAGAGCAGTTCTTCCCGTTGGTCACCGTTGAGGGTAGGGCGGAAGTCAACGGCCGCATGAGAGAACCCGCCTGATACGTTCAAGTCCACGCGTACCTTTCCGGTATTTCCTTTTTTGGTCGTGATCAATATGACGCCATTGGCGGCGCGGGAGCCATACAGGGAAGCCGCTGCCGCATCTTTGATTACAGTCACGTTTTCAATATCCGACGGATTCAGCGTACTCATTATATTGGTCTTAGAATTGTTCATATATGCAGCATCAGCATCACCGGAGCTTATACTTCCGGAAGTAACCGGTACTCCATCAATGACAAACAAAGGTTCCTGTGAAGCGTTGAACGATCCCATTCCTCTGATGCGAATACTTTGGTTGGCACCCGGTTGACCGGAACTGCTGGTTATTTGTACACCGGTAGTCATACCTTGCAACTTTTGCTCAACGCTCATCACAGGCACTTCTTTCAGCATATCTGTACGCAGCGTATTGGCCGATCCTGTGAACGAGGATTTGGAGAAATTACCATACCCTGTTACTACTACCTCGTCAATATCCATCGTTTCGGGGATCAGTACTATTTTGAGTTCTTTCTCTTTGCGGGGGACGCGTATTTCCTGTGTCTTCATTCCCACATAAGATACGACCAACATCTTGGTTCCGGTTTCCACGGACAATTGAAACTGACCGTTGATATCGGTAATCACTCCTTTGGTGGGATTCCCCTTTACACTGACGGTGGCACCGATAAGTGGTTCATTATCCTCTGATGATATAACAACACCGGATATGTTCAGTTGTTGAGCGGACGCATACGAAATACTCAACAAACAAAACAGTAAGCTAAAACATAATGTTAACCTTTGATTAATCTTCATACTTTTATATTTAAAAATACATTTGCTATAAAGTCGATACAAAGGATATACCAATAGGATATAAAGAAATGCTGAAAAGATAAGATACAGATTAACAGCGGAGTTGAAAAAACGATATTATTGGGGCGGTGTGGAAAAATTGTGGAAAGGTGTGGAAAATATACCCAATCAATTGGTACAATAAGTAGCGTGGTTATATGGATTATTGTACCAATAATGATTGGGGATATAGGTATTCACTTTGTAGGCAGCATTCGCTCCTATGTTCAGATAAACGTCAGTTCCTGCGGTAATTCAGATAAACTTCCGCTATAGGCATGATAAACGTAGTGCTCAAATATACTGTCAAGTTAATTTGATCGGCAGGTGGATTTACAGAATTACTTAATGTTCACACTTTCGTATCCGCTGTCCTCCGATGTAAAGTCCCTTCACTTTCAGGTTCATGATTCCTGAAAATGTTGAAGAGGGATTTGTTATCGGCTTTACAAAAAATAGATTTTTCATCACAAAATTTTGTATCATCTGGTTGTTGTCTGCCATAGTTTGGATAAGAGCCCATTTATTTCCCGGTTTCCAGAACGAACAATTTTTAATTTCGATCTTTTCATACAAAGGCCAAGAAGTGGAACCATTGTAGTTCACGAATCGGATGTCACCATTTCCATTCCTGCCGACTATGGCATGAAAATTATTAAAGTAGAATCCTTTCAGTAGTCTGCCGCACGTGTCGGTTTCAAGATTGTTACTCTTCGTATTGATTCCTGCGCGTATACAGTGAGCTAAACGTGTCCATCCGATGGCATTGCTAACGCGAATGTTCTCGGTATCGGAATTGCTCCAGTTGAGACGATCCTTGTTGTAGACACCTGCAGCCGCGAAGGTGTTGCGTATCTCTGCCGGATTCGCATCTGTATTCGTTAGATTAATGGATTTGTTCTCTGTGTAGGTGCGTCTCGGAAATTCATCCGACGGATTATAATGGCCAGTTGCAAATGCATCATCATTTCCTAAAGTTATGGAACCATTGACTGTGATGTTCTTACCACTTGAAAGATTGAGTCCGTCAATCCATCCATGATTGTAAGGAGAAAGACCTTTAATGTTGTTCAGATTAACGTCCGCAACATCATGGGTCTCCCAATTCCATTGCTGGGAGTCTCGCATATATGTGTCATTGAATGTGATGTTGTTGGACTTTTTTAGTACGACACCACCTTGATGTGGTGTGTTTTTGGCATCTTTCCTGTCGGTTGAGAAAGAGAGGCAGCCCTGCCCATCGTGTATTCCACGACCGGAAATCGTTATAAAGCTGGAGTAAGCGATGTAAATTGCCGGCTCGATAGCCTCTCTACATTCTTTCTGACGGTTTATCATGAGTGCATTTTCGTCGGTATAAACGAAAAGTGGTTTTCCACCGTTGTTGGTGTCTCCGTTCCAGTTGTGTATCTTAAGTCCTGACCAGAGGTAGACTCCGGCGGGGATGTATAGCGTATTGAGTTCGGATGTATTTTTGATTTTTTCCAAAGCCGCTTGTAGTGCATCAGAGAGGTCGTTGCTGTCTCTTGCTCTTAAGTTGGGGAAGGCTACTTTTTGGCTTGTATATGAGACGAAATGGCCTGCTTCGTGATTCCATGTGAATAATCTTCCGTCATTAAGACTGGCGTCTATAACGCTACCGGCAGGACGGCAGATCTGTCCGACTGAGTCCGTAATTGGATTCTCTCGCAGATAGTTTTCAGAAAACGTCTTGAAGTTAAGTACATTGGGGGCAGAAAGCGAGGGTTTCTTTGCCGGTTCCTCCAAAGGGTCGTTTATAAGCGTAAGTTGCGGGTTGGTTGTGGAGGCATCTTGTGGGTCATCTCCGTTGATAATCACTATGGCATATGGTAAGTCTTTCGCCATTTCGAATGTGAGTGTTTTTCTATCAGCACTGATCGCAAGTGCCTTTTGTGGATAAAAGCGCACTGGGTGGATAGTGACACTGTTGATTTCGGTCCCCCCTATGATATTGATCTCAATTTTAGGTGTCAAGCTGTTTGAGGCAAAGCGGGCAACATCCATATTATGACCTTGATTCCCGTTGATGGTGTTGTCGTAACGGATGGCGGGTACACTAACATTTGCGACTTTCACATCAAATCGTGTGGATATAACGTCATTTCTTACATGTGAAGGGTAGGATACTCCGCTCGGTCCTGTGGCTGGGATGGTAAATGGTGTGTATGCATGGACGATATTGTTTTGCGCATACAAAGGTACTTCTGTCAATAAGAATAACATTACTGTCAGAATGTTGCAAAATAAAATTTTCCTATTCATAAAATTATTTATATAATAACTATTATTTATTTCAAATTATAGGTTTACAAAGAACGGAATTTTTTTTGAGAGTAATTAGGCTGAAAAGACACAGGGGGTATCCTTTTACGTTGCATTGCTTAAAAAAAAGAATTATGATTCAAATTAACCTATAAAATGCAATAAATAATCCCGAAGAAGTGAGTCTTATTCAACCTTGCATTATAAGATTTAAAAATAGAAGGGTAAAGAATCTGTAAGAGAGGTTTCACTGAACGATACAAAACATATATTTGTCGGATGAACTCTATTTATCATAAACATATTAGCATTTGTTTTAAAACATCTTATACAGTAAGGGGTTATCTCTCTATCTTTGTTTGCCTGCCGATATGAAAATCAATTACTGAAGATTTCTCACAAAACCGGACTGTTTGGGTTATTGACAGAGAATTCAGGAGAATCTTTTATATGGCGGAGTGATAATCTTGAAATGGAATATTTGCAGGCATCCAAATATACCATACCTTCATAATCATAATATAAAGAAATATGGTATGAGATAAAAAAACATTTTATGGGATAATTTGAACAATATAACACCATGATAGGAAATATACTACTTTTTGCTTCAATATGAATGAAGGATCTACATCTAAATTAGTCATTTTTGCTTCCATAAATTCCTAAAAAAGAAATTAAATGAGAAGAATAATCTGCTTACAGTTATTGATATGGTTGGGCTTTTTTTCATTGGTAGCTCAAACATTGAATATTTATCCCATTCCCAAAGAATTGGTCTATAGCAAGCATAATGATGACTTTACAGTTTCGGTTCGTCTACCCGGAGAAGAGTGGCAGGATCTATATGAGTATCGTGTTTTGGTAGATATGGATAACCCACAACCGGCCTCGATGGTGCAATTCGACTTTTCCGGTAGGGTGGAACTCCGTATAAGACCTAATAATCAAATGATTCATAAAGTAAAGATACGCCCCTTGTCAAAAGGTATTGAGCATACAGTACGTGAAAATATGATTTATTTCTCTTTGGATAAACCTGGAAAGTTTTCGATTGAGATTAATGAGAATAGAGTAAATAACCTGCATGTATTCGCTAACGAACCAGAGACAGAAGTACCTAATCCCGATGATCCTGGTGTGGTCTATTTTGCTCCCGGATTTCACCGTCCCAAAGATTTGCCGGGAAATGCATTTACCATATCTTCCAACACTACTGTTTATCTGGCTCCCGGGGCAGTTGTGAATGGAAAATTTGTCTGTAATAATGTTGAAAATGTAAGATTTATAGGTCGGGGATATATTGATAATCCGGTACGTGGATTTGAGTTTACGCATAGTAAGAATATAGAGGTAAATGGTATAACAGTTATCAATCCTGATCATTATACCGTATTGGGAGGGGAAGTAGACGGATTGAAGATTAATAACCTGAAAGCGTTCAGTTGTAAGGGGTGGAGCGATGGCATTGACCTTATGAGCTGCAAAAATGTAGAGATTAAAGATATATTTATGCGAAACTCTGATGATTGCATAGCTCTTTATGCACATCGCTGGACATATTACGGGAATGTAAAAAATATAAAGGTATCTGATGCTATTTTATGGGCCGATGTGGCACATCCGATAAATATCGGAGGGCACGGCAAAGGAAACATTTTGGAGGACATCACTTTCTCAAATATAAATATATTACAGCATGATGAAGATGACAGGTTATATCAAGGCTGCCTTTCTATCAATGTGGCTGATGATAATATTGTTCAGAATGTAAATTTCGAAAATATTTGGATTGATAATATTGAAGAAGGCCAGCTTTTTAATTTTAGGGTATTGTATAATCCCAAGTATAGCGTATCACCCGGAGGTGGTATTCAAAATGTTAAAGTCAAAAATATATATTATACTGGATATGGGGAAAATCCGTCAATAATTGAAGGGTATAGTAAGGAGCGTTCAATAGACAACATTACTTTTGAGAATATAATGATTAACGGAAAACAAGCTGGTATACTGGAAGACGCCAATATAAAAGTCGGAAAGTTTGTTGAAAACGTAACATTTCAGTAAGCTAATTTTCATGTATAAAGAAACATCAGCTATATATAATGAGAACAATTTATTTATTTCTTAGCTTCTTCATATTTTCTATATTTTCTGTCTTTGGATCTATAGTAGATGTAGAAAAAACGCATATAAGAATAACCTCCCCTGATAGTTTGATAAATTTTCATTTTTATCAGCGGATGGATTCTGACGAACAATATCATCTTTATTATTCTATATCGTATAAAGATAAAGTGGTCATAACAGAATCCCGAATGGGATTAGAACTTGATAATAAGGTCTGGGAAATGGCACTTGCAGAAGATATTCAACGAAAAGACAAATGGTATTACGATTTAATTTTTCGTACCGTCGAATATAAGAATTGTAGGAATAACTGGCAACCACTTTATGGCGAACGTAGCTTGATTGCAGATAATTGGAATGGTGCTCTTCTAAAATTTGAAAAGAGCAATAATTCGGGTTATTCTATGGATATTGAAATTCGAGTCTATAATGAAGGAGTTGCTTTCCGTTATCTTTTTCTTGAACATCCGAATGCTATTTACCATAAAGTCATAGCTGATGATACAGAATATACTTTCGAAAAGGGAGCGCAGACTTGGTGTGCTTCATGGGCACAGGGAACTTATAAGCAATTAATCATACCCGAATGGACGGAGATTTATGAACGTCCTATGACGATAGGGCTACCCAATGGATTATGGGTTTCTATAACGGATGCCGATGTGGCTGACTGGTGTTTAAGCCGCTTTAGAAAAAATATTCAGAAACAAAATACAATATCAACGGATATGTATGATGTGGTTGATGTTGTGACTCCTGGAAAAACACCTTGGAAAGCTATCCTGATAGCGGAAACACCCGGTAAGTTGCTTGATAATAATGATATGATCCTGAATCTGAATCAAGATTGTACACTTGATTTTAGTTGGGTTAAACCCGGTAAAATTCTGCGGGAAACAACGTTAACTACTGAAAATGCCATTGAGTGCATTGATTTTTGTGTGGAACACAACCTCCAATATATTCTGTTTGATGGAGGATGGTATGGGCATGCCACTACATTTCAGACAGATGCGAGCTGTGTTTCTGCACCTGTTGATTTAGCGAAAGTGATTGCATATGGTAAGAAACGGGGAATAGGTGTCTGGCTATATGTAAATCAGCACGCTTTACAGAAACACGCAAAAACATTATTTCCTCTATATAAGGAGTGGGGGATAGTAGGCTTGAAGTTTGGTTTTGTACAGTATGCAACCCATCGATGGGCAGTCTGGATGCATGATTTGGTTCAATTGGCCGCTGAAAATCAGCTTATGGTAAATATACACGATGAGTATCGTCCATCGGGTTTTAGCAGAACCTATCCTAACTTGTTGACACAGGAAGGGATTCGGGGAAATGAAGAATTTCCGGATGCGACTCATAATACTATACTACCATTTACCCGTTTGATTTCCGGTGCTGCTGACTATACTATTTGTTACTATGATAAACGGTTGAAAACAACACACGCACATCAATTAGCAGCGTCAGTAATTTTCTACAGTCCGTTGCAAACATTATTTTGGTATGATAAACCATCTTTTTATAATAATGAGCCGGAAATTGCTTTTTTTGAAAATTTACCAACAGTATTTGATGATTCAACTGTGCTTTTGGGAGAACCGGGTAAACAAGTTTTTATGGCACGCCGGAAAAAAGATGATTGGTTTGTTGGCGGTATTACCAATAATAACGGTTCTAACGAGATAATTACATTAGACTTCTTAGAGCCGGATAAAACTTATTTAGCAATTGTGTACACCGACGATGATAATGCGAGGACCTCGACTCATGTTAAATGTACCGGTTTTCTAACGGATTCGTCACAGCAAATGAAATTTAAATTAAAACCTAGTGGTGGAGTGGCTATTCATTTTGTTCCGGTGACGAGAGGTGAACGGATAAAATACAAGAAATATAAGGGGCAATGGTTGTGATATATAGTACGATTTTGCTCATGAATAGGAATATCCCATTTTTTGTGCTAAAATGTCCTTGTGTTTTTTTATCAGATGACTCATATTTGCAGTGATTAATTAAAGTGATGTTATGAAAAGCATGGAAACGAAAGCATATTCGATAATTGAAGAAGCGTATAAAGAATATTATCCGGTTATATACCGATATGTCAGGTGCCGTATAAGATGTAAATATGAAGTTGAAGATCTGGTGCAAGACGTTTTTATGCGTTTATTGGATTATGATAATATGCTTCAAAAATCGACCATTCAATCTTTTCTTTTCACTATAGCGCGTAATCTTGTGATAGACTATTTGCGCTGCTATTATAAAAAACAGGAAATGATATTGTGTGCCTATGAAAATTTTATTGAATCTACTTGTGGACCTGAAGAAGAAATTATTGCTAAAGATTTACTAACCATAGAAAGATTAAGGTTAAGTGCGTTTCCGCAACAACGTAGAAAGATATACTCTATGAGTCGATTTGAAGAAAAAACTTTGTGTGAGATTTCAGAGGAACTACAATTGAGCAAGAGTACTGTAGAAAATCATTTGTTTATAGGAAGAAAAGTTATGCGCAATTATATTTCGATGTGCATTTGAGTGAATATATAACGCATCAATATAATTGGTGCGATGGCAATTTATTGCATCGTGTATAGTAATTGTTTAAATATTGGACTGACAAAATCATTTATATAGGGAACATAAAGGCATTCTTGCATATATGATTTAGTATATTTTGATTTTATACAGTCAATTTAAAATTAGTGTTAATTAATATTTTGTTAAACATCAATCTTGTACAATGAAGAAAAAGATTTTAGAATGCTGTTTGGCGAGTGCCCTGCTTCTTACTTCTACTGTGTATGCACAGCAGATTCAGAATATACGGGGTATGGTTGCCGATACTGATGGGAAGCCCTTGTCAGGGGTGGTAGTCCAAGTGCCGGGGACGAAAAAGCAAGCATTAACGGACGTGGACGGCTATTTTGATTTACCGATTACAGAGGGAACGAAACTCAGTTTCTCTCATCCTGATTTTTACTCTCAGGAGACATGTTACAAGAAAAAAGGACGTTTCATTGTCCAGATGGCTTCACGTGCGATGCCCGGTCCGGAAGATAAAGAGATAGTGGTCGACCGTTTACGGGGGACTTCTAAGAAAGGAGAATTGACAGAAACAATTGGCTTTATAAATGGGACGTCAGTTACATCCACTCCTACTTATAATTTTTTAGGGGCTATACAAGGAAGGATGCCGGGGCTGAACATTTATCGCCAAGGTGGTGATATGCCTGCTGCTTATGGATGGAAAGTGCGTAATTCGCGCACAAATCTATTTTTAGTGGATGGAATTGAGCGTGACTTTTACACTATGGACCCAGATCAAATAGAAAGCGTACAGGTGCTGAAAGATGGACTTTCTACTGTGATGCTGGGACAACGTTCTGCTGCAGGTGTCATTAATGTGATTACAAAGAAAGGTAATGTAGGTCGTCCTAGATTTTCATTTACTGCCGAAACAGGTTTTGAAAAAGCGCTAAAGCTGCCGGATTTGCTTGGAGCCGTAGATTATATAACATTAGTGAATGAGGCCTATGCTAACGATCTCCGTGAACCGGGAGCTTATATTGAGGCCTATAATCCGGCAGTTATAGAGAAATACCGGAATAAGGAGAATCCTTACCTTTATCCTGATGTGGACTGGTATGATGAGTTGTTAAATAATACAGCTCCTGTTCATCGCTACAACTTTAATGTATCTGGAGCTACAAATAGCTTTAATTACTTTGTAGATCTTGACTGGTATCGTGAGAATGGCTTTTTTAAAACAAATGATGCGAATAGTTACAATACCAATGCACAGACTAACCGATTTTCTGTACGTTCTAATTTAGGAGTCAAAGTAACTTCAACTACTTTTATGCAGATTAATCTGGCTGGACGCCAAGAACGTTATAATCAACCTGCTGCAGGCACCCGGTCTTTTTATAGTAATATACTTACTACACGTCCTAACCGTTATCCTGTTTATAATCCGGATGGATCTTATGGCTCATATAAGGACTCGAAGGCAAATCAGAATCTGAAAGGTCTGCTATATGACAATGGTCATCAGTTTAAAGACAGCCGCCATATGTCTTTTGATTTGACGATTAAGCAAAATATGGACTTTTTGCTTGATGGTTTTTATCTGGAAGCTACCGGTTCTTATTATTCTGCGACTTCATACCTTACTACTCGTAGTAAAGAGTTTGCAGCTTATTTATATAAAGAAGATGGTTCTTATCAGCAAGTAGGTGAAGACAAAGACCAAGGTAATTCTGGAAATAAAGACCAACGTTATCGCATTACTTTCTTGAAAGGGGCGGCTGGCTATGATCATTCATTCGGTAAACATAAAGTGTCCGCTTTGTTTGTAGCCGATCTGAATCAAATCCAGGATCAAAATGTACAGAAGGGATATTTGAGGAATTATACCAATTATTCCGGTCGAATGAATTACAACTATGATGATCGCTATTTGGCGGAAGCTGTATACACTCGTGGTGGATATAATTGGTTGGCTCCGGACAATCGCTGGGCCGATTACTGGGGTGTAGGAGCATCATGGAATGGACATAATGAGTCGTTTGTGAAAGATTTGAATATCTTTAGTACACTAAAACCACGTATTTCTTATGCAGTAACAGGGCAGGCTATCTGTGATTATGCCGAATATAGACAGTCGTATAGCACTTCTAAGGTTCATGTGTATGGTGGTCCTTTTGATAACAAATGGACAGAGGAGAACAAAACTGCTTCACGTCTTAACCCGGAAATAGCTAAGAAATTGAATGTGGGTATTGATTTGGGATTTCTCAATGACCGTCTAGCCTTTACATTTGATTATTATCAGAATAAGTTCTCTGACGTGGTAGCTACTTCCGAAATCAAGACGGCGATTCTTGGTAATGTTTATCCACGTTCTAATTGTGAAAAATATTCTTATACAGGTACGGAAATGGTACTTACTTGGCAAGATCGTATAAGAAATTTCAATTACTTCATTAATGGTAATTTAAGCTTTGAACAGTCTAAATTCGAATATTCTCCGCAACTTCCGAAGGCTTATCCGTGGATGAGTCGATTAGGAGATCCGGTAGGAATGACCTATGGATATGTGGCTGATGGAATTTTCCAAAGTCAGGAAGAAATCGATGCTTACGATGCTTTCTTGCCATCTGCTGTGAAAAGTACGATTATGCCGGGGGATATTCGTTATAAAGATTTGAACGGGGACCATATTATTGATATTCATGATCAAACCAATTTAGGATCAAAGAAGGCTAAAGGGTATTATGGTATTTCTGCGGGATTTAATTATAGAGGATTTGATTTTTCTGTATTTGCGCAGGGGACTCTCAATCGCCAGGTTTATTTGAACGGTGACTTTATGGACGGTTCAGGAAAAAACGGTGAGGGTGCTATTACTTCTTATGTTTTAGGACGTTGGACTCCCGACAATCATACTAACACTCATACTCGCGTATGGTATGGCAGTAATAATAACAACAGGCAGACTTCTTCATTCTGGATATATGATGCTGATTTTTTCCGCTTGAAAAATGTAGAAGTCGGCTATACGTTACCTACGCTGTTGACGCGCAAGTTAGGTATTCCTTCTGTACGCATCTATGCGCAAGGTATGAATCTGTTGACAGCTTCTGAGATTTTTGATGTACGCAAAGATATTGATCCTGAAATATGGGGCGGCAGTTTCCCTATGACGCGTACTATTAACTTTGGTATAAGCATAAAATTATAAAAGATGAAACGATATATACATAATTTGATTGGTGTATTGGCTGTGTTTGGTGTCTTTTTTTCCTCATGTGAGGATATGGAGAACGAACCGCTTGAAATACAGTCGGATATTTACGTGTGGGACGAGGATGATTATACCGGTGAACACGCAAGGCAATGGTTGAACTTTACTTACTCGTTTATACCTGCAGGAATGGACCGCTTTAATGGACAACCTATGGAGGTTTTGACTGATGATGCGATTCCAACTGACAGGGCCAATGCTAACTGGTCGGTAATAAATTCAGGATATTCAACTACTAATATGTTTCCTTTAGAGTATAGAAAAGCGGATACGTATGGTGAAAGTTGGACATTGCTTTATAAGGCTATTCGCTATTGTAATATTTTCTTGCATAATTACGAGAAAGTGCCTTGGTCGGATTTGGAAGAGGCATCCTATCACGCTAACGAAGCTCGTGCTTTGAGGGCATATTACTATTGGCTATTGGTACGTACTTACGGAGGAGTCCCTTTGATTTACGACAAAGTGTTTACAATGGATAGCCCTGAATTGCGTACATTACAAAGAAATAGCTTTGCAGAATGTGTCCAATATATTAAGGATGAAATAGATGCAGTGAAGGATAACTTACGTCCCTATTCAGATATTGGTGAACGCAAATCACCTGATGAAAAGAAGAATAGCTTTGCCGAGGGAATAGACAGCAATTGGAAACATGTACGTAAGTGGGGTTTGTTGGGACTTGAAGCCCGTATGTTGCTTTATGCTGCGAGTCCATTGGTTAATGGTACCGGTAATGCGGCAGAACCTTGGCTGGGCTATCCCGAAAATGATCCTAACAGATGGAAAGAAGCAGCGGATATTTGCCGTACAATCATTAATACGAATCAGTTCATACTTGAAAAGGATCGCACACGATTGAGTCGTACAACAATTAATGGAGAAGTATTGTGGATGAAAAAAGGGCAGGATGGTAACGCTCTCTATGGCGATAATTGGGGATATAAAAATTCACCTATGGGCTCTAAAGATATGGGAACCTGGGCGGGTAATGGCCGTCCCTGTCGTGGTCAAACCAGTCCTACACAAGAATTGGTAGATGCATTTCCGATGAAGAATGGAAAATCCCTTGACGAAGCTAAAGAGAGTGGTGAGTATAACCCGCAAGATCCTTATAAGAATCGTGATCCACGTCTTACACAAACTGTATTTTATCACAATAGCCGTTGGCTGAGAGCAAATGTAGATGTTTCGGAAGGTGGGAAAGACAATAATTCCATAGAGCCGACGCAGGAAGCGACTCGGACGAAGACCGGTTATTATCTGAAAAGACATTTGGCCGAAAATGAAGAAGATACCCAATTTGGTAAAACTAATTTCCACTCTTCGATAGTTTCTTCTTGGCCGGTGGTACGTTATGCTGATATTTTATTGATGTATGCAGAGGCACAAACCGAATATTTGAATAAAGCGCAAGGAGCAAGTATTATCAATGATGAATTAGTGTATAAGTCGATTGAAATGGTACGTCAGCGCGCAGGACTTAATCCTTATACTTTGAAAAGGGGAATGAGTTATGATCAACTCATTAAACTGATACGTAATGAACGCCGTTGTGAGTTTGCTTTTGAGGAAAGCCGTTTTTGGGACATTCGTCGGTGGAAAATAGCTAACGACATTTATTCCAAACCATTGCATGGCGTGAAGATAACTAAAAAAGAAGATGGAACTTTTCATTATGATTATAATATGGAGGTAGCAAAACCTTACTGGGACGATCGTATGTATCGTCTTCCGATAGATCATAATGAAGTTTTATTTAATCCGAATATAGTACAAAACCCGGGTTACTAATTTGTAAACAGAATATTTATGAAAGTAAAGAATATCATACTATTCTTGTTGTTCCTCTTCTTGGGAGCAACAATCTACGCCCAAAATACGGTAGTTAGGGGTAAGGTTCTGGACGAGAATGGCGAGCCGCTAGTAGGTGCTACCGTGCAGGAAACAGGAAATAAAGCAAATGGCACTATTGTAGATGTAAATGGTGATTTTGTTCTGAAAGTGAAGAGTTTGAATGGGAAACTTACCGTTTCTTATGTAGGTTATCACACTTTGGAGGAATCCATGGGTAATCGATCTTTTATAAAGTTGGTTTTGGCACCGGACTCAAAGGGGTTGGATGAAGTTGTGATTTTGGGTTACGGCCAGCAAAGACGTATTACTATGACTGGTGCTGCAAGCAGTATTAAAGCAGAGGAGATTAAACGTGTACCTGTGGGTAGTATAAACAATGTGTTGGCTGGGCGCTTGCCGGGTTTTTTCTCCGTGCAACGTAGTGGTCAACCGGGAGCCGATGCTGCAGACTTTTTTATTCGTGGAAGTAATTCATTGAATGGCGACAGAAAGCCTTTGATAATTGTAGATGATATAGAATATTCGTACGAGCAATTGGCACAAATCAGTGCTAATGAAATTGAGAGTATTACGATTCTAAAAGATGCTTCTACTACTGCTGTTTATGGATTGAAAGGTGCCAATGGTGTATTGGTTATAAAGACTACTCGCGGGCAGGAAGGCAAACCTACCATTAACTTTACAGCTGAAGGTGGTATTAATAGGGCCATTAAAATGCCTACAATTCTTGACGCTTATACAACGGCATCCCTTTATAATGAAGCGCAGTTAAATGATGCATATGGGCTGAGTGAGCAACCGGTTCTTCAGTTTTCTCCCAGCGATTTGGAGTTTTATCGCAATGGTCTCGATCCTTATGGTCATCCTAATGTAGACTGGGTAAATACGGTGCTTGCCAAACAATCTTCTTCCGCACGTTTTTCCGTAGATATACGTGGTGGAAACAAGTTTGTGAAATATTTCACATCTTTGGCATATTATACTCAAGGCGGTATGATGAAACATTATGCTCCTATTCAGCCTGGTGAAGATGTTGATAACAACTATTATTACCGGCGTTATAATTTCCGTTCTAATTTAGATTTTACACCGACTAAGACGACAAGTATTCGCTTGGACTTGAACGGGCGTTTTGAGACACAGAACACTCCTGCCGGTTCAGTGAAAGGGTCGCTTTTTGATGAGATTAAGAATTACAGCATATTGACTCCCTATGCAATGCCATTGACTCTGCCTAACGGTAAGCCTTCGTATGCCACTCATCCTGGTGTGGATACTTCAAATCCGGTAAATCCAATTGCCCGTTATGCCAATTGTGGTTACAAGCGTCATTATAAGAATAATTTCAATGTATTGTTGAGTGCCGAACAAAAACTTGATTTCATTACCGAAGGATTATCGGCAATGGCTACGGTTTCATATGCCGGTAACTTTAATGAAAGACGTGAATTGACACGTAGTGTGGATCTTCCCGCTTATTTGTATGATCCGGACAATAATTCTTATATTGCCCGTGGAGGAGGTTCTAAAAAATTTCCGACTTATTCATTAGGTGGGAATGATGATACCTTTAACTATAAGGTTACTTATCAGGGAAGATTGAATTATGATCGTACTTTCAATGCGACACACCATCTTTACATGTTGTATCTTATCAGTCGCCAGTCATACATAAATCAAAAGAATTTGTCGGACAATGACCAGAGTATGACATGGCGTTTGGGATATGATTTTAAACATCGCTATATGGTGGAATTCAATGTTGCTTATAACGGTAATGACCGTTTTGTCGGAAAGAAAAAGTTTGGTTGGTTCCCGGCTGTTTCGGTAGGTTGGAATCTGTCGGAAGAGACGTTTTTCAAGAGTGCTTTCCCGTTCTTCGACTTGTTCAAGTTGCGTGCCTCATACGGTCTGGTCGGTAGCGATAATTCTTTTGGAAAAGATAAAAATACAACGGATGTCATTTGGAAAGGAGGAGGTAATCCCTGGGGAAATACGACAACTGAGGGAGAACTGGTGTATGTCGATGCCACTTGGGAGAAAGAACGTAAGCTTGATGTCGGTTTGGATATGAATATGATTGATGGACGCTTGCGCTTTACGATAGATTACTTCCGTAACCAGCGTTATGATCAGCTGATTGCAAGTGGTGACATACCTGCTATTATCGGACAAACACTACCCAAACGCAATATCGGTAAATCCGAGAATTCAGGTTTTGACGGTGAGTTGAGTTATCGTGGTTCTATAGGTGATTTTAGTTACAATGTGGGTACTACTTTTTCTTATGCTAAAAATAAGGTGGTATATGTTAGTGAAGCACCGGCTTACCCTTATCAGGCACAAACCGGACATCGTATAGGCACGAAGTTAGGGTTGAAATGCCTTGGCTTTTATCAACAAGAGGATTTTGATGAAAATGGTAAGTTGAAAGAAGGTATTCCGGCTCCTGCTTGGGCAAGCAATTTGCAACCCGGTGATTTACGCTATGCTGATTTGAATGGTGATAATTTTATCACTGATGCTGATAAAACGTATATATCTAAACCCGATACGCCTACTTGTACCTATGGTATTACTCTTGGAGGTAGCTGGAAAGGATTATCGTTTAATATGTTGTGGCAAGGAGCATTCGATTATGCTATTCCTAATATGGGAGGTAATCTTGTACCTTTTGCGAACAATATGCAAGAATTGATGCTTGAACGCTGGACTCCGCAAAATACGAATGCTCGTTTTCCACGTTTGGGAATTACTACTTGGGAAAATAATAATTATAATACCCATCTTTCTGATTTCTGGTATTTGGATGCTTCGTATATTCGTCTGAGAAGTGCGGAAATAGCTTATCAGTTGCCACAGGACTGGCTGCGAAAAACTACAAAAGATATAGTGAAAGCAGTGCGCTTGTATGTTACCGGTTATAATCTGCTCAACTTTTCTAATCTGACGAAGCTGAGTATGGACCCTGAAAATACGAGCAGTTCGGTTTATCCTACACAGGCAAGTTATATGTTTGGAGTTCAATGTGCATTTTAAGAAATAATAATATGAGACTGAAATATATCACAAAGTTTTTTTTAGTTGCTGCTTGCGGACTTGTCACTTTTGCAGCATGCAGTGATGAGTATCTTGATAAGAAAGTAGACGTTTCTGAAACGCAGGAGAAGGTCTATTCGGACAGTGCGAAAGTTGCAGGTGTTGTCAATGGCTTTTACGGTCAAATCGGCTATTCCCATAGCTATAAACGGTTCGGACAGTGTGGTCTTGATTTTCCTGCCAAAGAACTGGAGGCAAGAGGGGCGGAACTAAGCATGGGTATGTACTTAGCTCAAGGGACGGTCAATGTTAATAATGCGGGAAACGATGCGTGGAACAATACGTATAATAAATGGCGCGCTATCAACATTTTCATGAACAATTACAATGAGGGGAAGGTAGCGGCTATTCTGAGTTCAGACCCGAATAAACCGGGTGAGACCCTTACTAAGGCCACCATTGAATATTGGAAAGGACAGGCTTTCTTTCTTCGTGCATGGTTTATAGCCACGATGATTAAACATTATGGTGGAATTCCTTTGATTGAAGACCGGGTATATACTGAAAATGACAAGATTGATGTGCCTCGATCTACTTATGGAGAAAGTGTTAAGTATGCAGTAGACCAGTGTGACAGTGCTTTCTATTATTTGGAGCGTTCGGGACATATTTACAGTCAGGGAACTGTTAATCCTGTAGGAAGCATTCATGGGAAAAGCGAAGGGCGTGCATGCGGTATGGCGGCTCTGGCTTTGAAGGCGCGTATTCTTCTGTATGCGGCAAGTCCGTTAGTGAATTGTAAACGTGAAGATGATCCGAACTTGCTGGTTTCTTATGGAGATTATGACGCAGCTCGCTGGAAGGCCGCTTATGATGCAGTTAAAAGATTTATAGATCTTAATAATACAAATTCATGGTATGAGTTAAGGCCCGGTCAAAAAGACAACACTACACCGGCCAAAAGCTGGTGGCCCCGGTTCTATTATGCGTTTATGCATGATGCTGTGACGAATAAAGAACCTATATTTTGCGATTTTCTTTCGAATGAACAAGGTGACAGCCAGAATCGTGTAGCATTGGATGCTTATTATTCTCCTAATTCACGTATTTCACGATTTGCTAATTTAAATAAGCTTACAGGCTTTCCTACGCAGGAATTAGTAGATGCTTTCCCTATGGCTGATGGTTTTCCGATTCGTGATAGCCGGAGTAAGTATACATACGAGGATGGTGATGATATGTATCTGAATCGTGATCCGCGTTTAAAGGCAACAGTATCTTATAACGGTGCTTATCGTATGATGAATGCTTATAAGGATGCGTTAATGAGGACATATACTGGTGACATGGTGACAACGGGGAATCCTGATGAGACAAGTGCTATAAAAGATGGTATTTATCAGCCAAATGCGACAACTACAGGATACTATCGCATGAAATTTATTTTGGATAATGGTGGCTTGGAAACCTATGACTATCGCCCGACTATCCTGATGCGTTATGCAGAAATTTTATTGATTGCTGCAGAAGCTGCTAATGAGCTGGTTGCAGACGGAGCATTGGCTCCGGAAGAATCAAAGGAGTATATTCGTATGATTCGCCAGCGTGCTGAGATAGAAGAAGGGGAATCTAACAAATACGGTGTTATGGATGACATCAAGAAAGAAGATATGCGCAAGCTGATTCAGACAGAGCGTCAGATAGAACTGGCGTTTGAAGAACATCGTTATTGGGATGTTCGCCGTTGGAAGATTGCAAAAGAAGTGTTGGGTGGTCCTAGTCATGGAATGGAGATTACACGCAGGGTACTTGATGATGGAGGCGAAAGCTTTAGTTATCGTCGTATAGAGGTGCTGAACCATGTATGGGATGATCGGCTGTATTGGTGGCCTGTTCCACAAAGTGAAATGTCAAAGTCTGGCGCATTGATTCAGAATCCCGGGTATTAATGTTAATAAATAAAAAATAAAGAAACATGAAATCTATAAACTATATATTGATAGTTGCCTTGATGTTACTGTTTCACGGTTGCGTGCAAGGCGAAGGCATGGTTTCCGGGGAAGGGGAAACGTATAAGATAAAGGCTGACCTTCAAACAAAAGGGGAGGTAGAAGGCTTTTATGACAAAGGAACAGGAACATTGACGTTGCTTGTGTCGTGGACCGATCTGTTTGTAAAAGGAGAAGATGAGATAGTCGGTGTTAAGATTTACAAGGGGGCGCAACGCAATGGAGCGATACGTTTTCTAAAATATTCGAATAACAATCCCACTAATGAAGCAGGGATAAGTTTTGTTATTTCCTCTTATCAGGGGCTATCAGCTGCTGAAGAACAAGCTTTGTTGGCAGGCGAACTTTATTTGGCTATTTCTACGGAAAAGCATCCTGATGGTATTGTTTCCGGACAGATTACAACTTCTGTTTATGAACAGTTGAATTCACATAAGATAAAGAAAATCAAGCTACAGGATGATGCTACGGAATTTCGGGTGAAGATGGGTACTACAGCCAAATTGCCGCTTTTAGTTATACCTTATTATGCTGCAAATCCGGCGGTGAAGTATGAATCATTGAATACGGATGTGTTTACAGTAGACAGTGAAGGTATGATTAGTGGCTTGAAACCGGGAGTTGGAAAAGTAAAAGTATCTTCTACGGACGGGACAAATATTGTAGCCACTTTTGATATTAAGGTAACTAGTCCGGAAACGGTTAGTGATATAATCTTTGTCGACTCGGATAATTTGTTTATTATTAAGGGTGAGGAGCCACTGCAACTGGCATGGTCGGTATTACCTGAAACAGCGGTAAATAAATCTGTTAAATTCATTTCGTCTGATGAATCCATAGCTACGGTTGATGCGGAAGGACGTGTTACGGCACTTTCGTCAGGTACGGTAACTATCACGGCAATGGCGGCTGATGGTGCTGGAACTTCGTCTACCTGTGTGGTGAAAGTTTATGGCACTTTCCGAATGCTTGACCGTGCAAAATGGACGGCAACAGCTACTTCCTGGCAAGTGAACAATGAGCCTTGGAAAGCTATTGACGGAGATGGCACCTCTTCTTCTTTGTGGCACAACATATGGAACAATGGTACAGGAAAGGGTGATTTACCGCAAGCACTGGTGATTGATATGGGTGATGAGGAACGGGTTTCACAACTGGAATTGGATAGGCGGAATGACAACAATACAGCGGACGTTCATACGGTAGAAGTATATGTTGGTTTGGATGCCGATACTGCTCCATTGGTAGGAACGATCGTTTTTGGTGATTCGAGCAACAAAGAGATTACAGGACGTGTATCTTTTGAACCGATGCAAGCTCGTTATTTGAAACTGGTGTTTACTAAGAGTAATCGAGGAAAATCTGTCAGTGCGGCTGAGGTCAGAGCTTATTTGCTGGAATAAAAGGAATTGTTTTTCAGGATGTAGAGAGGAATGTCATAGTTCAACATTAGGTTTAAACTTGTAATTTGAAACTTGGCTATCCTTTTTGACAAGACAAGAGCCATATCGCAACTTATATAGAGTTCGGTATGGCTCTTTTATGTTATTTATCGGGTCACAGTCCGGAATATTTTCCGTTTTAAAGAAATGATACACCCATCCTCAGAAACTCCTTGCACGAGAATTGTATAGGGTGTATCGCTATCTGAGGTATAAAAATCAAAAGAAGCTTCTCCATTATCAGTTATAGGTACACAGGGATTCCAATAGAGAGTCGAGCGGTTATCTTCCAATGCAGAACTTTGCTTCTCTTCGGTATCATAACAGACCGGATAAAAACGTTTTAACCGCTGATACCCCAAAGGGGATACACGTACTACGTTTCTCACAAGTTCGGGGCGTGTTATTTCTCCCCGTTTTGTCATGATCAGAATAGCACCGTTTGCTCCTTTCATTCCAAAAACTGCTGTTGACGCGTCTTTTATAACTTCTATTTCATCTATTTCATCAATGTTTATATTCCTTACATCTTCAAATGTAGTAGGGATGTCATCCAGGAAAAACAATTCATTTTTAATCCCGCTCAGCATTACACTATCCCCGCTTATATATACTCCGGGAAATCTTTCCAACATGTCCGCCAACGATCTCGGATGGGGAGTCATTAATTCTTCCGCTGTTTTTACCCTTCCCATAAGAGAATGATATACTGATTTACCTATCTTCTTTACAGAGTCAGCTTTTACAATGACTTCGTCCAACTGATAACTGTTCATTGCCTGGGCCAAGGAATCAAACCGTTCCCGGTTTTCATTCCGATAAGCATAAGATTTAGCTGAGTTAGCGTTGTGATTGACAGCAGAATGTTTGAATGGATAGAATACTTCCGGTTCCACTATCGGCTGGATTGATTTATTACCTCTTTTGCCTTCTGCTCTTATGAGAAAAGTAGAGCCTTCGGGAAAATCAAACCCGGTAAAACAGAATCTACCCAAAGAGTCTGTATGTTGTTTGGCACTAAAAAGAGATTCTATGCCAAAAATCGAAACTTCAGCATCTGTTTTTGCTTTGCGGCTATAAAAATCATAAGCGACTCCTTTTATTTCAGGAGATACATCAAAACGACCGTCCGGATGTTGATAATTACCGTTTAATAAATTCTTGAGATTGTAGCGTGGCCATTGCTGCCGGTCAGCAGACAAATCGGATTCCCATAGTAAATATGGAGCGATCATGCGGAGACTATCCAAACATACACTGGCATCATCCGTCACCGATACGGAAAAATTCCCTTTCAAAGGTTTTCCTGTCTCATCAAGTAGCTTCATGACAACGTTAACCTGTTCTCTGCGACTATAAGTTGGTTTATCTGTCGTAAACTTTATATCCGGACCTTTTCTTTCATTCGTACACAATAAATGTTGATCTAGAAGATGTAGCCGGTCATCCAGTAATAATGTCTGGACTACACCTGCCGGAAAGGTACTGATATCAAATAAATAGCGTTCACGTTCTTTTTCGAGGGCTTCAGCATAAAATACGATTCCACGGCAGTGCATGGCCAAATATAACTTTTCTCCTCGTGATAATTTAGCTAAAACGACCGGAGATAAAGCTACTGACAGAATATCATTTTGGTGATTTAAGTCGAACAATGATGCTGTAGCATCCTGCTGTTCATCTTTTATCTTCAATGTTTCAGATATATTTCCTGTAATGACCGGATTTATCACTGGCAATTCGACGTCAAACAGGCAATCCTGATTCAGATTCTCCATAAAACGAGTATAAGCACATAAATGGTAGCTACTCTGCGGAGCAGATATGGGAATTGGCATATAACCGCAATAAATAGAGTCACTCAAACAAACTCTAACCCGATGAATAACCGAATCCAACTGATTGATAAGTTCTACATAGACACATCGACTCACAGTTGCAGGAATGTGTGTAGCTGCATCGACCACATGCGCACGAAACCAAATTGTATCTCCTGCAATATAAGCAGATTTATCTGTATGGAGATAAAGTTTCTCTTGCGGAAACAGCATCAATTGATCTTTAAAGCGATCTTGAATGGAATCAACCAGTGAGGATTGTGCCATACAGGGCAGCAACATTCCGGCACATAGAATGGTAGGAACGATTATTTTTATTGTTTTCATATTATTCTAGTAAACGGAAAATCTCTCACGACACCATTACAAATACAGACCTGCTAATAAATACAGAAAAATAGCAGTACAGGAAACTATCCTTTATTCTTTTCCCTGTATTGGCTGGGTGTCATTTGGAATTCCTCTTTAAAGTGTGAATTAAAATATTTTAAGGTGTTGAAACCTACCATGTAAGAGATTTCATTTATGTTATATTGACTGTTGGTGAGTAATTGCGCCGCCCTTTTTAAACGGATGGACCGGATAAATTGGAGTGGCGTTAAATCGACAATAGATTGCAACTTCCGGTTCAAATGAGTTTTACTCAGTCCCAGGTCCTTACTTAAATCTTCAATCGAATATTCCGGATTGTCGATGTTCTCTTCTACGAAGTTTAGAGCTTTTCTTACCAATTCCTCATCAAGAGAGGTGGTAGTTATACTGCTAGGAGTTATTTCGATAGTTTTATGGAATAACATTTTCCTGTTTTCCTGTTGCTCAATTAGTTTCTTTATTCGTATACACAATAGTTCGAAACTGAATGGCTTGGAAATATAAGAATCAGCACCGGCCTCATAACCTTCCATTTTTGATTCGTCCGAAGTACGGGCCGTTAGTAGGATGAAAGGAGTGTGAGAAGTTTGTATGTTGGATTTAACACGTTGACACAATTCGATCCCGTCCATTTTGGGCATCATCAAATCGGAGATGATTAAATCCGGATATTCCGATAGTATCAATTTCTCAGCTTCTTCTCCATTCGGAGCATCAATGACACGATAACATTCACTAAGTTGCTCGGTTAAGTAATTGCGAAACTCGTCATTGTCTTCAACAACAAGGAGTTTTTTTCTATCGTCTTTTTCTTTTGTGTCGGGTATGATGTCACCTTCACCTGTTCCGTTCTTTTCTTCTTCTTCCTGATGATTTTTATCATTGGTTTTAGGCAAATCAACCGGTATATATACTGTAAAAGTACTGCCGATGTTAATTTGGCTGCTCACTGTTATATCTCCGTTATGTAATCTGGCGTATTCTTTAACCAGATGCAGGCCAATACCGCTTCCGGCTGGTGCATTATCGTCTTTTATCTGATAGAAGCGTTCAAATATATGAGGCAGGTCTTTTTCATCGATGCCACATCCGGTATCGCTTACTTCTATCGTGATGTATTCTTTATCGTTTCTGTCTGCTTTATTCACAGTAAGTTGTATATGTCCATTTTGTGGAGTGAATTTAAATGCGTTAGACAACAAGTTATTAATGATTTTATACATCATATCATGATCGTAATTGATCAGGAGATAATCAACCGATGTTTCTAGGGTGAAATCGATATTTTTAGTAGTGGATAACTCTTTGAATTGTAGATATATATCTTTTATGAATTGTATGATGTTTCCTGTCTTGAATAAAACTTTCTCCCCTTTTATCTCCAGTTTTCTGAAGTCCAGAAGCTGATTAACCAGACTAAGCAGCAGGTGTGCATTTTGATAGATAGAATCCAGCTTCTTCTTCAATACCATATCGCTCTGCTGTTTTATTAACGTTTCGAGAGGAGTTAATATTAATGTTAAAGGAGTGCGGAATTCATGACTGATATTGGTGAAGAATTGAAATTTCATTAGGTCCAGTTTTATTTTCTGTTCCTGTTCATATATCTCTTTTTCCTTGAGTATTTTTTTCTGCGTCCGTCTTTGATATCGTTTTAGAATGTAAATAAAGATAGCTATGCTCAATATGATATAAATGATTATAGCATAAGAGGTAGCCCAAAACGGAGGAGTAATTATAATGGTTAATTCGTAGGGTATTTCTCCCCATACTTTATCATTATTGGCTGTATATACCATAAAGTTATATTTTCCCGGGCGGAGGCCGGTGTAAGTAGCCTTGCCCAGTTCATTGCCTGAAATTTCATTCCAATCTTCATCAAAATTCTTGAGCATGTATTTATAGTATGTCTGTGATGGGTTAACATAATTCATACCCGCGAACTCAAATGTAATGAAATTCTGATTGTATTTAAGGGTTATTTGCTTGGTTTTATTTATGGGTTCTTCCAATATAACTTTTCCATTATATTTTTCTTCTTCTTTTATAAGGGAATTGAAGATTCTGAATGCTGTTAATACAGGTTTGTTCTTACTATTATTGTAGATGATTTTGTTGGGATCAAAATAATTAAATCCATGTGCTCCTCCAAAATATAATGTGCCGTCTTTGGCTTTAAGAGCTGAATGATCATAGAATTTTCCCCATTGTAATCCATCTGAGATTCCGAAATTTACAATCGAAAAGTTATAAGTATCATTGGATTGAATGGGGGCGATTTTACAAATGCCATTCAGTGTTGAAGCCCATATTACTCCATTGTCATCTTCAAGTAGGGAGTATACTTCATTATTAGGTAACCCTTCAGTGACGGTGAGTTTATATAACTTAGTTTTGTCCCAAACTCTGATTCCATCTTCGGTAGCAAACCATTCAAGTCCCCGGGTGTCTTTTAATATCCCGAAATATTTGATGTTCTGTTCAAAATCGGGATTGTCAGTTCCGGGAATATACAAACTGTCTCGTTTAGTATTGTAATAGTAGATACCTTTATCTCCTACTGCTGCAAATGTTTCATCGTTAATTGGATAGAGGTGATAGATTAGAGTATAGTCCTTTATTTCCGGATATTTATCGGCTAGCATATATAGCATTTTTCCAGTAACCGGATCGATTTGCCCTACACCGCCTGTTACACAGGCCCAGAATCGGCCGTCTGTATCTTCATAGATACATCTTGAAATATTTTGGTTCGGATCTTTCTCCAGATTGATTGATGACCTGAGATATTGTCTTATTTGTTTTCCTTCTATACAAAAGAATCCGCCCAGATAAGTTCCTACCCATATTCTGCCGCTATGGTCTTTCCTGATAGAGAGACACAGGTCGTTGATTTGTTCTTTAAACAATCGTTCCACTTTCTTTGATTCCGGGTAGAAACGATATAAACCGTCTCCAGAGCCAATTAAGACAGTACCGTCTTCTTCTTCCAGAAAACAGCGTATGGTTTCGTTAGTAATTTGTGTTCCGGTATTAATGGTCTGAATTAGCTGAAACTTTTGCATGCTGGGATGATAGTAACACAATCCCTGAAAAAGTGTACCTATCCATATGCCATTATTAGGATCGATAAAGAGTGTGAAAATGTCATTGTCCTGTACTCCCCCGTTTATAAGACGCATGCCTGGCAGGTGCGTTACTTCGAATGTTTTGCCGTCAATATACCTTAATCCGGATTTGGAAGTTCCTACCCATACATTTCCGTCGTTATCCATGTCCATGCAGGTGAAAAAATTGGATATACCTTTAATCGTGGCAACTTCTTTCCAATCTCTGTTTATCCTGTGGTGAAAGTAAACAGCATTGTTATACATCAGCCAGATATTCCCCACTGCGTCGGGATGGATATATATTCTATCGGTAAAGTCGCCTATGATATTCAAGAAACGGGTTTCCTGAAAAATAAATTCGTGAGAGGTATAGTCCCAACAACGTATTAATCCGCTGCTATATACAATCCAACAGAGATTTTTGTATTGAGTCAGTTCCATCGGGATTCCGTATAGTCTGGTGAAATCACTCTGACCGTCTTCTATCGTAATAAGTTTGCTTTGGGTTGTATCGTAAAAGGTAAATGTATTATCTTCAGTCAGAAACCAGTAGTTTTTGGAGTCGTCGATAAAGAGATTCTTCAGACGTTTGGTAATGCCCAGTGTGGCTAATTCTTCCGATATATTGTAGTTGAATTTGTTGGTATTCAGGTCAAGAAGTAGCAGATATCCGAGTTCTTTCATCCATATTCTCCCTTGATTGTCGTAATATTCTTTGGTGGGGCGGTTATAATTCCATACGTATTTCTGCTTTTTATCATAATGGAAGTATTCAAAGGTCGTCCCATTATAGATATTCATTATGGAAGCGGTTCTGACAGCAATACGCCCGTCGGGGGTGATGCTCAATCCACGTATCTGATTATCGGACAGACCATCGACGATATCTATTAGACGGAATTTATATTGATTGATAGCAAAACTGCTTATGCTTAAAAGCAATACTAGGATGGATGACAGATATCTCATTATTAATAGGAATTGGTTTTTCTACTACAAAGAAAACAAAAAAAACGGTATATTCATAGTACTCATAGCTTCATGAGGTAGTACAATTTGAACCATTTTCTTAGCCGGAAACAAAACTGTTTGTCTGACCGACCAGTTTATGATTCTATATGACATAGGATCGATATTATTTATCTGTATCTTTGTAAATGCTAAAATACTGTATTCATTGCTTTAATCATTAAACTCAGGGATGTATTTATGAAATTAAAAACAAGAATTTATTTATTATGCTCTTTTCTTTTGGTCGGTTGTAATCAGCCCAAAGAGAAAGTTGAAACTCAAATGACGGAAATAAACAACCCCATCCTTCCGGGATATTTTGCAGATCCTTCGCTGGTGCAGTATGAAGGTAAGTTTTATCTCTATGCGACGGTCGATCCGTGGGGAGCGGATTTTCTGCCCTGCTGGGTTTCCGAGGATTTCCGGAACTGGACGTTTCATCGGTTGAACTGGCCAACGAAAGCGGCTTGTACATCGGCTCTCTCCCATAAAAACATGGTATGGGCGCCTTCTGTTATTCAAAAAGGAGATATGTTTTATATGTATGTATCTGTGGGGTCAGAGGTCTGGTGTGGTAAAGCTGCCCATCCGCTTGGTCCTTGGGAAAACGCGTTGGGAGATAAACCCATGATATCGTTTGATACCACTCGCTATTATCATGTAATAGATGCTGAAGCCTTTATTGATGATGATGGAAAAGCCTATCTTTATTGGGGATCCGGTTGGGGATGGACTAACGGTCATTGTTTCGGAGCCCGGCTGAATGACGATATGGCTTCTTTTGCGACAGAACCGGTGGAAGTAACGCCTGCGCACTATTTTGAAGCCCCGTATATGCTGAAACATAACGGTAAATACTATCTGACTTATTCGGAGGGAAAAACAATTGATGATACTTACAAGGTATGTTATGCTGTAGGCGATCATCCACTTGGTACGTTTGAAGAAGCTGGGAATAGTCCAATCCTGACTACAAATAAAGAATTGAAAGTTTATGGTCCCGGTCACCATACCCTGTTTACTTACGATAACAAAACCTATATGTTGTATCACCGGCATCGTTGGCCGTTTTTAAATGATGGGTCGGCCTTCCGTCAGACTTGTTTGAGTGAACTCACTTTCAATGATCCGGAAAATGAAATTAATAATATTGTGCCGCATCATACCCAGTTATTCCCCGATCTAAACAAGGATGACAGGCAATTCATAAAAGTGGATGAAATTTTATCAAGTTCGGAGCTGAATAAAGACTTAATGGCGAAAAATGTATTGGATGGCAGCTATGCTACACGTTGGGAAGCAACAGATGGTGAAGAAGATTCCTATTTATCAGCCATTTTTAAGGATAGTGCATATATCGATACCATGGAGATTCGTTTTGAATATCCTTGGAAGAGGTATTTCATAAAGGTTGAAACTGCTGATGATGAAAACAACTGGGTGGTAGTTGCAGATTATACAGCCGAGGGGATTGAGGGATCACCCGTTCATATTCCGATTTCCAAGGTATGCAAATCGGTAAAGATTTCCTTTTTAAATAAATCCGGAGCGGCAAAACCCTCAGTGTGGGAGTTGCTCTTTTACTAAACTTATCATTGCTATGAGATTAAGAAAAATATGGTTACTTTGTAATTTGGTATGCATTATTCCCGGTGCTTTCGCCCAACAGTTTATTCATCCTGGAGTACTCCACTCCGAAAAATCATTGGAGCGGATAAAGCGTTTAGTTGATCAGAAAGCCCAACCGGCTTATGGTTCGTATGAGATTCTCGCAAAGTTACCGGAAGCCAGGGCCGACTATCAGATGAAAGGACCTTTCGAAATAATAAGCCGGGATGGAAAGTATGGTTACACCAAAGGACCTAGTGAACGTGATTTTAATTCCGCCTATTACAATGCCCTTCTTTGGAAGATAACCGGAAAGAAAGCCCATGCGGACAAATCCATGGAAATTATCAGAGCTTATGCTCGTACCGTTCGGCAGATACCGCCTACTAATGATGCTCCGCTTTGTGCGGGATTGCAGGGATTTATACTGGTTAATGCGGCTGAGATTATGCGCTACACTTATATGGAGACTCATTATCCGAATGGTTGGAGTGAGCAGGATACAGAGTGTGTAGAGGCTATGTTCCGAAAGGTGTTTCAGCCGGTTTTAAGCAAATTCTTTCAAACGCCCCCCTATACTAATGGTAATTGGGGAGCCGCAGTAGCTAAGGCGCAGCTTTCTTTCGGGGTATTTTTGAATGACCGTAAGCTCTATGATGATGCAATTGATTTCTTTTATCATGGAAAAGATAACGGAAGTCTGCCTAATTACATTGCCGAAAGCGGGCAATCGCAGGAAGCCGGTCGTGACCAACAGCATGTAATGCTTGGTGTCAGTTGCTTTGCTGATATGGCGGAAGTGGCCTGGACACAAGGTGATGATTTGTATGGTGCTTTGGATAACCGCATTATGAAAGGATATGAATACATTGCCAAATCAAATCTGGGGTACGATGTTCCCTTTGTTAAATGGAAAGATATAACCGGAAAATATTCACATCTTTCTACTTTTGGAAAAGAGGGCATGGGGCGTTTCCGTTCGGTTTTTGAGATAGCCTATAATCACTATGTGTTGCGAAAAGGGCTGGAAATGCCCTATACGAAAATCGTTTTAGGTCTTGTACGCCCTGAGGGACCGGGTTTTACTTGCGACAATACCGGTTTTGGCAGTCTGCTTTATTATTTGGGTGATGATTTGAATACCGGAAAAGACAGAGGAAGGATAGAAGAAGATCTTACCCAGTTGAAAGCATGGAACTTCTCTACAGCTTCATATCGGGCAGTCAACGGAGTGATGTCATTGGTCTCTTCGGGAGTTAAACTACAGAAACGTGTTCAGTACGATTCTTCTGCCTATCCCAATATAGTGGTAAAAGCTCCTGGTATTCCGGCATCGGCAAATAAGAAATGGTTAACTTTGTCTTATAGTATAAGTGCGGCGCCGGAGTTTTGGGAATTTGATTCGGATAAAGCAATGAAAGTGGGTGAGGATATATATGTATTTAAAATAACAGATGTCCGGTCAAAAAATGGATACTCATTCTCTAAGGCTTTAACAAATGCAACCATGACTCTGGATTTTGGCGATACTTGTGGTGAACCTGTGGTAATTGAATGGGTACGTTCACTTACCAATGCGGAGTTGCAGTCTGTTCAGTAAAACAATCACAAAATATATATATATGAAAAATCGGTTTAGAATAAGAAAATTCACTTTAGCACGGTTAATGCTCCTTTCGCTAGGTTTAATGAATACATTTGCCGCTTTTTCAAAAAGTAAGGATGTTACTTTTTTAGTGAATGGTGTGTCTTGTCAATTGGAGCAAGGTGTTTTGAAGGTTGAATTTGTCACTTCGGATATTGTGAGAGTACAATATACGGGGGAAAATGTATTTAAGGGGAATAGCACAGGTGTTTGTATGCCTCATGTTACCCGACCTGTCCGTTTTACCTCTGGTAAGGAGATTGATAGTTGTGTCTTAAAATCGGACAGCCTGATTGTTAAGGTTGATTTAAATACTGGTTTTATCTCTTATTTAAATACGGATGGTTCCTTATTGCTTCGGGAAGACGGCAAGTTGCCGAGAGTTGGAGAAAAGAAGGTGATGGAGCATGTCGTATACGACGAACAATCCAAACGTATTGAGAAAACAGCGGATGGAGATAAGGAAGTGAAAAATATTCTTCGTCGTGATACCATAGGTTATACCTGGAAGTACAGGATAAATTTCGACTGGCAACCTTTGGAGGCTTTATATGGATTTGGCTCACATATGGAGGATTATATGAACCTTCGGGGAAAGGAACTCTATTTGTGCCAGCATAATCTGAAGGCAATGGTTCCGGTGCTGGTATCGACCAACGGGTACGGTTTGTTGTTCGATGCGGGTTGCGGGATGGTATTCAAAGACAATTCGGAAGGCAGTTATGTGGAGCTGGAAGCAGCCAAAGAGATTGACTATTACTTTATGAAAGGCCGGACATTGGATGGGGTAGTGGCTAATTACCGTTTGCTGACAGGCGCATCACCCATGATGCCTCTTTATCTTTTCGGATATATTCAGTCGAAAGAACGGTACGTCAGTTCCGATGATCTGATCAATACTTTAAAAGAATATCGCCAAAGGCAGATTCCTATTGATATGATTGTGCAGGACTGGAACTACTGGCCCAGAGGTCAATGGGGACGAATGAGTATGGACCCGAAACATTATCCTGATAAAAAGAAACTGGCAGATGAAATTCATTCTTTGCACGCCAAATTAATGGTTTCAATATGGCCTAATGCCATGAATTGTCCTCAGCACGCTGATTTTAAACAGAAGAATCTACTTCTGCATTCTTCGGCTATTTACGATGCTTTTAATCCGTTGGCAAGGAAGTTGTATTGGAGCTATGCGAAGAATGAGTTTTTTGATAATGGTTTCGATGCTTGGTGGTGTGATGCTTCTGAACCATTGGATGCTGACTGGACTCATATGGGTGATCATTATGGAAATGATAGTCACAAGCGTCGCTGGGAGTTAAATACCAAACTACTGAGCGATGTATTGGGAGCGGAACGAAGTCAGCTGTATTCTTTATATCATGCAATGGGGATTTATGAGAATCAGCGTGCTACAAGTTCAGACAAGCGTGTGGTTAATTTGACCCGCTCCAGTTATGCCGGGCAGCAGCGTTATTCTACTATTACGTGGAATGGCGATACCTATGCTTCCTGGAACTCTTTTGCCCGGATGATTCCGGCGGGACTGAACTTTATGGCTACGGGATGTCCTTATTGGACAGTCGATATTGGTGCTTTCTTTACTAAAAAAGGTGGTCAATGGTTCTGGAAGGGTGATTATAATAAAGGAGTGGCTGATATGGGATATCGTGAGTTGTATACCCGTATGTTTCAATATGGCGCATTCTTGCCTGTATTTCGTAGTCATGGTACCGATACTCCCCGTGAGGTATGGCGTTTTGGCAAACCTGGTGAGCCTTTTTACGACAGTTTGATTCAAATGATTCATTTGCGGTATCGCTTATTACCTTATATTTATTCTTTGGCGGGAAAAGTTCATACCGATAATTATACGATAACCAGAGCGCTTGCTTTTGATTTTGCTTCGGACACGCAGGTTGCTGATTTGAAGGATGAATTTATGTTTGGTCCTGCTTTCCTGGTTGCTCCCGTCACAACTCCGATGTATTATTCGGTTGACTCCCAGCCATTGGAAAATGTAGCCAAGACACGTCAGGTATATTTGCCCGATGGTGCGAACTGGATTGATTTTTGGACAGGCAAGAAATATAAAGGTGGACAAAGGGTTACTATGGAAGCGACAATCGACCGTATTCCTTTGCTGGTTCGTCAGGGGGCCATCGTTCCAATGGGGCCGGTTGTGCAATATACATCGGAAAAGAAAGATGCAGCTTGGGAAATACGGATTTATCCGGGAGCGGATTCTTCGTTTACGGTGTATGAAGATGAAGGCGATAATTATAATTATGAGAAGGGAGCTTGTTCGAATTTTGAAATAAAATGGGATGACAAAAAGAAATTGTTGACCATTTCCGACCGTAAAGGTAATTATCCGGGAATGCCCCAATGCCGGAATTTGAGATTGGTGAAGGTTGACAAGAATGCCGGAATAGGAGTGGAGGAAAGTACTGGCGGAAAGATTGTTAAATATGAAGGTAAACAGTTGAAAATAAGAATGAAATAGTAATTGAGAAGCATAAATAACTAAGTTGCTAAGAAGGGGACACTTCAATTTGTGTGTGAAGTGTACCCTTCATGCATATTAACCAAGATGTTTTCCGATCATTTTTTAATATCCCGGATTCTGATACTCACTGCCGTTGATAATGGTAGCGGTAAAGGTCGTAGAAATGGGACGTAAAGCATAATTCGGATCAAAGAACCGTGCGAGATCCGGGTGAGTATCTTTCAGATAATCGGAACTCTTGAACATCCCTGTCCGTTTCAAATCGTAGAAGCGGCAATATTCACCGCATAGTTCGCGTCCTCTTTCGTCTAATACGTCACGAACCATCATGTTGCCCGTTAACAGGTTTGCTCCGGCACGCTCGCGAACCTTATTCAGGTATTTGGCGGCATTCGCTCCTCCGTTCAGATAAATGTCAGCCTCTGCGGCAATCAGATAGACTTCCGCCATACGCATGATAAACGTAGCGTTTAAGTTTCCGTTTCTTTGTTTGGAGGCGTTTGCAACGTAATAGTTACTGCTGTTGTGCTTGTTTAGTGACGGATAATAGTAACGGAACAGATTCTCGCTGGTACCGTCGTTCTTGTAATTCCCTGTTACATTTGTATACGAGTAGTTCATATTCACATTGTTGTTCCTATCACTGTAGACATGGTTGTAATCAATCAACAAATAGTCGGTCTTGTGCTCATTCTGTTTTTCCGTAGAATAATCCGCATCCTGCGGCATGATAAATTTAATGGCCGGATCACCTTTCTTCAGAGTTTTGCCGATAACTGTTTCGTCTTTGTCGTACATGTGTACGGCACTTTCGTCCCAAGTATAACTTTTATTGGCCTTCCATTGGGTAGTGAATGACTGGTGGAATCTGGGGTCTAACGTGCCGTCATTCTGTACATACAGATTCAGCAAGTGTTGCGTAGGCATGAAGATGCCGCTGACGGAGCCTTCCCATGTCAGTCGTGTCTCCTGATTGTCTTCACGGGCACCGAACTTATTGATGTCACACAGGAAATACTCGTCATTGCGGTTTAACTTGTAGTTACCGTTGCTCGAACCGTGTCCGTCCGTGCCTGCATACCAGCGATGTTTCCAGAGCGCTTCCTTGTTTTCCCAGTTATTGCTTTCTTCGAATACTTCACTGTATGTAGGATACATATAAGTGTTGTATTTCCCGCCACCCGATTCGCAGTCGGAGATCAGCTGCAAGGCTGCGTCGAGAGCTTCCTGCAGGTATTCCGTGCTTCCATACTCGTAGGTCTGCAGACAGGCTTTTGCCAGAAAGCCGAGAGCGGCCTTCTTGGTCGGAGTGGTAGTCGTGGCATGATTCCCGATTGACAGCCATTCGGATGCGAATCTCAGGTCGGGCAGGATGACTTCTTTGTAGATAGTCATCGGGTCGGTGCGGACAGGAGAGTAGTTGAGGCTGGTTTCCGGTTCCGTAAGCATGGTTACCCCTCCGAATTGTTCCACTGCGTTGAAGTAATAGACAGCTCTCATGAAGCGGGCTTCGGCAACTTTCGCATTCCGTTCCTCTTCTGTGGCGTAGGGAGGCTTGTCGCCTAAGGCGATGGCTTCGTTGCAGGAACCTATTCCGTCGTATGTTCCGTTCCACCAGTTATTGGTGTAGGTCGTGTTGGGCGATGTGCCGGCGAAAAACCAGAACCATTCGGTGTAGCTTGTCGATTGGTTAGCCTTGTACGTCCAGAGGTCCGTATCCCCTTCGGTCAGCGACATCCAGTCTGCGGCACCGTAGTAAAACCTTTCCATTGCGAAGTAGCACTGGTTGATCAGTGTTTCGTATCCCTCGGTCGAGGTAGCCAATGTTTCATTGGTAAATGCGCCCGGGTTGTACTCTTCCAGCGAGCAGGAATGCAGGAATAGTGCAGACAGCAGGACAGAGCAAAAAACTGTTTTTAAATGTATACTTTTCATTGTCATTTTCTTCTTTAATTAGAATGTGAGATTAACTCCAAATACAAATTGCCGATAGGTGGGAAACGCGTCCGAACCGTTCGTTTCGGGGTCTGTGTCCTTCAGTTGCTTGTCTTTCACAAAGATGAACGGATTGTAGGCCGTAGCGTAGATGCGGCATTTCTCCATCAATACCTTGCGGGAAATGTTGGCGGGGAGGGTATATCCCAGAGTGATATTCTTGATCTTGATGAAGGAGCCGTCGTGTACTTTCAGTGAAGGATATACCGTTTTTTGTTCGTCTCCCGTTCCGGGACGCGGGAAGTATGCGCCCTGATTGTCCTCTGTCCAGTAATCCACGCCTGCCAGCTGATTCTTGGTCACACTTTGCTCTGCGGTATAGTAGCCGAGCAGGTCACTGTTGATTGTCTGCCCGTAGCGTGCCATTGCAAAGACGGATAAATCGAAGTTCTTGTAGGTGAAGGAGTTGTTCAGTCCGATGATCCAATCCGGATTCGTGTGTCCCAGAATTTGTCTGTCGTCGGTGCTGTATTTATGTACTCCGCCGTCTCCGTTTTTATCCACTGTCTCTATCTTGATAAATCCCGGATTTACGCCATACGCATCCAGCGTCTCCTTTGGAGTGTCACTTCCCCAGATTCCTGCATATTTATAGCCGTAAATGGCATGAATCGGTTCGCCGGTAAACAGGTTCTCGGAGATCAGGTCACCGTCGGGCAGCTTGTCTATCTTCTCCTTGCTCCAGGTGGCGGACAGGGTCGTGTTCCATGTAAAGTCCTTGTGCTGTATATTGTGGGAGTTCAATATCACTTCCACGCCCTGATTGCTGGTTTGGGCGATATTCTGCCAGATAGACAGAGGAGAACCCCATCCGGTCAGTCCGCTGGTGATGGGCAATATACGCTTGAATAATAATCCTTTGGTGGTTGTTCTGAACCATTCAATGGAACCGTCGATGCGGCTGTTCAGTATGCCGAAGTCCAGACCGATGTTCCAGTTGTACGATTTTTCCCAACCGAGGTCGGTGCTGCCGTAAGTCTCCGAGTATTGTGTGAAAGGAACGATTTTTCCATTGACGGAGACTCCGCTGGCAGAATATACGTAGGCTTGGGTAGTGGTGCTGTAGGCGTCTGTTCCGCCGGAGTTGCCCGTGATGCCGTAGCTGACTCTCAGTTTCAGGTTGTCCAGCCAGCTTCGTGCCTTTTCCATAAAAGCCTCGTCGGAAATTCTCCAGGCTATGGCGCCTGCCGGGAAAGCATCCCATTTGTGTCCGGCGGAGAATTGTGAGACACCGTCCCAACGGGTGGAGAAGTTGAATAAGTACTTGCTCTTGTATGAATAGTTGAGGCGGAAAGCAAAAGACATTTTCTGTGTCTGTGCGAAGTCCGATTCCACATGTGGGGAGGAACCCGAAGTCAACCGCCAGAACGACCATTGGTCTACCATTTGTCCGCTTGCGGCAGCCATGTTGCTTTCCGACTGGTTCTTGTTCCACGAAGTGATTAAAGAACCTCCTACCGTATGCGCTTTGGCAAGGGTCGTGCTGTATGCCAGAATGTTTTCCCACGTGTAATTCCATGCGTTGTCATTGGTGATGGAAGCGTGAGGCGAACCCGCATAACTCGGACGGTTGGCGTTGCATTGGTTTCCCCAGTATTGTCCTCGTCGGGAATGGTTCAATGTCCCGTTGATCCGGCTGGTGAATGTGAAATCTTTGAGAGGAGTCAGCTCGACATACCCGCTCATATTCAGGTAAGTGGAACGGGTATTGTTCGCATATTGATTCTCTATGAAATCTCCCATCGGCGAATACTGCCCTGTGATATATTCGTGATTGATCTTGCCTTCCTCATCGTAGGCATCCCCCAACGGGAAAGCAGAGAGGGAACGGGTAAACGTGTTTTTCACGCCGGAATTCAAATCACGGTACACCAGATTGGAGGTGAAACCGACTTTCGCCCACGAAAAGAGTTGCTGGTCGATGTTGAGCCGTAAAGAGTACCGGTTCAGATTTTCATTGCTGAGCAGGCCTTCTTCCCGGTTGTAGGAGGTCGAAGCGAATATCCTTGTCTTTTCCGTTCCGCTGCTTACCGAAAGGCTGTACTTTTGTGTGGTAGCTGTATTACCGGAAACCTCGTCTACCCAGTCAATCCATTTTCCGGCATTATACGCATCTGTAAAAGCCTGCTTGCCCAGTAGGGCAGACATATCGGAAGGGAAATCACCGTTCTTATATCGGTATGCCTCTTTTTGGTAAGTCACCCATTCATTCTGAGTCATTCCGTGTTTGTAGTTGGGCGATCCGCTGAAGCCGTAATACGCGTCAAAGTTGATTGTGGCTTTGCCTTCTTTTCCTCTTTTGGTGGTGATAATCACAACACCGTTTGCTCCTGCCGAACCGTAAATGGCGGTGGATGAAGCATCCTTCAGAACATCGACACTTTCAATATCGGAAGGGTTGACCTGACTATAGCTTCCGGGGATTCCGTCGATAATAAACAGTGGCTCGTTATTGCCATATATGGAACGCGAACCACGCAGCAGGATGCTGACTTCACCGCCTACCTGTCCCGATGTTTTGGTGATGTCCATGCCGGGTATCTTTCCTTGAAGAGCCTCCATCACATTACTGGTAGGAGCAGCCAGTACCTCGGCACTTTTGACAGAGGTTACCGCTCCTGTCAGATCCCGCTTTTTGACGGAGCCGTATCCTACTACTACCACTTCGTCAATCAGTCGGGCATCTTCCACCATTGTGATTTCCAGTTTGCTTTTATTACGTGTGCTGACTTCCTGTTCTATGTATCCCATATAAGATACTTTGAGTACTGCGTTGGGCGACACACGTAGTGTGAAGAGTCCGTCTACATTTGTAATAGTCCCGTTGTTTGTGCCTTTTTCTACAATATTAGCTCCGATTATCGTCTCTCCCTGAGAGTTTTTCACTACGCCGGAGATGCTTCTGCTCTGCTGGCCGTAGACTTGTGTGGCTCCGACTACCGATATTATTCCTGTTAAAAGGAATAGCAGGTAGAATCTTATCATATAAACTGTCTTTAGGGTAACGTCTGTCCCTATGTTTGTTTTATCAGAAAATGATTTCATGTTTTTTGTTTAATTGTATGTTCACTAATTGGTTTTTGAATAGTTAAATCTCTGAATGATTTAAATCTATGTCCCGATTATACCGATTTGATTTACTCCATAGGCTATTAGATTTTATTGGTTAAAACTGCGATTGTACCGTGAATTGACGGTCAATCTCTGAGTGTATGTATTTGATGTGGCGCCACGATCAATATCAGTTTATTTAGACTGATTGGACAAAAGTAGGCATAGAGCGTTGGGGATTGAAAAAAATAAAGTTGACTTTGAATCAGAATGGGTTGATTTTTACTATCTTTGTCTCAATGTAATCACATAAAGAACAATAATATGGATGTCGAAGTAAAAAATAAAGCAAACAGGAGGCACGTCGGACATAACCTGCAAAAGATCCGTGTTTATTTTGGTATGAAGCAGGAGGCTTTAGCGGCTGATCTTGGTGTAAATCAACAGGTCATTTCAAAGATTGAAAAACAGGAAGAAATCGAAGAAGGGCTTCTAAATCAAATAGCTTCTGTATTGGGGATATCTGCTGAGGTGATTAAGGATTTTGATGTTGAGAAGGCAATATATAATATCAATAACATTAGAGATAACACCTTTGAACAAGGAGCTACATCAATAGCCCAGCAGTTCAATCCATTGGATAAAATCGTGGAATTGTATGAACGTCTGCTGCAAAGTGAGAGAGAGAAAATTGAATTATTAAAGAAAAGGTGATTATTATTAGTTGATTAACTAATTTAACTAAGAAATAAATATTATGGAAACAGAAACTTATACAAACAGTTCACATTTGGGGCGTAAAATAGAAAGAATACGCCGTCTTCGTGGTATGACTCAAACGGATTTGGGTGAGTTGCTAGGGGTGACAAAACAGGCTATTTCCAAAATGGAACAAGCGGAAAAGATAGATGATGAGAAGTTAAAACAAGTGGCTACTGCATTGGGGGTTACAGAAGAAGGCTTAAAGAAATTTACAGAAGAAACTGTATTATACTATACAAGCAATTTCTATGAGAACTGCCATGTAAGCGCATCTAATATAGGACCTATTACTCATGTGGAAAATCTCAATCATTTTTCAATGGACCAAGCTGTGAAACTATTTGAGGAGTTACTTAAAATCGAAAGAGAAAAATATAGTGGAGGAAAAGAGGAAGGTACTAAATAATAATAGGTTTATCCTTTTCCTTATTTAGGATTCTTAGAAATATATGATAAAGCTCCATTTAGTTGTTCGGACATTGAAGAATAACTAAATGGAGCTTTAAATTGATAGATATCCTATAAATGTGTTCTAATCAAATAATTGATAGAAGTCAGCAATTGAATTATTGCTTCTTGCCTATCATTTAAAATGGATTGAATGATTCAATAATGGGCTAACCGATACGCAAAAGAACTAAATCGTCCAAATATGAATTCAAATTATATAAATCTAAAAGTCGTTTATTGGATAAAGAATTCCTATACTAAATTTAGCTCTGGCTTGTGCAATAAATAATCTCTTTCAGTACATAAATTAATTCGTCCGACTATAGCCGAACGCAAGTTTACCTATAGCCGACGTTACGTTTGCCTATAGTCGGACGCAAAGTTGCCTATAGGCGGACGAATTAATTTATGCACCCGCGGATATTATTTTTTATAGAGAAAATGTTTATTGTGTTCGTCTGCAATGATTGTAGTAACTCGAAAGTAGATTCAAGAAACATCAATAGAGTAAGTAACTCATAGTCACTTTTTCCCATAATACTCTATTATACAAATGAATACAATGCACCTTCTTTTTTGGGTATTATGTTCTCTCTCTGTATATTTGAATGTCGCAATCATGCTTTTCTATCTATGATATTGATTGGCGCATATAGTGCGACGGCTAACTCACATAATGTGCAATAGCTACCGCACATGATATGGATTAGCTATCGCACATTATGTGAGTTAGCTTAAAGGCATAAATTATTTTATAGAATGACAATTTCAAATCAGCAGACTATGTGTCTGTTTACATTAAAAGAATAAGAAGATGCATTGTAACAGGCTGAACAATTGAATGATAGATGGAAATATGATTTGCTGACGAGGTTTTATTTTATTCATAACTGCATAACAATAGGTCAAACGGTATGAAATTGGTTAGTTATCTTTGGGCAATGCGACTAGCGAACTTTGAAAATTATTATCTTTGTTGTCTTATGTAATGATACAGTTTGGTCTAGAACAATAGATGCTGTAATCTGTGACTGAAAATTTGATAATTATGAACATTGGCGATAGTGATATTCTATATTCTTTTGATAGAGCCCGTCTAATTGACAGAGCTCGCAATGGATTCATGAGAATAGACGGGCTTACCTTTAAACGAGCTAGAGATTATATGGACAAATATAATGCTCGTGATTATTTGATGCAATGTCCACTTGACCTTTCAACGAAAGAATTGGTCAGTGGGATGAAAGATTATTGCCTGCAGCGTAGAGCCGAAATGCTCGAACCTTATCGAAAAAAAAGATATTCAATTAATGGTGATCCCATACATCATCTTTATATTATAGGTAATGGATTTGACAGATATCATGGTGCTGATTCTACATATATGGATTTTCGCAGCTACCTATTAAAGCACAATGATTTTGTCGTGAAGATGTTCGAACTCTTCTTCGGTCCCCGATCTATGATGAATAATTTTGATGATTATAATGATTATCTTTTGTGCCTTCAATACGGACGCAAATTGCCAGCTCCAAAGAACACTTGGGCTAAAGACTATTTATGGAAGGATTTTGAAAAATATCTTAGTGAACTGAACAGGGAACGTATTTTTGATTTTGTTGATGAGAATTTGCCGCGATTATACGAAGATGACGAGAATTTTAGTTATGCTGAATATTTAGGTCCTATAGATATTGTTGCTGATGTTGTTTCTTCTTGTACCTTCGAAATGCAATATCAGTTTCACCGGTGGATTAATACAATACATTACAAGAAAGGGTTTAGGAAGAATATGCTGTATCTTGATCCGAACGCTGCTTACCTGAATTTTAATTATACATTGTTTCTTGAAACAGAATATAATATTTCCCGGGAACATATTCTTTATATTCACGGCGATAGAAGGCAGAAATTTGGCTCTTTGGTTTTAGGGCATAATGTAGAGGATAATGAAGTCGCTTTTGATGAGTGGGTTCATAAACATAAAAATCGTCGGAGATATCGCCCGAATCTGAAGGATAAGAAGGGTAAATATTTTGCCAATGATAAGTTGGTCTATCTCGCTTTCTTTTTAAAGGATATGAAAAAAGGGAATTGGAAAAATCCAATAAGGTATTATGCTGTAGATCATATTGAGGAGCGTTTGGAAAATTATTATGCGAAGAACATAAAACATTCTAATGACATAATAGATCATAACTTGGGCTTTTTTGAGTCACTGAATGATTTGAAAGAGATTACATTGCTTGGTCATTCGCTGGGTGATGTAGACTTTCCATATTTTAAGGCAATTGTTGAAAATGTAAGAAATGTGAATGATCTGATTTGGAATTTTAGTTATTATAGTGATAATGATATTATAAATATCAGAAGATTTTGCAGACATCTGAATATTCCCCAAGGAAAAAATGTCCGGCATTTTAAGATGTCTGATATAAAGCGGTAGCCGGACTCACACCATTCGCATACCTTTAATTCTAAACTATCTGTTTGGCGGTATGTGACTAGTTAATGCTGCTATTATGCAGTGTTCTATTGTATAGGTGTTACGCTTTCTGCTTTGAGCAGAGTTTCTAAAACCAGAATCGCTAGTAGGTCTTTAAGACTCGAATGTGATTTGTTTAATGGTTATGAGGGCAGGCACAAGTCTGCCCTCTTTTCAAAATTGAAGGATATCACAATCCTCTTTTTTTATTTGAATAAATAATAATAATTGCTTGCGGCAAAAAGAGCCAGAAACCGGAGGCAGGTTCAATAATACAACCGATTATGGTAAGCAGTAAAATAGAGTAACCTAAAAATACGGGTGCCGGTTTTTGTTCTTTTCTGATATAATATTGAAGCGTTTGCCCCAAAAGGATAAGTATTACTCCACAGATCAAGAACCAAAAGGCGAAACTTTGACTATAATTCTCTCCAATAGAATTTACTAATCCATTTCTGAGCATTTCCGAAAAAGCATCTTTTCCGATAAATAGTGCATAAATCGTATGAATGATTCCTGTCGCTGTTAAAAATGTCCCACTATATTTCCAAAGTTTCATGTTCTCACTGTTTATATACTTAGTTAATGCTGCAAATATAAAGGATAGTAAGACACGAGTATTGGATGAATTCGACTTTTTTTATTTTGTATAAATGATAGTAGCCTCATTATCGGGTGGCAATGATAAAAAGAAATTAGGAGTACTACCTGATAACTTTTTTACTTCTCTTGATAAATGAGAAGCATCATAATATCCGGCTTTTATCGCTACTGATAAAAGGTTGTCGAATGATTCGTTCCTCAATATTTTAATCGCATTCTTGAATTTTACTATACTATTATATTTTTGAGGAGTGAAACCTGTATGTAACTTGAATTTTCGTTCAAAATGTCGTTGGCAAAGATTTACTTCATCCATTAAATGGCTTATGGATATCTTGCCTTCATACATATTAATTTGATTCACAGCATATGCGATTTGTGCATCCATTGTATGGCTGCTTTTATATAGGTGCTCTTTCAGATAGCGTTCTATTAAATTAATCTTGCACTGAATACCCTGTTCTTCGAATAACCTTTCAGCAAAAGAATCGCTAAAAATAGTGTTTAAGTCATTCACACTTAACCTTATATTTGTCAATTCGCTGAGAGAAATTTTCATAAAAGGGGATAGTCCGCATGGACGAAAGCGAACTCCAAATGTATTGATAGTACCTGATGATGTTATTAATGTCGAACAGACGTTCATGGGACCAATAAAATAAGAATGATAAGGCTGCATTATAATACCATGATTAACAGTGTTTTCTAATATAAACATAAAGTCCGTACATCCATCTGTAGATAGTTTTATTTGCATACCTTGTTCTGTTTGGCCTTTGAATTCCCAATATCTATCAACGTAGGGAGCAAGTATATGGCATGGTAAGTATTCTTTGTACATATTTAGAAAGGGTATCTGTTGAAAAACGATCTGATAGTACAAATATAAGCAATCGTATAGGATTCCTATTGTACGATTTCGACATTTGTATTTGTTTTAGATTCTTTATAATAGAAAATTCAGTTCCTTATTGTGCTGCTTTCGGGTAGACACTGAGTATGCCTCTTTATTCTTTTTACCATCATCCTTGGTTTAAGATATTGCACATCCTGCGTTATGAAAAAGAGCAACTCAAAAAAAACTTTGAATTGCTCTTTTATTTTAGTGATCCGCCTGGAATTCTCTTTTCAGAGTTACCGTGCTGATATTTAAAACTTTATATTTTTAGATTCAAGCATATCCCATGATTTAACCCACTAATTTTCTACGTGCTTTTGCCGTCGTTTGCTCATGGAGAATACTGAAAGCAAAGATAGCTACTTTTTGTAGTATTACAAAATAATGGTGATGCTAAGTGTTGGCTTAAATAAATATGTTTTGAGATATGATGAGATGTTTTGAGACTTATAAAAAAAATGTATCTTTGCAAAATAGTACTAGGGTACTACCATACAAGTTGTTACAGTATTAAAAAGTGGCTTATGACAGGATTAGAACAAGGTATATCTAAAAGAATAGATAATGATAAAAAAGTGGAAACAAAACAGTGGTTTGAAAAGTTAATTCAACTAGAAGAATATGTCGGAGAACTTTTTTCAATAAACTATGAAACAGCGAAAGTTATTATTCATGATAATGAGAGAAAGAAAGTAGGAGGTATTCCAAGTTTAAGTTTCCTCATTGCAACAAGAGTTGATCCATCTAATGCTTCAGATATAGACTTTAAATCAGAAGATGCATCTTTTATTTTGTTGAGAGTAATGGATAGTGCTTCATTGCCACAAGATAAGGAAGCAGAAAGAATTAGAGTTGAAACAGCTCAAAGAGTTAGTGGTGAAATAGAAAAACATTGGGATAGCGATGGGGCAATGGATGCCAAAACACGTGTTCTTTTAGGTTATGCTGGAGTACAATGTAGAATTATAGGAACTTTTTACTTGGAAGAAAATGCTGCAAATTTGGAAGAACCATTAGCTCTTAAATTCGGTAGTGATATTTCTAATTATTATCCTAATAGAGGGCTCAAAGTCTATAAGCCTAATTCGGTAGCATTAGAGGAAATTGTTAATTATTGCGATCCAATAAATAAACAAGATCAAAGAGAAAAATATCACAATACAGAAAAAGTAAAATTAGGCTTTGTACGATATGCTTCTACAAACAGAAAGTATCAGCAGGTAGATGATGTTCCTGTTTATATTTATCCTGCAGATTTGTTAAGTCAAAAGTCTGCATTATTTGGTATGACTAGGACTGGTAAATCAAACACGACTAAAATTATAGCAAAATCTGTTTTTGAGTTGCGATCTCCCAAAAGAGTAGAGGATTGTGCTCTAAGGATAGGTCAGATTATTTTTGATCCAAACGGAGAGTATGCGAACGAAAATACACAAGATAAAGATGGAAATGGAAATCCTAATGCATTAAAAAATGTTTGGAAATTAGTCCCAAATGCCCAAAAAGTAAATGAAGTCGTAACATACGGAATAACTAGCCATCCCAATGATAGCGAACGAATGTTAATGTTGCTAAACTTTTATCTGGATGAGAATTTGCAAATAGGGAAAGATATTATTGATTCCATTCTTTCAGAAGATACTGCAAAATTTATAAAAAATTTCGTGCAAGTTCGTTTTGAAGAGCCTGACAGAAATGATCAAAGTGCTATGACTAGATATAATAGGAGAGTCTTAGCATACAGAACATTATTATATAAGGCAGGGTTTGATATGCCTAAAAGTATAAAGCCAATTACAGATAAACTATTTGGCAAGAAACTAATAGAAAATTTGAAAAAGGATGTTTCTAAAAATGCAGCCATATATAAAACTGTCGCAGAAAAGTTGGAAGATTCCAATAATTGTACTTGGGCTAAAATGGTTCAAATATTTGATGGTCTAGCGGATTACATCAATGATTCTAAGAGTAATTATAGCCAATTTGAAGCTGAATATATAAAAACCTCATCAACTGGAGATAATTGGGCAGATGATTCTCTTGCCAAAATATTAACAATGTTTAATTATCCAAATGGCTCAAGGCAAATAGGAAAAGCTAAAGAGCAACATAGTCCGGATACTGCTAATGACTATGCACAAGATATATATAATCATCTTAAAGAAGGAAAGCTTGTTATTGTTGATCAATCTAGTGGTGATCCTGTACTTAACAAATCTTCTGCGAGTCGAATTATGTCTAGAATATTTTTTGAAAACCAGAAGCTATTTACGCAGGGAGCAACTAATATACCAGAAATTTTAATTTATATCGAAGAAGCTCATAATATATTGCCAGCAGGAAATAATCTAGATTTGTCGGATATATGGGTAAGAACAGCTAAGGAGGGTGCAAAATATAGAATTGGTATGGTTTATGCAACACAAGAAGTTAGTAGTATTCAAAAAAATATATTGCGTAATACATCAAATTGGTTTATTGCCCATTTGAATAATACAGATGAGACGAAGGAACTCTGTAAATATTATGATTTTGCAGATTTTGAGCCTTCTATTCGTCGTGCACAGGATAAAGGCTTTTTAAGGGTTAAAACATTAAGTAATCCTTTTGTTATACCTGTTCAGATTGATAAATTTCAAGTTGAAAAGAAATGAGTTTTGAAGGAGAATTTGCTAGCTATGAGCCGTTGAGAAGAGTTCTTGACAGCGCCAAAATCAAGGCTCTACAAAATCGTATGCGCATCCATAAGTCGGAAGAAACTTTGGATACTTTGGGAGAAATTTTTGTGCATGAAAAAGATCTGCCCAAAAGTAAAGTTCAGCCTGATTTGATTCTAGCCATTGATGGAAGCTGTCATACGGCAAAAGCTGTGAATGGATTTCCTGGTGCTGAATTTGGGTATGTAACAATTGCTTCTGTTTTAATAGATTTAAAACTTGTGACGCAATTGCAAAAAGATGATTTTATTGATCCGAAAAAATTTCGAGAGACAGAAAAAGCTTCGACAATTGAAAGTGTATTTCCAGGATGTAACATAATTCTTGATTCTGAAAAATGTGCAAAATCGTCTTTAAGGAGAGCTTTGTTTGAAGAATTAAAATGTAATGTTATATTTTCGGAAGGAGAAAGTTTGCTCGATACCTATGAACATCTTTTTCGCATAAAGCGGGAACGTTTCCCTGAAAGAAATTTGCCTCATAGTCCAATTGATGGTGTTGATGAAGATATGACTTACGGGTATGGTGAATACAATTGCCCATATTCTGGTGAGCCTTTGTTTTCTACTGATGCACTTCGTTTACATGAATTGATGAATCCAGGAGGTAGTAATGGAGAATTATTTGGACAAATAATGTCCACTCTTGAAAAATTGTGGTTAGTACATATTTTACGATCTTTTGAGAAGAAAGGATGGTTAAGCACTCTTCGGCGTGTCGCATTTGTAATGGATGGTCCTCTCGCTGTATTTAGCACATCTTCATGGTTAACTAAAGTAATTGAAGTTGAGTTGAAAAGAATAAATGACCTTCAGAAGCGAATAAATGGAGATGATTTATTAATAGTAGGACTAGAAAAGTCAGGGACATTCTTTAATCATTTTACTGATATTGATACAAGTAAAGATGGAGTAATAGATGAGTTCCCTAAGCAGTCTGGGCTATTGCTTACCGATCATTATATCAAACGTAATATCATTTTTTCAGAAAGCGCAAAACCTTATGGACAAGATACTTATTTTGGTAGAAAACTATTTTATAAAGCAAAATCTGGGCAGAAACTAGTTCCTGTAGTAGCTTGGTTTAATGAAGCTCAAAAAGATACAACAACAGCAAATATTAATCAATTTACTCGCTTGGGAGATGTTATGAGTTTGCTTGATCAGCTTGTTTCTAATCGTTATCCAAATTCTATTTCACCTCTTATTTCTGCGCATGCGGAAGCTGCCATACCATTGAATTTAGGAAAACGGATTTTTGAAGATATTGCGCGCGAAATCAGAGAAAGGACAGAAGAATGAGTGGTAATAATGCACATATATTAAATGGACATCAAACGGCAGAAGCTAGATGGGCGCGTTTTGGACCATATTATGCAATGTTTCCATTAGATTTTGCTTTTGATGTTGTAAAGAAGTATTCTAGAAAAGGAGACTGTATAATAGATCCGTTTGCTGGCAGATGTTCAAGTGTTTTTGCTGGAGGAGTTTTAGGGCGCGTGAGTCTGGGGATTGAAATAAATCCTGTTGGTTGGCTATATGGAAAGGTAAAGCTTAAGCCTGCTTTTAAACATGAAGTTCTTGCTCGCTTAAATGATATTTATTCTAAGCGCAACTATTTTTCTCAAAGTATAAAAAAAATGCCAGAGTTCTATCGGATTTGTTTTTGCGATGAAGTCTTAAAATTTCTATTAGCAGCACGTAAGTATCTAGATTGGAAAGAGAATAATGTTGACGCGACACTGATGTCTATAATTCTTGTCTATCTTCATGGGAAACTTGGTGAAGGTCTGTCAAATCAGATGCGCATGACTAAATCAATGGGAATGGCTTATTCTGTAAAATGGTGGAAACAACAACAACTAGAAGTTCCTCCAGAAATAAACCCGTATGAATTTATTGCAAAAAAAATAGAGTGGCGTTTTGATAAAGGAGTCCCTAATATATCTACTAATAGCCAAGTAATATTTGGTGATAGTACAATAAAATTGGTTGATGTAGCAAATGAAGTGAAAGCTTCTAATAAAAAATTCTCATTATTGTTTACTTCACCTCCATATTGCTCTATTACTGATTATCATGCAGATCAATGGTTGAGAATTTGGATGTTGGGAGGGAGTGAAAATCCACAATACCTTAAAGATAAGCATAAAGGAAGATTTGTTAATAAACAAGAATATTATAATTTACTTGATAATGTGTTTGGCTTATGTGCTGGAATAATGAAAGATAATGCGACAATATATGTAAGAACAGACGCACGGCAATTTACTTTTGATACAACTTTAGAAATATTAAAAAAATATTTTCCTAATCATAGAGTTAAAATACGAAAAAAGCCTCTTAAAGAAGATACACGAACTCAGACTAAGCTATTTGGAGATAAATCAATGAAACCTGGCGAAGTTGATATTATACTTACAAATAATTGAGATTGCCGAAGAACTAGGATTTACTGATGAAAGCCATTTGAGTAAATTCTTTAAGAAATACAAGGGATGTAGTCCTTCAAGTTTCAGAAAAAGTAATAATATACTTGAAACAGATGTTTCTTGCTATCTGCTAGAAAAAAAGAAATCCCTGATAATGTTTAATTATCAGGGATTTCTTAAATTGCTTTTTTGAATTTCAGTGATCCAGCTGGGGCTCGAACCCAGGACCCCAACATTAAAAGTGTTGTGCTCTACCTGCTGAGCTACTGAATCAATCCTTATTTGCGAATCAGTTATTTCCTGATTGCGGGTGCAAAGGTAGTTACTTTTATTTAATTTGCAAGTGTTTCGTAGAAAAAAGTTCCAATTATTTTTCCTCTTTATCGCTTGTTTCTTGATTATCAGTAGTTTCTACTTCATCATATTTTATTCTTTCTTTGTTGATAATAAAGCGTTGATAGTAGGAAAGCATCAAAGTGGTCAGGGGCAAGGCAATGATCATGCCCAGCATTCCCATTAATGAACCCCATATAGAAAGGGATAAAAGGATGATGGCAGGATTCAGCCCCGTAATCTTTCCCATGATTTTGGGGACGAGGAAAGTATCCTGTATAATTTGGACGATGGCGAAGACTGCCAGTGCGCATGCAATGATAATCCAGAAATTCTCTCCCGTATCGGCAGCTTTGAGGATCGCCAATAGGACCGTAGGGAGGAAACCGATGATTTGCAGATAAGGAACCATATTAAGCGCTCCAATGAAAAGTCCTAGAGCGATAGCCATCGGAAAATCGATAATAAGGAAGCCTATACTGAACAGAATCCCCACACAAAAGGCAACCAGTGCCTGACCACGGAAATACCGGTTCATGCCGTCCTGTACATCATGTACGAGGTTGGATGCGAAGGTACGATACTTGTTGGGCAGCAGATGCAGCCATCCTTCGGCTATGACTTCATAATCCAGCAATATAAAGATTACATATAATAATATGATAAAGGAGGCGAGAATGCTGAACAGGATATTGAGCGACTCCGCAAGCAGGGCCCACACTCTGGGCACTGTATCTTTGATGGCTGCAAGAATATTCTCTTCGCTTAATATACGGTTGAGCGCCTGAAGATCAATATTCTCATGAATGAATTCGGAAAGATTCTTGGGCACATTATTCCCGGCTCCATTGGTGAGGTAGGTTACCAGTAAGTCATTCATCCTGCCTATTTCCGAAACCATGGGAGGCACCAACAAATAGAATAAGGATACTCCGACAAGAGTAATCAGAAACAGGGCGCAGAAGATAGAAACAATACGGCTCTTTAACCGTAGCTTATACTGGAAAAACTTGACTAACGGATAAACCATGTAGGCGATCAGCCAGGCTATAAAGAAAGGTAATAACACTCCGCTGAGCCGTTCTACAAGCATTAGTATCCCTACCACCAGTACACATCCGATGGAACCACGTATAAAACTGTCGAATGTTATCTTCTTTCTTTCCATATATGTTTTAAATAGAGTTTATATCTTCTGTCCATCCTCTCCCCGTGCACGGAGGTAGCACTCCCTGCAAAGCGGCTCGTATTCGGCTGTTTCTCCTAGAAGTACCTGCTTGTCATTCTTGACGGTACGATGAGAGAAAGATGCCAGATCACCGCACTTCACGCAGATAGCATGAACCTTGGAGACCTCGTCGGCAATGGCACATAATTGAGGCATCGGTCCGAAGGGATTCCCTTTGAAGTCCATATCCAGTCCGGCGATGATGACACGGATGCCGTTATTGGCAAGCTGTCTGCATACGTCAATCAGTCCGTCATCAAAGAACTGTGCTTCGTCGATGCCGACTACATCTATTTCAGAAGTGAACAACAGGATGCTTGCCGATGAATCGATAGGGGTGGACGCGATGGAATGACTGTCGTGTGATACCACGTCTTCTTCCGAATAACGGGTGTCGATGGCCGGTTTGAATATCTCTACACGCTGGCGTGCAAACTTGGCTCTCTTCATTCTACGAATCAGCTCCTCCGTCTTTCCGGAGAACATTGAACCGCAGATTACCTCTATTCTACCTCTTCTTCTGGTCTCTTGTATGTGGTCTTCTGAAAATAATACCATGTGATTTTTGTGCTTTCTTGATTAAATAAATGAGTGGACAAAGGTAAACAATTCGATGTACAAGAACTGTTAAATTATCCATTATTTTAAGTTATTGCATAAATTATTCCTACATTCGCACCATAATAACAATGGATGGAAATGAAACAGAAGCTATTAATAGATATTGAGCTGGATGTTCATGAGCTGAAGCTACTCATGAATACGTTTTCTAAAGAGCCGACTCAGACTTTGTCTGAACTGTTGAAGCGGAGCATCCTACGTATGCAGGAGCGTTTGGAACAGTTGTCGGAAGAGATAAGTGCTGTGCCGGTGGAAGCTTCGCCTTCTCCTGTAGCGGAAGCGGAAACAGAAGCCCCCATTCCCATTGTTGAAGAACAAGCCCCTGTAATAGAGGAAGTTGAATGTCCGGCGATAGAAGAACCGGTCGTGGAAGAGAATAAAGCGACAGCACCGGGAGAAGATGAACCTGTGATAGTACAGGAACCGCAGACTGTTGTGGAAGAAACAGTTATTGAGGAACCTGTTGTCGAAGACGAAATGGAAGAGAAAGAAGCGGAAGATGAGTCGGAAGACGACGAATCGCTTCTGATAGAGGAGCCGAAAACTGCCGTATTGGGCGAAAGCATAAAGATGGCTGCCGGATTACGTCATTCCATCAGCCTGAATGATTCTTTCCGTTTCTCACGTGAGATATTCGGCGGAGACCCCGAACTGATGAACCGTGTTATCGAGCAGATATCAGTCATGAGTTCTTATAAGACTGCCGTGGCATTTCTTGCCTCGAAAGTCAGCGTAAACGAAGAGAATGAGGCGATGACCGACTTTCTGGAGTTGCTAAAAAAGTATTTTAATCAATCAGCATAAAAGTTTATGGGAAAGTTATATGTAGTACCTACGCCGGTAGGAAATCTGGAGGACATGACCTTTCGGGCAATCAAGGTGCTGAAAGAGGTCGATCTGATTTTGGCAGAGGATACACGTACTTCCGGTATTTTGCTGAAACACTTTGAAATAAAGAATGCAATGCAATCTTACCACAAATTTAATGAACATAAAACGGTGGAAAGTGTTGTTAATAGAATAAAGGCAGGTGAAACCGTGGCATTGATTTCGGATGCCGGAACACCCGGGATTTCTGATCCGGGATTTTTGGTAGTCCGCGAATGTGTGCGCAACGGTATCGAAGTGCAATGTTTGCCGGGAGCGACAGCTTTTGTTCCGGCATTGGTAGCATCGGGACTGCCGAATGAAAAGTTCTGCTTCGAAGGGTTCCTCCCTCAGAAGAAAGGACGACAGACACGACTGAAGGCATTGGCAGAAGAACATCGTACTATGGTGTTTTATGAATCGCCTCACCGCTTGTTGAAAACGTTGACACAGTTTGCCGAATATTTCGGCACTGAACGTCAGGCAACCGTGTCTCGCGAAATTTCCAAACTCCACGAAGAAACCGTTCGGGGAAGTTTGGCGGAATTGATAGAACACTTTACCGCTACCGAGCCCCGGGGCGAGATTGTGATAGTATTAGCAGGAATAGACGATTAAAATAACTTCATTTAAAAACGTAAAACGTAAACGTATGAAAAAGTTAGCAGTTTTATTTATGTGCGCAGCCATGTTGGCTTCGTGTGACTTTAAAGGTGGAAGCAAAGACCTTAAGGCTGAAAATGACTCTCTTTTAATGGAATTGACACAGCGTAACGCTGAATTGGATGATATGATGGGAACTTTCAATGAAGTGCAGGAAGGATTCCGTAAGATCAATGCTGCCGAAAGCCGTGTGGACTTGCAGCGTGGTACTATTACCGAAAATTCAGCCAGTGCCAAGCAACAGATTGCTTCTGACATTGAATTCATCTCCAAGCAAATGGAAGAAAACAAAGCTCAGATTGCAAAACTGGAAGCTCAGCTGAAAAACAGCAAGTACAACTCTACTCAGATGAAGAAAGCTGTAGAAGCTCTGACTGCTGAATTGAAAGCTAAACAACAACGTATCGAAGAACTTCAGACTGAACTGGCGTCTAAGAACATTCGTATCCAGGAACTGGATGCAGCTGTCAGCGACCTGTCTGCTGCCAAAGAATCTTTGGCTGCCGAGAACGAAGCGAAAGCTAAAACCGTTGCCGAACAGGATAAGAGTCTGAATGCCGCATGGTTCGTATTCGGAACAAAATCAGAGTTGAAAGCCCAGAAGATTCTTCAGAGCGGTGACGTGCTGAAGAGCGCTGATTTCAACAAGGATTATTTTACTCAGATCGATATCCGTACAACAAAAGAAATCAAGTTGTACTCCAAACGTGCTGAGTTGTTGACTACTCATCCGACAGGTTCTTATGAACTGGTGAAAGATGACAAAGGTCAGCTGACTTTGAAAATTACTAATCCTGCCGAATTCTGGAGCGTATCCAGATACTTGGTTATTCAGGTAAAATAAGGTAGACATATCTGGTTAGAATTGCCAATGTGCTGATTCCTGAATTCAAGAAATTAGCACATTGGCTTTTTTATTTCTCATATTATATATATCACGGAGCCAATGAAATATAAAAATCTCTTTTTTGACCTGGATGACACCATCTGGGCTTTCTCACGAAATGCACGCGACACCTTTGAAGAAGTATATCAGAAATATTCATTTGACCGCTATTTTGATTCATTCGATCATTATTACACACTGTATCAACGACGCAATACTGAACTCTGGCTTGAATATGGAGAGGGAAAGGTGACAAAGGAGGAACTAAACCGCCAGCGTTTCTTTTATCCCTTACAGGCAGTAGGAGTGGAGGATGAGGCTTTGGCAGAACGTTTCTCGGAAGATTTCTTTGCCATTATTCCTACCAAAAGCGGCCTGATGCCCCATGCCAAAGAAGTGTTGGAGTATCTTGCGCCGCAATATAATCTGTATATCCTTTCCAATGGTTTCCGCGAACTGCAGTCGCGCAAGATGCGTTCGGCAGGAGTAGATCGTTATTTTAAGAAGATCATTCTTTCGGAGGACCTCGGAGTCTTGAAGCCTTGGCCCGAAATCTTTCATTTTGCTTTATCTGCCACCCAGTCCGAGTTACGCGAATCGTTAATGATCGGTGACAGTTGGGAAGCCGATATTACCGGAGCGCATGGGGTAGGGATGCATCAGGCTTTCTATAATGTGACGGAACGAACCGCTTTTCCTTTTCAGCCTACCTATCATATCCATTCACTGAAAGAATTAATGAATTTATTGTAGGTTTTATGGATTAAGTCGTATTTTTGTTGCATTTAATAAATGTATAAAATACGATAACATCATGGATAGTACGCTTCTGCCATTTGCCTTACTTTGTTTTACTTCGTTCTTTACGCTGACCAATCCTTTGGGGACAATGCCGGTCTTTCTGACCATGACACACGGAATGACAGATAAGGAACGACAGGCTATTGTGCGCCGTGCCACCATCGTGTCGTTTATAACGTTGATGGTGTTTGTCTTTGCCGGGCAGTTCCTTTTCAAATTCTTCGGTATCTCTACCAATGGTTTCCGTATTGCCGGTGGAGTAATTATCTTTAAGATTGGTTTTGATATGCTTCAGGCACGCTATACTCCGATGAAACTTAAAGATGAAGAGATTAAAACCTATGCCGATGACATTTCCATTACTCCTCTTGGAATTCCGATGTTGTGTGGTCCCGGGGCTATCGCTAATGCCATCGTTTTGATGCAGGACTCTCATACTTACGCCATGAAAGGTATATTGATCGGAACAATCGCTTTGATTTATCTGCTGACGTTCTTTATTCTCCGTGCTTCTACCCGACTGGTGAAAGTACTGGGAGAGACCGGAAATAATGTGATGATGCGTTTGATGGGATTGATTCTGATGGTGATTGCAGTGGAATGCTTTGTGAGTGGAGCGAAGCCGATATTGGCGGATATTGTGAGAGAAGGACTGAGCGGTATCTGCAAGTAGAAGTCTGTATTTTGGGGAGGAACGGATAAGATTACACTCATGTGTAAATTCGGAAATGGAAAATAAAAAGCGAGCCCGTTTAACTTTAAGCAGTTAAACGGGCTCGTTATTAAAATGGTTTCAGTGTATTAGTAGCCTTCGTTTTGTTTCAGCTTACCGTTAGATACATTGATCTCGGAAACCGGAATAGGCATTACAGTACGATAGTCGTCATAGTTGATCGGACCGGACGGAACCTGAGCATTCGTTACTGCTTTTTTGTTTCTCCATGTATCCCAGGCGTTATGACCTTCACCATAAAGTTCCAGTCTGCGTTCTGTCAGAATATCATCGATAGTAACAGAGGCAACGTCTTCATAGTCGGCTATTCTTTGCTTACGCAAGTCATTGATATAGCTGGCAGGATCAGCACCACCTGCTTTTAATGCAGCTTCTGCGGCGATCAGATATACTTCGGACAGGCGGATTACTTTCGGATTGTTTACATATATTTCTCCGTCGCGTCCCGGATACTTCTGGATATACCAGCCTTCGTTATCTCCACCGTCGCTTTCTTCAGCAATCAGAGTGCTGCGAACATCGTCCGGACGTTCTTGAAGGAAAGTTTTGAATGCATCGGTGATACCGGCTTCTGCATAACCTTCGGCATGTGTGTAGAATCCGAGAGAGTTACGTTGTGCATTGTAGAGTGAGGTAATCAGGAACTCGAAAATGCTTTCACTACTTCCAACTTTGGTCCATACTGTTTCGTATTCGTCTCTGGTGTACAGCTTGTATGGAGATTTTTCGATTACATATTTGGCGTCCTCAAGTGCTTTACTGTTCTCATTCATGTAGAGATATGCACGGGCTCTCAGTGCACGGGCTCCCCAATAGTCGATATGACCGGCAGTTACTACCTTGCTGGTTTCTGGGAGATTATCCAATGCAGTCTTCAAGTCATCCAGGATGGTTTCGTAAGTTTTCGCAATAGTAGCTCTTTCTGCTGTATATCCGGATTCGAAAACTTCTGTAGACAATACGATACCTGGATCGCTGGCCTGTGCATTACAAGGAAGTTTAGCGAACAAGCGGGCCAAGTCAAAGTGGAAAAGTGCCCGCAAAGCATACAATTCGCCTACCTGAACATCAACTTCAGCTCCTTCCAGACCGGATTTCTTAACTCCCTCCAAAACTTTGTTTATTCTTGCCAGAGAAAGATAAAAGCGTTTGTAGAAATAGTATGAATCAGAACTATTCTTAGTAGCCTGGTAGGCATATACATCAACTGTTTGCTTATTGCTACCGATGGCTTTGAAGTCGCTGCCTCTTTGGTCGGCGTACAAGAAGAAATCACCTGCGTAGCTGCCACGTGGATTAGTTCCCGCGTCTATAGAAGAAGTCTGAGACTCATAAACACCATTAACTGCAAACTGTAAATCTTCAAGAGTCTTAATAGCACCTTCTGAAGGCCATTCACTGGAAGGCACTTTGTCGAAAGTATCGCATGAGGATACTGCCAACGTCAGTAATAGAATGGGTAAATATATTTTTTTCATTATTCAGTCTGTTTATAGATTATAATTTGATATTAATGCCGAATACACAGCTTCTCAATGCCGGTGTATCTGCCTGACGATAACCATTGATCGCTACATCCGGGTCAATGTTTTTAGTCTTCGACCACAACATAGCCAGATTGTTTGCTCTGAAGTAGATGCGGAAGTTGGAAATGTGCTTCTTCAATACCGGCAGAGTATATCCTACTGTCATTTCTCTCAGACGAATATTGTCAGTCGATTTGATTGTGCGGCTTGAGAATCTGTCCCAACGATAAGGGTTAGCGTAGATAGGCATCGGGTTGTCTACTTTATCACCCGGATTTTTCCAGTAGTTTCCGGCTACATCTTCTGACAGGTTCATGGAACCGATTCTTACGCCATCATGATGAGAGAAATATCCCGGATAATCGAACATGTCACCACCAAACTGATAAGTGATCAGGAATGACAGGTCAAAGTCTTTGTATGTGAAAGTGTTGCTGAATCCACCGATAACATCAGGCAATGCTTTTCCTACAATTCCCTTACCTGCTTCGGAGTAGTCATTTACCACTCCCTTTGAGTGATCATCAGGATCTAACCAGAATTCTCCTAAACCTGTTTCAGGATTTACACCTTTCCATTCGGGCAGATAGAATGTATACATTGACTCTCCCTCACGGTGCAGATACATTTCTCCGTCTCCATACTGGATATCTTTTCCTTCAGGAAGTTTGTCTACCAATGCACGTTGGTAAGTCAGGTTGAAGTTTGAAGTCCACGTAAAGTTCTTGTTGCTGATATTTTTAGAATTGAGTTCCAATTCGAAACCGTCGTTCTTCAATGCACCCAGGTTTTCCCAACGGGAGTCAAAGCCGGTGATTAATGAAGTCGGTACTTCGAACAGCAAATCCGTAGTCTTCTTATTGTAATATTCCAGAGACAGATTTACGCGGTCGTACATATTCCATTCAATTCCCATATTGAAGTTCTTGGATTTTTCCCAGCTTAATTTGTCGTTTGCCATTCTTGACCAGTAAATAGCGGGAGCACTTCCGTAGCCGGAACCTGTATACAGGTCCATGTAACCATAATAATCTGAGGGCAAGTTACCGTTTGTACCATAAGATGCTTTGATCTTGAAGTCGGTAAATAACGGCATATCTTGCATAAATCCTTCTTTACTCATTCTCCATGCACCGGATACAGACCAGAAACTAGCCCAACGATTGTCTTCACTCAAACGTGACGAACCATCACGACGGAAACTGGCAGAAAGATAATACTTGTTATCATAGTTATAATTGCCACTTGCAAAGTATGACATCATGCCGGCTCCCAAGGTTGAACTTGCAGCCTGGTCCGGTTGTCCGTTGGCCAATTCGGGATAGTGGCTTGAATAACGTTTGGCAACAGTTACAATCTGCAGCAGGTCTCTGTTTTCAACTTCGAAACCGGCCATCAAGTTCAGATTGTGCATATCTTTAAAAGTATCCGTGTAGTTTAATGTAGAAGAGCTGGTAGCTACGCGGCTTTCGAAGGTATAACGAGAACCCATTCCGCTGACGGAACCACCGTTAACGCTGTTGCGATCCCAATATTCAAAGTGCTTGTTGTCTACATAGTCATAACCAAAGATAGAGTTAAGTGATAACTTATCACAGAATTTGATTGTTACATCTGCATTGGTCATGCTACGGAACATTTTGGTCTGAATCCACTCCAGAGCTGTATCGCTGTCTTTACCACCTAGCATCAGATGCGGGTTGGTAACTTTACCCCATGCTGCATTTTTATTATATGAACCATCTTCATTCTTTACCGGAGCAGTCGGGTCCATTGCGAATAAAATACCTATCGGAGAAGAAGTACCCATTCCCTGGGCCTGGTCTCCCTGGTCGCGGAAACCATCTTGCGATGTAGCAGCTATCATTTGCTTGAGAGCTACGTTCAGCCAGTTATTTACTTTGTGATTAACGTTCAGACGACCGGAGATACGTTCGAAGTCACTACCAAGAACGATACCCTCGCTCTTATTGTAGCCAACTCCGGCATAGAACTGAGTCTTTGACGAACCGCCGTTGATAGATACCTGGTGATCTTGAGTGAAAGCAGTACGATAGATTTCTTTCTTCCAGTTCGTATTTACTTTACCGGATGGGTCGTGTATAAAGTCAGCAACAGTAGCCGGTGAGTCGAGCAGAGGAATGAACATATCACCTCCGTTATCGATGTTGTTCAATGCTGCTTGTTTGCTATCTGTTATTCCGTAAGTAACCAGACAGTTGGCTAATGATTCACGGGTGTAGTCAATCAAGTCGGCTGATCCCATCATATTGAAAGCATTTACAGCCATCTTGTTCCAGCCTACTTCACCTGAATAGCTGACATTCGTTTTTCCTTCTTTACCTTTCTTTGTGGTAATGATGATAACACCGTTTGCGGCACGTGAACCGTACAATGAAGCAGCAGCGGCATCTTTCAGAACAGTCATGCTCTCGATGTCTTCAGGATTCAGTGTACTCAATACGCTTTGAGTCTTACCGTAGTAGTTCATGTCGTCATCAGCCTTCGTTACAACACCGTCAATAACATACAACGGGCTTTTAGAAGCACTGATAGAACCGACACCGCGAATGTTGATTTCGGCCATAGACCCTGGGTCACCAGTTGCTGAGGCTGTGCGCACACCTGCCATTTTACCGGACAATGCCTTGTCAAAAGATTCTTTGGAACCGGAAACGATTTTATCTGCCTTAATGACAGCAGCTGATCCTGTGAATGAAGACTTCTTCGCAGTACCATAAGCCACAACAATAACCTCATCAAGATTTTGTGCATCGGATTTCAGTGTAACTTTCACCATTGGCTTGATTGCCACTTCTTGTGTTTGCATACCAATATACGAAATCTGCAAAGTCTTTGCAGAACTTGGTACGTTCGCCAAATTAAAATTACCATCGATGTCTGTGATTGTACCTTGAGTAGTACCTTTTACCAACACAGAGGCTCCAACAACTGGTTGCCCATCTTCTTCAGAAATCACAACGCCTGTGACTTTCTGAGTCTGAGCAGTTACTAGGCTTATGCCCACAAAAAGGCATGCCAATAACAGCATTAATTTTCTTTTCATAAATTCTCTCTTAAAGTTCAACTTTACATTAATTGTCTCTATACTCTAACAAGTTGCAAAATTATTAATAAATATGAAACTAACAATTAATTTGATAAAAAAAGGTTGCATATATAACATATTGTTATTTATAACATCAAAAATATGCTGATAAACATCTTTATTTGCTATAAATATTGTGATTTATCAAGCATAGGATGTCACTTTGCGAATGCAAAGTGTACTAATTAACATTCTATTTGCTTGTTTTTGGATATAAAACTACCCTGCAAACGTTTCTTTTTGATTTATCACAAAGAAATGACGATAAAAAAATAGCATTTAAATTAAAGTTATGTAAATACTTAATTATTGAATTTTAATTTTTGCAGAAATTAATGCAGGTTCAACCTTAATTATAGCACAGAACTTAGTTTATTTTGTTCTTAGTATTAACTAAAAGACAATAGAATGAAGAAGATTAGTTACAGCCTTGTGTTTAACAGAAAAAAGAAGCTGAACAAAAAGGGAATGGCATTGGTACAAGTAGAAGCTTACTTAAACAGGAGAAAAATGTACTTCTCAACCAGGGTGTACCTCAAACCAGACCAGTGGGACGTAAAACGTAGAATGGTAAAAAACCATCCTAATTCAGATGCATTAAATCGAATGCTATATGATTTTATAGCTGACATTGAGCAGAAAGAACTGGGATTATGGCAACAGAGAAGATCAATATCCTTAGATTCGTTGAAAGACTCTATTGAAAAACCGGAAAATAATGGGAATTCATTTCTGACCTTTTTTAAAGAGGAAGTCAACAACTCTTCTTTAAAAGAGAGCACCAGGCAGAATCATCTTTCCACTTTAGAATTGCTGCAAGAGTATAAAAAGGACATTGTATTCACTGATTTGACATTCGAATTTGTGTCTTCATTTGATAATTATCTACAGTCCAAGGGGTATCATCTCAATACCATTGCCAAGCATATGAAGCATTTAAAACGATATGTGAATGTGGCTATAAATAAAGAGTACATGGATATTCAAAAGTATGCTTTCAGAAAATATAAAATCAAAAGCATAGAAGGGAGTCATACGCACTTGTCACCGGAAGAGCTGAATAAAATGGAGGAGGTGAATCTGGAAGGGAAGTTTACGAAATTACAAAAATCAAAGGATGCCTTTTTATTTTGTTGTTACGCAGGTTTGCGGTACTCTGATTTTATAAATCTGACTGCCGCGAATATTGTCGAACTCCATCAGGAGACGTGGCTGATCTACAAGTCCGTTAAAACAGGTATTGATGTGCGCCTTCCTTTATATTTATTATTTGAAGGTAAAGGACTGCGGGTGTTGGAGAATTACAAAGACGATTTGAACGGATTTTTCAGACTGAAAGATAACTCTAATGTGAATAAAGACTTGAATGCATTAGCTAAGCTGGCAGAAATAGACAAGCGGATATCATTCCATACAGCCCGACATACAAACGCCACCTTATTAATATACAGTGGTGCAAATATAACGACTGTACAAAAGCTGCTGGGACACAAAAGTGTGAAAACAACTCAGGTATATGCCAATATCATGGACATGACTATTGTGCATGACCTTGAGAAAGCAGCCTATTCTAAATTAGTTAATAGACCAAAAGGCTAGGCAGTGATTGTCTGGAAATGTCCTGTTTTTAAGATTGGCATCAACAGAGTTGATTTAAAATCTAACAATATGGCAGAAATAATGCATAAATCAATGTAAGAATATGCAATTTACAAATGATTTGTCGCATATAAATGACTGTAATATACATAAAAAGTGCAATGTCAGGACTCTTTCCTTTTAAAGGAACGATCCGTTCCTTTAAAAGGAACAGATCGTTACTCACCGAGGAACATCTAATTGCTTTAAAAGGAAGAGCCAAAAGTAGTTTTAATTTCTAATTCTGTTCTAGCTGATAGACTTTCCTGTCACAGGGAAATATATCATATCGAAATTAAACGTTTCTTTTATATTCAAAGGTGCAAGCTGATATAAGTAATCACATAGCACAAGGGAACAAAAACCGGCAGATATATTTCATCTGTAGATCTGCTGTTTTAAAATCCTGCCGATTTTTGTCATTCTCCCAAGCAAGTTCTGCATATTTTGAATTATACCATAACTAAATATGCTTTTCTTCAGATTTGATCTATTTCTACTATCACGCTAAAAAGTAATCATTCATTATGATTGGTGGTGGGAAATATTCAGGATATATAAAAATAGTATCCAATAATAATACCTTATATAAATAAAATAAAGATATAACTTGCTTATAATGAATGAACTAATTGATTAAAATGGATAGAAACAGGGTATCATTCGTTAAAGAAAAGGGTAGCTGTACCGCTGATAAATAATTGATTATCACGTCTATATATGGATACAATAACATATATAACTATTAGGGTTATATTTTTCATTATTATAATAATCAGCACTTTATATTAAGAATTAGTTCTGCAAAGACTTTGCAAATTTCGTACATCGGTATGCAAACTCAAGAAGTAGCGATTAAGCCTAATTTAAAGGTAGTACTTAGGTCGGATGCTCAACAGATCGATGAAGTTGTTGTTACAGCAATGGGTATTAAAAGATCTGAAAAAGCATTAGGGTATGCTGCGACTTCAGTGGGTGGAGAAAAAATTGCGGAAAGCCGTACATCTGATGTGATGTCAAGCTTGGCAGGTAAGATTGCAGGTGTACAGATTTCCAGCACTTCATCTGACCCCGGAGCCTCTAATTCGGTCATTATCCGTGGAGTTAGCTCACTCTCCGGTACCAACCAGCCACTATATGTCGTGGATGGAGTACCTTTGAATAACTCTACCGTATACTCTACAGATGGCTTGAATAGCGGATATGATTTTGGAAACGGTGCCAACGCTATCAATCCGGATGATGTGGCAAACATGACTATTTTGAAAGGTGCTGCGGCCACTGCTTTGTATGGTAGCCGTGCTGCCAACGGTGTAGTCATGATTACTACCAAAAGCGGCCGGAAAGAAAAAGGGGTTGGAATCGAGTATAACGGCGGAGTTCAGTGGTCAACTGTTCTGCGTCTGCCGGAATTTCAAAATGAATTTGGTATGGGATGGAACGGCAACCATACAGAATTGGAGAACGGTTCCTGGGGACCTCGTTTCGATGGCTCCATGCAGTTGTGGGGTAATGTGTACAACAACTCTCAGAAACTGAAACCTTATGTGGCAATGCCTGATAACATTAAAGACTTTTTTGATGCGGGATTCAGATATAGCAACAGCCTTTCATTCAATGGAGCTACAGATAAAAGTGATTATTATGTATCCTTCTCTCAGATCAGCGATGATGGTATGATCCCGACAGATGCCGACAGCTACGATAAATACACTTTTTCTGCACGCGGCAGCCATAAGGCAGGAGCGTTGACATTCTCTTCTTCACTGAATTACGCTTATCAAAAGAATAACTTTGCTACTACGGGACAAGGTTTGTCCATGCTAAACTCTTTATATCAGACACCAAGAGATATCAGCATAATAGGACTGGAAGACCAGAATGATCCGTTCAACACTCCGGGATATTATTATACCCCCTACGGAGTTATGAACCCTTATTATATTTTGAATAACTATTTGAATGAATATGAATCTGAAAGATTCTACGGAAAATTTCAATTGGATTATGAATTCCTGAAATACTTCAAGTTTACGTACCGTATGGGCTTGGATACTACAACAGGACAAAGTGACAAAGGAAAACCGAATCTGTACGCTCTTTATTATGAAGGTACTCCTAATGGAGAAGGTCAGGGCTCCAGCAGTCCTTTCTCTGGTGAAACCGGACAATATTCTGAGCAGATAACCCGTCGTCGCGAGATAAACCAGGATATTATGGTTAATTTCAATATGCCGGTTAACGATTTTAATATCAATGCACTGGTCGGTTTCAATGGCAATGAACGTAAAGTCTCTTATCAATATTCAGAAGTTAATGATTTAACGATTCCTACATGGTTTAATCTGAAGAACTCCGGCAAAACTCCTATAGTAGAACAGCACATGGAACTCAGACGTCTGATGGGTGTTTTCGGACAGTTTGAAGGTTCATGGAAGAATATGCTCTATTTAACGGTAACTGCCCGTAATGACTGGTCTTCTACTCTTCCGAAAGAAAATCGCAGTTTCTTCTATCCCGGTATTACCGGTAGTTTTATTTTCAGCGAATTATTGAATGACAATCTGCAAGATGTGATAACTTTTGGTAAGATACGCGCCAGCTGGGGTAAAACAGGTAACGATGCTGATGTGTATATGGTTAATCCTGTGTATGCACAATCTTCCAATAGAATACCTTTCGGTTCTCTGACTTTCCCCCTGGGAGGTGTCAACGCTTATTCTGCAGGAAATGTACTCGGAAGTAATACATTAAGTCCGGAAATGACCACAGAATCTGAAGTCGGTTTAAATATGGCTTTCTTCAAAAACCGCCTCTCTTTTGACGTATCTTATTATAATAGGAATACCGATAAGCAGATTTTCTCTTTGGCTATGGACCCTGCTTCAGGCTATACAGCACAGAATATGAACCTGGGTAAGATTCGTAACCGTGGTATAGAACTCCTGATCAGCGGCACTCCGATAAGAACAAAAGATTTCAGTTGGGAACTGACATGGAACTTCACAAAGAACTGGAGTAAGGTGATCAGTTTGCCGGAAGAATTGGGTGGCATTACAACGATTTATGGGCTCAATGGAGGTACCAGTATGTACGCTATAACAGGCATGCCTGTTGGTGTTTTCAAGGCTCAGGTAGCCGAACGTGATCCGCAAGGACGTATTGTCGTAAATTCATCAACAGGTCTTCCGGTTGAAGCCAGCGAATTCGGAATCTGCGGAGATATGAATAACAAATATCAAATGGGTGTTTCTACTAACTTGAAATATAAAGGTATAAGCTTAGGCATTGATTTTGATATCCGTCAGGGCGGAGTGATGTATTCACGTACTAAAGATATAAACTATTTTACCGGTAACGCGATACAGACTGCCTACAATGACCGTAATCCTTTGATTGTTCCTAACTCAGTAAATAAAATAGTGAATGGAGAAAACGTTACTTATGTAGAAAATACAACTCCTATTACAAGCTCTAACATTTATAAATACTGGGGCGACGGTGGTTCTGATATGGGAAGCTGCTTCCTGGTAGACAAATCATACGTCAAGCTTCGTTCTGTTGTATTAGGTTGGGACCTGCCCAAAAGATGGTTGGCAAAAACTCCTTTCCAGGCAGTAAAAGTGTCTGCATATGGCAATAACTTATTTGTCTGGACTCCATCCAGCAATACATTTATTGATCCCGAAATGACTTCATTTGGTAATGACCTTGAAGGTAACTATGGAGAATACACGGCTAATCCCAGCTCACGTCGTTTCGGTTTCAACTTAATGGTTAAATTTTAAACAGGAATAAAAATGAAAAAAATATTATTATATGCATCATTAGCAACAACAGCATTGTTTGCAGGTTGCGACCTGAACATCAATGACGACCCGAACTACCCGATGAATGATCAGGTAACGGCGGATTTGATATTCCCCTCTATCAGTGCTTCCATTGCTTCGGCGGTAGGCGGAGAAATTTATAATTACGCTGGCTTTTTCGCTCAGTACTATGAACAGAAACCGGAGTCGAATCAGTATAACACTCTATGTGAATATACATTTACCGAATCTTCCCAGCAAATGGATTATTCGTATAGAATCCTGTTTGCAGGAGCTTTGGAAGATGCAAAGCAGGTGCTGGAAAAGACCACAAACCCTGCCGACCGATTCGCTACTACCATACTGAGAGCATATGCCTTTCAGATAATGGTAGATAATACTAGTGACTCACCTTATTCGGAAGCTCTGCAAGGTAATGCCAATGCCACACCTAAGTGGGATACGGGTGAAACAGTATATAAAGGTATATTAGGTGAGATAGATGCGGCAGAAGCTGCTTTGGATGGAAGTGGTATGGATGTGCCGGATTTGATATTCAACAAAAATATCGCTCAATGGAAAGGTTTTGCCAATGCTCTTCGCCTCCGTATGTATCTGCGTTTCATTGATGCCAACATAGATGCGGCTTCGTATACAGAGAAAGTGAAGACCTTAGTACAAAACAACGAATTCTTTACCGGTGACGTGAAACTGGATTGTTTCTTGGATGAAACAGACAAACGGAATCCATGGTATAATACGAATGCGGTCGGATTGACCGGTAATCATTGTGCTGCCTATCCGTTAGTATCTTATTTAAGCAGTACGGGAGACCCTCGAATCGCTTATGGTATTAGTAAAACAGATGCGGATGGAAAGTATGTAGGTCAACTTCCCGGAGGAAAAACACATATGCAAAGCATTCTGGGTACTGACAACTGGAAAAACAAAAACGTAAGTGCGATTGATTACTCTATCGGGGCCACAAAACCTGTCTATTTCTTTACTCAGGCTGAATTACAATTCCTGATAGCTGAGGTATATGCTCGTTTTCACAATGATGATGCGAATGCAAAGAGTGCTTATGAAGCAGGTGTAACTGCAGACTTTGCCGTTCGTGGATTTGCAGGTCAAGAGAATACCATTTTGGAAGGAGCGTGTGCATGGTCTGCTGCTTCTACACAGGCAGACAAGTTAAACTTGATATATATGCAGAAATGGGTATCTCTTTTCTACATGGATCATATGGAAGCATGGAGTGAGATTCGTCGTACAGATTGTCCGAAACTGTCTTCTTATTCAGCAGCACAGATACAGGCTAATGAGTCAGTATACACTCCGGGAGAGTTGGTTGCTCCATGGACTAATGGTCTGGAAGCGGGTGGACTGATGAAACGTATGACTTATCCATTAAGCGCACGTCAGCAAAATGTGAATACTCCTGCAGGAGTACCGGGAAGTACTCCGGTTTGGTGGGATATCAAATAGTAACCAATAACTTAGTAAGTTTTACGTATGAAAAATATAATATACAGCATATTAGTATGTTTGCCGTTTGTCTTTGGAGCTTGCGACAAATCAACAGATGACACTTCTAAAGTCACCTATTTTGTTACGTTGGAAAGAGAGGGTGATGAAAAGATCGTTTTAGAAAAAGGGCAACCCTTTGTGGAGCCGGGATATTATGCGGAAATGAACGGAGAGGATATCACTGAATCTGTTCAGATAAAAGGTAGTGTTGATGTCAACACTCCGGGAATCTACAATTTAGTATATGCGGCATACAATGAGGATGGTTTTGCCAAAACATTTACAAGAACAGTATATGTGGCAGATAATACTGCTTCTCCTTTGAAATCCGGAATTTATACCGTAGCCGAAGGAAGTAAACGTACCGCCCCTTCTGTGGTAGCTTTCAGTGGATATGAGATTGTGATTTTGCAGATGGAACCGGGGATTTTTTATATCAGCGATTTCTTAGGAGGCTGGTATGACCAGCGTACCGGCTATGGCCCGGATTATGCAATGGTTGGCAAATTCGAATTGAATGATGATAATACCATTACTCCTCTGGAAAGTTATGTTGCAGGTTGGGGAGATTCCATGGATCAAATGACTAATACATTATTGGACACTGCGACTGGGACTCTGAAATGGACTGTTGCTTATGCCGGTCAGCTATCTTTTGACATTATAGTAAAACAATAAAAATACGATTATGAAGAAATATATGATATTACTTTTAGCTTCACTGGCTTTTACATTCGTGGCATGCGACAACGATACAGAACCAGGTGGTACTGCTGTTGAAAAAATGGCAGGAGACTGGTGGGTGACAGTGAATGCATTTATTGACGGGAAAGAAGTAGAAGATCCTTTTGGAGCAGGACATCTGCAAATGAGTACTTACAATACAGCCAGCAACAGTGAAACTGAAATGTGGCTGGATGATTTAGGAAACTTCTGGGAATATAAACTGAAAGTAAACGTGAATTATGCAGCGAGGACTTTCTCGACAACAGGCTTTGTGGATAATGTAACATATGAATCCAAAGTGAAGATAACTGATGGCAAGGTACTGGAAAATGCTGCCACAACTCCTAGCGGTATGCCTGCTGACAGTATCGTATATATGGTACAGTTCGACGACGATGAAAATGGATTAACTTATAAGGTTTCAGGCTTCCGTCGAACAGGTTTCCCTGCTGACGATTTTTAACAGAAGAGTTTAAATATAGAGAAGGCTGTTCCAATGATCGGAGCAGCCTTTTTTGCAATCTAACCTCAACTAAGACAGATCAATATATGAGCAATCTCTAATATTTACAATATTTCCTTGCCTTTAAAAGAAAAATGAATGGGACAATGTTTTTAATTAGCAACATCCATTACCTGATTAATTGTATACAAATAAAGGTGCCTCTTATGGCATGATACTATTTTTTATTTATAATAGCTCCTTATTTTATAGATATAATATTGATTATAAGGTAAATAGTTCTCATTTCGGTAGAGAAATGGTATTACATAAAAGAGAGTAAACATTAGCTGAATTAGGGTAATTAACTGTCAAATAGATATATAAGCTATTTCTGATTGATAAAATATCGACTAGTGTTACTGATTTATCCCCTATATACATGATTGATTATCAGCTATATATAAATTTATTAGTTCTGCAAAGACTTTGCAGATTTCGTATATTGGTATGCAAACACAAGAAGTCGTAATCAAACCTACTTTGAAAGTCTTGTTAAAGTCTGATTCTCAGAATCTTGAAGAGGTAGTGGTAACAGCTATGGGTATTAAGCGATCTGAAAAATCTTTAGGTTATGCAGTATCCAGTGTAAAAGGAGATGAGATAACTAAAGCGCGTGAAAGTAATGTGCTTAATTCATTGTCCGGTAAGATTGCAGGTTTGCAAATTGCACAGTCGTCTGGAACGGTAGGTGGTAGTTCAAGCATACAGATTCGTGGTGCTTCTTCTATTGGCACAGTTTCTTCCCCTTTATTTATTATTGACGGACTTCCTATCGACAATGGTTCTTACAATCCTGACAGAACCAATGGTATAGTCGATGTAGGTAACCGTGCAGGAGATATCAACTCTGACGATATTGAATCTATCAACGTTTTGAAGGGGGCAGCTGCAACTGCATTGTATGGAGCGCGTGCAAAAGACGGTGCAATTGTTATTACTACTAAGAAAGGGAAGAAGAATTCACCGGTATTTGTTACGGTAAACTCTTCAACACGATTTGAGAATGTACTTAAATTGCCTGATTTCCAGAATGAGTATGCACAAGGTAGCTACGGAGTATATAATGTAAAAATGCTGAATGGATGGGGACCGAAGATTTCATCGGTACAAGATCAGCAATTTACAGATTATAAAGGAGATAAAGTGACCTTGAAAGCAAATCCTGATAATGTGAAGGATTTCTATGAAACCGGAATGAGCTATATTAATAATGTGTCAGTAGCCGGAGGTGGTGAAAAGGCTGATTTCCGTTTGAGCTTTACTTCTACTAATCAGACCGGTGTTGTGCCAGGTTCTGACTATAACAAATATGCATTCTCTGTGAATGCAGGTATGAACTTTACTAGCAACTTCACAGGACGCATCTCTGCCCAATATATACGTTCAGATTCTGAAGGTCGTCCGGCACAGGGGGCAAATGATAGCAACTTGCTGATTCCTTTAATCAATGGATTGCCAAGAACGATTGATATTCATGATATTAAGCAGAACTGGATTGATGAAAATGGCAAACAGGTTACGTTGGATCCGGAAGGCAAAAGTAATAACCCGTACTGGATTATTAATAAGAATAAATTTACTAATAATCTGGATCGTATGATCGGTAATATCACATTGACTTATAAGCCGATTGAAGGATTGACTATCACTAACAATGCCGGAACTGACTTCTATACAGAGGGAAGACGTAAACTTTACGCAAAGGGTACTGTAGGAGCCTTAAATGGTAAGTTCCAGACTTGGAATTTGTATAAAAGAATTATAAATAATGACTTAATGGTTTCCTATGAGAAGACTTTTGCCAATGATTATCATTTTAAGGCGATGGTAGGTCATAATCTCTATCAGGAAGAATGGAAGAATGAGAATGTACAAGCTCAGAATCTGGTAGTTGACGGATTGTATACATATACTAATGCGAAATCTACTACTCCGGTGAATTATTATGAAAAGAAACGTCTTGTCGGTTTATACGGAGATATTAGCTTGGGATACAAAGATATGCTTTTTATTAATGTAACAGGACGTAATGACTGGTCGTCTACTCTGCCTATTAATAACCGTTCTTATTTCTATCCATCTATCAGCGGTAGCTTTATTTTCACAGAATTGATGGAGAATAAAGACATCCTGAATTACGGTAAGATTCGTTTAAGTTATGCGAATGTGGGTAGTGACGAAGATCCGTACAATTTGGCATTTAAATATACTCCAGCTAGTACTTACTTTTTGCAATATCTGGGTAATGTCAATACTTTTCCACACATGGGACTGGTTGGTTTTACCGGGCCTCGTGTTCTGCCGAATGAAAACTTGAAACCTCAGAACCAAAGTTCATTCGAAGTCGGAGCTGATTTACGTTTCTTTGGGGGAAAGATTCGTTTGGATATGACTTATTATAGCAATATCACAAAGAATCAGATTGTAAGTATTGATGTCCCGTTGTCAACAGGTTACTTTGCTAATAATATCAATGCCGGAAAGATTGCCAATAAGGGTGTCGAAGTAACTTTGGGCTTGACTCCTGTAGAAACACGTAACTTTAAATGGGACTTGGATGCAACGTTTGCTTCTAATAAGCAGACTGTAGAAGAGTTGGCTGAAGGACTTGATGAATATACATTGACTAGCGGATTGAGCGGTTTGCAGATTAAGGCTGCCAAAGGTGATTCGTTCGGTTTGTACGGTACTGCCTGGAAGCGTGATGATCAAGGTAATTATGTAATCAACTCTAAGACAGGTTTGAGAGAAACAGTCAATAACGTACGTTTGGGAGACGTTTATCCTGACTTTACAATGGGTATCAACAATACACTTACTTATAAAGGGCTGACTCTTAGTTTCTTGATTGATATCCGTCATGGAGGTTCCTTATATTCGGAAACAGTAGCTAATTTGAGAAGCAGTGGTTTGGCTGCAGAAACAGTGGCTCACCGTGAAGATGCCTCTTTCATTGAACCGGGTGTTATTCTTCAGGATGACGGAACTTACAGACCTAATGATGTTCCGGTGAAGAGTATGCAGGACTACTGGCAGCATGTGGCGAACTCCAGTAATAATGAAGGAAATATCTATAATGCATCATTTGTGAAACTTAGAGAAGTGCAATTGTCCTATAGTTTTCCGCGTAAATGGTTTAAGAGTTTCTTTGTTAAATCATTGGATTTAGGCTTCGAGGCACGTAACTTATGGATCATCAAAGATCATGTGCCGCATATTGATCCGGAAGCTAACTTCTTCGGTCCTTCTCAGATCGGAGGCGGTGTAGAGTTTAACAGTATCCCTTCTACCAGAAGTTTCGGATTTAATCTCAGACTAACATTGTAAGAATTAAACGAACATGATTATGAAAAAGAAAATATTAGCATATGCATTGAGCGCTTTGACATGTGGGTTATTTACTTCATGCAGCGACTGGCTTGATATCAACCATGACCCCAATACTGCCGAGAAAGTTGATCCCGGATATTTGTTTAACTATGTAGCCGTAAACTGGGCCGGAACACGTACCGGTGGTGACTTCTATATTCCGTTATCAATGAGTTCACAGTGTCAGGTTGACGGTGGACTTGATTATGGTGGCTGGGATGAATCGGTATATACCATTTCCCCTTATAGTACAGGAAATACGTGGAAACATTATTACTCTGTCGGTGGTAATAACTTGATGCTGGCTATTAAAAATGCGGAAGAAGCAGATCCGGTGAATCACAATGCTATTGCACAGTGTAAGATTCTGTTGGCTGAACATATGTATGAAGCGACGATGCTATGGGGGGATATCCCTTTCACTGAATCTTGGAACGGAACAATTAAATATCCGAAATTTGATTCTCAGGAAAGTGTATTGAATGGGGTGTTGTCATTGCTTGATGAAGCACTGCAGATCATGGATTTGAATGATGCCAATGCGATTGATGAATACGATATCTATTATAAAGGTGATATGAATAAATGGATGACTTTGGCCAAATCTTTAAAGTTCAGAACACTGATGGTTATGGTGGACAAAGATCCTTCTAAAGCTACTGCCATTGGTACGTTGTTACAGGCTGGAGGCATGGTATCATCAGCATCTGATAATTTGGTGTTCCCTTATTCTGCAGAACCGGGTAATCAGAATCCTAAGTATGAACTAATAGAATTGGTTGGCGGTACACAGATATTGTTTTTTGCCAGCAACTATATGCTGAAGCCGATGCAGGAACGTAATGACCCCCGTATTCCTTGTTATTTTGAACCGGGGGCCGACGGTGTATACAGAGGCTTAGGTAACCGTGAACCTGCTGTTACTGATGACAAAGATAATATGTTATCATCTGTTGTTAGCAGTTATCTTTTCAGAAAAGATGCGCCGGAGTTAATATACTCTTGCCAGGAGCAGTTGCTTCTGGAAGCGGAAGCTTATGCGCGTGGTTTGGGAGTTGCTCAGAATTTGTCGAAGGCTAATGAATTGTATAAGAAAGGCATTCGGGAAGCATGTGCATTTTATGGAGTAGCGGAAGCGGATATTAATACATATGTTACAGGTTTGCCGGAATTGACAGCGCTGACTCAGGAGAAAGCACTGTATGAGATTCATATGCAGCAGTGGATTGATTTAATGGATCGTCCGTTTGAGGAGTTTGTACAGTGGAGACGTTCTGGTACTGCTGGAAATGAAGTCCCGACCTTACAAGTGCCGGAAGATGCAACTTCAAAAGAACTGATCAGAAGATGGGAGTATAGCCCGGAAGAGATGACTGCTAATATCAATGCACCGAAAGAATCTCCGAAGATCTGGGAAAAGTTATGGTTTGATTTATAATTGAATTACTATAAATGGTTACGAAAAAGAGGACAATACAACATTGTCCTCTTTTTTTTTGTTATATTTGCGACCATATTTAGATTTATATAGTAGAAGTTAAAGAATGAAAGAATTTATAATATCCGAAGCCAAAGTAGAAACCGCAGTACTTGTCGGACTCATTACTCAGATGCAGGATGAGCGGAAAACGAACGAGTATCTGGATGAATTGGCTTTCCTTGCTGAGACGGCTGGGGCGGAGGTAGTGAAACGATTTACACAGAAATTACCGACAGCCAATTCGGTTACTTATGTCGGAAAAGGAAAACTGGAAGAGATCAGACAATATATACGGACAGAAGAGGAAGAAGAACGTGAAGTGGGAATGGTCATCTTTGACGATGAACTTTCCGCGAAACAAATACGTAACATTGAAGCCGAACTGAAAGTAAAGATACTAGACCGTACTTCATTGATCCTCGATATATTTGCGATGCGTGCACAGACTGCCAATGCGAAAACGCAGGTGGAACTGGCTCAGTACAAATACATGTTACCACGTTTGCAACGACTCTGGACTCACTTGGAACGTCAGGGTGGTGGCTCCGGTAGCGGAAGCGGTAAAGGAGGTTCTGTGGGACTTCGCGGACCGGGTGAAACACAGCTTGAAATGGACCGCCGTATCATCCTCAACCGTATGTCACTATTGAAAGAACGTCTGGTGGAAATAGACAAACAGAAAGCTACTCAGCGTAAGAACCGCGGACGCATGATCCGTGTTGCATTGGTCGGCTATACAAATGTTGGAAAATCGACCATCATGAACTTGCTGTCAAAGAGCGAAGTGTTTGCCGAAAACAAGCTGTTCGCTACACTCGATACAACGGTACGCAAAGTGATCATCGATAACTTGCCGTTTCTTCTGTCGGACACGGTCGGATTTATCCGTAAGTTGCCCACTGACCTGGTAGACTCATTCAAATCGACTTTGGATGAGGTGCGTGAAGCCGATTTACTGGTGCATGTAGTAGACATCTCTCACCCCGGATTTGAAGAACAGATCGAAGTGGTGAACAAGACACTTGCCGACATTGGCGGCGGTGGCAAACCCATGATACTTATATTCAATAAAATAGACGCCTACACCTACGTGGAGAAAGCGCCGGACGACCTTACCCCCCGAACAAAGGAAAACTTAACACTCGAAGAACTGATGAAGACGTGGATGGCAAAGATGGAAGACAACTGCCTCTTTATTTCCGCCCGCGAACGAATCAATATAGACGAACTGAAAGATGTAGTTTATCAGCGAGTGAAAGAATTGCATGTTCAAAAGTACCCCTATAACGATTTTCTTTATCAGACTTACGAAGAGGAAGAATAATAATCAATGTACCGCTTACTGATTGGGGGAGGCGGTACATATCTATTTTTATCTATATGAAAGACTATCGTAAATTGACTGAGGACGAAGTGCTTCAGTTGAAGAGCCAGTCGTGTCTGGCTGATGATTGGGGAAATGTTTTGGTTGCCGAGGGGTTTAACTGTGAGTATGTTCACCATACCCGCTTTTCGGGTGAAGTGAAATTGGGTGTATTTGATGCCGAATTTACACTGCCCGGAGGAATCAGAAAACATTCGGGACTCCGTCATGTAACTCTGCACAATGTGGTAGTAGGGGATAACTGCTGCATTGAAAACATTCAAAACTACATTGCTAATTATGAAATCGGAAATGATACCTTCATTGAAAATGTGGATATCATTTTGGTAGACGGGCTAAGCACCTTTGGTAATGGGGTGGAAGCGACAGTGCTCAATGAAACGGGCGGACGTGAAGTGCTGATCAATGATAAACTGTCGGCACACCAGGCGTACATACTTGCATTGTATCGTCACCGTCCGGAACTGATTAATCGCATGAAGGCGATTGCCGATTATTATTCCAACAAGCATGCTTCTGCGGTAGGTAGTATAGGTGATCATGTGATGATTCTGAACACAGGGTCTATCAAGAATGTACGGATCGGTGATTATTGCCATATTTGCGGTACTTGCCGTTTGACAAACGGTAGCGTCAACAGTAATGTAACAGCACCTGTACATATCGGACATGGAGTGATATGTGATGATTTCATAATCTCTTCCGGCTCCGAAGTAGATGACGGAACGATGCTGACCCGTTGTTTTGTCGGTCAGTCTTGCAAACTGGGACATAACTATTCAGCCTCCGATTCCTTGTTTTTCAGTAACTGCCAGGGAGAGAACGGGGAGGCATGCGCCATCTTTGCGGGACCTTTCACGGTGACTCACCACAAATCGACTTTATTGATTGCCGGTATGTTCTCGTTTATGAATGCGGGATCGGGATCGAATCAGAGCAATCATATGTATAAACTGGGACCTATCCATCAGGGAACCATGGAAAGAGGGGCCAAAACGACCTCCGACTCCTATATCTTATGGCCGGCACGTGTCGGAGCCTTTTCTCTGGTAATGGGACGTCACGTTAATCATGCCGATACCTCCAATCTTCCTTTCTCTTATCTGATCGAGCAACGGAACACGACTTATCTGGTTCCGGGAGTGAATCTGAGAAGTGTGGGCACCATTCGTGATGCTCAGAAGTGGCCGAAACGTGACAAGCGGAAAGACCCGAACCGATTGGATTATATCAATTATAATCTTCTGAGTCCATACACCATTCAGAAAATGTTCAAGGGACGTTCTATTCTGAAAGAGCTTAAGCGGGTATCCGGCGAAACATCCGAAATCTATTCTTATCAGAGCGCAAAGATCAAGAACTCCTCTTTAAATAATGGTATTCGTTTTTATGAGATCGCTATTCATAAGTTTTTGGGTAACTCCATCATAAAACGCCTGGAAGGCATTAATTTCCAGAGCAACGAAGAAATACGTCAGCGTCTGAAACCGGACACGGAAATCGGAACCGGCGAATGGGTGGATATGTCCGGACTGATCGCTCCTAAAAGTGAAATAGACCGCCTGCTCGATGGCATCGAAAACGGTTCTGTCAACCGGTTGAAGTCCATCAACGCCAGCTTTGCGGAAATGCACGAGAATTATTATACGTATGAGTGGACCTGGGCTTACAACAAGATTCAGGAGTTTTACGGCTTGAATCCGGACGAAATAACGGCACAAGACATAATCCGTATCGTAAAAGCGTGGAAAGAGGCGGTAGTCGGCCTTGATAAAATGGTATATGATGATGCCCGTAAAGAGTTCTCGCTGTCTTCGATGACAGGATTCGGAGCCGACGGTTCTCACGATGAAATGAAGCAGGACTTCGAACAAGTACGTGGTGATTTTGAAAGTAACACGTTTGTGACGGCTGTCTTGAAGCATATTGAGGACAAAACTGCGCTTGGCAATGAATTGATCAAAAGAATCGGGTCTATTCAAGAGTAAAATCTAAAGTCAGCTTATTGGTTAGTCGCCTCATTAACAGTAGTTATTGTGATATAAAGTTCTCAGACCATTCTCATATCGATGAGAAAAAATTCTCACCACAATGAGAAAATTTTCTCATCGCAGTGAGAAAAAATACTCATAGGTATGAGAAAAAGTTCTCACTGCAATGAGAATAAATTCTTGTTGCGGTGGGCATAGTTCCTTTCTGCGTTATTCATTCTTAATTCTTCATTCTTCCGTTATCATTCTTTATTTTTAATTACTACCTTTGCCTCACTAACTAACATTACGTAATAAAATAAGAAATTATGGCAACACCTCCGTTTAAGTATCAGCCCATGTTTGAAAAGGGAAAAGATACCACTGAGTATTATCTGCTTACAAAAGACTATGTATCGGTAAGCGAGTTTGAAGGAAATCCTATCCTGAAAATTGAAAAAGAAGGCTTGACTGCGATGGCAAATGCAGCTTTTCGTGATGTGTCATTCATGCTTCGCCGTTCGCACAACGAACAGGTTGCTAAGATTCTGAGCGATCCGGAAGCCAGCGAGAACGATAAGTACGTAGCACTGACCTTCCTGCGTAATGCGGAAGTGGCTGCCAAAGGGGTACTTCCATTCTGTCAGGATACCGGTACTGCTATTATCCACGGTGAAAAGGGACAGCAGGTATGGACTGGCTATACCGATGAGGAAGCTCTGTCACTGGGTGTTTACAAGACATATACTGAAGAAAACTTGCGTTACTCTCAGAATGCGCCTCTGAATATGTATGATGAGGTAAATACAAAATGTAACCTGCCTGCACAGATTGACATCGAAGCTACCGAAGGCATGGAATACGAATTCCTCTGCGTAACGAAAGGTGGTGGTTCTGCCAACAAAACATATCTGTATCAGGAAACAAAAGCAATTTTGAACCCCGGTACACTGGTTCCGTTTCTGGTGGAAAAAATGAAGACTCTGGGAACTGCCGCTTGTCCTCCTTATCATATCGCTTTTGTGATTGGCGGTACTTCTGCTGAGAAGAACCTGCTGACAGTGAAACTGGCGTCTACTCACTTCTACGATAATCTGCCGACTACGGGAAATGAATTTGGCCGTGCTTTCCGTGATATCGAACTGGAAAAACAAGTACTGGAAGAAGCTCACAAGATCGGTCTGGGTGCACAATTCGGCGGTAAATATCTGGCACATGATGTTCGTATCATTCGTCTGCCTCGTCACGGTGCTTCTTGTCCGGTAGGTCTGGGCGTATCTTGTTCTGCCGACCGTAACATCAAATGTAAAATCAATAAAGATGGTATCTGGATTGAGAAACTGGATTCAAATCCGGGTAGCCTGATTCCGGCAGAATTGCGTCAGGCTGGTGAGGGTGATGTCGTGAAGATTGATCTGAACCGTCCGATGGCTGAGATTCTGAAAGAACTGACCAAATATCCTGTATCTACTCGTCTGTCACTGAACGGTACTATCATCGTTGGCCGTGATATCGCTCACGCTAAACTGAAAGAACGTCTGGATCGTGGAGAAGATTTGCCTCAGTATATCAAGGATCATCCTATTTACTATGCTGGTCCGGCCAAGACTCCGGCTGGTATGGCTTGCGGTTCAATGGGCCCGACAACTGCCGGACGTATGGACTCGTATGTTGAGCTGTTCCAGAGCCACGGTGGCAGCATGGTTATGTTGGCGAAAGGTAACCGTAGCCAGCAGGTTACAGATGCTTGTCAGAAATATGGCGGCTTCTATCTGGGTTCTATCGGCGGACCGGCTGCAATCCTTGCTCAGAACAACATCAAGAGCATTGAGTGCGTAGAATATCCGGAACTGGGCATGGAAGCAATCTGGAAAATTGAAGTGGAAGATTTCCCGGCATTTATTTTGGTAGATGACAAAGGAAATGACTTCTTCAAACAGATTAAACCACGTTGTGCCAAATAATAAGTAACAAGTAATAGCAAGTAATTCTTGCGGTTGATTACATAAACATTCATTTGGGATACCTGTCAGTGTTCGTATGGGTATCCCTTTTTTTATAAACTTGCTTATCTAATAATTAAAACACCATGAAACCACCTGTGATGAATATATCCAATCAAAAGAACCAGCATATTGTCTGGTTGGATGTCGTTCGTTTTATTGCTATGTTTACAGTTGTCTGCTGTCACTGCACCGATCCGTTTAATTTTTATCCCGGCACGGCTCCGAATATCGGAGAAATAAAACTTTGGGGTGCTATCTACGGATCTGTACTGCGTCCTTGTGTGCCTCTGTTTGTGATGATTACCGGTGCGTTGCTTCTGCCTGTAAGAGGTGATGCTTCTACTTTTTACAAGAAACGTATTCCCCGCGTCTTTTATCCGTTCCTGATATGGTCGGTGCTCTATAATCTGTTCCCTTGGATTACAGGTCTGTTGGGGCTGAATCCTCAGATTATTCTTGATTTCTTCCCGTATGCGGGAGAGGATGTGATGCAGCAGTCATTCTCTGTATCTTTGAAATATATTTTGATGATTCCGTTCAACTTCTCCATCTTAGCCGTGCATATGTGGTATATTTATCTGCTAATCGGGCTGTATCTGTATTTGCCGGTTTTCTCAGCTTGGGTAGAGAAGGCTTCGGAACGTGCCAAACTAATGTTTCTGCTGGCTTGGGGGGTAACTTTGCTGCTTCCTTATTATTATCAGTTTGTTTCTAATTATTTATGGGGAACCTGTTCATGGAACTCTTTTGGAATGCTGTATGCTTTTGCCGGTTTCAATGGATATCTGTTGCTGGGGCATTATCTGAAGAATCTGGAATGGAGCTTGAAAAAGACGTTGGCGATTGGCATTCCGATGTTTGCAGTCGGTTATGCGGTGACATTCTTAGGTTTCAGACATATAACCGCATTGCCGGAATATACGGATGAGATGCTGGAACTCTTCTTTACCTATTGTTCTCTTAATGTTGTAATGATGACGATACCTGTGTTTATGTTGGCAAAGAAAGTGAAAGTGAACTCGGAAAGGATGAAAAAGGCATTGGCTAATCTCACTGTTTGCGGATTTGGTATTTATATGATACATTATTTCTTTACAGGGCCGTCGGTCGTGCTGATGAGAGCTATTGATATGCCGATTGGTTTACAGATACCTGTAGCCGCTATTCTTGCTTTCGCTGTTTCATGGGGATTGGTATGGCTGATCTATCGTGCAGGAAAGGTTGCTAAATATATAGTAGGATAGTCATAGAAAATAGAAATAGGTGAGAGGTTATCAAAAGTCAATAGTAACTAAATTCCCCTCCTTCAAGAAGGAGGGGTGGCTGAAAGCCGGGGTGGTAGGTTAATTGCATCGCTGAATATCAATAGCTTATGTGTTCACCTACCACCTCCCCCTACGGGTACTCCTCCTTCCTGAAGGAGGAGAGGTTAGTTACTATTGACTTTTGACATCCCCTCTTATCGCATCCTCCGGTATTATTTCCTATTTAATATCTTCTTCCATTTCTCATATTTTGCCAGTACTTTGCTGCCGTCTTTATTGTACCAGCTATATCCGTTCCGGCGTTCATGTCCGATTTCTGAGATATTGTATTTTTTAATTCCGTCGCGGTCGGAGAAGAAAGGACGATTGGTGTCCAGTTCATAAAAACGTGCCCATAGTACGGGGCAATCTTCGCAAGGGATCATCCGGTAATCTCTTTTTCCATCACTGTTGGTGAAGTATTCTTTTTGTACTCCTTTTATTTCGGACTTCTTGAACCATTTGACGGCTGATTCTATCGATTCAATTACTTTTTCCGATGGATGGGGGAGAGACATGAGCAAAAGCACGATATTGTCAGATTCTTGTCCGCTCAATGAAGGCAACTCGTACGCACGTGCCTTGCAGGGCTCCAGTGTGATGCGGTCATGCTGCGCGCACCATACTGTCAGTTCCCCGTTTTGGCGAACCTGTGTCCGGAGGATACATTCTATTCCTTTGTCAAAGGCTTTACGTGCTTGCTGGCAGGTTTCATCGGGGATGAAGGTATAAGGGGACTGCTTTTCGTAGATTTCCCGTAACTGCTGCATGACTCTGACCATTGCGTTGTCATTGTAGGTGATTTGGATATAGTATCCTGTAGGACGCGGATAAAACTGAGGCCATCCGCCATTGTCATATTGTGCTTTGAGCAGATATTGGATACCTTTCAGTACTCCTTCTTTGTATTTCTCTTTTTGTGTAGCTTGATAAAGACGGGCCAGGTATTGGATTTCAGTTGTTGTGGCATTGTTGTCAATGGTACTTTGGTTGACGTCTTCTTTCGCATTCCTTGCTTTGGCATATTCCTGCTCAGTCAGTTCTGCCGGCATATAGATGTTTTTGGGCCAGCCTCCGGTGACTTGCTGGTATAGCAATACATTGTCTCCGATACGTTGTGCTTCTTCTGTCCGGAAAAAGGCATCATCGAACTTGGGAGCGAGGTGTACCCATTCTTTGTAATTCTGTTGTTTCCTGTAATCTGTTGCTTGGGCTGAAACTCCGGTCTGAATGAAAAGTAACAGAAAGAAAAAGGCTGTTTGTTTCATGACTTCTATTGTTAAGTGAATGTTATGGTGCGTGCAAATGTAGAAGAAAAGGTTGGGAATGAAGGGTAATATCTGTTCTTTATGGCATAAAAATTGGGCTAATCGCTTTATCAGATGATTAGCCCAATGAAAACAGGAGAATCAATGTTTTATTGCTCCAGATATTTGGTTATTTTTCCGCTGATTTGAAGTAGTGAGATTTCGCAAAGTTTGGTGTTGTATTCTGCCGAGAGAATACGTTCTTCGGCATCCAGCAGACTCTTTTGTGCCTCGCGTACTTCAAAACCGGAAAGGTCTCCCTGTATATAACGGTCCATGGCGATATCATGATTGTCTTTGGCGGTCACAAGATTCTGCCGTTCCAGATTCAGCAGCTGAAGATTGTTACGGTATGCTTGCCACAAGTTGCTGAGATCGGAACGAAGGGCTAACTCCAGTTCCTGTCGTTCCAGACGACGATTCTTGAAGGCAAGGGTTGCGTTGCGTTTTTCACGGCGGCGGTTGCCGTCGAAGATATTAAAACCGACAGTAACTCCGGCATTAAAGCCTAAGTTGCCTCTTCTGCTGTTTGCATTGATATCATACTTATTAAAGGTATATCCATAGCCGGTATTCAGTTTGAGGTATGGGTAGTTGCGGGAGTTGATCTTTTTGTAATCCAGCTGTGCCAGTACGGTGTTCTGGTCGGCTTTCAGCAAAGAAGCATTGGTGGATAAGGTAGCATTCCATAAATCGTCGAACAGTAAGTCACTGTGTACGTCAATGGTAGAATCTTTGATGACGATAATCTGATTTACATTATTGTTGGCCATCAATTCATTAAGTTGGATGCGCGAGGAGTGCAGCAATTCCTGTTGCTTGATGTATTGGGCGCTGTCCGCATTGAAGTCCACTTTGGCTTGCTGATAATCCAGCCCTGAGAATTTACCGACAAGATGGCTCGCTTCTGCTATACGTAAGCGTTCTTTGGAAAGTGACATCGCATAATGAAAGTTCTTCAGACGGATCTTTTGTTGGATGAAGTTGTAGTATTCCGAGGCAAGATCGGCGATGAAGTCTTCAATGGCAATGCGGGTGTTGGTTTCGCCCTGCCGTTCCAGTTCCTTTAGTTGCTTGTATGTAGTGCTGATATTGAATCCGTCGAAGATGGTCCAGTTGAGGTTGAGGCCGACGTTAACTGTCTGGTCGTAGACTCCATTATTTTTGGTGACCTCTCCGGTGGCACGGGCTTTCGTCTCGATATTGTCCAGGTTTCCGGTATATCCGGCAGAAAAGTCCAAAGTAGGCAGATAACCCGCATTTCCGAGTGTCGCGTTATTCTTGCTGATCTGTTCTTCGTTATGGACGATGCGCAGAGAATAATTGTTTTGCAACCCTTCTTCCAAGCAGTCTCTTAAGGAATAGATTCGCTGTGCCTTCACTGGAGAAACTGATACGAAGACACATGCGGTAACTATGTATATGATTTGTTTCATGCAAATACCTTTCTGTTTCATTCTTTTGTTATTTTGATTCGGTTAGTCGAAATATAACTGTAGATGGCCGGTACGATATACATCGTAAGCAGTGTGGAAACAACCATACCACCTACTACAGCCGTACCCATGGCGATACGCTGATTGGCGCCTTCTCCGCTGGCAAATGCCAATGGAATAAGTCCCAGTACAGTAGAAGCACTTGTCATTAGAATCGGGCGCAGACGCTGTAATGCGGCATCTTTGATGGCGCTCATTTTATCCTCGCCTGTTTCTTGTTTCTGATTGGCGAATTCCACGATCAGGATACCGTTTTTAGCCACGAGACCAATCAGCATGATAATACCGATCTGACTGAAAATATTCATTGTGATATCTCCGAAATACATGAATACCAAGGCTCCGGCAATAGCCAAAGGCACTGTTAACATGATAATTAACGGGTCCTTGAAACTTTCAAACTGTGCTGCGAGGATCAGATAAATCAGAAGGATAGCCAGTATAAAAGCAAACATCAGGCTCGAAGAACTTTCACGGTATTCCTTGGAGTCTCCGGATAATGCGGTACGGAAAGTATCGTCCAATGTTTCCTTGGCAATCTTATCCATTTCATCCAGTCCTTGTCCGATGGTCTTTCCGTCAGCCAGTCCGGCGGAAATTGTGGCTGATACAAATCGGTTGTAACGGTACAGTTTGGGAGGGGCGATACCGTTTTCCAACTCAATCAGGTTGTCCAACTGTATCATATCGCCATTATTGCTGCGGATATAGATAGCTTTCAGATCGGCAGGCTTGTTTCGTTGCTGGCGGTTGATTTCACCCAAAATTTCATACTGCTTTCCGTTCATATAGAAATATCCCATACGCTGGCCGCTCAATCCGTATTGCAGCGTTTGGGCGATATTTTTAGTACTGACTCCCATTACGCTCGCTTTGTCACGGTTGATTCTGATACGGGCTTCCGGTTTACTGAACTTCAAGTCTACGTCTGCCATCTGGAAAACCGGATTCTCATATACTTTGGCCATGAACTGTGGTAATACCTCCTGCAGCTTCTCCAGATTGGTAGCCTGGAGTACGTATTGAACAGGCATACTTCCCCGGCGTCCGCCGAAAGAAGACTGCTGTTGTACGAACGAGCGTGCCATGGTCTTTTTCTGTACGGCCTTTGATATCTTTTCCGCAACTTCCATCTGCGTGTAGTCGCGGTCTTTCATGTCTTTCAGTGTAATGCGTACGTTTCCGCTACCACTGGATACACGTGCTGTTACCGCTTCCGCATCCGGCAGAATAGAATCTACAAGCTGGTTGATATCTTCGGTATAGTCACGGATATATTCATAAGTGACACCTTCTGCACCTCGGGTGTTGATAGAGATTTGCGACCGGTCTTCAAGTGGAGCCATTTCTGCCGGAATAGCATTCCATAAGAAACCGATCAGGCAGATGGTTATAAAAGTGAACGGAAGTGCCAGCCAGCGCTTACGCAAAAAAGCAGCGAGCGAACGGCTGTACCATCGGTTCATCCCTTCAAAAAACGGTTCCGTCTTAGTGTAGAACCAGTTTTGTTTTTCACGTTTGATGAGTAACTTCGTGGCCAGCATCGGAGTGAAAGTCAGTGCCGCAAATGAAGAGATAATGACAGAACCCGAAATTACAATACTGAATTCCCGGAACAAACGTCCTGTCATACCTTGCATGAAGACAATCGGGAAGAATACTGCAACCAGTGTGATGGTCGTTGAAATAACGGCAAAGAAGATCTCTTTGGCTCCCTCTATTCCCGCTTCTTTCGGACTCATTCCTTTTTCAATACGGATATAGATGTTCTCCGTCATTACGATGGCGTCATCCACCACCAGTCCCACAGCCAGCACAATGGCAAGCATGGAAAGCACGTTGATGGAGAATCCGGCAAGATACATGACGAAGAATGCTCCAATCAGCGATACGGGAATTACGATACATGGAACCAGCGTCACCCGCCAGTCGCGTAAGAAAAGGAAGATGATGATGATAACCAGAATAAAGGCTACATATACAGTCTCTTTTACCTCATTGATAGATGCCCGGATAAATTTGGTATTATCAAAACCATAGCTATACGTCACATCTTCCGGCAGGTCCTTCTTCATCTGCTCCATGCGTTTGTATACAGCATCGGCAATTTCGATGTGATTGGCTCCCGGCTGTGGAATAACAACAACACCTACCATGGGTACACCGTTCATTTTCATGTAACTTTTGATGTCGGCAGGCCCAAGTTCTGCGCGTCCGATATCGCTGAAGCGGACGATACGATTATTGTCTTCTTTTACAATAAGATCATTGAACTCATCGGCGGTATGCATTAATCCCAACGTACGGATTGTCAGCTCAGTAGTGTTTCCTTCAATACTACCCGAAGGAAGTTCGACATTCTCATTGTCTACTGCATTCTTTACATCAATCGGAGTGATACCGTATCCCGCCATCTTGACCGGATCGAGCCAAAGGCGCATGGAATAACGCTTTTCACCCCAGATGGATACACTACTTACATCAGAGATGGTCTGTAACTGCTCTTTGACGGTCAAGTCTGCAATCTCACTTAATTCAAGCAGTGAGCGTTTGTCGCTTTGGAGGGCAACCATCAAAATAGGCATCGCATCGGCATCCGCTTTTGATACAGTCGGTGGGTCACAGTCCCGGGGTAGATAACGTTGGGCACGGGAAACTTTGTCACGTACGTCATTTGCTGCAGTTTCCAGATCGACTGAAAGTTCAAATTCTACCGTAATACGGCTTTGTCCCTGCTGGCTGACGCTGGATAGAGACCGGATGCCCGGGATACCATTAATATTTTGTTCCAGTGGCTCGGTTATCTGGTTTTCAATTACGTCGGCATTGGCTCCCGGATAAGAACAACTGACAGAAATGATCGGGTTGTCCACCGATGGATATTCACGGACACCCAGATAACTGTATCCGATAAATCCAAAAAGGAGAATAATGATTGTCAGTACCGTAGCTAATACCGGACGGCGTATACTTAATTCAGATATATTCATAAGGCATGGCAGGTATTAGTCAATATTATCCAATGTAACAGGAAGTCCCAGACGAAGTTGCAGTGTTCCTGATGTAAGAATGGTATCTCCTACTTGAAGTCCTCTTACAATTTGTACTTCAGCATCCGTACGGATGCCTGTTGTCACTTCTACAGGTTCGGCTTTTCCTGATTTATACAAGAAGACTTTATCCTTTCCCATTTCCGGCACGATTGCTTCCGTCGGGATGGCGATCGCATTCGGAATTTCTTCTTTTTTCAATTGTATACTTGTATATCGACCGGGAAGCAGGGCACGATTGGTATTGGGATAAAGTGCGCGTGCTGTGTATTGATGCAGGTTAGGGTCGATCGTTGACTCTACTGCGTATACCTTTGCGCTGAAGGCATCTAGTTTCCCTTCAATCCTGAAATTCAGGTTCGTCCCTTTCTTAATCTGGCTTGCATAGCGTTCCGGTACTGAGAACTCAACCTTCAACGGAGTAATCTTTGTCAGTTTGGCAACAATAGTTGTCGGTGAAGCGTATGAACCGACACTGATTTGCCGAAGACCAATGATTCCGTCAAATGGAGCACGGAGCTCGGTTAGGGCAATGTTCGCTTTTACTATTTCTATATCAGCGTTTAAAGTTGCCAGGTCAGTCTTTACTTGTTCATAAGCTTCTTTACTGACTGCATCTCGTTTGAGCAGAGCATCTTGTCGGAATACACGGTCCTCAGCTAACTTTAGTTGTGAAACCAACCGTTGAAGTTGTGCCTGTAGCTGGCGGTCGTTCACTTTGGCAAGAAGTTGTCCTTTTTTTACGGGAGTTCCTTCTTCGAAGTTGATCTCTATTACTTTCCCGGAAGTCTCAAAAGACAAATCAACTTCTTCATCCGGCAGAAGTACGCCGGTAGTGGTGTATTCGTCTGTTAATAGTTGAGGTTTAATGACTTTGGCGTTGACGTTCAGAATTTTCTTCCCATTCTTTTGGGTGTTTTTTACCTTGTCAGCAGCAGCCAGTTCGTCGTTAGTTTTAGGTAACTGTGAATAAATTCCTCCACCGATAATTCCGGCACCGATAAGAATAATGATGCCCCATTTAGTTTTTTTATTCATGGTTTAGTATAGTATATAGCACGTTATATAATATCTTCTTGTGATTAGACGACACCTGAAAGAAAAGGTTTAATGCCGGAAATAGTAAAAGAAGGTTAACGTAGAGTCTGGCCTTAATAATTGATGAGAGCAGAAATCCGGATTGTTTTATCTGTTAATCGGTTTCCAAATTTTAGAATCAATTCGTTAAAACTCGCAAAACTTTGCTTAAAACTTAAATAAGGTTAAAGTTGTGTTTGTAACTATTTGACTTTTGGAATCAAAAAGTCTGATTATTGTCGCTTTTTAAAATAAAGATTGAGTTTATAGTGCGAATTTAGAGTGTATTATGCTGACTATATGTCATTTCTTTCGATTTTCGGCAAATTGCTAATAAAAAATGTCTTCCTGAAAAATTTGCGTATAAATATAAAGGTTTATACTTTCGCAAAGTTTTTTAGGAATTTATAAACAAGAAAATCACAAGGTTAAAACACGTATTCTTTTTTTATAATAGCCTAATTAAACCTGTCGTGAGTTTAATTTTTATTAGGGTATTTAACTTTTTTAATTATGGATGAACCTATAGTGAGGGTAGAGCACCTGTCACATCGCTACAGCGTACAATGGGCTATCCGGGACATTAATCTGGAGATCAAGAAAAAAGGAGTTTTTGGTCTGTTGGGGTCTAATGGCGCAGGAAAGTCAACCACTATGAACATCATGTGTGGGGTACTGAACCAAACAGAGGGTGAAGTATTTGTAAATGGTATTAGTTTGAGAGAAAATCCGGTTGAAGCCAAGAAGTTTATAGGCTTCCTTCCTCAAAAGCCTCCTTTGTATGCTGATTTTACGGTAGATGAGTACTTGGTTTATTGTGCACAACTCAGGCACATGGAATCTAAAAGTATCAGAGCTGCTGTTGATTGTGCGAAAGAAAAGTGTGGAATAATGCACTATAGCAAACGTCTCATCAGTAATTTGTCTGGTGGATATCAACAACGTGTCGGTATTGCCCAGGCAATCGTACATAATCCGCTGTTCGTTGTTCTGGATGAACCCACCAACGGACTTGATCCGAATCAGATTGTCGAAATCCGTCACTTAATAAAAGAAATAGCGGTAGACCGTGCAGTGATGCTGTCTACTCATATCCTGTCGGAAGTACAGGCCACTTGTGATGAAATTAAGATGATTGAACATGGAAATGTTGTATTTTCCGGAACTATCCGTGATTTCAATAATTACATGGCTCCCAGTACTTTGGTGACTATCCTGGAGAATCCTCCGCAAACAGAAGAATTAGAGAAAATTCCGGGTATCCTTAAAGTCGAAAAGCTGACTGCTACTCGTTTCCGTTGTCATTTTGATGGAAACGATCATGGCATGACACGACGTATAACGGAAATGGGCGTGGAGAAAGGGTGGCGCCCCAGCGAAATTATTCTTGAACGGGACTCATTGGATACTGTTTTTGCACAGTTGTCCGGAAAAGGAATAAAAATCGATTAATCACAAAATATAATAAAACATTGATATGAAAACTACATATCGGATAGCTATTGCCGAATTGCGTTCCTTATTTTGTTCCCCGGTGGCATGGCTTATTCTAGTTATTTTTGCTGTGCAGGTGGGTGTGGCTTTTGGAAATGCGTTCGATCGTCAGGTACAGGGACAAGCATTAGGATATACTCTTTGGGATGTGACAGCCTCTATTTTTACAGGTTGGATGGGAATCTTTCCGGGCTTCCTGCGTAACCTTTATCTATATATCCCTTTGTTAACAATGGGGTTGATGAGTAGGGAATATAGTAGTGGTTCTATAAAACTGCTGTTCTCATCTCCGGTTACTGACAGCCAGATTATCTTTGGTAAATACTTGTCGGTGTTGATTTACAATTTAGTATTGATTCTTCCCTTATTAGTTGTTGGGGTATTTTGTGGCATCACTATTACGAATGCCGATTTAGGCTTACTCTTTACCGGAATATTGGGTATATACTTGCTGATTTGTGCTTACGGGGCTATAGGTTTATTTATGTCCAGTATTACTTCTTATCAAGTAGTAGCCGCTATGGGAACTTTGGCTGTATTGGCTGCATTGAATTATGTTGGTGAAGTTGGACAGGATTATGCTTTTGTGCGTGATGTCACATATTGGTTATCCATATCCGGACGTGCGGATGAATTTATAAACGGATTGATTTGCAGTGAAGATCTGTTGTACTTCTTATTAATTATTGCATTGTTTTTAACTCTTTCTGTATTGAAACTGCGTGCCGGACGTCGTAAAGTATCTCGTGGGAAAACATGGGGAACTTATGGTGCTGTGGTTTTATCTGCTTTATTGGTGGGGTATATTTCTACATTACCTACTTTGAAATTATATCATGATTCAACAGCAACAAAGCGTAATACACTGACGAAAACGAGTCAGGATATTATGAAGCAAATAGATGGTGGTTTGAAAATAACCAGCTACATGAATCTGCTGGATGATAATTATGCTATTGCTTTGCCAAGTCAGCTGAAGAATGATTATGAGAGGTTTGAAAAGTATATTCGCTTCAAACCGGATACAAAGATGGAGTATGTTTACTATTATGATGAGGCTAATTCTCAATTGGATTTCCGTCTTGAAGGCTGTAATACTCTTGAGGAAAAAGCTCAAAAAATGGCAAACATTTTGAATTTGAATATTAATATGTTTTTGACTCCGGAACAGATTCGTGAGAAAATAGATTTGCGGAATGAAGGAAATCATTTTATACGTGTTGTAGAACGGGATAATGGTCAGAAGAGTATTTTGCGTTTATTTAATGATAATGAAAAACATCCGTCGGAAACCGAAATTTCTACAGCTTTGAAACGTTTTGTGGTACAGTCACCGAAAGTTGCTTTTCTTACTGGTCATGAGACGCGTGATATTTATAAAACGGGCGATCGGGACTATAATCAATTTGCGGAGAATCAATATTTCCGTTACTCTTTGAGAAATCAGGGATTCGATGTAGTAACCTTGTCTTTGGAAGATCAGGAAGTACCGGAAGATATAGATATTGTAGTGATAGCAGATATGAAAACGCCTTTCAATGAAGTTGAAAATGATCGTTTGAATAAGTATATCGCTCGTGGAGGAAATCTTTTCATTTTAGGTGATGCCCGTCGTCAGGAAATAATGAATCCCATAACTGAACAAATGGGAGTGACTTTTATGTCAGGAACATTGGTTGAAATGAAAGAGAATGATTCTCCGTCATTGATTGCCGGGCATATAACTAAAGAAGCTGCGCAGCGTTTTAAACCTTATACCCGTCCATATGAGTTCAGATCTGTCATTACAATGCCTGATGCTGTTGGTTTGGTATTTGACCCTTCTAAAGGTTTCAATGCCTCTCCGGTGATTGTTACAGACTCTTTATGTTGGAATGAGTTGCAAACAACAGACTTCTTAGATGATAAACCGCAGTATAACCCTGAAACGGGTGAGAAGCAAGGTATTATTCCTACAATTTTGGCGCTTGACCGTAAAGTTGGTGATAAAGAACAACGTATCGTCATAACAGGAGATGCGGATTGTGTAAGTAATGGAGAAATGAGCAAAAGCCGCAATGGTTATTCATCTAATAATTTTACAGTAATTACCGGAACTTTTAAATGGCTTTCTTATGATGAATATCCGTTAGATACAGAGCGGATTAATCCGGAAGATAATGCAGTATCTATAGGACGTGATGCTCGTAAAACGGTGAGATATGGCTGCTATGCACTTTTGCCGCTAATCTTTGCCGCTTGCGGAATTACGATCCTTGTTCGTAGAAAGAGAAGATAATAAAGAGTTCCTTATAAAATACAAACACATCATGGAAGAAGCTATTGTCAGAGTAGAGCACCTTTCTCACCGTTATAGTGTAGATTGGGCTATCCGCGATATAAATCTTGAAGTAAAAAGTAAGGGAGTTTTCGGTCTGTTGGGTTCCAATGGCGCCGGTAAGTCCACAACTATGAATATTATATGTGGGGTTTTGAATCAGACAGAAGGAAATGTCTGGATTAATAACATCAATCTGCGTGAGAATCCGGTAGAGGCAAAGAAGTTCATAGGTTTTTTGCCTCAACGCCCGCCTTTATATCCGGATATGACAGTTGAGGAGTATCTTACTTATTGTGCAAATCTTCGTCTGATGGAACCCATGGAGATTGGGAAAGCCGTAGAGCGTGCTATGGCTCGTTGCGGAGTAACTCATTTTCGTTCACGTCTCCTGCGTAATCTGTCCGGTGGTTATCAGCAGCGTATTGGCATTGCACAGGCTATTGTTCATCATCCGCAATTTGTTGTGCTGGATGAGCCGACAAATGGTCTTGATCCTAATCAGATTGTCGAAATCCGTAATTTAATTAAGGAACTTGCTACCGATCATGCAGTAATGCTTTCCACGCATATTTTACCGGAAGTTCAGGCTACTTGTGATGAAATTCGTATGATTGAACATGGAAAAGTCGTTTTCTCTGGAAGTATGGATGATTTTGATAATTATGTTGCTCCTACTTCTTTCACTGCAACATTGGTTAATGCTCCGGCAATAGAAGAACTTGTCAAGCTAAAAGGAGTTACTTCTGTCGATTGTTTGGGGGATTGTCACTACCGCTTTCATATAGCTGAAACGAATGGAATAACCGAGAAAATGATTGCTACTAGTGTCGCTAATGGATGGCAACTGGAAGAGATTCAGTTAGAACGTCTTTCTTTGGATGAGATTTTTGCCCGTCTTTCTGGAAAGAAGTAAACACAAACTTAGAAAATAAAGATTAAGTATGAAAACTATATGGAAAATAGCAAAGGCTGAACTGAATACTCTCTTTTGTTCACCTATTGCATGGTTGATCCTTATCATATTTGCATTTCAGGCCGGACTGACATTTTCCGACTTGATTTCCGATCAATTACGTTATTTGGCACTAAACTACCGCCCTTATAACCTGACCAGTGCTTTATTGTTAGGATACAATGGTGTTTATTCAAGTATGCAGGATAACTTGTACCTTTATATACCATTACTTACAATGGGATTGATGAGTAAGGAGTATAGCAGTGGTTCCATCAAGTTGCTGTATTCTTCCCCTATTACCAATATACAGATAATTCTAGGTAAATATATATCTATGTTGGTATATGCATTGATTCTGGTTGCTATCTTGTTTGCCTATTTTATCTATAGTGCATGTATTGTGGAGAACTTTGATTTTCCGTTTGCTTTGACCGGAATACTTGGAATCTTTTTGTTGGTATGTGCTTATGCAGCTATAGGTTTGTTTATGTCTACTTTGACTGCTTATCAGGTGGTTGCGGCTGTTGGAACATTGACTGTTCTTGCTATTCTCAATTTCATGGGTAATATTGGACAGGACATTGATTTTGTTCGTGATCTTACCTATTGGTTATCTTTGGCAGGACGCTCGGACAAGTTTCTTCATGGTATGATTTGTAGTGAAGATGCATTCTATTTTATTATTGTGGTTGTACTGTTCTTGTCACTTTCTGTTTTGAAATTGAAGTTCGAACGTACTACAGCCAATAGTTTAAGTAAGATGGTGCAGTATATCGGTGTGTTGTGTGTTACATTATTGGTCGGTTATGTGACTTCCCAGCCTAAGTTAATGTGTTACTATGATGCAACAGCAACTAAGGCAAATACTTTGACTCCTCCAAGTCAGGAAGTAATGACGAAGCTGGATGGTGGATTGACTCTTACGATGTTCGTTAACCTGCTGGATGATAATTTCAACAAGGGAATGCCGAAAAACAGGAATTGGGAAATGCGTAAGTTTGAAGACTATATCCGTTTCAAACCGGAAATGAAGATGGAGTATGTGTATTATTATGACCATACGGATAATCCTCGTCTTTATGCACAATTCTCCGGACTATCAGACAAAGAAATAGCTCAGCGTTTGTGTGATACTTATGATTTGGATTTTAATATGTTCCTTTCTCCGGAAGAAATCAAGAAAGTAACAGACTCTAAGGGCATTAATCTGGAAGAAGAAGGCAATCGTTTTGTTTATCTTTTCGAACGTGAAAATGGTCAGAAAGCTTTTTTACGAATTTATGATGATAATCAGCGTGATCCTCGTGAATCTGAAATTACGGCTGCCTTGAAAACGATGGTTGTCAAGTCTCCACAGGTTGCCTTTATCACAGGACATGGTGAACGTGATATTTACAAAGGCGGTGAACGTGATTATAGTGCATTTGCAAAAAATCTCACTTTCCGATATTCTCTGATCAATCAAGGGTTCGGAGTGAGTGTTTTGGATTTGAAGGCGGATTCTATGGCAACAGATATTGCTGATAATATTGATATTATTGTTATTGCAGATGTACGTGAAGCATACACACCGGATGAGATAGCTAAAATACAACGTTTTATAGCTCGCGGAGGTAACATGATTATAGCTTGCGAACCACGGCGTCAACCATTGATGAATCCATTAGTTGAAAATTTGGGTATTACATTTATGCCAGGCATTGTAGTGGAAGAGACAGAGGGATATGCTCCCAATCAATTATTTGTGAATCCTACAGAAACAGCTATAACAGAGAATAAAGGTTATTATACAATGGGGCGATATGGCTCTAAACTTTCTATGCCTGGAGCTGTAGAATTAGTACTTAATGATAGTTGCGGCTTTAAGTCTTCAGCCTTATTTGCTACTACTGCAAAGGCTTGGAATGAACAGCAAACAACTGATTTTGTGGATGACAAACCGGAAATCAATCCGGAAACAGGTGAAAGAGCTGATTCTATTCCTTTGGTGGTGCGTTTAACTCGCCAAGTAGGTGATAAAGAACAGCGTATCTATGTATGTGGTGATGCAGATTGTATGGCGAATAGTGAATTGACTACTAATCGGAATGATTTGAGCACTTCTAACTTTACGCTGATTACTGAAGCTTTCCGTGAATTGTCTTATAATCAATTCCCCGTAAATGATGATCGTCCTCATCCGTATGACGATAAGCTGTCCATCTCTGGTCAGGGAGCTTTAGTTTTTGTTCGCATCTTATTTATGGGAATTATTCCTGTAGGATTGTTAGCGGGATACATCATCACTTGGTGGCGTCGTCGTAAAAAATAATCCTTATTGAGAGGAATCAGTGAGAATCAATTTTGTTAAATGCATATATAACTAAATACAACACAGTTTTTTTATGAGAAAAAGGCGAAGTTTTATTGTCAGCTGCTTATTACTGGTAGCGTTGCTTTCGTACACATCCTTTGCTGGTGCGCAGACGAAGGTCACTGTTAAGGTGCAGGACAATAGTTACCGTGTTATTAAAGGTAAGGTGACGGATACGGAAGGCCATTCTTTGCCTGGAGTAAACGTCCGGGTAAAAGGAGTGCAGGGAGGTACTGTCGGTGACATTGATGGGAATTTTAAGCTTAGTGCCCCACGAGAGGATGTTGTTCTGATAGTCTCTTTTATTGGAATGGTTACTCAAGAAGTAACAGTGAAAGGTAACCAGAAAAAGGAGATTCAGGTTCGCATGAAGGAGGACGTGAATGAGGTGAACGAGGTGGTAGTGACAGGTTATGCAAATCTGAGAAAGGAGAGTTTTACCGGTAATACGGTTTCCATCAAGAAAGAAGAGTTGCAAAAAGTCTCAAAGACCAATGTCATATCGGCTATTCAGGCATTTGACCCTTCATTTCGCATTGCAGAAAATAACATGTGGGGTTCTGACCCGAACGCTTTACCGGAAGTCTATCTTCGTGGTAAGTCGGGAATTGGGATAAAGGAACTGGATGTGACAGATGTGACTTCTAAGTCTTCTTTGGTCAATAATCCGAACCTTCCGACATTTATAATGGATGGATTCGAGATTAGCGTTACGAAGTTGTATGATATGGATCCTTCACGCATCGAAAGTGTTACGATTTTGAAGGATGCCGCTGCGACAGCTATGTATGGTTCGCGTGCCGCTAATGGTGTGATTGTGATTACGACTGTCACTCCGAAGCCCGGTAAACTTAACGTTTCTTATAGCCTGACAGGAGAGGTGGAAATGCCGGATTTGAGTGATTATAATTTGCTGAATGCGGCGGATAAATTGGAAGCTGAAAGAATTGCGGGAGCCTTTGAAGATCCGCTAGGAGGGGTCGACTCGGAGAATCGATATCGGAACTTTTATTACAAGAAGCTATATAACGTTCTTAATGGAGTCGATACATACTGGCTGGATAAACCGTTGCAGACCTCTCTTAATATGAATCATAGCCTTTATGTGGATGGGGGATCGGACAAGTTGCGTTTTGGCGTAGAGCTGAATCTGAATAAGAACAATGGAGTCATGAAAGGTTCGAAGCGTGACGTGTGGGGTGCCGGTGCGTATATTCAATATTCGATTGGTAATTTCATTTTCCGAAATCACTTTACTTATGATGTGAACAGTTCAAAAGATTCGCCTTATGGTTCTTTCTCTGATTATACTTCTCAGTTGCCTTATGACATTTATCAGGACGAGCATGGTAATCCTTTGGAAACGTTGGAGTATTGGGGGCTCAAAACTAACAGATATAATCCTCTTTATGAGGCTACGCTGGGTAGTTATAGTAAATCCTCTTACGAGCAAGTGATCAATAATTTGAGTGCCCAGTGGAATATAAATAATTATTTATTATTTAAAACTACTTTGGGTTTAACTCGTCAATTTAATGAGAACGAACGTTTCTTAGATCCGCATTCTCAAAAAAATTCGAATCCTTTAAGTGCGACTAATCTTTCTTCCGGAGAGTTGTCAACTGGATCTGGAAATAGCTTCACACTTGACTGGCAAGCATCCTTGGCGTACAATCGTTCTATTAATAAGCACAATGTGAATGTTTCGGCGGGAATGAATGTCATGGAAAATCAGACTAAGAGTTTATCTGCCAGTTATAGAGGATTCCCGTCGGGTAGTCTACATTCTCCTAATTATGCGCAGGAGATGCCTTATAAACCGCAACAAAGTGAGGAGCACTCTCGTTTGATGGGGTTAATCGGTTTGGTCAACTATAGTTATGACAACATTTACTTGTTTGATGCAAGTATACGTATGGATGGGTCTTCAAAATTCGGTTCTGACAACAAATATGCTCCATTCTGGAGTTTTGGCGCCGGATTGAATATTCATAATTATAAATATTTTAAGGAGCAGGGCGTTTTCGACTTATTAAAATTACGTGCTAGTTATGGACAGGTCGGTAAAGTGAATTTCGCCTCTTATGATGCAAAGACAACTTATCGGATTCTTTCCGATCAATGGTATAAGACCGGTTATGGAGCTGTGTTATACGCATTGGGGAATAAAGGTCTGACTTGGGAAACGACTAATACGTTGGATGTCGGTATGGAAGTCAGCATACTGAAAAATATTCTGTATGTGAAAGGGAGTTATTATGTGAAACGAACCGTGGACTGTATCAATTCCGTAACAATTCCTAGCCATTCCGGATTTGTAACCTATATGGATAATATAGGAGAGATCGAAAATAAAGGATTCGAGTTGGATGTTCGTGCAAATGTAATCCGGACTCGGGATTGGAATCTGAATTTGTTTGCGAACTTATCTCATAATAAAAACCGATTGGTGAAAATAGCAGAGAGTCTGAAAGCTTATAATGATAAGGTGGATGATTATTTGAACAATCCCCAACAAAGTGCTAGTTCTACAGGCTCCAAAAGCTATAAGAAGTATTCGGAAGGGGTTTCACAGACTGCTATTTGGGCGATGAGGTCATTGGGCATTGATCCAGCTACCGGTGATGAACTTTTTTTGAATGCCGATGGTACTGTCACTAAATATTGGGATTCATCCAATCAAGTCGTAGTGGGCGATGAAGAACCTGCCGCAAGAGGAACTTTAGGCTTCAATCTGACTTGGAAGCGTTTTAGTGTGTATACTACTTTTATGTATGAGTTTGGTGGGCAACGTTATAACAGGACATTGGCGGATAAGGTAGAAAGCGTTGATATTTTAAACGAAAATGTGGATAGCAGAGTGCTGACAAAGCGTTGGAAGCAGCCTGGCGATGTCTCTGCATTTAAAAAAATACAGGCCAGCATTTATGTCGGGAATGCGACGGTCAAGCCTACATCCAGATTTGTTCAGGATTACAATTGGGTGAACTTAAACTCTATTACATTGGAATATGATATTGATTCTAAACTGATTAAACCTATAGGATTAAGCATGTTGCGTGTCAGTGTAGGTGCTAATGATTTAGCGCGTTGGTCTTCCGTAGAGTTGGAAAGGGGATTGAGCTATCCATATTCAAAAACTATTAATTTTTCACTAAAAGCCAGTTTCTAACGATGATAAAGCGTATGAAAATTTATAAACTATTAATAGCTTTGCCTTTGCTTGCCGGATTACAGGCTTGCAGTGGCTGGCTAGATCTTGAGCCTAAAGATACGACCACGGAAACAGATTTGTTTCAAACCGGTGATGGCTATCGTATCGCATTAAACGGGGTCTATCAACAAATGTCTGAAACCGGTTTGTACGGAAAAGAATTGAGTTGGGGCTTTCTGGATGTGCTTGCACAGATGTATACCTCTTATTTGCTGACTAATATCACTGAATATCGGTATGCTGTTAGATATCAGTATGAGAATGAAAAAGTAAAAGATCTGATAGAGGTAGTCTGGTCAAAAGCTTATAATAACGTGGCGAACTGTAATAACATTATTCAGCGTATTGAAACGGAATCTGTAGGAAAGTTTGCGGGAGGAGAATTGGAACGAAATTTAATAGAAGGGGAAGCGCTGGCCTTGCGCGCTTATCTTCACTTTGATATGTTGAGACTTTTTGCTCCATCTATGGCCATGCAGGACAAACGTCAGTATATTCCCTATGTGACTACATACCCTTGCACTTTTCAGCCTTATTTTACCAATGAGGAAATTGTGGAAAAAACTATTGCGGATTTGAAAAAGGCCAAAACGTTGGTAGAGTCTTATGATTTGGCTAATTCGAATTGGCTCCTTACACAAAACCGTATAGAAGGGTATGCGAATCCTGACGATCTGTTTTTTGCTTATCGGGGATATCGGATGAATTATTATGCCATCAGTGCTTTGTTGGCGCGGGTATATAATTATGCCGGTATGCATAAGGAAGCTTTTGAAGAAGCGACAGCTGTCATTGACGCAAAGGCGGGGAACGATAAGATCTTTTCCATGAGTACGGCCGCTGCTGTATCCAATGGAAATATGAAGTTGTACGATAACGTCATATTCTGTCTCTCTAATCAGAATTTGTGGACGATCTATGAGCCTTATCATAACACAGAGTCGAGCTTGGCATTGGCAGGATGGTCGAAGAGTGATATTTTTGATTCCGAAAACGACACTCGCGCCAATTTGGTGATAATGGAAAGTTCTCGATTGTTTAGTCTGAAGAATGTGGCTACACAGAAAAAGTTGGCAACATACGTCAAAGATATGCTTCCGATGATTCGTTTGGGAGAAATGTACTTTATTCGGGCTGAATACTATAACAATCAGAAGGATCAGAAAAATGCGATCAGTGAGTTGGACAAACTTCGTGCAGCTTACAACTGTTCTTCCGGTCAGTTGACTGGTCACTTTGAAGATGAACTGCTTGATGAGGTACGCCGCGAATATTTTAGTGAGGGACAATTGTTCTATTATTATAAGAAATTGAATATAACTCCTAGCTATGATATGACCAGCACTGATCAGTTTGTTTTGCCACATCCCGATAATGAAAGTTTGTAATTGTAAATCCTATAGAAGTGATATATGAAAAAATACATGTTTATATTGAGTGTGCTTTTCCTTGCATTCAGTTCGTGCAGTAAGGAAGAATTGGCACTATATGATACGTCAACGCACTATCTCTATATACCCAATGATGAGGACCGACACTTGGCGACCATGACTTTTAAGCACTATCCGGGTGTAAATGACTATGATGTCTTTTTTGAAGTGCGACTAGCCGGATATTACTTGGCGGAAGATAAGGCTTTCGCTGTGGAAGTGGTCAGTGATGAAACGACTGCGAATGCAGAGGACTTTACTGTCGAGAATTTGCAGACCTTTCATGCTGGCGTCTTGGAAGATAACCTGAAGATCACGCTACATAAAACAGCACATCTTGATAGCGAGACCGTCAAAGTAACTGTCCGTTTGGTGCCCAATGAGACATTCGGATTAGCGGAATTTTTAGGAGTTAATGCGTATACCAAAGCTATTACGGCATCTGTTTCTTTTGATAATAAACTGAGTAAGCCTCTTTGGTGGGATCAGGATATTGTAGATAACTACTTAGGTGAATGGACGGCTGCCAAATATCTGTATTTTATAGAAAGTTGTGATGGTGAGGTACTCGACTTGACTGATTATGATGCGGATGAGATTCGGCTGTTGGCTATGAAATTTAAGGAAGATATCAGTAAGTATGGCTGGTGTGAAGAGGATGGACGGCCTCTAGTAGTTCCTGTTAATTAAAACAATAGAATGATGAAAGAAAAGATATTTGCGTTTTTATGCCTCATGAGTCTACTCCTGTCGGGTTGCTATGAGGATAAAGGAAATTATGATTATAATAATTTGTTGAAAATCACAATTACTGGCTTTCTCTTAGAGAAGGATGATGGTACGGAATCGGAGATCACTTCTTTGACCGTTACAGCTGGTCAGGTGGTGAAAGTTAGGCCAATCCTTTCCTTTGAAAATGAAAAAGATAAGAAGAACTTGGCGTATACTTGGTTGTTCAAGGACAAGGTCATAGGAAACGAAGAAAAGCTCAATTATACGACCGAAGAAGTTCTTTCAGGATATGTTCTTTTTGACATGGAGGATTTGGATACAGGTAATCATTTTCGGGCTACTTTCCCTTTGAGTGTGTTGGATCCTTATGCCGGTTCCGGCTTCTTAGTGCTCAGTGAAAAAGAAGGGGAGCCTTGTCTTAGCTTTTTGATGGGTGCTTATACGGATGGTAACGATCAGTTTACGCCATATATCGGACTTTATCAGAAAGAGAATGGGAAAGTGTTGCCGAAAGATGTGTTCAAGATACATGAGCATTTTCGCAACAACCGTCATAGTACACAGATCATGGCGGTTTGCAAAAGCGATTTTGTAGACATCAACGCGTATACGTTTAAGGAAGAAATTCGGGCTGCCGGATTATTCATGTCGGGTGAGATCCCTACGATTTCGGATGTTATGTTCATGCAATGGGTAGACTTGGTGGCTGACGAACAGGGACGACTCTATAAACGAGTGAAAAGTACCAATGAACTGTTTCATTCCAACCGTTTCCTTCCTTCTTTCGTGAAAGACGAACAAGGGGAAGTACTGCAAGGAATTCGCATCATACCGGGCGATATCAGCAATAGTAAGAACTTTTGCTTGTTATATGATACTTATAAGAAACGTTATTTGATCATTTCTGATTGGAAAGGTTCTTATGGAAATACGCTGGCTAAAATCGTAGTGGCACAGCATGGAAGTGGTGAACAGGGATGGTCGGAAGGATTTACCCGATTGGATCGGATGGACGGCTATAAGGTTGTTTATACGGGGCACTATATGAATCCAAGTGAATACCTGTATCCGGCAGCTAACAGATATTTCTCTATAATAGAGAAGGACGGTGTTTATTATCATCAGCATTTTAGAGTGAATCGTGATTATACGACAGGAGCTATGGATGTCACGGAGGATATACAAGGGATACTACCCGGATTGGGAGGAATCATGCAAGAGAATAGTATTTTCTGTATATTGAGATATTCCTTCGGTTTCGATGCCTCTATACATCCTTATCTGTTGATGTCCAGTGGCAAGTCTCTTTATTTGTATGATATTACAGAGCGGGATAGTAATAGTGCGGAGGGCTTCTTCAAGCTTTATGAATTTGACAGCCCGATTGTTGCCATGAATGGAGAGTGCATCAGTGGCACACAGCTGGGGGTAGGTCTCGAAGATGGGTCTTTCCATGTCTTAAACATGACATTGGCAAAAGATCATCTTATGGATAAAGAAAAGTTGTTCTTATGGAGTTTACCCGCAGGGGAGTTGGGGACGATTAAGGATATACAGTATAATGTTCAGAACCAATCGCCGAACTTTTATTAAAGGTTAAAGTAAAAGCAATACAGGTACGAATAACGCAAACGGGCATGACTTCAAAGAAGCCGTGCCCGTTTGCGTTATTCGTACCTTGCTGTAGTTCTTAGTATGCCGCCCGATACTTCCCCTCCTCCTTATCCTCCAGCATATTCAGATAAGAAGTATAACGAGACTCACTAATAAGATGTCTCTCCACTGCTTCACGCACCGCACATCCCGGCTCATGCCGATGTGTACAGTTACCATATTTACAATCAGCGGAAACCTTGAATATTTCAGGGAAATAATGCCCGATTTCTTCCTCCTCCATATCGAACGTGCCGAATCCTTTGATTCCCGGTGTATCGATAATATATCCATCCCCGTCTACGGAGAACATTTCAGAAAAAGTAGTCGTATGCATACCTTTGTTGTGATAGGTCGAGATTTCACCGGTTTTTACTTTGGTTCCCGGTAAAATAGCATTGATAAGTGTCGATTTTCCAACTCCCGAATGACCGGAGAAAAGTGTAATCTTGCCTTCCAGATCTTTTTTTATGGCATCCACTCCATCCCCGTCCTTGGCAGAAACTTTGAAACAGGGATAACCGATATGTGTATAGAGATTAATAAGAGCGTCCAAATAATGGAGTTCCTCCTCGTTATATGCATCTACCTTATTAAATACCAGTTTGACAGGTACACGATATGCTTCGGCAGAAGCGAGAAAACGGTCGATAAAAATAGTGGATGTTTCGGGATAGTTGACAGTGACCACTAACATACATTGATCGAGGTTAGCGGCAAGAATGTGAGATTGTTTGGAAAGATTGGAAGAACGGCGGATGATGTAGTTCTTTCTGTCTTCTATTTCATTGATAAAGGCAGTGCCTTCCTGGTTGAGTATAATCTGAACGCGGTCGCCCACGGCTACCGGATTGGTGCTGCGAATACCTTTTAACCGGAAATTTCCTTTGATTTTACATTCAATAAATTGTCCGTCGTCGGTCTTCACCTGATACCAACTGCCCGTGTTCTTGATTACTAATCCCTTCATTTATTTAATGGATAATGGAGAATGGATAATGGAGAATGATTAATGGGCAGTGGGGCTGCATTTTCCATTTTTCATTCTCCATTTCCCATTAAACGGTCATGATTTCTTTATCCTTGTCAGCAAGCATATCTTCAATCTGTTTGATATACTTATCGTGAATTTTCTGTAACTTGGCTTCAGCATTCTTCTGTTCGTCTTCTGCCAGCCCGTCTTTCACAGCTTTTTTCAGTGCATCGATGCCATCACGACGAGCGTTGCGTACACTTACTTTGGCAGTTTCACCTTCAGATTTACACTGTTTAGCGAGTTGTTTACGACGTTCTTCCGTCAGAGGAGGAATACCGATACGGATAATTTCACCATTATTTTCGGGCATAATGCCAAGGTCGGAGTCAATAATAGCTTTTTCGATGACACGAAACATACTTTTATCCCAAGGTTTGATGGTGATACTTCGAGCGTCGGGAGTAGTTACGGCTGCTACATTACTGATAGGAACCATACTTCCGTAAGAGTCTACGCGGATACCATCCAACAGTCGGGTACTCGCTTTTCCAGCGCGGATATGTGCCAATGCTTCTTCGAGATACATTATAGCCATATCCATTTTTTCTTGTGCATTGTCAAGGCAAGTCTTTACGTCTACCATATTTTTTGATAATTAAAGTTGCTATTTGGTTGATTGATTAGCAAAAGTATACTATTTTTTGCTTATCTGCAACAGCACACTCATCTTTTTTATAAGTGACTTGCCGATGATAATCAATGTAACGGCAGTGATAATCATTAAAATACCGACCATCAATCGGGGAGTCAGTTTTTCGTGAAACAGGAGAACCCCGAAAAATAACGCTGTCACAGGCTCCAATGCACCGAGTATTGCAGTAGGAGTGGAGCCTATATAATGAATGGCTAATGCGGTGCAAATCAATGACACGGCAGTGGGGAGAATGGCTAGTGCCAGGACATCTGCCCACAATAAGGGGGATGGTATGATTTGCAATTCCGTGCAGAAATTCAAACGGACTATGTAAACCGATAATCCGAATAATATAGCATAAAATGTAAGTTTGGTGGTCGGTAATGTTTTTAATGAAGACCGGTTGACTCCTACGATGTAAATGGCATAGGAGAGAGACGACAATAAAACAAAAATAATTCCTGCGGTGGAGAGCGTTTTATTTCCATCTCCCTGATAGAGCAGGGCAATTCCTGAAAGTGCCAGCAAGATAGAAAAAATAGTGATTGCAGAAATCTTCTCTTTAAAAAAGACGCCCATAATCACAGCTACCATCACCGGATAAACAAACAGAATAGTAGAAGCAATACCGGCATCCATATAGTTGTAACTTATGAATAGAAGCAGGGATGAAAACGAAAACAGCAGTCCCATGATAACCAAGGGGAGAATGTCGGCTTTACGAAGGGTAAAAGACTGCCCTTGCAACTTCATCAAGACACCCAATACGATTACGGCAAATGCGTAACGGTAGAATAAAACAGTATCTACACTCATGCCGGCAGCATAGAGCGGGAGTGCGAAGAGAGGATTCATACCGTAGCTTGCAGCGGCAATGGCTCCATAGATAAAACCTTTGGTCTTGTTATTCATTATTTTGGCCTCTTAAAAATGGCGTGCAAAAGTACGTAGTTTGCAGATGATAAACAATAGTTTAGGGGGTTGATAGTATAATTTAATTTTTCGTATGAGGGCAGATAATCTTGAATATTGTAGAAAAACGGTCATGTAATACATGAGAAGAATCAAATCTTAGGCAGAAAATAGATTTTAGCTATCTTTATAAAGTAAAAATAGACATCCCATAGTGAGATGCCTATTTTTTACTTTTTTGTATTATGGATAATTGTTAACCGAATTTGCTTGAATCACGAACTATGATTTCTCCTGCAAGATTCACTGTTACCGGAAAAGCATTAGTATTATTGATTCTTCTGAACATGAGTTCCACACTGACATTGGCAATCTCTTCACATGGTTGTTTGAAAGAAGTCAATGAGTGTTTCAAATGCATGGAGTATTTCATGTTGTCATAAGCACAGATCAGTAAGTCCGAAGAAATTTGTACGTCGATGTCTGCTAAGGTAGACATTAAAACAGCGGCTGTAGAATCATTTGCGCAAATGATACCCGTTTTGCCGGATATTATTTGCATCTGTTTTACAAAATTAATGTCTTCTGGATTTCCACAATGCACATTTTTCTCATTAAATGCCAGTTTATTTTTCTGTATCACTTCTTTAACTCCTGATAAGCGCATGTTTACGGAACTGGCGGAGTCAGGTCTATAAAAGAAATGAATGTGAGTACATCCTTGATCTATTAAGTGCTGAGCCATGATACATCCTGCGCTGAAATTATCCAGGCAAACAATGTCAAAGTTGCTTCTTTGGGGGAAATTATATATATCTCTATCTATAAGTATAAGGGGAATACCTGCTTTTTCTATCTTATCGCAGATTCGGATATTGATTTCGTCTGCGTCAGCAACTCTTTCCAATGGAGAAAAAAATATGCCATCTACTCCTTTTTTTATATAGTTGTCACAACAGGCTTCTATCAATTCCCGCCTTATGTTTGCATTGCTTGCCGTGGCTCCCTCCCATAAACAATTGAATTTGCCCGCTTCCGATTGTTTTAATAACTGGTCATTAATAATAGAAAAAATCTCGGACTCTCCAGCTCCGGGAAGTAATAATCCGAAGGATAAAGTGGTAGAAGTATATTTATGGTTAACAATAGTACCTAGTCCTTTTTTTTTCGTAATGTAACCTTCAGTTTGCAACTGATTGTAAACCTTTGCTATAGTTGGTCTTGAAACAGAATACTGGTTGGCTAAGGTAAGCTCAGTCGGTAATAATGAACCGGTTGGGTATATTCCATCCAAGATGTCTTTTTTTAAGATGTCATAGATTGATTTGTAGCTTGGCTTTGTTTTCATTACTTCAAGTTTTTAATAATAGAATGCAAATATAATAAGAATTTGTGGATTCTCTCTCGTGCTGCTGAATAAATGTAATTATTAACAGTAGGTTTGAATTGAGTATGTAATGATGAATATGTAATTTGATTGATTTACATATATGATATATATAAATATGCATTTAAATATAAATTTGTTTTGTTTGTATTTGCATATGATGAAAAAATAGTTTATGTTTGCAGAGTGAATAATCACATTGATAAAAACATATGGTTAACAAACACCTAAAATAATGCTATTATGAAAACAAAGCTACTCTTTATTTCCCTGTTATTCTCTATCGGCGTGTTTGCACAAGTGGTAAAGGATTACGATCCTGCTATTCAGAGAATTACAGGAATACAGTATTTTAAACCTGTAGAAAGCCATCTGTTTACAGGTGATTGTATGCCTTATTATTATAAAGGCACATTTTATATTTATTGGCTCCTGGATGAAGGTCATCATGCAGGTTTGGGTGGTCTGGGTGGTCATCAATGGGCGCTGAGCACTTCTGAAGATCTTGTCACTTGGAAACATTATCCGGTAGCTGTTGGTATAGATGAGGAATGGGAAAAATCGATCTGTACAGGTTCGGTTATAGCGGATAAGGGTAAGTTTTATGCGTTCTACTCTACCCGGGTGAAAGATGATAAAGGAGTACACGAGCAATTAAGTTATGCTATGAGTGAAGATGGCGGCAAATCTTTTGTAAAACAACAACCCAATCCTTTTTATTATGCTCCAAAGGAGTGTATCAGTCGAGAATTTCGTGATCCTAAAGTATTTAAAGATAAAGAAGATGTATATCATCTGTTTATTTCGGGCTATAAAAAGGAACCCGAGTTAGATGGCTTTGGTGGTTATCTGGTTCATCTTGTATCTAAAGATTTAAAAGATTGGAAAGAGATTGAATCTCCGTTGACAGGACAGGTGGCTACTCCGGAATGCTCCGATTATTTCAAATGGAATGATTGGTATTATTTGCTGTATAGCATTGGAGGGGATACTTATTACGTTAAATCAAGAAAACCTTACGGACCTTGGGAATACCCTACTACACAAGCTTTTGTAGAATCGTGGGCGAGTGTTTATAAGACAGCGGAGTATAAAAACAATCGGAGGATAGCGGTAGCATACATGCCTTGTAGAAGTAATAATAAAGATTTTGATGGTCCGATCTGGGGTGGAAATATGCTATTGAGGGAAGTGGTACAGGAACCGGACGGCACGCTGTATACCAAATTCCTGACGGAGTCTCTTCCTGCTATGTCTCCTCTGAAAATGCCAAAGATAGAAATTCCGGCTGGCAGCAAAAATGTTTCGTATTCGAAAGGTCAACTGACTCTGAATTCTCCGAATGGTGTCAGCATGGCGTCTTTATCAGATTTACCTGTCAATTATCGGATAACGATGGAAATAGAACCTTTAAGCAATTATGATGAGATCGGATTATTTGTACGGGCTGCAGATAAAGGAGATCGTGGGTATAAAGTAGAATTGAATGCCAATAAGGAAAGTGCTTTCATCTACAATACAGGAATCAATACAGTGAAAGATCTGAGAAAGACAATCATCTTGGATGTGATATTGAAAGACGAATTTATTGATATGAATATAAATGGTAAGCGATCTATTATTAATAGATTACCAGAAAAAAAAGGGCAAAAATTATTCTTCTTTCTGAAAAACGGAAGTGCCGTAGTAAAAGGTATTAAGATATATAAATGGGATAATACGGGATGGTAATAGTTAGGTGAAATTCTTGTTTTCAGGATAACAATTTTCCAGATATTTTTTTGTTTGATTTTAATAGAATGCAGTGTGAAAACAGATTGTGTTCTGCCATTCTTATGACTAATAATATACGAATCTACTATCTAATAATTTTAAATTTTTACTACATGAAAAAGAAACACTTTTTGTATTGGAAGAATGGGGGGCTCCTTATAGCTTCCATTTTTATCTTTTTGGTTTCTTGTAAGGGCAATGGCGATACGCCTCAAACTTACGATCCAAGCAAACCGGTTGGGTTCGACGAGTTTCTGCCTAAAGAAGGAGGTGTAGGAACGAAACTGGTGATACGGGGAGCTAACTTTGGCTCGGATACAGCTTTGGTTAGAGTTTATGTGAATGATAAAAGTGCTACGGTTATTGGTGTTGCCGATACACGAATTTATGCAGTGGTTCCCCGACGGGCAGATATCGGTCCGGTCAGAGTGGAAATAGGAAAGGATGCCGAGAAACAAACTTATACTTTTGAGGAAAATTTCGATTATGAGTTTTCTCAGGTTGTTTCTACCTTATGCGGATATACAAATAATGACGGAGGCAGTGAAATAGTGAACGGCAGATTAGATGAAGCACGGTTCATTGAACCACGAACACTCAAAGTCGATGCTGAAGGTGACATTTATCTGATAGAGAGTAACCGAGGATTGAGAGTTATATCGCAAACCAGGAATGAGGTTACTTCTCCTTTTCGTGGTTCTGGAAGCATGTCCAATCCTGTAATGCTGGATTTTTCGCTTGATCAGAAGACCTTGTATATTACCAATGAGTCGGGGAATGATAATGGAACGGGAGTCTTTACCGTTACTCGGGACAATGGTTTCATGAATGCACGTGAATTGCTTAAAGCAAGATCTGCTTCGGATATAGCTGTGAATCCGGTAGATGGAACTATCTTTTATGCAATAAAGGCTGGTGGAACAGTATATAGATATGATAAGGAAACCCGGCAATCAGTAGTTGCTACTACATTGGGAGATAATAATTTTGTCAGTCTGGCATTTACAAGAGACGGAAAGATTCTTTATCTGATAGGAGCAGATACTAATGCTATTTATAAATCAAACTATAATTTTCAGACAAAGGGCTTGGATAATCCGACCATTTTTGCCGGAACTCAATTCTCTTCGGGACACGCCGACGGAGTAGGTACTGCAGCACGTTTCTGGTTGCCGTTTCAGGGGGCTGTAGACGAAGAAGGTAATTTATTTGTTGCCGAGCTGCTTAACCATACTATTAGGAAGATTACTCCCGATGGCATGGTGTCAACTTTTGCCGGTGTTCCTCAGAAGAAAGGATTTCTTGATGGAAAACCTTTGGATGCGAAGTTCAATGAACCCATGGGCGTGGCTTTCGATAAAGATGGGACACTGTATGTTGCAGATGCGAAAAATCATCGTATTCGCATGATAAAGTATGAGTAAAAGAATTGTTATATAAAGAATAACTCACGACATGAAAAATACAAATCTGAAAAGATTCCTTATAGGGATCGGATTGTTTCTCGTTACGTTAAATTTATTTGCCCAACAAGAGATAACGGTGACGGGAAAGGTGATCGATGGTCATAACGAACCTCTTATTGGAGTGGCTATCGTAGTAAAGAACCAGCCGGGACTTGGTACAACAACCGATTTTGATGGTAATTATAAGATAAAGGCAGGTGCAAATGATGTATTGGTATTTTCTTTTTTGGGATGCGATTCAAAGGAAATACTGGTCAATGGGAAAAAAGTAATCAATGTAACGCTTAAAGAGAATACGACTGCTCTGGAAGAAGTAACAGTTGTCGGTTCAGGTACGCAGCGAAAGGTGAGCGTGGTAGGTGCTATCACTTCTGTGGAAACTGGGGTGCTTAAAAACAACTCTTCTGCCAATTTAAGTAATGCATTGGCAGGTAATGTTGCCGGAATTATAGCAGCACAGCGTACAGGCGAACCGGGCAATAATGTGTCTGAATTCTGGATACGTGGTATCAGTACTTTTGGTGCAAATGCTTCCGCATTAGTACTTGTGGATGGAGTGGAACGTAGTCTGAATGAAGTAAGCGTAGAAGATATTGAATCGTTTTCTGTACTTAAAGATGCTTCTGCTATTTATGGTAATCGTGGTGCTAATGGAGTAGTTATCATTACAACTAAAAAAGGAAAAGCCGGTAAGGTGAATATAAATGCAAAGGTAGAGTATGGAATTACTACTCCTTCCCGTTTACCTGAATATGTAAATGCCAGTACGTATGCTGCTATGGCAAATGAAGCCAGATTGAGCCGGGGAGAAGATGTTAAATATACTGAGGCTGATATGGATATTATTGCTTATGGGCTGGATAAGGATCTTTATCCGGACATGGACTGGCAGAAAGAAATACTAAACAAAACGACAACCAGTAGCCGGGCTATGCTGAACATAAGTGGTGGTGGAACCACTGCCCGTTATTTTATATCAGGAGCATACTACAATGAAGATGGCTTATACAAAGCCGATAAAATGAAGAACTACAACACTAATGCAAATTACAAAAGATATAATTTCCGTTCTAATGTAGATGTAGATGTCACAAAGACTACAACGGTCGAGTTGGGAGTTTCCGGCTGGATTGCCACACAGAATAAACCGGGGAATGCAAGTTCCGACGATTTGTATGGTTCCTTTGCGGCTCTTACTCCACTGACTGTTCCTAAAATTTATTCCAATGGACTATTTCCTACTTATGGGACGGGAGTTCAGACCAATCCTTATGTTCAACTGAATGAGATGGGGTATAAAGAGATGTGGCAGAATAAGATAGAGACCAATATTGCTATTAAACAAAATCTGAACTTCTTGACAAAAGGACTTAGTTTTTACATTCGCTTTTCGTATGACTCTTTCAGTGAGAACTATGTAGAGCGCTTGAAAAATCCTACTTTATATCGGGCAGAAAAAGAACGGGATGCGAAAGGTAAGCTAGTACTTACTAAAGTGTTGGATGAAAGACCTTTGACGCAAAGCACCAGTTCATGGGGAGACAGGAGGTACTATGGAGAAATGAATCTGACTTATGAACGTCTGTTTGCAGAGAAGCACCGTGTAAGCGGCTTGTTGTTGTACTATCAACAGGAATATGCAAGAAATGATGCGGGTAGTAATATCTTTGCTGCTGTTCCGAGACGTAATATAGCCTTATCTGGTAGAGCAACTTATTCATATATGGATAAATATCTGGCAGAATTCAACTTTGGATATACTGGCTCCGAGAACTTTGAGAAAGGAAAACGTTTTGGCTTTTTCCCTGCTGTAGCTATGGGATGGGTTGTTTCTAACGAGGCTTTTATGGCTAATACCAGATCTTGGTTGGATAATCTGAAATTGAGATATTCTTATGGAGAAGTGGGTAATGACCGTCTGGCGGGTGATACTCGTTTTCCTTATATTTCAGTGGTCGACGGAGAAGGAGGATACAACTTTGGTGAGACCGGTCAGACTGGTGTGGGTGGAGTTGCTATTAAAACGATCGGTACTCCCAATCTGACATGGGAAACAGCCACTAAGCATAATATAGGTGTCGACATCGGGCTTTTTAGTAAATTCACGTTGACAGTAGATATGTTTAAAGATACGAGAAAGAATATCTTTATGAAACGTGACCATATACCGGGTACTGTCGGGTTGAGTGGTGGACAGATACCATGGGCAAACGTTGGTAAAATGGAGAATATGGGTTTTGACGGAACGATGGCCTATTCTGATAAGATAGGAGATGTGAGTTATACATTGCGTGGAAACATCACTTATTCCAGTACAAATGTGATTGACTATGATGAAGCAGCTAATGAACTGAACTATAAAATGACTAAAGGATACCGTTGGAGCCAGACCAGAGGACTGATAGCTTTGGGGTTATTCAAGGATGAAGCTGATATAGAGAATAGTCCTGTTCATTCGTTTGGTCCGGTGAAACCGGGTGATATTAAATACAAAGATGTAAATGGCGACGGAGTAGTTAATGATGATGATGTTGTCCCCATCGGCTATACGCATAATCCAGGGTTGATTTACGGTATGGGATTGAGTGTAGAATGGAAAGGATTCGATTTCAGTGTTTTGTTTCAAGGTGCTGGCAGTTGCGATTTTTTTGTTGGCGGCTGGGGTGTATATCCATTCCAGGAAGGAGAGGCGGGAAATATTATGAAAGTGGCTTCAAATCCTGCTGACCGTTGGATTTCCAGAGAGATATCGGGTACGCCTGATACAGAAAACCCCAATGCTGTTTTTCCGCGTCTTACTTATGGCAACAGCCAGAATAACAACAGAGCTTCTACTCATTGGTTACGCAACGGACGTTATTTGCGCTTGAAGAATCTCACTATTGGTTATACCATTCCAAAGAAAATCTCCCGTAAATTATTAATGGAGGGAGCACGCATTTATTTTTTGGGTAATAACCTTGCCGTATGGGATAGTTTTGGTTGGTGGGATCCTGAACTGGCATCTGACAATGGTGCCAGATATCCTATCCAGAAGAACTTTACACTTGGATTGACTCTTAACTTCTAATAGATATAACAGATGAAAAAGATATATATAATTCTTGTCACAATCGTAACATTGGGAATGACTAGTTCCTGTAGCGATTATTTATCCATCGATAAATATGTGAATGATATGCTTACCCTGGATACCGTGTTTTTGAGAAAGAACTATACGGAAGAGTGGTTGTGGAATACCTACAGTTATCTCAATAATGCCGGAGCGGAAATTGCAAATAAAGGAACAAACTGCTTTAGCTTTGCTTCGGACGAAGCGATCTTTGGAGACTGGTGGCCCAGGTGTCGTATCTATCAGAATTGTGAGTATACGGCAAATGATGGTTATGAAGATCGTTGGGGGCATTTATATCAAGGAATACGAAGAGCTTCTATTTTTATAAACAGAGTAGAAGGTTGTCCCGAATTGGGGAATAGCGAAATAGAAGACATGAAAGCTCAGGCTCGTTTTTTGCGTGCTTATTTTTACTGGCTGCTGATCAAGCAGTATGGTCCAGTTCCTATTATGCCCGAAGAAGGGCAGGATGTCAGTTTGAGTTACGATGCTCTTGCCGTAGCGAGAAATACGTATGATGAGTGTGTTGATTTTATTTGCCAGGAAATGACACAAGCTGCCCGTGTGCTTCCTGTCACCCGCAATGCCTCCCGATGGGGACAAGCTACAAGAGGGGCTGCACTTGCGGCGAAAGCTAAAGTCCTTTTATATGCGGCCAGTCCGTTGTATAATGGAAATACCGATTTAAAATCTCTCACAGATGATCAGGGACGCGAACTGATTGCCCAAACGACTAGTGAGGAGAAATGGGCGAAAGCTGCCGCTGCCGCTAAAGATGTAATAGACCTGGGAGTGTATGAACTTCTGACAGTGAAAGCGGATGAAACAACCGTTCTGCCTCCACCGAATATACCTTCATCTACCATTCCTTATCCCAATGGAAGTGGCGGAATAGACCCTTTTAAATCCTATCAGCAGTGTTTCAACGGAGAAATTACGGCATCTAAGAATCCTGAATTTATATTTACACGCCAAAGTTATACCGGCAGTGATTTAAATGATATTGCGAAACATGCTGCGCCGAGACAAATGAACGGCTGGAATACGATAGCCGCTACCCTCAAACAGGAAAAGGCTTATTTGATGTGTGACGGAAATCCAATCACTTCGCCAAGTGCAGAATATCCTTATCGGCCAAAAGAATTCTCTCTCTCCAATTCGGATTATCCGTATATCGGTGCGAATGTTTCTTTGCGCTATGCTTATCGGGAACCTCGTTTGTATGCATCCTTGGCATATAACGGTTGTGTATGGGAGAACGGAAGTACAACGGAAACACAGAAAATAGGATTACAATATTTTTATTATAAGAATGATCCCAGTGGGAAGAGACTATCGGAACCTGATTTTTATTTGCGAACAGGAATTGGGGTGAAAAAGTACTATCATCCGGATGACTCATGGAATACGGGTGGTCAGTTGAAATATAAAGTCGAACCGACGATTCGTTATGCAGATGTCCTGTTGTGGTATGCTGAAGCGTTGAATGAATTAGTTTCGGGGCAAACATACCAAATACCCTCTTATAATGATCAGACAATGATCGAAGTTAAAAGAGAAACCGGATCGATAGAATCGGGGAGAGGCATGCGTTATGGATTCAGTAGAGTACGTTTCAGGGCTGGATTGCCAGACCTGCCGGATGCGGTTTATGCCGATTATGAATCATTTAAAAAAGAGTTGAAACGTGAACGTCAAGTAGAGTTCTTCCTCGAATCTTCTCGCTACTTCGATTTGCGGCGTTGGAAAGATGCGGATATAGAAGAAGGGGCCCCGGTAATGGGATTGAATGTCGATAAAAATAATTCGGACGAACAAAGACCGCTGTTCTATGAAGAAAGACTGGCGGAGATGCCGAAGATATTTCTTCCGAAAATGTATTTGTGGCCTATCCCGAAAGGTGAACTGAAAAAGAATAAGAAACTGACACAAAACCCCGGTTGGGAAAAATAAATGAAGACGATGAGACAAATTAATTCATATTTATGTATATTGCTGGTCGCAATGCTGACCGGATGCAATGATCTGCCTGACGAACAGTTTGAAAAGTCTGCTATTATTATCAAGAATGGCTATCATGAATGGGAGCTTCCATATAATGGAAAAGATGAAATGACGGCTTATGTAAGTGTAGCTCTTAGTGGCACTTCGATTCTGAAAGAAGATGTGGAAGCAGAACTGAAAGTGTCGCCTGCCAATCTGGAAGAATACAATTTCGATCAGTTCAGATACGATGAGAGTTCTTATTATGAGCTTCTTCCGGAAGAATGCTATGAGATGGAAAGCAATATAGTAGTTATTCCGGCTGGTTCGGAATATGGTTTGCTTCCGGTGAAAATTAGAATTGACAAGATGAATAAGTATCATAACTACATTCTGCCTCTTGAAATAGTTTCGGTGTCCAAGTATAGCATCGGCAAGAATGGTTATAATAAGGCTCTAGTTAATATTGTCCTTAAAAATGATTATTCTGGGAAGTATAGCAGGACATTGGAATTGAATAGCTCCGAAGGTGGAATGCTGATCACTGGAGATCAAGTATTGAGGACGATTACTCCAAATACTTGTTACTTTACAGCGGCTTATCTTGATAAGGCGAGTGAACAGGAATATTACAATATTAATATGGTAGTCAATAGTGATAGTACACTCACGCTGTCTGCTGTTAATCCTGATATTGAACTAGAGTTTGCATCGCCCAATAAAGAGAAGGACAATGAAACTAATATTGTAGAAATAAAGGACTTAGGCAAAAACTCGAAGTCTATGAAATTCTTCCTTGATTATTCTTATATTGATAAAAGTAATCCGGAGGCGGAACCTGTAAGGAGATACATAAAGGGATTTTTGTTGAGGGAAATAAAGGAAGACTAGATATAAATGGGACTGGCTTAATGTACAGTCCCAAATGCTTTAAATATAAAATGAATGTGATATATGAATAAAAAAACACTATTGGGATATCTGTTTATCGGAATACTGTTGAATGGGGGATTTGCCTCTTGCGGACGGCAGGAAATGCAAGATTCTGCCCGCATTGAGTTACTGAATAATTCATGGAACATGAATTTTCCGTCAGCGGCACAAGCAAAACTGGGTGCTGTCACGCAAACCGACTCATTGCCTGCCATTAAGGAGATAGAAAAAGGTTTTGCCATCGCCTTTACTGTGAATCTGGAAGTCCCGACTTTCGACCGCCATATTCTCGAAATTCCGGGAATACTAGATGTTTGCCTTCGCCAGCATAATCCACTGGACCGTAACAAACAGAATTACCCTGCTTATAAAATGCCGGACGGATCGGTTCCGGTTCTTGAAGCCGGATTGGAACTAAAGTCTCCTGTTGACGGACACATGGAACGAATGATAATTGGTATTCCATTGGCAATGCTGGATCAACCTTTGGCAGAACACGAGGTAGTTTTGAATTTCTCTGGTGTTCGTTGGACCATGTATGTAGACGGTAAGCTTTTGGATAATGATTTTCCAATAGGATATCCTCTCCCTGAGAAAATGAAAAACTGGAAGATTGATTCTCACTTTGTATCACAAGCAGCCATCTATTACCCTTCTCTACAGCCTGAACGGATGGAAAGAACAACTGCTGAATTGCAACCGCAAATACAGTACTGGACCCCGACCGGACATAATGCGTGGGTAGGAGATGTAGTCAGTCTTTATCATGACGGAACCTATCATCTTTTCTACTTGTACGATCGTCGTGGACATCAAAGTAAATTTGGTCGTGGAGGACATTACTTTGAACATCTCTCTACAAAGGATTTTCGTCATTGGACAGAGCATGAAGCAGCCGTACCTATCGAAGAACAATGGGAGACGTTCGGTACTGGCACTCCTTTTATTTTCAATAATCAGCTTTGTATCAGTTATGGTTATCATACAACCCGTATTTATCCGCGTGAGCAGACTACTCTTCCTGAATTGTATGAATACTTGGATAAAAATGGATACAGCGGCTCTTTCAACCGCCATCAGATGGCCGGTGTGGCTGCTGGTTCCTCTTATTCGGTCAGTGATGACGGTGTCCATTTTCGTAAGACAGGTATATTATTCCATCCTTGCGAAAACCCGAGTATTTATGTAGACCCGAAAGGTGACCTGAAAATGTTGGCTAATTATGGAGCTCGGGGTACATGGGCCTCTGATTCCGTCAGTGGCGGTTGGCGCTGTCTGGATGAGAATTTCCCTTTGGGTGGTGATTGTACTTTCTTCTTTCATTGGGGAGACTATGATTATATAATTGGAGGCTTTACCCGTTTATGGTCTAAACAAACAGCGCAGCCGGATTCTGTTTATCGGGATGTGGTGGCCGAGGGCCTCGATTTTTATAACGGTTCCTGTGTGCCTACTATAACTGAGATTTCGAACAATCGTTTTGTCATGGCAGGTTGGATGTGGATGAAGGCTTGGGGTGGTCCGTTGGTGATTCACGAAATGGTACAGTTGCCGGAAGGAGGACGTATTGGTACAAAGTGGATGGATGAACTGGTTCCTGCCATTTCACCGGATGTCATTACTCTTTCGGGAAGTTCTGATAAAATAGAAAAAGTACCGTCCGGTTCTTTCTTGTTGACTTTCAATGTAACACCTGTCGCCTCTGATGGTAAACTGACTGTTAACTTGTTGCCTTCTGTCGATAAGGGAATACAAGATGCGTGCGAATGGAAGTTGGATAATGGAGAAAAACGTGCGCAATATACTTTGGCTGGTGGTGAATCTATTCGTGAACGCTCTTTACGCGAAGGAGGTGCTCCACAGCAAGGCCGGAATTATGCAATCGAGAATCTGATAGATGCAGACAAAACATTTACTGTACGCATGCTCGTGAAAGCATCTGATAAGTTTGACGGTTCTTTGGTGGACACAGAAATTGCAGGAAAACGCACGATGGTTTCTTATCGTGAGAAGCTGACTGTAGAACGTTTGCAATTCCATTCTGAAAATATGGAAGTGAATAATGTTCGTTTGTCTCCTTTTGCAGAATAAAGTTGTTTTTATAAAAGTCCTTCACCCTTCACTTCTCCGTATTCATGGGGGATAGAGGGTGAAGGATAACTCTTCATTTATCTTTCACCAGCCTATTCACTCCTCCTCCTTTGCTAGACTACTCCTCTCCAATCCTTTATCTCTTTTTCATTATTCTACATAAGTTCAACTCTCGTCTGTTAATGATAAAGTTACTCGTCATGCTTAATAAACTTATTAATCTCTAATAGTAAAGTTGTTTTGGGTAGTAATCAATCTTTAAATGCAAGCTTTGTTTTTATAAATGAAGATTGCATTTTTACAATTACAAATTTCGTTTATAAAAATGGGGCTTGCGTTTATAGTTTGAACCAAGGGATTAACAAGTTTACTATTAGATCAAAGTAAGTTTGCTATGAATGAAGCGTAACTTATCTATTAGTATATTAGACTACAAATGCCAGTATACTTTGGAATGATAAGCGTTGTGTTTGTTTTATATTTGCTATTTCGTTGCCTCTAATGAAGAGGAGGTTGACTAAAAAGTCGATGGATAAGTGGGTGTGAAAGGTGACCCCTAACGATATATTGTTTATTTGTCTGTATAGATAGCGGGAGGAAGGGGATATAAAGCCTCTTTGCTATCAGAAATATTCGTCATTCTAGTCTCTAAATCACCATACCAGAACAGGGTAGATGCATAATCTACTTGCCCGCCGTCCCAGCTGATTAATTCAAAATCGAATTGTAAACGTTCATTGAAAGGGATGATATCCAGATTTCGTGTACGGACAAAGGTATTGTATCCTCTCGATGCCTCATCGTCTTCCCGGGGAGCACCGCCAAAGGGATTGAAATAAGGATGTATAGGTGCGAAAGTAGTATTATAGTAATCCTCCGTGCCACAACCGAAGTGGGAAGGAAACTTTTCATTATCTATCCAGATATGTTCATCACCTTCCCCATACCAGCGTGGGCAATGATTATACAAAGAGAGCATATCGCCTTTAAAAACGCCCCTTCCCTGCAAAGTTCCCATATTATAATCCAAACCACGATTAGTTTCCAACCCATTTTCTTGCTTCCATCCGGCATGGAAATAGAGTGTATTGGCATACCATTTCCATGCAGAAATGCAAGCCTCTATCTTGATCTTGGCAGAGTTCCCAGAGATATTCTCGACTTCAATACTGGCTTCCCGTCGATAAGGCATGACAAAGCGTAGTCTTGAATATCCTTTTCCATCTGCTTCCAGATAATAGCTGCGGACAGCGGGTGCTCCCATACCAGCTCCTGTCAAGTCACTTAATGGTACACATACTGTCTGAACACCATCAAATGAGATTTTGACTATCAAATTACGCATGATTGAAGAATAGTTGGCGGAATCAATCTCTGATACATGAATCGAAAGGTTTCGGATGGCTTTTTCTCCATCGGGCAGTGTCATGTTTAGAGATGAGTGGGCGGTTAATATGCTTTCTTTAATTTCGGGATTTTCAGTATATGCTTTGGGATACATGAGTTGTTCACTGAGTTTTTGTGCCTTATCTTGTAGAGCCTCTCCGTCCTTGAGGGTAAAAGTTTGAACTTTAGTCCCTTTGGGGTACGTGCGGCAGGACGTATGGAAGAAGTAATCGCGATCTACATTGTCTACCGTTATTTTACAGCTTTGTGCATAAGGGAGGGGATAGTAGAAACTGCTTCCTTGTGTGGTAGAATAGTGTTCGTGCTTATATAATAACCCTTCGGGGATATCTAGCGGAAATAGAGAAATGTCATAAGCTGGAATAAGGATGCTAGCTTCTTTTTCTCCATCAAAGTAGATGCGTAGATTAGCGCCACCGGAGCCACCGGTGGTTAGTATTCGGGTGAGTACACCAGGACCTTCTTCGTCAAATAATACTTTTTCTACCCGTCCGTTGTTGGCTTCATAACGAATGAATCCTGTATTGTCACGATTGGCATGCCACGAAGGAGTGCCTGGTATTACTGACCTGCGATCATAACTGGATATATGCTTCGTTGTAAAGGTTGGAGCGGGAAAACATGGCTCTGCTTCTATGTCAATCATCTCGTCCATTAATGATTCTAAACTAATCTTATTTTTGCAGGAAGAATAAGTAACTTCTTTGCAGGAATAGAGAGAAAAAAGAATCGCAAGGTTACATAAATAATATAAAGTAGTAGTCTTCATCATGTCTAATTTTGAAGTTAATAAATGAATTATCGGCTGTAATGACTTTTTCTCATACAGCACAGACAGGCTCCAAAAGCAGCTTCTTCCTGAATGGTAGATAATTGCATTGGACGGTTGAAACGATCTTCGAGTGCTTCATAAAGAAGTGAATTCTTTTTAATTCCATTGCCGGAACCTACTAAGATCGTTTTATTCTTTTTGAGAGATTCCGGTAATAGCTGGAAATAATTGTAAAGCCCCTGACTGATTCCTTTGACAAATCCGATGATTAAATTCTCCGGAGTGAAGTTGGAGGTAGATATATTGGTGATTTTCCCCCTTTCATATGGATTCGAGCGTGTTCCATCAAATAAAGTATCTATGACCAGGTCGTTTTTCGAATCCTTTTGATAAGAGATTGAGGTCATTATTGTGTATAAGTCATTTTTGGAAAGTTCTTTTCCTGTGAAAAGACTTAAAGTGTTGTTGAAGAATTTTCTTAAAAGGGCAAAAGAGTATCCTCCGCACAAAGCAGCGCCTACCAAAAGGTAACCGCCACCAGGCAAAGGGCGTGTATCCAGTGACTCTATTTCCATATAATGATCGGTATATATAGACATTTGGCTGCTGGTTCCTACGGTGATGTGAATAGAATGTTCTATGTCTCGTACAGAACCTAGAAAGCTGGCTTGATTATCTCCGATAGCTGTATATACCGGTATCTTATGATAGTAACCAGCCAAGGAGGCTGACGGTGCTACTTCTGGTACCATTGTTATATCAATTCCTGCTTTTTGTATGGCTTCCATATCAAAAACAAGTTCTTTTTTATCGAAAAAGCCCAAACTGGCAGCATTGGTAGGGTCTATTTGGGGAATCTTTTTCCCGGATAGTTTCATTACCGCATAATCCATGATAGTGCAAAGTCTGGTTGCATTTGTCGGGACCAGTCCATTTTGAACATTATAAAAATGAGTTACTAATCCATATCCCGTTGCTACCGGACAGCTGGTAGTATCACTCAGGTAAGCGGCATAGCTTTGATTCTCTCTATAATTCAGATTACCTCTTCCGTCTTGCCAAGTGTATAACGGACTTACTGCATTGCCTTGAATATCAGTATAAACTATGCCATGCATTTGTCCCGTTATTCCTATGCCTTTGATATCTTTATATTGCGACTGAAATTCTCGGATCATATTGATTACAATATCAATGATTGTATCTGCATCCTGTTTTTTCTCCCAACTTTTGGAGGAAGGGATTGTTGCGCAATTCTCTTTTGTAATGGAAATGACGTTTTGAGTTGATGTATGATAGACAACTCCGCAAATGGAGCTTGTCCCAATATCGATTCCTATAAAATACATATCTTCTTCTCTTTTAAGCGTGATTGGTCTTTTTCATTTTGGTCATTAGGAATAACAAGTAGCAGGCACAAACTGTTAATACGATCACTGCACCGGTTTGTCCTCCCATTGTGTCGGAAGCAACGCCCATCAAAACAGGGAAGATAGCACCTCCTATGATCCCCATAATCATTAATCCGGAGATTTCATTATGTCGGGTCGGCATATAGCTCAATGCGCTTGAGAAAATAATCGGGAATATATTAGAATTACCAAAGCCAATGAGCCCTATGCATATATAAATAGCAAGTAAACTTTGGCTGAAGTAAAGTCCTATAATACCAGTCATAATCATGAATACACTGATCATGAAGAACTTGACTGGTGAGAACCATGCCAAAATAAATGTTCCGGAAAAGCATCCGATGGTACGCAGGAAGAAATACAGGCTAATTACATATCCGGCTTCCGAGAGTGAAATACCGGCTCTTTCTTGTAGAAGTTTGGGAGCTGTAATATTGACTCCGACATCTATACCTACGTGAACCAGAATCCCAAGGAAAAAAAGAACGATGATGACGTTACTAAGCAGACTGATACATTCGCGAAACGAAGAAGATTGTTTCTTTTCTGTCGGTTCTTTAATTGGGGTACTCATCAGATAGAGGATAGCAATTACATCTACTACGGCAAATATGACAAAGAGCAATTTCCAGTTTCCATAGTAGAGGGCTGCTTTTGCTGCAAGAATCGGTGCGATGGCAGAAGCTATGGCTTTAACGAATTGCCCTAATGTGAGAAAACTGGATTGTTTATCAGGATTTACCATATTGGCTAATAGAGGATTGAGGGATACCTGCATGATTGTGTTACCGATTCCTATAAAAGAAAAGGCGATGAACATGCTGATGCTGTCATAAATCAAATTAGGAATAATCAGTCCGACAAGTGTCAGTATCATGCTTAAAAGAACCGTTTTTTTCCTTCCGATTTTATTCATTAACATACTGGTCGGTACCGAGAAAATCAGAAACCAGAGAAAGACTGTGACCGAGAATGTATTGGCTATCGTATCGGATAATGTAAAGTCCTGCTTTACATGGTTGGTCGCAATTCCTACCAGGTCTACAAAGCCCATCGTAAAGAAGGCAAGCATGATGGGGATGATCTTGTTAATATTATATTTGTTTTCCATAATGATGTGATATAAATTAATATTAGTATTATAAGTGTGTTAGTTGAGATTCAATTTATTCTAGAAAACTCCTTGAAATATGTGACTGAATAAGAATGTAATATACATATTGCTGTCATGTATATGTTTGATCTTTTTTGTTGAATTCTGGCGTGTTTCATGTTGCTTATTACTAAAGGTATTTATGTTTATGGGTTAATTGACTTTGCAAATATAATCGTTTGTTTTCTAAATGCAAATAAATAATATACATAATTGATTTATATATGATAATTTAATAGTTTACATATTGATGGTTGAATGGATGAGGATGTGTATGTGAACTTATTTGTTCAGCAGATTTTGGGTGATTCTTATTAGTAATTATTATATTTGCAAAAGTGACATGCCTTGCATCTTAATACATTAGATAAATACAGAATATAAAATATGAAAGAAAATAAACTGGATTACACCCCCGAACCGATGGACCTTTCATCGGTCGATCTTCCCGAATCTTTAATCCAATTATCAGAGCGCATCGCTGAAAATGTACATGAAGTGTGGGCAAAAGCCCGGATGGACGAAGGCTGGACTTATGGCGGAAAACGCGATGATATCCATAAAAAGCACCCTTGTCTGGTGCCTTATGATGAGTTGCCGGAAGAAGAAAAAGAGTACGATCGGAATACGGCTATGAATACGATCAAGATGGTGAAGAAATTAGGTTTCAGAATAGAAAGGGAGGAGTAAGTTATGAATGCTCGTTGGTTTGACCGGATTATTTATGGCGGGGCCTGGAAACAGATACGTTTCCTGATTATTATAGTCATTTCGCTGATAGTTCTATCTTGTCTGGGAGTACACTGGGGAAGCAAGCATCAGATGACTCCTTCCGAAGAGATGACTGCGCTGGCTGCCGACTCTGCGGCGAACCATTCTTTTCAGAAGACTCTGTGGAATGTATACAATAACTTTGTAGATTCGGGCAATCTGATCAGTATAAGTCCGGAAGACCGCCCGTGGGCATTGATTATTAGTTTGCTGGGTTCCGTCGTTTTAGGTGGATTGCTGATCTCCACGCTTTCCAATATCATTGAAAGGCGGGTGGAGAATTGCAGAAACGGGTTGATTCATTATAAACTATCCGATCATTTTGTGATTATCGGTGCAGATGCGATGTTGCCCTGTCTGATACGGCAGTTATGTCAACGGGAGAAGGATTGCACGTTAGTCATTCAGACTTCCAAAGACGTCAATGAAGTACGGATGGAATTATTTTCCAATCTCACAAAGGACGAGGAGAAGAGAATCGTTTTGGTTCATGCCATGAGAGATTCTAAAGAAGAACTGAGAAAGTTGTATGTGGCGGATGCGAAAGAAGTCTTTATATTGGGAGATAGCGGAGAGCTGGATGATGTGGAATATTATCATGACTCGATGAATGTCGACTGTCTGAATCTGATAGGCGAACTTTGCAAGGAAGAGAATCGGAAACCTCCTTTGAAGTGCAACGTACTTTTTGAATATCAATCTACTTTTGCCGTCTTCCAATTCTCGGATATTGATGATGATATAAAGGAATATATTGATTTCTGTCCGTTTAACTTTTACGAAACATGGGCGCAAAAAGTATTTGTGCGAAATGCGTGTAGTATCCGTGAGATTAATTATCTGCCTTTGGATTATCAGCCTGTCACTTACGAATCAGAGAAATATGTGCATCTGGTAATTGTGGGAATGTCGAGGATGGGAATTGCTCTGGCTGTCGAGGCTGCCCATATAGCCCACTATCCTAACTTTATCCGGGATAAAAAGAAGAAAACGCGCATCACTTTTATCGATAATGAAGCAATGCGTGAGATGAACAGCTTCAAACAAGCGTATGAAAACCTGTTTGATGTATCTTATTCTACCTTTATAGATACAAAAACTGGAATGGTTCGCAAAGATGAGCCTGCTAAGACCTATGCTCATCTAGGAACAGATTTTATAGACATAGAATGGCAGTTTGTACAGGGAACTATCGAATCGCCGGAAGTCCGTGATTTGATTACAGACTGGTGTGAAGATGAGGATGCGCTGATGACGGTTGCAGTCTGCCTGAACCTGACTCATCAGTCTATTTCTTCTGCTGTCTATCTCCCGCGTTGTGTCTATGAGAAAGGTGTTCCGGTGCTGGTTCAGCAACGGATAACATCGGCTATCATTGAAAAATTATCCGGTAATCCGTTGAAGGGAAAAGGAGGAACCAATCAGCGTTTCAAGAATCTTCGTCCGTTCGGGATGTTGGATGATTGTTTCGACTTGTGCATGGCAGACGAGATGTATGCCAAGCGTGTAAATGCGGTGTATGAAAAGTGTGAAGGAGATAAAGTCTTGACAGAACTGCCATCTGCGAAAGAAATGGATGAACTATGGCACAATCCGAAGTGCAAAACGGTAAAGAAATGGTCTAACATCTACAATGCGAATGCCATTCCTACCAAATTGCGTTCAATCGGCTACACCAAGGAACATTGGGACAACGGAAAGCAACTTAGCGAAAAGCAGGTGGCGATTTTGGCAGAGGTGGAACACAACCGGTGGAATGTGGAAGAACTGTTACTGGGATATAGACCTGTGACAAAAAAGGAACAGGAAGAGATAGAACAAAAGGCAGCCTTGAAGAATAAAAAGCGGGATGAAGAATATGCTCATTATGACATTCGCCCTTACAACGATTTGCGGAATGGCAGTGAGAAATATGATATTGCTTTGACACGGCATCTGCTTTTGATTGCGAAGCCGGACGAAAAACTATAAAATGGATTAGGATTTGTGATATGGGGAATCATCAAAAGGAAATATTCTTAGTGCTCTCTATCTTTTTGATTGGCTTTCAGTGCACTTGGGCACAAACCACTCAGAAGGGAATTGTCATGGAAATGAGTAGCAATAACAAGCCCGTAGCCGGTGCTGAAATAAAAGTAGCGGGTGCTTCGCCTACGGACAGCGATCAGGAAGGGCGGTTTATACTGAATTTCACCGCTTCCTTGCCGGGCGATCCGTTGATGATTAATGATATCTATAAGAAAGGTTTCAAAATAGTCAATTACGAGAAAGTAGCCAACTGGAATATATCGTCTGCCTCCGAACTGAAAATTGTATTAGGGCGTACCGAAGTCATCAATGCGTTGCGCAAGAAATATTACGATATAGGCGAATCCAATAGCGAGAAAGAATATCGGAAAACATTGGCTGAACTGGAAGAACTGAAGAAACAGAACGCATTGTCCGCTGTGGAATATGATCAGAAAGTTGATTCCATGTCTAAAAGTATGATGGAATGGCAGAAACGTCTGGAAATATATGCGCTTAAATTTGCCTGTATCAATCGTGACGAGCTTGATGCTATGGAAAAGCAGGCAATGGAACTGCTCGATCATGGTGATGTGCATGGAGCTATTCGTCTTTATGAAGAGATGAAACTTGATTCTGCCATGACATTGAAGATTGCAGTCAGACAGGAAGCAAAAGAAGATATGAAACTGCTTCTTCCATCCTTAGTGAATAATTTCCAGTTGCTGAAGCAAGCCGATGATAAAGTGGCGTGTGACTCTGTTGCTCACTTGATTTATGAGATGGCGGCGGATATCAAGCTGAAATTAATGTCGGTAGAGTGGTTCTTTCAGCGGAATGACCCAAGTGAAGTTCTGGATCAGTATAGCTTGATCGTAAAGGATACGCAAAGTATGCAAGAGATTGAGCTGGTGGAGAATAGCCTTCAGCAGTCATTGAAAGAAGTCAAACTGAAAGGAGAACTGAAGAAAAAGGCACAGTTGGTTTTCGAACGAATCGAAGACCGAAAGAAATGGATCAGTATAAAGGAAAAAATATAGAAACAGATGAAGAAGATCAAGATTTTTATTGCATCATCAGCGGAGTTGAATGAAGACAAACAGATGTTTGACTTGTACTTTTCGGATAAGAATAAGCTTTATCGTGACCGGAATATCGACTTCGACCAGCGTACGTGGATGGACTTCAGCAGTTCGCTGAATGAAGGTCGTCTGCAGGATCGCTATAATGACTATATCCGTGAATGTGATATTGTGATTTTTCTGTTCCACACACGGATGGGGCGCTATACCAAAGAAGAACTGGAAGTGGCCCATGAAATATATCTGAAGACTAAGGCTGCAAAACCTAAAATATTTGTCTATTTCAAGGAGGAGGGGATCGTTGATGAGTCTCTCAAAGATTTTAAATCTTATTGCGAGAAGAATCTCGGACACTTCTGCGACTTGTATACCAATTATGATGATTTGCGTCTCAAGTTCGACAAACAATTGCAGATTTTGGAGAATGAAGGCTTTATCAAGCCCGATCCGGTAGATGTGAAACGGACATTGAGGTTCGTATTATTGTATGTCCTTGTACCTGTACTGGTGGTGGCACTGGCTTTCTTTGCTTTCTATTATTATTCGCCGGTCACTTCCACGGTGCGTCTTACGGATACTTCCAAGTCGTCTTTGCCTTTTTATGGCGCTGATATAACATTGGAGTATGCCGATAAGAGCGAAACCCGTCATGTGGACAGACTTTCTGACGAGGTTGTCTTCAAAGAAATTCATACTAAATATCTGGGTGAGAATGCCCGTCTGAAGATAGAATCGAAAGGATATGTGACGGTAGATACGGTACTGAGCCTGGAAAAGAATGTGACTCTTGGCATCAGTCGTGATTCTTCATTGGCGATGATTTTCGGTACTGTGAAAGATGAGGATAACCGTCCGCTGGCGGATGCTACTGTTCAAGTGCTGGACATGAAAACGGTATCTGACGGAATGGGAAACTTTCAACTGCCCATACCTGCCGAGAAACAAAAAGAGGAGCAACGGGTGACGGTATACAAGGATGGATATCAATTATGGGACTTCACCGGACCGGTATCCGATAAAGTCCCATGGAAGATTATTCTGAGAAAGTAATGCCTTTACTTTCTGTAAATGCTATTATTGTTGGTTCGGTAGTCATTGATAAGGTAGAGCAGAACGGCATCGTTAGGCAGCGTGCCGCTCTTATACTCCAGCCCTGTTTTCAATAATTCCTCGGAGCCGGGTTGGGATAATTTGGCCAGAAGGTCTCCTTTAGCAAACCGGACAACAAGAGGGTAGGAGCTGAAAAGCTGATTGAGTTCTTTCAGTTCGTTTGCGATGTTTTCCGCCTCTTGCAGAAATGTCAGAGCCTCCGCATTATTGCTGTTCTGATAGTAGGCGATACTTGTATTGAGAGTCATCAGTAGATAGTTCGTGCCAAGTTGGGCTTTATTATGCGGATACAGTGTCTTGATGATTTCGTATGCTTTCTTTTGCACTTCCAGTGCTTTGGCATATTTTTTAAGTTTGCCGTATCCCAACGACAGGTTATTGTAGGTAGTGGTGATACTGCCCATCATATCCACGTCGTTCGGCTTTTGTTTCAGGTGCTTTTCCCTGTCTTTCTTTACTTTTTCCAGATGTTCCACTCCTAATTCATACAGTCCTCCGCAGACCATTGCGGTACCTATGCTGTTCTCTGTTCTCAAGTCCTGAAATCCCCATACTCCTTGCATGGTGTATAATGCTTCCAGGTCGATGGCGGCTTTCAGAGCTTTGTCATGTTCGGAAAGTTCCAGGAGCATATCGATATACGATGCCTGCGCACTGATAATCTCAAGAACAAATCTTGCCGGATTCAACTGATTCAGTTTTTCGGCATATTGGTAAGCTTGTTCCACATGCTTCCTTTCTTCGGGTTTATTTCCGTTTTTGGAGTAATATAGAATGTATTGTTTCTCGATATTGTACAATAATGAGGTCTTTTGTTCTTCGCTGTTGATTTTGAATTCGTTGGCTACCTTGTCTTCAAATGCTTTTATGGTCGTGAGGAAGTTTTCCGGTTCTGTTTCTGTGCTTACGCTGATGTAGGCGAAGTTCCATAAAGCATACCAGTAGGCACGGGACAAGGGACGCATCTTATACAGTTTCTCGGCTTTTGCCAGAATCTCTTTTATACTGCTGGCTGCCAGTTTGTAATCCGCTTTCTCTACTGCCTGATGGAACAGGTATTCCTGTCTTCCTATTTCAGCTTCGAGTATGGCTTCTTCATTATTTCCTGCATTCTTTTTATTTAGCTCGAATAATTTCTCTGACAGTTCGTTGACTTTAGAGACATTGCCTTCCTTCTTGTAAATGTCTGTCAGAGAACTGTATATGTTGGCAAGCTGAGAACTTTGAATATTTATGAACAGCTGATTGTCGCTGTCTGCTATCTCTTCACTAATTTCTTTGATCTGGTCTTCATAGATTTCCTTTGCTTCTTTGAATTCGTTCATGGCTTCGTATGTCTTTCCCATTGAATAGAACGTCTGATGGTAGATAGCATAGTAATCGCCCGAAGGCATGGAGATATTTTTGTTGGACAGGATTTCCAGTGCGTTGATGTCATACTCCAAGGCTTTGATATAGTCTTTCTGATGATGACGTGCAAGGGTACTTTTTATGTTCAGTACTTGTACGAGAGATTTCTCGTCAAATGAAAGTTTCTGGCATTTGTCCAGCCATTCCATGGTATCACTGTCTTCCAGTCCTATTTTCTGCAGTGCGTATTTAAATACGTATGTAAATCTGTCGGGAAGTGCTTCGGCTACGAACTTGTAGGCATCATTTGCTTTCTTCTCGTTTTCCATTCCTCCGGTCAGGGCGCAGAGGTCGGCATATCGGTACATTGTTTCGGCCAGTTTGTCGATGTCTTCCTCTGCTTTTGTTTTCTGTGACAGCTTCTCTCTGGCTTGAGTGATAATTCCGGATTTGTTGTATAGCTCGATGGCTTCAGACAGTTTTCCGGCATTGACCAGTTCCAGTACTTGCTTCTCAATGGCGTTGATGTCATCCGGATTTATTCTCGCAAACTTCTCAGCGTACTGATCGATCTGATTCATAAATGATCTGGATTCCTCCGCCATCGCTTTCAGACGGTCGCTACGCTCCTGCAGACTGATTTTCTGTGCTATATATAGCTGGTTGATTTCTTCAATGGCTTTTTCTTGTTTCTTCGAAAAGTGGGCAACGGAGATGGAATAATACTTGTTCTTGCTTTCTTCTATAGTACCTTCGGGAGCCATCACAATGCTCAACGGACGTTTTTCGGATAGAATCCACCCGTTGATCATGTCTTTATTCACCAGTTCATATCCTTTCTTATATACATTCGGAGAAGCGATAGCCATTCCCGGTTTCTGTTTGCTGAAGTTGAACTGGAAATTCCCGCTGGCATCCGTATCGGTGGCAGGGGCATCGGTAGCTGTCAGTTGTACTCCCGGTAGTGGGGACTTATTTGAATTAAAAATCTGTACTGTACCTTTTTGAGACATTTGTGCGTAAGCACTTCCGGATAGTAATAAGAATATCCAGAAACAAGCGTTTTTGGTTTTCATAGCTTTTATTTCTTAATGATGTATATGCAAGTCAACAAAAGGAATGTGGAGAGAGAAAGTTATCGGGGCTGACTAAAAAGTCTGAAAGCTGATTATATCCTTTTTAGTCAGCCCCGGGTATATTGGCAGGGAGTCAGGATCAGTTGTGTACTACTGTTCCTATTTCTTCTCCGCTGATTACTTTTTTGAGGTTTCCTACCGTGTCCATGTCAAAAACAACAATCGGCAGGTTGTTTTCCTTGCACATACAGGTAGCTGTGAGGTCCATCACTTTCAGACCGCGTTTCAGTACTTCATCGTATGTGATGTCACTGAATTTTGTAGCTGTAGGGTCTTTCTCCGGGTCGGCTGTGTAGATGCCGTCTACGCGGGTACCTTTCAGCATTACGTCTGCTTCGATTTCGATGCCGCGCAGTGAAGAGCCGGTGTCTGTGGTAAAGAAAGGATTTCCCGTACCGCCGGACATGATAACGATTTCACCGTTTTCCATGCATTCAATCGCTTTCCATTTGCTGTAGAATTCACCGATCGGCTCCATGCGGACTGCTGTAAGTACACGGGCCTTCACTCCGGCTGCTACTAATGCGGAACTTAATGCAAGGCTGTTAATGACAGTTGCCAGCATACCCATCTGGTCACCTTTCACACGGTCGAAGCCCTTGTTGGCTCCGCTTAGTCCACGGAAGATATTTCCGCCGCCGATAACGATGCCGATTTGTACTCCCTGTTCATGGATTTCTTTGATTTGTGCGGCGTATTCCGCCAGTCTTTTTTCGTCGATGCCGTATTGTTTTTCCCCCATCAGGCTTTCTCCGCTGAGCTTCAGCAGAATTCTTTTATACTTTGCCATATCTTTTTACATTTAGTTTACTGCAAATATAGAGATAATTTGTTGGATAGACCTCATAGTTGCGCGATAACTTTTATATCGCTTTCTTCACTATTTCTCTTCCGATGAAGGTCTGCACGATTCCCCTCAATGAAAGGTAAGTGATGAAAGCCAGCCATAAAGCGTGATTTCCCAAGAGATTGTGGAAGGCATAGTAGATAATAAAAAAGCTGACGGAAGCAACCAACATCGAATAAAGCATCTGGCGGGTGGCGGTGGCGCCGATAAACACACCATCCCATAAGAAAGCGGAGAAACCTGTCAATGGGATGGCGAGCGCCCAATAAAAGTAAGTGTCTGAGGCGCTTATTACCGAAACATCATTTGTCAGTAACCCGAGAAATCCTTTTCCGCCTATTGCATATAAAAGGGTGAATGCTGCCGAAAGTCCGATGCCCCAATAGAAAAGGTGATTGACCGTATTGCGGAGAGCCGTTTGATTTCTTGCGCCGATATAGCGCCCGGCTAACGCTTCCCCTGCATAGGCGAATCCATCCATAATGTAAGAGAAGAGCGTGAACAATTGCATCAGCAGTGTATTTACTGCCAAAACGACTTCTCCCTGTGCAGCTCCAGCAGAGGTGAAGAACATCGTTACGATTACCAGGCAGAGGGTACGGAAAAAGATGTCACGGTTTACCCGGAAGAAACGGTACATTGCCTGCTTCTGTATGATGTCTTTCCATACAATACGTTTTCGGGGTGTGCTGTAATAACGCATATACAATAGTATGGCCATAAAGAAACCTGCATACTGTGCGATAAGGGTTCCGGCAGCGACTCCTGCCACTTTCATATCCAAGAGATAGACGAAAGACAAACTGGCGATAATATTGACAATATTCTGCGTGATGGCAATATACATCGGGAAGCGTGAGTTTTGCATTCCGATAAACCAGCCTGCAAATCCATAAAGGCCCAGCATTGCCGGAGCTCCCCAAATACAGATATAGAAATAGGTAGTTGCCAGTTGCTTTACTTCTTCTGTAGTCTGTATGAGTGTGAATGCCGCATTAAGGATAGGATATTGAAGGATCAGCAGGCATAGGGCAATAAAGAGTCCGACGCCGACAGAACGTATCAGTAACCGGTTGATTTCGTTTAAGTCATGCTGCCCGTAGGCTTGTGAGGTCATGCCGCTTGTTCCCATACGTAGGAATCCGAAGATCCAGTAGATGATATTGAACAACATTCCTCCTACGGCAATCGCCCCGATATATGCCGGAGAGCCGAGATGTCCTACGATGGTGACATCGATAAGTCCCAGCAATGGCACGGTAATATTCGAAATAATCGATGGTACGGCAATCTGTAATATTCGTCTGTTTTCGGAGGTTGTCTTTTTATTTATCATCTTGTAGAAACACTTTTATCAAATAGATTGTTCTTTTTGCGAACAAAGGTACATATTTTATTATTTTATTGTATCTTTGCGTGTCACGAACTAGAAACAATGTAACTGATTATGAAAACCTTAACTCTCCTTCTTTTTTCTTTGTTTTCGTTGCCGCTGATGCTGAATGCACAGACGGCCGATGAAATGTTGCATAAAGTCACGGCTGCTATTGAGGCCGGACAGCATGGACAGGCGGTTAGCTATTTCCGTCAGGCTATCAGTCTGAATATAGACCGCTCGGAAATGTTCTATTGGACGAGTATAGACAAGAGTAGTGAGATCAGCTCGAAACTTTCTAATGAGTTGGCTCTTGCCTATAAGAAGAATCGGAATTATGATAAAGCCTTTTTGTTTTATAAAGAACTGTCGCAGAAGGACCCTGATAATGTAGATTATCTGGAGGCTGTTGCCGAAATGCAGGTATGTCGTGGACAGGAGAAGGATGCGTTGCGTATGTACGAGAATATATTGAAGTTGGATGCGGATAATCTGGCAGCCAATATTTTTCTCGGTAATTATTATTATCTGATGGCGGAGCAGGAGAAGAAAAAACTGGAAAGTGACTACAAAAAGCTTTCTTCACCGACAAAAATGCAATATGCACGTTATCGGGACGGGTTGTCGAAATTGTTTGCTACCGGATATGAGAAAGCACGAAGCTCTTTACAGAAAGTAGTGCTACGGTTCCCATCGACGGAGGCTCAGAAGACGTTAGATAAGATTTTGAGGATAGAGAAAAAGGTGAATCGCTGAGCGGTTCACCTCTTTCCATTTAATTATCTAATAGAATAATAGTTGGTTGGCAAGGTCTTATTTATTTAAACATTCCTATGCGATTTAAGTTCGGTTTAGCTATAGCTTTGCACTTAGTCTGATTGGTGGATCTTGTAATAGTACTAGCTAAATCATTTCCTGTTATCAAACTTATAGCTTGGGCATATAGCGGATCATTATTTGTCCCAAATTCTCCATATCCTTCAAAATTCTGTCCATTGGGATTATCCTCATCTTTTTCGTAATTAGGTGTAAAGCCTTTTTCGAAATCGCCAAAACCTTTAGCATTGTAGGCTTGGAAAGTGATGGGGAAAAGTAAGTATTTGTCTGTTCCTGCAGTAAGCTCTACCCCTTCCATACCTACGTTTTTTCCATGTGTGGTTGTGCCGATAAGGATAACATTAATGCCAATTCCTCTTAGGGAGTTAATTACTAACTCACTTGCTGATGCTGAATTATTAGTTACGAGACAAAAGACCCGTGATAAATTTAGTCCGCCAGCAGAAAGAGAAATATTATTCAGATTTGCATATTTAGTATATTCGAATATTTTAATAGGACGCTGGCCTCCAAGAATTTTCATGCGTTCATCATTATATCTATATGTAGCGAATACTTCGTTTTTACAAGCCTCTCCTGCGATACAACTTGCTATAAGATTAGCAGATGTTACATCTCCTCCTCCATTGTAGCGAAGGTCTAATATTAAGTCGGAAATTTCTTTAGTCTTAAAATCCTTGAATACATCAAATAGTTCCTGGTCGAAGCCTGATTCAAATGCAGAGTATACTAGATACCCAATGTTATTATTAACTTGATTATAAATAATTGGGTTTGCATAAATAGGACTGGAATCAATAGTGTAAGTGTTTCCTTCTCTGTCTTTCACTTCTATAGTAGACGTGGAAGAAGGTTTCCATAGCTTTGAATAGCTGTTTCTCCAATTACTAGTTGTTATCTTTTGATTATTGATTTCTGTTATTTCAACTCCCCGCTTGATTCCAGCTTTTGCTGCGGATGATTCTTTATGCACTCCTTGTACTGCAAGAAATACAAGTGTTTCACTATATTGAACAGGTAATAGATTAACAAATCCATAATTGTATTCTAGTGTTTTTTTCTCTTTTGCACTGCGGGAAGATTGCAAGTCTGGATCTAGCTTTTGGATAAATGAGAATAAAGAATAATATGATTGGTTGCCATTATTATATAGCTTTTTATCTAGAGTATTAGTCTTCATGCCCATCAATGTATTTTCCAGGAACTCATTATAGGACTGACTGAAATTAGGAGTTAATGTTTTGTATTCATCATTCCACAAATACATTTCTTTTAAATATTGATCCACACTATAGTTAATCTCGTAACCTTGCACATCATCATCGCTCAACTGGATTTTGATATTGCTGGCAGATGAATATCCATTTACTTTAATCGTAATGGTGCCCTGTTCCTGTGAAGACTTGTGTACTGTAACTTTTATGGTATTTTCCCCTGAATTTCCTGCTGTATTGTCTAATGACAATAATGCAGTGGAACTGTTTTGAGCAGTCCAGCTAGACAAGGTTGTGAAAGTAAAAGTGAGGGTTTGCTCTGCTGAGGCAAAATATGTTTGGTTAGTAGACCAGCTTTGTTCTGTAATTCCACTACCTCGTAGTAAAGTATCATCATCTTTACAAGATATGTTGAGGAATAATAAAATGGTCAAAAGACCAAGTAACTTGACATTCTGTATTTTCTTCATAAAATTAAAGGTGTTTTTTATATAGCAAACTCAAAGGTAATGTTTTATTGTTTAGAATGTATGTGTTATATCAATAAATATTCTACCTCTTTAAACATATATCCTCTTTTTCTTTGCGCATCATCTTCCAGAATCAGCTTCCCTTCGGGCTCTACGCAAATAATTCTCGCAAAGAACTCTCCATCAGCATCTTTATACCGATGCATCCCTTCTTTTCTGAAAAGAGCTTTTTCATATCGGTGGGTTATGAGTTCAGTGTCACCGTTCCGGAGCAATTCATAACCGGATTGAACGCGAAGCATGATATTCCTGAGAATTTCGAAAATGTCATACTGCTTTCCTGTGATTTGCAGGAGCGATACCGGATTTGGAGCAGTACTATGGAATACTTCCTGATTCACATTGATCCCGATTCCGGAAATACTCTGACTGATATTGCGCCCCATCAAATCATTTTCGATCAGCATCCCACATATTTTTTTGTCTTTCCAGTAGATATCATTCGGCCATTTGATGGAAAAATCGTCAGCATAGCTATCTAGTTCCTCTTTAATAGCCAAAGACACAATCTGAGAAATCAAGAACTGCCGGAGTGCTTCCAAGAAATCCGGGAAAAGAACAAAACTGAAAAGAAGATTCTTTTTGGGTTCAGATTCCCACGAATTGCCACGTTGCCCACGTCCGGATGTCTGGAAGTCGGCAACTACAGTCGTAAATGCTGCAACTCCCTGTTGCTTGGCACAAAGAGTCTGCAGATAACTGTTTGTAGAGTTTGTCTCACTGATGTGAATCAATGGGACAGGAAATGACATATCAGGGGAGGGCATCATATTCAGCACGCAGTTTCTTAGTGAATTTCTTGATAACTTCCTCGTAAGAATGATCGACGAGTTCCTTTATTAATTTATCGTCTACATCTCTATCGAAGTAAACGCCATTCCAATATTTTTTGTTGAAATGGTAGGCTCCTTCAATGCCTGCATAATGTTCGCGCAGTTCAATGGCACGTTCCGGATCGCATTTCAGTGAGATGGAGTTGGCTCCTTCCAAGTCGATGAGGGCAAACATTTTGTCCAGCACCTTCATAACCAGCGATACATCATCAAACGGGAATGATTCGGTAACCCCTTTTTTACTTAAGCAGTATTCCCTGATCGTTTCTACATTCATAAGTCTTTCGATTTTATGTTTTTGCTCTTAGTTAAAATACTTGTTTCCTATTAAAATAAAGGAGGATAAAAAGCTTCCTTTATATGGTCTATTCTGAAATTTCCGTTCTCGCCGATGACAGTGATGATATCGAAACGTACCGGAATGTCAATCTGAAATAGTTTTATATATGTGTCGGCAGCACGTACTGTCCGTTTAATCTTTGGTAAATCGACGGCTTCTTCCGGTTGGGCAAACAAAGTATTACTGCGTGTTTTCACTTCTACTATCACCAATTCGTTTTCTTTGTCGGCTACGATGTCCAGTTCGAAGTGACCTTTTCTCCAGTTCCGGTGGCGGATAAGATAACCATGCTCTTCGAGATAGGCTACTGCGGCATTTTCTCCTGCTTTCCCTAATTCATTGTGTTCAGCCATCTTTTTTTGCAAATTTACAGCTTTTATTCTTTGTTTTTACAGAAGTAAAAGTAATTTTGCAGAAGATATGAGAAAAAGGAGCAAAAAGTGCCTGAAAATGCACGCTGAGTATACCAAACGGGAACGGCGGATGAGCATTTTGTTGAGCGAAGACGAGCAGTTGATTGTCGATCGTTATCTGGAAAAATACAAGATAACGAATAAGTCACGCTGGCTTCGTGAAACTATTCTCATGTTTATCCATAAAAATATGGAAGAAGATTATCCTACCCTCTTCGGAGAACATGACATGAGACGCTGATGATGACACTGGACGATACTTACTTCATGAAACAGGCATTGATAGAAGCCGGCAAGGCTGCAGAGCGGGGCGAAGTCCCTGTAGGGGCAGTGGTTGTCTGCAAAGAACGGATCATAGCCCGTGCCCATAACCTGACAGAGACATTGAATGATGTGACAGCCCATGCCGAAATGCAGGCTATCACTGCTGCTGCCAACGTACTTGGCGGAAAGTACCTGAACGAATGTACGTTGTATGTTACAGTAGAACCCTGTGTGATGTGTGCCGGTGCCATTGCTTGGGCGCAGACCGGCAAACTGGTTTTTGGTGCGGAAGATGATAAGCGTGGGTATCAGCGATATGCGGCTCAGGCGCTGCATCCTAAAACGGTCGTTGTAAAAGGAATCCTTGCAGATGAATGTGCCACATTGATGAAGGATTTTTTCGCTTCTAAGAGAAGATGAAACAGTGATTAGTAAACTGCTGGCTACACGTTACTAACCACTTTCTATATTATATTATTTTACTTCCTCGAAATCCACATATTCACCATCATCCTGAGTGAATATTTTCTTATGTTTGGTTCTTGGGCTATTTTCAGCGAAGATTTCCTCTTCGTTATCGGCACGGCTGTCCGTGTTTTGGTTATAGCTGGGACGATGTTGCTGCTGGCCGGTTTGTCCACTCCTTGCCTGCTTCGTCCGGGAAGACGAACCACGGCCAAGCCCGAAAATGGCTCTTAATACAAATCCGACAATCGAAAGGCCAAATATGACAATGGCAGCAAGGAAAAGAAGTAAGAATAAAAGTATATGCATTGGGCTATGATTTTATGTTGTAACTTCGATAAAACTCATAGTACAACAAACGTGCCAAGAGATTGTTTATTTACTTTTTCTTGTAAAAAGTGAAAGTAAAATATACCAGACAATGATCGCTGCAAAGCTGCTGATACCCAAGAAAACAAGGAATGGGATACATACAATCAAGAAAATGAAACTGATTTTATTTGTATTCCATGAAAGATTCTTGAATTTCAGCGAGAACATCGGTATCTCTGACACCAGCAACCACGAAAACAGACAAACCAATAAAATAAGGTAGACAGGATGGCAGTTCTCGGAAACGAGGAAGTCATGCGCCCCTACAACGAACGATCCCCAGAATAAGGCGTTTGCCGGAACAGGAAGGCCTACGAAAGAACTGGTCTGCCGGGTATCATTGTTGAATTTAGCCAGTCGTAATGCTGAGAATACGGAAATCAAAAAGGCTGCGTATGGCAGGTAAGGAGCAAGGAATTCCATATTTGCCGGATAGTACATCTCTTTAAATAAGGAGAATACAATCAGCGAGGGAGCCACACCGAAGCTGACATCATCTGCAAGTGAATCCAAGTCTTTTCCGATGATTGAGTGTGCATTGAGAATACGAGCCAGCATGCCATCGAAAAAATCGAAGACTGCACTCAGAACAATAAAAAGCAGTGCCAAGTCATAACGGGCTTCGAAAGCCATGACACAAGCGATACAACCGGAGAAAAGGTTCAGGCAGGTTACTGTATTCGGAATATTGTTCTTTATAACATTTGTCATTGTGACCGAATTATTTAAGTTTGGCGATAACCGTCTGGTTACCGGTCGTTAATTGTCCCATGTTGACACAGACTTCCGTGTCGAGGGGCAGATATACATCCACACGGGAACCGAATTTGATAAAGCCCATGTGTTCGTCGATATAGCATTCTTCTCCTACTTCTGCGTAGGTGACGATGCGCCGTGCCACGGCTCCGGCGATTTGTCGGGTCAGCACTTCCACTCCTTCCGGAGTTTCTATGACTACGGTAGAACGTTCGTTCTCCGTACTGGCTTTAGGCAACCATGCTTTCATGAAGTTACCGTTGTGGTGGGCTACCTTTTTAATGGTGCCGTCCACCGGATACCAGTTGGCATGTACGTTAACGATGCTCATGAAGATAGAGATCATCAACCGGCGGTCATGGAAGTATTCGTTTTCGTCCACTTCTTCAATGACTACGATTTTGCCGTCAGCAGGAGCGACGACTATCTTTTCTGTATCTTTCCCGAAAAGTCGAATCGGACAGCGGAAGAAGTTAACCATCAGCAGATATACTGCAATACTGGCTACTGCAACCACATAAAAAGGAATTTTGCAATCTATTCCCCAATAAAGGGCCGCATTAATCAGTAGCAGTAGCAGAAAGCTAGCCCATAATATATGTGTTCCTTCGCGGTGAATACGTATCTTTTTTAATTTTTTTAGTCGGCCCATGAATGCTGTTTAATGATATTGTGTGCAAAAATATACTTATTTTAAAAAAACAGCAAGTAAATGAGCAGAGAAATGCGAGTGTTGATAACTTTTTGAGGATTATTTTTGTTTATAACGCGGGAGGTAGTAATTTTATGCCTTCAAATTAACTACTTATCATTATGCAGGATTTCGTTCATTTACACGTTCATACGCAATATTCTCTACTGGATGGTCAGGCAAGTGTCGCCCGTCTGGTAGATAAAGCCATGAAAAATGGGATGAAGGGTATTGCCGTGACCGATCATGGAAATATGTTCGGCATCAAGGAATTTACGAACTATGTCAATAAGAAGAATAGCGGTCCGAAAGGGGAAATCAAGGATCTGAAGAAGCGGATTGCAGGGATTGAGGCCGGCACAGTGGAGTGTGAGGATAAGGAGGCGGAGATAGCTGCCTGCAAGGCGAAGATCGTGGAGGCGGAGAACAAGCTCTTTAAACCGATTATCGGTTGTGAGATGTACGTCGCCCGCCGTACGATGGACTTGAAAGAAGGGAAGCCGGACCAAAGCGGTTATCACCTGATTGTACTTGCCAAGAATGAGAAAGGTTATCATAACCTTATTAAATTAGTATCGCACGCGTGGACGCGCGGGTACTATATGCGTCCGCGTACCGACCGCAGTGAGCTGGAGAAGTATCACGAAGGTCTGATTGTCTGCTCGGCGTGTCTGGGTGGCGAGGTGCCGAAGCGTATTACCGCAGGGCAGTTTGCCGAAGCCGAAGAAGCGATCCAATGGTATAAGAACCTGTTTGGTGATGACTACTATCTGGAGATGCAGCGTCATAAGGCGACTGTACCCCGTGCCAATCATGAATGTTATCCGCTACAGGTAAATGTGAACAAATACTTGCAGGAGTATGCCCGGAAGTATAATATCAAGCTGATCTGCACCAACGACGTTCACTTTGTGGATGAAGAGAATGCCGAGGCACACGACCGTTTGATCTGCCTGAGTACGGGTAAAGACTTGGATGACCCTAGCCGTATGCTATATACCAAACAGGAATGGATGAAGACCCGTGAAGAGATGAATGAACTCTTTGCAGATGTTCCCGAGGCACTGAGCAATACGCTGGAAATTCTAGATAAAGTCGAATATTATTCGATTGACCATGCACCTATCATGCCTACCTTCGCTATTCCTGAAGACTTCGGAACAGAAGAAGGATATCGTGCCAAATATACGGAGAAAGACCTGTTCGATGAGTTTACACAGGACGAAAATGGTAATGTGGTGCTGAGCGAAGAGGAAGGACAAGCCAAGATCAAACGTTTGGGGGGATATGAGAAACTGTATCGTATCAAACTTGAAGGCGACTATCTGGCAAAGTTAGCATTTGACGGTGCGAAAAGAATATATGGCGACCCTTTGTCGGAAGAAGTGAAAGAACGGCTCAACTTCGAGTTGTACATCATGAAAACGATGGGTTTCCCCGGATACTTCTTGATAGTGCAGGACTTTATCAATGCCGCACGCTCGGAACTGGGCGTATCGGTAGGCCCCGGACGTGGTTCGGCTGCCGGTTCGGCAGTGGCTTACTGTCTGGGTATCACCAAGATCGACCCTATCCAATACGACTTGCTGTTCGAGCGTTTCTTGAATCCGGACCGTATTTCGTTGCCCGATATCGATGTGGACTTCGATGACGACGGTCGTGGTGAAGTGCTTCGCTGGGTAACCAATAAATATGGTCAGGAAAAAGTAGCGCATATCATCACGTATGGTACGATGGCTACCAAACTGGCTATCAAAGACGTTGCCCGTGTACAGAAACTTCCTCTCTCGGAGTCCGACCGTCTGGCAAAGCTGGTGCCGGATAAAATCCCCGACAAGAAGCTGAACCTGCGGAATGCCATCGAATACGTCCCCGAACTGCAAGCGGCTGAGGCATCGTCCGACCCGTTGGTGCGAGACACTCTTAAGTATGCCAAAATGCTTGAAGGTAATGTTCGTGGTACCGGTGTGCATGCCTGCGGTACGATTATCTGTCGTGACGACATCACCGACTGGGTGCCAGTAAGTACGGCTGACGATAAGGAAACGGGCGAAAAGATGCTCGTTACCCAGTATGAAGGTTCGGTGATCGAGGATACCGGATTGATCAAGATGGACTTCCTCGGATTGAAAACATTGTCTATTATTAAGGAGGCGGTTGAGAATATCCGTCTGAGTCGTAGTCTGGAGATAGACGTAGACCAGATCGATATTACCGATCCGGCAACTTACAAATTATATAGTGACGGACGTACCATCGGAACGTTCCAGTTTGAATCTGCCGGAATGCAGAAGTACCTGCGCGAATTGCAGCCTTCTACCTTCGAAGATTTGATCGCCATGAATGCCCTCTATCGTCCGGGGCCGATGGATTATATTCCGGACTTCATCGACCGTAAGCATGGCCGTAAGCCGATTGAATATGACATTCCGGTGATGGAGAAATATCTGAAAGATACGTATGGCATTACGGTCTATCAGGAACAGGTGATGCTTTTGTCACGTCTGCTGGCGGACTTTACCCGTGGTGAGTCCGATGCCCTTCGTAAGGCGATGGGTAAGAAGCTGCGTGATAAGCTGGATCACATGAAGCCTAAGTTTATCGAAGGCGGACGCAAGAACGGGCATGACCCGAAAGTACTTGAAAAGATTTGGACCGACTGGGAAAAGTTTGCCTCTTATGCGTTCAACAAATCGCACGCTACTTGCTACTCTTGGGTGGCTTATCAGACAGCCTATCTGAAAGCGAACTATCCGTCGGAATACATGGCGGCTGTCATGAGCCGAAGTTTGTCCAACATTACCGATATCACGAAGCTGATGGACGAATGCAAGGCAATGGGTATCCAGACGCTCGGTCCGGATGTGAATGAGAGTAACCTGAAGTTTACGGTCAACCACGACGGTAATATCCGTTTCGGACTGGGAGCGGTGAAAGGCGTAGGCGAAGCTGCCGTGCAAAGCATTGTAGAAGAACGTACCAAGAACGGACCATTCAAAGGTATCTTTGACTTCGTACAACGTGTCAATCTGAATGCCTGCAATAAAAAGAATATGGAATGTCTGGCGTTGGCGGGAGGTTTCGACAGTTTCCCCGAATTGAAGCGGGAGCAGTACTTTGCCGTCAACTCTAAGGGCGAAGTATTCCTCGAAACATTAATGCGATACGGCAACCGCTATCAGGAAGACAAGAGAGCTGCCATCAATTCATTGTTCGGCGGAGCGAATGTCGTCGATATCGCCACCCCCGAAATACCTCAGGGAGTAGAGCGCTGGGGCGACCTCGAACGTCTGAACAAGGAACGCGACCTGGTAGGTATCTACCTTTCCGCCCATCCGCTGGATGAGTTCGCGATTGTGCTGGATCACGTCTGCAATACCCGTATGGCAGATTTGGAAGATAAGGCGGCTTTGGCAGGCCGGGAGATTACAATGGGTGGCATTGTGACCAGTGTCCGTCGTGGAGTCAGCAAGAATGGTAATCCGTATGGCATTGCCAAGATCGAAGACTATTCGGGCTCTACGGAAATACCTTTCTGGGGAAATGACTGGGTGACTTATCAGGGATATCTGAATGAAGGGACGTTCCTGTATATCAAAGCCCGTTGTCAGGCCAAGCAATGGCGGCAGGACGAGCTGGAAGTCAAGATCACTTCGATGGAACTTCTGCCCGATGTGAAAGAAGAACTGGTGCAGAAGATCACCATTATCATTCCTCTGTCAGTGTTAAATTCGGGACTTATTACCGAGCTGGCGACTTTGACCAAAGAACATCCCGGTAATACGGAACTCTATTTCAAGGTGACGGACGATACGGACAGCCGTATGTCGGTCGATCTGATTTCCCGTCCGGTCAAGCTTTCGGTAGGCAGAGATTTAATAACATATTTAAAGGAGCGCCCCGAACTTGGATTCCGTATAAATTGATTATCTTTGTAGCGCAAATCTACAAACGAAGTAATACATAATAATTAATACTTAATACTTAAAAAGAAATGGCTTTAGAAATTACAGACAGCAACTATAAGGAAATCCTTGCAGAAGGAAAGCCTGTTGTGGTGGATTTTTGGGCTCCCTGGTGTGGCCCTTGCAAAATGGTGGCTCCTATTATTGAAGAATTGGCTGCGGAGTTTGAAGGACAAGTCATCATCGGTAAATGCGATGTGGATGATAACAGCGATGTGGCTGCCGAATATGGTATCCGCAACATTCCTACTGTTTTGTTCTTCAAGAATGGTGAGATTGTAGACAAGCAGGTAGGCGCAGTCGCCAAACCGGTATTCGTGGAAAAAGTGAAGAACCTTCTCTAGACTTTGTCTAATATTTAATACTTATTACTTAATACTTACAACCATGGGACTGGAAGATGATTTTTTATTAGAAGATGCCGATGACGAAAAGACCGTCGAGTTTATCAAGAACTATCTGCCTCAGGAACTGAAAGAGAAGTTCGAGGACGATGAACTGTACTATTTTCTCGATCTGATAGACGAGTACTACTCAGAAAGTGGCATTCTTGACGCTCAGCCCGATAACGACGGCTACGTAAACATCGACTTGGAAGAGGTCGTAGCTTACATCGTGAAAGAAGCCAAGAAGGACGAAATGGGAGAATATGATCCCGAAGAAATCCTTTTTGTGGTTCAGGGAGAAATGGAATATGGAAACTCTCTGGGGCAGGTGGACTAATTGTCGCTAGTCACCACTGTAGATAAATGAAAGGAATATAGCCTGAAAGATTCGCGTCTTTCAGGCTATTTCTTTTTCCATCCTTATGTTTTCGCTTTCCGGTATTTCCTGTCAAGTAAATTGGCAGTACCTTTGTTCTATAGTTTTAAATAAAACACTTTATGAAGTACAACGAATCAATTATAATTAGAGAATATCTGCCAACAGATAAAGATGCTATAATGAATTTAATCAAGCTGAATACTCCCGATTTTTTCGCAGAAGAGGAGGCGAATGATTTAAGCAAATATTTGGATGAAGAAATAGAACAATACTATGTTTTACTCGTTGATGGAGAAATCGTTGGGTGTGGAGGAATAAATTTTGCAGAAAACGGCACCATAGGGAAAATAAGTTGGGATATGATACATCCCGCCTTTCAAGGTAAATCACTAGGAACAAAGCTGTTGAAACATAGAATTGAAGTGCTGGAATCTATCTCCAGTGTTGAAAAGATAACCGTTAGGACTTCACAAGTAGCCTATAGATTCTATGAAAAACAAGGGTTTGTTTTGAATGACATTAAAAAGAATTATTGGGCGGAAGGATTTGATATGTACAGTATGGAGTATAAGAGAATATTAAAAAGCAACCACAAAGCTTTTATTAATCCGTAATTTCCATTGCTGTAAAATTCAGTCTGTGTTCCTCAGAATACACTGTACCTGCTATCTGCTTATTTTATTAAACACCCATGTGAAAAATAGTTTCGGGGCTTTCAGATTTTTAGTATCTTTGTTCGTTGTTTTATTGCGTATCACTAAGGTCTGATAATTGAAGCACGTTGGTGCTTCAATTGTTGCACCTAGGTAACTCTTTCGTTGCACCTAAGTGCAACGAAAGAAAATAACCAAGCAAACGACTAATTGCTTAAATAGTAACCGATAAGTTATTAACAGCCAAACATAAAATTATTCTTATGAGCATTTATTACGACCTTTATGAGAATCCGGATAAAGAGGGTACCGAAGAACAGAAGTTGCTGCATGCACGGGTAGTGCCAAGCGGAACATATACAACCAAAGAGTTTGTGGAACGGGTATCCATGATGCACCATATTCCTCATGCGCAATTAGTTGGAGCAGTGGAAGCGATCACCGACGAGTTGCAGACGCTGCTGTCCAGAGGATATATTGTGGAGTTTGGAGATTTGGGGCATTTTTCTCTGACCCTCTCTTTGGAGAAAGAAATCACTGACAGAAAAGAAGTGCGCTCTCCATCTGTCCATCTGAAAAATATCAAATTAAAGGTAAAGCAAACATATAAGAGAGAACTGAACTCTAAAATGGATTTAGAACGAATATCTTCCCCTACACGTTCCAATATGAACATATCAGAAGAAGAATGTCTGAAAAGATTGCAGGACTTTTTGGAGAAACATCCTTGTATCAATCGGGCAGATTATTGTGCTATCACCGGAATGAATAAAACACAGGCTATACGGCAATTGAATCTTTTCATTGAAAAGGGAGTTATTCAGAAATATGGGACTGGGAAGACGGTAGTGTATATACGTGTTGTGTAAATTCTTATTTTAGATTTCCTCCAACGCATAATACTGATAATCCCGAAGTACCGTTTGAAGAAACTTTTCCTGATTATTCTCTCGTGGAGTAACAGATAAGATTTCCTGCACCTTTTTGGCGAGTAACGTAACGCGCCTTACCCGATCCTTTTCACCGGACTCCAGCGTTCGGGTGATTACGTTCACCTGTTCCAATGATAAATCAGCAGATTGTGGATACGTCGGGTGATAATTCTTGGTCAGATAGTCAAATTCATCGAGGCTGACGTGTATCTTGCGATAATTCTTTTCTTTGATCACCATCGTTCCGGCTGCTAAATCACCCAGTCGCTGACTGTTTTTAGTCAGCAGAACGACTAAAAGTCCTAAACCTCCCGTGCCGGGACCGTCAATGATGAAGAGAAGCCAGCGCAACAGATAAGCACTGATGCTGGGAGTAGAACCGTCTGATTTTACGACGCGTATATTCATCAGACGTTTTCCGAAACTCTGCCCGTGATTGAACATTTCGCAGAGGAACGAGTAAAGAAGTACAGGCAAATAAACGAGGCACAGAAAAAAGACCGTACCGACTCCGGAAGATAAATGCAGTTTAACAATGAGTGTCGTCACAGAATATAGATAAATCACAATCAGGGAATAATCGATGACCAAAGCCAGCAATCGTTCGCCGATACTGGCGGGCGTTTGGCTGATTCGAACAAACTGACCGGTAATAATCGTAGATTCTGCCATTCTTGGTTAAACATTTTTAGATTTAAGTTGCAAATATATCATAATTCTTTTACTTTTGCTTCCGGTTTCGGACAAAACTTATCCGAAATCTCTGAAAAGCATGAAGGAAGTTACGTTTATCCGTCGGAACATTGAAAAATGGAAAGGGACCGAAAAGGTGGTGGAACAGGCTGCAAACCTGTCCCCTGACCAACTTGCCGACGCCTATACGGAACTGACTGCCGACCTTGCTTTTGCACAGACCCATTTCCCGACTTCCCGCATTACCATTTATTTGAATAATCTCGCTTCAGCCCTGCATAATGAAATCTATCGGAGCAAGCGTGAGAAATGGACACGCATTATCACTTTCTGGACACGGGAAGTGCCGCAGACCATGCATGATGCACGGCGTGAGTTACTGATCTCTTTTATCATCTTTGCCGTCAGTGCGTTGATCGGGGCAGTATCTGCCGCCAATGATCAGGAGTTTGTACGTTTGATAATGGGCAATCAGTATGTAGATATGACATTGGACAATATTGCCAGAGGTGAGCCGATGGCAGTATACAACGGTTCTCCCGAAGCTCCGATGTTTCTGGGCATTACAATCAATAATATAAGAGTATCCTTCCTGTGTTTTGCCTCGGGGATACTGACCAGTTTTGGTACGGGGTTTATACTTCTTCAGAATGGAATTATGCTCGGTTCATTTCAGATGTTCTTTTATCAGCACGACCTGCTTTGGGAGTCGGCACTTGCCGTCTGGCTGCACGGAACTCTTGAAATATGGGCGATCATCGTAGCCGGTGCTGCCGGACTTGCTTTGGGCAACGGCTGGCTGTTTCCCGGCACCTATTCGAGACTCGAATCTTTCCGCAGAGGAGCGAAAAGAGGGCTGAAGATTGTAATCGGTACGGTGCCCGTGTTTATCATGGCGGGATTTATCGAAGGCTTTATCACCCGTCACACCGAACTTCCGGATATGCTGAGGCTCGGCATCATCCTTACATCCCTTGCATTTATCATCTTTTACTATATTTATTTACCAAATAGAAAAAAACATGGAATCACAGAAACCTAAGGTTGCAATGTACGTGAAACGTTCTTTCGGTGATAAGTTGAACGCTTCTTTTGACTTCATAAAAGAGAATTGGAAAATACTGTTGAAGTTTACGACTTATCTGCTTTTGCCTGTAAGCCTTATTCAGGCGTTAAGTCTGAACGGACTGATGGGAGGAGCGTTTGCCATGACTGCTATGTCCAAGACTGCGACAGTGCCGGATACTGCATCTTTATTGGGATTTATGTCCTATTACGGTCTGTATATGATTGTATTTATGATAGGCAGCATTTTGCTGACCTCCATGATCTATGCATTGATCCGTACTTATAATGAACGTGAAGAACGCTTGGAGGGAATCACGTTGGGCATTTTGAAGCCTTTATTGTTCCGCAATATCAAGAGACTGCTTGTAATGACCCTTTTCTCCATCTTAGTCATGCTTTTGGTGGGGCTTGTAGTAGGTCTGCTGGCGTTTCTGTCACTGTTCACCTTGTTTCTGACCATTCCGCTTCTTATCGCTTTTGTAGTGCCGCTTGCGTTATGGGCGCCTATCTACCTGTTTGAAGATATTACAGTGATGGAGTCTTTCAAAAAGACATTCCGGCTGGGTTTTGCCACTTGGGGAGGTGTCTTCTTGATATCTCTGATCATGGGATTTATTGCTAATGTATTGCAGGGAGTGACTATGATGCCGTGGTATATCGCTACACTGGTGAAATACTTCTTCTCATTAAGTGATGTCGGAAGCGAGACGACAGTATCGGCAGGATATAGCTTTATCCTTTATCTGCTTGGTATTGTACAGGCATTCGGCGCTTATCTTTCCATGATTTTCACTTTTGTCGGAATGGCTTACCAGTATGGTCACGCTTCCGAAGTGGTAGATAGTGTAACTGTAGAGAGCGATATTGATAATTTCGATAAACTCTAAACATATATAATTCAGAATAGATGCTGACATCCCCGGCTGATACATTGGTTTGCGACACCGTGCAGATTGCCAAATGGCAATCCGAATCGGCGTATGACTACAATCGTGAACTGATAACTCCTGAAATCAATATCTTTGAATGGTTTCGCAGGCAGTTTGGGGAATTGTTGCGGAAGATATTCGGCAGCCGTTTTGCCGAAGAATATTCCGAACTTATATTAATATGTCTGGCCATTATTATTCTGCTCCTGATTATATGGTTTGTTTATAAGAAGCGTCCGGAGTTATTCATGCGTTCGCCCAAGAATAAACTACCTTATGAAGTGGGGGAAGATACGATTTACGGTGTGGATTTTTCGGGAGGGATTGCCGATGCGCTTTCCCGTTCCGATTATCGGGAGGCGGTGCGTCTGCTTTATTTGCAGACATTGAAACGGCTTAGCGACGAGAAACGCATTGACTGGCAGCCTTATAAAACACCGACACAGTATATCAATGAAGTACGGATGCCCGTTTTCCGTCAGTTGACCAATCATTTCCTGAGGGTTCGTTACGGTAACTTTGAGGGTACGGAGGAACTGTTCAATTCCATGAAATCCTTGCAGGAAGAAATCGGGAAAGGAGGGGGCTCATGAGGGGAAGCCGCTGGTTTATCTTCTTTGTCCTTGCTTTTCTGCTGCTGATGTTTGCCATAGAGTATCATCTGCCGAAGAAATTTGTATGGGTGCCTACCTTTAGCCATTACGATGAGCAGCCTTTCGGATGCGCTGTGTTCGACAGTCTGCTGACTGTTTCCCTGCCTTCGGGATATACACTGTCCCGAAAGACTTTTTATCAGATGGAACAGGAAGATACCGTTCACAATAAAGGAATACTACTGATTGCCACTAATTTACCTTTCGGGCGGGTGGATATAGAAGCTCTGCTCAAAATGGCGGACCGGGGAAATAAGATCATGCTGGTAAGCAGTTCTTTTACCAAGACTTTGGAGGATACGCTGAAGTTTGATTGTACCTATTCTTATTTCAGGTCGGTCGATCTGAAGAAATATGCTGCTTCGTTATTAAAGCGGGACAGTATTTATTGGATCGGTGATCCGGATGTCTATTCTCGGCAGGTGTTCCGTTTTTATCCGCAGTTCTGCAAGTCCTATTTCCGCCGTTATGATTCGCTGCCGGTACGTAAACTGGCGGAGGTCAATCTGGCAAGCGGTATGGGGCACGCATTGGATGAACTGGATTCTATGACCGTTTCCCGCAATTATCATCCGTTGGTGGCTATGGTTCGTCCGTGGGGGAAGGGTGAAATCATTCTGGTTTCTACTCCTTTGCTTTTTACCAATTACGGAGTGCTGGATGAGAAAAATGCGACTTACATATTCCGCATCCTGTCGCAGATGGGAGAACTGCCTATTGTCCGCACCGAAGGATATATGAAGGAGACTGCACAGACGCAGCGATCTCCTTTGCGTTATTTTCTGTCGCAAAGGCCGCTTCGCTGGGCGATCTATCTGTCGATGTTCGCTATCTTGCTCTTTATGGTGTTTACAGCGCGGAGGCGGCAACGGGCAATACCTGTCATACAGGAACCGGAAAACAAATCCCTTGAATTTACCAAGTTGATAGGCACGCTTTATTATCAGAAGAATGACCATGCCAATCTGGTTCATAAGAAGTTCACCTACTTTGCGGAAGTACTGAGAAGAGAGATTCAGGTAGACGTGGAGGAAGTGGCGGACGATGAACGTTCTTTCCACCGGATCGCTCAGAAGACGGGGATGGAGGTGGAAGAAATCAGCAGGTTGATTCGCGAAATCAGACCGGTGATTTATGGAGGACGTGTCCTTTCCGGCGAAGAAATGAAGGGATTTATTGATAAAATGAATGAAATAATCAATCATATTTAAAGAAGATATTTATGGAAGAGAATACAGAACAACGAGTGGATTTAACTCTCTTTTCCGAGAAGATACAGGAATTGAAGGATCAGATTGCTTCCGTTATTGTCGGTCAGGAACAGACGGTGGACTTGGTGCTGGCAGCCGTCCTTGCCAATGGTCATGTACTGATAGAAGGTGTGCCGGGAGTTGCAAAGACATTGCTTGCCCGATTGACGGCTCGTCTGATCGATGCGGACTTCAGCCGTATCCAGTTTACGCCGGACCTGATGCCGAGCGACGTATTGGGTACCACTGTGTTCAATATGAAAACCAATGATTTTGACTTTCATCAGGGACCGATCTTTGCCGATATCGTATTGGTGGACGAGATCAACCGTGCTCCTGCCAAAACGCAGGCTGCCTTGTTCGAGGTGATGGAAGAGCGTCAGATAAGTATTGACGGAATTACTCATAAGATGGGTGAACTCTACACCATCCTTGCCACACAAAACCCCGTGGAACAGGAAGGAACTTATAAACTTCCCGAAGCGCAGCTCGACCGCTTTCTGATGAAAATAACGATGGACTATCCTTCGCTGGAAGAAGAAGTGGATATTCTGGAACGTCACCATACGAACGCTTCATTAATCAAGCTGGACGATATCAAGCCTGCTATCACCAAAGAAGAACTCCTGTCACTGCGTGCCTTCATGAATCAGGTATTTGTAGACCGTACGCTGCTCCAATACATTGCATTGATTGTGCAGCAGACGCGTACCAGCAAAGCTGTATATCTTGGCGCTTCTCCGCGTGCATCAGTTGCAATGTTGCAAGCCTCCAAGGCGTATGCCCTTTTGCAGGGACGTGACTTCGTGACACCGGAAGATATTAAGTTCGTTGCTCCGTATGTGCTTCAGCATCGTCTGATCCTGACGGCGGAAGCGGAAATGGAAGGATATTCTCCGGTAAAGGTTACGCAACGCCTGATTGATAAAGTGGAGGTTCCCAAATAAGAACCGAATCTCTATAATTCGTAACTCAAAACTTAAAACTCAAAACTCAGAACCCGAAATTGTACTTAACCCGTCGTTTCTATATTGCCCTTATTCTGGTTATCCTCTTATTGGGTAGCGGATATCTGTTTGCTCCGTTTTTTGTCATCGGGCAGTGGGCGCTTTTTGCCTTATTCGTGTTGGTATCGGCAGACGGATATATTCTCTACCGTACCCAGGGGATTCAGGCATTCCGTCGATGTTCCGACCGTTTCTCCAATGGTGATGACAATGAAGTGAGCATTCGTGTCGAAAGTACTTATTCGCGTCCTCTCTCTCTGGAGATCATAGATGAAATACCTTTTATCTTCCAGAATCGGGATGTCTGTTTCCGGACTACCCTTCAGCCGAACGAGGGGAAAACAATCAGTTACCATCTTCGTCCGACCCGTCGCGGAGTATACTCTTTCGGTCAAATCCGTGTATTTGTGACCGATAAGATCGGGCTGCTTTCCCGTCGGTACACTTGTGGGCAGGCGCAGGATATCAAGGTATATCCTTCCTATCTGATGCTTCACCGATACGAATTGCTGGCAATGAGTGATAACCTTACCGAACTGGGTATCAAGCGTATCCGCCGGGTAGGCCATCAAACGGAATTTGAGCAGATCAAGGAATATGTAAAGGGAGACGACTACCGGACTATTAACTGGAAAGCGAGCGCCCGCCGGCATGAGTTGATGGTAAATGTCTATCAGGACGAACGCTCTCAGCAGATTTACAGTGTGATAGATAAAGGCAGGGTGATGCAGCAGGCTTTTCGGGGAATGACTTTGCTCGATTATGCGATTAATGCTTCACTGGTGCTCTCGTATGTGGCGATGCGGAAGGAGGATAAAGCGGGGTTGGTGACTTTTGACGAGCATTTTGATACGTTCGTTCCGGCTTCCAAGCAGCCCGGACATATGCAGACGCTGCTTGAAAAGTTGTATAGCCAGCAGACTACTTTCGGTGAAACGGACTTCTCGGCTCTTTGTGTACATCTGAACAAGCACGTCAATAAGCGTAGCTTTTTGGTTCTGTATACCAACTTTGCCAGTATCAGCAGCATGAATCGCCAGTTGGCTTACTTGCAGCAGCTCAACCGTCAACATCGTTTGCTGGTGGTTTTCTTTGAGGATGCTGACTTGAAAGCGTACATCGAAAGTCCGGCGAGGGATACGGAAGATTATTACCGGCACGTGATTGCCGAAAAGTTTGCTTTTGAGAAGCGACTGATCGTTTCTACATTAAAGCAGCATGGCATTTACTCTCTGCTGACGACACCCGAAAATCTGTCGATTGACGTAATCAATAAATATCTGGAGATGAAATCACGGCAACTGCTGTAGTAGGAGTCGTCGATTGGTCTGATGTAGTTCTTTTATTTCCTTATCGGGCTTCTTGTTTGTTTAGAAAAGGGGTTGGCCCATTGCCTTCCGTGTTTCTACAAAGAAGAATACAGCCATTCCTATTATAATGACTCCCAGTATGCCGTAAAAAAGCCGCGCTCTGCCGCGGCCTACATTCCGGACGATTGTCTGGGCATTGCGTGTGGTGAAGAACCAGTTCCAGTTCAGTAAGGAAGCTAGCAGGGAAGTGATTCCCGCTAGCGCAAAAATTCCTTGTACGATATATTGTCCGGTCATAGTCTGATCACTCTGCTTCCGTCTTCCAGTTCTTCAATCGTCACTTTTACGGCATCTCCCGGTAGTAATTCTTCTACCAGTTCCGGCCATTCGATAAAGCAAAGGGCGCCGCTGTAGAAATAATCTTCGTATCCCATGTCATATACTTCACTTAGCTTTTTGATGCGGTAAAAGTCGAAGTGATAAATCAATTCTCCGGTTTCGTCCGAACGATATTCGTTAACGATAGCGAAAGTAGGAGAACTGATAACGTCTGATACACCTAATTCCTCGCAAAGAACTTTGACGAAGGTTGTTTTGCCGGCTCCCATTTTACCATATAAAGCGAAAACGGTGTTATCACCCATAGCAGCGATAAATTCCCGGGCTGCCTCATGGATACTTTCCAGTGATTGAATCTTGATTTCCATATACTATTCTATTATTATGACTGTTTCTTGCAACAACTCTTTCCGATCTTGCAAACGGCATAAATCAGAATAGAGAAGAATATAATCGAAGCGCCCGAAGGGACTTTCCAGTGGTAAGAAATAAACAGACCGCCCAGACATCCCAGAAAACCGATACCGATGGACAGCCAGATGATTTTCTTGAAACTGTAGGTAAAGAGGTTGGCCGTCATTTGCGGAATGGTGAGTAGCGATATTGCGAGAACGATGCCTACCATACGCAGACAAGCGACGATGGTCAACGCAATAAACATCATCAGCACATATTCGAATATCTCTACCGGAATCTTTTGCGAACGGGCAAACTCGCGGTCGAATGCAATATATACGATAGGACGGATAAACAGATAAAAGAATCCGGTTAATATCAGAGCCAATATGCCCAGCATCCACAAGTCCGCCTGATTGATGGTCAGGATATTACCGAAAAGATAAGCTGACAAGTCCGGAGCAAATCCCGGTGACAGGAAACTGAACATGATTCCCAAAGCCATTCCCAGCGTCCAGAATACGGCAATCGCAGAATCTTCGCGCATATCTTTCCGCCGGCTCAGCCACTCGACACCGAAGGCGGACAATACAGAGAAGACGGCGGCTGACAGTATGGGAGAAATTCCCGCAAACAGTCCCAGTCCTATCCCTCCGAAAGAGGCGTGTGTGATTCCTCCGCTGATAAATACCAGACGGCGGGTAACAATGTAAGTACCGATAATCCCACAGGCAATACTTGCCAGTAAGCTGCCCAGCAAAGCGTGTTGGAAGAATGTATATCGAAGTAGATCCACTTTTTAATTAAAGATTAAAGATTGAAAATTAAAAATCAAAGCAAGAATAATGCCGTCCATCAATAAAACAACTTCAACGCCCTCCTAATACTTAATACCTAATACTTATTACCTCTCCCCCTTCCTTCTCTCTCCGATAATCAGAAAGACTTCATCTTTGAGGTCATCCGGCAACTCGATACCCCGTAGTTGCAAACTACGTACCCAGCCTGCGACATCAATGTCCTGCATGGTATATAACACATCCCTGAATTGGTTTGTTTCTTCGTCAGTATACGCATTGGCTTCCTTTCCGATGAACTGATCCAGTTCTTCGTCATCGTAATATTCAATTTTCTTGCTTACGGCGGCAAGCAAACTATCTTTCTCGCACACTTCGTGTTGTCCGCAGCATTCTATATCTGCTTCTTTCACTTCTGGCATACGGTCTAGCTCACCTTTTTCTATCTTCTGTTGCAGTCTTTTGTTGCGGATATATCCGGCTATCAATGCGATGATTCCTAGCAACACCAAACTTATAATAAGTATCCACATAGTCTGTACTGATTCAAATTTCTGCAAAGTTACTTATTAATTTGCATTCTATCATGGATGGTATCTATTTCTTTTCTTACTTTTGCACGTTGCTAACTTAAATATATATTAGACGATGAAGCATAAGAAGTGGTTGACTGTCTTATTTATACACGGTAACAGGAGAAGATATCAGGTAAGTATATGGGCGGAAGGAAATGACTGGGTGATAGAAAAAAGGGTGGATTAAAGAAAGAAACAGCCGGAACTGTAGGGTACCGACAAAGGTGATTTTCATCTGCTTAGGCGGTTATTTAAAATAATCCTGTATATTTGTGATAATAAATCGAAAGACTATGATACGACGTAGGCTTTGCCTCTTATTCCTACTGACTGGAATGACTCTGTTTGCTTATTCGCAAGGATTGTTGTTTCAGGCTAATGATAAAGAAATTAAAGAAAGGACTTCTCTTCAGATATTTCAGGAAGGGGAGATACCTTGTTTTACGAAAAACTTTCAGTTGAGCTTTGAACTTTCTATTCGCGATTTTGATACTTTTGGATATGTTTTTCTGCTGAAGGAAGATCAGGGGAAAACTAAATATAGCTTTACGTATACTTATCTGGATGGTGAGAACAGTACATTCAAGTTTAATACCGACGGAAAAGAGAATCATTATTCTTTAAATCTGCGCAATGATGCACTGGCTTATCAATGGATTCCTGTGTCTTTTGCATTCGATTTGCAACAGGACGTACTTACGATTCGTATCGGAGATAACGAAAAGAAGATTACTTCTTTAGGATTGAAAGATACTTTTTGTCCGCACCTCTTCTTCGGACGTTATGATTATATTTTGGATATGCCCACTTTTGCCATCCGCAATCTGAAGCTGGAAGGTGATAGAAGTCATTCATATACTTTCCCTCTGAATGAAAATGAAGGGGAAGAAGTGCATACTTCTACAGGGAAGGTTTTGGGTACGGTTGTCAATCCGGTGTGGCTCATCAACGGTTCTTATCATTGGGAGAAACTTTTTGAGTATTCTTTTCAGACTCCTTCGGGAATCACTTTTGAGCCGGACAGTCAGCGGCTGATTATTTTCAGCCAGGATTCACTTCTTACTTATAATCTGTTGAAACGTCAGCCACAAAAGTATTCTTATAGCAACAAACTACCCGTAAAATTGCAGTTGGCTACTCACTTCATGAATACAACGGATGGTAAACTTTATGTTTATGAATTGAATAACCTGCCGTTGGGGGATGCTACGGTAGCGGCGCTCGATCTGAATAATCAGGAGTGGAAACAGACCGGAGTAGCAGCCTTGCCGGTACAGTTGCACCATCATGACGGCTTTTGGGATGAAACAACCGGGAAGTATCTCGTTTTTGGCGGTTTTGGTAATAAGCGTTTTAATAATACATTCCTCGAATATGATATCGAGGGTGACCGTTGGGATACCCTTTCTTATTCCGGCGACCGGATTATCCCCCGTTATTTCTCGGGTATGGCAGTCAATAAGAACCGGGAGCATGTCTATGTCTTTGGTGGGATGGGAAACGAATCGGGTGAGCAGAGTGTAGGCCGAAATTATCTTCACGATCTTTATCTGCTTGACAGAAAGCAGCAGTCTGTGCGACGTTTGTGGCAGAACGCTTCGGACCATCGTTTGGTCGTCGCCCGTGATATGATACTGACTCCTGATGAGAAGTATATCTATGCCCTGTGTTATCCGGAATATCTTTCGGATACCTATCTGCAACTTTATCGCTTGACGGTTGATGATGGAACGATAAAGGCTTTGGGAGATTCCATCCCGATGCGTTCGGAAGAGATTATGACGAATGCTAACCTTTACTATAATTCATTGACGCATGAGTATTACTGTACAACCACAGAATTTGACAAGAAGGGGCATACGGTGATTCGGACTTATGTGTTGTCCGCCCCTCCGGTTTCTCTGGATGAAATCCGTTCTTACGGTTCCAGGTCTTCTCTGGAGATTCGTTGGTTATGGATAATGGCAGGAATAGGAGTATTATTGCTTGCCGGAGGTGTGCTGTTTGTCAGGAGAAAGAGGGGAAAACAAAGAAATGCGGTTCCGGAATCATCTTCTGTGCTCATGTCACCACCTGTCGGAAGAGAACCGGATAAAAGTGTACTGGGAAAAGAAATGCCTGCAAAAGAAGATTTTGAATCATCCATCGTTCGTCCGAATGCAGTTTATTTATTCGGTCCTTTTACGGTAATTGACCGGAATGGGCGGGATATTACTCATTTGTTCAGTTCCCGTTTACGGCAGGTTTTCATCTATATCTTGCTTCATAGTACCCATAATGGAGTATTATCTGCCTCCTTGAATGAGGTTTTCTGGGCCGATAAACCCGACGACAAGGTGAAAAACCTGAAAGGGGTAACGATCAATCAGATTCGCAAAAATCTGGCTGAGCTGGATGGAGTGGAACTTGTACACGACAAGGGATATTTCAGACTAGTGTTTACTGACTGTTATTGTGATTATTTCCGTTTTCGCACCTTGAAGAATGCTGAAGAGGTCGAGAATGAACTCGGCATTTTATTAATGCGTGGCAAATTCCTTGATGGTATGGATGCGGGAATGATGGATCACTTCAAACAGAAAGTAGAAGAGTTCTTGTCTTCCTTCCTGCCACTGGAAATCGAACGTCTGTATCAGCAGCGTAAGTATGATGCCGTCATCCGTTTCTGTAATGTGCTTTTCCGGGTTGATCCGGTTAATGAGCTGGCACTGGCTTATGGTATGCATGCCCTTAACCATACAGGTTCGTCACAAGAAGCGATTCTGCAATATTCCCTGTTTGTGCGTGAGTACAGGCAAATGATGAATGAAGAATATTCTACTTCTTATGCAGAACTGATGAGCAAAAATCCTCCTTTTCATCGATAAAAACATATCGGTTAATGATATTTATTCGCTTATTAATCCGTTATTAACCCATCACTAATAAGTTGCTTAACCTCGCTACATTATGTTTGCAGCGATGTTATTTACTTATTGTTTTATTTAAAAACCTAATACGTATGAAAACAAGATTCTTTATGAAACTTTGTTTATTCAGTTTGTTGGTTTGGTGTATCAGCTCGTGCAAGAGCGATAACGGCGATTCGGTGCGGCCTATTGCACTTGAATGCATGTACACGCATCTGACCGACATGACAAACATGCTTGATACCGCAAAGATCGGTACAAGTGACGGTACTTTCCCATTGGCAAATGCCCAGAACCTGCAAAAAGCTGTCGAAGAACTGCAAACAGGTATTTCTAAAGGTATGGCAGGCTACTTTGTTCTACAGTATGAAATAGATAACTACTGTATAGCCGCCGAAAAAGCGATTGCCGAATTTCAGGATTCCTATCAACAGACATTGCAACCGGGTACGCCTGCCGAATTAAAAGTATTTGGTATTGACGGTAAAGGGCGTATTGAATTTGGTTCCGATCCTGCCTATGGTGGCGGTAATACTTTCACCGTAGAAAGCTGGGTGAAGTATGATGCCGGTTTCTTTGAGTCGGGAATTGGAAGTTTCCTCTCTACTTTTGACGGTAAGCAGCCGAATGAAGGATGGATGATCAACTTCTTAGGCTCAAATCTTCGTACAACGATCGGTATGGGACCGCAGGAAGGCCGCGTATTGGAAGAAGGCCGCGCTTATCCTGATAATTTTGGTAAATGGAATCATGTCGTGACGGTGTGGGATAATACTTTGTCTGAAGGACAGTTGAAGATGTATGTCAATGGTGAATTATTCTTCAGTAAGACAAATGATGTGAAGAATGATGCCGGAGTATTACAGAATTATATGCCTAACACCCGTAACCAGAATATGTGGGCATTCCAGGAACCGACTGACAACTCACGCTGTATGACCGGATTTATTAAGAAATTCCGTATGTGGAGTACTGCGAAATCGGCGAATGAAGTAAAAACGTTGATGAACTCGGATGTAACGGGAACAGAAAGCGGACTGGTATGTGCATGGGATTTCACGACAGTGGCCGAAGACGTTACCAACATTCCGGATAAGACAGGAAAACACGTTGCGAAAATTGTAGGTAACTACAAATGGTTTAAAGTTGAGAACTAACCTTAATAGACAGACGAAGAGTATGAAAAATAATACGATAAAAATAAAGGCTTTCCTCTGCCTGCTACTTCTGATGTGCGGATGGGTAAGTGTGCAGGCACAGCAGGTGCTTACAGTAAAAGGTGTGGTAGTAGACGCTTTAAAAGAACCGTTGCCCGGAGCCAGCGTTCAGGTGGTAGGAATGTCTACCGGTACGGTGACTGACTTGGATGGTAATTTTAGTCTTCAGGTTCCGAAAGGAAAAACGATTGCTGTTTCTTTTATAGGATACGTGACGCAGGAACTGACTGTAAACCAGAATCAGTCGAGCCTTACCATTCAGTTGAAAGATGATTCCAAGCAGTTGAATGAAGTAGTCGTTATTGGTTATGGTACGGTAGAAAAGAAAGATTTGACAGGTTCTATCCAATCCGTTACCAGCAAAGAATTAAGTAAACTGGTGACTACCGATGTCACTGAAACACTGAACGGACGTGTCGGTGGTGTACTTGTGAATAAGACTTCCAATCGTCCCGGTTCGGATACGAAAATAGAGATTCGCGGTATCAACTCGTTCAATTTCTCGAATGAACCTTTATACGTGATTGACGGAGTACCTTCCCAAACAGGAATGCGTCATCTGAACTCTGCCGATATTGAATCTATCGACATTTTGAAAGATGCCTCTTCAAGTGCAATCTACGGTTCGCGTGGTGCAAACGGGGTGGTGATTATCACTACCAAAGGGGCTAACAAACGTCAGGGCTTTAATATCGACTATTCGGGTTACGTTGGTTTCAAGACTCCTACCCGTATTCCTGAAATGATTGGTAACATGGGCAATGGACTGGAATATGTAGACTATCGCACCGCTTTGTGGAAAAAGAAGTATGGTGATGCTTCACTGAGCCGTCCGGACTTCTTGACTGATGATGAAAAACGCCGTATCAAACATGGCGAATACTATGACTGGTTACGTGAACTGTCGCAGAATGCATTGACTACCAGTCATTCTGTTTCCGCTACCGGAGGTACAGACAAACTCTCTTTCTCATTCGGCTTGGGATACTTGAAGGATGACGGTATGGTAGGCGATGAAAGCTTTGAACGTATTACGGCTAATGTTGGGTTGGAATATCGTTTTTCTGATAAATTCAAAACTGGGATTAACAGCTATGTTTCTCTGAATAACACGAATGAAGGAGCGAATGATGCATTGATTAACGCTTATTTCCTGCCGCCTACGGTCAGTCCGTATGATAAGGACGGAAGCTACCTGTTTAATTGTCAGCCGACTTCCAGCAAGATCAATCCATTTGTTCAGATTGAAAATAATAAAAGAGAGAAAGAAGCAAACTATACCAACTTCTCCGGTTATCTGGAATATCAGCCGATCAAAGGACTGAGCTTTAAATCGCAGATTGCGGTTCAGTATGATTCGGATGTTTACGGAGAATGGGTAGGTACGATGACACAAGCCAAAGGAGGTCTCAATGCACCGGAAGCTTACCGGAAAGAAGGACGGAATATGAACTGGGTATGGGACAATATCATTACTTATGATAAAACCTGGAAGAATATTCACCGTCTGAATGCTATCGGTTTGTATAGCGTACAGAAAGAAACTCATAAGGGTTCCGAAATGCGTGGCGACGGTCTGCCTTACAACTCGGACTGGCATGCGATCGAAACAGCCGAAGAAATTCGTGATGTGAAGAGTTACTATTGGGAGTCATCCATGCTTTCTTTCATGGGACGTGTCAACTATACGTTGATGGATCGGTACTTGTTTACTGTAACAGGGCGATATGACGGAACTTCCCGTCTGGCTACCGGCAATCAGTGGGGATTTATGCCGTCGGCAGCTGTCGGCTGGCAGATGAAGAATGAGAATTTCCTGAAAAACGTAGACTGGCTGAATAGTCTGAAACTCCGCGTCAGCTGGGGTAAATCGGGAAACAATAGTATTGACCATGATATTACCTGGACAAAGCTGGACCTGACACATTATATCTATGGAGGTAAAGGTGAAAATGCTTTCGGACTAGGCGACCGCAAAGGTAACAAAGATCTTCGTTGGGAGATGACTTCGGAGTGGAACTACGGTATTGATTTCGGCTTCCTGAATAACCGTATCAACGGTACGATTGATGTGTATAACCGTACTACGAAAGATTTGATTTTCGCCCGTTCGGTAGGTAACCTCAACGGCTATGGCTCTATCCTTGAGAATATAGGAACGTCCTCCAATAAAGGGGTGGAAATAGGGCTGAACACGGTGAACATCTCAAAGAAGGACTTTACGTGGAAGACAAATCTGACTTTCTCTCTGAACCGTAATAAGATTGTAGACCTCTACGGTGATAAAAAGGATGACTTGGCTAACCGTTGGTTCATCGGTCAGCCGATGAAGGTGATCTATGATCTGGAAAAGGTAGGAATTTGGCAGACGGAAGATAAGGAACTGGCTGCTAAATACGGACAAGTGCCGGGACATATCCGTGTAGCTGATCTGGACGAGAACTATGTGATTGATGAACGTGACTATAAAGTACTCGGCTCTCCGTCACCCGACTGGACAGCGGGTATGACCAATACCTTTACTTACAAGAACTGGGATTTGTCTTTCTATATGTATGCACGTATCGGTGGTGTCTACAATGATGACTTCACTTATATGTTTACCGCATGGGATAATGAACACTGGAACAAACTGAATGTGAAGTACTGGACTCCGGAAAACCACAGTAATGAATACCAGCAGATCGGTGCGCAATCCTACCATACTCAGGTATTAGGTAAGATCTCCGGTTCGTTCCTGAAAATACAGAATATCACGTTGGGATATACCCTTCCGGAAAACTGGATGAAGAAGATGAAAATGAAAAATGCACGTGCTTACATCAATGTGCAGAATCCGTTTACTTTCACCGACTATCTCGGTCCGGATCCCGAAACGATTGGTGAAGACGTATACAAGTCTTTGTCGCTTTATCCGATGACATTTACTTTTGGAGTGAATTTAACCTTCTAAATACTTGAAACCTTATGAAACGAGTAAAAGAACAAATTAAATATTTGGCACTGTTAGCAATCTGTTTGCTAAGCGGATGCTCCGATTTTCTGGATAGTTATAACCCTTCGGCAGTAACGGACGATTTCTATAATACTAAAGAAGGACAACAGAAATTGTTGACAGATATCAATGCCCGTTACCGCAATGTTTTCAATACAGGCGAATTGCAGTATTACGGAACTGATATCTACATGGCTATTTCCGAAGAACCTGCTGAACGTATGTTCAACGGCTATGACAAGACTTTCAACTCCACCGCTCCGATTGTAGGCGATTATTGGAAAGTACTCTATAAGATTGTGCAGGAAAGTAACATCCTGCTGAATCGCTGCACACCGGATATTGCAGGAAGCGATTATACTTCGCTGACTGCACAAGCCCGCTTTTTCCGGGCAATGGCTTACTATTATCTGGTAGAAACATTCGGTCCCGTACCTTTGCTCACCGAAGAGAATACGAGCGTTATCCAGCAGGCGGAACGTACCGGTGAACAGGCTATTTACACTTTCATCATTACCGAACTGAATGATATAAAGGATAAACTGGACATGACCACGATTTCAGCCGGAAAGGTAACGAACGCCGCAGTCATTCACTTTTTAGGGAAAATGTATCTGACACGTGCTTACAAATCCTTTGCTGAAACAGACGACTTCTCCAATGCAGCAACGACATTTGATTTGCTGGTAGAGAATCCGGCCTCCGGTTATGCTTTGCAGGAAAACTATGCTGCTTTGTTCGATGAAAACAATCAGGCTAATTCGGAAGTAATCTGGGCGATTCAATATGGACTGGATAAGAACTATCGGGGTGATGGAAATCCGCAACAGGCACAGTTTGGATTTAACATTGTAGCATTGGAGCCGGATCTGTTCATTAAGAATCAGAATGATTACTCTAGTGTTTCCCGTAAATACTGGGTGAATCCGAAAGCGCACGAGCTTTATACGGACCCGGAAGCGGATACCCGTTACGATGCGACGTTCAAACGTGAATATTACATAAACAATCCGGATAATGCTGATTACGGTAAGCTGGGAATCTATTTCCCCCGTTGGAACGATAAATCGGGTATGAGTAATAATGCGAAAAGGTTTTATCCGTTCAAGCAGGACGATGAATATGTGTGGTATCCGCAATCTACGGCACTTCCTGTATTGGAAACTGCTTCAGATCGTATGCCGATGGTACGTAAGTTCAGCGATACCAAGATACAATGGGGCGAAGGCGGTTCTCGTGAAGATGTCATTTTCCGCTTGGGTGATACCTACCTGTTGTGTGCTGAGGCTTATCTGGGTGCCGGAAACAAGAAACTGGCATTGGAACGCATCAACAGTATACGTAAGCGTGCCGCTAAAAATGCGACCGCTTATGAAGCAATGAAGTTGACAGATCTGGATATAAACGTTATTATGGATGAACGTGCCCGTGAGTTGATGGGAGAGCATGACCGCTGGTTTGACTTGAAACGTACTCAGACACTGCTGACACGTGTACCCGCATACAATCCGTTTGTGGTGAAGTATGATAATTTGAACAAGAACCATCTGGTACGCCCCATTCCGCAAGATGAACGGAACAAGGTAGATGGATTATCGCAGAATGAAGGTTATTGATTAATGGTTAACTAACAAATGAAAGAAGTAATTATGAAAACGACTATATGTGGCGCTGCACTGTTGCTCAGCTTGACAATGGCTAGTTGTGAAGTGTACGAATCACCGGAAATCAATCAAGGATTGAACGAAGAAAGCAACACGTCCCTTTATACAGATGCTTATGATCCGATCAGTAATGTGGGTCAATACTATATGCCGGAAATGAAGGTGAAACCGAAGAAGTACTGGAATTGTGTGGAAGTCGTAACGGTAGGCAGCCGTAATGAGCTGGGACAAACAGAGAAAGTACGCGGATTGCAGTACCACCTGATGTGTCAGTCATTGGCCGGTCTGGCTAATCGTGCCGTAGAACAGGGAACAAGTGAAATAGCCGTTTGGCTGCACGATCACGGTGGTAGTGATTCTTATAAACTGTCTAAGCAGGCACTCGAAGATATGGGTATCCACGAACAGGGGATGCAGAGCGGACTGGAACTGGCACGTAATGATTATGGTCCGTCCGATGGAGTGACTATTCAGCTGAAAGGAATGTTCGACGGATATGTATTGACGGATATTGAGCATAATCCGGAGAGTGGTGTCGTAGCATCTGTTGCTTCTCATGTTTATAATTCTATTATTGTGGATGTCCGTGACAAGGAATATTATGAAGAAGCAGGATATACCATGAAATATGATGCAAGAAGCAAAACTACTGCACAGGCATGGGCGGAGTTCAAAGACAAGTGCAGCAACAAAGCATTGGTGATTATGCCTGTACAAACCGGTGAATTGCGTGAGTTTGCTATTAAGAATGAACTTTTCGTATTGAACTTGAATAAGCGTCAGGGAACTTCGATAGCCGGACAAAACACAGCTTTGCTGAAAGAAATCCTTGCCTGGCTGGAACCGAATGCACCTGTCTACGGATGGGAACAGGGAGTAAGTGAAGATGCTTTTGTCGATTTGGTTTCCAAAAGCGGTCATCCGATGATCCCTTGTGACTGGAGTTACAATCACTCCTTGACTTCATTGCTTTATTCTCAACGTCAGAAATCGACATTGGCTCGCGTGAAGAATCCGCAGTTTCTGGATTATACAAAGAAAAAGAATTTCGTTTCTTTCTTCCTTTCCGATGGTGACAATATCCAGTGGATGATGAATGACTTTAAAGATTTCTATAATGCGGCGGAGTCGGAAGAAGTACGGATGACGTATGGTATTGCTGCTTCAGTGCTTCCGATGATGGCACCGGCACAATTCGATAATCTGCTGAGTCAGCAAAAGCCGAATTGCTCTATTTTGGAAATGCTGGGAGGCGGTTACTACTACGTAGACAATTATAGCGAGAATGGCGACCGGGTGAAGAATCTGAAAGTCGTGGCAGAACGCCTTTCGGCGCATATGCGTCAACATCGTGTGAAACTGTTGGGTGTAATGGCTATGAACGTAAAATCAGAGGCTGCCAAAGAAGCATTTCAGGCTTATGTAGATGCCAATGACCAGTTGGAAGGTATCGTAGCGCTTCAGTATAGCCCTTATGCAGGAGGTGAAGGAGATGTTATTTGGGTAACGAATAAAGCAGGGTATGATATCCCGGTCATTACGGTGAAATACTCTTTGTGGAATTTTGGAAACCGGAATGCGGAACGTGAAGGTACCCCTGCCTATATTGCCGGAAGATTGAAACAGGAAGCACAGCAGGAAAGTTTTTCTGTCGTATGTGTGCATGCATGGAGTAATTTCTCCGATCATGGACAGACGGAAGATCCGCTGATTGAGAACCAGTCCGGGGATATTCGTGGAGCCGGAGCGGCAAAGCTTTGTGCAGGACATCTGAACGATAGTTTTGAAGTCGTAAATATGCAGGAACTGGTGTGGCGTTTGCGTATGAGCCAGCGTCCGGAACAGACGAAGAAGTATCTGAGTGAGGTATTTTAATTAACCTGAGTTTCACAGGCTCTCTGCATGGCTTTCTCTGTTTTAACGTGGAAGGAGAAGTGATACAGAAGGCTTGTGAAACTTAAGCAAATAATAATAGATATGGTTACAAGATTGTTTTTCTTATCAATCTGTCTTCCTTTTCTGCTCACTTCGTGTCAGCAGTCAAAGAAGACGGTAGAGTTTGTAGACTACGTGAATCCTTTGATGGGTACCGAGTCTACTTTTGCGTTTTCGCATGGTAATACTTATCCTGCTGTGGCGGTACCTTGGGGGATGAACTTCTGGAGTCCGCAGACGGGGGAGAATGGCAGCGGATGGATGTATACGTATACTGACAGTCTGATGCGCGGTTTCCGGCAGACACATCAGCCCAGTCCCTGGATAAATGATTATGGTACATTTTCCATTATGCCGCTTGCCGGAGAACTGAAAATGAGTCACAAAGAACGTCTGATTCCTTTCTCACATCAACAGGAGAAAGCGACTCCTTATAACTACAGTGTTACATTCAATAACGGATTGCAGACGTCTCTTTCTGCTACTTCCCGCGGAGCTGTATTCGAAGTCTCTTTCCCCGAAAAGGAAGACCAGTATGTAGTGGTAGATGCATACAACGGAGGAAGTTCAATAACGATTGAACCGGAAAAACGGCTGGTAAAAGGTGCGACACGTTATAATAACGGAGGTGTGCCGGATAACTTCGCTAATTACTTTATGATGGAATTCAGTCATCCCGTCATAGAATACGGTACTTACAATGGAGATACTTTGTTGCACCATCAAACCGATGTAGCGGCCGATTATACTTGTGCCTATCTGAAATTTGATGTTCCGGCAGGTGAAAAGCTGACCATACGTACAGCCTCTTCTTTTATCAGTCCCGAACAGGCTGCCATCAACTTTAATCGTGAAGTAGCCGATACGGATGTACAACTGATCAGCGGGAAAGCCCGTGAACAGTGGAATAATTACCTTGGACGTGTAGAAGCGGAAGGAGGAGCAGACGAACAACTTCGTACCTTCTATTCCTGCCTGTATCGTACATTACTTTTTCCACGTGAGTTCTATGAGTTTGATTCACAAGGAAATCCTGTGTATTACAGTCCTTATGACGGTAGCGTGCATGACGGTTATATGTATACTGACAATGGCTTTTGGGATACGTTCCGTGCGGTTCATCCGTTGTTCACGTTACTTTATCCGGAGGTTTCGGAACGTGTGACGCAATCTATCCTTAATGCTTATAATGAAAGTGGCTTTATGCCGGAATGGGCGAGTCCCGGTCATCGTGGTTGTATGATTGGCAATAACTCTGTTTCCTTATTAGTCGATGCATGGATGAAGGGGATACAAACGGTAGATGCCGAAAAAGCTCTGGAAGCGATGATTCATCAGACACAAGCTCGTCATGCGGAAATAGCTTCTGTAGGGCGTGACGGCTTCGAGTATTATGATAAGCTCGGTTATGTGCCTTATCCGGAAGTTCCCGAAGCTACAGCCAAAACACTCGAATATGCTTATGCTGACTGGTGTATCGCCCGCTTTGCGGAATCGCTGGGTAAACAGGATATCGCAGACCAGTATTATCAGAAAGCTCAGAATTACCGCAATCTCTATTATCCAGAACACGGTTTTATGTGGACAAAAGATGCCAAAGGCAACTGGCGTGATCGTTTTGATGCTACGGAATGGGGCGGCCCTTTCACAGAAGGAAGTTCCTGGCACTGGACTTGGAGTGTGTTTCACGATCCGGAAGGCTTATCCGAATTGATGGGCGGACATGAACCGATGATAGCCCGACTCGACTCTATGTTTGTGGCTCCGAACACCTATAACTATGGAACCTATGGTTTCGTTATCCACGAAATAGCTGAGATGGTTGCCTTGAATATGGGACAATATGCGCATGGCAACCAACCAGTGCAGCATGCCATTTACTTGTATGATTATATCGGTCAGCCCTGGAAAACACAGTACCATCTCCGTAATGTTATGGACAAACTTTACAATTCCGGAAGTAAAGGATACTGTGGCGACGAGGACAACGGGCAGACATCTGCCTGGTATGTATTTTCTGCTATGGGTTTCTATCCGGTTTGTCCGGGAATGCCTGAATATGCGGTAGGTTCTCCGTTATTTAAAAAGGTAACTCTGCATCTTCCCGAAGGGAAAAACTTCGTCGTTTCAGCAGCAGATAATGCGGCAGACCGTCCATACATAAGGAAAGCTCTGTTGAATGGACAAGAATTCACACGCAACTATCTGACGCATGATGAACTGAAACAGGGCGGAGAACTGAATCTGTCGATGGACAGCGTACCGAATCAGCAAAGAGGTACCCAACCGGCAGACTTCCCATATTCTTATTCCAAGTAGTTTCAATAGGGTTTTAGTATACTTTTCATTGACCGGTACGGAGAGAATCTTAATTGATTTGATCTGTACCGGTCATACAATAGGAATTTAAAGTCAGGCTTTGTCTTTGCTGTTTCTTTTGTTACCTTTGTGCATCTAATATGAGGTTTATGATACATTCTCTTCCATCTTCCGAACCCTTGACGGCACAAAAGCTTTTCTCAAAGCTTTATGTTTCCTACTATGCCCGTTTGGTTCGTTTCGCTTCCCTTTATGTAGGAGCTATGGGAGACGCAGAGAATATAGTACAAGATTTTTTCCTCTATTTATGGGAACGTAAAGAGATACTTCCGGAACTGCAACAACCCGATGCATATCTTTTCTCCGCTGTCAAGCATCGCTGTCTGAACTTCCTTCGTTCACAACTTTCTATAGTAGACCGCAGACAGCCGCTTTCTGATATTATGGAGCAGGAGTTTAAACTGAAACTTTATAGTCTGCAACTACTTGATGACTCTCAAATGTCGATAGATGAAGTAGAAAAACAGATCTGCCGTGCAATTGATAGCTTACCGGAACGTTGCCGGGAAATATTTGTCATGAGTAAGCTGAAGGGTATGAAATATCGTGAAATAGCCGAATCCCTTGGCATTTCGCAGAATACGGTAGAAGGTCAAATGGCTATCGCTTTGAGGAAACTTCGGGAAGAATTGCGTCATTGTATGCCTTTATTGCTTTTATTCGGAATCTGAAACTGCACTGTTTTTCACTCCGTTGGAATGATAAATCCACTCTTTTTGATAACTGTATTTTTCTCCCGTTAAAATTTTCTTTGATTTTTTTCATTTTCCTTTGGTGGTAAATGTAAGTTGCTGTGTCTTCTTATTAAAAGCGCGCAATATGATGAACGAGAAATGGAATCAATACTTTTTCGGAGAACCGACCGAAGAGGAAAAACGGGAGCTTTTTCAGGAACTGGAAAAGAACGAAGATATGAAACGGGAATTTGCAGAAATGCAAAATATCGTAGGTCTGTCCGGATTATTACCCAGAGAAGATGATTCTTTGAAAGGCGAACGGAATCTGGAAGCACTGATGAACCGCCAGGAGAAAAAGCTGAGGCGGAAACGGGTGTTGCAAGTCATACGATATACTACTTCGGCAGCCGCTATGATTGCTCTGACGTGGATGCTTGCCTGGTATATGCTTGTTGGTTCGGAGACTCCCTCTTATACGGAGATTACAGTTCCGAAGGGGCAACGGGTACATTTAACTCTGCCGGATGGTAGTGAAGCATGGTTGAGTTCACTTTCTACATTGAGGTGGCCTTCTGTTTTCTCGTCCGATGCCCGTATGGTAGAACTGGATGGAGAGGGATTTTTTACAGTGACAAAGGATGCTTCCCGTCCTTTTACAGTACAAACGCAGAAGTATGATGTAAGAGTGCTTGGTACGGAATTTAATGTATATGCTTATAGCAATAGCGAGAAGTTTGAGACAGACTTGCTTTCGGGTAAAGTGAGAGTCAGCTCTACCGGATATCCTGAAGAGTCGGTAAACTTATTACCTGACGAGAAAGTATCTTTGATAGATGGAAAACTGGTTAAGTCCTCTTCTCATTTTGGAGGAAAGGAATACCGTGAACAAGGAATCTATGACTTTGAAGAATTACCGTTGGGCGAAGTGCTGGAAAGATTGGAGCAATGGTATGATATTCATTTTACTGTAGATGATCCATCTCTGTTGAGTAAGATTATTTCGGGTAAGTTCCGGCAAAGCGATCAGATTGAAACGATTCTGAAAGCGATTAGCCGTGCGGACTTATTTGAGTACAAAATACTGTCACAGCGAGAGATAACGATATATTAATAATCTGATTAAAAGTTTAATGCCTATGTAACACAACGGAGTAGAATAAAACGAAAGTAAATAGACATCAAAACGAGGAATAAAAAGGGGGAAAGTGGTGCAACACTCTCCCCAATTCCTCGGCTATTAATACTTTCTCTGTTTCACATTTTTGTGAACCTAAAATTAAGTACTAACAAAATCTAATAGCAAAGTTACTACAAAAAAGTGAAATGCGGAAAGATATAGTGATAGAATTGAGTTACAAGGGTTTCAGTCGGGTTTCCGATTATTCGTGAAGCCATCGCAATCACCGCTGAAGCCAAATCAGGACGCCGCTACGTTACTTGTCCGTAACCATGCCCGAAAGGGCGACAAACGGACACGGATAGCGAAACAAGGCGTTAAAGATTAGTGAGTTACTGACAACCCACGCAATAAATCCGGTTACGAAAAAAGATTGCGCCGTTCCTCCCCGTTTTGCGTACCGACACCGGACTCTTCACCAACTAATTTTGAACCTAAAAAAATTAAGGACGATGAAGAGTACATTTTCAGTAATCTACTACCTCAAACGTCAGGTAGTGAAAAAGGACGGGACAGTACCCGTCATGGGACGCATCACGGTGGACGGCAGCCAGACGCAGTTCAGTTGTAAACTGACCGTCGATCCCAAGCTGTGGGACACCAAAGGGGGACGTGTCACGGGCAGAAGCTCGGCGGCACTCGAAACGAACCGCATGCTCGACAAGATGCGTGTGCGCATCAACAAACATTATCAGGAAATCATGGAGCGTGACAATTTCGTCACGGCGGAGAAGGTCAAGAACGCCTTTCTCGGACTGGAACACCGCTACCACACGCTGATGCAGGTGTTCCGCCAGCACAACGAGGACTACGAGAAACAGGTGGATGCTGGCATGAAAGCCAAAGGCACGCTCTTGAAGTACAAGACCGTTTACAAGCACCTGCAAGAGTTCCTCACCATCCGCTACCGCGTGAAGGACATCGCGCTGAAAGAGCTTACGTCCGCTTTCATCTCCGACTTCGAAATGTTCCTTCGCACGGACAAGCACTGCTGCACCAACACCGTGTGGCTGTATGTCTGCCCCTTGCGGACGATGGTGTTCATCGCCATCAACAACGAGTGGCTCACACGCGACCCGTTCCGCGAGTATGAAATCAAGAAGGAGGAAACGACACGCAGTTTCCTGACGAAAGAGGAAATCCGGCTGCTGATGGATGGCAGGCTGAAAAACGCCAAGCAGGAGCTTTACCGCGACCTCTACCTGTTCTGCGCCTTCACGGGCTTGTCGTTCGCCGACATGCGCAACCTGACGGAAGAGAACATCCATACCTACTTCGACGAACACGAGTGGATAAACATCAACCGCCAGAAGACGGGCGTGGTATCCAATATCCGCCTGCTCGACATCGCAAAGCGCATCATCGACAAATACCGGGGGCTGTGCGGGAACGGCAGGATTTTCCCCGTTCCCCACTACAACACGTGCCTTGCCGGAATCCGTTCCGTCGCCAAGCGTTGCGGCATCACCAAGCACATCACGTGGCATCAGAGCCGCCACACGGCAGCCACGACGGTGTTCCTCTCCAACGGCGTACCCATCGAAACGGTGAGTTCCATGCTGGGACACAAGAGCATAAAGACTACACAGATATACGCGAAAATCACCAAAGAGAAGCTCAACCAAGACATGGAGAATCTTGCCGCAAGGTTGAACGGCATCGAGGAATTTGCAGGTTGCACCATCTAAAACAGAGAAGCCATGAAACGTGATATAATTATCATAGAGGACAACACGGTCAGCGTAACCGGTAACGAGATATGGATGACCGCCACAGAAATCGCCGGACTGTTCCACACGGGCGTCCCGGCAGTGAACGCCGCCATCAGAGCCGTCCGCAAGCCGGACGTGCTGAACGACTACGAGGTGTGCCGCTACATGCGGCTTGAAAACGGGCTTTCAGCCGACGTGTATTCGCTGGAAATCATCATCCCTGTCGCCTTTCGGCTGAACACCTACCACGCCCATCTTTTCCGCCGCTGGCTGATGGACAAGGCACTCGCAAAAGACAAGCATATCGCCTACATGGTATTCGTACATAGCGGAAAAGGCGGTTACTGCTGAAAAGACGATGACAATCAATTAAAAACGGACAACCATCAAGCTGTCCGTTTTAACTTTAAGATAGTCAATTTGGAATATACGAATTATTTGTTAAAGAATATGAGGTATCAAAATTGAGATGGCTTATATAACATCTCATACTTTAATGAGCCACAATCAATGTACATATCAAATTCCGCAATTCCTTTTTCTTGTGCTATATAATGCAATATTTTCTTGTTGATATTTGAAATTCTCTCTCCATAATAGATTGCTTTAGGAACAATTTTCAGGCTTGTTGCACGAGAATGTGTGGCAGGTTGTTTCTCGGAATGAATAATACGCCATTCATTTTCATATTCCCACTGTGTGGATTTGTGAATAGCCATTTTCAAATGTGATAGTGAATCTATATTTTTAACATCCAGCCCCAAACTCTTTGCTATATACCATTGAATAAAGCTATTTGCATCAAAACGGTCGTTATCATATATAACAGGCAAAATACAACAATTCATTTCTCCTTGTTCTAATAAGAACCTTAAATCATATTCCAATGCAAACCCTTCATGATTTTGGGCATAGTGGCTCCACATTATAACAGAATCTATGTTTTCGCTTAAACATGCTATCGTAGATACGATCTTTAATGTATCCCCCATTTTTAATAGGATTTCTTTCAATATGTTTTCCATTGCAGCACTAAAAAGAGCTAATCTCAATGGATTTATACCATTACATGATATTACCTGTTTTTTAAAACCTGCCAAATTGTTTTTTCCGAAAAATTGGATTACACTTGGAGGAAAATCAAAATCTTTATTTTCAAGTATCTGTTTGAATTGTTCAAGAAATTCTTCTGTACAACAGGCTCTCATTTGCTCTTGAATATTATCCAAACTATAATAAACAAGAGTGTCATAGGGGTCATTAAACTTATCAGCAGTAACAGCATAAACCAAATCCTTATCAAAAGCATCAAGGTTTAATGTTGAACAACTCCTATATCTATACAGTTTTTGCGGCAACATTGACATCAATGCTGCACTTATTGGATAGATTCGAGATTTTATGTCCTCTTGCTCTATTCCTTCAGGAATTATTGTGGATTCTAACAATTTTGCAAATTCACTCCGAAGCATAATGGTATTTCATTTTTAACTACAAAGGTACGCATTTTATTCCGGAATGCCAGAACATTATTCCAGCGGCTTGCGGTAGTTCACCTCTAACAGCTCACGCAACCCGGATTCGGGGTAAAGCACCTTCCCTCCCAAAAGGATAAAGGGCAGCACCCTGTTGTTGCGGTACTCCTGCAAGGTGCGGCGGCTGACACGGAGCAAGTCCGCCACCTCCCTGTCCGTCAGGTAACGTTCCCCGTCCAGCGGCGGACGGTAACTTTCCAAAAATGCGGAGAGCCATTTAGAGCCTTTGCGCATATTCTGCACCACTGTGGCAAGCGGCTCGTCCTCCAGTGTAAAAACATCGTTGTTCTCGTTCATCATAACTTTGGATTCAGTGGGTGAATAATAAGATTATCTGCCGCCGGGATAGAGCGTACCGATAAGCGGAATCAGTCTCCTGACTTCTTCCGGCTTGTAATAGAACCTGCGGTTTATCTGCGAGTAGCCGATAAGCCGCTTGTCGCGTAACGTCTGCAACGTGCGCGGGCTGATTCTCAACTGCCCGCAGACCTCCTCGCCCGTGAGCCATCTTTCCTGCCGCCCGCCGTCGCTCCTGCGCCTCAGGGCGGCTACCTTCTCCGCGAGGGCGTTGAAGGACGCCACCATCATCTCGAAGGTCTTTTTCTCGATAGATACTATTTCCATAAGCAAAACATTTCAGAGTTTGCCGCAAAGGTAACGAAGCCGCTATGAACATGCACCGTTTCCCGCTAAAAGGCAGCTTGTTGCGCCGTCTGTCCGGGTAACGGAGCCATTATCCGTAAAAATCTTACGTGAGCCACGTAGTGAGCTGTTAAAGCCCCTTTGGTTTATTGCTGAATTTTGCCGCAGAAACCAAAAGAAAGGACTGAATATGAAAGTGATAACGATGGAAAGTTCCGTCTTCACCGCATTGACGGAACAGATAGCCGAGATAGCGGCACACGTGCGTGCCGTTTCCGGCGGGAGGAAGGAAGAATCCCCCGACAGGCTGCTCACCACTCGCGAGGCGGCGCACCTGCTGAACGTGAGTTGCCGCACCCTCCAGCGCATGCGCAGCGAACAGCGCATCGCCTATGTCGTGCTGCGCGGCAAGTGCCGCTACCGGCAGTCGGAGATAGACCGCCTGCTCGAAGACAGTACCGTCACGGGAGATGCCGCGACACCGGAACAGATGAAACGCAACCACACGCTGCGCACGGGCGGCAAACCCAAAGGAAGGAGGACATAGGACATGGAACTGCTTACCCGCAACAATTTTGAGAACTGGATGCAGAAGGTGATGGAACGGCTCGACCGTCAGGACGAGATGCTGCTCTCCATGCAGCCGTCCGGCAAAGCCCCGAACCCGATGGACGGGATCAGGCTTTTCGACAACCAAGACCTGTGCATGCTGCTCCAGATCAGCAAGCGCACCCTGCAACGCTACCGCAGCATCGGCGCGCTGCCCTACAAGACACTCGGCAAAAAGACCTATTACAGCGAGGCGGACGTGCTGACGTTCCTCTCCGAACATGTAAAGGACTTCCGCAAGGAAGATATAGCCTTCTACAAGGCTCGTATCCATAATTTCTTTCAAAAATAACCATTAAAACATTTTTCAGATGGCAAAGAAAAAAGACGAAAAGGACGTGCTGGTTGTCCGTGACGAGAAGACGGGCGAAATCAGCGTGGTAGCCGGGCTGAACGCCGACGGTTCCCCCAAGCGCATCCCCGCGAAAGCGGAGAACGCGCAGAGTTTCCTGCAATTCGACCGGCACGGCGACGTGCTGGACAACTTCTTCAAGAACTTCTTCCGGCAGTGCAAGGAACCCAGCCGCTTCGGTTTCTACCGTGTCGCGGCGGACCAAGCCGACAAGCTGCTGGAGGTTATCAAGGACTTGCTGAAAGACCCCGACGGCAACAAGGAGATGCTTGCGCCCCACAAGGTGGACACCTCCGGCTACGAAAAGAAAGTACAGGAGGAGCAGTCCGCCGAAAAGCAGGAACAACCGGAACAGAAACAAGATGACGAACCTAAAAAACAGGAAGAAATGGAACAGAAAAACGAACAGAATCAGGAAAGCCCGCAGCAGACGCAGGGCAACCGGGGCTACCAGCCCATCGACGAGAGCAAGATCAATTGGCAGGAGTTGGAGGAGAAATGGGGCGTGAAGCGCGACGACCTTGAAAAGTCGGGCAACCTTGACAGGATGCTCAACTACGGCAAGTCCGACTTGGTGAGGGTGTCGCCCAATTTCGGTGGAGAGGCTTTCGAGTTGGACGCCCGCCTCTCCTTCAAGAGGGACGGCGAGGGTAATGTCAGCCTTGTGCCGCACTTCATCCGCAAGGAGCAGAAACTCGACGAGTACAAGGAACACAAGTTCTCCGACGACGACCGGAAGAACCTGTGCGAAACGGGCAACCTCGGCAGGGTCGTGGACCTCGTGGACAGGGAAACGGGCGAGATCATCCCCTCGTTCGTCAGCATCGACCGCAAGACGAACGAAATCACGGATGTCCCGGCGAACAAGGTGCGCATACCGGAGCGCATCGGCAAGACGGAAATCACCAAGCAGGAGCAGGACATGTTGCGTGCCGGGCTGCCCGTGCGTGACAAGCTCATCGAGCGCAAGGACGGCAGGAAGTTCCTCACCACCCTGCAAGTGAACGTGGAGCAGCGCGGCGTGGAGTTCGTGCCGGGAACCAGCAGGTCCCCCCGTGCCGCCCGGACGCAGGAAACGAAGAACAACCCCGCACAAGGACAGGCGCAGGGTACGGAGAATGCCGGGGGCACGAACAAGGAGCAACGCCGCAACACGTGGACGAACGCCGACGGCAGCATCCGCCCCATCAGCAAATGGAGCGGCGTGGACTTCACCGAACAGCAGAAAGCCGACTACGTGGCTGGCAAAGCCGTGAAATTAGAGAACGTGACCGACAAGCAAGGCTTCCACGCCACGATGTACATCAAGTTCAATTCGGAGAAGGGACGCCCGTACCGCTACGACACCAATCCCGACAACGCGCAGAAGGTCGCCCCGTCCAACGAGAGCCGCACACAGGTGGCAGTGAACAGCGAGGGCAAGACCAACGAGGCTACCAAGAACCTGAAGGAGCCGTTGCGGAAGGGACAGACCGCCCCAAAGGACACCGCACAGCAACAGCAGCAGAAAAGAAACAACAAGGGCATGAAGATGTAATCCCGTGTCCGCCACTAAATCCGAAGTAACATTTGTAAAATTCAAAACGACAGAAAAAATATGAAGACAATCATTGCAGAAAAGCCTTCTGTGGCACGTGAGATTGCCCGCATCGTGGGCGCGACAAAGAGAGAGGAAGGATATTTCGAGGGAGGCGGCTACGCCGTGACATGGGCGTTCGGACACCTCGTGCAGCTTGCCATGCCCGACGGCTACGGCATACGCGGCTTTGTCCGTGACAACCTGCCCGTCATCCCCGACACCTTCACGCTCGTCCCCCGTCAGGTAAAGACGGAGAAGGGCTACAAGCCCGACAGCGGCGTGGTGGCTCAGATTAAAACCGTCACCCGTCTTTTCAAGGAAAGCGAACAGATCATCGTGGCGACCGATGCTGGACGCGAGGGTGAACTTATCTTCCGCTACCTCTACCATTACACCGGATGCACCACCCCGTTCGTCCGCCTCTGGATAAGCTCGCTTACCGACAAGGCTATCCGCGAGGGACTGCGAAACCTTGAAGAAGGCGGCAAATACGACAACCTCTATCTTGCTGCCAAAGCGCGGAGCGAATCAGACTGGCTCGTGGGTATCAACGGCACGCAGGCACTCTCCATCGCCGCCGGACACGGCACGTACTCCGTCGGGCGGGTGCAGACACCCACGCTGGCGATGGTGTGCGCACGCTATTGGGAGAATCGCCGCTTCACACCCGAAGCCTTCTGGCAGCTCCATATCGCAACGGACGGCTGCAATGAAGGAACGGTGAAGTTTTCCTCTTCCGAAAAGTGGAAAGAGAAAGAGCCTGCGACGGAACTATATAATAAGGTGAAGTCGGCTGGCACAGCCACCGTCACGAAAGCCGAACGCAAGGAGAAGACGGAGGAAACACCGCTGCTGTACGACCTGACGACGCTCCAGAAGGAAGCCAACGCCAAGCACGGCTTCACGGCGGAACAGACGCTTGAAATCGCGCAGAAGCTCTACGAGAAGAAGCTCATCACCTATCCGCGAACCGGAAGCCGCTACATCCCCGAAGACGTGTTCGCCGAAATCCCCAAGCTGCTCGCCTTCATCGGGGCTTTGCCCGAATGGAAAGGCAAGGTGCAGCCGAAATGCGTCCCGACACGCAGAAGCGTGGACGGCGGTAAGGTGACGGACCACCACGCCCTGCTCGTCACGGGCGAGAAACCGCTGTTCCTCTCCAAAGAGGACAGTACCGTCTATCAGATGGTTGCCGGGCGCATGATCGAGGCGTTCTCCGAAAAATGCGTCAAGGACACCGCCACCGTCACGGCGGAGTGTGCCGGAGTGGAGTTCACGGTGAAAGGCAGCGTTATCAGGCAAGCCGGATGGCGCGCCGTCTATGGCGGGGAGGACAAGGAAGAAACCGCCATCCCCAATTGGCAGGAAGGCGACACGCTGACGCTGAAAGGCTGCTCCATCACGGAGGGAAAGACCAAACCCAAGCCGCTGCATACTGAGGCCACACTATTATCGGCAATGGAAACGGCGGGCAAGGACATAGAGGACGACGCATTGCGTCAGGCGTTGAAGGACTGCGGCATCGGCACGCCCGCCACCCGTGCGGCGATTATCGAAACGCTCTTCAAGCGCGGCTACATGGAACGCTGCAAGAAATCGCTTGTGCCGACTGAAAAAGGGCTTGCCCTTTACTCTGTCGTGAAGACGATGCGCATCGCCGACGTAGCCATGACGGGCGAATGGGAGAAGAATCTGGCACGCATCGAGCGCGGGGAACTGCCCGCAGACACTTTCCGCAGGGAAATAGAGGCGTACACACGCGAAATCACCTCCGAACTGCTCTCGTGCAACAAGCTGTTCTCCCGCAGGGATTCCGGCTGCAAGTGTCCCAAGTGCGGGACGGGCAGCATGCAGTTCTACGGCAAGGTGGTACGCTGCGACAATGCGGAGTGCGGGCTGCCCGTGTTCCGCCTGAAGGCGAACCGCACCCTTTCCGACGACGAGATCAAAGAGCTGCTCACCGACGGGCATACGAAGCTGCTCAAAGGCTTCAAGAGCAAGCAGGGCAAGAGCTTCGATGCCATAGTCGCCTTTGACGGGGACTATAACACGACTTTCGTGTTCCCCGAAAGGAAAACGAGCAGGAAATTTTCAGGACGGAAGAAATAGTATTAACTTTGCCACTGGTTCAGAGTAATGAATTGTTCTTCGATACCGGATTACACTCATACTTTGGATTTAGTGGTGGCACTCGGAGGGATACCGAGTGCCTTTTCTTTCTCCTTTCCAGACGATTATCCCCGTCATTACCAATCCACTAAATTCCAAAGTAATGAACAACAAGAAGAAAAACGAGGGTCAGACCGACTTTTCCTATTACGGTCTGTACCTGCTGGACTATCTCCGCACGAACAAGTTTGAACAGGCTTCCGATGATGCCTTCATCCGGGAACGCGCCGACCGTGCCGCCGAAACGTATGAGCGTGCGCGGCTCGAAGGCTATCCGCCCGAAGGGGCGCAGGAGTTGGCGATGGACACGCTCCTGCGGGGGCTTCGCTATTCCAAGTACGCCATCCTCCGCGAAGTCGTGGAAAACGAGTTTGCCGAAGAAGTGCCGGAAAAGAAACGCGAGGCCTTCATCCGAAAGCTGCTGCCGCCTGTCGGTAATGTATTCTCCGCTTATGACCTTTCGGACGACAATTTCGCCCTGTCGCCCGAATACGACCTGCTCTACACGGAGCTGACGGGAGCCGTCGTCCTTTATATCGGGGAATATGGCGTTTAACCGCAAACAACGGCTGCGGGACAACATCGAGGCGATACGGACGGCATTCATCCTTGACAGGGAACGGAGGACGGCAACCGCCGAGGAACAAGCCATACTTCGGAAGTATTGCGGTTTCGGCGGGTTGAAGTGCATACTGAACCCGGCAAAGGAACTGACGGATGCCGTGCATTGGGCGAAATCGGACCTCGAACTGTTTGCCCCGACGGTGGAGCTGCACAGGCTGGTGCGTGAAAACAGCAAGGACGATACGGAGTACAAGCGGTACGTGGATGCCATGAAGCAGTCCGTGCTGACCGCTTTCTACACCCCGCCGGAGATAACCGGCACTATCGCGGACGTACTGCATGAACACGGCATACGTCCCGACCGTGTACTGGAGCCGTCGGCGGGTGTGGGCGCATTCGTGGATGCCGTGCTGGAAAACAAGCCGGACGCGGATGTCATGGCTTTCGAGAAAGACCTGATGACGGGCAAGATATTGGGACACCTGCATCCCGACCAAAAGGTAAGGGTGCAGGGATTCGAGAAGATAGAGAAGCCCTTCACGGACTATTTCGACCTTGCCATCTCGAACATCCCGTTCGGCGACGTGGCTGTGTTCGACCCGGAGTTTACAGGAAGCCAAGACCCGGCAAGGCGTTCCGCACAGAAGGCAATACACAACTATTTCTTCCTGAAAAGCCTTGACGCGGTGCGTGAGGGCGGCATCGTGGCGTTCATCACCTCGCATGGAGTGCTGGACGCACCGTCCAACGCGCCCATACGCGAGTATATGATGCGTAATGCCAATCTGGTGGGTGTCGCACGCCTGCCGAACAACCTCTTCACGGACAACGCGGGTACGGAGGTGGGCAGCGACCTGATTATCCTTCAAAAGAACAGCGGCAAGAAACGGGAGCTGTACGATTATGAAGAGTTGTTCGTGCAGACGGAAAAGACACCGATAGGCAGTTTCCAGAACGGGTATGTCGGCAGCATCGGCATGATTCCCCACTCGGATCTGATAAGCGGCACGGACCCTTACGGGAAACCTGCCTATAAAGTCATGCACCGGGGCGGCATCGGGCAAATGGCGGAGGACTTGCGGGAACATATGGATATCGAGCTGTATAAGTTGGACAGAAAACTGTATGAAATGCACAGCCTGCATCCGGCACAAGGGAAAAGCACGGTTACAGAAACCATTTCCACACCGGTTGTCACTCCTGAGATACAGCCACGTCATGAAATGGCAGCGAAACCCGAAGCGGCAGCACCGCAGCCGGAGGAAGAAAAGCCGGAGATAGAGCCGCGCCGCCCCGATTATTCGGAGGGCGTGCAGCTCTCCCTGCTCGACCTCTGGGGCATGACCGAGGAAGTACGCAAGCAGGACGCACCCTCCAAGAAGAAAAAGACAGCGAAAAAGGGAAGCCCGGCAAGGCGTATGCCTCCCAAACCACAGGCGCAGGTTACGACCGCACCGCCACAGCCGTCTGCCGCACCGCTGACGGAGAACAGGGACAGCCATGAAACAAAGCCGGTGAGTGTCGCAGCCAAAGCCGATCCGGATGATATTTACGCCACTTTGGATTGGGACACCAATCCGCCCATCAACGGCTTCTATGAAATGATGATGGACCTCACGCCGGAGCGACGCAAGGAGCTTCGCAGGCTGGCGGCACAGCATCAGGAGAAACAACGGGTGGACGGGACGGCGGTGAAAGCCGCTCCCGCCACTAACATGCCGGAAAAGGAAGCGACAAAACGACCCGAAGCACAGCCGGAAGTCGCAACCGTTCCCGTTACGGACAATAACGCAAGTGAGACAACAACTTCCCTTTTCCCTGAATTTGAAACGGAAAAGCCGAAGGAGGAACCTCTCGACCTTTCTCCCCGTCCGTTCAACGGTATGCTGGAGCCGCACTACCGTGACGGCTCTATGGTACTGGATGCTTCACGCAATCTCGGTTATTTGAAGGGCCTCACGCCTTACGGCGCGACATTCCAACCGCTTGACCTGACCGGCTACCAGAAGGAGAAAGCGATGTTGTATGTGTCACTCCGTGACGCATACGAGCGGCTTTACCGCTACGAGGCGGAGTATCACGATGAAGGGTCTGCGCAACGCGGAGCGTTGAATACCTGCTACGATGAGTTTGTCATGCGCTACGGCAACCTCAATGCCAAGCATAACGTGAAACTGTTGATGATGGATGCCGCCGGACGCGACATCCTTTCGCTGGAACGGGCGGAGGACGGCAGGTTCGTCAAGGCGGACATCTTCGAACGTCCCGTTTCCTTCTCTGTGGAGAGCCATGCCAACGTAAGCTCTCCCGAAGAGGCGTTATCCGCATCGCTCAACAAGTTCGGCACGGTCAATCTCGACTATATGCGGGAGATAACCGACAGCACGGAAGAGGGATTGCTTGACGCCCTCAAAGGACGCATCTTCTACAACCCGCTCGTAACCGGTTACGAGATAAAGGACAGGTTCATCGCCGGGAACGTGATAGAGAAGGCGGAGCGCATCGAGGCATGGATAGGCGACAACCCCGAAAACGGACGTATGCCGGAAGTGAAGCAGGCGTTGGAGGCTCTGAAAGAAGCCGAGCCGCAGCGCATCGCCTTTGAGGACCTCGACTTCAATTTCGGGGAACGCTGGATTCCGACGGGCGTGTACGCCGCCTATATGAGCCACCTGTTCGACACGGACGTGAAAATCGCCTACTCCGCAAGCATGGACGAGTTTTCGGTGGCGTGCGGCTACCGCACCATGAAAATCACGGACGAGTTTTTAGTGAAGGGCTATTACCGGAACTATGACGGCATGCACCTGTTGAAACACGCCCTGCACAACACCTGCCCTGACATGATGAAGTCCATAGGAAAGGATGAGCATGGCAATGACATCAAGGTGCGTGACAGCGAGGGCATACAGCTCGCCAACGCCAAGATCGACGAGATCCGCAACGGGTTCTCGGAATGGCTGGAAGAGCAGTCGCCGCAGTTCAAGGAGAGGCTGACAACGATGTACAACCGCAAGTTCAACTGTTTCGTGCGTCCGAAGTATGACGGATCGCACCAGACCTTTCCCGACCTCAACCTCAAAGGACTGGCAAGCCGGGGTATCAAGAGCGTCTATCCGTCGCAGATGGATTGCGTCTGGATGCTCAAACAGAACGGCGGCGGCATTTGTGACCACGAGGTAGGAACCGGTAAAACGCTGATAATGTGCATTGCAGCGCATGAGATGAAGCGTCTGAACTTGGCACACAAGCCGATGATTATCGGATTGAAAGCCAATGTCGCGGAGATTGCCGCCACCTATCAGGCGGCATACCCGAACGCACGGATTCTCTACGCCTCGGAGAAGGACTTCTCGACCGCCAACCGCGTGCGTTTCTTCAACAACATCAAGAACAACGACTACGATTGCGTCATCATGTCGCACGACCAGTTCGGCAAGATACCGCAGTCGCCGGAATTGCAGCAGCGCATCCTGCAAGCAGAGCTTGACACGGTGGAGGAAAACCTCGAAGTGCTACGGCAGCAGGGAAAGAACGTGTCGCGGGCGATGCTGAAAGGATTGGAGAAGCGCAAGCACAACCTTGAAGCGAAGCTGGAGAAGGTGGAACACGCCATAAAGTCACGCACGGACGACGTGGTGGATTTCAAGCAGATGGGCATCGACCACATCTTCATAGATGAGAGCCACCAGTTCAAGAATCTGACTTTCAACACGCGCCACGACCGTGTGGCGGGATTGGGAAACAGCGAGGGAAGCCAGAAGGCACTTAACATGCTCTTTGCCATACGCACCATACAGGAGCGCACAGGAAAAGACTTGGGTGCGACCTTCCTCTCCGGCACGACTATCAGCAACTCACTGACTGAATTGTACCTGCTGTTCAAGTACCTGCGCCCGAAGGAGCTGGAACGGCAGGACATAAGGTGTTTCGACGCTTGGGCGGCGATATTTGCCAAGAAGACGACGGATTTTGAATTTAACGTGACGAACAATGTGGTCCAGAAGGAGCGTTTCCGCTACTTCATCAAAGTGCCGGAGCTTGCCGCCTTCTATAATGAAATCACGGACTACCGCACGGCGGAGGATGTGGGCGTTGACCGTCCTGCCAAGAACGAGATACTGCACCATATACCGCCCACGCCGGAACAGGAGGACTTCATACAGAAACTGATGCAGTTCGCCAAGACGGGCGATGCCACCTTGTTGGGCAGGCTGCCGCTTTCGGAAACGGAAGAAAAGGCGAAGATGCTCATCGCCACGGACTATGCCCGGAAAATGGCACTCGACATGCGCATGATAGACCCGAATTACGAAGATCATCCCGACAACAAAGCGAGTCACTGTGCCAAGATGATCGCGGAGTATTATCAAAAATACGACGCCCAGAAAGGCACGCAGTTCGTTTTCTCTGATTTGGGGACATACCAGCCGGGCGACGGGTGGAACGTCTATTCGGAAATCAAGCGCAAACTGACGGAGGACTACGGTATACCGCCAAGCGAGGTGCGCTTCATTCAGGAGTGCAAGACCGACAAGGCGCGGAAGGCGGTGATAGACGCCATGAACGCCGGGACGGTGCGTGTGCTGTTCGGCTCTACCTCTATGCTCGGAACGGGTGTGAACGCCCAGAAACGGTGTGTGGCTATCCATCATCTCGATACGCCGTGGCGACCGTCCGACTTGCAACAGCGTGACGGACGCGGAGTTAGGGCAGGTAATGAGATTGCCAAACATTTCGCCGGGAACAACGTGGATGTAATCATCTACGCGGTGGAGAAGTCACTGGACAGCTACAAGTTCAACCTCCTGCACTGCAAGCAGACTTTCATAAGCCAGCTCAAAAGCGGTGCGATGGGTGCGCGTACCATCGACGAGGGGGCAATGGACGAAAAATCGGGCATGAATTTCTCGGAATACATGGCGTTGCTCTCCGGCAATACCGACCTGTTGGACAAGGCGAAACTGGAAAAGCGGATCGCATCGCTCGAAGGGGAACGCAAGTCGTTCAACAAGGGCAAGCGTGATTCGGAGTTCAAGCTGGAGTCAAAGACCGGCGAGTTGCGCAACAACACGGCTTTCATAGATGCCATGACGGAGGACTGGAACCGCTTCCTGTCGGTGGTGCAGACCGACAAGGAGGGCAACCGCCTTAATATAATAAAGGTGGACGGAGTGGATTCCGCCGATGAGAAGGTCATCGGAAAGCGTTTGCAGGAGATAGCCAAGAATGCCACGACCGGAGGGTTGTACACGCAGGTCGGTGAACTTTACGGTTTTCCGATAAAGGTGGTGAGCGAAAGGATACTCAAAGAGGGATTGGAGTTCACCGACAACCGCTTCGTGGTCGAGGGGAACTACAAGTACACCTACAACAACGGGCATCTGGCGATGGCTGACCCGTTGGCCGCCGCCCGCAACTTCCTCAACGCGATGGAGAGGATACCCTCCATCATCGACCAGTACAAGGCGAAGAACGAGGTGCTGGAGATGGAGATACCGCAGTTACAGGAGATAGCGGGTAAGGTGTGGAAGAAGGAGGACGAGCTGAAGCAGTTGAAGTCCGAACTTGCCGCCCTTGACCGAAAAATTCAGCTGGAGCTTGCGCCACCCACGCCCGAAGTCGCAGAAAAGGAGAATGAAGGGCAACAGCTCAAGCCGGAAGCGGAAGATGTGAGGAACAGGCAGGCGCAATATCCCGAAAATGCACCGCCGCAGATACGCAGTCCGGCGGATAGTATCGTTGCCAACCATGTCATAATCGGGCGTCCGGGACTGTATGCCAAGGAGGAAACCCGGTCCAAAGGATTGAAAATATAACCTAAGGAATTTTATCTGAAGTATTAATAAGGGCTATCCCAAAAGGTCTAAAAGTAAATTTTATCCTTTCTGCAAGTATCTATAGGATGGCAACTGCATTTTTTTCTTTTTGGGCAGCCCTTATTAAAATTTATTCTTATTTTAGGTTATATACATTCATGTCCATTTATGTGAAAAATTCCTGCTGACCTTGTTTATGTCTTGTCAGTCACCATTTGCAAAACCATATTTGACCCTCAAAGAGGCTGAATTTGATAAGTAACTTGCTACATACTCATAATAAGGAGCTAAATAGAACACGAATGGGAAATACACAAATGCTAAACTAAAGAAGATATTGGCCAAAATAAACGCTATACCGAGAGAGAAACTTGATTTTTCAACTTCCTAAAACGGTGTTGTTCAAACATTTCTACTTATTTGTACTTGCCAGTTGAACCTACGCTTCCCTAATAAAATGTCTATGGTAAAAAGTTAAAAAATCCTCCCACTTTTGTTAGATATATTTTTTTGTGTAATTTTGTAATCGTTATGCGGCAGTAATAATATACATATTAATACGAGTTAGTAATCCTGTAGTTCTCATATGCTACGAGGAGGTATTAAAAGGTGCGTTTCGACAATGCATCTACTGTAGTATATTATTGCTTAATCCAAATGAATATTATAAATTTAGGAATTCTTGCTCACATTGATGCAGGAAAAACTTCCGTAACCGAGAATCTGCTGTTTGCCAGTGGAGCAACGGAAAAGTGCGGCCGTGTGGATAATGGTGACACCATAACGGACTCTATGGATATAGAGAAACGTAGAGGAATTACTGTCCGGGCTTCTACGACATCTATTATCTGGAATGGAGTGAAATGCAATATCATTGACACTCCGGGACACATGGATTTTATTGCGGAAGTGGAGCGGACATTCAAAATGCTTGATGGAGCAGTCCTCATCTTATCCGCAAAGGAAGGCATACAAGCGCAGACAAAGTTGCTGTTCAGTACTTTACAAAAGCTGCAAATCCCGACAATTATATTTATCAATAAGATTGACCGTGCCGGTGTGAATTTGGAGCGTTTGTATATGGATATAAAAACAAATCTGTCGCAAGATGTCCTGTTTATGCAAACTGTTGTCGATGGATCGGTTTATCCGGTTTGCTCCCAAACATATATAAAGGAAGAATACAAAGAATTTGTATGCAACCATGACGACGATATATTAGAACGATATTTGGCGGATAGCGAAATTTCACCGGCTGATTATTGGAATACGATAATCGCTCTTGTGGCAAAAGCCAAAGTCTATCCGGTGCTACATGGATCAGCAATGTTCAATATCGGTATCAATGAGTTGTTGGACGCCATTTCTTCTTTTATACTTCCTCCGGCATCAGTCTCAAACAGACTTTCAGCTTATCTCTATAAGATAGAGCATGACCCCAAAGGGCATAAAAGAAGTTTTCTTAAAATAATTGACGGAAGTCTGAGACTTCGAGACGTTGTAAGAATCAACGATTCGGAAAAATTCATCAAGATTAAAAATCTAAAGACTATTTATCAGGGCAGAGAGATAAATGTTGATGAAGTGGGTGCCAATGATATCGCGATTGTAGAAGATATAGAAGATTTTCGAATCGGAGATTATTTAGGTGCTAAACCTTGTTTGATTCAAGGATTATCTCATCAGCATCCCGCTCTCAAATCCTCCGTCCGGCCAAATAAGCCCGAAGAGAGAAGCAAGGTGATATCCGCTCTGAATACATTGTGGATTGAAGACCCGTCTTTGTCCTTTTCCATAAACTCATATAGTGATGAATTGGAAATCTCGTTATATGGTTTGACCCAAAAGGAAATCATACAGACATTGCTGGAAGAACGATTTTCCGTAAAGGTCCATTTTGATGAGATCAAGACTATCTACAAAGAACGACCTATAAAAAAGGTCAATAAGATTATTCAGATCGAAGTACCACCCAACCCTTACTGGGCCACAATAGGGCTGACTCTTGAACCCTTACCGTTAGGGGCAGGGTTGCAAATCGAAAGTGACATCTCCTATGGTTATCTGAACCATTCTTTTCAAAATGCCGTTTTTGAAGGGATTCGTATGTCTTGCCAATCTGGTTTACATGGATGGGAAGTGACAGATCTGAAAGTAACTTTTACTCAAGCCGAGTATTATAGCCCGGTAAGTACACCTGCTGATTTCAGACAGCTGACCCCTTATGTCTTCAGGCTGGCTTTGCAACAGTCAGGTGTGGACATTCTCGAACCGATGCTCTGTTTTGAGTTGCAGATACCCCAAGTAGCGAGTTCCAAAGCTATTACAGATTTGCAAAAACTGATGTCTGAGATTGAAGACATCAGTTGTAATAATGAGTGGTGTCATATTAAAGGGAAAGTTCCATTAAATACAAGTAAAGACTATGCCTCAGAAGTAAGTTCGTACACTAAGGGCTTAGGCATTTTTATGGTTAAGCCATGTGGGTATCAAATAACAAAAGACGGTTATTCTGATAATATCCGCATGAACGAAAAAGATAAACTTTTATTCATGTTCCAAAAATCAATGTCATTAAAATAATGGAGCGGTCAGGAAATTTCTATAAGGCAATACGGTTGGGATATATACTTATCTCCATTCTTATCGGATGTATGGCATATAATAGCCTCTATGAATGGCAGGAGATAGAAGCATTAGAACTTGGCAATAAAAAAATAGACGAGCTCCGAAAAGAAATAAACAATATCAATATTCAAATGATAAAATTTTCTCTATTGGGTGAAACAATACTGGAATGGAACGATAAAGATATCGAGCATTACCATGCACGGCGTATGGCAATGGACAGTATGCTCTGCCGTTTCAAGGCCACCTATCCAGCAGAGCGCATCGATAGTGTGCGCAGTCTTTTAGAGGATAAGGAACGACAGATGTTCCAGATAGTCCGGTTAATGGATGAACAACAATCTATTAACAAGAAGATAGCCAATCAAATTCCGGTTATTGTACAGAAAAGTGTGCAGGAACAGTCCAAAAAGCCAAAACGAAAAGGTTTCTTAGGCATATTCGGCAAAAAAAAGGAAGTAACTCCAGCAGTATCAACCACTATCCTTCATTCGGTCAATAGAAACGTAATCAGCGAACAGAAAGTGCAGGATCGCCAATTGTCGGAACAAGCCGACAGCCTTGCAGCTCGTAATGCAGAACTTAACAGACAACTGCAAGAATTGATTTGCCAAATAGAAGAAAAGGTACAAACCGAACTGCAAAGCCGGGAAAACGAAATAGTTGCCATGCGTGAAAAGTCATTTATGCAAGTAGGCGGTTTAATGGGATTCGTTCTTCTATTGTTGTTAATTTCCTACATCATCATACATCGTGATGCAAAAAGCATTAAACAATACAAGCACAAGACAACTGATTTGATAAGGCAACTGGAACAATCCGTACAACGGAACGAGGCACTGATAACGTCAAGGAAGAAGGCGGTACATACTATCACCCATGAACTGCGCACACCGCTGACAGCAATAACAGGCTATGCCGGACTGATACGGAAAGAACAGTGTGAGGATAAGTCCGGGCAGTATATCCAAAACATACTGCAATCCTCCGACCGTATGCGGGATATGCTTAACACTTTGCTTGACTTCTTCCGCCTGGACAACGGCAAGGAACAGCCCCGTCTGTCACCCTGCCGGATTTCAGCAATCACGCACACACTTGAAACGGAGTTCATGCCTGTTGCCGTGAACAAAGGGCTGTCCTTGTCCGTGAAGACTGGACACGATGCCATTGTATTGACCGACAAAGAGCGAATAATACAAATCGGGAATAACCTGCTGTCAAACGCTGTCAAGTTCACAGAAGAAGGCGGTGTTTCTTTGATTACTGAATATGATAATGGAGTTCTGACACTGGTCGTTGAAGATACAGGTACAGGCATGACAGAAGAGGAACAGAAACAAGCGTTCGGTGCGTTTGAACGTCTATCAAATGCCGCCGCAAAGGAGGGTTTCGGGCTTGGGCTTGCCATAATGCGTAATATTGTGTCGATGCTTGGCGGAACAATCCGTTTAGACAGCAAGAAAGGGAAAGGCAGTCGTTTCACAGTTGAAATTTCTATGCAGGAAGCTGAAGAACAGCTTGGATATACAAGCAATACACCTGTTTATCATAACAATAAATTCCATGATGTTGTCGCCATTGACAATGATGAGGTATTACTTCTGATGCTGAAAGAGATGTATTCCCAAGAAGGAATACACTGCGACACTTGCACCGATGCTGCGGCACTGATGGAAATGATACGCCAGAAAGAATACAGCCTGTTGCTGACAGACTTGAATATGCCCGATATAAACGGTTTCGAATTGCTGGAACTGTTGCGTTCGTCCAACGTGGGCAATTCACCAACAATCCCGGTGGTTGTGGCAACCGCTTCGGGCAGTTGTAACAAAGGGGAACTATTGGCAAAAGGCTTTGCCGGATGCCTGTTCAAACCGTTCTCCATATCGGAACTGATGGAGGTTTCCGACAGGTGTGCCATAAAAGCGACACCGGACGGGAAACCGGACTTTTCCGCCTTATTGTCCTATGGCAATGAAGCCGTCATGCTGGAAAAGTTGATAACTGAAACAGAAAAGGAAATGCAGGCGGTACGGGATGCAGCAAAAGAAAAAGACCTGCAAAAGCTGGATTCCATGATCCACCACCTGCGCAGTTCGTGGGAGGTGCTCCGTGCCGACCAACCGCTGAATGTACTTTACGGATTGCTTCGTGGCGATGCTCTCCCGGATGGTGAAGCGTTAAGCCATGCCGTGACTGCCGTGCTGGATAAGGGAGTGGAAATAATACGGTTGGCAGAAGAGGAAAGGAGAAAATACGAAGATGAATAAGACAAAAATAATTGTGGTGGAAGACAACATCGTGTATTGCGAATATGTCTGCAATATGCTGTCACGGGAGGGCTACCGCAATATGAAGGCTTACCACCTCTCAACCGCGAAGAAACATCTGCAACAGGCAACAGATAATGATATCGTGGTTGCCGACCTGCGTCTGCCTGACGGCAGTGGCATAGACCTTTTGTGCTGGATGCGAAAGGAGGGAAAGATGCAGCCCTTCATCATTATGACCGACTACGCCGAAGTTAATACCGCCGTGGAAAGCATGAAACTCGGCTCGATAGACTATATTCCCAAACAGCTTGTGGAGGATAAACTTGTCCCCCTGATCCGTTCCATACTGAAAGAACGTCAGGCAGGACAACGCCGTATGCCTATATTCGCCCGTGAAGGTTCCGCCTTTCAGAAAATCATGCACCGCATAAGGCTGGTAGCCGCCACCGATATGAGCGTGATGATATTTGGTGAGAACGGCACGGGCAAGGAGCATATTGCCCACCTGTTGCATGACAAGAGCAAACGTGCAGGCAAGCCATTTGTGGCGGTGGACTGCGGTTCACTCTCCAAAGAGCTTGCACCGTCGGCTTTCTTCGGACACGTCAAAGGTGCATTTACAGGTGCGGACAATGCCAAGAAAGGATATTTCCATGAGGCGGAAGGCGGCACGTTGTTTCTGGACGAGGTAGGAAACCTCGCGTTGGAAACCCAACAGATGTTGCTCCGTGCCATACAGGAGAGGCGGTATCGCCCGGTCGGAGACAAGGCAGACCGGAATTTCAATGTCCGCATCATCGCTGCTACCAATGAAGATTTGGAGGTATCGGTGAATGAAAAGCGTTTTCGGCAGGATCTTCTGTACCGCCTGCACGACTTCGGGATAACCGTTCCTCCGTTGCGTGACTGTCAAGAAGACATTATGCCGCTGGCAGAGTTCTTCCGTGATATGGCAAACAGAGAGCTGGAGTGTAGCGTGAGCGGGTTCAGTTCCGAAGCACGTAAAGCGTTGCTGACACACGCATGGCCGGGCAACGTGCGGGAACTTCGGCAGAAAGTTATGGGTGCTGTATTGCAGGCGCAGGAAGGTGTTGTCATGAAAGAGCATCTGGAACTTGCCGTGACGAAACCGACCTCTACTGTCAGCTTCGCCTTGCGCAATGACGCGGAGGATAAGGAGCGGATATTGCGTGCGTTGAAACAGGCAAACGGCAACCGGAGTGTCGCCGCAGAACTGCTCGGCATAGGCAGGACAACACTATACAGCAAACTTGAAGAGTATGGACTTAAATATAAATTCAAGCAATCATAGCCCGTAATTCACTGAATTTGGCTATCTTTGCATAACATTTGAGAAAAACGGCGATTGGCAGGAGCTTTTCGCCGCCAACATATAGGATAAGACCGCAAGGCGTTTCAAGCGAAAATCTGGTAAATTGGAACTACGGAGACGATTGCGTGATGCTTATGCTATGCTTACGCATAGCGTGCATTCACGTACTCTCCGTAAAGGCTTTACCAGAGCCATCGCTTGAAGGTAGTGTGAATTGCACGCTACTTTTTTACCCTTGCCTAACGAAAGGAAACGATTATGGGTAAAGTTCAGATTCTCGCCGTACTGACGATGGACGGATGTCTTTCTTCAGAGTTATATGATAAAGCACATCAGGATTTGTGCCTTGACCGTTGCGGTCTTGATGAAATCAGGAAGAAAGCCTTTTACCGTGTGACACCGGACTATTCCATTTCAATGCTGCACGAATGGAGAAAAGACTGCACAAACATCCGTTACCTCGCGGAAGCCACACCGGACACGGCAGACTATATAAACGGACTGCTGCGGATGCACGCTGTGGATGAAATCATACTATACACCGTTCCTTTCATATCCGGAAGCGGACGACATTTTTTTAAGTCGGCTCTGCCAGAGCAACACTGGACGCTTTCCTCTTTGAAAAGCTATCCCAACGGTGTATGTCGCATTATCTATATCCTTGATAAAAAAGCAAGATAGCCAAAATGTGCGGCAAGCATACATTTCTATTTTCAGGAATAGAATAAATGTTCCGATTACAAACAATTTAAGTCGGAGATAATTTGTCCTTGTGAAAAAATACTGAATTTTATACCTCTGAAATCCAGCACTTTGTAAAATTGAGTGTTGGATTTTTTATTTTCTGCCGCGTTTTTTGCCAATTATATTCATGTGCGCACGCAGAAAACAAAGTGTAATTTTCAAAATTGACAGAACCATGAATTATTTCTTGCTGGCGGAAACCGACTTTTTCCGCCTGATAAACGAAGCCGGCGACTGCAATATGGAAACGGCATACACGGCTTTCGCCACCCAAGTGATCGAACTGTGCAACGGCGGCATGGACATGAACCTTACCGTCATCGCGCTTGCCTACATCGAAATCGAGTTGCAGCACCATCCCGTACGTAATCTGTCAGAAGAAAAAAGAGAGATTGCCGCCTACGTCAGCAAGGCTCTGTCTTTCGTAAGAAAGATGCAGAAATTCCTTGCCACGCCCCAAGTGCCACCACTAATATCCGCCAACAACGCAACAGAAACCACCGCCAGCCTTCTTCAATGGACGGGCAATGCCATCGACCTCGTGGAACTTATCTACGGCATAGACGTGATGGGCTGCATCAACAACGGCAATATGCCGCTCAAACAGCTCGCCCCACTTCTCTATAAGATATTCGGGGTTGATTCTAAAGACTGCTACCGCTTCTACACTGATATCAAACGCCGGAAGAACGAAAGCCGCACCTATTTCATTGACAGGATGCAGGAAAAACTGAACGAGAGGATGCTCCGCGACGAGGAAATGGAACGAACCAGAAGATAATTAAAGGACGGGTAAATCATGGATAATCATGTATTTCCCCGTCTTTTATTTCCGTTTATTGACAGCCATAGAAATAATATGCCGATATTTGCAACCGGAAAAGAAATTTGATAATCAAATGGCGAAAAAGAAGAAGAAACAGCAGGGACACTATTGCCGTATCTGCGGTGACTACAAGGCGAACGAGAAGTTCAGCGGCAAAGGTCACGCACAACATATCTGCAAGAGTTGCATGTCCGCCATGCGTAGCGGCAAGAATCCGGAGGATATTCTGCCGGAACCGTTGCCCATGAGCCGTGAAACGACACGCTTCAAGAAACTGGACAAAGAGGGAAAATCCGTGTTGAAGGCGTTTATCACCGAAGCAGTAACCGAATACTGGCATGAATACAGACAGATACCGTTTGCAGAAGGTTTCTCCGAACTTAAAAAATATATCATCGGAACTTACGATGAGGAATGCGGCATACTCCTGAAAGATGACGCGGAACTGAAGACCTACTTTCAGACCCATACGATAACGACCATAAACAAATTGCTGAAAGAGGAAAATCCGGAAAATGAAGGGTAAAGAATAACGGGCGGAACAAGGTATCAAACTTGCCCCGCCCGTTTTTGTTGCCGCCTGCCGGCTATTTCTGCTGCAACAGATGTTTCAGATTTTCGTCACCCGCGATACGTTCCAGCTCGTCGGCGACAATCTGTTTCACCTCCTTCTTGATACGCCTGTAATTCGCCTGCACCGTTTCCTTCATGCAGTCGTTGCCCTCCTCGTCCGTGAAGTCGGTAATGACGGGTATCGGCTTGTAGGCTTTCTCCTCGCGCTTGACCTTCTCGGCATCCACGACAATCTCACAGTGGAAAATCTTCTGTTCTATACGTTCGTTGAAATTGTCGGACACCGAACCGACAAACATTCCCTGCGTAAGCCCGGAAATCTTGCTCGGCGGGATAAGCGCGTCCATCTGCGTGTTGATGGAGGTGGAAACGTCCTGCCGGTTGATGGAAATGGACTGCCGCTTCTGCAACACCTTTCCGAACCGTTCGGATAGCGTCTTGGCGGTTTCGCCCACCACCTGACCGGAGAAGATATTTCCGACAGTATTCATCACGACTTTGGCTTCTTTATCGCCATAGTCACGCACCAACTGGCTGAAATCCTGAAAGCCCAGACACACGGCAACCTTGTTGCTTCGCGCGGTGGCGATAAGGTTGTCCAGCCCCTTGAAATATATCGTCGGAAGCTCGTCGATGATGACCGACGACTTCAACATCCCTTTCTTGTTGATGAGCTTCACGATACGGGAGTTATACAGACCGAGAGCCGCACCATAAATGTTCTGACGGTCGGGATTGTTGCCCACGCAGAGAATTTTCGGCTCTTCGGGATTGTTGATGTCCAGCGTGAACTCGCTGTCCGACATTACCCAATAGAGCTGCGGGGAAATCATGCGTGACAGTGGGATTTTCGCTGAAGCGATCTGCCCCATTAACTGCTCCGCAGCCCCTCCGAGCCAAGCATCCATGAACGGTGAGAGATAGTTCTCCAGTTCGGGATAAGAGGTCAGTATCGGGAAAATATCCTCGTAACGGCGGTTCAGGAACTCGATGGCATGGGGGAACGTGCAATACTTGCCGTTCTGATAGATTTTCAAATACCATATAATACTGGCAAACAGAATGATGGGCGATTCCACGAAGAAGTCGCCCTGCTTTTGCACCCACGACTTGTTCAAATTGAGCATGATGGTGTACGCGCTCTCGTAAGCGTCCGTAATATCCTCCATGAAATCCGGGTGAATGGGATTGCAACGGTGGCTGCGTCGCGGGTCGTCGAAGTTTATCACGTAAAACTTCGGCTTCACCTTGTAGCCCTCCGGGTGGTTGAGCAGATGGTTATAGGCAATCGTGGACAGGTCGCTGAATTTGAAATCATAGACATACATCGAGAAGCCCTTCTCAATCTGCTGCTTGATAAAACTGTTTACCACCGCGTATGACTTTCCGCTGCCCGGTGTACCCAATACGATGGAAGCCCTGAAGGGATTCACTACGTTAATCCAGCCGTTGTTCCAACGCTTCTTGTAGTAAAACCGTGTCGGAAGATTGACCGAATACTCGCTTTCGATGAGCCGTGTTTCCTGCATGAAGCTCTCGTTCTCGTTGTTGAACACGTCATCCATGAGGTTGTGCTTCAACAGGCGGCTCATCCACAGACCGCCCATCAGCAGGCATACATAGCCCGTGCCGACGGTCAGCACGTAAAGCCCCGTCACCGCTTCCACCGGCAACGGCAATGCCAGTATCCACCAGTTCAGGAAGAACAGCACGAACCCTGCGGCAAGAACCGTCCAGATCCTTCCCCAAGTGATTTTCTCTCCCTTGACGCCCTTTGTTCCCAGACAGGACAGGGCAAGCAGGAGGACGGCAAACAGTTTCGTGTAGAGGATGGAACGGAACAACCCCGCCGTGCGGTTGAAATTCATCAGGATTCTGTCCACCACGCCGATGTCCACGCTCCAGAGCCGTATGGCTTCATAGCAGAACCAGTACACGTTCATGACCACTAAAATAATACTCACGGCACGCAGAAAATCCATGATTTTCGCCAATGCCCTCAAATCGTCTTCTTGTTGTGACATAGATTGAAAAATTTTGATATTGATACTTCCGGTTACATTCCCAAACCCTTGCGCCTCTTCTTTTTCCTCTTGCGCTGCATCGCCCGGATAAAGGCTTCCTCCTCGGCATCCACAGCCGGACCTTCGGGAGTGAGCAGACCGACACCGCCCGCTGTGTTCCCGTAGTCGGATGCGGTATGTCCGCGCATATCCTCTCCTGTTTCCACCGGAACGAAAAGCGGAATAGGCGGCAGTCCGGCATAAGGCAGCGTGAAGTGTTCCTGCAAGGCGTTGGCGGAAAGTTCCTTGCCCATGCGCGAGCCGTTCAGCACGCAGCCCGTGCGGTGGTCGATGAACGTGGCTCCGTAGATGCGTCCTTCCTCCGTGTAGCGCAGCACGGTGTCGATGCCTTTCTCCCTGAGCCGCGAAACGAACTTCTCCTTGTCATACGTGCCTTCAAGCACGGAAAGGACGGTGCGTTTCGTCATGTCGGCGAGTTTCCGGTCCTTAATCTCCTGCTTGGAACGTGCAAACTTCTTCTGCACGGCTTCATAGCCTGCAGACTTCCCGAAAAGCGAGGACTTGAACGGGTTGCCCGTCTTGTTCCCGGCATCATCGGTGACGGAATAGACCAGCCCGCGATACTCGCGTCCGCGCACGTTTCCCCGCGCTTCCTCCACCGTCATATTATATAAGGAAAGGAGGGCGCGGTATTCGCCCATCGTCTGGAAACGGTACTGCCCACCCAGAGCCTTGACGGTATTTCCGACCTGCCTCTTCACGTCGCCCGCCGAAGCGTCCACCTTGCGCAGAGGGTTCTCTATCCGTTGATTCTTACGTTCCGCCGGGTGCAGCCCGTACTTCCGTTCCAATTCCCGACGGATGCGGTCGCTGCGGCGGAAAAGGAAATCCTGATTGAGCCGCCTGCCTTTCTCGTCCACATTGATTGTCACGATATGCAGGTGGTGGCGGTCTATGTCCTCGTGCTTGACAATAAGATACGGCTGGTTCCCGTAGCCGAGTTTCTCCAGATACTCGCGTGCGATGTCCTGCAATTCCGTATCGGTCAGCACGTCGTCGGGATGCGGGTTGAGCGAGATATGGAGTACCGGTTTCTCCACCCTCGTATGCTCCGGCATACAGGCGAGAAAGCCCTCCATCGCCTTGCGGATGTCCACCGTCCCCGTGCCGTCATTGTAGATGCGGTTGGTGGTGAGCAGACGCCCTTTCGCCTCGTTGATCTTTTCTCCGTTGTAGGCAAGCGCGCCGTACAGCGACTTTCCTACACTGATTTTTGCGACCATTTCGCCTCCATTTCTCTCGACAATTCCACAATCTGACGGCTCAGTTTCACGAGTTCGACGGTCTGCTGCTCCAGCTTGTAGAGCAACGCCATCGCCTTTTTCTCGGAAAAATGCAGCCTCAGTTCCTTCACGACTTGGTTGTAGTTCGTGCCTACCGCGCGGAACTGCGCATGGAAATCGGACAGTCTGGTGTAGTAATCCACCAGCGTCCTGTCCACTTTCAGCACCCTGAACGGCTGCCCGAAGAAGTGCGCCTTGATGAAAACCGACTTGGCGTAAACGCCCGACTTCTCGAACATGGCGAGGAAACGGTTGTGTTCCTCCTCGTTGAAACGGACGGTGTAACGGAACACCGCCGGATCAAGTTTGGGATTTCTCCCGGTCTTGTTTCTTTTCTCTTTCATATAAAACTTTGGATTTAGCGGATGGACGGCATAAGCCGCCGCTTGGGGTCACAGACACCGCAGGTTTGAAAGGCTTCCCGACTTCGGAGAGGAAGCCCGCCCCCTGCAAGGGCAAGTGCTTTTCGTGGCTGCTCAAAACGTTTTGAGCGGCTGAAAAGACATCTTGCTATGTTCAGGCGAACATAAAAATCCGTCGGGGACGGATTGGGGGAATGCCTTTCAAACTCCGGGCTGCGCCACCTGCGGCGAACCCTGCCGTTCGGGTGCAAAGTTACGCCCTTAAAGCGGTATCGGACAGAGGCTTGAACCGGACAATCAGAGCCAACCGGCGCAATATGCCGCCACTTGCAGGGGAAGTGGTACGGATTCAAAAATATCCTTGTTTATTTGCAGCATGATTCAAAAAACGAACGATTTGAAGATATGAAAAATGAGGCTTTCAAATACCCGGCAAACCGCTTCGGCGGATATTTGCCAGACCGGATACCCGAACCTTCGGATACCCGGTTTCCCAATGACGCGGTGATTCACGGATTCAATGACTTCATGACGCAATGTCGTCATTCATCAGTTATCCGAACCTCTGCTTCACCGTTGAAGCGGATACGTGACGAACCGGACAGACAGAGATTCGCGGATGCGGATATACATGTCACCGATTCCGTATCGGAGCAGGAAAACAATTCATCAACCATTAAAACCAACAGAACCATGAGTAATGAAACATTCGTTGCATTCGCAACACAGAAAGGGGGCATCGGCAAATCCACCGTCACGGCACTTGCCGCCAATTACCTCCACAACGTGAAAGGACACAATGTCGCCGTCATAGACTGCGACGCCCCGCAGCACAGCATACACGGGTTGCGTGAACGTGAAACGGGACTTATCGGCGGGAGCCTCTATTTCAAGGCACTCGCGTGTAACCACTTCCGCAAGATAAGGAAGAACGCCTACCCGGTCATCGCAAGCGACGCCCTCAACGCCCTCGATGATGCCGAAAGGATGCTTGCCGAAGAAGAGGTGAAACCCGACGTCGTGTTCTTCGACATGCCGGGAACCCTGAAAAGCAACGGCGTGGTCAAGACCCTCTCGCAGATGGACTACATCTTCGCGCCCATGAGTGCCGACCGTTTTGTCGTGGAAAGCACCCTGCAATTCGCCGTGATGTTCCGTGACAACCTCATGACGACGGGACAGGCGAAAACAAAAGGGCTGTACCTGTTCTGGACGATGGTGGACGGCAGGGAGAAGAACGGGCTTTACGACCTGTATGAGGATGTGATCGCCGAGATGGGGCTGCCGGTGCTGTCCACCCGCCTGCCCGACAGCAAGAAGTTCCGGCGCGACCTCTCGGAAGAGCGCAAGAGCGTGTTCCGCTCGACCATCTTCCCGATGGATGCGTCCCTGCTGAAAGGGAGCGGCATCCGTGAGTTCTCGGAAGAGATAAGCCGTATCATCAGACCTCAATAATCATGGGCAGCAGGAAAGTGAACACCGAAGGCATTGACGAGGAACTGTTGATAGCCTCCATCGGCAGACGCAGGCAGGACGGGACCCTGTACCACGCGCAGGAGCCGCCCGCGCCTGCCCCCGAAGAAGAAAGCGTCCCTGAAACGGAACCGCCGCCCGTGCAATATACGGCAAAGGAAAAACCGCAGAGGGACACCGTCCGCCGCAAACGGCAGGAGGACGACTATTCCGGGCTGTTCCTCCGCCGCAACGAGATAAAGACGCGCCAGTGCGTCTATATCAGCCGCGACGTCCACAGCAAGATTCTCAAAATCGTGAACGACATCGCCGGGCGTGAAATCTCGGTAGGCGGCTACGTGGACACCGTGCTGCGCCAACATCTGGAACAGCACAAGGAGAAAATAAACGAACTGTACAAGAAACAACGTGAAGACTTGATTTGAATATGGAAAAGAACCAGAAAAACAGAAGTCCGCAGCATGACGGCGGCGGTATGCTTGCCCAAGTGCAGGCGAGTGTGGAAATCCTGTCCCCCGTGCCGTTAGGCGGCAAATGCGGTGAGAAGGACTATGAACGGCTGTTCATCCGTGAAGCCGAAGTGAAGGCACGCGAGGGAAAGATGGCGTATGTGCGCCCGGAGTACCACGACCGCATCATGCGTATCACCCGTGTGATCGGGCATGACCGGCTGTCGCTGTCCGCCTACATCGACCATGTGCTTACGCACCACTTCAACCAGTGCGAGGAGGCGATAAAGAGCCTTTACGCCCAGAATTACGACGCAGTATTTTAATCCTAAAAAAGTAACAGACATGAAAGGAAAGAAGAAAGATTATCGCGCCTTCCTGAAAAAATCAGGAATCAAGGCGAGAGAGGGAAAGCAAGTGTACATCAGTTTGGCAAACCACAGCGTGATAACCGAAATCACCTATTTATTAGGTAAGGGAAACCTGACCATCGCCGACTATCTGGACAATGTGCTTAACGAACATTTCCAGACACACCGTGCCGAAATCAACCGTATGTTGGATTCAGTCCCCAAAGTAGAGCTATGAACATGACTATGATTCTGCTGACCGTATCGGTCGGCTGCAACCTGTGGTTTCTGTTCCTGCTCCTTTATGACAGGATCATGGAAACCAGACTTGTCCGCTTCCTCAGAAGCATAGCCGGAGTGTGGCGGTCGTTGGGCGGCACGGCGGCAAAGCCCGAAACGGTAAGGGACACACCGCCCGCAGACACCCCGGACATCATCGGCAAGAGCCGTTTCAGGATGGCATCGACCCGGACAACCGCTGCCATACCGACGCAAGAAGCCGCCACTTCGGAAAAAGGCATTGAACTGACGGAGGAAGAGGCTACTTTTGACGACGGAAACACGGAAACCGTGTCCCGTCCCGCCCAAGTTCCGGAGGATAAACTCGACGAAACCTTCACGAGCCTCACGCCTTCGGAACTGGAGTTCGGGGAGGACGAGCCGGAGGAAGAAACGCCCGACGCGCCGAGGGCATCCGGAAGCAGCTTCGACGAGATAGACGATGCAGTCAGAACCGCCAAGAACCCAGAAGCGACAACGACGGAACGGGAGCGGGCGGCAAAGGTCTTCACCGACATGGAAGGGACGGAGCTGTACGAGAAGCTGATGAACGGCTCGTCTGAAATGAGCATCCGCATCAAGGGGCTTATTGAAATCCGGCTGAAGAAACCGAAAAAGGATTTTGTCGTCCCGGACAGTATTGAGGACTTCGACATCCGCGACTATGTATAACGAAAAAAGAAATGGTAATGAAAATGTAAAATTACACCCATGCGGTGAGGAAGTGCAAGGCACGTCCGGTTCGCAACGGACACACCCAAGTCCGTAGAAACAAACGGGCAACCCACTAAACCAAAGTAAAGTAACCGAGTATCAACCGCCCGACAAAGGACCATCCACCCTTTTGACGGCACAAAACAAGAACAGTTTATGAACAAGAACAACAGACAGAAACTTATCCTCTCAGCGGCACTTCTGGTTGCCGCAACCGCCTCCGCCTTCGCGCAGGGAAACGGCATCGCGGGCATCAACGAAGCCACCTCTATGGTGAGTTCGTATTTCGACCCCGGCACGAAACTCATCTACGCCATCGGCGCGGTAGTCGGGCTTATCGGGGGCGTGAAAGTGTACGGGAAGTTCTCGTCCGGCGACCCCGACACCTCCAAGACTGCCGCCTCGTGGTTCGGGGCGTGCATCTTCCTGATTGTCGCCGCCACCATCCTGCGCTCATTCTTCCTTTAATAAATAATGTATGGCTGAATACCCGATAAACAAGGGTATCGGCCGTCCGGTAGAGTTCAAGGGCTTGAAGGCTCAGTACCTCTTCATTTTCTGCGGAGGTCTGCTGGCTCTCTTCGTCCTGTTCGTCATCCTCTACATGGTCGGCATCGACCAGTGGGTATGTATCGGCTTCGGCGTGGCATCGTCCTCCATCCTCGTATGGCAGACCTTCGCGCTGAACGCCCGGTACGGCGAACACGGGCTTATGAAATTAGGGGCAACAAGGAGCCATCCCCGATACCTTATCAACCGGCGGCGGATCACCCGATTATTCAAACGGAAACGAAAGGAAGAAACGACATGAGGAATACATCCAAAATGACAACACTGGAAAACAAGTTCCCGCTATTGGCGGTGGAGCAAGGCTGCATCATCTCCAAAGACGCCGACATCACGGTGGCTTTCGAGGTGGAGCTGCCGGAGCTTTACACCGTGACGGGTGCGGAGTACGAGGCGATACACGGCTGCTGGTGCAAGGCGATCAAGGTGCTGCCGGACTTCTCCGTCGTCCACAAGCAGGACTGGTTCATCAAGGAGAAGTACACGCCGGAACTTCACAAGGACGACATGAGTTTTTTGAGCCGCTCTTTCGAGCGTCACTTCAACGAGCGTCCGTACCTGAAGCACACCTGCTACCTCTACCTGACCAAGACGACGAAGGAGCGTAACCGGATGCAGAGCAATTTCAGCACGCTGTGCCGTGGGCATATCATCCCGAAGGAGCTGAATAAGGAAACCGCCGCGAAGTTCATAGAGGCTGCGGAACAGTTCGAGCGCATCATCAACGACAGCGGCTTCGTCAGGCTGCGCCGCCTCTCCACCGACGAGATTGTGGGGACGGACGGCAAAGCCGGACTGATAGAGCGTTACTTCTCGCTCATGCCCGAAGGCGACACGACCTTGCAGGACATTGACCTCTCGGCGAGGGAAATGCGCATCGGCGACAACCGCCTGTGCCTGCACACCCTGTCCGACGCGGAAGACCTGCCCGGCACGGTGGCTACCGACACCCGGTATGAGAAACTCTCCACCGACCGCTCGGACTGCCGCCTCTCCTTCGCCTCCCCGGTGGGGTTGCTGCTTTCCTGCAACCACATCTACAACCAGTACGTGATTATCGACAACAGCGAGGAGAACCTTCAAAAATTCGAGAAATCCGCAAGGAATATGCAGTCGTTATCCCGATACAGCCGGAGCAACAGCATCAACCGCGAGTGGATAGACCGCTACCTGAACGAGGCGCACTCCTACGGGCTGACCTCGGTGCGGGCGCACTTCAACGTCATGGCGTGGAGCGACGACGCGGAGGAACTGAAACACATAAAGAACGACGTGGGCAGCCAGATGGCAAGCATGGAGTGCGTGCCGCGCCACAATACCGTTGACTGCCCGACACTTTATTGGGCGGCGATGCCCGGCAATGCTGCGGATTTTCCGGCGGAAGAGAGTTTCCACACCTTCATCGAACAGGCGGTGTGCCTTTTCACGGAAGAAACCAACTATCGCAGCTCGCTCTCGCCCTTCGGCATCAAGATGGTGGACAGGCTCACGGGAAAACCGCTGCACCTCGACATCAGCGACCTGCCGATGAAGCGGGGCATCACCACCAACCGCAACAAGTTCGTATTGGGTCCTTCGGGCAGCGGCAAGTCGTTCTTCATGAACCACTTGGTGCGCCAATACTACGAGCAGGGCGCGCATGTGGTATTGGTGGACACGGGAAACTCCTATCAGGGGCTATGCGAGATGATACGGCGTAAGACAAACGGGGCGGACGGCGTGTATTTCACCTACACGGAGGAGAAGCCCATCAGCTTCAACCCGTTCTATACCGACGACTACGTGTTCGACGTGGAGAAGAAGGACAGCATCAAGACGCTGCTGCTGACGCTCTGGAAGTCGGAGGACGACAAGGTGACGAAAACCGAAAGCGGGGAATTGGGCAGTGCCGTGAGTGCCTACATCGAGCGCATCAGGGCTGACCGGAGCATCGTCCCCTCGTTCAACACCTTCTACGAGTACATGCGCGACGACTACCGCAGGGAACTGGCGGAGCGTGACATCAAGGTGGAAAAGGAGGACTTCAACATCGACAACATGCTCACCACCATGCGGCAGTATTATCGGGGCGGACGCTACGACTTCCTGCTCAACTCGGCGGAGAACATCGACCTGCTGGGCAAACGGTTCATCGTCTTCGAGATTGATTCCATCAAGGGTGCGCCCGTCAAGGCTGCGTAAGTAACAGTCCCATTAGCAAGGGATTAGGTAAGTGTACATTGAAATGACCTATCATCCGCCTGCTTATCCATTCAACGAAAGACGATGGGGAGTGTAGCATGCAGGAAAAGCCATAAGTCAGTTAGTTACCAAACTGCGACTGAATGGTAGGATGAAAAGACAGATAAAGGATAAAGTCTATACTGATTGAATGATAGTCCAAGCGGTATCTGGTTGTACCTGCAACGTAAGGTAGCTATTTGAATTATCCCGAAGAGGGAAATTCATACTCGTTGTATCGTGACACTCGTCTTCCAGTCTTTGAGGAGGATGTAGCATGTACTTGTCACGACGCATCTGCAATAAGCAGAAAAGGACGAAAGTCATATCCGACAATCTGTTAAGCGGTAGTTACTACGCAAGCAAACGGGGATTGCCTAAATCGGAATGCCAATAAAATGGCTATAAGGTGCAGACCTTTGAATATCCGACATGGCAACGGAGCCTCCGTAGTAGTCTGAGCAGGGTAACGCCCTGTACATGGCAAAGGGAGGCAGTTAATTCTTTTAATACAATTAATGAAAAATGTGCGAGACATTATGAGAAATTCAGAAAGAGTATTAAACAGTCTGGCAAAGCACAGTAAACAACCAGACTACAAATTTGAGAGGCTTTACCGCCTGCTGTTCAATGAACAGATGTACTACGTTGCCTACCAGCATATATACGCAAAGGAAGGCAACATGACCAAAGGTGCGGACAATAAGACCATTGACCGCATGAGTATATCACGCATTGAAAAACTGATAAGTTCGTTAAAAGACGAGTCATATCAGCCAATACCGTCAAGGAGGGTATATATTCCCAAGAAAAATGGGAAGAAACGCCCTTTGGGAATACCTACATTCAATGACAAACTTCTGCAAGAGGTAGTCAGAATGATTTTGGAAGCAATTTACGAGGGTAGTTTCGACATGAACTCACATGGGTTCAGACCTAAGCGCAGCTGCCATACGGCTTTGCGACAAATCCAACGGACATTTAACGGAGCACGCTGGTTTATTGAGGGAGACATCAAAGGTTTCTTTGACAACATTGACCACGGTGTAATGATTTCCATTTTGGAAAAACGCATCTCCGATGAACGTTTCCTGAGATTAATCCGCAAGTTTCTAAATGCAGGGTATCTCGAAGATTGGACATATCATAAAACATACAGCGGTACTCCGCAAGGTGGAATTATCAGCCCTATGCTGGCAAACATATACCTTGACCAATTAGACCGTTATGTACGTGAATATATCCAACGCTTTGATAAGGGTAAAGAACGGGCAGACAATCCCGAGCGTATCAAATTTGAGTATGGGAAAAGGTTAGCAGTGCTGAAACTTGAAAAGGTAAAGGACAAGGAACAACGCAAATTCATAGTCAAGGAAATAAAAGCCTATGACAAAGGAAGAGCGGCTATTTCTTGTGGCGTGGACATGGACGAGAATTTCAGACGACTGAAATATGTACGTTATGCAGATGATTTTCTCTGTGCTGTGATAGGGACGAAAGCAGAGGCGGAAACTATCAAGCAAGACATCAAAGTGTTCTTGCAAGAAAAGCTCGCCCTTGAACTTTCGGAAGAGAAAACTCTTATCACGCACGGAAGAAAATCGGCAAAGTTTCTCGGATATGAAATCTATGTCCGAAAATCTACACAGACCAAGAGGAACAAGGCAGGCAAACTGACGAGACCTTACAACAATAAGATTTATCTGAAAATGCCCCTTGAAACGGTACGAAAGAAACTGCTGGACTATGACGCACTGAAAATCAATGTGCATAATGGGAAAGAACAATATAAATCCAAACACCGTACCTATCTCATCAACAACGATGATTTGGAAATCTTGGAAAGGTACAATTCGGAGATAAGAGGTTTTTACAACTTTTATTCACTTGCAAATAACTGTCATACACTTCACTCTTTTAAGTACATCATGGAGTATAGCATGTACAAGACTTTCGCTGCCAAATACAAAAGTACGGTCGTGAAAATCTGCAAGAAGTATAAGAAGGACAAGGTGTTTACAGTGTACTACAAGAATAATAAAGGTAAAACCTTGATGCGCCAGTTTTATCATGACGGTTTCAAACGCAAGAAACAGGATTATGCGCAATGTTACGACAAAATGCCCGAACGCTATTATTTTACACCGACAAACCTTGTAGCTCGTCTAAAGGCTTGTAGATGTGAACTATGTGGCAAAGAAAATGTCAAGCTGGACATGCACCATGTTAGAAAACTCAAAAATCTGCAAGGAAAAGAGGATTGGGAAAAACACATGATTGCACGGAAACGCAAGACTATCGCACTTTGTCGGAGTTGCCATAAGAAAGTGGATGGCGGTTGGATGGACTGACGGAATTAATGGAGAGCCGGATACGCTGAAAGGTGTAAGTCCGGTTCGGGGGCGAGCATTTGAAAACCTACCATAGTAATATGGAAAGGCGTTGGGTGCTTAGCCTACACAACCGCGAACTGTTCCCGGTAGTGACCATCATCATCATGGAAGCCTTCATCAACAAAATGCGGCGTCTGAAAGGTGTGAGAAAGCAGCTTATCGTGGAAGAGGCTTGGAAGGCTCTCTCATCGGCGAACATGGCTGACTACCTGCGCTATATGTACAAGACGGTGCGCAAGTATTTCGGTGAGGCAATTGTGGTGACGCAGGAGGTGGACGACATCATTTCCTCGCCCGTCGTCAAGGAGAGCATCATCAACAACTCGGACTGTAAAATCCTGCTCGACCAGCGCAAGTACATGAACAAGTTCGACCAGATTCAGGCGTTGCTCGGACTGACGGAGAAGGAGAAGTCGCAGATACTCTCCATCAACATGGCGAACAACCCCTCACGGCTCTACAAGGAGGTGTGGATAGGCTTGGGCGGCACGCAGTCGGCGGTCTATGCCACCGAGGTGAGCGCGGAAGAGTATCTGGCGTACACCACCGAGGAAACGGAAAAGGTGGAGGTGTACCGTCTGGCGGAGCAATTGGGCGGCGACATTGAAGCCGCCATCCGGCAGCTTGCCGAAAGACGGAGAAACAAGGAATAAGTAAAAACGATTCATCAACCAAAAAAGAAAATGCGTATGAGTATATCAAGAACGAAAATGCTGCAAGTCAGCAAGTGTTTAATCGGGCTGGCGGTCATGGTGCTGCAATCCTGCGACGTGGCGGAGAACCGCCGTGACCTGCTGTGCGGGAACTGGGAAAGCGTGGAGGGGAAGCCCGACGTGCTTATCTACAAGGAGGGCGAAGCCTACAAGGTGACGGTATTCAGACGGAGCGGCATCCGCCGCAGACTGAAACCGGAAACCTACCTCTTGCAGGAGGAGAACGGCAACTTGTTCATGAACACCGGCTTCCGCATCGACGTAGCGTATAACGAAGCCACCGACGTGCTGACCTTCTCACCCAACGGGGACTACGTGCGTGTGAAGCCGCAGCCGGAAACTCCGGCAGGAAAATAAGAACCGCTAAAATCCAAAGAAACATGAGAACAAGAATAACATTCGTCATCTGCCTGTGCCTGCTTTTCGCGGGCAGGGCTTCCGCCCAATGGGTCGTGAGCGATCCGGGCAATCTGGCGCAGGGCATCATCAACGCCTCGAAGAACATCATCCATACCTCGAAGACCGCCACGAACATGGTGAACAACTTTCAGGAAACGGTGAAAATCTACGAGCAGGGAAAGAAGTATTACGACGCCCTCAAATCGGTGAACAATCTGGTCAAGGACGCCCGCAAGGTGCAGCAGACCATCCTGATGGTGGGCGACATCACGGACATCTACGTGACCAGCTTCCAGAAGATGCTGCGCGACGACAACTTCACGGTGGAGGAACTCGGAGCCATCGCCTTCGGCTACACGAAGCTGCTGGAGGAATCAAACGACGTGCTGACGGAGCTGAAGAACGTGGTGAACATCACCACGCTCTCCATGACGGACAAGGAGCGCATGGACGTGGTGGAACGCTGCCACTCCAAGATGAAGCGTTACCGCAACCTCGTGAGCTACTACACCAACAAGAACATCAGCGTGAGCTACCTGCGTGCGAAGAAGAAAAACGACCTCGACCGCATCATGGGGCTGTACGGGAGCATGAACGAAAGATACTGGTAGCCTATGGAGTTCGACAACCTTCACCAGATTCTCCGCTCGCTCTACGAGCAGATGATGCCGCTGTGCGCCGACATGGCGGGCGTGGCGAAAGGCATCGCCGGGCTGGGCGCGCTCTTCTATGTCGCCTACCGGGTATGGCAGTCGCTGGCGAGAGCCGAACCCATAGACGTCTTCCCGATGCTCCGCCCCTTTGCCGTCGGTCTGTGCATCATGTTCTTCCCTACGGTGGTGCTCGGCACGATAAACAGCGTCCTCTCGCCCGTCGTGCAGGGTACGGCGAAACTGCTCGAAACGCAGACTTTGGACATGAACAAGTACCGGGAGCAGAAGGACAGGCTGGAATACGAGGCGATGGTGCGCAATCCCGAAACCGCCTACCTCGTGTCCAACGAGGAGTTTGACAAGCAACTGGAGGAATTGGGCTGGTCGCCCTCCGACATGGTGACGATGGCGGGGATGTATATCGACCGGGGGATGTACAAGATGAAGAAGGGCATCCGCGACTTCTTCCGCGAGATACTGGAACTGATGTTCCAAGCCGCCGCCCTCGTGATAGATACCATCCGCACCTTTTTCCTTGTGGTGCTGGCGATACTCGGTCCGATAGCCTTCGCCATATCGGTGTGGGACGGCTTCCAGAGCACGCTCACGCAATGGTTTTGCCGGTACATACAGGTCTATCTGTGGCTCCCCGTGTCGGACATATTCAGCACCATACTCGCCAAGATTCAGGTGTTGATGCTCCAGAGCGACATCGAGCGCATGCAGACCGACCCCAACTTCTCGCTGGATTCAAGCGACGGGGTGTATATCGTGTTCATGATAATCGGCATCATCGGCTACTTCACCATTCCGACGGTGGCGGGCTGGATCATCCAAGCCGGGGGCATGGGCGGCTACGGGCGCAACGTGAACCAGATGGCGGGACGCGCCGGAGGCATGGCGGGCAGCGTGGCGGGTGCAGCCGCAGGCAACGCGGTGGGACGCATCGGCAAGCTGCTGAAATAGAGGCATGAATTACGGGACAGGCATCCGCATAAAAGCAACATACGTATGTCACCTGTCATGACATACGTATGTAATAGGCTGCTACATACGTATGCAGTAGCTCATTACATACGTATGTGGCAAACGACCGCATACCGATCCTATTGTATAACGAATTAAGAACCGAAAAATAAAATCAGACAATGGAATTCAAGTCACTCAAAAACATCGAATCATCGTTCAGGCAGATACGCCTGTTCGGTATCGTCTTCCTCTCGCTGTGCGCCGTGATAACGGTATGGAGCGTGTGGAGTTCCTACCGCTTCGCGGAGCGGCAGCGTGAGAAGATATATGTGCTGGACAACGGCAAGTCGCTGATGCTGGCACTCTCGCAAGACCTCTCGCAGAACCGTCCGGCGGAAGCGAGGGAGCATGTGCGCCGCTTCCACGAGCTGTTTTTCACGCTCTCGCCCGAAAAGAGCGCGATAGAACACAACGTGAAGCGTGCGTTGCTGCTGGCGGACAAGAGCGTGTACAACTACTATTCGGACTTCGCCGAGAAGGGGTACTACAACCGCATCATCGCCGGGAACATCAACCAAGTGCTGAAGGTGGACAGCGTGGTGTGCGACTTCAACGGCTATCCCTACCGTGCCGTGACCTACGCCACGCAGAAAATCATCCGGCAGAGCAACGTCACCGAGCGCAGCCTCGTGACCACGTGCCGCCTTTTGAACTCGTCCCGTTCGGACGACAACCCGAACGGGTTCACCATCGAGGGATTCACTATCATCGAGAACAAGGATTTACAAACCATCAAAAGGTAAACGGATATGAAGAAAATCAAGAAATCATTTTGGGGCGCATATTGGAAACTCCATGACAAAAAGAAAATGCTGGTGGCAAGGCTCAGGGGCTATCTGGACGGTTTGCCGCCGAAGACACGCAGGCGCATCGTGCTGGCAATGCTCGCCGCATTCGCCGCGCTTGCCCTCTACACCTTCGGCAAAGCCGTGTATGACATCGGCAGGAATGACGGCAGCCGGATGGAGATAGACCATGCCGGACGGGTGGAACTGCCTGCACAGCAACAAACGGACAATCACTTAATACCTTATTTATATGGAACAGACGAAGAATGAACCCAAGAACGAAAACAAGGCGGAGAACAAACCGGAAAGCACGGCTGCACCCGACAAGAAGGGAAAACCGAAAAAGGAGCGCAAGCCGCTGACCGAAGCCCAACGGCTGAAACGTCAGAAAATGATAGTGCTGCCCGCTATGGTGCTGGTATTCATCGGGGCGATGTGGCTGATATTCGCTCCGTCCTCCGGCAAGGAGCAGGAGCCGGGAACGGGCGGCTACAACATCGAGATGCCCGACGCGGACAAGGAGAACCGCCGGATTATCGGTGACAAGGCGAAAGCCTACGAGCAGGGGGCGATGGAGGAAAGGCAGGAGAACCGCAGCCGCGCCATGCAGCAGTTGGGCGACCTGTTCGACCGCGAAACTGCGGCAGCGGATGGGAACGGCGACTTCGACCTTGCCAATCCCGGCGAAACGGAAGAGGCGGTGAAGCCCGCACCGAAGACCATCCAGTCCTCGGCAGCCGCCTACCGTGACCTCAATGCCACGCTCGGCAACTTCTACGAGCAGCCGAAGAACGACAATGCGGAGATAGACGAACTGCTGGAACGCATCGCCACCCTCGAATCCGAACTGGAAAGCGGAAAAGAGAGAAGCTCCACGATGGACGAGCAGGTGGCACTCATGGAAAAATCCTACGAGCTGGCGGCGAAGTACATGGGCGGTCAGAACGGCACGCAGGCGGCAGCGGGACAGACCGCAGAGCCGTCCCCCGTGCAGAAAGCCGGAAAGAACACGGCAAAACCCGTCAGGCAGGTGACGCATCAGGCGGTGTCCTCGCTCGGACAGCCCATGAGCAATGCCGAATTTGTCGCTTCCTTCTCGCAGGAACGCAACCGCAGTTTCAACACGGCGGTAGGTATCACGACCGTATCGGACAGGAACACCATACCGGCATGCGTCTATGGGGCGCAGAGCGTGACGGACGGGCAGGCGGTCAGGTTGCGGCTGTTGGAGCCGATGGCGGTGGCAGACCGGATCATCCCCCGTAATGCGGTGGTGGTCGGTGCAGCCAAGATTCAGGGCGAACGGCTCGGCATTGAAATCACCTCGCTGGAACACGACAGTACGATTATCCCGGTGGAGTTGGAGGTCTATGACACGGACGGGCAGCCCGGCATATTCATCCCCAACTCGATGGAGATGAACGCTGTCCGGGAGGTTGCCGCCAACATGGGCGGCTCGCTCGGCAGCAGCATCAACATCTCCGCCAATGCCGGGGCGCAGCTCGCCTCCGACTTGGGCAAAGGGCTGATACAAGGCACGAGCCAGTATATAGCCAAGAAGATGCGCACCGTCAAAGTGCATCTGAAAGCCGGGTACAGGGTTATGCTCTATCAGGAAGTGAATTAAGGAAACAATCAATCAAATTTTTATTTACCACTAAAAATCCAAAGTAATGAGAAAAGTAATCATGATGTTTGCCCTCGCTATGGGCATCGCAACTGCCAACGCGCAGGAAAACGGAACCGTTGAAACGACCAACGGCAATGAAGAACTGACCTTGACAAAGGAGGTCTATCCGCAGAAGGAGGCGGACGGCGACCTGTATCACGGGCTGACGAGAAAGCTGGGCTTTGACCGCATGGTCCCTCCGCACGGCTTGGAAGTGACCTACGACAAGACCGTGCATGTCATCTTCCCGGCGGAGGTGCGCTATGTCGATTTAGGATCGCCCGACCTGATTGCGGGCAAAGCCGACGGAGCGGAAAACGTCATCCGTGTGAAGGCTACCGTGAGGAACTTCCCGAACGAAACCAACATGTCCGTAATCACGGAGGACGGGAGTTTCTACACCTTCAACGTGAAGTACGCCGCCGAACCGCTGCTGCTCAACGTGGAGATGTGCGACTTCATCCATGACGGCGAGGCGGTGAACCGCCCGAACAACGCGCAGGAAATCTACCTGAAAGAGCTGGGCAGTGAAAGCCCGATGCTGGTGCGCCTTATCATGAAATCCATCCACAAGCAGAACAAGCGTGAGGTGAAGCATATCGGCTGCAAGCGTTTCGGCATCCAGTACCTTCTGAAAGGCATCTACACGCACAACGGGCTTCTGTATTTCCACACGGAAATCAGGAACCAAAGCAACGTGCCTTTCGATGTGGACTACATCACGTGGAAAATCGTGGACAAGAAGGTGGCGAAGCGTACCGCCGTACAGGAGCGTATCATCCTGCCGCTCCGCGCGCAGAATTACGTCACGCTCGTGCCGGGCAAAAAAAGCGAGCGCACGGTCTTCACTATGGCGAAGTTTACCATCCCCGACGGCAAATGCCTCGTGGTGGAACTGAACGAGAAGAACGGAGGTCGTCACCAGTCCTTCGTGATCGAGAATGAGGACTTGGTGCGTGCCAATACCATCAACGAACTTCAAGTGCGCTGACCATGAGAAAGTACATCGCAATAATCATAGCGTCGCTTGCCCTGTTCACAGGGCAGGCGCACGCCCAGCGATGCCTGCCGAAGATGCAGGGCATCGAGGTAAGGGCGAATCTGGCGGACGGATTCAAACCCGGCGGCAACGACGGGGGGTATAGCTTCGGGGCGGCTCTCTCCACCTACACGAAGAAGGGGAACAAATGGGTGTTCGGTGGCGAATACCTCTTGAAGAACAACCCGTACAAGGACACAGCCATACCCGTAGCGCAGTTCACGGCGGAGGGCGGCTACTATTTCAAGATACTTTCCGATGCCCGTAAAATCGTGTTCGTCTATGCGGGGGTTTCGGCTCTCGCCGGGTATGAATCGGTGAATTGGGGCGAAAAGGTGTTGCATGACGGCTCGACACTGCATGACCGGGACGCTTTCATCTACGGCGGTGCGCTGACGCTCGATGTGGAGTTTTACGTGGCTGACCGTATTGCCCTGCTCACCAACCTCCGGGAGCGTTGCCTGTGGGGTGGCGATACGAAGAAGTTCCACTGCCAATGGGGGCTGGGAGTCAAGTTCGTCATCAACTGACACATGCCGCATGGAACGGACGGATATAGATGCCATGAGGCAAATATCCCTCGCGGACTTTCTCGCACGGTTAGGGCATGAACCTATCCGAAGGAGCGGAAACGAACTTTGGTATCGTGCGCCGTACCGCAATGAGCGCACGCCCTCTTTCCGTGTGAACGTGGCGAAACGACTCTGGTACGACTTCGGCTTGGGCAAGGGCGGTGACATCTTCACGCTTGCCGGGGAGTTTGTCCGAAGCGAGGACTTCATGGCGCAGGCGAGATTCATAGCGGAAACCGCCCGTATGCCGTTTGCCGCAGCAGAAAAGCCGTTGTACCTGCCGGAGCCGTTCGAACCTGCCTTTGAAGGAGTGGAAGCCGTCCCGCTGCTCCGCTCACCATTAACGGACTATCTGGCGGAACGGGGCATCCCTTATGCCGTTGCATACCGCCACTGTTGCCGCCTGAACTATGGCGTGCGTGGAAAGCGGTATTTCGCAATCGGTTTCCCGAACGTGGCTGGCGGCTACGAAATCCGGAGCCGCTATTTCAAGGGTTGCGTACCGCCGAAAGATGTGTCACTGATAAAACCGGAAGATACCGCCTCCGACGTGTGCAGCGTGTTCGAGGGTTTCATGGACTTTTTGTCCGCCCTTACGCTCGGATTGGAAACGGGCGACTGCCTTGTGCTGAACTCCGTTGCCAACGTGGGTAAGGCTGTGAAGCACTTATACGGGTACGGGCGCATCGACTGCTTCCTTGACCGTGACGAAGCCGGACAGAGGACATTGGTAACGCTGAAAAAACACTATGGGGAACGTGTCTGCGACCGTTCCGCACTCTATGACAGTTGCAAGGACTTGAACGAGTATCTGCAACTGACAGCAAAAAATGAACAATAACTTAAAAATCAAAGGACAATGAACATACTGAACAACAAGAACAAGAGAACATCCATCTTCAAGGCGTTGGCAATCTGCCTGTTCGCCGCCGTGTCGCTTACGCTCGCATCGTGTGACGATGACATGGACATCCAGCAATCCTATCCGTTCACGGTGGAAACCATGCCCGTGCCGAACAAGGTCACAAAGGGGCAGACGGTGGAAATCCGCTGTGAGCTGAAAAAGACGGGCGAATTTGCCAACACGCTCTACACCATCCGGTATTTCCAGTTCGAGGGGGAAGGCACGCTGAAAATGGCGGGCGGCATCACTTTCCTGCCCAACGACCGCTACCTGCTTGAAAACGAGAAGTTCCGGCTGTACTATACGGCAGAGGGCGACGAGGCGCACAACTTCATCGTGGTGGTGGAGGACAATTTCAAAAATTCCTACGAATTGGAATTTGACTTCAACAACCGGAATGTGAAGGATGACGGGGTTATTTCTGTTATCCCCATCGGCAACTTCAAGCCCCTCACACGATGATACGTGTATTCATGGCTATTCTCTGTTCGCTTCTGGCGGTCTGCTCCGTGTCCGCACGGGACAGCCGTCAGAAGGGGACGGACAGGCAGGCGGCAATCTACCGCCTGCCGCCTTTTGAGCGGGCGGTTCGCTGTACGAAGTATTTTGAAGGCTGGCACTCGGAGAAACACCACCCATACGTGGGCTGGGGTCATCAGGTGCAGCCGGGGGAAAGGTATTCGGCACGTACCATGACTAAGCGGCAGGCAGACGCGCTCCTGCGGAAAGATTTGCGGAAGTTTTGCGCCATGTTCCGCAAGTTCGGGCGTGACAGTCTGCTCCTTGCCACGCTCGCCTACAATGTCGGTCCATACCGGCTTTTGGGGAGCGGGAAGATACCCAAAAGCACGCTGATCCGAAAATTGGAGGCGGGCGACAGGAACATTTACCGGGAATATATCGCTTTCTGCAACTACAAGGGGAAACGGCACGCCATGCTGCTCAAACGGAGAAAGGCGGAGTTTGCACTGCTGTATATCCCATGACCATAGATGAAACTCCGATGAAGTTGGCAACTTCATCGGAGTTCTAAATATTGACCATAATCTTCCTAAAAATACTCCTATTTGTTTGTATATCCATTTTTATTTTTTATACTCCTTGTTTGAAATATATTCCTCAACTCGATTTATAAAAAATGAAAGAAAATCTAATGTGTCTTTTTTATACTTTATTATATCAGAAAGCAATATAGTGGATCCAAAATTAGAATAACTTACATCTCCGTGAGCAAGGTGGTTTCGTGCATCCTTAACTGCTTTCAATGTAGTGGCGACTCCATCTTTATTTGGTATGGCTCTCAATTGTAATTTAAAATCTTTGCATATATTAAGAATCGTTCTAAGATCGACATTCCCATTAAAACGTCCTATCGCATCAGCAAAAAGTATATCAGAGCTAATGTTGCCTATTATTTCTTTAGTTCGTGCAATACGAGTTTTAATTGAATCTCCAGTGGTCATCATAGATCTTAACCATTGGTCACGCAAAGAATCTTCAAGTTCATGATATTTAAGATGATCGTCTTTAATAGCATCAAATATTGCTAAAATACATTCTACAACTGTTGCCTCGACTATATTGTATAACATCAAAACAGCATGACTTCTCATGCATTTTTGTTGAGTTGAAGTAACTAATAGTGAAGAAGTCGTTGTTGGATTTGGCAACATGATGTTTTTGTATGTTTCAATAGAATCAATAAATTCTAATAAAGAGAAAAAATCATTAATATCCTCAATGCTTTGATTGAATTTATTTTTCTGCATCTGCCAAATATGAATTTTTCACGTAATCTATTCTATTCAATATTTTTTTTGCCGTATGAGTGCGGTAGCGTCCTTCTATGGTTTCAAAGAAACCATTTCTATTATGTTTATCAACAATAAGACTATCTAATTTATGGGGCTGAATATTGGGATTTTCTTGTAAAGCCATATAGACGCCAATAGCAATTGCTTCAAAATATGGTTTAGAAACACCTACTGCATTTGGTTTCTTGGCAAACCCTTGTCCTTCATAAGTTTTTGATATAAAATCAACCATCTGGTCAAATGCAGCCTTTTTACTTTTTAGTTCGTTTTCTGCAAAATTCTTATTTCCGTTATCAAGATATTCATCAAGGTATTTAGCTACCCCTTTATATTCAACCTGACGATAGTCAGGATACGCATCAATGAATGCAAAAAAGCGCAGGATTAGTTCTTCTTCTTCATGTCGTTTTTCTGAAAACTTAGCAAAAGGACACAAGGATTTAAATTTTTCACTTTTAGCAAGTTCTGTTATAAAAGTCATGAATTCACCCCGATAAACACCCCGACGTGTTTCCATTGGAACCAAAGGGACACTACTGGTGTTGATACGGTCAAACATTTCTTTTCGTACTTCTTCTGTGGCACGAGAAGATAGAACTATCATACGAATAGCAATATTTTTAAACATTCGTTGGGTAGCCGAAGGTAATTGCCCAAATCGAATGTCATTAAACTCCGTCAATTTTTCAAGCCCTTTTAATTGAAGATCATTAGATAAAAATGCAGCCATTGTACGAATACGTTGAGAACCATCAACAATTTCAAGACGCCCTGTTTCCGGAATTTCTGCCGTAAATATAAAAGGCACAGGTAATCCTAATAACAATGATTCTATAAATCGAGACTGTCTGGTAATATCCCAAACAAATTCACGTTGATAATCAGGTACATATATTTCATTGTCATCTTTATCTATATTTGTAAGATACTTTGTGACATAAAACTCTATAGTGAGTTCTCGCATATCAAAAGAAACCAATTTTTGTTCATTGGATAATTGTTCTTGAATGTTATTTTGTCTCTCTGCACTTAATGTATTCATATGCAATATTATATTATGAATGAAATAACCTTGCAAAGGTACAAAAAAGTAGCCACATACAGGTAGATTTTCACGCCTTTATTTATCGCAGATTGAACAAAGGTTTCTTTGCTACTTTCTTTGTCCGCCATCATGCTCACCGAAAGAAAGTAGGGCGGCTTTCGCCGCCGCCACTCAAAAACGGGTGTAGAGTCCCGTTACCATCGTGAACATTTCTTCCAGCATATCGCAATATATGCCCTCGTGCGTTTCGATGTCCTTCGTCTTGCACTCGAATGTCTTTTTGCTGAATGTCTTGCGGTAGAAACGCATATTGTAGAGGTCTAATCCTGCATCATAGATGATGTCAAGACGGTTTGCGCTCGTCTTGTTCCTCGCAAGGCTCATGCGTAAGCCATTGCCCATATCTATGAAGTCCTTGCTTCCCGTCATGGCGGCAAAGCGTCTGCCGCCTATCTGCTGTAAAATAGTCTTTGCTATCATGCTTTTCTTGGTTTTAAGTTGGCGGTGCGGACACCGCCAACTTGTTTAACATTCTGTTATCTCGGCAATGGGTGTGTTTCGTTTCAACCATTCCATCAGACACTCCATATTGTACTCGCTTGTGATGACTGCCGTATGGCTGTTGATGGCGGTGAACCTGCTACTTTCATAGTCATCTATCCACTTTTTTAGGGTATCAACTCCCCACGCTTCGGCATCGTCAAAGATGCCGTCCAATACTTTGATAGGCTCGCTGAACTTCACTATCAGCGTTTGATAGGCTGCGTTCATCGGTTGTCCTCCTTTTTTCGGGCATAGCCCTCAACAACCCGTCCTTCCTTTGCCGTGAGCCACTTGTCCCGTGCGGCTCGGCACTCGTCCAACGTAGGTTTGACACAAGAGAACAACTCTCCGTCTGTGGGGTGGCGGTAGTCGTACTGCACAAGTGTCCGCTTGCGTCTGCCGATACCTAATTGGAAACGCTCGTATTTCTCCGTACCTGCTTCCGTGCAGGTGCTTACTCCGTTGATTGTCATTCGTGTTGCCATAATCGTTGATTTTAGGATGATTAAAAATGTACTGACAAAACTCTGTTACGCATAACCATTTCGGGGTCACTCGTATAGCGTTGGTGCAGGTAGAAATGGTGGGAGCCGAAGCCGTAAAGGAAAAACCTGTCAAGTCCGTGCTTCTCGGCAAAGTCCTTTACACTCCGTCTTAACTGCTCCTCACTCGTTGCAAGAGTGAGGAGGTTCACAAATTCAAGGAACATCGTGGGGATTTTATCGTCCCACAGACAAACCATGCTTTCAATTCTTACTTCCATACTATTGGGTATTATAGGTTTATACTATGCCGCTTCCATCCGCTGGCGGATAAGGTTCACATTGCTGTTCACAAGGTTTACAATGCGGTCGTGGTACTCGGTATTGGAATTGTGCAAACCACGACTTTGCACCACTTCCAATGTCTTCAAGGAAACCTCCACCGTTTCTATGCGCTTGCCGTCAATGGTGGCGGATAAGATAAGGGAGTTCTTTTCAAGGAAATAGGAGTTGGAAAACACGCAATGGTGCAGTTCCGTCCCTTCCGCTGCAAACTCCGCCACGCTCTCCAACACACGCACCTGCAAAGTGCCGTCCGTGAAGGCGATGCCGAAGAATATGCCTTTGAGTTTGCGGTATGCCTTCTCGTGTTTTTTCGCTTGGCGGATGCGTTCCTCCAACTTCTTGCGCTCTATCTTCTTGTTGCGCTTGTGCATAAGTCTGTCGTGTTCGGCTTTGAGGTCGGAGGGGCAGACGTACTTCGGGCTGTTCGTGTCCTTGCCGAAATGCCGCAGGAGGTCTATGGTGTCACGCCACATGGAGCCGTCAGCAATGGTGTAGCCGTTGCGGATACATATCTTTATGGATGCCCAATACCTCTCCATGTCAAAGGAACTGCGGATATAGTGGCGCAACATAGGGTATTGCCCTGCCTTCAACAGCGTTTCGGCTCGGCTGTCGGAAAGAATAGCCGTGAAAAGGTCGTAAGGCAGTATGTTGTGGTATTCGCCGTTGAAGCCGTTGCGTTTCAGTTCGGGAATGAAACGCTGTCGGGGATAGGTGCAGACGGGGTTTATATCGTATGCACGGAGTTTGTTGTTCTTGCGTACCTCCATGTCGCTGTATTCCGCCCATAGGTCGTAGTAAAGTATGGACATACCACGCAGTCGGGCGACGGTGACGGTTGTGCCTTTGGGCGAAATCCACCTTTGCACCACTTCATAAATGGAATACTCGGCTCTCTGCCCTGCCTTGTATCGGGACTTGACGAAGAAGAAGCGTATCACTTGGTACTGCTTGCAGGTAGTGACGATGGAGAAATACTCGTTCTCGCTGAACACGCTCTTTCGAGTGCGCAACGCTTCCAACTCCATGCCGCAATGCGGGCAGGTGCATCCGCAAACGGTGTCCGCAAGGTCGTGTTCACTCCTCCACGAATGTCCGCACTCGGTGCAGATGTTCGTGCCGTCCGCCCTCTTGATGGCGTAATGCTTGAAGCAATGGCGGAAAGCGTATGCCCTCTGTATGGCGGTCAATTTCGGCAGTCGCTCGCTCAATCGTGCGACTTCCTGCTGTATGGGTGTTCTCGGTTTCATAATCAGAAATTGAATAGGTTGGGTTGTTGTACTTCTTGTGCGGTCGCTTTGGTGGCGGTTCTCGGCTTGCTGCGGTTCTGCAACTTGCGGAGTTCCTCCTCTTGGTATCTGCGGACTGCGTTCTGCCGTGCTTCCGCCTTTTCCTCTGCCGTGAGTTCCACAACGTGGTTCACCGCCACTTGGCATTGGATAGGCTTGCCTACCTCTATCTCGTTCTCGTCATAGTAGTGGACGGCTTGCCCGAATATCTCCCCGTCCGTGAAGCCGTTGCAACCGCTCCGCTGCACGTAGTTGAGAATGTAGGTGACGCAATCGTCTATGTTCTTGGCAGGGTTGCGGTAGTTCTTCGCAAATAGCGCATCTTCCGCTGCACGCTGCTCCAAGTGCATCTGTATCGTTCTCTTGAAATGGTCTGTCCCTTTCATATCGCTGTCATTTTATCAGTTATACATTTTTCCGTTTCCCAAAAACTCGTAGTCGTTGGCTGCGCAACTCTCCTCGAAACTCTCCTCGCTGCACTGAAATTCCATATCGTCACGGCACGACTTGAAGAAGCTGTCAAGGCACTTGTCCATGAGGTCGTACAGAGTGGTTCGGGTGTCGGGGGCTTTCAGAAAGTCGTAGATGGGTCGCAGGATGTCCTCGTCTGCGCAATAGCCTGTCAGTACGCAACAGTTGTCCGTGAATACCCTGCTTTTGCGCCTTTTATTGTAATTGCCTTTGAGGTAGTAGGTTCTCGGCTTGAATAGCGTATGCCAATAGTTATTGACAATGTATTTCAGAAGCCGTATGCCGCTGAGTTCCTCTTCCTCTCCGCTGTAACGTGAGGTGAAGCGGTAGGAATAACGGCACGTGTCGTAACTCCAATCGTTCACTTTGACTTTGAACACACTTTCAAATGCTTCCAGCGTGTTGCGGTTGTCGCTGTCCCAACCGTATTCAAAAGTGCGCAGCCATTCATTGTATGCGGTATCTCTCGCTGCTGCGGAGAGTTCGGCTAATCGGAAAAGGTCGTATGTCCTTGTTATCGTTCGCATATTGTTGTCGTTTTAGATGGTCTGTTTCAGTATCTCTCTCCAATAGGTCGGCTCCACCTCGCTCAAAAGGAAGTCTGTAAAGTCCCTCCGTGCGTCCTTGTTCAGTTCTCGGTAGAGTTCACGGAACACGGATATGTTGCCGTTGATGTACGTTTCCACCATGTACACGAAGATGTTGTCCACCTCGTAGTATCTGCACTGCTGCGCTGCCGTTTTGCTGCTTCTCTTTGCCATGTCGGTAAGGATTAAAGGGTGAATAACCAAAGGATGAAACCGAAGAAGGCGGTTGCGGAAAGGATAGCCACGATTACGCCTATCGCCACTCGGAACATTCCGTTTACAATCTCTGCGATGATGCCCCAAAGGATGCCGAACATCCCGAAGGCGGTGCGCACCATCAAGCCGCATATCGCAAGCCCTATGTACTGCGCCATTTGTCTGAAATCTGCCGTTGCCGTCATATCTTCGCTGTTTTTGATTTTTTTGTTTTTTAATGCGGATTCAAGAGCTGAGGGAGTTGAGTTTCAAACTATCTTATCTGCCTCTCGTTTATCCGACATTTTTTTTATGCGTCTTTCTGTCGCATCGGTCGTTTTCGTTTCGGGTGCTTGAAAAGGTAGGGATTAGGGAATGCAAGGTTTTTCGGGAAAAATACTACCCGCAGGGCTGGAGATTTTTACCGAAAACAGGAGGCTTGACCTTGCATTTCCGTCCAATCCCGGAATTACCTTTGCGCCCAGAACGGAAATGACTGCCTGATGCGGCTCACTGAAAGACGCGAAAATGGAGGTAAACGGAAGTGGAGGCAGATTGGGTAGAAAAAACTTCAGGAGAAAATCCGTAAAAAAGGAACCACGAAAAAGGGAAAAGACATCACCGGAAGCGTGAAAAGGGCAAGTCCCGACAAAGGAAGTATGAATGTTTCCGATCCGATGGAACTTGTTCTGCCGGACGGCAACAGTCATTCTTCCCGATTTGCCCGCTGTGTGTGACTGCCTGTTTCATTCATGAGGCAGGCTGACACACTCTGCATTCACTTTCCGCTTACGGCACAAAAGGTCATCAAAAAAGAAAAATCATCTGAAACCTCGTAAAAGCACCTCTTGGCATAGACGCAAAAGAAAGAGGCATTGCAATAGTCGGCACACCATCGCCCAAACAAGTTTAAGAATCGTGTGCCAACGAATATCCCGAAAAACCAACTAGATTAAGAAAAAATCATAGCGATGTTACCTTAATCTCCTGATTTATTAGTAATTTTGTGGAAATTAAACTATATTTTGGTAAGGAATATAATATGTATATTAAGGAGATTAAAATTTCAAACTTTCGTAATTTTAGGGATGCTTCGGTTCCCTTCCACGAAGGAGTGAATGTCATAATAGGTCATAATAATACAGGAAAAAGTAACTTGCTCCGTGCAATAGGTTTAGTGCTTGGCTATAGTGACGGTCGTCGGTTGGGTACATGTGACTTATTTTATGAGACAGATGTGGTTACGCTTCAACAGCAGTCTCCACGGATTAAAATAACTCTTATATTTCACAGGAGTCAAGGAGAAGCCTTGGATTCTGCCGAAATGGGGCTATTCTCCGGTATGATGACAGATCCTGCATTGAGCGAAGAGGCAAAATTGAGATACGAGTTTAAATTGGCTGATGATCAAGAGGACAACTATAAGGCAGATGTTGCAGGTGTAACAACTGCCAAAGAAATATGGAAAATAATTGACCGCGACTATATCAGACTATATAGAAGCAGTCGCTCTGGAGGTAATCAGGCCGCAGGTATCAGTGTTAATGATGCTTTGGGACAGATGGACTTCCAATTCCTTGACGCTATTCGGGATGTTAGTCACGACCTATACGCCGGTTATAATCCACTCCTAAGGGATGTGTTAAATTTTTTTATTGATTATTCAGTTAAGAATGATGCCACAAAGACCGAGGATGAGATTAAGGAACAGTTGAAAGCCCTAAGAAATGATTTTGTCCAACAGTCTAGTCCATTGATGCAGACTTTACAAGATAGATTGCATAATGGCAAAAACGTATTTCTAAAGTACGCACTGGATACAGGAGCAACATTCAACGGAGCCGTGCCGGACTTTGATGGTGAAGTGACGGAAAATGAGATGTTTGCGGTATTGAGAATGATTATCAAGTATACTGTTGGTATCGAAGTACCAGCAACATATAATGGGTTAGGTTATAACAATCTAATCTATATGTCGCTTTTGCTTGCAAAGATGCAGGCAGACAGTAGCATTACTTACATGAAGCGCAATGCTAAGGTAATCTCATTTCTTGCAGTAGAGGAATGTGAAGCACATCTGCATCCAGCCATGCAATATAAGTTTCTACAGTTTTTGCAGGATAACAAAGCAAATGGACATGTGCGTCAGATATTCATGACCTCACATTCTACCCAGATTGCCTCCGCTGTAAAACTGGATGACTTAATTTGTCTAACTTCACCCGTATTAGGGCAGATCAATGTTGGCTATCCACGTGTCATTTATAAAGAAGATAATGATGATGATGTGGTGTCCAAGCAATATGTTCAGAGATTTATAGATGCTACTAAAGCGGATATGTTCTTTGCCAACAAATTGATATTTGTCGAGGGCGTTGCAGAAGAGTTGTTACTTCCAGTCTTTGCCAGATATTTGAATAAGAATCTTACAGATGAGCATGTGTTGGTGGTGAATATGGGTGGTCGCTATTTCAACCACTTCCTAAAATTGTTTGATACGAACAATCCATACACCATCAACAAGAAAATTGTCTGCTTGACTGACATTGATCCCTGTAGGAAAAAGAATGAACCTGACGAGGATTATGAAGCCTGCTACCCATACGAATACAATATAGATACAGCTAACTACAACTATAAGCATCATGCAGATACTGAGGTAGCTCAATATGCAGCCCATCCAAATATTCGGTTCTATAGGCAAGATGTAACATATGGGAAAACGCTGGAGTATGACATAATGCGTGAGAATCCCGATTGTGAACTGTTGCTGACTAACTCCGTTTCCAATTTGAAGGAGATAAAAGCTATGATGGCAGAACAGGATATGAACAAGATGATGAGTAAAATGCGAAATAGTGAAGCAAATACACGTATCAAGACATCCATAGGTGCATCGAAGTGGACGGATGAGGAGAAACGAAAAGCTTTACTTGCATCACGCTATTTGAACTCTGTTTCAAAAGGCAGCAATGCGCTGGAACTAAACGTGGTACTTATGGCTAATCTAGATAAACCTGTAGCAGATAGAAAAGAGTTCCATGTACCCCAATATATTGTTAACGCATTAACATGGCTATTATCATAACATCAGAACAAACCATACCTATAGACGAACCGTTTAAGGTTTGTGCTGGTCCCGGTGCGGGAAAGACGCATTGGCTGATAAATCATATCAAGAATGTGGTGTCAAACAGTCACAAACTTGATATTGTTAAAAAAGTAGCTTGTATCACCTATACCAATGTGGGTACTGATACTATCACCTCACGTTTGAATATTGGGAATGACGTGGTTGAGGTATGTACCATCCACAGTTTCTTGTATGCCAATGTGGTAAAACCCTACGTTCACTTGGTAGCTGAAGATTTCGAATTGAAGTTAGATGAACTTGTAGTGATAGATGATTCTAATTTTAAATCAGAAGGAACAGCTAAAATCGTACTAAACCGTATTGGTAGGTCATGGTTAGATGCCAAAATCTATTTGAAAGGATTGGAGAGTGCAAACTGGCGTTATGAAAACCATGAGTACAAACATTACAAACCCAATTACCCACAGGTTTATTACACTAAGAGTGGCAAGCGGTATGTGGGCAATGACTGGTATATGGGGTTCAAAAGATGGCTCTGGAGTGGAGGTTATATGTCTTTTGATGACATTTTGTATTTCTCTCATATTCTGCTTTCAAGATACCCAAACATATATAAATTAATAAAAGCTAGATATCCGTATATTTTTGTGGACGAATTTCAAGATACAATTCCTTTTGTAGTTGATTTCTTGACACTATTAGGCAATGATGGGGTAATTATTGGTGTTGTTGGCGACAAGGCTCAATCCATATATGACTTTCTTGGTGCTACAGTGCAGCAATTTGACAATTTTGCTTTGCCAGAGATGCAAGAGTTTGAGATAAGAGGAAATAGGCGTAGCACGAAGCAGATTATAGAATTGTTGAATATTGTCCGAACTGATTTTTCACAAGACTGGCTGAATGGAGCAGAAGGAATGGTGCCTGAATTACTTGTGGGCGATATGCTAAATTGTTATCAACAGAGCATAGAAAAAAGTGGGACTGACGAAATTCAATCTCTTGCCTTTCAAAACGTACTTGCTAATTCGATGCGTAATAAGAATGGGATGCGCAAGGCAGAGAAAATATTAGAGATGGATTTTGACAGCAATGTCGAGCGTCAGATGGTGATAAAGGCGTTGATAAAAGCCGTGGAATACACAAGAATGAACGACTTGCGAAATGCTTGGCATCAGTTAGACATTATAGATCGCGAAAGGTCACTAACTATCGTGCTTCTAAGACACTTGCTGAATGGCTATAAGGATTACAAAGACGGAAGCATGATGGATTTCTACAATTTTCTAGTGAATGATTTACATGTCAAGATGCCTAAGATAAAAAAGAAGACAATCAAGGATTTCTACATGGACCATACATATGCCGATGCTGCCCTTGGGGTGAAGTATGGTGATTCAAACGACAAGCATAAGACTATCCATAAGTCAAAAGGAGAGGAGTATGATAACGTGTTTGTCGTTCTGAAAGAAGAAGATGACATAGAGTTCTTGCTGACACCAGACCTGAATGGCAACAATGCGCATCGCGTATATTATGTAGCAGCCAGTCGTGCGATTAAACGATTGTTTATCAATGTACCTACTCTAAGTGCAGAAAACCGAATCAAGTTTGAAGGTAAGCCTATTAATATTTCATAAGGACAAATTAATCTATGTAATGGCTCAAAACGATTAAGGATGATTATGCCTACCGATTTAGTCATGCTGATGTTAGGCAGGAATGGCATGGGCTGGAAATATATTGCCTATCACCTGCACGATCAAAGAAGGTCTTTCGTCAAATCCTTTGTAGTGGAGCACTACGTTTAGCTCTTCGTACAACTAGCACTGTTCACCTTATTCGGATACGTCAAAGGTACGATTATGGGGTGGACTGTACAATAGTAGGATATTTTCAAGAGGTAAAGGGGAGTCGCTGTTCTTGGACGAGGTGAGCCGCCTATTATGGAAACCAAACAGATGTTGCTCTGTGCCATATAGGAAGTATGAATGTTTCCGCTCCGACGATGCTTGTTTCGCAGGGCGGCAACTGTCATTCTTACTGATTTGCCCGACTGTGTATGGCCGTTTGTTTCATTCATGGGGCAAGCTTATACACTCGACCACCTTTCCGCTTCCGGTACAAATGGACAGCAAAAAAGAAAAACCATCTGAAAACCCGTAAAAGTACCTCTTGGCATAGCCACAAAAGAAAGGGACATTGCATCATCAGTCTAAACATCGTCGTTTAGGCGTATGGCAATGCCCTTTTCTCCGGCTATGCGATAGTCGGCACATGTTTGTTCAAAACTTGTTTTGGGCAATGGTGTACCAACGGATAAAACCGCTTTTACGGAAAAACTTATAAATGTGGGAATAAAAAATTCGGGAGTTTATATCAAACTCTCGGATTAAATAGCTACTTTTGCATACGAAGAGTTCTTTGAAGGTTACGCAACGCGCAGAGGAATAATGCAGTAGATAACTAACTAATTCGTAACCTATTACTATCAAGAGCAACTAACTTACGCTCATTTCCAATAAATTACACTCTTTTCGTAACTTCACTTAGCAAAGTTATGAAAAAAATCTTTTCACTGCTCGCTTTGGTCCTGTTTATTAACCTTTTTACATATCAGGCTCAGGCACAGACAGCAGTTGTGAATATTAATAAAACTTCGGTTTCGCTAAAAGAACTGATTCACGAAGTCGAAAAACAGGCCGGATATTTGTTTGTCTACGGAAAAGACATCAATATCGAACAGAAAGTAAAAATCAATGCCCGGAATAAACAGGTAAAAGCATTGCTTGAAAATGTATTGCCGCAAATAGGTCTGACGTATGAATACGCCGACAATTACATCTCATTGAAGAAAACGCAGGTAGAGAAAAAATCAATAGGTAAAAAAATAATAGTCAAAGGAACCGTAGTAGACAAAAGTGGTGAGCCTATTATCGGAGCTAACATCATGGAGCAGGGAAGTGCTTCTAATGGTACGATCACAGATATCGATGGTAAATTCACGTTATCATTGCCTTCCAATTCGGTATTAGCGGTTACGTATGTGGGTTTTTCCACAAAGAATATTCCGGTGAACAATCAGAATGCCATTCAGATTGTGATGGAAGAAGATTCTGAAATTCTGGAAGAAGTAGTGGTTGTGGCTTACGGTACGCAGAAGAAGATATCTTCTACGGCTGCTGTATCAAGCATGAAGACAAAAGATGTAGCGCAAAAGCCGGTTATCAATATTTCTAATAGTTTGGCGGGCCGTATGGCGGGAGTCATTGCGAAGCAAGGATCGGGAGAACCGGGAGCTGATGGTTCTGATTTGAGAATCCGTGGTGTGGCTACGTTAGGCAACCAATCTCCATTGGTCGTAGTGGATGGAGTTCCCCGTGACTTTTCACGTATCGATCCGAATATGATCGAGGATATTACAATCCTGAAAGATGCGGCCGCCGTAGCTCCTTATGGTATGGCTGGTGCCAATGGGGTAGTATTGGTGACTACAAAAAAGGGAAAAAGCGGTGCCCCAGTACTTTCATACAATGGATATATCGGTTTTCAGAACCCGACCCGTATCACTGACCAGGTTAATTCGTATGAATATGCTTTGATGAAAAACGAAGCGGCTATGAATGCAGGTTATCCCAATTATTATGCTTACTCACAGCATGATCTGGAAATGTACCGGAAGACCTGTGCCGGAGATCCGGATGCCGATCCTGACCGCTATCCTAATAGCAACGGTCTGCGTGACTTGGTACAAAACAATTCTGTGATTACGAATCACAACTTACAGCTATCCGGTGGTAGCGATAAATTCCAGTACTATGTGTCTTTAGGATATTCTTATCAGGAAGGAATGTGGAGCACTACCGATTACCAGCGTTTCAATTTGTTGGCTAATTTAAGCGTGGATGCCACCAAATATACGAAAATCAGTTTAAGTCTGGGTGGATGGCACGAAAAGAAGAATTATCCGGGTGCCGATACAGGCGACATCATGTATCAGGCTTATCGTACTCCTCCTATCTCAGCTATTCAGTACTCGAATGGTCTGTGGGGACAATATGTAGGTAAGTCACTTTTCGGGCTGACTTATCGCAGCGGATACCGTCAGGAGCCGGCCGACCAACTGAATACTTCTCTCTCTATAGAGCAGCAACTTCCCTTCATTCAAGGGTTAAGCATCAAAGGAGTAATCAACTACGACCCGTATCGTGTGAAGAAAAAGAAATATCTGACACCGATACCTGTATACACACTGGATGCATCACAAACTCCGTATCAATTCATGGAAGGATTCCAGGGACCGGAAAAACCGAATCTTGAACAATCATTTGAAGAAAGCGTGAGCATGACTTATCAGGGAATGATTAATTACTCACGGACTTTCGGCAAGCATACGGTTACCGGACTCGGAGTTATTGAAGCACGCGAAAGAAACGTATGGAATATGAGTGCCAAACGTCTGAATTATAATATTAACATAGATGAAATCAATGCGGGAAGCAGTGACCCTGCCGATATCAGCAACGGCGGTACGTCCTGGAAAGAACGTCAGGTAGGTTACGCATTCCGTTTGGGGTATAATTATGATAACCGTTATATGGCGGAAGTTTCCGGTCGTTATGACGGACACTACTATTTTGCTCCGGGCAAACGTTTTGGTTTCTTCCCTGCTTTCTCACTGGGATGGAACTTGCGGGAAGAATCTTTTATGAAGGACATCGAATGGATGGATAAACTGAAATTACGCCTTTCTTATGGTGAGTCCGGAAACTTGGCTGGTAGTTCTTATCAATATATGAGTGATTATGGATTCGGAAACGCTGTAAATCTTGGCGGCGTACCTATGATGGGTATGTGGGAGAACTTACAGGGAAATCCGAATATCACTTGGGAAAAAGCCAAGAAGTTTGACTTCGGTGTGGAATTTTCCGTATTGAACGGTATGCTTTCTCTGGAAGCTGACTATTTCTATGAGAAGCGTTCGAATATGCTGATGGCTCCGAATGCATTAGTTCCGGCAGAATATGGTATTCCTTTGTCACAGGTCAATGCGGGAAGTATGCACAATCAGGGTATTGATTTATCTCTGAATTTCAACAAGCGTATCGGCAAAGACTGGATGATCAGTGCAAAAGGTACTTTCACTTTCGCACGTAATATTCTGGATGAAGTATTTGAGACGGAAGCTACCTTCAATAACCCGAATCGTCGCAGAACAGGACGTCCCGACGGAACAATGTTCGGATACAATGCTTTGGGCTACTTTACTTACGATGATTTCAATCCTGACGGTTCCTTAAAGGCAGGCATCGCTACTCAACCCTGGGGGCAGGTATATCCGGGTGATTTGCGCTACGAAGATTTAAGCGGTCCTAACGGCGTGCCTGATGGAAAGATTGACGAGCATGACCAGACAGTGATCGGTTTCTCTAACTGGGCGCCCGAAATTATTTTCGGTCTGGCTCCTACTGTCCAATGGAAGAACTTCGACCTGAACGCATTGATTCAAGGGGCTACCCGTACCAGTATCTCATTAGGTGAGACTTTGGTAATGCCTTTCTTTGATTCTGGTTCGGCTACTAAGTTACAATTCAGTGATCACTGGACGCCGGATAACACGAACGCACCCTATCCCCGTCTGACCAGTGAGGTAACGGTGAATAACCATCGTCAACCTTCTTCGTGGTGGGTACGTGATGCTACTTATATCCGTTTGAAGAGCATTGAAATCGGCTATACCTTGCCTCGTTCGGCACTGAACTTTATTGGTATCAGCTCTGCCCGCGTATATGCTTCCGGACAAAACCTCTGGACATGGACTCCGTTTATGAAAGAGCTGATCGACCCGGAAGCCAAATCCGCTAATGGTAAATACTATATGCAGCAGGCTGTATATGCTTTTGGTTTGAATATTACTTTTTAATTAGTTAACCATCATAACAAGATAGAATATGAGAATACATAATATAATAAAAACAGTTTGCCTGGCAGGCTCATTGGCCTTGCTGTCTGCTTGTGAAGACTGGCTTGAGATAGAGCCGAAAGACCGTTTTGGAGATACAACGGTTTGGGGATCGGAAGAAAATGCCGATATGTTTCTGAATGATATCTATAATCAGTTGCCGCATCTGAACAATGAAACACAGAATCTGGATCAATATTCGGATAATTCATACGTAGGTGCGGAATGGATGAATGCCCGTACAACGATTTATACCGGAGCATTATCTCCTACCAGCTGGATACCCGGCCCTTGGGATATGTGGAAATGGGGACGTCAGAACAATGACGACGCCAAAGGACAGTATGAGCGTATTCGCTCCTGTAATCTTTTCATTACGAAAGTAACAGAATCCGATTTCTCGGCAGATTATAAGAAAGAACGCCTTGCAGAAGCGCGTTTCCTGCGTGCCTGGTTCTATCACTATCTCTGGATGGCGTACGGTGGTGTGCCTATCATCACGGAAGTGCTGGATAATAACGTGAGTACGGATATCTTTTATCCGCGTGAGACTGCACAGAAAACATTTGAGTTTATCGACAAAGAGTTGGACGAGATTAAAGATGATCTTCCTCCGCGCCGTAGCGGTTCCGATCTGGGACGTGCTTCCAAAGGAGCAATTCTGACGTTGAAAGGATGGGTGGAACTGTTTCATGCCAGTGAATTGCGTAATCCGGGCAAAGACAAGAAACGCTGGGAAGCAGCTGCGGCTACCTTGAAAGATGTAATTGACTTACAGGTCTATCATCTGCAACCGACTATTCTGGACCTTTGGACAGAAGCTACCAACAATAACGATGAAGTGATCTTCGACTTCCAGATGTCTAAGCAGAATGGTGGGCGTCGTGAAGGCCTGTTCGGTCCGGTGTTTGTAAAAGGAGTACAGTCCAGTTGGGGTAATATGCAGCCTACACAGGAACTGGTTGACGACTATTGCATGGCCAACGGATTGCCTATCACTGACCCTGCATCCGGTTACAATAAGAATAATCCTTATAAAAATCGTGAGAAACGCTTCAATCAGAGCATCCTGTATGACGGATCGATGTGGCAGGGTGAAGAGATTATCACTCGTGTAGGGGTAGGTAGTCCCAATGAGATTGATACTTCTTCGGATAGTGACGTTACGAATACGGGATACTACACTCGTAAAACGATTGACGAATCAGTGAATGGAGCGGACAATCTGCAAATGAGTAACGGAATGGCAAATTATATTTTCTTCCGTTATGCAGATGTGTTGCTGATGTATGCAGAAGCTTCTTTGGAAGCCGGAGATAAACCGACTGCCGTCGAATATCTGGATATGGTAAGAACCCGTGGAGGAAATATGCCTTCTATCGACGATACTTATCCGCAGGGAATTACAGAAAATCAGTTGCGGGAAATCATTCGGAGAGATCGCCGTATAGAACTGGCATTTGAAGATAAGCGTTGGTGGGACATTCTTCGCTGGAAGATTTGTGATGGTGAAAACGGAGTGATGAATAAACCGATTGGTGGTATGAAAATAGAAGATACCAATGGAGATGGTGTGTGGGAATACAATTATCATGAAGTTGGTAAACGTACCTTCCTGCCACGTATGTATTATCAGCCCATTCCGCAGTATGTGATAGACAAGAATCCGGTGATCCGCGAGCAAAACGGCGGTGAAGACGGATGGGTAAACGGGCAGAATCCCGGATATTAATAAAGAATGTAAACCTTGAAAGATTATTCGTATGAAACTAAATAGATTTGTCATGGCGGCAAGTGCGGTACTTTGTTCGTTTGCCTTGCTGAGTGGATGTAGTGATGATGATGTTTGTAAAGTATATATTCCGGAAGCCAAAGCTTTGCAGATTAAAAACTTCGATTTGGGTGAAGAACTGAGAGAAGTATTTCATGTGGCTGTGACTGCCAGTGACTATGTGACCCGTTCCGGTAAGGAAGTGGGGGGAGATGTAAAGGTGCAGTTGACTGTGGATGAGGCGAAGGTGCAGGAGTATAATTCTTTGTGTGGGACAGACTATCCTTTGCTTCCTTCCGATTGCTATACGCTGACAACAGAAACTGTGATTCCGGCCGGGGAGAGTTCTTCTGCCGATCTGGTGCTTACGGTAAATGCACAGGGAAAAATCCAGCCGTTTGATTCTTATTTGCTGCCGGTCACTATCACTTCGGTAGAAGGTGCGCAGGCGGATCATATTCAGCAGACGGTATATTACCTTTTGAGTGGTGCGGAAGATGTATGGGCGATGCCATTGGCCGACCGCAGTGCATGGCAGGTAGTAGAAGTTTCTTCGGAAGAAACGAGCGGCGAAGGGTCGGATAACGGTCACGCTATCCACGCTTTTGACGGACTGAAAGGAACTTTCTGGCATACACAATGGAAAGGCAACGAGCCTCAGCCGCCGCATCATATCATAGTAGATATGGGGCAGGAAGTGAAAATGCTGGGCTTTCAGTATGTATCCAGAGATCATGGTGAAGCATGGCCGCAGGAGATGACGATGGAAACCAGTCTGGATGGCTCGAAGTGGGAGTCGGCAGGTACTTACAGTGACCTTCCTGCCGGGGCAAAAGAGGAATTCCGTTCCTATTTCCCGGGATTTAAGCAGGCACGTTATTTCCGTCTGACAATAACTGCCGTGTATAGTGGCAAATGGGCAACAGCAGTGGCAGAGATTAATGCGATTTCTATTATTAAATAACAGAAAAGACGATTACCATGAAAAAATACATTTATATACTTTTGACATTCTGCCTGTTAATCTCCTGTATGGAAGATCCGACGGCAGGTGTGGTCGTTCCTAAATATACTCCGTCTACCGAGAATCCGGGAGGTCCGGGTGAAGAACCGGGTGATGGGCTGATAGATCCGGCAGAACCGCTGGACAGGGGATTTATACATCTGAAAGGTCGTGAACTGAAATCTCTGAACTCTATTTCCATCACAGGGCTGAATGATGGCGAGAAAGTAATTCTTTCCACTTTGGCAGGGCTTGCAGCAAGAGTGACGGGCGATCAGGTTTATATCAATGAAGGCGGTCCTTCTTCCGTATGGTTGAAGCAGATGCAGAACAAGTACGGAATTCCGGTAAATACTTATAACGCTTTGGCTCCGTTGGTGCAGCATTATGTCGAAACCGGAGTAATCAAGGGATATATTGTCTATACGCCCTATTCGGAAGGACAATCTCATTCGATCAATGTAGCCACTTCTTTATGTGGTTTGCTTCGGGGGATTGCGGTACCGGAATCTCTTGTCGATAAGGTAAAGGCAATGGGAGTGACAACCGAACTTATGGACGTAAGGTCTTATGATGAGAAGTGGTTGTACGAGAATTATAAAGACCAGTTGGACAAGAGTCTGGCAGCCGATATGAAACCGGAAATCTTCCATCACCTGCGCGATTATATCACAATGACCAATGCTTTTGCTTTTTATGACTACAATGCGAGCGAGGATTGGTCGTGGCGTACTTCTATACTGAAAGATCTGGATAAAGGAGCTTATTGTTTCGGTTATTATGATCTGGATGAATGGGGCATGGTGAATAATGCTTCTCAACTGGGTGTTTCTATGTTGCCGACCGATCAGGCGGCTAACCTGGCTACGTTGAGTAGTATATATGATACAACAGGACTGAAACAGCGTCCGGCAACTAAAGAAGTGGTTACCGAAGAGAATGTGCATTATGTGACATTCCTCGTCAGTGACGGTGATAATATCGCGTTTAACCTTTGGGGACAACAAGGATACATGGATCATGACCTGCACGGCCAATTCCCGCTCGGATATACCATTTCACCTTCTCTGTACGATTTGGCTCCGGCTGCTTTACGCTGGTACTATGAGAATAGCAAAGAAGGCGATTACTTTGTAGCGGGTCCGAGTGGCAGCAGCTATATATTCCCGAGTAAGATGTCGGATGCCGACCTGGACGATTATCTGGCTAAGTTGAATGAGTATGTCGATAAGTCAGGCTTGAATATCTGTAATATTCTGGATCAGAAGATTATGGATAATCCCAGAGTCTATAACAAGTATCTGGCTCAGCCTAATATCGATGCGATTTTCTACACAGGATATGGAGAAAAAGGAGATGGAAGAATCAAATTTTCGGATAATGGCAAGCCGGTGATTGAGCAGAGAAGCGTATTATGGGAAGGCATCGACGGTGGCTCGAACAGAGGTGAAGAATCGACTGTCATTTCTCAGATCAATAGCCGCTCTGCCAATCCGCATAGTGCCGACGGATATACTTTTGTATTTGTACATTGCTGGACAAAGAACCAGCAAAGTATCAAAACCGTCATTGATGGATTGAATGACAATGTGCGTGTTGTTCCGGTCGATCAATTCGTGCAGCTGGTGAAACAAAATCTGGGTCCTAAATAAACGAATATACTCGTAAGTTATTTATTATGAACATAAAAGTATTAGTTACATCGGCAGTTGCTGCGTTCAGTTCTCTGCCGGTCATAGCTCAACAAGCGCCAGCTCCTTGCGGGTTGGTTCCGAGTGCCCGTCAACTTGAATGGTACAATCGGGAGATGATCGCTTTCTTTCATTTTGGAATCAATACATTTGAAGAATATGTGAATGAAGGAGACGGGAAGGCAAGTACGGCAATTTTCAATCCAACAGCTCTGGATTGCAGGCAGTGGATGCAGACATTAAAAGCAGCGGGGATTCCCGCTGCTATTCTGACTGCCAAGCATGCTGACGGATTTTGCTTGTGGCCTAGCAAGTACACAGATTATAGTGTGAAGAATGCAGCGTGGAAGAACGGTAAAGGAGATGTAGTCCGCGAGTTTGTCGATGCTTGTGAAGAGTATGGATTGAAGGCGGGAATCTATCTGGGACCTCATGACCGTCACGAACACCTTTCACCTTTATATACGACCGAACGTTACAAGGAATATTATGCCCACCAGCTTGGCGAACTGATGAGTGATTACGGCAAGATATGGGAAACATGGTGGGACGGCGCCGGAGCCGACGAATTGACAACGCCTGTTTATCGTCATTGGTATAAGATTGTCCGTGAGAAACAGCCGGATTGCGTTATCTTCGGTACAAAGAATTCTTATCCGTTTGCTGATGTCCGCTGGATGGGGAATGAAGCGGGAGAAGCGGGTGATCCTTGTTGGGCGACAACTGACTCAGTAGCTATTCGTGATGAAGCTCAGTATTACAAAGGTTTGAATGAAGGTATGCTGGATGGTGATGCGTATATTCCGGCGGAAACAGATGTTTCAATACGTCCCAGCTGGTTCTATCATGCCGAAGAGGATAGCCGTGTGAAGAGTGTCCGTGAACTTTGGGATATCTACTGTACCTCTGTGGGGCGCAATAGTGTATTGCTTCTGAATTTCCCGCCCGACAGACGTGGTTTGATTCATCCGACCGATTCGCTGCACGCCGCCTTGTTAAAACAGGGGATTGATGAGACTTTCAGTTCGAACCTGTTGAGAGGAGCCAAAGTGAAAGCGACCAATGTACGGGGCGCGAAGTATGGTCCGGAGAAAATGCTGGACAGTGAGAAAAACACTTATTTTGCCGGAAAAGACGGAGAGGTAAAAGCGGATATAACTTTTACCTTGCCCAAGCTTATTGAGTTTGATTGTCTGATGATCGAAGAAGTTATCGAACTGGGACATCGGACGACGAAGTGGAGTGTGGAGTACACTGTTGATGGCAAAAACTGGATCACCATTCCGGAGGCGACGGACAAGCAGGCCATTGGTCATAAATGGATTGTACGTCTGGCACCGGTGAAAGCAAAGCAGGTACGTTTGCGTATTCAGGACGGTAAAGCTTGTCCGGCTATCCATACTTTTGGCGTATATAAACAGTCACCGGTTTTCAAATCATAATATAAATTAGACTACTAAATGATGCAACGATTAAAAATCTTGGGAAGTGCATTGATTGCACTGTCGTTTTCCGCCTCTGCAGTTGTGGCGCAGCAGTTTGACCCTAAACAAGGATATGAAATCCATACGGTCAACGGATTAGTGCTGGACAATCAGGAGAGTCTGGATACGAATACGAAAATATTTATCAGTAAGCGGGAGGCAGACAAAGAATCGCAGGTCTGGAACCTGACTCCATGCGAACAAGAGGGATGCTATACGATAACCAGCCCCTTGACTCAGATGAATATAGATAATAGTGGTAAAGGAAAAGTAGAATGTTCCGTGATTCAATGGTCGGCAGACCCTAAAAATCCGAACCAGCAATGGAAAATAACGGCTTTGCCGAATGGGAATTACGTATTAACCAATGTCGGGACTGGCTATAACTTAGGATTTCCTGATGCCGGACTGGTCGGAGAACCTGTCTTTCAGTTAGAACCGGAAGCTTCGAAAAGTAACCAGCAGTGGCAGATACGGAAATCGAACCTGAAAGTAGTGGCGGAAGCCCTGAAAACAACGAGTCATAATGACTGGGAGAATGAACGTATCTATGCAATCAATAAAGAAGAAGGCAGGGCTACATTTATTCCGTTCGCCAATTCGGAAGAGATGAAGGCGGATCCCACTTATACCCGTCCTTGGGAGCGTACCCGCTCTTCCCGTTATCTGCTGTTGAATGGAAACTGGAAGTTTAACTGGGTGAAGCAACCTTCGGAACGTCCGGTGGATTTCTATAAAACGAGTTATGATGTTTCCGGCTGGAAAGAGATTCCTGTTCCCTCCAACTGGGAGATGCACGGATATGGTACACCTATTTATACCAATATTACTTATCCCATCCGCAACAATCCTCCTTTTATACAGGGACAGCGTGGATATACTGTAGAGAAAGAACCGAATGCGGTAGGATCTTATCGCCGTGAGTTTACTCTTCCTGCGGACTGGAAAGACAAAGAAGTCTTTATCCATTTCGATGGAATTTATAGTGCAGCTTATGTATGGATCAACGGTAAGAAAGTCGGTTATTCGCAAGGTTCCAGTAATGATGCAGAATTTCGTATCACTCCTTACGTCAAAGCGGGTAAGAATACGGTTGCCGTGGAAGTTTACCGCTGGTGTGACGGCAGTTTCCTCGAAGATCAGGATATGTTCCGTTTAAGTGGTATTCATCGGGATGTTTATCTGGTAGCCAGTCCGAAAGTCCGTCTACGTGACATTCACCTGACTTCTCAGATCAGCGACCGTCTGGATAAAGCGGAACTGAAAGTGAAAACGGATGTGCATAATTACGGAAAGAAAGTACAGGAAGCAGCCGTACGTGTCTCTTTGCTGAATCCGGAAGGAAAGCCTGTGAGTTCGTTTACCATATCTGCCGGAAAGATAACCGGCGGACAGGAAAACGTCTGTGAAGGTACGACTACGATTCGCGACCCTCGGTTATGGAGTGCTGAGACTCCTTCTCTGTATACCGTCCAACTGGAACTGCTTGATGCCGCAGGCAATGTGCTTGAAGCGACGAGCCAGCAATATGGCTTCCGTAAGATAGAAATCCGGAATAATAAGGTGTATATCAATAATGCATTGATTCTTTTTAAAGGAGCCAACCGTCACGACATACATCCGCAGTTCGGAAAAGCCGTTCCGGTGGAAAGCATGATAGAGGACATTCTTCTCTTTAAACGTTTCAACCTCAACACGATTCGTACCAGTCATTATCCGAACGATCCGAAGATGTATGCGCTGTATGATTATTATGGCTTGTACGTCATGGATGAGGCCGATATTGAGTGTCACGGCAACATGTCGCTGTCAAACCGTGAAAGCTGGGAAGGAGCTTACGTCGACCGGATGGTGCGCATGGTGGAACGGGATAAGAATCATCCTTCGGTTATTTTCTGGTCAATGGGCAATGAGTCCGGCGGCGGGCGTAACTTTGAGGCTACCTACCGGGCTGCCAAAGCGATAGACGACCGTTATATCCATTATGAAGGAATGAACGATGTGGCCGATATGGATTCCCGTATGTATCCTTCGATTGAAAGTATGATCGAACAGGACGAGCAACCCCGTCACAAGCCTTATTTCCTTTGTGAATATGCTCATGCGATGGGCAACGCCATCGGTAATCTGGAAGAATACTGGGATTATATCGAGTATCATTCGAAACGTATGATCGGAGGATGCATTTGGGACTGGGTGGATCAGGGCATTAATATGCCCGGACAGCCTGCCGATCATTATTATTTCGGAGGCAGCTTCGGTGATCGCCCTAACGACAATGATTTCTGTTGTAACGGGATTGTGACGGCTGACCGTCAGGTTACTCCTAAGTTGTGGGAAGTGAAGAAAGTCTACCAATATATCACATTGGAACCGAATGCTGAAAACAGTATCGGTGTTCGTAACCGCTATGCTTTCCTGAATCTGCATGATTTTAATCTCCGCTATGTGATTTTGAAAGATGGTGTGCCGGTAGCGGAAGAAGAGTTCAGCCTGCCTGATGGTAAGCCGGGAGAACATCGTGCGGTGCAGATACCTTATTCCCGCTATTTAACTCCAGAGGGTGAATATTACTTGAACCTTGAAGTAAAACTAAAGAAGGATTGCGTATGGGCAAAAGCCGGACATATCGTAGCTACGGAACAACTTCTGCTTCAGAAATCTCCGAATACCGGGCTACAGCCGGTGGTAGTTTCCGCCTCATCCAAAGAATCTCCGTTTAAAGTGGTGGAAGAGGAGAAGCGTTATTTGTTCTTCCGCAGTTCCGGTGTAGAAATCACCTTTGATAAGAAAGAAGGCAAGCTGACCGGTGTGCGTTATCATGGTGATAATATGCTTCATCTGCGTGAGGGATGGTCGCTGAATACATTTCGTTTTATCAATAACGATGTGCGTAAGTGGCAGGATACCCAAACGGAAGTAATCAGTTTCGATTGGAAATGGTCGGGAGATAATCAGTCGGCAATTGTAACGATTCTGTTGCAGGAAACCGTCGGAGATGTGAAAGTGCCTTATACATTGATTTACCGTTTGTATGGTAATGGTGAAATAGATGTGGATGCTTCTTTTACAACGAATGATGACTTTAATCTTCCCCGTCTGTCGTTGCAGGCTTTCTTTAATCCTTCGTTGGAGCAGTTGGAATGGTATGGTCGCGGTCCGATAGAAAATTATCGGGATCGGAAGAATGCGGCGTATTTTGGTAAATACCAGTCTGCTGTCAATGATATGAAAGAGAGTTATGCCCGTTCTCAGACGATGGGTGGGCGTTGTGATACCCGCTGGCTAACTTTGACTAATAAAGCAGGTAAAGGAATCAAGATTATTGCTGCCGATACATTTGATTTCAGTGCTTTGCATTATACGGATAAGGACTTGTTTGAAATCAAGTACGGTCATGCCTTGCCTGATATTTATCGTGCGGAGGTGGTACTGAATCTGGATTGCATACAGCGTGGTTTGGGTAATGCCAGTTGCGGTCCGGGTCCCCGTCCCGCTTATGAAATTCAGAAGAATACAGTTTATAAATATGCTTTCCGCATGTCTCCTTTTTCAAAATAAGGAAAGATTGACAGGATAACAAGGTCTTAATAGTTGGTAGAAAGAGTGAGCAGCCAAATCTTATAAAAGATGGCAACTGCTTACTCTTTTTTTGTATTTAAGGATAGATTCTGTGTTCTTTTCGTACTTTTGTAACATGGACTTTAAATTATATACCACGATGAAACAAAGAATTATATTATTCGGATTAATACTTGTAGGAACAGTAACATTTGCACAGTCTCCCGAAGAAAAAGGATTGAACACGATCAACCGTTCTTCTGCCGAAGCGACTATCGGCTTCCTTGCAAGTGATGAATTACAGGGACGTGAAGCCGGATTCCACAGTTCGTATGTCTCCTCTGAGTATTTAGCATCTATCTTACAATGGATGGGTATCCAACCTCTGAACGAAAGCTACTTCCAGCCTTTTGATGCTTACCGCAAAGAACGTCAGAAGAAAGGACGCCTGGAAGTTCATCCGGACTCTGTAGCGAAGCTGAAACAGGAAGTTCATCAAAAACTATCTATGAGGAATGTACTGGCTATGATTCCCGGTAAGAATACGAAGGAATATGTCATCGTAGGCGCTCACTTTGACCATTTGGGGATAGACCCGGCACTTGACGGAGATCAGATTTATAATGGAGCGGATGACAACGCTTCCGGTGTTTCGGCTGTATTGCAGATTGCCCGGGCATTTCTTGCAAGCGGACAACAACCGGAGCGAAATGTAATCTTTGCCTTTTGGGACGGAGAAGAAAAGGGATTGCTCGGTTCTAAATATTTTGTACAGACTTGCCCTTTTGTTTCGCAGATCAAGGGATATCTCAACTTTGATATGATAGGTCGCAACAATAAACCGGAACAACCGAAACATGTCGTCTATTTCTATACAGCTGCTCATCCTTCTTTTGGAGACTGGCTGAAAAAGGATATTAAGAAGTATGGTTTACAGTTGGAACCGGACTATCGTGCCTGGGATAATCCGGTAGGGGGCAGCGACAATGGAACGTTTGCCAAAGCAAGTATTCCTATTATCTGGTATCATACGGACGGACATCCCGATTATCACCAGCCATCCGATCATGCTGATCGGTTAAACTGGGATAAGATAGTGGAAATCACCAAGGCTTCTTTTCTTAATATGTGGAAGATGGCCAATGAAGCTTCATGGTAACTCAGCCTCACTGAAAGGCTGTTTTACATCTTGCAATAAAGGGCGGAAGGAATCAGTTTGAATAACCATGCCACATATTTCCATCTTTTGGAGATAAAGGCTACCTTTTTCCTGGCTGATATGGCCTTTTTGATTTGTTTTACGGCCTTATCGACAGGAGTAACCCAAAACAATCCTTCTCCTTTCGCCATCGCTGTATCTACAAATCCCGGACGGATGTCAGTGGTGTAGACAGCAAAGGGTAGCTTTGCCGCCTTTTGCCGAAGTCCCTCCATGTAATTGATTTGATAGGCTTTTGAAGCATTATAAGCAGGTGCTACACCGCTGCCGCGTGTTCCGCCTACTGAGGAAATGGTAATCAGATGTCCGCCTTTCTGCTGTTCAAAGTACCGGAATCCCCAGTCGGCGATATTGGTAAATCCCACTACGTTGGTCAATAAGGTCGGTTCTTCGAGCTGATAAGAGAGCTGCGGATTCAGTTCCCCCGTTCCGGCACAGATAATCAGCATATCCATGCCTCCCATTTCTTGTACAAGCGTTTCCAGCGATGAAAGGGTCGTTTCTGTGTGAGTGATGTCACATACCTGATAGAATAGTTTATCTTTATCTTGTGCGCAAATCTCTTTTAATAGATTCTCACGGCGACCGGTGATGCCGATAAGGCAGTCTTCATGGGCATACTGTTCTGCCAATCCACGACCGATGCCGGAGGTTGCGCCTACAATTATTATTTTCTTCATGAATTAAAATAGACTATGTTTGCCTGCAAAGGTAGGGGAGGAGTCTGAATAAAATCTTGATTGAAATCAAGAATTTACTTCCGAACTACTTTTCTCCGGATGCGGCTCAACGTTTCCGGACGAATAAGTAGATAAGAGGCGAGTTCTTTTAAAGTAATCAGTTTCAGCAGGTCGGGACAGCGGTTGATAATATCCAGATAACGTTCTTCCGGTGTCAGACTGTACATGGAAATCATCCGGTCATAGATTTCCCACAGAAGAGTTTCCGCAATCCGGCGTCCCAGTTTTTGGTGGTCGTTGTTAATGTCGTAGAAATCTGCCAGTTGGGAATGGTTGATCACATACACCGTACAGTCGCATAACGCTTGAATATCTACATTTGATTGGTCCTGCAACTGGAAAGCCGGATAATTCCCGACAAAAGAATGGTCGAACGTATATCCGACAATACTGCTTTCGCCCAGACTGTTGACGCAACAATAGCGGAAAGAGCCGGAAACAACAAACCCCATGATCTTACAGGCTTCTCCTTGCCGTACAAAGTACTCTCCTTTTTTATAAGAAGTCTCTTTTCCCTGCTGTAATGTAAAATCTACAATAGGGGAATAGTTGATATGGGAAGTATATTTATTGAAATCCTCCACAGTACGACAATGATTAACCTTCGTTTATCACTTGGAATCCGGCAAGTTTCAAATCCTCCCAATAACCGGGATACGATTTGGAAACAACTTGCGGGTCAGCAATCAGCAGCTTAGGGAAGGTGATTACTGCCGGTGCGAATGCCATCGCCATCCGGTGGTCTTCGTAGGTCGCAATCACAGGAACCGCTTCCGGTTCGCAACGTTCGCCGTTCCACATCAATACACTGTCATTTTCTTCTTCGATGAGGTATCCCAGCTTTTTAAGTTCGGTTCTCAATGCGGCGATGCGGTCTGTTTCCTTTATTTTCAGACTTTGCAAGCCTGTGAAGCGGAAAGGGATATTTAATAAAGCGCAAGTTACAACGAACGTCTGTGCCAGGTCCGGAATGTCAACGAAGTCTTCTTCCAGTCGTTCCGGTGCCTTGCCTGTTTTTTTGATCTTTACGCCTTGGGGAGTGAACTCCGTCGTGATTCCCAGACGGGAGAAAACTTCCGCTCCCCGACTGTCTCCCTGATAACTGTTGCGGAATAATCCCAACAGTTCAATCTCTGCTTCCGGAGACAAGGCGGCAATCTGATACCAGTAAGAAGCAGCGCTCCAGTCGCTTTCTACGGTGAAGGGGACACTCTGATACGGTTGCGGAGCTACGGAGATGCTGCTGGGCGAAGTCCATGCCGCCTTTGCTCCGAAGTCCTGCATTAATTGCAGTGTCAGATTGATATAAGGACGGGAAATGATTTCTCCTGTCAAGTGTAGTGTCAGTCCGTATTTGAGCACCGGACCTATCATCAGCAGGGCGGATATATATTGTGAACTGACGTTTCCCTTCAGCGTGATTTCATTTCCTTTCAGTTCTGCGCCCTTGATACGGAGAGGCGGATATCCTTCGTTATGGGTGTACTCTATTTCAGCTCCCAACTCGCGAAGGGCGTTGACCAGAATCTGTATCGGGCGTTGCTGCATGCGGGCGGTGCCTGTGATAATCCGCTCTCCCGAAGTGGCACTCAGATAAGCGGTCAGAAAGCGCATAGCGGTTCCGGCTGCCATGATGTCTATAGTCTCTTTACCTTCGGTCAGGGCCTTTATCATGACTTGAGTATCATCGCAATCGGACAGGTTTTCCGGCGAATAAATGCCTTTACCCAGCGCATTGATGATGAGTGCACGGTTGCTGATACTTTTGGAAGCCGGCAACTGGATTGTTGCCTTTACCATCGAAGGGGAAATAAGTTTATAGAGCATCATTCTAAGTATATTCTTTGTTATGGAGTACAAAAGTAGAGATTTATTCGGAGACTTCCAACAGCTTCTGACTCTTATCGAGAGAGTTGAAATAATATCTGTACCGATGTTTCTGCTGATACCTCATGAGCCATGGAATGGCAAGAAGGATGCCCGTAAAGAGTATCAGAATGAATGTAAGTCCCTTTAGTCCTTCGTAGTCATTGAAATATTGAATCACGAACCTGATGGCTGTTCCGTAAAAGAATATCAGATATATGATAAAATCAATATTGATTCTTCGTTCCAGCTGTCTTTTAAGCATTGCTCCGGACTCTTTCAGTGAATATGTGTCTGCCGACCTTGTGAGGAGCTGATAATGTCCAATGGCCGAAACCAGCAGAAACAGCAGAAAGGCACTTCCGGTCCATAGGGAGATCGAGGCGCTTCCCATGATGACCGTATCCCAGATGCTGGCCCCTACGGAGAATGCCAGCAGGATGGCAAATAAAGAGATCAGCGTTTTCTGACGACGCAAGGTTTGGGAAATGGCACGACAATGCTTCTTGCGTATCACTTCTTTTATATTCATTGGCTTTATTTCTGTGCCGGTATGTATTTTTTCCCAGTATTCTTTCAAATTATTGTCTTCCATTGTTTAATTGTTTAATGAGTTGTTTCTTGATTCTATTAATTTTCACTCCGACATTACTCTCGGAAATGCCGATAACGGCGGCGATTTCTTTGTATTCATAGCCTTCAAGATAAAGAATGATAATCGCTTTTTCTATTTCGGACAACCGGTTGATGGCTTGATATAGCTGCTCTTTTTTATCCGTTGCGGTGTTCTCTTCCGGATGGCTGTCACGTATGGCATATTCCTGTGTCGATAACTCTTTGTAAACGGGCTGCACAGATTCTTTCCGCACAAGATCAATGGCAGCGTTCAGCGTGACTCTGTAGAGCCATGTCGAAACGGTGCTCTCCTGCTTGAATTTGGGGTATGCTTTCCACAGCCGGATTAATATCTCCTGATAATAATCCTCACGGAACGGATGCTGGTAGAAATAGATATTGCATATTTTCTGCAATATCCCTTGATACCGGTTGATTAGTTCGATAAATTCTTCTTCCACTTCATTTTAATTTTAATGTGTTTTGGAGAGTTAGTCGTATGACGGGGGATTATTCTTACAAAAGAAGAAATAAAAAATGATATTTAATTCCTGTCCGGCGGATAAAAAAAGTTCTTTCTGCTTATCAATTAATCATATATAATGATTTGTTAGCGAAAAGATTTTATATTTGTGGTAAATAAAATAACTGATTTATGAATATACCGAATATCCGTTTGCTGAATCAGCAGTTATCAAATCCGCTTTTCCGTGAACCTAAAGAGTTGGTGTCTTGGATGGGAGCCATGCAGGCACAGAACTATTCCATGGTGAAGTGGGCAGTAGGGATGCGTCTGAAATCGGCTACAATTCAAACAGTAGAGAAGGCGTTGCATGAAGGAGAAATTCTGAGGACTCATGTGATGCGTCCTACGTGGCATTTGGTGGCGGCAGAGGATATCCGCTGGATGCTGAAACTTTCCGCGCAACGTATTATTTCGGCAAATGATTCTTTTGCGAAAGGATATGATTTGGACATCCCGAATGAAGTGTATACGAAAGCACATGACCTGTTGGAGAAGATTCTTTGTGGAAAGAAAAGCCTGACAAAACAAGAGATTGCCGAACACTTTAACCGTTCGGGGATTGTGGCGGACAATCACCGTATGACTCGCTTTATGGCACGTGCGGAGCAGGAAGGCATTATTTGTAGTGGCGAGGACAGAGGAAGCAAATGCACGTACGCACTTTTGGAAGAACGGGTTCCGTCGATGCCCGAACTGACGAAAGACGAGTCTTTGGCACGCTTGGCACGGAGTTATTTCCGTAGCCATTCTCCGGCAGTTTTGCAGGATTTCATTTGGTGGTCGGGGCTGCCGGTTTCGGATGCAAAACAGGCTGTTTATCTGATTGCTTCGGAACTGACAACCGAACAATGGAAAGAACAGACATGGTATATTCATGACACCTGCCGGACTCGTGGCAAACTTTCGGGACATATACATCTTTTGCCCTCCTATGATGAATATCTGCTGGGATATAAAGACCGGACGGATGTTCTGCCGCTTGAACATTATCCCAAAGCGTTTACTAACAACGGACTGTTCTTCCCGATTGTCCTTCATAACGGCCAGGTCATAGGAAACTGGGATAAATCGGAAAAGAAGAAAAGTGTGGACCTGAAATATTCATGGTTCAGGCAGGTGGCCGATATGGATGAAGAAACGTTGGAACGGGAGCGGCAGAAATTTGCCCGTTTTTTGGGAAAATAGCTTGATGGGACACTGGTAAAGCGGGAGTGTTTAGTGGAAAGTTCCGTTAGGATACGGAACCGGGTTCTGTTACTATCCATTAGCCGACGATAGTTACTCATTAATTACATAAATAGCGATTTTTTTTCGTTGCACCTAGGTGAGACGAAAGAGGCACCTAGGTGCTTCAGTTGTTTAACCAAGGTGAGACAATTGTTGTACCTAGGTGCAACGGAAGAAAATAGCCAAGAATGACGATTATTTTGGCTGATGGAATACTTGTTTAGCCATACATCTCCCTAAAGGGTAATTGTTCTGAGTGAATCGCTATTGATTGGCTCAACAAGACTGTCCGTGAAGTGTGATTGTGTACCGTCATTTTGCTCCGCCATCTAAGGGAGCTTGTTGGAAGAACTGCCTTTCTTTATTTGTCGGCTTGTTTTTTAGCCCATTCCAGTCTCCGCTGATCTGCCAAAGGAGTTACTTTAAACTCTTCGAATGTGGCTGTGAATCCCTTCCCGTCGGGGCAGGCTCCCATTAATCCGACCATAACCGGACAATTATCCTGCAACCAGCAAGTACGCATCATCGTATATTCCTTATCATCGTGGGAGAAGAAAATCTCCACTGCATCCAGTCGGCGGACCGCTTTAATCCATAAAGAACGAGGAGCGTCCGGTAGTTGCACTACACTCCAGTCGCTGGTGTGGTGGGTGACTACGGCACTTACATTCTGTTTGCCGTCTACGTACTCTACCCCTGCCTTTATCCAGTTCTCGTGATCGATGCGCAACATCAATCCCATTTGGTCGAAAGTAGTCACATAGTTTCCGGTAATCTTTACTTTCACTTCGAACTCTCCGCCATAAGTGGCATAATAAAAAGGTCCATCGTCCACCGTAAACCCGTAGTGGGAAACTCGCCAGAAGTCCGTCTTGGCGGGTACATCCATAACCAGTGTTTTGCCTTCTTTTATTTCCCATTGCTGAGGCTCATTCAGCCAGTTCATTTTGTCCAGACTTTGTGCCATAGAAGAAGTTGCTGCCGCCAATAACGCGATTGACATGATTTTGATTTTTAAATGTTTCATGTTCATTTCTTATTTATTTATCTTTGTGGTGCAAAGATAGGTCATGCCTGTCCTTGCGACAATACTGAATAATAACCATTTTATACGATGGACGTACTACAAAAGGAAATAGATGAAGTCTATGCTACGCATCCGACAGCGCACGAAGCATTGGATAATAGAATAGTGGAACAACACCAGCAGTTTGTCCGCTCATTGACGGAAGTTAATGGAGGATGTGCCGTCATTTCCGATCTTTCGAACCGGAAAAGTTACGTTACTGTCCATCCGTGGGCGCATTTCCTGGGACTTACTCCCGAAGAGGCCGCTTTAAGCGTAATTGATTCGATGGACGAAGATTGTATCTACCGGCGCATCCATCCGGAAGATTTGGTAGAAAAGCGTTTGATGGAATACAAGTTTTTTCAGAAGACTTTTTCCATGTCTCCCGATGAACGGCTGAAATATCGGGGCAGATGCAGACTGCGTATGGTGAATGAAAAAGGCGTTTATCAATACATTGACAACCTGGTGCAAATCATGCAGAACACCCCTGCCGGCAATGTCTGGCTGATCTTCTGCCTTTATTCCTTATCTGCCGACCAACGGCCGGAACAAGGCATTTATGCTACGATAACTCAGATGGAACGTGGGGAAGTAGAAACATTATCCCTTTCGGAAGAGCACCGCAATATCCTTTCGGAACGCGAAAAGGAAATACTGCGCTGCATACGGAAAGGGCTGTCGAGCAAAGAAATAGCAGCGACTCTTTATATCAGTGTGAATACAGTCAACCGCCACCGACAGAATATTTTGGAAAAACTTTCTGTCGGCAACTCGATAGAAGCTTGTCGGGCAGCGGAGCTGATGAAATTGCTGTAATATTTCTTGAATTTATCCGGGATTTATCCGGATAGAGTATTTATCCAAGTAAAGATAGCAGATTATCGAGTCTTTTCACCTGTTTCAAGCGTTCGTGTGCGAACGTTTCTGTTACTTCATGCTTCCACATGACTTCAAAAGGAATATGCACTCCGTATCCACCTAAAGATAAGACCGGCTGAATATCCGATTTAAAAGAATTGCCGACCATCAAAAGTTCGGAAGGAGCTATTTGCAGAATACTCAATAGCCGGAGATATTCTTTTTCCGTCTTGTCGGACATCACCTCGATATGGTCAAAGTAAGGAGATAATCCCGAACGTTCCAACTTATTCTCCTGATCCAGCAAATCTCCCTTTGTAGCTACTACCAACTTGTATTTTCCCGTTTCTTTCAGCGTTTTCAGCGTTTCCTTGACTCCCGGCAGGAATTCGATAGGCATTTTCAATAAGGATTTCCCTAAATCGACAATTTGCCGAATAATGTCGGCCGCAATCTCTCCGTTGCTGATCTGTAGTGCTGTTTCGACCATTGAAATGGTAAACGCCTTGGCACCGTATCCCAAAATTTGCAGATTATTCATTTCTGTTTGGAATAAGGCGGCTGAGATTTCTTTGGGAGTGCCATACGGTTTCAGCAAATTCGTATATTGTTTTTCCACTTCCTGAAAAAAAGGTTCGTTACTCCACAGCGTGTCGTCTGCATCAAAAGCTATGACTTTAATAAGTTCTTTCATCGGTCTTGTCGTTAATGGGGACGAGAATCGTTCCGTTATATTTTGCGGGCAAAGTTACTGTATTTTCATATAAATCCCTATCTTTGTTACCCGTTTTAAGTTTGAATTTTAATAGGAGATATAATAATGAAAATAGGAGATAAGGTGCGTTTCCTCAGTGAGGTAGGCGGTGGAGTCGTAACAGGATTCAAAGGAAAAGACTTTGTACTGGTGGAAGATGCGGATGGTTTTGATATCCCGATGCCGATACGTGAATGTGTTGTGATTGAGGCGGATGATTATAATATAAAACGTAAGCCTGCCGCGACAGCTCCAAAGCAGGAGGAACCCGCGAAGCCGGCCAAACCGGAAATGCCGGTTATACAGCGTCAGCCGGAAGTGCGTGGCGGAGATACGTTGAATGTGTTTCTGGCTTATGTGCCCGAAGATGCCAAAGCGATGATGACTACTCCTTTCGAGGCATATCTGGTGAATGACAGCAATTACTATCTGTATTACACTTATCTGAGTGCGGAAGGAAAGGCTTGGAACAACCGTTCACATGGACTGGTAGAGCCGAATACCAAACTGTTACTGGAAGAATTCACCAAGGATGTATTGAATGAAATGGAACGGGTAGCTGTCCAGCTGATCGCTTTCAAGGATGGAAAGCCTGCCGCCATCAAACCTGCTGTCAGCGTAGAGCTGCGGATTGATACGGTGAAATTCTATAAACTGCATACATTCAGTGCTTCCGATTTCTTCGAAGAACCTGCTCTGATTTATGATATTGTGAAAGATGACGTGCCTGCCAAACAGGTGTATGTATCGGCGGAAGAGATTCAGTCAGCTCTGTTGCAGAAAAAGTTTGTGGATAAACCCAAGTCGCAGCCTATTGTGAAGCCGAACCACGGTCAAGGCGGGAAAAATGGGATTATTGAGGTAGACCTTCATATTGATTCCCTGCTTGATGATACGCACGGAATGAGTAACAGCGAAATTCTGAACTACCAACTGGACAAATTCCGTGAAGTGATAGAGGCGAATAAAGAGAAGCGCGAGCAGAAAATTGTGTTTATCCACGGAAAAGGAGACGGAGTGCTTCGGAAAGCTATTATTGATGAATTGAAACGGAAGCACAGCAATTACCGTTATCAGGATGCCTCTTTTCAGGAATATGGTTTCGGGGCTACCATGGTGACTATCAAATGATAAAAAGAAGGGTGGAGAACTTAACCGGTCTCCACCCTTTCTCTTGTTATATGATTCAATTTTACTTACTTAGGTCGATGCCTTTATTCAGTAAAGTGAGGTTCATCAAAGCGGCATATTTAGCATATTGTTCAGCGCTGAGCGTCTTTCTCATAAGTTTCAAGTTGCCGTATACAGCGTTGCGCAATTTTGCTTCTTTATCTTTCTTGGCTGTAGTGGCTCTTGACATCTGTTCCGAGAAATAATCGCAGATGTTTGCTACTTCTTCGCTCTGAACAGAGCTTAACTGCAAATATTTACCTAATTTATTTACGTTGATGTTACCTTCCCATTTTGCAGTTGTAGGTTGGTTTCCTGCTGCAAAAGTCGTAGCAGCGAGGCAGAGTGCTGCCACTAATGTTAATCCTAAACGTTTCATAATACCTACTTTTTAATTGTTATACCTAAAAACTATTCCTAAAAACAAATCTAATACCTATTGAAAACTGATCTAAGCGCTTAGTTTTTTCTTTTTACCTATGCAAATATAGTAATATGTTTTATAGCATAAAAATAAAGAAAAGGAAAAGAATTTGTTTCGGTTGATTTCTTGATGTAAATCAAGAAATCAACTGCTTTTTGATACAAAAATACCTTATTCTGAAACATTTTTGCAATACGTGTGCGGAAACGAAAATGTAATATAACTGAATTTTAAGGAATATTGCTGTTAAAATGATATTGAACAAAGGAAGGTGACGAGAAATGGAACACTGAAATCAACTACAAAACCATGAAAGATAGAAATAATTACGAATTCTTTTCCGGAACATCGGGTGATGATGGGGAGAGTAGTGTCCATTGTGGTAGCTCCTCCTACAGAAATAGGTGCCAGTTTGCCGAAATATTTCACGAGTAACGGGGCTCCCAGCAATGCTATGATTTCACGCATGATATTGGATAGCAATGCGATTGTTCCCAATTCCGGACCTTTATATTCGGTGATGAATATACTCGAAAGGGAATAGTAGCCGAATCCGGCTCCCACTGCCATACAGTCTGAAGAGGTTATTTGGCTCATGAAAATGCCTGCTACGGCGCATCCTGCCAATGTGCCTAGTATCGTCATGACGGGGAGGAACATCAGACGTGGATTCAGAGAACGGAAACTTTTCAGAGTATTGGGGTCATTGCCGATACTGATACCTACGCAGAACATCAGTCCGCAAAGGGCGTAATAGCTTAGTTTGCTATCCGTAAAATCGTAGGGAATCAGATGATAAAACCCGCAGAGGGTACCGAGAATGAAAAATGAGACGATGATCAGACTTCCTTTCATACTTCCGTCTCCTTTCCTTTATTCCTTATATATAATAGGTACCAGAGTCCCCATGCGCAAAGTATACTGCCGGTCACTGCCGCCAGTGTGATAATGAGTGCTTCGAGTCCCAATGTATGCAGTCCTTTGATGATAGCCTCGTTTCCTCCTACATCAATCCCGAGGAGGAAGAGCAGGACCCATATCAGCAGGGTGATTATTTTATGTATCCAAGATAGTCTTTTATTACGTAGCAGGAAGCCCAAAAGCATTCCTGTCAGCATAATTCCGATGATGATAAACATAGTAAGTGCCTGTTTTTGGCTGCAAAGATAATTGAAATAGATCGTTGTTCCTAATTAAAGTCGGTGGAGACGTTCGTAAAATGAAAGGAAATTTTTAGCGAATCTGGAATAAAAACAGAAATTGAAGCCTGGTTTTTAGTAAGATGTCTAATTTAAATTCATATATTTATAGCCGTCAAATTAATGTAAGATATATGCGGAGACTAAAACTATATTATTTGTTTTTCTACAGTACGTTGAAAATAAACGTTCCGCTGTCTATATTAGGTGCACTTATTGTATCAAAAGCTGACTGGAGCTTGTTTTGGGAAGCTTTTCCTTATCTATTGGGTGGCTGGGGAATTGTTGCCAGTTTGCTTTATAAGGAGTTTCTTGAAAAGGAAGCCTACTTTTTCTATTATAATTCCGGAATTCTGAAACGGAATTTGATTGTCTTTGTGTTTGCTGTATATTGGTCTGTACTTTGGATTGTAAAATTATGCATCACTTGCTTGAAATAGATAGTATTATTAAGAATTTCGGTACCAGGCAACTGCTGACTGATGTTTACCTGAAAATAAATACAGGTGATGTTATTGGATTGTTCGGCAGGAACGGTACAGGAAAATCCGTGTTGATGCAAATAATCTTCGGAACAATGAAAGCAGACCGGAAATTTATCCGGTTGGATGAATGTAAGGTCCTTTCGGCTCCTTACCAACATGCAAGGACAATAGCCTTCCTGCCGCAACAAGGCTACTTGCCCAAGCATGAAAAGATAAAGAAATTGGTAGACTGTTACCTGGATGCTAATGTCGTTCCCGACTTTTATGAGGATGATGAAGTTGCCCAGTCGTGTATGGAACGGCGTGTCTCCCAACTTTCCGGAGGTGAACGGAGATATTTGGAAGCTAAGTTGCTTTTGCTGGGCAATGCTAAATTTGTCCTGTTGGATGAGCCTTTCGATTATTTATCCTTTCATTTGGTAGATAAACTGATCGGATTAATAAAAAAACATTCGGAAGAGAAAGGGATAGTGATTGCTGATCATAATTACGAAAAAGTCTTAGAGATTGTCAATCGACTTGTCTTGATTCGGGAGGGAGTATTGATGGAACTAACTGATAAGCGGGGATTGGTGGAGCAGGGGTATCTTTTAGATGAAAGTTACTTATGAATCCTGCTCCTGTATTTATTTTATGCAAGTCATTTCGGGGTGTTTTCCCTGATTCGAACCGTTTGAGATACTTCCGTGCTGATACTTACCATTCCCGTACCTCCATGTACATTACTGGGATATCTGAGAGGTTCGTTAATTGTCTCGTCATAAACGTCGGAATCGACTAGATTGAGTGCTTTCAGATAATAATATTCTGTTTCCGTGATACTCAACAAACGGATGATGACATCCATTCCTTCATAATATCCATTGTAATTGTTGTTGTATGGGATGGCGGGATCGTTGTAGACCGTCATTGTATAGGAGGTATCTCTAAATCGCGAATCATCAAAGACACCATAAATGTTTTTAGCTGTGTCGAACAGTCCGTTGTCTTCGTCATCTCCTGTGGAAGGTTGACCGTCTGTCAGTACTATGTCTTCGCGTCCGATAAATGAATAACTGATATGCTTTGTCCAGTGAAGGTAATCTTCTCCTCCTTCTTCGTGGTTGTATCCCCATAGTCGCATTTGTTTATCTACTATAATGCGGTAGAAGTTTGCCTCGTTCGGGCGGTCTTTAAAAGTTATTTTGTAGCGCATGTAGTCTTGAGTATGTCCGTTTTGTGTTAGTGGGACGGTGAGCGTGTCGATGTTTTCTATTTTATCAAGGCGTTGCGGAACGGTGACTTCTGCCCAGGCATGATATTTGCCGTCATCGGTCATGGCATCAATACGCACTACTTCTCCCGAAGCAAATTTGCCTGTGATGTTGAACCGGCATTGCTTGTCATACTCAGTTTCCATCGGGAGCGGGCGCAAGGTCTCTCTTAACTCTCCGTTGACGTGAACCTCTACAGTGGCATTTTCAATGTGGTTGGCGTAGTCTTTTCCCGTCAGGTTGAGGAATAAGACATTTGTCAGACTGTCGGCGTTGATGAATGCATTCATTACCAATTTAGGAGGATTATCCTTTATATTAAAAGGGAGTTCATTTTCACAAGATACTGTCACCAGTATTATAACTAGCAGGATAAGCGGATGATATATATAAGTTTTCATGTTAACTTAGAATTTGTAAGTGTAAGTAAAAGATGGAATGCAGGGGAGCAGGGTATATTTTTTGATCACACTTTTTCCATCGTCATTATGAGAGCGAAATACCCATGCCGGATTCATGGAGTTGTATGCATTATAAAGACTGATGTTCCAGATACGCATTCCGTGCTTGGTCTTTTTATTGAAATTAATCCCTATGTTCAACCGGTGGCTCGCAGGCAGCCGGTAATTATTGCGATGTTCTATGTAATTGACCTCTCCAACATTAGGGGAATTGTTATAAATAGGATTGTAGTAGTTATCGAATCCCAGAATAAAGCCATTGTTTGCTCCATTACCAGGACGGATGATGGTTGTTTTTTCTTCGGGAATAGTACTGGTTCCTCCTGTGTAAAACATCCACGAGGCACCGATGTCAATACGTTCGCTGAATTTATGGTTGAGAGTCAGATTAATATTATGGCGCCGATCATATTTGTATGGAAATCGCTCTCCATTGTTGATAGCACCTTTAGCAAATTTGCGGTCGCTTTTGGATAAGGTATAAGACAACCAGCCTGTTGTCTTCCCGAGCGTTTTTTGAGCCATAAATTCAATTCCCATCGAACGTCCTTTCCCCATTTCAACTTTGCTTTCCCATCCGGTGGAAGAACCGAAAAAACTGACTCCGTCTTTATATTCCAGCACATTGTACATGTCTTTGTAATAGCCTTCTACTGAGAACTCCCAACCTTTGATACCTGTATAATATCCCCCCAATGAATACTGGTGGGATCGCATCGGTTTGATTTTTTTTGTGACAGGCACCCATAAATCAGTAGGCATAGCGATGGGCATGGACGAAAGCAGATGTACATATTGACTCATCTTTGTATAAGATGCCTTGAGGATTACGTCTTTACTTAGTTGATAACGTGTTGAGACACGTGGCTGCAAGGAGAAATAACTTTGTTTTTGTACTTGAAACAGAGAAAAGTGTAATCCAAGATTAAGCCGTAGACGAGTACCGATTTTTAGGTTATCTTCTGCATAAGCCGATACTTCATGTGCATAAATCCGGCTGTTGTTCATACTGTGGTAAGTAGTGTCGCGAAATGCCTCAGAGTCTACCTTGTCTGATATTTTGGAGGTCATCACTTCCGGACGAAAACGGTGATAGATATATCCTGCTCCAAATTTAATATGGTGCATAGGAGATGGGTTGTAATCAAAATCTATCTGATAATTCCAGTCATTGATACCTGAACGATAGTCTGAAGAGTATCGGTTGATGAAGGTTGTGTTATTGGTGAGTGAATATTGATTATTCGAATATGCACTTACATTGAATAGGTAGTTGTTGTAGGAAACTGTCGTGTTACTAAACAGGCGATTATTGAAAATGTAGTTCCATCTGGCGGAAATGATTGTGTTTCCCCAGTTCATTTTACTTCCGTCCTTGAAATCGCTATTATCATCATATTGGGTAGCGAAGTGATCTTTCCCGTTATAAGCACTCAGATATAAACGGCTCCGGTCGGAAAACTTGTGATTGATCTTTGCATTGATATCATAAAAGTAATAGTTGTATTTCTCATCATCGGGCATGAATGGCTTGGCTATTAAATCAATATACGAACGTCTGGCGGATATGTTGAATGATGTTTTGTCTTTCACAATCGGTCCTTCCAAATTTATTTTGCTGGTTAGCAAGCCGATACTGAGTGTCCCATGATATTTTTTCATATCCCCGTCATTGGTGCGTACGTCAATGACGGAAGAAAGGCGTCCGCCGAAGCGTGCAGGAAAGGAACTTTTAAATAAAGTGACCTTTTTGATAGCTTCAGGAGTAAAGACGGAAAAGAAGCCGAACATATGGTCTACGTTATATACCGGAGTTCCGTCAAGTAAGATCAGATTTTGGTCGGGACTGCCACCACGTATATATAATCCAGCCGATCCGTCTACTCCTGCCTGTACTCCGGGCATTAACTGAATGGCTTTCATTACATCTGATTCTCCTAATATACTTGGAGTATTCTTGATTTGCACCATTGGAATCTCGACAGCTCCCATCTGTGTGGCAACTGTCCCTGCTTCTGCTTTATCTGAAACGACCACTACTTCTTCTAATTGTGCGTTTCCTTTCATACGAATATTCAGCAGAGTATCTTGAGCAAGGGTGAAATGATGTGTTTCTGTGGTATATCCCAAATAAGAGAAACGTAATTCCGTTTCTCCTTCGGGTAGAGTGATACTATAAAAGCCGTAAGGATTGGTAGTAGTGCCTTGATATTGATGACTCTCAATGATATTAGTACCAATCAACGTCTCGGACGACGTCCCGTCGGTAACATATCCGCTGATAGTAAACTTGCGGCTTACCGGCTTTTGCACCCTTTTCTTTTGCAGGAGAATGTATCTCTCAGAGAATTTGTAACTGATCGGTTCATCCTTGAATACGAGATCCAGTATCTCATGCAAAGGCATATCTTTCACTTTCAGATTGATTTTATGGCTGATGCTGATTTCTTCACTGTAGATAAAAGAATATCCTGTAGAGTTTTCGATTAACTTGACGAACTCCTTCAATGTAGCATTTCGCAATGTGATTGTGAGTCGGGCATTTGCATTCTGTGCGTATGCCTGTGCGGTGATAAGGATCACCATACCTATCAGAACGAGCGTTCTGACAGGTAGGTGTCCTTGGTGAATAGTTCTCATTTAGTCTAGTTTTTAGTAATAGTAATCTGTTGAGTGTTTCGTGAATAGTTGAAATAACCGGCATTATGCAGGACAGATAAAATCGCATCCAAATCTTCTCCATTACGGAATCGCGCTGTGATCCGATAATTTCGCAAGGTTGAGTCGGCAATGTGAATGGTTGTTCCGAACGAGTTGGAAAGTTCGCGGGCAATCTCCTGCAACGGCAGATCATCGAATATGAACTCCCCATGGCGCCATGAAATTTCATCTCCGGCATTCTCCAGTACCTTGCGGGTAAGCTTTTGTTCCACCTTATTATATATAGCCACCTCATTCGGTTTCAGCACCATGTGTACTGAGTTGTTTTTATTGCTGACTGCAACCGACCCTGTTAATAAAGTCGTCTTTACATCCGGATTATCGGGATAGGCGTCCACATTGAAGTGAGTGCCCAATACTTGAACGTCAATCGTTTCTGTCTGCACTATAAACGGATGCTTTGGGTCTTTACTTACTTCAAAATAGGCTTCTCCGCTCAACTCCACTTCCCGGTTATCCGATTTGAACCGTTCCGGATAGGAAAGGGAAGAATAATGGTTTAGCGTGACGGAAGTGCCGTCGGGCAGATGGACAGTGCGTGTTTCTGCCAAAGTGGTAACAGTCTGTATGGTTGCCGGTTGCATGTACAGATAAGCTGCCCATACCGATAGACACAGTAAAACTACTGCTGCCGCTGCCGCAAATGTGCGTGTCAGATACAACCGGCGGTTGCGGAAATTCAGCTTTTTCTCCAGCTGCGGATAACTGGATGTTGCTGAAAAACGTCCTCTCGGTGAGCGGGTGGAAGCAATGAGCTTGTTCAGTATGTCTTCTAATTCTCTATCGGTATATTTCATATCTTTTTCTATTTAGCTTTCTTTCTAATTCCGTTTCAGCAGAATCGTCAGCTTGCTTACACTGCCTTCTTTCCACTGGGGAGTACAGGATAAGGTAATGTTCTGCTGTTTCAGTACCATCTTTTTGGGATATAACTTAATGGTGGTCGTTGCCGATTTCTGTCCCGCCTTGATGGTGACTTTGGTTTCTGTCAGTTTCATAATCGGTGCCTGTCCCGCCGGCAAAGCAGGAGTGGCAAGTAACACTGTCCTGTCTTCTTTGGATTTGTCGGTGGCAATAATTTTAATCTGCAACTCACTCTCGGATTGATTCTTATCACATTCTACTGTTCGGGTAGATTTTTCAAATCCTACATAATTCTTAGGATAATTGTCATTGTCGTTGTTGCAGGAAAATAGGCTCAGGCATGCTGTTAAAAGGACAAAGAGTCCAACGTTTGCGTCATTAAACTTTTTCATCATTCAATCTTTTTTAGTGATTAATCGGTTTATTTGCTGATAAAGACCGGAGATTGACAGAAACTCCCTACGCCTTTTGTGCAAATAAAAGTTAATATTAAAAAGAAGTGCTGAACGGTTCGGGTGATATCCGGTTATCCGCTGGACGAAATCATCTCTTTCAGTCGGGAGACAGCTTTCTGTAGCTGGGCATCAACTGTCTTTATGCTGATATCCAATTCTTCTGCTACTTGGGCATAACTTTGTTTTTCTTCACGGATACGGATGAATATTTCCCGGCAACGTTCCGGAAGCCGGTCGAGTGCTTTCACATAGATTGCAAACAATTCTTCACTGATTAATGACTCTTCCGGAGAATAACTTCGTTCCTGTGGCTCCGGCAGGGAATCGGAATGGATGGTGGCGTACTTCGACTCTTTTTCCAGATAATTGAGAGAAGCGTTCTTGACCAGAATAAAGCAATAGTCCTCAATGTTTTTCACATCAAGAAGGGTGTCGCGCTGCTTCCAGAGTTTGAGGAAGATGTCGAGTACGATTTCCTGCGACCATTCTTCCTGTTTCACATAATAATAGGCTATGCGGAAGAGTCGGTCGTAAGTCATGTTATAGAAGTCGCGGAAGGCTGTTTGCGAGTCCAGTTCCTTCATTTGCCGTAATAACTTCCTTACTTCTGATTCGGTCATCGGCTGATCGTTTAGTTTTTTAATTAACCCAAAGCAAGTCGCTCATAATGCTGTCGGAGATGAAAATTCCTTCCCGTGTCAGGCGTAAAGCCCCCTCGTGCACTTCCAGTTTTCCATTTTCCAGATAGGGGGCAGACATCTTCCGGCAATATTCCCACAGCTCATTACCGAACTCTTGTTTTAGTTTTTCTATAGGTGTACCCCATACGGTGCGTATGGTGGTAATGATAAATTCGTTGTAACGGGTCGTTTGGTTCAGGCTTTCTGTCTCAAAGTCGCGCCGGTTTCCTTCTATACCTTTTATATATAGGTCAATGGAAGATACGTTCCATTCGCGTGTCGTTCCATTGAATGAATGTGCGGACGGTCCGCAGCCCAAGTACGGTATTCCCCTCCAGTACGAAGTATTGTGACGGGAGTATTTGCCGGGGCGGCAGAAATTGGATATTTCATAATGCTCGTATCCTGCATTCTGCAAATGTTCGATCAGCAATGTAAAGAACTGCAGACTGGAATCTTCGTCTACTTCCTCTATTTGATGCTGCTTTAACATATTATATATAGGTGTATCTTCTTCGTAAGTCAAATGGTAAGCAGAAATATGCTCTACATCCAGGCGGATAGCTTGCCGGAGGTCGTTTACCCACCGTTCCTTTGTTTCGCCCGGCAGTCCGTAAATCAGATCAATGCTGATATTCTGAAATCCTGCTTCTCTGCATCTGCGGACAGCTTCGACGGCTGTTTGGGAGCTATGGCGGCGTTTCAGTAATTGGAGTGTCGTATCATCAAAAGTCTGTATCCCCATGCTGATACGGTTGAAAGGGAGAAAGGATAACATCTTCAGATATTCCTGCGACAGATCGTCCGGATTGGCTTCCAGAGTGATCTCCCGGCAGTGTTCCATTCCGTAATTTTCCTGTATCGTTTCAAAGATGCGTTTAAAATCAGCTTCCTCCAGTTGAGAGGGAGTTCCTCCTCCGAAATAAATGGTTTCTACAGGTTCGCCTTTCAGATATTCTTTCCGTATTTCCAGTTCACGGCAGAGGGCGTGCACATAACGCGTCTTTAATTCGCTGCGGGTAGTCGAATAAAAGTCGCAATAGATGCAACGTGTCTTACAGAAGGGAATATGAAGGTAAATACCTGCCATAGTAGATGTTTAGCTTGTTACCAATTGATTATAGCCTGCAAATTTAAACCTTTTTTCTGAGCAATTGATACAATTAACGGGAATTAGGTATAAGTCTGGCCTGTCTGCTACCCATAAAACGGACCTTATGTTACATAACATTGTTTAGTAACACTGTCATAAATATTGCTTTTCCCCCAATAAATCCCTAATTTGCGCAACACTAAATTAATGGTATGCGAGAAACATACTGAGTAATTACTAAAATCTTATATATTATGAAAGTATATCAGACTAATGAAATTAAGAACATTGCCTTGTTGGGAAGTTCTGGCTCTGGGAAAACCACTCTCGTGGAAGCGATGCTTTTCGAGAGTGGTGTTATAAAACGTCGCGGATCTGTTGCCGCAAAAAACACAGTTAGCGATTATTTCCCTGTTGAACAAGAGTATGGTTACTCCGTTTTCTCTACCGTTCTCCACGTAGAATGGAACAATAAAAAGCTTAATATTATAGACTGTCCGGGTTCGGACGACTTCGTTGGCAGTACGGTAACTGCACTTAATGTGACCGACACAGCAATTATTCTTCTCAATGGCCAATACGGCGTCGAAGTCGGTACACAAAATCACTTCCGATACACTGAAAAATTGAATAAGCCAGTTATTTTTCTAGTCAACCAGCTTGATAATGAAAAATGCGACTATGATAATATCCTCGAACAATTGAAAGAAGCGTATGGATCTAAGGTGGTTCCCATCCAATATCCTATTGCTACCGGTCCGGGCTTTAATGCCTTGATTGACGTATTGTTGATGAAAAAATATTCGTGGAGACCCGAAGGCGGTGCTCCTACGATTGAAGATATACCGGCAGAAGAAATGGATAAGGCTATGGAAATGCATAAAGCATTGGTAGAAGCCGCTGCCGAAAATGACGAAGGACTGATGGAGAAATTCTTCGAACAAGATTCTCTGACAGAAGATGAAATGCGTGAAGGTATCCGTAAGGGTTTGATCGCCAGAGGTATGTTCCCTGTATTCTGTGTTTGCGGTGGTAAGGACATGGGCGTTCGCCGTCTGATGGAATTCCTTGGCAATGTAGTTCCTTTTGTGTCTGAAATGCCGAAAGTGGAAAACACAGATGGTAAGGAAGTGGCTCCGGACGTAAACGGTCCCGAATCTTTGTACTTCTTCAAGACGAGTGTCGAGCCGCATATCGGTGAAGTATCTTACTTTAAAGTAATGAGCGGCAAGGTTCGTGAAGGTGATGACTTGCTGAATGCCGACCGTGGTTCGAAAGAACGTATCGCTCAGATTTATGTCGTAGCCGGTGGTAACCGTGTGAAAGTGGAAGAACTTCAGGCGGGTGATATTGGTGCTGCCGTAAAACTGAAAGATGTGAAGACAGGCAATACACTCAACGGTAAAGACTGCGATTATAAATTCAACTTTATCAAATATCCGAATTCTAAATATTCCCGTGCTATCAAACCGGTGAACGAAGCGGACGTGGAAAAGATGATGACCATCTTGAATCGTATGCGTGAAGAAGATCCGACATGGGTGATCGAGCAATCGAAAGAGTTGAAGCAAACACTGGTACACGGACAGGGAGAATTCCATTTGCGTACGTTGAAGTGGCGTCTGGAAAATAATGAAAAACTTCAGGTTAAATTTGAGGAACCGAAGATTCCGTATCGTGAAACGATTACGAAGGCTGCCCGTGCCGACTATCGTCATAAGAAACAATCCGGTGGTGCTGGTCAGTTCGGTGAAGTTCACCTGATCGTTGAACCTTATAAAGAAGGTATGCCTGTGCCCGATACTTACAAATTCAATGGACAGGAATTTAAGATTACCGTGAGAGGTACTGAAGAAATTCCATTGGAATGGGGCGGTAAGCTGGTATTTATTAACAGTATCGTAGGTGGTTCTATCGATGCCCGTTTCTTGCCTGCTATTATGAAAGGTATCATGTCACGCCTGGAACAAGGCCCGTTGACAGGTTCGTATGCCCGTGACGTACGTGTAATCGTATATGACGGTAAGATGCACCCGGTAGACTCAAATGAAATCTCCTTTATGCTTGCCGGACGTAACGCATTCAGTGAAGCCTTCAAGAATGCCGGTCCGAAGATTTTGGAACCGATTTATGATGTGGAAGTATTTGTTCCGTCCGACAGAATGGGTGATGTGATGGGAGATCTTCAAGGACGCCGTGCCATGATTATGGGTATGAGCAGCGAAAAAGGTTTCGAGAAACTTGTTGCTAAAGTACCTTTGAAGGAAATGTCTTCATATTCGACAGCACTTAGCTCACTTACCGGCGGACGTGCTTCATTTATCATGAAGTTCGCTAGTTATGAACTTGTTCCGACAGATGTTCAGGATAAGTTGATTAAGGATTTTGAAGCTAAACAAACAGAGGAATAAACAATAATTCTCTCAAAACTGTTAAAACCGTTGTCTTTTTTAAGTAAAAGGCAGCGGTTTTTGTTTAACTATGATTAATAAAGATGGAAAATCGCAAGGAAAAGATTTAATTTTTTATTAAATTTGCAAACCAAAGGAGGAGTTATATTGTTGTAGTAATCAGAATACAACCTAAATAGCTCTTTACGGTTAATTTCCGGGAACTTCCGGTTAAATCAAGTTAATGCATTAGGAGTGTTAATTAGGGAGTGTTAATTTTGTTGCTATGAAGAAGTCAACAATTTGGATATTAAGTATTGTAATGGGGCTTTCTTTCCTTAGTCTGTTGTATTTGCAGGTCAGTTATATAGAGGAAATGATGAAAACCCGGAAGGAGCAATTTGATTCGGCTGTGCGCAACAGTCTGGATCAGGTTTCCAAGGATGTAGAATATGCAGAAACTATGCGCTGGTTGGTTGAGGATATTTCGGATGCTGAAAGAAAAGCGCTGACTGAAAACAATACTTCATTAGGGCAGAATAATGTAGTTCGGGGGACACAGCGATTTCAAGTGAAGTCACGGGATGGCAAGATTATTTCTGACTTTGAATTGAGGGTGATGAAGATCAAACCGTCTGAACTTCCTAAAGCGATGGTACGTGGACGAAACACGATTCCTCAGACTTCTAATTCGATGTTGGAAGCTATCAAGAATCGCTATATGTATCAGCGGGCACTGTTGGATGAAGTAGTGTTGGACATGATTAGACGTGCGAGTGACAAGTCGATTGGTGATAGAGTACGGTTCAGGGACCTTGACGATTATCTGAAATCGAACTTATACAATAATGGTATAGACTTGCCTTATCATTTTGCAGTGATTGACAAGGATGGACGTGAAGTATACCGTTGTGCAGATTATGAAGCAAAAGGAAGTGAAGAATCCTATCAGCAGGCATTGTTTAAAAACGACCCCCCTGCAAAGATGAGTATTCTGAAAGTGCATTTCCCGGGAAAGAAGGACTATATTTTTGATTCGATCAGTTTCATGATTCCGTCACTGATATTTACGTTGGTGTTGTTGGTGACATTCATCTTTACGATTTATATCGTATTCCGTCAGAAGAAGTTGACGGAAATGAAGAATGACTTTGTCAATAACATGACGCATGAGTTCAAGACGCCGATATCAACTATCTCGCTGGCAGCGCAGATGTTGAAGGACCCCGCGGTAGCAAAATCACCGCAAATGTTCCAGCATATATCGGGAGTCATAAATGATGAGACCAAGCGCTTGCGCTTTCAAGTGGAAAAGGTGCTGCAGATGTCAATGTTCGACCGGCAGAAGGCAACACTGAAGATGAAGGAGATTGATGCGAATGAACTGATTTCGGGAGTGATCAATACCTTTGCACTGAAAGTGGAACGATATAATGGTAAGATAACATCGAACCTTGAGGCAGCCGATCCTGTTATATTTGCAGATGAAATGCATCTTACCAATGTGATCTTCAATCTGATGGATAATGCGGTGAAGTATAAGAAAGCGGAAGAGGATCTGGAACTGAAAGTGAAAACGTGGAATGAATCGGGTAAACTGATGATTTCGATACAGGATAACGGTATCGGTATCAAAAAGGAAAACCTGAAAAAGATATTTGAAAAGTTCTATCGTGTGCATACGGGTAATCTGCACGATGTGAAGGGCTTTGGACTGGGGCTGGCTTATGTGAAGAAAATTATTACCGATCATAAGGGAACCATTAGAGCAGAAAGCGACCTGAACGTAGGAACTAAATTTATTATTGCATTACCTTTATTAAAAAATAATTGATATGGACGAGAAACTGCGTATTTTATTATGCGAGGATGACGAAAATCTTGGCATGCTTTTAAGAGAATATTTACAGGCAAAAGGTTATTCTGCTGAGTTATATCCTGATGGAGAAGCCGGTTATAAGGCTTTCTTGAAGAATAAATATGACTTGTGCGTGTTTGACGTTATGATGCCTAAAAAGGATGGCTTTACGTTGGCACAGGATGTCCGTGCTGCGAATGCTGAGATACCTATCATCTTCCTGACTGCAAAAACGCTGAAAGAAGATATCCTGGAAGGATTTAAGATTGGTGCAGATGATTATATCACGAAACCATTCAGTATGGAAGAGTTGACTTTCAGAATTGAAGCTATCTTGAGACGTGTTCGTGGAAAGAAGAACAAAGAAAGCAATATCTACAAGATCGGTAAGTTTACTTTCGATACTCAGAAACAAATTCTGGCTACAGAAGGCAAGCAGACGAAGCTGACTACCAAAGAATCTGAACTTCTCGGACTGCTTTGTGCGCACGCTAATGAAATTCTGCAACGTGACTTTGCTCTGAAGACTATCTGGATTGATGATAACTACTTCAATGCCCGTAGTATGGATGTGTATATTACGAAGTTGCGTAAGCACCTGAAAGAAGATGACTCTATCGAGATTATCAATATTCACGGAAAAGGCTATAAGCTGATCACACCGGAAGTTGAATCTTAATGAGTACTCCGATAACCACAAATAAAAAATCCCGGAAACATTCGTTCCCGGGATTTTTTAGTTCGCCCAGCACGAACATATTCTAACGGGTGTAAGTCCCTAAAGCGCCCTGACAACGGGAAGTATATAGCCAACGGCAAGGGTGTCCATCGTGAGGTGGAATCTGAAGGAAGCCTGCGGCAAATATCTGGTCTGACGTACAGAAACTTGATATTAAGGCTTAAGGATGTGGATAAGTTTGCTAAACAAAACGAAGTCCTATAGTTGTCCGGAACATCCGAAGTAAATCAAGCAGACATAAGATGGAAAGAATATGTCCATAACTGGGGAGGTCTCACGGGCGAGGAAAAATAAATAAATACAGTCAAGCAGTAATAACGAACCGTGAGAAGTCAGCAGAGGTCATAGTAACCGACAAGGTAAAAAAATCGGCAGTCGGTGAAGGACTGAACTTTTAATCAAACAAGTACCATTTAATACTTTATGAAAGAGTCAATGCGGAAAATCAGTAAAACGAACTGCCCACAAATGGATAGGACAGCATCCGACGAGTATGTGGGAGTGCAGACTTTTATGGAGATAAAAGATGAGCAGCTTGTGGAAGTGCAATTGGAAGAAAACAATCTGTTGGAACTCCTTCTAAGTCCATCGAACTTGAATGCGGCATACCGCCAAGTCGTAAGGAATGGAGGAGTGGGAGGTGTCGATAAGATGGAGACGAGCGAACTGTTGCCATACCTTACCCTCCATAAAGACGAATTGTTGGAAAAGATACGCAGGGGGAAGTATCGTCCGTCCCCTGTGCGCAGGTTAGAAATTCCGAAAGACAACGGTAAAACTCGCCCATTAGGTATCCCGACAGTGGTAGACCGCTTTGTTCAGCAGGCAATCAGCCAAGTGTTGATACCGCTTTACGAACCTCAGTTCAGTGACAACAGCTTCGGCTTCCGCCCTCATCGTAGTGCTCACGATGCACTGCATAAGGTGCAGGAATATGCAGACCAAGGTTATCGCTACTGTATCGGTTTGGATTTGGAAAAGTTCTTTGACCGTGTTAACCACAGCAAACTGATAGAGGTCTTATCCCGAACCGTCAAGGACGGCAGTGTAATATCTTTGATACACAAATACCTTAATGCAGGAGTTGTAGTATCTCACAAATACGCGGAGACTGCCGAGGGCGTCCCCCAAGGTGGTCCATTGAGTCCTATATTGAGCAATATTCTTCTTAATGAGTTGGACCAGGAATTGGAACGCAGGGGGCACCCGTTTGTCCGCTATGCCGATGATTGTCTGATCCTTGTCCATAGTCTTCGGGCAACGGAGCGAGTCCGTGATAGTATTTCCGAGTTTATAGAAAAGAAGTTATTCTTGAAAGTAAACAAAGAGAAGACAGAAGTCGGTTCCATCTGCGGCAAGAAGTATCTTGGACACTCCTTCTACTGAAGAGCCGACCGTAAATGTGGTCTTAATCTTCATAAGAAAAGTCAATCCAAGTTCAAACGCACCATCAAGCACCTGACCAGCCGTAGTAGTGGTCAAGGCTACGCTTGGCTGAAACTCCACCTGACGCAATACATCCGAGGTTGGCTGACATACTATCGTTATGCCGATATGAAAGATTTTATAATCAAAACAGCGAAGTGGTACAATCGTCGTCTTAGAATGTATATATGGAAGAGTTGGAAGCGGGTACGTACACGTTTTGCCAGCTTGCAGAAGTGTGGCATCCCTCGTCGGAAATCTTGGGAATGGGCGAATACCCGTAAAGGCTATTGGCGCATTGCGGATAGTTGGATATTGCATAGAGCAATCACAACAGATAAGCTTGTAATGGCGGGTTATCCGTCAATGATAATTCTTTATACCCAATTGCATCGCAGTTAAGAGAACCGCCGTATGCCGAACGGCACGTACGGTGGTGTGAGAGGTCGGAAAACGAAAGTAGGAGGAAAACTTCTACTTCGTTTTCCTCCTACTCGATTTGATTTCTAATAAATTAATCAGCGATCTTCTTATTAATGACAATATAAGAAATGAGTCCCAGTACTACGAGAAATACTGAACTGCCCAAAACCGCGTTGTTGTTTACATTGCCGGTAAAGGAACAAGCCAACAGGATGACCACTCCGATCAAGATTAATATCAATCCCAAATTCTTTAATAAGCCTTTCATGCGTGTGTATTTTAATAGATTATAATATTCCAGTCACAAATTAAAGCATAATTCTTTAACGGGCGAAATAATTTAGGTGAAAAATCCATTATAAAGACAGATTTAGTGGATTTTATGAATTAAACGATTGTTTATCTGTTTAGTCTTTGGTATTGTAGAATACCTTTTTTAAGACCTCTTGCCCGATGCTCAGTTCTTCGAGAGTGATGCCATGCAGAGCTTCCTTCAGTGTCTGCCCCGCAATGATGCGTGCCTTCTCTTCCAGTTCTTTTCCGTCTTTTGTCAGGTGGATCAGATTGGTGCGACGATCTTTTTTGTCGGAAATACGTACTACAAGATGCTGCCGTTCCATGTTATCTATGAGACGGGTCATGCTGGGTTTGTCTTTAAAAGTTGCATTGCACAACTCTTGTTGTGTAACGCCGTCTTTTTCCCATAGAAAAATAAGAACCGTCCATTGCTCAGGGCTGATTTCCAAACCGTTCTGACGGAAATTGCGATATAGCTTCCGGTTGATTGCTGCGGAAACCTTACCATTTAGGATGGCGAATATAAGCCGGATATCGAAATTAAATTGCTCTATCATGAAATTATTGTTTAAACAACTTTGCAAAGGTAAGCCACTTCCCGGATAATTCCTACATTAGGATACAAAAAAAGATTAAATATTTGTAGTTCAAAATAAAATGCCTAACTTTGCACCCGCATTTTAAAATAAAATAAATTATTTATTTAATTAAACGAGTATGAATCAATACGAAACCGTTTTCATTTTAACTCCCGTTTTGTCTGATGTTCAGATGAAGGAAGCGGTAGAAAAATTCAAAGGTATTCTTCAAGCTGAAGGTGCTGAGATTATCAATGAAGAAAACTGGGGACTGAAGAAATTGGCTTATCCAATTCAGAAGAAGTCAACAGGTTTTTATCAATTGGTTGAGTTCAATGCAGATCCTACTGTCATTGACAAGTTGGAACTTAACTTCCGTCGTGATGAACGCGTTATCCGCTTCTTGACTTTCAAAATGGACAAGTATGCTGCGGAATATGCTGCTAAAAGAAGAAGTGTTAAATCAAACAAAAAGGAGGATTAATCATGGCACAACAGACTCAATCAGAAATCAGATATTTAACTCCGCCCTCAGTAGACGTTAAGAAGAAAAAATACTGTCGTTTCAAAAAGAGCGGTATCCGTTATATCGACTACAAAGATCCTGAATTCTTGAAGAAATTCTTGAACGAACAAGGAAAGATTCTTCCACGTCGTATCACTGGTACTTCTTTGAAGTTCCAACGTCGTATCGCACAGGCTGTGAAGAGAGCTCGTCACTTGGCATTGTTGCCTTATGTAACTGACATGATGAAATAAGAAGGAGGAAAAGTATGGAAATTATATTGAAAGAAGACATCGTAAACTTGGGTTATAAGAACGATATCGTAAACGTGAAATCCGGATACGGTCGTAATTATCTGATCCCGACTGGAAAAGCTATCATCGCTTCTCCTTCTGCAAAGAAAATGTTGGCTGAAGACTTGAAACAACGTGCTCACAAACTTGAGAAAATCAAGAAGGATGCTGAAGCATTGGCTGCTAAGTTGGAAGGCGTTTCTTTGACTATTGCAACAAAAGTTAGTTCAACAGGTACTATCTTCGGTTCTGTTAGCAATATCCAGATTGCTGAAGCATTGGCAAAACTGGGTCACGAAGTTGACAGAAAGATCATCGTTGTAAAAGACACTGTGAAAGAAGTTGGTAACTACAAAGCTATCGTTAAACTTCATAAGGAAGTTTCTGTAGAAATTCCTTTCGAAGTAGTTGCTGAATAAGAGCAAATTTACTTCATATATTAAAAAAGCGATTTGTTCTGATGGATAAATCGCTTTTTTTTATCATCTTTGCTAATAATATGAAATTCAACCGTTGTTATCTGAAGAGAATCGTTTTGCTGTTCCTGGTTGCTCTGGGAATTGGCAATGCTCTTTATGCAAATAACGAATTGAAAATACTGGCTGACTCTCTGCATAAAATGATAGATGCGAAGCCTCTCTTCGTCCAGAAGAAAGAGCAGCGAATCGCCCGGATTAAATGTTTACTGAAGGACTCTGGACTGACTCCCGATCGGGAATATAAGGTGAATCTCCAATTATACAATGAGTATAAGAAGTTTAATATTGACTCTGCCATCCATTATGTCGACCGGAACCTTGAAATCGCTCGTCAGTTAAATAGAAACTATTTGAAATACCAGTCTTCTTTGCAACTCAGCCTTGTATATTCCATGTGCGGCAGATATAGAGATGCAGAATTACTTCTTGAAAAAATGAAGCCATCAGAACTTCCTCGTTCATTATTAGCTACTTATTATGATACATATGCTCGTTTTTGGGAGTATTATTCGATTTCTGCTACCAATAATCAGTACGGAAAAAAACGGGAAGCTTATCAGGATTCACTGTATGCTCTTATGGATCATACTTCCTTTGACTATAAATTGTCACGGGCTTATTCTTATGCAGGACGCGATTCAACAAAGGCGATCAAGATTTTGGATGAGTTGCTGAATGCTGAGGAGGTAGGCACTCCTAACTATGCGATGATTACTCATTCGTATGCCATGCTGAGCCGCTATTTGAAAAGAGAGGATGATGCGAAGAAATATCTTATGATGTCCGCCATTGCTGATATTCAGAATGCCACACGCGAAACAGCCTCCCTGCAGGCACTTGCACTGATACAATATGAGGAAAATAATTTAGCGGATGCTTTCAAATTTACTCAGTCGGCTATTGATGATGTCGTTTCCTCCGGCATTCATTTCCGGGCAATGGAAATCTATAAATTCTATTCTATCATTAATACGGCCTATCAGACGGAAGAAGCTAGGTCTAAATCGAATCTGATTACTTTTCTTATCTCAACCAGCGTTTCTCTTTTTCTTTTAATCGTGTTGGTCGTGTTTATTTATGTTCAGATGAAAAAAACGTTGCGGATGAAACGGGCGCTGGCACAAAGTAATGAGGAACTTTTGAGACTGAATGACAAACTGAACAGCATGAATAGTGAGTTGAATGGTAAGAATGATGAGCTGTGCGAGATTAATAATATAAAGGAGCATTATATCGCTCAGTTTTTCGATGTGTGCTTCAGTTATATTCATAAAATGGAGAAGTATCAGAATATGCTGTATAAAATAGCCATTAATAAGTGCTATGAGGAACTGATTAAAAAGCTGAAATCTTCTGCATTGATTGATGATGAACTTGATGCTCTGTATACCCGCTTCGACAGAGTCTTTTTGAATTTATATCCGACTTTTGTTTCAGATTTCAATGCTTTGCTGAAAGATGATGAGAAGATTATTCTAAAGCAGGACGCTTTGTTGAACAGGGAACTTCGTATCTATGCGTTGTTACGTTTGGGCATTACGGATAGCGGAAAGATTGCCAACTTCCTTCGTTGCTCCACAAGTACTGTTTATAATTATCGTACTAAAATGCGAAACAAGGCTGCGGTGGACCGGGATGAATTTGAAAATGAAATTATGAAAATCTGACCAATATAAACGAATTTGTGCCATTCTGCAAAGAAAGTACTTTCCAAACGATCTACATTTTTTATATCCTGAAATATAGATAATTTATTGATTTATAGACTTAAGCAGGTTTCTGTAATCTACATAAAATTGTGTAGACTAAATAAAGCGTTATTTATTTGGCTAGTTTTGCGATATCAGTTTTCGAACAATCTGCCTACAGATGAAAATTGATACCTTTTATGTTGTTTGTACTTAAATTCGCAATTTTTTATGGATGCACAATTTTCACTTGACACAAAAATAAAAGTAGGAATAATCGGTTTCGGTAGAATGGGAAGATTCTATTGGGAGGCGATGCGGAAAAGCGGGCGATGGGAGATTGCCTATATTTGCGATACAGATCCTACCACGCGCGAACTTGCTAAAAAAATATCTCCTGAATCTCTTGTAGTAGAGAATGATCAAAAAATCTTTGAAGACGAGAGTGTACAGGTTGTCGGGCTCTTCACATTGGCAGACTCAAGGCTCGAACAAATAGAAAAGGCTATTCGGTACGGAAAACATATCATCGCGGAAAAACCTGTTGCAGATACGATGGAAAAGGAGTGGAAGGTGGTGGATATGATAGAAAACTCCAATGTACTTTCTACGGTAAACTTATATCTGCGAAATTCCTGGTATCATAATCTGATGAAGGAATATATCCAGAAGGGAGAAATAGGTGAGTTAGCCATTATCCGTATTTGCCACATGACTCCGGGACTGGCACCGGGTGAAGGACATGAATATGAAGGCCCCGCTTTCCATGATTGTGGAATGCATTATGTTGACATCGTTCGCTGGTATGCCGAAAGTGAATATAGAACATGGAATGCACAAGGCGTGAACATGTGGAATTATAAAGATCCCTGGTGGGTACAATGTCACGGAACTTTTCAAAATGGCGTAGTCTTTGATATAACCCAGGGTTTTGTCTATGGACAATTATCGAAAGATCAGACGCACAATTCTTATGTAGATATTATAGGTACGGAAGGTATCGTGCGTATGACGCATGATTTCAAAACAGCTGTCGTCGATTTACACGGAGTACATCAGACACTTCGTGTGGAAAAACCTTTTGGTGGTAAGAATATTGACGTGCTGTGCGATTTGTTCGCCGATTCCATATTGACCGGTAAGCGAAACCCTCGTTTGCCTTTAATGTATGACTCGACTATTGCATCCGAGTATGCGTGGAAATTCCTGCAGGATGCTCGTATGAATGACTTGCCGGCTATCGGTAATTTACAGACTCTTGAACAAATACGCGAACGCAGAAAAAACATGAAAAATGGATATGGGTTGCTGCATAGTAATCCACCACAAATAACTAACTCCTTAAAATAATAAAACCATGTCAGACTTTTCAAGAAGAAAATTTCTTAAAACGGGGGCTGCTGCTTTAGCAGGAATCACCATTGCTCCCAGCTCTATTTTAGGTATGAGCCACGGGCACGTTTCCCCAACCGACAAACTGAACCTCGCAGCCGTAGGTATCGGCGGTATGGGGCATGCCAACATCAACAACGTGAAGGGCACCGAGAACATCGTAGCCCTTTGTGACGTAGACTGGAAATATGCCAAAGGCGTATTCGATGAATTCCCGAATGCGAAGAAATACTGGGATTACCGCAAGATGTACGATGAAATGGGCAAATCCATTGACGGCGTAATCATTGCTACCGCTGACCATACTCATGCTATTATCACGGCAGACGCCATGACAATGGGCAAGCACGTATATTGCCAGAAACCGTTGACCCACTCCGTTTACGAATCCCGTTTGCTGACCAAGCTCGCCGCCTCTACCGGAGTAGTCACTCAAATGGGTAATCAGGGAGCATCAGGCGAAGGTACCGACCTGGTTTGCGAATGGATCTGGAATGGAGAAATCGGTGAAGTAACCAAAGTGGAATGCGCCACCGACCGTCCTATCTGGCCGCAAGGACTGAATGCACCCGAAAAGGCAGACCGCATCCCCAACACATTGAACTGGGATCTTTTCACCGGACCTGCCAAATTGAACCCGTACAACAACGTTTATCATCCCTGGAACTGGCGTGGATGGTGGGATTACGGTACAGGTGCACTGGGAGATATGGCCTGCCATATTCTGCATCAGCCGTTCAGAGCTCTGAAACTGGGTTATCCTACCAAGGTGGAAGGTTCTTCTACTTTATTACTGAGTGCCTGCGCTCCTCAGGCCCAACACGTGAAGATGATTTTCCCCGCTCGCGACAATATGCCGAAAGTTGCCTTGCCGGAAGTTGAGGTACACTGGTATGACGGCGGTATGATGCCGGAACGTCCGAAAGGTTTCCCGGAAGGAAAACAACTGATGGGCCCCGGTGGTGGTCTGACTATTTTCCACGGAACAAAAGATACATTGATTTGCGGTTGCTACGGAGAACAACCTTTCTTGTTGTCAGGTCGTGTGCCCAATGCACCGAAAGTATGCCGTCGCGTCAAGTGTTCTCATGAAATGGACTGGGTACGCGCTTGTAAGGAAGACAAATCCAACCGCGTGATGCCGAAAGCGGATTTCTCCGAATCGGGACCGATGAATGAAATGGTGGTAATGGGTGTATTGGCTATCCGTCTGCAAGGTTTGAACAAGACATTGGAATGGGACGGCGCTAATATGTGCTTCACTAATATCGGTGATAACGAAACACTCAGAACCTGCATTAAGGACGGATTTACGATTCATGATGGTCACCCGTCATTCAACAAGACCTGGACAGATCCGATCAACGCGAAACAATTCGCAGCCGAACTGGTGAAACATAATTATCGTGAAGGATGGAAGTTGCCCGATATGCCACGATAACACGATAAAAGTAAGTTAAGAATTAAAGATTAAAAATTAAATAGTTATTATTATGAAGAAAGTATTTTATCCATTAGCTTGTTGTCTTGCAGCGGGAGTTTTAGTTTCCTGCAGCGGTCAGAAGAAAGCAGGGAGTGCTCAGGAAGAGCAATCGGCAAACGAAGTAGCAGTATCATATTCAAAATCATTAAAAGCAGCAGAGATGGATAGCTTGCAATTACCGGTAGATGCGGATGGTTACATCACTATCTTTGACGGCAAAACATTTAATGGATGGCGTGGTTATGGCAAGGACAGAGTTCCTTCCAAATGGACTATCGAAGACGGTTGCATCAAGTTTAACGGTTCCGGTGGCGGTGAAGCACAGGATGGTGATGGCGGAGACCTGATCTTTGCCCACAAATTCAAAAACTTCGAACTGGAAATGGAATGGAAGGTTTCCAAAGGCGGTAACTCCGGTATCTTCTATTTAGCTCAGGAAGTGACTTCTAAAGATAAGGACGGCAACGACGTGCTCGAACCTATTTATATTTCCGCACCTGAATATCAGGTATTGGACAACGACAATCATCCGGATGCTAAATTGGGGAAAGATAATAACCGTCAGTCGGCTTCTTTATATGACATGATTCCGGCAGTTCCTCAGAATGCGAAACCTTTCGGCGAATGGAACAAGGCTAAGATCATGGTTTATAAAGGTACGGTTGTTCACGGACAGAATGACGAGAATGTACTCGAATATCACTTGTGGACCAAACAATGGACTGACCTTTTGCAGGCCAGCAAGTTCAGCCAGGACAAATGGCCGTTGGCTTTCGAACTGCTGAATAATTGCGGTGGTGAAAACCACGAAGGATTTATCGGAATGCAGGATCACGGTGATGACGTATGGTTCCGCAATATCCGCGTGAAAGTTCTGGACTGATCACATAAATAATTCAAAGATAGGCTGTGTCAAAAGTAACATCAACATGGCATTTAGTTCTGAATGACAGAATGATATGCCCGACGAACTTCTGACACAGCTTTTTTATTTTAATACATGAACCCCTTTATCTACAAACATGAAACTCCAAATAAATCTATGTGCGCTGGCTCTTCTTTTAATGATTCCGTTTACGGCCATGGCACAGTCTAAAACAAAAGCGAAAGCTAAAAAAGAAGTAGCGATTCAACTCTATTCTGTCAGGGATATATTGAATAAGGTGGACAATAAGGACGGCAAATGTGACGCCGCTTATATTACTCTTCTGAAGAACTTGGCGAAAATGGGTTATACCAGTGTGGAAGCCGCCAATTATAATAATGGAAAGTTTTACGACAGAACTCCCGACCAATTTAAAAAAGATGTTGAATCTGCCGGGCTGAAGGTTTTATCCTCACATTGCACAAGAGGATTGTCGAAAGAAGAATTAGCTTCCGGTGATTTTTCAAGTTCACTTCAATGGTGGGACCAGTGTATTGCCGATCATAAAGCTGCCGGCATGAGTTACATTGTAGCTCCTTGGATGGATGTGCCTAAAACACTTAAGGAGTTGGATACATATTGTGCTTATTACAATGAAATAGGCAAACGTTGTAAACAGCAAGGGATGTCGTTCGGATATCATAATCATGCTCATGAATTTCAGAAGGTAGAAGATAAAGTGATGTATGATTACATGATTGAGCATACCAATCCTGAATATGTTTTCTTCCAGATGGATGTTTATTGGGTAGTTCGCGGGCAAAACAGTCCGGTAGATTATTTTAATAAATACCCCGGTCGTTTTAAAATGTTCCATATCAAGGATCACAGAGAGATCGGGCAGAGCGGAATGGTTGGTTTCGACGCTATTTTCAAGAATGCAAAGACAGCTGGTGTGAAGCATCTTGTTGCAGAGATAGAAAGCTACAGTATGCCCGTAGAGAAAAGTGTTGAGGTAAGTCTGGATTATTTGTTGAATGCTCCTTTTGTTAAAAGCTCATACGCTAAATAAGGTATAAAAAAAAGTCTGTGCATGCTTTTAGCATGTCAGACTTTCAATTCTCTCTAGGCTGTTCTGAATTATTCAGCTACAACTTCAGTTGCAGTGCTATCTGCATTCAAAGAGTCAGCTGCCTGAGCTGCTGCTTGTTCTGCTTCAGCTGCTGCATTTTCTACAGCTGCGATTGAGTCAGCGATGCGGATAGAATCTTGTTGAGCTTTTGCTGCGTCAGCTGCTTTGTTACCACAAGATGCGAATGATACTGCTACGATAGCTACGGCCATCAAAACTAATTTTTTCATTTTCTTTGCTTTTTAAAAACGTAATACAATCAATTGCTTTATTAAAACGCTGCAAAGTTATGTACTTTTTCAATATGTTGTTCTCGAAAAGCCAACTATTTTTATAATTTTTTTTAGAAGCTTGTTATATTACGCCTTCAATCCATGTTTTAAAACATACTAATCGACAGCTATACTGTTATATAGATACCTTTTGATGCTTCTTTTCGGGGTTTTCTCAAATTCCGTAGGATAAAGCTGAATCTTGCTGACTTTTTCATACGCAGCTACATTATTATTTAAGTTCTTCAGATTTTCATCCATGATGGTTTTCAAGTTATCCGGATTGTTCAATCCGAGAGAATCAAGCGCTTCGTAATCCGCATAGACCAGTGCCACCAGTTTCTTGTTGCGTTCGATGACGAGGCTTTCAAGAATGAATGGCAGGTTATTGAGTTTGGCTTCCAGCTCTTCGGGGAAGATGTTCTGTCCGCTCGAACTCAGAATCATGCTTTTGAGTCGTCCGCGGATGAAGATATTTCCGCTGGCGTCCATAGTACCAAGGTCGCCGGTGCGCAGCCAGCCGTCTTCGGTAAACACTTCCTGCGTGGCTTCCGGATTCTTATAATATCCCACCATCACGTTTTCGCCACGTACCTGAATCTCTCCGGTTTCCGCTTCCGGATTTTCTTTATAGATGCGTGCCTCCATGATATCCAGCACTTTGCCGGAAGAGCCTAAAATAAATTCATTCCAGGGAGCATAGCTGATCAGTGGTCCGCACTCGGTCATGCCATAACCGATGGTGAAAGGGAACTTTATTTTGTAGAAGAACTCTTCCACTTCCTGATTCATGGCAGCGCCTCCGATGATGATTTCCTTGAAACGTCCGCCCAAGGCGTCTATCAGCTTTTTCCGTATCTGATTGTAAATCTGGGTATCGAGCAAAGGAATGTTTAACGCCCATTTCATACCTTTCTTATTAATGAGCGGCTGGATGACATTTTTATATATTTTCTCGATGACCAGCGGAACAGTGATGATCAGGTTCGGTTTTACCTCCTCAAAAGCCTTCATGATAATTTTGGGAGAAGGCGTTTTACCGAGCAGGGTGACATGAGTTCCGACAGCAGTTGCAGTCAGAAAGTCGAAAGCGCAACCGTAGGCGTGTGCCAGTGGCAGGAAAGAAAGCACTTTATCTCCTTTTTTAAGTAACTCCGTGCGGATGCCGAAAGTGACATTGCCGGCAAGATTGTTGCCCGTCAACATTACCCCTTTGCTGAAGCCGGTAGTTCCCGATGTGTAGTTCAGCAGCATTACCTTATCATTGGATAACGTAGTGTATTGAATGTCCTCGCGCGTGAATCCTTTTGGATAGGCAGCGTACATTTCATCATTGAGGTGTACCAGAAACTTCTGAATGGTTTCTCCGTCCCGCTGATAGAGGCAGCGGAAGTCGGTGAGCGAAAAAACTCCGCGCAGTCCGGTCAGCTTTTCTTCTTCCAGGCTTTCCCAGATGCTGTCACTGGTAAAGAGGAAAACGGACTCGGAATGGTTGACGATATGATGCACATCGTTGGGCGTAAAGTCTTGCAGGATAGGGACGATGATGGCTCCGTAGGTGATGGTTGCCATGTAGGCGATGCACCAGTGGGCATTATTTTTGCCGATAACGGCTATTTTATCTCCTCTACGCAGGCTGCAGTGTTTGAAGAGCAGGTGCATACGGGCGATTTCTCCAGCTACCTGGCCATAAGTATAATGAACGGATTCACCATAATCGGTATAGCAAGGTAAATCCCAATTTTCCCGAAAACTATTTTCGTATAGTTTAATGAAATTCTCTTTAATCATTGCACGTTTTTTAGTGAATTGTGCAAAAATAGGAATAAACTTTCGTATCCTAAAGTGTTTTACTAATAATAATGTGTAACTTTGCAGGAAATATGCGTTATAACAGATTATGATAGATACCACTGTATTTCAAAATAAGACAGCCGTTTATTATACGTTAGGCTGCAAATTGAACTTTTCAGAGACTTCAACTATCGGTAAAATCCTGCGGGAGGCAGGAGTCCGGACTGCACGCAAAGGGGAAAAAGCAGACATCTGTGTGGTAAATACTTGTTCGGTGACGGAGATGGCAGACAAGAAATGCCGTCAGGCTATTCATCGGTTGGTCAAGCAGCATCCCGGAGCTTTTGTGGTAGTGACCGGATGTTACGCACAGTTGAAACCCGGTGACGTGGCAAAGATAAAAGGAGTAGATGTAGTGCTGGGTGCCGAGCAGAAAGGAGACTTGTTGCAGTATCTCGGCGACCTCCATAAGCATGAAGAGGGAGAGGCATTTACCACTACCACCAAAGATATCCGTTCGTTTTCGCCTTCGTGTTCACGGGGCGACCGTACTCGTTTCTTCCTGAAAGTACAAGACGGATGCGATTATTTCTGTTCTTATTGTACCATTCCTTTTGCCCGTGGACGCAGCCGTAACGGTACTGTTGCCTCTATGGTGGAGCAGGCAAGGCAGGCCGCTGCCGAAGGCGGAAAAGAGATCGTACTGACAGGCGTGAATATCGGCGATTTTGGTAAGACTACCGGTGAGACTTTCTTTGATCTGGTGAAAGCACTGGATCAGGTAGAAGGCATCGAACGCTACCGCATTTCCTCTATCGAGCCCAATCTGCTGACTGATGAAATCATTGAGTTTGTTTCCCGTTCCCGTAGATTTATGCCTCATTTTCATATCCCGTTGCAATCCGGTTGCGATGAAGTGCTGAAATTGATGCGCCGTCGTTATGATACGGCTCTTTTTGCCTCTAAAGTAAAGAAAATCAAGGAAGTGATGCCGGATGCCTTTATCGGAGTCGATGTGATTGTGGGTACTCGCGGAGAGACGGAAGAGTATTTTGAACAGGCTTATCAGTTTATTTCCGGACTGGATGTGACACAGTTGCACGTATTCAGCTACTCCGAACGTCCGGGGACGCAGGCCCTGAAGATCGATTATGTGGTTTCGCCGGAAGAGAAACATCAGCGCAGCCAGCGCTTGTTGACACTTTCTGATGAAAAGACACGGGCTTTCTATACCCGTCATATCGGGCAGATCATGCAGGTATTGATGGAAAAATCAAAAGCAGGTACGCCGATGCACGGGTTTACCGCTAACTATATCCGCGTAGAAGTGGAGAATGACGAATCATTGGACAATCAGATGATTAACGTCCGACTGGGAGAATTTAATGAAGATATGACAGCGCTTAAAGGCACAATTCTGATGAATTATGAAGTCTAGATTTATCTATTGGCTGGTATATAGCGGGATGTGGCTGTTTTCGGCGCTTCCCTTCCGGATATTGTATTTACTTTCGGATTTCAATTACCTGTTGATGTACCGTATAGGGAGGTATCGCCGGAAAGTAGTACGGGAGAATCTGAAGAAATCATTTCCCGAGAAGGATAAGAAAGAGAGGCTGCAGATCGAACGCCGTTTCTATCGTTACCTTTCCGACTATATGCTTGAAGACTTGAAAATGCTTCATATGTCACCCGAGGACCTTTATAAGCGGATGACTTATAAGAATACGGAACAATATCTGGAACTGACCGAGAAATATGGCGGAATCATCGTAATGATTCCTCATTATGCCAATTATGAATGGCTGATCGGGATGGGATCTATTATGAAGCCGGGTGATGTACCGATGCAAGTCTATAAACCTCTGAAAGATAAGTATCTGAATGAATTGTTCCAGCGCATCCGTTCCCGCTTCGGAGGCTATAACGTTCCGAAACATTCTACGGCACGCGAAATTATCAGGTTGAAGCGCGAAGGCAAAAAGATGGTTGTCGGTCTGATTACTGACCAGTGGCCCAGCGGAAACGAAAAATACTGGACTACCTTTCTGGGACAGGAAACCGCCTTTCTGAATGGTGCGGAGCGCATTGCGAAAATGATGAACTTCCCTGTGTTCTATTGTGATCTGACAAAACCCGGCAGAGGGTATTGCGTAGCTGAATTTAAGCTGATGACAGAGAAACCAAAGGAGACGGGTGAGGGTGAAATTACAGAAATGTTTGCAAATTATCTGGAACAGACGATTCGCAGGGAGCCGGCTTATTGGCTGTGGTCTCATAAACGTTGGAAAGCTTCTAAGGCTGAATGTGAAAGGGGGTAAGGATGAAAGTGTCGGTGGTCATTCTGAATTGGAACGGGTGCGATATGCTTCGTACTTTTCTTCCGTCCGTGATCCGCTATTCGAAGAGCGAAGAAGTAGAAGTCTGTGTGGCCGACAATGGCTCTACGGATGCTTCTGTGGAAATGCTTCGGGAGGAATTTCCTTGTGTCCGGATCATTGTGCTGGATCAGAATCATGGATTCGCAGATGGATATAACTTGGCTTTGCAGCAGGTAGAAGCGGAGTATGTGGTACTTCTGAATTCTGATGTTGAGGTGACCGAACATTGGCTTGAACCGATGATCTCCTATCTTGATGCCCATCCGGAGGTAGCTGCCTGTCAGCCGAAAATCCGTAGCCAGCGGCAAAAAGAGTATTTTGAATATGCCGGAGCAGCCGGAGGATTTATAGATAAGTACGGCTATCCGTTCTGTCGTGGGCGTATAATGGGAGTGGTCGAAAAGGATGAAGGACAGTATGATACGATCCTGCCGGTTTTCTGGGCAACGGGAGCTGCCCTGTTTATCCGTCATGCGGATTATCGTGAGGCGGGCGGACTGGACGGACGTTTCTTTGCCCACATGGAAGAGATAGATTTATGCTGGCGACTACGTTCCCGTGGTCGGGAAATTGTTTGTATTCCTCAAAGTACGGTCTATCACGTCGGTGGTGCAACTCTGAAAAAGGAGAATCCCCGCAAGACTTTTTTGAATTTTCGTAATAATCTTGTCATGCTCTATAAGAATCTTTCGGACGAAGAGTTAAATAAAGTGATGCGTATCCGGACTTGTCTCGATTACGTGGCCGCATTCACATTTCTGCTGAAGGGACAGTTGGACAATGCCCGTGCGGTGATGCGTGCCCGGAAAGAATACAAACAGATTTGTCCTTCATTTTCTTCTTCCCGTAAAGAAAACTTAAGAAAAACTTCTTTGAATCCAATCCCTGAACGGATAAAAAGTAGTATCTTGTGGCAGTTTTATGTGGGAGGGTGCAAAAGATTCTCTCAATTGTCGGATTTAAAAGGATAACAAAATGGAACCAAAAGTAAGGAGAGGCATCGGGCTGGTAGCACATGATGCCATGAAAAAAGACCTCATCGAATGGGTGCTGTGGAACTCGGAACTGTTGATGGGAAATAAATTCTATTGTACAGGTACTACGGGTACTCTGATTCTGGAAGCACTGAAGGAGAAGCATCCTGAAGTGGAGTGGGACTTCACAATTCTGAAATCCGGTCCTTTGGGAGGTGACCAGCAGATGGGATCGCGCATTGTGGACGGTCAGATTGATTATCTATTCTTTTTCACTGACCCTATGACTTTGCAGCCACATGATACGGATGTTAAAGCATTAACCCGACTGGCTGGTGTTGAGAACATCGTTTTCTGCTGCAACCGTTCTACGGCGGATCATATCATTTCCAGTCCTCTGTTTATGGACCCCGATTACGAACGTACCCATCCGGATTATTCCAGTTATACGAAACGATTCGAAAACAAATCCGTGGTAACGGAAGCTGTAGAATCGGTTAATAAAAGAAAAAGAAAGAAGAGATAGGTCGTTATAGACTGAAAATATGATAGTGTGAGGCTGCTTCAAGTAGAAATGAGGCAGCCTTACTTGTTTATTTATTATTGAAGTGTGTCTTTCCGAAGGGAGAGCGCAGGAAGTGAGTGCTTGCTATATATATGAATGAGAGCAAGAGCAAAGACCTTTCTTGTGCCATGCCTTTGGCACGACGATGCCACGCCTTTGGCACAACTGTTTCCAAGCCTTTGTCATAACTGTGCCACACCCTTGTCACAACCGTGACACTCCTTTGGCACAACTGTGCCCATTACTTGGCACAAGCAGAATGATAGGGTGTTGTGAATAAGTTGACCGGATGTGGCAGTCCGAATGATAGGATGACAGACTGATGTGCTTCTTGATAATAACACAAACTGATAAAGCAAAGGTACTTATCTGCTGCAATGCAGTTCTATTCCGGTTGAGTCGATGTCTGCTCCCATAGGCGGATTCCGTTTGGAAAGACGCAGTTCTATTTCTTCAATAGTGGGAAATTCTGCCAATAGTCTTTTAGCTATTCGTCCGCATACGTGTTCCAGCAACTTCGACGGGATGGACATTTCAGCTTTCACGGCTTCGTGTATTTCGGCATAGTTGACCGTATCCACCACGTCGTCTGTTTGAATAGCCTGACTGATATCTACCTTCAACTTCAAGTTGATAATATACTCATTTCCAATGATATTCTCTTGGGGGGCTACTCCATGATAAGCGAAGCAGCGGATGTCTTTCAGCAAAATATAGCTGTTGTTTATCTTCATATCTTTTGTTTTCTAAAAAAGTAAAGGTAAGGCTTTATTTCTTTTTATAAAGTGTTTTCGATCATTTTTGTTCGCTTATTAAATGAATGAAAGGCTTTAAATGAGATTTTACTCATCAGCTATGTAATTCAACTGCCATTTTTAGTCCCATGGAAGACGTCGTGCGATATCTATAATATGGGGGACTTCTTTATTCAAAGGTTCGCCGTTCAGTACAGTTTCATATTTCTTTAAATAGGCTTCTGCCATGACGCTTGAATTGAATAAATCTCTGGCATATTCGTGGCAGACTTTCGGAGAATATTGTGCTGACTGTATATGTTCGGCCATTTCCTGTCCGTGAGCAGTCAGAAAACCGACTTCCGGTGAAACGAGTTCGGGAAGCGCCCCGTAGGGAGTACCGAATACGGGAGCTCCAAAGTATAAGGATTCTGTGATTGCCAGCCCGAAAGGTTCGTGCCATGTAACGGGGAAAATAAGCCCTTTTGACTGCTCAATAATAACTTTTTTCTTTGAATCATCTACCATTCCATGAAAATGAATCCGTGGATTCCATGTGAATCGGAAGCCCATTTTGAGATTGAGGCGATAACCGCCTAAAACGTCCAGTTGCGCGTTCTTGATACTTTGGACGACGGCGATAGCTCCTTTGATATTTTTGACCTTCCAGGCTGCTTTGCCCAGAAAATGGTAGTTCTTTCTGGAAAGGGTGAGATTGGCAGGGCCATAATCATCCCAGTCCAGTCCATTGTAAACGAATGATTCGCTTCCGAGTCTTTGTGCATGATTACGTGAGACAAAAACGATGTTCCGGTCTGCGTTGGCTGGGATTCCATTACCGTGTATGGTCAGTAAGTGCGGCTTGGTGATTCCTTCGGGAACGGGAATGTTGAAATGTACGATGTCCGCGTCTGTGGGGATTTGGGTGTTCAGATGTACGCTAGGGTCCAGTTCTATCACTTTAGCGAAAGGACAGGAGGAACCTTTTCCTGCGATAAAGGTAATTTTGTGTCCGCGCTTATTAAGTTCCTTACCCAGATACCACATTACTCTTTGAGTTCCGCCGTATTTTATAGATGGAATTTTATCTCCTAAGACAATCGTTATATTCATTTGTTCTCGGTCTATAGTTCTTTGGAACAAAAGTAGTAAATTATTTGATAATTAAACTTAGAGTTAAGAAAAGTTTGGCTTGCACAATGTTTTATTGTTTGACTTTTAATAAATCCTTCTGTGCTACCAACTGCGGAATTATCTTAAGCAGGATAGGGGTAAAGAGAATGCAGATAGCCAATGTCAGCAGGAGCAGTGCGCTTGCTTCTGCCCAGTCGTTATGAATATAATGCGAAACGATCGGTCTTGCAAAGTGTATAATCGGTCCATGAATACTGAGTGTGATAATGGAATATCGCCCCAGATAAGAAACGATACTTATTCTTTTTATTTTCTTACAGATCAGCATAATCATAAAGATTCCGGCAAATGCGGCAATGTATACCTGGAATATGTTGCCGGGATAATTGTTGGTCCGCATACCCGGCGTGGTGGCGGTGAAGTACATTACGACCAGTGCCAGCAGAACAAATGCGGGAATAATCTTGTCGAACCGATGACTGGGGAACAGGAAGAAATTATATCGGCGAACCCAAAAGCCTGCTACATAGAAGGGAAGGGCAGTCATGGCAACGTCTATATACAAAGGAAGTTCGATGTGAAATTTGCCTAGGAAGAATCCTGTGCATCCGATCAGTAACGTTGCTGCAAACATCAGAGATAAATGCTTTTCACGTAGATAATGAATCAGATAGAACAGAATATTGCAGTTGAACAGAGCAAGCAGAAACCAGATGGGAGGATTGAACTTGATGAGGTCGTGCCCGTGAAAGACAAACAGTAATTCTCTCCATGATACAGGGAGATGGAAAGTTCCCGGTGCAATCTTCCATACAATGTATTTTAGTAGAAAAGCGCTGACGTAGAAGAAGATAAAGGGAATGATTAGCTTATTGGTCTTTCGGATAATGAAACCGGATAATCCTTCGTAAGGCTTGAAGAAAATTCCTGAGATAAAGAAATAGAGAGGCATACGAAAGCAGGATAGCATGGAATGCTTGTCAAGCTGGTCGAAAGCGCCTCCGATATGCGCCATCACTACCAGAATAATGCAGACTCCCTTGGTTAAGTCCACAAAATCAATACGCTGATGCTGATTGTCTCCCATTTATTTTGCGTTGCGTTTTTGCGTTGCAAAGATACTTGATTAATTGGAAAAAACGGAATGAAGGAAGATAAAGAATTGCCGCATGGTAGAGAAACAGAGGTGTCAAAACCATCAGCTGATTTTATTCAGACACAAGATGACACGGATTTACAGTTTTAAGAGATTATAGGTCTAAAAAACGTGTTAATCCGTGTCACCCGTGCCTAAAGATATTTATTTCTTGGGAGCTCTGCCGGTGTATTTTATCAGCTCACGTATTTTGTCATTGAGCTCTTCTGCTTTCATCAACTGTTCCAGAGTGAGGTGCATCCGGTAACGCCAATAATTGCGCGGATTGGCTGGTACATTAATCCGTTCTTCCTGTACATTCGGATTTCTCCATTTGCCATCAATGCTCAGCCAGTCTTGCAGGGACAGAATACAAAGTATGGAATTGCTTTTCAGATGGTTGCGCACCACTTCTTCGCACAATTCGGGAGTGGCGACCGTCGGTGCGGTTCCGTAATGTCCCAGCATCGTGTTGTAGTAACGCTGTGTCTGCAGGTAATCCTCTTCCCACCAACCTCGCAAAGTAGACATATCATGAGTGGAGATGGTACAAACCGACCGATATGGATATTCATTTAAATAGCCGAACTCGTGCATTGGATTCTTTGGCATCCGCTGAATCTCCAGACTGAGGATGCGAAGATCATTCATGACGGACGAAACACAATCCGGAATCATGCCCAGGTCTTCTCCGCAAACCAGCATACGTGTAGATTGTGTCAGTTGCGGCAGTTTCTTCATAGCCTGTTGGCGCCAGAACTCGTTGTGGCGGTGATAATAATACTGATCATACAGTCTGTTAAACGCATTCTGCTCCTGCTCATTGAGTGAACGGAAGATGAAATCGCGTTGTATTCCGATGCGTGGATGATATTTATCTTTTTCTTTCGTATCCGGTACGAAAAGAACATCACTGATCAATGTGTATAGTCCATCCCGAATCCAAAGACTGTTTTCATCATTCTTTCCCGCAAAGAAACTCTCCACTTCCCGTTGGGTGGCAAACTCCGGTTTCATGTGATAAATACCGGGTGCTTCGGCAGGAAGAAGAAAAGTCTGTTTCACATAATCGGTATGCGGACCGAATACTTGCCCGAGGAAGGATTCATGAATATATGGAATCAGATATTCTTTCCGAAAGGGGAGACCGTAACTTTCGATTTCCTCCCGACTCATAGGGATGGAGGGAATGAACTGTCCGAGTAATCCGTGTACGGCATGCATCGGGATTTCCCAGATACGGAAGAAACCAAGGATGTGGTCAATCCGGTAAGCGTCGAAGTACTCTGACATTTTTTGGAAACGCTTCATCCACCAGCGGTAGCCATCCTTTTCCATGACGTCCCAGTTGTACGTGGGGAATCCCCAGTTTTGTCCGTTCACGGAGAAATCATCGGGAGGGGCACCTGCCTGCCCGTTGAGATTGAAGTAATAAGGTTCGGTCCATGCTTCCACACTGTTGCGGCTGATGCCGATAGGGATATCTCCTTTGAGTACGACACCGTGTTCGCGGGCGTATTTCGTAGCGGCTACCAATTGCAGGTGCAGGTGAAACTGGATATAATAATAAAGTGCGATGTGCGGGTAATCTACAGATTCCGGCCGGCACATCTTCTCTATATCTTGTGCATGATAAACGGAATGTCTGGGCCATTCACGGAAATTAGGTGTCTGAAAGGCATCGCGCAGGTAGCTGAAAACAGCGTAAGGTTGCAGCCATTCCTTGTTGGCATTAAAGAATTCGCTGAACTCTCCGGAGGCCAATACTTTTTCTCCTTCCTGCTTGAAGATCAGTCGGAAGTATTCCCATTTTGTTTGGTTGACAGCTTCGTAATCCATCGCCGGCAGGCCGTTGAGTTCTTTCTGTTTTTTGTTGAACTTCGCTGCGGCTGACTTGTCTTTCAGTGTTCCCATCTGCTTTATATCCGCATACATCGGGTGGAAAGCATAAATGGAGATACTATTATATGGATAAGAATCGGTCCACGCATGAGTCATGGTAGTATCATTGATCGGTAATATCTGTATTACCTTTTGTTGGGTGCTTACAGCCCAGTCAATCATGCGTTTCAAATCTCCGAAATCTCCTACTCCGAAACTGTTCTCTGATTTCAGTGAAAAGACTGGGATGGCTATACCGGCCCCTTTCCATACGGGAATATCGAAATATGCATATCGGTCGGAGATGACCAGCGTCTCATTTGTTTTCAGTTCCGGGTCGGCGAGATAGCGGTTGGGGTTATTTTCCCAGCAGTCCGCTTTCTTTTCTTCTTTATGGTAAAGGATGAATTTGTATTCCAGCGGGAATTTCAGCTTACTTGCATCCAGCTCGATCTGCCATTCCGGAAAGTTGGCATCGCTCATGGGAATCGCTTTGTCCGGGTCCCAGTTTCCCAATGCTTTCTGATTTCCGCAAATTGCCAGGCAATAGTCTTTGTTGATGCGTGGGGCGTATGCCTTGATGACCAGCCCTTTTCTGTGACAAGGCGGAATTTCAGCTCTGTCGGGATGGGCTAACAAGGCTTCCGTGAAGGCCGAGCTGTAGTAATACAATTGTTCGGGGATATTTTTCCAGCAGTCTTTAATCTGATACTTCTTTTTAGAGTTACCGGATAAAAAGAGACGTCTCGGAAAACTGTCCCATTCTTTGCGGATGATGATTTGGTTTTGTTCTATCTGATAGCTGTAATTGATAGTCATTCCTTCTTTGGGAACTTCCAGTTCCACGTCTGCCGTCCAGTATATGCCGTCTGTGGTATGCATGGGGATCGACTCCGGCAGCAGTCCGGCAATCCTGACTTCTTCTCCCCAACTGGTGCGATATTCGATGTTAAATGATACAGTCATATATATTAGATTTTGATTAGACACTAATGACTATGCAAGTATAAGACATTTTTTTGAATAAAAAATAAAAGGAGCCGTATTAGGACTCCTTTTAATCTTTTGTTTATATATTAATTAACATACGCCACATGTTAACCGCATCTGGAAGCACCACAAGTGGTACAGATCAGACAGCCTTCCTGATAGACCAAAGTTTCATTACCGCAATTCGGGCATTTCTTTCCTTTGGCTTCCGTTCCGTCCTGAATATATTTCTTCAATGCACGTTCTACACCGTTCTTCCAAGTGTTGATGCTCTCGCTGTTCAGTTGCAGAGAACCTACCAGCTTGATAACCTGCTCAATCGGCATCCGGTAACGGAGTACACCGGAGATCAGCTTCGCATAGTTCCAGTATTCCTTGTTGAACTTCTCTGACAATCCTTCGATAGTCGTCTTATATCCACGTTTATTTTCGAACTGGAAGTCGTAACGCTTGGTTCCGTCCTCGTCTACATTCTTGATAATGCGTCCGCTGGTTACGCTTTTCGGCAACAGGATACCTTCGTCGTCATCCTGCAAACCGGTAAATATCTCGTAAGGGTGTCCATCCAGCAGTCCTACGAAAGCCACCCATTTTTCTTTGTTATTCTGGAAACGAACCACATCGGCTTCCAGTACTCTTGGGCGTGTTTCTACTACCGTAGGCGGTTTGCAAGGAGGGAGTGTCTCTTTCTTATCCGATTTGGTTGAAATCAAGACTCCGGAGCGTGAGCCGTCGCGGTATACCGTACATCCTTTGCAACCGGATTTCCATGCTTCTACATACAGGCGGTTGACAAGATCCTCGTCTACATCGTTCGGCAGGTTGATAGTTACGCTGATAGAGTGGTCTACCCATTTCTGGATTCTTCCCTGCATCTTTACTTTCATCAACCAGTCTACGTCATTGGAAGTCGCTTTATAATAAGGTGACTTGGCCACCAGCTCGTCAATCTCTTCCTGAGAATAACGCTTGGCAGGATCGTATCCGTTAGCTTCCATCCATGTCACGAACTTATGATGGAATACAATATATTCTTCGAATGCGTCGCCTGTCTCGTCAACAAAGTCAACGTGTACATTCGTATCGTTCGGGTTTACTTTTCTTCTGCGCTTGTAAACGGGCAGGAAGACCGGTTCGATACCGGAAGTCGTCTGTGTCATCAGACTGGTTGTTCCTGTAGGAGCAATCGTCAGACATGCAATATTACGACGGCCATATTTCTTCATTTCTGCATACAGTTCCGGGTCAGCTTCGGCAAGACGCTGAATGAACGGATTGTTCTGTTCACGCTCATTGCTGTATATTTCGAAAGCACCGCGTTCTTTTGCCATTTCAACCGAAGAACGATAGGCACCGAGGGCCACTGTCTTATGTACTTTTTCAGAGAATTCGGTAGCTTCTTCCGTTCCGTAGCGTAGTCCTAAAGCAGCAAGCATATCACCTTCCGCAGTAATGCCCACACCTGTACGGCGACCTTGACCGCTCTTCTTATATATCTTGTTCCACAAGTTGCGTTCGGCATGTTTTACCTCTTCGCCTTCCGGGTCTTGATCGATCTTTTCCATGATACGTTCGATCTTCTCCAGTTCGAGGTCGATGATATCGTCCATGATGCGTTGAGCCAGCGCAACGTGTTTTTTGAACAGTTCGAAATCAAAATAGGCATCCGGTTTAAACGGATTTACTACATAAGAATATAGATTGATAGCCAGCAGGCGACAAGAGTCATAAGGACACAATGGAATCTCACCGCATGGATTGGTAGATACAGTCTTGTAACCTAAATCTGCATAGCAATCGGGCACGGATTCGCGGATAATCGTATCCCAGAATAAAACACCGGGTTCTGCCGATTTCCATGCATTGTGCACAATCTTCTTCCATAAGGTGGAAGCATCTATTTCTTTAGTGGTAGTCGGATTTGCCGATTCAATCGGATATTGTTGTATATAAGGTTTCTCGTCAACTGCCGCCTGCATGAAAGCGTCGTCCAGCTTTACGGAAACATTGGCTCCGGTAACTTTTCCTTCCGTCATTTTGGCGTCGATGAAGGCTTCCGAATCCGGATGCTTGATAGACACACTCAGCATCAGTGCACCACGACGACCGTCCTGAGCTACTTCGCGGGTAGAGTTGGAATAACGTTCCATGAACGGAACGAGACCAGTGGAAGTCAATGCCGAATTTTTAACGGGAGAACCTTTCGGGCGGATGTGAGACAAGTCATGACCTACTCCTCCACGTCTTTTCATGAGCTGTACTTGTTCCTCGTCGATTTTGATGATAGCGCCATAAGAGTCTGCTGCGCCGTCTACCCCGATTACGAAGCAGTTGGATAGTGAAGCGACCTGATAGTCATTACCGATACCCGTCATCGGGCTTCCTTGCGGAACGATGTACTTAAAATGATCCAGCAGATCATACAGTTCCTTTGCTGTCAGTGCATTCGGATACTTTGCCTCGATACGTGCTACTTCATTGGCAATTCTCCAATGCATATCTTCCGGAGATTTTTCATAGATGTTTCCGAAAGAATCCTTTACTGCGTACTTGTTTACCCAAACCCTTGCAGCAAGCTCGTCGCCTTGAAAATATCGTAAAGATTCTTCGTAGGCTTCGTCATAAGAATAAATTTGTTTTTCCACGATCCAATGTGTCTTAGATTTTATTATTTAATAAGTAATGTGTAGAAGTTTACTTATCAGTAACAAATGTGGCTGCAAAGCTAAGAATGTTTTTTTATCTATCAAAATAAAAATGCAACATTTTATCAACAGGCTTTAAGTTTTCCATTTGCTCTTGTTAAGTCTTTGATTAACAGATAACTTCGCTTTTTGTTCATGACTTTAAGTTTTCCAAAAAGAAAATTAGATTATTTCATTGATATGGCAAAATAATATTTCTTTTTGTATCTTTGCAAAAAAAAAGATATGTTTGAAACCGTAAAGAACAGAAGAACAATCCGGAAATACCAGCAAAAAGATATTGCTCCCGATTTGTTAAATGATTTGCTCGAAACCTCTTTCCGCGCTTCTACGATGGGAGGGATGCAACTTTATAGTGTAATTGTGACTCGTGACGCGGAAATGAAAGAGAAACTTTCTCCTGCTCATTTCAATCAGCCGATGGTAAAAGGGGCACCTGTCGTGCTTACTTTTTGTGCCGATTTCCGTCGTTTCAGCAAGTGGTGTGAACAGAGAAACGCTGTTCCCGGCTACGATAATTTAATGTCTTTTATGAATGCATCTATGGATACCTTGTTGGTTGCGCAAACCTTCTGCACATTGGCAGAAGAGGCAGGCTTGGGTATCTGTTATCTGGGAACGACTACTTATAACCCGCAAATGATCATCGATACACTTCAACTGCCGAAACTGGTATTCCCTATTACGACAATCACAGTCGGCTATCCGGACGGTACTCCGGCCCAGGTAGACCGCTTACCTCTGGAAGCTGCCGTGCATCAGGAAGTTTACCATGATTATACTCCGGAAGACATCGATCGCTTGTACGAGTATAAAGAATCACTGCCGGAAAATAAACAGTTTGTAGAAGAAAATAAGAAAGAAACTCTGGCACAAGTATTTACGGATGTACGTTATACAAAAAAAGACAATGAATTTATGTCTGAGAACTTGTTGAAAGTGCTTCGTCAACAAGGATTTCAATGATAAGTATTAAGTATCAAGTATTAGGTATTATCCATGCGGATTACTCCGATCTGTTTTATACAGCTACGGTTAATACCTAATACTTAATACCTAATACTTGAATTATGCTTTCTTCTTCAGCAACGACTCAATCTCCTGTACCTCAGCCTGAAAGCTTTTATCTACTTCCAGTTGACCTTTTACAGTCTTGCAAGCGTGCAGTACAGTCGCATGATCCTTATTGCCGATGAACTTACCGATTTTTGAAGTTGAGAAATCCGTATAATTCTTAGCCAGGTACATTGCAATCTGACGTGCCTGAACCACTTCTCTCTTTCTGGATTTGGTGTGAATAGCCGAAGCTTCCAGATCGAAGTGCTTGCATACTACTTTCAGTATATCGTCAATGGTAACTGCTTTTGTTTCGTTGTGAACTACGCCGTGTACAATATGTTGGGCTAAATCCAGGTCTATTTCTTTGTTGAAAATAGTAGAGCGTGCCATAATGGCGATGACGATACCTTCCAGGTCGCGTACGCTCTCATTTACATTTTCAGCGATATAGTCGATCACTTCCGGTGGGAATTGCAGACCGTCGCGGTGTATCTTGTTCCGCAGGATGTTTTTGCGGAGTTCGACAGTCGGTTTTTCCAGTTCTGCCACCATTCCCCATTTGAAACGGGTCAACAGACGTTCTTCCATACCCTGCAATAATACCGGGGCACGGTCGGAAGTCAGTATGAGCTGCTTTCCGTTTTGATGTAAGTGATTGAAGATATGGAAGAAAGTATTTTGAGTTTTCGTTACTCCGGCAAATTCCTGAATATCATCAATGATTAATACATCAATTGTCTGGTAGAAGTTGATAAAGTCGTTGGTCGTGTTATTACGTACGGAGTCTGTATATTGCACCTGAAACAGATGTGCCGAAACATACAATACTCTTTTATCGGTATATAATTCTTTGATTTTAGTACCGATTGCGTTTGCCAGGTGTGTTTTCCCCACTCCGGACGCTCCGTAAAGGAACAATGGATTGAAGGCAGTACCTGCTGGATTTTGCGCAACCGCTTCTGCTACGCTTCTTGAAAGTTTGTTGCTGTATCCTTCTATAAAGTTCTCGAAGTTATAGTTCGGGTTCAAGTGCGGGTCTAAGTCCTGTACAGCAGGAGCTTTCAGGAAACTAGGCGCCTTGTTGCCGCCGACGATGCTTTTAGGAGTAACAGCTGTAGAACGATTGCTTGCTTCGAGATTCACGGTTTGATTCGGAATCGAAGTCTTGTCGACCATGACGTTATACATTAACTTGGTGCCTTCGCCAATAGCTTTGTACAATGTCTTTCGCAGCAAATCCACGAATTTCTCTTCCAGTATTTCATAGAAAAACTGGCTCGGGATCTGTACGATCAATGTTTTGTCCTCATATTTTAATGGAACAATCGGGGCAAACCAAGTATTATATGTCGTCTCTGGAACATTGTCTTTAATCACTTCGAGACAGCGGTTCCAAAGTACAACATGATTTGATTCAATCATAGTGACTTTAATACATTTATTAAATTAAGCGAAACTTCTACGTTTGCAAAATTGGGAATCTTATTTGGAAAAAACAAATTAGCTTTTTCTTGTTTTTCTCGGGCAAACAATAATGTGTTTACTTTCAATGACTTATAGAGTTGTGTCGGAACACTGTCTGTTTCCCCTCTCTTGCAAAATTATAAGTATCTGTATTTTAGTTGTTTATCGTTTTATTATTGCTCTTTTATACCTCCCGTACCTGTTTGTACGGGAATATTATTTCGGTCTGTAGATAGACTTTTGCAGAGGTTATACTCCCTTTTATATACCGCCTGCTTATTTAGATAAAATCTATATAAGAAAGATTTGCTACTTGTCTTTCTTCCCGAATAAAGAGAAATGAACGTACCGTTTGGGGTGTGCTTTCAGGTCCTCCAGTAAGCTCGCCGCATTCTCTGTGGTAGCGTTCAGATTGTTATATAAAGCAGGGTCGTTGAAGAGCAGTCCGATAGTGTTATCTTTGCTGTTCAACTTCTCTGTAATCATTTTTACGTTAGCGAGTGTTGCGTCAACTTTTTGGAATATGGCGCTGTAGTCCACTTCCTTCAAGTTACCGCTGATCGCTACAAAATTATCTCCGATGGTATTGAGCTTGCCGGTCAGCTGCGGGATATCTTTGCTCATGAGTCCTTTCATCTGAGAGCTGACTACAGCGAGATTGGCGGTAGTCGTTTCGATAGAGTGCAGCGTAGAAGGGATGCTCTTGTCACCTACGATGTTGTTCAGTGAGGTGAGGATGGAATCCAGTTTCGGTAACATGCTCTCAATTTGCGGCATGAGTTTCGCTACGCTTTCCATCATTCCGTTGTTCAATGTGCCGGGGATGGTGTCGCCTATGGCATATTTTTCACGCGGATTATTGGCGAGAAGAATATTCATGCGTACGCCTCCCATCAGTTCGGATACAAGTTCTGCGCTACTTCCTTTCGGGATGCGGAGTTCGGTGTCCAGTTCGACTTCAACGATCACATTTCCGGGATTTACATAGTCATATTCGATGTCGCGTACAATACCTACACGAACGCCATCAGCAAATACGGGGCTCGACTTGGTCAGTCCGTTTACATTCTGAAACTTGGCATAGAAATAGCTTGAAGGCTGAAACATATGTATGCCTTTCAGCCAATTAATTCCATAGACAAGCACGCATAATGCTACGATACCTGCAATTCCTATTCGAACTTCTTTTGTAATGTACTTCATTTTATTTTCTATTTATTTCTTCTTTTTTTAAATTCGGCTATCGCTTCGTTGACATTCATCTTTTCGCCGTTTCGGAAGGCGATGATGAATGCGTCTTTGAACTGTGCCGAGATGGTACGCTTGGTGCGTAACACTTTGTTATAATCACTGGAAGCACCATACGTATATTTGTACAGTCCTTTTTCTTTGTAATAATCCACATCCTTCAGTCCTTTCAGTCGTTTGTCATTCCTTGTAAGAGGCTTTGAGGAGGTGAGTATCTGTATCTTAAACGTTATTTCGCTGTCATTGGTTGCGCTTTCTGAGACAATAGGCCGTTTGGGAGCTGTTTTTGTGGCAGTGGCGGGTTTTGTACTTGCTTCGGCCATCAGTTCCCTTTGTTTCGGGGTGCTGTCCACTTCTTCGGAGTCTTTCTGCGCTTGGGCGATTTCCGGAGCACTTGTAGCCGGTTCTTCGGTTGGGATAATTGTTTTGCTGGCTCCGGTCAGGCGTATTTCCTGTTCTCTTTTGTAGTTTAAGAATGCGTGGTAGATGCCTTTGGCCATTGTGTTGGCTCCGGCTTCCGAGTTGAGATAGCGTTCTTCTTCCGGGGTTGAGATAAATCCCAGTTCTACCAAGATACTTGGCATGGCGCTTGCTTTCAGCACTAAGAATCCGGCCTGATGCACTCCGCGGTCTACCCGTTTGCAGGTATGGCGGAATTGCTTCTGTACAAGTGATGCCAGATGTACGCTTTGTTCCATGTATTTATCCTGCATAAATTCGAAGATAATGTAGGATTCTGCCGAGTTCGGGTTGAAGCCGGCGTATCTGGTCTGGTAATCGCTTTCGTATAGGATTACCGAGTTCTCTCGTTTGGCTACTTCCAGATTGGCATCGGATTTGGCCAGACCCAGTGTCCATGTAGAAGCTCCTTTGGCGGTGCGGTTTTTTGCCAGAGCGTTGGTGTGGACAGAGATAAAGAGATCGGCTTTTGCGTTATTGGCTATTTCTGCCCGTCGGTCCAGGGGGATAAAGACATCCCTGCTGCGGGTATAGATCACTTTGACGTCATCGCAGTTTTTTTTGATCAGGTTTCCCAGTTTTAGTGCGACGTTCAGATTGATGTTTTTCTCTTTGGATATTTTCCCGATGGCACCGGGGTCGTGACCGCCATGTCCGGCATCGATGACTACTACGAAATCTTTCCCCCATAAATCGCCGATACATAGGGGAGAAGCAAGTAGCCAGAGGCAGATTGATATATATAATATGTAGGTTCTATGCGGTTTCATATTTAAATACGGTGCAAATGTAGTAGAATTTTGCAGAAAACTCATGATTTACACTTAAGTTTTGTGTTTTTTTCGGTTTAATGGTAGCTTTTCTCCCGAAATCTCTGTTACTTTGCACCTCCAAGAAAAAATATACGACGATGCTTAAGTTTTTGAAGAATTGGACGTTGCCTATTGCGATGCTGGTAGGTGCTGTCGGTTATCCGATATTTATCTACTTTTCTTTTCTGACTCCCTATCTTATCTTTACGATGTTACTGTTGACTTTCTGTAAGGTATCACCGCATGATTTGAAGCCTAAACCGTTGCACGCATGGTTGTTGCTGATTCAGATCGGGGGTGCTTTCCTTGCTTATTTATTGCTTTACCGTTTCAATAAGATTGTAGCGGAGGGGGTGATGGTATGTATTATTTGTCCTACGGCTACGGCTGCTGCGGTGATTACTTCCAAGTTGGGAGGGAGTGCGGCAAGTCTGACTACTTATACATTGTTGGGTAATATCGGTGCTGCTATCGCGGTGCCTATTCTCTTCCCTTTGATAGAGGTAAATCCGGATGTAAGTTTTTGGGGAGCATTTCTGGTTATTTTGAGTAAGGTATTCCCCTTGTTGATCTGTCCTTTCCTTGCAGCATGGCTGTTGAGTAAATTCTTGCCGAAAGTGCATCAGAAGTTACTGGGATATCATGAACTTGCCTTTTATTTGTGGGCGGTCTCTTTGGCTATCGTGACGGCTCAGACCCTGTATTCGTTATTGAACGATCCTGCGGATGGTTTTACGGAAATAATGATTGCGGTCGGTGCCTTGATTGCTTGTTGCTTGCAGTTCTTTTTGGGAAAGACTATCGGCTCGGTCTATAATGACCGCATCAGTGGCGGGCAGGCACTGGGGCAGAAGAATACGATTCTTGCTATCTGGATGGCGCATACTTATCTGAACCCGTTATCGTCTGTTGCTCCCGGTTCGTATGTACTGTGGCAAAATATTATTAATTCGTGGCAGCTGTGGAAGAAGAGAAAGAAAGAGATAAAATAGTGAATATAAGATATTGATATTTAGTCATTTGTTGTTTGTATCTCTCTTTTCCTTTGTTTTTCCTATTTTCCTACTTATATAGAGGAGCGTATAGATAGCTATCATTATGGTTCAACAGAATATGATTCGGCTGTAGGAGCATTGTTTCTTCCATGAACAGCAAAATATGTATGCTGGCGAAAAGAGAAAAACACCTTTGTTCTCTTTTCGCCAGCATTATTTTTGTACTTTTGTCGCATATAACAAAACGCAAATGGATATAAATCAGAATTATAGAGAAGCGGTAAAGACCATAAAAGAAGCTATTCTGCGCAGCCAGTACCGTGCAGCCACATCGGTGAACAAAGAACAGCTATCTCTTTATTATGGCATCGGACGTTACGTGTCGAAAAATTCCCGTATAGGCTTTTGGGGTAAAGGAGCAATAGAGCAAATATCTTCTCTGTTGCAAAAAGAATTGCCGGGGCTAAGGGGATTTTCAACTTCGAATATAAAGAATATGCGAGTTTTCTATGAAGAATGGGAACCTGTTCTAAATCGCCAGCCATTGGCTGGCGATTTGGTATTAGATGAAAAATTGCTGTTGAGCGTAATTCGCCAGCCACTGGCTACCGAATTTAACTGGACTGATTTCTTATCAATCGGCTTTAGTCATCATATCGAAATAATATCCAAAGCTAAGACTTTGGAAGCAAGGCTATTTTATATACATGAGTGCGCTATTCGCTATTGGAGTAAATACACTTTAAGGGATTACTTAAAAGCAGACCTGTACAGCCACCGGGGAACTTTGCCTAACAATTTTTCACAAACATTGCCTGATACTAAGCAAGCGCTAAAAGCTGTTTGTTCATTCAAAGATGAATACTTGCTTGATTTCATCAATGTGGAGGAACTGGATGAGCAGGAAGAGGATTTAGACGAAAAGATAGTAGAAAAGTCGATTGTTGCCAACGTGAAGAAGTTTATTATGACTTTTGGGCAGGATTTCAGTTTTATAGGCAATCAATATCGTGTTGAAGTGGCTGGAGAGGAAATGTTCATTGATTTGTTGTTTTTCAATCGGGAACTTAATTCTTTGGTGGCGGTTGAATTGAAGTCCGGGAAATTCCGCAGTTCGTATTTAGGACAACTGAATACTTATCTTTCCGCTTTGGATTCATATGTGAGAAAACCGCACGAGAATCCTTCTATCGGAATAATACTTTGCAGAGAAATGAATCAAACTTTTGTAGAATTTGCAGTTCGTGATTATAACAAGCCGATGGGAGTCGCTACTTACCGTACATCCAAAGATATGCCGGAACACCTTCGTAACGCCTTGCCTGATATTGAGGAACTGAGAAAGTTATTGTAGAGCGAAAGCCTATCTCTTTTTCGGCAGGTAATTTCCTTTTGTTGCCTTTGTACACGAAGCCCACCACTAAGCGATTTTCTTCGTTTTTTTTGTTACTATTTTGTTGCCTGCTATTAGTAATAGGTGGATTTATTTGTTGATAATCAGATCTGTATGGTGATGTGTATATAATATGTGGCAAAATATTATTAACAGCTGGCAGTTGTGGAAAAAGAGAAAAACAAGGGATTGAAGCTACCTTACTGCTGATAGTTTCCTACTGTAGAACTATTGTTTTTTGCTTGATGAAACTTTAGTTTCATCGTCTTGAAACTGGAGTTTCCAAGGCTTGAAACTTTAGTTTCTTCAGCTTGGCACTAAAGTTTCTGCGGCTTGAAACTATTGGTTTCAATGCTTTGGAACTATAGTTTCATCGCATGGAAACCAACTAGACTAAGCTATTCTTTGATTTATCATTCCAAGGAGCAATATATGATAGTAGCAGGATATGACAGCAAAGCGTGACGGCATTGTGACAACAAAATGTGCTGTCACAATGCTGTCACGCCCTGCTGTCACCTCTTTATTAGCTTATAATCAATGTGTTATTTAGCTTTTGGTGACAGATGACAGCAATTTTAGATATTTAAATTCTCATGTAGAGGTGAATTTGTTAAAGGTTAAAAAAGGACATAATTTCCGATTTATGGGACACTATATTTATCTTTGCTACCAGTTTTTAAAATCGGAAAAATGAAGATTACGAAGAAGAAAATAGCTTGGGGCATTGTTCTCCTGATATTGATTGCCGGTGGTGTCATTTGTAAGATACGCTGGAAAGTCTGGTTCCACAATATCCCTGAAATACGCTATGTGCTGACGGAAGACCCGCAACGGGTATTTCTGACATTCGGAAATGACGGCGAACTGTCCCGTAATGTGAGCTGGGTGTGCGGAGGCGTTTCCAAGCAGGCAAAGCTGGAATATACAAAGATCGGTTCCGGAGATACTCTTCTCGTTGGCGGCTCTTCCAAATTTCTCCGTACATTGGGCGGGTTCGGTTATGCCAACTGGGCAAAGTTTAAAGAACTCTCTTATGGCGATTCCTACTCTTATCGGGTATGGAATGACGATCGCTCATCCGATTGGTATTCGTTCACGATGCAACCCGATTCGACTGATCATTTCTCCTTTGTATTTATAGGTGACGTGCAGGATACTTTGCGTGGAAAGACACGTGGCTTTATGGAAAATGTGCGCCATCGCTATCCGCAGGCGGACTTCTATATGTTTGCCGGTGACTTTGCAGAGCGTCCGATGAACTGTTACTGGGATGAAGCCTATCAGAGCGTGGATTCCATAGCTCCCACCAAACCGATATTGGTTTCTCCGGGAAATCATGAATATGTAAAAGGACTGGTACGTGTTTTGGAGAAACGATTTGCTTATGTCTTTTCTTATCTGCTCGAATCGAGGTATAAAAATAATAATGTATATTCTATTGATTACAACGATGCCACTATCATCACGCTGGACAGTAACCGAGATCCTTGGTTCCTCTTCTCTCAACGGGAATGGCTGGAGAAAACGCTGAAGGCTTCGAAAAAGAAATGGAAGATCGTCATGCTCCATCATCCGGTATATTCTATAAAGGGTAAGACGAACAACCTTGCCGTGCGCTGGATGTTCGACGGACTGTTCCGTGAATATGGAGTAGACTTGGTGCTTCAGGGACATGAGCATAACTATGCCCGTATGACTAATAAGAACGATGAGGGCGAAATGACCACCCCGTTGTATCTGGTAAGCCACGCTTCCCCGAAGAGTTACCGTCTATCTTTCAATGATAAGTATGATCGTTTCGGGACGAATCGCCGTTTCTACCAGCATATCGACGTGACGGGAGACACGCTCCGGATGCAAGCTTATCTGGAGAATGACTCATTATACGATGATGTCTGTATTGTGAAGAACGCTTCCGGTATTCAAGTTATTGACAATGCACAAGACATTCCGGAGATACTTGAAAAACCTGTCGGACTGAGAGGTAAGAAAGCCGAAGAGTTCGAACAGAATGCAGAGAAGTGGAGGAACCGTTCCTTAGTAAAGTAGATACTTTTGTCTTATCTCACGGTAAGTCTGTAACTCCTTTTGCCAACTGTCACGGATTTCCTCTTCCGATTCTCCTTTAAGTATCGCTTTGCGTACCGAATCCGTTCCCATCAGTAAGTCAAACCATCGGGGGCGGGAGAAGAATGCTGCGCCTTCGCCAGATAAACGGTAGAAACGCAGAAAGTAACGGAGCGTGAAACCGTTTACGTCTGTTACGTTCCATAAATCTTCGCCATAACAAGTGACTCCTTTGTGCATCGGATTTTTGTCGAATCCCGGCAGGGAGCGCGGAGTGAAGGCAAAATCGCCATACTTTTTATTAGGTGCGCCTAACACCTGAAAAGGAAAGGTCGTTCCGCGTCCCACGCTGACACGTGTTGCTTCAAAAGGGCAAAGTGAGGCATAAAGGCGGATGGATTGTGCATTGGGCAAGTTGGGAGACGGTTTCACGGGAAGTACATAGGGCTGTCCGTGTTTCCACCCTTTTACGGGAATCACAGTCAGCGGACAAGTCTTTGCCTGGGTAGTCATCCATCCTTCTCCATTGATCATCTGCGCCAGTTCTCCGATAGTACAACCGTGAAGAACCGGCAAAGGCAGCATTCCGACAAAACTTTTATATCCGGCTTTTAATACAGGTCCCTCTACGTAATCGCATGGATTGGGGCGGTCCAGTATAATCATCTCTTTTTTGTTTTCCGCACAAGCTTCCATTACATAATACATCGTACTGATATATGTATAGAAACGTGCGCCCACATCCTGGATGTCGAACAAGATGACATCGATATCTTTCAGTTGGGCGGCAGTCGGCTTTTTATTATTTCCGTAGAGCGAGACGATGGTTACTCCCGTACGGCTGTCTTTTCCGTCTTTTACTGTTTCACCGGCATCCGCGTTGCCGCGGAAACCGTGTTCCGGTGCAAAAACTTTCACTACATCGATTTTTTGTTTCAATAAAGTATCCAGCAGATGAATTGGCTCTGTGCCGACGATGGAAGTGTGGTTTACCACCATTCCTACCCGCTTTCCTTTGATTAACGGCAGGTATTGATCCATACGCTCGGCACCCGTAATTACTTTCCCACTGGCGTATGTAGAGCAAAGTATTATGAACAGAGAGAAAAGAATGAGGGAACTTCTGGCTTGCATATCAGTAAATTTTTGTAATATTGCACAAAAATATCATTTATCAGTAAGGGAACAAGTAATAACTAGTGAAAAAGTATGAATCCAATAGAAATCATCGACAAATTTTATCCGCAGGATACGGAACAACGACACATTCTACTAATACATAGCCTTTCTGTAGCCCAAAAAGCTTTGAAGATTGTAGATGCACATCCTAATTTACCTATCAACCGCAGCTTTGTCAGAGAAGCCGCGCTTCTGCACGATATAGGAATCTTTATGACCGATGCTCCCACCATCCAATGTTTCGGAGAGCATCCCTACATCGCACACGGTTATCTGGGTGCAGACCTTTTACGGAAGGAAGGTTTTGAACGCCATGCACTGGTTTGCGAACGTCACACCGGAGCCGGACTGACACTGGAAGAAATCATAGAACGCCAGCTTCCTGTTCCCCATCGTGAGATGGTGCCCGTCACTCTGGAAGAGCAAATAATCTGTTTTGCCGATAAATTCTTTTCTAAAACTCATCTTGACGAAGAAAAGACAGTAGAAAAAGCCCGGAAAAGCATTGCAAAATATGGTGAAGAAGGTCTAAACCGCTTTGATGGGTGGTGCTCTTTGTTTTTATAGCACTAAAAAATAATTAAATAACGGAGATTCTCACGCATTATTGATGAAGATTGTGTACTTTTGCCACTTCAAGCGTAAAACTATTAGTTAATGGCGCCATTGAGAGCAAAAATAATTATATCATTCATATTGCTGATTGTCTTGCTGATGCTTCCTGATGAGGCTACGTCTCAGCGTCGAAGAAGAGGGATGATTGCCTCCAACACTGCACAAACGGATTCCCTTAACAGGAAAGATTCGTTAGGGGCGGATACAGTTGTGGTACGCGTCGACTCTGTAGCACCGACAAAGAAACAACCGCTCGATGCACCGGTTATTTATGAATCTAACGACTCCACCACTTTTACATTGGGAGGTGCCGCTACGCTTTATGGTAGCGGCAAAGTCAACTACCAGAACATCGAGCTGGCAGCGGAAGTGATTTCCATGAATCTGGACAGTAGTACGGTACATGCCTACGGTATTAAAGACACGACGGGAACGATCAAAGGTAAACCTGTCTTTAAAGAAGGTGAAACTGCATACGATACGGAAACAATCAGCTATAACTTCAAGAGTAAGAAAGCGGGAATCACCGATATCATCACTCAGCAGGGTGAAGGTTATGTGACCGGTAGCAGAGCCAAAAAAGGAGCAAATGATGAAATCTTTATGGAGCACGGTCGCTACACGACTTGTGATCATCATGACCATCCTCACTTCTACATGCAGCTGACAAGAGCCAAAGTGCGTCCCAAGAAGAATGTAGTGACAGGACCTGCCTATCTTGTGGTGGAAGATGTTCCCCTGCCGCTGGCTGTGCCGTTTTTCTTCTTCCCTTTCTCCAGCAGCTATTCTTCGGGTTTCATAATGCCGACGTATATGGATGATTCAAGCCGTGGCTTCGGTCTGGCGGAAGGCGGATATTACTTCGCTATGAGTGACATCATGGACTTGAAGCTGACAGGAGATATATTCACGAAAGGTTCATGGCGACTTTCCGGATTGACCAATTATAATAGGAGGTACAAATACTCCGGTACATTGCAGGCGGATTATCAGGTGACCAAGACCGGAGACAAAGGAATGCCGGATTATACGGTTGCCAAAGACTTCAAGGTAGTGTGGAACCACCGTCAGGATGCCAAGGCAAGTCCGAACAGTACTTTCTCCGCTAGTGTGAACTTCTCGACCAGTAGTTACGAACGATCTAACATCAACAACCTTTATAACTCTCAGTTGTTGACTCAGAATACAAAGACATCAAGTATCAGTTACTCCCGCAGTTTCCCCGATATCGGTCTGACCTTGTCGGGAACGACCAATATTGCGCAGACTATGCGTGACTCATCCATTGCAGTGACGCTTCCTGACCTTAATATTACATTGAGCCGTCTGTTCCCTTTCAAGCGGAAGAAGGCTGCCGGAGCCGAGCGTTGGTATGAGAAAATATCAATCAGTTATACAGGACGTCTGACGAACAGTATCCGTACTAAGGACGACCGTCTGTTCAAGACCGGTATCAGCGGATGGGAAAATGCAATGAATCATAATATTCCTATCAGTGCTACTTTTACACTGTTCAAGTATTTGCAGGTCAATCCTTCGGTGAATTATACGGAGCGTTGGTACACCCGCAAGATAAATCAGACGTATAATGAGGAAACGGGGCGTTTGGAACAGAATCTGAATGATACTATTAATGGCTTTTATCGTGTTTCCAACTATTCAGCCAGTTTGTCTTTAAGTACTAAGCTGTATGGTATGTACAAACCTCTTTTCATGAAGAAGAAGGAAATACAGATTCGCCACGTTGTCACTCCGCAGGTTAGCATTAGTGGTGCTCCTTCGTTTAGTAAATACTGGGAAGAGTATACAGATAATAACGGAAATACTCAATATTATTCTCCTTTTACGGGGCAGCCTTTTGGGGTTCCTTCGCGTGAAGGTTCAGGGACGGTTAGTTTCTCTTTGGCTAATAATTTAGAGATGAAGTATTTTGATGCAAAGAAGGATACATTAAAGAAAGTCAGCTTGATTGATGATTTGAGTGTGAATATGTCATATAATATGGCTGCAAAGGAAAAGCCATGGAGTCCCTTGAGTATGAATCTTCGACTGAAACTGACAAAGAATTATACTTTCAATATGAATGCATCATTTGCTACTTACGCTTATACGTTTGATAAAAGTGGTAATGTGGTCGAAGGTAATCGAACAGAATGGTCGTATGGACGTTTCGGACGTTTTCAGGGATATGGTTCTTCTTTCAACTATACCTTTAATAACGATACCTGGAAAAAGTGGTTCGGTCCGAAGGAAGACGCTGAACAGGATAAGAATAAGAAGGATTCTGAAGATGGAGACGGAGAAGATTCTGAAGGAACGGAAGATGGAACTACGACCAAGAAGGTAGAGAAGGCGCAAGCCGACCCGGACGGTTATCAGGTATTCAAGATGCCTTGGTCTTTAAGTTTCAGTTATTCATTCAATATTCGTGAGGACAGGACTAAGCCTATCAACCGTTATTCAATGCGTTATCCGTTTACTTATACCCACAATATTAATATGAACGGAAATGTGAAGATTTCCAATAACTGGTCGCTTTCATTCAATTCGGGTTACGATTTCCAAGCGAAGGAAATAACGCAGACATCCTGTACGATTTCTCGTGACTTGCACTGCTTTAACTTGTCTGCCAGCCTTTCACCATTCGGACGCTGGAAATACTACAATGTTACCATTCGCGCCAATGCAAGTATCCTTCAGGACTTGAAGTATGAGCAGAGAAGTCAGACGCAAAGTAATATTCAGTGGTATTAGGGTGTTATTAGTAAACGCTTTCTAATTCTGCATAAAGCTTGGGGAGTGATTCCTAAAAATGACGCAATGTATTTTAATGGTACCGTCAGAAATATGTTTTGATATTGTTTGCATAGTTTTATATATCGCTTTTCTGGTGGCATTCTTAATAGAGCCACTTCTAACTCTAAGTTTTCTTTTATAATATTTTGACAGTATATTCTCAAATTTGTTTCTTCTCCTATCTCTGCTAAAATTGTATTTGAGACAGATAAAATGGTACATTCAGATAGGCAGCTTAAATATTCTGTAGCTTCTGTAGCGGTTCCATATTGACACAGTAAATTGCCTGAGAGGGTGAATCGTAATGTTTGTTCTTCTGCTGTGTTACTATCTATTGTGTAATGTCTTATGGTCCCACATATAAGGATGCAAAATGAATCATTCAGTTGTCTGTTTTCAAGAATAGTTGATTTAGGGTGTTTTGTAAAAGTGAAGGCTTTATATGATTTTTTTTAGTTTGACCATGGAGGACGCTGGTATGTATGTGGATAGAGCTTTTATGTAATTTTCAATGTTGAAATCATTTTTACTATGCATATTATTCGTTTTATTATGAGTTATGGTAGGCTTTTTGTTATAAATGTAATGGAAAATGCTATGCGTTTAATATGTATTAGTAATAAAAAATGCAAATATAGAGGTGTTGATGAACTTAAGTTTATGAATGATGAATATTTATCTAAGAATATATTTATCATTTATATATAATCACTTAATTTTGTATTTTGTAATTTGAATTCAGATACGAAATAGATAAAAGTCTATTAAATACAGATTTTGGCGATGAAGAAATGAAAATGCATGTGTTTGATCAATATAGTATATATAATTTATTTAGGCAAGAGAGAGAAATAGACTAAGAAAAAGTATTTGTTTACAAGAGTGTGCTCCGGACAACACACTCTCTCTGTAAGAAAAGTAATTGTTAACTTAACGCCTTCTAACTTCAAGGTAAACAGAAATATTACCTGTGATCCAATAATCAGCGAAACTCTTGTCTAAGCTTAACTTTTGACCATTATAGTAAAGATCAAAATACCTTGTGCCCAAGATAGCAGAGGCTTCATTCCAAACTTCCTGAATCTTTGTGTTTTCAGATAAATTGGGTACGTAAATGGGATAAATGGCACCATTATCATTAATGAACATGTTGACAAATCTGGGAGTTGCAGATTCTGATGTAGTGTTGATATCTACATCTTCAGATACTGTTTGTGCATACATTGGCAATGAGCAGAATAATGCAAATGCCAAACCGAAAAATAAATTTGTTCGTTTCATTTTACTTTTGGTTTAAAGGTTGATAATTTTTTGTCTCATGAGTACAAAGCAAAGGTAGAATTATTTATGGAAAAAGAACTGAACTTAAATTAATGATTTTCAATTCTATAGAATTTATGAACAATAGTTCATTGTATATTTTGTAGTAGTGAAATAAATACTGATAATATTATATGGTGTTTGGATTTAATCTTGTTTTATAGGATTGATCTATTGGCTAGCTTTATGTATGAGAAATATTTTTTAAGATTAAATAGACTTAGTGTTGTGTAAGGTAAGCTAATGCGGATATTTAAGAATAGAAAAGTGTAGACAGATATATAACAATATCTAGCAATAATAAGATGAATGGAGAGTTGAGAGTTACTATGCAGCGTCATCATTTATTGTGCAGCCAACTCTCAACTTTCCATTTTCAACTCTCAACTTCTTACCATGTTATTTCCGTTTCTCCGTTTGCTTTCAGATAATCGTTTGCACGGCTGAAATGTTTGTTGCCGAAGAAACCATTGTAGGCAGAAAGGGGAGAGGGATGAGCAGAGCTAAGTACCAGATGTTTGTTGCGGTCGATGAAAGCTCCTTTTCGTTGGGCATAAGCTCCCCACAGGATAAATACAAGATGTTCCCGTTCTTCTGCTAATGCGCGGATAGCGGCATCTGTAAAAGCTTCCCATCCACGATTCTGATGAGAGCCTGCCTGATGAGCGCGTACAGTTAGAGTAGCGTTGAGCAATAATACTCCTTGCTCAGCCCAGCGAGTCAAGTTTCCGGTAGTAGGAGCGTCTGTACCTATGTCTGCCTTTATCTCTTTAAAGATGTTGACCAAAGAAGGAGGGAAGGGTACTCCGTCGTTTACAGAGAAACAGAGTCCATGTGCTTGCCCCGGTCCGTGGTACGGGTCTTGTCCGATGATTACTACCTTCACCTTGTCGAAAGGACAGAGGTTGAAGGCGTTGAAAATAAGTTTTCCCGGAGGGAAAATCTGATACTGGCTATATTCACTTTTTACGAATTCTGTCAGTGTGCGAAAGTAATCTTTTTCAAATTCAGGCTGTAAGTGTGTTTTCCAGCTTTCTTCTATTTGTACGTTCATAGCAATTATATAAGGTGTATATCAAGTTCTTCACATTCTTTACGCATATCTTCGGGCCAGATACTGGCTTGTATTTCTCCGATATGAGCTTTGCGAAGGTAAAACATACACAAACGGGATTGACCGATACCGCCACCGATAGATAGTGGAAGTGTGTCGTCCATTAATCGTTTGTGGAAATAAAGTTTCAGTCTCTCTTCTTCGTTTTCTTCTTTGAGCTGGCGTTGTAGCGCTTCTTTGTCTACACGAACACCCATAGAGGACAGTTCGATGGAGCGTTGCAGTACATCATCCCAAAGTAAAAGGTCACCGTTCAGTCCCGGCAGGTTGTTCAGGCCGGTGGATGTGTAGTCATCATAATCCGGTGCACGTCCGTCATGTTTTTTGCCGTCGCTTAGTTTGCAACCGATACCGATGATAAATACGGCACCATATTTTTGGCAGATGGCATGCTCACGGCATTTGGGTTCCAGGTTCGGATAGAGTTGGCGTAGTTCTTCCGAATGGATAAAATGTAATTTCTGTGGCAGACAAGGTTTGATCTGCGGATACATTTCATATACCATGTATTCTGTACGGATCATGGCAGCGTAGATACGGTTTACGATCTCTTTCAGGAAATCTACGTTTCTGTCCTCGTTGGTGATGACACGTTCCCAGTCCCATTGGTCTACATAGAGCGAATGGAGGTTTCCGAGTTCTTCATCAGAACGGATGGCGTTCATGTCGGTATAGATACCGTATCCCGGTTCGATATTGTAATCGGCGAGAGTTAATCTTTTCCATTTGGCTAATGAATGAACGACTTCTGCTTGTGCGTCACCTAAATCCTTGATAGGGAATGAAACAGGACGTTCTATACCATTCAAATCGTCATTGATACCCATTCCTTTCAATACGAAAAGAGGGGCTGTCACGCGTCTGAGGCGCAATTCGGATGACAAGTTTAACTGGAAGAACTCTTTTATTTGTTTGATTCCCAACTCTGTTTGTTTTAAGTCGAGTAACGGTTTATAGTTCTTTGGTTTTATCAAGTAACTCATAGGATTGTTGATTGTTAATTGTCGGCAAAGATAGGAATAATATTAATATCTGTATTGGATATTCTCTAAAAGATTGTCAAATTGATAAAGTATATGCTCTAAAGCATTTCAAAATAACAGAATGTTAAGGGGCAATACTGACTTAAGAACTATAAAAAAAGATGAATCATTAGGAAGATGAGAAGATTTTTTATACTTTTGTCATCGCATTTAGGAAATGGCCCCGTAGCTTAGTGAATAGAGCGTCAGATTCCGGTTCTGAAGGTCGTGCGTTTGAATCGCACCGGGGTCACATGAAAATCCCTTGATAATCAGCAGTTATCAAGGGATTTTTGTTCTTATATGACCTTTCTTCTAGCTTCTCGATACCTGCAATCCTTTATCGGAAAGCGTCATTTCAACAAAGCGTGCACGCGGATTAGGAGCCTGCTCGGTCAATATCCGACGGATGCATCCGGCCGCTTGCGGATCTTTAGCCACCATATATAAGTAACCGCCACCTCCTGCACCGGGCAATTTATATCCCAGCGTATAATCTTTGATTTGTTCAATAATAGCTGCTACTGCCGGTGGATTTGTGCCACTGTCCAATGCTTGGTTTTGTATCCAGCTTTTGCCGATAAGATGGCCGAAAGTTTCGAAATTACCCCGCAGGATAGCTTCGCTCATATCCATCGCATGAGCTTTCATCTCTGCTAATAAACTAAGATGCATTCCGGAGTTAAGGAACATGGAACTGACAATTTCAGCCAAGATGCCTTTGGCTGTACGGGTGATTCCGGTATAATAAAGCAGATGGCAATCCCGATATTCCGGCTGCACAAAGAGCTGGTCGGGTAACCACCGTACTAATGGATGTTGTTCGAAGCCGGATTCGGATTGCAACAGTTTTACGCCGGGGAATACGCCGCCGTATTGATCCTGCCATCCGCCGCCGGTGGTGAGCAATTGTTCCAATACCAGTGTATAATTGCAGATGTCGTTCCTATCCCATGCCAGTCCGCAAAAATCATTGATAGCTCCGAGTACGGTAGATGCAAGGATAGAACTGGTACCTAGTCCCGAACCTGCAGGAATGGCGGCCAGTAAAGTGATTTCCAGTCCTGAACCGAACGCTTTCAGATGCTTTTCCAATGACGCATGAGATTCCGCCGCAAATAATGGGGCAAATCCTGCCAGGGTAAGTGCTGCCTTTGGTATGGAGAAAGGCGAACCGACTTTCTTGTAATCCTGCAATTCCTCATAACTTCGGATAACCTCCACAGCTCCCATATCAATGGAACGAAGTACGATATGGAACTCGTGACATGGTTTGACGTATACCTGTAGCGGCGGCTGCCCATTCAACTCAATCGCCAGATTGACTACACTTCCTCCCGAATAGAGAGAGTAGGGAGGTGTATCTGTCCATCCTCCTGCAACGTCAATGCGCACCGGACTACGTCCCCATACGATCTGATCCGAATAAACATTGAGCTTCGGATAGTTCTTTTTTCCGGCAACAGCTTCCAGTAATCCGTCACGGAGTAGTTGGAACGCGGCTTGTTCTTCTCCTTTGCAGCCGTCATTGCCTTGCAGCTTCAGGATACGTGCCCGAAGCATCCGGTTATGTATACGTACCATGGGTGCGGCATCCTCTTTCAAGACAGCGGGAACCTCCAGATTGAACCGGACAAATTCATTGGCGGCGTCTTGCAAATCAAGTTGATAGAATACACTCTTCTCATAATTGGCGGATAATCCTTTCCAGTTATCTCTGCGGAAAGTGCTGCGCTGTGCGTAAAGACGTTCCAGGTTCGCTTGTGCCGATATCTCGTCAGCGGATAGTTTTTCAGCTCTCAGCCATAACTCTTTTCCTTCTTTCAATTGCGGCTCGGCTATCATCCAGCGTATTAAAAGGCCCAGTTCTTCGATGGAAGTCGTTACGGGGAAAACAGGAGCAGCTTGCAGATCATCTGTACGTCCTTTTATGTCTTCCAGCCCAATCTCTCTTTCCTTCATCCACTGTGTGAAAGAGTTCCCCAAGTAGGTGGTCGAGTCATTACTTAAATCACCTTTGAAAACATCATCCAGCCCATAAGGCCGTGCGACAAAGGCTGCGTCTCCCATAGGAACGATGTCGATGCAGACTCCGTCCGGCAGGTTTATATTCCAATGGTTTTCGGGAACTCCTGTAATAATCTGTCGTGAACCTAATTTCCATCCTTCTCCTACGTGGCTGTTCTCAATCCATAAATTGGCATTCTCCGCAGATAATTCCACTTTGGTAAACGAGTTTTGTATAAAGATGGCAGGATTCGGTTTTACTTTGCGGTGCATGATACGCCTTTGGTCACGCACTTTATCCTGTATGGCGAGCGTGGAAGAAATCAGTTCCCGACTCGTTCCGAAATGATAAAACTCTCCGCCGGGCAAAGGCAGGATTGCTACCGAAAGTTTGTTTACTTCGTCGTCTGCCGTTTGGGGATGCTCTCCCAGTGCCAGACCATAATCCGAATATAAATCGTAGTAGCTGATATCATTCGTGCCTTTTTTCAATGACCGTTTCATCAGTACCTCTACGGCACGGTCACTTAATATCCATATACCGATATCCATCAGGAAAAGATGGGTCTTCGATAATCCTTCCAATTCCTCTAAAGAAGGTTTCTGCAACATGAAGTCGAGCACTTCCGGCTTCTTGCGGTCCGATACGAATACCCCGTGGTGAGTAGCCAGTGAAGGGTTCACCCATAAGCCATAACATACGACATCTACTTCCGGAATGTCTTGCAGCGGTTTTTCCGAACGGATATATACGTCTCCGCTGGCTATCAGCGTGTTCAAGCCTTTCGGAGCCTGCTTCATGATTCTTTCGTATAGCGGAAGTTGCAGTGACAGCAGATTCTGTCCCAGCTTTTGTCCTCTCTCCCAGCTGAAAACCGGTATGGGAGTCAGTATTTTGCCCGAAGGAGCATAGCCGGGCAAGCGGCGGCTTTGTCCTCCCGCATGCAGCAAAATCCTTTTCTCGTTTCCAATCCATTTGCTGAAAGTCTCTTCCGGTGCAAAAGCCTGATGGCACGCCTGCAACAGCCAGGTTGTTCCGCCGCCGGAACCTAACTTGCTGCCTACAGGGTCTGATGTACAAAACCAGTCAGTATGATTCACTTCTTCCAGTTGATGAAAACTGTCAATTAAGTTGGGAGGTAAGGATAATAACTTTTGCATAGTAGAATCGGTGTTTATTGGTTTATAACATGATTGTATCCCAGCTGTCGCAGAGTGCCTGCATAGAAGGAAACAGCAGATCGGCTCCGGCATCCAGCAGCACTTGTCCGTCCAACGGACCGGTATTGACCGCGATTGTGAAAATTCCGGCTTTATGTCCTGCTTCCACGCCCAAAGGTGCGTTTTCAATCACAACAGCTTCATCCGCTTTCAAGCCTCCTTTCTTAAGAGCCATCAGATAAGGTTCCGGATGGGGCTTGCCATATTTAACGTCAAAAGCGGTCACCATCAGCTCTTTCTGAAACATTCCCGGAAAATTGTGTTCCAGACGTTCCAACAAAGAAAGCTGTCCCGAACCGGTGACTACCATAGGAGTCAGCCCTTCACTCTTTACTTTCTGCAAAAGTTCCCATGCGCCGGGCATACGTTCTGCTTCCGGGTAAGAATTGAACAGGATACTTTTTTCGTGATATATACTTTCTATTTCCTCTTGTGTGGCCTCTTTTCCTAATTCACGTTGAAATACGATATTGATAGTCGATGCCCCCGTGCGTCCTTCGTGCATATAGGCTTCTTCACGGCTCAGATCAAGGCCGTGGGTTTTCATTACCTGATGCCATGCTTCGGAGTGATAGGGCATTGAATTAAAGAGTACGCCGTCCATATCGAACAGGACGGCTTTCAGTTTCTTCTTCATAATTGAGTTAGATGGAATCTGTTTGGTATTTATTCTTTTTTCAGCAGATCTTTTAGTTCAGATACGGTAATGACCACATCGTGTTGAACTTCCGATTGATTGCCGATATATCTGTAGGTTATATTTCTGTTACAATTCACACAGTATTTGATGAATAGTTGGGTAGCAATATCCGTCTGATCGGCTAATGTTTCGACAATGCCTTTTTTTACCTCTACTGCGTTTGCTTCAATCTGGTCCATATCACACAGGTCTTCGTCAACGCGACAGATATAAATCACTGCTTCATCGTTGAGCTCGACCTTCTCGATTATCACTTCCTCACTAGCCTTCATCGGGAACTGTAAGTTCGCCATATGAACCTGTGATTCCAGTTTTGCCAGCTCACTTTCGGAAGCATTGACATCCGCATTGAGAGCTTCCTTAATTTCATCCGTTGTCAGTTCGCAGACTACCTGTTCTCCTGAATCTTTTCCTATAAATATCATCTGCAGACCAGCTTTGCATTTCACTACGAGATCCAGTAGTGTTTTCACTTCTTTAGACGGATTTTGGAACATGGTTTTCAGGGAAGTCTTCATGCTTTCCGGATTTTTCTGCAGGGCTTTGATGTTGGCAATCTCTTCGTTTAAGTAAAAGGTATACACTACGTTTTCTCCATCAAAGACGATGCTGGTGATTTTGCCGGCCTCGCCCATTTCCATCGGGCATTGTTTGTTGGCAACCTCAATGGCTGCTTTGAGTTTGATTTCCTGACAACCGGTGGTTAACATCATCAGTAGTGACAAGCTGATAAACAATATCACTGCATTCGGTCTTCTTACTAATTTTTCCATTGTTCTTTTATTTAGCATTCATTTGTTCTTGGGATAAAAAGAGATATACGAAGCAAAGATAGTCATAAAATATGAGAGATATAACAGAATGGAGGAGATAGTTGCTGGTTGTGTTTTGGATGATAAATCGTATGATAATTTGTCGTTTAGAAGATAATATGTATTTTTGTAGCATGATAAAACTAGTCGATAGCATGAAAAAGAAAGTATTATTTCTGCTGCCATTGTTTCTGGGTGCTTGTTCGGATAGCGGAGAAAGCCCTGTTATCACGATAGAAAAGCTATATGTGAAAGTAGATCAAGGCGATGGAGAAACCATCCGCGAAGACTATGCAAACCGGATGAGTGAAATGCCTGCTTTGAAAGTGGGAGATAAGGTCGATGCGTTTTTGGTCTTGGACGGCAATGGAGCCGAATTGAAATCTTTCCAGCTTCAGAATGGTGAAGAGATGAAGACTGAGCTCCGTTATGAAAAGACGGAAGTCACTACCGAAGGAAATCTGACAGACGAAGAAAAAGGGCAGTTGCGCTTCAAAGATGGCGTGACAAAGACTAAGGTGCTGGTTCATGCCACTGTTGAGCATGTAGATAAAAATGGTGATGTACAATTATCTTTTTATCTCTCTTCAAAGGCGGAGTGTGAAGGAGCGCAGGAAGTGATTGACTTGAAAACAGAAGTCGTTGAGAATGAATGAATCCTGAAAGGGAGTGAGTTACTTTAACGTAACGAAGGAAATAGAATAAAAAGAAGCGGTCTCCGGAGAGGCCGCTTCTTTTTATTGTCAGTTATTGGATATTACAGTTTAGCCTGAATAGCCTTTGATTCTTCTTCATATCCCGGTTTGTTCAGCAAAGCAAACATATTTTTCTTGTATGCTTCCACGCCCGGTTGGTTGAAAGGATTCACACCCAACAGATAGCCGCTGATGCCGCAAGCCTTTTCGAAGAAGTACAGCAGACCGCCGATGTTGTATTCGCTCAGTTCCGGAAGAACGATGCGCATATTAGGTACACCGCCGTCTACGTGAGCCAGCTGAGTTCCCAGTTCGGCCATTTTGTTCACTTCGTCCACCCGTTTGCCGGCAAGGAAGTTCAGACCGTCCAGATTAGCTTCATCGAAAGGAACTTCCAGTTTATGGTCTACTTTATCCAGTGAGATCACAGTTTCGAAGATCGAACGTTCGCCTTCCTGAATCCATTGTCCCATAGAGTGCAGGTCGGTAGAGAAGTCAACAGATGCGGGGAAAATACCCTTGTTGTCTTTACCTTCGGATTCTCCGTAAAGCTGTTTCCACCATTCACTTACGTAGTGCAGTTTCGGGCAGAAGTTGACAAGGATTTCAATCTTCTTGCCTTGTCTGTACAGTTCGTTGCGGGTAGCAGCGTAGATAGCCGCAGGATTTTCTGCAAACGGCACGTCAGAACCGCATGCCTTTTCCATATCGGCAGCACCGGCAACCAGTTTGTCGATGTCGAATCCGGCAACTGCGATCGGCAGCAAACCAACCGGAGTGAGCACAGAGAAACGTCCGCCTACGTTGTCCGGAATGATAAATGTCTTGTATCCTTCTTTGTCGGCAGTCACACGCGCAGCACCTTTCTTGGCGTCTGTCACGGCAACGATGACTTTCTTGGCAGTTTCTTTGCCGCGTTGGTCTTCACATTGCTTTTTCAGCAGACGGAAAGCAAGAGCGGTTTCGGTAGTCGTTCCTGATTTGGAGATATTGATAACACCGAATTTCTTGTCTTTCAGATATTCGGTCAGTTCATACAGATAGTCTTCGCTGATGTTATGTCCGGCATAGATCATGACAGGAGCAGTTTTTTTATCCTGTAACCATGTGAAACTGTTAGACAGCGCTTCGATTACGGCACGTGCGCCCAGATAGCTGCCACCGATACCTGCTACGATCACTACTTCGCAGTTGTCTCTTAATACTTTTGCAGTAGCGTTCAGGTCAGCCAGATGTTCTTTGCTGATGGACGAAGGCAGATGTAACCATCCCAGGAAGTCGTTACCTTCTCCTGTTCCTTTTTCCAGCATTTCCTGTGCAGCTTTTACCTCGGCTTCATAAGCAGAAACCTTTTCTTTGGAGATGAATCCAAATGTTTTTTCAATGTTCAAGCTAATCATATCTATCAATTTTAAGTAATATGTAATAGGTAATAAGTAATAGGTATTAAGTAATAAGTATTAAGTATTATGCATGAGACGCAAAGCTTAGGTGGCTACGGTTAATACCTAATACTTATTACCTATTACCTATTATTTATTTTTCTCATCTAAAAGAATCAGTCAGCAATTTGATCTCTATCATGGGTGAGATGCGTTCATACAAGATATTGTATACGGCATCCAGTATCGGCATGTTGACGTGGTGATGCTTGTTGATCTCTTTGATGCACTTTGTGCCGTAGTATCCTTCCGCGATCATTTCCATTTCAATCTGCGCACTTTTAACGGAATATCCCTTGCCTATCATCGAACCGAACGTGCGGTTACGGCTGAAGTTGGAGTATCCTGTCACCAATAAGTCTCCTAAATAAACAGAATCATCTACATTTCTGTTCAGGGGATGTACCGTATTCAGGAAGCGGTTCATTTCCTGAATCGCATTGGATATCAGTACTGCCTGGAAGTTATCGCCGTATTTCAGTCCGCTGCAGATGCCGGCGGCAATGGCGTATACATTTTTAAGCACCGAACTGTATTCGATGCCGGCTACGTCGTCGCTGACGGAAGTCTTGATGAAGCTGCTTCCCAGACGGCGGGCGAAGATGCGCGCTTTGTCCTTGTCCGGGCAGGCGATGGTCAGATAAGAGAGGCGTTCCAACGCTACTTCTTCTGCGTGGCAGGGACCTGCAAGGACAGCGATGTTTTCGGGTGGTACGCCATATTCTTTTGTGAAATATTCCGATACAATCACGTTGTCATCGGGTACGATTCCTTTGATAGCAGTGATAATAAACTTATCCTTAATCTTTGTTTTCAGCTTTTTCAGATGAGCTTTCAGATAAGGAGAGGGGGTGACGAAAATCAGTGTATCCGATTCCTTCACGACATCGTTGATGTTAGAACTGAAAGTGATACGCTTCGTGTCGAATTTCACCCCTGTCAGATAGGCGGGATTATGTCCAAGTCTCTTAAAATCAGCGATGCGGTCGTCTCGTCGCATGTACCAATTAATAGAGTCTTCCTGAGCCAGACACATCTTTGCGATGGCTGTAGCCCAACTTCCTCCGCCCATTATCGCTATCTTACCGGGTAGTTTCATATTTAGTTGAAAGTTGAAAGTTGAAAGTTGAGAGTTGAAGATTGGAAGTTGTTGCTTGAACAACATTTTCAATTTTCAACTCTCAACTCTCAACTTATTTAAGTTTATTTATCCACTCGGTCACGTCGTTCACGCTTGGATTGGTCAGTTCTAATTTGTATTTCTTATTGATTCCGCAGATGTCCTGGTGCAGCTTTTGCGGATTGACATCCTGCATATCAGCTACTGTGTTGTAGCCGGCTTTCTGGATGACCGGCACCCAGTCTTCTGCAATACCCAGTTCCATGTATTTAGCGGCAGGGTCTTTCTTGATTACTTTCTCCGGACGCATTTGCGGGAAGAACAGTACTTCCTGAATGGTGGTCTGTCCTGTCATCAGCATCACCAGACGGTCGATACCGATACCGATGCCGGATGTAGGAGGCATACCATATTGCAAAGCACGCAGGAAATCCTGGTCGATAATCATTGCCTCGTCGTCACCCTTGTCGGCAAGACGCATCTGTTCTTTGAAGCGTTCTTCCTGATCCAGCGGATCGTTCAACTCCGAGTAGGCATTGGCCAGTTCCTTGCCGTTCACCATCAGTTCGAAACGTTCGGTCAGGCCCGGTTTGGAACGGTGCATCTTCGTCAGCGGTGACATTTCCACCGGATAATCGGTGATGAAAGTGGGCTGGATGTAGCTGCCTTCGCAGAATTCACCGAAGATTTCATCAATCAGTTTGCCTTTGCCCATGGTGTCGTCGATTTCTTCCATCTTCAGTTCTTTGCAGACCTGACGGATTTCTTCTTCGCTCTTGCCGTTGAGGTCGTATCCAGTCTTCTCTTTGATAGCGTCGAGGATAGGCAGACGGCGGTAAGGAGCCTTAAAGCTGATTGTCTTTCCGTCTACAACGGTTTCGGTGCTTCCGTTCACGGCGATACAGATGCGTTCCAGCAACTTTTCGGTGAAGCTCATCATCCAGTTGTAATCCTTGTACTGTACATAAAGTTCCATACAAGTGAATTCGGGGTTGTGGGTTCTGTCCATTCCCTCGTTACGGAAGTTCTTTCCTATTTCGTATACACCTTCAAAACCACCTACGATCAGTCGTTTCAGATAAAGTTCCGTTGCGATGCGCAGGTAGAGGTCTATATCCAGTGAGTTGTGGTGAGTGATGAATGGACGTGCGCTTGCTCCGCCGGCGATGGATTGCAGGATCGGAGTTTCTACTTCCGTATATCCGGCTTCGTCGAGGGCGTTGCGCAGGGTTCTCACTACGGTGGCACGCTTTTCGAATGTCTCTTTGATACCGTCGTTTACTACCAGGTCCACATAACGTTGGCGATAACGGAGTTCGGGGTCTTCAAAAGAGTCGTAAGCTACGCCGTCTTTATATTTTACGATAGGCAGCGGTTTGATAGACTTGGCAAGTACGGTCAGTTTCTTGGCATGGATACTGATTTCGCCCATTTGTGTACGGAACACGAAACCCTCGATACCTACGAAGTCACCTAAGTCGAGCAGGCGTTTGAATACAGAGTTGTACAATTCCTTGTCTTCTCCCGGACAGATGTCGTCACGTGTAATGTATACCTGTATACGACCTTTAGAGTCCTGCAGTTCGATGAACGAAGCCTTGCCCATCACGCGGCGGCTCATAATACGGCCTGCTACAGAAACCTGACGCGGTTCGTCTTCATCTTTAAATTCTGCTTTTATATCAGTAGAGAAAGCATTGGTTACATACTCTGCAGCGGGGTACGGATCGATACCCATTGCACGAAGCTCATTCAGACTATTGCGCCGAATAATTTCCTGTTCACTTAGTTCTAATATATTCATTTCGTTATGTATTAACTCAATTTTGGAGGCAAAAATACGAAACTTTTCTCATATATCCTGTAATCCGTCTCTTTTTTGTATCTTTGCGCCCTCAAAACAATAGGTATGACAGGACAAAAGACACCCACTGCGCTGGGTACGGAAAAAATCGGGAAGCTTTTAATGCAGTACGCCATTCCGGCAATTATCGCCATGACGGCATCTTCTCTTTATAATATGGTAGATAGTATTTTTATCGGTCACGGGGTGGGGGCAATGGCTATTTCGGGCCTGGCACTTACGTTTCCGCTGATGAACCTTGCGGCGGCTTTCGGTTCGCTGGTAGGTGTGGGAGCGGCTACACTGGTATCGGTAAAGCTGGGACAGAAAGATTATGATACGGCACAACGGGTGCTTGGCAATGTGCTGGTATTAAATATTATCATCGGACTGGCTTTTACGGTTCTTACCCTGATCTTTCTCGATCCGATTCTTTATTTCTTCGGGGGAAGTGAGGCGACTGTTGGCTATGCCCGCGACTATATGGTGGTTATCCTCTGGGGAAATGTCATCACCCATCTTTACCTGGGCCTGAATGCGGTACTTCGTTCCGCAGGGCATCCGCAGAAGGCGATGTATGCCACGATTGCTACCGTGGTCATTAATACGATACTCGACCCTATTTTTATTTACGGCTTTGGCTGGGGAATACAGGGTGCGGCTATCGCTACGATTACCGCACAGGTTATCGCACTTCTTTGGCAGTTTAAGCTGTTTAGTAATAAAGACGAACTTCTGCATTTTCATAAAGGCATTTTCCGTCTGAAAAAGAAGATTGTTTTTGATTCTCTGGCCATCGGTATGGCTCCCTTCCTGATGAATCTTGCCGCCTGCTTTATCGTCATCCTTATTAATAAAGGGCTGAAACAGCACGGAGGGGATCTGGCTATCGGAGCTTTCGGCATTGTCAACCGCCTGGTATTCCTCTTTGTCATGATTGTGATGGGTTTGAATCAGGGAATGCAGCCCATTGCCGGCTATAACTTTGGCGCCAAACAGTATCCGCGCGTGACGCAAGTGCTGAAAATAACGATTTATGCCGCGACCATTGTTACGACCATCGGTTTTCTGATGGGAATGTTTATTCCGCAACTGGCTGTTTCCATCTTTACGACGCACGAAGAATTGGTGAATATCTCGGCAAAGGGCTTACGGATTGTTGTGATGTTTTTCCCGATTGTCGGTTTTCAGATGGTGACTTCCAACTTCTTCCAGAGTATCGGCATGGCGAGTAAGGCTATCTTTCTGTCTATTTCGCGTCAGGTGCTTGTACTGATTCCTTGCCTGTTGATTCTTCCCCGGTTTTACGGGCAGCTCGGCGTGTGGATCAGTATGCCTATCTCTGATTGCCTTGCCAGTCTGATTGCAGGAGGGATGCTTTGGTGGCAGTTCCGTCAGTTCTCACTGTCGGCTGATAAAACTCATTAAAAGTAAACCGAAGACTCCTTTACTGTAATAACTTATCTTTCTTACTTTTCTCAAACCATTCTCACTACGATGAGAAAATTTTCTCACTGTGGTGAGAAAAAAATCTCATTGCATTGAGAAAAAATTCTCATACCTATGAGAAAATCTTCTCATTGTGGTGAGAATAATACTACTTAGTAATAGTCTGATAATGATTGCTTATCTTTACTTTTACCAATCGTATTTCTCTATGTATTTATCGAATGCAGGCTTAAACTTGATTCCATGTTTTGAGAAGATGGCGGCAATTTGCTTTTGTTCGTCAGGGTGTAAAAGGCGCTCTTTGTTGCGGATGCGATAATACATGTTACGTCCCATTAGGGAGTACATTTCTTTGCGTATGGTGACGGCCATGGCATGCGGAATGTTATCGAGCAGATGATCCATGCCGGAGGCAAAGAGGACAGTGCGGAACGGACTGAAAAAAGTACAGTTGGTTTCGTTGCCTGCTATGTGGTTTGGGTTTACTGCCGAATAGTAAGGAGTCGTTTGCGGTATGCAGAGGGCAGCCTGATAGCGGAGGCATTTGCTGTGGCGTGAACATTTGTTGTGGGTGCAGTATAAATAATTCTTGGGGATGTCATTATAATCAATTTTTTCGTCCATGATTTTGATCGCTTTTTGTTTTGTTATTCAAAAATAGAATCATATTGACCATTTTCTGTATCGGTAATTATATGATTCAGGGTAGTAAGTAATGGAGGATACCTATTTAAATAATAGTTTCTCTTTAGATATAGACCGCATCTTGTTCCAAATTCTTTCGGAAGAAATTACGCATAAGAGCACCTAATGAAATAATATCAACTTTGGTACTTAGTATTTTTTCTAAATCTTCTTTTATGTCCAACATTATAAAATAATTAGGTTCTTGTAATTTTATGCAAATATCTATGTCACTTTTTTCGTCATGTTCCCCTCTGGCAGCGGAACCAAACAACCCTAAAGTAATGATTCCGTATTTCTCAGCATAGTGTGCCTTGAAATCACGTAATATATCAAGTATTTCAGCAGTTGTTTTCATCTTTTATTCATATTCTGATTACTGGAACAAAGATAGCAATAATTTTGATATAAAGAAGAAATGAGGAGCGATAACCTGCTTTGATTTATTATCTGTTAAATAAGTAGATGAAACCGTACAGAATCTCTTTTGGTCTCTGATTTTCCAAAAACATTTATAGACCTCTTTTGTTATTTTCTGAAAACTATTTGTAACTTTGTCATCGGAACGTAGCATACCGTTTAAAGGTGTGCGATTGTGCGTTTCCTCGGCTCAACAGGAAATTGTAGCAGATTTTTAACACGTGCCGGGAAGACGCCTGTACTTCTATGACTTCTCATAGGGTACGGGCTGTCTGCCCGTACGTGTTGGGTAGCTGCTACTACCTCCTGTTGACGGGATGTGACAGCTCCGTACTCTTTTATAATATAAAAGGTACGGAACTAGGTAAGAGTATTAACTTAGTTCCGTTTTTTTATGTCCTATTGGCTCACAACAAAACAAATGTCTGAAAGACATGGCGTTCAGGAAGCAACTCTGCGAAACTGGGCGAATCTCGGTTACATTACCAGTTGCCGGATGGGCAACCAACTGTTCTTGGATGACGAAAGTCTGACTGCCTATCTCGAAGCTCACAAAAGGCTTGGACTGCAAGCGGATTATCTGGCAAAGATTGTGGAAGAGAAAAAGCTGGAACGCGACTTTATTATTTCCAGATATGATGATCTGCTATATGTATTGCGAACACAGAAAACGTGTAAACCTCTATATGAAATTATTATTCGTGAACTTTCCCAATTGATTGTTCATCCCGGAGCCCGTGATATTTTCTACTCCATCTCTATGGGGGAATCAATAGAGAAAGTTGCCGGTCGGCATCGAATTACTTATGGCAGGGCGTTACAGATTTATAATTCTCATCTCAGAGGACTGAAATTGAGAAAGAATGTGTTGGCTACTTATCGGAAACATATCATAGATGCCCGTTTTCAGTCTTTGGCGGATAAAAGCAAGAATATAAATTTGAATCAGGAAGAAAGGATTCTCCAATTGTCTGTCGGTAAGGTGGCCGATACGAGGCTGACCAATGTCTTGTATAAAGAAGAAATCCGGACGGTAGGACAACTGCTGGAATTAGTATCGGGAAAGGGATGGAGATGGCTGCTGAAAATGGAAGGAGTAGGGAGGATTTCTTATGACCGCTTGCTGTCCAATCTTCAGTTGGCGGGAGTGGTCGATGAAAGTTTGGAGCAGATACTTTCCGGTCGTTCTGACAGATGATGAGGGAGCAAAAGTCAATAGTATTAGGAGAGTTGCTACTGACTTTTGACATCTCCTCGTCTCTTTGTGGTGATGATTCTTCCGTTTTTTTAGGGTAGACTACGCATTTGATTCTTTTGATTAAAAACGTTTTATCTTTATAAATTTATTCTGGTACCCCTCAAATATATGTTCTGACGTTTCATTTTCCAATTTCTCTTCAATAGCGTTTACTATTGTGAAGGGGACGGTTTGCCCGTCTTCATTTAAAATCCTGAGGTTGGTTCTCTTTCCATCTATCTCTCTAATGTTCAGTAGTATATAACCTTCTTCTTTAGAGGGGGTACATGAAGTCATCAGGAAATTGTTTTTCTCAAAATGGAAGGCTGAGTACTCCGTGGGTTTATGATTCTCTGTTCCTGTCGGCATTACCCGCGCATATAGAGGAATACGTGAGCTCCAGCCAAACTTGGTAGCAAGGTTGTTAGATGGGTCAACGGAAGAGGTCAGATGGTAACTCCAACGGAACTCTCCTTCTTGGGAAGCTTTGAAGTTGGTATTCCAGTAATTATTCATCACCCACGAGTAGACATGAGGCCTTTCGTATTGTTTCTGATATTGAAATTTACCGAGATTTATGTCTCCTAGTTGATAGAGGGGGATGAGGCTGCTTCCTATAATAATTTGCGCCCGATTATTTTGTACCGATACAAAGTTTTGAACAGTATTCCAGTCTGTAGATGTCCCTTCCAGTTGATTCTTGCCAGATATAACTGTTCCGCCCTGAACGTCGAATGCCAGTTTCCCTTCGGGCAGTTGGAAGGGAAAAGCAACGTATATCCCTGAGGGATCCGTTTCCGGCAGACGCTTGATTGCGTACTCCAGTTCTATTCGTTTGGTATCATGATATAATTTAATTTCCAGATTGACCCCGAATGCTTCGTCTGTTCCCGGAGATTTTCCCTGCAACAGGATACGTTGATAAATAGGTCCATTCGAAATGTCGATGATCCGGCACTCACTCAATCCTGTTCTGTTGTAATCATCCAGGCGATATTGGGCCAATTGGTCACGATTACCTAATTTCTCATAGATAAAAGCACCCAGTTCCCATGGAGACGAACTATCGACCAGTTCACAATTCAATTCTTTATCATACAAACTTTGGATCGTTCCTTTGTCCGGGTTGAGTTGTAGTTTGTAGAAATGATTTTCGATACTGGCATTGTTTATTGTAATAGTTCCTGTATCAGTAGACGGTTGTTTGAAGACAATTTCAAACGTCTTGTATCCCATAGGCGGAATATCCTCTGCGAAAATTGCATAGTAGCACCCTTCTCTGCGATAACGGATCGGTTGAACTTTCAACGAATGTCCTTGAAAGTCTGTTATTTCGAAGAATTGGTTTCGGGGGATCACTTCAAAATCAATATATACAGTCAGCATCTCCGAACGTTTCCAGTTCAACGTATTGAAAATCGTAAGGGTCGGGTTCTTGCCTCTGCGGAGGTCTCCTTGAAGTAAACCGACGGAGGTTTCATACAGCATTTGTGTTCTTTTGACTGCTTCCCATGCATAGGCTGACTTTTCTCCCCATTGCACCTGACTGTTTTCGCACAACGGATCACTGACGCTTTCGGATGCTCCGAACGTGTGTTCATCATAGAATAGCAGGCTTTCATGTATGTGCTCTATTCGTTGATGAGTGGCCTGTGGCAGGCATTTGTCTTTTAATATAGCCATAGACAGCAGCCCTTCTACCGCTGTCATATCCGAATGAGTTTTGCGTGAAGCCGCTGTTTCTCTTGCGGCAGAACCGAAACCGTCCGTCCACCAGTCCGGATATGCGGCTCTGTATGCAGGAATTTTATCCCCGTATCGCTTCGTTACATAATCCAGAAATTCGGATGCAGTGGCACTTCGTAACTTAGGATATGCGTACTTTTCATTCCATTCTCTGATGAGTTTGCATTCAATGATGGAGGGTGGTGAATTATCCGTGAAATAACCGGAGTATTGCACGCCTACTGCATCAAACGGATAATGCTTACGCTCCAGTTCTGATAAATAATGTAATAACTTCGGTTCTGTCTTTTGAATATCTCCCTGCTCTATTCCCCAGAAATTGCCGGTATTATAATGATCGGCACGGTAAGTCAGGATCGGTTTACCCGACGGAGATTCCCATTGGAAGACAGTCGGCATATTAAACGGAACCTGCGATTTGTAATGGTGTTCTCCCATCCACAGGTATTTTATCCCGAGGTCCGGCAGATAATCTGCCAGACACCATGCAATTCCGTTGACGTCATTCTGCATGGCCAGCGCAGAGGGAATTCCGTGTTTTCTGAATTCTTTGACAGGCTGAAGGAAAGTCTTGAAAGAGTTTTCGTCTACAATCTCCGACATATTGAAATACATGGAAGCAACTTCTATTTGTCCTTCGGCAATGTATTTTTTTAGTTTGTTCACTTGTTCTTCCGGTCTGTTTTTCAAATACTCGTCTACAGCCCATGCCGATTCGCAGGTCCATCTGAACTTCGCATCATCTGTGTAGTCTTTTGTTTGTTCGCAGTATTCAATGGCATAATCTATATACCGGAGATGTTCCGACAGGATTTCGGTTTGAGGTTTGGTGTAGCCTATATCTGTGTGAGTATGCTGAACGAGATATACTGTCCATTTCTTGACAGGAGTTGCCTTTTCATTGATTTTGCTGACGGTTTTTCCTTGTTCTTTCAGTATGATCGGTAACTCACATGGAGCGGTGACTTCCGGAATGGATGTCTCAATGTTATTTATTCCGGGGGACAATACGTATCTTTCCGGTGGGAAATTACCGACTTGCAGTTCCACCGGTCTCTTTTTATGATGCCAGTTGACTGCTTTTATTTTGACCGGCTGTCTCAGTTCTTTTTTCTTTCCGACCACCAATACAGGAGAGAAGGCGGAAGATACGAGACTGGCTTTGGTCGTAAGATTGTTTGTTTGCAGAGGAGAGTCAGATGTCAGCTTTATCTGGTCGAATGCTACCCAACTACCTGATATGTTTTGGATCGTGAGTGTGTTGTTTCCTGCTCTGAACTCATCAGCCGGAATGTCAAGTGTGACGGATAACTCTTTTGAAGCTGTTTCTTTTGTGTTCAGATATTCTGGATTTGTGCCTTCGGGTGTTTGGATGGATTTCTCGAACCTGTTGAGCCTCACCTCCAGTCGGGGAGGTGAGGAAGGATGAGTTTCTGCAAATAGAAGTCGTAGTTGTATTTGGGTTGTCGGAGAAGGAGCTTCGGCCAATGAAAAGCCAATAACAGCCTGCCCTGATATGCCACCTGCCCAGGCATCACTAGGCCCCGGCAGAAAGTAAGGAAAATCAGCAGAATGATTTTTCCCTACTTCGTATAGATAAACATCATTGATGTAGTTCCGATAATCGTTTTTATAAAACTTGAACTCTTTGGCGGAGTTATCTTTGTTTCCTATTTGCCAGACTGTATTTTGAGAATGAGCTGTGAGAGTTCCCAACAATCCGATGATACAAACGATTTCTTTAATTTTTATCTTTCTCATGTGAGTTCCTTTTAGAAAATGATATGCTGTTGCTATATCTTAATTAAAATTCGTATGTATCAGGTGACCAGCTGTCCAGCCATTGAATAGCCATGCTTCCGTCTTCACGGAACTGTATAGGCAACCAGATATAGGTGGAGTGAATTAGGTCTGTTTTATTCCATTTGTCAAACATGGCTATGTATGCGTCTTTCTTTCCTTGAACCGGCAGTACATGGGTACTTTGTCCATAGAAGGTTTTGTCTGCATCTTTTCCTACACAAGGATTTCCTTTTACGGTCCACGGTCCTGAAATTTGGGTAGCTACTGCATATTCCGCTTCATTGGGACTCCAACCGGTACATCCCGAACTGATGACGTAGTATAGTCCGTTGTGTTTGAACACAGCTGGTGCTTCCCGGAATTTACCTGCGAAATTGCGTGTGAAAGTGCCGGAAGGTTTCAGGTAGTCGTCGGACAGTAAACTGATATATAATGTAGAATTCTGTTCGGAAGAGTAGATATGATAGGCTTTGCCGTCGTCATCTTTGAAGAGGGTCATGTCCCGGCTGATTTGACCGTTCGGGTGCATAGAACCCAGATAGGTGAAAACACCGGTCGGTGAATCGGAAACAGCGACTCCGGCAGCGGCTTTATTGTAGTCGTCACTGTCCACGTGCAGCCACATTACAAATTTCTTGGTTTTATCATTGTATATAACTTTAGGTCTCTCCAGCACTTTGGAAGGATGGAGATCGGATTGTGTATCGGACATCTCCGGTTGGAGAACGAGTCCTTCATATTTCCAGTTGAGAAGGTCCTTGGAAGAGTAACAATTTACTCCACCGGCTTCCGTACGATAACATTCCCAACCAGGAACATTGGGATTCCAGTAAGTGGAATCACTTTTACATTCGCCATACCAGTAGTAGATTCCCTCGTGATATAATATACCGCCTCCGTGAGCATTTATTTTCTCGTTGTTGGTGTCGAGCCATTCTACTCCCGGAGTGATGGCTGTATACTTGTGTGATGTGTCATGTGATGACTGACATGATAATAAAATGGCTGCTGTGATAAGACTGAGTAAGATCTTTTTCATTTGTTACTATTTTTTTATGATGTTATTTGATTCCCCAATTTTTATTCGGACGATCTCCCATTTCAAGTTCCAATGTGCCGCCTTTGAGCAGTTCTTTTGCCGGAAACTTGAAAGAATTCAACTTCTTGCCGTTTAGTTTGGCGGACTGGATGTACTTATTTTCCCGCGAAGTATTGCTAGCTTTGATGATAAATTGCTTTCCTCTACCGAAATGTTTTCCCAAATCTATTTTTATTTTTTCAAACAGAGGACTTCCCAGTTCATAAACAGGTTCTGCGTTACACCCTCCGTCCGTCTGGAATAATCCCAATGCAGCCATGACGAACCAAGCGCTCATTTGTCCTTGGTCTTCGTCTCCCAAATAAGCATTTGATGTGTCAAAGCCGTAATAGCGGTCGATAATGGAACGGCTCCACTGTTGCGTTTGCCACGGTTGGCCTGCCCAGTTGAATAGAAAGGCGAAATGCATGGATTGCTGGTTACCTTGTACTACTGGAAAGTCCCAATACTGGTCTCCCGGGGCATTATACCTCCATGGTTCACTGGCTTTGAACCCCCACGACAGCCGGTCGATGAAGCGCTTTTTACCGATAATTTCGGTGAGTGCGGGAACGTCCTGAGGTACAAAAAAAGTAAGTTGCCAGGCGTTTCCCTCTACATAATGATGGTTAGCTCCTGATTTGAACGGATCAAAGTTCTTTTCCCATTCTCCATTGCTGTAGCGCATTTGGGCATAACCTGTCGCCGGGTTGATTGCGTTTTTCCACCAGTTGCCTCTGTCGGAGAATGTTCGGTAATATTCCTCTTTTCCCAGTGCTTTTGCTAGTTGAGAGACTGTCCAGTCGTCATAAGAGTATTCTAATGTGTTAGAGAAACGTCCTTTGTCGGCAGGTACATATTGATGTTGCAGATAAGTTTCCAGATCTCTGTTGCCGGCAAAACCATTGGCTACACGTTGGGCTGGGGTAGTTTGCATCTTTACGATTGCCCGGAACATTTTTTCCGCATCGTAATTCCGTATTCCCATTTGGTAAGTACTTACTAAAAGGGGAATCTCATGTTCGCCCACCATGACAGGTATGTATTTCATTCCGCTGGGACCTTTTGCCAGCCATCCATTGGCGTCATACATCGCCAACTGTGATTTTACCCATCTGGATGACCACTCGGGAGCAATCAGATTCCATACCTGATTCAGATTCCAAAAAGTATTCCAGAAGGCATCGCATCCCAAAGCGACAGCATCCGGGTCGTCCAGCTTTTGAATGTTGCCTGCTGCATCCACCCATCTGCGGTCTGCATCACTGAAAGTATTCCGGCAGAACGCACGGTATAAATTGGTGTAGAATCTTACTTTTTCCCGATAATCGTTGCTGTATATCCGAACTCTGTTTAAAATATTATTCCAACTATCCGACTGATGTTTGCGTACAGCTTCAAAATTCCACCCGAATGGTTCCGTTATCTCATTGGAAAGATTGTTGGAAGCCCCTGCCATATCTACATAAGATATTCCGGAACGTACCATAACTTCCGGATGATCGGTAGTATCAAATTCGGCATAACAGCCGAATCGTTGAGGGTAGTGGGCTGTCATAGTGTCTGTTTCCCATAAAGTATGATCGTGCCATCCTCCAAACTTCTTGATATCTTTATTGAACTCAATCACGAAATAGATTGTATAGTTCTGATCCGCATCCGCCGACCATACGTTTTTGGATAGCTGCTTACTGAATCCTTCGATCCGTCGTGCTCCTGTTTGCTTTACACTTCCTTCAACAATCTGGTAATCGTATTCACTAGGGATTTTCAGGTCGATCATGACACGGGCATCCTTATCTTGCGGATATGTATAACGCTGAAAACCACACCGGGAGGTGGCAGTCAGTTCCGCCTTGATTTGATAATCGGTCAAGTCTACTTTATAATATCCGACTTTCGTTTCTTCACTTGTTTTGTCGATGGCTGAACGATACGAATTGGCATCTTTGACTAAGGAAGACTGGCTGCCTATCTCCGTTTTTAAAGGACCGTTGGCAGGCATGATGCCCAGACCCGCCATGGTCCATTCGTGTATGTGGCTAAACGTACCTATGCTCTCGAATGAAGGATCATATCCCGATTGCCAACCGCTATCCTGATTGTCCGGACTTAATTTGACCATGCTGAATGGCATCCACGGGCCTGGTGCTATCATCCAACGAGAGTGCGCAGTTCCCATTCGTGTATCGATGTAATCGGCCAGTGTGATTGTATTGTGAGGTGCGCGCCTGATCATTCCTTTATCTAAGATTGCACCATCGGCGGATATGATGTAATGGCTTGTCTTGGGAGACTTGACAACTGGCATCGGAGCTTCTAGTATGTATCTTCCTTTTTCCAAACGTTGTTCCAGTATCTTTTTTCCATCTACTTTCACTTCAAGGAGAGGATGCCCGGAAAGATGTTCTATGTCTACTAATAGTGGTTGGGCTACAGGACTGGTGGTTTGAAAGTCCGCAGCTTTAACATCCCGGAGATAAACGGATTTGTTGACTTCATTTAGTTCGGCATTATCCGGCCCCATAAGTCTGATATCATCGAAGAGAATCCATGAACCTTCGAGACTTGTAAGCGTGATGGAGTTGCTTCCTTTTCTGATCACTCCGGAGTTCAGAGGAATTTCGATCGTATGCGGTTTGATTTGTGAATAGTCACCGTCTATTGATTTTCCACTTCCTTTGGGAAGGGCATATTTCCATGATTTTCCGTTGATCGTTATTTTAAATAGCGCCGGAAGTTCGTGGTGAGTATCTAATAGGTCTATGATTAATTTCCATGAGTCCGTTTCGGGGACTTCCTTCATACCAAAGAGTATGTTTAAAACATGAGTCCGTATACCGGCAGTATAACTTGTTCCTCCCCAATGATCGGCAGGTCCCGGCAGAACATAAGGAAAATCTTTTTGAGGGGAAGACAATCCAATGATATAAAACCTGTCCTCCCAACCAAAATCGTTTGCCAGAAACTCTTTGTATTTGTCAGGGGACAATGCCAACTCACTGGCACTATGATTTTTCTCCCCGATTTGCCAGACAGTCTTGGTAGGTGCTGCACATAATCCGGATAGGAGGAATAAAAACGTGAATAAACTCAATGGTATTCTTTTCATATTAACTTTCGGTCTTTTGGATTCAAGATACAAATTTGTTTTTTACATAGGAATGTATCATTCTTTTTTTGTATACACTCCTATGCAAAAACAAATTCAACTGTTATCACTGTAACAAACTAACCTTTTTACCCCAGAACTTGATTTCGCTGGCGGAACCATAGGCCCCCATTCCTACGTGTGGAGCTGAGAGTGATTCTACAATACGGTATCTGATGTATCTTATATTTTCGTGTTCTTTATCGCAGGCGAACTTAATACTGGGTTGCCAACCGGAAACAGAAATGTTTTTTGTAGTCAGCTGTTTCCATCCTTTTGCTTTCGCACTTTCTTCCCAAGCCGGGTTTATAGATGGAACATCCGGTTCATGGCTTTCCAGGTCTTCTACATCTTCAATTCCCCATATTTGGAATAATCGAGGCATCCAGTCTGTTCTTTCATATCCGGTAAAGAACAGTTCGCATTCGGTAATCGTTGCTGTAAGTCCCATGTCAATGGTCAGATGATGAGGAACTCCTTGATTATCGCCGGCATGATAACCGCTGTCATAATTCCATGTATCATTGTTCCATAACTTTTCTACTGAACCGCCATAACCGTTTACAACATCTGAAGGCATATTTGCGTTGGCAAAGTTAGTTCTGGGGATTTCTACAATCGGATCGTCGGGCAAAGTGTATTCTGAAATGGGCAGGGATACGATATCCAATGCTGTTTCGCTGGGTAGGATTCGTGTTTCTACTGTTAATATAGAAGTAGCTTTCCAATCAGGTAAATTGGTTGAAGCAGCATCTCCTTTCACTGTTAAAGTTAGTAGTTGCTCATTTGAATCATAGTACTTAACTATTGCTTCCACCACATTGTCTGCCTGATTCCAAATTAAGTTGAGCGAGTTGTCGGCAATGACGAATTGTATATCGGTAATTCGCTTGGGATAATAAGTCGCTATGTGCTCCGTTCCGTATACATCTACATTGTAGGTTTCGGATAGTGAGGTATTACCTTCTTTATCCTTTGTGGTTATTTTAACGTAATAGTTGCCTTCTTCCACATCTTTGATTTCATAACTGAATTCAGGTTGCGTTCTGTCAATGTCTGTTGTGAAAACCTTGTCGTAACCTACAAGTTCTATTATGCAAGTCTTTGCTGTGGCCAGATATTTCATAGACCCCTTTATCATCATGCGCTGAAATCCCGGCTGTATATTTACATCCGCTAGCTTTCCTACATAAATTTGTTCTCCGTCTTTGATATATTCAGAATAGGTATCATGAATATCTGTGCAGGAGGTCATACACAGGAGAATAGTAGTTATTATATATATTACTTTTTTCATTTCTGTCTATTTTATAAGGTTATTCTTCGCCTTGGATATCTCCCCAAAGAGTGATTTCTGACATAACTGACGTTTCCATTCCCGACCATGACATCAAACTCTGGAACCGGAAGTAGCGAATGAATGGTACATCCTGGTTAAGGGTAAATACATGGCCTCTTTGGGCTTCCTCAATATCTTCCTGAGTAAGCGCATCACCAAATGCCCCGCCGGATGGTTTCTTCATTTCTCCATCAAATAATACCACCCAGTTATCTGGATTCTGCAAATCTTTACCCTCTTCGCAGCCATATAATTTGAAGTACTTGGGAGCTCCATGGGCATATAATAAGTCTTGGCTGTCCAGACGTTGCCAGAATTGGAATTGGCTGAGACGTACATTGACATTCAAATCAATACTGAAGGCATGCGGGAAAGGTATCGGGTATTCGGTATGTCCCCAGTTCCATCCACCTATTTGTCCGTCCCATAGACGGGAATGATAGCCTTCGTGGTAATCCCAGCTGACATCATCCATAACTTTAACAAGTTGGAATTTTGTTTTATCTAATAAGCTTTCTTTCCAAGGAGTAATTTCGGCATACAATGTGTCGGAAGTGTTTTCCCATTTATCCCTAACGAAGATGGCTAATTTCAATAATTTATGTTCTAAGCCTTTTATAGTCAGGCGGCCTTCTTCCTGTTGTGAGGAGTATACGTCATAGATCTCGTATTCATTGTGCTCATCTACCCATTTGTAAATGTAGAAAGATAATGCACTTCTTGCTGCATTATTGAAATCGAGGAAGAAACCTCCAAAACTTTCAGTCACTTTTAATGATTCTTGTGTCTGAACGACTGCAGGAGTCAGAGGCTCAATAGTCACGATAGCCGGTGTGGAATAGTTTTCGTGGCGGTCTACAGAGTAAAGTTTGACCTCTCTCTTTTGTGTATCCCCCAGCCCTTCTATTACCAAAGAATCTACATACATGGAAGATCTTACTTCCTGCTGCTCTCCGCGGGTATTAGTGAAGATAGCTTTGACGTATAATAAATCGACATCATCGGAAGGAGTATATTTAATAATAGCTCCTCCGTTTACATTCTTCACCGATATATTAGTAATCGGTGCCGGAGCTTTTCCATCATTCGTACCGCGTGGTTCGGCCTCGTAATCACCGGCGCAGTTTGCAAAACAAACTGCTGCAAGTATTAAAAGTATAAAAGCTATATTTTTCATCTTTGTCATTTTTATGTTAAAAGTTACCATTGAGGATTCTGAACAAGTTTCGGATTTCTGTTGATAGAATTGGTCTTAATAGGCCATAAATAATCTCTTGGCATGAATTTTCTCGTGAAGAGAACTCGTGCATTATAAAAGTACTCCGGGTCCTGCTCTAATACCGACCAGCCTTTTATCTGAGTATTCAGATATGTAGAGCCTAACTTCCATCTGCGTACATCATGGTAACGATGGCCTTCGAATGCAAGCTCTATCATTCGCTCTTTCTGTATAATTTCACGCATTCCTCTTTGGGTGGTTGGCTTATCCGGGCGGTTGGAATGATTACGCCATGTATTTACCAAAGAACCTCCTTCATCCAGACCGGCTTTATTCCTGACCTGTTGTACATAGTAGTATACATCTGTAGTCGGAGTTTCATTAAGCTCGTTGAGAGCTTCTGCATATAACAGGTATAGATCGGACAGGCGAATAATCGGGAAAGAATATACGTAATTGATATTGGTCGCACTGGTGTTTACGTTTTGATAACTAACCAATTTCTTTGTGAAATAACCTGTCGGTGAATATAGTTCGTCTGAAACGCCGGCAATATCTCCTTTCTTTGATTTGATAGGATAGGAGCTCGTTTCATTGTCGTTACAGCATTCGATGGAGAACCATTTTCCACCATCAAAACCAATATAGGCATAAAAACGAGGCTCTCTGTTTAAATGCATCTTGATAGTTGTGTAGTTTGGTGTAAAATGAATAGGATCATCTTCCGGAGTTGTTGTCAGTTTATATCTGTTTTCATATTCATAATCTTTATCCTCATCCATCGGGACTCCGTTCGCTGTATAGAATTGTTCTACAATTTCTAATGACGGCACAAGTTGTGAGCAACTACGAATCATTCTGTTCCCCAATGAATAGCTGGTTAAATGCGCTTGGCATAGATTCTGTATTCCATCTGTTGCATTGGAACCTAATGCCCATATTATTTCAGAATTAAAGCGACCGGTAATTGTGTTGCGTAGTGTCAACTCTTGTTGTAAAGTTGATGAAGGAGTATAATTTAGCTTCTCATCAAATTTGTATAAAGAAGCTCCGGCTTCGTGGGCAGTGTTGATGGCATCCAGGCACGCTGCGGCTGCCGCCTCCCATTTTTCCTTTTTATACTCTTGGTCGAAGAAAGGTATCCCTTCTGAATTGACAAATTCAGCATACATTGTATTGCCGTTGAATAAAGGACTGGCAGCCAGTATTAGTAATTTAGCCTTGATTGCTTTCGCAATAGGTAATGTGATACGCCCTAATTCCGTGCGTGGAGAAGTCACATTGAATGTTAATCCGGAAGGGATGTTCATGGCTTCATCCAATAAATCAGTTGTATAAGTGACGATATCATTTATCGTTTCTCTCTCCAGTTGCATCATATCTAAGTCTGCTTCTACGCTGATGTTCTCTTTAAGTAAAGGAATGGGCCCATAGTGCAACATGAGATAATAAATATAATATGCTTTCAGAGTCATCACTTCGGCTTTCCATTTATTTTTCTCTTCCATACGCATGTCAGGTACGCGATCGATGTTGTCTATAAAAATATTGCATTCATGGATTCCTCTGAATATGTTGTAGCCTCCCTGACCTCCATCCCAGTAATTTAGTAAGGGGTCGTTAGAGTTTTGCATACCACGTGCAATGTTGAATGAGGTTATATTTTTATAGTAGTGGGACTCTGGTTTCAGATACCACATTTCTCCACCGCAGATGAGGCCGGAGTTGTGATCAAGATTGGCTGCTGCAGGTACGAAGTTATAGCAGGTGGCTAAATATTTTTCAGCATTAGCCCGAGTGTTGAATGCCATTTCAAGCGTTGCGATATTATCCGGCACGATATCAAGATAGTTGCAGGATGTGATTAATATCGCCAATAATGTACTAGTGAATAAATGTTTGTATTTCATAATGTAATCAGAAGCTTAAGTTAATACCAAAATTGTAAACTGCCTGAATAGGATATTGCATTCCGTCGTTTCCTTGTTCTACATCCCATAATTTAAAACGATTCCATGCGAAAAGATTTAGTCCGCTGGCATAGATTCTCAAATTGGACATACCTAGATGGCTGGTCAGCCTTTTAGGTAATGTATATCCGATTTCGACTGATTTTAAACGCAAGTAAGAACCGTCGCGTAACCACCATGTACTGTTTCTGTTATTGTTTGCAATGTCAGTAGTTGACAATCTTGGGAAAGTAGCGTATATATTACGATTCGATTCAGACCAGTAATCATCCGCATATGCTTGCATCATACCATTGAGGTTGTTTCCTCCGAGATCCATTTGCATGAAAGGATTCGTTGCTTTGGAATTAATAAAGAAAGAAGATCTGGCTGCTCCTTGAAAGAAACAAGAAATATCAAAATTCTTGTATCCCATCGACACTCCGAAGCCGTATACAATTTCTGGAGATTTGGCAAATCCAATTGGAACTATATCTTCGTCATTAATTATTCCATCATTATTTATGTCCTTATATTTTATGTCACCAGGCATATATTCTCCGTATGTCTGAACAGGTGAATTTGCAATATCTTCTTCATCAATAAACAGTCTTTCCGCTACCAGTCCATAAGATTGTTCGATACGTTTTCCAATGTGGCTGAGCCAAGGATAAGGACGGTATGGCTCTTCTACATACTCGTATTTGCCTGTTGCATAAGTGAAATTGCCACGTACTCCCAGCCAGAAGTTTTTGTTAAATGCGTGGTTGGCATCTACTTGTACTTCGAATCCATGTGAAGAAGCTTCTCCTTTATTAGCAAAAAGAGGTGCACTGAATCCCATTTCATACGGGATAGTTTGGCGTTCGCCAAAGATGTTTTTCCGGTATTCAGTGAAGTAATCGAACTGTATGTCAAAGATATTAAATAGCCCTACTTCGAGGCCCAAATTCATTTTTTGAGCAATTTCCCATTTTATTTTTTCATTTCGGTAACGTATCATATTGATAGTACCGACATTCCGTTCAAAATCTTGTCCCCAATTAAAATTAGCACCGCTACCGTTCAGATTTACTTCCGACATATAAAAGAATCTGTCTTCCCATTTACCAATATTGTCGTTACCTACCAAACCGTAAGTCCCTTTTAGTTTTAGTTTATTGATGATATTTTTGAGATCTTGATTCCAGAACTTTTCTTCGGAGATCATCCAACCTGCTCCTATTGAAGGGAAAAATCCGAATCTTTCATTCTTGGCAAATCTCTCGGAACCATTGTAACCGAAGTTAGCTTCTACAAAATATCGTCCGTCGTATGCGTATGTAAAACGACCTGATAATCCAATATTACGGGCTGGTAAAGATGTCTGTATCGAACTCGCACCTCCGCTCTTATTCTCTCTCAGAACTCCTACTAATAATCCGGTGACATTATGCTTTTCCCGGAACGTACGGTTGTAGTTGAGAGATGCTTCATAATAATAGGAACTGCTGACCTGATTCCCTTCTGCTTTATAATCCAAATCTTCCCGTCCACCGTTAGGATTCAGTTCTCTTAAAGTATATGTGTCGGTTAGTTTGTCATAATAGCTGATTGAATAATAAAAGGGTGAAGTAGAGCGTTGTTGTCCGCTGTATGACTCTCGGGTAGTACTTGCGAAGACTTTGATGCTAAGCCCCGGAGTTATAAAATCTAATTTCTGATTTAATTCTGCTTGGGCAGAAATAACCGACTTGGTGTATTGTTTGTAACCACGTATCATCTCTGCATAAGGATTGATGTAATTGCCGTCTCCTGCGTTACCAAATAAAATATGTGAAGTAGACGCATGATTTTCATCAGGCATATAATATTTGGGGAATAAAACAGGACTCGTTGCCATTGCCCTCCGGTATAAATCATTGCCGCTTACAATAGGACCAGTATAATCATCAAAATTACCACTGAATTTTACAGAAAATGTAGTCGTCTTGGTCACATCAATATCAATGTTGGAACGTACGTAGATTTTCTTTAAATCAATGTTACTGTTATAATTGTTTCGTTTATCTACCTTCATAATACCATTGTCATCCGATATGCCTAAAGAAACATAATATCTGGCAGTTTCACTACCTCCGCTCATATTGATATTGGCACGTGAATTGAATACATTATCATTAAATAATTCATTATACCAGTCTACTGCCGGATATACATAGGGATTTTTGCCGGCTATTGTTGATGCTATTTTCTCATCGGTATGAGGCCGGACAGCTAACGGATTACGTGTGAGTACGGCTTCATTGTGGTATTTCATATAACTGATAGGATCTACCATGTCTATTCTTTTTGTAGGTGTTGACAATGAGCCTTCTACTCTGGCACTAATTTTTACCTTTCCAGGTTTACCTTGCTTGGTAGTAATCAAAATGACTCCATTAGCTCCACGTGCACCATAAATGGCAGTTGCTGTTGCATCTTTCATTATAGAGAAAGCAGCAATGTCATCTGCGGACAATCTGGCAAGATCGGTAGTGGACGATTCGATATTATCAATTAATATCAACGGACTTTTAGAATAACCAAAAGTGGTGACTCCGCGAATAAAGAATTCCACATTGTCATTTCCTGGTTCACCAGACAACTGATGAGATATTATTCCGGCAACATTACCACCTAAGGCTTGAGTCAGATTACTGGTTGGAATTTTTAATCTTTCAGGTTTTAAGGTTGATATTGCTCCAATCACACTTTCTTTTTTCTGTTTAGCAAAACCAACCACAGTAACTTCATCCAATTCATCTACCTTTGGCAAAAGTTTAATGGTTTGAGGTACTTTATCTATCTTGTATTCAATAGATTGGTATCCTAAAAATGAGAAAATCAAAATGGAGCCTGGTTCGGATGAAATAGTAAATAAGCCATCTATATCCGAAATGGCTCCTTTTGTTGATCCTTTCACCTGTACAGTAGCTCCTGCAATAGGCAAATCTGTTTCATCCACAATTTTCCCTGATATTGCTTTGGATGAATTGTTACTACTACTGGTTTGAGCTTGCAAGGTTACATAGCTTTCAATGATTAAAAGGAAAGCTATCCATAATACGAAGCGTGGCAAGTTGCATAAAAGCTTCTTCATACTCTGTGATTTTAAAAAGTAAGTCATAAGGGTTTTATATTAGATTTAATGTGATTTCTTGTGTATAAAGGCTGTATATTTTAATCTACATAGTATTAATTGATTATGGTATATGTATTATGTAATGTCTATATGTATATACATATTGCAAATATATATATTTAAAGCAGGAAAACTAGAAAGATTTATTTATTTAATATAAATTTGTATATAGACGGTTGCCTTGATAATAAATGTTAATAGGGTTTTGTGCGTATGGTTTTAAATTTATGAAACGAACATAAAATTAGATAGATCACACAAATTAGCATGACAATGATGGAGCCTGATTGGCTTCCGGTATAATCTGCGCATACTCCCATGAGAGGAGGAATGATGGAGCCACCGGATATTCCAGTTATCATTAGTCCTGATATTTCGTTGGTTTTATAGGGTAATGTATGCAAGGCTAGCGAGTAGATGACGGCAAATATGCTAGACATTGCAAAGGCTATAATGCATACTAATAACAAAATAATGTATTGAGAATGTATCCAATAAATGCAGGATAAAGCTATTAATACAATGAACATATTGATCCGATAATAATAAATTTCGGAAAACTTTGCTAATAGAATTACACCGCATAAGGTCCCCAAAGTGCGAGCGGCAAAATACCAGCTTGTACCATAACTTGCAATCTCTTTAGTCAACTCTGCATTTTCAATTAAAAGTTTTGGGGTAAATACATTCATTCCTACATCTAAGCCAACAATACAAATGATGCCTCCGAATAAAAGGCAGATTGTTTTATTTTTCAGGAGAGAAATAACCTGATAGAAACTGGATGTTAATCTTTTGTCATCTTTCTCATTTATTGGAGTGAAAAATAACCAGATTCCGGAAATTAGAGTAATAGCGGCGAATATGGGAAACATTAATATCCAGTTGTTGAAATAAACAGAGCAGAATCCGGCCACTATAGGTCCTACAAAAGAAGATAGTGCTTTGATGAATTGTCCGGCTGTCATAATGCTTGATAATTTTCTTTCAGCGATAACATTGGTTAATAAAGGATTAAGTGACACTTGAAGGATGGTATTTCCTATGCCTAAAAGTGCAAAGGCGATATAACAGGCTGTCTGTGTGAATGTAAGTAATGGAAGTAACATTCCAATAAAAGTAGATAAAAGTCCTATCAGTGATATTGTTTTTCTACCTTTCTTGTCCATCCAGATAGAAATCGGGATAGAGATGAGTAAAAACCATACAAATACCATTGATGGCAGGAAACCGGCTTGGGTTTCACTCCAACTGAAATAATCTTTCGCATAGGTGACTGATACTCCTACTAAGTCACAGAACCCCATAATAAAGAAACCAAAAAGAACTGGTAGTATTTTACTTTTATTTTTCATATGTGTTTATTTATTTGAATGCATTTGGATTGGGTCGGTCACTCATAATGAAATGAAGTGTTCCTCCTTTTTTGAGTTTACTCCATTCTATATAGTTATTACTAAGGTGCTTGTTATTGAATCTTACAGATTGAATGTAACAATTGTCTTTGGATACATTTTCTGCTTTTATGATAAGTTTTTTTCCAGAGTAATAGGTATTGTCTAACTGAATTTCTACCCGGTCGAATCGCGGACTCCCCAGTAACCATACAGGATCTTTGCTGCAACCGCCATCCATCTGGAAAAGTCCTATGCTGCTTAAGATGTACCAAGAACTCATTTGGCCTTGATCTTCGTCTCCCGGATAGGCGTCTCGGGGCCCCATTCCATAATATTTTTCTTGTATAGCACGTGCCCATTTCTGGGTGTGCCACGGCTCACTGGTATAAGAGAAGAGGTAAGCTGCCTGCATATTTGTTTCATTCCCATGATTAATAGGATAAGCTCCCATATTATCTCCTAAAGCATTGAAGCTTACTTTTTCGGATGTTGCAAATCCGGCATTCAGCCGGTCGATGAATTGACGCTCTCCTATTAGATTGATGAGGCCTTTTACATCATGAGGAACGTACCAGGTGAATTGCCAAGCGCTGCCTTCGCAAAATCCGGGAGCATGATATGGGTTGGTGTTTTCGATCCATTCTCCGTTGGGACGTCGGGGGCGTACATATCCGGTTGATGGGTCGAATATGTTTTTCCAGTTATCGGAACGTTTCATAAATGTATTGAAGTCATCTTTTTTATTAAGAGAGTCAAAATATTGAGCAGCGCAATAGTCTTGATATGCGTATTCCATTGTATTGGAAACGTATGATTGATAATGCGGAGAATTCCAATTCCATGCGTCATCGTATAGAGGTACGTAGCCTTTGGTTATATAATCGGGATAACTCTCGTTACCGACTTGTCCTCCTCCGGGATAGTTTATCATAGTGGCTGTTTGTTGGTGAATTAATGCCTGATACATGAGTTGTCTGTCGAAGTCACGAATTCCATGTTGATAGCCGGAGACTATCAATGGCAAAGCAGGATTGCCTATCATGACTCTGAAATATTTCATACCGGGATTACCATTGGGGAGCCAGCCACCACGACGATAGAACTGCTCGTAAGTGTAAATCCAATTGGACATGTACTCCGGATAGAGAAGATTATAAAATGGACCTAATGTCCAATGCATTCCCCAAGCAGAATCACCTCCATATACGCTTTTATCTGGCTTGTCTATAAGAGCTTTGTTACCGTTCATATCTATCCATTCCCCATTCACATCATTCCAGATGGTCCGTGGACTGATAGAACGGTAAAGATTGGTGTAGAATTTTTGCTTTAACAGGTAATTGTCTGTTGTGATACTGACTCTTTGGAAAAGTGTTTCCCAGGTATCTTGTTGATTGGTGACAACTTTATCAAAATTCCATCCGAATGGTTTCGCTATTTCTTCTTCCAGATTTAGCCGTGCGTTATCAATGCTTACTAATGAAATGCCTGTCCTTACCATAACATCATCACCAGTGTTAAGGTTAAAGTCGAGGAAGATTCCTGCGTCCAGTTTGTCTTGACTGTTATTTTCGACTGTAAATATCTGTTGAGACTTCATGTTTGATTTATGCAGCTGTTCTATTTGGCTATATACCTTGTTTCGTATCCAGCCATTCATTGTTTTGAATGGCTTATCAAACTGCATGACAAAATGTAATTTATATCTTTGTACTCCATGGTATCCTGTTGATCGGCAATCGTTCAAGGTCCATCCCTCTATTTCTGTGTCAGATACTTTTTTTATGTATACATCTTCTAAATTCCAGTCGTATTCTGCTGGAAAGAAAAAGTCAACTAGTATTCGTGGCTGCTCTGCTTTGTTGAATGTGTATCGCTGAAGAGAACTACGGGTAGTTGCTGTTAATTCTGCTTGGATATTATAATCTGTAAGATTAACAGAATAATAACCGATTCGAGCTGTTTCGGTTTTCTTATTAATTCGGGAGCGATACCCATAGTCTGGCTGTTTTTCTGTTCCGGGTTGTATTTTTAAATCTCCCGTAGTTGGCATCATTAAGAGTCCTGTCATTGTCCATTCGTGAATGTGGCTGAATCCCATAATGTTTTCAACGTTATATTCATATCCTGCTTTCCAATGGGCATCTTCGTTATCGGGCATAAGTTTTACCATTCCAAATGGCATCCATGGACCGGGCCCTATCATCCATCGTGAACCACTGGAACCGGCAAACTGATCAACATAATCAATTGATCTGCGTAGTCGCTGGTTACTACGGATAAATTCTTGAGTTGCTACTGTTTGTCCTTCTGTTGATATTTTAACTTTGATTTTAGACTGGTCTTTAAGCTTTCCGGTTGGAATTTCGTAGATATTCTCCCCTTCTTCTACTTGTTTGAATATTTCCTTTTGGTTGATTTGTATTTTAAGTGTTCTGGATTTTTTAGTTATAGTTTTCAGTAGAAGAGGCTGTGTTCTTGTTCTCCCTTGTTCTAATTCATAATCAGCCATTTTCATTGAAATAATAGGAGTATCATCTATCTTATTGATTTGTGTCTCTTGAGGTCCGTTTAGGCAAATGGCGTCAAAAGTTAGGGATTTACCATTGAATAATTGCATTACAATCTTGTTGTACCCTTCCTTTAGATTTCCGGGCTGTATTGAATATGTTAGCTGTTTGGTGGCAGGCTGTATAGGAGAATCGTAATTCTTTCCGTTGACTTCCAGTCTTAAGAACATACCGTCTTCGTATTCTACATTCTCTATAAAAATATTCCATTGATATTTCTTTAGTGGATTGACATCGGATAGTTTTATTAAAATAGGAAGTTGTATTCTGCATTGTCCTGCCCAGTAAGAAGAGCCAGCCCATTCTGCTGTAGGTCCCGGTATAATGTATGGAAAATCGGCCGGTGTGTGTGCGCCTGCATAAAAATATTTTTTATTATCCCCAAAGCCGGAGATAATAAATCGATCTTTTCCATCCGGTGCTAAGGCAAACTCCTTGGATGAATTATCTGTTTTGCCAAGTTGCCAGATTGTGTTGTGTTGTGGAAATACATTCGCAATACAATATATGAAAAAGATAATTTGTAAAATAGTTCGTTTCATAGTAGCTGGATAAGATGTTTTTATTAAGACATTATTTCAAAGTAATTTCTTCTTTTACAAAGGCTTTTACCAACATTATTCTTTTGTCGGGGTTTTCATTTATGATTGTATATGATCGGGCGGCAGCAGGGATGACAAAAGTCTCTGCATAATTGAAGCGTTGTTTCATGCCGTCCTCTGTTTCAATGCAAACGGAGTCTCCTTCTACTATCATAAATACATGGCATTTATTTTCTGTATTCATTTGAATACGGTCTTTGAAGGTGTAACGATATACATCATAAAAATGCTCTTTATGGGTAGGTAGATGCTCTATGGTACACTCCTGATTTTCTTTCATGATATATGGATGGCATATCAATTCCTGGATTACTTTTTCCCCTTTTCTTTCAAAATATAGATTATTCATTCCGTGTTGAATGTTTAGAGGTCGTGGTTTCCCGTCTAATCCCATGCGTATCCAGTCGTACATTTTAAATGTGAAAATATAGGGTGCGCTACTTATTTCCAATACCACGCAATCTTTTCCTGAAGCATGTATGGTGCCATTGGGAATAAGAAAGAAATCGTGCTTTTTAGCCTGGTGTTTTTGAACAAACCTTTCTATCTCTACCTTCGTCGCTTTTTGTTGACTTTGTTCCAAGGTCTGTTGGAATTCTTCAGGGACGATGTTGTCTTGAAAGCCTAAATATACACATGGAGAGTTTTTACAATCTAATATGTAATATGTCTCATCTTGGGTGAATGGCATGTTAAAATGCTCTTGTATATATCGGGGGCGTGGATGGCATTGGATAGAAAGATTATCTCCGTCAAAGGTATCTAGAAAGTCGAAACGTATTGGGAAATCGTACTTAAATGTTTCCGAACATTCTCCTAATATGTTCTGATAATCACTATACATAAGAAAATCGAAAGATACTTCAAGTCGATATCCGTCGCTCTCCAGCATTAGTCCGTTTTCAAGTACCATCAGTTCAAAAGACCATGCCAGATTATTCACTTCCTTATTTAATCCTTGAATATGATTTTTCATCCATTGTCCTCCCCAGGCACCAGGTTCGAACCATGGACGAACTCTGAAGAAATTGCGGCTCATTTTGTGTAATCCTTCTCGTAGGTCATTTCCTGAAATCATTAATAGTTCATCCCATTCTCTTTGTCCGTCAATAAGTAGGTCAATCATAGGCAGGCATTGCTTTTTGTGCTTATTAAGAACAATCCAGTCTACAAAATATAGTTGTTTGTAAGCCTGTTGATTGTCTTTTCGATAATCTAATCCTAAATTATTGATGGCTCCGGCGCGCATTCTAAATTGAATCTCATTTTTAGGAACATCAATATAAATCAGGGGAGCTTTCCATTGAGATAGGGCTGCTCCTGTACCTATAAATATATTTAAATCTGCTTCTGGGTCAGGTTGTATGGAATTAAGTTTATTTTCATTAAACCAATTAACCAAATGCTTATCAGTAATGGTGCCGAATAACGGATTATCTCCTCCAAGATAAGGAGCAATCATTTTTTCAATAGTCAGTGGATCTTTCATTGCTACACTGGTATGAAAGAATCGCACATTCTTTCCTCTTTTTCTGAGTTCTTCTCCTAACTTAATGATTAATTCATCCCAGAAGATTCCAATATAACCATCAATTATTATTTGGGAATGTTTTTCTATCCAGTCCGCTAATTGGTTTATACCCTTTCCAATTTTGCCTTTTCCTAATGGAAATGCCGGATATATATCATATTCGCCTGATGGGGTGGCAGTAGAGTTAGTGGGTGCAATAAATTGCTGTGTGTGTCTTTTCTCTTTTGTATTTTTCATATTTTCAAGTATGTTGCTTGTGTAAATAGCAGATCCGATTAATGGCGACATATCCCATAATTTACAGATATCTATTTTAGTGATTAAATTGAGTTTCTCTAATTGAGATTGAATATTATCTAAAAAGAAGTCAGAAGCTTTTGCTATATTTCCTCCTATAATCAGTTTCTCCGGTTTAAATTTTAGTAGGAATGGAGTTATGAATTCTACGAAATTTGAAGCGAAGTTTTCAAATAATGACTGTGCATTATTGTCTCCGTTCGAAGCGCGTAATGCGATTTCTTTTACGCCAGTTACCTTTTTATCTGGAAATAGCATATTCCATGTATTTACAAACCATCTTGTCGAAAAATAGTCATCTGCCATTCCGTCTCGGTAAGGTATGTTGTAGAGATATCCATGTTCAGGTATTCCTTCTGTCAGTTCGGTCAAAACAGTATCATTTTCAAGAAATGTACTTCCAAGTCCGGTGCCGATTGTGACTATAATGCTTCTACTTGTGTCTTTTGCTGCTCCTGCATAATACTCTCCAAGGGCATAAGCGGATGCGTCATTTATGAAAACAGTATTCAGGTCAGATACTTTTTTAATTTCTTCTTTAAGGTTAAGGCCGAAAAGTGACTGAAACTTGGGCACACCATAAATGGCAACTATCCCTTTGGCATAGTCGCAAGGACCGGGCATGGCTATACCGATTCCGCCTAATTTAGATAGGGGTATACGAGTTTGAATGTCAGTAATAACTTTTCTGACTTTCGTAATGATGCTTGATGTTGAATCTGTGGCATTCAGCTCTTCGTGAGATAGTATGTTTTGATGAATGTCATTCGTTAGAGGGTTGACGATTCCACCTTTTATATGTGTACCACCTATGTCTATTCCCAAATAATACTTCATAGCTATTATGATTTAATTAATTAGTATGTCTGAACATATAAACATTTGCAAATGTATTCTTTTTCTTGAAAAGAACAAAAAGTATTGCCTGTTTTTATTTTTATTTTTATCTTTGTAAAAAAGTTAATCATGAAGATATTAGTTAACCATAACAGCGCAATCCCCCTTTATCTTCAGATAGAAGAACAGTTGAGGACTATTATCAAAGGGGAGGAATATAAACAAGGTAAAATGCTTCCAAATGAGATTGATTTGTCTAAACAATTGGGCATATCTCGTAATACCTTGAGACAGGCGATTAATAACCTTGTGAACGAAGGATTACTGATGAGGAAAAAGGGAGTAGGTACAGTTGTTGTAAATTCAGCTGTATGTTCCAAAGCTCAGAATTGGATGAGTTTCACACAGGAAATGAAAACTTTGGGAATTGTACCAATGAATTATGAACTTCATGTTAGCTGGACAAAACCTACAGATGATATAGCCCTTTTTTTTAATGCTCCTGATGTAAAAAGAATACTGAAGTTAGAGCGTTTACGTGGAAATCAAGAATACCCTTTCGTGTATTTTATATCCTATTTTAATCCTAAAATAGGTTTGACAGGAAGTGAGGATTTCTCCAGACCTCTTTATGAGATATTGGAAAGAGATTATCATGCTATTGCAAAAGTTTCTAAAGAAGATATTAGTGCCAGACTGGCTGACAAGTACATTGCTGGTAAGCTTGAGATAAAGGTCGGAGATCCAATTTTGGTGCGTAAAAGGTTTGTTTATGATCCGGAAGGATGTCCATTGGAATGGAATATAGGATATTATCGTGCGGACAGTTTTATTTATTCACTTGAGTTTGAGAGAAATATTTGATCTTATACCCATAAAAAGTGAAGATTATAAGGATGCCCGAATCCTGCTTAGTGACTGAGGTGTTATCCACAGATAAGACGCAATGTACTTTAAAGGCACATATTGCAACAGCTTCGGAGTCTCCTTAATAAGAGTCAGGTAACGTTCCTTTGCTCGTGGACTGCCGGAGTTGATAAGCCAGTTTTCTTGCAGAAGAAGCTGGTGATCCATCAGCCGCAGTCCCAGATTGGCTAGTCCGATGGAAGAATGATATAATTGATTCAAGGTTGCGCGGGATATGCTGTAGGCTACACTGTCGCACATTGCTTCAATATTAATCAGCGAATAAGCATTGTCTGCATATCCCCAGACGGAGAAAGCAGCTTCTCCGTCTGAAGCGAACCAGATGGTGGTATCTGTTCCGTCTTTGTGGTAATATGCCCGCCATATTCCCGTTTTTATAAAATAAAGATTGCTGTTCTTTGTTCCTTCGCGCACAATGAGGTCTCTCTTTTTGAAATGTACTTCCTCCATACAGTCCAGTAAAGTCTGTACGTCGCTTTCCGATACCTTGTATCTGTCGCAAAGTTTTTGAACGAATGCATCCATGATGCAAAGATACTCATCGCCGGTGGACCATGAAACGATCTTTGAAATAAATTCCGATAATATAGAGAGTTGTTAACAATTCCGCCAGCGGAACCGCCAGCCATATTCCCGGTACTCCTAAAACAGGAGGAAGTGCAAAGAACCCGATCAGCATGAATATCACTCCTCGCAGAAGAGTGATGATGGTGGCTCTCTGGCCTCGTTCGATGCTCTGGTAATAACCGATGCCTATCATATTGACGGCAAAGAATATGAATCCAACCCCAAAATAAGGAATGCCATTGATCGCAATATCAAAGGCCGGATAGCTTCGGTCAATGAATAACGAGACAATATTCTGACGGCATAGAACCGTGATGATGAAAAAGCTGATTCCGCAAATTAGAGCTGTACGGATGGCAAGATGCAGGGCTTTTTGAACCCGATCCGGTTGTCCGGCACCGAAATTGTAGCTGATAATCGGTTGTGCGGATTGTGCGATGGCATTGTACACCATAAAGATGATGGGGAAGAAGTAGCAGGCAATGCTGAACGCAGCTACTCCGTCTTCTCCGAGATGATGGATAAAGACATAATTCCCCAAAAACATCATGCAGGCGATGGAAGCCTCACTGATAAAAGCGGAAGTTCCCAGTTTTATCATATAGCCACCGTTACGGAGCGTCAGCATCAAGCTTTTCAAACTTAGCTTGATACGATACAAGTGAATGTTGCGGGAGAATCGTGTAAGATAGATTACGGTCATCAATCCGCCTACTACTGTTCCCAGACTGGTGGCAAAAGCGGCACCCATCATTCCCCAGCCAAATTCAAAGATGAATATATAGTCTAATATAATATTGAGTATAGCTGCGATGGCATTACATATCATGGCATAATTGGGCGATCCGTCCAGCCGGATAAAAAACATACCTGTGCCCAGCAATTCGTAGAATACGAGGAAGGGCAGATACCAGACCATATATTCTATGACAAGCGGCAACAGTCTTTCTGAACTTCCGAGTAAGCGTCCTAATGGCTCTACGAAGTAAAAGCATAAAGCGGACATGACTAATACGATGAATGCGGAGAATACAAGTGCCTGAGTAATGTTGATACTTGCCGCCTTGCGTTTGCCTTGCGACAGATGGATGGAAGCGACTACCGATCCTCCGATTCCGAACATGAGTCCGATGCCCGCTGCAATCATAAAAAGCGGGGCTGTAATATTGACGGCAGCCAATGCGTCGCTGCCAATTCCCTTACCTACGAATATACCGTCTGTGATGACGAATATAGCTGAGAACACCATTCCCAATACCGTAGGAACTAATAACTTACGGAACAATTTAGAGATGTCCATACTACCGAAATCAATACTGTCTTTCATGACTTTTTATCTTTAGTTTGTTGAAAACGGCTGCAAAGGTAGGGGTATGGAAGGAGATAAAAATTACCATTTGGTAATTTTTATCTGTCATGTTTGTTTTTGTTTAATCAGGATATGGAATATGAAATTTTTAATATGTAATGGCAATGTCGTCCACGCAGAAATAAGTGGGAGTGTTTATCCACATTCCTTCGCCGTCGGAGCTTGTCATATTAAAATTGAGTCGGTGTACTTTGCCCAGTGGTGTTAAATCTACCCGTTTCCATTCAGTAAGAATGCCGGCTGCATCTTGCGTACGGAAATCTGCCAGATAAAATTCGACTTCTCCTGTAATTGTTCCCGCTGTATTAACACCTTGGATTGTGAGTTTGAACCAATCCTTATCTTCATAGGAGAATTTTTTCCCAAAACCGTCTCCATTGGTCATAGATAGTACTGCATAAGTGTTGTTAGTAATGTAGGCATGGTCTATTTCGTACTCGGCTCCTTCTGTCTGGAAATACATATAAGCTCCTGATGTACCATAACTGGTGGCATAGCTTACAGCGAAAGTTGCTGAGCCGTTATTTCCTCCGTTCTTTTGATTATCGTCTCCATAAAAAACGCTGCATTGATTCATATAGTCAGCTTTTGTCTTGTTATTCCATTGCGAGATGGCAATTCCTCCGGATGCAAAACCATATCCTTGGGTCGTCGTATTGAAAAACAAATCGGAAGATACGTCATGATAGCCTTTATATAATTCCGGGGTTGAACCGGTATAATTTGTGTAGAGATTATCTCCGTATGCTGTCGGACCGGCAAGATATTTGGCATCTACATCCTCAAAGGTTATCAGATAGAATGCTTTTACCTTTATGGATGCCGTAACTGTTGTTTCGTTAAGCCCGGTTGCTGTAATTTCAATCGTACCGTTACTACTCATTCCTGTTTTCCCTTTTTCCGGAGCTGTTACAGTCAGTTTGCTATCTTTAATACTGGCTTCCCAACCGTTGGGTAATTCAAAAGAGGTGGAAGCTACTTCTTTTAGAGTGATTGGAAATTCGCGGCTTTCTCCATAGGTAAATTCTTCTGTTTCTTCTGTTGATAACTCTACAGAGGGATTTCCATAAGAGATGGGATCATCATCCGATGAACAGGCTGTCAACAAACAAATAAATACTAAAACGGAAAATAATTTTCTCATACTTTTCTTTTTATAGTTAAACATAAAATAATTTTGCATCTCTTATAAAATCACATGATCAAAGCTGATTGGCAGACTCTGATTCTGTTATCCCAATGACAGAATAAGCAATTGTGCCGTCAATACTCACAGAAGCTTCGTCAGCGGATATATGGTAATATATAGCCTACTGCCGGAGCATCGGAGGATGTCAGGTCATTGGAGTATGTCCATAAGTAAATTATTTAATAACTCTTGCCGTTTTTCTATTCCACGAGTAAAAACAGCTATTTGAAACTGAATGGCAGGTCTTCTGACTGACTCCCTTCCTGATGCCTTCCCGATCTGAATTTATCATGACAGTTCAGTGGCAAAAGTATATATCAAGAAGTTGAATGGAGCTTCACAGCAGCGGGACTGTCCGGGATTTTCACCCGATTCCCTTTTCATTTGAATAGTCGATATCACTATTCAAAAACCAATTCGGGAGCAAAGATAGTCGAAAATATAAATAAAACTAGCACGAAGACTTATAAAAATAAGTGGTTTAGGGGGAATGTTTTTACTTGATTCTTATTTTCATCTCCTGCGCATCAAATGTGATTGACTCGTTGCGGAACAATCTTTCTATATGCCCGCTCGTAATCATTTCACCGGTAGGCAGGCTGTAGAGTTGTGGATTATCAATCAGCATGATTGTGTCGCAAAGTGAGAGAGCGATGTCCAGGTCGTGTGTGGAAAACAGGATACACTTTCCTTCCTTTTGCGTCAGCTTCCGGAGGAGCAGACAGAGTTCGTAGCGGTTGGGCAAGTCAAGGAAGGCGGTAGGTTCGTCAAGCAGGATGACAGGAGTGTCCTGTGCAAGCGCACGGGCTATCATGATGCGTTGGCATTCTCCGTCAGACATTTTGTCCATCGTCTTTTCCGCATAGCTGTCCATGCCTACCAGACGCATAGCGTTGTCCACCTTCTCCTTGTCTTCTCCTTGCAGTTGACCGAGCCAATTGGTATAGGGGGCACGTCCCAGTGCGACGACGTCTCTGCATCGCAGGTTGGCGATGCGCACTTTGTCGGTGGTGACGAAGCTGATGTTCCGTGCCAGTTCTTCCGGTTTCAGTGAAGCGATGTTGTTCCCGTGCAGGATAATCTCTCCGTTTTGGGGTTTTTCCAGTCCCATGACGGCACGCAGCAGTGTACTTTTTCCTGTGCCGTTTCTGCCGAGCAGTGCGACGAGTTGTCCTCCCGTGATGTGGGCGGAGACTTTTTCCAGCAGCGTACGCTGTTCGTATCCCAGTGTCAGGTCTTTGAGTTGAATCATTTGAATATACGCAAGTTTTTACCTATTACCCATAAAATAACCGGAACTCCCAGCAGTGCGGTGATACAATTCACCGGCAGCAGGAATTTCTTGGCGATGATGTCGCATATCAGCATGGCGATAAGTCCTGTCAGCATGGTGCCCGGCATCAGTATCCGGTGGTCTGCGTTATCAAACAGCAACCGGGTGATGTGCGGTACTGCCAGTCCGATGAATCCTACGGGGCCGCAAAAGGCGGTGACTGTTCCTGTCAGCAGTGCCGTAGAGATGAAGACAAGCGTTCGCGAGCGTTTGATGCTCATGCCCATCGTGCGTGCGTAGTTTTCGCCAAGCAAGAGCAGGTTCAGTGACTTGATGCAGGCTACGGAGAGCAGCAGACCTATGCACACTACCGGTATCATGATAGACAGCTGTCCGGCTGTGATGTGGCTGAGCGATCCCATCGACCACAGGGTGAACATTTTCAGTTGTTCCGCCGAACTTAGATACTGCAATATCTGGATGATGGCTCCCGCTACGTAGCCTATCATGACTCCCATGATCAGTACGCCCAGTATATTCTTTACTTTCCGGCTGATGATGGCTACGCCCAGCAAGATGACGGCGGTCCCTATCCAGCCTGAACCTACGATGCCGGCGGATTGCAAAAGTGGGAAATCCGCCCAGCCGAGCAACGGGGCACCTAATATAAACAACGCCACTCCGAGTCCCGCACCGGAACTGACTCCCAGCAGATAAGGGTCTGCCAGCGGATTCTGGAAGACGGTCTGCATTTGCAGGCCGCTGACCGACAAGGCGATACCTATCAACCCTGCTACTACTACCCGGATAAAGCGGATGGAGAGAAGGATATTGCGTGTCATCTCGTCGCATTCGCCTCCCGTCAGTACGGCCCATACTTTGGGGATGGGGATATAAGTGTCCCCTGTCGCCATATCTATTAATAATAAGACTACGGCGATTATTCCCAGAGTGATGAATAAAAGGGTGGTGTGTCTACGAGGCTGCTTCATTCCAAGTGTCTGTAATAATAGGTTGAGTCGGATACAAGTTCGGGATGAAAGATATGAATCAGATCACGCAATACGACGTCCGGACGTACGACTGCCGATTCCCAGTAATCATTGCCTCCTGTGGCGGTTATCCGCAAGTTGTTGTTATAAACTGTTTTATCATGGACGGATTTGGCATCGGCAAACTTGGGATTCATGTTTTTCAGTTCGTCCAATGTGGATGCCGTGCCTACATTGATCCAGTAGTCTGCTTTTTGTATCAGTCCGTAGGCAGTTTCCAGGCCGATGGGGGCGGAGCTGTTGGAGGTGTTCTCCTTATATATATAGTCGGCTCCTGCGTCAGTGACCAGTTGTGCCATATAGCTCTGGGTGGAAGGCATCACCCAGCTGTCGTTCCACGGGGTGTTGAACATCACGGTAGGGTGATGCTCTACGGATGCGGTAAGGTCTTTCAGTGCCTGATAGCGTTTGGGGATTTCACTGAATACTTCGATGCCTTTGTCACGGCTGTCTGTCAGTTCGGAGAGGGCAACCAGCCATTCGGCTTTGCCAAGCGGTGACTCTTCCAGATATTCTCCTACATACATATAAGGGATAGCGAGTTCTTTCAGCTTGTCTGTCACGGCTGTCTGGGCATCACCGATGCCATATAGCAGTACGACGTCCGGCTTTAATCCCAGTAACAGTTCGTAGTTTATTTCAGGACCCATGTCCTTGATAGAATCTTTGTGAGCGAGGATGTAGGGATTGGCTATGTAATTGATGCCGGATACGGCGACGATGCGGTTCATCTGTCCCAGTGCGTCGAGCATGGCGATGTAGGAGGAAGACATACATACGATGCGTTGGGCTCCGGCAGGGATGGTCGGTCCGGTAAATCCTGCGGGGGGGAGCTCACCATTGCGGGAGATGAAGTAGGACATTGTTACATCCTTGGCTCCTTGCCACGGGTTGGATACTTGTATCAAGGTGCTTTGTGCATTCTTTGCGCCCAGTATCTTGAATCCGGTAGCATATTCGGGCGTGTATACGTCTTGCTTGAATGCTTCCAAAGAAGTTGTTTTATTGTATACGCAGCTTGCCAAAGAAAGGAGGCATAATAGCGTGATAGTTGAAATAATGGATTTAAATTTCATACGGATGTTTTTATCTGAGGACAAAAGTAGTAAAAAAGAAGAAAATTCACCTCCCTTACGAGAAAGTTTCGCTGGGAGGTGAATGGATTGAATCTAACTTTTCAGTATTGATGCGGAAAGTTATTTGACGAATACTACGGCGTTCACGTTGGCTGTGCCGGTATTGTTTGCTTTACAACTTCACAACTTAATTTAGAGTTTAGGTACCCATACTTTATGACTGCTATCTCTTTTACGATTAGTTATCGAGTAGTAAGGAATAGCAATAGCAGTCGTTTTTCCGTTACTTTTGATTATATTCACTCCATTCAGTAAGTCCTTTTGATAAATGATTTCCAATGGAGCATTTGTGTTTAATCGGAAATCTTTGAAATCCGGATTATCTACGTCTTCAAAACAGTAGATGATAGGACCGGAAGCTATACAAACTGTGTTGCTCAAGTCTTTTGTGTTAGTGTGTGCGGTGATGATGCGGGGTTGTATAGGTAGTTCAAGCTCGATTAGGTCTCCTTTCTGCCACTTTCTATTGATTTCGGCATAACCGTCAACGATTTTAATTGGAACAGATTTCCCATTGACGAACAGTTGGGGCGCTCCTTTTAAGTTTGATTGATAAAGCTCGTATGGATTCTCAATGCCTTGTGCCCATCCCGGGATACGTACTTTAATCGGAAATTTGTCTGTTTTCTGTGGATTTACGGAAATATTGACTTTGCCTTTCCAAGGGTAGGATGTTTCTTGTTTTAATTGTACGCTGTTTTTGGAAGAAAGCTTGATTTCTGTTTCACTGCCTATGAACAGGTTAATATAAACTCCTTTTTTGTCTGATGCATAGATGAATCCCGGAAGAGCAGATGTGATTTTCAAGAACATTGGAGGACAGCAAGGGCAACCATGCCATTCCCAACGATTGTGTTTCTCCGCGTTTAAGGGATTCTGATAGGTATAATTATCTCCTTTGAGTGAAACTGCGGTAAGCAAGCTGTTGTATAAAACGCGTTCCAGTTCGTCCATATACATTCCTTTACCGGTTAGCTCGTTCATTCTTTGGCTAAAGAATCCGGCGCCAATGGCAGCACAAGTTTCCAGATAGGCACCCGGAGGAAGGAAAAAGTCTGGACCGAATTTTTCGTCTTCGTGGATAGCGCCGACTCCTCCTGTGATGAACATACGTCTACCGGTCATATTGTCCCAAAGGCGTTTGGCTGTTTCTATGTATTTAGGTGAATGATTTTCCAAAGCGGCAGTAGTGATACCAGTTGCTAATAGTGTGGCGCGTACGGCATGTCCTTCAATGGTTTGTTGCTCAAATACCGGAATTGAGTCTTGAGCATAATCTCCCCATGTCGGACGACTATGCTCGCCATGCTCAGGAGCATTATATTGGGCATCTCTGATCCATTTTTCGGATTTGCCATTGCCCCAAGTCAACCATAAAGGATAGCCACAATGATGCCCTCTGTTTTCAATCCAGAAAGTAGCTAACTTCCAGTAAGCGTCTTCATTTACGGACACTGATAATTGTTTTTTAAGTTCCGGTTGTTCTTTGAATAGCCAGTATAGTTTGATAATGGCTTCTTCCGGGCCGGAGTGAGAGGGAACGATATTTTTCTTGGGTGCTGGTCCCATATAGTCTGCCATGTAATTTGTATAGCGGGTGGCGACTTCCAACAGTTTGGTTTTTCCGGTTGCTTTGTAGTAATGCACAGCGGCTTCAATCATCATGCCGGCATTATACACGTCGTGTTGCCACCGGAGGAAACCACCATTGTCTCCCCAACGGTGTTCCGGTTCTTTCAGAAGTGTATAAGTCTCTAAGTATCCGGTTGGTTCTGTCATTTGTGCTGCTTCGATACGGTCGATATATCTGTCAATACGTGTTTCCAGTGCTTTATCCGGATACATGACCAGATAATCTGCAATACCCCGAATCGATTCATAGATAAGTCCGTCGAACCACGGCTCTCCGAAGTGTCCCTGTGTGCCACGTTCACCTTTGGCCACTTTATCAAAATTACAGAAAGCATTGTGCTGTTCCGGGGTGTTGGTGTGTTTACCCTCGAATTTGTTTAGTACATCATTGATGGTTACTTCATTCCATGTTTTAAATTTGGGGCTCCAGAATGCGTCGTTCACTTTTACGTTTTCAATGTCCGCAAATTGTACTTTCCCAGTCTGTCCTTGTACCGCGCTATGTGGAGTTCCGGATAGTGTTGCTATCACTGCCAAGGATTTAAGTAGATTTGTACTTTTCATGTTTCTAACTTTATGTTTAACTTTCTAATTTATATGAGGATGAATCTGCCGCAAAGATAGAATATTCTTTTTGACTAGTACGAACTGGTCTGTATGTTGTAAAACACATACCACTCCGTACCAGTATGGCTGTGATATTTGTATCTTTGCGCAAAAATAACGAACGATGAAAAGCAATAAATCAAAATATAAGTTGGTAGTTGATTATGTGATCGACGGGATTAATGAAGGACGATTAAAGAAAGGTGCCTGGATACCTTCTCTTAATGAATTTAGAGAAATGTACGGCTTGTCTCGTGATACTGTTTTTTCCGGAATACGAGAATTGAAATCGAGAGGTATCATTAAATCGAATCCTGGAGTCGGGTATTATATCGTAAGTACGCGTGTTCCGTTCAAACACAATATATTTCTGCTTTTCAATGAGTTCAATGAATTTAAAGAAGATATTTATAATTCTTTTATGGAGACAGTAGGCAATTCAGCTACTGTTGATCTTTATTTTCATAACTATAATCGGAAGGTGTTTGAGACTTTGGTGAATAATGCAAACCATAAATATACTACCTATATTATAATGTCCGGCAAATTTGCCGATATTGGTCCTTTACTGGAGAGTTTATCCGGAAACGTATTTCTACTCGATCATTATCACTCGGAATTGAAAGGGAAATATTCGTCTGTATTCCAGAACTTTGAAAAAGATACTTATGAAGCATTAGTGTATGGTCTGTCCAACTTGCGAAAGTACAAGCATATTGTAATGGTTCAGAAAGATTCGAAAGAACCTTTTGAACGTTATGACGGATTACGGGCTTTTTGTAAAGAGCATGGCTTTACGCATGAGTGCATTGGCGAAATTCAGGGAAGGGAGATTGTAAAGCAGGAGGTGTTTATGGTTGTTAATGATAGAGACTTGGTCAATTTGTTGAAGCAGGCTGACCGTCAGCAGTTAGTTCCGGGAAAAGATTTCGGTATTATATCTTATAATGATACCCCTTTGAAAGAAGTGCTGGCAGGAGGGATTACTACTCTTTCTACTGATTTCAAATTGATGGGACGCACGATGGCTTCTCTTATTAATAAAAAAACGATTGAGACAATTGAGAATCCTTGGAATTTAAATATTCGTAATTCACTATAAAGACTATCTATCCTATATTTATCATATATACATGTTCATAGTGACGTCATTTTAAAAGATTCTGTTCATCAGATTTGTTCCTGTTAAAAAAAGACAGGGGAGAAGTGAGGCGTGAAGTATAATTATAGTATCTTTGCACCTGCAAGGTTCGTATTTGGAGTTGTCTAACCTTCCAAAACGATGAAAAGGGAATCCGGTGTAAATCCGGGACAGTACCTGCTGCTGTAAGTCCTCTCTTTCGGGAGATGAGTTTATCACATTCTTTGCCACTGGTGACATCACTGGGAAGGCGTGATAAATGGGGACGAGTCAGAAGACCTGCCTTGACGCTGCAGATTTATACCCGCGGGTTTTCGGGTAGAAATCAACTGGTATAGTTCATTCCTATATTCAATTGATTCCTCATTCAACCGGTCGGTACAAATGCTATGTTTGATATTTGTCGCAAATCTTGATTTGCCGGCAGATGTCTGAAGAGTGATGCGACAAGTTAGTTAATAACCTTTTCTCACTTTTAATTATGAAACGAATTTTACTTTCTGTTTTATTTATTGTCTTCTGTCTGACGGCTTTTGTCGGTTGTATGAAATGGGATTATGGCAAGATGGAGCCTTTCAGGGCTACAGGAGATGGACTTTTCATTATGAATGAGGGGAATTTTCAATACGGTAATGCTACCTTATCTTATTATGATCCGGAAACGAAAAAGGTGGAGAATGAGATCTTTTACCGGGCTAATGCGATGAAGCTGGGTGATGTAGCACAATCAATGATTGTCCGGGACACTATTGGATGGGTGGTAGTGAATAATTCTCACGTAGTCTTCGCTATTAGCACCAATACATTTAAAGAGGTGGGACGCATAACGGGACTTACTTCTCCACGCTATATTCATTTTGTTTCGGATGAGAAAGCCTATATTACACAAATATGGGACTATCGTATTTTTATTGTCAATCCCAAAACTTATCAGATAACCGGATATATCGAATGTCCGGATATGACGATGGAAACAGGCTCGACAGAGCAAATGGTGCAGTATGGCAAGTATGTGTATGTGAATTGCTGGTCTTATCAGAATCGTATATTAAAGATAGATACTACAACGGACAAGGTGGTAGATCAGCTTACTGTAGGTATACAACCTACTTCTCTAGTGATGGATAAGAACTTCAAGATGTGGACGATTACTGATGGAGGGTATAAAGGAAGTCCATACGGATATGAGGAGCCGTCGCTTTATCGCATTGATGCCGAGACATTTAAAATAGAGAAACAATTTAAGTTTCAGTTGGGAGATGCTCCTTCGGAAGTACAGCTTAATGGTGCGGGTGATGAGCTTTACTGGATTAACAAAGATATCTGGCGTATGTCTGTCGATGAAGAACGTGTTCCCGTACGTCCTTTTCTCAAGTACCGTGATACGAAATATTATGGTCTGGCGGTTAGTCCGAAAAACGGAGATGTCTATGTGGCTGACGCCATTGATTATCAACAGCAGGGGATGATTTATCGCTATACGGAGGATGGGGAACTTGTGGATGAGTTTTATGTTGGAATTATTCCTGGAGCATTTTGTTGGAAGTAATCGGTAGAGAAGAATATGAGAAGAAATATATTATTAGTGCAGTTTGTAGGAGTTCTTTTATTACTTCCATCCATAATGAGTGGACAACAACACAACGACAATAAGAATTGGGCGGAAAAGGGAGTTGTCATTCGTGAAGTGGAAATTTTGGGAAAGCGCCCGATGAAAGATATAGGTGTGCAACAGACCAAATTTGATTCACTTGTGCTTAAGGAAAATATAGCCTTGTCAATGGCGGATATACTCACTTTCAATTCTTCTATTTTTGTAAAAAGCTACGGACGTGCCACGCTTTCTACTGTATCATTTCGGGGAACGTCCGCTTCACATACACAGGTAACATGGAACGGTATGCGTATCAACAATCCGATGTTGGGGATGACTGACTTTTCGATGATTCCATCTTATTTTATAGATGACGCTTCTTTGCTGCATGGCACTTCGTCGGTGAATATGGCTGGTGGTGGTTTGGGAGGATTGGTAAAATTATCTACAGTGCCTGCTCATCAAGAAGGCTTCGGAATGCAATATGTTCAAGGTATCGGTTCATTTAGTACCTTCGATGAGTTTCTGCAATTGAAGTATGGAGATAAACATTGGCAGGTCTCGACGCGGGCGGTCTATCAGTCGTCGCCCAATGATTATAAATATCGTAATCATGATAAGAAAGAGAATATTTATGATGATGAATATAATATAATCGAACAGTATTATCCCATAGAACGTAATCGTAGTGGCGCATACAAAGATCTGCACGTTTTACAGGAGGTATATTACAATACGGGTAAAGGTGATCGCTTCGGACTGAATGCGTGGTATACTGATTCTAACCGTGAACTGGCATTACTGACGACCGATCAGGGTGATCTTATGGATTTCGAGAACCGACAACGGGAACATACACTGCGAAGTGTTTTATCATGGGATCATACGCGTGAAAACTGGAAAGTATCGGCAAGGGGAGGTTATGTGCATACATGGTTGGCATACGACTATAAGCGGGATTTGGGAAATGGTATAATGGCTACAATGACGCGTTCGCGTAGTAAAGTCAATACTTTCTACGGGCAGTTGGATGGAGAGTATTTTTTCTCAGATAAACTCCTTTTGACAGCGGGTGTGTCGGCTCATCAGCATTTGGTGAATAGTTTGGATAAAGATCTGAATAGAGATGATAATAAGAACGATAAGTATGGTCAGGGAAGGAAGAATGATTCTATTGTTTATTTTGATAAAGGGCGTGTTGAGTTGTCGGGCAATGTCTCATTAAAATGGCAACCGGTCAATCGGTTGGGTATGTCATTGGTTCTGCGGGGAGAAATGTTCGGGACTAAATGGGCACCGATTATTCCTGCCTTTTTTGTAGATTATGTTCTTTCTAAAAGAGGCAATATAATGGCAAAGGCTTCTATTACCCGTAATTATCGTTTTCCGACATTGAATGACCTTTATTTTTTGCCGGGTGGCAATCCGGCATTGAATAATGAAAGTGGATTTACTTATGAAACGGGGCTGTCGTTTTCTGTGGGTAAGGATAATGTTTATACATTATCCGGCTCGGCTTCTTGGTTTGATCAACATATAAACGACTGGATTATTTGGCTACCTACGTCGAAGGGATTTTATTCACCCGTTAATCTTAAAAAAGTACACGCCTATGGCGTGGAAGTACAGGCTGATTATGCAGTTGCGATTGATAAAGCATGGAAGCTTGGATTAAATGGAACATTTGCGTGGACTCCTTCTATTAATGAAGGTGAGCCTACGAGCAAGGCTGACCAGTCAGTAGGGAAGCAGTTGCCATACATACCCGAATATTCAGCTACATTATCAGGCAGGCTGACATATCGCAGTTGGGGGCTTCTTTATAAATGGTGTTACTATAGCGAACGTTATACAATGACGAGTAATGCTGTATCCTATACGGGACATCTTCCACCCTATCTTATGAGCAACGTGACCCTTGAAAAAGGATTCTCACTCCGTTGGGCGGATTTATCCTTAAAAGGGACAGTCAATAATCTCTTTGACGAAGAGTATCTTTCAGTATTATCTCGTCCGATGCCGGGAATTAACTTCGAGTTCTTTATCGGTATAACTCCCAAGTGGGGCAAGAAGAAAAAATAGGCGGGTGACAGCCGGACTCCCGTGCCATGTAGATGTATTATTGGCAGAGTATATATGAAAAAGGATGCTTTCCGATTGTTTCTTTTAAATATAACTTTTGTATAATGGTGCATCTTTTGGAAAAAAGTCGTATGTTTGCTATCAAACCATAAAACAAAATGTACTATGAGCGGTAATTATGTTATCAATATCGGTCGCCAGTTAGGTAGCGGCGGAAAAGAAATAGGAGAGAAGTTGGCAGCCCGTTTGGGAATCGACTTTTATGATAAGGAACTGATCAACCTGGCTTCCGAAGAGAGCGGCTTATGTAAGGAGTTCTTCGAAAAAGCAGATGAAAAGGCCTCGCAAGGCATTATCGGCGGACTGTTCGGTATGCGTTTTCCTTTCATCAGTGAAGGGGCAATGCCATGTACCAACTGTCTGAGCAATGATGCTTTATTTAAGGTGCAGAGTGATGTCATCCGTCGTCTGGCGGCAGAAAAATCCTGTGTGTTCGTCGGGCGTTGTGCCGACTATATTTTACGGGAACATCCCCGTTGTGCAAATGTCTTTATCTCGGCTACTAAAGAAGATCGTATCGCACGGTTGTGTCAGATGCATCGTATTGATGAGGAAGCTGCGGAAGAGATGATAGAAAAAGCGGATAAGAGACGTTCGGAGTATTATAATTACTACAGTTATAAAACATGGGGAGCAGCGGCTACTTATCATTTGTGTGTTGATTCCTCTTCTTTGGGAATTGAGGAGACGGTGCGATTTGTGGAAGAGTTTGTGGCTAAAAAGCTACAGATTGGAATGTAATTGAAGAAGAAAACAAAATCCCGATAATAATAAAGCCGGCCTAATTCAGAAAGAATTTAGCCGGCTTTATTTATTTAATTAAGTTCGCTTTACATCATCGCCAGTAATATCATCTGTCCCGTCAGGATACGAAGGAACATAGATAACGGATAAACTGTAGAATATCCTACTGCCGGAGCATCACTGGATGTCACCTGATTGGCATAAGCCAGTGCGGGAGGGTCCGTATTACTACCGGCTATCAATCCCATCAGAGTGAAGTAGTTTACCTTATAATATAGTCTTGCAATTGCACCGATGATAAGCAACGGGATGACAGTGATCAGGAAACCACAGCCTACATACAGTAAGCCGTCGCCTTCTACAACTGTTTGTACGAAGTTGGCACCCGCATCTATACCTACACTGGCAAGGAATAGCACAATACCGATTTCGCGCAGCATCAGGTTGGCACTCATTGTGGTGTAAGTCACCAAATGAAGTTTGTGTCCGAAACGTCCGATCAGGATAGCTACCACCAACGGACCACCGGCCAAACCTAATTTCAAAGGAGTCGGCATACCGGGGAATGCAATCGGAAGACTTCCTAAAAGAATACCTAAGAAGATACCTACGAAGATAGTAACGATATTCGGTGTGTCCAGACGTTTCAGTTGGTTACCCAAAACACCAGCTACACGCTCTACCGCATCTTGCTGACCTACTACCATTACGCGGTCACCTACCTGCAATATCAGGTTCGGATCAGCGAACAGGTCCATACCGGAACGGTTGACACGGGTCACGTTGACACCATACATACTACGGAAGTGCATGGAACCGAGCGTTTTTCCGTTAATTTCCGGTTTAGTAACCAGAATACGGCGGGAAACCATCGGAAGATCCTGCTTCTCCCAGTCCAGTTCGACTTCTTTTCCGATAAATACGGTGATGGCGGGAGCATCTTCTTCCGAACAGACAATAAACAATTGGTCGCCCATATTGAATATCGTTTCGTGGTTCGGAATACTTACGTGTCCTTCGTGACGAATACGGGAGCAAACAAAGTTGCGTCCCAGAAATTCTTTGATTTCAATCAGTGTTTTTCCGCTGATAGACTCATTGCGTACCTCAAGGCTCATCATGTGCGGCTTGTGGTGCGCGTCTCCGCTCTGAGTTTTCAGGCTCTCTTCCTCTTTGGTCATATTGACGCGGAAGATGTAACGGATAGCGATGATAGAACCGATGATACCTACCACACCCAGCGGATACGCACAGGCATAACCCAGTGCAATCTGCGGTCCGTTGTAGCTCAACTGGTTCAGGGCCTCATTGGCGGCACCAAGTCCCGGAGTGTTCGTCACAGCTCCGTAGAGGATACCTACCATCATCGGCAGTTCCACACGACCGTTCCAGAGGTAATAAAGCCCCAATGCAACAGCAATATTTAACACTACGATGCCTACAGCCAACAGGTTCAATGTCATTCCCCCCTTTTTGAAAGAAGAGAAGAACGATGGCCCCACCTGAAGACCGATACAGAATACGAACAAGATCAATCCGAATTCTCGGATGAAATGTAGGATGTGTGTATCGGCTGTGAAGCCGAAATGTCCCATTAGGATGCCGGCAAACAAAACAAAAGTGACTCCCAAAGATACTCCGAATATCTTTATTTTACCGAGATACACACCGGCTGCCACTACAAAAGCGTAGAGGAATACAATGTGCGCTACGGAGCTAGGGTCCCACAATAAACTTTGTAACCAATCCATAAATATTAGTAGTTTTTATAATGTTCTTTTAAAAACGGGTGCAAAATTACTCATTACATCGGAGCTAATCAAATAAAAGGAGAACTAAAAATGAAGAATGAGGAATTTGCTTCGTTTAGCTTTAAGTTGCATGGAGATTCTTCATTCTATAGTTTATCATTCTTCATTTTCTCTCTGTAACCTGTAGTGCGAATTTTTTCTAAAAAGAGGAATCGTTCGAACTTATTAATTATATTTGCAAGTCGAACGACTGACATTTAGAAAGAGACAAATAAAAATAAAGACAATATTAATTCTTGTTTTAATTTTAAATAAACTATGGCAGACAAAAAAGAAAAACTCTTCTCAGACTTTTCTCCTGTCTCCACCGAACAATGGATGGAGAAGGTTACAGCCGACTTGAAAGGTGCTGATTTTGAGAAGAAGCTCGTTTGGAAGACAAACGAAGGGTTCAAAGTGAAACCTTTCTACCGGATGGAAGATCTGGAGGGTTTGAAAACAACAGATGCACTTCCCGGAGAATTTCCCTATCTGAGAGGCACCAAGAAGAGCAATAATGAGTGGCTGGTTCGCCAGGAAATCAGAGTTGAATGTCCGAAGGAAGCCAATGCCAAAGCACTGGATATTCTGAACAAAGGTGTAGATTCACTTTCTTTCCACGTAAAAGCGAAAGAACTTAATGCTGAATACATTGAAACATTGTTGAATGATATTCAGGCTGAATGTGTAGAACTGAACTTCTCTACTTGTCAGGGACATGTAGTTGAATTGGCCGGTCTGCTGGTAGCTTATTTCCAGAAGAAGGATTATGACGTGAAGAAACTGAGAGGTTCTGTCAATTATGACTTCTTTAACAAGATGCTGACTCGCGGTAAAGAAAAAGGCGATATGGTTCAAACTGCCAAAGCCTTGATCGAAGCTATCCAACCGCTTCCTTTCTATCGAGTACTGAATGTAAATGCAATCTCGCTGAATAATGCCGGAGCTTACATTTCTCAGGAACTGGGTTATGCATTGGCATGGGGTAATGAATACATGAACCAGCTGACAGACGCAGGTATCCCTGCTGCTACAGTAGCCAAGAAAATTAAGTTCAACTTCGGTATCAGTTCCAACTACTTCCTTGAAATCGCAAAATTCCGTGCAGCACGTATGCTGTGGGCAAACATTGTAGCTTCTTACCATCCTGAATGTCTGCGTGATTGCGACAATAAGGGTGCTAATGGAGAATGTCGTTGTGCTGCGAAGATGGCGGTTCATGCCGAAACTTCCACTTTCAATCTTACTTTGTTTGATGCTCATGTGAACTTGCTTCGTACACAGACTGAAGCGATGAGTGCTGCATTGGCAGGTGTGGATTCAATGACAGTCGTTCCGTTCGATAAGACCTATTCGACTCCGGATGAATTTTCTGAACGCCTTGCACGTAACCAGCAGTTGTTACTGAAAGAAGAATCTCATTTTGATAAAGTGATTGACCCGGCTGCCGGTTCTTATTATATCGAGAACCTGACAGTGTCTATCGCTAAACAAGCGTGGGAACTCTTCCTTGCCGTAGAAGAGGCAGGCGGTTTCTATGCTGCATTGAAAGCCGGTACAGTTCAGGCAGCAGTGAACGAAAGCAACAAGGCCCGGCATAAGGCAGTTGCTCAACGTCGCGAAGTGCTGCTGGGTACCAACCAGTTCCCGAACTTCAATGAAAAAGCAGGCGAGAAACAGCCGATAGAAGCTAAATGCTGCTGCGGAGGTGATGCTCATACTTGCGAGAAAGATGTGGATACTTTGGTATTCGACCGTGCTGCCAGCGAATTTGAGGCATTACGCCTTGAAACGGAGGCTTCCGGCAAACGACCGAAAGCGTTCATGCTGACTATCGGTAATCTGGCTATGCGTCAGGCACGTGCGCAATACTCTTGCAACTTCCTCGCTTGTGCCGGATATGAAGTTATTGACAACCTCGGATTCGAAACGGTGGAAGCCGGAGTAGAAGCTGCTATGGCTGCTAAAGCTGACATTGTAGTCCTCTGTTCAAGCGATGACGAATATGCGGAATATGCGGTTCCGGCATACCATGCATTGAACGGCCGTGCTATGTTTATCGTAGCAGGTGCTCCTGCCTGTATGGATGAACTGAAGGCAGCAGGTATCGAGAACTTCATCCACGTGCGTGTCAACGTATTGGATACCTTGAAAGAGTTTAACGCCAAACTATTGAAGTAAGATGAGAAAAGATTTTAAAAACTTAGATATATATGCTGCATTTCAGCCCGCTAACGGTGCTGAATGGCAAAAGGCTAACGGTATTTCCGCTGACTGGAATACACCGGAACACATTGACGTGAAGCCTGTTTATACAAAAGAGGACCTTGAAGGAATGGAACACCTCGGCTATGCTGCCGGACTTCCTCCTTATCTGCGTGGTCCGTATTCAGTGATGTACACTCTTCGCCCCTGGACCATCCGTCAGTACGCCGGATTCTCTACTGCCGAAGAATCAAATGCTTTCTATCACCGTAACCTGGCTTCCGGTCAGAAAGGTTTGTCCGTAGCATTTGACTTGGCTACTCACCGCGGTTATGACCCCGATCACGAACGTGTGGTAGGTGACGTAGGTAAGGCTGGTGTATCTATCTGCTCGCTCGAAAACATGAAAGTTTTGTTCGACGGTATTCCTTTGAACAAGATGTCCGTGTCTATGACGATGAACGGTGCGGTACTTCCGATTATGGCATTCTATATCAATGCAGGTCTGGAACAGGGTGCTAAACTCGAAGAAATGGCCGGTACTATCCAGAATGATATTCTGAAAGAGTTCATGGTGCGTAATACCTATATCTATCCGCCTGCATTCTCTATGAAGATTATTTCCGATATTTTCGAATATACTTCGCAGAAGATGCCTAAGTTCAACTCCATCTCTATCTCCGGTTACCACATGCAGGAAGCAGGTGCGACGGCAGATATCGAGCTGGCTTATACATTGGCCGACGGTCTGGAATATCTGCGTGCCGGAACAGCGGCAGGTATCGATATCGATGCGTTCGCTCCCCGTCTGTCTTTCTTCTGGGCGATTGGTACCAATCACTTCATGGAAATCGCGAAGATGCGCGCTGCCCGTATGTTGTGGGCTAAGATTGTAAAACAATTCAATCCGAAGAATCCGAAATCACTGGCATTGCGTACACACTCTCAGACTTCCGGCTGGTCGCTGACAGAACAAGACCCGTTCAATAACGTAGGACGTACTTGTATCGAAGCTATGGCTGCCGCATTGGGACATACACAGTCTTTGCATACTAATGCGCTGGATGAGGCTATTGCCCTTCCGACAGACTTCTCCGCACGTATTGCCCGTAATACTCAGATTTATATTCAGGAAGAAACTTACGTTTGTAAGAACGTTGACCCATGGGGCGGTTCTTACTACGTAGAAGCTCTGACCAACGAACTGGCTCACAAGGCTTGGGAACGTATCGAAGAAGTTGAAAAACTGGGTGGTATGGCGAAAGCTATCGAGACGGGTATTCCTAAGATGCGTATCGAAGAAGCTGCTGCACGTACGCAGGCCCGTATCGACAGTGGTTCTCAGACTATTGTCGGTGTGAACAAATATCGTCTGGAAAAAGAAGCTCCGATTGATATCCTTGAGATTGATAACACGGCCGTTCGTCTTGAACAGATCGAGAACCTGAAACGTTTGAAAGAAGGACGTAACCAGGCAGAAGTGGACAAAGCACTGGCAGCCATCACCGAATGCGTAGAGACCGGTAAGGGTAACTTGCTGGAACTGGCTGTAGAAGCTGCTCGTGTTCGTGCAACGCTGGGTGAAATCTCCTATGCTTGCGAAAAGATTGTAGGACGTTATAAAGCAATAATTAGAACAATATCAGGCGTGTATTCATCAGAAAGTAAAAACGATGGCGACTTCAAGCGTGCATGTGAACTGGCTGAGAAGTTTGCTAAGAAAGAGGGACGTCAACCTCGTATTATGGTTGCGAAGATGGGACAGGACGGTCACGACCGTGGTGCCAAAGTGGTAGCAACCGGTTATGCAGACTGTGGCTTCGACGTGGACATGGGACCGTTGTTCCAGACTCCGGCGGAAGCTGCCCGCGAAGCTGTAGAAAACGACGTTCACGTAGTAGGTGTTTCTTCATTGGCTGCCGGACACAAGACATTGATTCCGCAGATTATGGAAGAACTGAAAAAGCTGGGTCGTGAAGATATCGTGGTAATTGCCGGCGGTGTTATCCCTGCACAGGATTATGACTTCCTGTATAAGGCAGGTGTAGCTGCTATTTTCGGTCCCGGTACTCCGGTAGCGAAGGCTGCTTGCCAGATTCTGGAAATCCTGATGGATGAAGAATAAACACGGAATTTAATCATTTTTTCTATTTTTTTTATCCCGCCTTATAGCTCCATTCGGGCTGAAGGCGGGATGTTTTTTTCATCTTTATGCGGTCAGTGAGAAATAATCATGTAACTTTGTAGACTGTTAGTATAAAAACAAGAAGAGAAAAAATGATAGTTTGCATAGCCGAAAAGCCGTCTGTAGCACGTGATATAGCCGAAGTACTCGGTGCTCATACAAGAAAAGAAGGGTATATAGAAGGAAACGGATACCAGGTAACCTGGACATTCGGTCATCTTTGTACCTTGAAAGAGCCGCATGAATACACCCCTAACTGGAAATCATGGAACTTGGGTAGCTTACCGATGATTCCTCCACGTTTCGGCATCAAGCTGATAGAGAACCCTACTTACGAAAAACAGTTTCACATCATTGAGGGATTGATGCAGAATGCGGATGAAATCATCAACTGCGGTGATGCCGGCCAGGAAGGAGAATTGATCCAGCGTTGGGTGATGCAGAAAGCAGGTGCCCGCTGTCCGGTGAAACGTCTTTGGATTTCTTCGCTGACAGAAGAGGCGATCCGCGAAGGATTTGCGAAGTTGAAAGACCAGTCGGATTTTCAATCTTTGTATGAAGCGGGACTTTCCCGTGCAATGGGGGACTGGTTGCTGGGGATGAATGCCACCCGTCTTTATACCATCAAATACGGTCAGAACAAACAAGTGCTTTCCATCGGTCGTGTGCAGACTCCTACGCTGGCATTGATTGTCAACCGCCAACTGGAGATCGCCAACTTCCAGCCGAAACAATACTGGGAACTGAAAACGAATTATCGTGATACCACCTTTTCTGCTCTGATCCGTAAAAGCGATGAAGAAATAGCTGCGGAAGAAGAAAAGAGTGGCGGAAAGAAGAAGATAGACAATCCCGGCATCGACCCTATCGCCAACCGGGAGGAGGGAGAAGCGCTGGTGGAACGCATAAAAGACCTTCCGTTCATTGTCACCAATGTCGGCAAGAAGGATGGAAAGGAATATGCTCCGCGTCTGTTCGACCTGACTTCCCTTCAGGTAGAGTGTAATAAGAAGTTTGCCTATTCTGCCGATGAAACGCTGAAGCTGATTCAGTCGCTTTATGAAAAGAAAGTGGCTACTTATCCGCGCGTCGATACCACTTTCCTGAGTGACGATATTTATCCGAAGTGTCCCGGAATATTGAAAGGTCTTCGGGACTACGAGGTGCTGACTGCTCCTTTGGCGGGTGCTTCATTGCCTAAATCGAAAAAGGTGTTTGATAATTCGAAGGTGACAGATCACCATGCCATTATCCCTACAGGCGTTTATGCACAGAATCTGACGGATATGGAACGTCGTGTCTATGACCTGATAGCCCGTCGTTTTATAGCGGTGTTCTATCCCGATTGTAAGATTTCTACCACTACCGTGATGGGCGAAGTGGACAAGATAGAATTTAAAGTAACCGGCAAACAGATTCTGGAGCCGGGATGGCGCGTCGTTTTTGCCAAAGATGTGAAAGATACTTCCGAAGAAAAAGAGGAAGAGGATGAAAATGTACTTCCTGCCTTTGTCAAGGGGGAGAGTGGTCCTCATGTTCCGGACTTGAATGAGAAGTGGACGCAACCGCCCAGACCTTATACGGAAGCAACATTGCTTCGTGCGATGGAAACAGCCGGAAAGTTGGTGGATAATGACGAACTCCGTGATGCTCTGAAGGAGAATGGTATCGGTCGTCCGTCTACCCGTGCCGCCATTATCGAAACGTTGTTCAAGCGGAACTATATCCGCAAGGAAAGAAAGAACCTGATAGCCACCCCTACGGGAGTGGAACTGGTACAGATTATCCACGAAGAACTGCTGAAATCTGCGGAACTGACCGGTATATGGGAAAAGAAACTACGTGAGATTGAAAAGAAGACTTACGATGCCCGTCAATTCCTCGAAGAACTGAAGCAAATGGTATCTGAAATCGTGATGAGCGTACTTTCAGATAATACGAACCGACGTATCACTATTCAGGAGGCAGTTGCCCAAACGGAAGAAAAGGCAAAGAAAGAACCTAAGAAGCGTGAGCGTAAAGCAAGTGCTCCCAAAGAAAAGAAGGCGAAAGCAGAACCGAAAGTTCCTGCATCTGCTCCGTCTCCTGCTTCGACTCCTGCTGCTCCTGCCTCTGCTCCGGCTACCGGTAATGCAGATACTTTTGTCGGACAACCGTGTCCGGTTTGTGGCAAGGGAACCATCATTAAAGGGAAGACAGCTTACGGATGTTCGGAATGGAGAAATGGATGTACTTACCGAAAGAATTTCGAATAGTTTGTGGACAGTGTCTCACATAACAGTGATTTCTCTTTTTTCAAAGAAAAAGAGTCCCTTCTTTTCTGTTCGCACCATAAGGAATTAGATAGCCGTTTTGCTATCACGCTCTCACTATCCACTTGTATCCCTTTATTCATCGATGTTTTAGGGATGGTAGCAAGCGTGGTGGCAAGTATGAGAGCAAACGGTTGCTCTCACTCTGTCTCGTCTTGATTAGTATCGTTTTTGTAATGTTATCTTTTGATTTACAGGATGCTAATATCTGATGTGTCAACTATTAACGTTTGATTTCTCAACCATTAATAACTGAGAAATCAGGTATTAAAGACTGAGAAATCATGTATTATTGACCAATAATTGATTTTATGCTTCCTAAGAGAACAGCTCAATCGGAATAACTGATATGGTTAATGTGATTGAAACGTGCAGTCAAGTCAATCAAATCAACAGTACATTCAGATAGTTTCAGACGCTTGAAACTTTTGGTTTCAACTTTTGAAACCAATGGTTTCAAGGCATGAAACTATTAGTTCCAAGGCGTGAAACTAAAAGTTTCAAAGGTCGAAACTGGTGATTGATCTATGTAAACCAGTATTATGATAACGGGATTTTACCGTATAGGTATATGCATCCGGGGTGGTCCGATTGTCGGGCCAGATGGACCGCCTATACCTCTGTTTTTATCAAAAACGGCATTGCGGAGAATTTCATATATAATACCGCCCACATCCAAACCCAGTGTGAACTTATCGAAATGGTAGTAAGGAATCATAACGGGAACCGTTTCCCAACGTCCGCTCATCGCGTCATAGTATCGCTGTACTCCCATTTCCATCCCAAAGCGGTCGGACATATCGACGGACATCGTAGCTCCGTAGCTATGGGTACTCATCCCGTAAGAATTTCCGATGTCGTATGACCCGAAGACCTTGAAGGTGACACGGTCGGAAGGATGATAAAGGAAGGCGCCCGAAGTGCTGAAAGCCTGTCCGGTGATATGTGACATGTTGATTTTCAGTGCATTGGCACGGACTTGTAACTCGAATTGCTCATTGAAAATGTGCTGATAACCTAGTGAAGCACTGTTGAAACGACCGATGCCTGCCATACTTGTCTGACTTCCGGAACCGAACAGTGCTCCATGATCGAATTGATGCAATACCCCGCCTGTACTGTAATCACCTCGGAAGAGTAGGGAAGGATTGGTCTGATAAGGCAGGGAAATATCCCTTTTGAGTGAAAAGCGGGGTATATGCTCCAACTGTCCGGGTGAATATAAAGAATATGTAGTGCTCTTTTCTGGAAACAAGTTAATGTTGGCCTGTTTAAGTACCTCGTCCGGCGTTATGGATGCACCGTTACGAAGTATGTGCGTGCTGTCGTTGTTTTCTTGCGCGGAGAGTAACTGCGGAACAAAATGCAGCAAAAGAAAGATTCCCAAACGAATTGGAAGCCGTGATATGCTAACTTTTTGTCTCATACGCATTTGTCCTCCTTAGTTTTTATGATAGGTTATGTACAAAAATAATGAAATCCCATTTGAAAAGCAAATAATGTGTAATGTTTCCTTCCATCCGCAGGCTTTTTTAACTCAAATAAGAGCAGATAAGATTTTTTCTGAATAAATTCCCTTTTTTCCCTTAAATTCTTCTCTCTCTCAGGCAATATTCGTTGTATATTTGTTATTATAGATATAAGAGTATCAACTATTTAATTTGGAAGGAATATGAAGAAAAAACTTACGGGTGTTGCATTGGTGTTAGCTGCCGTCTCTTTGATGGGTATACAGCCGGCGGAAGCATGTACGCGTGCCGTATATCTGGGACCGGACGGAATGGTGGTCACTGGTCGCACGATGGACTGGAAAGAAGACATTATGTCAAATATCTATGTGTTTCCACGTGGAATGCAGCGTGCGGGACACAATAAAGAAAAAACAGTAAACTGGACTTCCAAATATGGAAGCGTAATCGCAACAGGCTATGATATAGGTACTTGTGACGGAATGAATGAAAAAGGGCTGGTGGCAAGCCTGCTTTTCCTGCCGGAATCTGTTTATTCACTTCCCGGAGATACCCGTCCGGCAATGGGAATTAGTATCTGGACTCAATATGTACTTGACAATTTTGCAACGGTGCGTGAAGCGGTTGATGAAATGAAAAAAGAGACTTTCCGCATTGACGCTCCCCGTATGCCGAACGGGGGACCGGAATCTACTTTACACATGGCTATTACCGATGAAACGGGTAACACGGCAGTGATCGAATATCTGGATGGCAAACTGAGTATCCATGAGGGGAAGGAATATCAGGTGATGACCAATTCTCCACGTTATGAATTGCAGTTGGCTGTCAATGATTACTGGAAAGAAGTGGGCGGATTACAGATGTTGCCGGGAACGAACCGTTCGAGCGACCGTTTTGTGCGTGCCTCTTTCTACATTCACGCCATTCCGCAGACTGCCGATGCAAAGATAGCCGTCCCCAGTGTGCTGAGTGTGATGCGCAATGTCTCCGTTCCGTTTGGTATCAATACACCGGAGAAGCCTCACATTTCTTCTACTCGCTGGCGTTCCGTTTCCGATCAGAAGAATAAAGTGTATTACTTTGAGTCTACTTTAACTCCGAACCTGTTTTGGCTGGATTTGAAGAAGATTGATTTTAGTCCGAAGGCTGGGGTGAAGAAGTTGTCCCTGACCAAAGGAGAAATTTACGCAGGAGATGCCGTGAAGGATTTGAAGGATAGTCAATCATTTACCTTCCTTTTCGAAACTCCGGTGATGTAATTGATAGTTAGTTATGTGGTAAGATGTCTTTTTTTGAATAAAAAGGAACGGTAGGCAAAGGATTTATCCGCTTGTCTACCGTTCTTCTTTTAATTTCGTGTCCTGCGTGCGGCTATAGGCAGCCTTTATCTTTTCGCATATTCCTGATGGAACTCAACCACCGCCTCTATTCCTTTCCGGAAAATGTCCAGCGAGAAGTTTTCGTTGGGTGAATGGATTGCATCCGATTCGAGTCCGAAGCCCATCAATACGGTTTTGGTTCCCAATACCTGTTCGAATGTCGAAATGATAGGAATACTTCCGCCGCGACGTACTGCCAGCGGTTTTTTGCCGAAAGCTATCTCAAAACCTTTTTCCGCAGCCTGATAGGCAGGAAGGGAAATCGGGCAGACATACCCTTGTCCTCCGTGCATCGGAGTTACTTTTACCTGGACAGTGTCGGGGGCCATTTGTAAGATATAGTCAGCAAACATCTGCGAAATCTTGTGATGATCCTGATGCGCAACCAGTCGGCAGGAAACTTTCGCATACGCTTTCGAAGGAAGGACTGTCTTGGAGCCTTCACCCGTATATCCTCCCCAAATGCCGCATACATCGAAAGACGGGCGGCAACTGTTGCGTTCCAGTGTGCTGTATCCCTTTTCTCCGAAGAGTTCTTTCACTCCGATGGCTTCTTTGTATTTCTTCTCATCGAACGGAATATGGGCGATCATTTCCCGTTCTGCTTGCGGCACTTCTTCTACGTCATCGTAGAATCCGGGGACGGTGATTCTTCCGTCTTTATCTGTCACTTTGCTGATTATTTCGCAAAGCACATTGATCGGATTGGCTACCGCACCTCCGAAGTGTCCTGAATGCAGGTCGCGATTCGGTCCGGTCACTTCTATTTCCCAGTAAGCCAGTCCGCGCAGACCGGTGGTGAGGGATGGAAGTTCGGCACCCAGCATGCTGGTATCCGAGACCAGGATAACGTCTGCTTTCAACAGCTCCTTATGCTCTTCGCAGAAGGCTTCCAGGCTGGGAGAGCCGATTTCCTCTTCTCCTTCGAAGATAAACTTGACGTTATTTTTCAGCAGTTCGTTCTTGACGAGATATTCGAAGGCTTTGACCTGGATAAAGGATTGTCCTTTGTCATCATCCGCTCCGCGTGCCCAGATGTATCCGTCCCGTACTTCGGGGTCGAAGGGCTGGCTTTTCCACAGTTCCAGCGGTTCGGCAGGCATTACGTCGTAGTGGGCGTAGACCAATACCGTTTTGGCATTCGGATCAACGATCTTTTGTGCGAAAACAATCGGGTTACCCTTGGAGGGCATCACCAGTGCTTCGTCCACTCCGGCTTCGAGCAGTAGTTGTGCCCAGCGTTGGGCGCAAGCCAGCATATCGTCGTGATGTTCCGGCAGGGCGCTGATACTGGGAATACGGATGAGGCTGAACAGGTCCTCCATAATCTTCGGTTCGTTCGCTGCGATATATTTTTGAATTTCGTTCATAATGAATAGTTTACTGGCGGTTATTTAGCCGATGTGCCAATAGCCTGACAGATTTTTTGTGCAGGTATTGGCACATGGGTAGATTGACATATTGATACTTATTAAAGCTGCGTTGTCTTATCCAACAGATAATAATCAAGGATAGTCATGGCAGCCATTGCTTCTACGATAGGCACGGCACGTGGCAGTACACAGGCGTCATGACGTCCGCGGGCTTTCAGTGTCGTATCTACGCCGTCGATGTTCACCGTTTCCTGCTCCATCAGTAGGGTAGCAATCGGTTTGAATACTACACGGAAGTAAATATCCTGTCCGTTACTGATTCCTCCCTGAATACCTCCGGAGTGGTTGGTATGCGTTTCAATCCGTCCGTTGTTGTTGAAGAATACGTCGTTCTGCTCGGAGCCTTTCATCTTCAGTCCCTTGAATCCTTCGCCATATTCGAAGGCCTTGGCGGCATTGATGCTGAGCATGGCGTTGCCCAAGGCGGCGTGCAGCTTGCCGAACACAGGTTGCCCCAATCCGATAGGACATCCTTTGATGACACAGGTCAGCGTACCTCCGATGGTATCGCCTTCGCCTTTTACCTTATATATAAGGTCTGCCATTTCCTTCGCCTTTTCCGGGTCCGGACAGCGTACGTCGTTTGTTTCGATCAGGTCGAGATCATAGTCGGAATAAGTGCCTTCCAATTTGATGGCACCGACTTGCGATGTATAAGCTGTGATGCTGATTCCTAACTGGCGAAGGGCTAATTTAGCCAATGCGCCGGCTACTACGCGTGAAATAGTCTCGCGGGCAGAAGAACGTCCGCCACCGCGATGATCACGGATGCCGTACTTCACTTTGTAGGTGTAATCCGCATGTGAAGGGCGGTATACCTCTTTCAGGTTATTGTAGTCATTGGAATGTTGATTCTCGTTCCAAACGATAAATCCGATAGGACATCCGGTTGATTTGCCTTCGAAAATGCCTGAAAGAAACTCCACTTTATCCGCTTCCTTGCGTGGTGTGGTGAGGATGGATTGTCCCGGACGGCGTCGATTTAGTTCTTGTTGTACAAATTCTTCGTCGATTGTGATTCCGGAAGGAAATCCGTCAATTACTCCCCCAACTCCTTTTCCATGAGACTCGCCGAAGCTGGTGAGCCGAAAGATGTTGCCAAATGAATTAAACATAGTTGTGGCTTTTTTAAAATTACTCTATGCAAATATAACAAAGTTTTCGATAAGAAGGTTGTGAATTCAAAATATCTTCGGAAAAGGAAGCAAATTGAACCTTTTTTCCTCTTTTTAGTTTATAAATGACGATTATTTAATAACTAAACCCGAAAATTATGAAAAAGAATCTATTGTATTTGTGGGCATTGATATGCTCTGTCTCTCTTTTGACGGCTTGTAGCAGTGATGACGATAATACGGTCAATGATGAAACGACTCCTCCGGAAGAAGAAGCTGTGGTGACTGCTCCCGATGTGGTGGGAACGTATTGGGGAAATCTCGATATTTCAATGCTGCCCGATGGCTCCGACCAAGAAGTTGTGATTGCCGACGGACTTCCGAAGTTTATTACTTTCTCTCAGGTCAGCGATACGGAAGTAAAGATGGAACTGAAGGAATTTGAGCTGTTTATAAACGGAAACATATTAAAGTTCGGTGATATCGTGATAGACAAGTGTGCAGTGAAAAAGGAAACGGACGCTTCGACTTTCATCGGACAGCAAGACCTTACTTTTCAGGGAGATGCTGCCGCTCTGGGTACCTGTGCCACCAGTATAGAAGGAACGGTACAAGGTGGAAATGCTACGATGAATATTCAGGTAAAAGTGCCTGCATTGCAGCAGACCGTGAAAGTTGCTTTCTCCGGTGTGAAGCAGGTGGAGGAATCCGGTAAGGATTAATCTGTCTTTGCTTAGCTAGAAAGCATATCCGAATCCGATATTCAAGTAGATCGGATACATAGCGAAAGTAATGGTCTGAAAGTCATTTCTGAAGATATCATTCAATCCCCAAGTGAGGTCTGCATATATATTGAGATGTTTGAATGCTCTCCATCCGGCTCCTATTTGCAGGCCCCACTGAAAATGTCTCAGGTCGTCCGAGAAGTCATAAGTAGCGATTTTACCATCCGTAAATTCGACTTTGGGACCTACGGGGTCGCCTTCGCGCAGGTATCCTTCATATACGTGCCCCGAAAATTCTCTTGAAAGCAGATATGAAAAATAAGGTCCGGCTTTAATATTCCAACGGTTGCTCAGCTTGTAGGTAGCCATTAGAGGAATTGTCAGTCCGGCAGTATGGACTTTGGTTTTGACTCCTCCTGTCCAGACACCGCTGATTCTTTCTCCTCCCTGTCCGAGGATTTCCATATTATAGTTTTTGACGGTAGCTTCCGTTGTCATGGCTTTATTCTCCAGCCGCAACCCTAAAATGACTCCGAACTTATTTTGAACGGCAAACCATTTGGTTACTTCGCCTCCGATGCTGATAGCCAGCGTCGGGTTGTAGCCGTCAATCGAACGGATTTCGACAGGCAGCGGGAGCGGGGCTGTACCGCCGATGCTGAACCCTGCTTTGATTTCATATTCCAGTCCGTGAAGAGCGGAACGGATAAGCGTTTCGTTTCTGTCAACCTGTGAATAGCCGGGGAGGGCTATCCCCAGACAGGCAAGTAAACTGAATATATAGGAATGGATTTTCATCTTCATTGTTATTATTAAATCATTAGTTATTTCGTTATAGTTGCTCTGTTCTGCCTTCCATAGCTGCTATCAGATCGTTGTTCGAATGGAATCAGTCTTCCGAGCGATAGATTAGTTCGACTTCATCAATCAGCAATGTACTCCCGATAGCTCCGTTGAAATGATCCCCTTCCAGGCTGGAAGTGAATACGATAGCTACATTATACTTTCCTGCCGTTAGCTTCTCTTTATCGATGTATTTTCCGGATAACATATGGAAGGGAAGTTTAAAGTATGTCCACTCGTCCGTCTCTTTGGCGTCGTCAATGCGTGCTATTGAAACCAGGTTGGGACTGGTGAAAGCATTCGTTCCGTCAAGAGTCGGCACAGATTCACTGGTTTCGTACATGATGGCATAAATATCGCATATATCCCGTTTGCCACTGACGGGTTTGCCGCCTTCTGTAAACTGATCTCCGGCTTTGTACTTGTAATAGCCTGCCAGATAAGTAGGTATATGCCGGAAAGGCAGGCCGAACTTGGTTGCTTTCAGCGGATTGCTCATTGCATTTCCTACATCGAAAGAACCGATGAACAGATTTCCGGCTGCGATAGGCATTCCCATGAGTCCGCCGAAGAATCCTGTGCTGCGGGTTACTAAGGACAGGCATTTCCCAGTTTTTCCGTTTGCAATCTGGAAGGTCGGATAGTCGTCGGCAGTCTTGGGAACTCCGGTCATCGCATAACCGGCGTTTCCGCTGGCCCATTCCATCACCACTTTTTCTCCTTCCCGTTCTACGAAGATGTAGTATTTCTGTCCGCCGAGCGTATCCTCAAAATTATAGATGGTAGCAAGTTCCGTATCAATAACGGACACGGTGTACTTCTTCTTCCAAAAGCCATCGGCAGCCGTAACGGTATATTGCTGAGGCGAATGGAAATCTCTAGCCGTCCCGCTGGGAGGATCGATGGTGGCTCCCGGAGTCAATGTAAATTCGGGTGCAAGGGATGAAATGTCCGTTCCCGGTCCTACAAATATATTGATGGAATTATTAGTGATAATCGGACTCGTTGTCATGACTACTCCCGGCAATCTGCAACTTAGTATATCTGCCTCTGCATTGGGAGCTTCTTCGCGGATGCAAGAAGAAGAGAAAATGGCTAGCAGCAAATAAACAATACCGTGTTTTGCTTTCATTTTTCTACTATTCTAACTGTTAAAGTTCGGTTCTTGGGAGATTTTATAACAATATGCAATTTTATTTGTTCACTAATGGATGTTTGATAAAAAAGAATTTTCTACTTTTGTGGAAACTAAAGCCTTGTAGGGTATGATTGAATCGGAAAGAAAACAGATAATAGACTTGATCAAAAAAGAGGTGATTCCGGCGATAGGATGTACGGAACCCATTGCGGTAGCGCTTTGTGTAGCTAAAGCTGCCGAAACGTTAGGAGTGAAACCGGAAAAGATTGAAGTGTTATTGAGTGCCAATATATTAAAGAACGCAATGGGAGTCGGTATCCCCGGCACGGATATGGTCGGACTTCCTATAGCCGTAGCTTTGGGAGCGTTGATCGGTCAATCGGAATATCAACTGGAAGTATTGAGAGACTGCACACCGGAGGCAGTAGAACAAGGCAAACAGTTTATCGCAGAGAAGCGAATCTGTATTTCTCTCAAAGAAGATATCACGGAAAAACTGTACATCGAAGTAATCTGCAAAGCCGGCAGCCAAAAAGCGACGGCTGTGATTGCCGGCGGACATACTACCTTTGTCTATATAGCTACGGATGAAAAAGTACTGCTTGACAAGCAACAGACTGCCAATGAAGAGGAAGAAGACGCTTCACTGGAACTGAATCTGCGCAAAGTCTATGATTTTGCCCTGACATCCCCTCTGGATGAAATCCGTTTTATTCTCGATACGGCACGTCTGAACAAAGCGGCCGCCGAACAAGCCTTTAAAGGCAATTACGGGCACTCTTTAGGTAAGATGCTCCGTGGAACGTATGAACATAAAGTGATGGGAGACAGCGTATTCTCTCATATACTATCTTATACTTCCGCCGCTTGCGACGCCAGAATGGCTGGTGCAATGATTCCTGTCATGAGTAACTCCGGCAGCGGCAATCAGGGCATATCCGCCACACTTCCCGTTGTCGTATTTGCCGAAGAAAATGGTAAAACCGAAGAGGAACTGATCCGCGCCTTAATGTTGAGTCATCTCACTGTAATCTATATCAAACAAAGCCTGGGACGTCTCTCTGCCTTGTGCGGCTGTGTAGTAGCTGCCACAGGTTCCAGTTGCGGAATCACCTGGCTGATGGGAGGAAATTATAATCAGGTAGCCTTTGCCGTTCAAAACATGATTGCCAACCTGACGGGAATGATTTGCGACGGTGCAAAACCGAGCTGCGCACTCAAAGTAACAACCGGAGTCTCAACAGCCGTATTATCTGCCATGATGGCAATGGAGGACCGTTGTGTGACTTCTGTAGAAGGCATTATTGACGAAGATGTCGATCAGAGCATCCGTAACCTGACAAGAATCGGCTCGCAAGCCATGAACGAAACGGATAAGATGGTGCTTGATATCATGACGCACAAAGGAGGATGTTGACAGGTAATAAGTAATAGGTAACAAGTAACAAGTAATAGGTAATAGGTAATAAGTAATAGCCGGAATAACGGCATAAAAAAAGTATTAAGTATTAATCTCCGCTTATATCCGCATGGAATTAATACTTAATACTTATTACCTATTACTTAAAATTAGTGACAGTGTCCGCCTTCGCAACCGCAGTCATCGCCACAGTCGCTGCCGCAGCTGTCGCATCCGCAACCGCAACCTTCACCGCTCATCATCTTCACCAGTTCCTGAATTTCTTCGTTGGTAGCAGGACGGCTTTCGATTACTTCACCTTCAAAGATCAGGTCAGCGCCTGCCAATGGGTGGTTGAGGTCAACTACTACTGCATCCGGTTTGATTTCTACGACGCTGGCGTTTACGCGTTGACCGTCTCCGGTCATCAAAGGTACAATGCTGCCTTCTGTTACGCGTTCGCTGTCGAACTTGCCATCTATTTCAAAGATATTTTTAGGAAGATCAAATACATGTTGCTCATCGTAGGCTCCGTAAGCTTCATCTGCCGGAATGGTAAAATCGAATTTATCACCTTTAGACAGAGCTGTTATCTGGTTCTCGAAGCTTTCGAGCGTAGTGCCTAATCCTGAAATGAACTGAAAAGGATGTTCTGCATTTGTTTCTTCGAACAATTCTTTTTCACCATCTTCCACTGTATATAGCTTATATGCAACGGTGATGTACTTGTTTTCTACTGTTTCCATCTGATATTTATAGTTTCTAAATTAATAAATCCCTTATTTTTAGGGTGGACAAAGATACGAATAATTTGCTTGCCACCGGGTGCATACGGAGTAAATTTCAGATTATTAAGCGCTTTTGTCAGAAATGGACAGTCATTCTCTACTAACTGATAGTTGCAAATTCAACCTTTAAGTGATAAAATTTAGGTTTATTACCGCTCTTTTCTTACGATTATTCGCTTTTTAGTGATTTTTTTCTTCGATTTGTTTGGAGATAATAAAAAAGCCCTTACCTTTGCAGCACGAAAATAAAGAAAAGAAGATATGAATATATTACATACATCTATTAACCTAGCAGTTCTGCATATTATTCGCGTCGTGGTGGTGCCATCAAGAGCGTGAGAAAGGTTTTGTGTATGTATTCGTACCATAAAAGATAGAATTTAGAGCCTTTCTCACTGATGTGAGGGAGGCTCTTTAATTAAAAGATAGATTGAAATGAAAAAGCAATTACGCAGTTCGTTTAGTACACAAGGCCGTCGCATGGCGGGAGCCCGCGCATTATGGGCAGCCAACGGCATGAAGAAGAATCAGATGGGAAAACCCATTATCGCTATCGTCAATTCGTTTACACAATTTGTTCCGGGACACGTGCACCTGCATGAAATCGGGCAGTTGGTGAAGGCGGAAATTGAGAAGCTGGGATGCTTCGCTGCGGAATTTAATACGATTGCTATCGATGACGGTATCGCTATGGGACATGACGGAATGCTTTACTCGCTTCCTTCCCGTGATATCATAGCGGACAGCGTAGAATATATGGTCAATGCGCACAAGGCGGATGCAATGGTATGTATCAGCAACTGCGATAAGATCACCCCGGGAATGTTGATGGCTGCCATGCGCCTGAATATCCCTACCGTATTCGTATCCGGCGGACCGATGGAAGCCGGAGAGTGGAACGGCCAGCATCTGGACTTGATCGATGCCATGATTAAATCGGCGGACGACAGCGTAAGCGATCAGGAAGTAGCGAATATCGAACAGAATGCCTGCCCTACCTGCGGATGTTGTTCCGGAATGTTTACGGCAAACTCGATGAACTGTCTGAATGAAGCTATCGGTCTGGCTCTTCCGGGAAACGGCACAATCGTGGCTACGCACGAAAATCGTACGAAACTGTTTGAAGACGCAGCCAAACTGATTGTGGAAAATGCAATGAAATATTATGAAGAAGGTGACGAAAGTGTACTTCCCCGCAGCATAGCTACCCGTCAGGCATTCCTCAATGCCATGACGCTGGATATCGCGATGGGCGGTTCTACCAATACGGTGCTTCACCTGCTGGCCGTGGCACATGAGGCAGGAGTCGATTTTAAGATGGACGACATCGATATGCTGTCACGCAAGGCACCCTGCCTGTGTAAAGTCGCTCCGAATACTCAAAAATATCATATTCAAGACGTTAACCGTGCGGGTGGCATCATTGCTATCCTGGCAGAGTTGGCAAAAGGTGGTCTGATTGATACTTCCGTTCTCCGTGTGGATGGCATGTCGCTGGCGGAAGCGATCGATCAATATTCAATTACCAGCCCGAATGTAACAGAAAAAGCAATGAACAAATATTCAAGTGCGGCAGGAAACAGATTCAATCTCGTACTTGGTTCTCAGGGAGCTTATTATCAGGAATTAGATAAAGATCGCGCGAACGGATGTATCCGTGATCTGGAGCACGCCTATAGCAAGGACGGAGGTTTGGCGGTACTGAAAGGAAATATCGCTCAGGACGGTTGCGTAGTAAAAACGGCGGGTGTAGACGAAAGCATCTGGAAGTTTACCGGACCTGCCAAAGTATTCGACTCACAAGAAGCAGCCTGTGAAGGCATCCTCGGAGGCCGAGTCGTCAGCGGCGACGTTGTCGTCATCACGCACGAAGGTCCGAAGGGGGGGCCCGGTATGCAGGAAATGCTTTACCCGACTTCTTATATCAAATCCCGTCACCTCGGCAAAGAATGTGCCTTGATTACCGATGGACGTTTCAGTGGTGGAACTTCCGGATTGAGTATCGGACACGTTTCTCCCGAAGCCGCTGCCGGAGGTAATATAGGAAAAATAGTAGATGGAGATATCATCGAAATCGACATTCCCGCCCGAACGATTAACGTGCGACTAACAGATGAAGAACTGGCTGCCCGCCCGATGACTCCCGTCACCCGTGACCGTTACGTGCCGAAGAGCCTGAAAGCATACGCCAGCATGGTAAGCTCTGCCGATAAGGGAGCAGTGAGATTAATAGACTGATCCACTTCATTATCCATTATGAATCATCCATTATCCATTAAAGAACTATGAGTAAGGACTTAATAACAGGCGCAGAGGCAATGATGCGCTCTCTGGAACATCAGGGAGTGACTACCATTTTCGGTTATCCCGGCGGTTCAATCATGCCTACGTTCGATGCCCTGTACGACCATCAAAATACATTGAACCATATCTTGGTTCGCCATGAACAGGGAGCCGCCCATGCGGCACAAGGCTACGCCCGCGTATCGGGTAAAGTCGGTGTTTGCTTGGTGACAAGCGGCCCTGGAGCAACCAATACGATCACAGGTATTGCAGATGCAATGATAGACAGTACGCCTATCGTTGTCATTGCAGGACAGGTGGGAACAGGCTTTCTTGGAACAGACGCTTTTCAGGAAGTCGATCTCGTAGGTATCACTCAGCCAATCGCTAAATGGAGCTATCAGATTCGCCGTGCCGAAGACGTAGCCTGGGCAATAGCACGTGCTTTCTACATTGCCAGTAGTGGTCGTCCCGGTCCGGTGGTACTCGACTTTGCCAAGAATGCGCAGGTTGAAAAAACAAAATACGAGCCGACAAAGCAGGAGTTTATCCGCAGCTATGTTCCGGTTCCCGATACGGACGAAGAATCGGTAAAGGCTGCCGCCGAACTGATCAATAACGCCGAACGCCCGCTTGTCTTGGTAGGACAGGGAGTGGAACTGGGAAGCGCTCAGGAAGAACTGCGTACCTTTATCGAAAAGGCGGATATGCCCGCAGGTTGTACCTTGCTCGGACTTTCTGCATTGCCTACCGATCATCCGTTGAATAAAGGAATGCTGGGTATGCACGGAAATCTGGGACCGAATATCAATACTAACAAATGTGATGTACTGATTGCTGTCGGTATGCGTTTCGACGACCGTGTGACGGGTAACTTGACTACTTACGCCAAACAAGCGAAAGTGATCCATTTTGACATTGATCCGGCGGAAGTAAATAAGAATGTAAAGGTAGATATTGCCGTTTTGGGCGACTGCAAAAAGACGCTGGCTGCTGTGACCGGACTGCTGAAAAAGAACCGGCACACCGAGTGGGTCGATAGTTTCAAGGAATATGAAGCGGTAGAGGAAGAAAAAGTCATTCGTCCCGAACTTCATCCTGCAACGGATTCACTGAGCATGGGCGAAGTGGTGCGTGCGGTAAGCGAAGCGACCCGCCACGAAGCCATATTGGTGACAGATGTAGGTCAGAATCAGATGATCTCTGCCCGCTACTTTAAATATACCAAGGAACGTAGTATCGTTACTTCGGGTGGACTCGGCACGATGGGTTTTGGCCTTCCGGCAGCTATCGGAGCAACTTTCGGACGTCCCGACCGCACGGTATGCGTATTTATGGGTGACGGCGGACTGCAAATGAACATTCAGGAGCTGGGTACGATCATGGAACAGAAAGCTCCGGTGAAGATTATCTGCCTGAACAATAATTATCTCGGCAACGTGCGCCAATGGCAGGCCATGTTCTTTAATCGCCGTTATTCATTTACTCCGATGCTGAATCCGGATTACATGAAAATCGCTTCCGCCTACGATATTCCTTCCAAACGTGTTTTTTCACGGGAAGAACTGAAAGCGGCCATCGACGAAATGCTCTCGACAGACGGACCGTTCCTGCTCGAAGCCTGTGTGGTAGAAGAAGGCAATGTCCTGCCGATGACCCCTCCGGGCGGTTCAGTCAATCAGATGTTGCTGGAATGTTAATCCTTAATTTAGAAAGTTATGAGTGATAAGACATTATATACGATTATAGTTCATTCTGAAAATATAGCCGGATTGCTGAATCAGGTGACCGCTGTATTTACCCGTCGGCAAATAAACATCGAGAGTTTGAACGTTTCTGCTTCTTCCATTAAAGGAGTACATAAATATACGATCACAGCGTGGACTGATAAGGACACTATCGAAAAGGTGGTGAAGCAGATCGAAAAGAAGATTGATGTGATTCAGGCGCACTATTTTACGGAAGACGAGATTTATTTCCATGAGATAGCCTTATATAAGGTATCTACTCCTGCTTTTCAGGAGACTCCGGAAGCATCTAAAGTGATCCGCAGATATAATGCCCGCATTGTAGAGGTGAATCCGGTATTCTCTATCGTCGAGAAGAACGGTATGAGTGAAGAGATTACTTCCCTTTACGAAGAACTTCGGGCTTTGAAATGCGTTCTGCAATTTGTCCGTTCGGGTCGTGTGGCTATTACTACCAGCTGTTTCGAACGTGTGAATGAGTTCCTGGACGGACAGGAGGCGAAGTATAAGCAAAGTAAAAAGGAACAGGAGTAATGAGTGAAGAAAATAAAATAGGGACTTATCAGTTTGTGGCAGAACCGTTCCACGTAGATTTTAACGGGCGCCTGACAATGGGCGTGCTGGGAAATCATCTGCTGAATTGCGCAGGTTTTCATGCCAGCGACCGTGGATTTGGTATTGCTACGCTGAACGAGGAGAATTACACATGGGTGCTTTCCCGTTTGGCGATCGAGCTGGACGAGATGCCTTACCAATACGAGAAGTTCTCGGTTCAGACATGGGTAGAGAATATCTATCGTCTGTTTACCGACCGTAACTTTGCCGTCATTGACAAGGATGGAAAGAAGATTGGCTATGCCCGTTCCGTATGGGCGATGATCAATCTGAATACCCGTAAGCCTGCCGATCTGTTGGCATTGCATGGAGGAAGCATCGTCGATTATATATGCGATGAACCCTGCCCGATAGAAAAGCCTTCGCGTATCAAGGTGACAAGTAATCAGCCTGTTGCGACGCTGACGGCAAAATACAGTGATATCGACATCAACGGACACGTAAACAGTATTCGTTATATCGAGCACATACTTGACTTGTTTCCGATAGAACTGTATCAGACGAAACGTATCCGCCGGTTTGAAATGGCGTATGTGGCTGAAAGTTATTTCGGAGATGAACTCTCTTTCTTCTGTGATGAGGTGAGTGAAAACGAGTTTCATGTAGAGGTGAAGAAAAACGGCAGCGAGGTAGTATGCCGTTCCAAAGTGATATTTGAATAATATAGAGTATAAAATCAATTAATAACAGATGGCGCAAGTCATCAAAACAAAAAAACAAAAAAAAATGGCACAGTTGAATTTTGGCGGAACTGTAGAAAATGTAGTTATCCGTGATGAATTTCCATTGGAAAAAGCTCGTGAAGTATTGAAAAATGAAACAATCGCTGTAATCGGTTATGGCGTACAAGGTCCCGGACAGGCTCTGAACCTTCGTGATAACGGTTTCAATGTAATCGTTGGTCAACGCCAGGGAAAGACATATGACAAAGCGGTTGCTGACGGATGGGTTCCGGGTGAAACTTTGTTCGGTATTGAAGAAGCTTGCGAAAAAGGTACGATCATTATGTGCCTGTTGTCTGATGCAGCAGTAATGTCTGTATGGCCTACTATCAAGCCTTACCTGACTGCAGGAAAAGCTCTTTATTTCTCTCATGGTTTTGCTATTACATGGAGTGACCGCACAGGTGTAGTTCCTCCTGCCGATATCGACGTAATCATGGTTGCTCCTAAAGGTTCGGGTACATCCTTGCGTACTATGTTCCTTGAAGGTCGCGGCTTGAACTCTTCTTACGCTATCTATCAGGATGCAACAGGCAACGCGATGGACAGAACAATCGCACTGGGTATCGGTATCGGTTCAGGTTATTTGTTCGAAACAACTTTCATCCGCGAAGCTACTTCCGACCTGACAGGCGAACGTGGTTCACTGATGGGAGCTATCCAGGGTCTGTTGCTGGCACAATACGAAGTGTTGCGTGAAAACGGTCACACTCCTTCCGAAGCATTCAACGAAACTGTAGAAGAGCTGACTCAGTCATTGATGCCGTTGTTTGCAAAGAACGGTATGGACTGGATGTATGCTAACTGCTCTACTACAGCTCAACGTGGTGCTCTCGACTGGATGGGCCCCTTCCACGATGCTATCAAACCGGTCGTTGAAAAGTTGTATCACAGTGTGAAGACTGGTAACGAAGCACAGATTTCAATCGACTCTAACTCCAAACCGGATTATCGTGAGAAACTGGAAGAAGAACTGAAAGCATTGCGCGAAAGCGAAATGTGGCAGACTGCCGTGACAGTTCGTAAACTTCGTCCGGAAAATAATTAATCAGACTTATACTATATAAGTTTTTCAAAAGGCGGGAAAAGCGTATTTTCCCGCCTTTTCTATGTAGATACCGGTCTTTTGAGTAATAGAAAAAGGATGAAAGTAGAAAAAAAGATTAAAAGATACTGATAATATAGGTGAAAAAGAGCATTTATGATTACCTTTACGGCAACAAATAAAACAGAATAGGCAATGAAGAAACTTTTTACTTACAGAAGATCGATACGTATGAAGATGATTTCTTCTTTAATGAATAGTATATCAGAATGTTACATTAAAAGATATTTAAGTTATTCTCTACCGAATGGTAGCTGTAATACCATTTCAAGTCCTTTTTATATTTCGTGTTCCATTAGTGATTCGTTGATATGATGCAGAATTTTATTCTGTAGCAGGAAAAAGTATGCGTTAAATTGTATTTAAGACAGAGCTTTTGGAACAGAATTTAGTGGGAAAATAACATTGTTTGTTTTGTTTGTAAATGGGAGTCCTCTTTCGTGAGAAAGGGGGCTTCTTTTTGATATACCCAACATAGGCGCATGTTTTAGGATTAATTCCTCTCATCCATAAATATCTGAATGTTGGTGTTATGGCGGGGACTAGGATTACATCAACTCCTGCCGGAGTTGCTCAAGGGGAGAGAATTGAGCCTGTTGTCAAGCAATATCATGTGCTCAATAAACTTAACTGAGGATTAGAGTGAAGAGGTCATCTTTTCATCAGATATGCGGAAACTTGTTATTTCTGTCTATAAAGTGAGTCCAAAAAACAGTAAATATAGTTATATTATACAACTTTGCGAGAGGCTGTAAGATATGTATTTTCGTCTTTTATTAAAAATATATTAGAATTATGCATAAAATATGCAAGTTTATATTTATCTTTGCTTCAACAAACTAAAACAAATTTAAAAATGAGAAGCTATTCATGTATTTTGAAAGTAATAGTTGTTTATGCTTTACTTGGCATTGTTATTGCAAGTTGTATCGGTAAAGATACAGACTATTCTCGTCCGGATGAACCCCAAACTCCTAACAACTTTGATTACAGTACAACTCAACAGGTACAGTTAAATGTGCAGTATGAGGTTCCTGAAGGTTATCAAGTACTTTTTGATGTCTATTTTGAGAATCCATTTAAAATAGATGAAGAAGGACAAGTTGTAAAACGTACTGATGTTGTGCCGAAAGTGACCAGAATGACTGATGGAAATGGTAAATATACCGGCTTGGAAGTGATTCCCGGTTATTTGGATGGTGACATTTATATTTATTCTTCTTATATCGGAGTGCCTGCGCTCTATAAGACAACTCTTCAGGGAAATAAGATTCAAGCTGATATATCCTGGGATACTATGTATGATTTTGTTTCCGCGGCTCCAACACGAGCGGAAAGTAATTTTACGTATCCAAAGGCTTTTAATATATTGGGTGACTGGGATGAAAATGGTCGTCCTGATTATTTGGATAGTGAGGGAGCGCTAAGCTTGTCTCAATCAATAATGAATGCAATAAACCGTACACTTCCGGAAGATGGGAAATGTCCGCAAAAATATCGTCAGTCGGTTGATTTTGAAATAAAGGAACCTGCCCATGTAAAGGTACGTTTTATTGGCGGTAAGAGTAGTGCTTACAGTACATTTGGATATTATTGTTACAAGGCGGATGCTTCTATTGAAGAAATAAAGAAAGCCAAGAAATATATTGTATTTCCTAATACAAGAACTGGAATCGGTATAAAAGGAGGGGAATGTGTCGCGTTACATTATATTGATGAAAACGGGGTGGATCGTGGAACCGATTTTCCCGAAGGTATAAAAATTGGCTGGTTCATTAGAAATGCAGCTTTTTGGAAAGGAAATATTGGTGCCGGAAAAGGAATGTTCTATTCAACTCCAAAGTTGAATACTGATGGACGTACTCATACTGTTGCTTTTAGAATTAATGATTTTGTTGTTCTCTCTTTTGAAGACTGGACTGACCAGGATTATAATGACGTGATGTTTAATGTATGGTCAGACCCTATTGAAGCTATTGTCACTCCGGATTTGCCTGAGGTTACTCCTCCCGGAAACCCTGACGATAGTTCAATTGCATATAGTATGACCTACAAAGGTATTTTAGCTTTTGAGGATAACTGGCCGTCCAAGGGGGATTACGATTTGAATGATGTAGTTGTAAAATACAATTCTGTATTAAGTTTTAATACAAAGAATGAAGTGCTTTCTACGAAAGACACGTTCACTGCATTGTGGTCCGGAGCCTCTTATAGCAATAGTTTTATTTATCAGTTAAATACAGATAAATCGAATGTCGAATCGTCTCTTGAGGTAGATCAGGATTTGGCTCTTGCTACTATTCCGGTATTTGTGGATGTTAAAACTGAGACAGGTGATAATACGAAGACATCAACAGTGAATGTCACGAATAAATTTAAGACTCCCGTCGATCACGAGGTCTTAGGAGGAGCTCCATATAATCCATTTATCAGCGTTTTTAAGTATACGGGATATGACCGGACAGAAGTACATTTAGTCAATCATAAACCTACGGAGAAAGCGAAGAAAGCCTTGTTCCATACAGGTGAGGATTTATCCGATTTGAATGCTGGGATTTATTATGTATCTGCTTCAAAATATCCGTTTGCAATCAACTTATCTGATGCGGAGGTCTATTCGACGGAGGAAAGGGAGGCAGTAGACAAGACTTATCCCCGTTTTGTCTCCTGGGCTGAGTCCAATGGAGCAAAGGACAAAGATTGGTATTTGGGAAAATAATATAGTTTGTTTTGTTTGTAAGTGGGGCTTCCTTCGACTGAAGGAGGCTCCCTTATTTTATGATAGGCCGCTTTGTTTGATATATGTAATTAATTTCCGGTAGAACGCATGCTTGGTAAGCGTCGTTGCATCCCCTAAAATCACGAGTTTCATCCGGGCGCGGGTAATGGCTACGTTCATTCGTCTTAAATCATTCAGAAAACCGATCTGTCCGTCCTCATTCGCCCGGACAAGGCTGATAAAGACGACGTCCCGTTCCTGTCCCTGAAAGCCGTCTACCGTGTTGACAGTGATGAGGCTGCGGAAAGGGCGGAGAAAACTGCTTCCTCTGATTTTACTTCTCAGATATTGCACTTGCGCCTTGTAGGGCGAAATCAGACCGAAGTCGATGCTTTCGTCTAGGATGCGTGCTTTGCCGATCCGGTTGATATAGGCTTCCAGTTCTTGCAGTAACAAGTTGGCTTCCTGCTTGTTGATGCGCCCGAAGCTCTCGCCTACAAACTCTTCGTGGAAGTCCATTTCCGAGGTATCTATCCAGTTCATGGGAGTGTCGAAGTCAAGGATGCCCCGGTTGCGCACTTCCGGTGCGGCTTCCAGTTCCCCGTTGTAGAACCATTCGGAGGGAAAGCGCATGATTGCTTCGTGCATCCGGTATTGCATTTTGAGCAGCGAGACGGCAGAAGGTTTTTGCTGCACGACCTTTTCCATTAAAGTGTGGTCCAGTCCGCCACGGGCGGCTTCGATACATTTGATTGTAGGAGGGAGCTGGCAATGGTCGCCGGCAAGAATCACCCGGTCGGCCTTTCGGATGGCGATCCAACAGGCGGCTTCGAGTGCCTGGGCGGCTTCATCAATAAATAAGGTGGGGAAACGCCGTCCGTTGAGCAAACGGTGATTGCTGCTGACCAGCGTAGAAGCAATCACACGGGCACTGTCGAAAAGATCGGCGTTGATCAGGATTTCCAGTTCGGTGGCACGGTCGCGGAGGCGGCTCATCCGGCTGCGCATTCCTTCCCTTTCGGAGTAACTTCCCCGACGCATCCGGCTGCCCATTTCACGGATCGATTTTCGGATTCCCCAAAGTTCGGGGTAGGCAGGATGATTCTCAAAGCGGCGTTCGTAGGTGAAAGAGAGCATTTTGTCATTAACACGTGTAGGGTTACCAATGCGGAGCACAGGCACACCCCGGTCCACTAGTTTCTCGCAAATCCAGTCCACTGCCGTATTACTTTGGGCGCAGACCAGCACCTGCGGTTCGCGGTGAAGCGTTTCGTAAATGGCTTCCACGAGCGTGGTAGTCTTTCCCGTTCCCGGAGGGCCGTGAACGATGGCGACATCGCGTGTGCATAACACTTTGTTTACGGCTGTTTCCTGCGTGCTGTTCAGCCACGGGAAACGGACGGGATACAATTCGCGGAATCCCGGCTTTTGTGTTCCCAGCAAGGTGTCCCGGAGTTCGGCAAGGCGGTTGCCCTTAGCGCGGATCGTGTCTTCCAGCGCTTCAAACATGGCACGATAGGACGTTTCATCGAAATAAAGTTGTACACCCAGCACCTCTTCCGTTTGCAGTTCCAGCAAGGCGCCCGCACTGGGAAGCACGACCACCATCCGTTCGTCGTCCGCATAACTCACTGTTGCAATGAAATTCATGTAATTCACTTTTCCGTCAAATGACTGCCGGAAAAAGCAGACGGGACGACCGAATTCGAAGGAATGCTCGATTTCTTTATTTTCGGTACGTGTAATATCTATTACAAGTTGATTTAGAGAATTGTAGTAACTTCGACCGGGAGAGGCGGGATACCAGCACAGACCACGTTTCACTTTGCGGGCGACACCCATTGTTTCAGTCTGCCGCTTGAATTCCTCCTTTTCGTGTTCATACTCCATGCGTAGCAGGAGTTGTTGTTGCTGAAGGTCGATGATTGGACTTTTCGGATGATTATTCATAATAGATGCAAAGGTAATAAATCTTCTTCCTGAGAAGAAAATATATTTCATTTTGTTAAACATTCCTCGAACGCCGTTCGTTATTTTTATAGATAGACTAAAAAAAATAAAAGCAATATGGTGTATGATTTGACTATGTTAGAGGCTTTTTATTCTGCTTATAAAGGAAAAGTGGAACACGTGCGGGCTGTTTTGAAACGCCCTTTGACGTTAGCCGAAAAGATTCTGTATGCCCATCTGTTCAATGAGGGCGATGTGAAAAACTACAAACGGGGTGAAGACTACGTAAATTTCCGTCCCGACCGCGTCGCTATGCAGGACGCGACTGCCCAGATGGCATTGCTTCAATTCATGAATGCAGGAAAAGAAAAAGTGGCTGTTCCCTCCACCGTGCACTGTGACCACTTGATACAAGCGTACAAAGGAGCAAAGGAGGACATCGCTACGGCAACCAAAACAAACGAAGAAGTTTACGACTTTTTGTGCGATGTATCCTCTCGTTACGGCATCGGCTTCTGGAAGCCGGGCGCCGGAATCATTCACCAGGTAGTGCTCGAAAATTACGCTTTCCCCGGCGGAATGATGGTAGGAACCGACTCTCACACTCCGAATGCCGGAGGACTGGGCATGGTGGCCATCGGTGTCGGCGGTGCGGATGCCGTAGACGTGATGACAGGTATGGAATGGGAACTGAAAATGCCAAGGATTATCGGTGTCCGCCTGACCGGAAAACTGAGCGGCTGGACTTCCCCGAAAGATGTCATCCTGAAACTTGCTGGGATTCTGACCGTAAAAGGAGGAACGAACTCCATCATCGAATATTTCGGACCGGGAACAGCTTCCCTGTCGGCTACCGGCAAAGCGACCATTTGCAATATGGGTGCGGAAGTAGGAGCTACCACTTCGCTTTTCCCGTTCGACGGGCGCATGGCTACTTATCTGAGAGCCACCGGCAGAGATCGTATCGTGGAACTGGCGGAAGCCGTGGACTGTGAGCTCCGTGCGGACCAACAGGTGACGGACGAACCGGAAAAGTACTACGACCGTGTCATCGACATTGACTTGTCCACGCTCGAACCTTATATCAACGGCCCTTTCACACCGGATGCCGCTACCCCTATCTCTGAATTTGCAGAAAAAGTATTACTGAACGGCTATCCGCGTAAGATGGAAGTCGGACTGATCGGTTCGTGTACCAACTCTTCTTACCAAGATCTCAGCCGTGCCGCATCCCTTGCGAGGCAGGTGAAGGAAAAGAATCTGAGTGTGGCTTCCCCGTTGATCATCAATCCGGGTTCCGAGCAAATCCGCGCTACTGCCGAAAGAGACGGAATGATGGATGACTTCATGCAGATCGGCGCCGTGATCATGGCAAATGCCTGCGGTCCTTGCATCGGTCAGTGGAAACGTCATACGGACGACCCGACGCGGAAGAACTCGATCGTCACATCCTTCAACCGTAACTTTGCCAAACGTGCGGACGGCAATCCGAACACATACGCCTTTGTTGCTTCTCCCGAACTGACGATGGCACTGACCATTGCCGGTGATCTTTGCTTCAATCCGCTGAAAGACAGATTGATGAACCATGACGGCGAGAAAGTGAAACTGGCCGAACCCGTAGGAGATGAACTCCCCTTGAGAGGTTTTACCTCCGGCAATGAAGGCTATATCACCCCCGGCGGGACGAAAACAGCGATCAACGTCAACCCGGCTTCCCAACGCCTGCAACTGCTGACTCCTTTCCCTGCTTGGGACGGACAAGATATACTCAATATGCCTCTGCTGATTAAGGCGCAGGGCAAATGTACTACCGACCATATTTCGATGGCGGGACCGTGGCTGCGTTTCCGCGGACATTTGGAGAATATTTCGGATAATATGCTGATGGGAGCCGTGAATGCGTTCAATGGCGAAACGAACAACGTGTGGAACCGTTCGACAAACACCTACGGAACCGTTTCGGGCACAGCCAAAATGTATAAATCCGAAGGAATCCCCTCCATTGTCGTGGCCGAAGAAAACTATGGAGAAGGCTCCAGTCGCGAGCATGCGGCAATGGAACCCCGTTTCCTGAATGTGCGTGTGATTCTCGCCAAGAGCTTCGCCCGTATCCACGAAACGAATCTGAAAAAGCAGGGTATGCTTGCCCTTACCTTTGCGGACAAAGCGGATTATGACAAGATACAGGAGCACGATCTCCTTTCAGTCATCGGTTTGCCCGACTTTGCTCCGGGACGGAATCTGACCGTCGTTCTCCATCATGAAGACGGAACGAAAGAGAGTTTTGAAGCGCAACATACATACAACGAACAGCAGATTGCCTGGTTCCGTGCCGGCTCTGCCTTGAATGCCAGATAATTAAAATGATAGAAATGAACAAAATAACCATGCAAAAAGATGGTACGCTGTCGGTGCCCGATGTGCCTGTCGTACCTTATATTACCGGAGACGGAGTAGGAGCGGAAGTAACTCCGTCGATGCAAGCCGTTGTGAACGCGGCTGTTCAGAAAGCATACGGCGGCAAACGCCGGATTGAATGGAAAGAAGTGCTGGCGGGCGAACGCGCTTTCAACGAGACAGGCTCTTGGCTGCCGGATGAAACGATGAAGGCTTTCCAAGAATATCTGATCGGCATCAAGGGTCCGCTGACGACCCCTGTCGGCGGTGGAATCCGTTCTTTGAACGTGGCTTTGCGCCAAACCTTGGATTTATATGTTTGTCTGCGTCCGGTCCGTTGGTATCAAGGCGTTCATTCTCCGGTGAAAGCACCGGAAAAAGTGAACATGTGCGTGTTCCGTGAAAATACGGAGGATATATATGCAGGAATCGAGTGGGAGGCAGGTACTCCCGAAGCCGAAAAGTTCTATCAATTCCTGAAAAACGAGATGGGAGTGACGAAAGTCCGCTTCCCCGAGACCTCTTCTTTTGGAGTGAAACCTGTTTCCCGTGAGGGCACGGAACGTCTTGTGCGGGCTGCCTGCCAGTATGCGCTCGACCATCATCTGCCTTCCGTGACACTGGTGCACAAAGGAAACATCATGAAGTTCACCGAAGGAGGCTTCAAGAAATGGGGCTATGAGCTGGCGCAACGTGAGTTCGGCGACGCCTTGGCAGACGGCCGGTTGGTGATAAAGGACTGCATCGCCGATGCTTTCCTGCAAAATACATTACTGATTCCCGAAGAGTATTCCGTGATTGCCACGCTGAACCTGAACGGAGACTACGTTTCCGACCAGTTGGCGGCAATGGTAGGCGGCATCGGCATTGCTCCGGGAGCAAATATTAACTACAAGACGGGGCACGCCATTTTTGAAGCGACTCATGGAACCGCCCCCAACATTGCCGGAAAGGATGTCGTGAATCCTTGTTCTATCATTCTTTCGGCGGTGATGATGCTTGAATATCTGGGATGGAAAGAAGCGGCCGCGCTTATCGAAAAGGCGTTGGAACAGAGTTTCCTCGATGCCCGTGCCACGCACGATCTGGCTCGCTTTATGCCGGGAGGTACATCCCTGTCTACCACCGCTTTCACACGCGAAATTGTGGAAAGAATCGAAAAGTAAATGTAACGATTAAAAACGAAGTATTATGAAGAAAGAGTATTTGATTTACAAGCTCTCCGAGGAGATGAAAGAGGCAACCCGGATTGACAATGAATTGTTCCCCAAGTTTGACGTGAAGCGTGGACTGCGTAATGAAGATGGCACCGGTGTATTGGTAGGTCTGACAAAGATTGGTAATGTGGTAGGTTACGAACGTATCCCCGGCGGCGGTCTGAAGCCAATTCCGGGAAAATTGTTCTATCGGGGCTACGATGTGGAAGACATTTCCCACGCCATCATCAAGGAAAAACGTTTCGGCTTCGAAGAAGTGGCTTATCTGCTGCTTTCCGGTCGCCTGCCGGACAAGGAAGAACTGGCTTCTTTCCGCGAACTGATCAATGACAATATGGCGCTCGAACAGAAGACGAAAATGAATATTATCGAGCTGGAGGGAAATAATATCATGAATATTCTTTCGCGCAGCGTACTCGAAATGTACCGTTTCGATCCCGATGCCGACGATACTTCCCGCGATAATCTGATGCGCCAGAGTATCGATCTTATCTCCAAGTTTCCGACCATCATTGCGTATGCTTATAATATGCTCCGCCATGCTACATTCGGCCGTTCCCTGCACATCCGTCATCCGCAGGAGAAACTCTCTATTGCCGAGAATTTCCTCTATATGCTCAAAAAAGATTATACGGAACTGGATGCCCGTACGCTCGACTTGCTATTGATTTTGCAGGCAGAACACGGCGGTGGTAACAACTCGACTTTCACGGTTCGTGTGACTTCTTCCACCGGAACAGATACATATTCGGCCATCGCCGCAGGTATCGGTTCGTTGAAAGGTCCGCTTCACGGAGGCGCAAATATCCAGGTGGCCGATATGTTCCATCACTTGCAGGAGAACATCAAGGACTGGAAGAGCGTGGACGAGATAGATACCTATTTCACACGAATGCTGAATAAGGAAGTGTATAATAAGACCGGATTGATTTACGGTATCGGTCATGCTGTTTACACAATTTCTGATCCTCGTGCGCTGTTGCTGAAAGAACTGGCTCGTGACCTTGCCCGTGAGAAAGGAAAAGAAGAGGAGTTCGCTTTCCTCGAACTGCTTGAAGAGCGTGCCATCGCTACTTTCGGACGTGTGAAGAACAACGGAAAGACGGTTTCCAGCAATATCGACTTCTATTCGGGCTTCGTATATGAGATGATTGGTTTGCCGCAGGAGATTTTCACTCCGCTGTTTGCCATGGCTCGTATTGTCGGCTGGTGTGCGCACCGCAATGAAGAACTGAACTTCGAGGGCAAACGTATTATCCGTCCGGCTTATAAAAATGTTCTTGATGATCTGGCTTATATCCCCATCAAGAAACGCTGATAAGAACAAATCCTTTTATGCAATAATAACTAACCTCAGACGTACATCTCGGCAATCCCTGCATGTACGTCTTGGTAATCCCCAGTTGTACATCTTGGTAGTACCCGGTTGTACGTCTGGGGTGACTTGTTTCAGGAAGAACATCCGATGTTCATTTAACATTTAACACTTTGCGGCTGCTGTATTTTTCATCCGATGGAGGCTAAGGCATTTATCGTTGGTAGAAAGGGCACAGCCTGGCAGGTAGAAACGCCCTTTTAACGCTACGTTAAAAGGGCGTTTCTACAACCGATGAATTATACATTCTATTTCTTTGGATATCAGTGAACTATGATCTTTCCCTTTGCTGGAGGAGAGATTATGGACAGGTGACCTGTTGAGAACAAACTTGTTATTTTAATAATTACCGTCGATTGCGTCTTTGCTGCTATTATTGGGATAAGGTATAATGTCTATTAAATCAAAATACATTAAGCGTGTTTTTAGATGCGTTCCGGTTTCAAAGCCTGTATATTCCACTTCTTGCGCTTCCGTAGAGAAAAGGTATTTGAAACCGTTTTTCAGATAATAGTTCAGAGGAATATTTTCATTGTAAGCGTCAACAATTAAAAAGCGACACCCTGTTTTGTTTCCCGCATCAATGAACCATGATTTTATGAAAGTCATCAGATCACTGCCTATGCCCTGATGCTTGTATTCTTTATTGATTCCAAGTCTGCCGATTAATACACCCGGATAGCGGCGCATTTGTTTGGCTCGGGGAATGTCTTTCTGAACTTTCTTTTCCCTGCTGTTGGGGAGGATATTTACTCTGATACTATCGTTAGAAACAGTGAAGGCACATACTATGTCCGAAGGCTTTTTATCAGAACGAAAACAGTAACTTTTTCCTAATAGCTGTGCATTATAGAGAGGAGCATCGTTATGAAAGAAGTCGTCTAAGTCTTGGTGCCCACATGAGAAAGGGTCACATTCTTTAATCGTATCTTCATCAAGTACGGCAAAAGTACATTTCTCAAAAAGAAATCCCATGTTTTATAACATTTTAGCCTTTTTGAGCACAGCACGGGCTTCCAGCACATGTTTGCTGAAGTCTTGTTTGTTTTGATTTTTATAAGCCTTGTCCGCTGCCTTAACGAAGTGTTCCGCTTCTTTTCCTTTTAAGGTCGGTATGGCTTTAATTTCCATTGCCATTGCTTTTTCTATTATTTAGTTCATAACCAACTGCAAAGATAGCTGATTTTTAATGAATAAACAAAGAATGCCGGAAGTCTGTTGTCGTTTGATCTGTTTTTTATTTGAGTTATTTTTGTGACCATTCTTTTCTTTTTTTGTTATTTTTGTGAATCTCAAAAGAAAATCAAGATGAGTATAGCTGCCTTTAATCTATTTTTGGGCGTCATGAGTCTGACCGCTCTGATTGTTTTCATCGCCCTCTACTTTGTGAAAGCCGGTTACGGGATATTTCGCACCGCCTCCTGGGGAGTTGCCATTTCCAACAAGCTGGCGTGGATACTGATGGAAGCCCCCGTATTTCTGGTCATGTGCTGGATGTGGATGCAATCGGAGCGTCGTTTTGATCCGGTCATACTGACATTCTTTGTCTTCTTTCAGATTCATTATTTTCAGCGCGCCTTCGTCTTTCCCCTGCTGCTGACCGGAAAAAGTAAAATGCCGCTGGCAATCATGTCGATGGGAATCCTGTTCAATCTATTGAACGGCTATATGCAGGGTGAATGGATATTTTATCTCTCACCCGAGGGAATGTATCATTCCGGCTGGTTCACTTCCGCATGGTTTATTGCGGGCAGTCTGCTTTTCTTTGCGGGCATGTTGATGAACTGGCATTCGGACTATATCATCCGTCATTTGCGCAAACCGGGGGATACCCGTCATTATCTGCCCCAAAAAGGGATGTACCGCTATGTTACTTCCGCCAATTATCTGGGCGAAATCATCGAATGGGCAGGCTGGGCAATACTGACCTGTTCACTGTCCGGACTTGTATTCTTCTGGTGGACAGTGGCCAATCTCGTCCCCCGTGCCAATGCAATCTGGCATCGCTACCGTGAAGAATTTGGCTCGGAAGTAGGCGAACGCAAACGTGTATTTCCTTTTATCTATTGATTTGAAATAAATTATCTATTGACATAAAATAGCGTACTATGGAATCTAAACTTTTCACCCCTGTCACTTTCGGTCCATTGACGCTGCGGAATCGTACGATCCGCTCTGCCGCTTTTGAAAGCATGTGTCCAGGTAACGCCCCTTCACAAATGCTGCTCGATTACCACCGCTCGGTGGCTGCGGGCGGAGTAGGGATGACGACTGTAGCCTATGCAGCCGTGACACAAAGCGGACTTTCCTTTGACCGCCAGCTGTGGCTGCGTCCGGAAATCATTTCCGGTTTGCGTGAAGTGACCGGAGCTATACACGCGGAAGGTGCAGCAGCAGGCATTCAGATAGGGCACTGCGGAAATATGTCCCATAAAAAGATTTGCGGAACCACTCCCATTTCAGCTTCTTCCGGTTTCAATCTCTATTCTCCTACATTCGTGCGTGGCATGAAGAGAGAAGAGTTGCCGGAGATGGCCAGAGCCTACGGACGGGCTGTCCACTTGGCACGGGAAGCCGGCTTCGACGCCGTTGAGGTACACGCCGGACACGGATATCTGATCAGCCAGTTCCTGTCTCCCTACACCAATCACCGGAAAGACGAATACGGCGGCTCGCTCCAAAACCGGATGCGCTTTATGGAAATGGTGATGAACGAGGTGATGACAGCGGCGGGAAGCGACATGGCAGTCATTGTAAAAATGAATATGCGCGATGGCTTCAAAGGCGGCATGGAAACCGATGAATCTCTGCAAGTGGCCAGACGCCTGTTGGCATTGGGCGCGCACGCATTGGTACTGAGCGGAGGATTCGTCAGCAAGGCCCCAATGTACGTCATGCGGGGAGCGATGCCGATTCGTTCGATGGCTTACTACATGGACTGCTGGTGGCTGAAATACGGAGTCCGGATGTTTGGAAAGTGGATGATTCCGACCGTTCCTTTCCGGGAAGCCTATTTCCTGGAGGATGCACTGAAATTTCGGGCGGCACTTCCGGAAGCCCCGTTGATTTATGTGGGCGGACTAGTGTCCCGCGAAAAGATAGATGAAGTATTGGATGCCGGCTTCGATGCCGTCCAGATGGCACGTGCGTTGCTCAACGAACCGGAGTTTGTCAACCGGATGAGGCGGGAAGAGCAGGCGCGCTGTAACTGCGGACACAGCAACTACTGCATCGGGCGGATGTACACTATCGAAATGGCCTGCCACCAACATCTGAAAGAAAAACTGCCTCCCTGCCTGCAACGGGAGATTGAAAAACTGGAAAAGCAATGAGTGAAGAGAAATGGGCAATCATCACCGGTGCCGACGGCGGCATGGGAACGGAAATCACCCGTGCCGTAGCCGAAGCCGGTTACCATATTATTATGGCTTGCTATCGTCCGTCCAAAGCGGAACCGATACGGCAGCGTCTAGTGAACGAGATAGGAAACGTAAACCTGGAAGTCATGGCAGTCGATCTGTCTTCCATGGCATCGACAGCTTCTTTTGCCGACCGGATTGTGGAGCGCCATCTCCCCGTTTCCCTGCTGATGAATAACGCCGGAACGATGGAAACCGGACTTCACATCACCTCCGACGGCTTTGAACGAACGGTCAGTGTGAACTATCTGGGGCCGTATCTGCTTACCCGGAAACTCCTTCCGGCATTGACACGCGGAGCCCGTATTGTAAACATGGTTTCTTGCACGTATGCGATCGGTCGCCTCGATTTTCCCGATTTCTTCCGGCAGGGAAGAAAGGGAAGTTTTTGGCGAATCCCTGTTTACAGCAATACAAAACTGGCTTTGATGCTGTTTACTATCGAACTTTCGGAACGCCTCCGTGAAAAAGGAATCACTGTCAATGCCGCCGATCCCGGCATTGTTTCTACCAACATCATCACTATGCACCAGTGGTTTGACCCGCTGACGGATCTCTTTTTCCGCCCCTTTATCCGCACGCCGAAGAAAGGGGCTTCCACTGCCGTCGGCCTCTTGCTGGATGAGGCAGTGGCCGGAGTCAGCGGACAGCTTTATGCGAGCAGCCACAGGAAGCAGCTGTCCGAAAAATACCTCTGCCATGTGCAGCAAAAACAACTGTGGCAGGAAACGGAACAGGCTTTGGAACGCTGGTTGAAATAAGACTGTTTTTATTTAATTTATGCTGTGATTACTTATTTTTAGGTATTGTGTATCTCCGGATATCTTCTTTTTGTTGATCTATTTTTACCAATAGATGGGGATTGTCCCGCATCTCTATTTGTCACTACCTTTGTATCGTTTTAGAATTCGTTATCGGAGCTATATAGTAGGTATTAAGTAAATAGAGTAAAAAGAGATGATCAATAAAAGTTTTCTGGTTTTTCTTGCGTTCTTATTTTCAGTGTCAGCATTTTCTCAATATGGGCGATCCGGAGGGATGATTTCCGGAAGAGTGATTTCTACTGTAGAAAAAGAAGTGGTGGACTTTGCGACTGTATATCTGAAAGGGACGAACAGAGGAGCGACTACAGATGAAAAGGGATTGTATCACTTGAAAGCGGTAGCAGGCGACTACACACTGGTTGTATCGGCCATTGGGTATACGACAGTAGAAAAGAAAGTGACACTGAAAGCCGGTGAAAGAATAAGGGTCAATGTAACGATTGCTCCGCAGGTGACGGAACTGAATGAAGTGGTAGTGTCCACTTCTGCAGTGAGCCGGGTGAATAAATCTGCCTTTAATGCGGTGGCAATTGATGCGAAAAGTCTGCATAACAGTACACAAAACCTTTCTGATGCCTTGGCAAAAGTTCCGGGACTCAAACTTCGGGAAGCCGGAGGAGTGGGGTCGGATATGATTCTTTCGCTGGACGGATTTTCCGGCAAGCACGTCAAGCTGTTTATTGACGGAGTGCCGCAGGAGGGCGTAGGAAGTTCTTTCGGACTGAACAACATTCCCATTAACTTTGCTGACCGCATCGAAGTGTACCGTGGCGTAGTGCCTGTCGGGTTCGGGACGGATGCCTTGGGCGGAGTTATCAATATCGTAACCAATAAAAACCGGAAAAACTGGTTTCTGGACGCATCCTACTCTTACGGCTCATTCAATACACATAAATCGTACGTCAACTTCGGACAGACCTTCAAGAATGGACTGACTTACGAAATCAATGCTTTCCAAAACTATTCTGACAACAGTTACTATGTGGATACCCCTGTCGAAGAGTTTTATGAAGGCGGCGGCTCGGCTATCAATACGGACAAGGTAGAACATGTGAAACGCTTTCATGATAACTATCACAACGAGGCTGTTGTCGGCAAAGTAGGGCTGGTTGACAAGAAATGGGCGGATCGTCTGATGATCGGACTGGCGTACTCGCGTATGTACAAAGAAATCCAGACAGGAGTGGTACAAAAGGTCGTATTTGGTGAAAAATATCGTAAGGGAAACTCTCTGATGCCTTCCCTGGAATATCGTAAACGTAATTTATTCGTCAGGAATCTGGACGTAGCATTTACAGCCAATTACAACCGGAACTTTACAAACAATGTCGATACGGCAACGTACCGTTTCAACTGGCTTGGTGAGAAAACCTCTCTGAAAGGGAGAAAAGGAGAACAGTCATATCAGGATATGAAGTCCGACAACGACAACTGGAACGCTACTTTTACCGCCAACTACCACATCGGCACTGCGCATACATTTGTGCTGAACCACGTCTTGAACGCCTTTCATCGTGAAAACCACAACTCCGTTTCTGTCGATGAATCGAACACTATCGCCAAAGTGACCCGCAAAAATATAACCGGATTTTCATACAGGCTGATGCCTTCGGAGCACTGGAATTTATCCGTATTCGGGAAATATTACAACCAATATAATGCGGGGCCCGTGTCCGCATCGACCAGTGGAACGAGTAACTACGTCCGTCTCACCAATAATGTAAGCTCTGTGGGATATGGCGCGGCCGGTACTTATTTCATCCTCTCGGGATTGCAGGCAAAACTTTCTTATGAGAAGGCTTACCGACTGCCTACGAACGAAGAACTTTTTGGTGACGAAGACCTTGAACTGGGAAAAATAGGACTGAATCCGGAAAAAAGTGATAACCTCAATTTTAATTTGAGCTATAATCGCCAATTGGGTAAACACGGTTTGTATGTGGAAACCGGACTGATTTACCGGAATACTTCCGATTATATCTATCGCAGTATCGAAACTACGAGCAACCGTTCATACGGTTCTTACAGCAACTATGGAAGTGTTGAAACAAAAGGCTATCATATTTCCGCGCGTTATAATTACTCCTGCTGGGTCAGTATCGGCGGAAACTTTACACAAATGGACGTGCGTGACAATGTGGAGAAAACGCAGACCGGGCAGGAAAGTCTGACTTATGGCGCACGTATGCCGAACCTGCCTTACCGTTTTGCCAATTCGGACATCTCTTTCTTCTGGCGGAACCTCTGGAAGAAAGGAAATACGCTGACCGTTACCTATGACAATATGTATGTACATGGTTTTCCGCTTTACTCCGAAGCATTGGGAGCGGTGGAAACCAAAGACATAGTGCCTACACAGTTTTCACATAATCTGGGCATCACCTACAGTCTGAAGAATGGACGATATAACGTATCGTTCGAATGTAAAAACTTCACTGACGAAAAACTCTATGATAACTTCAGTCTCCAGAAAGCCGGTCGTGCCTTCTATGGGAAAGTGAGAGTGTACTTCGGCGGAAATTGAAACAGAAAGAATTTTAAACCTGAGAGAAATAAAAACAATTTGATTAACTACAAATACTCAAAAAAAGATGAAGAAGAATTTTTTGATGTGGAGCTTTGCAATGGCTCTGTTGACAGGTACGCTTTGTACCTCTTGTGATGAAACTGAGGGAGCCGTTGCTCCGGAAGAAACGCAATCCGTACAGAAGGGAATAGCTATTACCTATCTGCATGTGACTGACCAGATCATGAAAAACAGAGATGTCATCCGTGGCGAAAACTTTTTGGGAAATGGCGAGTACGTTACTTTCGCCGGTATTCTTGAAGCCAACAATAAAATTTATACCGCTCCTATTTCTATGGGACTAAGTGTATACGGATCGGCTTTTGAAGATGGAAAGTGGGTGAAATATCCGGAACTGGTGAAAACCGAAGACGGAGGCAGCAACAGCTCCAGCTATGAGAAAGGGGAACTGCAGTGGACTCAGTACCCCAACGAAGCATGGGTGGCTATCTACAACGATGAAAACTTCAACAACCCGACGCTGATCAGGACGGACAAAATCAGTTATGCTTGCGGACGTATGCGTTCACAGTATTATCAGACGATTTGGGCTGCCGACAATGGAGACGTATATGTGTTTTCCCCGAGTTATGCCAAGATCATGGATGCCGACGTACAGAAAACCAACTTACCGGCAGGAGTGGTCCGCATCAAAGCTGGCGCGACTGACTTTGACAGCTATTACTGTAATCTGGAAGAACTCTCGGGCGGCAAGTCATTCCTGCGCTGCTGGCACATCGCCGGAGACTATTTCTTGTTGCAGATGTACACAGGCGAAATCAACTCACGTGGCACGGGAGCTACGCGAATGGCTGTCTTCAAGGCGACAGGAAATGGTGATAAGGGAGAACTGCACTATGTAGACGGACTGCCTGAACCGGATCGTATCTCTTCTTTCTCCGGTACCCCGTTTTGTGAGAACGGCGTGGCTTATGTCGGCGTCATTCCCATTACTGCAGACGGAGAAACCAATCATCCGGCTATTTATAAAATTGATCCGGTTACTCATACGGCAACAAAAGGGCTGACTGTCAACGCTACCGGAATCACTGCGATAGGTAGACTTGCCAAGGATTCGCACTCAACTTACGTCGTATCGGCTACCGTAACATCGGCCAACAGTACAGCCAACTACTTATTGGCTACCTCGACTCTCGAAAGTGGCAGTGTAACTCCCGGCAACAATAACGGATTTGAAACTGCTACCGGTACTGCTTGGATTTTCTACAAAGACCAATATCTGTATCGCCTCCAATACAATCAGGGAAATGAAGGTGTAACCACAGCCTATGAACTGAATACAAACGGCGGTATTGCGAAACGTTCGAACGAATATACGATTACCCGCTTTACCACTTACGGTATTTTTGGAGAAAATATCATCTCTTCATCAGCTGTTGACGCTACTTTCACAGACTAAATGTTGAATATTCTTTGCCAATCATGAAATCAGCAAGGTTGTGCCAAAAGTAACCCATACAAATACAATGAGAAAGTTTTTTCGAAAAATTCATTTGTGGCTCTCAGTCCCCTTCGGAATAATAATCACGCTTATCTGTTTCTCCGGCGCCATGCTGGTGTTCGAGAATGAGGTAAATGAACTGATGTGGCCGGAACTTTACTTTGTGAAACAAGTTGAGGCAGCTCCGCTACCGGTTGATCAGTTGTTGGAAAAGGTGGCTGCCACGTTGCCCGACGATGTTTCTGTGTCGGGTGTCAGCATTTCCTCTGATCCGGAACGCACTTATCAGGTGAGTCTTTCCAAACCCCGCCGTTCTTCGGTGTATGTCGATCAGTATACGGGCGAGATTACCGGAAAGAATCAGCGCAGCGGTTTCTTTGCGTTTATGTTTCGGATGCACCGCTGGTTGCTGGATAGTATGAATCCGGGAGGTGAGGGGATTTTCTGGGGAAAGATGATTGTAGGCGTCAGCACTTTGATGTTTGTCGTAGTCTTGATTTCCGGAATCATTGTCTGGTGGCCGCGTACACGTAAGGCATTGAAAAATAGTCTGAAGATATCGGGCACGAAAGGCTGGAAGCGGTTTTGGTATGACTTGCATGTGGCGGGAGGAATGTATGCGCTGGTTCTTCTGCTGGCTATGTCGCTGACCGGACTGACGTGGTCTTTCACTTGGTATCGGACAGCTTTTTATAAAGTTTTTGGTGTGGAAGTGCAGCAGCAGGGCGGGCATGGGCACGGGCAGAAAGAAAGCACTTCGAAAGGAGATGCCCGACTGGCTTTGCAGGATGGAAAGCCGAAGGCTGAAACTGAAGGACGGGAGAATGCCGAAGAACGTGGAAGTGGCAGAAGAGGTCGTCCGGACAGGCCGCATCGAGAAAAACAGGAAGGCTTATCCGCAGATTATTCACAAAGTGAACGGCAGGAAGGCAACCTGCATGAGGGCGGCAGACATTGGAAACACCAGCAAACTGAACAGCCAAAGCCTGTTGTTTCTGCCTTTGCTTATTGGCAGGAAATATATGACAAACTGAGTCTTCAGAATCCGGCATACAAACAGATCAGTGTTTCCTCCGGTACGGCTAGCGTTGCTTTCGACCGTTTGGGGAATCAACGTGCTGCTGACCGTTATTCATTTAATACGGAAAATGGTGAATTTACAGAGACGAGTCTTTATCAGCATCAGGATAAGGCGGGAAAAATACGCGGTTGGATTTACTCTGTTCATGTAGGCAACTGGGGAGGTATGACGACACGTATACTTACTTTTTTGGCTGCATTAGTGGGTGCTTCCTTGCCGTTGACCGGTTATTATTTGTGGATTAAGAAAATGATGAATAAGAGAAAGCGTGAAAAGACGATCGCTTTATCTGCCGCGGGGAAAAGAGATATTGCTTGAAAGAATGCCGGTATATCGGTCCGGACTCCTGGAAATAGTGATAGCTTTATTGAAACAAGAACGGTGGACCATTGAATCTCTCATTGCGTCCACCGTTCTTTATATTACCTTATATGAATGTATTACCTTTATTATATTGAAAGTTCTTTCAATACATTGACCAGATCTCTCTTGATCGGCTTATCATTCTTGATAGCTTTGCTGAATGGTACATAAACGATTTCATCGTGCTCGATACCTATCATCACGTTGCGCTGGTCTTCCATGATAGCGTCGATGGCAGCGGCACCCAAACGGCTTGCCAGGATGCGGTCGTGAGCTGTAGGGCTTCCACCGCGTTGCAAGTGTCCTAAGATTGTCACACGCACATCGTATTGCGGGTATTCGTTTTTCACACGTTCCGCATAGTGCATGGCACCACCTGTCAGTTCGCTTTCCGCTACCAGTACGATACTGCTATTCTTGGATTTGCGGAATCCGTTCTTGATAAATTCTTCCAGTTGGTCGACTTCCGTACTGAACTCCGGAATAATGGCTGCTTCGGCTCCCGAAGCAATGGCACCGTTCAGAGCGAGGAATCCGGCGTCACGTCCCATCACCTCTACAAAGAACAGACGTTCGTGTGAAGTGGCGGTGTCGCGGATTTTATCTACTGCATCCAGAATGGTGTTCAATGCGGTATCGTATCCGATAGTGGTATCCGTGCCGTAAAGGTCGTTGTCAATCGTTCCCGGAAGTCCGATACATGGAACATCGAATTCCTGTGCGAAGATTCGGGCGCCTGTCAGCGAACCGTCACCACCGATGATCACCAAAGCATCGATGCCTTCTCTTTTCATATTATCATAAGCCAGCTGGCGGCCTTCCGGTGTGGTGAACTCCTTACAGCGGGCTGTTTTCAGGATGGTTCCACCCAGTTGGATGATATTACTTACGTTCTGGCTCTTGAACTCTTTGATTTCGCCTGTCACCAGACCTTTGTATCCTCTATATATACCTTTTACTTGTAGTCCGTTGTAGATAGCTGCACGTGTTACTGCGCGGATGGCCGCATTCATTCCCGGAGCATCACCTCCCGAAGTCAAAATACCGATACATTTAACTGTTCCCATAACAATCTTTCATTAATTAGTTTGACGTGGCAAATGTACAACAAAAAGTTGAAAGCAGTGTTTCATAAGTTTTTTTTCGTGTGTCGAAACCATTAAAAATATTCAAATTGTCTCTTCTATCTTTCTTTTTAATCTTTTATCAATAGCTGGATATGGTCATGTATTTTTTCCATCAGCCATTTGGGAGTGGAAGTCGCTCCGCATACGCCGATCGATTCTACATTCCGGAGTAAAGAAGGATCGATTTCTTTCTCATTATCAATTAGATGTGAGTTGGCGTTTACTTTCAGGCATTCTTCAAAAAGCATCTTTCCGTTCGAACTCTTTTTCCCGCTGACGAAGAAAATCAGATCGTGCGTTGCCGCAAATTCCCTGAGATTGGGCATACGGTTAGCTACCTGCCGGCAGATTGTATCGTAATATTCGAAAGTGGCGTCCGGTGAAATGTGGAGTTTGATGTATTCTACAATCTCCTGAAACTCGTCCAGAGACTTTGTGGTCTGCGAGAAAAGGCGGATGCTTTTAGTGAAATCCAGCTTTTTGGCTTCTTCCGCACTTTCGATGACAATGGCTTGACCGCCGGTCTGCCCTACCAGTCCCAGCACTTCTGCATGACCGTTCTTGCCGTAGATCACAATTTGCTTTTCTTCAAAATCTTCCTTCCGGAACTCTTGTTTGATGCGCTTTTGAAGCCGCAGTACGACCGGACAGGTTGCATCGATGATTTCGATATTATTCTTGTGGGCGATCTGGTAAGTCTCCGGTGGCTCTCCGTGTGCGCGAAGCAACACTTTGGCATTGCGCAATTGTCTGAATTCATCACGGTTGATCGTAATCAGTCCCATTGCCTTCAGCCTTTCTACCTCCCGGCTGTTGTGTACAATATCTCCCAGGCAATAGAGCGTTTCTCCTTTTGCCAGTTCTTCTTCCGCCTTGTGGATGGCTGTGACCACGCCGAAGCAGAAGCCGGAACCTTCATCTATCTCTACTTTAATCATACACTCGATTTCTATCCTCTATTCCTTTACTACTTTCCCGAATTGTTCCGACAGCCATTCCTTCTGCTGTTCGATGCTCAGATTGGAATTGTCGAGCAGCAGAGCGTCGTCCGCTTTGCGCAATGGGCTCACTTCACGATGCTGGTCGATGTAATCCCGTTGCTTTACGTTCTCAAGAATTTCCTCGAAACTGCCTTCCTGGCCTTTTGCTTTCAGTTCGTCAAAACGGCGTTGGGCACGAATCTCCGGTGTGGCCGTAACAAATATTTTCAGTTCCGCATCCGGGAAAACCGTGGTTCCGATGTCCCGTCCGTCCATCACAATCCCTTTTTCTTTACCCATGGCCTGTTGCTGTGCTACCATCGCTTCGCGTACAAAATCGAGTGCGCTGATAGGGCTGACTTTGGACGAAACCCCCATTGTACGGATTTTATTCTCTACGTTCACCCCGTTGAGGTAGGTGTCCGGACGTCCCGTCTCCGGATTGGGGCGGAAAGTAATCCGGATATCCCGGATTGCTTCTTTCAGCTTCTCCGTATCAATAACGTCTCCGTTAAATATCCCATTTTCAATACTATATAAGGTGACTGCGCGATACATTGCCCCACTATCTATATAAATGTATCCTACTTCGCGGGCGAGATCTTTGGCCATTGTACTTTTTCCGCAGGAGGAAAAGCCGTCGATTGCGATTGTTATCTTTTTCATATTATCTGCTTCTTATATTTGTCCGCCAAAGATACGCTTATTTTGAAAATCAGCCATAGATTTGACTGTAAAAGCAACTGAATGAGTATGAAAGAATTAAAAAAGTTAAAAAGCCGGATAAAAAGATACGAAGAAACGGACGGTTATCTGAAAATGTAGTATATTTGCCCAGAGACACATAGGAAGACACTTTTTTTTATTAATCATTATATTAACAAAATTATGGAAGTTAAAAAATCACCCAAGGCAGACCTGGAAGGAAAGAAATCCACATGGCTGCTGATCGGTTACGTGGTGGTATTGGCTTTTATGTTCGTGGCGTTCGAATGGACCCAGCGTGACGTGAAAATCGATACAAGCCAGGCTGTAGCTGATGTTGTTTTTGAAGAGGAAATCATTCCTATTACCGAAACCCCTGAACAAGCGACTCCACCACCACCCGAGGCACCGAAGGTGGCCGAATTGCTGGAAATTGTCGATGACCAGGCAGATATTGAAGAATCAACTACCATCCTTAATGAGGATAACACACCGAAAGTGGAAGTAAAATACGTACCGGTACAAGTAGTTGAGGAAGAGCCGGAAGAACAGACTATCTTCGAAGTTGTAGAAAACATGCCGGACTTCCCGGGTGGACAGGCAGCATTGATGCAGTATCTGGCTAAAAATATCAAATATCCGACTATCGCACAGGAAAATGGTACTCAAGGTCGTGTTATCGTACAGTTCGTTGTTAACAAAGACGGTAGTATCGTAGATGCAAAAGTTGTACGCAGTGTAGACCCGTATCTGGATAAAGAAGCTCTCCGTGTGATCAACACGATGCCGAAATGGAAACCAGGTATGCAGCGTGGTAAACCGGTTCGCGTTAAATTTACAGTTCCTGTAATGTTCAGATTGCAGTAATTTGTAACACTCATACATTTAAGAGGCTGCGAATGCAGCCTCTTTTTATTCATTAATCTTTGTTTTCATCATGTTTACAGCTTCTCAATTACTTGATAAAATAAACAACCACCTATCTGAAATTCAGATAACCCGGACTCCGGAAGGACTCTACGAACCAATCGAATACATCCTTTCTCTGGGAGGAAAGCGGATTCGTCCTGTATTGATGCTGATGGCATATAACTTGTATAAGGAAGATGTTTCATCAATTTACGATCCTGCTATCGGTATCGAAGTTTATCATAATCACACCTTGTTGCATGATGATCTGATGGATCGTTCGGATATGCGCAGAGGAAAACCTACTGTGCATAAGGTCTGGAACGATAACACAGCTATTTTGTCGGGTGATACCATGCTGATACTGGCTTTCCGGTATGTAGCCGGTTGTGCGCCCGAGCATTTGAAAGAAGTCATTGATTTGTTTAGTCTGACTGCGTTGGAAATTTGTGAAGGGCAGCAGTTGGATATGGAATTTGAGTCGCGCAACGATGTGGCGGAAGACGAATATATTGAAATGATTCGTCTGAAAACGGCTGTATTGCTTGCCGCAAGTCTGAAGACCGGTGCGATTCTGGCAGGAGCGTCTGCCGCTGATGCGGAGAATCTTTATAATTTTGGTATGCAGATAGGGGTTGCATTCCAGTTACAGGATGATTTGCTGGATGTTTATGGCGATCCGGAAGTGTTCGGAAAGAAAATCGGTGGAGACATCCTTTGCAATAAGAAGACATATATGCTGATCAAAGCACTGGAACGTGCAAGCGGAGAACAGCTGGAAGAACTGAACCGCTGGCTGAATGCAGAGAACTGTCAGCCGGCAGAAAAGATAGCGGCAGTGACGGAGATCTATAATCAGTTGACTATCCGTAGCGTTTGTGAAAACAAAATGCGCGAATATTATACGCTGGCTATGGAGAGCCTTGAAGCAGTTGCGGTTGCCGAAGAGAAGAAGAAAGAACTTAAGAATTTAGTGAAATTACTGATGTATCGGGAAATGTAGTAAAGTTGGTGGGAAATGCCTTACAGACGATTGCCAAATACGGATCAAGCCAGAGTACGGGCGCTGAAAGCAGCGGTCGAGAAGGGTGACGTGTATAATGTGCGGGACTTGGCTATCTCACTGAAAACATTATTCGAAGCCCGTAATTTTCTGCTGAAGTTTGAAGCTGCGCAGATTTACTATACCCAATGTTATGACAACCAGTCGAGAGCCAGTCGCAAGCATCAGGCGAATGTGCGGATGGCACGGCTGTATATATCCCATTTTATTCAAGTGCTCAACCTCGCGGTGCTTCGCGATGAAATCAAACCGGTGCATAAAGAACTTTATGATCTTCCGGAAGCGAATGTGGTACCGGATTTATTAAGTGAAGCAGCTTTGGTAGAGTGGGGGAGAAAAATCATTGAAGGAGAGCAGCGGAGAACCTCTCAAGGGGGGATCCCCATTTATAACCCGACTATTGCGCGCGTAAAAGTGCATTATGATATTTTTCTGGATAGCTACGAACGTCAGAAAAATTACCAGTCTGCCACCAACCGGAGTCTGGATGAACTGGCTTCGATGCGTGACCGGGCGGATGAATTGATTCTGGATATCTGGAATCAGGTGGAAGCGAAGTTTCAGGAAGTGAATCCTAATGAAGCCCGGTTGGCAAAATGTCGTGACTATGGACTGGTATATTACTACCGTTCCAACGAAAAAGTAAAAGAAGAAAGCAAATTGTCATGTTAATAGATACTCATTCCCATCTTTTTTTGGAAGAATTTTCCGATGACCTGCCACAGGTGATGGAACGTGCACGTCAGGCAGGTGTTTCGCGTATTTACATGCCCAATATTGACAGTACGACGATTGAATCCATGCTGTCGGTTTGTGCGGATTATCCTGATTTCTGTTATCCGATGATCGGATTGCATCCTACCTCGGTGAACGAGTCATACCGGCAGGAACTGTCAATTGTCCGGGAGCGTCTGGAAGCACCCAATAATTTTGTAGCCATTGGCGAAATTGGGCTTGATTTGTATTGGGATAAAACCTTTCTGAACGAACAACTGTACGTTTTTGAGAAACAGATAGAATGGGCGCTCGAATATAAATTGCCCATCGTGGTTCATTCGCGGGAGGCATTCGACTATATATATAAGGTAATGGAGCCCTATAAAAACACTGCTTTGACCGGTATTTTTCATAGTTTCACCGGAAATGCCGAAGAAGCGGCCCGGTTGCTTGAATTTGGCGGTTTCATGTTGGGAATCAACGGAGTGGTCACTTTTAAAAAGTCCTCACTGCCGGATACCTTGCTAACAGTGCCTTTGGAGCGGATTGTGCTCGAAACGGACTCACCGTATCTGACCCCGGCCCCCAATCGGGGGAAGAGGAATGAAAGTGCGAATGTGCATGATACGTTCCTGAAACTGGTAGAAATTTATCGGACCACCCCGGAGCACCTTTCACAAGCCACTTCCGAAAATGCGCTAAAAGTGTTCGGAATGGTCAAATAAGGTTCCAAAGGTTTTAAATTATATTAATTTGCAGTATTTATTTAAGATAAAAAAGGGATAATGCTTTAGGAAAAGAAAAAAAAGGATACATTTGTAGCTGAAAATGCGGAAAACTCATAAGGAGAGGTGCTCGAGTGGTTGAAGAGGCACGCCTGGAAAGCGTGTATACGCCAAAAGTGTATCCGGGGTTCGAATCCCCGTCTCTCCGCAGAACAAAAGTTGAAACGTGAAGTAAATACAATAAATAATAATCAATTAATTAATCTTAAAAATTAGACACACAATGAAAAAGTTATTTGCAATTGTTGCTGTGATTGGGGCCTTTACATTTGGCTCAATTCAACTTGCTCAGGCTCAAGACGCTCCTGCAGCAGAACAAACTGAACAACAAGCTGCTCCTGCTGCTGCTCAAGCTGCTCCGGCCGCTGCTCCTGCTGCAGAAGAAGGTGGTATTCACAAAGAAATCAAAGTTAAATTCATCGAAGGTACTGCATCTTTCATGAGTTTGGTTGCTATTGCTTTGGTAATCGGTTTGGCTTTCTGTATCGAACGTATCATCTATTTGAGCTTGGCTGAAATCAACACAAAAAAATTCATGGCATCTATCGAAGCTGCTTTGGAAAAAGGTGATGTTGAAGCTGCTAAAGACATCGCACGTAACACCAGAGGTCCTGTTGCTTCTATCTACTACCAGGGTTTGATGAGAATCGACCAAGGTATCGATGTAGTTGAGAAGTCAGTAGTATCTTACGGTGGTGTACAGGCTGGTTACCTTGAAAAAGGATGTTCTTGGATCACACTGTTTATCGCTATGGCTCCGTCACTCGGATTCTTGGGTACTGTAATCGGTATGGTGCAGGCATTTGATAAGATCCAGCAGGTAGGTGATATCTCTCCGACGGTTGTTGCAGGTGGTATGAAAGTTGCCTTGATTACAACTATTTTCGGTTTGATCGTTGCTTTGATTCTTCAGGTATTCTACAACTACGTACTTGCTAAGATTGAAGCTCTTACAAGCGAAATGGAAGACTCTTCTATCTCTTTGCTTGACATGGTAATCAAATATGATCTGAAATACAAAAAATAATTCGAAATGAGTAAGTTATCATATAAAGTATCGTATTACGCACTGTATGCGATGTTTGCCATCATCCTCATTGTCCTGGGGCTTTTCTACCTGGGTGGTGATGCTCAAGGAGCAGATGTCATTGCGGGAGTAGATCCTGAAATGTGGCAACCGGCAAACACAAATGCCTTACTGATGCTCATTTATGGGTTATTTGGTTTGGCTGTTGCTGCTACAGTAGTTGCTGCTGTATTCCAATTTGGAGCAGCTTTGAAAGATAGCCCTGCAAATGCAATTAAGTCATTGCTTGGTTTGGTTCTTTTGGTTGTTGTTTTAGTGATTGCTTGGGCTGCTGGTGATGGAACACCGATGAATATCCCAGGTTATGACGGTACTGACAACGTTCCTTTCTGGCTGAAATTAACTGATATGTTCCTTTATTCCATCTACATCTTGTTGTTTGTAACAATCGTTGCAATCATTGCAAGTGGCATAAAGAAAAAAATATCATAATCAATTGAGGATACTCAATTTAATAAGTAATTACAATGGCAAGAGGAAAAAGAAAAGTTCCTGATATTAACTCAAGTTCTACGGCGGATATCGCTTTCTTGTTGCTGATCTTCTTCTTGATTACAACATCAATGGATACGGACCGTGGTTTGGCAAGACTTTTGCCTCCACCACCCGAAGATCAAGATCAACAGAATACAGATAAGATCAAAGAACGTAACATTTTGCAGGTATACCTGAATAAGGATGATGCTTTGATGTGCGGTAATGATTATATCGGTGTTGAGCAACTAAGGGAAAAAGCTAAAGAATTTATTGCTAATGCCGGCAATGCAGAGCACATGCCTGAAAAGACACAGAAGAATGTGGAGTTTTTCGGTACGACTCTCGTTAACGACAAGCATGTAATTTCTTTGCAGAATGACCGTGGATCTTCTTATCAGGCATACATCAGCGTGCAGAACGAACTTGTTGCTGCATACAATGAATTGAGAGATGAACTGGCCCTTCAGAAATGGCAAAGACCTTATGCGGAATTGAACGACGAACAGCAAAAAGCAATTCGTGAAATCTATCCGCAGAGAATTTCTGAGGCAGAACCTAAAAAATACGGAGAAAAAAGGAAGTAAGTAATGGGAAAATTTAATAAAACTGGTAAACGTGAAATGCCGGCATTGAATACTTCTTCGTTGCCTGACCTTATCTTTACTTTGTTGTTCTTCTTTATGATTGTAACAACAATGCGCGAGGTAACATTAAAGGTACAGTTTACACTTCCGGTAGGTACTGAACTCGAAAAACTGGAGAAGAAATCGCTGGTAACATTCATTTATGTGGGTGAACCGACTCAGGAATATCGTGCGAAAATGGGTACTGAAAGTCGTATTCAGCTCAACGACAGCTATGCCGAAGTTGGCGAAGTACAAGACTTCATTTTCCAGGAACGTGCAAGTATGAATGAGGGTGACCAAGCTAAGATGACTGTGTCTCTGAAAGTAGACCAAAAGACTAAAATGGGTATTATCACAGACGTGAAGAATGCTCTTAGAAAATCTTACGCTTTGAAGATTAACTATTCTTCTACTAAACGTGGTGAGAAATAATTAGTTAATTTGATATATAGAGAAGGGCGTCCAAGCAATTGGACGCCCTTTCTTTTTAGCTTCTCTTTTAGCCTCTCTGTTTATTATTCTCCGGCAGAGGCAGACTTTATGTCTGAACTTCGTCTGCCGGATATGATCTAAAATCTATCCGAAGTATGTTTCTTCCGATTCCTTTGTTCCTTTATTCCTTGACTCCGTAAACGATTGTATGGAGTTTATGTCTTATTCCTTCATAATCCTTTGCTGCATCCAGATTGCCGTGTACCATGAGATACATAGGCAGGAAATCGTCTCCTTCTTTATATGGCGGCTGGTAATAGTCTTTTTCCCACAGTGTAAACCCGTGGCGTTGGTAGAAGTTGATACGGCGTTTGGCCATGTCCTCTACCGGGCGTTCTACTTCCAGTACAATGGGGCGTTTCAGAAACTCACATAAATGCTCTAATGTGCGTTTCCCGTAGCCTCCGTTGCGCAATGCAGGATTGGTAGCGAAGTGTTCTACGTAATAGAATTCATCGAAATCCCAATATGTGATAAAGCCAATGGGCAGGTCATCGTCAAAAATGATATTATTATGGAAGTTGCCTATCCGGTCTGTATATTCACGAAGATGTTCCAGTTCGCGATATTCTTCGGGTGGAAACGATTCGACGAGAAGCTCTTCCATAAATTTGTAATGTTGTACGTCTGATGTGGTGATCGGTTGAAATCTGATCATACGGTTTGGGTTTTAAGTTTGACAATATTGTTTTTTGTTGCTATACCCGGTATTGCTATACCAAATGTTATACTCTATCGGGTGTTATATTATATCAGTTATATGATACTATGAGATGTTACTATGTCAGGAGTCAGACAGGAATTCTAAAAGAAAAAGAATTCCTGCATCTGCCTTTAATTAAGGGACATAGAACTCAATAATCCGCTGGATAGCACGCTGGCATACCGGGCAGAACTCAGGATATTCGTTTGTTTTCATGCGACAATTGAATGCCGGCCGATAAATACCTTTGGCTGAGTAACCGCCGCCTTCATATACACCTACCGGATAGTTTTGATGTTGTGCTACAGGTGTGGGGACAGGCGTATTCGGTGCAAGCATATCTTCCCATTTCGAGGCGAAATTTACCCGTGTACTGATGTTCTGTTCCCACGGCTCTACATCCAGCGGATACGTGTCCGTCATTACATCGTCATCATAAAAATATTCATCCGCCAAGCCTCCGAAGCTATGTCCGAATTCATGGACCACTACAGGCTTGAACATCGGATGATGAGCGGTAGTCAGCGTATATGAGTTGTAAATTCCTCCGCCTCCGTACACATCCGTATTGGCAAGGATAATAATATGCTCATAAGGAATGCCGGCCAAAGCGTTGTGGATGGCCTTCACCCGGCTTGTAGTCAGGTAACGGTCCGAGTAAAAAGTATCGAAATGAGAATGAACGGCCGTGTGTTTCCATTGATTTTCGCGGGGAACACTGACTCCGCTGTCAATCGACGGACTGGCTACAGCCACTATGTTGAATTTGTTTTTCATCGACCGGAACGGTTCGTGCGCAAACAGGCTTTCGCAGGCTTTCTGCGCATCCTGATAGAATAAATCCATTTCCTTTTCCGTGTAGCCTTCTGCCAGGATAGCGACATCTATGCACTCTTTTTCGTTACCGCTCTGAAGCATATACCGGTGTGGAGTGACGTGCGATGTTCCCCGTTTATGAATCAAGATATCGTCCGGACGGACAATGTGCTTGAAGCTGGTCATCACTTCCTTGCGGGGAGAGAACAGCACGATTTCTACCTCTGCCGGCTGTTTGGGGTAGGGAAGCAAGAATGTATTTTCGAAGCCTTTGGCTGTCTCCTTGGCTTCATCGGTGGACAGCCACTCTTGAAACAGAGAAGAAAAGGAAGTCTTGTAGATACACTGTCGGGTGGCGAGGTCTCTGACGATAATCTGCCCGTTGCCTTCGAGCGGAAGTTCGGACAAATGATGTTCACGACCTGCCCAGGAGGGAAGCTGAGACAGCTCGTCCAGATAGATCGTTTGCTGCTTATTGTTTCCGGTGAAGATATAATCTACCCGCAATGTCTTATTCTGAAAATAATCTGCAAAGTTTTGCGCATAACTTCCTGCCGAAATCAGGAAAAAAAGAAGAATACTGCAAATTTGTTTCATATAAATAGTATATTTATGTTTTTCACAAAGGTACAAACTATTGTTGACTTATTCGATATTTGCAAATAAAAGTAATAAATCATAGTATTTGTTGCCGAAAAATAGCTAACTTTGCATGAAAGATTCATTGATTAAAACAATTTGATTCAAAAATGGGACATCATCAATTAGATGCTTTAGATGAGCAAATTCTGAAATTAATAGCAGGGAACGCGCGTATTCCTTTTTTGGAAGTAGCAAGAGCGTGTAACGTTTCCGGGGCGGCTATCCACCAGCGCATTCAGAAGTTGACTAATCTGGGAATATTGAAAGGATCGGAATATGTGATCGATCCTGAGAAGATAGGATATGAAACTTGTGCTTATATTGGTATATATCTGAAAGATCCGGAATCCTTTGATTCGGTAACAAGAGCTTTGGAAGCTATTCCGGAAGTAGTAGAGTGCCATTTCACTACTGGTAAATATGATATGTTTATCAAGATTTACGCTAAGAACAATCACCATTTGCTGAGTATCATACATGATAAATTGCAACCTTTGGGGTTGGCGCGTACGGAGACACTAATCTCTTTCCATGAAGCCATAAAGCGGCAGATGCCGATTATGGTCGACATAGAAGACGAAGATTAATCGTACAGAATAAAATAGCTTACTGTTTCACGTAATCTACAAAAGCATACGGGCAGAGATGTTTCTCATCCACGGGATGAGCTTCTCTGCTTTTTTCGTGCCATTGAGCCGGAGATACTTCCGGAAAGAAGGCATCGGCTTCGGGAGCAACGTCGTTTATTTCCGTCAGACAAAGTTCGTCGGCAAGAGGAAGTGCCTGTCGGTAGACGCTTGCGCCACCTATTATATAGATGTGCTCATCTTCCTTGCAGCTTTGCAGGGCGACTTCCAGCGACGGGAAGACTTCCGCACCGGGACATACCGTATCCGGACGGGTGGATAATACAACGTTTCTGCGATTGGGCAGCGCACCTTTCGGCAGCGATTCGAAGGTTTTTCTTCCCATTATGATGGTGTTTCCGGTAGTCAGTGCCTTGAAGCGTTTCAAGTCGTTGGGCAACCAGAAAAGCAGTTTATTCTGAAAGCCGATCGCCATTCGGCGGTCTACGGCGGCAATAATTGATATTTTACTCATGGTTTTATACCGCTACTATTCCGGCAATATGTGGATGCGGATCGTAGTTCACCAGTTCGAAGTCTTCGAACTGGAAGTCATAGATACTCTTCACATCCGGATTAATTTTCATTTGAGGCAATGCGCGTGGTTCGCGGCTAAGCTGTAATTTGACCTGATCCAAGTGGTTCAGATAGATATGGGCATCGCCAAGTGTATGGATAAATTCACCCGCTTTCAGTCCTGTCACCTGCGCCATCATTTGTAGCAGCAGTGCATATGATGCGATATTGAACGGGACTCCGAGAAATATATCCGCGCTGCGCTGGTAAAGTTGCAGGCTCAGCCGGTCGTCTGCCACGTAAAACTGGAAGAAGGCATGGCAGGGAGGCAGATTCATATTCTTTAAATCGGCTACATTCCAGGCGCTGACAATGATACGTCGGGAGTCGGGATTGTGCTTGATCGTCTCTACCGCTTCGCTGATCTGGTCGATGAATCCGCCGTCGTAGTCGGGCCACGAACGCCACTGATAGCCATAGATATGACCTAAATCACCATTTTCGTCCGCCCATTCGTTCCAGATGCGTACACCGTGTTCTTGCAGATATTTCGCGTTCGTATCACCTTGCAGAAACCAGAGTAACTCGTAGATGATTGATTTCAGATGCAGTTTTTTGGTGGTCAGACACGGGAAACCCTCGTCGAGGTTGAAACGCATCTGATGTCCGAACACACTGATCGTTCCGGTTCCTGTACGGTCACTTTTCTCAGTTCCTTCAGTTAATACGCGATTGAGTAAATCTAAATATTGTTTCATAGCGAATAATTTTCCAATAAGTTGGTGCGATGCAAAATTACAAAAATGGCGTGAATAAATTGGCAAACCATCCGACGAACTTCTTCCACGGTGAGCGCTTTTTCCAGAATTCCGGTGTCAGCTGCGTACAGTGCTCTATATCGTTCCGAAACATTTCGTTCAGTTCGCCTGTAATTTCTTTGTTAAAGATGAAAGCGTTCGTCTCGTAGTCGTACCGGAGGCTGCGGCTGTTCAGGTTTGCGGTGCCTACCGTGCAGAAAATATCGTCGACCATCATGATTTTGGAATGGTGGAAACCGCCATTGTACATATAGACAGTGGCCCCCCTTTTCATCAGTTTGTGAAGTTTGTAGAGGGCGGCGTCCGGAGTAAACGGAATATCGGAGGCGGAAGAAACCATAATCGTGACATCCACACCTCGTTCGATGGTGCGTTGAAGCGCTTTGTTGATGGAGGATGTGGGCACAAAATACGGGTTGACGATGTGCACGTTTTTCTGTGCCGAATAGATCGACATGGCATAAGCATGACTGAGCATACGGCTGTTTTTCTTCGGTGTACGGTCTACGATGGCGACGACTACATTGGTGGTGTCCGACTGCCCCTTATGCTTGGGGAAGTATGCTTCTCCACCAATATTTTGTTTAGTCTCCTTGTTCCATATGGTAAGAAATATTTCTTGCAGATCATTGACGGCATCGCCTTCTATTCTCATGTGCATATCACGCCATGTACCGATTTTGGGGAGTCCGTTGATGTAGTAGTCGGCGATGTTCATTCCTCCCGTATAGGCGACTTCGCCGTCGATGACGGCTATTTTGCGGTGATCACGGTGTGCCGCATGATTGATGTAGGGAAAGGTGAACGGGTCGAACTTGACAATCTCGATTCCCTGTTCGCGTATTTTTTTGAGATGCCTCTTTTTGAGCGGTTTATTGTTCGACCAGTTGCCGAACGCATCGAACATGGCCCGTACTTCCACGCCTTCTTTTACCTTTTCGGCCAGCAGGTCGAACAGCGCATTGGCTATAGAGTCATTGCGGAAATTGAAATATTCCAGATGGATGTGGTGTTTGGCGTCGCGGATGGCGCTGAATAAATCAATGAATTTTTCTCGTCCGCTTTTCAGTAACCTGACTTTGTTATTGTCGGATATAGGAATCCCTGACTCCGATAAGAAACGTAATACAAGGGAGTCACTTGTCAGAGCTATGGAGTCTCTGGGATGCGTCATCAAACTGTCGATGACATCTGCCTGAGCACGGAATAAAGACAGAAACAGAAATAAAAGAAATATACGTAGTTTCAAAACTCTTCTCGCTATTTTAGTTTACAAAGTAACAAAGATACAACATCTATGTTTGGAGCTATCGGGAGAGGAGAGCAAATTTATTATACTTTAACAGAAGAAATGAACAAGGATCTCTTGATCTGGGGAATTATATTCGTTCGATACATCTGAACTGTCTGCTGTGTTCCCTGCCGTTGTCACACTTGTGCCAACGGCGTGGCACTGCTGTGCCAGTGCGGTGTCACAACTGTGCCAAGTCCTTGGCACAGAGTGTGACAAGCATTGTTATGCCATTGATACTACTTTCCGTCCGGCCATGAATAGCAGGACGACCGTTGCAATGATGATTGATTTCGGATCAAGGCTGGTTGCGCCGTGGTTGATCATGCCGATGAGTACATCTTTCAGTGTTTCCCATACGGCTTCCAGTCCGCCCAGGGTGACAAAGAGCGTGGCTCCTACTGTCATTACGAATACAGTCCAAAGGCGTGCCAACCGGTTGCTGCGGTCGGGCAAGTGGTGCATGACGCGGCGGCTGAATCCGTTGTCGGCTATTTCCCGCTTGTTTTCTGCGAAGAAATCTTTCAGAAGTTTATCATTATCTATTTCCGTCATAACCGTTTCTTTTTAAATACGTTGCTAATTTTTCTTTTCCACGCGACAGGTGGCTTTTCACCGTCCCTGCCGGTATTCCCGTTATTCCTGCAATCTTGTCGATGCTTACATCTTCCATGTAAAACAGCGTGATGCAGGTTCGTTCCACTTCCTTCAGCGATTTGAGTGACTGATAAACATCCATTGTCTGCCCTATGTTCGCTTGTTCGGTGCAGTTGACGGCGTCTACTTCCCTGGTATCCAGGTCTGCCATCTCTTTCCGGCTGCGAATATAATCATAAAAAATATTATAAGCAATACGGTATAGCCACGTGGAGAAACTCGACAAGTTACGGAACGAGGCCAGATTGGTATATGCCTTGATGAATGTATCCTGTGCCAAGTCGTCACTCAATTCGCTGTCACCGCAAGTCAGATGCAGGAAGAAGCGTCTGACAGGCGACTGGTATTTTTGTACCAACTGGTCGAAGGCCCTGGTGTTCTTGAACACCACGACCTGTGCGACTAGCGATATATCGTTGAGTTGGCTCATCTATTTTCTTCGTTCTTCTCTTCGTCGTTCCTCTCCGAGATGATGATGTCGTTGCTTCTGATGGCGGTTTCTCTGTTCTTGGTTTCCTCGTTGGCATGTTGCTTGTAGCCGATCAGCCATTGTCCCAGTCCCATAAACATGACAAGCAGTCCGATAGCGCCAATTCCGAATTCGCCGGTGATGGCCCAGAGGAATATGAAGAGCCCGATGCCTGTAAAGGTGTTTTTGATTCCTTGTGTACGTTGGTCTGTCGATTTGTGCTCCCGTATGAATTCTTCCGGAAGAGGCTGACCGGCTGCGAGAGCCTGTTCGGCAAGGCGATAGCGTGCTTTCCGGTTCTTGTAGCGGAAGAAGAAGACTACAAATATGATGAATACCGGCATTCCGAATATGGCAATGATGCTGATGATGGCTACCAGAATACCTCCTCCGACTGCATTTCCGAAATTATTGAACGGGAAGTCATCGTCGTCAGAGCTGATGGTGAAGCTCGCTTTTCCGTGAGGACCGCGCGAGGAACTACTCACTTTGCCCGTATCTACACTTGTCGTGTCGGTGTCTTCGTCATCGATGCCGATCACAGTGACGGCCGTGTTGCCGACATTTACCTTGGCATCCTTGCCTTTCCCTTTCGTTACGGTCACTTTTACGTTTCCGGTAGAGTCGTTCACAACAGTTGTTTGTTTCTGGGCGTTTGCCAGCGAGAAAATGGTCATCATGACCAGTAAAGCAATTAAAATCCGTTTCATATATTAATTCTTTTATTTGTTTCTTTGTCTGTTAGACGTAGTTCGTATGTCAGAAAGTTGCAAAGAGACGAAATATTTTTGATATTTGCAGGAATTAATAAATGAAAAATGAATTTACCCGCTTCTTTTATCGACTATACCCGTGCCTTACTGGGCAATGAAGAATATGAAAAACTGGCTGCCGCCTTGCAACAGGAGCCTCCCGTCAGCATTCGGATCAATAAATTGAGAATGAAGGAGGAAGGAGTAAGCTCGCTGACAGACAGTTCTGCCCGTTTTTCCTTCAATAAAGTTCCCTGGGCATCCGATGGCTACTATCTTGACGAGCGTCTGACTTTTACGTTCGACCCGTTGTTTCATGCCGGTTGCTACTATGTTCAGGAGGCTTCGTCCATGTTTGTGGAGCAGGTGCTGCGGCAGTATGTCGAGTCTCCGGTGGTGATGCTCGATCTTTGTGCGGCCCCCGGAGGAAAATCAACCCATGCGCGCAGCGTGCTTCCGGAAGGGAGTCTGCTGGTGGCGAATGAAGTGATCCGGAACCGTTCACAGGTGCTGGCGGAGAATCTGACGAAGTGGGGGCATCCGGATGTGGTGGTTACCAACAATGATCCGGCTGATTTCTCGGCACTTCCGTCTTTTTTCGATGTCATTCTGACCGATGTGCCTTGTTCGGGCGAGGGAATGTTTCGTAAAGACCCCGTAGCCGTGGAGGAATGGAGTCCGGAGAATGTAGAGATCTGCTGGCAGCGTCAGCGGCGGATTATTGCGGATATTTGGCCCTGTCTGAAACCGGGCGGCATATTAATATATAGTACGTGTACCTATAATAGCAAAGAAGATGAAGAGAACGTCTGCTGGATTCAGCAGGAATTCGGTGCGGAACTCTTGCCGCTGGAGGTGCAGGACGAGTGGAATATAACGGGGAATTTACTCGATGGAGAGGATGAATCTCAGAGAAGTTTGTCTGTCTGTCATTTTCTTCCTCATAAGACAAAAGGCGAAGGATTCTTTCTGGCGGCACTTCGCAAACCGGATGCGGAAGATGAACCGGCAACCTATTCATTCTCAAAAGCAAAGTCGTCCAAGAAAAAAGATAAGAAAGGCGGAGCGGCTGCTTCTCCCGTTTCCAAAGAACACATGAGGATGGCACTGAACTGGCTGAAGCAGGAAAATGCCGAAAGATACACCCTGTCTGCGGAAGGCGCGGGCATCGTCGCATTTCCGCAACGATATACCGATGAACTGGCTGCCATGAAACAGTATCTGAAAGTGATACAGGCAGGCGTTCTGACTGGTGAAGTGAAAGGGAGAGATTTGATTCCCGCTCATGCGCTGGCGATGAGTGCTACGCTCTTGCGGCAGGATGCTTTTGATACGGAAGAGGTGAGCTATGAACAGGCTATCGCTTATTTACGAAAAGAGGCTATTGCCTTGTCGGAAACAGCCCCTCGTGGTTATATCTTACTTACTTACCGGAATATTTTTCTCGGATTTGTGAAGAATATCGGAAATCGTGCCAATAATCTTTATCCCCAGGAGTGGCGTATCCGCAGCGGATATTTGCCGGAGGAGATACGTACGCTGTAAAGATCATTCCCGAAAGAAATGGAGAACGGATAGAATACTTAGCGAGATAGCGCAGCTAATTTATCATTTATAATTTAGGGAAGTATTCCAGTGGGTATTTCCTTATAATTCAGAATGAAACCGACCTGTCTGCCTGTTCCCGGTTCTGCTCCTTCCGTTATTTCTTCCAGTGTGTAGGCCGGAGGCGGTGCGGGTGATGTCCGTGTTTCTCCAATGGGCGGCGTGCCCCAGTTCAGATGTAAATTCTTGTCCAGTCGATGAAGCAGGTACGCGTTTCCCCATACGGTGAAATGGTGTTCCGTAGCCGGTGAGGCATCCAATGAAAAGGTAAGAGTCAGCGTGGCTTTGTTGTCTTCTCCTTGTTTCAGTGCATAAGTTCCTTTGGTGATAAGTTCGAGTCCCGATGAAAAAGCGGTTTGCTGTCCTTGTTTGAAGAAATAAGCGTCACGGGCAGCGTTGCTGACAAGGAAAATGTCGTCAACACCCGGCAGTAGATTCTCGTCCCCATTGGGACGCAGGGATGACGAGCCGTGTATCAGATTGAGATCTTCGTAGTAGTCCACCACTTTGATGGGCAGAGTGAGCGTTTCCTGTGTGGCGTTGTCTGTCACTTTCAGATACGTGCTTCCGGTGAGAATGCCGGATATGTAAATCATTCGTCCGGCGGGAACTCCGCTCCAGCCACTTTCGATTCCGGCACTTGCGATGCGGGGATTTCCGATTTCCAAAGAGTAGTCTCCGTTTCCACTTTCGATTCCGAGGTAGCGTCTTCCTCCCATGGGCACTTCGTATTTGCTGTCGTAAAACCGCAGGGGGGCATCGGCATCGTCTTTACAGGCACTCCATAAAATAAGAATGCAAAACAAGATGGGGGTGTAAGAGAGGGTTTTAGTTTTCATAATAGTTTAGTGTTTTTTTTACAGTCCCCAAATGTAATGCATTCTTTTTATTTATTCAATAATCGGGCGAAATAAAGCGGAATTTATAGCTTGCTCTTATAAATTCGTGCCATTGCCTTCTGATATTGATTCTCCAGCTGGAGGTAATTCTGATGACTTTGATAAATGACGGATACTTCGACAAAATACTCGATCATGCTGATCTGTCCGCCTGTCAGAGCCTGTTTCAGCAGTGCGAGGTCTTGTTGCGCCTGAAAAGTTTTCCTGTATTCCTCCATAGAGGCGTGCAGCGTTTTGGCTTCCCGATAGAGCTGTGCCAGTTCGGATTCCACTTGCAGGGTGGCGTTGTCTTTCTGCAAGTCGATGTTCAGCGCTTGCGCTTTGGCTATTTTCACCTTGTTGCGATTCTCGAAAAGCGGGAAGGAGAATCCCACTACTACTCCGTTGAAAGGCGTTCCGGTTTCGGTGTTCCGGCGGTAGCCGAGTTCCAGTTTCGGCAGCCATTGCGACTTGTTGACGGCGATCTGTTTGCGGGCAACGAGGCTTTCGTTGTTGAACGCCATTAACGTGCGGTCGGCGGAGAGCACTTCCGATTTCAGTATCTGATAATCGGCAGGGAAAGGCGTCGCGGGATACGCGCTTTCTTCGAACACTACGGGGATATTGCCGTTTAACGTGTTCAGTTCCTGCAACTTATTGCGCAGTGCCGTTTCGTTCAGCGAAGTCTCCGTTTTAATATTCAGCAGTTCCAGATTGATTTTATTCGTTTCGAGGGCGTTCGCATCTCCGGTTTGGAGGCGCTTGGCGTACATTTTGGCGAGTTCTTCCGCGTTTCGCAGCCGTTCCTCCAAGATGTGTTTTTGCTGGCGGAGCATGATAATGTCCAGACACACTTCTTTGGCGAGCAACAGTTTCTCTTGGCGGAAGACATCCGCCTGACTGTCAAAAGCACCCGCTTTCAGACGATTCAGCTTGTTGCGGGTGGCATACAGGCTCGGAAAGTCGAAACTTTGCGACACCACAAGTTCGCCGATCGTTTCGTTTTTATCTTTCGCTCCCCAGAGGTGGGCGTATGATAAAGTCGGGTCCGGCAGGTTATTGTCCGTTTTGGCTTCCAGCTTTTGCGAGGTGATGAGCTGGGCGTTCGCCTGCAACTCCTTGTTGTTGGTTTCGATATTCTTCAAAACCTGTTCGATGCCGCTTTGGGCCTGCACTTCGCCCGTGAGGGCGAGAAGTGCGCAGCTTACCAAAGAGCCTATGATGATGATTCGTTTCATACTTTTTTTATTTGTTTCTATATACATAGTAGCTATATTTAACTGATAATTATGCTTGTTCCGCCGGTACGCCGCACGGAGAATTTGCTTCGGCGCTACGCTGGCGATGCATCATCAGATAAACAATCGGAACGATGAAACCGTTCAGGAAAGTAGATGTTAAAAGTCCGCCCAAAATCACTTTGGCCATCGGACTTTGAATCTCGTTGCCCGGCAGATCACCGCCCAGAGCCAGCGGAATCAGCGCCAGCGCAGAGGAGAGAGCCGTCATCAGGATCGGATTCAGACGGTCGAGAGAGCCTTGTATCACGCTGTCGTATACGTTCAGTCCCTCCACTTGCTGCAAGTGGTTGTAGTGGCTGATGAGCAGCATACCGTTACGGGTCGCGATACCGAACAGCGAAATGAAACCGATAATTGCCGGAATGCTTACTTCGCCGGTCGTGATGACAAGAGCAAAAACGCCGCCGATCAATGCCAGGGGCAGGTTCAGCAAGATCACGCCGGACTCCTTGACGCTGCGGAATTCGTGGTAAAGCAACAGGAAAATAATGACAATACTCATGAAAGATGTCAGCGCCAATACACGGCTGGCAGCCTGTTCGCTTTCGAACTGTCCGCCATACTCGATGTGGTAGCCCTCGGGCAACTGGATAGTGGCGTCTACCTGTTTCTGAATATCATTTACAACACTGCGCAGGTCACGGTCGGCAACGTTGGCGGAGATAACGATTTTCCGTTTTACATTTTCGCGGTTGATCGTGTTCGGTCCCATGGAGGAAACCACTTCCGCCACGTAGTTCAGAGGAACTTTGCGTCCGTCGTTGGTGTCGACCATAAGGTTGCGGATTTTCTCCATTTCGTCGCGTGCGTCGTCCTTCACTTTGACGATGAGGTCGAAGCTCTTGCCCTGTTCGTACACTTGCGAAATCACTTTTCCTGCCAGTGCCACATTCACGTATTCGGAAAATTCCGGCAGAGTGATGCCGAATTTCGCCAGCATTTCCCGTTTGGGCTGTATCTTCAGCTGCGGGCGTTCGATTTGTTGCTCCACGTTGAGGTCGGCAATTCCCGGAATGTCGCTGATAGCTCCCTTGATTTGGTTGCCCAGCGAGAACATCTTGTTCAGGTCGTCTCCGAAGAGTTTGATGGCGATATTTGCCTTCGTACCGGACAACATCGCGTCGATACGGTGGCTGATGGGCTGACCGATTTCGATGTTTGCTCCGGTGATCGTTCCGAGTTTCTCGCGCACTTCGGCAACGAGTTCGCCGCGCGGGCGGTCTTTCAGTTCAAACGGTGCCTCGATTTCCGAAACGTTTACGCCGAGCGCGTGTTCATCCAGTTCGGCACGTCCCGTTTTGCGGGCCACGGTTTGTATTTCAGGGATTGTTAGCAGCAATTCTTCGGCACGGTGTCCCATCTTGTTGCTTTCTTCCAGGGATATGCCCGGCAGCGAACTGATATTGATGGTGAACGAGCCTTCATTGAACGAAGGAAGGAAGCTGCGCCCGAGCGTAAAGAATACCCCTAAGGCGATCAGGAAAAGGACGATGGTGCTGCCGAGTGTCACCCGTTTGTGAGCCAGCACCCATGTCAGCGCCTTTTCGTAAATGCCTTTCATCCAGCGGGCAAGGAAGGATTCTTTCAGTTCCTTGTTCGTCTTGTTGCTGCCCAGCAGGTAAGAGCAGAGCACCGGAGTCAGCGTGAGGGCAACGACCGTAGAAGCGAACAGCGCCACGATGAAAGCGATGCCTAGCGGTACCAGCATACGGCCTTCCATTCCACTCAGGAAGAACAGCGGCACAAAGCTGACGACAATGATCAGCGTTGAATTAAGAATCGGCATTCGCACTTCCTTCGAAGCGTTGAATACCACTTCGAGCGTGCTGAGGCGTTCGGCTTCCGCCTTCTGACGGTTTTCCCGCAGTCGCTTGTATACATTTTCCACGTCGACAATGGCGTCGTCGACCAGCGAACCGATGGCAATCGCCATACCTCCCAGACTCATCGTGTTGATCGTCAGCCCCATGTAGTGGAGCGTGAGGATGGAGACGAGCAGTGAAAGCGGTAGCGTGACAAGGGAAATCAGCGTAGTGCGCACATTGGCCAAAAACAGGAAAAGTACGATGACGACAAAGATTCCTCCTTCAAAAAGAGACTTTTTCACGTTGCCGATAGAGCTTTCGATAAAGCGGCTCTGGCGGAAAATATCCGTGGAGACTTTGACATCCGCAGGCAAATTCTTCTGTAAGTCTTGCAGAGAGGCCTCCAACTTGTCCGTCAGTTCCAGCGTGCTGGTGGCGGGCTGTTTGGTGACGGTCATGAGTACGGCAGGTTTGCCACGCTCCGAGGCTGTGCCCAGTTTCGGGGCTTTGGGACCTACTTTCACGTCGGCGATGTCTTCCAGCGTCACCGGAAAGCTGTTCACCGTTTTCACTACCGCTTTGCCGAGTTCTTCCACTTTGGTGGTAGAGAGCACTCCGCGTACGATATATTCATTGCCAAATTCGTAAAGTACGCCGCCGTTGGCGTTCAGGTTCATGTCTTGGGTGACGGCCATCACTTCTCCCATCGATACGCCGTAGTGGCGCATCCGTTCGGGGGCTAACTGAATCTGATATTCCTTGATGTCGCCTCCGAGCACTGCCACCTGTGCCACGCCTCCGGTGGAGAGCAGGCGCGGGCGGATCGTCCAGTCGGCAATCGTCCGCAGATCGAGCATGGAGGTGGAGTCGGCGGTCAGACCGACGATGAGCATTTCGCCCAAGATGGACGATTGGGGGCCGAGAGTCGGCTTGCCCACGTTGACGGGAAGTGACTCGCTGACTACGGCGAGCTTTTCGCTGACGATCTGACGGGCGAGGTATATGTCTGTGCCCCAGTCAAATTCTACCCAGACAACGGAGAAACCGTTGGTCGAAGAAGAACGGACACGGCGTACGCCGGTAGCCCCGTTTACGGCTGTTTCGACGGGGAAGGTGACGAGTTGTTCCACTTCCTCGGCTGCCATACCGTTGGCTTCGGTCATGATGACCACTGTCGGGGCGTTCAGGTCGGGAAACACGTCTACTTCCGTGTGCATGGCGGTGTAAGTCCCCGCGATAAGCAGGAGGATGGCCGCGCAGAGCACAACCAGTCGGTTGTGCAGGGAGTAATGTATGATTTTATTTAGCATGATATTTCATTGATTAAGTTTGGTTCCTCCCGGTTTACTTTTGAGCAGTGCCGGGCAGGGGATAAACTTGCGTGACTATAAATGAGTTCTGTGTGTGCCGCAAGGGAACTTGGATGCGGCACCTTGCCGCTAGTGCTCATGACTGTGGGCAGGGATGGCGTTGCTTGCGCTTGCCAGGCGAACTTGGTATGCGCCTTCGGTCACTACACGGTCTCCGGGTTTGATTCCGGTCAGGATTTGTACACTTTTGCCATTGTCGGCGCCGAGGGTCACTTCCTGTTTCTTGTAGCCTTCTTCATCGAGTTGCAGGTAGACGAAGAAGATGCCTTGCTCTTCCGTCAGGGCGGTGCGGGGCACGGAAATCACGTTTTCCAGTTGGGAGGAAAGCAGATAAACTTCGACGAATGACCCCGGAATCACTTCTCCTTTATTGTCAAATTCGAAGGTGACGGGCACGTAGAAAGAATTGTCTCCGGAAGTTTTTCCGAAGGAAAGCAGTCTGCCGCTCAGTTCATTCAGTTCGTAGACCTCATTATTATAAGGTGTCCGGAAATTGGCGGAACTGATTGTGCGGAGATACGGGTAGTATTTTTCCGATACTTCGGCACGGAGGAAAAGCCGGCGGTTCTGTGTCACGCTGACCAGTGGCTGACCGATGGTTACGTAGTCTCCCTCATTGACCAGAATACTTTTCACGTATCCGGCAATGGGCGCGGTGATATTCTGACCGATGGCCGAGTGGTTTTTGGCGAGCGCTTCGTAGCTGATACGTGCGTTTTCGTAGTTCTGCTCCGCCTGTGCGAAATCCTTGTCGGACACAATCTTGTTTTTGACGAGCGACTTCATTCGTTCGTATTCCTTTTTGGATACTTCGTAAGCGATTCGGGCACGTTGCACGGGGTCACCGTCGGCGATGTTGTGCGAAGAAATAGTCACCAGCGGAGTGCCGCGACCTACGCTCATTCCTTCCGTCACCTTGCCGCGGAAAGAAACGACTCCGGCCACCGTGGCTACGGCCACCGATTCATCGCCCTGGGCAGCGAGTACCTGTCCGCTTGTCTTGATCACTTGCTGGAAGGGGGCCGGTGTGATGGCATTTACCTTCACACCGGCAGCGTCAGCTTTCGCTTTCGGGAGGATGATTTCGTCGCTGTGCTCGCCGGCGGGTTCGCTGGTGGCAGCTTTGCCGTGATCGTGTCCTCCGCTGCATTCACCTTCGTGTGAATGGTCGGCTCCTTCGGCTTCGTGGTCATGTCCTTCTGCTTCGTGGTCATGACCTTCCGCTTCGTGGTCATGTCCTTCGTGTTCATCATGATTGTGTGTGACGGTCTCGTGGTCATGGCCTTCATGACCAGTATTTTTACTGTTGCAAGAGCCCAGGACGAATAATCCCACGACTCCTATAAAGATAAGTTTCTTCATAAATGTTGTTTTCCTACTAAGTTTTACTGTTTTTGTACGCTACAAAGATAGAGTAACGCAGATGCAACTTGCTTGCATTTACGTCATTACGCAAAAACAGAGTAGGGAGGGGCCCGAAGGGAGGAGGTACGAGGTATTTTCGTACCGTGCAGGGATTCACGATAGATGTAGTAATTTTTGACTCGTCTTTCCTGCGGTCGTAATAAATGTTCGATGATCGTATCCGTAAACAGGGTGGCGACGAATACGTAATTCGGTCCGCTGTCCGTGTGCACGGAGGGGATGGGAGAGTGGAAGCGGGTCATGCATTCGCTGCTGCAACATGAATCGCTTGCGGGGTGATGATGGTGGTTGGGGCATTGCTGCTCTACCGGTTGGTCCTGCTTCATGCAGATCATCCCGTTGGGGTGGTGGTGATGGGGAATAACGGCGGCTACCAACATAATGATGTTGATAAAGAATAGCATCGTTACTATGAATCGTTTCTTCCCTTTCATCCTTTATTGCAGAACATTATCTGCTCTAAGTCTATTATTAAATTTGCACAAATATACAAATACTTTTTCTTTCACCTAAAGCAGGTAATGTCTTTTTATTGTTTATTATTTCTTTTCCAGTTCCTGCAACGAATCCATTTTCTTCTTTTCGAGGAATTCGTAGATGCCGCAAAGATGCTCCGTCACCTTCTTATTGCCGAACTCGTAGACCTTGGTCACCAGTCCGTCAAGGAAGTCACGGTCGTGTGAAACGACGATCAGTGTGCCGTCGAAATCCATCAGCGCTTGCTTGAGAATATCTTTGGTTTTCATGTCGAGGTGGTTGGTCGGCTCGTCCAGAATCAGGAGGTTGACCGGTTCCAGCAGGAGCTTGATCATTGCCAGGCGGGTACGTTCGCCACCCGAGAGCACTTTCACTTTCTTCATAGACTCTTCCGGCCCGCCGAACATGAAGGCGCCCAGCAAGTCACGTATCTTGTTGCGGATTTCTCCTTTTGCCACGTCGTCAATCGTTTGGAAAACCGTGAGGTTTTCGTCCATCAGCGAGGCTTGATTCTGCGCGAAATATCCGATTTGCACGTTATGTCCCAGCGTCAGCGTGCCGTCATGGTCGATTTCGTTCATGATACATTTCACCAGTGTCGATTTACCTTCACCGTTCTTGCCTACGAAAGCCACCTTGTCGCCACGTTCAATTGTCAGGTTGGCGTTGCGGAACACGACATGGTCGCCGTACGTCTTTCCGACACCTTCCATCGTGACGGGATAACTGCCCGAACGGGGCGAAGGCGGGAATTTCAGCCGCAGTGCCGAAGTGTCTTCCTCGTCTACTTCCAGCAATTCCAGCTTTTCCAGCATCTTGACACGGCTCTGCACCTGCAAAGTCTTCGAATACGTCCCCTTGAAACGTTCGATGAAGGCTTCCGTTTCGGCGATGAACTTCTGTTGCTCGTCATAAGCCTTCTGTTGCTGTTCGCGGCGTTCCTTGCGCAGTTGCAGGTATTGGGAGTAGTTTACTTTATAGTCGTAGATGCGGCCCATTGTTACTTCAATGGTGCGGGTGGTGATGTTGTCCACGAATTTGCGGTCGTGGCTGATCACGATGACCGCTTTGCCGTTATTGATCAGAAAATCTTCCAGCCATTGGATCGATTCGATGTCGAGGTGGTTGGTCGGCTCGTCAAGCAAGAGTACGTCCGGTTTTTGCAGCAGCAGTTTGGCGAGCTCGATGCGCATGCGCCAGCCTCCGCTGAAGTCACTCGTCTGACGTTGAAAATCTTCGCGTGTGAATCCGAGTCCGAGTAATGATTTCTCTACATCCTCTTCGTAATTGGTTGCGTCGATGGAGTAAAATTTTTCGCTGAGGGCGGACACTTCCTCGATCAGTGCCATGTAGCTGTCACTTTCGTAATCCGTCCGTGTTTCCAGCTCCTTGTTCAGTGCGTCGATCCGTGCTTCCATCTCGTGCAGATGCGCGAAAGCCTGTGCCGTTTCGGCAAACACGGTTCTGCCGTCTTCCGTCATCAAATGCTGTGGGAGATAGGCTACTACGCAATCCTTGGGGGCCGAAACCTTGCCACGGGTAGGCTGTCTGACTCCTGCCAGAATCTTGAGTAAGGTACTTTTTCCCGCTCCGTTTTTTCCCATCAGGGCGATGCGGTCTTTTTCATTAATAACGAAAGAAATATCACTAAATAGGGTAGTGCCGCTAAACTCTACGGCTAGTCCGTCTATCGAAATCATACAATTCTTTATAATTTGAGGCGCAAAGATAGCGAAATATATCAATCTTTTTTATAACTTGCGGGCTGAAAAGCATTATTAACTGAAATATGTTGACTAAAAAGTAATTTAAAAGAATAATTTTAAAAATAATATAGAAACGATATGGAAGGCGGACAAACAAATGAATTCAGACCTCTTATCTTAGTGGCTGAGGACGACGACAGCAACTTCAAACTGATCAAAGCAATCATCGGAAAGAAATGTGATATACAGTGGGCCAAGAATGGCGAAGAAATCGTGGCACTGTTCAAGGAATACGGCAACGAGGCCAAAGCGATCCTGATGGACATCAAAATGCCTGTAATGAACGGACTGGATGCTACGAAAATCATCCGCGGAGAAAACAAGGAAATCCCTATTATCATGCAGACCGCCTACGCTTTCAGCTCTGACAAGGAGAATGCGATGAACGCGGGAGCGAGCGAAGTGCTGGTGAAACCGATCACACTGTCGATTCTGCGCAATACGCTGACGAAGTATTTCCCCGAACTGGTCTGGTAGACCGATCCTTTTTTTGTCCGGTAGACTGATCTTTTTTTGTTTGTTAAACCGGTCTTTGCTCCGGCAAACAGGATCTTTATCCGGTAAAACGGTATCGCTGAGTAGAAAAACGGTATAACAATTCGGGTGTTTTTTCCTGTTTTGTATTTGTGATATTAACAAATAGCTGACGGGGATAATATGGATTCTTACTATATGAAAATCCACATTATCCCCGTCAGCTGTGTCCGGACGTTTCTATGTCAATCCGGATATTACTGTATCAATCCGGATGTATTGTCTGGAATGCCTCTGTCCGACACTTTCGGCAGAAGGCTGTAAAAGTAAAATAGGCGGACCTCACGGTCGGCCTATTTCTGTTCGTTTCCGTTAATTTGTTAGAGTTCAGAAACGACTCTATGTAAAGTCTCTCCTTTGAGAGATTTTAAGAGCGATTTTTATCGGCTTCCGCCTGCCCACCAAACGGGTTCGGAGTATACGTAGTCACCGTTGCCGTAAGCGGCTTTCACTTCCGGATTGGCAGCTGTGTCGCTGTTTCCGTATGGGTAGCGCAGCGGGAATTTGCTGGAATTGTTCGGGTTGGTCAGCGTGATGAAGTTTTCGTTCAGTCCCTTCATACGACGGAAATCGTTGTACGTCTCCGTAGCTTCACCGGAAGCACCCCACATGGCAAGGTACTTCTGAATCATTGTTTCCTGCAATGGGTTGGCTGCATATTTCGCTTTCACTACGTCGTCGAAATACTTTCCGGCAGACGTTTCCGTGATTACTTCGCTGGAATTGGTGTTCAAACCGCTTCCCAACTCCTTGATGGCAATGCTTATGCTGTTTTCCGCATTCAGCAAGCCGGCTACTACCGCTTCTTTCAGCGCGTCTTCCGCATCACGGTTCAGACGGCACAGAGCTTCTGCTTTCAGGAACATCAGTTCGTGATAGCTCATCAGCAGAGTCGGTGCGGTTTTGGCGTAAACGAATGCGGAAATACCGTATTTGGACGTACTCTGATCCGGGCTGCCGTTGGGAGCCGGAACAAGGCTGGGATCGTTGGCTGCTACCTGCGAACGTTTTTTGTCGACGATCGGAGTGAAGAAAGCACGGTTGGCACGCGGATCATTGTAGGCCAACAGCTTGGTTCCGAGGCTTGTACTGGCTCCGAATCCGGCACGAGAGTTGTAGAAACCGTAGAACGGGTTGATGTTGTTAGAGTCGTAGATGTCGAATGCAGCCTGGTCGTCAGCCGAAGTGAACGATTTGCTTACATAGTCCAGTACCTTTTCATAATCGGCCGATTTGTTGCTTGAGCGGTTGATCAGTCTCATGGTGTAGCGGGCTTTCAGGCCGTAAGCGAATTTCAGCCATTTGTCCGCGTCGCCGGCATAAAGGAAATCCTGCTCGGTCACGTCTGCCAAGTCTTCTTTCTGAAGATTGGCGATGGCGTCGTCGAGATAACTGATGATTTGAGTATAGATTTCCTGTTGCGTATCCATTTTCGGGGTCATATAGACCGGAGAGCCTTTTTCGTCCACCAGCGCAGCCTGACTGCACGGGGCATCACCGAAGAAATCGGCAATCAGTGCGCAGTTGTAAGCGGCCATCACTTCGGCCATTCCCCGGGTGACGTCGTTGCCGTGATCTCTGCCTCCTTCGCCACATTGGTCGATGATGATGCGGGCGTTCTTCAATGAAGAATAGATGCCGTTCCATGAGTTATTGAAAGTAGACGAGGACGACGGCTCGTTTTCGCGGACTTCGGCGTAGTAAAGCTGGTTGTCTACACCTACTTCGTATTCGATGTACGAAGAGGCGTATGTATTGATGTCACCGCTGGCGTTGGAGAAAGCGGTAGAAGTGATTACATCTGCCAAGATAAATCTTGAGGCAACACTGGTGGTGTGGTCGTGGTCCTTGTTGATTCTGTCCATCGTGTCCTCCGAGCAAGCAGAGAACAAAGACAGAGCGGCAACAGCCAGTACACCGGTTATTTTATCATATCTTTTCATAATCTTCTTTCGTTTAGCTAATTAGAATTTTACATTTACACCAAAACCGTAGCTTGCAGTTCCCGGCAGAGAGAAACGCTCGAAGGCACCTCCCATGTTGTCGTTACCCTGAGATGCTTCCGGGTCGAATCCCTTCAGCTCGGACCATACGATGAGGTTGCGGGCAAATACGTTTACATCTACGTTTAGCCATTTGCTGGCGTATACCGGGTAGCTTACAGAAAGCTCACGCAGTTTGATGAACGATGAATCGTAGATATAAGATTCGTTGATAGAACGCAGGCGGGTGTAATAAGCCTGTGCGTTAGTCACTTCGATGTCGTTGGCGGCATACGTCGGGTTGCCTTGCGCGTCTGTTCCGGTTTCTTTCACGGTGTTGGGGACGACGAAGTTGCTCTTGCGTTTTTCGCCCGATTCTTTGGTGACACCGTAGAAGTTCATTTCACCGGCAGTACCGCAGTACATTTGTCCGCCTTGTTTCCAGTCGAACACGGCAGCGATACGGAATTTGTAAAGCTCGATATTCGTGTTGAAGCCCAGACGGAAGTCGGGAGAAACCCGGCCGATCACGTCGTCTTCGCCCACCTGCGGAAGTCCGTTGGCGTCTACTACGATCTGTCCGGCCTTGTTGCGCTTGTACGTGCTGCCGTATACTACGGGGAATTTCTCGCCGATACCGGCACGCACCTGCGGAGTGACGAATCCGCCGAGATAGATGCTTTCAACACCCGGTGCAAGTTCGTCTACGTAGTTGTCGATCTTCGAGAAGTTGAAGGCGAAGTCGAGCTTGAAGTTGCGGTTGTTGACCGGCGAAACGCCCAGTGTAAGTTCGTGCGAGTTGGTATGAATCTTACCACCGTTCATGATCATGCTGTCGTAGCCGGTAGAGCCTGACAAAGGCACTTCGAAGATCTGGTCTTTTACGTTCTGACGCGAGTAGGTATAGTTCAAAGTGAACAGTCCGTTGAAGAATGTCAGGTCGGCACCGATTTCGTATGACTTCGTGTTCTGCGGTTTCAGGTTCGGGTCGTACACCTTATAATAAGGGATATATGCCATCGTTCCGTTGATCGGGTAGGCGATGGGCGTGCCGTTGAAGAATCCGCCGCCGTAGCTCGGGGTGTAGTAATAGCTTTGCATATAGTCGCCTGCCATACCTACTTCGGCGTACGATGCGCGCAGCTTACCGAATGTGAGGATGTTGTTTTTCAGCGGTTCGAGTTCGGTGAACACAAATCCGAGCGATACGGAAGGATAAGTGAACGAACGGTTGTCGCGCGGCATATTTGAAACGACGTCGTTACGGATTGTTCCGTTGAGGTATACCATGTTTTTCCATGCCAGAGACAGGTTGGCAAAGTTACCTACCGTACGTTTCTTGTTGTACGACTTGGAACTCTGGTAGATAGAAGCATTGTTGATGTGGTTCCATCCCGGGAAGTTGAAGTTCATCCCTTCGGAGAAGGCATATTGCGTTCTTTTCTCTACAAGTTCGTTACCGATCAGGGCGTCGAATACCCAGTCCTTGTTGATGTCCCAGCGGTAAGAAGCCGTCAGCAGCGAGTTCAGCTCGTTGATGCTGTAGTGGTATTCGATGGCGTCGCCGGTGTCTGCCATTGTACTGCCGTATCCGTAGATTTCGCTGTAGTTGGTGGTGTAGGCGTCGTCACCGAGTTGGTATTTCACGTCCAGTTTGTGGTTGTCCGTGCCGAATTTGGTCGTGAATTTCACGAATGCGTTTCCGAAGAAACGTTGCGAGCGTTCGGTGAACAGGTTGTTGTCCACAGCCCAGTAGGCATCGTCGATCCATGCCTGGCGGTACGTGTTCTGCTCGTACGGGTCGCCTTCGACGTGCGAGGGGATTCCTTTCATGTTGTAGCTCACCGGAGCGTTGTAGATGGTAGCCGTCACGCCGGAGTTGGCGGTAGACTGCTTTTTGATCTTGGAAGTCACGAAGTTACCGTTGAAGCCAGTCGACCAGTTGGGGCTGAGCTGAACTTCGGCAGACATTTTGGCGTTGTATCTGTCCATGCCGGTAGTCGGGATGATGCCTTCCTGGTGGCTGTTACCCAGCGAGAAAGAGTAGTTTCCTTTGTCCAGATTTTGGGAAACGTTGACGTTGTTGCTCCAGGTAATGCCGGTGTCGAAGAAATCCTTCATGTTGTTGTATGCTTTCGGCGTTGCCCACGGGTCAAGGCCGGCTTCGGCACGTTGGGGCACGTAGTATTGTCCCTGACGTTTTCCCATTTTCTGGGTGAAAGCGTTGTCGGTGTTGCCGCCGTATGTAGGATCGTTGGCGAGGTCGGCTATTTTCGGTCCCCAGCTGTGACCGGAATAAGGGTCGTATGAGCCGCCGCTGCCTTGTCCGAATTCGTTTTGCAGTTCGGGCAGTGTGGACACGACATCGAACGAAAGATTGCTGCGGAATGTGATCGTCGGTTTGCCTTTGGCCACTCCTTTACCGCTTTTGGTGGTGATGACGATGACACCGTTTGACGCACGCATACCGTAGAGGGCAGAAGCTGCCTGACCTTTGAGGATGTTGATGCTTTCGATGTCGTTGGGGTCGATGTCCACCGAACGGTTGGCGTAGTCGGTACCGTAGGCGGCGCCGTTAGCGTTGTCGGTAGTCGTTACGTCGGCAGCGGAAGAGATTGGCATGCCGTCGATGACATACAGAGGTGTATTGTCGCCCGTGAACGAACGGGAACCGCGGATCGTGATCTTGGAAGATGCACCCGGCATACCGGAAGACGGAGAGATGTCCACACCCGAAACTTTTCCTTGCAGTGCTCCTGCGAGGTCGGTGTTGGCCGCGCGTGTCAGCTGGTCTGACTTCACGTCCTGAACGGCGTATCCCAGCGCTTTCTTTTCGCGGGAGATACCCATGGCCGTTACTACGACTTCGTCTAGTGACTTGGCGTCACTTTTTAATACTACTTTGATAACGCCTTGTGTGATCGTAACAGTTTGCGGAGTCATTCCTACATAGGAAACGCGCAAAGTTTTAGAAGAACTTGGTACGGCGGGGAGTTGCCCTTTCGGGAAGCGTTAAGTGTTTTTGGGGCTATTTAAGGCATAAAATGATAAAAAGATACCATTTCGAACGAATTCCTGATGTTTTTTTTATGAAAATAGCGGTTTTAACACTTTCTTTCTGTTAGAGATCAATGCTTAAGGATTGCTAAATGCGTCTGTTTACCTTCTCTTTTTATCTATTTTTCGATTAAATTCTTTCAATATGATACTTTATAGTTAAAAACGTAACACTTTTTTAATTTTGATATAAATAGTGTTATCTTTGCACCCTGTTAGAGACTAGAAGTCTATTTATAGGTTAAATTTAAGAGAGAATTTATGAAAAGAAAATTGATGTTCTTTATGACCTTCCTTTTTGTGGGTATAGGTCTGGTGACAGCGCAGACGTCCCGAGTTACCGGTGTGGTAACCGCCGAGGAAGATGGCCTGCCTGTTGTAGGTGCTTCGGTATTGGTGAATGGCACTACTCTTGGTACTATCACGGATATTGATGGTAAGTTTACAATCACGAATGTACCAAGTTCTTCTAAGACTTATTGATATTTTATAGCCTCTCTTTTTCCTCCTTTTTCGTCCTATCTTATTGTAAATCAGAAAGTAAGTGCTGCTTTCTGCAACTTGGCTTCCCGGCTCACTTACTATAATCGCAACCTTTTCCCTTTCTTTTTCGATCTCAGTCATCTTTTTCGGGCAGGTACTCGGCTTGTTTTCAGGGGGGCGGATGCTTAGGTTCTACCTTTATTTGAGGCTTTCTATGAGCGATAGGGGCAGACCGGTCTTTTCGGCAATGAGTTGATTGTCAATTCCTTGCTTTTTCATGTCGATGGCTGTCTGAAAGATGTTCAAGGCTTCTTCGCGACCTTTCTTCAGGCCTTCCTCAAGTCCTTCTTCAAGTCCTTTCTTCAGTCCTTCTTTCATTCCTTCTTTCATCCCTTTTTTTATTCCTTCCTTTTCCGCTGCATCCATTGTCACCAAATAATCCCGGTACACTTTGACGCTATTATCGTATAGCTCCCTCTCTTTTGGAGACATAGAAGCCACATCAGCGATCTCTTCGAGTTTTTCGAAGACGGCTTTTCGTGCCTTGAATGGCAGGCGTTTTAAAGTTTCCATATTATTTAATATATAAATCCAACGTTCAAAATTCGTTTCACATTCCTCTTCGCTTTTTTTGAAGAGGGGGAGGGCGATGAATATTTGCCAGAATTTCTCCGAGAAGAGTTCACCTGTCTCCTTGTCTGCAAGAATAACGTCTGTCCGGAGTTTTATGTTCTTGTCCATGATGAAATTCATCAGAAAGACTCCGTAAACAGCTTTTATTTCAAATTTCCAGTCGTGCCCCGTCCGGCCCTGGTTGACGATGGCACGGGAGAGATAGAAAATGGAGCGTTCTTTAAAGTTGCTCTGCATGCGGTTTTGCATTTCGACAATTATCTTTTCGCCCGTGTCCGTGGTGCAGTAGACATCGTAGATGATGCCTCGTCCTTCCGGGTAGTCCGGCAGCTGTTCGTTGTTCAAAAACGTTAAGTCGGTTATCACTCGTTCACCTTCGAGAAGGTCGTTCAGAAATTCGATTAGTAAATCCTTGGAGACTTCTCTGCCGAATATTAATTTGAATCCGTAGTCGGTGAACGGATTGATAAATTTGCTCATTGTTTTGGTTGTTGCTCTTTTAGGTTGTAAAGAGAGGTTTCTCTTTGCATACGGTAAAGAGGCTTTTTCTTTGTTCCACAAAGATAGGATAAATTATTGTTTTATGATGCGTTTGGCGGGAGAAATAAATGACGTGGGCGCTCAAAAATGCTCATCTCCCTCTGACTCGCTTTTTGAGGATGCCGGTGTAGGTGTCTTCAAATTCTGCCGGGTGATTGAGCGCCCAGAGGATGTAGTCGCCCGGCTCGTTCTTTTTGAGCAGGGTGGAGCGGTATTCGGAGCTGAGGACTTTCCATAAGGTGCCGCAGGGACCACCCAGCTTTCTGCGTCGGGCGAGGGCGAGGATGCCTTTCACGGTTTGTTCGTTCCGGATGCCGATGGCGTCCATGTTGAGGCGCAGCAGGGATTCGGAGAATCCTCCGGAAGCAGTGCTTTCGTTCGGGGCTTCTTCCTGCTGGTTTCTTTCGTACTGGGTTCCGTTGTGCTTGGGTTCTTCCAGCTGGTTTCTTTCGTATTGGGGTCCGTTATATCTAGCTTCTCCCTTCTGATCTATTCCTCCATTTCTTCTTTCTTCCTTATTTTCCTCTCCTCTTTTTCCGGATGAGATTTCTAAAGACAAACCTTTGACAGCAACAGGCGCAGCCTGAAAAACGCCGTTTGACGGAACGGGCGGCTGCTCTCTATCCTTCTCCCATTCATTTTCGGTTTTGCTTTGTCTTTCCCTTTCTTTGTCTCTTTCTCTTTCCGATTTACTTTCGATTTCTGTATCCGTTTCCTGTTTTGTTTGTGGGATTGTTGCTGCAATTTCTCGTTTTTTTGCAGCATTAATTTTCATAGCTGCTTCGTCGGTCACTGTTTTTGTAGCATAGATTCCTGTGCCTGCTGCATGGATGTTTGTGCCTGTCGTGCCGATTCCTGGCTTTGTTTTAGTAACTTCTGTAGCTGTGATATTGACTCCTGTTTTTGTTGCGTTGACTCCTGCATCTACTATCTTGCTTTCCGCTTCATCCACTTCTGTACCTTTTGAATTTATATTGCTTCTTATTTCTGCGGAATTATTTTCCGTTCCATCCTCTTCTTCCTTGATGAGCCAAAACTGTTCCAGCGGAAGTTTGTATTTCCTTCGGCTGTCGGTAATGATTTTGTGGTATTGCTCTTGGATAGCTTGCGAAGTCAGAATCCCGTACTCCTTATATATATAGGTATCGAACAGTCCGACGGACAGACAGTCGTCAATGATGGCCTGCATCTCCTCCTCTTCGCAACACACTTCCTGCGAAATGTCGAACAAGGTATCTTGATTCCATGCGACGTAAAATCCCTTTTCTTTGTAGATGAGGCAGAGCAGGGAAGTGAGTGCGGCAATTCCTGCCGCATGATGACGGTTGGAAATGCGGCGTACCTTCCTGTCTTGGAAGAAGTTGACATCAAGCGGGAAATAATCTAATCCGGGTTTGGAAATACGGGCCATCTTTTTGAATATTTAGAGTGATATTGAATGATAAATAATGAATAAGGCGAATCGGTAATTTTAATTTAGCTCATTTCAGTATGGTGATAAGCTACTTGATAGTCAGTTCTGTATCTCAACTGAGGGTGACTAAAAAGTCGATTCTATCTCAATTGGGGGTGACTAGAAAGTCGATTCTATCTTGAATCTCCTCCTTCGGGAAGGAGGAGTGGTCGCAGACCGAGGTGGTAGGAGAAATAATGTTTATACCTATTTCTTTGTAAATGATAGGATTATGCATTCACCTACCACCTCCCCCTACGGGTACTCCTCCTTCCCGAAGGAGGAGAATAGAGTTACTATTGTGTACAACTACTCGAGTTACTATTGCGTACAACTACTCCCTAGGACTCCTTTTTCACATCGAAGCAGGGACAGGCTTTCATGTATTCATTGGGTGAGATGATGCCGTCTCCGTTGAGGTCGGGGCTTGTGTCCCGGTGTCCGATGACCTGTTTCACGTTGGGGAAGGCCAGTTGCAAAGATTTCACCAGTCGGATGAGGGCGGTGCGTTGTGCTTCTGTCCGTGTGTCTGCGGGGTGGCCTTCCTTGTCCAGTCCGCCGACGTAGCAGATGCCGATGGAACGCTGGTTCCAGCCCATACAATGCGCCCCGTCGAGGGTGACGTCTCGTCCCGGTTCGATGGTGCCGTCGAGGCGGATGACGTAATGATAGCCGATGGACCAGAAGCCACGGGCACGGTGCCAGCAGTCGATGTCGGCAGCGGTGATGTCCTGTCCCGCACGGGTGGCGGAACAGTGGATGATGATGGTGTCTTTCATTGCAGAAACTCCTTTCTTTGTCCTCTTTCTCTGGGCAATATATAAGTGTTGAAACCAAAAATGGCGGATTCTTCGGGAGACAGGCGGCGGTAATAGTGCTGCGTCACTGAATGATGTATAGGGGCAAAGAGAGAAATAAGAGGAAAAGGCGATGAAACAAAGGAAAAAGAAACTGGCTGCACACATACATTGCCTGCTTCGAACTCCTCGACTGAACTTCTCGATTTGCCTATCCCAAGTGAATTGCCTGCTTCGAACTCCCCGACTGAATCAACTGTGACAGGCAGCACAGGCATTTCGGGCGCTATCAGAAAGCATTCTTCCGAACCGCTTCTTTCGGCTCTTGGCTTTTTCTTCATGGCAGATTGCTTCAGCCTTTCGGGATGCAATAAATGCAGCACCAGCCAATTGCGTTGTTTAGGACTCATTTGCTCCCCTTTTACCAGGGCGTTCATGGATGGATAGGCTTGCAGGATATTTCCTGCCTCGTCCGTCGTGGCACAGGGTACGGGGGAGAGGGCGGGCGACGACGGACGCAGACCGGTCCGGATGGCGTGCATGATGTTATCGTAGGCATCGCACCATTCGAGGTTGGCGACGTGGTTGTTCAGCTTGTTTCCGTCGAGGTGGTTCACTTGGGGGAGACGCTTCGGGTTGGGGATAAAAGCTGTTGCCACTAAGCGGTGTACAGAGTAGCCGACGTATATCCCCTTCTGACGGATGGCCACGTACTCATAACCTTTTGAGGTAATGGTGCTGCTGATTATCAACTTCGATTTGCCTTTGAAACTCAATATCCGTCCGTGATCCGAAATCATATAGTCGGAATTTGCTTCGATAAATCTCCAATTTTCCATACTTTATTCTTTATATTGTTAATAAAATTACACTTCGTTAAAAAGAAATCCCTTTTCCGAAACCGCCGGGGATAAACGGCGCAGCCTGCAAGGCAGAAACGGCGTAGCCTGCAAGGTAGAAAAGGCATAAACAAGGACTGTTAAACGGCGTAGCCTCCTCGCTGACATGAGACGGTTCCGCCCGCTTACTCCGGTCTTTGCCCTTTCTCATTCCTCCTCTGCACGGGGTTCGAGCCGTTCTGCACAGCGAACGAGAAACTCCAGTTCCTCCCGACACCCTTGAATGGCCTCGTACAAAGAGTCCACATGATACATCCTGCAAAGCGTTTCCCATTCTTTTCGTTCTTCTGAAGTCATTTGTTGCCAAGTCTTATTTGTTTTCCGAATCTCATTGGTTGCCCGAAACTCACCTGCTCTTCGAAACTCATTCGACGCAAAGGAAATTTTCGGCATGAAACGTGCGCCACCCTTTGGCTTCGAGATCGTAGTAGACTACAAACGTATTTTCCGGTCGAGGCATATAGGGGCGGTGAAAACAGTGTTGATACCCGGTGAGCGTGCCGACAGCGTGGCGCACGCTTCCGTCCTGCTTGGTGTAGCAGAATTTCACGTTCTCCCTGTGCATCTTCCGGATCAATTCACCGATCCGGTGGGCGATGATAAGCGAGTCACGTCGGTTCATGTCATTGTTGCGGCGGATGACGGCGGCCCGTCTCATGAGTCGCACCCGTTGGAGGGAATGTTGCTTTTTAATTTCAGTCATACTGTTCAATTGTTTTTTATTGATTTCGGGGCAAAAGTAGATTATGGGTAGAACATATTTCGTTCACGCTTGACGAAAATGAAAGATATATTGAGAAAGTGTCACGCGTGACGGAGAATGTTAAAAGGATTTTCGGAATTTTGTCGAATTAACTTGAAACAATAAAATAATAAAAAAATGAAAATTAATTCAGGTGTTAGTAATAATGGTAAACAGAGTAGTACAAAACAAAGATGTATCAAACAAAGAAGTACAAGTGAAGAAAAAGCAAATCTTCAAAACGCAAATTCGGAAAAGATGAACATGAAACAAAAAACTGAAAATCAGTCTACTGCATTCCCGAAAAATATGGTGCAGAGGACTAAATCTCAAGAGAATACACTGCAAGAAAATGTACCTCAAGGAGATACTCCCCAAGAAAATGCAACTTCGGACAGCGTCCAGTCAAAAGTTGCGATAAACCGGGCATTGATTCTGCAAAAGATTGAGCTGAAGCATAAGCTGGAGAAAAAATATAGCGGTTTGCAGCATAGCGATGATAAAGAAAAGTTAGAAATCATCGAGGAAATTAGAGATATTATTGACGATAATGGGTTTGACGAGAATTTTCTGAGGGAACATTCCGACTGTTCGGAATCGTCGATCAGGCGGATTTTGGGCGCTTGGATGTGCAAGTCGATGTCCAATTGGACTACGATTTTTAATATGACGACGTGCCTGTCTGTCAATTGCGTGTTTGCCGAACATCTGTTGGCATTGTTGGTCTCTGTGGTGAATTTTCTGCTCAACGGTGCCGGAGTGGTACATTGTCGTGTCCTGTCACCTTCCAAAGCTGTCATTGAGATTGATTTCAGTAAGAATAAATCATTGTATAAGAAAGATAAAGATGGCAAGATGGAAAAACCGGAAGACAGAGGTGGAAAACAACAGGAGGAAAAGCCGGGTGAAAGGAATTAATTATTAATAATTTGAAGTAAGTCCTTTGAGAACTTGGTATCCCGCTTTCGTAGATAATTCTTTGCTATCAGCGATTACTTTCTGTTTATTACCTAATAAAGTATATCACTGCAAATGTAGTCATACTTATTGTAAAATCAATGCAGAAGCCCTCTAAATCTGAAAAATAAGTTTTTTATCCGATTGAATTGCAGGCGGGATATCGTAATTTGTCACCCGAACTTTTGATGGAAAGGATATCTTTTTTCCTGCTCCTTTCTACCGTGTTTTGTACTTCTTATATGTTTACATATATAGAAAAAAGATTCTCTGTTCGTACAGCAGTTATTCTGCTTTCTGAACAGAGAATGTGAATGAATCCTTCGGGTGAGCCGGTTGATTTATGACTTGTTTGGTAAAATATTGTAAATCAAATATTTGCCGTTTTTACCAAGTTCTCAAAGAACTTATATTCGTGTATAGTAATATTTAAAGATTTAGTAGCAATATTTTAAGCTATCCGGTGACAGATTAAAAAAACAATCAAAGCAATCATATATATGAAAGTGCAGATAATTCGACAAACGGCAGTACTTGTCATTCTTCTGATCAGTGTGTTCCGAACCAACATGTATGCCGATGATTCGTCATCCTACGACATCTTGATTATCAATTCTTATACCGAAAACTGCCTTTGGAGCGATGATTTTATAGCGCCCGTCTATAAAGATTTTCGGATTCAGAACGCCCCGGCCAATATATACACCGAGCACATGAGTATGTTTTCCATCAACACCGGTGAGGGGCTGGAGCGATACAAATCCGAACTGCTCAGAAGATATGCCCGCGTAGAGCCGAAGTTGATTATCCTGTTGGGCAATCCGGCATGGGTACTGCTCCACGAGACGATCGGCAAACGTTGGCACGGTGTCCCCGTGCTTCTTTGTGCCGAGCGCGAAACCGTAGGGCCGCCCGAAATATATCTGGAAAAATACATTGCACCCGCAGGCACTGAAGTGCCGTTGAGGGATTATAAAGGTGACATTCCTCTGACTGTGTTTTACGTACCTTTTTACGTGAGGGAGACGCTGGAAATGATGGCTGCCATCGTCCCCGATATGCGTAAGATCGTCTTTTTGTCCGACAGACGCTGGATCAGCGCGCAGTGCAGGAAAGAAGTGGAGGAGGTGATGAGAACGGAATTTCCGCAGGTGTTGTCGGACTGTCTGATAGCTGACGAAGTCACTAACGACGACCTTGTCGACTCTCTGAAGGTGTCGGACTCATCGACGGCAGTCCTTTTTCTGTCATGGCAGAAGGAGGAACAGCACGGAAATACGATTCTCACTTCCAACATTTCACGACTGCTGAGCTACTATTCCGACTCACCTATTTTCACACTTCACAATAACGCTGCCGAAGCCAACGGACTGATCGGCGGCTGTTTCTGGAACGACAGCGAAATAAAAGAACATCTGCTCCCGCTGATCAAAACTCTGCTGGAGGAACCACATCAGCAGGAGGTGAAAATAGTGACGATGGGCACACCCCGTCCCGTCATCAATTATACTGACTACTTGGACGCAGGTCTGTCGCCCGACCTGTGCCCCGCCAATGCGATTTTTTGCATGAAACCTCCCACGTTTTTCGAGCAATATAAATATTACCTTGCCATGTTTCTCATCATGATCATTTTGGCGGTTCTTTACGTGGTATGGCTGAGGCGGACACTGGCCGAAAGAAGCAAGCGGCTGGACATCATGCGAAATTACAGCAGTCTGATCGAAAATATGCCCGTCATGTATGCCCGTGAGGAACTGGTGTACGATACCGACGGACGGATCGTCGACTTTATCTATCAGGAAGTGAACCCGACTTTCGAAAAATACATTCTGCCGAAAGAAAAAATACTCGGAAAGAAATACAGTGAACTGAACAAAGTTTACAGTCCGGAACTGCTCGACTGCTATAATGCACTGAAAGGCAAGAAGGAAATGACCTTTCAGTATTATCTTGAAAAAACGAAAACGTATCTCACCGTCATTGCCGTATGTTCCCGAACGGAGGGCTGCATCGATGTCTTTTGCGTGGACAATACCGAACTGTCGCTGACCCAGCAGATGCTGCGTTCCACCAATCACAAGCTGGCTGCCGTGCTGGACGCTGCCGACATGACGCCTTGGAGGTGGGAATTGGAAACCGATATGTTTATTTGCGACATCGACCGTCACCTATATATAATGAAAGAAGAAGCTGTGACCGACGGCGATCAACTGCTGATTCCCGCCTCCGTCTATTTCTCCAAAATCTACGAACCGGACAGGGAGCGGGTGTTGCTTGCCTGCGAACAGCTCATCAATGGCGAAGTGCATAAAGTGAAGGAGGAATATCGGATCGCCCCCCGACAAGGTGATACTTCCCATTATGAGTGGGTGGAAGTTCGGGCAGCGGTAGACGAGTGGGACGAGAACGGCAGGCCTCTGAGTCTTGTCGGTTCGTCCTTGACAGTCACTCAAAGGAAAAAAATGGAGGAAGCACTCGTCGAGGCCAAAGTGAAGGCTGAGGAAGCGAACACGCTCAAATCTGCCTTTCTTGCCAATATAAGCCACGAAATCCGGACTCCTCTCAACGCCATTGTCGGCTTCTCCGACCTGTTGGCATCGGAAGAAGGGGAACTTTCGGAAGAGAGGCAAGAGTATGTCCGCATCATTGAGAACAACAATGCGCTCCTGCTTCAGCTTATCAGCGATGTGCTCGACCTTTCGAAGATCGAGGCGGGAACGCTGGATTTTGTGTATACCGATATAGATGTGCACGGGCTGTTCGTGGAGCTCGAAGATACCATCCGGCTGAGAAATAAAAAGCCCGGTGTCCGTATTTGGTATCATGTGCAGATGACCGAATGCGTCATACATACTGACCGGAGTCGTCTGATGCAAGTGGTTATGAATCTGATCAATAATGCGATGAAATTTACGGAGCAGGGCAGTATCGAGTTCGGATATTATCTGCGGGAGGACGGTTTTCTGTATTTCTATGTCACGGACACCGGATACGGAATACCGGCGGAGCATCTTAATGAAATCTTCGGTCGTTTCGTCAAGCTGAATAGCTTTGTGCAGGGCACGGGACTCGGACTTCCTATCTGCCGGACGATTGTCGAGAAGTTGGGTGGAAAGATCGGTGTCGTCTCACAGCAGGGTGAGGGGAGTACCTTTTGGTTTACACTGCCTTATACGGCTGGCGAGAAGATGGTCTGAGAGGAGCGTGGCTCATTTTTTTAGTTCCGTGCCTTTCAAGGCTCCCCCAAGAAACGGAAGATGAGCCTTACTTATGCCGGAGTGAGCAGGATGGCTTTCTCGGAATATCCCGTGCGGGCGAGTTCGTTTTGTAGTGCCGTGTTCTTGGCGATCCAGCTGCGGAGGGTGCGACGTGCGGAGGCGGGCTGTATGTGGGGCAGGTAGAGAGTGGCCAGTTGGCTTTTGCTGTATGCCTGTATGCGGGGCAGGGCTGCATTTTCTTCGGAAGTTGGTTTCATGATTTTTGCTTTTATTGTCTTTTGATACTGCTTTTACTATCTTTTCTATATTTCTTTCTTTTATTTTCGTTGCCAATGTAAAGGTACGCCTTTTTTAGTCGTTTGATGTCGCTTTGTACAGAAGCCCTTGGAGGCAGTATTTGTGCGAAGCCGTGCCGACTGGTGCTCTTCCGTTACAAGTCGTTACATCGTGTATCGGGTCTTTTTTGCCATCGCCTACTTTTGTCACCGTAATCGATTGCACATAGAAAACTTACATCAACCATTAAAAAAAGAAAGGAAAACAACCTTATGCCATTAATTTACAAACCTTACCAGGCGAATATCGCCAACAAAGCGGGACAGAAACTGTATTATCCTCGCCTCGTGAAATTCTCGAAAATGGTCAACACGCAGAAGATGGCGGAACTGATCGCTGAGAAGGCTTCTCTGACACCGGGTGATGTCCACAACGTGATTCGAAACTTGATGTCCGTGATGCGTGAACAGTTGCTCAACAGCCGCACAGTACGTCTCGAAGGCTTGGGCACATTTACGATGATCGCCAAAGCCGGAGGAAAGGGAGTCGTGTTGGAAAGTAAAGTCAGCAGTTCGCAGATCGTTTCGCTGCGCTGTCAGTTTACTCCCGAATATACCCGTTCTGCCGATGGCGTCACTACCCGTGCACTGACTTCCGGAGTAGAATTTGTCCACGTCAAGGACGTAGCGGGCGGCTTTGTGGACGACGATGATAAAAATCATTCGGGAGGCGGAGACAACCCCGGCGGAGGAAGCACTCCCGGAGGCGACGACGATGAGGCTCCGGACCCAACCGTTTAATGAGGCTGAATCGCTGACTCACTAATGCATGATCGGTTCCCTTATTAAATTGCTCCATTCACTCTGTTTTTTAACTCTAAAGAAGGAAGCTATGAAATTATTTTTAGAAAAGTTATTGGATATTTTGGAAGCGCTCTTGCGCTTCCGTCGTCGGAAAGCTAAAAAGACGGGAGATTCATAAACCGACCTCCTCTCTTAAAAACTAGAGAATCCCCTTTTATTTAAAACCGTATCTGTCTATGATATGGGGTTGAATAAAGGGGATTTTTGTATGGGAAAGTAATAGGTAATTGTATAGTAATAGGTAGTGGAATTTAATTCATTTCATTTCTTGTGCGAAATGATTCATACCTGCTCTGAGATGTAGGATTTATGGAAAAGTGTAGTATCAAAAAATGGGTCACCTATACCCCTGTTTGCTACATTATGTTTTTTGAGCCCGATAATGCGGTAGTTGGAGAATTTTGACATCTATAAAAGAATATCCCGGCAGATTGGATAACAGTCAACCGCCCAACCATAAAAAGGGCTGCCCCAATTCTACTTGGGAGCAGCCCTTCTTGCTTTTTCCGGTTTATCTCTAATGCATTTTATTTAATCAGATAGACTTTTTGAAGATAAACCCTTTTGTTGTGTGCTTTTGGGGGATGAGCCACCTTACGGCATTTCTGTTTCCATTTGGAATTTCCGGCTTACCTTCATCAGGTTAATGATGTAAGTCACTACATTTTGAGCTTCCTGCACCATGGTCAGATAAACCATACTTACCCGGATACTGCCCGACTGGCTTTGGATGCGCTGCAACTCTTTGCGTTTCAGTTGCGATAGCTGTCCGTTGAGGTCGTTGGCACGGCGGATTTCCTCTTCCATATTCTGATAATCGTTGTTTTCCAACTTCTTGCGGCATTGCTGAATCAGATAAGTGATGTCCTCGGCCACGTCGCTGAATTCACCTTTCTGAATGGCGTCGAGCGGGTTGAAGTTGTTGTCGATGTGTTCAAGACACGGTTCGCAGAGGCGCGAGATGCTGTACACCAGTTCGCTGGCGAAGTCGTTGCCTTGATAGTAGTAGAGTCCTTTTTCGAGCACGGTGTTGTTGTCGAGGCGGCACATGGCAACGGTTCCGGTGCGTTTCATCTGCTTGATGAGCTGCTTTTCGAATTTCGTGGAACCCATGGCACGACGCAGTCCGCGCAGGTTTTCGTGTATAAAGGAGGTGACGGTCAGTTCGAAATTCGTTTCGGCGTACTCCAGCACTTTGGCGAGTTCTTCGCGGGTATGTTTACGCATCAGTTGCAGCGCTTCTTCGCTGTCGGCGGTCTGCATGAGTTGTTTCAGCGTTTCGTTGCCTTTCTCTTTCGCCTTGCGTTTCTTATACATCACCTGGCTGCGGATGAGGATGAAAATCGCTATTCCGATCAGTGCGATGATGGAGATGTTGCCGCCGTAGTGCAGCACGAGGGCTACGAAGAAGCAGATGGTGAAGGCGGCTCCGGCAGTGATGAACCAGCCGCCGATGACGCTTAGAACGCCTGTGATGCGGTAAACGGCGGAGTCACGTCCCCATGCACGGTCGGCGAGCGACGTACCCATTGCTACCATGAAGGTGACGTAGGTGGTAGAGAGCGGCAGTTTCAGCGACGTTCCCAAGGCGATGAGCAGCCCGGCGAGGACGAGGTTGACAGAGGCGCGGACGAGGTCGAAAGCGGCTCCGTCGGCTATGATGGCTTCGTTTTTGCGGAAACGGGAGTTGATCCACTGCTTCGTGCTTTCGGGCATGATGCGGGAGGTGCCGTTGGCAAGTGTCATGCTGAAACGTACCAGTGTGCGTGCCATCGGAGTACTTCCGAAGTTCTCTTCTCCTTCATCCTGACGGGAGAGGTCTACCGAGGTCTTGATGACGGCGTGCGCCTTTTTGGAGGTGCAGAGGGCGTAGACCATGATGGCGCCGGCACCGATAAGGAAGTACCACGGTGTCTTGGCGGGGCCCAGCAGCGAGGTCATCAGGAAGCTGTCCGGACTTGCTCCGGCTCCGTTGGTGGTGTAGTCTATGAAGGAGGAGTAGCCTGCGAGGGGAACTCCGATGAAGTTGACGAGGTCGTTGCCGGCGAAGGCGAGGGCGAGGGCAAAGGTGCCCATCAGTACCACTACTTTGAAAACGTTGACTTTGAGCCAGTGAAGCACTTGCATCAGTGCCGTGAAGAAGACGAAGAAGCTGGCGATGAGCAGCAGCGTGTTGTCCTGTATCCACTGTTTGTTTTCGGGGGTCATGAAGGAGCTGTCTTTCAGCCCTTTGATCAGCATGAAGTAGATGATGGAGGTGGCGGCGATCCCACCGAAAAGGCCGATGCTGTATTTGATGTTTTTCGTGTAATTGAACGTGAAAACGATGCGGGCGAGCCACTGTACTAACATACCGAAGAAGAAGGCGATGGCCACGGACACGAAAATGGCCATGATCACGGAAAGTGCTTTGTCGGTGTTGATCAGATCGCCCAAAGCAAGGGTGGCGTCATTGTTTACTTTGATCAGGGAGAGGGCAAAAGTTCCTCCGAGCAGCTCGAAGACCAGCGAAACGGTCGTGGAGGTGGGCATGCCCATAGAGTTGAAGACGTCCAGAAGGACTACGTCGGTCAGCATGACGGCGAGCAGTATACACATGATTTCGGCAAAGTAGAAATGCTCGGGCTGATAGATTCCGTGACGGGCTATATCCATCATGCCATTGGACAGGGATGCGCCAATGAAAATACCGATCCCGGCTATGAAAAGAATGGTTTTGAACGAAGCGGCCTTGGCGCCTACCGCCGAATTCAGAAAGTTGACTGCATCATTACTGACTCCGACGATGAGATCGAACACGGCCAGCACGAACAGGAAAATGATAATGCATAAGTAAATTGTCTCCATAAAGAAAGTTGTGTATGTTATTTCTGGGTGCAAAGGACGGGGTTTGAGGTTGCAGGGGGATGTCATACATGTTACATTTGTGTTACAACGTTCTTTCTTTTGTCTTGAAACAAAAGAAAGAACCAAAGAAAAATTCAAGGCTTACTTTTTTCTCCTACTCGCTTCCTTCACTACGCTAAAGGGCAGAAACTCGCTCCGCTCAAACAGTCTGCCCTTCTTAACGCTCCGTTGCGGGCGCTCGCTTGACGGAGAAAAAAGTAGGCCGGGGGACCGTGCGGGTGGGGTGGAGCGGTGGGAGGCGGTGCGGGGGGAGGTGATGTGTGAGGTGGCATGTGAGGGATGTGTGAGGTGATGTGTGAGGGGTGTGGGAGTTTTGGGATCAATCCGAGAAAAAAGGTTGTTTCCAGTTTGTTTCTTTCGAATGAAAAATGAATCCGAATGAAAAATGAATCAAACGGTAGTATCTCTATTGGGGGGTGACTAAAAAGTCGATTCTATCTCTATTCTCCTCCTTCGGGAAGGAGGAGTGGTCGCAGACCGAGGTGGTAGGAAAAATAATGTTTATACCTATTTCTTTGTAAATGATAGGATTATGCATTCACCTACCACCTCCCCCTACGGGTACTCCTCCTTCCCGAAGGAGGAGATTTTAAGATACTATTGACTATCATTTAATTCAAAACTGTAAAGTATGGAGCCAAAACTGGGTTTTCGGACTGCCCGAGTTTTGTCATGGAAATGATAAAAGTGTGACGGTTGTGTTGTAATATATTGAATTGCTTGTAAATATTTAATTTTATATTATTTGTCGAAGATTTTATTTGTATGGGTGTTTTTTCGTCCGAAAAAACTTCTTGCCTACGAAGGCTTTGCCCCTCGTCCCGTGATGTTAGTCAGATAACTGCTGACAAAGAATATTGTCGAAGGGGAATCGGCTAATTGCTTTTTCAGAAGATGAACGAAAGCAATAAGCACGATTCTGTTAAGATTATCAAGACTGACATTGGGTGTAGCTCAATGACTGCTTTCCTCCGGTCGAAAAACATCGGACCGGAGGGCAAGCAGTTGGAGATGATCAAAAAGTTATGAGTGCTGCGCTTCCTGCGCTTTTTTACTCAGCCATTCATAAAAATCGTATTGGGCACGGACAGCAGGGGTGCCGGATGCTCTTTTTTTGAATACGTTTTGCAGTTTGTCGTCTACCCAACAGGCTTTTTGGTTGTCAGCGAGCTGGATATGGAGCATTTCGATCAGACTGGCGCGCAGGTCAGGGTCGAGGATGGGGGTGACGGCTTCGATACGGCGGTAGAGGTTGCGGCGCATCCAGTCGGGCGAGCCCATGTATACTTTGGGGTGCCCTTCGTTGCCGAAATACCAGATGCGGGCGTGCTCCAGAAAACTGTCGACAATGCGGGTGACACGGATGTTACGGCTGTATGACTGCTCTGGTATGAGGCAGCAGATGCCGCGGACGATGAGGTCGATCTGCACGCCGTGTTCGGAGGCCTCGTAGAGTCGGTCGATCATTGCGGGGTCTTGGAGGGCGTTCATTTTGAGGATGATACGTCCGCCTTTGCCTTGGTCGGCAAGGGATATTTCACGGTCGATGAGGCGGTTCAGTTCCGGTATGAGGTTGAAGCGGGCGACGAGGAGAGTGGTGAATTTCGGATCTTCCTTGCCTTGCAGGGTGCGGAAGAGGTTGTAAAGGTCGTTCACTATTTCCTTGCGGCAGGTGAAAAGTCCACAGTCGGCGTATAGGGTGGCGGTCTTTTCGTTGAAGTTGCCCGTGCTGATGTAGGCGTAGCTGGGGATTTTCTCTCCATTCAGTCCGCGGCGACGGACGAGGGCCACTTTGGCGTGTACTTTTAGTCCGGGGATGCTGTAAATGATTTTGATGCCGGCGGCTTGCATCATTTCGGCGGTGGCGAGGTTGTTCTCTTCGTCGAAACGGGCTTTGAGCTCGACAAATACGGTGACTTTCTTGCCGTTCTGCGCGGCGGCTATCAAGGTGTTGATGACGGCCGAGTTTTCGGCTACACGGTATTGGGTGACCATGATTTCGCGCGTCTCCGGATTGTGCACTGCTTCGTAGAGGAAGTGGGTGAAGTGCTCGAAGGAGTGGTACGGGTAATACAGCAGCAGGTCCTTTTGGGCGACGTAGTTGAAGATCGATTCTTTTTCGTCGAGGATGTTCAGCTTCATCGGTTGCGGCTTTTCGATGCGGCGGAGAGACTTGTTCGGGTTGGGCAGGTGGCGCAGGTCTTCGAGGTTCAGGTGCTTGTCGCCGGGGACAAGTTCGTCACGGTGGATGCGGAAGGCGTCGATCAGAAAGTCGAGGAAGTCTTGCGGCATGGCACGGTCGTAGACAAAGCGACAGACGTCGCCTATCTTGCGTTTTTTTACCTTCTTTTTCAGTTGAGCTACGAGGTCGGCGCTGCTGGCGGTGTCGTCTATCAGAATGTCGGCGTCACGGGATATTTTGATGCAGTAGCTCGAATCGACGTCGTAGCCGGGGAAAATAAGGTTGAGGTTCGCTTTGATGATGTCCTCGGTGAACATGATGTAATAGTTGTCTCCACGGGGCGGAAGTTCGATGAAACGGGGCACTTTGGCGTACGGCTGCTTCATGACGAAATAGAAAGGCTGCCGGTTGGCGGCGTTCCCGTTTTCCTTCGGATAGAGGCGGATGGCGAGGTAGAGCCGGTTGTCTCGCAGAAAAGAGACTATTTTGTCTTTCGATACGGGCACGGGTTGCAGGTAGGGGAAGATTTCTTCCCGGAAAAAGTCCTTGATAAACTGCTGGTGAAACGGTTCCACGTGTCTGTCCTGGTAGAAGATGATGTGGTTTTTGCGCAGGGCGGGCAGTATCTTTTCTTCGTAAATGCGTACACGGTCGTCCAGCTGGCGGTTTACTTCGTGGTTGATTTCTTCCACGAGTTCGCGGGCGGATTGTACGGTTTCTTCATCGCTCTCCGTTGCGCCGGATGCCACGGCCTTGTGGTCCGCCACCCGGATTTTGTAAAACTCTTCCAGATTGGAGGAGTAGATGGAGATGAAATTGATGCGCTCGTATAGCGGCAGGTGCTCATCCAGCGCTTCGAGCAACACCCGATAGTTGAATGAGAGCCAGCTGATATCACGTTTGAAATAATTATATTTGCTTTCCATGTGCTTTAAGATTTTCCCAAATATAGTATCTTTGCAGGACTAAACAAAGAAAATTATGACAAGAATTGGATTATTGTCCGATACCCACGCTTATTGGGACGAAAAATATCTCGAATATTTTGAATCGTGCGACGAAATTTGGCATGCCGGAGATATCGGCTCGGTAGAAGTAGCCGAGAAGCTGGCGGCTTTCCGTCCCCTGCGGGCAGTTTACGGCAACATAGACGGGCAGGAAATACGGAAGATGTTTCCGCAGGTGAACCGCTTCACGGTGGACGGAGCGGAAGTGCTGATCAAGCATATCGGCGGGTATCCGGGCAAGTACGACCCTTCGATTATCGGCAGCCTGATGGCACGCCCGCCGAAACTTTTCATCAGCGGACACTCCCATATATTAAAGGTGAAATACGACAAAACGTTGGACATGCTGCACATCAATCCCGGAGCCGCAGGGATGTCCGGATTCCATAAAGTGCGGACAATGGTGCGCTTTGTCATCGACAACGGAACGTTCAAAGACCTCGAAGTTATTGAACTGGCAGGATAGATTTCTTACAATTCATTTTGTCACGTCAGATTTCTTTCCGACCTTTGCACACAGTAAAATGAATAACTCAGACGACAATGAAAGGAATTATTCTGGCCGGTGGAAGCGCCACTCGTCTTTATCCGCTTTCCAAAGCGATTTCCAAACAAATCATGCCTGTATACGACAAGCCGATGATCTATTATCCGCTGTCTACGCTTATGCTGGCAGGGATACGGGAGGTCTTGATCATCTCTACTCCGCGTGATTTGCCGATGTTTCGGGACTTGTTGGGCTCAGGTGAGGAGCTCGGGATGTCTTTCTCTTACAAAATACAGGAGCAGCCTAACGGACTGGCACAAGCCTTTGTGTTGGGAGCTGATTTCTTGAACGGTGAGGCAGGTTGTCTGATACTTGGGGACAATATGTTTTATGGACAAGGGTTTTCCGCTATGCTCCGGCGTGCTGCCGGTGTGGAGAAGGGAGCCTGCATCTTCGGCTATTACGTGAAAGATCCTCGGGCTTACGGGGTAGTGGAGTTCGACGAACAAGGCAAAGTGATTTCTCTGGAAGAAAAGCCACTGGTGCCGAAAAGTAATTATGCCGTTCCCGGACTTTATTTCTACGACGCTACCGTGACGGAAAAAGCGGCTTCTCTCCGCCCTTCGGCACGTGGAGAATATGAGATAACGGACCTGAACCGCCTGTACCTCGAAGAAGGAACACTGAACGTGGAACTGTTCGGACGCGGATTCGCGTGGCTGGATACCGGAAACTGCGACAGCCTGCTCGAAGCCTCCAACTTCGTGGCTACCATTCAGAACCGGCAAGGCTTCTACGTCAGCTGTATCGAAGAGATAGCCTGGCGGCAAGGATGGATTTCGTCCGGACAATTGCTGCTGCTCGGACAGAAACTCGAAAAGACCGAATACGGTAAATACCTGATAGAACTGTCTAAACAACCCTTGAAATAAACATAAATAATCATATATGAAAACTTATCTGGTGACCGGTGCCGCAGGATTTATTGGCGCCAATTATATTAAGTATATCTTGGCCAAGCACAGCGATATAAAAGTGGTGGTTCTTGACGCCCTGACGTATGCGGGTAATCTGGGAACTATTGCCAAAGATATCGACAACGAACGTTGTTTCTTTATCAAAGGAGACATTTGCAGCCGCGAAGTGGTGGACAGCCTTTTTGCCGAATACCGTTTCGACTATGTCGTGAACTTCGCCGCCGAAAGCCATGTAGACCGCAGTATCGAAAACCCGCAACTGTTTCTGATCACCAACATCCTCGGTACGCAGAATCTGCTGGATTGTGCCCGCCGTGCCTGGGTGATGGGCAAGGACGAACAGGGATATCCTACCTGGAGAAAAGGAGTGCGCTACCATCAGGTATCTACCGACGAGGTGTACGGCTCACTCGGTGCGGAAGGCTACTTCACGGAAGAAACCCCGCTTTGTCCGCACAGCCCGTACAGCGCTTCGAAAACCAGTGCCGACATGGTAGTCATGGCTTATCACGACACTTATAAAATGCCGGTAACGATCACCCGCTGTTCCAACAACTACGGCCCCTATCATTTTCCCGAAAAACTGATTCCGCTGATTATCAAGAATATACTCGAAGGCAAACACCTGCCTGTCTACGGGGACGGAAGCAACGTACGCGACTGGCTTTACGTAGAAGACCACTGCAAAGCGATCGACTTGGTAGTGCGCGAAGGCAAAGAGGGCGAAGTGTACAACGTAGGTGGTCACAACGAAGAAACCAATCTTGAAATTGTGAAGCTGACCATTGCCACTATCCGTAAACTAATGACCGAGAAACCGGAATATCGTCAGGTCCTCAAAAAGAAAGTGAAAGGTGAAGACGGAGAAATCTCCGTTGACTGGATCAACAACGATCTGATCACTTTTGTCAAAGACCGTCTGGGGCACGACCAGCGTTATGCCATTGATCCCACGAAGATCACGAACGCCTTGGGCTGGTATCCCGAAACGAAATTTGAAGATGGCATCGTGAAGACAATCGTATGGTATCTTGAAAATCAGGACTGGGTGGAAGAGGTGACCAGCGGAGACTATCAAGGTTATTACGAAAAGATGTACGGAAAATAAATCAATGTCGGATCAAGAATCCTATTGATAGCAAAATACCCATTAACAGCATATTACGTGAAGTCTCACCTAGTATGCTGTTTAATTTTTTACCACTGTGAATCTGCACCATCCATCTCCATGTGAGGACATGAGGAATCAGGTAGAGTAACGGAAGAAGTGCGGCAAACAAGTGTCCTTCGAAGAAGAACCAGAAACACAGAAGACTTGCTGCCACCCCCAGCATCAAATAAAGATAACGTCCGAACTTCTCGCCAAAACGAACGATGACCGTCCGCTTTCCGCTCCGTGCATCCGCTTCACGGTCTCGGTAATTGTTGACTACCAGCAAGGTATCAATCAGCAGTCCGCAGATCAGAGAAGCTACCGTTGTGTCCGAAGTCCATGTCAGCGCCTGTACGTAGTACGTTCCACCCACGGGGACGAATCCGAAAAATACGATGACCAGAACATCGCCCCAGCCGTTGTAGGATAATGGATAAGGGCCTGTGGTATAGAGGAAAGCGAAGAGTACGCAGAGAAGTCCTACTATGATCAGCTCCCATCCGGCATAAAACAGCAGCGCAGATCCGATCAGACAGGCGAACAGGACGGTGACGATGATTCCGTTTCGCATGGCTCTCGGTGAAATCCAGCCTTGTGCGCAGGCTCGTTCCGGTCCCAGCCGGTCTTCGCGGTCGGTTCCTTTGAGGTAGTCGAAGAGGTCGTTGATAAAATTGGCGGCAATTTGCATCAGACTGGCGAACAGGCAACAGATAAGGGCCGGCAACCATTGAAAATGTCCATCCATATAGGCAAGTGCGCTACCGATCATGACCGGCGTAATGGCTCCTGTCAGAGTTTTGGGACGTGCTGCTAATATCCACGCACGCAGCGAGTTACGCTTTACTTCTTCCATGCTTTAATATATAATAATAAGTTTTGACGGACAAAGATACATGATTTTTCCTATCTTTGCGCCTCAAATAGTGGGGGAATGTGTTATATATAGAAGAAAATAAACCAAAGAAGATGAAAAAAATAAATTACCTGTTCATAATATTCGTATTATTCCTGTTCGTATCTTGTAAGTCAAAGAAGAATGTTGTATCGACCCTGCCTCGTCCTGTGCTCAATGTCGATTCCGTCCGTCCGGACAGCTCCGCCGCTGTCGACGGCCTGTTTGCTCCGGATCACTCTCAGCTTGCCGACTTGAAAGTTTCGACGAAGAAGCAGAAGAAAACAGAGAAGAAAGAAGCTGTGACCGAGCAGGAAGAACGTAATTTAGTACTTCGCGGAACGAAGATCACGTCTTCTACCGTGAACGTCCCTGCCACTTATAGCGGCATAGACCGTGTCGTAGAATATGACTTCACCCACCGTGATGTCCCCGAAGCCTTCGAAGGCTTCCGCATCGCCTTCATTTCCGACTTGCATTACAAGAGTCTGCTGAAAGAGAAAGGCTTGAACAACCTCGTCGATCTTTTGATCGCTCAGAAACCGGACGTCTTGCTGATGGGAGGAGACTATCAGGAAGGCTGCGAATACGTAGAACCGTTATTTGCCGCATTGGCCCGTGTGAAAACACCGATGGGAACTTTCGGAGTAATGGGAAATAATGATTATGAACGCTGCCATGACGAAATAATCCGCACGATGAAGCATTACGGGATGCGTCCGCTGGAACACGAAGTCGATACATTACGCAAAGACGGTCAGCAGATTATCCTTGCCGGAGTACGCAATCCTTTCGACTTGAAACAAAATGGGGTGTCGCCCACGCTGGCGCTTTCTCCCAACGACTTCGTCATCTTGTTGGTGCATACTCCCGACTACGTGGAGGATGTTTCGGTGGCCAACACGGACATCGCTTTGGCGGGACATACTCATGGTGGACAGGTACGCGTATTTGGTTACGCCCCGATACAGAACTCCCACTACGGCACCCGCTTTCTGACCGGACTGGCGTACAATTCAACTAAAATGCCATTGATTGTTACTAATGGGATCGGTACTTCTCAGATGCCTGTACGAATCGGTGCTCCGGCAGAAATCATAATGATTACGCTTCATCGTCTCAAAGAGTAGATGATCAGTGCTCCGTTATACTCTGTCGGATATATTCTCTAATATACTCCCAAACCTTTGGATGCAAGAAGTATCTTACATCTTTCTTTTCATCAAGTGCCTGACGGATAAACGTAGAACTTATTTCAAAGGTAGGCGAATGGACCAGACGGACTGTTTCGGGCAGCCCGTTTTCATTTACCGGGAATCCGGGGCGGGGATAGATAAGAATACGGTTTTCTTTGATGATGCGCTCCGATTGATACCAGCGGTCGAAGCGGGCCCAGTTATCCGAGCCGATAATTAAGTAGAAGTCCCGTTCCGGATAGGTTTCATGTAGCTTTTCCAACGTATGTACGCTGTATGAAGGGCGGGGCAGATGAAACTCGAAGTCTGAAGAGCGGAAGCGGGGATATTCTTCTGTGGCAAGTTCTACTAACCGGAGGCGCAGGTCGTCCGGCCATAGCTCCGTTCCCGCTTTCAGCGGGTTTTGCGGGCTGACCATAAACCAAATTTCGTCCAGTCCTTCATACTCGCAAAGATAGTTGGCCAAGGCCAGATGTCCGATGTGTACCGGATTGAATGACCCGCTGAAGATTCCGGTTTTTAGTTTATTGCTCTCTGCCATTCTCATCTTCTCGTTTTTACTTTTTTCTTCTTGACGCCTTCTTATCTTTCTATTCTTTGTTCTTTTTTTGCTCTTTTGGGTTCTCTTTTAGACTTTCTTTTTCAGCCTTGACTTTCTGTCATCTTCTTGGCTTCCCTTTCCATTCTCAGCTTTTTTCTCCATTTGGGAAAAACGATAGCCTGCCTCACAGCAATTAAGAAAAAGATGCCGGCGGCAATCCAAAAATGCAGATAAAGTGAAAGGATGCCGAACACTATATCTACAATGCCGATAATGCCGCACAGATACATGAATTTTTCGGTCGAACCCTCCTTCTTTTCTATGCTCTCTATTCGTTTTTTCAGAGATTCTTTCATTCCTTATTCAGAAATTCTTTGATAACTTTCAGCGTCTCAGCCTTTGCCGCCTCCAAATCATCATTGACGATGACACGATCAAACTGGGGAGCAAAAGTCATTTCGTATTCTGCCTTTGAGATGCGGCACTCGATAACTTCGGGATCATCCGTACCCCGACCCGTCAGTCGGCAACGGAGTTCTTCGATGGAGGGCGGCTGTACAAAGATGGACAATGCACGGTCACCGTAATACTTTTTGATGTTGCATCCGCCCACTACATCTAAGTCGAATACCACGTTCTGCCCCTTTTCCAACTGCTTTTCCACTTGTTCTTTCAGCGTTCCGTAATACCGATCCTTGTACACTTCTTCGTATTCTAGAAACTCGTTGTTCTCAATGCGGCAACGGAACTCTTCGGGAGTAAGGAAGAAATATTCGACCCCGTGTTTCTCCGTCCCGCGCGGTGGGCGGCTGGTTGCAGAAATGGAGAACGCGAGATTTAAGTTCTGCGTCAGCAGATAGTTGATAATAGTCGATTTGCCCGAACCGGACGGGGCGGAAAAAATAATTAACTTGCCAGTCATTTGTTTAATTGAGAATTGAGAATAGTAAGTTGAAAATTGAAAATGTCGACATTTTCAATTTTCAACTTACTATTAAATAATTACATTACGTTCAGCACCTGTTCCTTGATCTGTTCCAGTTCATCTTTCATTTGCACAACGATTTTCTGCATTTCGGCATGGTTGGACTTGCTGCCAAGCGTATTGATTTCCCGTCCCATTTCCTGAGCGATGAAACCGAGCTTCTTGCCTTGTCCGTTGCCGCTTTCCAGCGTGCTGATGAAATATTTCAGGTGGTTGGTGAGGCGTTGTTTTTCCTCGTTGACATCCAGTTTTTCGATGTAGTAGATCAGTTCTTGTTCCAGCCGATTCTTGTCATAGTCCGTGTTCAGCGTCTTTTCGAGCGCGTCGGTGATACGTTCCTTGACTTTCTCCACCCGTTCTTTTTCGTAAGGAGTTATCTTTTCGAGCAGCAGTGCGATGTTAGCTATCTTTTCGCGGAACTTCTTTTCCAGTGCGGCGCCTTCTTGTTTGCGGAAGTCCACCAGATGACCGATTGCTTCGAGAACGGTGGCACGTACCATTTCCCATTCTTCTTCCGTCAACTCTTGGATTTCAGTCTTAGACATAACGTCCGGCATACGGAGCAACGTCTGAAACCAGTCGGTGGGGACGGGGATGCCAAGATTTTCCGAGATCGCCTGAATCTGTTTGTAGTAGCCTTCCACCAACACTTGGTTGATAGGAGTCGCGCTTTCCGCACTCTCTTTTTTCTCTATCCAGAGGCTGAAGTCCACCTTTCCACGTTCCAGCATTTTGGAGATTTCGTTGCGGATTTCGATCTCTTTTTCACGATAAGCCGGAGCGATGCGAGTGGAAAGATCCATTGCTTTGCTGTTGAGCGACTTGATTTCTACGTTTATCTTTTTATCTGGAAGTTCGGCCGTAGCTTTGCCGTATCCTGTCATCGACTGTATCATATACTTAAAGTTTTGTGCAAAAGTACACGAATATTTTAAGAATTGGAAATAATCATGTAAATTTGCGACAATTTAATAAGCTGATTTTTATGTCGTGTATACTGAATATTGAAACCTCTACCACTGTTTGCTCGGTAGCGGCAAGTCAAGACGGACAGACGATTTTTGTGAAAGAAGACTTGAAGGGCCCTTCACACGCCGTGTCTTTGGGAGTATTTGTTGATGAAGCGTTGTCGTTCATTGATAGTCATGCCATACCTTTGGATGCAGTTGCAGTGAGTTGCGGTCCGGGATCATACACAGGATTGCGGATTGGAGTTTCGATGGCAAAAGGCATTTGTTACGGACGGAATGTACCCTTGATCGGTCTTCCTACGCTCGAAGTGCTGAGTGTGCCCGTGTTGCTGTATCACGATTTGCCGGAAGATGCGTTGCTCTGCCCGATGCTCGATGCCCGCCGTATGGAAGTGTACGCTGCCGTTTACGACCGTGCATTGAACGTGAAGCGTGCTATCGCCGCCGATATTGTCGATGAGAATTCCTATCTGGAGTTTCTGAACGAAGCGCCCGTTTATTTCTACGGAAATGGAGCCGCCAAGTGTCGTGAGAAGATTACGCATCCGAATGCGCATTTTATCGATGACATCCATCCGTTGGCGAAGATGATGTATCCGCTGGCAGAAAAAGCAGTTGCCAGGGAAGACTATAAAGACGTGGCCTACTTCGAACCTTTCTATTTGAAAGAATTTGTAGCCTCGTTGCCGAAGAAGTCGCTTCTTGAATAACGCACTTCGGTAGAATAAAGTGCCTCAGTAAGTGAACCGCCTTTGGCGGGAAACAGTGATTAGTGAGTGACCGTCGTCCTCCGACTTTTAATTTTTAATTTCAAAACTTTTAATTTAAAAGATGCAATACAATACCCAGCAGAAAAGAATGCCGCTTCCCGAGTACGGCCGCAGCATACAGAACATGGTAGATTATGCGTTGACCATTCAGGACCGTGCCGAGCGTCAGCGTTGTGCTAACACAATTATCAACATTATGGGAAATATGTTCCCCCATTTGCGTGATGTGCCCGATTTCAAGCATAAACTTTGGGATCACCTGGCCATCATGTCCGGTTTTGAGCTGGATATTGACTATCCCTACGAAATCATCCGCGAAGACAACCTGGTGACCAAGCCGGAACCGATCCCATATTCTACTACCCGCATGCGCTACCGCCACTACGGACACACGCTGGAAGTGCTGATCAAGAAAGCCTGCGAACTTCCCGAAGGAAACGACAAGAGAAATCTGACAGCCATGATCTGCAACCACATGAAGAAAGACTACATGGCATGGAACAAAGATACCGTAGACGATCGCAAAATTGCGGAAGACCTCTACGAACTTTCCGGCGGCAAACTACAACTGACAGACGACATCATCCGACTGATGGCAGAACGCCTGAACCAGAACTACCGCCCAAAGGTGAACTACAATAATAATCGGAATAATAATCCGCGGAGAAGATATTAAAAGGTAATAAGTAATAGGTAATAAGTAATAGCATAGCTGCGTTCGGCGTGTTGCGTGTATTGAGAATCTTACTTATTATTACCTATTACTTGTTATTTATTACTTGTTATTTATTACCTATTACTTAAAATAAATGGCTTCATTTGTAATTGAAGGAGGACATCGGCTTAGCGGGGAAATTCATCCGCAAGGAGCCAAAAACGAAGTTTTGCAGATTATCTGTGCCACGTTGCTGACTGCTGAAAAAGTGACGGTGAACAATATACCTGACATTCTGGATGTCAACAATCTGATTCAGCTTATGCGGGAGATGGGAGTAACGGTTGCAAAGGAAGGCGTTGGTACCTATAGTTTTAAGGCGGAGAACGTCGATCTGGCTTATTTGGAGAGTGATGAGTTTTTGAAGAAGTGTTCAAGCCTTCGGGGGTCGGTGATGCTGATCGGTCCGATGGTGGCACGTTTCGGGAAGGCGTTGATCTCGAAGCCGGGCGGAGATAAGATCGGTCGCCGTCGTCTGGACACCCACTTTGTGGGGATTCAGAATTTGGGAGCTGACTTCCGTTATGATGAGTCGCGGGGCATCTATGAGATAACGGCCGACAGGCTTCAAGGCAGCTATATGCTGCTTGATGAAGCGTCCGTGACCGGTACAGCCAACATTCTGATGGCTGCCGTACTGGCAAAAGGTACTACCACCATTTACAATGCCGCCTGCGAACCCTACTTGCAGCAGCTCTGCCGTATGCTCAACCGGATGGGAGCAAAGATCAGCGGCATCGCTTCCAATCTGCTCACCATCGAGGGCGTGGAAGAATTGCACGGCACACAGCATACCGTATTGCCCGACATGATTGAAGTCGGGAGCTTCATCGGCATGGCTGCCATGACCAAAAGCGAAATAACCATTAAAAACGTTTCCTACGAGAACCTCGGCATCATCCCCGAAAGTTTCCGCCGGTTGGGCATCAAACTGGAGCAGAGGGGAGACGATATCTACGTCCCCGCACAGGAAACATACGAAATAGAATCATTCATCGACGGCTCCATCATGACCATTGCCGACGCCCCCTGGCCGGGACTGACACCCGACTTGCTGAGCGTGATGCTTGTAGTGGCCACCCAAGCCAAAGGAAGCGTACTGATCCATCAGAAGATGTTCGAAAGCCGCCTGTTCTTTGTAGACAAGCTCATCGACATGGGGGCTCAGATCATCCTTTGCGACCCTCACCGTGCCGTAGTAATCGGACACAACCACGGCTTCAAGCTGCGCGGCGCCCGACTGACTTCGCCCGATATCCGTGCAGGAATCGCCCTTCTCATCGCCGCCATGAGCGCCGAAGGAACCAGCACGATCAGCAATATCGAACAGATAGACCGTGGCTACCAGAACATCGAAGGACGACTTAACGCCATCGGAGCCAGAATCACTCGAATATGATAAAGAAAGAAGAAGTATATAAAATCGGACTATTCAACAAGCCGCACGGCATTCACGGCGAGTTGCAGTTTACCTTCACGGACGACATCTTCGACCGTGTGGACTGCGATTATCTGATCTGTTTGCTCGACGGTATTTTCGTACCGTTTTTCATCGAAGAATACCGTTTCCGTTCGGACTCCACCGCACTGGTGAAGCTCGAAGGCATAGATACGGCGGAACGCGCGCGTATGTTCACCAACGTCGAAGTCTACTTCCCGGTGAAGCACGCGGAAGAGGCAGAAGACGGCGAACTGTCGTGGAACTTCTTCGTCGGTTTCCGCATGGAAGACGTTCGTCACGGCGAGCTGGGCGAAGTGGTCGAAGTGGATACCGCGACGGTGAATACCCTTTTTGTGGTCGAACAGGAGGACGGAGAAGAACTCCTCGTCCCTGCACAGGAAGAATTTATAGTGGAGATCAATCAGGAAAAGAAGCTCATCACAGTCGAGCTTCCTGAAGGATTGTTGAATTTGGAAGATTTGGAGGAAGATTAATAATTAATAAAGATGCCAAGAAAACGGAGTAAAGCATTTTGGAACAATTTCAAGTTCAAGTATAAACTCACCATTATCAATGAGAATACGCTTGAAGAAATCGTGGGGCTTCGGGTATCCAAGCTGAACGGGCTTTCGGTGCTGTTGTCCGTGCTGGCGGTGCTTTTTCTGATTGCCGCCTGCATCATTGCCTTCACCCCTTTGCGCAATTACCTCCCCGGATATATGAACAGTGAAGTCCGCAGTCAGATCGTGGACAACGCGCTCCGTGTGGATTCCTTGCAGGAACTGCTCAACAGGCAGAACCTCTACATCATGAACATACAGGATATTTTCAGCGGAAAAGTGCCCATAGACAGCGTGCAGACGCTCGACTCGCTGACCGCCGCCCGCGAAGACACCCTGATGGAACGTACCAGACGTGAAGAGGAATTTCGCCGCCAATACGAAGAAAATGAAAAATATAATCTGACTACGATCGTTTCGCAGCCGGATGTCAACGGACTGATCCTGTATCGTCCGACCCGTGGAATGGTTTCCGACCATTTCAACACCGATAAGAAACACTTTGGAACGGATATTGCTGCCAACCCCAACGAAAGCGTGCTGGCAACTATGGACGGCACCGTCTTTCTGAGCACCTACACCGCCGAAACCGGTTACGTGATAGGCGTACAGCACAGTCAGGATTTCGTCTCGATCTACAAGCACTGCGGCTCGCTGCTGAAAAAAGAAGGCGACCGCGTGAAAGGAGGCGAAGCCATCGCACTGGTGGGAAACAGCGGAACGCTCAGCACAGGGCCGCATCTCCACTTCGAACTGTGGTACAAGGGACATCCTGTCAATCCGGAGAAGTACATCGTGTTTTAAAGCCAATGACGAGAAGTGGGATATACGATTATAAGTGACAAGTGACAGAGGAATTAGATAATAATGGATTCAGAAAAGAAGAATAAGAAGAAACAAATAGCTATTTTAGGCTCTACGGGCTCTATCGGGACGCAGGCGTTGCAGGTGATCGAAGAACACCCCGACCTCTACGAAGCCTATGCCCTGACGGCCAACAACCGGGTAGAACTGCTGATTGCACAGGCACGCAAGTTCCAGCCGGAAGTGGTGGTGATAGCCAACGAAGAAAAGTACGCCCAACTGAAGGAAGCGCTGAGCGACCTTCCGATCAAAGTATATGCCGGAATCGACGCGGTCTGCCAGATCGTGGAAGCCGGACCGGTGGATATGGTGCTGACGGCAATGGTGGGCTATGCCGGACTGAAGCCGACGATCAACGCCATCCGTGCCAAGAAAGCCATTGCGCTTGCCAATAAGGAGACGCTTGTGGTGGCGGGAGAACTGATCAACCAGCTGGCACAGCAATACCGCACTCCCATTTTGCCGGTGGACTCTGAACACTCGGCAGTTTTCCAGTGTTTAGCTGGAGAAGTCGGGAACCCGATTGAGAAGGTGATACTGACCGCTTCCGGCGGTCCGTTTCGGACCTGCACGCTGGAGCAGCTGAAGTCCGTCACCAAGACACAGGCATTGAAACATCCCAACTGGGAGATGGGAGCCAAGATCACCATTGACTCCGCATCCATGATGAACAAAGGCTTTGAGGTCATCGAAGCGAAATGGCTGTTCGGCGTGCAGCCCAGCCAGATCGAGGTGGTGGTGCATCCGCAGTCGGTCATTCATTCCATGGTGCAGTTTGAGGACGGTGCCGTCAAGGCACAGCTAGGCATGCCGGATATGCGTCTGCCCATCCAGTATGCGTTCTCGTATCCCGACCGTATCTGCTCTTCTTTCGACAGGCTCGACTTCACCCAGTGCACGAACCTGACGTTCGAGCAACCGGATACGAAACGTTTCCGCAACCTTGCCTTGGCTTATGAGGCGATGTATCGGGGCGGAAATATGCCTTGCATCGTCAATGCCGCCAACGAAGTAGTGGTAGCCGCTTTCCTCCGGGACGGCATCAGCTTCCTCGGCATGAGCGACGTGATCGAAAAGACGATGGAACGTGCCGCATTTGTAGCCGCTCCTACTTACGACGACTATGTGGCTACCGACGCCGAAGCGCGGAGAATAGCTGCGGAATTGATTCCGTGATAGCACTGGAGCTGATTTCGTGAACAATGAAAAATATAAATAAGTAATATAAATTAGAAAGCGCCTCGGTTTTCCTCTTATGAGCAGAGGGTTTGGATGAGGCTTTAAATTGTAAATAGACTATATGGAAACATTTTTAATTCGTGCCCTGCAACTGATAATGAGCTTATCCTTGCTCGTTATTATCCATGAAGGCGGGCATTTCCTTTTTGCCCGGTTGTTCAAGGTGCGTGTAGAAAAATTCTGCTTGTTCTTTGACCCGTGGTTTACCTTGTTCAAGTTCAAACCCAAGAGAAGTGATACGGAGTATGCAGTAGGATGGCTGCCGCTGGGCGGTTACGTCAAGATAGCCGGAATGATAGACGAGTCGATGGACACCGAACAGATGAAACAGCCTGAGCAACCTTGGGAGTTCCGTTCCAAGCCGGCTTGGCAGCGCCTTCTGATCATGGTGGGCGGTGTGCTGTTCAACTTCCTGTTGGCGCTCTTTATTTATTCAATGATTCTTTTCGCTTGGGGCGACCAGTATATAAAGGTCCAAGAAGCTCCCCTCGGTATGGACTTCAACGAAACGGCAAAAGCGGTCGGTTTTCAGGATGGCGACATCCTTTTGTCTGCCGACAATGTGCCTTTCGTGCGTTATGACGGCGATATGCTGAGTCAGATTGCCGATGCCCGTGAGGTATCAGTGCTTCGTGACGGCAAGAAAGCCTCCGTCTACATTCCCGAAGACATGATGCAGCGCCTGATGGTGGACAGCGTTCGTTTTGCTTCTTTCCGTTTTCCGTATGTGATTGACAGCGTGATGGTTAATTCTCCCGCTGCGCAGGCAGGCATCCTGCCGGGCGACAGTATCATCGCATTGGACGGGAAACCCATCTCCTTCTCTGATTTCAAGCAGACGATGGCGGAACGCAAGAAAAACGCCGAAGCACTTCTGAAAGACAGCATCGACCCTCGTCTGATCACGCTGACGTATGTGCGTGGCGGTGTGACCGATACGACTTCCCTGCGCGTGGATTCCGCTTATCTGATGGGCGTAGTTGCCAGTCTGACAACGGATCGTCTGCTGCCTATGGTGAAGAAGGAATACACATTCTTTGAATCTTTCCCCGCAGGCGTCTCTCTGGGTGTGAAGACATTGAAAGGATACGTCGGCAACATGAAATATCTCTTCTCGAAAGAAGGAGCCAAACAGTTGGGCGGCTTCGGCACTATCGGAAGCATTTTCCCTGCTACGTGGGACTGGCACCAGTTCTGGTACATGACCGCTTTCCTTTCCATCATCCTTGCCTTCATGAACATTCTTCCGATCCCCGCATTGGACGGCGGACACGTGCTCTTCCTCTTCTACGAGATGATAGCCCGTCGTAAACCGAGTGACAAGTTTATGGAGTACGCTCAGATGACCGGTATGGTGCTTCTGTTCGGCTTGCTGATCTGGGCAAACTTCAATGATATATTGAGGTTCTTCTTCTAAGCAGGGACCGGCAAGGCATACACATCCGTCCTCCCGCGTGCAGACCGGAAGTTGTCAGAACAGCAATCCCGGCGACAGCGGACTGCTGGCGGATAAAAGGAGGATGCCGGCGATGAAGCAATGTATATTGCTGAAATACAGTAAAATAGAACGTACTATTTATCATATATAGAAACGGCGCTTTAACACTACGTTAAAGCGCCGTTTCTATATACGATAAATGCCTTAGTCTGCCAACGATGATACGCCCTTTCTCCTTTGGGCTCTCTGGATGCCCGGAGACGAATGTTAAATCATTAACATTCTCTTCTCCCGTTCCAAGTCCGTCGCATCCAGTTTGGGGGAGGGCACGGTGCACGTTTTAATGAAGTCGCCTTCCTGACAGGTATAATTGTAATACACTTCCAGTTCCGGCGTTAATTCCGCTTTCGGCACCAGTCTGCCTTCCATTGCCAGAAACTCATTGACGTCCGTGCTGTCCGACTGTTTCACGAGTACGATTCGCCTTGCTATCGGGTTATGATTGTAGTCCAGACAGAGATACAGCCCTTTCAGCATATGGGGAAATTCGTAGTGCGGAAGTTGCAGGTAAATGGTGACCAGAGCGAACTGCGGCAAGTCCCTTTCGTTAAACATCAGATAGGAGTTCTGATGATTGCTGATGATGCCTCCTCCCCAGTGCACTGACTTATAAGCGTTTATCATACCGACCTTGACATATTCGCTGTTTTCGGAAGTGCAGATCAGGTACGGCTCTATCTTCAGACTGTCGGTAGAAGAGGAGAGGCTGTAGCTGAGATACATTCCGCTGTAGTTGAAAATCTCCTGCACCGAGTCCTTCATCTCCTTTCCCAGCAGTTTGACTAATGGGTTGCCGCTTTCCGCTTCGCTTTGCTGTTCGGGCTCCATTTCGAGCAGCAACAGTTTCATCGAGCTTACATTGTTTAATAAGCGCTTTTTGGAGACGTTGTTGACCAGTGCCAGCGCTTCGTCCAGTGCTTCGTCCGGTGTGCGTGTTTTCAGCAGGTCGATGTAGGCGGGGAGTACGCTGGAGTATAAGGCGGACAATACGCTGGGTGCCATATCCACCCGGTCCGCTATTTCTTTCATCTTCACTCCGTTGTTGCGCAAGTATTCAATTCGCTTGTATATTTCTGTCAGTTCGTTCATGATTTTGGGGACTGTAAAATTGATTTCGTTGCAAAGGAATGACTAATGTATTATGAATATATTGCATGAATATTACATTAATATTACACCCCGCCGGAATGCGAATATATACGATATGATTCATTGAAATTCATTTTTTCACTCGTCCGGCCCCCCTACTTTTGCACCGGAAACAAAAAAATGACGAATCATGAATTTCAAAGAAAAACTGTCGCCCTCGGCTCAAAAGAAACTTTCCGACTTGCTCTTTATCCTCTATGCGGGAGGAGCGGCACTGCTGTCATACTCATTGGTTTATGCGCTTCGCAAACCGTTCACTGCCGCCACATTCGACGGCATGGAACTGTTTGGCATGGACTATAAGATAGCGACCAGCATCATCCAGATTTTCGGATACATGGTATCCAAATTCATCGGGATCAAACTTATTTCAGAACTGAAGAGAGAAGGCCGCCTGAAATTCATTCTTGTCTCCATTTTGGTTGCCGAGCTCTCTTTGGTTCTTTTCGGATGCCTGCCCCGTCCGTTCAATGTGCTGGCGCTGTTCTTCAACGGCCTGTCCTTGGGATGTATGTGGGGAGTGATTTTCAGCTTCCTCGAAGGAAGGCGGGTGACGGACTTGCTGGCTTCCCTGTTCGGACTGAGCATTGCGGTGAGCAGCGGAACGGTGAAATCAATCGGGCTCTTCGTAGTGAATACGCTCAACGTGAGCGAATTTTGGATGCCTGCGCTCATCGGTGCGGTGGCATTGCCCCTGCTGGCAACGCTGGGCTATATCCTCGACCACCTTCCCCGACCGACAGCCGAAGATAAGGCGCTGCGTGTGGAACGTGTGACGCTCGACAAACGGCAGCGTTGGGAACTGTTCCGCAACTTTGCCCCCGTGCTGACGCTGCTTTTCTTTGCCAATCTCTTCCTGACCGTGCTTCAGGATGTGAAGGAAGATTTTCTGGTGAAGATTGTCGATGTGAATGCCGCAGGCTTCTCCTCGTGGATATTTGCCAAAGTGGACGGTGTGGTCACGCTGATTATTTTAGCGGTTTTTGCTTCCCTTGCACTGGTCAAGAGTCATGTGAAGGTGTTATCCATCCTGCTCACGCTGGTTATTGCCGGAGCATTTACACTCAGCTTTGTCGCGTTCAATTATGAGACGTTGCAGCTTTCTCCGCTGGCGTGGCTGTTCATTCAGAGCCTCTGCCTTTACTTCTCGTATCTGAGTTTTCAGACGATCTTCTTCGACCGGTTCATTGCCTGTTTCCGCATCAGGGGGAATGTCGGTTTCTTTATTGCGATGATCGATTCCATCGGATATACGGGTACGGTGCTGGTGCTGCTTTTCAAAGAATGTTTCAATCCGGATTTGGACTGGCTGGAGTTTTATAACACGATGGCGGGGACAGTCGGAATTGTTTGTTGCACGGCATTTACGCTCTCTTTGCTGTATATGATACAGCGTTATCGAAAAGGAAAACGACAGGAAGAGGTGATGGATAAAGAGCTTGCTACGGGCTTGATTCCTGTTACCGAGCCTGCTGTACAGTCGTTCAGAGCGCAGCGGGGAATCTGAGAAAAAGAACTTAAATAGAACTGAATCAATAAATTACTTATGTTTCTTAAGTATTCTGCATAGCTTCTCCTCCTTTTGGAAGGAGGAGTCCCCGTAGGGGGAGGTGGTAGGTGTATGCACAAGTATGTTGTATACACAGATAGGCGCACCTACCACCCTGGCTTTCAGCCACCCCTCCTTTCCGGAAGGAGGGGAAACCATACGGGATACAAGTACATGCGAAACTTATATAAATTATATAAAGCAAGAATGAAAAAGATTAAATGTATTATTATGGATTGGGCGGGTACAGCTGTCGATTACGGATGTTTTGCTCCTGTTGCCGCTTTTATAGAAGCATTTGCGGAAAAAGGGCTGGTGATTGACGTCGTACAGACCCGCAAACCGATGGGATTGCCGAAAATTCAGCATATCCGTGAACTGCTCTCGATGCCCGAAGTGAATGAACAGTTTGTTGCCCGCAATCAGCGTGCATGGACCGAAGAAGACGTGGCAGAGCTGAACCGTCTTTTCGAAAAACACCTGTTTGCTTCGCTCGAAAATTATACCGATCCTATTCCGGGTGTCATCCCGACATTGGAAAAGTTGCGTGCCGAAGGACTTAAAATCGGCTCCACTACCGGATATACCCGTGAGATGATGGATGTCGTTCTTCCGGCTGCACAGGCAAAAGGCTACCGAGTGGATTATTGCGCTACTCCGAATCTGCTTCCTTCCGGTCGCCCGGCCCCTTACATGATCTTTGAGAATCTGACGAAACTGGCGATTCCCAGCCTTGACGCAGTGGTGAAAGTAGGAGATACGATTGCTGATATTAAGGAAGGCGTCAACGCCAAAGTGTGGAGTGTAGGCGTCATTCTCGGAAGTAACGAGATGGCATTGACTGAAGAAGAAACGAAGTCGATGCCCGTCGATGAATTGGAAGCCCGCATAGCGGAAGTGAAAGAACGGATGCTGGCCGCAGGCGCTTCTTACGTCATCCGCACAATCGAGGAATTGCCCGCATTGATTGATCAGATTAATGCCGACAGATAAGTTTAAAAAGAACATCATTTATTTTAAAAGGAACTTCATTATGAAACCATATTTATTATTAACTCCCGGACCGCTAACCACTTCAACCACTGTAAAAGAAGCCATGATGACCGACTGGTGTACATGGGATGAAGATTACAACCTCGGCATTGTAGAGGAACTGCGCAAAGAACTTGTCTCCCTTGCCACCGCAATGACAGAAGATTACACCTCAATCCTTTTGCAAGGCAGCGGCACTTACTGCGTGGAAGCTGTACTCGGTGCAACGATCACTCCCAAAGATAAACTCTTGATTTGCAGCAACGGAGCATACGGAGACCGTATGGGAAATATTGCCGAATATTATCATCTCGATTACGATATGCTGGCTTTTGAAGAAACGGAGCAGGTATCTGTAGAATATGTCGATGACTATCTGAGCCACAACTCGGATGTGACTCATGTTGCCTTCGTGCATTGTGAAACGACTACCGGCATTCTGAACCCGATCAAAGAACTGTCTCACATCGTCAAGATGCACGGCAAAAAACTGATTGTTGACTGTATGAGCAGCTTTGGCGGCATTCCGGTGGATGTAAACGATTTGGGAATTGATTTTCTGATCAGCAGTTCCAATAAATGTATTCAAGGTGTGCCCGGCTTCGGCTTTATCATCGCCCGTCGCTCGGAGCTGATGCGCTGCAAAGGAGTTGCCCGCTCGCTTTCTCTGGACATCTACGATCAATGGGAAACCATGGAAAAAGGACACGGCAAATGGCGTTTCACCTCGCCTACTCACGTGGTTCGTGCCTTCAAACAGGCTTTGACGGAACTGATCGAAGAGGGCGGAGTAGAGGCTCGCTACCGCCGTTATTGCGAAAATCACCGCATCTTGGTGGAAGGCATGCGCTCTCTCGGTTTTGTCACTCTGCTCGATGATAGCTTGCAGTCACCGATCATCACTTCTTTCCTCTATCCGCATGACGGTTTTGACTTTAAGGCTTTCTATTTGGCGCTGAAGAGCAAAGGCTTTGTCATCTATCCGGGAAAGATTTCGAAGGCAGATACGTTCCGCATCGGAAATATCGGTGATGTGCATCCGGATGACTTCCGCCGCTTGGTAGAAGTAATTCGTGAGACGGAATATTAATCTGTATATATCAATAAGACTGTCTGTTATCCGGAACCTAGTGAGAGATTTTCTCTTTGTGTGTATGTGGGAGGAGATTTTTCGCTTCGCTCCCGATGACAGATCGTTTAGTTCGTCATAAGTCATTTATTTCTGTCCGTTATGACAGAAATTTCTGTTCGTCATGACTGATTCGTTTCTCTTTTCAGCGTAGACGGTTGCGACAATCGCAGACTGCTGACAATCGCCGCCACAACAGCAAACCCACTTCCGACCATGAGGCAGACCGCCGTACTCCGGTCGTGCACGACAAAACTGAAAAGCAACGCTACCAACGTAGTACCGAACGTTTGTCCCAGCAACCGTGCCATTCCCAGCATTCCACTTGCACCGCCCGAACGTTTCGTGGGGGCGGAAGAGATAATCGTACTGTTATTGGGCGTCTGAAACAACCCGAAACCGGCTCCGCAAAGCATCAGACGAAGAATTATACTGATATCGGACGACTCGGCAGTAAGCCCCGAAAGTGAAAAAAGTCCGACGGCAAACAAGGTCATCCCGATACTTCCCAATATCCCCGGATGAATGCGTTCCACCAGATAACCTGCCAACGGTGCCGTCACAAGAGTCGCCAATGGCCACGGAGTCAGCAGCAATCCTGTCATGACCTCGCTGTGACCCAACGTATTCTGAAGGAAAAACGGGAGAGATACCATGGCCGCCATCTGAGCGATAAACGAACAGATAGACGTCAGAATCGAAAGCCGGAAAATAGGTATCCGCAATAAGTCCAGCGGCAGCAACGGAGTCGTCTGAGTCAGCTGCCTCCGTACGTAAAACGTTCCTACGATGGCCAATATGATCAATTGCAGCACAAGGAAATCCATTTCCTCATGATGCGCGAATCCGTCCAGCGTATAAATCAGTAACCCGAATGTGACCGCATTGGCTATCGCACTCACGAAGTCAAACTTCCGCTTCGACCGCTCTTCCTGTCTCGGCAAATGCTTGATACCCAGCAGCAGTGCCGTAATCCCCAGCGGTACATTGATGGCAAACAGCCAGTGCCAGCTGGCTATCGAAAGTATGCCGCTTGCCACCGACGGACCGGCAGCCGCAGATATCGCTACTACCATCGCATTGATTCCCATTCCCCGCCCGATCTGGCTTTTCGGGTATACGTAGCGCAACTGCGCCGTATTCACACTTGTGATGGCCGACGCACTGAATCCCTGAAAGATGCGTGCAATCGTCAGCGTCCAGAATGAATCGGACAAGGCACAAATCAGCGAAGTGATGCAAAACAGACCAATGCCCGACAGGAACACTTTCCGATAACCGATAATCTCTCCCAAAGAAGAGAAAGACAGCAGCGAAACAACGATAGCCAACTGATAACCGTTTATAATCCATGTAGTTACAGCAGGCGAAGTTCCGAAATCGTGCGAAAGCGTAGGGAGTACGATGTTGATAATATTCACGTCGAGCACCGACATACAAAGTGCAAATCCGATGGAAACCACCGCCCAGATACGTCTCGGCATTGGCAGTCCATCGGTTTCATCTATAGAAGTGGTATTATTGGCTTGTATCATAAAAAAAACTTATTCTTGTAGAACCTTATTTTGTCTGTAAATGTAAACAAAACAAAGAAGTACGTGTTTCAATCTTCTTTGAAATATAAGTTTTTTTAGCGCAGGAGACAATGCTCGCAGCAGTTCGCAGTAGACCACGCCCACAGCAGTTCGTAGCAGACCACGCCCACAGCTGTAGCTCCCCCCCCACTAGACTAATACAAAACCTCCCCCACCATTATTACCTATAACCTATTACTTATTACCTATTCTCAATATCCTCTGATTGCTGCTTCCCCGAAATTCCAGATAAGGCGAAAAGAGCGCCTGTTCGAAACGCCCGTCCACCAGCACATCTATGTAGTCGAGCACAGCCTTCAAACGCGGATTAGCCAGAATCTCTTCGTACGTATATCCCGTATAGCACCAGATATTCAGCCCCGTTTCCTCCTTTACCCTTTTGGCAAAAAGCAGGAAAGCCTCCGGATTATAAAACGGATCTCCTCCCGAAAAAGTAACCCCGTCCAGCAATGGATTGGCTTTAATCTCCCGAATGATCGATTGAATCCTTTCCTCCGTCAGCAGTTCTCCCGCCCGCGGATTCCAGCTCTCCGGATTGTGACAGCCGGCGCAGTGATGAGAACACCCCGCAAGATAAATCGAATACCGGATGCCTTCACCGTCAACAATCGTTTCGGGATAAGTCGATAATAAGTGGAGAACTGAAAGTGGAGAATTGAGAGTGTTCATCTTAAAATAAAAATTAAAGTTTCGCATGTGCTGTATCCCGCGTGGATTCCCCTCCTTCCGAGAAGGAGGGGTGCCCAAAGGGCGGGGTGGTAGGTAGAGAAAAGGTATATTCCTTATTTAAAAAGGTAGACTCATTGTTTTTCCTACCACCTCCCCCTACGGGGACTCCTCCTTCCAGAAGGAGGAGAATCCATGCGGAAACAACTTACGAAACTTCAGTAAAAAATAAATGAGTGTCTTTCAACTTCTACAAGTGCTTCACACGATCCTTTTCTTCCGCCCGTTTGGCAGAGTTCCAGGAGCTGAGGTCACCTGTCAGGTATCCGGTGATACGACGCATACGTAAGATGTTTTCGCTCTGGCATACCGGACATTTATCGAAGATAACTCCTTTGTATCCACAGTTGTGGCAGGTATCCACCGGGTGATTGATGGAGCCGTAGCCGATGCCCTCGTCGTGCATGACCTTCACGATTTTCGCGATGGCACGTACATTCTTCTGAGCTTCCCCGTCCAGTTCCACATACGTAATGTGTCCACCGCGGGTGATAGCGTGGAAAGGAGCTTCGCGCCTGATCTTTTCGGTGATGCTGATCGGTTCCTTCACATCCACATGGAAGGAATTGACGTAGTAGTCGCGGTCTGTCACTCCGGGGATTTTGCCGTATTTCCGGCGGTCTATCTTGGTGAAACGTCCCGAAAGTCCTTCGGCAGGCGTGGCAAGTACGGAATAATTCAGGTTATATTTCTCTTTATATTCGTCTACCACTTTGTTCATTTCCATTACAGCTTCGTACAACGTGTCCCATGCCTTCTGACTGTGTCCGTGACCTTCTCCGTAAAGTGCCACCATTGCATTGTGTCCGCCGATAAAGCCGATGCCCAGCGTACCGCTGCGTAACGCATCGCCCACTTGCTCGTTCGGATTCAGTGCGCCGCCGCCTTTCCATACGTCATTTCCCATCATGAAGGGGAACTGGCGTGCCAGTGCGGTGCGTTGATACTGGTAGCGCTCGTACAGCTGATCGGCTACAAGAGTCGCCATATTGTGTACCGATTCTATGAAAATTTCTTTCGCTTTCTGTTCGATGGCATCCTTGTTGCGTTCGCCTTCAATCAGATTTTCCGCCTTGATGCGTGCCTCGATGGCGAGACGCGGCATGTTCAGCGTGGTGAATGAAAGATTTCCGCGTCCCAAAGATGATTTTTCTCCTGCCACATTCTCAAATACACGGGTGCGGCATCCCATCGTAGCCAACTCGTAGATATATCGTTTCGGATCGTCCGCTTTCCATTTCTCGTTCTTGTTGAAAGGCGTGTCCAGGAACATGAAGTTCGGGAAAAGCGCTTTCGATGTAGTCTGACAAGCTCTTAGCAGCAGATCGAAGTTCGGAGCTTCGTAAGTTCCCCGCATGGCGTCTTCGATGTTTTCCGCACCCATCGCTTTCTCGAAGTCCTTTTCGGAGTAAGAAACTCCGTCCTTTACTTTGAATATCTGGATCGGGAATACGGGGACTTCGCCACGTGTTCCGAGTCCTTCGATGGTGGCTTTCAGCAGTTCCTCGATCACGAGGCGGCCTTCGGCGGAAGTATCCGTTCCGTAGTTGATGGAGCTGAATACCACTTGGTTACCTCCACGGGAATGCATGGTGTTCAGGTTGTGGATAAATCCTTCCATTGCCTGATGCGTATCCTTCTTTGTCTGCTGGTACGCTTTCTCTGCGATGCGTGTCAGGTGTTCCTTGTCAATAATGATTTGCAGGGCTATCAGGGCGATGCGCAATGTCTCGCGTTCTGCTTCGGTCGATTTGATAGAAGGCAGATGTTCCTTGATTAAGGTACGGATTGCTTTCTCGTCCGCCTGTGTTCCGTTTTCCATCGCCACGTAGAAATTGATGAACGAAGCCAGATGTTTGCGGAAAGACTTTGCCACCCCTTTTGCCATGAAGAAGTCGAAGGCGGGGATTGCCTGTCCGCCGTGCTGCTCGTTCTGGTTGGTCTGGAAGATGATGGTGGCAAGCGTAGCATAACTTTGGATGCTTTGCGGCGTGCGGATGCTGCCGTTCTTGGTGCGGAAGCCACGTTCAAAGAGATCGTCCATGTCATATTGGATGCAGGTGGTCGTCTTTGTAGGGTAATAATCGAGGTCGTGAATATGGATATCGCCCAACTGGTGCGCTTCGGCAAAACGTTTCGGCAACAGATATTTATAGGTGTAGTCTTTGGTGACTTCCGATGCGAATGTCATCATTTGTCCGGCAGGCGTGTGGCTGCTCATGTTGGCGTTGCTCAGGTTCACGTCGTTCTTGTCGATGGCGACGATGCCGTCCATTACGTGCTTCATCTGGGTTTTCTTGTCCCGCTCCGTGTTCCGCCATTCGCGGTAGATGATGTACTTCTTGGCCACTTCGGGGCGTACCTTCATCAATGCCTTTTCTACTAAATCCTGAATTTCCTCCACGGTGATCGTGGGGGTAGTGAACTGACTGATTACACTCATCGTGACGTCAGCAATCAGTTGCTGCTCGTCCTGAATCCCTGTCGCACTGAATGCTTTACCGATCGCATTCTTGATCTTACTGATAGAGAAATCTTCTCTTTTACCATCCCGTTTGATGATACAAATTTCCGCGTAGTTCATAACTTTAACTCCCGAAAGTGATTAATAATATGTTTATTTGACTCCGGCAGGTCTTCTGACTTATCCCTCCCCCGCAGCGCCTTCCCACATCTGCCGATGCAGTGACATAGTGTGCGGATTCACAGAGAATTACAGCAGCGGGTACTGTCGCCGATTTGCACAGCGTTCCCTCATTGACTAAACCTCTTTTTAGTTCCGAAACCGGATACAAAGATAAAGGATATTGTGATAGCTTGGATAGGATTTAACATTAAATTTTGGGGAAACTTTTCTTTCTGCCTGATACAGAAAGTTTTCCGTTTTGGAAAACTTTTAAGTTTTGTTTTTAGAAAAAGTTTCAGCTTTCTTCTCTTTTAGAGTGTTCGGACGATCTGCTTTTTACTCTCTTCTCTTCTTTGTTTTTTGATAAATCAGTGATGCATAGCGCTCAAAATAGGAATCGAGAGTTTGCATACGTTCGGCGTTATTCATTTCTTTCCATGTCGGAAATGACTGGCAAAGAATCTCTACTGCGAGACTGTCTTGCTGGTCTTTCAGCGGGATGATTCCTTCTGAATTTTGAATGCATATATTTCCTTTTTCATCTGTTCCGCAATAAGGATGATGATCCCAAAGAGAAACGTCACGCCATACTTGTATCCCCTTTTTTTTGTGTTGGAAGATTCTATATTCTATGGGTAGTACTGTAAGAGAATCTACACAAGTATAAAAGGTCAGCATTACCATTTTCTTGTTTGGATTGAACATACATAAATTCAGAGGACGCGTTTTGATGCTCATCTTTTGATAATCGTGTTGCATGATCGCAATGCTATCCGGCAATTTCTGTTGGTAGCGCTCAATGAGTTCTTTGATTTGCGGACGCAGTTTGCGGGGAATGTAATAGCTGTTGTGTCCGAAATTGTTTTCATCAATGAACGTATATTGTTTACTGCTGATGTAGTATCCGCTTCTTTCGTCTTTATCGTTTTTTATGTCTATGAAGATACCTTTTTGGGTAAAATTGGGATAAGAGGATCTGTGAAGTGGCTTGGTTCCTTTAAATACCCAATTCAGCTTTTCCATATCTTCTTTTTGTAATGGGGTACTTTTCTGGTCAGCGAGTCTTTCTGAGGTCAGAAACATATACGAGAAAGCAGAATAAACGTTTGCGGCGTCCTGCTCATCAATTGTCGGTACATTTTTGATGATACCTTGTGCTTTTGTCTCCTGCGAAGTTATTAAGCATCCGACCCACAAACAGATTGATAATAGAAGTTTTCTCATAAATATTTTATAGCAACGGTTTTTGTTGTTACGTCAGTTAAGCGTGTAAATTTATGAAATAAATCTGAATGTGCGGTCTTTTTTATTTTATATTATCTGGCTACAACTACCTCAATGTCGTAATTGATGAAAAGTCCGCTTTCAATAACGCCCGTGATTGTTTTCAGCTGTTCTTCCAGCAAAGCGTCAATATAATGGAAACGGGTGTCGAGGATAAAGTTTCCGTTTTCTGTCAAAATAGGACCGTCTTTTCCGTGGGCGGGACGTAGTGATATTTCGGAGGCCCTCAGTCGGTACAGTTCTTTTTCGACGTATGACAGTGCATGCGGGAACACCTCTATCGGTATGGGGAATTTGCTTCCCAAGGTATTGACAAGTTTGCTGGGATCGACGATAATGAAGGTTTTTCCGCTGCTTCTGATCAGCAGCTTTTCTTGGAACATGGCTCCGCCACGTCCTTTTATCAGGTTGTGGTCGGGGTCTACCTCATCCGCTCCGTCGAATGTCCAGTCGGGGCGTTTGTCCCAAAGGGTGGTCTGTGGGATGCCCAGTTGTATGCAAGTCATGGAGATTTCCTGGGAGGCGGGAATCACTTCCAGATGCAGGTATTCTTCATGAATCCGCTTTGCCAGCTCAAACAAAGTGAGGTAGACAGTGGAACCGGAGCCGGCTCCTATCACGTCGCCTGCTTTGGCTGTGGTGGCGATCTCACGTGCCACACGTTCTTTCGCTTCTCTGTTGATAATTTCATTCGACCATTGGAGGTCTTTGATCAGGTGATTTTCCCAGTTCATGGTTCTTGCAGTTTTAGAGTCTCTGTCTATATAACGAATGAAAGGGAGTGTTTGGTTCAACAAAAACGGAAGAATTAAAAAATAGATGGATGATTGCTTGGAATATAATATTTAATATCTATATTTGTAACCTAAAGGTTTCTTTTTGGAACCTATGGGTGAAATATAAAGATAAGAATATGGACTAAATTCTATGATTATGGAAAATATTACGATTGAGAAAATGGAGATTAAAAGGTTTAATGCTCTTTTAGTGCGGACGATTGTCGGTATGTTGTTTATGGGAGTATTAATGTGGGAGACATTTTGTCTTGATACTGGCAGAAAGGGATTTTTGGGAGAGACATGGTATATATTTGCATTTGCAGTTTTGCTGTATGTCGTTGTAGCGATAAGAGCTTCTGATATTTTAGAGAGAATAAAGAAAGATAAGAAATTAATGGGAGCATTAGATAGTGAAATATATTCGGACTATAATTCTAAGGCTTTGACAGCGGGCTTTTATGCGGCTATGCAAATGGGATTATTAGTTTATTGCTTTGGAGATTTTTTTAATCTCTCGGTACGTATGGGTGCTCTGGTTATAGTGGTGGTAGCTATGCTTTTCTCAGAAATAAGAAGATTGCTCCTGTATAACCCTTATAAAGATGGAAAATAAAGAACTACTCAATAAAATAAAGGTTTACAGGGCGATGAAGAATATCAGCCAGGAAGAACTGGCTGTAGCCATTGGTGTGACCCGAAAGACGATCAATACGGTAGAGACCGGAAAGTTTATTCCCTCTACCATTCTTGCGCTGAGGATAGCACGTTATTTCGGGGTTCCGGTGGAAGAAATTTTTGTGTTGAATGATGAAGCATCGTATTGAAATGATGAACTCTGCCTGACGATTTTCTTTTACTTACAATATCAGCCAGATCGCTATGATATGCCCTATGCTTCCTCCCAGACAGAACAGATGGAACGTAGCGTGCATATATGGTTTGCGCAGCGAATAGAACACTGCCCCGATGATATACGAAGCTCCCCCGCCTATCAGCCACCAAAAAGCCGGACCGGCTCCCATCTCTGCTAGATGATCCATCAAAGGCTTCATAGCTACGAGAATGCAGGCTCCCATAGCTATATAACAAATGGTTTCCAGGTTACTGTGTTCTTTCAGTTTCTTGAAACTCAGTATAAAACCGACAATAGCCGACAGCCAGACAAAAGAGAAAATTCCCCATCCCCAACCGCCTGCGTGCCTCATGACGAGCAGTGTAAACGGGGTGTACGTCCCCGCAATGTGCAGATAGATCGCTCCGTGATCGAATTTGCGAAGCAATTCCTTCAGCTTACCCGGACGGCTGCCGTGATACCAGGTGGAGCTGACATAAGAAGACAGCATGCCAAACAGATAGACGGATACACAAGCTACCGCCCACTTCGGTTCGACACCCGCCGCCGCTTTCGCGAGCAGGACATATCCGGCTATGACTCCAAGCAGTATACCTGCCCCGTGACTGAGCGTGTTCGCCCATTCTTCGACGTTATTGTATCTTTTATTTTCCAATGTTTCCTTTCGGCTTTGGTTAGCGCCGCAAAGGTACACTTTTATTTTTTCTTGAAAGCCAGAGTGATTTTCTTTTTAATAGGTTGGGTTTTCTTTCTAAACCAGTTTTCCTTCGATGAAGGTGGAGCTGATTCGCGTTCAGCTTTGATTGATTTTATCAAAAACTCTTTCATCTGATTGGCTGGTGGGTATATCCATACAAATTCAGAGTCTCTATAACTTTTGTCAGCTTCCGAAAGAAAACTCCAATCTTCCGTGTCAAAGTTATAAAACCCAAGATTGGTTTCTCCATGTTCGTCACAAGTCAGTACTATGACTGAAAACTCTTCTTCCTCATGTCTGGGAAGTTCTGTCTTTTTGTATATCTTCATATTCTCTTTAATATAATTATGTTATTAAATTGTTTTGCTACTTGTTTTCGGAAATCGAGGAATGACGCAAGTTGGCTGACGCTTTCTTTCAGTGTCGGATTGCGTTCGTTGGAGTAATAAGGTATCTGGATGTCGGCATACGCCGTTGCGGAGGTGTCCGGTGCGTAAGCGGTCATGGTGAGCTCTTCCTTGGAGGTTTTTTCATACTTCAGATTCGGTTTGATCGTGTTACCGGACTGCTGTGAAAAGGTAGTCGATAGCAAGCATAACAGAAATGTTGAGAATATGAATAGTCTTTTCATATTGAGTGTGTTTTGTCTTCTCCGACAAAGATAAAAAAAATAGAGAAAGGTGTGTCTCCTTTCTCTATTTTTATTTCAGTTATGTGGATAAAAGATTATACCAGGTGTCCGATCCACTCTTCACGGTCGCCCGGAAGGAGGTCGATGACGGGAACTTCTACCATGGTGTAGCATCCCGGTTGCTGCTTCATGGAAGCGCGTGCCACGCACACAAGTACCTGTGCGGTCAGTGCCGGATTGTTGATGCGCATATTGAACTCGAACAGCTGATTTTGCGTTTTACCGGAAACTCCCTTGCGAGTCAGATTTACACCGTGTCCCATATCGAGCAGTGCGTCTACGCTGGGCACAAGTTTTACATGGGTCTCGTCGTTCACGAAGTAAGGGTCTGCCTTGATGGCTGCGGCTACTTCTTCAAACTTGTATCCGTCTTTCAGTTCGATGTATACCATGCGGCGGTGGATTCCCGTTCCGGTAGGGATCGTCATGGAGAGGGCGGCTTTCACTCCGTCGATCGCTTTCACGGCTACGGTGTGCCCCATACTCATGCCGGGACCGAAGTTGGTGTAAGTGATGCCTTTCGGAGCGATTGCTTCGAGCATGGTGCGTACGATCGAGTCGCTTCCCGGGTCCCATCCTGCGGAGATGATGGATACGGCTTTGTGCTCTTTGGCGGTGGCATCCAGCGTGCGGCGTAGGTCAACGATGCCTGTGTGGATGTCGAAGCTGTCTACTGTGTTGATTCCCATTGCCAAATATTCTTTCGCGTATTTCTCAACGCTGCGGGTCGGCGTGCAGAGGATGGCCACTTCCACTCCTTCCAGCTCTTTGATATCTTTGACTACTGCATAGTTTGCCAACTCTTCCGGCTTGTTCTCTGCTCCTGCACGACGAACTACTCCGGCTATTTCGAAATCAGGCGCTGCCTGTAGCGCTTCAAGTACATAGTGTCCGATATTGCCGTAACCGACAATGGCTGCTCTTACTTTTTTCATTCTTTTATTGGTTTTATATGAACATTTTTCTTTAATTCTGCCACAAAAGTAAACAAATTACTAGGAAGTTTTGTTTACTGCCTGCATTATTTTTAATTTTTTCACCTCTGACTGCGAGGCGGAAATGTTGCGAAAGTCTTTTCATCTGTGGTGAATTTGTCTTATCTTTGCAAGGTATATGATAGAATATGTAAAAGGCGAACTTGCCGAACTTAGTCCGGCAACCGCAGTAATCGACTGTAACGGGGTAGGCTATGCCGCCAACATATCCCTGAATACTTATTCGGCTATTCAGGGAAAGAAAAACTGTAAGTTATATATCTATGAAGCTATTCGGGAGGACGCGTATGTGCTCTATGGATTTGCCGACAAGCAGGAGCGGGAGATTTTCCTGCTGCTCATTTCCGTGTCGGGTATCGGAGGCAATACGGCGCGTATGATTCTCTCCGCCCTTTCGCCTGCCGAACTGGTGAATGTGATCAGCACCGAAAATGCGAACTTGCTGAAAACGGTGAAGGGGATCGGACTGAAAACAGCGCAGCGTGTCATTGTCGACCTGAAAGACAAGATAAAGACGATGGGAGCCACCGTGGCAGGAGGAAGCGCTTCTGCCGGAATGCTGCTGCAATCTGCCAGCGTGGAAGTGCAGGAGGAAGCGGTAGCCGCTCTGACTATGCTTGGCTTTGCCGCCGCCCCTTCGCAGAAAGTGGTGCTGGCTATCCTGAAGGAAGAACCGGATGCTCCGGTGGAGAAAGTAATAAAACTGGCTTTGAAAAGACTGTAGAATAGGTAATAAGTAATAGGTAATAGGGCGTGGAGAAACTAAAACAAGCAACAGAATAATAATGAAACAAGGGAAAATTTATATGAAAGCATGGCTGGATCTTCATGGCCGTGCAAAGGTGTTGGCGACGGATCACTGGTATCTTGAATTTGCCAATCTTTTATTGCCTGTCATCAGCGAATCTTATTTATATAAGTCGGAGACGCAGGAAAGCCAGAATCAGGTGACTCTGATGCTGACTCTTTATCTGGAAGACTGTGTGACGGACGGAGGTAACTGGCGCCAGTTTATCCGTTGGCATAAAAGAAATTACGGACGTTACCTGCCGTTTTATGAATTGTCGGAAGGTTATCTCATCGACGAGATCAATAAAGAGGATATCGCTTTTTTGCTGTGGGGAATTAACTCACCGGTAGGCGATGACTTTGACGGTGTGGAGAATCCCTTGGATGCGGACTTGCTGGAGTTTGCCGATGTGATTTATGCGCAGCTGGAGGATGTTTTCGAGAAAGCGCCTATCAGTGACGGACTTGCCGGAGACTGGCTGATGGAATCGGAGTTGATGGAGAAGCAGCGGACTGCTTTGCCTGTTGCCTCGCCGGGCGATCAGTTGCCCGTGAATGTGGAGCGCTTCCTGAAAGCGAGTGGTGGCGAGCCGTTGATGTTCTTCGATTCGTATGAGGCTTTGAAACTGTTCTTTGTGCAGGCCCTGCAATGGGAGGACGAAGAAGATGCTCTGTTGCCCGACTTGAAGGAGTTTTCGGATTTCGTGATGTATGCTAATCCGAAAGGTTTGCTGATAGGTCCGGATGTAGCCCGTTACTTTGCCGACAAACGGAATCCGCTGTATAATGCGGAAATAGCTGAGGAAGAAGCGTACGAACTTTTCTGCGAGGAAGGGCTGTGCCCGTTCGATCTGCTGAAGTACGGCATGGAACATGACCTGCTGCCGGAAGCGCAATTCCCTTTCGAGAACGGAAAAGAGCTGCTGCACGAAAACTGGGACTTTATTGCCCGCTGGTTTTTGGGTGAGTATTACGAAGGAGAATGATGCTTTGTTAAGTTATGCCAATCAAAAAAAGTAACAATCCGTTTGCCGGAAAGGCGAAGCCCGCTGCCGGAAAAAAGAAAGGGACGGGGAAACGGATAGGTAAGTCAAAGGTGGAAAAGGCTAATAATCAGTTGAATAGGAGAGTGAAATAAGCCTTTGGAGACTGCGCCCTTTCTACCTGTCAGGCTACGCCGTTTTATGTAGGCAGGCTACGCCGTTTTAGGATGCTGGTTTACGCCGTTTCTCCAAAGTAAAAGGGTGCGAGCAAGAAAACAATGCTGCGTCTCTTTAAAGTTGGAATGAAATATCATTACTATTTGTGCCTAATGATAAGTGGAGAACAGTCTCTTGAATTGAAATAAAAATCGGTAAGCGATGAAAAAATAAATGTGCTATCTTTGATAAACACAAATATCCATCGCTTACCGATTTTTATTTTTCCTTCTCCGATAACAGCTTTTTTCCTTTTTCCGGAAAGCCATTACTCTTCGAAAGATCTCTTATTCTTCGGCAGCTTCTTCCAGTGCTTTCCGTTCTTTTTTCTTATTGATAAATCCGATTTTCAGATTGGCGTCTTCCTGTTCTTTTTTGATTTGCTGTATGGCAGAAAGGATTTTCGACAGTTCGTAAACGCCTGCTACTGCCTGGCGGTCGGTCGGACTCATCGTCGTTGTGTATCTACGGTCGCCGATAAATTCCACGCGGATATTCTTGTCCTTGTTGAGGTTCAGAAATTCGATCACGTTACCGTCTTCTCCCAGTTTGTAATCGGCTTTTTCTATTTTCTCGTTCATATCCGATGTTTCGTAGCTGTCCTTCGAAGTCGGAGTTTCGGCAAAACTGCCGTCGGGGGTCGTCACTTTGACGCCTACATGATGGATATTGCCGGCTCCGCAATAAATGGAAGTCATGCTCATGATTCCCTGTTCGCTCACTTGGAAGCGAAGGAAGGAACGATGGAGATTCTTCTCAATGGCTTGTGTAGGCCATATGTAGTTGCCTACTTGCTGATATTCGGCGTCTTTCTCCAGGGTGTACTTGCCTTTGATGGCGTCAAACGCTGCTTGCTTTGCTTGGAGAGCACTGTCCAGAAAGGCCAGAATCTCTTGTTGAGCCTTGAGTTCCACATCCAGCATCAATTCCTGACCGGCTTTGCGGGCCTCGAATGCTTTGGGATACAAAATCTTGATACTGTCGATTTGTGTCTTTGCTTCTTCGTAGTCGCCACGTTCGTAGGCAGCACGGGCAATCGTCAGTTTTTCATTGGCTTTTTTCTCGATGCCGTTTCCGCAGGCTGTCAGTGCCAGCGTGCCGCAAAAAAAGATAATCAGTTTTTTCATCATACCGTTTACATTTTACTATTAGACGATTTGCGATGGAGATGGGACGTGCAGTGTTCACGACTTACCGCCAACTGTTCGTTACTTGCGGTTTGCCGTTCGTGTTACTTGCTGTTTACCGTTCCTCGCCCGTTCATCGTTTACTTTATAGCGACAAAAATACAAATATATCCCTTATTTTTGTAATTTTGCCCCCTCAAAACTTGTATTGGCAATAAGTGTTTGATGATTATGGACCGCCGGCCGGTGTTTTCATCAACTATTTAACTGTCTGTTGCCAGTCGTTAAGCATTAAAAAGATGATAGAGTTGACTCAAGAGGAACTGAAACAGTATTTTAGCGAACCGATCTTCGGACACATTGCCGAAACCGCTGACGCACTCGGACTGGAGTGTTACGTGGTGGGCGGTTACGTTCGTGATATTTTTCTGCAACGTCCCTCCAAAGATATAGATGTAGTAGTAGTAGGCAGCGGAATCGCGATGGCGGAAGCACTTGGAAAACGCTTGGGGCGTGGTGCACACGTCTCTGTTTTCAAGAATTTCGGTACGGCACAAGTGAAATATAAAGGTACGGAAGTCGAATTTGTAGGCGCCCGCAAAGAATCCTATCAACGGGATTCACGGAAGCCCATCGTAGAAGACGGAACACTGGAGGACGATCAGAACCGCCGTGACTTTACTATTAATGCGATGGCTGTCTGCCTGAACAAAGCACGCTTTGGCGAACTAGTTGACCCGTTTGGCGGCATGGCGGACATGAAGGAAAAGACCATCCGCACACCGCTCGATCCGGATATCACATTCAGTGACGACCCGCTGCGCATGATGCGTTGCATCCGCTTTGCCACGCAACTGAATTTTTATATCGATGACGATACGTTCGAATCGCTCTGCCGTAACAAAGACCGGATTGAAATCATATCCCGTGAACGGATTGCGGATGAGCTGAACAAGATCATTCTTTCACCTATCCCTTCAAAAGGCTTTGTAGAACTGGAACGAAGCGGACTGCTGCCGTTAATTTTTCCGGAACTGGCTGCCTTGCAGGGAGTAGAAACACGAAACGGACGGTCGCACAAGGACAATTTTTACCATACGCTGGAAGTGTTGGACAATATCAGCAAAAAGACGGATAATCTCTGGTTGCGCTGGGCAGCTTTGCTGCACGATATCGCCAAGCCCGCAACGAAACGTTGGGAGCCTAAAGTGGGCTGGACGTTCCATAATCATAATTTTATCGGTGAAAAGATGATTCCGAATATTTTCCGGAAGATGAAGTTGCCGATGAATGAAAAGATGAAGTATGTGCAGAAAATGGTCAGCTTGCACATGCGTCCCATTGTGATAGCGGATGATGTAGTGACGGATTCTGCCGTGCGCCGTCTGCTTTTTGAGGCGGGGGATGATATCGACGACTTGATGACACTCTGCGAAGCGGATATCACTTCGAAAAACATGGAGCGCAAGCAGCGATTTCTGAATAACTTCCAGCTGGTTCGCCAAAAGTTGAAAGACCTTGAAGAAAAGGACCGTGTCCGTAATTTCCAGCCTCCGGTGAGTGGAGAAGAGATCATGGAAACTTTCGGCTTACAGCCCTGTCGTGAAGTCGGTGCTTTGAAAAGTGCGATAAAGGATGCTATTCTGGATGGAGTTATCCCCAATGAGTATGAGGCAGCCTATGCTTTTATGCTGGAACGGGCGGCGAAGATGGGACTGAAGCCTGTAAAATAGCTTTTCTTGTTCAAATTGGGGTGACTAACAAGTCGATTCTATCTCAAATCTCCTCCTTCGGGAAGGAGGAGTGGTCGCAGACCGAGGTGGTAGGAGAAATAATGTTTGTTCCTATTACTTTGTAAATGATAGGGTTATGTATTCACCTACCACCTCCCCCTACGGGTACTCCTCCTTCCCGAAGGAGGAGATTTAAGATACTATTGACTTTTTAGTCAGTCCCTTATGACAATTCTATAATTTCTTCGTTGCAGTTAGTCAGTTTCTCAACTCCTTCGTTTGTCACTACCCAAGAGTTTTCGATACCTACGGGGCCTACACCGGGAAGAACGATTTTCGGTTCGAGAGCAAAGACCATGCCCGGTTCCAGCTCCTGCTTGATGCGCGGAGCAAGTACAGGCGCTTCGTTGATTTCAAGTCCGATGCCGTGACCAATGAACTTGGCTTGTTGTCCCGTTCCCATAAACTTATCGGCAAAACCTGCTTGGGTAACCATTTCGATTGCAGTGTTATACAGCATTTCGCAGGGAATGCCGGGTCTGGCTATCGAAGCGATCTTTTCCTGGATATCCAGACAAACTTGGTGAGCGGTATATGCTTCTTCCGACAATTTGCCGATAGAGAACACACGGCTCATATCGCCCATATATCCGTTGAAGTTGCCTCCCAGATCGACCATAACACTTTGTCCTTCTTTCAGCGGAGTCTTGTCAGCGCCTCCGGGCAGGGCAGGATCGAGTCCGCGACCCCCTAAAGCAAAATCGTAGGGAGAAGGATAACCGGCATTATCTCCGGTCAGCACACTTCCCATGAAGATTTCCATGCTGCGTCCAAACACGCGGAAGATGCCGAGGCAACCTTGAAGGCGCATCAGACGTTCGATTTCTATCGAGAACTCGATATCTGTCATTCCGGGGTAATATGCGAACGGAATCTGTTCGTATGCCTTGGCATGTGCCATGCCCGAACGACGGAACATCTCAATTTCGATAGCTGTCTTCACGCTACGTGCCTGACGGATCAGCGGTGTCCCGTTCACGACTTCAGCGTCCGGGAACAAACCTGCCAGACGAACATATTCGGTGTAAGGAAGTTCGTCGCCTTCCAGCATCAGTTTAGTGGGCAAAGGCAGCCCTTTTTCTTTCAGAATATCGACGATCTGTTCCGGCTTGCGGATGGGGAACGAGTGTTCGCCTGTGATATTGTTGGGCCGCTTGAAAAACAGCAGTGCCGGTGAATGAAGAGGGAGATAAAGATAGCCGCTGACTACACAGCCATAGGTGTAGATTAAATTAGCATTACAAGTAATGAGGGCGGCATCAATGCCCTGTGACACCATCAGACTGCGAATCTTGTCGCGGCGGAGTTTTAATTCGGGTTGTAGCATTTTTTATTGTTATTACTGTATAATGCTACAAAGATAATTAATTCCATTGAAGAAAATAATGTTAATCTCAAAAAAATAGCGCTACCCGCGTCCTGTCACAGGAGGCGAGCAGCGCAAACCACAAATACAAATACAACTAAACAAAGTCTCTTTTAAATAACACCTTGTCCCATCATTGCGTGAGCTACTTTCATGAATCCGGCAATGTTAGCTCCCTTCACATAATTGATATATCCGTCGGGTTCTGTACCGTATTTCACGCATTGTGCATGGATACCGTGCATGATGGCGTGGAGTTTTTCGTCCACTTCAGCAGCGCTCCAGCTCAGGTGCATGGCGTTCTGAGACATTTCCAGTCCGGAAGTGGCAACACCACCGGCGTTGACTGCCTTACCCGGAGCATACATTATTTTCTTTTCGATAAATAAGTCGATTGCTTCCGGCGTACATCCCATGTTGGAAATTTCTCCAATGCAAAGAACGTTATTTTTTATGAGATTTTGTGCATCTTCTCCATTTAATTCGTTCTGAGTAGCGCAAGGAAGTGCAATATCTGCTTTTACTTCCCACGGACGCTTGCCTTCTACGAAGGTTGCACCCGGATATTTCTCGGCGTAAGGAGCAACGATGTCATTGCCCGAAGCCCGAAGTTCGAGCATATAATCTATCTTTTCTCCGCTGATGCCGTCCGGATCGTAGATATATCCGTCCGGTCCGGAGATCGTAATTACTTTGGCACCCAATTCGGTCGCCTTGGTAGCAGCGCCCCAAGCTACGTTACCGAAGCCGGAGATAGCGACTGTCTTGCCTTTGATATCTATATTTTTTGCCTGCAACATCTGATGAACGAAGTACAAACCGCCGAATCCGGTAGCTTCCGGACGAATCAGCGAACCGCCGAACTCCAGTCCTTTTCCGGTAAAGGTTCCCGTAAATTCGCGGGTCAGCTTCTTGTACATACCGAACATATAACCTACTTCGCGTCCGCCTACACCGATATCACCGGCTGGTACATCCATGTCCGGTCCCAGATGGCGCCACAATTCAAGCATAAACGCCTGACAGAAACGCATGATTTCAGCATCGCTCTTGCCACGGGGTGAGAAGTCCGAACCGCCTTTGCCGCCACCCATCGGAAGGGTAGTCAGCGCATTCTTGAATGTCTGCTCGAAGCCGAGGAATTTCAAAATGGAGAGGTTGACGGAAGCATGGAAACGAATACCGCCTTTGTACGGGCCGATTGCATTGTTGAACTGTACACGATAACCGAGATTGGTCTGAACTTCCCCTTTATCGTCTACCCAAGTGACACGGAAAGTGAAGATACGATCAGGTTCTACCAGTCTTTCTATGATCTTGGCCTTTTCAAATTCGGGATGCTGATTGTATATATCTTCGATCGAAAGAAGAACTTCTTTTACTGCTTGAAGATACTCTAATTCACCGGGGTGCTTTGCCTCCAAAGAGGACATGATTTTCTGGATGTTCATGATATCATATTTTAAAAGGTTATTCTGATAAAATGTAAACTACTCACACTGCAAATATAGGAAAATTTTTCAAATGTGATTGATTTTATGGTGATATTTTGATTGAATAATGATAAAATGATAGTAGTAGGTAATAGGTAATAAGTAATAGGTAATAAGCTGCGCTGTAAACCGCATGGTTATTACCTGTTACCTATTACTTATTACCTATTATAAACTTTATAAAGAAGATGATAGCAAATGAGATTTAAAAAATTAACTTTGCAGAGTAAACGTCAAGTAGACTGTACTATGAATCATTTCATTATGGAATAAAAAATAGAAAGAGACTATGCTCAGCAAGTATAAATTAAACCAGCTTTACTTCAAAGATACGCAATTCGCCAATTTGATGACACGGCGGATTTTCAATGTTCTGTTGATTGCCAACCCGTATGACGCTTTCATGCTGGAAGATGACGGACGCATTGACGAAAAGATATTTAATGAATATACATCCTTGTCACTTCGTTATCCGCCTCGTTTCTCACAGGTTTCTACGGAAGAGGAGGCATTGACGCAGTTGGAGAATATGTCATTCGATCTGGTGATCTGTATGCCGAGTACGGGAGACAATGACAGTTTTGATATTGGTCGGCATATTAAAGAGAAATACGAACATATTCCGATCGTTATCCTGACTCCTTTCAGTCACGGTATTACGAAGCGGATTATCAACGAAGACCTGAGCGCATTTGAATACGTATTCTGCTGGCTGGGCAATACCGACCTGTTGGTTTCTATTATCAAACTGATGGAAGATAAGATGAATCTCGAACACGATGTGCAGGAAGTAGGCGTGCAGATGATACTTTTGGTGGAAGACGGCATCCGGTTCTATTCTTCCATTCTTCCCAACCTGTATAAATTCGTGTTGAAGCAGAGCCAGGAATTTTCTACCGAAGCTCTGAATGCGCACCAGCGCACGCTTCGTATGCGTGGGCGTCCTAAAATCGTTTTGGCGCGTACGTATCAGGAAGCGATGGAAATCTATCGCAAATACCAGAATAATATATTAGGAGTCATTACCGATGTCCGTTTCCCGAAAGTGGAACGGGGCGAGAAAGACGGTCTGGCAGGTATCAAGCTTTGTGCCGCCATACGCAAGAACGATCCGTTCGTACCGTTGATTATCCAGTCCTCCGAATCGGAAAACTCTTCGTATGCCGCCAAATACGGTGCCAGCTTTATCGATAAGAATTCTAAAAAGATGGACGTTGACCTGCGGCGCATCGTTTCCGATAACTTCGGGTTCGGTGACTTTGTGTTCCGCAATCCGGAGACAGGAGAGGAGATTGCCCGTGTGCGGAACCTGAAAGAGTTGCAGAATATCCTGTTTGCCGTGCCTGCCGAGTCTTTCTTGTACCATATCAGCCGGAATCACGTTTCGCGCTGGCTCTATTCGCGTGCCATGTTTCCGGTAGCCGAATTTCTGAAGCCGATCACGTGGACCAGTCTTCAGGACGTAGATGCACACCGCCGGATTATCTTCGAGGCGATCGTGAAGTACCGGAAGATGAAAAATCAGGGAGTGGTTGCCGTCTTCAAACGTGACCGTTTCGACCGTTACTCCAACTTTGCCCGTATCGGCGACGGTTCGCTGGGAGGAAAAGGTCGTGGCCTTGCCTTCATTGATAATATGGTGAAGCGTTATCCCGAATTTGAAGAGTTCGAAAATGCGCGGGTGGCAATTCCTAAGACAGTGGTGCTGTGTACCGATGTCTTCGACGAGTTTATGGAGACCAATAATCTCTATCAAATCGCTCTTTCGGATGCCGACGATGATACGATTCTACGATATTTCCTAAAGGCGAAACTGCCCGACCGGTTGGTAGAGGATTTCTTTACTTTCTTCGATGTGGTGAAGTCTCCGATTGCCATCCGTTCTTCTTCCTTGTTGGAAGATTCTCATTATCAGCCGTTTGCCGGAATATACAATACGTATATGATTCCTTATCTGGACGACCGTTACGAAATGCTCCGTATGCTTTCCGATGCGATCAAAGGAGTCTATGCTTCGGTTTACTTCAGAGACAGTAAAGCCTATATGCAGGCTACATCGAACGTGATCGACCAGGAAAAGATGGCGGTTATCTTGCAGGAAGTCGTGGGAAATCAATACGGAGACCGTTACTACCCGTCTATGTCCGGCGTGGCACGTTCGCTCAATTACTACCCCTTGGGAGATGAAAAAGCCGAAGAAGGTACGGTGAATCTGGCTCTTGGATTAGGAAAATATATTGTAGACGGAGGTATGACACTTCGTTTCTCTCCTTATCACCCGAATCAAGTGTTGCAAACCAGTGAAATGGAGATAGCCTTGAAAGAAACACAGACCCGTTTCTACGCATTGGACTTGAAAAACGCAGGGCATGATTTCTCTATCGACGATGGCTTTAACCTGTTGAAACTTCACGTGAAGGAAGCCGAAAGTGACGGTTCGTTGCGCTATATCGCTTCTACTTACGATCCGTATGACCAGGTGATCCGTGACGGTTTGTATCCCGGTGGACGCAAGGTAATCACGTTTGCCAATATCCTTCAACACGATGTATTCCCGCTGGCACGCATCCTGCAACTGGTTTTGAAGTACGGTGAACAGGAAATGCGGCGCCCGGTGGAGATTGAGTTTGCCGCGACCTTAAGCCGTGAACAAGATAAGACGGGTACATTCTACCTGTTGCAAATCCGCCCGATTGTGGACAGCAAAGAAATGCTGGACGAAGACCTGACGCTGATACCGGATGAAGACGTGGTGCTCCGTTCCAATAACTCATTGGGGCATGGCGTCATGAACGAAATTTATGATATCGTCTATGTCAAGACGGATGGATACAGTGCTTCGAACAATCAGGCCATTGCCTGGGAAATAGAGAAGATGAACCTGCAATTCCTCAATGCAGGAAGGAATTATGTGCTCGTAGGTCCGGGGCGTTGGGGCAGCAGTGACACATGGCTGGGGATTCCGGTGAAGTGGCCGCATATCTCCGCCGCCCGTGTGATAGTGGAGGCCGGACTGACCAATTATCGTGTAGATCCGAGTCAGGGAACTCACTTCTTCCAGAACCTCACTTCGTTCGGCGTAGGCTATTTTACGATCAATGCCTTTATGAATGACGGAGTCTACAATCAGGATTTCCTTAACGCCCAACCTGCGGTGGAAGAAACGAAATTCCTGCGTCATGTCCGCTTTGAAAAGCCGATGGTAGTCAAGATGGATGGTAAGAAGAAGCTCGGCGTTGTTCTGATGCCGGGGATTGACTGATAGGATAAGTAGTATATCGTTTTTTACTTTTAAGACATTTAGTCTTTTTATATTATTACGTTGATTTTACTGCTGCAGTTGCTGCGGTACAACATAAAAAACTCCCGTTCTTCCTTTCGGAAGGCGGGAGCCTTTATCTTAAAAATGACTATAGCTTTCTTATATCTTGCTGATTATACGATACCCTGAGCCATCATAGCTTTGGCAACCTTCATGAATCCGGCTACGTTAGCACCTTTCACATAGTTTACATATCCGTCGGCTTCAGTACCATACTGAACGCAGGCTTCGTGGATATTCTTCATGATGCTCTTCAGCTTTTCGTCTACTTCTTCAGCGCTCCAGCTCAACTTGATGGAGTTCTGAGTCATTTCAAGACCTGATACTGATACACCACCCGCATTAGCTGCTTTACCCGGAGCGTACAGAATCTTAGCGTCTTGGAATACTTTGATAGCTTCCGGAGTAGAAGGCATGTTTGCTCCCTCAGATACAGCTATACAGCCGTTTGCTACCAACTGACGGGCGTGGTCGCCGTTCAATTCGTTCTGAGTGGCAGAAGGCAGTGCGATATCGCATTTTTCACCCCAAGGTTTAGCTCCTTCTACATATTTGCAACCATATTTCTCTGCGTATTCGCGGATACGGCCACGGTACAGGTTCTTCAGTTCCATGATGTAATCCAGTTTTTCGCGGTCGATACCGTCCGGATCGTAGATGTAACCGTCAGAGTCGGAGCAAGTAACTACTTTACCACCCAGTTCGATTACTTTTTCGATTGTATATTGAGCTACGTTACCCGAACCGGAAACAAGACAAGTTTTGCCTTTCAGGTCAGTACCTTTGGTTTTCAGCATTTCCATCAGGAAGTAGATGTTACCGTAACCGGTAGCTTCCGGACGAATCAGTGAACCACCGAATTCGCGACCTTTACCAGTGAATGTTCCGGTAAATTCGTGAGCCAGCTTCTTGTACATACCGAACATGAAACCTACTTCGCGGCCACCTACACCGATATCACCTGCAGGTACGTCAGTTTCAGGACCGATGTGACGCCACAGTTCCAGCATGAATGCCTGTACGAAACGCATTACTTCAGCGTTTGACTTACCACGTGGAGAGAAGTCGGAACCACCCTTACCACCACCCATAGGCAGCGTAGTCAGTGAGTTTTTGAATGTCTGCTCAAAGGCAAGGAATTTCAGGATAGAAAGGTTTACAGATGCGTGGAAACGGATACCGCCTTTGTACGGGCCGATAGCGTTGTTGTGCTGAACACGGTAACCCATGTTTGTCTGAATATTACCTTTGTCGTCCATCCAAGTTACACGGAACTGAAATACTCTATCAGGAATACACAAGCGTTCGATTAAGTTTGCTTTGTCAAACTCCGGGTGTTTGTTGTATTCTTCTTCAATAGTAGAAAGTACTTCTTCTACTGCCTGATGATACTCCGGTTCATTGGGGAACCGTCTTTTCAGATCGTCTAATACCTTTGCTGCATTCATAATCTTTTTTTCTTTTATTGGTTGATTAAATTTCGATTACCTATTTCTTTTATGCGGTTGCAAAAGTAAAGATAAAAATTGAACTAGCAAACATTTTATAAAGAAAAATGCAATAAAACATCAAATTTGATATTTTATTGCATTAAAACTCAGAAAAAAGATATTTATTTATTCTTTTTCATCGACTTATAGACAGGAATAAAGACTAATGCTGCCGAAATGACAAGCATTACTATTGTCATACCGTCAATACGTTCGGCTTTTGTGAGAACTAAATAGCAAAGCGCCAGCCAAAGCAGGCTGACGCAAACTATTTGTGATTTTGATAACGGCCTTCTCATCGGCTTTCGTTTTTCTTCTTCACTACGATGGCGTCGATCACGGCTACGGCTGTGATGTTCACGATGTCGCGGACAGAACTTTCAAAGTCAGTGAAATGGATAGGCTTGTTCAGTCCCATCTGGATAGGGCCGATAAATTCCGTATCGGGGTCCATTGCCTGCAGCAGTTTGTATCCTGCGTTGGCGGAGCTCAGGTTCGGGAAGATCAGCGTATTCACGTCTTTACCTTTCAGGCGGGTGAACGGATACTTGGCGTCACGCAGTTCGCGGTTCATGGCAAAGTTCACCTGCATTTCACCGTCGATGGCGAGTTCCGGATATTCCTTCTGCATATAGTTCACCGCTCCGTGCACTTTGACAGGGCTGCCGGAGGTATCGGCGCCGAAGTTGGAGTACGACAACATCGAGATGACCGGTGTATGGTTGAAGAAACGGACTGTCTTGTCAGCCAGTTTGGCGATGTCAATCAGAGTTTCCGTATCCGGATGACGGTTGATCAGCGTATCTGCCAGGAAGTAGGTACCCTTCTTTGAATTAAGAATGTGCATCGTTCCGAAATGGTTGAATCCGGGCTGGATGCCGATTACTTCTTTGGCAACTTTGATGGTGTTGCTGTATCTGGTGTAGAGTCCGGTGATAAATGCGTCTGCATCTCCGGTTTCTACCATCATCATACCGAAGTAGTTGCGTTCGAACATCTTGTCGTTGGCTTCTTCGTAGGTAAAGCCTTCGCGGGCACGTTTTTCGGCAAGGATGCGTGAGTAGCGTTCGCGGCGTTCCGACTCGTCCGGATGGCGGAGATTGACGATTTCGATGCCTTCCAGGCTCAGGTCGAGTTCTTCGGCCAGTTTGCCGATTGCTTCGTCGTTTCCTAATAAGATAGGATGGCAGATGCCTTCGGCTTTTGCTTCGACGGCGGCTTTCAGCATATTGGGATGGATGCCTTCGGCAAATACGACACGTTGCGGGTTGCGGCGGGCGGTGTCATAAAGCTGGCGGGTCAGTTTGGATTCGTATCCCATCAGCTCGCGCAGATGCACGCAGTAAGCGTCCCAGTCTTTGATTTCCGTGCGTGCCACTCCGCTTTCCATGGCTGCTTTGGCTACGGCACAGGAAACTTCGGTGATGAGGCGCGGGTCTACCGGTTTCGGGATGAAGTATTCCGGACCGAAAGAGAGGTTGTTGACGTGGTATGCTGTGTTCACTACATCAGGTACAGGCTGTTTTGCCAGATTGGCGATAGCGTGTACTGCTGCGATTTTCATTTCTTCGTTGATTGCTTTGGCCTGTGTATCGAGTGCGCCGCGGAAGATGTACGGGAAGCCGATTACGTTGTTGATCTGGTTCGGATAGTCGGAACGTCCGGTTGCCATCAATACGTCGGGGCGGGCGCTCATTGCATCTTCGTAAGAGATTTCCGGTGTCGGGTTTGCTAGTGCGAATACGATCGGCATGGGAGCCATGCTGCGCACCATGTCCTGACTCAGTACGTTACCTTTGGACAAGCCGAGGAATACGTCGGCGCCTTTGATCGCTTCTTCCAGTGTGTGGATATCCGTGCGGTCGGTGGCAAAATATCTTTTCTGTTCGTTGAGGTCGGTACGTGTCTTGCTGATAACGCCTTTGCTGTCCAGCATGACGATATTTTCGAGGCGTGCCCCCAGTGATACATATAATTTGGTACAAGATACGGCAGATGCTCCGGCACCGTTTACGACGATTTTCACATCCTCGATTTTCTTTCCGGCCACTTGCAGGGCATTTACCAGTCCGGCGCTGGAGATGATAGCGGTTCCGTGCTGATCGTCGTGCATCACAGGGATGTCAAGTTCTTCTTTCAGACGGCGTTCGATTTCGAAACATTCGGGAGCTTTGATGTCTTCCAGATTGATACCGCCGAAAGTAGGAGCGATTGCTTTTACGGCAGCGATGAATTTCTCCGGGTCTTTCTCGTCCACTTCGATGTCGAATACGTCGATACCTGCGTAGATTTTGAAAAGCAGACCTTTGCCTTCCATCACCGGTTTGCCGCTCAGTGCGCCTATGTCACCGAGTCCGAGTACGGCTGTACCGTTAGAAATAACAGCTACCAGGTTGCCTTTGGCTGTGTATTTGTAAGCGTCCTGCGGGTTCTTCTCTATTTCGAGGCAAGGCTCTGCCACGCCGGGAGAGTATGCAAGTGATAAATCAGTTTGAGTACTGTAAGGTTTGGTAGGAACTACCTCGATCTTACCGGGTTTGCCCTGTGAATGATAGAGCAAAGCGGCTTCTTTGGTTATTTTAGCCATGGTATTGGTATTTTTATTAATAAGTTATCATTTGGCTGCAAATGTAGGAATAAAAGTTATACATTGTTGTCTTTAGATGATAATTTCTATTAATTTTATAGCAAAATGACTGGTTTTGCACAATCTTATGGTTTGTATCCGGGTCTCTTTACTCCTTATAATATATAATAATTATTTCTTTTTTTTGATTGCTATATGACATATCTGTTTTGATATTCTCTGGGCGACATTCCTTCATGCCGTTTGAAATATCTTCCTAAATACGACTGGTCCGGGAAACCGAGCCGGTCGGCTATATCCTGCATTGTCAGCTCCGTGGATTGGAGCAGTACCTTGATCTCTAGAATGGCGAAATCATCAATGATCTTTTTGGCAGAATCTCCGGTCACACTACGGCAGATACCTGTCAGATATTTGGTCGAAATACAAAGTTCGTTGGCGTAGAAGTTAACTTCCCGTTGTGAAATACAGTTTTCGTGCACCAATGCGACAAACTTCTTGAAGATTTCGTCCTGCCGGCTTCCCCCTTCTATTTCCTGTTTGTCGAAGTAGCGGTAGCATTTATCGTAAATGTCCAGCATGAAAGACTGGAGATGATTCTTGGCTATCTGATTGCGGAAGCGGTTCTCGCGATCATTATAAATAGCAGTTGTCGCCTGTATCAATCCGTTGATAGCTCCGGTATCCTTATCGGGAAGCACATAGCACGGTCTTTCCTTCATAAAGCGGAAGAAGGTCGGTTCTAACCGCAGGCAGGCTTCCCGAAACATGTCCTTTGGAAATCCGAAAAAGGAAGCTGTGAAGTCACTGCTGCTGCCATTGATGCGGATAATGCTTCCCGGCAGCAGTACCACCTGAGTGTTTTTGACGATTTCGTACTCTTTCAGATCGATGGTGACGTGTGCCCATCCGCTGCGGCAGAAATAGATGGCACCCCCTTCCATTTTCCAGAGGTGATGCATGATAGGTGACAAATTCTCATCGCTTCCGGCAACAAATGATTCCCGGAGAACGGCAAGGGTAGAGTTTCTCTGTATCATAACTATTCTTATTTAGTGGGCAAAAATAGGACTTTTTCACTAAATATCGCTCATATTGTTCCGAAAATGAACAAAACTCTAAACACTATGACCAGTTTTCTATGGTGAAAAGAGTCTACCTTTGCCGCGATCAAAAATTTTAATAGGTAACACAATGAGTAAAAAGGTATGTAAAATGAAGCAAGGGCTATTATTGCTCTGTTGTCTGGTTGCTGCTGCAGGTTGTAAGCAAGCTCCACCCACACAAATGGAAACAGGATATGAAGTAATGACCGTCTCTCCGACCGACCGGATGATTTCGAGTGCCTATTCGGCAACTATCCGCGGACGTCAGGACATCGATATTTATCCACAGGTAGGCGGTACGCTGACAAAAGTCAGTGTCACCGAAGGACAGCGGGTGAAGAGCGGACAGACGCTGTTCATCATCGACCAAGTGCCGTATGAGGCAGCCCTGCAGACGGCAGTGGCGAATGTGGAGTCAGCCAAAGCGTCTCTGGCGACGGCACAGCTGACTTACGACAGCAAAGAGGAACTGTATAAGGAGAATGTAGTTTCCGCTTTCGATCTGAGTACGGCAAAAAATTCTCTTCTGGCTGCCAAAGCGCAACTGGCGCAGGCCAAGGCACAAGAAGTGAGCGCCCGTAATAACCTTTCTTATACGGTAGTGAAGAGTCCGGCAGACGGAGTGGTAGGTACATTGCCTTATCGCGTAGGTGCGTTGGTAAGTTCCAGTATCCCCGAACCGCTGACCACCGTTTCCGACAATTCGGATATGTACGTCTACTTCTCAATGACGGAAAACCAGTTGCTGGGACTGATTCGCCAGTATGGCTCTAAAGACGAGGCGCTGAAAAGTATGCCCGCCATCGACTTGCAGCTGAACGATAAATCGGCTTATCCCGAACAGGGACAGATCGAGTCTATCAGCGGAGTCATTGACCGTTCGACGGGTACTGTCAGCCTGCGTGCCGTTTTCCCCAATAAGGACGGATTGCTGCACAGCGGCGGTGCGGGTAACGTAGTGATTCCGGTACAGAAAACGGGAGCTTTGGTTATCCCGCAGGGAGCTACGTTCGAGATACAGGATAAGAGATATGTATATAAGGTAGTAGACGGCAAAGCGCAATCTGCTTTGGTGCAGGTGACCCGTGTGAACGGCGGCCGCGAATTTATCGTGGATGAAGGACTGGCTCCGGGCGATGTGATTGTGGCGGAAGGCGTAGGATTGCTTCGTGAAGGTACTCCGATTAAGGCAAAGACTGCCCAGGCATCTATGACAACTACTGAAAATTAAACAAAGGAGGAATCATCCATGAATTTAAGAACCTTTATTGAACGCCCCGTATTATCGGCAGTCATCTCTATTACGATTGTCGTTGTGGGTATCATCGGGCTGTTCAGTCTGCCCGTTGAACAATATCCCGATATTGCTCCGCCGACCATTATGGTGAGTACCACCTATTATGGCGCCAGTGCGGAAACTTTGCAGAAGAGTGTGATTGCTCCTTTGGAAGAAGCGATCAATGGTGTGGAAGATATGACTTACATGACTTCCAGCGCCACCAATGCCGGTACAGTGAGTATCACCGTGTACTTCAAGCAGGGAACAGACCCGGACATGGCAGCGGTCAACGTACAGAACCGCGTGTCGAGAGCGACGGGACAGCTTCCGGCAGAAGTAACGCAGGTCGGTGTGACAACTTCCAAACGTCAGACAAGTATCCTGCAGATGTTCTCGCTCTCCAGTCCGGACGATAGCTACGATGAAAATTTCCTCTCCAACTATATCAGTATCAATATCAAACCGCAGATTCTTCGTATCTCGGGGGTAGGTGACCTGATGATTATGGGAGGTGAATATAGTATGCGTGTATGGATGAAGCCGGACGTGATGGCTCAGTACAAACTGATTCCGTCGGACATCACCGGTGTGCTAGCCGAGCAGAATATCGAATCGGCTACCGGTTCATTCGGTGAAAACTCGAACGAAACCTATCAGTATACAATGAAATATAAAGGACGTCTGATCACTCCGGAAGAATTTGGAGATATTGTCATTCGTTCTACGGTCAATGGTGAGGTCTTGAAGTTGAAAGACATCGCCGAGGTACAGTTGGGACAGGATAGCTATGCTTATCACGGTGGAATGGACGGTCATCCGGGCGTTTCGTGTATGGTGTTCCAGACGGCAGGTTCCAATGCGACCGAAGTCAATCAGAATATTGATGAACTACTTGAAGAAGTCCGCAAAGACCTTCCGAAAGGAGTGGAACTGACGCAGATCATGAGTTCGAACGACTTCCTGTTCGCTTCTATCCATGAGGTGGTGAAGACGTTGATCGAGGCGATTATCTTGGTTATCCTTGTAGTATATGTGTTCTTGCAGGACTTCCGTTCTACGCTGATTCCTTTGGTGGGAGTCATTGTTTCGCTCATCGGTACGTTTGCTTTCATGGCGCTGGCAGGATTCAGTATCAATCTGCTCACGCTGTTTGCGCTCGTGCTTGTCATCGGTACGGTGGTGGACGACGCCATTATTGTCGTCGAGGCGGTGCAGGCACGCTTCGACGTGGGGTACAGGTCGTCCTATATGGCAAGTATCGATGCAATGAAAGGCATCAGTAATGCTGTTATCACCTCTTCGCTGGTGTTTATGGCAGTATTTATTCCGGTATCCTTCATGGGCGGTACTTCCGGTACGTTCTATACCCAGTTTGGTCTGACGATGGCGGTTGCCGTTGGTATTTCCGCTATTAATGCGTTGACACTGAGTCCGGCATTGTGTGCGTTGCTGCTGAAACCCTATATCAATGAAGACGGTACGCAGAAGAATAACTTTGCGGCACGTTTCCGTAAAGCATTCAATTCGGCTTTCGATATTCTGATAGAGAAATACAAGAATGTGGTGCTGATCTTTATCAAACGCAGATGGCTGGCATGGTCGCTGCTCGTTTGCTCCGTAGTGTTGCTTGTATTCCTGATGAACACGACAAAGACCAGTCTGGTGCCGGACGAAGACCAGGGTGTGGTATTCGTCAATGTAAGTACGGCGGCCGGTAGTTCGCTGACTACGACCGACGAAGTGATGGAACGCATCGAAAAGCGTCTGATGGATATTCCGCAGATTAAGCACGTGCAGAAAGTGGCCGGCTACGGATTGCTGGCAGGACAGGGAAGCTCGTTCGGTATGTTGATTCTGAAGCTGAAACCGTGGGACGAACGTCCGAATGACGAGGATAATGTACAGGCAGTCATCGGTCAGGTGTACGGTCGTACGGCCGATATCAAGGATGCCAGTGTTTTCGCTATTTCGCCGGGTATGATTCCGGGTTACGGTATGGGTAATGCGCTGGAACTCCATATGCAGGATAAGATGGGCGGTGATATCAACGAATTCTTTACCACTACCCAGCAATATTTGGGGGTATTGAACCAGCGTCCGGAAATTGCGATGGCATATTCTACGTTCGATGTGCGCTATCCGCAGTGGACGGTAGAGGTGGATGCAGCCAAGTGTAAACGCGCAGGCATTACACCGGATGCGGTACTGAGTACACTGTCCGGTTATTATGGCGGTCAGTACGTGTCCAACTTCAACCGTTTCTCTAAAGTATACAGAGTCATGATTCAGGCAGACCCGCAATTCCGTCTGGACGAAACCTCACTGGACAATGCTTTCGTACGTATGTCGAACGGAGAGATGGCTCCGCTGAGCCAGTTCGTAACGTTGACACGCAGCTACGGTGCAGAGTCGCTGAGCCGTTTCAATATGTACAATTCCATCGCCGTGAATGCGATGCCGGCAGACGGATATAGTACGGGAGACGCTATCAAGGCCGTACAGGAAACAGCCGTACAGTCTCTTCCCAAGGGATATGGCTATGATTACGGAGGCATCACCCGTGAGGAAAATCAGCAAAGCGGTACGACAATGATCATCTTTGGTATCTGCTTCCTGATGATTTATCTGATTCTGAGTGCATTGTACGAGAGCTTTATCATTCCGTTCGCCGTGCTTCTGAGTGTGCCTTGCGGATTGATGGGAAGTTTCCTCTTCGCATGGATGTTCGGACTGGAGAATAACATTTACTTGCAGACAGGTTTGATTATGTTGATCGGTCTGTTGGCAAAGACAGCCATCCTGCTGACCGAATACGCTGCCGAACGCCGTAAGGCAGGCATGGGACTGATCGCTTCTGCGGTAAGTGCAGCTAAAGCCCGTCTGCGTCCGATTCTGATGACAGCATTGACGATGATCTTCGGTCTGTTCCCATTGATGTTGTCCAGCGGTGTAGGAGCCAATGGTAACCGTTCGCTGGGTACGGGGGTAGTCGGTGGTATGACGATCGGTACGCTGGCATTACTTTTCATCGTGCCTACTTTGTTTATCGCTTTCCAGTGGTTGCAGGAACGCTTACGCCCGGTGCAGAGCAGACCTACGGAAGACTGGCAGATCGAGGAAGAAATCAAGGTGAGTGAAGAAGAAAAATCTAAAGCAGGAAAAAAATAATTGATGATGAAGAAAATATTAATCTTATCCGCAGCAACGCTCGTGTTGAGCAGTTGCGGTATCTACAATAAATACAAACCTGTATCGGAAGTCCCCGAAGGACTTTATGGAAGCGAAACCGTCGCTTCCGCCGATACGGCGAACTTCGGTAATCTCTCGTGGAGGGAAGTCTTTACTGACTCGTATTTGCAGAATTTGATCGATTCGGCTTTGGTACGGAATACGGATATGCAGACAGCGCATCTCCGTGTGAAAGAAGCGGAGGTTTCGTTGCTGACGTCCAAGCTTTCTTATCTGCCCTCTTTGTTTCTCGCACCGGAAGGAGCTGTGAGCAGCTTCGACCGTGGCAAAGCGACACAGACCTACTCATTGCCGGTGACTGCCTCGTGGGAACTGGATATCTTCGGAAAGGTGACCACAGCCAAACGTCGGGCAAAAGCGGCCTATGAGCAGAGCAAGGAGTATGAACAGGCGGTGAAGACGCAATTGGTGTCTGCCGTGGCAAATACTTATTATACCTTGCTGATGCTCGACGCTCAATATGAGATTTCCGTGTCCACCGAAGCGGCATGGAAAGAGAGCGTGCGGACAGCCCGTGCCATGAAGAAGGCCGGTATGATGACCGAAGCCGGACTGGCTCAGACGGAAGCCACCTATTATAATATATGTACGGCAGTGCTCGACCTGAAAGAACAAATCAATCAGACCGAGAACTCAATGGCTTTGTTGCTGGCGGAAACACCTCACAAGATGCAACGTGGCAAACTGGAAAACCAGCAGTTGCCGGAAGACTTCTCCGTAGGGATTCCTTTGCAGATGCTTTCCAACCGTCCGGATGTACGTAGCGCGGAGTTCTCTTTAGCGCAGGCGTTCTATACGACGAATGCTGCCCGTGCCGCTTTCTATCCTTCCATCACGCTGAGCGGGAGTGCCGGATGGACAAACAGTGCCGGTAGCATGATCATCAATCCGGGCAAGTTCGTTGCTTCTGCCGTAGCTTCACTGACGCAACCTTTATTTAACAAGGGAGCGAATATCGCCCAGCTGAAAATAGCGAAGGCACAGCAGGAAGAAGCCCGCCTCAGCTTTGAACAGACATTGCTGAACGCAGGTGTGGAAGTAAACGAGGCACTGGTGCAATATCAGACGGCCCGTGAGAAATCCGCTTTCTACGATAAGCAGATCACTTCTTTGCAGACTGCTGCCAGAAGCACTAGTCTGTTGATGGAACATAGTAATAATACTACTTATCTGGAAGTACTGACCGCACAGCAGACATTGCTGAACGCCAGACTTTCACAGGTAGCCAATCGCTTTACCGAAATCCAGGGCGTGATTACACTGTATCAGGCTTTGGGCGGAGGCCGGATGTAGGAGGATAGTATGAATCCTGAAAAAGTACGGTGTCAGATAATCGAATACACCAAACACGAGATGTATCTGCACGGTGCTGACGGACTGACCATGGATGACATAGCCAAGGGGATGAAGATGTCGAAGCGTACGCTTTACAAGCTGTTCCCCAGTAAGACTTGTCTGTTCCGCATCTGTCTTTCTGATTTCACCAACGGGATCAGAAGTCGTCTGAAACAAAGTCAGATGCGGATGGACAGTTCGTGTATGCAGGTGCTTTTTGCCACAGTGAACGGGTATCTCACGCTATTGCATTCGTTAGGAAAGACTTTATTGCTGGATATCGCCGCGAACGAAGATTACCGTGCTTCTTTCAAACGGGAAGAGGCCTTCTGGTTGCAGCAGTTTATCGACGTACTGACGCATTGCAAAATCTGTGGTTACCTGCTTCCGGGAGTCGATCCGGATCGCTTTGCGGCAGATTTGCAGGAGGTTATTTATCAGAGTTGCCTGCAAGGTACTCCGTATGTTGTTCAGCGGACGCTGAACCATACTCTCTTACGAGGGCTTTTTGAGGTGGACGGCATTCGGTATATTGACGAACACCTGAAACTGGATAAATTCAATGTTTGTGTATGAAAGGAAGGGCGTGTATTGCTTTTTAAGCAGGCACGCCTTTTTATTTGTTTGAAATGAGTTATTCTCTGAAATTCCCGATCATGTGATATATTAAGTTGCTTTTTAAATCTTGTCAATTAAATCCGGAGATAAGCAGAAAGGCAGTTAACCGTTGGCAGGTTAGTATAAACGCTTTTATTCTCACCACAGTGAGAACATTTTCTCATCGCATTGAGAAATAATTCTCAAAGGCATGAGAACTTTTTCTCACTGTGGTGAGAATTTTTTCTCAAAGGCATGAGAATACTTTGAGAATATAGCAACTTGTATCATGCTATGTATTAATCGGATAGCAGTATAGCAGTATCTGTCTTATGCCTGCTATTTTATGACTGCCTCAAACGCTCAATCTCTAATAATGTAGTTTCCCGCTTGTTTGGTAAAAGCGGCTGGGCTATCCTTTGTCTCCGTATGAAAACTTGACAAATGATCAATCTAAAGCCCTTTCACCACATCGGCAGACAAACCCGTGCATTCTGCTATCACATCATCCGCTATACCTTTCTTCTTGAAATTACGGGCTATCTCTATGGCTTGGTTGTGCTCTTTGAGCGCGGAGAACACCAGACCGGAAAGATACTCAAGTGTACTGTACAAGCGTCCTCGATTTTCCTTCCGCTGATAATCCACACTAAAAAATGTGGAACGCTTACGGTGTAATATCAGGTAGTATGTTCCGGCAGTAAGAAGTCCCGCTATTATATCAATTGGGATACCCGTTCCTTCAAACAAATTTTTGTATTCTTCTATAGCCACTTTATAATGTTTTTCCCTGCTTCGTGCCATACGTCTTGTGGTCGAATTATCCGCTTCGAGTTCCCACACTAGCAAGTGCTGCATATCGGTATTGTCATATAAGTAATTTGCCAAAGCCTTTAAGGTGCTTTTCATGATGTCCTCGTTGGCTTTGTCTGTAGGGTGTTCTTCATCGAAAAGATCGTGCAGCCAATAATCAGAAATGTAAGCGTACTTATCCAGCAACCGCTCAATATTCTTATAGTTATTGAGCAGGACGGACATTTGTATGTCGGCTCTTTGCATAATATCTGTAAAGGTAATTTGCGCCAGACCTTTTTCACTTGCTAGCTGGCGGATGGCATCAAACACGTCCGCTTCCAGTTCGGCACGGGTACGGCGTGTACGTTTATTCTTCAATTGTTCCATGTTTATTTCTTTGTTGCATACAAATGTATGAAAAATAAGTATAAGTCACTTGTTTTCTGTTATAAAACAGATTTATGAAACAGCTCGGTCACTGAACAAATTTATTTCTATCTTTGTCTTCTTAGTATTTAGAGAATAGAAAAACAAAGAACACTGGAGAAAGCAGAGTGGGTAAGGGAACGGCTTTCTCTACGAACGTATCTTTTGAGTATTATTTAAATCAGTAGAAAATGGGGAATTTAATTTCGTTTATGAAGGAAGTAGCCGATGGGCTACGGGAAAGTGGGAATTATGGGACCGCCCATATTTACAGGAGCAGTATGAGTGCAATCCTTGCCTTTCATGGAAGTGATAAGCTTCCTTTCCGGAAAGTAAGTCAGGAGTTTCTTAAAAGTTTCGAATCGTATCTGCGTGGCAGGAACTGTAGCTGGAATACAGTTTCCACTTATATGCGTACGTTGCGTGCAGTGTATAACCGTGCGGTCGACCGCCATCTTGCGCCTTATGTGCCTCATCACTTCCGGTATGTCTATACAGGAACGCGCGCGGACAGGAAACGTGCGCTGGATAAGGAAGACATGGAGCGTCTGATGAAGGAACTTCCGAAACAGCTGTGTCAGGACAACAAGGAACTACAGCGTACTCGTGGTCTTTTCTTTTTAATGTTTTTACTTCGTGGGATTCCTTTTGTGGATCTTGCCTATCTGAAAAAGCATGATATCGATGGGAATGTAATGACTTACCGCCGCCGAAAAACCGGCAGGTTATTAACAGTGACTCTTGTGCCGGAAGCCATGAAGCTGATCAAGCGGTATATGAATACCGATCCTGCTTCTCCTTATCTTTTTTCGCTGATCACCAGTGGAGAGGGAACGGAAGCGGCGTACAAGGAATATCAGCTGGCATTGCGCAACTTTAATTATCAGTTAATGATTTTGAAACAGGTTTTGGGACTGACATCTGAAGTAAGCTCGTACACTGCCCGTCATACCTGGGCTACGATGGCATACTATTGTGAGGTACATCCCGGTGTTATTTCCGAAGCGATGGGGCATTCTTCCATCACCGTGACGGAAACGTATCTGAAACCTTTCAAGAATAAGAAAATTGATGAAGCGAATGTAGCGGTTATTTCTTCCTTAAAGAAGGTCTATAGTGCAGGTAAGTTCTTGAATTAGAGAACTGTTACTTTGTAGGTAACGGGAAGAAAAGACGCTGCAAATATGGGTATATTTTGGAAAACATGCAAACAAAAATGATATTTTTTCTGATAAACTACTAAAAAAAGGAAACACACTGAACAAAACTGCGGATTTTTTGAGAAGAACACGGCTTGCTCTTTAATTTTTGCAAAAGATTTCCCTCCCCTCTGCCATCGTCCGAGAGCAGGGGTTAAAAATATTCTTTACTTATTTAATGAATGTAGCCCGCAGACGCCTCTGTCGGGGTGGAAAAGTACGCTTTCCCGTTACCTACAAAGTAACAGAAAGACAGACCACCAAGACGAGATGGATTATGAAATGACAGCAAACAAATTTTTTATTTATTAATTGTATAACATTTAATTTACTTTTATGAGAAAATGGACGTATTTAGTCGCAACCTTGCTAATGGCGGGTACGACAGCTACATTCACGGGATGTATTGATACCGATGAACCGGAAGGTATCGTTGATCTGCGGGGAGCAAAATCCGAACTGATTAAAGCACAGGCTGCGGTAAAGCTGGTGGAAGTGGAATGGCAAAAAGCCAAAGTTGCTGAACAGGAACTGGTGAACAAATCTAAAGAGTTGGATAATCAGTACAAAGAGTACGATGTTCAGATGCACGCTTTAGATGTAGAGTTGAAAAAACTAGAAGTAGAACGTGCGCAGGCTGTTACAGAACAAGCAAAAGCTGAAGCTGAAGCAAAGATTGCTGAAGCTAACAGAAACAAAGCTGCTTGGGAAAACAAAATGGCTGAAGAAGCTGAGATTTTCAAAGCAGCTATGTTGAACTATCAAACTCTGACAGCACAGGCACAGGAAGCCCACGATAATGCAATGAAGTTGATTGAGGCTGGTAAGTTGCTGTTGACTGATGGCGAGAAAGCGATTATCAATAAGGCACAGCTTCATTTGGAAAGTGCAGCTACAGCAATGAATGGTAAGTATCTTCTTTTGAAGAAAGCACAAATAGAATATAATGCTGCAATCACAGATCCTACTACTCCTACATTGGAAAGTCTGCAAGCATTGGTGAAACAAGCTCAGGTTGCGGTTGAAAAGAATGAAATCATTCTGAAAGAAAAAGAGAATCTGCTTGCTTTGGCAGAGGATTTTGATGCTGCAGAATGGGATGCTAAGTCTTTGGAAATGAAGAAGAAAATGTCTGAATATCAAAGCTTGCAAGATAAAGCAGAAGTAGAAAAAATTAAAATAGAGAAATCTGCTGATTACAAAGCTGCTGTTCAGAATGTAACTGATAAGGAAGAACTTCAAGCTGCTGCTCAAAAGGTATATTTTGATGATTCAGTTACTCCTAATGAGGGTGCAAAGGCAGATTCTACTGCAGCTACTAAGGCTGACCGTATTATTAAAGAATATAAATCAGAGCCTGTTGATAATGGATTGAAATCATTGTTTGCATCTGAAACATCTTTTGATGGTATAGGATATAATAAGTCTACAGGAATATTCTCTTATTCTAAAGGAACTTATACACAAGAGAAATATGATGCAGACTTGAAGGAGGATGAGGCTGATAGAACTAATGATGCTTCTATTCGAATTAAGACTGTCAATACTTGGATTACTGTTTTAACAGACTATACTGTAGATGAAAACGGTGTTGCATGGAACGAGAATCAAAAAGCTAAATTGGCTGAAAAAGCGGATAAGGCAGGAAAAACTTTCGAGACAGCATATAGCTATTGGGATATTGCAGTAAAGGCATATACGGATGGAACAAAAGCTACACCGACTCAGCCGATCGCTGACTTGAAGAAAGTGACGGATGATTATAATAAAGCTTATACAGCTTTAAATAAGGCTATTACAGATTATAATGCAGCTTATGATAAGGTGTATAAGGCTGCTTATGATAAAAAAATATCAGAACTAAAGGATGCGAAGACTTTGGAATTGTATGTAGCTGCATTTAGTAGTGATGCCAATAGATTACAAACATATAATACAAAGTTCCCGGCAGGTGTAGAAGCTACTAATGCTGAAAGAATAGCCTTTATTAAGTTACAGATCTTGGCTCAAGCTGAATATGAAGCACAGGATAAAGAAGTTGTAAAGTATCTTGCTACGGATGCTGTGAAAGATGAAGCCAAAAACGTTGCAAGCAATGCATGGACTCCTTCTAAAGAGAAAGAAGAAGCGGATAAAGCTTTGGCTGCAGCTAATGCTAAAGTAAAGACAGCAATTGTGACTATTCAACCTGCTATTACTTCTTTTAAGACTTTAAATTATGAGACTACTGGTAAACTGAGTATCGCTACTCCTTATGGTCAAGAAGTTGTAAATGCTGATTTTGATACAAAGAAAATCACAGATAATGATGGTTCTGCTTCAACATTCTATGAGGCTGAAGAGAAGGATAATGTTCCTACTGGTCATATTAAAGCAATTGTTTCTGATATTGCCGATGATGAATTTGCTAAGTTGACAGAAACTAAAGTTAGTGAGAACATAGCTAAGACTGCTGTTACTGCAACATCTAATGTCGCATTTGGTGAAACTATCAAAACAACTGGTAATATAAATAATGATAGATTGAAACCTGTAACAGTAGATATGGTTCGCGATTATGTTGCAGCCAATTCTTCAGTAGAAATTAATGAAGCTAATTTTGGTAAATTAGGTGCTAAAATACAGGCTGATGATGCGGTAAAAGATTGTCAGGCTAAGATTGACGCTGCTGAAACAATTAAGAAAGAAATTACAGTATTTGAAGGTGTACTTGCTGACTTAAAAGCTGAAATACAGGCTAATACAGACTTGATGAAGCCATTTATAGAAGAAGCTGATAAGGCTCGTATAGCATTGAATGATGCAAAAGCAGCTGTGAAAAAGGCTGAGGCAGAAAGAGATGCGTTGACTGCTGAGGTTGAAGCAGATATTGAAAAATATAAAGGCTTAGTTGAGGATTATGATGCTTTGGTTCAAGAAGTTCAGAAGCAGATTGAGGGTATTAAAGGCAGTGCAACGCTCGATCAAGATGTACCTGTAACTGTAGAAGCAATTCTTAATTATTGGAAGAAAGCTGTAGCAGACCAAGAGTACATTGTTGAAATGAACAAACAGGCTTTAGCTTCTGCAGAAAAGAATATTGAACTCTTCAATAAGGGTGAATATACTCAGGCTTATGTTGTAGAACAAAAGAAAATAGCTTTGGATGCTGCAAAAGCCATCTATGATGCTGCTAAGGCAGTTTACGATGATGCTCTTGCTGACGTGAAGACCATTTTGGAAACTTTGACTAAGTAATTCTCTAACACGTAAAAGTAACAAAATGATAAAGAAACTATGCACATTACTTTTGCTGACCTGTATAACAGCTGCGCCTTCATTGGCGCAGCGTTACAGCAGCAGTGATGATGCGTCGTTTGCCCCGAAGAAAGGACAGTGGCAGGTTTCGGTTTTACTTGGTAGCGGAAAGTTCTTTAATGAGAACACCTCTTATCTGCTTCCCAAGTTCACCAACACCGAAGGAGTCGTCGGACTTCCCAATGGAGGAACGGATAACTCCGGTGACCTGAACCGCTATCTGAATATCGGTAGTCTGAATAATAATAGTCTGGTCAATATAGCCGGAATCGAAGGCAAGTATTTTCTGTCTGACAACTGGGACATCAATTTCCAGTTTAGCATGAACATCAGCCTGACTCCCAAGAAAGACTATGTAGAAGGCGACAACAGTGTACCCGATATGATCATACCCGCGCAAAGTTATATCAATGCGCAGATGACTAATAACTGGTATACCTCTGTCGGCTCCAACTATTACTTCAAGACTCGCAACGAACGTATTCATCCATACGTAGGAGGCGCCCTTGGCTTCCAGATGGCACGCATTGAAACTACAGAACCATACACCGGTGATACCTATAAGGATAGCGATGATTCGGAAGAACTTCCTTCTCAGGTCTATACCGCAGGAAGCAAAGCCGGTCAGATGTATGGTATGAAAGTAGCTGCCGTAGCAGGTATCGAGTATAGCATTGCCAAAGGATTTATTTTCGGGTTCGAGATGCATCCTTTAGCTTATCGCTATGATTTGATACAAATTTGTCCGAAAGGATTTGATAAGTACAATGTCAGTCACCATAACATCAAGATTTTCGAAATGCCTGTGGTGAAACTTGGCTTCAGATTCTGACGAACAATGATTATACAAATGTATAAATGAAAAGTGAAAGCCGCTCTGCTGGTATTGGCGGGCGGCTTTTCTTTCTTTTCAAGAAGAAATAAAAGTCCGATGAATAGATGTATAAGACTTTTGCCCTTTTTCATTGGGGTATTAGTATTGGGAGCTTGCTCTCAAATAAAAGGTTACAGAATTGACGGCAGTGCGCCTCTGCCGGAATTTGAGGGTAAAATGGTTTACATGAAAGATGTTTCGACGGATGCCCCTGTTGACAGCGCAAGGATAATAAATGGAAAGTTTGCTTTTGCAGACACGACAAAAATAGAAAATCCGGTCATAAAGATACTTTCGATCCATGCCAGTAAAATGGGACTGGAATACCGCTTGCCTGTTGTGATTGAAAGCGGTACCATAAAAGCGAGTATTGCCGATGTCGTTTGTACGGAAGGAACGATGCTGAACGAACGGATGCAGGATTTTCTTCTGGCTATAGATGCATATTCTGCTGCTTGTACGGATAAGTCGGTGGAACAGATAAAATCCGGTTTTTCGGAATTACTAAAGAGATATATCGAGATGAATAATGACAATGTAATTGGTACTTATATTCAGACGGCTTACCAGTCATCACTATAATACGATAAATATTCTTTTTCATTTCTATAATAAATAAGATATACGAATACAGAGATAATTAAATAAACAAGAGCTCAATCATAATAATCCTTCTCCTGATATCTTCCGGATTAATGCACTACTTCTTTATGAAGGGGATATCTATAAGACGAGAAACAAAGATGCGCCCTTGCGAAAGTCCGGATTTTTGTATTATTATGTTTTTAAGGACGTTCCTGTTCCCACATTTCCCCTTTTTCCCCAGGAACGTCCTTTTATTTTTCAACTAGGTTTGTATTTTTATTGTAAAGCACGGATACGTACTTCTATTTCTTTTTCGTTTTTTAATCCGCCCTTCACTTCATTGATATTTGTATCTCCGTAATGGTACGGATACAAAATATGCGGTTGAATGATTTTAGCAGATTGTATAGCTTGTTCCGGTGTCATCGTATACGGTTGGTTGACAGGCAGGAAGGCTATATCGATATTCTTTATTTGTTTCATTTCCGGGATATCTTCCGTGTCTCCGGCAATGTAAATCCGGGTGCCGCCCACAGTGAGGATATATCCGTTGTCACGTCCCTTGGGATGGAATTTATCTCTACCGGGAGTTGTATTATAAGCAGGTACTGCTTCCAGTTTGATTTCGGGTGTAATTTGCAGTATATCACCATTTTTCATGGCTTGTCCTTTGTCCAGCATCTTCTGGCAATTCGGATTGGCAATAATTTTTGTATCCGGGGTTTCGATCGCAGCAATTGCTTTGGTATCGAAATGGTCATGGTGTTCATGTGTTATCAGGATATAGTCAGCTTTCGGTTGCTGTGTAAAGTCTGCGTAATCAGAGACTGGATCAACAAAAAACTTTTTTCCAGCATATTCTATTAACAAGCTGGCATGCTTAAAGAAAGTGATCTTCAGGCTTTTCCCGTTCTTGGTGGTAAACGAATCCGTTTCGAAGTTCTGCATCTTTGTGGTCAGATTAATTGAATGATTGAATAAACAGGAATAAGCAAATCCGTAAGAAAGGCACAGCGCGAGTGCTACTAATAAAATCTTTTTCATATCTATACAGAGTTTGGTTCCTTACAAAGATAAACATCTATAGCGATTAATCAGTTCATGATTAAACATATTCTGTTAGAAATTAACTTTCTTATTGAGAAGTAGGATGATAGGCAGTAAATAAGAAAGGGATGAAGCATTGGTGAAAAGAGAAAGGCACAGAATCAAAATGTCCTGTGCCTTTGCTGTTTGTTATCTGATAGTAATCAGCTTTTACGCATTCAATGCCTGCTCGATATCCGCAATGATATCATCCGCATTCTCGATACCTACGGACAAACGGATTAAGTCGGGACGTACACCTGCTTCCATCAGTTGCTCATCCGACAATTGGCGGTGAGTATGGCTGGCGGGGTGAAGCACACAACTACGGGCATCAGCTACGTGAGTCACAATAGCGATAAATTCTAATGAATCCATAAACTTGATAGAGACATCACGTCCGCCTTTCAGTCCGAAGGAGATCACTCCACAGGAACCGTTCGGCATATATTTCTGTGCCAGTGCATAGTATTTGTTATCCGGCAGGCCACAATAGTTAACCCAGGCCACTTTCTCGTTCTTAGAAAGATATTCTGCTACTTTCTGAGCGTTACGGCAATGCTGAGGCATACGCAGGTGCAGTGTTTCGAGTCCAAGATTCAGTAAGAAAGAATTTTGCGGGCTTTGGATACTGCCGAGGTCACGCATCAGTTGTGCAGTTGCTTTGGTGATGTAAGCACCTTTGCCGAATGCTTTTGTATAGGTCAGACCATGATAAGATTCGTCCGGTGTACAGAGTCCGGGGAATTTGTCTGCATGGGCATCCCAGTCGAAGTTGCCGCTGTCGACGATACAGCCACCTACGCTTGTTGCGTGTCCATCCATGTACTTGGTAGTAGAATGAACGATGATGTCTGCTCCCCATTCGAAAGGACGGCAGTTGATAGGAGTCGGGAATGTATTGTCCACAATCAAAGGTACTCCGTGACTGTGTGCGATACGGGCAAACTTTTCGATATCCAGCACTTCGAGAGAAGGATTGGAGATTGTTTCTCCGAACAGTGCTTTCGTATTAGGCTGGAAAGCTGCCGAGATTTCTTCTTCGCTGGCATCCGGATTAACGAATGTAACGTCGATGCCGAGTTTCTTCATGGTGACACCGAACAAGTTGAATGTTCCTCCGTAGATGGCGGATGAACAAACGAAATGATCTCCTGCCTGGCAGATATTGAAAATGGCATAAAAGTTGGCTGCCTGGCCGCTGGATGTAAGCATAGCAGCTACACCACCTTCAAGAGCGGCAATCTTGGCGGCAACCGCGTCATTAGTCGGGTTTTGCAGGCGGGTATAAAAATAACCACTGTCTTCCAAATCGAAAAGGCGTGCCATTTGTTCGCTGGTATCGTATTTGAAAGTTGTACTCTGATAGATGGGCAGCACACGCGGCTCACCCTTTTTAGGCGTCCATCCGGCCTGTACGCACAGGGTTTCGGGCTTGAATTGTTTTGCCATAATGATATAGGGTTTTAAGTTTTATTGCCAAAAAAAGTTTTAACGGGGCAAAAGTAGGGAAAATAATTGTATTTTTGTCCTGTTTATAAGTGAAATGATACTGATAAGGTAGTAGTCGAATATGAAAAAAAGATTCTATATTCTTTTATTAATTAGTTTTCTTCTTTCGTTGGCTGATGTGCAGGCGCAACAAAAAGCTACTCCGAAAGCAGGTGAGGGGATTTCTACTTTTTTGCTGCGTCACAACCGTGCTCCAAAGAAATATTACGATGATTTTGTGGAACTGAATAAGGCAAAGCTGGGGAAAGGGAATGTGTTGAAGCTGGGGGTAACGTATACTATTCCTCCTGTCAAGAGATCGGCGGCGGCTTCTGAAAGAACAACTTCGGGGAGAGATACTTCTGCAAAAAGAAAAGTTCCAACAGAGGCGGCTGATAAAGAGACCTCAGCAAGAAAACAACCCTCAAAGGTTTCGAAAATAGGAACCACTCTTCATGAACCTCTTTTCGGTAAGCAACTGGCGAATGTAAAGGTCACTTCCAACCGATTGGCAGGTGCCTGTTTCTATGTGGTCAGCGGGCACGGCGGTCCTGATCCGGGGGCCATCGGACGGGTAGGGAAGCACGAACTTCACGAAGACGAGTATGCCTATGACATTGCACTTCGTCTCGCCCGGAATCTGATGCAGGAAGGGGCGGAAGTGCACATCATTATTCAGGATGCCAAAGATGGTGTCCGTAATGACGCTTACCTCTCTAACAGCAAGCGTGAGACTTGTATGGGCGACCCGATTCCATTGAATCAGGTACAGCGTCTTCAGCAGCGTTGCAATAAAATCAATGCTCTTTATCGGAAAGACCGTCAGAACTATACTTACTGCCGCGCTATCTTCATTCATGTAGACAGCCGCAGCAAAAAAAAGCAGACGGATGTCTTTTTCTATCATTCCAATAAGAAAGCCGAAAGCAAACGGCTGGCAAACAACATGAAAGATACGTTCGAATCCAAATATGGAAAGCATCAGCCGAACCGCGGCTTTTCCGGAACGGTGAGCGGACGCAATTTATATGTACTTTCACACACTACCCCCGCTTCTGTTTTTGTCGAACTGGGGAATATACAGAATACATTTGACCAGCGGAGACTGGTGATGGATTCCAACCGTCAGGCCCTTGCCAAATGGTTGATGGAAGGCTTTCTGAAAGATTTTAAAGGGAGAAAATAAACTTCAATCTCTTTTTTTCGTGAACAAAACGAAAATCGGGATGTTATATATGTGCAAATCGCCTGATGACTGCTTGTAGGTATGCGAATATATATGAGTCAGTGAATATGCCTCCCCGGCATAACAGGAAGATTGCATAGTAGTTTTGTCGTGTTTTATTTTGTGTTTGTGTTGTGACGGTGCTGCGATGTGAATCGGGGTACCGTTTTTTTTGTTAAAAAGCCGTTTTAACTTCATTTTTTTCAGAACTCTTGTGAACAAAATCCGAATTGGTGCGTTATTTATTATGCAAATCGCCTGATAAAGCTTCTTATGGGTATGCGAATATAGATAAGTCAAGCAAGGTATGCCTCCCCGGCATTACAGGTAAGATTGCATAGTAGTTTTGTCGTGTTTTATTTTGTGTTTGTGTTGTGACGGTGCTGCGATGTGAATCGAGGTGCCGTTTTTTTGTTATAACCGCTTTGGGGGTATAACCAGGGATTATCCGACATAATAAAATTCTGTGATTCAGTCTGCCGGAAAATGTCTTCCTTTGCAAAAAAGAAATAATTTAGTATCACTTAAATCAAATCATTTATGTTCAATGAAAAGAGAAGCAGCATGCTGCACGGTGTCCTGTTGATAGCATTATTTTCTTGTGCTGCGTTTTATATTGGCGAGATGTCTTTTGTAAGAAGTATTTCTTTCAGTCCGATGATTGTCGGTATCATTTTGGGTATGCTTTATGCCAATAGTCTGCGAAATCACCTTCCGGAAACGTGGGTGCCGGGTATCCAGTTTTGCTCGAAGAAGATTCTGCGTATCGGTATCATTTTATATGGCTTCAGATTGACTTTTCAAGATGTCATGGCTATCGGGTTGCCGGCTATGCTGATCGATGTGATTATTGTGGCTGTGACTATTTGTGGCGGTATCTATTTGGGTAAATTGCTGAAGATGGACCGTGGAATCGCATTACTTACTTCCATCGGAAGTGGAATTTGTGGAGCCGCCGCCATTCTGGGGGCTGAATCGACCATCAAGGCAAAGCCATATAAAACGGCTGTATCCGTGTCTACTGTCGTGATTTTCGGTACTATTTCCATGTTTCTGTATCCTTTCTTGTACCGGAACGGATTTTGTGCACTGACTCCCGATCAGATGGGAATTTATACGGGGGCTACCCTGCATGAGGTTGCCCATGTAGTAGGTGCCGGAGATGCGATGGGAAACGGTATTTCGGATTCTGCCATCATAGTGAAAATGATTCGTGTGATGATGTTGGTTCCTGTGCTTCTGATTACTACCTATCTGGTGGCGAGAGCGAGGAAAAGACAAGTGCAGAAAGGGCAGAAGTTTCAGAAGATTGCAGTGCCCTGGTTTGCAATAGGTTTTATGGGTGTCATCGCTTTCAATTCTTTTGATTTGCTTCCTGCGCAGTTGGTGGCAGGTATTAACACACTGGATACCTTTTTGCTGACAATGGCTATGACGGCACTCGGAACAGAAACAAGCATCGATAAATTCAGAAAGGCCGGAGCCAAACCTTTCGTATTGGCTCTTTTACTTTATGTGTGGCTGGTAGTCGGCGGATATTTCCTTGTGAAGTATCTCACTCCTTATCTGATGTAAGGGAAAAACGTCTTCTTGCAAAATACTTATTATCACTTTCACCGCAAATTGTACAATCTTAGACGGATAAATAAAGTGTCAGTCACTGAGAACTTCCCATTTTATCTGTATGATAGATACAATTTGTGGCGAAAGTGATGCGTTTCATCCGGGCAGGCTATATTTATTGCTTTTCTTTCGGATAGTTAGGACCGTAAAGCATCGTTTTTTTGCGGACAACCAATTGACCGTCTTTCACAAATTCCTCTCCCCGTTCACTGAGGTGGCGGATCATTTCTGCACGCATTCCTGTCAGCAGCTTTTTATATTTCTTGTCGTTCACAGCATTATGCAGTTCTTTGGGATCTTTGGCAAGGTCAAACAATTGCTCTTCACCTGTATAGAAGTACCAGATATATTTAATCTTTCCGTCGGTCAAGGCACACCAATAGTTGTCATCACTGTAGCAAGTGGCATGTTCCAGATCAATGTATTTGCGCCATTCCGTTTCTGTACCTTTAGCCAGAGATAGCAGAGAGCGTCCGTCTATGTCGGTGGGAACGGAGGTTCCCGCTATTTCGAGGAAAGTTGGTAGCAGGTCACGGAGTTCTACGGGATTATCCACCTTGCCGGGAACGACTTGCGCTTTGGCTGGCCATTTAATAATATAAGGTATGTGCGTAGATCCTTCATACGGGTAAGTCTTTCGCCAGTGGTAGTGATCTCCCATCATATCTCCATGATCGGAAACGAAAATGATAAGGGAATTATCATACATTCCCTTGTCTTTTAAGGTCTGGAGGACACGCCCTATCTGTTCGTCTATGAAAGTGATGTTGGCATAATAATAGCGTTTGGAGTGACGTGCATATTCATTTCCGAAGTTGCCGTAGGGAGCATCTTTGGCTGCTTTTTCGGGGTCCAGTTCTTTAGCGTATTTCCCACACCAGTCACCAATGACGGGATCGGGAACCTGCGCATCCTTATACATGTCGAGAAAGCGTTGAGGCGGGTCGTACGGGCTGTGGGGACGGGCAAAGGAAACTTTCAAGAATAAGGGCTGATTGCCGTTATCATAATTCTGTATCATCTGACAAGCCATTTCACCGGTCCAATAAGTAGGGTGCAGACTTTCTTTCAGTTTATAGGTAGCTGCTCCGTGATCGTTCCATCCGATTCCGGTTTCATCCGGGTTCTTTCCCGGTGCCTGTATTTGAAACCATAAGCGATAGTCACTGATGAAATTCGGATCTTCCCGGCGTCCGCTTTCATCCAGCAGCGTTCCTTCGAAACCGTGTTTGATTCGTTGCGGATGCCAGTGCATTTTTCCGATACCGAAGGTATAATATCCGGCATCTTTCAGCATCTGAGGCATTTCGTGGTTGTACTTGGGGGCAACTTTACCGTATCCTAACAAGCCATGATGCCAGGGAGACTGTCCGGTCAACAGTCCGGCACGGGCAGGGGTACTGCTGGGACACGAAGAATATCCGTTCATAAACAACGTTCCTTCGCTTGCCAAAGCGTCCAGATGGGGGGAGATAACAGATTCATTACCCATGCATCCCATGGCGTCGCCACGTTGCTGATCGGTCATAATTAAGATAATGTGCGGTTGTTTTTGTGCATAGGCCAAAGATGAGCACAATCCGGCCGTGACGGCAAATGTACATTTCAGGTTAATCATATTTTCTGGTTTTTCATAATGTAATACTGCAAAGGTATAAAGTTTTATCTATTTTGCGTGAAAGCGTTTCTGCTTTTTATATGAAAAAAGAAACTGTTTCAGAAACAGGTGGGGGCACCTGTACTGAAACAGTCTCTTTTATTATAGGTAATCGCCTATAACTTATAAAGGCATATTTCCATGTTTTTTAGGCGGATTCGTCTGCATCTTGTTCTCTGTCATTTCCAGTGCCTGGATCAGACGTTTGCGGGTTTGTCTCGGATAGATGATTTCATCGATGAATCCCAGTTCGGCAGCCTGGTAGGGAGTGGCAAACTTTTCCTTGTAGGCTTCCAGTTCTTTACCTTTTGTCTCTGCATCCGCTTTGCGGAACAGGATGTTTACCGCACCTTCCGCACCCATGACTGCGATTTCCGCACTCGGATAAGCGAAGTTCACATCTGCACCTGTCTGTTTGGAGTTCATCACAATATACGCGCCGCCGTATGCCTTGCGGGTAATGACTGTCAGTTTGGGGACAGTAGCTTCGGCAAATGCATAAACGATTTTAGCACCGTGGCGGATGATACCGTTGTTCTCCTGCGTATATCCGGGAAGAAATCCCGGCACATCTTCGAAAGTAATCAACGGAATGTTGAAACAGTCGCAGAAACGGATGAAACGGCTTGCCTTGTCGCTGGCGTCAATGTCGAGAACACCGGCAAGGTAGGCCGGCTGATTGGCGACAATACCAACCGAACGGCCTGCCAGACGTGCAAAACCGATGATGATATTCTTTGCGAAGTTAGTCATTACTTCGAAGAAATAGCCGTTATCTACTACCCGTTCGATGATATCCTTCATGTCGTATGGTACATTCGGGTCTGCGGGGACGATGGTGTCGAGTACGGCATCTTCACGGTTGGTCTCGTCAGTACAGTTCTGCTTTTTCGTTTCGTCCATATTATTCTGAGGCAAGAAGGAAAGCAGTTCGCGAATGCTCATCAACAGTTCTTCTTCGGTATTGCACATAAAGTGAGTGACACCGCTTTTGCTGCTGTGTGTCATGGCACCGCCCAGTTCTTCTTTGCTTACCTCTTCGTGAATCACAGTCTTTACCACATCCGGACCTGTCACAAACATGTGACTCTTTTCTTTCACCATAAAGATGAAGTCGGTGAGGGCAGGAGAGTAGCAGGCGCCTCCGGCACACGGACCAAGAATAGCCGAAATCTGAGGAATCACTCCGCTTGCCATTGTGTTCTGATAGAAAATATCCGCATAGCCGGAAAGGCTTTCAATTCCTTCCTGAATACGTGCGCCACCGGAATCATTCAGCGCAATTATCGGAGCACCGTTCTTCAATGCCAGTTGCTGCACTTTCACAATCTTTTTCGCATTCGAAGCGGACAGTGAACCTCCGTAGACTGTAAAGTCGTAGGCATAAACAAATACCTGGCGCCCGTCAATCTTTCCATAACCGGATACGATGCCGTCTCCCGGAATCTTGTTTTTGTCCATGCCATAGTTGGTGCAGCGGTGAACCATCAACTTGTCCAGTTCAACAAAAGTACCTTTGTCGAGCAGCATTTCGATGCGTTCGCGGGCAGTCATCTTTCCGCTTTCGTGTTGCTTTTCAATCTTTTCCACGCCCCCACCGAGGGAAGCGATGCGGTCACGTTCCTGGAACGTGGCGTATGCTTTATTTATTTCTTCCATGATGCAATCCGTTTTTAGTATTATACAATCGGCTCTAATGTTATTAATGTCTGGTCACCGGTGATGTTGTCGCCTTCCTGAACCAGAATTTCCTTGATGCGGCAATCTGAAGTCACTTTGTAGTTGCTCTGCATTTTCATGGCTTCGATGACGATGACGGTATCTCCCGTTTTCATTTCCTGCCCTGCCGTAACAGGGATTTTCACCACCTTTCCCGGCATTGGGGAAGTGATGCGGTCGTTCTGTTCGTCTTCGCCTTTCTTGCGCATACGCAGATACTTTGCCTGGCTGTCCACGATTTCAACATTGAAACTGCTATAATGCGTATTTACCTTATAGCTTTTACCGTTTTCGCGGCGAATCAGTTGTGCGTTTGCGCTGCGACCGTCCATCAGAATATTGCAGGTGCCATTTTCGGCCATCACAACATCTGCTTCAAACGGTTTTCCGTCAATGGTAAGTACCACTTTATTGTCTTCCTTGCTGACGAGCTCTATTTCCGCTACGCGGTCTCCTATATGAATTTCCATAATTGAATGCTGTTTTTAGTTTAGATACGAAGTACACCTTTGTGCAAACCGAATTCTTTCCATTTGCTGATGGGACGGTTGTCCGTTGCGTCACCTCTGTTTTCTTCAAGATTCATCAGATAATCCATGTAGGCAGCAATCATGGCAATGTTTTCGGCACGTTCGCTGGTGCGCATGATGCATTGTTGCAGATGCTCGCCGTTCTTGGTGATAAAACCTGTGTCGTAATGGCCTTCCACAAAGTCCGGAGTGTCCATGATGGCACGCAGGTAGCTGATGTTGTTCTTTACCCCTGTCAGTTTATACTCATGGAGTACGCGGCGCATCCGTTCGATGGCATATTCGCGGTTGGTAGCCCATACGATCAGTTTGCCGATCATCGGGTCATAATAGATCGGGATTTCGTATCCTTCGTACACGTAACTGTCGATACGAACACCGATTCCGTTCGGTTCTGTAATCTGCTTGATGATTCCCGGGCTCGGCATGAAGTTCATTTCCGTGTCTTCGGCACAAATACGGCATTCGATGGCATGGCCGCGTTGTTGGATATCTTTCTGTTTCAACTGGAGCACTTGGCCGTCGGCAACTTTGATCTGCTCTTTCACCAAGTCCACTCCGACCACTTCTTCCGTAATCGGATGTTCTACTTGCAGACGGGTGTTCATTTCGAGGAAGTAATAATTGCGATGCTTATCAACCAAGAACTCAATCGTGCCTGCACCGATATAGTTGACCGCTTTGGCGGCGGCTACCGCCTTTTCACCCATATCTTTACGCAGTTCGGGCGTCACGAAAACCGATGGCGTCTCTTCCACAATCTTCTGGTTGCGGCGTTGTACGGAACATTCGCGTTCGCACAGGTGAATCACGTTTCCGTGTTTGTCGCCCAGAATCTGAAATTCAATGTGATGAGGTTCTTCCACGAACTTCTCCAGATAAACGGTATCGTCGCCAAACGAAGAAAGTGACTCGCTTTTGGCAGTCGTATAAGCCTCTTCCACCTCTTCCGCACTGTGGATAAGGCGCATACCTTTTCCGCCGCCGCCCATAGATGCTTTCAGCATCACCGGATAACCGATCTTGTTGCAGAGTTCTACGGCTTCTTCCACACTTTTCAGATTCTCCTGTGTGCCGGGAACGACAGGGACTCCTGCCTCGATCATTTTAATACGGGCGGATATCTTGTCGCCCATTGCCTCCATCGTTTCGGGGTCCGGTCCGATAAAAATAATATTTTCTTCTTGACAGCGTCGGGCGAAAGTCGCGTTTTCGGACAGGAAACCATATCCCGGATGAATAGCGTCTGCATGGCATTCCTTTGCCACTTCGATGATTTTTTCTATATTCAGATAACTCTCTTTGGATGCTGCCGGTCCTACGCAATAAGCTTCGTCGGCATAGAGCACGTGCTTTGCGGTCCGGTCTGCTTCGGAGAAAATAGCGATACTCGTTATCTCCATCTCCCGGCAGGAGCGCATCACCCTTATGGCAATTTCACCGCGATTGGCTACTAAGATTTTTTTTATCATACTTTACTCAATTAAGTACATACTTATTTAATGCCTTCCCATCTTCACAGACATAGTCCATCCGACAGAAACACAGTATTTTCTTGATTTGGGGCTTAACAAATGATGTTCTTTCTCCTAACCCACGAGGCAGAAGAACGCTTTACGCGAAGTGGCAGGTCTTCTGACTGACTCTTGTCTTATAGTGCCTTCCCAAAATAACATCAGTGGCGATAAATTAGTTCATTAATAAGACATTGTATAGAGCTTCACAGCAGCGGGACTGTACGGGATTTACACCCGATTCCCTTTTAATCGTTGTCCGTTGGACACGGACTCCGAACCATTTCGGGGGGCAAAGATAAATAAATATTGAATACTGTGTTCTGTTTTTGCACGAAAGTTTCAGTTTTGTGCAATGAATGCTCCGGCAGATTTCCTCTCCTTTACTTTTCCAATAGAACTAAATCTCTGTGTATTAATGTTTATGTGTTAAACCTTCCTCTTTTTGTATTGTTAAGACTCCCACTAATTAATTAAAAGGAGAATCGATATGAAAGAAAAGAAAATAGCTCGTGATACGAGAAACAGAGAGAAACTGGCGGGTGATGACTGGGTAATGGCAGAATTTTATGCAACGTGGTGTCCTCACTGCCAGCGTATGCAGCCTTTGATTAAAGAGTTCAAGAAAGAGATGGAAGGGATAGTCGAGGTAGTACAGGTAGACGTAGACGAGGAAAGTGATCTCGCTAATTTTTATACTATTGAATCCACTCCTACATTCATTCTTTTCAGAAAAGGTGAACAGCTCTGGAGACAATCCGGCGAACTGACGCTGGAAAGATTGGGAAGAGCAGTCAAGGAGTTTAAATCTTGAAAAAGTATTAATAAAAAGGGATGTTTTTCTATGAAAGTTTTAAATCGTGTTATAAAACATACTTTTTTATTTGGATAATTTGCTAATAACACAGAAGTACGTATCTTTGCACTGTGTTTTTCATAGTATTAGATTTAAGGTTAACAAAGGTTGGAGCAAGGCGTTGCTCCTTTTTTTATGCCCGTACCCCGGCTTTCTGTTCAGAGCGGTCTTTATTTCGCCAGCCTCAGTTCGTATAGGCAAGCCTGTACTTCCTCCGGACTGCCTGTATGCTTTCCTTCGTCATCCGATAGTTTGATGCATTTTCTCCATTCCTGATTGACATTCATTTTGCATTGCGTGAGTTTCATGACAATGTTGGAAGGGGTAAATCCTGTATCATTCGTAAGATTGGTGCCGATTCCGAAGGAACAGCGAATCTTGCCCTTGCAGTATTCCTGAATTTCCAGTGCTTTCGTGAAGTCGAGAGCGTTGCTAAATACGATTGTTTTGGTAGTGGCATCAATGCCCAGTTCTTTATAGCGGGCTACCAGCTTATCGATAAAATCAAACTCATTGCCGGAATCGCAGCGCACTCCGTCGAATAGCTTGGCCTGCTTGCGGCTGAGATTGCTCAGGAATATTCCTGAAGTATAAGTGTCGGACAGCGCAATGCCCAAATCTCCGTCGTATACATTCACCCAGTTTTCGAGCGCCATATAGTTGGCGTGCTTATATCCGAACTGTGCCCCATGAAACATGAACCACTCATGCGGATGAGTTCCCATCATTTTCATGCCGTACTTCATGGCAAAATAGCAATTGGAAGTTCCGGTACAGTATTTGGCCGTATCATTCAGCCGTTTGATCACCGTCTCCTGTACGTCGATTGAGAATCTTCTCCGCGTGCCGAACTCTGAGAAGCGGAGTTGGTGCTGATTGGACAATTCCACTTTCTCCGACAATTTGCAGAGTATCTCGCTCATATCGGGTACGTTGCCGAAAAACTTGTTTTTGATTTCGGATACGATGGCGAGCAGCGGTACTTCATACAGTGTGACTTTATAAAGAAAATCGCTGACTTCAATATGCAGCCGCCCCGTTGTGTCCAGATGAATATCGATCTTGTCCGGATCAAAACGGAAAGAAGACAGCCATTCCCAATAGACTCTCGGAAGAAACCGGCAATTGCGTGTCATGTATTCCAGTTCCTCTTCCGTAAGTCTCAACCGGCTGAGTTTGTTGAATTCGCTTTTGAGCGCTTCCAGAAACTCTTCGGTATATTCAGTTTCGTTTCTGTCGTTGAAACTGAAAGTACCCATTGCGTAAGGGAATAATTTGATATAAGCGTACGAGGTGGTAAACTTATAGAGGTCTGTATCCAGTAGTGTTCTTACAATCATACCGTTTATTCTTTAATATGTAAAACGTTGTAAAGTTAGTATTTGTTGGACAATCCTACTGATTAATTGGCAATAATTCCTTCTTTTAGTAAGTTAATCCCACTTTTAGGGTGATGGAGTGGTGAGACAGTTCTTCCTTGAATTCAGTATGGAAATATTCATCGGTCCGCTGTTTCAGCCTTTCCAGTTGCTGTATTTCATAGCCTAAGGCAATATTCATTTTTAGTTTTTGAGTGAGCTTTACCTGTGCTCCTACAGATGGTGAAAGATAGAATCCGCCATTGGTTTCTTTGGCAGCCGCCAATGAGCCGCCGATGTTGCATTCCAGATAGGGAGTAAGTTTCTTTGGTCGCGTCATGAAGAACTGTGCATTGGCATACAGCGGAATAAGAGCTTTTTCATAGATGGACAGTCCGCTTCCTGCGCCGATGGTCAATCGTTGCCCGATGTGATAGTGTGCTATGATCTGCCAGTTGAAGGGCGTTTGAGATGGTTGGCCCATAGAAAGTCCCGTGCCGATATAGGTCGTATAGGAGAAATGTTTGCTGTCTGTCTGCCCGTCAGCATGTACGACAATAAGGAATAGCAGAGTCAGAGTGAAGATGAAGTGTTTCATAAAGATATGAGGATGAATGTTAATAGATATATATGCAAGCATTGAGTATTGATTTTAGGGTATTTTCGCTTTCCATGGCGGTGATGTTTCAACAAAATAGGCGAAAAAACACTTTTTTTAGGAATAAGCTTCTTTATAACCAATCAATTATGGCTGTAAACCGTAAGACGCAAAATACGTATATGATTATTATACAGTATGATACGGATTACTATATTCTCAATCATTCTCATGGCGATGAGAAAAAAATCTCACCATTATGAGAAAAGTTTCTCATCGCATTGAGAAAAAGTTCTCACTGCAATGAGAATTTTTTCTCAAAGGCGTGAGAATTTTTTCTCGTTAAAGAGAGAACGGATGCTTATAGTAATAACCTGCTCATAGTTGCAGCCTTTTATTTACTTTGCTTATTGGATATGAATGGTTATACTCTTGACGATATGCAGCGCTGTGGTAAGTGAAGAGGTATCGGTTACGATCTCTCCGTTGCTGCCATCGGGGCTGCTGTGTCCGATTAGTTTGGCTGTAAATTCTTTCTTGCCGGACGTCAGGTCAACTTCTGCGGCATAGACCAGAGCCGGCTGGCCACTTCCTTCTTTTCCGCCGGTGTAGTTGGCGTCCCCTTCTTTGGCGGATTTAGGGAATGCTTCATTGAAATCTGTCGAATGATTGATTTCTACTTTGACGACGAACTGCTTCTGTTTTCCCGTAGGGACCATTTTCACTTGGAAGCTTCCCTGCGGAGTCGCTCCGGTGATTCCATCGACCAGTGGAGACTTCTTTGTCGGAAGATATAAGCCGTCCTCCGATTCTATCCCTCTCTGATAACACCAGTGGGGCAGTGCCTCTTTTCTCCGGTTGCCGCCGGAGAACTGCCAGGATTGAGTAGCGATTTTATGTGTCACATACACAGTGGATAGATAATGTCCCTTCATGTCTTCCGTCCAGATAGCGATTTGCGGCGGATTCTTTTTGTTGATCCCCAGAAATAGAGGAAATTTGTGCAGCCATTCTTCTCCCTTTTCGATGGAGATTTTGAGGTCGTTGCTGTTGTACTCTACCAAATCCTGATTGCATCCGGTACTAAATAAGGCGATCAGCCATACTCCCATCATTGTCATCTTGTTCATTTGATTTTGTTTATTTCTGTAGCCAAAGGTCTACCAATAGATTAATTCCTGTTTCCAGTTGTTCCCAACCGTTTTCTTCCTGTATTCTGAGTCCGTTGTAGACCGGACAGTTCTCTTCAAGTAATACCAGATAACTGATGGCTGCCGTTACAATGGAAGCTACGGCGGCCGTCTCTTTTTGCGGATGTCTGGAGAGCCGGCTCACTGCTTCTACCAGTCGGATACCTTTCTCTTCCCGTATCTCGCGCAGTTCTCTGACGAATTTGTTATTCGTCGTCAACTCCCAGCGGTAAAGGCGTTTCAGCGTATAGCTTTTCCTTAATTCCATAATTTGCCTTCTGAATATCTGCTTGATAAAAGCACCGATATGTTCCGGGTCCGGCAATTCTTCGTCGAAGTTAATCCAGTAGTCATTTTGCTGGATATAGGCAGCTATCAATCCGTCCAGCGAATTGAAATAGCGGTAAATGAGCATTTTGGCTACTCCGGCTTTGGCTGCCACGGCATTGATTCCCAGTCCTTCGAAACCGCTTTCTTCGATAATGTCATCAACGGCTTTGATCAGTGCCAGTTCCGTTGCCTGCCTGTTTTTGATCATCTCTTTTTCCATTGTCTTATGATGTTGTTACTACTTGGTCACAAAAGTATGTTTTCTATCGGTAACATCGAGGAGAAAAAGAGAGTTTTTATTTGTTAATTAGAAAAAAAGGCTTTGGAGTATACTGAGAGGGGGGATGAAGAAGAGAATAAATGGACAGTACATCTGGCTTTATTGGCAAGGAGTAAGATACTTTTTGATAGCCAATCGTTCTTATGATAAAAAGCAGGATGTACTGTCCGGGGTATATTTATGATAATTCAACGGTAGGATTGTGAATGGTTAAGCCGCCGTCTACCACAATCGTCTGTCCGGTGATGTATCGTGCATCGTTGGAGGCCAGGAATGCAATGGTGGCGGCAACGTCTTCGGGTTCTCCCAAATAAGGTGTGGCGCATTGTCCTAAAAATATATTGCGTACTTCTTCGTTCAGATTGTCCAGTGCGGCAGGGGTAAGAACCAATCCCGGTGCTACGGCATTGCAGCGGATATTTTTCTTTCCCATTTGGGTGGCGATATATTTAGTCAGATTGATGACACCTGCTTTGCTGGCTCCGTAGAGAGTGCCATTGGCGTCGGCTGTCAGTCCGCTTATGATGCTACGTTTACGATATTTCCGCCTCCGTGAGTGGTCATGATGGGAATGACCTGCTGAGAAAGATACATCGTGCAGCAAAGGTTCAGATGGAATACTTCGTCGAAGTAATCGATATCCAGCTTTTCAATATTCAGATCACGTTTGGGGTCGGTTCCGCCTACGTTGTTTATAAGTACGTCTATCTGACCGTATTCCTTCATGGCGAAATCAACCAGTTCTTTACAGCTTTGGAGTTCGGTGGCGGAGAAATAGATGGGACGCACGTCGGCCCCTGCTTGAGTGAGTTCGGCGGCAAGCTTGTCGGCCCTTTCCTGCGAATGATCGGCGATGACTACTTTTCCTCCTTCGGAGACGATGCGGCGTGTGGTTGCTTCGCCAATGCCACCGGCAGCACCGGTGATGACGACTACTTTGTTTTCAAATCTTTTCATATATGTTGAGAATTTGATGATTACCTTCCTCTAATTAACAGCTAATGAATGGATTTGTTGTTGCCTGTAAACTCTTATTAATAGGAATCGGCAACAGATTCGAAAACTTTTGCATCTCATTCAGTTTTATGGGCTAAATATTTAAGAAGACTGCTAAATGTTAACATGAAGTTGCTTATTTGTTAATGCGGTTCTGATTCTATTAAACCATGTTATAAGATGTCCCGTTTTAGCCGGAAAATTTGGAGATGAGTCAAAAGTCCGTATCTTTGTACTGTGTTTTTCATAGTATTAGATTTAAGGTTAACAAAGATTGGCTGTCTGGGATAGATAGCCTTTTTTTTTGCTCTTATGCGAAGAAATTATTTGGAGTCCGGGCGTGATTCAGAATAATGAATATTGATTGTTTCGCAGACTTTTCATTTCCCGTTCCTTCACTACATCATCTTCTGCCGGATGCCCGATCAGCAAAGGCGAATTCCTGTCATGTTTCTTAGTGTTATATTCCACACTGTTGTAATTGCCTTTGATGGCGTAACAATAGATGCATCCGTTGAGGCAACTTTCATAAGTACCTATGTCGATACTTTCAATGCAATTGCAGACATTCCGCTGATTTTTGTCTTTTTTGGCAAGGAGGGGGTAGCCGGTGATTCTTTCGATCAGTTCTTTGTCGATACACAGTCCGGCAGGGATTCCCAAATGTCTCAGATCAACTTTGGAGGTGCAGGTATCTAGTTGGATGGCAGGATATTCGTTGATGGTATTCCTGAAAGAGACGGCTATTTCTTCAATCTCCTCTTTTCGCAACGGCTGTATGTTGAACTGGCCGACTGCGGTGCGGATATGCTGGTAATGGTCAATAAATCCCAGCATACACTTCTCGGTATGGTCTTTAAGTCCATAGGCAATTTGGGCAAACGCCTCCTTATGGAAAGAAACGTCGTACTCCTCATTGGTCAGTATCGGGTCATAGCGCCAGATCACTTTTTCTTTTCCTATTTTATCCGAAAGTCGTTTGAATATGTCTATTCGTTTGTCGACTGACGGCAGATTATTCTCTAATTTCTCTCCGTAAGGATTGAGTGTGAACTGAAAGTAGTATTTGTAGTCTTGCAGATGATCCAGTTTATCAATCATCGGAGCGGGATTCTTGGTCCAGAACACGATGCAATCTACCACAGCAGGATGTAAGCTGACCTTGCTGATCATTTTAGGATTAAAAGGATTGGGAACTAACACGTATCCTTCTTTAATCCGGTTAAGGAACCATTGCGAATAGAATGCCGGAATATCTGTCCGGCGGCTGGCGCTAATTATCATATTTCAAAGTTACGGTAAAATTGGTTGTATTGCAATAACTCCGTGATGAAAAATAATCAATAGCACGGATAGGAGGGAGAATAGAGTATACTGAAAAAGGATTAATGCGAGATTCTTGAAAAAGCGGACTTAGTTGCTTTTTCAAGAATCTCGTTAAGCAGGAACTGTGAATGAATATGTTAAATGTTAACACGAAAAGTCTAAAATGTTAATGCGCTTCCGAGAGTCTTAAACCGTGTTATATTATCGTCCGATTCGGCTCTGAAATTTGCTATTTACTTGAAAGGTGGTATATTTGTACTGTGTTTTTTTCATAAGTATTAGATTTAAGGTTAACAAAAGATTGGTTGCTCGTGATGAGTAGCCATTTTTTGTTTTTATACGTCGATAATTGTTTATTCTTTAATCATCGTTAATAGCATCTTGAATTTTTCCACCGTTGTAAGTGTATGTGATACCTATTGTTTGTACATAACAAAAATCGTTTTTTATTGTTATAGTACGGAAAGTAACTAATAAGGAGAACATTATGAAAAAGAAATTTTTATTGTTTGGAGCACTGGTCGGTGCTTTGCTGTTGTCTTCCTGTTCGGGGGGAAGTAAAAAGCAGACTGTATCCTCGGAAAGTACGGAGGAATTGGATAATGCCAGTAAGGTGATCAATTATTATCATATGTCGCTCGCTGTATTGAGGCATGTGGCTAATGCGAAAGATATAAACGCTGTGTTGGGGTACATGGAACAGACAGGGAAAGTGCCTGAAGTTGAACCGATTGCACCTCCGGAAATAGCTGCCCGTGATACAGCGGAATTGTTGGATCCGGGAGACTATTTTAATCCTGAAGTCCGTCAGAATCTAAAGCAGAATTATGCCGGATTGTTTAATGTGCGGACACAGTTCTATGATAACTTCAATAAATTTCTAGCTTATAAGAAGTCGAAAGATACAGCAAAAACGGCTCAGCTTTTGGATGAAAACTATAAGTTGAGCGTAGAACTGTCCGAGTATAAGCAAGTGATTTTTGATATCCTAAGTCCTTTGACCGAACAAGCGGAGAGTGAACTTCTGGCTGATGAGCCGTTGAAAGATCAGATAATGGCGATGCGCAAGATGTCAGGCACGGTGCAGAGCATAATGAATTTGTATTCCCGCAAACATGCAATGGACGGAGTACGGATTGATTTGAAAATGGCGGAGCTGGAGAAGGAACTGAAGGCTGCGGAAAAAATTCCGGCTGTTACAGGTTATGATGAAGAACTGAAGAATTTTCAGAGCTTCCTCTCTACCGTTAAGTCCTTTATGAATGATATGCAGAAGGCAAGAAGCAAAGGTGCATATTCGGACAAAGAATATCAGGCGATGTCAGAAGCCTATGAATACGGGCTTTCTGTTATTTGAAAAATAAGCCCCCCTTGCCTGGCTATTATATTATACCCAGGCGAGGCATATTTTATGTTTTGTCGTTATTGATAATATCTGTCGATCCTTTTAATAACATCTTATTTTCAGGACTTAAAAGTAAATCACATATAATGGGCTTTTTAGTTTTCCAAATAAGTGTCGGCATGGAGTTATAGGATAAATTATTTTTTATAATGCATTGTAGCAGATGTATAGTCGTTACTTGATATTTATTTTTTAATTCGTTTACTTTACCATAAGTAAGTTTCTTAAATTCTTTCAAAGATTGCAAGATGCTTTCTTCGAAAGCGAGATTTGGAATAGTTTCGAATATATGATTGATATCTGTACGCCCATCTGTTAAAGTAGCTCCAAGACCTGTTTCTTCACAAAAATCAAGTAATGCCTTGAATTTTTTTTGTACAGATTGGTTGGCCATTTCGGTCAAAGGCTTAATTTCTACAACGAAACCTTTCCCATCATCAAGGAAGACTATAGCATCAGGGGTATATTTTCCTCTATCGTATGTGATTGTAATGCCTTGTTCGACATAATAAATAACCTCATGTGATTTTTCTAAACGTTTATAGAATTTTTTCTCAAGCATCGATTCGTAAAAAACATTTCTTTGAAGTTTATTACTATAGAACTCTCCAGCTTCTGATTCTAAATATTTTTTGTTTGGGTCATAGTTTCTATGAGGAGTTATTTGGTGGATTTCTTCAAGAGTCCATGACTTCACATGATCAAACCATATAATTTTGTTTGTAATATCTGTCAATTGTGAATTTTGCTTTTTGGGAAAGATTGTGCTTGTTTCTTTGATTTCTCTTTTCCAGGTTTTGATAATGGAATAATCCTGTTTAAAGTAAAGTTGAGCTAGATCAAAAAGAGTTTCTATGGGATATTCAGACAGATGGCTTTCTTGAAATTTTTTTAAGTAGCAAGCAAAATTGTGTACTTCATCAAGATTGATCTGGTGATTATTAGTCAATAGATTATCAATCTCAATGATGGCTGGGATATTTCTTTTTCTTAAAATTCCGAATTTCTTGAATACTTTTACTTTTAATTGACGGATTCTTTCACGACTAAGTCCTAATTTATCTCCCAAACTTATCATATTTTGTATTTCGTTTCCTTCCAAACCATATAATTCGGAGAAGATGTATTGCTCTCTGTCACTATATAAAGGTGTACCATCTTTTTTAGTGGCTAGTATGCACAGTTTAAGAGCAGTTATGAGACGAAGTCCTTGAGCATCCATATGGTTTTATGTATTGTGTGTATTAATAGAGAACAATATTAGACAATAAAAAAGAAAAAAGACATAAATACTTCTATTCTTTTTATCATTTTAACAGAAGGATAATTCTTTAGGTTTGATTTAATAATTAAATGTCTCTTTTTTACAATACAGATTCAAAGAGACTCTCTACTTTTGCTTCCATAATTAAAAAAGTGATATCTTTGCCATATGCAGTCATTTCAGATTATAAAGCCCGTTCCTGTGCTATCGCCTTACATCCGCCATTATTGGATATTGCAGGATGATGCAGCAGTTCCTGTTTCCGAACGGACTTTGCCCATCGGTTGTATGCAACTTGTTTTTCATAAAGGGAAACAACTCTTCCTGCAGAATGATTCAAAGTTGCAGCCACAGTCTTTTATTTGCGGACAGTCGGTCGGATTCTCCGATGTGTTGTCGACGGGTAGGATAGAGATGATTACGGTTGTTTTTCAACCTTATGCAGCGAAAGCCTTGCTCCACATTCCCGTTCACTTGTTTCATGGGAAGGATGTAGCGATGGATGAAGTGGAGGATGTAGAACTATCGGATTTGGCGAAGCAAGTCACTGATACTTCTGATAATATAGTCTGTATCCGTCTGATAGAGCAGTTTTTTCTTCGTCGTTTATATACTTTTTCCGGGTATAACCTGAAGAGGATGTCTGCTGTCTTTCAGGAAATCAATCTTCAACCACAAATAAATATTCCTCAATTGTCGGAGGCGGCTTGTTTGAGTAGCAAGCAGTTCGGACGTGTTTTTGCCGATTATGTCGGTACGACTCCCAAGGAATATCTTCGTATTGTGCGTATGCAACGTGCTTTATTTCTGTTGCAACAGGATGCGACTCTGCCTTTTGTACAAGTGGCCTATGAGTGTGGATACTCCGACCAGTCCCACATGATCAAGGAATTCAAACTATTTTCCGGTTATACGCCTGCAGAATATCTTTCTGTTTGTGCTCCTTATTCCGATTATTTCTCGGAACTTTGAAAATGTCTTTTTTTTCCTATCAGAGCTTTGTGGTATCCCTTACTTTTGCAGTGTCTTTGCAAAGGCTCAATAGTAACCATAAAAAAAGAACGAAATGAAAAAGTTTATTGCATTTTTTGAGATTCCTACAGTTGATTTTCACCGGGCTGTCGATTTCTATGAAACAGTGTTTGGGGTACAGCTTCCGGTTTTTGAATGTGAAGAGGAGAAGATGGCATGTTTCACGGAAGAGGGTGAAACGGTCGGCGCTATTTTCCATGCTCCCGATTATCTTCCTTCGGAAAAAGGAGTGATTATCTCTTTTAATTGTGAGGACATTGATCAGACACTGGAAAAAGTCCTTCGGAAAGGTGGAAAAATCATGATGCCCAAGACGAAAATCGAAGTAGAGGGCAGAGGCTGGTTTGCCTTGTTTGCGGATAGCGAGGGAAACAGGGTAGGGCTTTACGCCGATAAATAACAGATAGAAGAGAGGAAGATTATCTGTCCGGCGTAGTTACCCATTGATGGGTAATGATGAGCGAAAGTAGAATGAGACTGCATCCGTAAAGAAATGCAGTCTCATTTATTTTTAAATCCTTCTTATTCTACCGGAATATAAATCTCTGTCAACAGCTCTTCGGGAGCGGTTTCGCACGGATTGTTCAGATAGCGTTCGGCACTGGGTTCATCGCGTAGCGTACATTCCATTTCGGGCAGACATTTTCCATAGATAGTATCATATACCGCTTGCAGATTGTCATACGGACCTTTATATAAGAAGATTGCATAACGTCCCGCGGGAAGCGTCTTGAATCCTACATCTCCTTTGGGAGCTACCTGTACGGGCATCACCATACATACATCGGTGCGCAATTTCTCGGCTGGTGTCACTTTGGGGTCGTCGTGATAGATGCAGAGCGGGCTGAAATCTCCCATCGGCAGCTTTTGTTCTTTGATGAACTGCCACAGACGTCCCCATGTCCCTCCGTAGTCATTCAGTTTGTAGTCACCGGACAGGCGGATATAAATAACATTGCGTGCAGGTATACTCTTAATTTCACTTTTCAGTTCCAGGTCTGGCCTGATAATCGCTGGTTTCATAATTACAAAGTTTTTATTGTTTCGATACTCTAAAGGAGAAATACCATAAAACTGTCTGAACACTTTCGACAAGGAAGAAGGGGATGAATATCCGATGCGATAGGCAATATCGGCAATTGGAATATCCGAATAGCGCAATAAACGTGCGGCTGCTTCTGTCCGCGTCCGGACAATAAAGGTACCGATCGGTTCACCGAGGAATGCTTTCATAATCCGGTGAAAATAAAAAGGAGAAAAGTTTGATATCCTGGCCAGCGATTTCAAATCAATGTCTTCTCCTAAATGTTGATTGATATATTCCACCACAACATTTACGCACTTTTGATACTCTTCTTTGGTTGTTTTCTTCTGTTGCATAACTTCTTTTGGTATTTCACTTCGCAAAGGTATTGGTAAAAAAGGGAACGAACTTGTCCGATATTGCTATTATTCATTTTTTTTAATAAAACCTGTTGATTCTCTTTTAGTTACGCTATGAATTTATTTGATGATTTTGAGTATTCCAGAATGGTGCTTTAGTATAAAACATGACCGAATATTTAACTGTTTGAACCCGATTCTTTTTTGAATCTTTAAATAATGTCAATCTGTTAAATAAAATAAGAGAATATGTTATGAACTATTATTAAAATAGCTATCTTAGTTTCGAATTATTAATAGAGAATAGCCATGGATAAAAGAGTAGTAGGGAACAATGCCGGCAAGGTCTGGTGTGCCCTGAAAGAAATTGGTGAAATTTCGATACCAGAATTGGCGAGAAGATTAAACCTTAGCGTAGAGAGTACAGCATTAGCCGCCGGTTGGCTGGCGAGAGAGAACAAAATTTGTATCCAGCGGAAAAATGGATTAATTGCTTTATCTGATGAAAGCACTTTCCCTTTTAGCTTTGGATAATAAAGAATGCTGTTCGTGAACATCTTTGAAGTTCCATTAACTTATAAGTAAAGAATTGTCGATATAAAGTATCGTAAGTTAAATCTGAACATGAAGAACTGAATTTAGAAAGAGTTACTCTGTGTATAGGGTAACTCTTTTTAATGTATAATAAACGTATAATAATGCTGTTAGTATCTTCTTCTTTATATGAAAAATATATACTTTATATTAGTGCGAAATTATGTGCGTGAAAATTTAGGGGATTGTTTGTCTATTCTTCAGTCTCTTTATCGGTCGATACTGTGACGCTACTTTTTATGGCATGAATAACGGCGGAAGTAAATCCCCTGTGCTCCAGTTCATTCAATCCTTTAATGGTGGCTCCACCGGGAGTGGCTGCTTTTTCTATTTCTAACAGCGGGTGGGTGTCGTGATTTAAAATCAGTTCTGTAGCTCCTTCCATGCTATATGCCGTCATTCGCATTGCATCTTCAGCGGAGATACCCAATTCTATGCCGGCTTGCATGGCTGCATGAATATATTTTAATGCGAAAGCGATTCCACTGGAAGTTAATGCAGAAATGATATCCAGCTGTTTCTCTTCTGCGAACAAACACTTTCCTCCTTCTTCAAATGTTTGTTTTATGAGTTGCTGGTGTTCTTTGCCGGCTTTGCGTGAAGTTATCAGGGTCAGGCTCGAATGTTCCGTAATGGCGATATTTGGAACAACCCGGAATATAGGCATTTCGGTTTCCGATAAATGTGCCAGGTGAGAAATGGATATTCCGGTTACCAGTGAAACCAGGATTTGGGTACGTGAGAATCGTAACGGAGATAATACTTCGTCTACTATACATGGTTTGACAGCCAGAATTATAATGTCGGCTTCCGATATGGCATACTGATTCTCTGTCATTATGCGTATCGCGGGAAATTGTTTGTGCAGATTTTCTAGCTTGTCTGTATGAGGGGTAGAAATGATAATATCTGTTTCGTTGTAGAGATGTCCTTTTGCCAGACAGGCAGCAACTGCGCTCCCTATGTTTCCGGCTCCTATAATTGTAATTTTCATGTTTTTATGGATTTGTATTTATTACTTTGTTAATCAGGCTGAAAGTCTTTCAAGAAAACGCTGTGACAGCGAATTGAGTAATTGCTTCTTATCAGCCGTGTGAACTGATATTGTGAAACAATGATCGCTGCCGCCATAAGAAATCAGTGATATGGGGATATGCCTGATTGTTTCCATGATGTTACTTTCCAGTTGTGTACGTTCCCAATGAAGTGATCCTATGATATGTATTACGGACATATTTTCGTCAACGACCATTTCTGTGTATTTGTGCAGTTCTCTTTGAATTATTCGCAGGGTATCACGACTGGCTGTCAGAATCATGGAGACAGAAACATTGGATGAGGCCATTGAGATAACGTTTATCTGATATTTATTAATGACTTCCAGTAATTTGCCCATGAGTAAATAGCCGGGCAGGACGTTCAATGACGTGAAGCGTACAAACGTCACTGAGTCTTGGATAATAATGGCTTTAACACTGCTTTCCGTATCATGGGAAGAGATGTAGAGCCGTTCTGTTTCCAGGTCATGGGTGTCTATTAAGCGGATAACGATATTGGAACGGGCTGCAAGAGTGATACAGTCTGTATAAATTAAGTGTACTCCACTGTTAATCAACTGTTCGGCTTCGGTGTAGGTCAGAGAATGTTGTTCCCTGGCACAGTTCCGGTTGGCATAGATATTCGTGAGTTCGGTTGACAGAATGATTTCGTCTGCTTCGAATATGCTGGCGAGTACGGTAGCATAATAATCATTACGCTTCTCATTCATGAAATCAATTTCGCCATATACATTTTTGCATAAGGAAAGGGGAGCGATGAAAATGTCAGTATCCCGATTCTCATTGATATACTGCCTGATAGATTCCTGAATGTAGGGGATATCCGGTTTCCTTTCCAGATTCATCTGCATAAAAGTACCGGTATCCAATGTGCGGGCATTCAGTCCATGCTGACGCAGGCAGCAGGTAAACAATTCTCCGGATAACCGATATATTTCGGCTTTTATTATTTTATCAATTAATAAATCGGCTTTGTCTTCCACCAGTTTGTGCATCTTTTCGATACATTCCCGGATATATTTCTTTATATCCGTATTTAGTGGCAAATCTGTTATGAGGTGATCTGCCAGTGTACGGCAATATTCTTCGATATTATTGATTGTTGTATGCGAAGCACTGTCTTCTTCGTGAAACCAGCTGATAGAAATATCCTGCAGCCATTCTTGTAGTTGCGTCAGTGTCGGAACCACAACTACGTAAGGATGTTCCTTTAGGATGTAATTGATTACTTGTCTGATTTCATCCTCTTCTTTCATTTTTTCAAATTTGCAAACTTTCATTGTTATCTGATAATTTATTGGTTACTGATCTTTTCAAAATGATATGCCTTTTTTCAAATAGAGATGGTCTGTTGCCATCGATCTGCTATTTGATAATCAGGTATATTGTTCAGAATCAAATTATTAATTCTATTATTCCCGCTTCTGAAGCAGTCCATTACTAGATGTAATCTGCTAATACCATACCATATTAGGAGATGATATAAAAATGACTATCTTTGTAGCGTGATTAATGAACTGACAGTATATCCATCTATTTATGAAACTCTGTATATAGCTACGCTCAACGAATAGCATCCTTTCTAATCAGGCTATTCAGCTATCCGGTAAGCAACGACCCGCTTGCCAAAGAGTTTTTATATCCATTTTTATGAATTTACGAAACTGTGTACTGCTATGAGTGTAGTATGCTGTATCGTGCTATTTTTAGTTGAGCAATGAAATATACGTATAAGCAAATATGGCTCATCAACTTTCCTGTGATGATGAGCATTCTGATGGAGCAATTAATCAACATTACCGATGCTGTCTTTTTGGGACACGTAGGAGAAATCGAATTGGGAGCATCCGCACTTGCGGGAATATATTATTTAGCGATTTATATGCTGGGATTTGGATTCAGCATTGGTCTGCAGGTTATGATTGCCCGAAGAAATGGGGAGCAACATTACAAAGAAACAGGGAGCACCTTCTTTCAGGGATTATACTTTCTGATGGCGATGGCAATCATGCTTTGCCTGTTGATACAGCTTGTTTCTCCGTTTATTCTGCAACGGCTGATTACTTCTGATGAAATTTATCAGGCTGTGATCCGTTACCTGGACTGGCGTAGTTTCGGACTGTTGTTTTCGTTTCCTTTCTTAGCTTTCCGGGCTTTCCTGGTTGGGATCACGAATACTAAAGCCCTCTCCGGAGCAGCCCTTACGGCAGTCTGTATCAATATCCCTTTCAACTATTTACTGATATTCAAACTAGATATGGGCATATCCGGAGCAGCTATGGCGTCCTCCATTGCTGAGTTTGGAGCGTTTCTCATACTCTTGTTATATATGTGTAAAACGGTAGATAAGAAAAAATATGGTCTGAGTGCCGTCTATGATGGCAGATTGCTGATGAAACTACTACAACTGTCCGTATGGAGTATGCTTCATGCTTTTATCAGTGTCGCTCCCTGGTTTCTGTTTTTTGTGGCTATTGAACATTTGGGGAAGACAGAACTTGCTATTTCCAATATTACCCGGAGTGTGTCTACCCTCTTTTTTGTGATAGTCAATTCTTTCGCTTCTACTACTGGATCGTTAGTCAGCAATCTGATCGGGGCAGGACAGGGGAAGGAACTTTTTCCTGTTTGTCGCAAAGTTCTCAGATTAGGCTATATGGTGGGGCTTCCATTGATACTGACAGCTCTTTGGGGCAATCAATGGATCATCGCATTTTATACGAATAACGATTATTTAGTCAAACTTGCTTTTTGGCCTTTTATAGTCATGTTGTTGAATTATGTGTTTGCATTGCCCGGATATGTTTATATCAATGCTGTTACAGGTACGGGAAAGACAAGACTTGCCTTTGTCTTTCAACTGGCTACTATCCTGATCTATCTGATTTATCTATATCTGCTGAGCGAGTGTTTTCATGCATCTTTGTGGGTGTATATGACGGCAGAATATCTGTTCGTTATTCTATTGGGAATACAATCCATTCTGTACTTGAAGAGGAAATCCAAACGGAATATGTACTTTTGTACTTTCAATGATTGATACTTTCTCGAAATGACTGAAGATATAAAGAATAAACTTTTGATGTGTTCAGAGGTGTACCATTGTGCAGGCTTTATTGCAAGTGATCCGGTGCAGTTCCCTCATCGTTATACGCTGAAACAAGATATAGAGATTAGCGGACTGCTGACGGCAATTATGAGTTTTGGCAATCGCAAGCAGATATTGAAGAAAGCGGAAGAACTGCATAAGCTAATGGGAACTTCACCTTATCAATATGTATTATCCCGCCGGTGGGAGGAAGATTTTCCTTCCGGGGCAACCCATAGTTTTTATCGGATGCTGTCGTATGCTGATTTTCATGGATACTTCCGTCGGTTATATACGGCCTATACGCAGTTCGGAACTTTGGAAGATGCTTTGAAGGTATATTCCGGAATACCTATGGAGAAGTTATGTGCATTTCTTGAAGTTTCTGCCAAAAGTCCTCAAAAGAAACTGAATATGTTTTTACGTTGGATGATTCGTCGGGATTCAGAGGTTGATTTGGGCATTTGGGAGAGTTTTGACCGTAAAGACCTGATTGTTCCGTTAGATACTCATGTCTGTAGGGTAGCTTATTACTTCAAGTTGACGGATATGGAAACTTTTTCTCTGAAGAATGCTCGTCGGATTACTGCTGCATTGGCTGAAGTCTTTCCGGATGATCCCTGTCTGGGTGATTTTGCTTTATTTGGATTAGGCGTCAACGGGGAGATTTGAGTTGCAGAAGCTCTATAGAAGTATCAATCAAACCTCTATAAAGTCCGACATATAAAACGGGTTCTGTTTCTGCTGATTCGTTTTTATTTTTTGCTCCAGATTCGTGTATTAAGATTTAAGTCCTCTACAATAGAGACCAATGCATGAATCATGCTGAAATCGTTTTTGAGCTGGCTAAGGTCATCCATCGGTTTCCAGATGCTGGCTTCAAAATGATTTCTTGATTCGGGAATGGCTATCAGGATATTTGAATCTCTGAAACTAATTGTTATGTTTCTATTGAATTCTCTGTCTAGTGCAAGAAGTCGTTCCATCATTGAAGGAGAAAGAAGGTAGCGTGCTTCAATCTGGTCTGTAGAGTAAACATCGAATGTTTTCTCGAAATCCGGATTTTCCAGTTTCACCCGCGAACCGCTGGAGCTTAGTTTGAAAAGACTGTTCCTTAAGATAGTGGTATGGCCCTGAAAGTCTTTCTGAAAATCGGCAATGAAAAAGAAACCTTTAAAGATATCTACCCAATAGTGACTTGTCTGCCCTTTTGAATTGACACGTGTTTTTCTTTCTTCGGCATGAATTTCCGCACAGCAGAAGTCCGTTTTTCCTACACGTCCCTGTATCAGATCTTCTGTGTGATAACGGTCGGGAGAAGTGAACAGGGCACAGTTTCGGAATGTACTTTCTTTGATTCCCTCTTCGGGGGTGAAGACGGCATTTTCACAAAAAGATTGTAATATTTGTGCGATTACTTCCTGTTTATAATAGGAGGATAGCTCCTGTGATTTGGCATTTACACAACTGTAATATATCAACAAAGCAATACCTGCTGCAATGCCAATTCCAATGAGTGCGACATTGATATAAAGTGAAAATGCAATACCAATCACAAAAACAATTCCTCCTGCCCATGTCCCGGTGGAATGTCCCTGCTTCTTTAGTTCTTTGCGTTTTTGTTCAAGACTTTGCAGAGTAGAGGAAAGACTTTGTACCAATGTCTCAAATTGCGGACTTTCTGCCATATTATATATTGTTTTTTACTGATTCAACAAGTTATTCACATTCGGAACAGTACGTTCCTGTTCGGAAATGGAGAATACGTTTTTGCGTGTGAAACCAAACATACCGGCCAACAGATTTGACGGGAAAGTCTGTACTGCATTATTATAGTCAGTGACGCAAGCGTTAAAGGTTCGGCGTGCCGCCGAAAGCTGCTCTTCAGTTTCGTTAAGCGCACGTTGTAACTGTTCGAAGTTTTCAGACGCTTTCAGTTGCGGATAGTTTTCTGCAATGGCAAAAAAGTGTGTACAGGCTTGTGAGAAAGCAGAGTCCAGATTTTCTTTATCCTGATTAGAGAAAGATGCGTACGACTTGTTGCGCATTTCCGTAATCTGTGCGAATGTGCTTTTTTCATGTTCTGCATATTCTTTGACTGTAGTTACCAGATTAGGAATCAAGTCGTATCTCTTTTTCAGCATTACGTCGATGGCTGCGAAAGCATTTTCCGTCTCATTTCTTTTTCGCACCAGTGAGTTGTAAATAGCGATGAAAATCACTACTACTACAGCTATAATAATTAGTATAGTCATAACTATATGTCTGGCATCCTCTTGCCGTTTTCTATATTTGTGAATTCGAAGTAGTTTTATTGCGTCAAAGATAAAGAATAAAACTGGAAAATAGAACAGTATTTGGGAGTAAAGAAGAATATATAGCGGAATATTTACTGAATATATCTGACAGAAACCGAATAAAAAAGAATTTCCGATTATCATCAAAAAAAGTGGATGTGGAATCGACTTTTACGATGATAACCGAAAATTCAGATAAATCATCAGGACGCTTGTATTTTGTTTGTGTAGTCTTGCCAACCGGCTGCGGTTTTATATTTCTCTACAGATTCGGCGGGAACACGAATGACAGTAATGTCATCCGGAAATCCGTACCATATCTTTTCAAATACTTGTGGGGGTGTTATCCCTTCTACCTTGACTTCTTTGATACCTGTGTTATTGAATGCTGAAAAATTAATCTGTGTCACATTTGCCGGAATGGTCAGTTGAGTGACTTTTCTGTTACCACCCAACAATCCTTGACCTGCTTTGTGGAATTTCTGTGTACATCTACTTATCAGGCTTTGTTTGAAATGGTAAATCTTTAGAGATAAGTGTGTCACACCAAATTATAGTAAATTTGTAACTGTGTAAAATAATAATTTTGTATTTTTGTGTCGTTAAACAATAGACGATTTTTTGGTCGTTCAGTGTTTATGAGACATGAACAGGATATAATAATAGAAAAAGTTTTGTATATATGGAACGTTTAGATGAATTTTTCGATAGAATTAAAAATGAATTTGTAGCTGCTTTCAAGTATTATAAAGGAAGGGATAAAAATAAATATTATGGAGATAGGTTTGAAGAGTGGGTTGTAAAAAGTTCTAATATAAGTAAGATTACTTATAACAATTCAAATAATGGAGATCCTTTTTGGCAGTTTCTAGAATGGAGGGGAGATAAATATATTGATGGTTATTGTCCATTATCTTCTTCCTCTCCAGATTTATTATTAAAATGTATTGGGAAGAAGAATAGTTTAAATTATAAGTCCGAAGAAATAATAGCTGTAGAATGTAAATGGAGAAGTAAAAAAGACTTTCGTCTTGACAAGAAAAATATAGAAAAGTATGAAGAGTACATGAGAAACAGCGAATGGAAACACCCTATAAAAGAATTATTCTATGTTTTTGGTTTTGGATGGTCTAATGATAATCCTGAATCTGTATATGTTATTCCAGCTGAGGTGCTATATAAATATGATAAAGATAGTCATGAAATAATATTTCCTAATGAAACAGTGGAGGAAAAAATAAAACGATTGAGTTCTTATGAAGCTAAGACTAAATATCTTATGTATAATTTGGATTTATTTAATTAGTTTTTTCTTACTGGTAAATAGCGTAGAGTAATTGTGGAATATACAATTAGAGAATAGGATTTTCTTGTCTTATTCTCTAAAATATAAAATATTATAGATCTTATTTATCTACAAAATAGAAATTAGCAGGTAAACGTTGAAGAACATCTTCCTTTGATACGGAAAAATCAGAGTGGGCGTTGAATCGTTTTAGGACTAAGATTCCCACTTTTCGTGTACTTATCTCGTCAGGGAAAGGAGCTACCGTATCAATGGCCGGAATAGTGGGCTGGTATATCAATACCTTCTGCTTTATGACGATTTGATATCCCCAGCCATTTTCTGATTGAAATATTTCTAATTCAGCTTTTGGTTCTTCTTCATCTTCAATTATTAAAATTGAGTGATGAAGAAGAATGATGATTAGCAATGACAACAGACTAATCCAAAGCGTGCTAGTTACGGTTTTCATATGCATCATTGTCTTCATATTCATAGGGATGCAGTTCCCAAATATCATCAAAGCGGTATGTGCTGCTTTTGCCTGTTACAATAAATCCTTTGTCATTATTGGAGAAGGAAGCAGTTGCTGTGCGGGGAGCGCCTTTGAACTTGGCAACCTCTTCCCATAAATCAGTAGCAGGAGAGTATTTCCATGTATTGCTGCGTAAGTCAGGAGCTCCACCGCAGGTCAGATAAGCCTGTCCGTCAATAACAAAAGCGACTCCATAAATTCGTGTTATACTGTTATATTTATTATCGTATGTCGCATCGGATGTATCTGAAATATCGCGGAGTTGAATCCAGCGTTTTTGAGAAGGATCATATTTCCAGAAATCTTTCACATATTCACCATTATTGTATCCGGCGCAAACATAAGCAATATTATCTATCACAAAGCTGGCGGCTCCCCGACGCTTGCTGCCTCCCAGGCTCACAATTTGTTCCCATGTGTCAGTTAGCGGGGTATAGCTGTAGAAGTCTTTCAGGTAGTTCCCGTCATATCCGCTGCCCAGGTATCCTTTGTCTGACAATCCGAATGCTGTAGCATCATTGCGGGCGCTTCCCGGATAATCAGTTTTCGAACTCCATACATTTGTTTCCGGATTATACTCCCAAAAATCCTTGAAATAGTTTTTTCCGTCATAACCTGTACCGAAATATCCTTTAGTATCTATAGAGAAAGCTGTGGCTGAGCTGCGGGGAGTTCCTGGAAAAGAAGCTTTTTGTGTCCAGAAATCAAGTTCCATATCGTATTCCCAAAGGTCATTAAGATGTTTTCTGCCGTCATATCCACCAGTTAGATATCCCTTATTGCCAATAGTGAAAGAGGTTGCTTCCCCGCGTGCCAAACCGTCAAAGTCGGACACGCGATACCATTTACCCATTAAATCTTCGTCTTCCTCGTCGTTGCTACAAGAAATAGTGATAACAGAAAAGATTGTTATCAAGAGTACTAATAAATTTTGATGTTTCATCCTGTATATTCATATTATATTTATGGGTGCAAAAGAACAAGGCTTTCATGTGACTGACAAATTGAATCGGTGAGACTGCTGATTTGCACCGTAAACAGAGTATACAGGCAGGTGAATTGACTGGCAATATTTAAAAACAGGTTTTGCCTTTATGAATGATATATTCCCGGGGAGATATGAGTGGATTGACGGGTTAAAATTGTATGGTTGAATAGTAATTCTCTCTTTTGCCCTTAAAAAAGTACTATGCATAAATTGTTGATTGTTATTGGCTTTTGTTTAGTCACATTTTTAGGAGTGATATCGTGCTATGATGAGCACAATACTTTTGGGGACAGGTTAGTTGATTCAGATTTACGTAATATAAGGATGGACACAAGTTCAATTATCACAACTGCTGTTTTGATAGACTCTTTAGAAACCTCCGGAAAACAAGTTGTCCTGGCAGGCAGATACTTGCATCCGGTATGGGGGAAGGTTTCAGCTGCCAGTTACATTCCTTATTTGCGTCCGGAATATTCGACGGAAGCAGATGTAACGGTGTTGTTTGATTCATTGATGCTGGTACTTTCGGGTAATAGTAGTTTTGTGGGAGATACTACTTTGTTGCAACAATATTCGATTCATTTGCTTTCTGAAAAAATAATGTTGAATGATAATGGTTATTTGTACAATAATTCTTCATTTGTTTATGAGTCCGAACCCTTGGCAGTTTACTCTTTTATGCCCAGGCCTAATGTTGCTGAAAAATTGGAAATTCGTTTGCCGGATAAGCTGGGGAAAGACTTGCTTACTCGCTTTCACAATCATGATGAATCAGTTGCTGTCAATCATTTTGAGGATTATTTTAAAGGAATTGTAATAGTCCCCGATGTACAGAGTTATTCATTATTGGGCTTTCAGGTTTCAGATTCATTGTCGGCCTTAGTGTTGCATTATCATATTGAAGGAGGTTATGAGAATCATCAGCAATTAGTCTTTTCGCCAAATACTGCCACACAATTTAATCAGTTGACACATGATCGGCGTGATACTCCTATGGAACCTTATCCGTTGAAAAAAGTAGAAATACCTTCAGCGGATTTGGGAAATCGGGGACTGTTGTTTGCCGGCATCGGGTGGTATACCCGTCTTGAGTTTCCTTATCTGAACAATATAATGGAGCAGGGAGAATATGTGCATATTGAGAAAGCAGGATTGAAGATATATCCTGAATATGGAACTTATTCGGATTTTAACGCATTACCGGATAGTATCTTTTTGTACATAGCAGATGAAAATAATGTAGTGACTGATGCTGTGAAGGACTATTTAGGAAAGCAGGTGCAGGGAGGAAAGTTGGTAAAGGATGATTTATTCCTCGGAAATACATATTATTATTTTGATGTGACTCAATTTATGAAAGAAGAGTTGGGAGCTTCCGGAAAATACAAACATAATCTTCAGTTGGTATTCAATAGTGATGATTATACCAAGACATTGAAGAATCTGACTTTCAGTGCCCCCAATGGACAAAATCCTATTTTATTACAACTAAATTACAAAATATATGAAAGCTATTAACTGCATAACTTTTTTTTTGTTGATTACATTAAAAGCACAGACACAGAACGTAATGACTTCATCGCCTTACTCCATGTTCGGTATAGGTGAACTGGAATCCGGACTTTACGGCCAAAATGCAGCTATGGGTGGTGTTTCTTATGGGATGCGAAATTCTACGCTGATAAATATCGAAAATCCGGCAGGATTGACAGCATTAGACAGTAAACGGTTATTGACAGAGCTCTCTATATTCGCAAAAAATGAATCATATACTTCCGGAAGCAGTTCTAATCAGGCTTTTACCGGAAGTTTCTCTGCTTTAATGCTGGGAGGGCGGGTTATTCCACGATGGTATATGGCAGTGAGTCTGACTCCCTATAGCTCAGTTGGCTATTATTTTCACTCTTCTCAACCAATAGAAGGAGCTCCTCATGAAAGTTATGCTGCTGCATTTACGGGAAGTGGTGGAATATCAAAGGTAAGTTGGTCTAATGCTTATCTTTTATCTCGGCATTGGTCGTTGGGAGCGAATATCAGTTATCTGTTTGGCAACATTGTATTGTCTGAACTGCAAAGTGATCTGGTCGTTGAAAAAAGGATGCATGCGCGATCGCTTTATGCCAATTTGGGGATTCAGTATCATCGTGCATTGACTCATGATTTGTCTTATACATGGGGAGTTGTTTATGGTTATCGGCAGAAACTGAATATAACTAATCGGAAGTATATAGTAAATGACAAGACACAAGATAAAAAGAAGCAAAAAAGTCAGAAACAGAGTTTGCCTCAATATTTTGGAATAGGAGGGGCTGTACAGTATAAGAAATGTACGTATGCGATGGATTATGCTTTTCAGCAATATAGTTCTTTGACATCCGTAGATAGCCGGATCAAATTTCGGGATGTAAACGAATGTCGTATCGGAATTTGTTATTTTCCGAACGGTTACCCTTCAGACAGTTTTTGGAAACGAGTAGCTTATAAAACCGGAGTCAATATTTCTAATTCGTATATGGAAATTAATGGGAATCCGGGATTTTCTTTACGATTGAATGCAGGATTGAGTTTACCTGTATTTAGAGGAAGAATTGATGCTGCTGTTTTTTATGACCGGACACAACTGAGAAAAGGAGCATTAAATCGGGATGTTGTAGGTATTACAGTTTCTTTTGCGTTGAACGAGATATTCTATAAGGGAAAACTTAAATGAACGAAATAGGACTTATTTGTAATATGCGATGCAATATAGCGCCCGAAATTTCATTTACTCATAAGAATAGGGCGGTTTACCGCCTGTTTTGTCCGTTTCGCCGGCTTGTTTAAGATAAAGTGGGCGGATTGATTATTTTTGTGGGGTTAAAAAACAAACAAGATTATGCTGCGATCGACAAGAAATGAATTTTTTATTGGGTTCACCATATCGGTGATTCTTTCTCTTTTTGCCAATTTTACATTGTTGATACGTCGTTATAATCTGATGATGGACTCAAAAGTGGCCGGCTTTTCTTTTGAATGGGAAAAATATGAACTATGGTTCTCTGTTTTCTGGTTTTTCGTTTTTTCTTTCGCATTATTTCTTCTTTATAGGTGGGTGTACAAGTGGGGGAATAAAATATTCAGGCGTGAAGAAATAAAGGTGATAGGCTTTACAATGGGAATTGTGTTAGTTGTTGCTTTGGGGTTAATCAGGCTATATCCTGTCTTAAATAAATTAGTTATAGGGAAAATATATAATAATGTATCCGGTTCTCATCCTTATGCGGAACGTTCGGTTTTAATAACAAAGGCTACCGCAAAGACGCTGGATGTACCTCCCGATTCTGTAGTGTATCATGATAAGGTTCGGGTAGGGGTCAATGCTGTATTTTCCACAGATTCTTATCCCAGTCCATTGTTGATAGAGCATATCTTTGTTTTGTTGACTATTATGTTAACTATGCTTTTACTCCATCTTTTAGATAAAAAGCAGGAGATGAAACTAGAATATGAAAAGATAAAAATTGAGAAACTACAAAATTCATATAATGCTTTGATGGGGCAAATCAATCCGCATTTTTTCTTTAATTCATTGAACGGACTAAATTCGCTGATTCGTATAGGAGAGCGGGAAAGGACACTTGAATATCTGGATGGTTTATCCAATGTTTTCAGGTACATTTTGCAAAGTAATCATAAGACGTTGGTGACTCTTGATGAAGAACTACAATTTATCAAGGCATATACTTATTTACTTGGTGTGAGGTATGAGAATAAATTGTTTTTCTCTATTCAGGTTGCCGAAATCTGTCTGCAGAAGCGTCTTCCTATTCTCAGTCTGCTTCCACTGATTGAAAATGCAGTTAAGCATAATATTATCAGTATGCAACATCCTTTGCGCATTGAAATTTATACTACGTCAGAAAATTTACTTGTGGTCTCTAATCATATTCAACCCAAAATAGAAGAGCGCGTTTGCAATGGGATAGGTCTTAAGAATCTCCAGGGGCGCTATGAGATGTTGGTCGGCAGGAATATACAGATAGACGATTCTAATGGAGTTTTTACAGTCTCCCTGCCTTTATTAAATGTATTGAAATAAATTATGAAAGCGATAATTATTGAAGACGAGACGGCAGCTTTGAGTAGTTTGAAGGCTGTTTTACAGCAAAATTCGGTGGTTGAAATAGAAGTGATTGCGGAATTGGAAAGTATTGAAGATAGTGTGGAGTGGTTTCAATGCTCGTTACAGCCGGATCTTATTTTTATGGATATTCATCTGGCGGATGGATTGGCGTTTAAGATCTTCGAACAGGTAGATATTGTGGCTCCGGTGGTGTTTACCACTGCTTATGACGAATACGCTTTAGAAGCTTTCCGGGTCAGTAGCATTGATTATTTGTTGAAACCTGTGACTCTCAATTCGCTGGAACATGCTTTGAATAAGTTTTTTCTTTTCAATCCTGCAGAACGGGAGGAGCATATTCAGAGAACTAATTCTGCCATTAAAAATCGTTGTGAAGTGAGAAAGCTACTGATTATGCTTGCTGATAAGTTTTATCCGCTTTCGATAGATGATATCTATTATTTCTATACTGCCCGGGAGAAAGTTACCGCCTATACCTTTGATGGGAAAAAGCACCCTGTAGACCGTACGCTGGATACGCTTGGCGAACAATTAGACCAGCGCTTTTTCTTTCGTGCTAATCGTCAATTTATTATATCCCGTAAATCCATCAGAGATGTAAATCTTTGGTTGGGTAACCGGCTTTCTGTCAACTTACTTTTGCCTGTTCCGGAGCGTATCATCATTAGTAAGGTGAAGACTCCGATATTTAAGAAGTGGCTTATGCAGGAAGAATACTGAAACTGTTCACCTTAAACTGCTGTCCTGTTCACCTGCGAAGAATCCCCGTTGGCCGGTGTTTAACTTTAGTCTATGAATGTTTTCCTTTAATTTGTATCTGGAAACCAGAACAATTAAAACAAGATGTTATGCTGAAATGTATCACTTTTGACGGGGATGTTACTACACTCAATGATTTGATGGAATATCTGGAACAGATAAACCGAATCTTGGCTGAAGTCAGTGCACAGCTAAGCAATAAACAAGTTGCACAACCTGTTTTTCTTCGTGAGGGAACTCGGATTGTGCGTCTTAATCAGGAAGATATTTTATATTTGGAAGGATACGGCGGAGATTATATTAAGGTACATCGGACAGAAGGAAAGCCTATACTTTCGCAAGTGAGTCTGAAACGTTTTGAGGAATGTCTTGGGGGAAATTTTTGTCGTGTGCACCGTTCCTATATTATTTCATTATCTCATATTAATTATATCGAGCGGAAAAGGATTCGTATCGGAGGTGCTCTGATTCCAATCAGTGATTCTTATTTACCCTTGTTAATGAGCAAGTTGTGTCTACAAATATAGGCTATAGCATAGATTCTAAATATTTTCAATGTATCACATTAAAAAAACATTCTTATGATTTACAAAATGAAATTATTAAAAACTGGAGTGAAGAATTTATTTTTTTTGCTGTTTCCAGTTGTTGCTTTATTGGTGGTTGCTTACACTCCTGTCCAGGCACAGGACTGTGCAGACAAGGCAGGTGTTCATACTTTCATGACATCGGGTATGATAAATGATACGGTTATCATTTCTCAAATAAAATCGGATTCTTTGGTTGATGCTGTCTCTTATTCTCCAGGAAGTATACCAGCTATATTTACTTTTCTAGGGAAAAACATTAATTATTTGCCAAAAGCAATTGAGAATAAGAGTCAGGGGGATATGATAGTGGATTTTACTTTGACAAAAAATGGAAAAGTAACAAATAGCAGGATTCTCAAAGGGATTTGTCCTGATTTAGATCAAGAGGTACTCCGGACTATAAAAGAATTGCCTAAGTTGAAGTGTGTAGAGGAAGATACAGACTATAGAGTAACAGTAAACTTTGCCTTACCGGATGGAGTGATGGCATCTAATCCTCAAGTGTCTGTTACCGGAGTAGAAACAAGTCATTCGAAATTTGCTATGAGAAGAATGGCTGGAGCAAAGTATGGCTCTATGATTGTTTATGGGGCACCTAACACGGAAGGCGACTCTGTAGTTATAAAGACGACGACATCGATAACAACCTGCAATTCTGATAATGTTATTGATAACAATATCAGATAGGTTAAACCAAAGAAATTGATCCTTGTATTTTCAGGTAAGAAATACCTTATAATATTGGAGAAATAAACATCTTTAGTAATGCTTAAAAAATAATTTTAGTCTCACGGTCTCACTGTAGGCTATCTAGTATGCTGACAATCATTAATATAATGAATGAGAGATACCTTTCCGAACAGGTGTCTCTCATCGTTTTTTCATCAAAAACCACCTGTTTTCGATTATCTCTCATTCCTATCTCTCACATCATAGTAAGTACATAAGGTGTGGTCTGTTATATCTGTTTAAAGCCATCTGTTGTTTGTATGTTAAGTCACTGTATCCCATACGTTATCCTATATATATTATTGTGTTATCTAACTGACCTCTTCATCGTTCCACCCGGATGAACAGTCCTTATCACCTAGGTGGACAGGTCAGTTCATCCGGGTGCAATGATCTGTTCACCCAGGTGGAACGATGAAAATGTCAGTTAGTTAATACACAAACTTTAGTTGATAAACAGGTTAAGCCAGGGTATACTATATGCAAAGAAGCGGTAAACGGGCAAATAACCACCATCTTGATGGGAATTATTCGATGAACCGATTGGGTATCCCGCTATAGGTCAATGTGATTTTATGCATCGCCCTTGTCACCGCCACATAAAGCATACTCTTATCTATGGTGGAATGATAATTCTGATTATCAGCTTGTGGAACGATTACTTTATCAAATTCCAACCCTTTTGCCATGTGTGCGGAAGTGACAACAATGCCTTTTGTATAAGTTGAACTTAGACTTGACAAAAGCGATATGTTATCTGTATGGACTTGGAGTTTCTGGGCAAGTGCTTTTGCCTGAGTTTCTGTTTTACAGATTATTCCCAAAGATGTATATCCGGAGTTTCCGAAGTCCGATATCAAATTAACAATGCCTGTCGTTTCTTCTTCTGTATTCTTGAATGGAAGAATTTCAGGTTGTTCTCCATGTCGCATAATGGGTTCCAGTTCATTGTTTGCCTGAATTTTCTGCGCCAGACTGGTAATTTCAAAAGTAGAGCGGTAACTCTTACATAGTTTCATTACTTCTCCGGTGGTAAAAGCTTTTTGAATCATGGCAGCAGTTGAAGAACCATAGGGATTGACAGATTGAGAAGCATCTCCAAGAATTGTTTTCCGGCAGGGATAAAGTTTTTGGATCACCTTGTATTGTATGGGAGAATAGTCCTGCATTTCATCTATCAGAAGATGCCTGATATGAGTTTGAGTTCTATTCCCATCCAATGCGAGATGCAGATAAGCCAGGGGAGCCATATCTGCATATTCCAGCATACGATTCTTTCGCATCTTGAACATTTCAGGTTTTCCGGCCCATTCGAAAAAGTCTTTATAGATCTGGAGGTCGTTATTTCCTGAAAACATATTCTTAATTTCTTTTCTCAGCAGATTTTTCTCAGCGGTAGTCACTGTAAGGTTATACTGGATTTTCATCATTTCCAGAATGTAATCTGTCATGGTTTCAAATCGTTGGCGTATGGGGTAACGATGGAATCGTTTGAACTGTTCCCCTACGAATTCTGCGGGAATAGTGATATACTTGGTGAGTTTTACATCAGTCGCTCTGAAATAGTGATTTTCCATATGGAGGATGAATTTGTCGAGTCGGGAAACAAATTCGAAAGAAGCTTTGTATTGTATCCGTTCGATAAAATCCGGAGCCGACTTTTCCAGTAGTTCCGAAACTTGTCCGAAGAAATTCTGATACTTATATTTGTTATCGAGGACGGTGGAGAGAATCTGTTCCATGCTGGTTTCCGGTACAGTCGTTTCACCAAGTTCCGGAAGGACATTGGATATGTAATCGGCAAATACTTTATTAGGTGAGATGATCAGAATATCTTTGGATGAAATTTTTCCTTTTTGTGCATAGAGCAAGTAAGCAATACGGTGTAAGGCAATAGACGTTTTTCCCGAGCCGGCGACTCCCTGTATGATGAGTACGGGCGTATCTTCGTTGCGGATAATCCGGTTTTGTTCGCGTTGGATGGTCATAACGATGTTTTTCATCTTGTCGTCTGCATTGGAACAGAGCTCTTTTTGCAGGATATCATCATGAACAGTGACGGAACTTTCAATCATATATTCCATCTTACCTTTGCGAATGCGGTACTGACGCTTGAGTGAAATCTCTCCATGCACTTCACCTGACGGAGAAGAATAAGTGGCCTCACCTGACTCATAGTCATAAAACATACCCGAAATAGGTGACCGCCAATCATATATCAGATTTCTTTTGTTTTTGAAATCGTAGAATGTGTGTATACCTATATATACAGGAAGTTTTTTGCTGCTGCTTCCATTTTCCTTAAAGTCGATTCGTCCGAAGTAAGGAATATCCAATATCTTACTCAGGCGATTGCGTTTGTCTATCACATTTTCGCCTCGTGCAAAATGATTCAGTATACTTTCACGCATGGAACGGATTTCATGAGGATCGATGTCTTTATTGGACCATAGATAATCTTTGTATTCCTGCAGAGTATCTATGTGCTCTTTAACTGACTTGTCCGTGCTGTTTATCGTATCATGGATGATATTGAGCACCTGTTGCAAATATGCTTTTTCCTGCTCTTCTGTTTCGTTGAATATCATATATAAATTCAGTTTGGGTATTAAAAGTTGATTGAAAGGGTGGCAAAGTTAGCTAGATCCGATGGGGTATTAAATAGTTATTTATAGCTATATATGAAGCCTTTTTCTTATTTTTGCGTGCTCATTATAATCAAGAAAAAAGATGGATATCCTCGATATTGCAAGACGAAATCAGCAGAAAGCATGGGAAATAATAGAGAAAGTCAATGTTATCCCGATATGGGAAAGCATTGGTGCACAGGTTAATCTGGTTGGTTCTCTTCGTATGGGGTTGCTGATGAAACACCGGGATATTGATTTTCATATATATACGTCTTCTTTAAGTTTAACCGATAGTTTCAGGGCGATGGCGAAGCTGGCGGAAAACACGTCAGTGAAGAAGATAGAGTGCGTGAATCTGTTGCATACTGTTGAGGCGTGTGTTGAATGGCATGCCTGGTATCAGGATTCGGAGAATGCACTCTGGCAAATTGATATGATACATATCCGGAAAGGTTCCCGATACGATGGATATTTTGAGAAAGTAGCCGAACGTATTTCTTCCGTCTTGACAGATGAGACTAAGCGGACAATTCTTCAATTGAAAAATGAGACACCCGAAAGTGAAAAGATTATGGGGATAGAATATTATCAGGCTGTCATACGGGATGGAGTACGGACCTATGCCGGGTTTGAAGAATGGCGAAAAGAGCATCCGGTGGGAGGAGTGCTGGAATGGATGCCTTAATCAGCTTAATATTCCCGTCTCATATCCTATTCGGATGGCTTCAATGGAATTTTGTACTCCTAATTTCCGTAATAGATTCTGTCGGTGAATATTGACGGTATGAATGCTGACACACAGTCTGTCTGCTATTTCTTTACTTAACAGTCCTTTTTGGATCAGGCGTAAAATTTCAGCTTCCCGTTTGGTGAGAGGGCTGAAGGTCTGCAGTGACGGAGAAGGAGAGAACATCTCTCCATTTTTCAGATTGAGTACAGTACAGTCTACCGTTTCGGCCTCTTGTTGATCAGGTGAGATATCCATATTCCCGATTACCAGCCATGCTTTTCCATCGATGGTCTGCTCCAGAACCTGATGCCTGCTGACAACACGCACGTATTGTTGCCTCGCATTGAGAACACGAAAACTGTAAATATTAGAATAGTCATTTCGTTGTTCCGGAGGCAAACTATATATAAACTGACTTAATTTTATTTGTAAGGTGAGCAATTGCTCGCGGTCGTCGGGATGGATGCGCGATTCCAGATAATCACCTTGCCTTTCCAATGTTGCTATCTTGTGGGCATCATATCCCAGTAAATCTACAAAGTTCGGAGAAGCATAGGCATATCTGCATTTATATACGTCTACTACGAATGTACAGTTCCGGTTCATCTTCGAGAATTGATGAAGCATGGATTTATTCCGTTCCCACACGGCATAGTCGATATCGGTAAAGGACAAACGTTGCTTTGCCCACAATTCTTCCCGTGTGATATCTGTTAGCTTGATTTCCCGCATGTATGGAGCTGTTTTTCTGATTGAAGTATGACAAAAGTAGATATAATCCGTGATATTATCAAGGAAGAAGTAGAGATTTGCTTATTCTTATTGTTTCCACACAATAATCGTGCTAACAAATGATAATTATTGAACATCTCTTGAAAAATAAATAATAAAAAGATAGTTATCTAATTAATTGTGTTATCTTTGTTCCCAGAGTTTGAGTCACGAATCATTATTGTGTAGTTCTTCTTTATAATATATTATTAGTAAGTAGTCCTCTTCTGTAATTATCCTCCTCACTCCAAATTAGTATTTATTTTTAATAAAATTTTAGATGAACATTTACATTTCAGGTTTAAGTTATGGCACAAATGATGCTGACTTGACAAATTTATTTGCAGAGTATGGAGAAGTTTCTTCAGCCAAAGTTATTTTTGATAGAGAAACCGGCAGATCCAGAGGATTCGCTTTCGTAGAAATGACGAATGATGCGGAAGGACAAAAAGCTATTGACGAATTGAACGGAGTTGAATATGACCAGAAGGTTATTTCAGTGAGCGTTGCACGTCCTCGCGCTGAAAAACCGTCATACGGTAGTAACCGTGGAGGTGGTTATAACAATTCAAGAAGATATTAATATCAGAATAAATAAAAGCAGAAGATAATGTCTTCTGCTTTTATATAGACTATTACCGTTTCATGATTCAACGGAGGAATTTCTGTTATACAGAGAAGACGAAAAATCATTTTACATTTAAGTTCTGCTAATTCTGCCTCTTTTATGCGCAATATCAGGAGTATATAATCCTGCACTTTCCATTCTGACAATAGATTATTAGACTTTTTTGTAATACAATGCTCTTGGAAGAAACAGGAGTGAGAGTTTAATAAATAATATCCAATCAAGCGAACAGCCAATGAGGAAGGCGACTTTGAATACTTGAATAGAGTATGTTCGGAGTGTGCTGATTTTGAAATGGCTAAGCACAGAATAAAATATATGAAATCATTTTTTATAGGAAATATTGAAATAAAAGTACCTGTTATACAAGGTGGAATGGGAGTTGGGATATCATTATCCGGTCTGGCGTCAGCAGTAGCAAACGAAGGGGGAGTGGGAGTTATATCGTGTGCAGGTCTGGGGTTGCTTTATCCCAAAGAAAAAGGCACTTATACAGAAAAATGCATCAGCGGCCTGAAAGAAGAGATTCGCAAATCACGCATGAAAACAAAAGGTATTATTGGTGTGAATGTCATGGTGGCCTTATCGAATTATGCTGATATGGTGCGTACTGCGATTAATGAAAAGATTGATGTGATATTTTCCGGTGCCGGACTTCCACTTGATTTGCCTTCCTATTTGACTACGGGCAGTATTACGAAATTAGTACCTATTGTATCTTCTTCAAGAGCTGCCAAAATAATCTGTGACAAATGGCAAAAGAATTATAACTATCTGCCGGATGCGATAGTGGTAGAAGGTCCCAAAGCCGGAGGGCATCTGGGGTTTAAGAAAGAACAGCTGCAAGACCATAATTATGCGTTGGATGTATTGATTCCCGAAGTGGTGGCGATTACGGCCAGTTATAAAGAACAGAAACATATTCCGGTGATTGCCGCCGGTGGAATTTCGACAGGTGAAGATATTGCGCACTTTATGGAACTGGGAGCTTCGGGAGTGCAGATGGGAAGTATTTTCGTGACAACTCTTGAATGTGATGCTTCGGAAACTTTCAAAGAAGTGTATATTCACTCCAAATCCGAAGATGTTCTTATTATTGAAAGTCCTGTCGGAATGCCGGGACGGGCTATTGACGGAGAATTTATTCATAGTGTGAATAATGGTCTGGAAAAGCCGAGGAAATGCTCATTCCATTGCATTAAGACGTGTGACTATACAAAAAGTCCTTATTGCATTATTAAGGCGCTGTATAATGCGGCCAAAGGAAATATGAAAAAAGGTTATGCTTTTGCCGGTAGCAACGCCTTTCTCGCAGATAAAATAAGCAGTGTGAAAGAAGTGATGAATACACTGGAACGCGAGTTTTTCTTAGCGACTCACAAACTGGTTTAATATCGGAGACCTTGCATATTCAGTATTGAATGTGGCGTGCTCTCTTACTATATGTAAAATTAACCGCTGTGCTGAAACAGCAAAAATAACATTTATGACATTTAAAGAATTAAATATAACCGAACCTATTTTAAAAGCAATTGAAGAAAAAGGATATACAGTACCTACTCCTATTCAGGAGAAAGCGATTCCTGTAGCATTGGCAAAAAAAGACATTTTAGGCTGTGCGCAGACTGGAACCGGAAAGACTGCTTCTTTTGCAATACCTATTATACAACATTTGCATCTCAATAAGGGAGAAGGCAAGCGTTCGGGAATCAAAGCTCTGATTTTGACTCCTACCCGCGAACTCGCATTGCAAATCAGTGAATGTATTGAAGATTATTCAAAGTATACACGTATCCGTCACGGAGTCATCTTCGGAGGCGTGAATCAACGTCCGCAAGTGGATATGTTGCATAAAGGAATCGATATTCTGGTTGCTACTCCGGGGCGTCTGCTCGATTTGATGAATCAAGGACATATACGATTGGATAATATTCAGTATTTTGTTCTGGACGAAGCAGACCGTATGCTTGATATGGGCTTTATTCATGATATTAAACGGATATTGCCGAAGCTTCCGAAAGAAAAGCAAACGTTGTTCTTTTCGGCTACGATGCCTGATACGATTATTGCTCTGACTAATTCCTTGTTGAAGAATCCGGTGAAGATTTATGTTACACCGAAATCATCAACGGTAGATTCTATAAAGCAGTTGGTTTACTTTGTAGAGAAGAAAGAAAAGAGCCTGTTGCTGATTTCAATTTTGCAAAAATCGGATGACCAGTCGGTACTTATCTTTTCGCGTACCAAGCATAATGCTGATAAGATAGTTAAAATATTGGGTAAAGCCGGCATTGGCAGCCAGGCTATTCATGGAAATAAGAGTCAGGCGGCACGGCAGTCCGCATTGGGCAACTTCAAGTCGGGTAAGACGCGAGTGATGGTTGCCACTGATATCGCTTCCCGGGGAATTGATATTAATGAACTGCCGTTGGTTATCAATTATGATCTTCCTGATGTTCCCGAGACATATGTACACCGAATCGGGCGTACGGGAAGAGCTGGAAATGCAGGTACGGCACTTACATTCTGCTCTCAGGAAGAACGCAAATTGATTAATGATATTCAGAAATTGACAGGCAAAAAACTAAATAGGGCTGATTTTACAATTTAAGGTCATTCCCTTACATTATTCATTAAAATATAGTATAAATTAAATATAAGTTCTATGGCAAAATCCATTACGGTAGGTAAACGTGAAAATGAAAAAAAGAGACTCGCTAAACGAGAAGAAAAACAAAAGAAAAAGGATAGCAAGAAGTTATCCAGCAAAAGCAGCTTCGATGATATGATTGCTTATGTGGACGAGAATGGAATGATTACTTCGACTCCTCCGGCTGAAAACATCAAAAAGGAAGAGATAAACCTGGATGAGATAATCATTGCAACTCCGAAGAAAGAAGACGAGGAACCCGTTATATTGAGAGGGAGAGTTGAATTCTTTAATGAGGCAAGAGGCTTTGGTTTTATAAAGGACCTTGCCGGAGTTGATAAGTACTTTTTCCATGTTAATAATGTCGTTGGTAATATCTCGGAAGGTAATATTGTAACATTCGATCTTGAACGTGGTGTGAAAGGAATGAATGCGGTCAATATCTGTCTCGAAAAGAAACCGGTGGAGAATTAAAATAACAACGAGGGTGTGTCAAAAGTAACTAAATTCCCCTCCTTCAGGAAGGAGGGGTGGCTGAAAGCCGGGGTGGTAGGTGTACTTCACAGTTGAATATCAATAGCTTATATATTCACCTACCACCTCCCCCTACGGGTACTCCTCCTTCCCGAAGGAGGAGAGTTTAGTTACTTTTGACACACCTACATTTTCTATGCGTAAAAATAGTATTGCAGGCAGACAGGGGAACGGAGGGTAACCGGAAGAAGAATGCAGTATATCGTACAAAAATGGCAAGAAATAATGATTCATTATCTCTACTATTTCATACCTTTGCCCGCTGAGTCTGAAATATTATTAACTTTTAAACGCAGAAAACATGAAGAACTTATTGATTACGGTATTTTTTCTCAGTTTGACTTTGCAGCTCTCTGCGGAGACAGGAGGAAGCAATGCTGTAATTGTAGAAAAAACTACAGCAAGTCCGGTGGAAAAGACATCTGTTTATTGGCAGAAAATGGCAGATGGTATGTCGCAAGCCCTTATCAAGCATTTTTGGGGCGCAAACTTCAAAGGGTATGAGAATCGGTTTTATTTTAATTATGGCAGTGATCTTTCCAATATGACTACCAATCATTATTGGCCACAGGCACATGCTATGGATGTCATGGTAGATGCATATATGCGTACCGGAAGCAAACAGTATTTGAATATATACCCGTTATGGTGGGAAGGTGCACCGAAATTCAATTTTGCGGGCAGAGAGGAAGACCCATGGTGGAATGTGTTTGTAGACGATATGGAATGGATTGCTCTGGCACAGATTCGCATGTTTGAAAGCACTAAGAATACCAAGTATCTGAAAAAGGCGAGACAGACCTACGATGATTGGGTTTGGTCTACTTGGGGACCGGAAGATGAGGCTCCGTGGTTTGGTGGCATTACTTGGAAGACGGATGTGGCAAAATCTAAGAACGCTTGTTCCAATGGTCCTGCTGCCCTTATTGCTGCCCGGTTGTATAATTTTTATGATGCTATGGGCAAAAAGGCCGGAAAACCCAAACAGGCTTATCTGAATGAGGCCATTAAAATATATACATGGGAGAAGAATAACTTGTTCGACCGTCAGACGGGGGCAGTGTATGACAACATGAATGGAGAAGGCAAGATTACCAAATGGGTATTTTCGTACAACTCAGGTACTTTCTTGGGAGCAGCTCATGAACTGTATAAGATTACCGGCGATAAGCAATATCTGGCAGATGCAGTAAAAGCGGCCAATTTTGTGATTGACCATCTGTCGACAAATGAAGGTGTACTCTCCGATGCAGAAGGTGGTGACGGTGGCTTGTTTCATGGCATCTTCTTCCGTTATTTTGTGAAACTGATTAATGACCCTGCACTGGATAGTGCCAATTATAATAAGTTTCGCGACTACATAACTCATTGTGCTACGGTTATGGCAGAACAGGGAGTGAATCAGAAGACTATGTTATATAGCGGTCGTTGGAGAAAAGCACCTGCTGATGATGAGAGTGTGGGATTGACATCGCATCTGACCGGTTGTATGCTGATGGAAGCCATGTGTGTACTTAAACACCGATAGAGTGAATAAGAAAAGAGATAAAACAAAAATCCCTTGAACTTTTGAAGTTCAAGGGATTTTTGTTACTGAGTTGATAGTGGTGCCACCAGGAATCGAACCGGGGACACAAGGATTTTCAGTCCTTTGCTCTACCAACTGAGCTATGGCACCGTAAGGCTAATTCAACTCAGTTGTTTCTCTTTTGCGGTTGCAAAGGTAGTTAAACTTTTGGATTCTGCAAGGGTTCTATAAATAAAAAACACTGATAAAAAGCTACTTTGCTTATTATCAGTGTTGTATGGAATGAAATATTTTTCAGTATATAACTGAGAAAATCTATTTATCTTCTTTTAGCGGATTCCATCCCTGAGCTTTCAATTCAAACTCTTGTCCGTCACGGGTAATCAATGCGCAACCGAGTTCGGGTTTGGTGATATGCCCGATGAGGCGGATTCCCTCCATCTGTGATACTTTCTCATGATCGGCAATGGGGACAGTGAAAAGCAATTCATAATCTTCACCGCCATTCATAGCACAAGTAGTCAGGTTCATGTTGAATTCTTCTGCCATGACAGCCGTCTGATAGTCAATAGGAATATGTTCCTCATAGACACGGCATCCGGTATTACTTTGTTTGCAGATATGCATTAATTCGGATGACAGGCCATCGGAGATGTCCATCATGGATGTGGGGACAATGTTGGCAGCCGCCAGTTTTTCGATGATATCTTTACGGGCTTCCGGTTTCAACTGGCGTTCCAGCAAGTATTCTTTGCCGGTGAAGTCCGGTTGGACATCCTTTTCGCCTTTTAGTACTGTTTTTTCACGTTCCAGAAGTTGTAGCCCCATATATGCGGCACCCAAGTCACCGCTGACACAAATCAAGTCTGTTTCTTTGGCTCCGTTGCGGTAGACTACTTTATCTTTGTCAGCATCTCCGATACAGGTGATGCTGATGGCAAGTCCCGTAAGAGAAGAGGATGTATCGCCTCCGATAATGTCAACATGATACTGTTGGCATGCCAGACGAATGCCTGAATAAAGCTCTTCCATGTCCTCTACGCTGAAGCGTTTGGAGAGAGCGAGCGATACGGTAATCTGTCGCGGAGTACCATTCATTGCATAAATATCGGAGAAATTGACTACGGCCGATTTATATCCCAGATGTTTCAGAGGGACGTAAGTCAGGTCGAAGTGGACACCTTCCATTAATAAGTCGGTTGTTACTAATATTTGTTTCTCCGAAGGGTAGGAGAGGACGGCGGCATCATCACCCACTCCGTATTTGGTTGATTCGTTTTCTGGTTTAATTCCCTCGGTGAGGCGGTCGATCAGACCGAACTCGCCGAGAGTTGCTATTTCAGTTCGCATAAATAGAGTTTAGTATTAAGCACGGTTGATAAGTTCACGCATGATAGTGGTCATTTTAGGTTGGGCTGCGTCCGCTGCCTTCTGAACTTCTTCATGCGATACTTCTACAATTTTTCCTTCTACTCCCAAGTCAGTGATGACGGAGATTCCGAATACCTTGATTCCGCAGTGGTTGGCTACGATCACTTCGGGAACGGTAGACATACCGACTGCATCGGCACCCAGAATGTGGAATAGTTTATATTCAGCAGGAGTCTCGAAAGTAGGGCCTTGCGTACCGATATAAATTCCATGTTGTACCTTAATGCCTTTTTCCTGAGCAATCTCGTCAGCTTTACGAATCAGTTCCTTATCATATGCTTCGCTCATATCCGGGAAGCGTGGACCATAAGGAATATTCTTGCCACGAAGCGGATGTTCGGGGAAGTAGTTGATATGATCGGTGATAATCATCAGGTCGCCGATTTCAAAAGCTTCGTTTGTACCACCGCTGGCGTTGGACACAAACAATGTTTTGATACCCAACTCACGCATTACACGTACAGGGAAAGTCACTTCCTTCATGGAATAACCTTCATAATAATGGAAACGTCCCTGCATTGCCATGATGTCTTTGTTGCCCAACTTGCCGAAAATCAGTTTACCGCTATGACCTTCGACAGTAGATACCGGGAAGTTAGGAATATCCGAATACTTTATTTCATACTTCTCGGTGATCTCGTCTGCCAAACTGCCAAGTCCGGTGCCAAGGATGATGGCTGTTTCAGGACTGGTGTGCATCTTCCCTTTCAGAAAAGCTGCTGTTTCTTGTATTTTCTCTAACATAGCCAATAATGTGTTGGTTAAATTTATCTTGTTGATTTTGTAATATCTCTATCTGAATAGGCAAGGCATAGATAAACGGTTTCAGTTCCTCGTTCAATGCCGGATGATGAATCAGGCGGGTTGCATCTTTCTCGGTGGTGACAATCAGTTTATGTTCACCTTTCAGTTTTCCGAATCGTTCCTTGATCTGTTGTATGTCCCGATGGCTGAAGTGATGATGGTCGTCGAATGAAAGCGAATCAATCTGATCGGTATATATTTTCAACTCTTCGAGAATAGGTGCAGGTGATGCAATGCCCGTTACCAGCAAAATATTCGTATTCGTTAAAGCGCTCAGAGGTAACTCATTCGCTGTAGAATCAGTCTCTGAAGCTGCTGATGGAAATACCGGTTGCAGATTTCCATAACGAAACGATGAGAAGTATAACTGCTGATAAGGATAAAGGTTCAGTCGTTTCGTGATAATATTATAGTCAATCGGCTTAATATCTTGAGGGCACTTTGTGACTATGACGATTTGTGCCCGGTTTTTACCGTTGACAGACTCGCGCAGACGACCTGCCGGAAGTAAAGTATCGTCGCAGAAGAGGCGGTGATAATCCGTCAGCAGGATGCTTAGTCCCGGTTTGACGTAGCGATGCTGGAAAGCATCATCCAGCAATACAACTTCAATGGACGGTTCTTTAATGGATAGTAATTGTTCTATGCCATGGCAACGGTTCTCATCGACAGCCAGTGTGACGGACGGGAACTTGGTATGCATCTGGTAAGGCTCATCACCGATACTGCGTGCAGTACTTTGGGGAGTGGCAAGCACATATCCCCGGCTATGCCTTTTATATCCCCGGCTTAATACTGCCACATGATAGTTATCACGAAGTAACTTTATCAGATATTCGGTGTGCGGTGTCTTTCCCGTGCCGCCTACAGACAGGTTGCCGATGCAGATGACAGGAACGCCAAAACTCTTTGACCGGAGGAATCCCCAGTCAAAGAGTTTGTTTCTTACTGTTACCACTGCCCCGTAAATCCACGAGACAGGGTAAAGCCACTTATGTATCTTAATAAAGTGTTCGTCCATGCAGTACAGTTTACTTGATATTTAGTTCAAACGGAATGCGTGCCTGAATCATGGAACGCTCTTTTAAATTCTTCAGCATACCGAATTGTTGATAATACTCTCCTAACTTGCTTTTCAATATTTGTGATTCCACATAATTAGTGGGTTTCGTATCGAGCAGTGAAGAAAGGAGGTCTTGTTTTGCCGGATAAGAGACAACTGTATATCCTTCGATGCCTGCTTTCCTGACAGCAATCTCCAAAGCTGTATCAATACCTCCGAGTACGTCTACCAATCCAAGTTCCTTAGCCATTTCGCCTGTCCATACACGACCTTCACCCACTTTTTCGATCGCTTCTTTCGTCATGTGTCGTCCTTCGGCGCAACGGCTGATAAATGTATCATAACTTTGGGCAACACTCATCTGAATCAATGCTTTCTCATCCTGATTAAAAGGGCGCATGATAACTCCTAAATCCGCAAACTTGTTTGTTTTTACCACATCGAACGTCAGGCCGACCTTTTCAGATAATCCTTTTAAATTGGGTATCATGCCGAAAACTCCGATAGAACCTGTTAAGGTAGTAGGTTCGGCAACGATTGTATCAGCCATGCAAGACATATAATAACCACCGGATGCAGCGTAATCGCCCATAGAGACAATGACCGGTTTCTTTGTTTTCAGTTCTTTCACTGCGTGACAGATTTGTTCGGATGCAAAAGCGCTTCCACCCGGAGAGTTAACACGGAGTACGACCACTTTCACATCATCATTCTCTTTTAGCTTGCGCAAGTCGCGGATGACTTTCGTCCCTACAATCCCCTCTTCGGAAGCCGAAGAACCGCTATAATCAGTAATTTCTCCGGATGCATAATAGACTGCTACAATGTTACCGCTTTTATCTTTAGGCGTATTCTTTTTTACATTGATCATATCGCTCAATCCCAGTATCGGAAGACGATCGTCTTCCTTCAGTTCTGCCCATTGTTTGAGATAATCGCGTACATCATTACGATAAATCAATGTGTCCGCCAAGCCACATTGCACACTTTCCTCTGCCGGATAAAACATCAGCATACGGTCAGCTAAAGCATTCAGTGAATCTACGGGGAGGCTGCGGGAAGCAGATACCCCTTCGGTAACCTCTCCCCAGATCGAGTTGATAAAAGCTGTCACCTGTTCACGATTGGCAGGACTCATTTCTGTAGAAATAAACGGTTCTACGGCGGATTTATAAGTACCTACTTTAAATACCTGCATTTCTACTCCGATCTTTTGCAACAAGTCTTTATAGAACAGAGGAGCGGAAGCGATGCCTTTCCACTCAATCATTCCTTTCGGATTGAGCAATACCTTGTCCGCTACACTGGAAAGATAATAAAGTCCTTGTGTATAGCTATCTCCGTAGGCTATGATGAACTTTCCGCTTTCTTTAAAGTCGAGTAATGCATTACGGATTTCCTGCAAAGATGCATACGAAGTTCCGAGCATACTTGCCTGCAGATAAATTCCTTTGATATTTTCATTTTCTTTTGCCTTTTTGATGGAAGAAAGAATATCGTCCAGCCCGTATGTATTGGAGTCGTCGCTGAACAACTGTGATAAGATACCTAACGGACTCTCCTGAGTGCGTTCGACTAATACACCGTTCAGGTCGAGCATCATCACAGAATTCTTTTTCACTATTGTTTCTGTATCCGCGGTTGATACAATGCCGAACAGTGTTACCATGCCGATAATAAATAATACAATGCTTGACAGGATGATACCGGTCACAGTGGCAAGCGTAAATTTCAAGAAATCTTTCATTATACTATTGTTTTTTTGAGTCAGCTTGTTTTAAAGCTAACAAAGATAAATAATTGAGTTGATATTTATTCAATAAGTCGTGCGAATTTTTGTTTTGTCACAATGAATCAGGTTTATTTGCTTTTAGAATGCTGCCCGGAACAGGGTAGATATAAATTTTGAATGATCAGACTTGGGGACTATTTTTCTATTGTATTTTAGTGTAGCATTGAGAATTATTCTCTAAATTTGTAGCATTAACTTAACATTATGATTATCATGAAAAGAAAATCCCCTGTGATGGCCGTTGCTTTGGCGGGACTGTTTATGTACACTTCCTGTTCTCCGACGGAGCAAGCGGAAACGAAAGATTACACTCAGTATGTGAATACCTTTATTGGTGCTGCTGACAATGGGCATACATTCCCCGGAGCTTGCTATCCTTTCGGAATGATACAGACCAGTCCGGTGACGGGTGCAGTAGGTTGGAGATATTGTTCGGAATATACTTATCAGGACTCTCTGATCTGGGGCTTTACTCAGACTCATCTGAACGGAACCGGATGTATGGATTTGGGTGATATTCTGGTGATGCCGGTTACCGGTACCCGTGCCCGTGCATGGGATGCTTACCGCAGCCATTTCCCAAAAGACAAGGAAGCTGCTACTCCGGGATATTATACAGTCGAATTATCCGATCCGCAGGTAAAGGCGGAACTGACTGCTTCTATCCATGCGGCCCTTCATCGTTATACATATCATAAAGCGGATTCAGCTTCTCTGCTGATTGACTTGCAGCACGGACCTGCCTGGAGAGAAGAACAATATCATTCACAAGTGAATAGTTGCGAGGTGAACTGGGAAGATGCTCAGACGCTGACCGGACACGTGAATAACACGGTCTGGGTCGATCAGGACTACTTCTTTGTGATGAAGTTTAATCGTCCGGTAATAGATTCGCTTTACCTTCCGATGGGAGAAACTGAGAAAGGAAAGCGAATCATTGCTACTTTCGACTTGAAGCCGGGAGATGAACTGATGATGAAGGTGGCTCTTTCGACTACCAGCGTAGAGGGAGCAAAGAAGAACCTGCAGGCTGAAATACCAGACTGGAACTTTGACGGTGTGAAGCTGGCTGCCCATGACGAATGGAACAGCTATCTGAGTCGCGTCGACGTAGAGGGTACAGATGATGAAAAGACGAATTTCTATACTTGTTTCTATCATGCGCTGATTCAGCCTAACCAGATTTCAGACGTGGACGGTATGTATCGCAATGCTGCCGATTCGATAGTGAAGGCCGGAACAGGTACATTCTATTCAACCTTTTCTTTATGGGATACTTATCGTGCCGCTCATCCATTCTATACATTAATGGTTCCCGAACGTGTGGATGGTTTTGTTAATTCATTGATAGAACAAGGTGAAGTACAAGGCTTCCTGCCTATTTGGGCATTGTGGGGAAAAGAAAACTTCTGTATGATCGGCAATCATGGTGTGTCTGTTATTGCTGAAGCCTACCGAAAAGGTTTCCGTGGCTTTGATGCGGAACGTGCTTTCAATATGGTGAAGAAGACACAGACTGTATCTCATCCGTTGAAGTCCGACTGGGAAGTGTATACGAAATACGGATATTTCCCGACCGACCTGACAAAAGCGGAATCCGTCTCTTCAACTCTGGAATCGGTATATGACGATTATGCGGCAGCTGACATGGCCCGTCGCATGGGAAAAGAAGAAGATGCTGCTTACTTTGCGAAACGTGCGGATTATTATAAGAACTTATTCGATTCACAGACGAATTTTATGCGTCCGCGTAAAGCTGACGGAACTTGGAAATCTCCGTTTAATCCTAGTGATGTAGGGCATGCGGAAAGTACAGGCGGTGACTATACGGAAGGAAATGCATGGCAGTATACCTGGCATGTGCAACACGATGTTCCCGGTTTGATTGCTCTCTTCGGTGGAGAAGAACCTTTCCTGAATAAGCTGGATTCCCTGTTTACAGTGAAACTGGAAACAACTCAGGCTGATGTGACAGGTTTGATCGGACAGTATGCGCATGGTAATGAGCCCAGTCATCATGTTACTTATTTATATGCTTTGGCAGGTCGTCCGGAACGTACACAGGAACTAATCCGTGAAATCTTTGATACTCAATATAAGAACAAGCCTGACGGACTTTGTGGTAATGATGACTGTGGTCAGATGTCCGCATGGTATATGTTCAGTGCAATGGGCTTCTATCCGGTAGATCCGGTAATCGGTGATTATGTATTCGGTGCTCCTCAGTTACCGAAGATTGTGTTACATCTGGCTGATGGAAAGACCTTTACTGTGATCGCTGAAAACTTGTCGAAGGAACATAAATATGTGGATAGTATCACGCTGAATGGCGAACCTTATACAAAGAATACGATTTCTCATGAAGATATTCTGAAAGGTGGTACACTCGTATATAAGATGAAATAGACTGCATACAGAGTAGTATACAGAAGATCCCTCCAAAGTTTTTTCTTTGGAGGGATTTTTGGCTTTATATGCTTTAAATTCGAATAATTCTCTAAATTTGTGCTATTAATCTGACTGGTACATTCATGGAGAATACTGAAACTTTAATAGTGGAGCAACTGAAGATAGGCAATGAAAATGCTTATCGTTACATATATGATCATCATTATGCCTTGCTCTGTTATGTCGCCAATGGTTATCTAAAAGATCAGTTCCTTTCCGAAACCATTGTAGGAGATACTATCTTTCATTTATGGGAGATACGTGAGACTTTGGATATTTCAGTCTCTATCCGTAGTTACCTGCTGAGAGCTGTCCGTAATCGTTGTATTAACTATCTTAATTCGGAACGTGAAAAGAGAGAAATAGCATTTTCTGCTCTTATGCCCGATGAGATAACGGATGATAAAGTCATACTGTCCGATTCGCATCCGTTAGGTATTTTACTGGAACGTGAACTTGAAAACGAAATATATAAGGCTATTGATAAATTGCCGGACGAATGCCGTCGGGTTTTTGCTAAAAGTCGCTTTGAAAGAAAATCATACGAAGAAATTTCCGGTGAACTGGGAATATCTATTAATACAGTTAAGTATCATATAAAGAATGCTTTAGCTGCTTTACACGCTCATTTGAGTAAGTACCTGATTTCTCTATTACTACTTTTTTTCAGGTAAAGCGAAAAAAAAATCATTTTCTGACTACCCTTAATTAAAAAACAACTGTCTCCTTTATAGAAAGCATAAATATGGAAGAAGAAAATAAACATATTGATGAACTGATTGCCAACTATCTGACTGAAGGTCTGGATAAGAACGCTTTAGATGAACTGAAAACATGGATTGCCGCATCGGCTGAAAATCAGCAATATTTTATCCGGCAGCGGGAGATCTGGTTTTCAGCTGTAAGTCGTGAAGCCGCATCTGTCTATGATAAGGATAAAGCGTTTGAGAATTTTAGAAACCGTGTCGAAAGTCAGAAGGAAATTCAGAGCACTTCCCGTCAAGGTTTTAACTTGTCAGCGTTGTGGCGTTATGCTGCGGTTGTTGCAATCATAATAGCGGTGGGATGCATTTCTTATTGGCAGGGAGAGGTGAATGTGAAAGATACTTTTGCAGATATTTCAGTAGAAGCTCCTTTAGGATCAAAAACAAAACTTTATTTGCCGGATGGCACATTAGTCTGGCTTAATGCCGGTTCACGCATGACATACTCGCAGGGGTTTGGTGTCGATAACCGAAAAGTAGAACTGGAAGGGGAAGGATATTTCGAGGTAAAGCGGAATGAGAAGATTCCCTTTTTCGTAAAGACTAAAGATTTGCAATTACAGGTGTTAGGAACAAAATTCAATTTCCGTGACTATCCGGAAGATCATGAAGTGGTCGTTTCTTTATTGGAAGGTAAGGTCGGATTGAACAACTTGTTGAGAGAAGAAAAAGAAGCTGTCCTTTCACCTGATGAAAGGGCTGTATTAAATAAGGCGAACGGGCTTTTGACTGTAGAGTCGGTTACCGCATCCAATGCGTCTCAGTGGACGGACGGTTACTTGTTTTTTGATGAAGAACTCTTGCCGGATATCGCCAAAGAACTGGAACGCAGCTATAATGTGAAGATTCACATAGCCAATGATTCCTTAAAAACATTCCGCTTCTATGGCAATTTCGTTCGTCGCGAACAAAATATCCAGGAAGTACTGGAAGCACTGGCTTCTACGGAAAAAATGCAATATAAGATTGAAGAACGCAATATAACTATCTACTAACCGGTTACCAGAGATTATAATGCTATGATTGTTTAACCTTAAAAATTGAAAAGTATGAATAAAGAGAAAAATACAGAATAATCTTTAGCTGACAAATAAGGAGAGACAAATAAAAAACCGGAAGATTTCGGACATCTCCCGGCTCCTTGAATCTCTTCTTTCAACAATCATCTAGTGTGAATATGTTTTCAAAAGAGAATATGCAAAGTTAGCAAAATACATCTCTTTTAAAACGAGTTATTCAAGTTTTAATTAATAATTTGTTTATTTTATGAATTACAGGAAGAAGGCCATATTAATGGTCATGGCTCTGTTTTGCCTTAACATAGCAATACTAGCCCAGGCTGTTTCATTGAAAATGGATAACGTTTCAGTGAAAGAAGCAATGACCCAGTTGAAGAATAAAAGCGGATATTCTTTCGTTTATAAAGTCGGAGATCTGGATACAAAGAAGATTATAACTGTAAAGGCGAAAGAGCTGAATGAGGCTATCGATCAGATATTGTACGGACAAGACGTTGTCTATGAAGTAAAGGGGAAGAATGTAATTGTTCAGAAAGGACAAGCCAGGCAGAAAACTTCAAAGGATGGTAAAAAACGTAAGATCACAGGTGTGGTGAACGATGTTAACGGCGAGCCTATTATCGGTGTTACCATCAAAGAAAAAGGGACAACTAACGGAACGGTATCGGATATAAATGCGAAGTTTACGTTGGAAGTATCGCCGGGAGCGGTATTGGAACTATCTTACATCGGTTATCAGCCTTTGGAAGTGAAAGTTGGAAATCAGACAGATTTATCCATCGTTTTGTATGAAAAGCAAGAATTGCTGGATGAAGTTGTGGTAGTGGGATACGGTACAATGAAGAAAAGTGACTTGAATGCTTCGATTGTTTCTGTAAAGTCTGAGAAACTCAATAAAGCAGCTTCACCGAACTTCTCTGAAATGTTGATGGGACGTGCGGCAGGACTTACTGTAAAACAGGGGAGTGCACAGCCCGGTGGTGGTATTGAAGTTCTGATTCGGGGTGCGGCTTCTACCGGTGCGGGGAATGATCCGCTGTATGTGGTCGATGGTTTCCCCATAGTGAACGCCGGTGTCAATCCCGGAAGCGGTAATCAGTGGACGGCAGGAAGTAACAGCCCTTTGAGCAGTATTAACCCTAACGATATCAAATCCATAGAGATTTTGAAGGACGCTTCGGCAACTGCCATTTATGGTGCGCGGGGTGCTAATGGAGTTGTTCTGATTACGACAAAAAGAGGTACTCAGGATACGAAAGTAGAGTATAACATGAATATGTCATTTCAGACTATAAATAAACGACCGGAATTATTGACAGCCGGAGAGTTAATGACTACTCAGAACAGTTACTATAAAGAACAGTATTTAATGCAGAATCTGGTATATCCTTATGGGAATACAGATCCGAGTGCTGTCAGCCCTTATGTACCTATGTACACAGATGAAGAAATAACAAAAGCCGGAAAAGGGACCAACTGGTATGATATGATTACCCGTACAGGTCTTATCCAGCAACATAACCTCACAGTGACTTATGGTAATGAAAAGATGAGATCATTGATTTCGCTGAACTACTTCGATCAGAAAGGAGTGGTGAAAACATCCGGTTATAAACGCTATAGTTTCCGTTATAATCTGGACCATAAAATAACGAAATGGTGGGATTATGGTATTTCTGCCACAGCCTCTTATGTAGTCGATCAGAATGCGACACTGGGGGGAGGATATGACAGTACGGCAGGTATTATCGAATCGGCGTTAAGTTATAGTCCGACAGTGAAGGCGGAACGAGACCCGACGACCGGCAAATGGATGGAAGATCCTAAGCAGGCATTGCTCAATCATCCTTTGTCCTATCTCGACATTGAGGATGAGACAAAGACCAAGCGTTTTTTGGCAACAGCATTCACTAATTTCTATTTTATAAAAGATGTGTTTTGGTTGAAACTGTCTGCCGGTGCGGATATCCGCGACGGGTCCCGCCATAGCTACTATCCGATGACTACGAAATATGGAAGTAGTGTGAATGGAGATGCGAATATCAATTCCGCCAACCGTGAAGACTATGTGGCAGATATGGTTTTCAATTTTCAGAAGACTTTCAAGGAGAGACATAAACTTCTTGCATTACTGGGATATTCGTATCAGGTGCAGAATGATGACGGAGCGTATGCACGTGCTATGGGATTTATGTCTGATGCGTTGATGTATTATAAACTACAGGCAGGTGAAACGCGCCCGGTGGTCAGTTCTTATAAAAATAAACACGTGTTGGCTTCTTATTTTGGTCGTGCCCAATACTCTTTCAAAGACAAGTATCTGTTTACTTTTACTGCCCGTATCGATGGTAGCGACCGTTTTGGAAAGAACAATCGTTATGCTTTCTTTCCTTCGGGAGCATTTGCGTGGAGAATGAATCAGGAAGATTTTCTGAAAGATGTCAACTGGCTCTCCGATGCCAAGTTGCGTGTCAGCATGGGACAAGTGGGTAATGAAAATCTGTCTAACGATGCTGCTTCCGAGTACTTTGCCTTTGACGGCAGAAATTATTATCTGGGAGATACAGAAAAGAGAGGAGTAAATCTGGGAAAGTTCGGTAATCCTGATTTAAAGTGGGAAACCACTACAGAAGTTAACTTCGGACTGGATTTCGGTTTCTTCCGGAATCGTATCAATGGTAGTGTAGATGTTTTCTTTAAAGAGGTAAAAGACCTGCTGAGCTGGCGTTCGCTGCCGCATACAGCTGTCACTACCGGTATATGGTCCAACATTGGAAAAACAAAAAGTACCGGTTTTGAACTGACGCTGAATACAGTGAACCTGGAAGGACCGTTACATTGGGAATCGACATTGACGTATACTTCCTATCGTGACAGATGGAAAGAACGTGATCCGAAAGTAATCCTGGCTCCTTATGTCAAAGAAGACGATCCGGTAAGTGCTATCTATACGCTGATTCCGGACGGTATAAAGCAGGCGGGTGAAGATACGCCGGCTATGCCGGATTTGTTACCGGGACAGCGCAAATATAGAGATGTGAACGGACTCGACGAGGAAGGGAATCTGACAGGAAAGCCTGATGGGAAAATAGACCAGGCAGATGTCGTATATCTGGGGACACGTGCACCGAAGTTTACTATGGGATTCTCGAATGATTTCCGGTACAAAGGATTTGATCTGAATATTTATCTTTATGCTTCGGTTGGCGGATATTCCTATCCTTACACTCAGGTAGAACACGGGGTATATGGTGGAAACGGCATCCAGAGACTGAAAGACAATAATAACTTTTTGGCGGATATAAAAAATCGTTGGACTTCCGACAACATGAGTTCCGCTATGCCTAGTGGCGAAGTGAACAGCTATGATAGCTACGGTGCTCCGAATTGGGAGAAGAATACATATTTACGTCTGAAGAACGTAACGTTGGGATATGATTTGAGCAGACTGTTTAAAGCTGATAAGTTGAAAGTAAGATTTTACTTTTCCGGTCAGAATCTGCTGACGTTTACCGGATATAAAGGACTCGATCCGGAAGTTGAAAACGACCGGGCGTCATATCCTCAACAGAAGACTTTTTCATTTGGACTTGATGTGAAATTTTAAACTGGAATGTCATGAAGAAATTAGCTAAAAAAATATTATTACTATTTATAAGCATTCAGTTTGTAGCCTGTGAGGGGAGCTTGGAACCTCACTTGTATGGAGTTGTAGATACTGGAAATGCGTTTAATACTCCTGCAGACCTTTCGGCTGCAACGGTTGCCCTTTATTATGAATTACGCCAAAAAGGCTGGGGACCTTATTTGTTTTGTGATGGAAGTTCTTTTGTAATGGATGAAGTTTCAACCGAAGAATGGACTACCAAGTGGTCATGGGTTGCTTTTCTGAATGGTTCGTGGACGGATGCTGACCAGATGGTGAAAGGATTCTATAACTGGACTGCCCCTAATATCACCCGTTGCACTTATACGATAGCGAAGATGGAAGAGTCTCCGGTAGCTCAGTCGGTGAAAGACTTGTATATTGCGGAGGTCCGGGCGCTCAGAGCCTTTTTCATGTTCGATTTATATCGGCTTTATGGTCCTATGCCAATGATTCTGGAAGCCGACCAGGCAATCAATCCGGACCCGGATTATAAACCTTACAGACCTACGTCTGAAGAAGTCGGAACTTTCCTGACGACAGAACTACGTGCTGCTGCCGACGCACTTCCGGTAGAACAAGCTGAATACGGACGTATCACAAAGGGAGCTGCCCTGCATTATTTACTGAAATATTATATGCATGAAAAGCAGTGGCAGAATGCTCTCGAAACGGCAAATGAGATTATCGGTCTGAATTACTATGAACTGGAGAAGGATTATGCAAGTATATTTTCAGCTCAGAACGAAGGTAATAAAGAACTGATGTTTGTTGTGAGAGCTGAACCACTGGCAGATTATGGTAATCATACATATGCAAATATTTTGCCGGGTGACTACGCTTCACCTTATGGAAACATCGTAGAAGGATGGTCCGGACACCGGATGCCGTGGGAATTCTATGATACGTTTGATGAAAATGACCGGCGAAGAGCTTTGGCACAGGCCGAATATACATCAAAGTCCGGTGCTACAGTTGATTTGAGAGCCAGTGGTGATGTAGGTGCTTTGCCTTTGAAATATGGGATTGATCCTGAAGCTACAGGCACATGGGCAGGCAATGACAAGGTACTCGACCGATATGCAGAAGTGTTGTTATTTAAGGCGGAAGCATTGAATGAACTGAATGGTCCTAATCAAGGGAGTGTCGATCTGATTAATGATATCCGGAAACGTGCTTTTGGCTTTGGCACCTCGCTGCCTGCAATACCCGTTTTTAAAGAGAGCTTTGACGGAGAGTTTGTTGACAATGTTATAGGGATATTCTCGATGAATAACTACGATCAGGCCGGTGGATCTGCCTGGAAGTATGATGTGGATAAAAACAACACGTTGAATAACGGAAACAGCTTACATGTGGAAGTTGAATCTTCGGGTACGGAATTCTGGACTTTGCAGATGCGAACAGAACCTTTGGTTGCAAAAGGGCGTAAGTATTCAATAAAGATGAAGTTGAAAGCCTCGAAAGACATTCAGTTTGAAATACGCGTTGAAGGACCATTGAGCCACATGGAATCCATCTCTTTGAAAGCAGGCGAAGTAAAGGAATTCTCCACACAGGCAGGTAAAGCTACGGAAGATCAAAATTGTGCTCTGTTCCTTGCTTTGGGAAATTCCGGAAGCGGATATGAACTTTGGATTGATGAAATCGAGTTTACAGCAATGGAACAGGCTGCTGATGGTGGAGACGCTATCATAAAGCAATTATCCGATTTCCCGGATAAGGAGTCGTTGAGAGACTGGATTCTGAAAGAAAGAGGCTGGGAGTTCTGGTATGAAGGAAAGCGCAGGGAAGATTTGATCCGGATGGGGAAATATGTAGAAACTGGTAAGAAGTATAGTACTAATTTCTCAGAGAAGAATCTTTTGTTCCCGATTCCTACATCGGTCATTATCGAAAATTCTCATATCGAGCAGAATCCTCATTATTGATCTTGAACAATTTATTTATCAGTTTTCAATAGGTATTTTATTAAATAATCATTGATATATGAAAAAGTTAAAGCATTCTATTCTTTCGCTCTTGTTATTGATGGGAGCGTGTATTGTCAGTTGTAGTAATGATGATGGACAGACTTCCTCCACCGATCCGGATGAAGTGGGGGGAGAAAGTTTCACGATTCCTGTATCGAGTTTGCGTTTGCGGGACCCGTTTATTCTGGTCGACAAGAAAACTTCGATGTATTATCTTCATTTCAATAATAACTTGAAAATCAGAGTTTATAAAAGTAAAGACCTGTCCACGTGGAAAGACGAAGGCTATTCTTTTATAGCTAAAAGTGATTTCTGGGGGCAACAGGACTTTTGGGCACCGGATGTGTATGAATATGAAGGACGTTATTATTTATTTACTACATTCAGTAATGCGGGAGTGAAGCGGGGAACTTCTATTCTAGTTTCCGATAGTCCGAAAGGCCCTTTCACTCCACTTGTAAACAAGGCGATTACTCCTTCCGGCTGGATGTGTCTGGATGGATCTTTGTATATTGACAAAGAAGGCAATCCCTGGCTGTTGTTCTGTCGTGAGTGGCTGGAGGCTATCGACGGTGAAATTTATGCCCAACGGCTGGCGAAAGATCTGAAAACGACAGAAGGTGATCCGTATCTGTTGTTCAAGGCTTCGGAAGCTCCCTGGGTAGGCTCTATTACAAGTTCCGGGGTGACGGGCAATGTTACGGATGCTCCTTTTATCTATCGTTTGGATGATGGAAAACTGATTATGCTATGGTCCAGTTTCCGAAAGACAGATGGAAAATATGCCATCGGGCAGGCTGTCTCGGCATCGGGTAATGTTCTTGGTCCTTGGGTGCAGGAGCCCGAAACGCTAAATAGTGACGATGGCGGACACGCGATGGTATTCAAGGATCTTAAAGGCAGGCTGATGATTTCTTATCATGCACCGAATTCGCAGACGGAACATCCGGTGATAACACCTATTTATATTAAGGATGGAAAATTTGTAGCTCTGAATTAATGTGGCTTTTTCTTTCTGAACCGTCTATTGTATATAGATTCAGTTGACAGAAATAAATAATCTATTTTGCGGGTATATGTCTCATTATTTAGAAGGAAGTGTTAACTTTGGCGAAATAGATTCTGTTGACCGATGTTGCCGTTATTGTATAGAAGGTAAAGTCAGAAAAGTAAATAAATAATTTGAAGAGCTTATGAAAATAAGAAATCTGGTGTTTGGTGCCCTTTGTGGCATTACATTCTTTTCCTGTTCGGAGTCTGGTGGGGGAAAAGAGGTAGAGATGGATCGCTTTGTCACAGACCTGATGGGTAAAATGACGATCCGTGAGAAGCTGGGACAGTTGAACCTTCCTTCCGGTGGCGACTTGGTGACAGGCTCGGTGATGAATAGTGAGCTTAGTGATATGATTCGCAAAGAAGAGATCGGTGGCTTTTTCAATGTAAAAGGAATTAAAAAAATCTATGACCTGCAACGGCTGGCAGTGGAAGAAACCCGGTTGAAAATTCCCTTGATAGTCGGGGCGGACGTCATACATGGTTATGAGACGATTTTCCCGATACCGTTGGCCCTCTCATGCAGTTGGGATACGTTGGCTATTCAGCGGATGGCGCGGATTTCTGCCATTGAGGCCAGTGCAGATGGCATTTGCTGGACATTCAGCCCGATGGTAGATATCTGCCGGGATGCCCGTTGGGGACGTATTGCCGAAGGAAGCGGTGAGGACCCTTATCTGGGTTCACTGCTGGCAAAGGCCTATGTGCACGGTTATCAAGGTGACAGCATGCAGGGAAAAGATGAAATCCTTTCTTGTGTAAAACATTTCGCCCTCTATGGAGCATCAGAAGCCGGTAAGGATTATAATACGGTCGACATGAGCCATCTGCGTATGTATAACGAATATTTTGCTCCTTATCGGGCAGCGGTTGAGGCCAGTGTCGGTAGTGTGATGAGCTCTTTTAATATAGTAGACGGTATACCGGCTACGGCAAATAAATGGCTGTTGACAGATGTACTTCGTGACGAATGGGGATTTCAGGGACTTTTGGTCACAGACTACAATTCCATTGCTGAAATGGCCATTCATGGAGTGGCTCCTTTGAAGGAAGCTTCTGTCCGTGCTTTGCAGGCGGGGACGGATATGGACATGGTTTCCTGCGGCTTTCTCAATACGCTGGAAGAATCGCTGAAAGAGGGGAAAGTCACCGAAGCACAGATTGATGCAGCTTGCCGTCGTGTGCTGGAGGCTAAGTATAAACTAGGCTTGTTTGCCGATCCATATAAATATTGCGATACGTTGCGTGCGGAAAAAGAACTTTATACGCCTGAGCACCGTGCAGTTGCACGCGAGGTTGCGGCAGAGACGTTTGTTCTACTGAAAAATGAGAATCACCTGCTTCCGTTGGAGGAAAAAGGGAAAATTGCCTTAATCGGTCCGATGGCAGATGCACGCAATAATATGTGCGGAATGTGGAGCATGACCTGTACTCCGTCCGGACACGGTACGTTACTCGAAGGAATCCGGTCGGCAGTAGGAGACAAGGCTGAAATACTTTATGCCAAAGGCAGCAATGTATATTATGATGCGGAAATGGAAAAAGGAGCTGTCGGCATCCGTCCGTTGGAACGTGGTAATGATCAGCAACTGCTGGCCGAGGCATTACGTACGGCCGCCCGTGCCGATGTGATTGTGGCTGCTGTGGGTGAATGTGCGGAAATGAGTGGTGAATCTCCTTCCCGTACTAATCTGGAAATCCCTGACGCTCAGCAGGACTTATTGAAAGCATTGGTGAAAACAGGTAAGCCTGTGGTACTGCTCCTGTTCACCGGTCGTCCTTTGATCTTGAACTGGGAAAGCGAACACATTCCTTCTATTCTGAATGTATGGTTCGGAGGTAGTGAGACAGGGGATGCCGTCGCCGATGTTCTGTTTGGCAAAGCCGTCCCGTGCGGCAAGCTGACTACTACCTTCCCTCGTTCGGTAGGGCAACTTCCTTTGTTCTACAATCATTTGAACACCGGACGTCCGGACCCGGACAACCGTGTTTTCAACCGGTATGCCAGCAACTATCTGGATGAGAGTAACGAACCTCTTTATCCTTTCGGATACGGTTTGAGTTATACCGACTTTGTATATGGCGACCTGCAGCTCAGTTCGGAAACCTTGCCGAAAAATGGAAACCTGACAGCTTCCGTTACCGTCACCAATAAAGGAAACCATGACGGTTATGAAACGGTACAACTCTATTTGCGTGATATCTATGCGGAAGTAGCGCGTCCGGTGAAAGAGCTGAAAGGCTTCGATCGTATCTTCCTGAAAAAAGGAGAAAGCCGTGAAGTGAAGTTTGTACTTACGGAAGATGACCTGAAATTTTATAATTCCGGGCTGCAATATATCTACGAACCGGGAGAGTTTGACGTGATGATAGGTACGAACAGTCGTGATGTACAGACAAAGCGCTTTATTGCGGAATAATTATTTTGAAATCTAATATATTAGTTACAACCATGAAAAAACTTACTTTTTTATTATTATGTGTCTTGTGTACGCTTTCGTTGCAAGCTCAGAAGCAATTGACACTAGCCTCACCTGATGGAAATCTGAAAACGACAATAACCATTGGCGACCGGCTGACTTATGACATTATATGCAACGGCAGGCAGATTCTGACTCCTTCTCCCATATCAATGACGTTGGATAACGGGAATGTCTGGGGAGAAAATGCGAAATTATCCGAAACTTCCAGGAAAAGCGTGGACGAGATGATACCATCTCCTTTCTACCGTGCCAGCGAATTGAGAAATCATTATAATGAACTGACCTTGCGTTTCAAAAAAGACTGGAATGTAGAGTTTCGTGCATACAATGACGGTATTGCCTACCGTTTTGTAAATCAGGGGAAGAAGCCTTTTCATGTAGTGACGGAAGTATCTGATTATTGTTTTCCATCGGATATGACTGCCTCCGTGCCTTATGTAAAAAGCGGTAAAGACGGGGATTATAACTCCCAGTTTTTTAATTCTTTCGAGAATACGTATACAACGGACAAACTGTCAAAGTTGAATAAACAGCGCTTGATGTTCTTGCCGTTGGTAGTAGATGCGGGCGATGGAGTGAAAGTCTGTATCACAGAGTCCGATCTGGAAAATTATCCGGGACTTTATCTTTCTGCTTCGGAAGGCGCGAATCGTTTGAGCAGTATGCATGCTCCTTATCCGAAGCGTACGGTGCAGGGTGGTCACAACCGGCTTCAGATGTTGGTGAAGGAGCATGAAGACTACATTGCCAAAGTGGATAAACCGAGAAACTTCCCCTGGCGTATAGCCGTGGTTACTACCACCGATAAGGACCTTGCCGCTACTAATCTCAGCTATCTGTTAGGTGCGCCTTCACGTATATCCGATCTTTCGTGGATTAAACCGGGAAAGGTTGCTTGGGACTGGTGGAATGATTGGAATCTGGATGGCGTTGATTTTGTGACCGGAGTAAATAATCCGACTTATAAGGCATATATAGACTTTGCTTCTGCAAACGGTATCGAGTATGTGATACTTGACGAGGGATGGGCAGTGAACTTACAGGCGGATTTGATGCAGGTTGTCAAGGAGATTGACCTGAAAGAACTGGTAGATTACGCAGCTTCTAAAAATGTAGGTATCATCCTTTGGGCCGGTTATCATGCATTCGAGCGTGATATGGAAAATGTGTGCCGTCATTATGCCGAAATGGGAGTAAAGGGTTTCAAAGTGGACTTTATGGACCGTGACGATCAGGAAATGACTGCATTCAACTATCGTGCCGCTGAAATGTGTGCTAAATACAAGCTGATTCTCGACCTTCACGGCACTCATAAGCCTGCCGGATTGAACCGTACTTATCCGAATGTGTTGAATTTCGAAGGAGTCAATGGGTTGGAGCAGATGAAATGGAGTTCACCGTCAGTAGATCAGGTGAAGTATGATGTGATGATTCCTTTCATCCGTCAGGTTTCCGGTCCGATGGATTATACGCAGGGGGCGATGAGAAATGCTTCCAAAGGTAACTATTATCCCTGCAATTCTGAACCGATGAGTCAGGGAACCCGTTGCCGCCAGCTAGCCCTGTACGTGGTGCTTGAATCTCCTTTTAATATGTTGTGCGATACTCCGAGCAACTATATGCGTGAACCGGAATCAACGGCATTTATCGCAGAAATACCAACTGTATGGGATGAAAGTATCGTTCTTGACGGTAAAATGGGAGAGTATATTGTGACGGCACGCCGGAGAGGGGATGTCTGGTATGTAGGTGGAATTACAGATTGGAGTGCACGTGATATTGAAGTCGATTGTTCTTTCCTGGGTGATAAATCTTATCATGCTACTTTGTTTAAAGATGGTGTGAATGCTCATCGGGCAGGTCGTGATTATAAGTGTGAGTCCTTTCCGATAAAGAAGGACGGTAAACTGAAAGTTCATCTGGCACCGGGAGGAGGTTTTGCCCTTAAGATAAAATAATTACTTTAGAGTTGAAACTAGTTTTTTTATCGTCACCCGTCACCTTTTTAGAATAAAGTATTAATATATAAACCAATAGCGGTGACGGCAAATGCTGATGGCTAAGTGACGGCAAGAGTTTTACGCTTTTTGCCGTCACTTTTTGTATTGTAAACTGATCCTTGGTCTAGCATATTATTCTCCTAGAGATAATCAGGCTCTCTCTTTACGCTCCACAGTGATTTGATATCCGTTTTGCCCTCATGCTCTAACAGATTGTCTGTATGTCTTTATTCATCGTAGTTTCAGGTATGGCAGCAATTGTGGTAGCAGGTATGAGAGCAAACGTTTGCTCTCACTCTTCCATGTATCATTATCTGTCATTTGTTTGATGCTGTTATTTGATTTACAGTATGTTAATATCTGAATTGTCAACTATTAACGATTGATGTTTCAGACATTAATAATTGAGAAATCAGTCTTTAATGGTTGATAACTCATCTGTTTTTGAGTGATAAATGATTTATTGTTTCTTGGAAGAGCAGGTTAATCGAACAGTTGTTACGGTCAGGTTGATTGAATCATATAAGTATGGTTTCACTCATTCCCTACGCTTGAAGCAATGTTTTCAAGCGTCCGGAACCTTAGTTTCACGGCTTTGAAACTAAAGTTTCAAGCCGATGAAACTTTAGTTCCAAGCTGGAGAAACAAAAGTTTCAAACGGGAGAAACTAAAAAGCTCTATATAGACCAACCAACAGCCCATAAGTAACCATTGAAAACAAGGCAGTGTGACAGCAAAGTTTGCCGTCACACTGCCATCACCTACTGCCGTCACCTCATTAATCACTCATATTCAAATTATTACCCCCAACAAAGTGACAGATGACAGCAAATTATAGTTTTTTATTTTCATAGAGAGCCTGGTTGACACGTAAGTAGGTGGTGACTAACAAGTCGATTCTATCTTAAATCTCCTCCTTCTGGAAGCTACCCTTTATACACAAGTATATATTATTTTTTTTATCTTTGCTTGATGTTATTAGAGACAGATCAAATTCGTGATCCTCGGCTTTTGCGACGTTTAAACTTAATTTGCTCTCAGATGGTTGTCCATCAAAGTGCTATAGTGAATCAATTTAGTAAGGAACATAAAGAAAAGATGGGTGCTTATAGATTTTTGAACAATTCCTCAGTCAGTTCTGATGCTATCTTATCAGGTCTGATACAAACTTGCTGTAAGAATGCTTCCGGTCGTAAGCATTTACTGTGTATTCAAGATACCTCGGAGATAAACTATGAGGCTCATGTTGAGCGAATGAAGAAAAAAACAGCCAGTCCCGGCATTGTCGGTCAAAGGCAATGTGGTACTTTTTTGCATCCTGTCTTGGTAGTGGATGGCTCCAGCCATATTCCTATAGGCTTTTCTTCGGTCAAGCAGTGGAATCGCTCACCGGATGCTTTAAGTCGTGAAGAACGTAATTACAGATATCAGCCTATAGAAGAAAAAGAGTCATATCGTTGGATAGAAAGTGGAATGGCTGCCAGTGAGCAAATGCCCCGGGATGCAGTTAAAACGATCATCGGTGACCGTGAAGCGGACATTTTTGAACTTTTCAGCCGTATCCCTGCTGATAATGTTCACTTGCTGATACGTTCTGTTCATGAAAGGAATTGTCGGTTGGATGATCCAGACTGTTCTCTCCATCTGAATACATTAATGGAGCAGGCTGTTCTACGGGCAGAGTATAGCTTTGAAGTGCTCCCGGGAAGCGGACGTAAGAAACGGGTAGCGTGCATGGAACTTCGCTTTGAAAGAGTCACCTTGTGCGCTCCTGTTAACGGTCCGGCAAAGGGCAGTCCCCCTGTTAGTCTTTATTGCATACATGTTAAAGAAAAATCTTCCAGTACACCGGTAAATGAGAGCCCTATTGAATGGAGACTGCTAACTACACATGTGGTGGAGACTGTAGAACAAGCAATTGAATGTATCGGTTGGTATCGTTGTAGATGGCTGATTGAAGAGTTGTTCAGAGTGCTCAAAAGAAAGGGATTCATGATTGAGGACGCACAGTTGGAAACAGTTTCGGCATTACAAAAACTAATCTTAATTTCCTTGCAGGCAGCCCTGCAGGTGATGGTACTCAAACTTTCTTTTGATAAAGAAGATGAAAAACTCTCTTCAGAAATCTACTTTACAAGCAAAGAAATAGAATTATTACATATAGTAGGAAAAAAGAGTGAGGGAAATACAAAAATACAGCAAAATCCATATAAAAAAGAATCAATGGCATGGGCAGCATGGATTATTGCAAGGTTAGGAGCATGGAGTGCATACAAGAGCCAGTCCATTCCAGGATATATAACCTTTAAGAATGGACTGGATAGATTTTATACACAGTTTGAACTGTATGAGTTTATCAGATAAGACTTGTGTATAAAGGGTAGCTTCTGGAAGGAGGAGTGGTCGCAGACCGAGGTGGTAGGATAAATAATGTTTGTTCCCGTTTCTTTGTAAATGATAGGGTTATGTATTCACCTACCACCTCCCCCTATTTCCTCTTCATTTCCCTGGTGCATCCACCCGCGCTCGCCCTGCCTAACGCGCGTGTGAATATAATAATGTACATTCCTTTCCTCTGTTCCTCCTACATCCGAGAAAAATATGTTCTACAACATCCTTATAACTCAACGCTTTAGCGAGTCTTTTCAAAAATAATTCAAAAAAAGAGTGATTTAAGTTTGGAGTATATTTGAAAAGGGACTACTTTTGCACCCGCTTTCCAAGAGAAGAAAGCCTTGATAAATTGACTTAGTGTAAAAGCAAGGGTCTGCTTAACCATAAGAACAAAAAAACTTCCGATAAAGTTTGGAAGATAATGCTTAAAGTTCTTATCTTTGCAGTCCGATTCGCAAAGAAAAGGCGTTTAATTTTTCTTCTTTACCTTCTTTCCCTTTCGCAAGAGAGCCTGAGAAACGATATAAAAAGAAAAACGAAAAAAAACTTCCGAAAACATTTGGTAGTTAAAATAAAACCTCTTACCTTTGCACCCGCTTTTAAAACGAAAGTAAGATGTTCTTTGAAATATTGATAAACAATACAAGTAGTACAAGAAAAAAATAGAACCGTCAATACTTGTCTTATATATAGTAATATGTGTGAGACGTAAGGTATTAATGAAGTCAATAATTGTACGGCATCCTGAACAGAGCAAAAAGCAGCAGTAATGCTGATTAACAATACTTTTACAATGAAGAGTTTGATCCTGGCTCAGGATGAACGCTAGCTACAGGCTTAACACATGCAAGTCGAGGGGCAGCAGGATCTAGCAATAGATTGCTGGCGACCGGCGCACGGGTGAGTAACACGTATCCAACCTGCCGATAACTCGGGGATAGCCTTTCGAAAGAAAGATTAATACCCGATGGCATAATTAGACCGCATGGTTTGATTATTAAAGAATTTCGGTTATCGATGGGGATGCGTTCCATTAGGCAGTTGGTGAGGTAACGGCTCACCAAACCTTCGATGGATAGGGGTTCTGAGAGGAAGGTCCCCCACATTGGAACTGAGACACGGTCCAAACTCCTACGGGAGGCAGCAGTGAGGAATATTGGTCAATGGGCGAGAGCCTGAACCAGCCAAGTAGCGTGAAGGATGACTGCCCTATGGGTTGTAAACTTCTTTTATATGGGAATAAAGTTTTCCACGTGTGGAATTTTGTATGTACCATATGAATAAGGATCGGCTAACTCCGTGCCAGCAGCCGCGGTAATACGGAGGATCCGAGCGTTATCCGGATTTATTGGGTTTAAAGGGAGCGTAGGTGGACAGTTAAGTCAGTTGTGAAAGTTTGCGGCTCAACCGTAAAATTGCAGTTGATACTGGCTGTCTTGAGTACAGTAGAGGTGGGCGGAATTCGTGGTGTAGCGGTGAAATGCTTAGATATCACGAAGAACTCCGATTGCGAAGGCAGCTCACTGGACTGCAACTGACACTGATGCTCGAAAGTGTGGGTATCAAACAGGATTAGATACCCTGGTAGTCCACACAGTAAACGATGAATACTCGCTGTTTGCGATATACAGTAAGCGGCCAAGCGAAAGCATTAAGTATTCCACCTGGGGAGTACGCCGGCAACGGTGAAACTCAAAGGAATTGACGGGGGCCCGCACAAGCGGAGGAACATGTGGTTTAATTCGATGATACGCGAGGAACCTTACCCGGGCTTAAATTGCAAATGAATAATCTGGAAACAGGTTAGCCGCAAGGCATTTGTGAAGGTGCTGCATGGTTGTCGTCAGCTCGTGCCGTGAGGTGTCGGCTTAAGTGCCATAACGAGCGCAACCCTTATCTTTAGTTACTAACAGGTTATGCTGAGGACTCTAGAGAGACTGCCGTCGTAAGATGTGAGGAAGGTGGGGATGACGTCAAATCAGCACGGCCCTTACGTCCGGGGCTACACACGTGTTACAATGGGGGGTACAGAAGGCAGCTACCTGGTGACAGGATGCTAATCCCAAAAGCCTCTCTCAGTTCGGATCGAAGTCTGCAACCCGACTTCGTGAAGCTGGATTCGCTAGTAATCGCGCATCAGCCATGGCGCGGTGAATACGTTCCCGGGCCTTGTACACACCGCCCGTCAAGCCATGAAAGCCGGGGGTACCTGAAGTACGTAACCGCAAGGAGCGTCCTAGGGTAAAACTGGTAATTGGGGCTAAGTCGTAACAAGGTAGCCGTACCGGAAGGTGCGGCTGGAACACCTCCTTTCTGGAGCGATGTCGTTGCAACGATTTCATTGGTTCTATTATTGTACTACTGGTACTTGTTTATTTATAACATATAGATCAACCATCTATAGAAGTATAGATAGAGATAAACAAGAGAAAAGAAAGAAGCCGAGTCTAACATCAGGTAGACAAGGTTGAATTATCGAGCAAGAGAGAGCAGAAGCGATGCTTGCATCGATTATGCCGAAAGCAGCCGATAATGCGTAGAACATAGTCCTATAGCTCAGTTGGTTAGAGCGCTACACTGATAATGTAGAGGTCGGCAGTTCAACTCTGCCTGGGACTACTCCGAACAAAAATTGTCGTTGCCAATACATTATTGGAATGTTCAATTACTCTTGGGGGATTAGCTCAGCTGGCTAGAGCATCTGCCTTGCACGCAGAGGGTCAACGGTTCGAATCCGTTATTCTCCACAGTCTCTGAAAAGAGAAACGATCTTTGACATGATGTACAAAAAGTAAAATTTAGTAAAGAGCTAAAAGTATATATCGAACCGTACGTTTTAAGTACAACACTATTAAGTACTTTGGGTTAATACCTGATACTTGATACCTAATACTTAAAAGTAAGTTTGAAAGAAAGTAAGCAAGGGCGCATGGCGGATGCCTTGGCTCTCGGAGGCGATGAAGGACGTGATAAGCTGCGATAAGCTCTGGGTAGGTGCAAATAACCTTTGATCCAGAGATTTCCGAATGGGACAACCCGGCATTCTGAAGGAATGTCATCCATCTTTGATGGAAGCTAACGCAGGGAACTGAAACATCTTAGTACCTGTAGGAAAAGAAAATAATAATGATTCCCCTAGTAGTGGCGAGCGAACGGGGAATAGCCCAAACCACCCATGTTACGGCATGTGTGGGGTTGTAGGACCACGATGTCGCAAGACATTTGATGAGTAGAATCCTCTGGAAAGTGGAACCATAGACGGTGATAGTCCGGTATACGAAGTCAAATTAAGCGTAGTGGTATCCTGAGTAGCGCGGGACACGAGAAATCTTGCGTGAATCTGCCGGGACCATCCGGTAAGGCTAAATACTCCCGAGAGACCGATAGCGAACCAGTACTGTGAAGGAAAGGTGAAAAGCACTTCGAATAGAAGAGTGAAATAGTCCCTGAAACCGTGCGCCTACAAGCGGTCGGAGCTTCGTAAGAAGTGACGGCGTGCCTTTTGCATAATGAACCTACGAGTTACTTTTTCCGGCAAGGTTAAGCATCTTGAGATGTGCAGCCGAAGCGAAAGCGAGTCTGAACAGGGCGTCGAGTCGGAAGGAGTAGACGCGAAACCAAGTGATCTACCCTTGGTCAGGTTGAAGGTTAGGTAACACTAACTGGAGGACCGAACCGATAAGCGTTGAAAAGCTTCCGGATGAACTGAGGGTGGGGGTGAAAGGCTAATCAAACTTGGAGATAGCTCGTACTCCCCGAAATGCATTTAGGTGCAGCCTTGTGAGTTACTAATGTGAGGTAGAGCGACTGATAAGATGCGAGGGCTTCACCGCCTATCAAGTCTTGATAAACTCCGAATGCGCATTAGTTCTATCACAGGAGTGAGGGCATGGGTGCTAAGGTCCATGTCCTAAAGGAGAAGAATCCAGACCATCAGCTAAGGTCCCCAAATAAACACTAAGTTGAACTAACGAAGTCAGATTGCTAAGACAGCTAGGATGTTGGCTTGGAAGCAGCCATTCATTTAAAGAGTGCGTAACAGCTCACTAGTCGAGGAGTTTGGCGTGGATAATAATCGGGCATTAAGTGTTTTACCGAAGCTATGGGATCAGTAATGATCGGTAGGGGAGCATTCCACTCTGCGTCGAAGGTGAAGCGTGAGCTTTGCTGGAGCGTGTGGAAAAGCAAATGTAGGTATAAGTAACGATAAAGGGGGTGAGAAACCCCCTCGCCGAAAGACTAAGGTTTCCTGATCAACGCTAATCGGATCAGGGTTAGTCGGGTCCTAAGGCTCAGCCGAACGGTGAGGCCGATGGCAGAACAGGTTAATATTCCTGTACTACCTTAAGGAGTGACGTGGAGACGGAGCAGTGACAGCGCCGCGGACTGACGGAATAGTCCGTTGAAGGGTGTAGATGTTGATCATCCCAGGCAAATCCGGGATGAGAGTCGAACCTGATAGTATGGAGCGTTCTTCGGAACAATCCAATAGTGCGTGTAAGCATACTCCCAAGAAAATCCGCTAAACTTAATCCTTAAGGTACCCGTACCGCAAACGGACACACGTAGTCGGGTTGAATATACTAAGGCGCTTGAGTGATTCACGGTTAAGGAACTAGGCAAATTGACCCTGTAACTTCGGGATAAAGGGTCCCAACGAGAGTTGGGCGCAGAGAATAGGTCCAGGCAACTGTTTAACAAAAACACAGGGCTGTGCCAAATTGAAAGATTATGTATACAGCCTGACACCTGCCCGGTGCTGGAAGGTTAAGAGGAGATGTCATCGCAAGAGAAGCATTGAATTGAAGCCCCAGTAAACGGCGGCCGTAACTATAACGGTCCTAAGGTAGCGAAATTCCTTGTCGGGTAAGTTCCGACCTGCACGAATGGTGTAATGATCTGGACACTGTCTCAACCGTGAGCTCAGTGAAATTGTAGTATCGGTGAAGATGCCGATTACCCGCGATGGGACGAAAAGACCCCGTGAACCTTTACTATAGCTTAACATTGAATTTGGGTAATTGATGTGTAGGATAGGCCGGAGACTTTGAAGCAGGTACGCCAGTATTTGTGGAGTCGCTGTTGAAATACGGCCCTTTGATTATTTGAGTTCTAACTCGTAGTTGCGAGGACACTGTTTGGTGGGTAGTTTGACTGGGGTGGTCGCCTCCAAAATAGTAACGGAGGCTTCTAAAGGTGCCCTCAGGACGATTGGTAACCGTCCGTAGAGTGTAATGGCATAAGGGCGCTTGACTGGGAGACTAACAAGTCGATCAGGTAGGAAACTAGAGCATAGTGATCCGGTGTTTCCGTATGGAAGGGACATCGCTCAAAGGATAAAAGGTACTCCGGGGATAACAGGCTGATCCCTCCCAAGAGCTCATATCGACGGAGGGGTTTGGCACCTCGATGTCGGCTCGTCACATCCTGGGGCTGGAGAAGGTCCCAAGGGTTGGGCTGTTCGCCCATTAAAGTGGCACGCGAGCTGGGTTCAGAACGTCGTGAGACAGTTCGGTCTCTATCTATCGTGGGCGTATGAAATTTGCGTGGCTCTGACACTAGTACGAGAGGACCGTGTTGGACTGACCGCTGGTTTACCAGTTGTGCCGCCAGGTGCATTGCTGGGTATCTAAGTCGGGATTGGATAAGTGCTGAAAGCATCTAAGTACGAAGCCAGCCACAAGATTAGATTTCTTAGGGTCGTTAAAGACGATGACGTTGATAGGATGCAGGTGTAAAGGTGGTAACATCAAAGCCGAGCATTACTAATTGCCCGTTCACTTTCTTTCGGACGGTGCGGATCGCGATATATACGTTTAGCGAGCGTATCAGTAAGTTCATTCATTTGACTCTGATATCTTACTTAAGTTTTACTTTTCATCATGTCATAACCTTATTGAATTTATTCAGGTGGTTATAGCACGAGGGTTCCACCTCTTCCCATTCCGAACAGAGAAGTTAAGCCTCGTCACGCCGATGGTACTGCGTAACAGTGGGAGAGTAGGTAGCCGCCATTTTTAGAAAGTCCCCGCCAGTCAAAGATGACTGGCGGGGATTTCTTGTTTTGGCAGTTTAGGAAAAAATAGCTATATTTGCCGACGACAATTATTTTATTAAACGTTTAAAGCAAATTAAAAGGTATGAAAACAAAACTTTTTTTGGCTGCTGTAGCAGTAACATTTTCTTTCGCTGTGATCTCTTGTTCTGGTAACAAAGCTAATAACGCTGCCGCTTCTGAAGGTGAAGAAGCAACAGTTGAAACTGTAGAAACTGTTGCTGTTGAAGCAACTGACTCTTGCTGCCAGGCTAAAGACTCTTGTGCTACTGCTTGCGATAAGAAAGCTGATTGCACAGAAAAGAAGGAATGCTGTGATAAAAAGTAATCTATTGATTTAGAACGATAAATTAAAAGGGGGTATAGTGTGTCTGCACTATGCCCCCTTTTTCTGTTTGATGAAATACGGGGCTTTGTTAGTAATACTTTTCTGCTAATAACCGACTTTAACTTATGAAATGAAATTATTTTCGATAAAAAAGTAACGTATTATTTGGTAGTACAGAAATAATCCATACCTTTGCACCGTCAAACTATAAAAGAGACAAAAAATGAATCAGATGTTTATACATATTCTACTATGCGGTATTATTATTCTACTATCAAAGGTTAGTGGAAGTGAGTGCTGCGCGTAAATGTGTATACTGAAAATATACGAAAGCCTTTCTCACTTCCAAGTGTGAAAGGTTTTTTTTTGAGCCAATAATAACATAAAATGATAGAAGATGGACAATAGGTTATTTATTTTTGATACCACCCTTCGGGATGGTGAACAGGTTCCGGGATGCCAGTTGAACACAGTGGAGAAGATTCAGGTAGCGAAGGCACTCGAAGCTTTGGGGGTCGATGTAATTGAAGCCGGCTTCCCCATTTCCAGCCCGGGAGATTTTAATTCTGTGATTGAAATTTCTAAAGCGGTGACTTGGCCTACTATTTGTGCTTTGACCCGTGCTGTTCAGAAGGATATTGATGTAGCGGTAGACGCTTTGAAATTCGCCAAGCATAAACGTATCCATACAGGTATCGGTACTTCTGACTCTCATATTAAATATAAATTCAACTCCAATCGGGAAGAGATTATCGAACGCGCGGTAGCAGCAGTGAAGTATGCACGTCGTTATGTGGATGATGTGGAATTTTATGCAGAGGATGCAGGGCGTACGGACAATGAATATCTGGCACGTGTGGTAGAAGCGGTTATCAAAGCGGGAGCGACAGTGGTGAATATACCGGATACGACGGGTTACTGTCTGCCTTCCGAATATGGTGCAAAGATTAAATATTTGATTGATCATGTAGACGGCATTGATAATGCGATTCTTTCTACTCACTGTCATAACGATTTGGGAATGGCAACAGCAAATACGATTGCTGGTGTTCTGAATGGAGCCCGTCAGGTAGAGGTGACCATTAACGGTATCGGCGAACGTGCTGGAAATACCGCTCTTGAAGAAATCGCAATGATTATCAAGAGTCATCATGAGATCGATATTCAGACCAATATCAATACACAGAAGATTTATCCGACTAGCCGTATGGTATCCAGCTTGATGAATATGCCTGTACAGCCGAATAAAGCAATCGTAGGTCGCAATGCTTTTGCCCATTCATCGGGTATCCATCAGGATGGTGTGTTGAAGAATGTAGAAACTTACGAGATTATCGATCCGCATGATGTAGGCATCGATGATAACTCTATCGTATTGACTGCCCGTAGCGGACGTGCGGCATTGAAGAATCGCCTGTCGTTGTTGGGAGTTAACCTGGATCAGGAAAAACTGGATAAGGTATATGAGGAGTTCCTGAAACTGGCCGATAAGAAAAAAGATATCAATGATGATGATGTATTGGTATTGGCAGGAGCAGACCGCAGCCAGAATCATCGTATTAAGTTGGAGTATTTGCAGGTGACAAGTGGTGTCGGCGTCCGTTCAGTTGCCAGTCTGGGACTAAATATTTCCGGTGAGAAGTTTGAAGCCTGTGCGAGTGGTAATGGTCCGGTGGATGCTGCCATCAAGGCTCTGAAAAAGATCGTAGATCGTCACATGACATTGAAAGAATTCACTATTCAGGCTATTAGCAAGGGAAGTGATGATGTAGGTAAGGTTCATATGCAGGTGGAATATGATAATCAGATTTATTATGGCTTCGGAGCAAATACGGATATTATAGCCGCATCGGTAGAAGCTTATATTGACTGTATTAATAAATTCAAGGCATAAAGGAACAGCGAAAGTGGTACTGAAATACGTACCCCGCATTAATTATAAATCATACATAGTAAAAATAGATATAACAGATGAATACATTATTTGATAAAATATGGGATGCCCATGTGGTGACTACGGTGGAAGATGGGCCGACACAACTTTATATTGATCGTTTATATTGTCATGAAGTGACCAGTCCGCAGGCTTTTGCCGGATTGCGTGAGCGTGGCATCAAGGTATTACGTCCGGAAAAGGTATTCTGTATGCCCGACCACAATACTCCGACACATGATCAGGATAAACCGATTGAAGACCCGATCTCCAAGACTCAGGTGGATACACTGACGAAAAATGCGAAAGATTTCGGTCTGACACATTTCGGTATGATGCATCCTAAAAACGGAATTATCCATGTGGTAGGTCCGGAACGTGCACTGACACTGCCGGGCATGACGATTGTTTGCGGTGACTCGCATACTTCTACTCACGGTGCAATGGGAGCTATCGCTTTCGGCATCGGTACCAGTGAAGTGGAAATGGTACTGGCTTCACAATGTATCCTTCAGTCAAGACCGAAAACAATGCGCATTACCGTAGATGGCGAACTGGGTAAAGGAGTGACTGCGAAAGATGTTGCTCTGTACATGATGTCTAAGATGACTACCAGCGGAGCTACCGGTTACTTCGTGGAATATGCAGGTTCGGCCATCCGCAATCTGACTATGGAAGGACGTCTTACTCTTTGTAATCTGTCTATTGAAATGGGAGCACGTGGTGGTATGGTTGCTCCGGATGAAGTGACTTTCGAATATATCAAAGGACGTGAGAATGCTCCGCAAGGGGAAGCATGGGATCAGGCTATGGAATACTGGAAAACGCTGAAGAGCGATGATGACGCCGTATTCGATCAGGAGGTCCGTTTTGATGCAGCGGATATTGAGCCGATGATTACGTACGGAACCAATCCGGGTATGGGAATGGGAATTACGCAAAACATTCCTACTACGGAAGGAATGGGAGAGGCTGCACAGGTTTCTTTCAAAAAATCGATGGAATATATGGGATTCCAGCCGGGTGAATCGTTACTGGGTAAAAAGATTGATTACGTATTCCTGGGTGCTTGTACTAATGGCCGTATTGAGGACTTCCGCGCATTCGCTTCTCTGGTGAAGGGACGCAGGAAAGCGGATAATGTAATCGCATGGCTGGTTCCGGGATCATGGATGGTTGATGCCCAGATTCGTAAGGAAGGAATTGACAAGATATTGACTGAGGCGGGATTTGCAATCCGTCAGCCGGGATGTTCAGCATGCCTTGCGATGAATGATGACAAGATTCCTGCAGGAAAATATTCGGTATCGACCAGCAACCGTAACTTTGAAGGTCGTCAGGGACCGGGTGCCCGTACTTTACTGGCCAGCCCGTTGGTTGCTGCTGCCGCTGCGGTGACAGGAGTGATTACCGACCCGCGTGAACTGATGTAATTTCAATCGTAATTTGTAAATATTTAAATTGTAAACAGAAAGATGGCTAAGACAAAATTTAATATAATAACAAGTACTTGTGTACCCCTTCCTTTAGAGAATGTAGATACTGACCAGATTATTCCGGCACGTTTTCTGAAAGCAACGACTCGTGAAGAGAAGTTTTTCGGTGATAACCTGTTTCGTGACTGGCGTTATAATGCCGATGGTTCGTTGAACAAGGATTTCGTGTTGAACGATCCTACGTATAGCGGACAGATATTGGTGGCAGGAAAGAACTTCGGTTCGGGTTCCAGCCGCGAACACGCAGCCTGGGCGATTGCCGGATATGGTTTCCGTGTGGTAGTATCGAGCTTCTTTGCCGATATTCACAAAAATAATGAGTTGAACAACTTCGTACTTCCGGTAGTTGTTACTGAAGGATTTTTGCAGGAACTCTTCGACTCTATCTTTGCTGATCCGAAGATGGAAGTGGAAGTGAACCTTCCCGAACAGACCATCACTAATAAAGCAACGGGTAAGAGTGAACATTTTGAAATCAACGCTTATAAGAAACTTTGTCTGATGAACGGACTGGATGACATAGACTTCTTGCTAAGCAATAAAAATAAAATAGAAGAATGGGAAAACAAGGCGTCAAAATAGAGATCATGGACACAACGCTCCGTGACGGTGAGCAAACCAGCGGAGTATCTTTTGTGCCCCATGAGAAACTAATGATTGCCCGTTTACTATTGGAGGATTTGAAGGTAGACCGGGTAGAGGTTGCTTCAGCACGTGTATCGGAAGGTGAGTTTGAAGCCGTGAAGATGATTTGTGATTGGGCAGCCCGCCGCAATCTGCTTCAGAAAGTGGAAGTGCTGGGATTTGTGGACGGTCATACTTCGGTGGACTGGATACAACGTACCGGGTGTCGTGTCATCAATCTTCTTTGTAAGGGGTCATTGAAACATTGTACCCAACAATTGAAAAAGACTCCCGAAGAACATATCGCAGATATTATCAACGTAGTACATTACGCAGATGAACAGGATATCGGAGTGAATGTATATCTGGAAGACTGGAGTAACGGAATGAAAGATTCTCCCGAATATGTGTTTCAGTTGATGGATGGCTTGAAGCAGACAAGCATCAGACGTTATATGTTGCCCGATACATTGGGAATCCTGAACCCGCTGCAGGTGATAGAATATATGCGGAAGATGAAGAAGCGTTATCCGAATACCCATTTTGATTTTCACGCGCATAATGACTATGATCTGGCGGTAAGTAATGTGCTGGCTGCCGTGTTGAGTGGTGTCAGAGGATTGCACACTACGATCAACGGACTTGGCGAACGGGCTGGTAATGCCCCCCTTTCCAGTGTGCAGGCTATTCTGAAAGATCATTTCAATGCAATGACCAATATTGATGAAAGCCGCCTGAATGATGTCAGTCGGGTAGTAGAATCCTATTCCGGTATTGTAATTCCTGCCAATAAGCCGATTGTGGGAGAGAATGTCTTTACACAAGTTGCAGGCGTTCACGCCGATGGCGATAATAAGAATAATTTGTATTGTAATGATTTACTTCCCGAACGTTTCGGACGTAAACGTGAGTATGCATTAGGAAAAACAAGTGGGAAGGCAAATATCCGTAAGAACCTCGAAGATCTGGGACTGGAGCTCGATGAAGATGCCATGCGCAAGGTGACGGAGCGAATCATTGAACTGGGGGACAAGAAAGAGTTGGTGACTCAGGAGGATTTGCCGTATATTGTATCGGATGTATTGAAACACGGGGCGATAGGTGAGAAGGTCAAGCTAAAGAGTTATTTTGTAAATCTGGCTCACGGTCTGAAACCGATGGCGACTTTAAAGATCGAAATAAACGGAAAGGAATACGAAGAAAGTTCAAGTGGCGATGGTCAGTATGATGCTTTCGTACGTGCGTTGCGTAAAATTTATAAAGTGACGTTAGGACGTAAATTCCCCATGTTGACGAATTATGCGGTATCTATCCCACCGGGTGGACGTACAGATGCGTTTGTGCAGACAGTAATTACCTGGAACTATGACGAACAGGTGTTCCGTACCCGTGGACTTGATGCCGACCAGACGGAGGCTGCCATTAAAGCAACAATGAAGATGTTGAATCTACTTGAAGAATAAGTTGATTTTATATTAACATGCATTTGATGCTTCCGATATGACAGAGATTAATTAACTTTGAGTAGTATAAAAGATAAAAAGAAAAGTAACATGGATTTTAAAATTGCTGTATTAGCAGGCGACGGCATCGGACCGGAGATTTCGGTACAAGGTGTAGATGTAATGAGTGCCGTTTGCGAGAAGTTTGGTCACAAAGTAAGTTACGAATATGCAATCTGCGGTGCAGATGCGATTGATAAAGTAGGTGATCCGTTTCCGGAAGAAACATATAAGGTTTGCAAAGATGCAGATGCTGTTTTGTTTTCGGCCGTAGGTGATCCGAAGTTTGATAATGATCCTACTGCGAAAGTTCGTCCGGAGCAGGGATTGCTGGCAATGCGTAAGAAATTGGGATTGTTTGCTAATATTCGTCCGGTACAGACATTCAAATGCCTGATCCATAAATCTCCGTTGCGTGCGGAACTGGTTGAGAATGCGGATTTCATCTGCATCCGTGAGCTGACCGGCGGTATGTACTTCGGTGAGAAATATCAGGATAATGATAAAGCATACGATACAAACTACTACACTCGTCCGGAAATTGAACGTATCCTGAAAGTTGCTTTTGAATATGCAATGAAACGCAGAAAGCACCTGACTGTGGTAGACAAGGCAAATGTTCTGGCTTCTTCCCGTCTGTGGCGTCAGATTGCACAGGAAATGGCTCCCAATTATCCGGAGGTGACAACTGACTATATGTTTGTGGATAATGCTGCCATGAAGATGATTCAGGAACCAGCTTTCTTTGACGTGATGGTGACTGAAAATACATTCGGTGATATTCTGACTGACGAAGGTTCCGTTATCAGCGGCTCTATGGGATTGCTTCCTTCAGCTTCTACCGGTGAAAGTACTCCGGTATTCGAACCGATTCATGGTTCATGGCCACAGGCGAAGGGCTTGAATATTGCGAACCCGTTGGCACAGATTCTGTCTGTAGCTATGTTGTTTGAATATTTCGACTGTAAAGAAGAAGGTGCGCTGATTCGTAAGGCGGTTGATGCATCACTGGATGAAAACGTGCGTACACCGGAAATTCAAGTAGCTGATGGTGCCAAATACGGTACAAAGGAAGTAGGACAGTGGATTGTTGACTATATCAAGAAGGCTTAAACAGATCATTCTGAACAAGATATATGGAGGCTGGATTCTTTAAACGGAGTTCAGCCTCTTTTTTGTTTTTCGTGCATTCCGTTTCCTTGTTTTCTTTTGCTTAATAAAATGAGTCCGTTGGGAGGAAAAACTAATCGGACTGTTAAAAAGTAGAAGAGTAAGATATTTGCTAATGAAAAACAGTACATTTGCACAGATTAATACACAAATGCTATGACAAAAAATTATCTATTCTTACTGTTGGGTTTGCTGCTTGCAGCGTGTAGTTCTGATGACAAAGACGAACAACCGATTTTAGTGACCAATGTTGTAATGCCTGCTTCGGGAACAGTATTCAAACCCGGTGAAAAGGTAACGATAATGGCGGAAGGATTCCAGGACAATGATGAAATCATGTTCGATATTCGCTGGCCGCTTCAAGACGAAGTGCTGCATGAAGGATATGCTAAAGGGGGACGGGGTGTTATAACGGAAAAGACGGCTACGAGCATTACTTTTCTGGCTCCCGGACACTGGCCTGCTTCTACAACGGAAATCTTATTACGCCGCTCCGGTCAAATGATGTCTTTAGGAAAGATTTCGGTGGCGGATGGACAGGCACCCAAAGATTTTCAGCTTTATGGTATCATTAATTCCCGTTCCAATACCCACCGTCCTCATGCTATCGAATACATCAATCTTGAAAAGCCACAAACGGCAGAGATAGTACGACTTGCAGACAATCAAGACTTCTCTTGTGTAGTCAACCTTCCCGGAAGCTGGAGCCTTAGTGGAGTATGGACGAAGGATGATCGCCGTACGACCGGACTTTATGATCTTTCTATGAACTATTGGGAAAAACCGGGAGCTGATCAGCTTGTAACAATGGGGATAGCGACCGGTAATTCTGTTTTTGGGGTATATCAAGGCGGAGACCGTTTATTTGTTAAAACAGTTAATGTGATGCCCTATACCAGAATGTATGTGCCGGAGAAACCTGATTATGGTTTTCTGCTGCCCGAAGGGATGAAGGCTGAAGCATTGTCACGTTATCCCTGTATACAAATGAGTGATGGAAATATACTCTGTTCGGTAGATAACGGCGATGGAACTTTTTCACCAGTAGTCTTGAACGGACAAAATATAGAAGAGAAAAGTATATATGTTGGCGAACCGATACAGGCAGTGGCATTGATTCCTTTTTGGATAGTTAAGCCTGTAGAAGGTATGGGAACGGCTAAATATACACGTGTTGGCGGATATATCGTATCGAAGAGAAATGGTGCGACGGCAGGGGACGGGGATGGAACAGAATTTAGGTTATGGAACCCGACTACAAAGACGCTGGACGAACCTTTAACCACATTCTCTAATGCTGCGTGTTCAGTAGCCACACTTGTTTCGGAAGATTTTAAGAAACAGGAACTTTATGTCTTGTTTGATGGTAGTCGGAATGGAAGGCTGATTTATGTGTATGATTTACTAAAAGGTAGCTGGGAATCGTTATATCCAGGGGGCGGATTTCCTTATTCAGAAATCGTATTAGCCCGATAAGATTATGACTCAGCTATTCTCCGGGCTACTATGCACAAAGGCCCTTTTTCATGCTTATATGAAGCAATGGAGACAAAGCCGGACTGCAAGAGTATGGATTTCAATTCATCACAAGAACGAATAATCATCCCGTCAATCAGATTTGTCCAGGTTTTGACTGACGGGTTATTCAGTTCGCAGCAAATCAGGAAATGTCCGTTCCGCTTTAATACCCGTGTCACTTCGGTGAATGCTTTCGGAAGGTCGTTCCAAAAGTAAACCGTCTCGAAGGCAGTGACCACGTCGAACATTTCATCGGTATAAGGCAGTGTGTCTACCGTACCTTGTTCTATAAAACAGCGGGTGGAAAGATATTTTTTGTTTTTCTTCTGTGCGAAAAGGACACTTTCCGGTGAAATGTCAATGCCGTATGCTTTTCCTTGCGGACAGCGGCGCATCAGCTGTGTAAGATTGGCTCCGCCACCGCAACCAATGTCGAGCACATTCCATTCCTTATTCCATGTTATATGTGACATTCCCCATTCGGAAAGCAAAGTGTGCCGTTTGTTCATTTCCCGGAGAATGACTCTTCCCCAAAAGCCTTCAGGCTTTTTGAGATTGTGGAATAACTTATGGATGATATTTCTTTTGCCCATGTTATAAACTAACTTTGCACGATGGAATAGATGATAATGCCTGCTAAAGTCAGCAATCCGGTATAGATCATAACTTCCGTTTGTTTCATTCCGGCGCCCTTTCCAGGAGCAGGAATGTCTGATTGAAGTCGTTCCGTTAACTTATGGGCGATAAAGTAGAACAGCCAACCTCCGAATCCACCGATAATGGCTCCTGCTACTAAATCACCGGGATAATGCAATCCCAGATACAGGCGTGTATAAGAGTTGGTAAATGCCCAAAGTACGATAAATATGCTTAACCAGCGTTTGCGGAACAGGCAAATCAGAAATATGGCAAGTCCGAAAGAATTGGCAGCATGACAGGAAGGAAAACCAAATCCTCCTCCTCGTCTTCCATTCACGATGTAAACCAAATCCGCTATCGGATTTTCCGGATTGGAGGGACGCAGGCGACCTACCAGCGGACGAAGAAAACTATTGCACATCTGATCGGCAAACGTGATAGTGAGGGCGATTGCTATCACATAGCACAATGCTACTTTCCAATGAAAATTCTTGAGCAGTATATATAAGATACTGGCATACATCGGGACCCATATAACCTTACCTGTGAATGCACTCATGAAGTAATCCCAGAAAGGCGAATGTATTCCGTTGAAGAACAAAAGCAGTTGGGTGTCTATATCCGAAAGAAATTCTATCATAAAATAAGTCGTATTATTAAAATATGGATTTGTCTGATCTTATCGCTTAGCCAGGTCATCATATAGTTTCTGAAGGAAGGCTTTTCCTTTTTCCAGATTGGCCCCTTTCTCTGTCCCTTCATCTATCTGGACGGTGTTGGCATCCAGATTATACACTAATTGATTTTCCGCAGTCACCATGCCAAACAGGGTCGGTTCCGTGAAATATCCGAAATGGGGAGAAGACGGGTTAAATATATTCTTGCTGAAAGTAAAGTCATCGTGCGGCAATCCGAGCTGAGAAAGCAGCGTAGCGGCAATATCGATCTGCGAAGCGTATGTGTCTACCACTCGTGGTTCTTTTACGGCTCCTCCGATCAGTATTAGCGGAATAGTATGCCCTTCCAGCGGATTTTCTACCGGACGCGGGTAAGCTCCCAAATGATCCGGTACAAGTACGATCAGTGTATTCTTCCACATCGGTGTCTCCTTATACTGTCTCACAAAATCTCCTACGCAACTATCAGCATAGGCGAAAGCATTCAGCACTTTATCGTCCAATCGGTAGAACGGAACTTCAAACGGCTCGTGACTGCTTGATGTCTGCACGATTTTAAAGAAAGGTTCCTGCTGCTTCTCTTCTTTGAGGTCTTTCAGGAAACGTTGGAAAAGTGTATGATCCGGTGCTCCCCATTTACCCGGACGTTCGGACAAAGGAAAATCTGTCTCGGAGATAATCTTCTCAATACCCGATGAAACCAGATAAGAGCGCATATTGGTGAAGTCTGCATCCCCTCCGTAATAGTATTCCAAACTGTATCCGGCATTTTTCAGACTGCGAGGAATGGAAGGAAGTCCATCCGTTTTCTCGGGATACTTCATAATGCTGGTACTCGGCTGACCGGGATAACCACTGATAATAGATGCCAGTCCGCGATCCGTCCGGAAACTATTTGCGTAGAAATTAGTGAATAACACTCCTTCTTTTCCGAATTTATCCATATTCACCGCTACATTCGGCTGTCCTCCCATCGTTTCCATTAAATGTGTAGAAAAACTTTCGAGGATAATAAATATGATATTCGGGCGTTGAGTATTTAGAATTTGAGGGATACTGTCTGTTGCCGCCACAGGTTTATCCAACATTTCGGTCAGCAGCTCATCTGCAACTTTCGGGTCCATGAACCGATATTGCTTATCGAAATTGTTTTGATGGGTAGCAGAATACATAAAACTGAATGCCGGATTGATAGCTGCATGATTCATCCGTTGGTTTTGGCTATAGTATACTTTGCTCAGGTTCATTGTCGATACGGAAAAACCGCCACGGATAGGAATGAAGAGCGCAGCTGTCAGTAATAAAAGGACGAGAGATACATACTGCCGCTGATAAGGTATCTTCAACGGTGCTTTCTCCCGGATAAGTACGGCGTAGAAAATACCGTAGAGGATGGCTGCATAGATCAGCATAGCTAGGATTCCGAGTAATATGAACCAGAAGCTGACGCTTGCCATGGCATCTTTCGGAGATGAGAAGAAATAGAAGATCGGGGTGGCATCCAGCCGGAATCCCCAGAAACCGTATAAGCCCAAATCGATGATGAAGATGCAGGACATCACAAAAGCGATGATTCCGAAGTAACCTTGCCGGATGCGGCGTAGTATGGAAGATTTTGTCCAGGCGGAAGCGATAAGCAGGAAGCCCGGGATGGCAGTCAGATATCCTGCCAGTGAGAAATCCAGCGGCAAGCCGTGCCACATCACGCTGAAATAATCGCCGATTGAGGCGTCTGTATAGAGTTCATGGTAGTAAGCCATGAAAATAGGTTTTTGAAGGACAAACAGAAGAACGAACAAAAAATAAGTCGTGAGAAATTGCAGGATTCTCTTTTTCATATCTATAAACTTAAAAATATTGAACGGAGACAAAGGTACAATTCTTTTCTGTATCTTTGCGCATCAACCTGATAAAACGAGGTGAATGATGGCAAAAATTGCGAATAAATTAACAGATTTAGTGGGTAATACACCTCTAATGGAACTTTCCGGATACAGTGGAAAGTATGGTCTTAATCAGAATATTATCGCTAAACTGGAGGCTTTTAATCCGGCGGGAAGCGTAAAAGACAGAGTCGCTCTTTCTATGATTGAAGATGCGGAAGCCCGCGGGGCACTGAAACCCGGTGCCACCATTATCGAACCGACCAGCGGAAATACGGGAGTCGGACTGGCGATGGTAGCGACCATTAAAGGGTATCACCTGATATTGACTATGCCCGAAACGATGAGCCTGGAACGGCGAAACCTGTTGAAAGCACTGGGGGCGCAGATTGTGCTGACAGATGGTTTGGGCGGGATGGCTGCTTCTATTGCCAAGGCGCAGGAGTTGCGTGATAGTATCCCCGGATCGGTGATCCTGCAACAGTTTGAAAATCCTTCGAACGCTGCTGTCCATGAGCGGACAACAGGAGAAGAAATCTGGCGGGATACGGATGGTGAAGTGGCAGTGTTCGTTGCCGGAGTAGGAACCGGAGGTACGATTTGCGGCGTGGCGCGCGCCTTAAAAAAACATAATCCGGATGTTCATATCGTTGCGGTTGAACCTGCGTCGTCTCCCATATTGGCAGGAGGTCAGGCAGCACCACACCGCATACAGGGAATCGGGGCGAATTTTATTCCGAAACTTTATAATGCTTCTGTAGTGGATGAAGTGATCGGTGTGCCCGATGACGAAGCCATTCGTGCGGGCCGGGAACTGGCTACGACAGAAGGTTTGCTGGCTGGAATCTCTTCGGGAGCGGCCGTATATGCAGCCCGTCAGTTGGCACAGCGTCCGGAGTTCAGGAACAAAAAAATCGTTGCGTTGTTACCTGATACGGGAGAACGTTATCTGTCGACCGAGTTGTTCGCTTTTGATGCCTATCCTTTGGATTAATATTTGAATCATGATAAGAATTATTTTAATTTTATTTCTTAGCTTTCCGGTTGCCCTGTGTGCGCAGACCTATCAGCAATTATCAGAAAAGGCGATTGAATATATCGAAATGGACAGTCTTTCCAAAGCCGAAGAACTACTGCTTCAGGCTTTGAAACTGGAGCCGAAGAATGCAAAGAATGCTATGCTTTTTTCCAATCTGGGATTGGTACAGCGTCGGTTGGGTGAATATGATAAGGCACTCGAATCTTATTCTTTTGCGCTGAACTTTGCTCCATTGGCGGTACCTATCCTGCTGGACCGCGCTGCGATTAATCTGGAAATGGGAAATACAGACCGTGCTTATACCGATTATTGTCAGGTACTTGACGAAGATAAGCAGAATAAGGAAGCGCTGTTGATGCGGGCATATATCTATGTACTCCGGAGGGATTACCCTGCGGCACGAATCGATTATAACCGTTTGCTGGCGATTGACCCGCAAAGTTATAGCGGTCGGCTCGGACTGGCTACCTTGGAACAGAAAGAAGGAAAATTCAAGGAAGCGCTCGAAATTCTTAATAAGATGATTACGGCAACTCCCGAAGATGCGACTCTTTACATTGCCCGTGCAGATGTGGAACGGGAGATGAAGCATGAAGATCTGGCTTTGGTCGATTTGGAGGAAGCTATTCGCCTGAATCCTTCTTCGGCGGATGCCTATTTGTTGCGTGGCAATATTTATCTGACACAGAAAAAGAAAGCATTGGCAAAGATGGACTTTGAAAAAGCTATTTCGCTGGGCATACCTCCTGCTGATTTGCACGAGCAGCTGAAACAATGTAAATAAAAGACAAAACTAAAAACATATTACTACTAATTAATACCCAAACAGAAAATGAAACGTATTGTTTTTTTAGATTACGTGCGCGTGTTCGCATGTTTCCTCGTTATGGTGGTACACGCCAGTGAAAACTTTTATGGTGCTGCCGGATCTACGGACATGGCGGGACCGCAATCTTTTTTAGCCAGTGAAGTAGACCGATTGTGGGTGGCCGTGTACGACGGTTTCTCACGCATGGCAGTACCATTGTTCATGATTGTCTCTGCTTACCTGCTGGTACCGATGAAGGAGGGACAGACTTCATGGCAGTTCTACCGCCGACGCTTCACTCATATCCTGCCACCGTTTTTCATATTTATGATACTCTATAGTATCCTGCCGATGTTGTGGGGACAGATAGACAGCGAAACATCAATAAAGGATATGTCTCGAATATTCCTGAACTTCCCGACGCTTGCCGGACACCTTTGGTTCATGTATCCCCTGATAAGTCTTTACCTGTTTATACCTATTATATCTCCTTGGTTGAGTAAAGCCACTGCAAAAGAAGAACGTTTCTTCATAGGACTGTTCCTGTTATCAACGTGTATGCCGTACTTCAATCGCTGGTTTGGTGAAGTGTGGGGGCAGTGTTTTTGGAACGAATACCATATGTTGTGGTATTTCTCAGGTTATCTTGGATATCTTGTGTTGGCACACTACATACGTGTACACTTAAAATGGGATCGTTCCAAACGTTTCATTGTAGGACTCATTTCAATGGTTGCCGGGGCTGCGCTGACTATTTACTCATTCTATATACAGGCTATTCCCGGAATTACTCATTCTACACCTGTCATAGAAATAGGATGGGCTTTCTGTACGATTAACTGTGTACTTCTTACAGCGGGTACATTCCTTCTCTTCACTTGTATAAACCGGCCGGAAGCTCCACGTCTCGTAACAGATATGTCGAAACTTAGTTATGGTATGTACCTTATGCATATATTCTGGCTCGGATTATGGGCGACAGTATTCAAAAATACGCTGGAACTGCCTACTGTTGCCGCCATCCCATGTATCGCAGTGACTACATTTGTCTGCTGTTATATAACGACAAAGATTATCTCGTTCATACCGGGTAGTAAATGGATTATAGGCTAAATAGATCGAATGTTCTTGAATTAAACAAAAAAGGGAAGCAATCGCTTCCCCTTTTTTGTTTACTCATCTTATTATATAGTCCTTCCTGATTACGCTTGAATAAGTTACTCTTTATTAAAGGTAAATCGATAGGGGGGGGCAGCTTAATACATTATTATACAAACTGCTTAATCAGATTCACAAACTCTTTTCCATATTTCTTCTTCTTAAACTCTCCGATACCACTGATTTCTCCGAATGCTTCGATGGTAGTCGGCCGTGAAATGCTGAGCAGATGCAACACTTTATCCGATAGAACGATATATGCCGGAAGACCATCCTGATCGGCAATCTGTTTACGCAATCCCCGTAGTGCTTCGAATAAATCTTCGTTTTCTCCACCGGGGATACCGAAAGGAAGTTCTTTGGCGATGACCACCTTTTTCTTTTTCCCTTTTCCTGTGACGATTTCTTCCCGATGAATCACGGCAAGCATTGCTTTCGCTTTTCCAAAAAGAATGTCACTTCCGCTTGGAGTGATCTTGAGATGGTTATTTTCATTATAGGCTATTTCGAAATATCCCAGTTGTAGCATTTGGAGTAAATAATCCTGCCAGTCACGAGGTGGTATGTCTCGCCCTGCTCCAAATGTCTTTAATTCCTGATATTCTTTTGCCGTAACTTCTGCCGAATAACTTCCACGAAGAATATCAATTAATATCCCTGTACTTATTTGTTGTTCTGCACGAGCTATGGCGCTCAACGCTTTTTGTACGATGACTGTACCGTCAAAGCGTTGTGGAGGGTTTTTACAGACATCACAGTTGCCGCAGTCTTCTGTTGAGGTTTCTCCGAAATAGCTCAGCAGAATTCTTCTGCGGCAGATGTCCGCTTCGGCGTATTGCTGCATACGTTGCAACTTTTCCAGATTGATCGTCTGTTGGTTGCTTTCTGTGGCGAATTTAGTTAACAGGATCAGATCGCCCAGTGAATAGAATAATACAGTGTCGCTTGGCAAGCCATCCCGTCCGGCACGCCCGATTTCCTGATAAAAACTTTCAATACTTTTAGGAAGATTATAATGAATAACCCATCGGACATTCGATTTGTCAATTCCCATACCAAAAGCAATGGTGGCGCATACTACCTGAATACGGTCATTAATGAAGTCATTCTGAGTCTCGTCCCGATGCTGCGGAGACAATCCGGCATGATAAACACCGCATCGGATTCCCTGCTTTTGCAGCATTTGTGCTACAGTTTCCGTTTTATTACGGCTCATGCAATAAATGATTCCACTTTCTTCTCTGTGGCGGTGGATAAACTCCAGAATCGCTTTATTCTTCTCTTTTGCCTGAAAACCGCGTTTTACGTCCAGACTGATGTTGGGACGGTCGAAAGAAGAAATAAACGTTCGGGGATGTATCAAATGCAACTGTCGGATTATATCCTCGCGGGTTATTTTGTCGGCTGTTGCCGTTAATGCAATAATCGGAACCTGCGGAAACTGCTGATGGAGCATTCCCATTTGTGTATATTCCGGACGGAAGTCATGTCCCCATTGGGAAATACAGTGGGCTTCGTCAATAGCGAAGAGCGAAATATTCATATCCGGCAACAGATAGTCCTTTTCCGCTATCAGCTTCTCCGGTGAAATATAAAGCAGTTTCAGGCGTCCTTCGATGCAGGCACGGCGGAGATTGGCATTTTCCGTTTCGTCATTGCTGCTGTTGAGTGCTCCTGCTGCGATGCCGTTGGCTTGCAATGTTTCTACCTGGTCTTTCATCAGTGAGATAAGCGGGGAGACCACTATAGCTGTACCTTCGGAGAGCAATGCAGGCAGTTGATAACAGATCGATTTACCTCCACCGGTGGGCATCAGTACCAGTGAATCCTGCTTGTTCAGCAGGTGGCGGATGATCTCTTCCTGTAAGGGCCGGAAGCTGTCATAACCGAAATATGATTTTAGAGTTTCTTTCATCAACATTTGTTTAAACTTTGTGGCAAAGGTACGCTTTTCTTTAGCAATCTTTATCATGTCTCGATTTATGTTTTGATTTAAATGCTCCAAGAGTTAAAGTTTCTTATTATTCACCCTTAATTCCTCTTTTTCAAGGTTTTTGATTGTTTTATTAGAAAAAAAATGCACAAAATAATTGTGTGTTTAAAAAAAAAGTAAGACATTTGTAACATGTAACGTTGCGAATGAGCAATTAATAACAAATAAACAAACCCTAACCAGTTAATTCAATGAGTGATTTAGAGAACAAAAAAGCGGAGGAAGCTCCAAAGAAACGTCCCTACAATCTGAGGGAAAAGAAAGAAAAGAAGGCTGCATATCGGTCATTAATCAGACCGGAACTGGCAGACGAGTTGTATGACAAGATTCTGAACATTGTAGTAGTTCAGAAGAAGTATAAAGATCCTGACTATTCAGCTAAAGATTTGGCTAAAGAGTTGAAGACCAATACTCGCTACCTTTCTGCAGTAGTGAATTCTCGTTTTGGTATGAACTACTCTTGTTTGTTGAATGAGTACAGAGTGAAAGACGCTCTGCATTTGTTGACAGACAAGCGTTATGCCGACAAGAATGTGGAAGAAATCAGTGCAATGGTTGGCTTTGCAAATCGTCAATCTTTTTACGCTGCATTTTACAAGAACGTAGGTGAAACTCCTAACGGATATCGCAAGAAACACGCTGAAAGTAAGAAGTAATTGCGTTTTCCGATACTGACCAAAAGGAATTACCTCTGAATGAAAAGTTCGGGGATAATTCCTTTTCTTATTTAATTAATCAATATCAGTAATTATGAAAAAACATTTTATTTCGATGGCAGTTACCGCTACGATCCTTGTATCTTGCGGTGGGGCCAAAACAACAACTGCTGAGGCAGATAAATTTGATTATACAGTGGAACAATTTGCAGACTTACAAATATTGCGGTACAAGGTTCCCGAATTCGAAACCTTGACGCTGAAACAGAAAGAATTGGTTTATTACCTGACTCAGGCTGCGCTCGAAGGACGCGACATCCTGTTTGATCAGAACGGAAAATATAACCTGAGAATCCGCCGGATGCTCGAAGCTGTTTACACCAATTATAAAGGAGACAAGTCGGCTCCCGACTTCAAAAATATGGAAGTGTACCTCAAACGGGTATGGTTCTCCAATGGTATTCATCATCATTACGGCATGGAAAAGTTTGTGCCCGGTTTCTCGCAGGACTTCCTGAAACAGGCAGTGCTCGGAACAGACGCCCAATTACTTCCGTTGTCAGAGGGACAGACTGCCGAACAACTCTGTGATGAGCTTTTCCCGGTTATGTTTGATCCGGCTATCCTGTCAAAGCGTGTAAATCAGGCGGACGGTGAAGACTTGGTGCTGACTTCTGCCTGCAATTATTACGACGGAGTCACTCAGCAGGAAGCGGAAAGCTTCTACGGAGCAATGAAAGACCCAAAAGATGAAACTCCGGTTTCTTACGGACTCAACAGCCGATTGGTGAAAGAAGATGGGAAAATACAGGAAAAAGTCTGGAAGGTAGGCGGACTTTATACTCAGGCGATTGAAAAGATTGTGTACTGGCTGAAGAAAGCGGAAACTGTTGCCGAAAATGATGCACAGAAAGCTGTGATCAGCAAACTGATTCAATTTTACGAAACAGGCAGCCTGAAAGACTTCGATGAATATGCTATCCTTTGGGTGAAAGACCTTGATTCAAGAATTGACTTTGTGAATGGCTTTACAGAAAGTTACGGCGACCCGCTGGGAGTGAAAGCCAGCTGGGAATCACTGGTCAACTTCAAAGACTTGGATGCTACGCACCGCACAGAGATTATCAGCAGCAATGCGCAATGGTTCGAAGATCATTCGCCGGTTGATAAATCTTTCAAAAAGGAAAAGGTAAAAGGGGTATCTGCCAAGGTGATCACTGCCGCTATTCTTGCCGGTGACTTGTATCCTGCAACTGCCATCGGTATCAATCTTCCGAACGCTAACTGGATTCGTGCTCATCACGGCTCTAAGTCAGTTACTATCGGCAATATCACAGATGCTTATAATAAAGCTGCCCACGGTAACGGGTTCAATGAAGAGTTTGTCTGCAATGACGAAGAGAGACAGCGGATCGACCAATATGGCGACTTGACAGGTGAACTTCATACAGACTTGCACGAATGTCTGGGACATGGTTCTGGCAAATTGCTTCCGGGAGTAGACCCTGACGCTTTGAAAGCGTATGGTTCCACTATTGAAGAAGCACGTGCCGACTTGTTCGGATTGTACTACGTGGCTGACCCGAAACTGGTAGAACTGAAACTTGTTCCGGATGCAGAGGCTTATAAAGCTGAATATTATACTTTCCTGATGAATGGTCTGATGACACAGCTTGTACGTATCGAACCGGGAAATAATATCGAAGAAGCTCATATGCGCAACCGTCAGCTGATCGCCCGCTGGGTATTTGAAAAAGGTGCTCCCGACAAAGTGGTCGAAATGGTGAAGAAGGACGGAAAGACCTATGTCGTAGTCAATGATTATGAGAAAGTCCGTCAGTTGTTCGGTGAACTGCTGGCTGAAATTCAGCGAATCAAATCGACCGGTGATTTTGAAGGTGCCCGTACATTGGTTGAAAATTATGCCGTGAAGGTTGATCCTGCTTTGCATGCCGAAGTGTTGGCACGCTATAAGAAGCTGAATCTGGCTCCTTACAAAGGTTTTGTAAATCCGGTCTATGAACTGGTGACTGACAAGGATGGAAATATCACGGATGTTACCGTGTCTTATGACGAAGACTATGTAGAACAAATGTTGCGTTACAGCAAAGATTATTCTCCGTTGCCTTCCGTAAATAATTAATATTGAAAATGGATATAAAAGAACAACTGAAAGATATCAAAACACAGCTCCGTCTCTCTATGAACGGGGCTGTGTCCCAAAGTATGCGTGAGAAGGGATTGGTATACAAACTCAATTTCGGAGTCGAAATCCCCCGCATAAAGATGATTGCCGAAGGGTATGAAAAGAACCACGACCTGGCGCAGGCATTGTGGAAAGAAGATATTCGCGAATGCAAAATCATGGCAGCCATGTTGCAGCCTGTAGATACCTTTTATCCCGAGATAGCTGATATCTGGGTAGAAAGTATCCGTAACATAGAGATTGCGGAACTGACCTGTATGAATCTTTTCCAGCATTTGCCGTATGCCCCTGCTAAATCTTTTCATTGGATGGCTGATGAACAGGAATATGTGCAGACTTGCGGTTTCCTGACAGCTGCCCGTCTTTTGATGAAAAAGGGAGATATGACAGAAAGAGCTTCCGGCGAATTGCTCGACCAGGCACTTTGCGCTGTTCATTCAGAAAGCTATCATGTGCGGAATGCAGCTCTTCTGGCTATCCGTAAGTATATGCAGCATAACGAAGAACATGCTTTCCGTGTATGCCGGATGGTTGAAGGAATGGCAGATTCCACAGTGGAAGCGGAGCAGATGCTCTATAATATGGTAAAAGAAGAAGCTAGTGATAAGTATTAAGTAATAAGTATTAAGTATTACCATGCGGATATCCGCCGCATGAAATCTAAGTAGCTACGGTTAATACCTAATACTTATTACTTAATACTTATTACTTATTCTCAGAAATTCTTTTGCTTTCCACAAAAAAGGCTTAACTTTGTTCGCGCTAATTTTGTGCTGATGATGGAAACTCAAAATGTGAAAGATACAGTAAGGCAGATATTCACAGAATATCTCACGGCGAACGGGCATCGTAAGACTCCCGAACGTTACGCCATACTCGAAACTATCTATTCCATCGACGGACATTTCGATATCGATATGCTCTATTCCAGAATGATGGATCAGGAGAATTTCCGGGTGAGCCGGGCAACTCTTTATAATACTATTATTCTGCTTATCAATGCGCGGCTGATCATCAAGCATCAGTTCGGCACTTCCTCCCAATACGAAAAATCATACAATCGCGAGACACATCATCATCAGATATGTACTCAATGCGGCAAAGTGACCGAGTTTCAGAACGAGGAATTGCAGCATGCCATCGAAAATACAAAATTAAGCCGCTTTCAACTTTCGCATTACTCCTTATATATATATGGATTGTGCAGCAAGTGCGACAGAGCTAATAAACGGAAAAAAGTCAGTAACAACAATAAAAAAGAAAAATGAAAGTAGATGTTCTATTAGGATTACAATGGGGCGACGAAGGTAAAGGTAAAGTAGTCGACGTATTAACACCTAAGTACGATGTGGTCGCTCGTTTCCAGGGCGGTCCGAATGCCGGTCATACACTTGAGTTCGAAGGACAGAAGTATGTACTTCGTTCTATTCCTTCCGGTATTTTTCAGGGAGATAAGGTAAATATTATCGGTAACGGTGTAGTGCTCGATCCGGCATTGTTCAAAGCGGAAGCTGAGGCACTCGAAGCATCGGGACATCCATTGAAAGAGCGTTTGCACATTTCTAAGAAAGCTCATCTCATCCTTCCGACACACCGCATACTGGACGCCGCTTACGAAGCTGCCAAGGGAGATGCGAAAGTAGGAACCACCGGTAAAGGCATTGGCCCTACTTATACGGATAAAGTTAGCCGTAATGGTGTTCGTGTAGGTGATATCCTTCATAACTTCGAACAGAAATACGGTGCGGCGAAAGCTCGTCACGAACAAATCCTGAAAAGTCTGAACTACGAATATGACCTCACAGAACTGGAAAAAGCATGGATGGAAGGTATCGAATATCTGAAACAGTTCCATTTTGTAGACAGTGAGCATGAGGTTAACAACTATCTGAAAGACGGCAAGAGCGTTCTTTGCGAAGGTGCTCAGGGAACGATGCTTGATATCGATTTCGGTTCGTATCCGTTTGTTACTTCTTCCAATACGGTTTGTGCAGGTGCCTGCACCGGTCTGGGAGTAGCTCCGAACCGTATCGGCGAAGTGTTCGGTATCTTCAAGGCATACTGTACTCGTGTAGGTGCCGGTCCGTTCCCGACAGAACTGTTCGACGAGACTGGTGACAAGATGTGCACACTGGGACATGAATTCGGTTCTGTAACAGGACGTAAACGTCGTTGCGGATGGATTGACCTGGTAGCTCTGAAATATTCCGTTATGATAAACGGTGTTACCAAACTGATCATGATGAAGAGCGACGTTCTCGATACATTCGACACCATCAAGGCTTGTGTTGCTTATAAGGTAGATGGCGAGGAAATCGATTATTTCCCATACGACATCACTGAAGGTGTGGAGCCTGTATATGCAGAACTGCCGGGCTGGAAGACAGATATGACAAAGATGCAGAGCGAAGATGAATTCCCGGAAGAATTCAATGCTTATCTGACTTTCCTGGAAGAACAACTTGGTGTGGAAATCAAGATTGTATCTGTCGGACCGGACAGAGCCCAGACAATCGAACGTTATACTGAAGAATAAGAAATGGGGCTGACTAAAAAGTCCGGTAGTATCTTAATTCTCCTCCTGGAAGGAGGGGAATTGATGATACTATTGCTTTTGGTCTCCTTTGTTCTATAACTTAATGAGAGGCGGAGAAATGGAAATTACTCCGCCTTTTTGTTTTTTCTTTACCCCCAATATTAACTATAACGCATTATGAAAACACATTTCATTACTTTCCTATTATTAATAGGTATGAGTCTGGGAATCTCCTCCCGGATCCACGCACAGTCTTCTTACCAGCCTGGTGAAGAAAACCTCAAAGCCCGTGAAGAATTTCAGGATAATAAATTCGGTATTTTCCTTCATTGGGGACTGTATGCCATGCTTGCCACCGGTGAGTGGACTATGACAAACAATAATCTGAATTATAAAGAGTATGCCAAACTGGCAGGCGGCTTCTATCCCTCCAAGTTTGATGCGGATAAGTGGGTGGCAGCCATCAAAGCGTCGGGAGCTAAATATATCTGCCTGACTTCCCGCCATCATGACGGCTTCTCCATGTTCGATACCCAATATTCGGACTTCAATATCGTAAAGGCAACTCCCTTTAAGAGGGATATCATCAAGGAGCTGGCAGCAGCCTGTAGCAAACAGGGAATCAAACTCCATTTCTACTACTCTCATCTTGACTGGACGCGGGAAGATTATCCTTGGGGTCGTACAGGACGGGGTACAGGACGTCCGAATCCGAAAGGAGACTGGAAAAGCTATTATCAGTTCATGAACAATCAGCTGACGGAACTGCTGACTAATTATGGTCCGGTAGGAGCTATTTGGTTCGACGGATGGTGGGATCAGGATGGAAATCCCGGCTTTAACTGGGAGTTGCCGGAACAATATGCCATGATCCATAAACTGCAGCCGGGTTGCCTGATAGGAAATAACCATCATCAGACTCCTTTTGCCGGTGAAGATATTCAGATATTCGAACGTGACCTGCCCGGAGAAAATACCGCAGGGCTTTCCGGACAAAGTGTAAGTCACCTGCCCTTGGAAACCTGCGAAACGATGAATGGTATGTGGGGATATAAGATTACGGATCAGAATTATAAATCAACGAAGACGCTGATTCATTATCTGGTAAAGGCAGCCGGAAAGAATGCAAACCTGTTGATGAATATCGGCCCTCAGCCCGACGGAGAGCTTCCGGAAGTAGCCGTACAGCGGTTGAAAGAAATGGGAGAGTGGATGAATCAATATGGTGAAACGATTTATGGAACCCGTGGCGGTGCGGTTGCTCCGCATGACTGGGGAGTGACGACGCAGAAAGGAAACAAGCTGTATGTGCACATTCTGAATTTGCAGGATAAAGCCCTGTTCCTGCCTTTGGCAGATAAGAAGGTGAAGAAAGCAGTCCTGTTTAAGAACGGCACACCTGTCCGCTTCAATAAAAATAAAGAAGGCGTGTTGCTGGAGCTTGCAGAGATACCAAAAGATATTGATTACGTTGTAGAACTTACAATTGACTAATTTTTAGCTAATTCTTCATAAAAGCATAGGGAAACTATCGTTACATACGTAGTTTCCCTTTATTTTTGGCAAACAATTTGTTTATAGAAATATAGAGTAATAATTAAAATGAAAAGTATATGATGTCTTATTGGGTATTATTTATTGGTATTGCCGTAGCAAGTTGGTTGGTACAGATGAATTTGCAGAACAAATTCAAGAAGTATTCCAAAATTCCGACAGGAAACGGTATGACAGGACGCGACGTAGCTCTGAAGATGCTGCACGACAATGGAATTTACGATGTACAAGTAACTCATACACCCGGTCAGCTGACCGACCACTACAATCCTGCTAACAAAACAGTGAATCTGAGTGAAGGTGTATATGAAAGTAATAGTATCATGGCGGCTGCCGTAGCGGCACACGAATGTGGACACGCTGTTCAGCACGCACGTATGTATGCTCCGTTGAAAATGCGCAGCGCCTTGGTGCCGGTAGTGAATTTTTCGTCCTCTATCATGACTTGGGTATTGCTGGGCGGTATTCTGCTGTTCAACTCATTCCCGCAATTGTTGTGGATTGGTATCATTCTGTTTGCTACCACCACTTTGTTCAGCTTTATCACCTTGCCGGTGGAAATCAATGCAAGTAAGCGTGCGCTTGTGTGGCTGAGTTCATCCGGCATTACTAATTCATACAATCATACGCAAGCCGAAGACGCTCTTCGCTCTGCTGCATACACCTATGTAGTTGCTGCACTGGGTTCATTGGCTACGCTGATCTATTACATTATGATTGCTATGGGCAGAAGAGACTAAGAGAAAAGATTAATCTTTTTGACGCCTCCATCGTTTTCAAAGACTATGGAGGCGTTCTTTTTTTAGTTGTAATACGTATATTCGCGTTCCTCATACAGAACCGCTTTCTCATTAATGAATTTGATTCGTTTTTTCCAGTTGCCATGCGGGTCATTATAGAATTTATAGACAAACTTCACTGCCGGCTGACCGCTGATTGATTCCGTTCCGGAAACAACCTCTCCACGGCTGCTGTATTGGTAACTATACTGACGTTCGTTGGGAGGAGTCCCGATTTTCTCTTCAACGATCCTTCCACGGGCATTCCATACCCGGTCGATCGACTCGTATTCCTCTCCCGGTGCTTCTGCCGGTGCTTTCACTACCTTTTTACAGATTAAATTGCCATAAGGATCATGTTGATAATGAAATTCGCTGTACGTTGAACCATCCTTGTAGAAGCAGATTTCTTGTGTGCAGTTTCCTTCGGTGTTGTAACGGAAAAGAGTTTTGCGCATCGGCTCTCCATTGGCATCCGTCATTGATTTAATTCTCACGTTACCTTCGTCGTTGTAAGTCCATACAGTGGTGCTTTCCATTTTACCGGCAGGTGATTTCCGGATTTCTTTTTCGATGTCGCCGTTGGCATTGTAGCTATACTCTGTCGTACCTTCCGGAACTCCCGTATTCGAGAAGTGGCTTGCCATTGTCTTTCTTCCTTCCTTGTCGAACTGATAAATAAAGAAGGTACCGCTTTTGGGACCTCGGTTGATGATTTCCGTTCCCAAGGGAGCCGCTATATACGAAGTCTGATGTACCGATTTTACTTTTCCTTGCAGCAGGAGAAGTTTCCGGTCGGTATCTTCCGGACCGGCATATTCGATGTGGCGCACAAGAATATACTCCGGATTCGGACCGTTATATTCCACTCGTTTGATCCAGTTGCCGTATGTGTCGTATTCCATATCCACTCTCTTGCTTTGAGGCGCATTGTATCTTTTGAATGCTCCTTCCGAGTAGCGTTTCAGTGGCAGTGTGTCGCTTTTTGCCAGTTCCCGTTTGCCCGATCCGGTGTTTTTGTTCAGTGTACTTTCTTCGATCACTTCCGTAATTTGTCCCTGTTCATTATAATTAATGCTTATGGTTTCGCGGAACGGGAGCTTTTTCTTGTCTCCCATAATATTTATCCCATAATAAATCCTTTTCTCCACCTGACCGGCTTCATTGCGCAGAATGGTATCCACACTCATAATCTCCTGCTGTGCATCCATCTTTTTCTTTCCGTCTACTCTGCCTTGCGCGTCGTAGTGATATTCAAAGATATTGCTGACTCCTCCTTGCTTGATGGAAGCAACAATTTCCTTTTCTACATTGCCGTCTTCGTCGTATATAAAGACGATTTTGCTGTCGGCACTGCCATCCGGTTTCAGTGAGTTTTCCGCTATCTTTTGTCCGTAACGGTTGTATTTTACGAAATGAATCTGATCAATGATGGCACCGGGTGTCCACGACGTATTCTTTTGTACTGCCTGATGCACGGTGGTGCGGATACTCTTGAATGGGGGCGACTTCTGAGTCTTGTTTTGTGCCGGTAACGACATTGCTATGAGAGAAGCAGCCAGGAGAAAAAGCCCGGTTTTATATCTCGATCCGATAATTGTGTTATTCATAATATGGTTAATAATTTATATTCTTAAAGTTGTTGTCTCGCTATCAGTTTAAAGAGATTTGCAGACTGAAGATACAATATTGACGATTTTTTCGGATATATGCAAGCGTTGCTCGGAAATTTGCAGTAAATTTGCGCAATTAAAATACTAAACAGTAATTATATCATGGCAGCAAAACCAAGTATTCCTAAAGGAACTCGTGACTTTTCGCCGGTAGAAATGGCGAAGCGTAATTATATATTCAATACGATTCGTGACGTATATCATCTGTATGGTTTCCAGCAGATAGAAACTCCGTCGATGGAGATGCTTTCTACACTGATGGGGAAATATGGCGATGAGGGTGACAAACTTCTATTTAAGATTCAGAACTCAGGAGATTATTTTTCCGGCATCACAGATGAAGAGTTATTGAGTCGTAATGCTGTTAAGCTGGCAAGCAAATTCTGTGAGAAAGGTTTGCGCTATGACTTGACGGTGCCTTTTGCCCGTTACGTGGTGATGCACCGCGATGAAATAACTTTTCCGTTCAAGCGTTATCAGATACAGCCGGTATGGCGTGCAGACCGTCCGCAGAAAGGACGTTACCGTGAGTTCTATCAATGCGATGCCGATGTTGTCGGTAGTGATTCACTGCTGAATGAAGTAGAATTGATGCAGATTGTCGATACTGTATTCAGCCGTTTCAACATCCGTGTGTGCATTAAGATCAATAACCGCAAGATTCTTTCCGGTATCGCTGAGATTATCGGTGAAGCGGATAAGATTGTAGATATCACAGTGGCTATTGACAAGCTGGATAAGATTGGTCTGGAGAACGTCAATGCGGAACTGAAAGAGAAAGGGATCAGTGATGAGGCGATTGCCAAATTGCAGCCGATCATTCTGCTGAGCGGAACCAATGCTGAAAAGCTGGCTACACTAAAGAGCGTGCTGGCAGCCAGTGAAACAGGCATGAAAGGAGTGGAAGAAAGCGAATTTATTCTGGGCACACTGGAAACAATGGGCTTGAAAAATGAAATCGAACTTGATTTGACGCTGGCTCGCGGATTGAATTATTATACCGGTGCTATCTTCGAAGTGAAAGCGCTGGATGTGCAGATCGGCAGTATCACCGGTGGCGGTCGCTATGACAACCTGACAGGAGTATTTGGTATGGCCGGTGTGTCGGGAGTCGGCATTTCTTTTGGTGCAGACCGTATCTTCGATGTATTGAATCAACTGGAACTTTATCCGAAGGAAGCAGTGAACGGTACGGAATTGATGTTCGTAAACTTTGGTGATAAAGAAGCTGCTTTCTCCATGAGTATGCTGGCAAAAGTTCGTGCGGCAGGTATCCGTGCGGAAATCTTCCCGGATGCGGCAAAGATGAAGAAGCAGATGAGCTATGCCAATGCCAAGATTGTTCCGTTCGTAGCTATCGTAGGAGAGAACGAAATGAACGAAGGCAAAGCAATGCTGAAGAATATGGAAACCGGCGAACAGAATCTTGTTTCGGTGGAAGAACTGATAGCTGCTTTACGCAATTAAAAGCAGGGTATAGAGTGAGAATATCCGCTTTTCCCGTGAAGTACTTGACAAATGACTTTTTATGTTGTATCTTTGGGAAAAGAAAAGGCATAAATAAAATGAATATAATAAGAAAAATAGATACATAAATATCACCTTTATACTGTTACTTATAAGTATCAGAAGAACTTGGAATGGGGCAATGATCAGATGATTATTGCCCCATTTTGTCGTTAATTATGCCTGCCCCATTTCGTCTCGTACTTAAAAAGGGACGAATATCGTTTTTAATAAACTTGGATACCGTTTATAATAAACGTGCAATAAGTTTATTATAAACAGAATCCGTGTTTATTAAAGGCCTTTTTTGTTTTTGTAAAGATATAAAGATGCGGCTCCGAATGAAAACCGACTATCAGAAACTATATAGGATGAAATGGTAATTATATGAAACAACTCCTTCGTGTGCTCATATTCTCGGAAGGCTTAATTCTACTTCTAATTTAAAAACTTTGGATATTAGTTTTTAGATTAGACTGAAAAGGTAAGGAGAACCGGACAGTAATTTCTATCTTTGTGCATACATTAAATCGTTAGCAAATATATGAAAAACGGCAAACTTCAAAGTAGTATGAAAACAATAAAAAACACGTTCGTTCTAGGCATAGTCTGTGCCGCCAGTGTTGTTTCTTCAGCAGCTCATGAACTCGAAGCAAATGAGAATTACCCCGGGAAGTCGGTGAAGGCACAGACAAGAAAAGAGATTGTTACGTTCTTTTCTGAATCTCTTTCCGGTAAGACAACCTCTTTTGACGCAGGAAAACCGTTGAAACTGTCAGAGGTAGAACACTATCGTGATGTCGTATGGCAGTTGTGGAAAGAGGCAAATGATGGTTTTAAAGAAGAAAAATTAATAGCTTTGGATACACTCTCATCCGCTTCTACCGGCTACTGGAAACTTCCTGATAGTTTGGAACCAAATGCTGTGATGCCCTATTACTGGGGAATGAAAGGGACAGATGGAATAGGAAATGAACTTCCATTATTCCTCTATCTGCATGGCTCGGGACCCAAAGAACGGGAATGGAGTACCGGGTTGAAAATTTGCCGGAATTTTGATGATGCTCCTTCCGTTTACTTTATTCCACAGATTCCGAACGAAGGCGAGTACTATCGTTGGTGGCAGAAAGCTAAACAGTTTGCCTGGGAGAAATTGCTCCGACAGTCCTTGCTCTTGGGAAAGATTGATCCCAACAGAGTGTATGTTTTCGGAATCTCGGAAGGCGGATATGGCAGTCAGCGTCTGGCCTCATTTTATGCTGATTATTGGGCTGCTGCGGGACCGATGGCAGGAGGGGAACCTTTAAAGAATGCTCCTGCGGAGAATTGTAGTAATATTGCTTTTTCTTTGCGGACAGGAGACAAGGATACCGGATTTTACCGGAATACACTGACCGGATATGTGCTGGAAGCATTCGATAGTTTGGCGCATCAGCATCCCGGCTATTTCACTCACAAGATAGAACTGATTCCCGGAATGGGGCATAGTATTGATTATCGTCCGACGACTCCCTGGCTGAAGCAATATGTCCGCAATCCTTATCCCAAATATGTAAGCTGGGAGAATTTTGAGATGGACGGACTCTACCGGAAAGGATTTTATAATCTGTATGTGAAGGAAAGATCCGATGAAGAGGGGAAGTCGCGTACTTATTATGAAATGAGTATTTCGGGAAATCATATTTCATTGAAGGTCGATGATGTTGTTTATGAAGCCACGGAGAAGGATCAACGATGGGGAATAGAGATGAAGTTTGCGAAGAAATATGCGCAGGCGCATAAAGGGAAAGTGGTCATTTATCTCTGTGACGAGCTGGTCGATTTAACTGAAAAGGTGACTCTGACGGTGAATGGCAAAAAGGTTTTCGAGGGAAAAGTAAAGGCTGATTTGAAGAATATGGTTAATAGCTGTGCTGTGTTCTTCGATCCGCAACGGCTTTATCCGGCAGCTATCGAGGTAGAATTAAAATAGATGAGATTGCAAAGTAGAAGTATCCCCGGTCGTATATCCAAGAATTACTCTTGTGTACGACCGGGGATACGTATTTATCATGAATTATAAATGGTGTTCCGGATACATTTCCTTCCACCATTCCGGCTGATCCTGTAGCCAACGGGCAAACCATGCCATGATGGAATTATGCCATTTGATTCGCTTGTCATAATCGGAGATGAAATGGTTTTCTCCGTCTACGGTCACGAATTCTACAGTCTTGCCAAGTATCTTCAACGCGTTGAAAAGCTGGATACTTTCACCGATAGGCACATTGGTATCTACCGTACCGTGTAGCAGCAGTAACGGAGTGTTTATCTTGTCGGCGTTGAACAGGGAGCCTTGTTTGGTGAACAAGTCCGGGTCCTTCCACGGGTAACTGTCGGCTGCGGCGATGGCATTGTAGGAATACCCCCAGTAACCTTCACCCCAGTAGCTGGTCACGTCACTGATTCCGGCGTGCGACACGGCAGCGGCGAAAATATCCGTCTGCGTCTGTAAATACTGCGTCATGAATCCGCCATAAGAAGCACCGAGACATCCGATTTTCTTTTCATCCACAAACGGATGCTCTTTGCAGAACTGCTTCGTGCCTTCGATGATGTCATCTGCTGTACGTTTGCCCCACGCATTGACGTGGCGGGCGGAGAATTCCTGTCCGAAGCCAATCGTTCCGCTAGGCTGGATGACGTAGACCACATAGTCACGTGAAGCGAATAATTGTGCGCAATACGGATTACTGATTCCGCGGGTAGTCGGAGTCGTACCGCCATAGTAATATACGATCATCGGATATTTCTTGTTGGGATCAAAATTCGGAGGCAGGCACATCTTGCCAGTGATGACAGTTCCGTCGGAAGCGGTAAAGTTCCACGGCTCTGTTTTGCCTAATTCTATTTTCTCCAGAATCGGTTTCATCGGGTCGGCAAGCAGGCTGGAAGTCTTTTTCTTCATGTCATAGAGATAGGCCACTCCGGCGTTGTAGTCCGATTGACCGATGTAAGCTGCGATGCCCGGATTGTATTCGGACAGAGCGAATGCGCTGGTAACGTCCGTTTCAAGGTTCAGCTTCTCAAATTTTCCGTCCTTCGGAGAATAACGATAGATGTTTTTGCAATCGCCATCGTCCGTATTGAAATAAATGCACCCATCGCCATGATTCCATTGCAGAGGGCTGACTGTCGGATGAAAGTCTTTGGTAATCGGCTGTATCTTGCGGGTACTCAGATCCATAATAAAGGCCTGAGTATCGAAATCATTGGCAATAGGGTGATTGCCACAATTCTTTCCGATGCCGCCGAACGCTTCGGGGCTGCCGGTCAGCAATAGCTGCTTGCCGTCAGGAGAGTAGCCCGCACCTCCGATAAAGCGGTCTTCATAGAAAAGAGTATCCACTTTCAACGTTTCCAAATCTACCTGGTAAAGTGAGGACAGAGAGAACGGACGTTGAGTGATGTTTTCTTTGGATGTACTATATAACATGTATTTTCCGTCCGGAGAAATATCTTGCAGATACGTGCTGTGGTTGCCATAAGTCAGGCGTTCGGAGACACCGTCGGACAGGTTGTATTTCGCAAGGAAACTCCGTCCGCGGGAATTGGGAATACGGTCTGCCGGACTTACGATGCGGCGGAGAGGGCCGTCTTCTTTGACTCCTTCTTCGCGGGGATAGTAAATCAGAAAATCTTCGTTGGGCGACCATCTGAAACTCTGTTCGGGAATACTTTGCAAAATCGTTTCTTCGCGGAGTGTGGCAGGATCGAGGGTGATTACGTCATTTCCTGTCAGGGCAGTTACCGTGTAGTATAACTTGTCACTTTTAGGCATCCAGCTCATGCCGTCTCTGAGATTGGTCAGGAGTACTTTTCCGCTCTTTAGTTCCGTCAGTTCGCAATAAGTGCGTGAGCGTTTGGCAGCGTGGTTATCCCAATAACGGGTCAACAGATACTTTCCGCTGGGAGAGATGGAAACAGCGATGGCACGGTTACCATAAACTGTATTGTCTAGAGAAAAACGCTTCTTTGCTTCCGGATCTAGATTGCAGGCGGTATCCTTGAATTTCTCGTCTTTGATCAGTTCGCATTTCAGTGTTGGTGCCGCTTTGTCGTCGGAAGCAGAAAGCAGTTTGATGATTATCTCGTAATCCCGCTCCGGTTCAAGGCTGAGAGCGATGTCACGTGATGAGCCGGAGGTGATGCTGTCTTCTGCCGCATCTTTTACTTGCTTGGAAGCTCCGTCAATGAAGACTTCCCAGCGGACGGGGGAGGTGATTTTCAACTTCCCTTTCAGGAAACGTTCTGCACGAATCTGAGTCTTAACCAGATAAAGTTTATTGTCTTTATCCGCTTTCTCGAAGCTGAGATACCCCGCTGTGTCCGCAGTGAGCGACTGCATCGGTGCATCCGGCAAATGTAGTACGACCGGGGTCTGGAGTAACATCTTTTTGGTGTGTTTTTCTCCTTTAGGATTGATGCTGTCGTTCATAATGGGGGTACGAACGCTGATGGCATTCCGGACTTTGTACTGTGTCAGTCGGTCTTGTGCTTGCATAGTAACACCGGTTGCCAGAAAGATGGCCAAAGCCATAGTTCTCTTTTTCATTTGTTTATGTCTAAAGTTAATAAATATTTGATTGCGTGACTAATATAAGACAAATGCTTGAAGTCTGCAAGGTTCTGTTCTTTTTATTTTAATATTCTATTTGATTAAGTATCCCGTTAAGGAAAGCGATAGCTACTCCGTAATTTGTCATCGGCACATTTTGTAGCCTTGCTCTTTCGATGCGATTCAGCACATATTTGCGGTTGAACATGCAAGCGCCGCAATGGATTACCAAAGAATAAGGAGTGAGGTCCTGCGGGAAATCAGTTCCCGCCACGATATCTATCGATAACTTTTCTCCAATCCGCTTTCTTAACAGATGCGGGAGTTTTACTCTCCCGATGTCTTCGGATAGAGGGGCGTGTGTGCAGGCTTCGGCTATCAGTACACGGGAAGATTCTGTCAGACTTCCGATGGCTGAGGCACTTTTCACATAGTACCGGATATCTCCTTTATAGCCTGCAAAAAGGACGGAAAAAGAAGTCAGTCTGCTTTCTTCCGGTTTTTGCTCGTAAACTGTTTTAAAGACTTGTGAGTCCGTAATAATCAGTTTAGGAGGGCGGGAGAGGGCTTGCAACGTTTCCCGTAACTTATCTGTGGTGCAGCTCATGATCAGACATTTCTTGTCGAGCAATTCCCGCATTGTCTGCACTTGTGGCAAAATAAGCCTCCCTTTGGGGGCTTGAATATCTTGTGGCATGACCAGTAGGACAAGATCTCCTTCCGTTACCAGGTTGCCAGTAATACTTTGCTGATCGAAATCTTCCGGCAACTTTTCCAGAATGGCTTGTCGTATCAGTTCGATGCCTGTCTTCTCTTTGGCACTGACAGGAATCGGCTGGCTTCCAAAAGTCTCCTTTATCCGGATGGCAAGGGATGCGGTGTTCTTCCGTATATCTGCTTTGTTGATAAGCAGAATGGTCGGGATGTTTTTTGCCTTGAGTTGTTCCAGCCAATGAAGTTCTTCGGTAAAATCCGGTTCTCCGGTTTCCTCAGCAGCAGAGCCACCACCTGCACAAAGCAGAAGGGCGATATCGGTTTTCTCTACGGCTTTCCATGTGCGTTCGATACGCCTGTTTCCTAATTCACCTTCATCGTCAAATCCCGGAGTATCAATGAACAGACAAGGACCGATACCGTGAATTTCCATTGCTTTCTGCACGGGGTCGGTCGTTGTTCCGGGAGTATCGGAAATAAGAGCGGTATCCTGTCCGGTCAGTGCATTGATCAGGGAGGATTTTCCGCTGTTACGCTTTCCAAAGAGGGCGATGTGGAGCCGGTTGGCATTGGGGGTGTGGATTAAATTCATAAATCAAGCAATTGTTGTAACGTTTATTATCCGCATGAAAACTTGGCAGGGGCACCTTGCCCCTCAGAATCTGAAATCTCTTTTTCCTTCCGCAATTTCTTTTAAGTTCCGGATGGCTATTTCTCTGATTTTGGGATTCGGAATCCGGTCGGTCTCTTTGGCTATCAGCTTCATTCCTTTGATTCGGGTGTCTTCCGACGCATAATCTTCGAGGTATTCTTTCAGAGTCATTAATGCATTGGGGCCGCAGCAGTTGGCTATCTGTCCCGATTTGACTAAGGACATAAATCGGTCCCCGGTGCGTCCTTCCCGATAGCAGGCGGTGCAGAAGCTGGGGATATATCCTGATTCGAGCAGCCAGTTGACCACTTCGTCCAGTGTCCGGGTGTCGCTTACATCAAATTGTGCGGAGTTATCTTCCGGAAGTTCCGTTTCCGCATAGCCGCCTACGCTGGTGCGGGAGCCGCCGCTGATTTGTGAGATACCGAGTTCAAGCACTTTTTCGCGGGACTCCTGTGATTCACGTGTGGATATAATCATGCCGGTGTAAGGAACCGCTATCCGGATGACAGCAACAATCTTGCTGAATATATCATCGGAAATCGCATTGGGAAAATCTCCCGCATCGATATCGTCCGCCGAACAGATGCGCGGCACGCTAATAGTGTGCGGACCCACACCGAAACGGGCTTCCAGATGTTCTGCGTGCATCAATAATCCTACGAAGTCATAGCGATAGGTATTCAGTCCGAAGAGTACTCCCATTCCTACGTCGTCTATGCCGCCTTCCATGGCGCGGTCCATTGCTTCGGTATGATACGCATAGTTACTTTTCGGTCCGGTGGGGTGGAGGGCTTCGTAGTTCTCTTTGTGATAAGTTTCCTGAAATAGGATATACGTGCCGATGCCGGCATCTTTCAACCGACGATAGTTCTCGACGGTAGTGGCGGCGATATTTACGTTTACACGGCGGATAGCCCCATTCTTGTGTCTGATACTATAAATGGTCCGGATGGATTCCAGTATATACTCCAGTGAGTTGAGAGTCGGATGTTCGCCGGCTTCGAGTGCCAGACGTTTATGCCCCATATCCTGCAAAGCGATTACTTCCTTGCGTATTTCTTCCTGCGTCAGTTTCTTGCGGGCGATTGTCTTGTTTTTGGCGTGATAAGGGCAATATACGCATCCGTTTACGCAATAGTTCGACAGATAAAGCGGTGCGAACATAACGATACGGTTGCCGTAAAACTTCTGTTTGATTTCTTTGGCGAGATGGAAGATTCGTTCTATCAGGTCAGGTTGGTCACATTCCAGCAGGGTAGCTGCTTCGCGGTGCGTCAGTCCCTTGCAAAGAGCGGCTTTCTCGATCAGCTGTTTTATGAATGCGCGGTTGTCTTTGTGACTCCGTGCATATTCAAGAGTTTCCAGAATCTCTTCATGATGAATGAATTCTTCTGCTTGGGGTGAATCTACTTTATACATTTCTTTATTGTTTGTAATCGCCTCTGGAGAAGGAGATTTGATAACCGATCTTTTCCAGCTGCTGTTGCAATATGTTAAGTCCTTCCGCAGATTCTGCTCCGAGGGAGGCTTTGTTATTATACAGATTGTACTTTTTTCGTTCTTCCTGTGGCGACAAATTGGGCATGACTACATTGGCGCCCGCCAATATTCCCTGTTCCCGTCCATCGGGAGTGAGGGTAGCCAGTGCCGTGGTTGCCGGAATCAGCGCTGACGGATGCATCAGACGGAAGATGGATAATAAAAGGAGCGTCTGTTCCACGGTTCCGCTGGGAGACTGGGCAAAAGGCGTGTCGCGATGAGGCAGGAAGGGACCGATACCAATCATTTCGGGACGAAGCTGTTCGATAAACAGAATATCCTGAATCAAGTGTTCTATGGTCTGTCCCGGACTGCCGACCATGATTCCGGTGCCTGTCTGATAGCCGATCTCCTTTAAATCCCGTAAGCATTGCAGACGATGCTCGCATGACATACCGGCAGGGTGCAGTTGTTGATAATGTTCTTTGTCATAAGTCTCATGACGCAGCAGATAGCGGTTGGCACCTGCCTGAAAGAAACGCTCGTATGCTTCCCGCGACTTTTCACCGAGTGACAGTGTTATGGCGCAATCGGGATAACTCCGGCGAATCGTTGAGACTATATCCTCTATCCGTTCCTCTGTCAGTGCGGGGTCTTCTCCTCCTTGCAGCACAAAGGTACGGAAGCCGAGTCCATACCCTTGTTTGCAGCAATTCAGTATATTTTCTGTGGATAAACGATAACGTTCCAGATTCGGATTCCCTTTCCGGATACCGCAGTAATAGCAGTTATTTCGGCAACAGTTACTGACTTCAATCAGTCCGCGAATAAAAATCCGGTTTCCGAAATGACGGAGACTGACTTCTTGCGCCTGTTTATTGATATAGCGCAATGATTCTCCGTCACATTCGGTCAGCAGTTGCCGGAATTCTTCCGGTCGGAGTGTTCTTTCTTCTCGCAGTTTATCTATCCATTGTCTCATAGCTTTCTTTCCGCTTGAGCAGCTCTTGTGCTAATTGACGACGTCCTGAAACAATGTCGTTGTGCGTACTCGGTCCGGTGATACAGCCACCTTCGCAAGCCATCACTTCGATAAACTGTCCCGCTGCTTTTCCTGTTTTGGCACAGGCACGCAGCAAGGCTATATTTTTTTTGTTGATATCCGACACTTGGATAGCATTGATCTTATCCGCTTCTTCTTTCAGATATGCTTTTACGGCTCCCATCACACCACCGGCTTGTGCAAAACCATGTGCTTCGCGGACGGAAGTATGCAGTATAGAGAAAGAATTCACCTGTTCCAGCTGAATGTCCATTCCATCCAAGATAGAACCTACTTCCTCGAATGTCAGGATATAGTCTACAGCATCGTCACGGCGTACCTCTTTTCGTTTGGCTACGCACGGACCGACAAATACAATCTTCGCATCCGGATGTTTCTCTTTGGCGATTCGTGCCGCATAATACATCGGTGATCCTGTGGTAGAAACGTACGGTTTCATTTCCGTCATGTGCTTTTCTACCAGTTCAATGTATGAAGGACAGCAGGAGGTAGTCATGAATTTCTGACCTTCTTCCAGTTTTTCCAGCAGTTCGTGTGCCTCGTTGCTGGTGGTCATCATGGCTCCTTCGGCTACTTCGATAATGTCGGTGAATCCTATTTCTTTAAAGGCGCCGTATACCTGTTCGATAGAAGTCTTGAACTGTCCGAGGATAGACGGAGCGATGATAGCTACCAACTTTTCTCCTTTCTTGATGTGTTGCAGTACATCAAAGGTCTGTGAAATCTCAAAGATAGCACCGAACGGGCAGGCATTCATACATTTTCCACAGTAGATGCACTTGCTTTCGTCAATATGTTCCACGCCATGCTCATCTTTGCTGATAGCTTTCACCGGGCAGGATTCTTCGCAAGGAACGGGGATATATACAATTGCGTGATAAGGACAACTCTTATGGCAGATACCGCAACTGACGCAAGTATCATGATCAATCATTGCCTGACCGTTTTTCTTGAAACGTATTGCATCCTTAGGGCAATTCATATAGCAGCTGCGTGCCACACATCCCCGGCAAAGATTGGTGATTTCATAATTAATCTGTACGCAGGAAGAACAGGCTTCGTCAATGACACACATGATATTTTCCTTACTTGGCTCTGGTCGGTTCAGTGCCATCTGTGCATATTCGGAGAGAGGAGTTACTTCATCGTGTTCATCCGTCATATCCAGTCCCATCAGCGGGAAGGTCTTGTATCTCCATACAGCACGTTCTTTGTGTACGCAGCAACGCCCCAGCGGTTTTGATTTGCGCGGACTCAGCTCAATAGGGAGACGGTCAATTTTTTCTACTAACTGGTCGTTTTTCCAGAGTCTGACGAGATCAGCCAGCAATTTATGCCGGACAATCATAATATTATTAGTAAAAGCCATATAGTAATTAAAAGGGTTGTTAGTGGGTGCAAAGATAGTAACTAGTTTGCGGATAAACTAATAATCGTTAAATTGAATGTAGCAGATTGTTACATTAATATTTCCGGAAGGATAAAACAGCCTGTATGCAGGAGACTATTTTCCTCCGGTTGGTTAAATAAATTCAATATTTAAGGTTTTTGAAACATTCTTGTCAATTTTTTGTAGCGTTTCGGTGTTATCTTTGTGAAACATAAAATAAGAGAGGAGAAGAGATATGAGTAGCAGTATGTTGGAACAAAGAAGTCGCTTTGCGATGATCGGTGCATTGATGATCATCATCAGCCTGATGTTTTGGTATTATATGGGGAGTTCGCTAGTTAGTGCTACAAAGAAGTACCTCGAACAGGTACAGACAATAGAGATCACTTGCGAGTAAAAAACAGATATTTGTTTGTATAGGGCAATAGTTATCCGGCTAAAATCATTACTTTTGCCGCAAGCAAACCAAATAATGATGGAAGAGAAAGAGAAGGCCTGGAAAACAGTAAGTAGCAAATATCTGTTTCGCCGCCCGTGGTTGACAGTACGCTGCGAAGATATGCTATTGCCTAATGGAAACCGCATCCCTGAATATTATATTCTTGAATATCCTGATTGGGTAAACACGATAGCAATAACCAAAGACGGCAAATTTGTATTTGTCCGTCAGTATCGTCCTGGATTGGGACGTACCTCTTATGAACTCTGTGCCGGAGTTTGTGATAAAGAGGATGCTTCCCCATTAGTTTCCGCTCAGCGCGAACTGTGGGAGGAGACCGGATATGGAAAAGGAAACTGGCGGGAATACATGGTGATATCTGCCAATCCGAGTACGCATACCAACCTGACTCATTGCTTCCTAGCTACGGATGTCGAACCGATAGATCATCAACATCTGGAAGATACCGAAGATTTGTCTGTACATCTGCTGACTTTTGAAGAAGTGAAACAACTGCTGGAAAACAATGAGATCATGCAGTCACTCAACGCCGCCCCCTTATGGAAATATGTGGCTGAACATGCGGCAGACTTTGAACAGCAATCTGTCGAAAAGGTGGAATATGAAAAAACGGAAACCATCTCACACCGTATCAATGATTTGCTTTATTATCAGAACTCAATTTCACGGTCTTTGTCCCGTTTTCTGAAAGATGAAGAAGTAGAGACAGGAATTTATGAGATATTAAAAGATATTCTGGCTTTCTATCGGGCGGGACGTGCCTATATTTTCGAGACGGACGAAGAAAATCATTTTTATAACTGTACCTATGAAGTTGTAGCGGAAGGAGTAAAAGCGGAAATAAATGAATTGCAGGAAATTCCGGTAGACTTCATGCCGTGGTGGACATCGCAGATATTGGGAAAGAAGCCTATTCTATTTGAAACATTAAAGCCGATGCCTGGAATGGGGCAGGGCGAATATGAGGTGTTGTCCCGTCAGGGAATCAAGGCTTTGATGGCGACTCCATTGGTAGTCAATGATCATGTCTACGGATTTATGGGAGTAGATTTGGTCGATGGTTCCGCTTCATGGTCGGACGAAGATTATCGCTGGCTGTCTTCTTTGGCCAATGTAATCAGTATTTGTCTTGAACTGCGCAGGGCGAAAGAGAAAGTGATCTTTGAACAAGCAGCTTTGGCACGTAGTGAAAGACTCTTTAAAAATATCTTCACCAATATTCCTGCCGGAGTAGAGATTTACGATAAGGATGGTAATCTGGTGGATTTGAACGAAAGAGATATGGATATGCTGGGAATTGCGGATAAGTCGGAGGTGATCGGACTCAATTTCTTTGAAAACCCGAATGTGGATGCCCAGATACTTGAGAGTATACGTAAGAGCAGTATTACGGATTTTCGTGCCCGTTATTCGTTCGAATGTGCCCGCCACACGGGATATTATCGTCCATTGAAAGCCGGTGTCATCGAACTTTATACAAAAGTCCGCAAATTATATGATAATCATGGTAACCTTACCGGATATATTCTTATCAATATGGATAATACGGAGCGTATTGATGCCTTGAAGCGTATTTCTGATTTTGAGAATCTGTTTCTTCTTATATCTGATTATGCCAAGGTGGGATATGCCAAACTCAATCTGCTGAATCGTCAGGGCTATGCCATCAAGCAATGGTTCAAGAATATGGGAGAGGATGAGAATACACCTCTTTCCGATGTAGTCGGTGTTTACTCCAAAATGCATCCGGATGACCGTTCCCGTATGCTTGCTTTTTTTGAAGAAGCAAAGAAAGGGAAAGCAAAAGCCTTCAAAGGTGAGATGCGTATTTTGCGTCCCGGTACGAAGAATGAATGGAACTGGGTGCGTACCAATGTAGTGCTGAATCTCTATGAGCCGGAAAAAGGACAAGTGGAATTGATTGGAGTCAACTATGATATCACTGCTTTGAAAGAAACGGAAGCCAAACTGATAGAGGCAAAAGAGAAAGCCGAAGAATCTGACCGGTTGAAGTCTGCTTTCCTTGCCAATATGAGTCATGAGATACGCACTCCGCTGAATGCCATAGTCGGTTTTTCCAGCCTGATGGTGGATACGGAGGATATGGAGGAAAGACGGCAGTACATGGATATTGTGGAAGAAAACAATGACCTGTTATTACAATTGATTTCAGATATTCTTGACTTATCGAAGATTGAGGCGGGAACATTCGATTTCACCGAACGTGAGTTGGACGTAAATCTGCTTTGTGAAGATATTGTTCTCGCTATGAGAATGAAGGCCAGACCGAACGTGGAAATCCTTTTTGACCGCCATCTGCCGGAATGTCGCATCATGAGTGACCGCAATCGTTTACATCAGGTTATTTCTAACTTTGTAAACAATGCGATTAAATTCACGGAAGAAGGAAATATACGGGTAGGCTATGATCAGCTTGATGAGGCTCATCTGCGTTTCTACGTTGCCGATACAGGCATTGGCATTGAGCCGGAAATGCAGAACGAGATTTTTGAGCGTTTCGTCAAACTGAATTCCTTTGTACATGGCACAGGACTCGGACTTTCCATTTGCCGCAGTATTGTGGAACAACTGGGTGGCGAGATTGGCGTAGATAGTGAACCGGAGAAAGGGTCTTGCTTCTGGTTTACCCTGCCGATAAAGTAAAGTCGTTATTCCTTTGTGCGGTTAGTCCGTGCAGCTCTTTCTGATAAAGGCTGTTTAGAGTGCCGGTATGGGGGCACTGACGTTTTTTAAGATGTCGCTTTGAGCCAGATAGCTGCTATTATTGGCATAGATGAACATAACACTGCCATCTTTAATTGTATTAATGATGGGCTTGGCTAGTTTTGTCGGGAGGGCAGGACATCCCAGACTTCTCCCCAAACGTCCCGAGGCGGCTACTGTCGGATTGGCGTATGAAGCCCCGTGCACGACGATAGAACGTTCTTTTGCTTTGTCATTGATTCCTTTTTCGAGTCCGTTTAGGATGAGTGAGTAGCCGTTTCCGCCTTGGTAAGTGTTTTCAGTGAGATAAAATCCCAATGAGCTTTTATAAGAGCCGTTTTGGTTGGAGAAAGAAGTGGCATAATTCTCTCCGCTGTTTCGTCCGTGTGAGACTACTGATGAATACAGCAGTTGTTTCTTCTCCATATCGAAGACAAAAAAACGTTTTTCGGTAGACGGTTTTGAGAAGTCAATCAGCGTCAGAATCGGTTTACTCTTCTCCTTGATGCGGTTGTAACCAGCGACAGCCTGACGGAATGCAATGAAATTGACAATTCCACCCAACTCCATTTCTTCAAAGAGCTGTTCGCCGGCAGCTAATTCGGACACAGGAGTCGGAAAGTCAGATGCAGGAACGGCCATTGTGTCGACTGAAACATGGCTGAATGGAATGAAAAGGAATGATAAAAATAATATAACTTTCTGAAACATAGGGATTAAGCTTGAAATAAAATCGCGGTAAAGATAGGGATTTTTATTCCAAAACAAAAATAATCGTCTCATTAACAGGTGCCCAGTCGAAAATAAATTTGGCATGGGAAGTTGCGTTCCGTACACACATATGTGATCGGGGAGTGGTTCCCAGTGACCAGCTATATTCTATCTGTGTCTTTCGGGGCTCGTTAACAGGTACTCCGTGAATGTAGGCTCCGTCCGTGAAGCGGCTGGCGTAAGGCGCGTAGCCTCCTGTCTCTTTCGAGCCGTCTTTCAGGAATATCATTTTCACCTTCTTTTCCTGCAGTACGAACATTCCTAAAGGAGTTTCCTGCGCATACGGCGGTCGGTGAAGTCCGGTAGTAGAAGGGTGCATACTGCGTACTACCCATTTCCCTTTTTCCGTGCGTTCCAGTGCGGTAATGTTCTGATTATGGCGGTCCACAAAGATTGCTTTATTGAAAACCACCGTATCTCCGATCATTTTGACATACTTTTTAGGAATCATCCATTCGCCTTCTGTAAATATCGGTTCTGCTTTGACAAAGTTTTCTCCGTCCTCAATAAAACGCGTCAGTTCACCATCCTGTCCGTAGCGTTCGGGTGCTATCGTATCCGTCAGCAGATAAAGCGGGACAGACTGGTATCGTTCTACCCCAAGCGTATCCGCTACCCGTCCGTAGGCATTTCTTTTGAAGTTTTTCACCAATGGAGCTTCACCGTTTCTGTTTTTGTAATTCTGGAGGATAGCCCATTGAGACGGTTGCAGTTGTATGTTTTCGAGCAGGGCAAGCTGTTCTTTTATTTTGTCCCATTGGAAACTGCGGGTCGTATCTTTATAAGGATATGTATCTTCCAGTGTGTATTTATCATACAGCAGCTCTTTGGTGATTTGAATTTCTTCCGGAGTAATCTTTTTGACGACAGGTTCTGCCACAGTTTCCGCAATCGTGTCCTGTGCCAGTGAATCAGCCTGTAAAGTCTCTTCAGAAGTTTTTTGTCCTGTACGCGAAGTGCAGGAACAGAGTACGCAAAAAGCGATGGATATGCCAAAACTTATTTTATTCATATAATCTATACAGTTTATCTTGGGGGTCATTTACGAATATACGTTATTATAAGGAATAATCCGCTTCTATTGTTTAAAAAGTGTGGAACAAATATGCTTTTTTGCCATTAATAACCTGTTGTCAGTCATTTTGTCAGTCAATTTCTGCCAAACAATCATTATTTTGCTTTGGCATACTTTTCGCAACTGATTTAGCGTCTTCTTCAAGAAGAGGACAAATCATGAATATAATGTATAACAAATAAAATCAAAAAAAAGAACTATGAACATTAAACCATTAGCAGACAGAGTGCTTATCCTCCCTGCACCTGCAGAAGAAAAAACAATTGGTGGTATCATTATTCCTGATACAGCAAAAGAAAAACCTTTGAAGGGTGAAGTTGTGGCAGTTGGTCACGGAACGAAAGACGAAGAAATGGTATTGAAAGTAGGCGATACAGTTCTTTATGGCAAGTATGCCGGAACAGAACTTGAAGTAGAAGGCACTAAATACCTTATCATGCGTCAGAGCGATGTTCTCGCTATCTTGGGTTAATTCAAAATTCTAAACTTATCATTTTAAAATAAATAAGATATCATTATGGCAAAAGAAATATTATTCAATATCGATGCCCGCGACCAATTGAAAAAAGGTGTCGATGCATTGGCAAATGCAGTAAAAGTAACTCTTGGCCCGAAAGGACGTAACGTTATCATCGAAAAGAAATTCGGTGCTCCGCACATCACAAAAGACGGTGTGACAGTAGCAAAGGAAATCGAATTGGCAGATGCTTACCAAAATACCGGTGCACAACTGGTGAAAGAAGTCGCTTCTAAGACTGGTGACGATGCAGGTGACGGTACAACTACTGCAACTGTTTTGGCTCAGGCTATCGTAGCTGAAGGTTTGAAGAATGTGACTGCCGGTGCAAGCCCGATGGATATCAAACGTGGTATCGACAAGGCTGTTGCCAAAGTGGTAGAATCAATCAAGGCACAAGCTGAAACTGTAGGTGATAACTACGACAAGATCGAACAGGTTGCTACTGTATCTGCCAACAATGATCCGGTAATCGGTAAATTGATTGCTGACGCTATGCGTAAAGTTTCTAAGGACGGTGTAATCACTATCGAAGAAGCTAAAGGTACTGACACTACTATCGGTGTAGTAGAAGGTATGCAGTTCGACCGCGGTTATCTGTCTGCATATTTCGTTACTAATACGGAAAAGATGGAATGTGAGATGGAGAAACCTTACATTCTGATCTACGACAAGAAGATTTCTAATCTGAAAGATTTCTTGCCTATTCTCGAACCGGCTGTTCAGACAGGTCGTCCTCTGTTGGTTATCGCAGAAGATGTGGATAGCGAAGCGTTGACTACATTGGTAGTAAACCGTCTGCGTTCTCAGCTGAAGATTTGTGCTGTGAAGGCTCCGGGCTTCGGCGACCGTCGTAAAGAAATGCTGGAAGATATCGCTATCCTGGCAGGTGGTGTGGTAATCAGCGAGGAAAAAGGTCTGAAACTGGAACAGGCTACAATCGAAATGCTCGGTACTGCTGACAAGGTAACAGTATCTAAAGATTATACAACAATCGTAAACGGTGCCGGTGTGAAAGAAAACATCAAGGAACGTTGCGATCAGATCAAGGCTCAGATCGTTGCTACTAAATCAGATTACGACCGTGAGAAATTGCAGGAACGTCTGGCTAAATTGTCAGGTGGTGTAGCAGTTCTCTATGTAGGTGCTGCTTCTGAAGTAGAAATGAAAGAAAAGAAAGACCGTGTAGACGATGCATTGCGTGCAACTCGCGCTGCTATCGAAGAAGGTATCATCCCGGGTGGTGGCGTTGCTTACATCCGTGCTATCGATTCTCTTGAAGGCATGAAGGGTGACAATGCGGACGAAACAACAGGTATCGGTATCATCAAACGTGCTATCGAAGAACCGCTTCGCGAAATTGTTGCCAATGCAGGCAAGGAAGGTGCGGTAGTTGTTCAGAAAGTACGTGAAGGTAAAGGTGACTTCGGTTACAATGCTCGTACGGATGTTTACGAAAATCTGCATGCTGCCGGTGTAGTAGATCCTGCTAAAGTAGCTCGTGTGGCTCTTGAAAATGCAGCTTCTATCGCAGGTATGTTCCTGACTACAGAATGTGTGATCGTGGAAAAGAAAGAAGATAAACCAGAAATGCCGATGGGCGCTCCGGGAATGGGCGGCATGGGCGGAATGATGTAATTCTTCCTTTCCGGACATAAAAATAAGGTATGGAACCGCTTTCCCTGTGGGGGAGGCGGTTCTTTTTTTGCGCAGCTTTGTGATAGAAACTTTTGTGTGTAACTTGGCGTTATTTGTTTGGAAAGAAGTATCTTTGTGTATTGCAAATCAAAAATCCCTGAGAATATGAGTAGTAAAATTTATCCTATCGGTATACAGAACTTTGAAAAGATTCGAAAAGATGGTTACTTTTACATTGATAAAACTGCGTTGATTTATAAATTGGTAAAGACTGGCAGTTATTATTTTCTAAGTCGTCCCCGTCGTTTTGGAAAAAGTTTGCTGTTATCTACTCTTGAAGCTTATTTTAAAGGAAGAAAAGAACTTTTCGAAGGATTGGCGATGGAGAGTCTGGAGAAGGACTGGATTGAATATCCGGTTATTCATCTGGATCTGAATGCTAAAAAGTTTGATACTGAAAATGACCTTATCCGTCTGATAGATCGACAACTTCTTGTTTACGAAGCTCAATACGGTTCATGTTCCAGTGATGAAACGATCGATGACCGTTTGGTTACTTTAATTAGACTGGCCGCAGAAAAAACAGGGCAGCGGGTGGTGATTCTTGTCGACGAGTATGACAAACCGATGTTGCAAGCCATTGGTAGAGATGAGTTGCAGGAAGAATACCGGAATACATTGAAAGCTTTCTATGGCGTGATGAAGTCTATGGATGGTTATATTAAATTTGCTATGCTGACAGGTGTGACGAAGTTTGGTAAGGTTAGTGTATTCAGCGATTTGAATAATCTCAATGATATCTCCATGTGGAATCAATATATAGATATATGTGGAGTCAGTGATCAAGAATTGCATGATAATCTGGAGGTTGAACTTTCTGAATTTGCAGATGCTCGTGGAATGACATATAATGAAATATGTGTTGCATTGCGTGAATACTATGATGGTTACCATTTTACTCATAATTCCATCGGCATGTATAATCCGTTTAGTCTTCTCAATGCATTCTTACGTAATGAATTTGGCAGCTATTGGTTCGAAACCGGTACACCTACCTATCTGGTAGAATTATTAAAAAAACATCATTATGATCTTCAGAGAATGGCGCACGAAGAAACGAGTGCTGAAGTCTTGAATAGTGTTGATTCTACTTCCGACAATCCGATACCTGTCATTTATCAGAGTGGTTATCTCACTATAAAAGGATATGATGAGCGCTTTGGTATTTATCGTCTTGGATTTCCTAACCGTGAAGTGGAAGAAGGGTTTGTTAAATTCTTGCTTCCTTTCTATGCTAATACTAATGCAGTGGAATCTTCTTTTGAAATTCAGAAATTTGTTCGTGAGATAGAAGCCGGAGATTATGATTCTTTCTTTCGACGTTTACAAAGTTTCTTTGCTGATACACCTTATGAGTTGATTCGTGATTTGGAATTACATTATCAAAATGTTCTTTTTATTGTTTTCAAGTTAATAGGATTCTATGTTAAAGCAGAATATCATACTAGTGAAGGACGTATTGATCTTGTTCTCCAGACAGATAAATTCGTTTATATCATGGAGTTTAAATTGGATGGTACAGCGGAGGAAGCATTGCTACAGATAAATGAGAAACATTACGCTCAGCCTTTCGAATCCAATGATCGGGAGTTGTTCAAAATTGGAGTGAATTTCAGTGCCAAGACACGAAATATAGAGAAATGGGTTGTAGAAAAAGGAGGAAACTAAGTATTTAAAATTAGTTGGTAAAGTCTTTCTGCCATTTAGCTTCGTTTATAATATTCTTTGCTTTCATAAAGCAATGCTTTGGATATCCAAAAGCTATGCTTTATGGTTGCTAAAGCCTAGCTTTAAGTTGCCATACGAGGGATGTTATAAATATTATCTTCACCTTCACTTTACCTTCGAAATCCTTTATTTATCGGCGATATCGGGTGAAGGCCTAGTTATTCACCCTTTGAACTGAGAATGACATTCGTTCATGAAAGTATCATTCATTTTGCTATAAGCTAATTTATTTTTGCTATAATGATATTTGCATTAGCTATAACCTAATGGAAAGATGCTAATAGATTATTTTTTTCTTCTCAATGTTTGTTTTAAACATCCTATTGATTGTATGTAAACGAGCGGTTGATTGTATCTGACTTGTCTGAAGAAAGAGGTGAAGGTACCTCCCTTCACCCACTATCACTGATGAATAAAGGTCTTTAAAGAAAAGGTGAAGGGTGAAACCCTTGTTTGAAAACTTATGGTATAATGCGTAAAAGCAACAGAAATCAACAAAATACGTGTTTTTGATGCTGATCCAATTAAAATTCGTTTCTTTGCCTCCAAACTTTTATCAAGAGGTCTTTGTTTTTTTGACCGTTCGCTCCTATTATAATAATAGGAAGTGTATTTATATTATAGTGTATATCTAATAGTTTATGCAATGGGGAATTTAATTTCATTTTTTAAGAAAGTAGCCGATGGGCTACGGGCAGAGGGAAACTTTGGGACTGCCCATGTGTATCGAAGTACTTTGAACATTGTGACAACCTTTCATGGGAGTAAATACCTTGATTTTCATCAGGTAAATCCCGAATGGTTGAAAGATTTTGAAGTCTATCTTCGCAGTCGTGGTTCCAGTTGGAATACAGTTTCCACTTACCTTCGTGTGTTGCGTGCGGTTTATAATCGTGCAGTTGATCTTCGTAAAGCGGAATATATTCCGCATTTATTCCGTTCTGTTTACACAGGAACACGTGCAGATAGGAAACGTGCGCTGGAAGATGAAGATATGCGAAAAGTTTTTAGTCGTTTGTCGAAATCATCCACAATTCCTTCAGATTTACGTCGTACGAAGGAACTGTTTATTCTGATGTTTCTGCTTCGTGGTTTACCTTTTGTTGATTTGGCTTATTTGCGTAAAAGCGATTTAAGAGGAAACGTGATAACGTATCGTCGGCGTAAGACTGGTCGTTCCTTATCAGTGACTCTGACACCGGAAGCTATGCTTTTATTAGAAAAGCACATAAGCCGGGATCTTAGTTCTCCTTATTTGTTTCCAATTCTTCATAGTATTGAAGGAAGTCAGGAAGCATATCGAGAATATCAGTTGGCCTTGCGGAGTTTCAATCAGCATTTGGAATTGTTAGGTCAGTGGCTGGGACTGGAAAGCAAACTTAGCTCGTATACAGCACGTCATACCTGGGCTACGACAGCTTATTATTGTGAAATTCATCCGGGTATCATTTCTGAGGCGATGGGACATTCTTCCATTACGGTGACCGAAACTTATCTGAAGCCATTCCGTAGTAGGAAAATTGATGAAGCAAATAATAGGATCGTTGATTTTGTGAAACGCTCTATTGGTGGAATAATAGTTTGATTACTAACCTGTTACTTGGTAGGTAACGGGACTGAATAGCGCTGCAAATATGGACATATTTTGGAAAACATGCAAACAAAATTGAAAAATTCTCAGATAAACTACTAAAAAAAGAACACATAAACGACAAATACTGCGGATTCTTTGTATTAAGACTGTATTAACCTTAAATTTTGGCAAAAGATTTTCCTCCCCTCTGCCGCTACTACTAAGCAGGGGTAAAAGATTTAGATTCTTTTTGAATCTGTTTTCTACAAAAACTACTTTATAAAGGTTACCACAAAGGTTTACCCGTTACCTACCAAGTAACGGGACAGGCATTATTGAAACTTAGTGTTTAATAATATATTATTAATGTAATTTTTAAGTAGTTATGAAAAGAAAATTTGTAAAAGTGATGTTCTTCGGGGCGTTAGCACTTTCTACTGTCACCTACGTAGGCTGTAAGGACTACGATGATGACATTGACAATCTGCAACAACAGATTGATGCTGTAAAAGTGTCACTGGATGAATTGCAGGCTAAAGTGAATGGTGGGGCTGTCATCACGAACGTTACTAAGGGAGAAAATGGAATTACTGTAACGCTCAGCGATGGTAAAAGCTATGAGCTGACAAACGGCAAGGACGGTGCTGCTGGTAAAGACGCTGCTGTTTGGACAATTGGCGAAAATGATGGCTATTGGTATAAAGATGGTGTGAAGACTCAATACAAAGCTGTCGGTGTAGATGGTCAAGCTGGTGCAGACGGCAAACCCGGTGCAGATGGTAAGCCCGGTGCAGACGGCAAACCGGGCGAAGATGGTAAACCTGGTGAAAATGGTCTGTACTATGTACCTAATCCGGAAACCGGATGCTTTGACATATGGAAAGATAACAAATTCGTTGAATCGACAGATATCAGTTGGAAGGCTGCATCTGAAGGAGGTATTAGTGCAGTCCTTAATGGTAATGTGTTGACACTTACTGGCGTGCAGGGAAAAGATGGTGAGTCAATTTCTGTTGATCTTGTTTCAGGCATTGCTTTGTCTTCTATAGCATTCATACCAGATGTTGTAAGCCAGGATGTTCCGTATGCTACTACTAGTAATCCTTTCTATCATATTAAGAACTATTTGGATGAAACTAAGTATAATGCTAATAATACTTTCAAAGCACAGTCAGACTGGGGTAAATCCAATGTTGTAGCAATGAACTACCGTCTGAATCCGGAAGATGCAAATGTAGATGCAAAAACGGTATATGGTTTTATTGATCGTAAAATCACTACTCGTGCTGCCGGTGACAGAACTCTTCTTTTGAATGTAAATGATAAGAGTGTAAGTAATGGTGTTGTTGTAATTGGTGCTACTGTCAACCCGAATGCATTGGTTGAAAACCAAGAATATAACATTGCTGCTTTACAGGCATGGTATGGTCAGAAACCTCTGACTTCTGATTACGTTCATATTACTTCTGAAGAAATAGATCTTATACTCGCCGATAGTGCAAAAACTGTAAAAGGTGAGGCTGCTATAACATTCTATAATCGTACGCAATCTATAGCAAAAGGTGAATCGGATGCTTTCATCAAACAATTTGTAGCATTGGATGCAGACGCAAATGCTGCGTTTAAATATACTAGTACGATTGATCTGAAAGATTATGTCGGATTGTATTCTGACAATAAGACAGAATGGTTGGCTGCACTGGGCTTCAAGGGCATGAGCTATGAATTCTCTATACCTGAGAAATATCTGGCTAATGATGACGAGAAGACTAATCAGCAGTGGTTCATCACAAAAGATGGAGAAAATACACTTGATAATGGTGTAATCAAGGTTAATCCGGAAGTCGTTAATGGAACTCCGGCTATCGGACGTACTCCGGTGGTAAGAGTAGATGCTTTCTTGACTAGCAATGGTGGTGCGAAGAAACTGGTTGCTTCTTCTTATATTAAACTGTCTATTACAGAAGAAGATCCTACTCCGGGAACTAAGCCTGATTATGGCACTATTAATATGTCTGATCCTAAAGCTGCTGATTATCATAAATTAGAAAGCGGTGATCAAGCATTTACCAATACTTATGCTCTTGATAACGTTAATATGGATTATCAGGCTATCAATAATAAGATTTATGGTACTGCTAAGCTGACTTCTACAACATTCTGGAATTATTATGGTGGTCAGGATCATAAATATAATGTATTGGTTACTGTGACTAATAAGAGTGGTCAGGAAGAAACAATCATCAGTGAAGAAGTTTCTCAGCAAACTGATGTTGTGATCTCTAATAAGGGACTTTTGCTTAATATTAAGTTGAATGATGATGCTACTAAGACTTCAGCTATCAAGGTTGGTGTTAACAACCAAATTAAGTCTCAGAACACTTATAAAGATATTGATGGCAAGGGTGCTAAGTATTCAGTGAAGATTATTATTCCTTCTAATGATAACTCACATGGTGATATCAAACTTGAACAAATATTCTATGTGAAGGAAGAATGTGTTCCTTATGTTTATAATCCTCTTTATTACAATGAAACATATAAGTCTCTTGCAGATGGCAAAACTTATGATGACTGTATCGTAATTAAAGGGCAGAATACTTCAGGATATTGGGAAATGTCTTCTGTTGTAAGTGAACATTTTGCTAACCTGGAAGGTGAGAATATCTTTGAATATTACAATAAGGTAAATAACGTAAATGCTCTTCAATTCCAGTGGGCAACTGGTATTACTGGAGTTACTCCGGATCCTTTGACTTCATTCAACACAGATGAAACAGTGAAATTGACTGAAGCGATGACTAAGCGTGACGATGTTAAGAACATGACTTACAAGGTTACTTTGGTAAACGATGAAATCTGTAACTTTAACTATAACATTGTATTCGTTAATCCGTTTGTTGCTGGTACTACTAATGGCATAAGCATTTATGGTAATGGTATTGGTGAGAACACAGGTGCAACAATGCCGCAGGTCGTTGTTAAGGACAATGAAGGTAGTAATATCTATTCTTACGATAATACGTCAAAAACTTTGGTATTAAGCTCTAAGGCTACAGATACTTATAAGTTGACTAATGATATTGTTAGCGTAGAATATGCTTTCGTAGAAAATGCTGCTTGGACTGAACTGACTTCTAATATGTCTAAGGATTCTAGACTAGAAGTAGATGATGCAACAGGTGTTGTTACTTGGAAAAATCAAGGTTCTACTTTGGTGAAAGATTACAATCTTACTGTAACAGCTACTGTTACATTCAAAGACTTGTCAGTCGTAATATGTAATATTCCTGTTAAATTGGCGAAAGATGCTCAATAACAGAGTCATATTTTCCTCATAAAGGAGTCTGACTTGCAAAAGTATGACTTCTCATAATTACAGAGGACGTTCCGAGGGAATAAAAGGAGCGTCCTCTGTTTTAAATTGAAATTATATAGTACGAACATGAAGAATAAATATCACATTCTTTTAGTTGCATTTTTGATGTGCTCTACTGCAGTTTTTGCTCAACAGTCAGGTAGTATAAGCAGCCAGCCTCGTATAAAAGAGGAAGGAAAGATAGTTCACAATCCGCATTGGTTTTTATCTGTCCAGGGTGGTGGTGCCTATACTGTGGGGGAAGCTGGTTTTGGAGATTTACTTTCTCCGTCAATAGCAATATCTCTTGGGTATAAGTTTACTCCTTTGTTCGGGCTCCGGGCTGAGGCTAGCGGTTGGCAAGCCAAAGGAGGTTGGGTAACCCCGACTACTACTTATACATATAAGTATTTGCAAGGCAGTGTAGATGCTATGCTTGATCTGGGTAATTTGTGTTGTGGTTTTAATCCTAAACGTTTTTTTAATGCTTATCTCTTTTTGGGAGTAGGCTTGAATGGCGTATTTAGTAACGATGAAGCTGTAGCCTTAAATGCGAACGGATATAAATTACATCATCTTTGGACAGGTAAGAAAGCATATGTTGGAGGACGTGGTGGTTTGGGAGCAAATCTTCATTTAAATGATCATGTAGGGATTAATCTGGAGCTGAATACCAATATGTTATCAGACAAGTTCAACTCAAAGAAGGGCCGTAATGCTGACTGGCAGTTCAATGCCTTGGCAGGTTTTACTTTTACTTTTGGTAAAAGTTATAAAAAGACAGTGCCTGTCTACTATGACGTGGAGCAAGTAACTCCAACAACAGTGATAGAAAAATCTGAGTTTACTCCTGTAGTAGATCAGTCGAAAAAAGAAATAACTGTCAGAGATACTTTGAAACAGAATATCTTTTTCGCTCTGAATTCTGCACGTATTCAAGATGATCAGCAATCAAAGATTGCTTCTTTGGTTGAATATATGAAAAAGCATCCTACTGCAAGAATGAATGTGACAGGTTATGCGGATATAAATACAGGTAATCCGAGAATTAATAACAGGCTATCTGAAACTCGGGCTAAAAATGTTGCTGAAGCATTGAAAGTAAAGGGCATTGCAGCTGATAGGATTATCATAGATTTCAAGGGGGATACTGTACAACCTTATTCCACCCCTGAAGAAAATCGTGTAAGTATCTGCATCGCAGAATGAAATTTCCCACTCTCATGTGAAATTCTATTTTCCCCATTAACCTCAATATGAGGAGTTTTCACATGAGAAATATATGGAAGTCTATGCTTGTGAAAGTCGGGACTTCTATAATCCCTTTTTCACTAGAATGTGAAAAGAGTCAAAAGGGCGATCTGAATACAAAGATTGTGCTTGTGAAAGTGCTCTTTTAGTATTTGTCCCCTATAGAGGATGCCACCCTTTTTCCCACTGGCATCCTCTTTTGTTTTCTTATATACACTATTATCATTTGCCTCTGTACGGTTTAATCTGCCGGAAATCCCCGTCATACAATCCTACCAGTAAACTCTGTCCTTTATTATCTACTCTCAATCCACCATAAGCGGCACGATTATAGACAGAATCCTGTCCTTCTTCAAAAAAGAAGGATTCGGCACCGAGGAATAATCTGCCATTTATCGTTTTATATTTCAGGACGATCTCATTTTCATTTACTGGTTCAAGGGATTCCTGAAGACGTATTAATTCTCCGACGTGATTCTTGTCCAGCTTGAGCACGGCATAACCGCGTTTAGCTTCCTGCCTGTTTATCAATTCGGAATTTGCTTCTTTATAGTTAAGCCTCATATAATCTCCTTGCATCAGAGAACGGGGATCGACAGGAGCCAGTTGCAATAATACGAGTTGTCCCTCTTTCAACGTCTGTTCTTTCTGATAAACAGACCAGTTAAAGTATCCCAAAAGAAGGAGTAAATTAGCGATAATCAGTATTCGGCTATATTTTTTCATGTCTTGTCTTTTTTTGAGTGAAAATATACCAGGCTATGAGCAATGCGATTCCCGTGAAGAACAGGGTGATCGATTTCGTCAGCAAGGTGATATCCAGATCATAGTAATATTTGGATAGGGAATAGATGAAGAGGAGGAGCGCAACTGCGGACTCAGCTTTATAACCGTACTGAAAACATATCAGTATCAGCAGGATACTGCCCGATAGATAAGGGGCATGCAGACTGGGAAGGCAGATCAGGATACAAAGAAGATAAATGCACACCTGATGTACCGGACTCTTAACCTGCATCACCTGCATGATTTTATAAACCATCAGAAGGATACCCACTAACATGAAAACAGATATGATCCAGTCATTTGTGCTTTTTGTCAAGTAATTGACAGACAACCCGGCCAATGAAAGGACACACGATACGAACAGACCGGAATGAATAGGTTTGTATTTAGACAAATCCCCGTTCGTATAGCTGAGTATTTTTGTCTCAGATAGATTGACGAATAAGAAAATAGCTATAATAGGCACGGCAGCCACATTCAGCGGATTCAGGGAAGAGAATAAGTTCGTTATCTCTCCGAACAGTGCCATATAGAATGAGATTACCGAAAGGAAAGTCAGGATGAACCCTTTGGATAACAGCATCGTTACTACACTGATCCCTATCAGTACAATAAAGAGGACATCTATGTTTCTATTCATTCCATAACCGGCTAATATACATCCGGCTATGTAGCACGTAATATTCATCGCATCCAGAAAAGGTTTGGTCAGGAGACGATTGACAAATAAAGTAGTAATGATCAGGATACTTCCTACAATCAGACAGGATGTTTCGGATCGGAGAATGGAGGAAAGTGCCAGAAATCCCAGAAAGAAGATAGCGGTCAGCACTCCTCCGATAATTGAAAGGACTTCGATTGTCAGGTTACTCTTCTGTGCCATACCATTGTTTTTTTAGGTGAAGGATTGCATAAATCAATAAAGTGGTACCGGTGATAACAATAATTCCTGAGAGGAGAAATATGTTGACATCCCTAAGGTTACTGTGACAGATAAACAGGGATAGTAAAATCATCAGTATGGCAAAAGGAATGGCGGAAAGATAGAATAAATTCCTTTGTCTCCATCCGAACCATAACCCTGCCGAGAACAGCAGAACGGTACTTGCGAGCGGAATGGATACGATTGCATCCTTTTCGCAGATTACTGCCATCATAAGATAAGTCACATGTACGATGGTGGCCAAAGAAAGCAGGCTGACAAACCAACGGTTCTGTCGGCTGAGGGTACCTTTGATACTCATCCATTCTGTGACGACCGTTGCCGAAGCGCAAATCCAGGTTACTGCACTGGTCGGTAAAGTGACTGCCCATTGGTTATCAGGCACTATTTGCATAGCATACAGCCATATGGTAGTACAGAGCAGTCCGATAAACATCAGCCAGATCGGAGTGAAACGGATGGCGACTGCCCAAAGGATGGTGAACAGTGTCCAGCCCAGAAACAGGTCATACGCATCAGCGCCCGTCTGATAGATTTGTCCGAATACAGCAAAAAGTGTGCCTACCAGGAATGTGGCTCCAGTGAGGATTATCTGTTTGATAAGTATATTCCATCGGGTGAATACTGTCAGCAGGACAGATGCAACAAGTAATGTTTGTACGATTCCCAGTTTGGCGAATTTGGGAAGATCTTCCCAGTTATAGGCGAAGAAAAAGATAATTCCTGCCACCGTAAAACCAACGCCTGCGGCTAACAGAAAAATAGAAAGAAATTGTTTCCATTGTCTTTTATCGGCATACATCGGTTGTCTGAATAGGAGTGAAGAGTCCGGTTTTTCCATGTGCTTCTCTTTTTTGATGATTACAAACATAAGAAAATAAAATGATTATCCTTCAGTTGGATATATAAAAAAGGTAGAACCTGACTCATTGTTGGTCTGTAATGAGATCAGGTTATACCTTTCTGAAGATAATCATCTTGTCTGTGTGCAAGGATAAATATCGTTGAAGAAGGAACTGTCAGAAGACTTCCCGTATATGTTTATAATTCGAATTAATAGTATCGATCACTTCCTGTGAGCGTCCGTTAATCAACAGTTTATACATGGACTGGGCGAAGCCTACCATCTGCCCCAACTCTATTTTAGGAGGCATGGCAAGAGCGTTCGGATCGGTCATGATATTTACCAGTACCGGACCATCCAGTTCGAATGCATTTAATAAAGTAGTCAGTACTTCTTCCGGATTGCTGACATTGAAGCCTGTCATTCCCATTGCTTCGGCTACTTGCGCAAAGTCCGGATTCAGCATATTTGTCTGCCAGTCCGGCAGCCCGTCTACTTCCATTTCCAGTTTTACCATTCCCAAGGAGCGGTTATTGAAGACAATGATCTTAATCGGTAACTTATATTGAACAACGGTCTCCAGATCTCCTAAAGTCATCGACAGACCTCCGTCACCACAGAGTGCCACTACCTGACGGTCGGGGTAGGCAAGTGCTGCCCCGATGGCCTGTGGTAAAGCATTTGCCATAGAACCATGATTGAAAGATCCCAGCATATGCCGCTTTCCCGTAGCTTGCAGATAACGTGCACCCCATACACAAGTCATTCCGGTATCTACGGTGAATATTGCATCATCCGATGCCAGTTTATCAATCTCGGACATCACATATTCCGGATGGATTTTGTTTATATCTCCTTTATCTTCCGTATAGGCTGCCAGGTCTTTCTTTACCCCTTCATATCTTTTCAGTTGTTTCAGCAGGAAAGTATCATCAGTCTTGGGGTTCAGCATACGCAATAATGCCTGAATAGTCATTCTTACATCTCCGCAAAGTCCGATATCCACTTTGGCACGGCGCCCGAGCCGTTCGGGTTTGATATCTATCTGTGCTATCTTGATGTCATCGGGCAGGAAAGCGGAATAAGGAAAGTCTGTGCCGAGCATAAGAAGTACTTCGGCTTCGTGCATGCTGTAATAGCCGGAAGGCATTCCCAACAGTCCGGTCATTCCTACTTCATAAGGATTTTCATATTGTACTTCCATTTTTCCTTTGAAAGTATATACCACAGGAGCATTCAGCTTCTCCGAAAGCGCGATCACTTCCTCGTGTGCTCCCCGACAGCCGATGCCGCAGAAAAGAGTAATGCGTTTATGATGGTTCAGTAACTCTGCCAATTGTATCAAGTCTTCTTCCGCCGGACAGACTTCTGGCGGAGCCGGATAATTTTTTACCGAAGAATCGACGGAAACGGAAGATGCCTTGGCCAGGTCTCCCGGTAAGCCTACAACGGCTACTCCTTTTCGGGTGATGGCTGTCTGAATGGCTGATTGAAGCATACGCGGGAATTGTCCCGGAGTGGTTGCCACTTCATTATAGTAGCTGCAATCGTTAAAGAGTTTTATAGTATTGGTTTCCTGAAAATATTCAGTCCCGAATTCTCCGCTGGGGATGGTGGAAGCGATGGCAATGACCGGTGCTCCTGATCGTTGTGCATCATATAGCCCATTGATGAGGTGAACATGCCCCGGTCCGCTACTGCCTGCGCAGCATCCTATCCGTCCGGTCAGTTGAGCTTCGGCTGCTGCGGCATAGGCTCCGGTTTCTTCATGCCGTACATGTATCCATTGTATCTTATTGTTCTTTCTGACAGCTTCGTTTACTTCATTTAAACTATCGCCCGTCACGGCATAGATGCGCTCTACGCCCGATTCAACTAATGTTTCGATCAGTTGTTCTGCTATTTTTTTTGCCATATTTCTAATAGGTTTAGGATTGATTCTTAATGTAATAACAGATGTATGCCAAGAAAAGTTCTGTTTTAACATATGCTAATATGCTTGTTGTGTCGGTACACATCGCAGGTTTTATGTTAAAAATAATTTTGTAACAACTTTTTAGTATCTGGGAGGGAACAATTGTGATATCCATTTGTTATCTTTATAGGCGAAATCTTAACCTAATGTTTATAACCTCTTAATAGCTGTAGAAAATGGATAGAAAGCAAATCGGTGTGTATGCTGGTAAAGTCTGGCAACTGCTGAGCAACAATGAGAAATGGGGCTATGGTACCTTAAAGAGAAAGTCCGGGTTGAAGGATAAAGAATTGGGTGCCGCTCTGGGCTGGTTATCGAGAGAGAATAAGATAGAGTTCGATCAGTGTGATGAAGAACTTTATGTATATCTCTGTGTAAATGTTTATATTGGATGAAAGAATGTCTGATGTTTTAATGAGTACAAATTAAATCCCCGAAGTTACATCTTTGTAGATGAGGCTTCGGGGATTTTGGTTTTTTATTCTTTCTCTTTCTTCTGTATTTTCATCTCGATGAGGAAAGCTGCCAGCAGCCCTGCGCCACCGAAAAGAAGTACACATGCGCCATACACGACACTTGCCTGACGTTCCACGTCCCAGTTTCTGGAAGCAGTGTATCCCGGAAATGAGTTGATGCAGATAAAGAAGGCGACCAGTAGACCTAATCCTATTCCAAGCATCAGCAGACCGCTTTTTAAAGAACCGAAGGTAAACCGGGAGCGGGAGTAATTAAGGTTGAGGGATAAGTTACTGTTGATTTCTCCCGTGTTGACTCTGTCAGCCAGCTTTTCAATCATGGCTATCCGCTCTTTCCTGCATACAAAAAGTTCAAATAATTTGTAGATTCCTAATGTAATAGTACCTACTACCAAGGGAATGGTGATAAAATCCATCATAATTATACTGTTTTTAAGTGAATATTTTCGTTCTTTGTATCGTTTGACGCAGTGGACGGAAAAAGGTTACACTGAAAAGCAGATAATTTATAATCCTGTATTTTTTCTTTTCCGGATTGTAACCTTTTGTATCGGGCAGCGTCTAAAGAGTCAAGATGGAACAGAAAGACGAATCATACTATATCGAACGCATACTGGATGGAGAGACGGAATACTTTTCCGTATTTCTTGACCGCTACAGTCGTCCGTTGTATACGTTGGTGGTGCAGATCGTCGGTTGTCCCGAAGATGCGGAGGAGTTGCTTCAGGATATTTTTCTGAAAGCTTTCCGCAACTTGAATCGTTATAAAGGCGAGTGCCGTTTTTCTACATGGATTTATCGCATCGCTTACAATGCCGCTATCTCGGCTACCCGGAAAAAGAAACAGGAGTTTCTTTATATAGAAGAGAATACGATTAATAATGTACCCGATGAGATGGCGGACAATGTGCTTGCTCCGGCAGAAACCGAAGAACAACTGGAGCGTTTGGAGATGGCGATAGAGCAGTTGAGCGGAGAAGAGAAAGCATTGATTACTTTGTTTTATTATGAAGAAAAGTCAATGGAAGAGATCGGTGAGGTGCTGAAACTTTCGATCAGTAATGTGAAAGTACGGCTTCATCGTACCCGGAAAAAGATTTGTGTATTGATGAATAATAAATAGAAGAGAGGATATGGAAGAGGAAAGAAAGATAAACGAGAATACGGGCAATATGCTGAAACAAGCATTGGAACGGAGGCAAACGGAACGACTGTCTTCCAATTTTTCGTATCGGATGATGGAGCGTGTTCATCAGGAGGCTGAGAAGCAGACGAAGCGGAAAACGAGAATCGGTTGGGCAGCTTTGCTGATATCGGCTTTGGCGTTGGTAGGGCTGGGTGTCTATGTGCTGACTTTCTATCTGGAATTTAACTTTGCCGATGTGATGCCGCAAATGAATGTCCGGCAGGATTCTTCTTTGTTTGCATTTTATGTCTATATCGCACTTCTTGCATTGGTCTTGCTCGGATTAGATTATTGGCTGCGCAAGAAGTATATCTGGAAATAATTCTGTTACTTTGCATGATAATTAAAACAATGCGAAGAAACAAGAAGAAACAATGAGAAGTTTTGCCTCTGATAATAATTCCGGTGTGCATCCGTTGGTGATGGAAGCATTGAGCCGGGCAAACGCAGATCATGCGTTGGGTTATGGTGATGATCAATGGACGGAAGAAGCTGTAGCCAAGATAAAAGAAACCTTTACACCGGACTGTGTCCCTTTGTTTGTATTCAATGGTACGGGCAGCAATGTGGTGGCTTTGCAAGTAATGACGCGTCCGTATCATTCAATCTTCTGTGCGGAAACTGCCCATATTTATGTAGACGAGTGCGGCTCTCCCGTGAAAATGACAGGTTGTCAGATTCGGCCGATTGCCACAACCGATGGTAAGTTGACTCCCGAACTGATGCAGCCTTATCTGCACGGTTTCGGCGACCAGCATCATTCGCAACCCCGTGCGCTTTACATCTCCCAATGCACCGAACTCGGAACGATTTATACACCCGAAGAACTGAAACGTCTGACTGACTTTGCCCATCTGAACGGTATGTATGTCCACATGGACGGAGCAAGGATTGCCAATGCCTGTGCCGCCCTTCATCTTTCGCTCAAAGAACTGACTGTAGACTGTGGGATTGACATCCTTAGTTTCGGCGGAACAAAAAACGGACTGATGATGGGGGAATGTGTGATTATATTTAATAAGGACCTGCAACGGGAAGCCCGTTTTGTCCGGAAACAATCTGCCCAGCTGGCTTCCAAGATGCGTTACCTTTCCTGTCAGTTTACTGCCTACCTGACGGATGACCTGTGGCTGAAGAATGCCGCTCATGCCAATGCGATGGCAAGCAAGCTCTATCAGGCACTTAAGGAACTGCCCGAAGTCACCTTTACCCAGAAGCCGGAGAGCAACCAGTTATTTCTGACCATGCCCCGTCCGACTATCGACCGGATGCTGGAATCTTATTTCTTTTATTTCTGGAATGAGGCGAATCACGAAATCCGCCTGGTGACTTCTTTTGACACAACGGAAGAGGATGTAAATCAATTTATTCGACTTTTGAGACGTTAAAAGAGAAGAATGGAACAACAAAAGCGTTTATAATACTGTTGTAATAGGAAGTTTGGGGCTAACTTTGTCCCCGTAATATTGCTTCTTGTTATGATGGATGCTAGACGAAACGGACTTGTATTATTGGCGCTATTGTTGTTGACACAAACCACTATAAGTGCGCAGACTGATTCTATGGGCAAAGATGTGCCGATAGATTCTGTCTCTGTGGCAACCTCAGACTCGCTTCAGACAAAGCGCGGTTTCTTCAAGAAGTTTCTTGATTATTTTAATGACGCCAATAAGGAAAAGAAAAATAAAAAGTTCGATTTCAGTGTGATTGGCGGTCCTCATTATTCCAGTGATACCAAGTTTGGTCTTGGATTGGTGGCGGCGGGGTTGTATCGTACAGACCGCAATGATTCGATCCTTCCCCCTTCGAATGTTTCTCTTTATGGAGATGTCTCTACTGTTGGTTTTTATCTGTTGGGAGTAAGAGGCAATCACCTGTTCCCGCAAGAGAAATACCGGTTGAATTATAATCTTTATTTTTATTCTTTCCCCAGTCTTTATTGGGGAAGGGGATATGATAATGGAGCGAACTCTGATAATGAAAGCGACTACAAACGCTTTCAGGCGCAAGTGAAAGTCGACTTCATGTTTCGTGTAGCGAAAAGTTTCTATATCGGACCGATGGCTGTATTCGATTATATAGACGGGCGCGACTTTGAGAAGCCGGAACTTTGGGAAGGAATGTCGGCACGGACCACTAATACGAGTCTCGGCCTTTCCCTTCTTTATGACTCCCGTGATTTTCTGACCAATGCCTATCAGGGATATTACTTGCGGATAGACCAACGGTTTAGTCCGGCTTTTCTCGGTAATAAATATGCGTTTAGCAGTACGGAACTGACAACCAGCTATTACCATCCGGTATGGAAAGGCGGAGTCCTTGCAGGACAGTTTCACACTTTACTGAACTATGGCAATCCTCCGTGGGGATTGATGGCAACCCTCGGAAGTTCTTACTCAATGCGTGGTTATTATGAAGGGCGTTATCGTGATAAGTGTGCGATGGATGCACAGATAGAACTCCGTCAGCATATATGGAAACGAAACGGAGTGGCTGTATGGGCAGGAGCGGGAACTGTATTTCCGCGCTTCTCCGACTTTATGCCGAAGCATATCCTTCCCAATTATGGTTTCGGCTATCGCTGGGAATTTAAGAAGAGAGTAAATGTACGTTTGGATTTAGGGTTTGGCAAGCACCAGACCGGATTTATATTTAATATCAATGAAGCTTTTTAAGAACATAAAGAAATGGTTTGAAAATCAGGAACACTTGTTTTACCTGTTCCTGATCATCCTGATAATGCCCAACATCGTTCTGTGTTTCACAGAACCCTTGCCGTTGATGGCGAAGGTAAGCAATGTTTTGTTGCCTTTAGCCTGTTACTATCTGCTGATGACTTTGTCCCGCAACTGTGGCAAGATGCTCTGGATTTTGTTCATCTTCCTGTTTTTCGGCGCCTTTCAGATTGTGCTGCTTTATCTGTTCGGACAGTCCATCATCGCTGTAGATATGTTTCTGAATCTGGTAACCACCAATTCGAGTGAAGCGATGGAATTGCTGGACAACTTATTACCGGCCATCGTTACCGTAGTCATACTTTACATTCCTGCCCTGATATTGGGCATGATTTCGATTATCCGCAAGCGCCGGCTTTCTGTGGCATTTATTCGCAGGGAACGGCAGAGAGCCTTCATCCTGCTTGGAATCTCTCTTCTCACCTTGGGCGGAGCTTACTGGGAAGACTCCCGCTATGAACTGAAATCCGATCTTTATCCTCTCAATGTATGCTATAATGTGGGACTTGCTTTTCAACGCACGGCATTGACGCAAAATTACCATCATACTTCGAAAGATTTTACTTTCCGTGCTCAAGCCACTCATCCAGCGGACAAGCGTGAAGTGTATGTAATGGTAGTGGGAGAGACTTCCCGCGCATTGAACTGGCAACTCTACGGATATGAGCGGGAGACGAATCCGCTTCTGTCCCGTCAACCGGGAATTGTTGCTTTCTCCAAAGTCCTGACAGAGTCGAATACCACCCATAAAAGCGTGCCCATGCTGATGTCGGATATTACAGCCTGTAACTTCGACTCCATCTACTATCAAAAAGGAATCATCACGGCCTTTAAGGAGGCAGGTTATCAGACAGCCTTTTTCTCCAACCAGCGCTATAATCATTCCTTTATTGATTTCTTCGGAAAGGAAGCCGATACATTCGATTTTATAAAAGAAGATTCGCTGGATTCCGCCTACAATCCTTCTGATGATGAACTGCTGGCATTAGTAGCGAAAGAATTATCCAAGGGAAATCAGAAACAGTTTATCGTACTTCATACATACGGCTCACATTTCAATTATCGTGAACGTTATCCGTCGGAAGACGCTTTCTTTCTGCCCGATTATCCGGTAGAAGCGGAAGTGAAGTACCGTGATAACCTGGTGAATGCTTACGATAACACCATCCGCTATACAGATAGCTTTCTGTCACGTCTGATTCAGATGCTCGAAGAACAGCACGTGGATGCTGCAATGCTCTACACCTCTGATCATGGAGAGGATATTTTTGACGATTCCCGTCATCTGTTCCTTCATGCTTCTCCAGTTCCTTCTTACTATCAGCTTCATGTTCCGTTTCTGATATGGATGTCCGACACCTATCGGGAAGCTTATCCCGAACATTGGCAAACCGTGACCAAGAATAAGGATAAGGACCTATCTTCCAGCCGTTCATTCTTTCCTACCATGCTGGAACTGGGCGGAGTGCAAACTTCTTACCGCAACGATTCCTCATCTGTAGTCAGCCCTCTTTACACCATGAAGCCGAGAGTATATCTGAATGACCATAACGAACCCCGCCCCTTGGATGATCTGGGAATGAAACAGCCTGACTTCCAGAAATGTCAAGTATTAGGTATTAGGTAATAGGTAATAAGTAATAGGTAATAAGTAATACACCGTAGCCGTACAGGCAAGGCTATACGAAGCTACGATTATTACCTATTACTTATTACCTATTACTTATTCATTAATCCTTGTTAATTCTTATATCCAAAAGCATGATTGGCGTGTTATTTGCGATATAAAAGTATGAACGATTAAATTCATAAAACATGGCTTATATAGATTATTATAAGATTCTTGGAGTTGACAAAAGTGCTTCTCAGGATGATATAAAGAAGGCTTTTCGTAAGTTGGCCCGGAAGTATCATCCTGACCTGAACCCTAATGACCCAAGTGCGAAGGACAAGTTTCAGGAAATCAATGAAGCCAATGAAGTACTGAGTGACCCTGAGAAGCGTAAGAAGTATGACGAGTATGGGGAGCATTGGAAACATGCCGATGAGTTTGAAGCTCAGAAAAAAGCGCGGCAGCAAGCCGGTGGCTATGGTGGTGCCGGAGGTTTTGGCGGATTCGGTGGTGGCGGTCAGGGATTCTCTGATGGTGACGGAACGTATTGGTATTCGTCCGACGGTGGCGAAGGATTCTCCGGAGGTAATGCCGGTGGTTTCTCCGATTTCTTCGAATCGATGTTCGGGCATCGGGGCAGGGGACAAAGCTCTGCCGGATTCCGTGGACAGGACTTTAATGCGGAGCTTCATCTTTCGCTGCGTGATGCTGCTCAGACGCATAAACAGATATTGACTGTCAATGGTAAACAAGTACGTATTACCATTCCCGCAGGTGTGGCCGACGGGCAGGTGATTAAACTAAAAGGTTACGGAGCTGAAGGTGTGAACGGAGGTCCGGCCGGTGACTTGTATATCACTTTCGTCATTGCCGAAGACCCTGTATTCAAGCGCTTGGGCGATGACTTGTACGTAGACGTGGAAGTAGACCTTTATACTGCTGTATTGGGTGGTGATAAAGTCGTTGATACGCTGGACGGCAAAGTGAAACTGAAGATCAAACCGGAGACTCAGAACGGTACGAAGGTACGTCTGAAAGGCAAGGGATTCCCGGTCTATAAGAAAGAAGGACAATTCGGTGACTTGATTGTTACCTATTCCGTCAAGATTCCGACGAATCTGACAGAAGCGCAGAAGGAGTTGTTCCGTCAATTACAGAGTATGAACTAAAATGAATGAGCACTATGCAGACCGAATTAATTATTGTCAGTGAATACTGTCAGAAGTGTCATATTGAACCTTCATTCATTGAGATGCTGGAAGAAGGTGGTTTGATTAATGTACGTACCGAAGCCGGAAAGCATTATCTGCTTGTCTCCGAACTTCCGAACGTGGAACGTTATAGCCGGATGTACTATGACTTATCCATCAATATGGAAGGCATTGACGCCATTCATCATATGCTGGAAAGAATGGACGATATGAGGCGTGAAATTACTTCCCTCCGCAAGCAACTTCTGTTGTTTCGGGAAAGGGAAATAGAAGAAGCGGACTGGTGAAAAAACGAAGCCTCTGTTTGGTGCAAACGAAGGCTCTATTTATAGCAAACAGAGGCTCTGTTCACATAGATCAGAGCCTCTGTTTTATTCGGGCGGTACAGTACAAAGAAAACTAGCCGATGTACGTGCAGATTTCTTCCAGATAGCGTGCGTCCGTTTCATCAAAGCTGTCCGGTGTATCGCTGTCTATATCCAGCACTCCGATGACGTTTCCTTCTTTTATAATAGGTACTACTATCTCCGATCTGGAATCGGAACTGCAGGCTATGTGACCGGGAAACTGCTCTACATCAGGAACAATCAGCGTCCGCGCTTCCTTCCATGCTGTGCCGCAAACTCCTCTGCCGAAACGAATGCGTGTACAGGCGATGGGACCTTGAAACGGTGCCAATACGAGTTCGTTGCCTTCCACCAGATAAAAGCCGACCCAGAAAAAGTGGAAAGTCTGCTTCAGTGCGGCGGCAATATTTGCCAGATGGGCGATACGATTCGTTTCCGAGCTTACCAATGCTTGTAGCTGTGGAAGCAGTTCACGATATTTCTCTTCTTTATTACCTGTGTGGATCAGTAAATTTTCTGCCATCTCTTTTCTATTTGATTTGGTTTAGAATACTCGGGTCTTTTATTTTATCATCCTCTGCGAAGAAGATGATTTTCGTCAGTATCTCCGCTGTTTTCGGGTCTTCATCCACAAAAGGCAGGAACAATCGTCCGCGACTTTGCGAGTGTACCGGAAGAACGGCTATTTGTGCACCGCCTTCTTTATGGATAACACCGCTGCCCAAATGAATATTGTATTTGCCCAGCTTACCTTCGATGTATGCAAAGTTCCCTTTCACCCTGACGTTGCTGAAGTGGAACAGAGGCAGGGTGAGCTCTACCAATGCACGGCGCATCTCAATGGTGGAATGGCTGGTTTCCGGATCGACACTTCCGGCATGAGCCACACTGACAGCAAGGTCTACATCCCTCATCACTTCGGAGAAGACAACAGGCGGAATCTCCGAAATCTTCATCGGCTTATAGTCCTTGCGGTTATGGAAGCAGACAAATTCCAGCGTGGGAGCTTCGATGTCGGCAGGAGAGAACCAGTCCGCCATCGCATAGATCGTGGCAATAATATTCTCTTTATAGTATATCTTCTGAAGTCCGTCCTCGTAATCGGCTACCCAGCGCCGTCCTTTCAGTACGGCAACCGTTTTCTGCGGTTGAATCTGATTGCCGGCGTAACGGCGGGATTGCGTAGCGTCTTTCTCTTCCGGTGTCGGGATGTACAATTCGCGGAATACCTGCTTGAAAGGCTGGCGGATAGCTTTGTCAAACAAGAACTTCTGATAAGCATGCCAGTTGCCACTCGCATACAGGTCTGTGGGATGGGCGATGCGCAGTTCCTCTTTCGGAGTGAGCGGAAGACAAATGCCATCAGCCGTTATCAATAGGCCATCGGTGTAGAAGCCTGTTCTGCCGTTGCTGGTGAAGACCAGGTTTCTCAGTAGCGGCCAGATAACCGGATTCTTCATCAGTTTGCGCAGTTCGTTTTCCTCAAAACGGGTACAGTCTTCCATTGCCTGTTCGAGCATGATGCGGGAACGGGCGTGTTGTTCTTTCAGTTTTTTGTGTACCGCTTTCAGCTCTTCCACGTATGGGTGCTTTTTCAGTTTGGGAGGCAGGCTGTTCAGCTCTTTTCCGGCTCTTACTTGTTTGATTTCCGGTTTGCCCTCATTGTTGACTTGCACATAGACTTCCACGCCTTCTATTTCTTTGGGGGTCAGGTAAGGAGTGATCTCCTTGATCAGTTCCGTTTCCATGCTCCATGTCAGACGGGTGACGTCTCCGTAACCGGAGTTGCGTGCCAGGTTTTGCAGGGCGATGGCAACGGCTTTCTTTTCACTTTCCTGTCTCTGTGCACCAAATTCCTTGCTCTCTTTCAGGAACTTTTGCAGGAACTGATAGCGTTCGATCAATTCCTTGTCGGCCTTCCGGCCCAGCGGGATAAGGCCGTAGCTCATCAGTAAGTCTTTATTTCGCTTCGCTATGATTTCTTTCTTCGCGTCTGCCGCTTTGGTCTTGCCGTTGACGGCATCGGCAAATTTACGGGCACGGGTATGGGTGTTGCTTAATGAAATATATTTGGCTGCATTGTACACTACTTCGAAACGTTCCTTGCCGATGGTCTTGTAGGCTTCCTTGAACCAGTCGATATCAAAAGCACCTTCCTGAAGGTCTTCTATGGCAATCGGGGTATATCGGGCGATGATCGCTTTCTTCTTGTCGTCGAAACACTCGCTGGTATGGGCATGGAAGTAGTAAGCGGCGCTTTCCAGTCCTTTCCATCCGGTCGCTTTTTCGGTGAGTTCCAGCCATTGCGGGGCGAACATGGCAGCTTCCACCAGTCGTATATGGCTGATGTCGGCCTGACTGGCGAGGCTTTTGAGTGTATCGCTGTCGTCGTCCGGAGACGGGTAGCAGGCGTGGAGCAGGCTGCTCAATACTCCCCGTTTGGTGTTGCGCCAGTTGTAACTGTCACGTATGAAGGTGTCTTTGCCGAACGCTTGCAGGATACGGATCAGTGTTTCTGCTCCGTAGACGCGGTGAAGCTCTTCCGCCAGACGGGTGACCTGAGTCTCGGAATCTCCCCGCTGCAATTCTATTTCCAGAATTCGGTTCACTACTTTCTGGGTCAGTGAATGGAAGAGGGAGTGGTTGCGCTCGTCCAGTGCCGAAGTGATATCTTTGATGCGTGTGGGCGAGTTGACACGTCCCATCAGTTCCCGGTATATTTCTTCGGTAGGAATCAGTCCCAGCATCCATGCGTGGGCAAAGTCCATGCTTTGCAGGTAGACATCCGTTTCTTCCAGTTCGGGAGTATGCTCCATATAGTTGGTGAGCTTGTAGAGCTGGTACCGTACGGTGAAATAACGGGTGAAGAGAGCGTCATTGATGGGATGCTGAGGCGCATCGAGCCAGAACCGTACAAACTTGTTGTTGTGTATCGGGTAAACGATCTCCCTTGCTCCATATTCCTGCTTGTCTCTGAGCCATGTATGCTTATTGGTGTATTGACGGAAGATATTCTTCGTATTGAGCAGAGGAAGCAACTGCAAAAGCATATTGACGGAGAACTGCTGATAAGTTGCCTCGTTTCTGTATTCATGTGCCAGTCCGTCGATAATATCTTCTATCTGCCGGTAATAGGTCAGCTTGCGGAGCGACTTTTGCAGCCCGCGGTAAGTGAAGCCTGCATACATCTTATTGATAAGCGGTTCGAACGTGTTGAGCGATTGGATGGCGGCTTCCTTGTCTTCCTGTTCTTCTTCGTCAAATTCATCGTCTTCGTCCTCTTCTATTTCGTTGGGTGCTCCGGTAGAGGCCAGCATGAACTTCATCATCAGCAATTTGTCGTAACTGCCGATTTCCTGTTGATAGAAATTCAGCCAGAGTTCCGGAAGTCCGAGTTCGCTCAGTCCGTCGTAGTGCTTGTACCAGTTCAGTAAGACACTGTTGCCCACCAGGCGTACTTCACCATATTTATCCGTGAATTCGTCTTCTTTATGCTTTTCGATGTATTTGTTCAGCTTGTCGAAGATCGCTTTGGCTTTTCCTAAACGAATAAACTCAAATGCTTTCTTCACATTGAATCCGGCATCGGGAGTAATCGGAGGCAGGCTGACTTCAAGCGCCGGATCGTATAGCCCGAAGCCATTCTCTCGGGTATAGTTACTTGTCGGGCTTTGTTCCGTACCGTCTCCGATCAGCGATTCGATCAGAATCTTTTCTTTGGCGTTCGGCTTCTGAATCTCTCTGACGGTGGACAGGAGTTTCTGATAACTGTCTTTCAGGAAATCGACGTTGCGGATGCTCTTCATCATATCCAGTCCGGCAAGGCGGCGCTCGGCATTCTTGTCGCTCAGCAATCGGCGGATACTGGCCGCCAGTTGTGCTTCCGGCTGTTTCATCAGCAGATTGATGGCATTGATACGCATCTCGCTATATTTGAAACGGAGCAATTCTTCTATATGCTGATACTGTTCGGGGGACAGGGACATTTCGGACAATACTTTGTACGCTTCATCCCGTATGTCTGCCGAACGGTCTCCGAGTGATTGCAGCACATATTCCTGCTCCACCTTGCTTTCGGTACGGGCCAGGACGATTCCGATATAGCTGGCACGGTTGTAAGATTCGAGCGCGGGAAGATACGTGCAAAGTTCCTCTCTCAGCCGGATATCGTTGGTCATCCATGCGATGTACGCCATTTTGAGGACTACATCCGAACGGGTGAGTACCACACAATCCCACGGGAATACATAAGGCGAATAGACTTCCTTGGCGGAAATAGACTGGTAGACTTGTTTCAGATATCCGTAGTGACGGACCGCCTCTTCCGGTGTTTCAAAATAATCGCTGAGTGTGGGAGCTTCCTTGTTATCGCTGTATCGGCTTAGATAAAGCCCGTCCATATAAAGAGGAAGGATAGCCGCCACCACTTTCGGGTCGTCGTGCCATACTTCGAATGCGTCTTTGCTGATCAGATGATTCATCTGAGACGATTGCGTGCAGCGCAGGAAGTACAGTAACGTCTGTATCTGATGCTTGGCTCCCTTTCGGATGATGTCCGGTACGATGGCTCTGATCTCGTCCGTATCATAGAATCCGATGCTCCACAAAGCCAGATAAAGTTCGACTGTATCCTTGCTTTGCAGGGTATTGCGGGCTGTTTCGGGATGATTCAGGAAATTCCAGATCAGTTCGACATACTTGTTGGTAATCCGTTCGCTGCTGTCCTGTTCGCCGATTCCGGTGCATACGGCGATGCTTCGCTTGACGGAGGCAAAACGTTGCAGTCCGTTGTTGTAGATGATGGAGAACAGGTAGAGGTAACTTTCGGGACATCCTTCGTCCATCGTTTCCACGATGGCTTGGCGCAGTCCTTCCTGTAGCTTGGCTGCCAATAGCAGTTTGCCTTCCAGTTCCAACAGCGGGCGGTGTCCGCTGATGGCGATGGCGTGGAGATACCAGCGTTGCAGGCGGTGGACATTGTTTTCGCTGGTCAGTGCCTGATTCAGGTATTCGATTACTTTTTCGTTACCTTGCGCTATCTGTGCGGCCAGCCAGTAGGAAGAGTTCATATAGCCGCTGAATTCTTCTGTATCTTCGGGTGTATTTCCTCCTTTTAAGATCGCTTCCACTGAAAATCCGGTAGCGCGTAACTTTAAAAACTGTAGCCATGCGTCTCTGGCATGGTCCAGATGATTGGACGGATTGGCGGAACGCTGGGCGCGCCGGTCGTATCCGATGGTATGCGGACAGCGTGCTTCGAGTTGCAGATAAGTATGGAACAGTCCGGCGAATTCGTCGCCCAACATATAGCGGAACAGCGTGTTAAGTCTGCCATCCATCAGATTGGCAATGCTTTCGATGTTTTCTTCCCGGATGATCTCCTCCAGACGAGGTTCCAGTATCTCACTGAATATACCATACCGTCCTCCCATGTCCAAATCCTCCATGAACATGTCGAACAGGGTAAGCGTTTCCGGCTCCAGGCTTGATTTTTCCTTTAGTAAACTCTCCAAATAGGGGTTTAGCAGCTTGTTCAATTTGTCGTTGTAAGTAATTCTCATGACTTTAAGCTTTTAGAGTTTATATTGCAGTTACCAAAGTCTTCCTGACAGCATTGTCAGCCGGATAAAGGTAAGTGTAGATTCTTCTTTCAGTTGGACGGAGGAGGATAATTCTCCAAGTTCCGCATCGTCCAGAAAGATGCGGAAGATTCCGTCTTCATATGATTGTAAAGCGTTGATGATAGCTTCGGTTTCCGCAGCCGGTCTGCCGTTATAGTTTGCTTCGAAGCCTACTTTGCCGGCGGCAGCCTTGTCCTCCATCTCTTCACTGGTGAGGTATTTCAGCATTTCACTTTGTTGCAGCCGTTCGTTGTACTCCTTTACTTGCCAGCAGACGACCGCTTCAATCAGTTCCTGCACACTGGCAGGAGGAGTAGGGAAATCGACCGGCATCTTTTCGATGCTGCATTTCCTTTTTCCTACTTGCTTGACTTGGATATATGCTTTCATACTTACTTTTATTTTTCGATTTGAATACTGGACGTGATTGCGTCCAGATCAGCCTGAGCCTTTTCGTCCGCAACCAGCATGACGATGGCAAAGACTCTTCTCTTATTCTCCTGAAAGTACAATAATACGGTTTGTTGCATTTCTTCTCCTTCTTCGTCGGGGTGCCCGATCCGCAAAGGATTGGTCGTCTTCGTCATAGGCAGACCGTTGATGTTGACTTTGCTCTGCTTGTAATCCTCCGAGGGCTTTCCTTGCTCATTTCGGGGGAGGGTGAGGAGCAGCTTCTTCATACGCTCGAACTCATCCTGCGTATCATAGCTGTTACTGGTCACTGTCAGCTGACTGCCGCCATTGACGAGTTTCAGCAGGGGAGGCTCCGAATCGGGAGTCGGCGCTTTCGTGCCGGTTATCTTGTACCAGTTGGTAGGATACTGGCAACTGAATTTTGATACAGCGTCATAGCATGAAAGCCACGTATCCTCATCCGACATGGGAGTATACGGGAACTGTTCGGAAGTGGAAGATTTCCGGGGACTGCCGGTCACCGGGCGGCTGGCGCTTTTTTTCTGTTCTTCTTCCTGTTCCTTATAATAGGCTTCTACAAGTCCGCTTTTCCATTCGTTACGTATTTCCTGATACGTCGAGGGAACATTGCGGCAGAGTGAAAGGAAACTGAACAGGAAGACACTGAAGATGATCAGTTCTCCGATGATGGAAACCGTTCTTCCGGCTTCGGGCTTCTTCATCCGTTCGCCGAATACATAGATGAATCCCAAAAGGAATCCGCTGAGTAGACCGCCGATGTGTGCGGCATTGTCTACTCCGGCTCGTATGCCGTAGATGAGATTGTAGCCTACGAAGATAAGAATGCTGGTCAGCAAAGCCTTCCGCTGCGACCTCTCGATGCGGTGGAACAGCAGGAAAGCCAGAAAGATACCGTAGAGTCCGAAGATCGATCCGGAAGCTCCGGCACTGATCGTTTCCGCATGCATATAGAGGCTGAAGACAGCCGAACAGAGTCCCGTCAGCAGATAAGAGACGAACATACGACGCGTACCTATCAGATGTTCCAGCCAGATACCTATATATATAAAGGCGTACATATTCATCAGCAGATGGAAAGCGCCGATATGCACAAAGTTGCAGGTCACGGCACGCCACCAGTCACCGGTCAGGGTGAGCGGACCGAAGTCGGCGCCCCAGTTCAGCAAGGCCAGTGTGGAAGGTTCCAAAATTCCCGCTCCGGTAGCAGCCATCAGTATGAAGACAAGGATATTGATGTCTATCAGAACCGGTGTCGCGATGAATCCCTTCCGGGGGATAAAGAAATGGATGAAAGACGACTCTTTTTCGCTTTCTGCCTGAAGCCTCCGTTCTTCTTCCGTCAGCGGGCGGGTGAGTTCTTCTTCCAGTTCGTTGGCTTTTTGTGCCAGTTCCTCCGGTGTCAGAGCAGATTTAATCTCTTCCATCGTTTCCTGTAGTTTTTGGATATTCTTGCGATTTTTGCCGTAATCTACCAGTTGTACGGAGGCGCATTGACTGCGGACGGATATTTCACCGCTGTTTCCTTCTTCGATGGTGAAAGTCACTTCTTCTCCTTGGGAATGGATACCCATTGGAACATAAAATATTACTTCACGAAGAGCGATTCCTTCGATATTCCATTCAAGTTTCTGAGACGCTTCAAGTGCCAGTATCAGAATTTGTGTATTTGATAAATCTGCAAAATGTAGCTTATCCTCGTGTAAAGGTCTGAGTCTAAACGCCATATTTCTCTCTTTTATTAAGTCGTAGATTGATATTACTCTCTTTTTGTACAAAAGTACAGAATAATAATGAAAAAGAGGACAAATGGGAGGGGGATATTTATGCGGACAACAAGAATACTAATACTTTGAGATTTAGTAGGTTCCTTTTGGAAAGAAGAGGACAAAAAAAGCATCCGCTTCATTGGAAGGGATGCTTTTATCATAAGTTGCACTTTTAGGGTTACTTTTTGTAGAAAGCAAGGTCTTCTTTATCCATATTTTTGATAAAGTTGGTATGCTTCGTTACTTCCGCTTCAGCGAAGTTCAGATATACATGTGCAGATTTGGAGAACAGGTCGGCAGCCTTGCTTGCATCCTGAATCAGCAGGTGGCACATGATGATATCGGCAGCCATTTCCATCAGTCTGCGGGCTGTGAAGTCGAGCAGTTCCTGATCCTGTGCTTCTTTAACGGCGTTGGTGCTGGCTTCGAACTGGTCGGCCATCTTTTTCAGACGGGACATCAGCGGTTCCATTTCCGGTGAACAGGGTACTGTTTCGAATTCGCGGATCGTAGCAAGGTAAGAACCGTTGGTTACGTAGCGGATAGCGGCTACAGTCTGCAACTGGGTAGTACCTTCGTAGATGCTTGTGATACGTGCGTCGCGGTAGATGCGCTGGCAGGCATATTCCATCATGAAGCCCGAGCCTCCGTGAATCTGTATACAGTCGTAAGCGTTCTGGTTGGCATATTCGGAGTTCATACCTTTGGCAAGTGGAGTGAAGCTGTCGGCTAACTTTGCATATTTCTTCTGTTCCAGACGTTCTTCCGGAGTCAGCTTGCGTTCGCGTGAGATGTCGTCCAGTGCTTTGTAGATGTCTACGTAGCGGGCTGTCTGATAAAGCAGCGCACGGCCGGCATCCAGCTTACCTTTCATAATGGCGAGCATGTCATACACGGCAGGGAAGTCGATGATTGCTTTTCCAAACTGCTTGCGGTCTTTGGCATAAGCCAGTCCTTCATTGTAAGCAGCCTGGCTCAATCCTACAGATTGTGCGGCGATACCCAGACGGGCACCGTTCATCAATGCCATCACATATTTGATCAGACCGAGTTTGCGGTCACCGCAAAGTTCGGCTTTGGCATTCTTGTAAACCAATTCGCAGGTAGGCGAACCGTGGATACCCAGCTTGTGTTCGATACGGCGTACATCCACACCACCCTGACGCTTGTCATAGATGAACATGGACAGACCGCGACCGTCTCTCGTTCCTTCTTCCGAACGGGCAAGTACCAGATGGATATCTGCATCACCGTTGGTGATGAAACGTTTCACACCGTTCAGCAGCCAGCAACCGTCTTTTTCGCTGTAAGTAGCTTTCAGCATTACTGCCTGGAGGTCGGAACCTGCATCCGGTTCGGTCAGGTCCATAGACATGGTTTCACCCTGACATACGCGGGGGATGAAACGGCTGTGCTGGTCGGCATTACCGAATTCATACAGTGTTTCGATACAGTCCTGCAAAGACCAGATATTTCCGAAACCTGCATCGGCGGCAGCAACGATCTCGGCACACATGGTGTATGGAGTGATCGGGAAGTTCAGTCCGCCGAAACGGCGTGGCATTGTCATTCCGTTCAGACCGGCTTTGACCATCGCGTCCAGATTTTCTTTAGTGCCGGAAGCGTATTCTACCCGTCCGTTGGCACAGTGAGGACCTTCTTCGTCAACGCCTTCAGCGTTTGCATTGATAATTTCGCCTGTTATTTCTCCGGTGATCTCCAATACTTTATCGTAAGAGTCCAGTGCGTCCTCAAAATCCAGAGGAGCGTAGTCGAATTCATCTTTATCTCTGTAGTTGCGTTCTTTGAGTTCGCAAATACGTTTCATCATCGGATTGTTCAAGTGATACTTGAGTTCCGGTATTTCTGTGTAAAAATTAGCCATCTTTCTTTACTTGCTATTCTGTTTATAATACTTAATCATCTTCGGCACAACTTCTTCGATGGTTCCGTTGATTACATAGTCTGCAATCGTGTTGATCGGAGCATCCGGATCGTTGTTGATAGAGATGATAATACCACTTTCCTGCATACCGGCGATATGCTGGATTTGTCCTGAGATACCACAAGCAATGTAGAGTTTCGGACGAACCGTTACACCTGTCTGACCAATCTGGCGGTCGTGTTCAGCAAAACCTGCGTCAACAGCGGCACGGCTTGCACCTACTTCGGCGTGAAGTTCCTTTGCCAGGCTGAACAGCAGGTCGAAGTTTTCTTTCGAGCCTACTCCATAACCACCGGCAATGATGATCGGAGAGCCTTTCAGGTTGTTCTTCGCTTTTTCTACGTGGCGTTCGATTACTTTGACCACATAGTCTGTGTCGGCTACGTACTTCTTCACGTCGTGGCGGATCACTTCTCCCTGATAAGCCGGAGAAACGATTTCTTTCTTCATCACGCCTTCGCGAACGGTTGCCATCTGTGGGCGGTGTTCGGGGTTGACGATGGTTGCAACGATGTTACCGCCGAATGCCGGACGGATTTGGTACAACAGGTTCTTATAAACTTTTCCTTCTTTCTTATCTTCGTGGTCACCGATTTCAAGGGATGTACAGTCGGCAGTCAAACCGCTGGTCAAAGCCGAAGAAACACGTGGGCCGAGGTCACGACCGATAACGGTAGCGCCCATCAGACAGATTTGCGGCTGTTCTTCTTTGAAGAGGTTTACGAGGATGGAAGTGTGAGGAAGTGAAGTATAAGGATAAAGTCCTTCAGCATCGAAAACGTGGAGTTTGTCTACTCCGTAAGGAAGGATTTGCTTTTCAATTTCTTTGAGGCCGGTGCCGGCAACTACTGCTTCGAGTTGGCAGTTGAGTTCGTTAGCCAACGAACGACCTTTTGTCAGAAGTTCCAGGCTGACGTCTGCGACGATGCCTTCTTCTATTTCGCAATATACAAATAAGTTATTCATGATTATCCGATGGTATGGTTAGCTAACAGTTCAACAATCAGTTCTTCCACATCACGGTCGCTGCCGCTGATGGTTTTGCTCTCTTTAGCCTGGAACACGATGTTCTGGATGGCTTTTACTTTCGTCGGCGAACCGGACAGACCGCATTGGGCGAGGTCGCCGTTAACGTCGGCTACGCTCCATTCGGGCAGGTTGAGGTAATCGCGCTTGTCATACAGATCGGTATAGTCGAGGTTACCTTGTTGTTTTTCCGTAACGGTTTTGGCGTGTTTGTACTTCTGTACCAGCTTGGCGTTACGCGGACGGCAGGGAGCAGCCGAGCCGTTGACTGTGATAACGATGGGCAGCGGACCTTCTACTGTTTCAACGCCGCCGTCGATGTGACGTTTCACTTTGATTTTGCCGTCACCTACTTCCAGAATCTCTTCAGCGTATGTGATTTGCGTCAAACCAAGTTTTTCTGCCACCTGCGGACCTACCTGTGCCGTATCACCGTCGATAGCCTGACGACCGCCGATTATAATGTCGCACTCACCGATTTTGCGGATAGCAGTTGCCAGAGCGTAGCTTGTAGCCAGCGTATCTGCACCGGCAAAAGCGCGGTCAGTCAGCAAATAACCATTATCGGCACCACGGAAAAGTCCTTCACGAATAATATCAGCAGCGCGTCCCGGTCCCATTGTCAGAATGGTTACGGTAGAGCCTGGGTGAGCATCTTTCAGACGAAGAGCTTGCTCAAGGGCATTCAGGTCTTCGGGGTTGAAGATGGCAGGGAGTGCCGCACGGTTAATAGTTCCGTCGGCTTTCATGGCATCTTTCCCAACGTTACGTGTGTCGGGAACTTGTTTTGCCAATACAACAATTTTCAAACTCATGCTATTAATTTTAGTATTAGTATTTCTACACATTAGCAGCCAGTAGTCAAGTAGTAATAATCTTGCTATCCAAACTATCCGGTTAACTATCAGCGTGCAAATTTACTCAAACACTTGGTTCTGACAAGAAAACCGAGTAAAAAATGCACATTATTAAGTTTTTTGAGCAAATAAGGGCAAGTTTATGAGGTTAGCCATAGTCCTATGGCGGTTTGGGGGAGAAGGGGGATGGGAATGGGAAAAAGAGACACTACCATAGGAATTGTTTTTTATAAAAACATCTGTCACCGTCACCGCTCGAAGGATAACTGTTTGAGTATAAATGATTCATCTGGTGACAGCAAGTGGTGACAGCAGCGTGACAGAAGATGTTGCCGTCACAACGTGATAGGAGGGACAACGGATAAAAAGCAGGTAAAGTAACAAGGGATGGCGGCTCTTGTTTTTATTCTATATACAGGCGATTTCAGGAATGCCTTAGTCTAGTTGGTTTCCATGCGATGAAACTATAGTTCCAAAGCCTTGAAACCAATGGTTCCAAGCCGCAGAAACTAAAGTTTCAAGCTGCAGAAACTCTGGTTTCAAGGTGATGAAACTGTAGTTTCAAGCGGTGGAAACTACTGAAAGCTATATATGCTTGGGTTATAAGGTAAGGCCGACTACAAAGTATACTTGCTCTTCATAAGGATTGGCGATCACTTTTCCGAAGATCGGCAAAGAGAAAGTAGAGGTAATCTTTAGTTCTTTGGTGGCCGAAAGTCCGATGTTGACAACGTTGAATTTATCGGAATACATGCCGTCCCAAGGGGTAAAGCCTGCTTCAAGGGCAAGGTCCACCTTCTTTATACTGAACGGATAACTGAGTTCGCAGTAACTGGACCACGCACGTTTCCCGTTTTCGCGGTAATCATTCCCCGCAAATGTGGTGTACCAGCTGACTGAAAGCGGTAACTTTTCACTGATCATATATCCGGCACCGACTTCAAAAGTATGTCCGGTGGAGTGTGAACTGTAATTGAAGTACTTGAAAGGTTCTTCTTCCGTTTGCGTGAAGTAGTTGTTGGCGTATAAGGTCAGATTCCTGTATTCGTATTCCAATGACAAATCTATTTCATTATTCTTATGGCGAAATTCGGTCGACCCCCAGACGTAGGCAGTCAGTCCTTTCCAGTTGACGCCCAATGACGGTTGTACGCTGGCGTTACCGCTGTCCATACCTCTCCAAATGTAGCTGCTGACAAAATCCGCTGTTACAAAAACATCCTGTGCCTGTGCTAAAACGGAACAAAATAAGAGTGCAATCAGTAAAATTCGTTTTTTCATTTTGATGACTTTGTTGTATTCGGGCGGCAAAGATACGAATTGTTGACGAATCTGAAAGGACCCGTAAACAGAAAAAGCATTTGGACAGGTGGTTAAACGGGAAGAGTAACCACCATTTTGCAGCCGGAAGTATAGCCGGTATCTATTCTGATCTGCCCTCCGAGCCGTTGTATGATGATGCGGCAGATGTACAGGCCAAGTCCGGTTCCCGGTTTGAAGTCATCTACTTTGGTGAAACGTTCGAACACCCATTCCTGCTTGTCGGCAGGGATGCCGATGCCCGTATCGGTGACGGAGATCACCAGTTGTCCTTTTTCTTTGTCGATGCTGCAGGTCAGTGTGATTGTTCCGCTTTCTGTGAACTTGGCGGAGTTACTTAGTAAATTGCCAATCACACGGGAGAGATAAAAGGCGTTTGTCTGTGCCGTCATTCCGTCTTTATCGCCTGTGATGATACATTCGATGTTCGGCTTGGACAGAGTTTCCTTAAGTTTGGCCATTTCTTCAACACATAGTCCGTATACGTCGGTAGACTCCACAGGAAGAGGCAGTTCGGAGCTGACAAGCTGAGACAGCTCCAGCATATTGTCCATCAAAGAAGCTAACGCGGTAGAATTGCTTTGTATCAACTGCCGGAATTCTTGTCTGGTGGCCGTGTCTAAAGATTCATCGAAGATCAGTTCGGAGAATCCGGCGATTGAATTGAGCGGAGTACGTATTTCATGACAGATAGAGTTGAGGAAAGCCGTTTTCATCTTCTCGCTTTCGGTGGCTTTCATGCTTTGTTTTCTGACTTCTTCGTGCGCAGTCATTAGTGCGCAGTGCATTTTCTTCAGCCGTTTTACCATCGTTCGCTGATAGATGCTCCATCCGATTGCTGCCAGTAATAAGATAAAAGTACCGGTCAGTGCGATTTGTTTGTTTTTGTTGGCGAGTTTGCTCTTTTCCAGTTCCAGTTTGTTGACGTCGAAGCGGGTTTGCATTTCGATCATTTGTTGCTCTCTTTTTTGTGATTTATCCGACATCCGGTTCTTATTGCTTTCTTTTAAAGTCAGATATGCGTTTTTATAATCATTCAGTTTATAGTACAGACCGGCTTTCGCATTGAGTATGGGAACGAGGTTGACTGGTTGGAAATGGTCTGTTTGAGTGGCGGAATCAATGTAGGCTATTGCCTTTTTGTATTCGCCTATTGTCTGATAATATCTTGCTGTCGTCTCGTAAGTGCTTTTTACAACCTTCTTTTTATTTGCTATCTGGATATATTTCTGATAATAGTCCTTTATCTCTTCTTTCGAAATAAGATCTGCCATGAAAATAATCTGCGAATATTTAGCCATGTAGTAATGTGATTCGTCCAGAAATCTCCGGTCGAAAGTCGTATTCAGATGATTCCATTGCTTGTGTAGCTCGATCATTTTGTTCACTTCGTCTACTGCCTTCTTGTTTTCAACAGTTGTATACAAGTCTGCCAGTTCGTAGTGGCACAATATTTCGAAGTGTACCCTGTCTTGCAAAGGATAAGGGGCTAGTATCTCCAGTGCGCGCTCTACGTAAGGAATGGCTTTGGAAACTTCATTGTATGAATGTGTCAGTACCGCTGAATAATCGAGTGATACTCCGGTCAGATATTCCCATTGAATTTGTTCTTCAGGTGTCATTTGTCCGTGATTTTCCTTTTTCAGCTTGTCCAGTTCCTGTTCGATTGTTTCCAGCGAATTGTTCTTTCGCATTTCCGCCCAGATGTTGTAACAATACAAGTAATACCGGAAAAGGGTGTTGTGTTCTTCCGGCAGATATTGTCGGGCGAAGGTTATATACTTTTCTACCTTCTCTTTGTTTTTGGAAGCATATCGTTGTATCAGATTATCGAGTGCGAGCTTCATCATATATTCGTCTTTGGCTTTTGCGGCCTCGGTGAGGGCTTTGTCCCAATATTGGGAGGAAATGTTGAGGCTGTCTACGTGGATATCCGCCAGATGAATATAGATAATGGCCCGTTGCCTGGCATCCGTGTCGTTTTGCAAGAGATTCTGCAGACTGTCGACGGAAGCCGTAACGGCGGAAGCACGTGCGATAGAGGGCGCTAGCAGGATAGCTCCGATGAGAAATAAGAATTGTATTTTTCGTGTGATCAGATTCTTGGTCATATGATTAGATATTATTTGTTTTGGAATAAGGATATGTGAAAGTCAGTACGGGACCTTCCGGAGTATTCGGTTCAATCGTATATGTACCTTTGAAATATTCGATTGTCAGACGGTTGATGCTATGGCGTACTTCTGCTTTTTGTGTTTGCAGGGTCGGATCGGCTAACGGACTGTTGACTACCCGAAAGACAAATAGTTCCCGTTGCGTGTCACGTTCCAGATAGAGAGACACTTTCCTTTTCTCTTCACACGGGTCTGTGTAGATCAGTGTACTGAGAATCAATTGTGTGAATCGGGCGGTGTCTACCTGAAACGGCTGGCTTTCTATTTCCGTATGAAAGTCTGCCTGTATCTTATCTCCGCATCTCATGCGTACCATACCGAGAACGTCCGAGCACAAGGAGATGATTTCGTGCTCCTGTATCTGCCATTTCGTTCTTCCGGCCTCCAGTCTGGAGAGGTCGAGCACGTCGTTCACCAGTTGTATCAGTTCGGCGGAGTTGGTCTGGATAATCTCCGAATATTCTTTCCATTGGTCGGCATCCATGCTTTCCGGATCAGTAGTCATGAGTTGAGAAAACCCTAAGACGTTATTCAACGGGATGCGTATGTTATAGCTCATGTTAACAAGGAAGCGGCTTTTTACTTCGTTCGCTTCTTCCGCAATCTGGCTCATCTTGCGGATTTCCTCTTCTTCTTTCCTCAACTTCTTGCGTACATAATAGATACGTATGGTAGACGGAATCAGGATAAGCAGTGCGATGGCTATCAGAGTCAGTCCGGCATAATGAACCATTGCTTTGTACTGTTCTTTTTCAAGAAGCAGGTTGTCCATGTTGCGCATCTGATAGATTTCATTCGTCTGCGAGATGGATAGTGCCCGATAGAATGAGTCTTTTTTCGCCAGCAAACTTTGGAATAACGGGATTGCTTCATCCGCCCGTCCCGCCTCTGTAAGAATGCTTGCATGTTCTATTTTGTAGTTCAGCCCTTCGTTGTCCGATACTTCGGACAGGAGTTCGATAGCATTTTGAGAGTATGACAGGGCCTTTTCGTATTCTTTGGTAATCCGGTAATAATGGGAATACACATTATAATATAATCCCCGGCAAGGAATGTAAGTGGTAGGAGAGAAGTATTCATCCATCTTTTTCAGATGGGGGCGGGCTTCGTCCAGTGTGCCTTCATTCAGATAATAGTCGGCATAGAGAGACTCCAATAACAGGTAGCTGTATGCTTTGGGTGTCTGCTTTGCTTCTGATAGTGTGTCCAGCACTTTCTTGTATTCCTGCAGGTACTTCAGGAAGTTTTTGTTTCTAGTGGCGGAACAAGATAAGGCTATTTCTTGGAGCACGCTTTTGCGCGATTCAAGGGAGGCGGCGGGTGGCAGAAGGCGGTAGGCTTCGAATCCGGCCTCTTCGCCTTCTTTAAAGCGGGCGGTCATCATATAAGCAGTCATCAGGCATAGTTTGGCCGATGACATTCCTTGGGGATTGTTTAACTTTTGTGCCAGTTTAAACATCTCTTCGGCTTGGGTGATGCTATATTCTATTTTATGCTTTATGATATGTATGGTTATTTCTGCTCTTTTTCCTTCGAAGTATAAGCTGTAGGAGTTGTTTTTTAAAGCAACCGGAGAGAGCTTGTCCATCCAGATGACTGTGTTTTCTTCGTCTTGGTGGTTGAAGTAATAAACGACATGGGCATACAGAGCAAGACACTGATAATACTTGTTGTCCTGTGTGGTAGCTTCCTCCAATAATTTTCCCAGATAGTAGACACAGGAGGGTGACATCGGGTCCAGATAAGCGAGTGAATAAAGCATCTCCAGCCGGGAAGAATCGGCCGGCAAAGTGTCCAGTATCTGAAGCAGACTGTCTTTGGTAGCTTCGTTATTGCTGGAGAGAGCCTTGCCGGTTCCTCCTGCCAGTACGATCAGTATGAAGAATATCCATAACCGTTTCATGACTGTGCCTCCTTTCCTTCTTTTGTGGGGTTGATGGGATGGGTGAAATAAAATCTGCATCCGGTGGTGTAGGCAGGGTCTATCCATATGCTGCCGCCGATCCGTTCAATGATCAGTTGGCAGATAGAGAGGCCGAGTCCGGTTCCCTGTGCTCCTTCGTTTAGTTTTTCAAAGCGGTTGAAAATGGAACTTTGCTTTTCCAGTGGGATTCCGCAACCGGTGTCGGTGACGGAGAAGAGCGCAAATTCTTCCGATTCCTGACGGACTTCCAGCGTGATACTTCCCTGCGGGGTGAACTTCGTGGCGTTGATCAATAGGTTGATCACTAACTGTTGCAGGCGTGAATCGTCAGTGTATAACTTTAGGGAAGTCAGCGATGTGTTGAAACGGAGCTCGGCTGGTGTCTGCTTTACTTTGTTGACGGTATCGATTACGTTATTGCAGATGGCGATAGCGTCACAATAGGTGAAGTTGAACTTCATGTTTCCGATCTCCAGATTGGAAAGGTCGATTACGTCATTTATTAGTTTTAGCAACAAGTCGGAGTTTTGCTGGATGATGTCGCCGCATTGGCGGCGTGTTTCGGCGTCGAGTGCCTGCTCGGTCAGCAGACTGGAGAAGCCGGAGAGGGCACTCAGCGGAGTCCGTATCTCATGGCTCATGTTGGAGAGGAAAAGACTTTTGGTCTGCATGGCATTCTCGGCGTTGAGTCGTGATTGCTCCATGCGGATTTTGGATTCCGCTATCTTCTTGTTTTGTTTTAATATGTGTATCACGAGGTAAATCATGATGCCCAGCACTATGACTCCTATTAAAATGCCGCCCATGAAAATACGGTTGAACTCGGCTTTATTCTCTACTTTCATCCGGTTTTCCTCATAAGATGCCCGAAGGCTGTTGATGCGGTGTGCATAGCTGGGAGCGACTACCGAATCGGTGACGATACTGATTTCTTCATACAGATGCGCCGCTTCTACTTTACTGCCCATTTCTATCAGTAAATTCGCTTTGGCATAAGCTACTTGCAGGTAGATGATGGAGCGCGTCTTTTGCCGGATGCCGGTCAGAATCTCATTGTAATACTGTAATGCAAGATTGTAGTTCCCTGTTGCTTCGTTATATCGTCCTTGCATATAATTGTAGGTGGTGCGATAATAAGGTTGCCTGTCCGAAAGGTAGATTTGCTCTGCTTGCAGCAGGCAGTTGTTCGCATTGCGCAGATCGTTCTTCTGGATATAGTAAGAAACATCTGTAGCAAGTGTCAGAAATTGCAGTGTCTGATGGGTCTGTATGGATTTTGATTCGGAAAGTATCTTTCTGTATTTCTCTGCTTCCTCTGTCCTTTGAGTCAGAATAAGCACCTGTATAAGTTTCAGGATAGTCATTTCTTTATAATGGTTGTTCTCTGAAGGCGAGGCGGGATAACGGATGGCTTCCTTATAAGAATCGATGGCTTCTTCGGGCATATTGGAGCAGAAATAGGCATCTCCGATAGCTGCGCTCGAAAGGGCTATTCCTAAATCATATCTCATCGTTTCTGCTTTTTCGTACATTTGCCGCGCTTCGTCGATTGCTTTCCCGATGTCTCCGCGCAGGGAGTAGATGTAAACCACCAGTTGCCGGATGCTGAAAGACAGTTCCATCTTGTTTTCCTTTTCCAGTATAGGACTCAGTTGCTGTCCCCAGGCGATAACGCTGTCTATCGGCGCGATGGAATCGTACGCAATGTTGTTTTCTATCAGGCGTTTCAAATTGGACAGTCGTTCGGTATTCAGGTTTACTGAATGTGAGGGGAGAATCCGGATAAACAGACCTATAGTAAATAATATATAGATATTCCTCTTCATTAAAAGTGGTGTTTTGTTGTATGTGTTATACTAGTTGCCAAAAATAAGCAAAAATCACAAAGAAGCGGTAGGTTGGCGGTGAATATTTTTCTCTTTGTGTTAATATACGTTGCTGCTTGTTCGTTTTATTGGTTCTGCTGCCAGCCATCCGGGAGCTGAGGCTTTATTCTGTGTGGGTGTATATAAAAAAATCTGTCGGGGAAGTCTCCCCGACAGATTTAACCAGTAATCTAAGTGAGTTTTTCAGAATGTGATGTCCATTTTCACTACAAAAGTACGGGGAGCGGCTACTGCCATCGGGCGGTAACTGTATTCTTTATTCAACAGGTTGTTGACCATGAATTGGAAGGCGACTTCTTTGGTCGCTTTTACCCCAAAGCGCAAGTCAACGGTGGCATAGTCTGTATTATGTTTTTTCCAGTAAGTAGCCAGTGTTTCTCCTCTCGATTTTCCGAAGAGGATCGTGCGTACATAGTCCATTAAGTCTTGCTGTTGCTTTTCGCGTTCGTCCATCATGAGGTAGTCTACTGCCAGTATCTTGCTTTTCCATGCAAAGTTGGCACCCAGATTGATGCGCTTCCATTGGAAATCGACTGTCGCTTTAAAGCTGTGCTTCGGGCGGTATTTCAGATATTTGCCTGTATTCGACTTCTCCTTCATCTGAAGGGCGTCGGTGTATAAATCTTCTATTTCATTGCGTTCCTTATAGTCAGCGTCGCGGGGCTCAGTATATACATATCCCAAATTATAGAACAGTTTCGTATTCTTGTTGAAGTCATAAACGCCGTTTGTCGAAATCTCCATACCGTAGATTTGCGCTTTTGATACGTTGTGGAACTGTGCTCCGATACCGAAACCTTTGCCGTCCGTCACCATCTGGATGGCATCGCTGATGCTGTTGATCATGCTGTAGTCTGCGTTATTGAACAGTCCGAACTGAAATTCAACCATGTCTCTGTACTCGGTATAGAATCCGGCTACGTCTACAAATCCTTGGAAGTTGCCGATCTTGTATCCTTGCTTGAATCCCAGTTCGGCATTGTAACCTTTCTCCGGTTTGATGTCGAGGTTCGGATAGATACCCACTCCTCCGATGTCCTTGCGGAGATATTTCTCGTTGATGGACGGGTTGCGGTAACCTTGTCCGGCGCTGGCACGGATAAAGCTGTAATCGGCTAACTGATAGTTCAGTCCGGCACGGAACACGGGGCGGAACGGAACTTTGGCTCCGAATATTTTCGTTTCTGCTTCACGGTGATGGTTGTTCACACGATAATATTCGGCTCGTACCCCTGCCGATACGCTCAGGCGGTCCCAGAAGCGCTGGTCGTACTGGAAGAAGGCGGCTACATTATCGCTTTTGTACACCTGATCCATGATGGAAGAATTGTAGCGGACGTGCTCGTAAGTCATTCCGGTAGTGATCTGTGCGCCGCCGTCCCATTTCTTGTTGAACTGGTAGTCAAGATAATAGTTATAGTTCTTGTCCGTTTTCGTCTGAACGTTGTTTCGGGTCGGATTCATTACGTTGGACAGCCAGGGGATCAGATCACTGGGGACTTGTCCGTTTTGTATGCCGTTCATCAGGTCACTTGGCAGTCCGTTGTCCATCACCCACGAGATGAGGTCACAATAATCGGCGGTGGTGGCGTTGGGGAAGATGTTGCCCAAGGAAGTGAATACCCCGTTCATGGCATCTTCCAGATTATTGTTGATCAGACCGGAGCCGATGCCGACCAATGCCGGGTAGAGCGAACTGTAATCGCCGCCTGCTATATTCTGTATAGTCTGGGCATTCGTTCCCATATTTCCAAGGATATCGGTGATGGAGTTTCCCTGACTGGGTTTGACTATGTTGTCGGCACTATGATAGAAACGTCCTTTGATCTTGTGTGACGTTCCGTTTTCCGGATTCACGTAGTTGATGAACGGGTCGATGTGGAAGTTGTTTTCTTCGCGTCCCATGTTGGTGAAAGGAGAAGGTTTGTAAACTTCTGTTGGTGATCTCCAGATGAAGAAATCTCCGTACTGATTGGAAAGAAAATCAACATTCAGACCATAGTTCAATATCTTCATACCCATGTCCGGTTGATGATAAGTCAGGTTGCCGCCCATGCGGAAACGTTTGTTATATCCTTGTTGACGGTATCCTTCATCGGTAAAGAGGTTAATGCTTCCGCTGACGTCAAAGTTGCCGATACGGCGGGAGTGGGAGAGATCGAAGCCTTCATAAATAGGGTTTCGTATGCCGCTGAGAAGGTTTCCGCGCAGGATGGGTTTGACGGAATACTTGTCGTCTTTCCAGAAACTCTTGTCGCTCCATTGGTATTCATCATTTTCGGCATCGCCATATATACCGATATAGGCGCTGAAGCGGGTTTTCGGTGTCAATCCCGGACGGGCGGTACGGATATTGATAATACCGTTGAGAGCAGACGAACCGTACAAAACGGATGAGGCTCCCTTGATTACTTCTATCTGTTCGATGTTTTCTAGAGGTACGGTGTTCCAGTTGATTTCTCCGGTTTTTGGATTTAGGGTGCTCATTCCGTCTACCAGAATCTGGCTGCGGGCACCTACTCCGTAGGTCCATCCGCTGCCGCCACGCATGGAAGGCTGTTTGTCCACAATGTCCACGCCGGGCAGCGTGCGGAGAGTAGAAGTGATATCTGTCGGTGCCTGACGGGCGATATCGCCTGCTTTCACCAAGTCCATGGATACGGTGACATTACTGAGCTTTTGCTCAAAGCGTCCGGCGCTTACCACTACCTCTTCCAGCAGCTTGGTACTTTCTTTCATGTACACGTCTTTAGTGATCACTTCACGTTTGCCGATAACAATGGGCATCAGAACGTCTTCGTAACCGATATAGCTGAACACAAGGTCGACGCCTCCCTCCGGAAGTTTGATTTCATACGCTCCGTTTATATCGGACACGGTTCCCTGATTGCCGTGCAACTTATACGTTACCGCTGCGCCAACCAAAGGTTCATTGGTATTGGCGTCATATATATGCCCTTTCAACGTCTGGGCAAAACTAGTCCCGAATCCGGCAAGGCAGATGAATAATGTCAGAATATATAGTTTCTTCATTGTTTCTGTAATTTATGTTTTTTCTTCTGGTGGAAAGTCTCATTCGTTTTTGTCTGTCAGGTCGAGTCCCAAGTCCAGTTGGGTGATGATAGACCAGTTGTCATACAGTGGACCTAAATAGGAATTGTACAACATCGGACCGAAGTTAGGAATACCTTCCATCACTGGCTGAAGATGGGGGATGAAGGCTATGAGAGGACTCAGCGCTTCCCTGTTCAGATAGATATGCGTATGTCCGTTCTCCTTTTCTATCTGCATGGGGATACCTTCCTTTATCCACGAGAAGAACATCTGAAAACTTTGGTGATCCATATTGGCGATCATAGATAATAAAGAGTTGTCCAATGATTCGCTCACAACTCCCAGTAGAGTCTTCAGTAAGAAAGGATTGGATTTCAGGATAGCATCTGCAATGCCTGCTATCAGATGAGCATCGACCGTCTGTCCCTGCCCTTGCATGGCCAGGCTGATAATGCCCGGAAGGTTCAGTTTGACATAGAGAAGGTCATTTTTCAGATACCAGAAAGCCAGTCCCCGGGGAGAATCTGCATAATTGCGTCCCTGGGTTGCGGCAGTAATATCGTCGGCAGACAATGTATTGAACATTAACTTCATCATAATGAAATTAATGACTTGTTGCTGGGATGCGGGATTATTCATGTCGATTTCGCTGAACTTCTGTTCCCCCAATTGCAGTTCGTCCGATGTATATTCGGCCGTAATGTTTCCGTCGGATTCCAGAGTGACACTTTTGAGTAATTGCGGCAGGAGATATCCTCCCATACCTTTTATGATAACGGATACGGTTGCGTACAAACTTCCCGCCTCCTTTACCATCTCTAAATCCATGTCGGTATAAAGGGCTGCTGTCAGTATCTGATTGTCCGACTCTCCCCATTCATATTCGCCGGTCGTCTGATTGCGTATGACATCTTTTCCTCTGCCGCGTGTCAGTTCGCTCATCTGATAAGTTTTCATCCATTGATTTTGCGGCATCGTTACATTCAAGTCCAGTTTCATCGTCTTCGGAGTGATGGAGCCGGCGTATTTCACGGTTGCTCCTGCGCCCGAAACTGTTTCTCCGCTGAACGTATAGTTGTCTTCCTGCTCTGATAAGTTTATCCGGAATGATGTCTCTTTTTCTCCCGGAATGATATCGTTTAATGTCAATGTTCCTTTTTTACTGTCTTCCGTCTGAAAGCTGACGGTTTTTCCGATTAACTTTTCTCCGCTGTAGGTCAGGTCCAGAGTGGATGGTTTGATATACGAGCCATATTCCTGACTGAGTTCGCCTGGCCAGAACAGCTTGTCATTGTAGGTTTCTTCGCAAGATGTAAGGAAGAATGTTGTACAAGCTACATAAAATAGTTTTCGTAATGTTTTCATTCTCTTTTTTGTTTTTATTTCAACGTATTTATTAAAACATTGCAAATGTCGGTTAATATTGTTTCTACATCAAGCTCTATTCTTGGTATTCGATGTTCTATTTTAACTATTTTATATGCATGTGCATTTGAATAGATAACTGTAATGTTCTCTTTTAAATAATAGATGTTCTGTTTTTCATATTTTAATAAAGAACTTGGAGGAAATTCGAATGGAAAAAGATATCTTTGTGGAACTAAATTTCTTAATTATGATCATAGATGATGCTCTTCCCAAGTTTGACCTTCCGGTCGATTTTGTTACAGATGACAGCATAACCGGCGATATTCTGAATCAATACGGTCGTTTTCCCTGCCATATAAAGGCGGGAGTCTTTGTTCTTTGTACGCGGGGAACTGTACGTGCCACTATCAACCTGTCCGAGTATACCATTACCCATAATGACTTTGTGACTGTCCTCCCCGGATCATTCATACAGATTCACGAAGTATCTTCGGATACCCGTGTTTGCTTTGCGGGCTTTTCTTCGGAATTTATCTCCCGTGTGAGTTATGTAGAGACCTATCTGGATTTTCTCCCTATGATTTTGGACAATCCTATTATGGCATTACAGGAAGAGGTAGCGCAATTATACCGAAACGCTTTCAGCCTGCTTATCCGTGCCTATTCTTTACCGAACACACTGGATAACAAAGAAATATTAATGTCTATTTTTACTATATTCTTTCAGGGGGTGGGTGAGTTGTATAAACGCTGTAAGCCGACTACTAACGAACCTATCAAGCGGGAACATGAACTTTATCGCCAGTTTATCCAGTTGCTGATGACTCATTATACGCAGGAGCACGAAGTCTCTTTTTATGCGAAGAAGTGCGGAGTAACTCCGGCTCATTTTTCCGGTGCTATCCGTAAGGCCAGTGGACATAGCCCTTTGGCGATTATCACGGGAATTATTATCATGAATGCCAAGGCACAATTGAAGTCAACCCGATTGCCGGTGAAGGAAATTGCTTTTTCATTAGGATTTTATAATCTTTCCTTTTTTAATAAATATTTCCGTAAACATGTGGAAATGACTCCACAGGAATATCGGGAATGCTAATGGATGACGGTGGTTAGACCGATGATGGGTGGGGATGCTCCGGAGGATGGTAAAACAGCAGTTTACCGTTGAAATAAGTCCTTTGGTCGATTATTTTTGTGGAGAAGAAGTAACGGTTCTATCTTTGTATCAGTAATTTGGAACAATGAAGCATGGAAAGACTGCGTAAACAACAATTGCTGGAGCAGAGCATTTATGGGGCTATCTGGACTGTTATTTTTCTTCTCCCACTGATAGGCGGATACTTTGCCGTCAGTGGTGGACTCGAAAAAGAAGAAATCCGTGTAATTGTTCATGATTCGTGGTTGAGCATCCTTCCTTTTTTCGTCTTGTTTCTGTTGAATAATTATGGATTAGTTCCGTATTTCCTGTTTAAGAAAAAGTACTGGTATTATATTATTTCTTTGGTTTTTCTAATCTCTACTGCTTGTTGGGTTATTCCTGATCCTTCTATGGAGCGTTTTCCAAAGGAATTCAGATATGGCGATCTTCGCAAGGGTAAAGGAAAAATCCAGAGAGACCTGATTATTAAGATGAGAGAGAAAGCTCGGCAGGAAGAGTCTGTTCATTGGGAAGCGCCTCAGGCAAACGATCCGGTTTTGGAAAAACCGCAACGACCGGGCGGCTTCCCTAAACCGACTCCTTATCCCATTCCTCCCTTCACCATCCGTTACCTTATTCATTGTGTAATTGCCTTTTTGATGGTAGGATTTAATATTGCCGTCAAACTGTTTTTTAAATCCTTTCGTGATGAGGAAATGCTGAAAGAACTGGAGCATCAGCGTTTACAGTCTGAATTGCAATATCTGAAGTATCAGATAAATCCGCATTTCTTTATGAATACACTGAATAATATCCATGCACTAGTGGATATTGATACGGGAAAGGCTAAGAGTACGATTGTAGAACTTTCTAAACTCATGCGCTATGTGCTTTATGAGGCCAGTAATAAAACCATTCTGCTTTCGCGCGAGGTTCAGTTTCTGGAGAATTATGTTACTTTGATGAGTTTGCGCTATCCTGAGAAAGTTTCTATTGAAAAGAATTTCCCTCTCGAAGTGCCCGAAGTTCAAATTCCTCCTTTACTTTTTATTTCTTTTGTGGAGAATGCCTTTAAACATGGAGTGAGCTACAGGAAAGAGTCATTTGTTCATGTTGTGATGCAACTGGAAGAAGGAAACCGTCTTGCTTTCAGATGTACTAATAGCACGGGGACTTCGTCTGACGAGCAACATCACGGCATCGGCCTGGAGAATATACGCAAACGGTTGCGGTTGTTGTTTGGTAATGATTACACCCTCTCCATTACTGAGGAATATGATAAATTTGATGTCTTACTTATTATACCTTTATTATAATGAAATGTATAGCGATTGATGACGAGCCTTTGGCATTGAAACAATTAACGGATTATATATCCCGTGTTCCTTTTCTATCTTTAGTCAAATCCTGTCAGGATGCTTTTGAGGCGATGAAGGTGTTGGCAGACGAAGATATAGACCTGATATTTGTGGATATCAATATGCCCGATTTGAATGGACTGGATTTTATTCGCTCTTTAATCAGCCGTCCGATGGTGATCTTTACTACTGCTTATTCTGAATATGCGGTAGACGGTTTCAAACTGGATGCTGTCGATTATTTATTGAAGCCGTTTGAATTTCAGGATTTGCTGAAAGCAGCGGATAAGGCACGAAAACAGTACGAATACCGAATGTTGGAACAGCAGGGAGAACTGGGAAATAGTTCGCAGATCAAAGGAGATTCCTTGTTTGTAAAGAGTGACTACAAAGTGGTGCGCATTGATGTGAAAAACATCCGATATATTGAAGGGATGAGCGAATACGTGCGTATCTTTATAGAAGGAGAAGATAAACCGGTCATAACCCTTGCCAGTCTTCAAAAAATGGAGGAACGGCTTCCAACGTATTTTATGCGGGTACATCGTTCTTACATTGTCAATCTGCGTAGGATAACCGAAGTTTCCCGGCTTCGTATCATCTTTGATAAAAATACATATATTCCTGTTGGTGATAATTATAAGGAGAGATTTGCGGAGCATATCAGCAAGCTGAGTTTCTCTTAAGTATTTGGCTGTTTACAGTATACAAGAGAACATCATTAAACATAAAAGCTCCGGAAGTCATCTTAACTTCCGGAGCTTTTATGTTTAAATAAGAGTGAATCTTTATTTGATACCTAGTTTCTTTGCAATTTCTTTAGGCAGTGCATCTTTGTGTACCAGGATATTCATTGTTTTGTAAGCAACGAATGCTTTGGATGCATACCAGATACCTTTGTACTTACCACTTGTACCCCAAGAGTTCTTTACCATGAAGTATTCTTTTCCGTTCTGGTCTTTGGCGATACCGTAGATTACCATTCCGTGGTCATCTGTAGTTTCCCAGTTGTCGAAAGCAGTCTGGCGCATTTCCTGAGTGATTTCCATTTCCGGAAGCGGTTTGGAAGTCAGTTCTTTGCGTTTATCGGCAGCAGTCAGACCTGTCCAGCGAGCCATATCCGAGCCGGTAAGTTCTGCACCTTTGGCAGCATCCGGCATTACGGCAACACCGTCACGGGTGAAACCTTGTTCGCTGACGTCACTACCCCATGCGAATGTATATCCTTGCTTTACAGCGTTGTCCATTACAGCCATGAACTCGTCAAGCGGAAGATTGTAGGACAGACCATTACGCCAGTTGTCCTGAATCTCGATAGCGAATTGAGAATAGAAAGGATGGTGTGTATATGAAGTCAGTGATACATAATCTTCAGCTTTCAGTCCGAGTGATTCAGCGAAAGTCTTCGGAGTATATTCCTTGCCTTTGTAAGTGAAGTTCTCCGGGCACGCTCCCAAATAAGTATCGTAGATGGCGCTAAGGCCTTTCTTCCATACCGGAGTCAGTTTAGTGAGTTTACCTTTGGCGATTGCATTGATGTATCCTTCTGCAACAGCGTCCAGTTCATTGTGTACCGGCAGTGTATCACCATACATGATACCCGGCATTGCTTCTTGCGGAACCAGTCCATAATTCTTCATACAATAGATGATGTCATAGAAACTTCCGCCGGGAGAGAAAGAACTGTCGCCATGATAGCGTACATAGTTTGTTCCGCGGTCTTCCATTGTTTTGTGTACAACGAACATTTCCGAAAGGTCGTATTCGCCTTTACCCAAACGTAGTAGTTCTGATTCCAGGAATCCCAAAGCAGAGAAACTCCAGCAAGTGCTCGAACGATTCTGGTTCTTGATAGAAGTAATCGGATTTTCTTTCACTGTTGTGAAAACGAAGCCCTCTTCGGGTTTTGCGTCTTGTGCCATTGCGCTCAGGCTGAACAGTCCTAAGGCAGCGATAAGGATACTCTTTTTCATTCTGATGAAATTAATATTAAATTGTTTTGGTTACAAAGATATGGATTCCTTGGGGGAATTCCATATTCTTGCATAGATTTTGCATAAAAAAAGAGTAGAAAATGCTGTATCCCACCTTCTTTACTATACAAAAAGAGGAAAAGGCAATCGTATGTGATCACCTTTTCCTCTTTCTACATTTATTTTATTTTGATCCCGAGACTTTCTAAATCATCTAGAGTAACAGTATAATTCTCTCTGTTTTTCATCCGTTTCATTACTAACTGTCCGACTTGTTCGGCATCCCTTTTCTCCATGAAAGGTTTTTTACCGGAAATACTGGGTATGAAAGGCTGAAAAATCGTTATATGATTATTGTGAGATATTTGATAGCCATATCCTCCGTTTACCTCAATCACTTCCATTGAAAAAGAAGAGGCAGAAGAATCTGTTTTAGAAAAAGATGTTTTGGAAAAAGACAGACAAGCGATTACTATCAATATTCCTGCAACAGAGTATCCGAGTATCTTTCTCTTAGTCATTCTCTTCCCATTCATATGGATGTAACTCCCATGTATCGTCATAATAATAGCTGCTGCTGCCTCCGGTAGTGATAATACCTCGTCTGCCGGTAGCGAAACAAACCGCTTTGATGCGTGAACTTCCTTCGAAAGGAGTGTAGTCAAAATCATCTTCCGTTTCACTGCTGCGCCATAAGTCTTTAGCAGGATCGTATATCCAGTAATTACTTCGGAAGCTACCGGAGGCTGTTTGCCCTAAAGTGATGTATGCCTGATCGTCTATGACAAAAGCACAGCCATAGGTACGGGTGATTGATTTGTAATCGTCATCGTAATCGTCACTGCTCTGGTCTGTAATGTCCCGGAGACGTACCCATTTGTTCTCTTCACTTTTGCTGGGATCGAACTTCCAGAAGTCATCGACATCCTTACCATTATTTGTTCCTCCTACAATGTAGGCGACATTATCAATAAGAAAGGAGAGTCCGCCGGTTCTTTTCTGACCGCCGAATCCGTTGACAATAGTCCATTGGTTGCCGGAAGCGGCTGTCGGATCAAAGCGGTAAAAGTCCTTGGTCTGTTTATCATCTTTAGACTGACCGGTGCCTACATAACCGTAATTACCGATAGCGAAGGCTATGGCGTTGATCCGTGCATCTCCGGGGTAGTCATCCATCTGTTTCCAGGTGTCCGTTGCCGGTTCATATTCCCATGTATCTTTTAAATATGCATATCCTCCGGTATGTAATGGATCGTCGTCTCTGTATACGGTATATCCCGTAGTCACATATCCTTTGGAGTTGATTGCAAATCCGACAGCTCCGTTCCGGGCCGCCGCCTCTTCGGGAAGGTCGGCACATTGCGTCCACCAGTCGTTGTCAATATTATATTCCCAACAGTCTCTTTCCCGTTGGTCTTTTCCCCGATATCCACCGCACAAATATCCCCGGTTATCTATCACAAATCCGGCTGCGTCCTCTCTTGCCCTTCCGTCGAAATCAGAACGGCGATACCACACACCTAATGTGTCGTCATCATCATCTGAACATGAGAACATGGATAGCATAGCTATTGACACTAATAACAGTTGTAGTTTTTTCATTATTTCCATTCGTTTTATTACGTTTTAAACTTGGGGCAAATGTAGCTATCAATGCGGTTGAAGAAAAAAGATATCGACAAATAGCCCTATTTTCTCTATCGAACAAAACCGAGTCTATAAATAGCGGGAAATAGTCGATTAATTTTGGGGATGCTTTCCTAAAGGGGTTCCTTTGCAACTCAAAAATAATATTCATTATGAGACTATTAATTACACTTTTTTATTCATTACTCTTATTTTGTACAATATTCTCCTGTAGGGATGAATCTTCTTCCATTGGAAGTAAATGGGTAGAGAGTTCTTTTATAAATGTAGTGACAGATACGTGTATGGTGACTCTGAGCACATTATTAGCAGACTCGCTGGCAACTTCGGGAGATACGATCTGCCAGATCGGGCGATTTAAGGATGATCTTTACGGAGAAATAAAAACTTCGTTTTATGCAGAATATCAAGTACCTTCTCACTCACTTAATGAGACTACTGACTATCAGTTTGACTCTATCACGTTCAAATGGTATACTTCCGGGGATTATCTGGGGGATACACTGGTCTATCATCGTATTGACTTATATAGTTTATCGCAAGGACTCTCTCTGGAAGATAACGGTTACCTGTTTAATAAGACCAACGTTAGCTATAATCAGAATAATCATCTTGGTTCTGTTTCTATACGTCCTACACCCGGCTATCGGAACGAGTTGCATGAAACGCGCCTGCCTGACGAATGGGGAAAGAAGTGGTTTAATTTAATGCTGGAAGATGACGAATGTATGGAATCTCAAGATCGTTTCCGGGCTTTCTTCAAAGGAATAGCTTTTATTCCCGATGAAAACGGGACGTGCATTAACGGCTTTCAGGTGAACGATTCAAGTTTTTGTATTACCCTTTATTATCATGAACTGAAAGAGAAGCCAACGGAACAGACCTTAGTGTTCAATGCCAGCACTTCACTGAACTACACCAAGGTGGAACATGACCGTACTAATACTCCTTTGGAGAATCTCAAGGCAGGAACAGATTATGAACTGCCTTCTTCCGAGAGCGAACATCAGGTGTATCTGCAAGGGCTGACCGGTATGTATATCAATATCGAATTTCCCTATCTGAATAATCTGAATCAGACCGGAAGGCTTGTTTCCATTGAAAGTGCAGTACTCAAGCTATATCCTATCAAGGGTACGTATAACGGAAAGTATCCATTGCCGAAATCGTTGTCTCTCTATACGGCAGACCAGAATAACGCCACTCAGAGTGTCATTACTGACATCTCGGGAAATACCGTACAAACGGGAAGCCTGGTGGAAGATAATGTCTATTATGAAGATACTCACTATTCGTTTGATATCACCTCGTTTATTCAGAATAATCTGGGGACAGCGGGGGAGAGCCGTGAGAAACTGCAAATATTCCTCTCTGACAATGCTTTTTATAATACCGTTCAGGGAGTGGTGCTGGGAGATAGCAAACACCCTGTGAATGACCATGATAATAATGTATCACTCACTATTTATTATAAGACATATACGAAATGAAAAGAAGAGTTTTATCTATCCTTATACTAGGTGCGAACTTATTGAATGTAGCTGCCCAAAATATGACGAGTTCTCCGGTTTCCATGTTCGGACTCGGTGAATTGTCCACCGGAGAAGGCGGAATTTATTCCGGTTTGGGTGGAGTCGGCATTGCATTGCGTGGAGAAAATGTGATTAATAGTGCCAATCCGGCTTCTTTAACGGGATTATTGCCGCAGTATTTCTTTTTCGATTTGGGTGTCAGCGGGTCTTATCTGAAATATTCACAGTCAGGAGCGAGCAATCATTCTCTGAATGGTAATCTTAATAATTTGGCTGTTGGATTCCGTATAGCTCCCCGTTGGTATGGAGCTATTTTTATGGCTCCTGTCAGTAGTGTAGGGTATGCCATATCGCTCGATCAGGATGTGGCGGGTACGGACGGAAGTACGGTGACTTCACTTTTCCAAGGTGAGGGAGGGTTATCCAAAATGGGTATCAGCGTTGCGCACGAACTGTGGAAAGGGCTTTCACTGGGTGCAAACTTTTCTTATGTGGGAGGAAGTATTTCACAAACAGAAACTCAAGGGAGTGCAACAGAAAGTAATAGTTCGCATAAACATACGATTTATGCCGATTTCGGATTGCAGTATACCTATAAGCTGGATCATTACCGTTCGGCGGTAGCAGGAGTTGTATATGGATATTCTCAAGACTTGATGCAGGATAATGATCATGTGGTGAGCAGTAGCAGTTCCAGCGGAAGCATTGAAGAAAAAGGAAAAAAGTATCGTACTTGTTTGCCGCAGTTTATCGGATTCGGAGCGTCTTACACTACGTTGCGCTGGATGGCTTCCATCGACTATAAGTTTGTTGACTGGAGCCGGCTGGAGTCTTCGCATTCCAGTATAAGTTTTCGTAATCAACATCGTTTGATGTTGGGAGGCAGCTATACATTGGGGAACCCTTATAGTAAACCGGTACGTTTATTGCTTGGAGCAGGTATGGGAAATTCATATATTTCAGTGCATGATAAGACGACAACGAATTATTATCTGAGTACCGGACTTAATTTTGAGTTTCGTAGCTGCAGTACGCTTTCTTTAGGAGTGAAATATACAGATCAACTGAAGGTGACTTCGGGGAGATTTAAAGAGCAGAAACTTTCTTTTTTTCTGAATCTGACTTTCTCGGAAAAGACTTATAAGGCAAAATTGAAGTAACGGGCGGGGTACTTTCTTTATCTGGCGGATAGGGGGAGCATTCATAATATAGAAGAAGGTGTGTCAAAAGTAACTAAATTCCCCTCCTTCAGGAAGGAGGGGTGGCTGAAAGCCGGGGTGGTAGGTGTACTTCACAGTGAATATCAATAGCTTATATATTCACCTACCACCTCCCCCTACGGGTACTCCTCCTTCCCGAAGGAGGAGAGTTTAGTTACTTTTGACACACCTACCTCTATTATTTATTGCCTTTCGGTGTCACTACATAGTCTTCTTTTATAAACTCATCATAAACCCGTTTAGGATGATCGAATGCTGCGGTTCCATTCCTCTGTTCGTTGAAGTTTTCCCGGCGGAATTGTTTCAGCTTCAGGTTGTCTTCGGCATATTCTCTTAACTTCTTATGTTCACGTCCATAGAGTGAACTTTCAGTAACATCAGAATCAAGCAGGCTTTCTTTAGGAGTAATAGTGGGCAGGAGCACTTGTTCCAATAGTCCACGATAGGCACCGTTATATTCGCACCAGACAAGATCGTTGGCAACGAATATACGATAGAAGTACTTTGACCATGCGGTTTTAATTTCGATGGATTGAGCGTAAATCTCAATCGTTGCTTCTGAACCATACGCTTGGTCACGGATCACGACGGTCGTCCGACCGCTGATTTCTTCCTTCACGGAAGTTTGCCATTTGTCGGAATGCAGGATTTCCTCAATGAGTTCCGGCAACTTTTCTTTAATTTCAAACTGTATTCTCATGGTGCTTGCCTGCGGGCAGGACTTTTTTTGAATTTCCTACTTAAAACAATTAAGCTAGCCTAAAGTTACATAGATTGAAGCAAAAAAACAAGATTTTGTTTGAATATTTACTATTTTTGCCAAACTATCTGCCTTTTTCGTTTGTTTTTATTATAATTATGCAACAAATAGCAAAAAAACAAGTTTATGCAGAATAAAGCCCGGAAGAATTATATTATTTATGTACTTATGCTCCTTCTGTTTGGAGGGTTGATTTATGTTGCTATTGAAGAGGGCGACAGATTTTCACATCATGCTGTGAATACGTTAAACACGGTACAAGACGGGCCTTTTGCCATGTTTCTACAATTTATGCAAGATAATCTGCATCATCCGCTGACGACGTTACTTATTCAGATTATTGCCGTGCTGTTGATGGTACGTCTTTTCGGTTATTTGTTTAGTCTTATCGGGCAGCCGGGGGTGATTGGAGAAATCGTAGCCGGTATTGTCTTGGGGCCTTCTGTTTTGGGACTTTTTTTCCCGGAAGCTTTTCATTTCCTGTTCCCTGTCCATTCACTGACCAATCTTGAATTGCTGAGTCAGGTCGGACTGATCCTTTTCATGTTCGTTATCGGTATGGAACTGGACTTCAGTGTGCTGAAAAATAAGATAAATGAAACGCTGGTGATCAGTCATGCCGGTATTTTAGTACCTTTCTTTTTGGGTATTCTGTCTTCTTATTGGATTTACGAAACGTATGCCGCCGATCATACTCCTTTTCTGCCTTTTGCTTTGTTTATAGGCATCTCCATGAGTATTACCGCTTTCCCCGTGCTGGCGCGTATCATTCAGGAACGAAATATGACCAAAACTCCTTTGGGGACTCTTGCAATTGCTTCTGCTGCCAATGATGATGTGACTGCCTGGTGTTTGCTGGCTGTTGTTATTGCTATTTCAAAGGCGGGTAGCTTTGCCAGTGCTCTCTATTCTGTGGGATTGGCTGTGGCGTATATTGCAGTCATGTTTTTGGTTGTGCGTCCGTTTCTGAAAAAGGTGGGAGAGGTGTATGCCAATAAGGAGGCGATCAATAAAACGTTTGTGGCATTTATCCTGTTGATTCTGATCATTTCTTCCTGTCTGACAGAGATTATCGGTATTCATGCTTTGTTCGGAGCGTTCATGGCAGGAGTGGTGATGCCGTCGAATCTGGGTTTCCGAAAAGTGATGATGGAAAAGGTGGAAGACATTTCTTTGGTTTTCTTCCTGCCGTTATTCTTTGCTTTCACAGGTTTGCGTACGGAGATAGGTCTGATCAACAGTCCGGAGTTATGGATGGTGTGTTTGCTGCTGGTGACAGTGGCCATAGTCGGTAAGCTCGGTGGCTGTGCCATAGCTGCCCGTCTGGTAGGTGAGTCATGGAAGGATAGTCTGACAGTGGGTACCTTAATGAATACGCGCGGATTGATGGAGTTGGTGGCATTGAATATTGGTTACGAAATGGGAGTTCTTCCCCCGTCTATTTTCGTAATTTTGGTCATTATGGCGCTAGTTACAACCTTTATGACCACTCCGCTGCTACATTTAGTCGAACGTTTCTTTGTACATCGGGAAGAAAAGTTATCTTTGAAGCGCAAACTTATATTTTGTTTTGGCCGTCCGGAGTCCGGGCGCAGTCTGCTTTCCATTTATGATTTGTTATTCGGGAAGCAGTTGAAGAAAGAACATGTGATTGCAGCGCATTATACAGTGGGTACGGATTTGAATCCGTTGGATGCCCAGCATTATGAAAGCGAAAGCTTTGCTTTACTCAACCAAAAAGCTGTCGAACTGAATATTCAGGTGGACAATCACTATCGGGTGACGGATAAGCTGGTACAGGAAATGATTCATTTTATTCGCAAAGAGCATCCTGATATGTTGCTTTTAGGAGCCGGTAGCCATTACCGTCCCGAAATGCCGGGAACTCCGGGAGCTATTTTATGGCTGACGCTCTTCCGTGATAAGATTGATGACATAATGGAACAGGTGAAATGTCCTGTTGCCGTATTTGTGAATCGTAATTATCGGGAAGGAGCACTGGTTAGTTTTGTTTTGGGAGGAATGATTGATGTATTCTTGCTTTCGTATCTGAATATAATGTTGCAAAACGGTCATTCGGTGCGCCTTTTCCTTTTTGAAACGGACGATGAAGAGTTTCATCAGTGCATAGATGACTTGTTGGCTCATTATGCTGATCAGATAGTAGTGGTATGGTTTGCAGGAGTAGAAGAATTAGTAACCAAAGAGAGAGATGGATTGCTGGTAATGAGCCATCTTTCCTATACAAAATTATCCGAGGATGAGCTTGTGATGCGGGAATTGTCATCATTGCTGGTTATTCGTCGGAATAAGAATAAGAGAGAAAAAAATGAAAGACTTGAAATTGGATGAGCATACGGGGTTAGTACTTGAAGGAGGCGGAATGCGGGGAGTATTCACTTGTGGGGTACTTGACTATTTAATGGATCATGATATTCGTTTTCCTTATGCGATCGGGGTATCGGCAGGAGCCTGTAATGGCTTGTCGTATGCATCCCGTCAGCGTGGTCGTGCCAAGTTCAGCAATATTGACCTGCTGGAGAAATACAATTATATCGGCCTGAAACATCTGCTCAGGAAGCGTAACATTCTCGACTTTGATTTACTTTTCAACGAATTTCCCGAACATATTCTTCCTTATGATTATGATACATACTTTGCTTCTCCCGAACGTTTCGTGATGGTAACCACGAATTGTATGACAGGAGAAGCCAACTATTTTGAAGAGAAACGGGATAAAAGCCGTGTGATTGATATTGTCCGGGCATCCAGTAGCCTGCCTTTTGTTTGTCCTGTCACTTACGTGGATGGTGTTCCGATGCTTGATGGAGGCATTGTAGACTCTATTCCCTTGCAGAGAGCTATTGCGGACGGTTACACCCGTAATGTGGTTGTACTTACCCGTAATCGCGGTTACCGGAAAGACACGAAAGATATCCGTATTCCATCCTTTGTCTACCGGAAATATCCGAAGTTGCGTGAGGCATTGAGTCGTCGGTGTGCAGTTTACAATGAACAGCTGGAAATGGTGGAACAGATGGAAGATGAAGGAAAGATCATCGTCATCCGTCCGCAGAAACCGGTGATGGTGGACCGGATTGAACGGGATGTACAGAAACTGACGGAATTTTATGAGGAAGGATACGACTGCGCAAGAAATCTGTTCGAATTTTAAGTAAATAATGTGAATCAGCAGTTGAACCAAAACTGCACAAAAATGAATCAAACAGTAGTATCTCTATTCTCCCTTCCCGAAGGAGGAGATTTAAGATACTATTGACTTTTTAGTCAGCCCATTCAGGATACTACTGACTATCATTTGGCTCAAAACATGTTTGGATATAAACTCTATAACATTACCAATAGTACTCTATATAGTTAGATACCAATGTCTTATAGTTTCCTATCTTTTCTTTTAATGGAAACTGTCGTTTCTCGGTGAGGGAACGGGCGTTCCTTTTAATGGAAACGACCATTCCTTTTAAAGGGAACGGTCGTTTCCTCCGAGGAAACCAACGCTTGCCCCATATGATACGGATGCTTGATTTATATGGACTAACAATTTAGCGTATAACAGAATCGAAAACGAACAAAATCCAACTACTGATTCGCATAAATAATAAATGACCTGTTTTGCTGGTATTCTGCATGAAGAATGCGGACTATATCTGTGATATTTATATATTTCTGTATAATATTTCTACAAATACTCTTCTTTTTCTTCAATTAATCCGATTTTAAGTCATTATTAATTCGTTTTTGTGGTATTTATTAAGGGATGCCCCTTTACTTTGCTGAAAAATATTTTTTGGCAGACTTAATAACATAACATGAAAAATAAAAGAATAACATGGTAAAAAGGTTTGATTGGTTGTTGGTGTGTTTATTGTTTTCAATAGGGGTGATGGCACAATCCGGCGGGAAACAGTATAATTCTTACAAAGGATTGGTCATGGCAGGTTATCAGGGGTGGTTCAACACCCCTGGTGACGGCTCGGGCCGTGGTTGGCATCATTATAATGGGCGCAATGGTTTTCGGCCGGGGTCATGCTCGGTAGACCTTTGGCCTGAAGTGTCGGAGTATAAGAAGCTCTATAAGACTGAGTTTTCCTTTGCTGACGGTAAACCGGCTTATGTTTTTTCTTCTCATGATGAATCTACGGTAGATGTACATTTTAAATGGATGCAGGAGTATGGACTGGACGGAGTATTTATGCAGCGTTTTATCACGGAGATACGGAACGAAAGTGGATTGAAACATTTTAATAAAGTGTTGAATTCAGCAATGAAATCTGCTAATAAATACGAACGGGCTATCTGCGTGATGTACGACCTGAGCGGCATGCAACCGGGAGAAGAGCAGTTGTTGCTGAAAGATATAGCAGAAATAGCAGAGCGCTATTCTTTAAAAGACCATGCAAAGAACCCCTCTTATCTGTATCACAATGGTAAACCGCTGGTTACGGTTTGGGGAGTCGGATTTAATGATAATCGTCGCTATGGGCTGAAAGAAGCCGCTCATATTATTGACGGCTTGAAGTCACAGGGATTCAGTGTGATGCTTGGAGTACCTACGCAGTGGCGGACACTGAATGGAGACACAGAATCAGATCCCCGCCTGCATGAGCTTATCCGAAAATGTGATATCATGATGCCTTGGTTTGTAGGGCGTTATAATGAAACGACTTATCCCAAGTATCAGAAACTGGTGGAAGAAGATATTCAGTGGGCAAAAAAGAATCAGGTAGATTATGCTCCGCTGGTTTTCCCTGGTTTCTCATGGGGAAATCTGAAGGGGAAAGATCATAATTCGTTTATTCCCCGCAATAAAGGTTCTTTCCTTTGGACGCAATTGATGGGAGCCATTCGGGCGGGTGCTGAAATGATCTACGTGGCTATGTTTGATGAGATAGATGAAGGGACGGCCATCTTTAAATGTGCTAAGAAGGTGCCCGTAGGTAAAAGTACATTTGTACCCCTTGAAGAAGGTGTGGAAAGTGATCATTATTTGAAATTGGTGGGAGAAGCCGCTAAGATTTTAAGAAAGGAAAAAGCTGTGGCATTTAGTACAAAGCTGGATACGAAAAGTCCGAATCCTTTTATTCGGCATATGTATACCGCTGACCCGTCAGCGCATGTATGGGAAGATGGCAGATTGTATGTGTACGCTTCTCATGACATTGCTCCTCCGCGTGGATGTGACTTGATGGACCGCTATCATGTATTCTCGACTGATGATATGATTAACTGGACGGATCATGGAGAAATCCTGAGTTCCGACCAGGTGCCGTGGGGACGGAAAGAAGGAGGTTTTATGTGGGCTCCGGATTGTGCTTACAGAAACGGCACCTACTATTTCTACTTCCCTCATCCCAGCGAAACAGACTGGAATGATAGCTGGAAGATCGGTGTAGCTACCAGTGACAAGCCTGCGGAGGGATTCAAAGTACAGGGATATATTGAGGGAATGGATCCGATGATCGATCCTTGTGTATTTGTGGACGATGACGGACAGGCCTATATCTACAATGGTGGCGGTGGTACCTGCAAAGGTGGCAAACTGAAAGATAATATGATAGAACTGGATGGGCCCATGCGGACTATGGAGGGACTTTCAGACTTCCACGAAGCGACCTGGATACATAAGTATAACGGAAAATATTACTTGTCTTATTCTGATAATCACGACGACGGAGAAAAGCATAACCGAATGTGTTATGCCATCAGTGATTCGCCTTTGGGGCCTTGGGAATACAAGGGAATTTACATGGAACCCACCGATAGTTATACCAACCACGGCTCTATTGTCGAGTTCAAGGGACAATGGTATTCTTTCTATCACAACAGTGCATTGTCCGGTCATGATTGGCTGCGCTCTATCTGTGTGGACAAACTGTACTACAATCCGGACGGCACTATAAAAATGGTGAAGCAAACTAAATAACAGATAGATCCATACACAGGCAATTGATAAATAGAATCCTTATAATAGTTGAAAAACGAACATAGCATGAAAAACAAAATGAAATGGATATTGGCAGTAGGGTTATTGTCATGTTCGGTAGCAATGGCACAGCAACAGAGTGATATATTATCGGTATCTGCTTCTGCAAATGCGGAAAATGCTGCTTTAGCCTTTGACAGGAATGTAAAAACGATGTGGACAATCCCTTCTCAGGCACTAAAGGCTGAACAATGGCTGATGTTTAGCATTCAGCAGCCCGGAGATGTTTGTGAACTGGACCTTCAGATGCAGGGTATCAATAAGAATGAACTGAAAGAAGTACTGGATATCTTTGTCACTTATGACCCCATGAATCTGGGAACTCCCGTGAACTACCGGATCGAAGGGAGCGACAAACAGATGAAAGTCAAATTCACTCCTAAATACGGTGCACACGTCAAGCTGAATTTTAAGTCGGGAAAGTTGGATAAACCTTTCTCTCTGAAAGAAATTTCGGTTCTTGTGGCAGAAAAGGTATTGACGGACAGTCAGGGAAAAGTAACTGACCGCCGGTATATGGATGCGTCACTGCCAGTAGAAGAACGGGTGGAAAGTTTGTTGGCAGTGATGACGCCGGAGGATAAAATGGAACTGATCCGTGAAGGATGGGGCATTCCCGGTATTCCTCATTTGTACGTGCCTCCTATCACAAAGGTAGAAGCGGTGCATGGTTTCTCTTATGGTAGCGGTGCTACTATCTTCCCTCAGGCTTTGGCGATGGGAGCTACCTGGAACAGGAAGCTGACGGAAGAAGTGGCTATGGTGATCGGAGACGAGACAGTGGCTGCCAATACAAAACAGGCATGGTCGCCGGTGTTGGACGTTGCACAGGATGCACGTTGGGGGCGCTGTGAAGAAACCTTTGGAGAAGACCCTGTATTGGTGTCACAAATAGGAGGTGCATGGATCAAAGGATACCAGTCCAGAGGATTGTTTACTACTCCCAAGCATTTCGGTGGACATGGTGCCCCGTTGGGTGGACGTGACTCACATGATATAGGACTGTCCGAACGTGAAATGCGCGAGATTCATCTGGTTCCGTTCCGTCATGCGATCCGTAATTATGACTGCCAGTCTTTGATGATGGCCTATTCCGATTATATGGGAGTTCCGGTTGCCAAGAGCAAAGAACTGCTGCAACAGATATTGCGTCAGGAATGGGGATTCAATGGATTCATCGTCAGTGACTGTGGCGCTATCGGAAATCTGACAGCCCGTAAACATTACACGGCAAAAGATAAGATTGAAGCAGCCAATCAGGCATTGGCTGCCGGCATTGCGACCAATTGCGGTGATACTTACAATAATAAAGAAGTGATTCAGGCGGCAAAAGACGGTCGTATCAATATGGAAGATCTGGACAATGTATGCCGTACGATGCTGGGTACGATGTTCCGCAACGAACTCTTTGAAAAGGATCCTTGCAAACCACTGGACTGGAAGAAAATATACCCGGGATGGAACTCGGACAGCCATAAGGAAATGGCACGTCAGGCGGCACGTGAATCAATTGTAATGCTGGAAAACAAAGACAATCTTCTTCCTTTGTCAAAGACACTGCGTACGATTGCGGTACTGGGTCCCGGTGCAGATGACCTGCAGCCGGGCGATTACACTCCGAAATTGCTTCCGGGACAACTGAAATCGGTATTGACAGGTATCAAAGGCGCAGTGGGCAAGCAGACCAAAGTTCTTTATGAACAGGGATGTGACTTTACCAATCCGGACGAAACCAATATTCCGAAAGCTGTGAAGGCAGCTTCCCAATCAGATGTTGTGATTATGGTACTGGGTGACTGCTCTACCAGTGAAGCGACCAATGATGTCCGTAAGACATGTGGAGAAAATAACGACTGGGCGACTTTAATCCTTCCGGGCAAACAGCAGGAATTGCTGGAAGCAGTCTGTGCAACAGGAAAGCCGGTGATACTGATTCTTCAGGCAGGCCGTCCTTATGATATTCTGAAAGCATCCGAAATGTGCAAGGCTATCTTGGTAAACTGGTTGCCGGGACAAGAAGGTGGTCCGGCCATGGCAGATGTATTGTTTGGTGATTACAATCCTGCCGGTCGCCTGCCGATGACATTCCCGCGTCACGTAGGACAACTTCCTTTGTATTATAACTTCAAGACTTCAGGACGCCGTTACGAATATGTAGACATGGAATATTATCCTCTCTACCGCTTCGGATTCGGACTCAGCTACACTTCGTTCGAATATTCTAATCTGAAGATACAGGAAAAGGCGAATGGCAATGTGGAAGTTCAGGCTACAGTGAAGAACGTAGGAAGCCGTGCGGGTGATGAAGTCGCTCAGCTATATGTGACGGATATGTATGCCAGTGTGAAAACCCGTGTTATGGAATTGAAAGACTTTGCCCGTATTCATTTGCAGCCGGGAGAATCGAAGACTGTTTCGTTTGAAATGACTCCGTATGATATTTCATTGCTCAATGACCGGATGGACAGAGTCGTGGAAAAAGGAGAGTTCAAAATCATGGTAGGCGGAATGAGTCCCGATTACGTAGCTAAAAATGAGATCAAACATAGTGTAGGCTATAGTGATAACAAGAAAGGCGTCACGGGAATGCTTAATTATACACATGAGTTTGGTGCCAATTTCGATCTTGCTGTGTCCAAGGTAGAAGAGAACCTTGTCAAGAATCAGAAGACAGTGTGGGTGAGTGTGAAAAATACAGGTACGTTGATGGATATCGGTAAGGTGGAAATGTTTGTGGATGGTAAGAAAGTGGGAGATGCCGTTCATTATGAATTGGGAGCAGGTGAAGAAAAACTGATTCCGTTCAAGCTGGCAAAAGAGAATAAGCAGCCTGTAGCGTTTACGACCAAATACAAGATGGTATCTATGTAGTACTAATTTATTCCCCTAACTTTTAATACAATGAAACGACTTCTTTTCATATTATGGATATTCTTGTTGTCCGTAAGCTTTGGGCTGACAAAGATGAAAGCCGATGTACGGATGCCGCTGATCTTCGGTGATCACATGGTGTTGCAGCAAGACACAAAGATTGCCATCTTTGGATGGGCTGATGCCGGAGAAACTGTAGAGGTAGTCTTTGCCGGACAGAAAGTGAAAACTACTGCTGACACTGACGGAACATGGAGAGTGAACCTGAAACCGATAAAAACGAAGAAAGAAGGGCAGACTCTGACGATTGCCGGTAAGAACAAACTTGTCTACTCGGATGTGTTGGTAGGCGATGTATGGGTTGCTTCCGGACAATCGAATATGGAATGGGGAATAAAGGTAAGAAAAGAATATGCTGACGATATATCCGCTTCGGAAGATCCTTTGCTGCGTTTGTTCTTTGTTCCCAAGAACACGTCGTTAGAGCCATTGACCGATATTGAAGTTCCTCAGGGAACATCTAACCCCGAACGGGCTGCCAGATGGGTGCTTTGTACACCGGAAATGTTGGCTAAGATCAATGGACAGGGCTTTTCGGCAACAGCTTATTACTTTGCACGTGATATGCGTGCTGCAAACGGACGCCCGTTGGGAGTTATCCAGTCCGCATGGGGAGGTACGCGTGCAGAAGCCTGGACCAGCCTTTCCGGATTGAAACAGGAACCGGCTTTGGCTCACTATGTAACTGCGTATGAGAAGAATGTGAAAGATAATCCGGAAATACTCGCCACTTATCCACAGAAGCAGAAAGAATTTGATGAAGCGGTAAGGGAATGGGATAAAACCGTAGGAAAAGAATGGAATCAGGCACAAAAAGAATGGGCGATAGCTGTGCAGGCGGCACAAGCAGCTGGAAAGCCGGCTCCTCCCAAACCACAGCCCAGAGTTCCCCGTCCGCCCAATCCGCGTAAACCGAATGGGGGAAATAACGGTCCGTCCAATCTGTTTAACGCAATGATTTCTCCTTTAATCCCTTTGAGTATAAAGGGAGTCATCTGGTATCAGGGAGAATTTAACTCCGGCGGCTCTGGAAAAGAATATGCTACCTTGTTCTCCCGGATGATTACGGATTGGAGAGAGAAATGGGGAATCGGTGATTTTCCTTTCGTATATGTGCAGCTTCCCAATTTCGAACCGGTAGATCCCGAACCGTCCGTCGAAGGAAACGGCTGGCGCTGGGTACGGGAAGGACAGCTGAAGGCCTTGAATCTGCCCAACACGGCAATGGCTGTGACAATCGATGTAGGAGATCCTTTCGATTTACATCCGGTAGATAAATACGATGTCGGGCATCGGCTGGCTCTTGCTGCCCGAAAGCTAGCGTACGGAGAGAAAATTGTCGGCATGGGGCCTCTTTATAAAAAGATGTCTGTGAAAGGAAATAAGATCATTCTGGAGTTTACCAATCAGGGTAAAAAACTGGTGATGGGAACTTCTCCGTACATTCCGGCAGGAAAACCGCCTCATCCGAAACCGACGAAGCTGACAGGCTTCGGCATTGCGGGAGCAGACCGTAAGTTTGTATGGGCGGATGCAGTGATTGAAGGAAATAAGGTGATTGTGTCCAGCAGTGAAGTGGCTGTACCTCTTGCCGTACGTTACGGATTTTCCAATAGCCCCCGTTGTAACCTGTATAACGAGAAAGGCTTGCCGGCATCTCCTTTCCGCACGGACAGCTGGGATAAATGATGGGGGAGAGTACGGGGCTTACCATGTTTGTTATTAAATAGGATAGAAAAATGATCATGATGAAAAGGTATAAAAAGATTTTGTTGACAGGTGTGTTGTCAGCCTTGTCTTGTTCGTTCGTTCACGCGCAGGAACTATATAAGAATGAAAATGCGTCTTTGCATGAACGGGTAATGGATTTGATTTCCCGTTTGACGGTGGAAGAGAAGATCAGTTTGCTTCGTGCCACTTCTCCCGGCATTTCCCGTTTGGGTATCGATAAATACTATCATGGCAATGAAGCATTGCATGGAGTAGTACGTCCCGGACGCTTCACCGTATTTCCACAAGCCATCGGACTGGCAGCTACCTGGAATCCGGAGTTGCAGAAAAGGGTAGCCACAGTGATCTCGGATGAGGCGCGTGCCCGTTGGAACGAGCTGGATCAGGGAAGAGAACAGAAAGAACAATTCAGCGATGTGCTGACTTTCTGGTCGCCTACCGTGAACATGGCACGCGACCCGCGTTGGGGACGGACACCGGAAACGTATGGAGAAGACCCTTTCCTGAGTGGAATAATGGGAACAGCCTTTGTGAACGGACTGCAAGGAGATGATCCGCATTACCTGAAAATCGTTTCTACTCCCAAGCATTTTGCCGCCAACAACGAAGAGCATAATCGCTTTGTCTGCAACCCGCAGATATCGGAGAAACAACTGCGTGAATATTATTTTCCTGCTTTCGAAATGTGTGTGAAGGAAGGAAAAGCCGCTTCCATCATGTCCGCCTATAATGCGCTGAATGATGTGCCCTGCACGCTGAATCCGTGGCTGCTGCAAAAGGTGTTGCGTCAGGACTGGGGATTTCAGGGATATGTCGTTTCCGATTGTGGCGGACCTACCTTGCTGGTCAATGCCCATAAATATGTAAAGACGAAGGAGGCGGCTGCCACTTTATCCATCAAGGCGGGACTCGACCTTGAATGCGGTGACGATGTGTATGACGGCCCCTTATTGAATGCGTACAAACAATATATGGTATCGGATGCCGATATTGACTCCGCCGCCTATCATGTGCTGACGGCCCGCATGAAACTGGGACTTTTTGATAGCGGGGAACGAAATCCGTATACTAAAATCTCTCCGTCAGTGATCGGTTCGAAAGAACATCAGCAGATAGCTCTGGACGCTGCCCGCCAATGTATCGTTTTACTGAAGAATCAGAAAAACAGGCTTCCGCTGAATGCTGACAAACTGAAATCAATCGCAGTAGTCGGCATCAATGCCGGCAAATGTGAGTTTGGCGATTACAGCGGCGCTCCGGTAGTAGAACCGGTTTCCATACTGCAAGGTATCAGAAACAGGGTGGGTGATCGGGTGAAAGTCGTCTATGCTCCTTGGAAATCTGCTGCCGATGGGCTGGAACTTATTCAGGGAGAGAACTTCCCGGAAGGACTGCAAGCTGAATATTTTGACAATACCCGCCTCGAAGGCACCCCGAGAGTGCGTAAGGAGAGTTGGATCAACTTTGAACCTGCCAATCAGGCTCCCGATCCGTTCCTGCCCAAATCTCCGCTATCTGTCCGTTGGACGGGAAAGTTGAAACCGACCGTTTCCGGTCGCTATACTTTCAGCTTTACATCCGATGATGGTTGCCGCCTGAGCATTGATAATCAGATGCTGATTGATGCGTGGCAGGCACATGCCGTATCTACGGATTCCGCTTCCATTTATCTCGAAGCGGGAAAAGAATACCAGTTGAAAGCGGAATATTATGACAACCGGGATTATGCCATTGCAAAGTTGCAATGGAAAGTTCCACAGATAGGCAAGGCAACCCGTCTTGATTTGTATGGAGAAGCCGGGAAAGCGGTTCGCGAATGTGAAACGGTAGTTGCTGTGATGGGTATCAATAAATCGATAGAGCGTGAAGGACAGGACCGGTATGATATTCAGCTTCCGGCAGATCAGAGAGAGTTTCTGCAGGAAATCTATAAAGTGAATCCCAACATAATTGTTGTTCTGGTAGCAGGCAGTTCATTGGCTATTAACTGGATGGACGAGCATATTCCTGCCATTGTGAATGCCTGGTATCCGGGTGAACAGGGAGGAACCGCCGTTGCCGAAGTATTGTTCGGTGATTATAATCCTGCCGGACGTCTGCCGCTCACCTACTACAAGTCTTTGGATGAACTGCCTCCGTTTGATGATTATGATATAACCAAAGGGCGTACTTATAAATATTTCAAAGGAGATGTCCTTTATCCGTTCGGCTACGGACTGAGTTACTCTTCTTTTACATACAGCGATCTGCAAGTAAAAGACGGGGCTGGTGAAGTCACCGTTTCATTCCGGTTAAAGAATACCGGTAAGAGAAATGGCGATGAGGTTGCTCAGGTTTATGTGCGGATACCGGAGACCGGAGGAATTGTTCCTTTGAAAGAATTGAAAGGATTCCGTCGTGTTCCTTTGAAATCGGGAGAAAGCCGTCGGGTAGAGATTAAGTTGGACAAAGAGCAACTTCGCTATTGGGATGTAGAAAAAGGACAGTTTGTAGTACCGAAAGGGGCATTTGACGTTATGGTTGGTGCTTCTTCCAAAGATATTCGTCTGCAAACAGTCATTGATTTATAGACTTTATTTAAATTTGAACCGGAAAGAAGATTAAGATTACATTCACTGAGGTAATGCCTTCTGATTGCACAGTCTGTGCCACCCTATTGGCACAGTTGTGCCACCGCACTGGCACTGTTATGCCAAGCCTTTGGCACAGTTGTGCCAATATGGTGGCACAAGCGTGACACAGTATGGGGCAATCTTAAGACATTACTTCTTAAAATTTAGTATTATGAGAAACAAGTATTTGCGTTTTGCAGATGTATTATTTCTACTTAGCTTTGTGGCAGGAACTACGATGATGGCTTGCTCCGAACAGCCTCATCAACCGACCTTGAAGGCAACTTATAATAAGCCTGCCAAAAACTGGGAAAGTGAAGCTCTGCCTATCGGTAACGGTTATATGGGAGCCATGATTTTTGGTGACGTCTACGTAGATGTCATCCAGACAAACGAACATACCTTGTGGTCGGGAGGCCCCGGTGAAGATCCGTCTTACAATGGAGGACATCTGAGAACTCCGGAAGTGAACAAGGATTATCTTCACAAAGCACGGGTGATGTTGCAACAGAAGATGAACGACTTTACGGCAAACCGTTCTGCATATATAGATGAAAATGGAAAGCTGATTACTCATAACTACGATGGAGACGGTGACGGCACAGAATTGCGGAATCTGATTGATAATCTGGCTGGAACGAAGGAGCATTTCGGTTCTTTCCAGACATTGAGCAATATCATTGTAGAGGCTGTCAATCCGGGTATCCCTGTCTTGATAAAAGAAGCAGTGCAGACCAATTATGACAATACAAAGAATCAAAGTCAGTCGATAGGCAGCCTTTTCGATCAGAGCACTACCAGCAAATGGTTTGCCGATAACGACCGGTTCTCTAGCTTTGGAAGCCTGCCATGCGTTATCAAGTGGGCATATACCCATGCTCCCAAGGCTGTTTCCTATAGCCTGACCTCCGCCAATGATATGCCGGGCAGAGATCCGAAATCATGGAAACTCTACGGTTCGACAGACGGAAAATCATACGACTTGTTGGATCAGCAGTCCGGCACTTTTTGGGGGGATGATAAGGACGGAAAGGGAAGCCGCAATAAGACCGTGTCTTTTCCTTTGAAGACGGACAAATACACCTTCTTCAAACTCGAAATCACAGAATTAATCGATAACAAACAGAAACCGCAATTGGCGGAACTCTCGATAGATGCCTCTACCGAATTGCCTTATTCCGACTATACCCGTACGCTCGATATAGATAATGCGATTCATACGGTGATGTATAAGGAGAATGGAATCACCTTTAAGCGCGAATACTTTATGAGTTATCCCGATAATGTAATGGTGATGCGTCTCACCTCAGATTCGAAGAAGGGCAAACTTTCACGCATCATTTCTCTTGAATCGCTGCATACCGATAAAACCATTACGGCAGACGGTCATACTATTACCATGACGGGATATCCGACTCCGGTCAGCGGAGACAAGCGGGTAGGGGATGCCTGGAAGAATGGACTGAAATATGCGCAGCAACTAGTCGTGAAGAATAAAGGAGGAAAGATTTCGGTAGTGGACGGAACGAAGCTGAAAGTAGAGGATGCCGATGAAATAATCGTTCTGATGTCTGCCGCCACAAACTATGTACAGTGTATGGACGACTCCTACAATTATTTCTCTCAAGAAGATCCGTTGGAAAAAGTGCAGGCTACGCTGCATAAAGTAGCTGATAAGAAGTACACGGCTCTGTTGGCTACCCACCAGAAAGACTATCATTCGTTATACGACAGAATGCGACTGAATCTCGGTAACTTGCCGGAGGCACCTGTTGCCCCTACGGACAGTTTGCTGAAAGGTATGGACGAGAATACCAACTCGGAACAGGAAAACCAGTATCTTGAAATGCTGTATTTCCAGTTCGGCCGCTATCTTTTGATATCTTCTTCACGAGAAGGTTCTTTGCCCGCCAACTTGCAGGGAGTATGGGGTGAAAGGCTTTCCAATCCGTGGAATGCCGATTACCATACGAATATCAATATACAGATGAATTATTGGCCGACACAGCCTACCAATCTGAGTCCGTGTCATCTGCCTATGGTAGAGTATGTCAGAAGTCTGGTGCCTCGTGGAAAGTATACAGCGCAACAATATTATTGCAAACCCGATGGTGGCAATGTTCGCGGCTGGGTGACGCATCATGAGAATAATATTTGGGGCAATACGGCTCCTGCCAAGAAAAGTACACCCCATCATTTTCCGGCAGGGGCAATATGGATGTGTCAGGATATCTGGGAGTATTATCAGTTTAACCTTGATAAAGACTTCTTGAAAAAGTATTATGATACGATGCTCGATGCTGCTCTTTTCTGGGTAGACAATCTTTGGACAGACGAACGCGACGGTACACTGGTAGCAAACCCGTCCCACTCTCCCGAACATGGTGAGTTCTCACTGGGCTGTTCAACTTCGCAGGCTATGATTTGTGAAATGTTCGACATGATGATCAAAGCCAGCAAAGAACTGGGAAGGGACAAAGACCCTGAAATCATAGAGATAGCAACAGCTATGAGCAAACTCTCCGGACCGAAAATCGGTTTGGGCGGACAGTTTATGGAATGGAAAGATGAAGTGACGAAGGATGTTACCGGAGATGGCGGACACAGGCATACGAATCATCTTTTCTGGTTGCATCCGGGTTCGCAGATTGTAATCGGAAGAAGCGAACAGGACGATAAATATGCAGATGCCATGAAAGTGACGCTGAATACACGCGGCGATGAAGGAACCGGATGGAGCAAAGCGTGGAAACTGAACTTCTGGGCACGTCTGCATGACGGCAACCGCTCTCATAAACTGTTGAGAAGTGCCATGAAACTGACTGTTCCCGGAAGCCATGTAGGCGGTGTATATACTAATTTGTTTGATGCGCATCCGCCTTTCCAAATTGATGGAAACTTTGGTTGTACGGCCGGTATCGCAGAAATGCTGATGCAAAGTCAGGGCGGATATATCGAATTGCTTCCCGCTTTGCCCGATGCATGGAAAGATGGTTCATTCAAAGGAATGAAAGCGAGAGGAAACTTTGAAGTAGACGCGGCACGGACTGACGGGAAGATAACAGCTGTAGAGATTCTTTCTAATTCCGGTGCGGAATGTGTGATTAAATATCCGAATGCAAAGGAGCTGAAAGTTTCCGGAGCGAAGGTAAAGGTACTTGCTGATGATCAAATCTCTTTTGCTACTGTGAAGGGTAAGAGATATACAATTAAATAAGAAATATACAATTGGGAATGTATCTTACTTATAAGAAGAAAATAAAATGTATATATAGAGTAGAAATTTAATCTCTCTTATAGATATTCTATTCATTAAATACTCAAATTAAAGGCAGCTGATTCATTACGAGTTAGCTGCTTTTATTTATTATGTATTGCTGTAGGACTGAGACTTAAAACGGGAGAATACAAATGAATAATGAATAAGGTATAGTGATGGACTGGATATCTTTAGAGGCACTATACACAATATAATGGACAGTGCCTCTAAAGAATTGAACCTGTTTTGTATCTTACTGAGTTTGATGTTCTCCAATGTATGGTTATAGTCATAAGAAAACTGCCCGTCTCCTCTAATGGGAAGACGGGCAGGAAGAATGGAAAAACTCCACTCAATGATATTAATTACATACCTATTTCAATAATTCATTCACCATGTTTACCAGCAGTTTACCTGCTATCGGATCAGTGGTTGCCTTTTCTGTACATAGAGTTGAAACGAGAGATTTTCCTTTATTGTCGGCTATCTGTAGCAGCGTCAGTCCGCGCATAGATTCGATACGTGCGATACGTTCCTCCGGCTTACCACCGTCGATGTAAGCATGGATCTTCATTTGGGCGGCGAGTTCCTTCACATTCTCGTGGCGGACAGCTTTCAATGTAGCGGTGCAGGCTAGTGGAATTTCACGCTTGTTGTTATTGAAATAGCGTAATTCCAGTGCACCGATTCCGTCGAATACAGGGGCATCATCCCGTTCCATCACCACAATGTCTCCCTCAGTGGGAATAATCCATCCGGTGATATATTCGGGATAGACTTTTTGTGCTGCCTCTTTGCTGTTCAGGAAGAGAATCCGACCGCCTTTTGACTGATATTCACGCAGTAATCTTGCTTCTTCATCGGTACATTCTTTCAAGCCCGATATAATGCAGAGATTAGCTTTTTGCTTGGCATTCAGTAGTTCCTTGATAGACGGTACTGTCTGGCAGGCGATGTTCAGGAAGTCAAGGGTAGCTTTCATATGATCCTTATCCAGTAAAAGAATCTTCTTGCTGGCGGTTACTTGACCGATATTCCATTCCTTGCGTGCCAATAATAATCCGTATTCATTCTGCGATAAAGTGACTCCGCTTTCGGTGAGAGTGAGTTTCAGTTTTACATTAACCTTGTCTGCCGGTAAATTGGAAGGCATATGGATGTTCGGTTCGATGTATTTACGACCATAATATTCCACTGCCGGAAATTGTTCCGTGCCGGAAGCCAGTACCTTATTGGTTTCGTCTACAATGCTCCATGCCAGTGACATAGGCTTTAAGTCACGTCCTTCTTCATTGTCATTTACTACATAGATACGTGTATGTAACTTCTCACCTGCATAAAGATTGCGTCCCCACAGTTCCGCACTGACAAGTACGGGCTGCATAGCACGTTGCATAGCGTAGTAAGTGGGATACGGTTGTATATTCCGGTGATCATAGCATTGGCGGAACCAAGTCATATAGGCAAAGTGCATGATACCCGAAGCCTGTTCGTTGGTGCGACGGAGGGTTTCGGCCAACTCTCCCGTGATGAATGATTGTGTATTCAGGAAACTGGCGGGATTCCCCCAGTCATATGCTTCATATCCGATTAATGAATAGGGATTCTGATGGATCAGCTGATAAGAGCGGGTCGGATGACCGGTTTCAGCATTCGGATAACCCGTACTCATTTCCTGACTGATCAATGGGCGTCCGGGACTCTTGAATTGTTTCTGGAATTCTCCGTTGAAGAAGCGGAATACCGAATAGTCATACCAATTATAGTAGGCATGGTTGTCATCAATATCTCCGTCATCAACTGTTTTCAGAAAGTCATCACCAAAGCGTTTGCTGGCTTTGTTGTGGAGATAGTTGGAGTCGAAACATACAGGACGTGTAGGGTCGGTCTTTCTCATATCTTTCACTACATCGGATACGATGCGGAATTTTTGTTTGGCACGTTCCGTGTCGGCATCCAGATCGTAGAACTTCATTTCATTGTTCACAGTCCAGAAGAATACGGAAGGATGATTTCTGTACTTTTTCATCACGCGCAGCCATTCACTGCTCCAAAGATCGAGCACGCCTTTGTCCGGTATCGGGGTGGAGTGTATCATGAGCCACGACCAAGTGCCCTCAAAGCTGATAGCGATACCGTTGCGGTCTGCTGCCGACACCCAAAGTTCGTTCCAGGGGGTGGTATGTGTCCGGGTAGACTGTACATTCCCTTCTTTCATTAGCTTCATGAACTTGTCTGCAAGGAGCGAATCATTGGGACAGAGCGCAAAAGGAATATGGTTACCTCCACGCAGCCAATATTTGCGGCCGTTCAGATAAAGGAATCCATCTTTGCTTTCAAACGTGCGGAAACCCGAAGTTACGGTGATGCAGTCCGTCACTTTGTTTTTTCCTTCCGTCAGGCTCACGCGAAAATCATAAAGATTAGGAGTGGCAGGTTCCCAAAGTTTGGGTTTCAGTCCTTTGATATCACAGGTAAATGTTTCTTGTGCGCTTGTCGCTAATGAGAGTTTGCTACGTACAGGTGCACCGTACAGTGTTTCCCCCGTCTGTTTGTCTATAATATCTACACGGATATCGAAGTTTTTCTTTTTGGGCGCATGATTTTTGATGGTGATATCTATTGATGCACCGTCCAGAGCCGGTTTGATAAAGATGTCTTCTACTTTCAGCGGATTGCTGACAATGAGTTTCACGGGCTGCCATATACCGGCAGGGTTATCACCATAGAATCCATGAGGGATGTCTGTCAATACGGCTTTGTTGGCCTGTTGGTCGTTTTGGTTATCCTCCACTTCCTTGCGTACTGACGAATAGTAGTTTTCCATGGCGTCACTGGTTTGTGCGGCTTTTCCGTTGATGTCACGTGTCACTTTTACTGCGATCAGGTTGCGTCCCGGACGCAGGAATCGGGTGGCGTCTACTTGGAAATCACCGAACATACCGATGTTGGAACCTGCCGATTCACCATTAATATATACTTCCGCCATTTTGGATACGGCGTCGAATGAAAGAGTCAGCTGTTTTCCCTTCACGTCGGCGGGCAGTTCCAGCCATTGGCGATACCAGGCAGCACCGGTTTTCCGGTAGTTGAACGTATAGTTCTCGCATCGGTCGGTTTCTTGTTGGTAGTAAGTGTCCGATACCCCTTTATGTTGCGGACCGGTGGGCGATGGCATGGTTTCTCCATGCAGCCAGATACGGATAGGGTTCCAGAAAGCGGGAACAGGCATTATATGCCAGTCGTTGTCGTTAGTCTGCATGGAGATGGCCTTCGTCTTATCGTTCAGTTGGTAGTCGGGCATGAACAGCCAGTTTCCGTCCAGCGATAGTTCGGTGCGGTCGGCAGTTAGTTTATCCAGTTTGACGGAGGTATATTGCGCCCGCTCTTCGCGGCGTATCTTTTCCTTTTCCTGTGTGGTGAGTGCCATACGATACTCCTGAACCTTGACATCTTTGAGAGCGTCTTCTGCCAATGGGGTGACAGTGAGGTCATCAAATTCCGTATCTATCCATCCGCCTCCCAGTGCTACTTTACCGGTAGGAGCCAGGTTGCTGTTTTTGTCCTCCAAATCAATGTGAGGAAGCTTTTCGTCGTTTACAAAAACCCGGATACGGTTACCGCATACTTCCACTTTCACTTTGTACCACTCTCCCGGCACGGGATGAAAGCCCAGCGGACGGACTCCCATGAATTCGTCTGTACCCATATATCCGGTACGCATCAGGTAGAGATCGTCTTGCAACCCGCCTTTGATACCTACCACATAACGGTCAAAACGGTTATGTGTACGGAAGCCTGCCCATATCTGTACCTGTTCGGCGTCTTTCGGGGCACGTGCCTTGAAGGACAGGGTATAATCTTTCCACTCAGGATTGCCGAAAAGGCCATAAGCGCTGCGCGAATGAAATACTCCGTCGTTCACCCGACAGACACCACGTCCCACAGTATTCAGTGGTTGGGAGGCATTGGAGAAATCATTGCTCCATACGGTTTGATCTTGGGCTTGCGTTGTCAGACCGGACAGGCTACAGGCGCAAGCTAAAAATACTTTGCTAATTTGTTTCATGATATGATTTTGTAGTTTTAAAGTTCATTGTATTTAAGTTTATGATTTGGCAAAGTTTGTTATTCACGGGTTGATCACGAAAAATGATGTGGCAAATATAGAGACAGGTAGTTAAGTGAGAGCTTAATTTTCGCTTAATTGATTATTAAATATCCCTTAAATGTGGAATTTATGCAAATAAGTATGCTGAAGAGGGGATAAAAGTTAGCTGTAGTTATAAATATTCCTGTTATACCTTATTATATAGGAAACTTATATTATATGAGAAATAGGGAATCATACAACTACGAAATAGGGAATAGTACAACTTAAAGCTTATATCATGGGGAGCGCTTTGAAAATCTATCAGGAATAACGCCATTGTAATACTAAAAATCCACATCTTATATAATCGGATAAGTCACTAATTGGATATCTCCTAATTTGTGTTATGTTTGTATAGTATTTGCTTTATTCCCCTTTTTAGCCTTTCTACTTGAAATATTCTTCTTTTTGCAGGAAGTGAATGTTCATTTGGATAAAGAAATAGGGTATGGACAGCATATTACAGGATATAAAACTTCCCCCTTTTCCAGAAATTAATACCTAAGATTGCGAAAAATTATAAGAAGATAGTATTAGTTTTAAAATTAATTAGAAATTAATCAGAGTTTAATCGTATTTTATAAAAAATCTTAAGCAGGCTCTTGTTACTTTGCATCAGAACTCAAAAATAACCTTAAATATTAAGTTTGTTCAGTCGACGCTTTCTTAAATAATAGATAAAAAGGGTGTTTTCGAGGTGTAACAAATAGCAAATGTATAATATAAAAAAGAGACCGTGAAAAATTATTTGAAAATCACGATGGGGCTTGTATTAGCTTCCATGATTGTTAGCTGTTCTGATGAGGACAATACTATTGTTCCTGATACTAATCCGGACCCGGTTATACCGATAGAAGGGACGTTCATACTTCCTGCTCCTGCGGTAGAGAGTAATATTTCCGAACATAGTTTTTTGATGGGGGCGCTGTTCAGCTATCAGAAGAATCTCCGCAATGGAGAAGATGCTGCCAGTGGCGGGACTAGTTCTACTACCTTTTATAATAAGCCGCTTTTCGAAGTGAAGTCTTTTGGTGCTACGGAAACAGAGTGGTGGGATAATCTGGTGGAAGAGATGGTGTATAGTGGTTTGGATTATGTAGCTCCCAATTGCCGCGGACGCTTGCCGAAGGCCGACACTGATCCTGCTTATGACAGAGATCATGGTGATCCTACCCGTATCAAAGACTTCATTGCTGCTTTACAGCGTCGGAATGAAGAAAATCTGAAGATCGCCATCTTCGATGACTGTCCGGCTTCCTGGGCGGCTGCCCGCAATTTTGACTTGTATCAGACCTATGCTACATTCATTAGTGCGGAAACTCAGCAAAACAAGGGACTGACCGATGAAGAGGTGATGTATCCGCTGGACAATTTGGACGATATATATAAGTATATATGGGATTACAATATAAAACTGGCCTTCGATAACTTTTATGGCGAGAATAAAGCCAATAACAAGTATCTTCTTCGCATAGACGGCAAACCTGTCCTGTTTTTGTGGAGCATCAATGGTTTCCTTAATGTAGACTATGCTGCATTGGGCAACAAGAAAATTGACTGTAAAGGCAAATTAAAGACTATTCTGAACAAGATTCATGCTGACTTCAAGTCTGCTTATGGCGAAGATCTCTTTATTTGTGCCGACAGAGCCTTTCAGGACCGTGATAAAGAGGTGGACGAATCAGTCGTAGAATCACTGAACGATTGGTTTATTGCCTCTGAGCAGGCTCCCACCCGTAGTTCCTGGACGGTACGTACCTTCAATGGAAAAACTGTAGGTGTGGCTGTTCCGGCTTTCTATACCAATGATAAATCGGGTACCCGTATGTTTTTTGATGCAGATCACGGCAAACGTTTGACGGATGCTTTGGACGATATGGTTGCGAAGAATGCTGATCTGGTCTTCCTGGAAGGTTTTACCGATATGGCAGAGAATGCCGCCTATTGGAGAAGTACCGATAACATTTACTATGACTTTCCCAACCAGCGTCTGAACATTCTCCGTAAATATAGTAGCAGCCGGGCATGGGCCGAATCATTCCGTGTAGAAATGGAGGCCTGCGATTACTTCTTCGATGTATCTGCTAAGAATAGCGGTAATCAATACCGTACCGGAAGTCTGGATGTTGCCAAAATAGCCGGTGTGGCTCCGGATAAGAACACCGAATGGTATGTCACCAGCACAGAGGCGGGTGAGTGGATGGAATGGAAAGAACTGCCTTATGCTGCCGGAGATATCACAGTCAAGGTATGTTATGCTGCCAAAGAAGATGCTAAAATCCGTTTTGACTTTGGCGAAGGCACGAAAAGAAGACAAGGGCCTGTCGTAGAACTTCCTGCTACCGGAGGCGAATGGGTTACTGTCGACGCTTTCACCATGAAGAGCGATGTGAACGGCTGGCGCCGTACTGTGCTGAACATTGTGGCGGGCAAACCTGATTTGAACTACTTCACCATCACTGTAGAAAAATGAAAAGAACAAATTTATTAATTATAAACTTAAGCTAATATGGAGAAACTTTATCTGAAAAGAAGCTGGAGGATAGGGACGTGCCTGATGGTATTGCTCACGTTCTTCGCACTTTCACTTTCGGCGCAAAACCGAAAGGTCACTGGAGTCGTTGTTGACGAGTTTGGTGATCCGCTTCCAGGTGCTAATATTACGGTGGTTGGAAACCAAAATTTAGCTACTGCGACAAATATGGAGGGGCAATTTACCTTGAACAATGTGCCGAAAGATGCTATTCTGAATGTAAGATTCATAGGCTATGCTGTAAAGACTATCAGACTGGCTACCTTGAAAAACAATGATCTGCTGCGCATCGTTCTAAGTGAGGATGTCAAAGAACTGAACGATGTCGTGGTTACGGCATTGGGCATTAGCCGTGAATCCAAATCGTTGGGATATGCCCGTCAGTCCATTGACACGGAATCTTTGCTGGATACACGTGACCCGAACTTATTGAATAGTCTGAGCGGTAAAGTTTCGGGCGTTAATTTTATTTCGAATGGCGGTCCGTTGTCTTCTACCCGTGTGGAGATTCGTGGTAACAACTCCCTGACCGGAAATAACCAGCCGTTGTACGTAATTGACGGTGTGCCCATCATGAACCCGATGGGAGAAGATGGAGACCTGGACTATGGTAATCCTGCTTCTGCTATCAGCCCGGACGATATTGAATCAATCGAAGTTTTGAAAGGTGCCAATGCGGCTGCCTTGTATGGATCTGATGCTGCCAATGGCGTTATTCTGATCACTACCCGTAAAGCTACCAAGAAATCCGGACTCGGTGTTTCTTATGGCTACAATATGCAGTTTACTTTCTTGCGTGAATTTCCTGCCTATCAGAATGTTTATGGTTCGGCCAGCCTTCCGGCTGTTGGTGTGGGTGACGGATTCAACTATTATGGTTCCAACTCAAAGAACGGTTATGCTTATGACCCCAGCCTGCCTTATGGTATTTTTGTATTTAACTGGGCGAATCCGAACCAACGCTCATGGGGGTTGCCGATGTTAGGCTTTGACCTGGTGGGACGTAATAATCAGATACGTTCTTATGTACCTAATAAGAATGGTATTACGGATATGTATGAAATGGGTGTAGCCATGACTCATAGTGTTTCGGTCAATAAGGTATTCAATGGAGCAGGTATCCGTTTCAACTATACGGGTATCGACTACGACGGAATGCTGAAGAACTTTGATAACATGAAGCGTCACACATTTGACCTGCGTGTGAATATGGATCTGGCTAAATGGCTGTCCAGTGAAATCTCCGTTAACTATCAGCTGGAAACAGCCGATAACCGTGACTTTAAAGGGGACAGTAACCGTAACCCAATGCGTGCCATCATGAATATGCCGCGTGACGTCGTTATGGAGGAATTATTGCCGTGGAAGCGCGAGACAGGTGAAGCCTTCACGCGTGGTAACGGATTCTACAATCCTTACTGGCTGCTGAACGAAATCAGCAATGGTGACGGCCGTAATAACTTCCGTGGTAACCTGACTCTTAATATCAAACCGATTCAGGGAATGAATATCCGTTTGCGTGCCAGTGTAGAAAAGGCAAACAAGAACGGTTGGAAGTTTGATAATTATTATACGATGTGGGATATCGACGGACAGTACGAAACTTTCCGTGAAGCCTCCAACAACTACAACTATGAAGGGGTTATTTCTTATAACCGCAATATCAAGAAGGTCAGCCTCAGCGCTAACTTGGGTACTTCTATGCAAAAGAATGACTGGTATAAACTCTGGAATCAGGTTTCTCAACTGGCAGCTCCGGATGTGAAGTCATTGTCCAACAATGCCTCAATATTGAGTGGGACGGAAAGTGTGAACGCGAAAGAGAAGCAGTCCGTATTCGGTATGTTGTCTTTGGGGTATCATGGTTTGTTTGTAGACGGAACTTTCCGTAACGACTGGTCAAGTTCTTTGCCGAAAGCCAACAATTCTTACTTCTATGCTTCCGGTAGTGCCAGTGCCGTGTTGACGGAAATCTTCCCCAAGCTGAAGAGCAAGACATTCTCATTCGCCAAGTTGCGCGGATCTATTGCCCGCGTGGGTAACGATGCCGGTTTCGACCGTTTGATAAACAGTTACAGTTACGGAGGATTGTTCCGTAATGATATGGCATGGTTCCAGGGTGACGCCGTACGTAAGAATCCGAACTTGAAACCGGAAACAACCATCTCAAAAGAAATCGGTGCGGAAGTCCGTTTGCTGGACGGACGCCTGACAGCAGATGTTACTTACTATGACAAATACACTCGTGATCAGATTGTCGAGTCGGAACTTTCTTATTTATCCAATTACCAGCGTGTAATCATCAACTCCGGTAAAATCTCCAACAAGGGTTGGGAAATCTCCGTGAGCGGTGTACCGGTGAAAGTGAAGAACTTTGAGTGGAAAACCATTTTCAACTGGTCAAAGAACAATTCTATGGTAGAATCATTGCCCGAAGGTATCGACAAGATACAGATTGGTAGCGGTGTGTACAACGTGAAGTCTTATGCGGAAGTAGGCAAGCCCTACGGTGCTATCTATGCGAAGACATTTAAGCGCGATGCCGAAGGATACATCCTTTGTCAGCTCGACGGGTCGCCGAAAGAAGGACAGGACTATGAATATTTAGGCTGTGTACAGGCTGACTGGCGAGGTGGCTGGAACAACGTGTTCCGTTTGGGTAATTTCTCCTTCTCTGTTATGTTCGACTTCCAGAAGGGTGGTAAGTTCTTCTCACAGACATCCATCCAAAGTTCTGTAGACGGACAATCCGTCAAGTCATTGGAAGGTCGTGACGCGGATTTCTTCTCCAGAAAGATTTTGGGTGAGTCGGACGAAGAACGATATGGCTTCATGCGTCCTCAGAACGCCAACACACCGACCGCAAACGGGCAGATTTATCCTGACTGGGGACGTCCTAAAGGGGTAGTTCTTCCTAACTGCCGTTATGACGAAGACGTAGAAGGGCTGGCAGGACAACAAGTATTGGGTTATTGTACCCCCGAACGCTATTGGATGCACTATACCTCTCGCGATATTTCCCGTTTCATCTACGATGCTTCTTATGTGAAGTTGCGTGAAATCACTGTCAGCTACGATTTATCGAAAAAATGGCTGAGAAAGACTCCGTTCCAGACATTCCGTGTGGCGGCTGTCGGACGAAACATTGCTACCTTGTTTGCCAATACACCGCACGGGCTGGATCCGCAGGCAACGAGTACAACAGGAAATGCACAAGGTTTCGAACGTGGTTTCAACCTGCCTTCCGCAACCTATGGATTTGATATTAAAGTTTCTTTTTAAATTCGTAAAGCATGAAATTGAAAAACAAAATATTACCGTTACTCCTGCTGGCATCGACTGCTTTGGGGTGTACGGACGGTTTCGAAACCACCAACTCGGACCCGAACAAATTGTATGAGGTAAATCTGCAGAGTATTTTCCCCGGTACGGTTTACAAGACAATGAATGCGATCAGTGAATTGAATAATAACCGTATGTGGAGTTATTCACGTTACATTACTAACGTCGCTTTCCAGACACCGTGGAACGAAAGGGGAGACGGATTCTACCGTAAGTTTTATGTAGAGATTCTGCGCGACCTGGAAGAGTTGGCAAAAGCATACGATGATGGCTCTTTGCCTAACAGTCTGGCTGTTGTAAAGACATGGAAAGCATTCACTTACTACCAGTTACTGTCACTCTATGGTCCGGTCGGACTGAGCCATGCCGGTATGGACGGAGGAACGGACAAACGTATCTTTGACTATGATTCGGAAGCCGATGCTTACTATTCCATTTTGGGTTGGCTGGATCAGGCAGTCGATGAGTTCGATGAATCATCCACTGATAAGATTCTGAAAGACCCTGTTTATAACGGAGATGTACAGAAATGGCGTAAACTGGCTAATACATTACGCCTGGAAATAGCCATGAACATCCAGAACATCAGCGAAGAGAAAGCACGCGAATATGCTGCGAAATCTATGGGACATGAAGAATGGCTGTTCAGCTCTCTGGACGATGCGTTTGCTCCCAAATATGGAACGGTGATCGACAAAGACTGTTCCTGGTATTACACTCGCTTGTATAAAGAAGAAATTCAGACGAAAGCAAACTGGGGGCTGATCCCTTCCATGAACGAATATTTCGCCATTTACCTGTTCTCATACAACGATCCGCGTATGGAGACTTACTTTGACGGCTCCAACGTTTATTGGCCGGAACGCCAGCCTTATCGTATGACGGATGTGCTGACTCGTTCACACGACTGTGATGTGAGTGGTTGTTCCGCCAGCGATCAGCAGGAACACCTGCAATGGATGATAGATGGATATGAAGTGCGTGATTCGTTGCGTGTACGTTACTCCATTCCATACGTGCCTACACCGGACAATCCGGGCGCCCGTACACCGTTCGGCTGGAGAAGACCGATCGACCCGACCGACCCGAATGGTACAAGAGAAATCCCTGATCCATTGTCAATGAACGAAGACAACAGATGCTACATCAACCCGAGATATTATGCAATGGACGCTACGATACCTTTGCTGCGCTGGGCAGATGCTTGTTTCCTCTGCGCTGAGGCGAAAGTGAAGTTCGACTTGGGATCCAAGGATGCACAGACCTATTATGAAGAAGGCATCCGTGCTTCGTTCGAAGAGAACGGCTTGTCTGCTTCTGCTGCTGCCTATATGGCTCAGGAAGGAATCGCCTGGGGAACCAGTCATAAAGGATTCTATGATACCCGTAAACTGATGACTGCCGACATCAACGGAGCAGACGGCAAGGACGGACAACTGGAACAAATCTACAAACAACGCTGGTTTGCCGACTTCCTGGATGGTATGTCTGCCTGGCGTATGGAACGCCGCACACGTGCATTGAACCTTCCGCCTCTGTTCCTGAACGGATCTCAGGCTTATGAAGAAGGCGGAAATATGTACTACGGCTGGCCCGAACGCCTTTACTTCCCGGATGCGGAACGTCAGACAAATGCAGAGGCTTATTACAGAGCTATCGATTTGTTACAGAAGAATAGTCCGAAGCCTAATGCCGCCCGTTGGGGAGACAATATCTTCACGATGCTTCAGTTCGCAAAACCTGTACCTAACCAGGAAGAGATGATAGCCGGATGGGAAAACAGCGATTATGTACAGTTCAACATGGATTTCCAAGCCAAGAAGTATGGACAGACTTATGAAGAGTTCTTGAAGAATGCCCGTGAGCTGACCGGTATCAAGGATGCCGAAGAGGCTTTGGACAAGGCTTACAACTTCTTGATAGAAGCTACACTTTTAGTTTATAAGGTAGAAAAGTAGTAATTAAGTAATGACTGAAAAATGAAAAAGTATAAGATTTTTAATAAGACAGGTCTTGCAATATGCCTGACGTTGGGACTGGTGGCCGGATCGGCCTGTTCACCAACAGATGACGGTCCTTCCATCGATGATCATTTCTTGAACTATGAGATTCCGCAAATCAGACCGAGCAGCGATATTCCGGTAGGAGCCATTTATTGGAACTTGGGTAGTACGGGTGTGGATGAAAAGAAGTATGCGCGGTTGATTGGTGAATATAATCAGAGCGGACAGTATCCGCAGCTTTGTCCGAATGTGCGTCCGGTGCTGGGACGTTATTCGATGGATATCAATAAAGCCGAAACAGCCGATTTGATTCAGCAGCACCTTACCTGGGCAAATAATGCCGGTATCAATTTCCTTATTTTGCCGAACATCGGTCTGGATACCAGTAAGGGAGATTTGCTGAACGAAGGTAACGTGAATTTCGTGAACTATATGGCGGGACTGAATCCCAACTCGGAAGGTATCGAATGGGGAGGTTTGCGTTATGCGGTTTCTATGGATATGAATAACTTCGCAAACGGACTTAACAACACCGCCATGATAGAAGACGATGCCGATGAAAATGGTGTTTCTGCACGTTGTGAGCAACTTTATAGCTTTTTTGTCAACCTGACAAGCCGTTTCTGTACGAACAACGATCTTTACTACACTGTAGACGGCAAACCGATGATTGTTGTCTGGAATGCTGACAAGTTGTATGCACGTGATTCAGAGAAACTTTACAATACGATCCGTGAAAGAGTACGTGAAAATGTAAAAGACGGCAATGGCAATGGGCTGGAGATCTATATCTTAGCACGTCAGGAACGCTGGACACCTCCCGCACGCTGGCATAACTTCTTCCTGAGCGGGAAAGTGGATGCTGTGTACATGGATAATATGTACAATCAGACCGACTGGTTCCGTCCTACCTGCTATCCGCAGTGCATCGACCAGAACTTTAAGTACAACCGCGAATATGAGTGGGCTAATTACGGAGTAGACTTCGTACCTAGCGTTTCACCTTCGTTCAATCAGTGGATAGATGGTGATGGAACTCAGTTCTATAACTTCCCTGTGGTATTTAAGGATGAAGATATGTTCCGTAAGATGTGTAATGTTGCCAAGATGAACTTGGGAAAGCGTCCGATGGTCATCATCGATTCTTTTAACCGTTGGAATGTGGATCAGGCTATCGAACCGACTGACCCGAATTACGGGAATGGATACGGTATGAAATACCTTAATATTGTAAAAGAAGAATTTAAAGTGAAATAAGCATGAAAGCGATAAATTTTATCAATTGGAAATATATCGGCTTGACCGGATGTTTGGTGGCATCGTTACTGACTGCATGTGGTGACGATGAAACCGGTCCGGAAGTGGTGACGCCGCTAGAGCCTAAATTGGAGATTGTGAACGAAGCGTCCACCTTCAGTTTTTCTTCTGCGGGAAATTCCGCTCAAGTACTGACATTCAACGCCAATCAGGATTGGCATATCGTATTGGATGATTCGGAAGGTGTGGATAATAGCTGGGTAGTGCTGTTTGAACGCGAAGGAACGGCCGGCGAAGGCAACAAAGTATGGGTAGCTGCAGCCGAAAATGTGGAACCGGATGCACGCCGTGCTAATTTTTCTCTCGTGTCCGGTGGCTTTAAGTATGATTTCGTTATTTATCAAGCACAGAAGGATGCGGTGGTAATCACCGACCCGAAGGCCTACGAAAACCTGGATGCCGGTGAGCATATTATTTCCGTAGAGTTTGGAATTAATACAGGAGAGTATAAAACCAGTTTCCTCTATTCCGGTGACACGGGCTGGATCATGCCGACGGACGAACGCCCCGCAGGCGAACCGGAGACACGTGCGATGGAAAACCATACACTGTACTTTAAGGTGTTGCCGAATCAGAAGTTTGATATTCGTAGAGGTACCATTGAAATCTCTTCGAAAGATAATGATAATGTAAAGGCTACGATGAATATCTTCCAGACCGGTCTGCCCAAACCTGTCATTACGGTCGATAACAAGGAAATGTTCACTAACCTGGCATCGAAAGAAGATTCGATTCTGTTGAAATATAAGGCAACCAATACCAACGGGCCAAGGGATTTGACGATTGATATTGATAAGAACGATCAGGATTGGATTTCGTTCAAGCCTGCTATAGATGCCAAGGGCGACTCTACCTTCCTCGTTTCCGTGAAAGAAAATACCGGTGGCGAACGTACGGCAACGATCGCGCTTTGTGCCGCTGCCGACAAGAAGGTGAGAGAAGAGTTTATCGTGACTCAGGCTCAGGCAAGCGATGTGGAACTGGTTATTACCAACAAGAACGATTTCAGAACAAGTTTGGATAAGCTGGGCAGTGCCGCTACCGTGAAGTATAGCGTACAGTCTACGTTGACCGATCCGAAGAACGAGATTCTGGTGGATATCGTATATCCGGAAGAAAGTGGCTATACGACAGAGAATGGTTGGCTGCATATGGCAAACAACTCCATGCCCGAACGTGTCATCTTCACGTACGATGTGAATAAGGTACTGAGAGAACGTCAGGCTACCGTTTACATCTATCGCAAGGGTTATGAAAACAAGAAAGACTATATGGTTATCCGTCAGGCTGCGGCCACTCAGATTGAAATTCCGGCTCCGGGAGGTTTGACGAATGTATTGCAGGGTCTTATTGATGACGAAATCTATAAAGATTGGGAATCCATCACTAGCCTGGAATTGAAGGGCAGACTCAACGATACCGATTTGAACTTACTGAAGAACATGATGACAGCGGGTAAGGGCTACAACCTGAAAACTCTGGATATGACGGAAGTGGAGAATGAAACGCTGAAGAATGGTGTATTCAACGGATGTAACCTTTTGGAGAATATTTCATTCCCGACAGGATTGCAATACGTACCGAGAGAAGCTTGTCGTAACTGTACCAAGCTGAGAACGGTAGTGGTGAACGAAGGTCCGACTTATATCGGTCGTCACGCGTTCGGTAACTCAGTAGTAAATGAAGCTTGGTTCCCGAGTACCATGACTTATGTTTACGGATATATCTTTGATAATGTGACGGCACTCAAGACTTTGCACTTAAAGTCATTACCGTTCCAGTGTAAGGAAGTTGCCCGTAGTGATGCCGACGAAGGTGCTACCCAGCCGACAACCTGGTGTACTGTCTTTAAGACATGGCCGAGCACGGTATATGTACCGATGGAATATCTGGAATATTACAAGAATCCGGACCCGAAACACGTAGTTTCCATGCACTTCCAAGACCTGTTGAATACATTGACATCCGAATCGGAAGAATGGACGAAGGGACCGAAGGTTCAGCAACCGTACTTGAAGTCCAATTCGGCATTGAAGAGCAACTTTACTTGGGGATCATCTGCCACTACTATCATGGGAGAATCCAATTGATATAGAGTCAAGTAGGTATATACTATAAAAAGAGCGGACTATCAGTCGGCGGGAAGATTCCCGCCATTGATAGTCTGCTTTTCTTTTGAGTCAGTAGTAAAGTCATGCATTGTTTCCTTGTCGATTCATTCGTAATGGTACAGTGAGGTTTTTAGTTCTATGACATAAAAAAAGAAAAGAATCATTGTCGAAATAATTCATTTGCTTATTTAAAGGATAAAGAACTTTTCAAGGTCAGCACCCATATCTATACGAAAGATATTGACCGATTATGCAGTAACTTCCAATCGTTTATTAATAAATTCTTTCATCGTTTATTATAAACGTCCCCCAAGTTTATTATAAACCCGAATATTGCTATTTTAGTAATAAATATCAATATAAAGCAACAAAAAGGGCTGCAATTCCCATAAAGAATCGCAGCCCTTAGCTTGTATCAGACTATCCGACAAACATTATCCGAAGTGGAAATGCCTGTAATCTGTTATTATATTATACTTATTATCGCTCATTTTTCGTCTATATTATCAATGTTATCGAATTTTCTTCCGGTTTCTACTTACAAATATACAACATAAAAAGCGGTTTGTCAAGTCCTCCATGCTTCTTTCGTACATCTGATTACCCATTCATACGGTTTAGCTCATTCCCGTACGGTTTTGAACTAAATGATAGTCGGTTCTATCTTCAATTCTCCTCCTTCGGGAAGGAGGAGTACCCGTAGGGGGAGGTGGTAGGTGAATACATACTCCTGTCATTTACAAAGAAATAGGTATAAACATTATTTCTCCTACCACCTCGGTCTTCGACCACTCCTCCTTCCCGAAGGAGGAGAATGGAGATGGTACTGACTTTTTAGTTACCCCCAATGGAGATACTACTGTTTGATTCATTTTTCATTTAGGAAAGAAGTAAAGCTGTACAGTTATAAATCTGCGAATGGTGTTTTATAATCTTCTCCCATCGAGTCCCGATACTCTTTGCAGAAACGGTCATACAGATTTCGTGCAATCCCTTTCTTTCCCTGTGCGGAGAATACAGCGCATTTGGCGGCCAATGCTTCTTCGTTCAGCGGGTCATGCAGGAACATGATATCTGCCAGGCGGAGAATCATGTCCGGATGATTACGTTGCTTTTCGATTTCAAACAGATCCTTCAACAAGTCGATGGAGTGGCTGGAGTATGTTTCTTTGAAGTCATCCAACCAATCGAGAATGGTGTTGGGCAACAATGGTCCATACAACAGAAGTTCCAAGATACGGTTGAGTAACTCGCTGTTTTCTTTCTCCTTGAATTGCTGGATGCGTGCAAGTACTTCGCGATAGTCGCAGAATACGTTCTCGCCCCATTTAATGTGCATGAAGTTGTTTTCCGTCACGACTTCTACATCACCGATACTCTCCAGTAATACCCGCAGTTTGCGTAAGTTTACGTTACGGTTGTTGCGGGCAGCCGTCTCTTCCTTATCCGGCCATAGGATTCCCGTTGTTTTGGAGGTCAGGATACCGTTCGGATTCTTTTCCGTATATAATATCAGCAAAATAAGCAAGTGCTTCAGACGGGGAGTGAAATTGGCGGTGATATCATTTCCCTCTTTATCGCGTACATTGAAACAGCCCAGCAATGAGATGGAAGAACGGCTGCGATCGTAGTAGTGGACTATCTCTTTCGGTGCGGGCTCGTTTTCTTGTTCCGGCATTGTCGGAGTAACCTTCCCTTGATTCTCTGAGATGACTTTTGGAGCGGTAACCGATTGAGGTGCTTCTTTTGAGGTTGCAGCCGACTGGGTTGGCTGACGTTTGCTTCTTGAACGATAGAACAGCCAGGCACCGCAACCTAGTATTGCCAGGACACCGATGACATACAGCAGATTCCACCATTTGCCGGAGCCCATTTCATCCACTGACTGACGGATATCTATCTCGTTGACCAGGGGCATATTAATGGAATAGATCTTTATATCGTGCGTACGATTGTTCAGTATCTTGTCCAGCACAAGGAACAGTTTCCTGTGAGTCGGTGAATAGTAAAGGTTAAAATCGCAGTCCTGATAATCCAGTCGGTTATTGATCGGTTTTGAAACTTCTGTATAAACGGGGCTTTTCATGGAAATCTTCCACAGTGTTCCCCCGTTGTCCGTAGATACGGCATAGAAAGAACTGTCTGCCGGCTCGAAGTACATGGAGGAAGCCATGATAGTTTCCTTGTTATCGTCTTTTTTCTCCCAGATGGTGCGGGACTGTTTACTTTTTAAATTGATGGCATACAGGCCGAGGTAGTAATGGGTACTCAATTCCTGTTTACCATATTTGTTTCCTTTGCCTCCAAAGATATATAGTTCGTCGCCCACTACTGCCATAGCAGCCGAATAGCGGGGATAAAGCGGATGATCATATTTAATTTGCTCCATAATTTCACTGCCGGACTTCATGCGGAACAGGTCATTACGGTATTTATAGAAGCCATATCCGCCGAAAAAGTAGAAGGAGGAATCGGCGGGATTAAATGCTTTGGCATGGTTATAGTTGTTGGCCTCTTTGGTATTCCGTATTTCGTTGCTCCATTTTCCGTCGGCGAACGAAAAGCGGGAGATGATGTTTTCTGTCAGTGAGTAAGATACCAGTGCATTGCTCAGCGTATCATACAGCAGGTGGTTGGGATATTCTACGGCAGGATATCCTCCGCGTACGGCAGTCTCTTGTTTGAGTCTTCCGTCTTCGTCCAGCACTTTCACCGATTCGGGGCTGACTACATAGAATAAGGCGCAACGGGCGTCGAATGCTATGCCTACTCTGCTGGAAGTCGTGATCTTATTGATTGTTTTCCATTCGATATGGTTGTCTATCAGCCAGAGAGGCTGGACAGCACGTGCAACGGCTCCCTCTTTTTCGTCATAACAGAGATTGTCGTTATGTTTCCATAATTTCCATTCTCTTGTCAGTTTGCCGTCCTGTATGATGTTGATATCCCTTAAGTTGACAGGGGCTACTTCCGCCTGATAGCCTAGCATCTGGCCGAATGTAATCGTTACACTGTTTGTTTCTTGCAGGGGGAAGGTGGACGACATCTTTTTTTTGTCGTATTCTATTTCGATCACATTGTCTTTTTGGCGTAGATTCAGCGAGACATTGATCCATTTTTCCAGTTCTATGGGTTTGTCAATGATGATAATCTCATCATTGAGCATTAAAGCGGGAGCATGGTTTTGCTCACCTGCAACAAACGAAAAGCGTATTATCTGGCCTTTGTCTGTCTTCAGATGAAGAATGGAGCCATAGTCGGCTTCATTGGCACGTATATATATCTGAAAAGAAATGGTTAAGTCGTTTTTTACGGAGAAAGGTTGGTTGTCATCCAAATATAAAGTAGACCTTTCCGGTGCCGGTACGGCATGAGACTTAAGATAAAGTCCGTAATCATATAAAGGAGACGCATCCAGTCTGCCCGCCAGGCAAAGCAGGATAAAAATCAATAATTGCAGTTGATATTTCATAGTACTTCTACTTGAATCTGTTCCTATGTGGCAAAAGTACGAAAAACAATATGATATTCATAAGAATCGGGGACTTATTTTATATAACCAAAGTGTTGGAATACTCGTATATGATAGCTGTCGTCCGGAGAATATGACAAGAGGTATTGTCGAAGAATCAGATGTTATTTCGATGATTCTTCGACAAACCTCTTGCGCTTAATCGCTAGAATATAGCTACTTGATTTCTAATGATGGAGGAACATCCTCTGCTCCGCTGGCCCATGTCTTGTTGGGTTTGCTGCCCATTACCAATACTAGCTTGCCACCGTTCATCAGGTCATCATGGCTGAACCATGATTTGTTCCATTCTTTGCCATTCAGTGTGGCGGACTGGATGTATTTGTTATCAGCAGAAGCATTCTTAGCTTCGATTTCGAAGACGGCTCCGTTGCTGAGTGTAATCTTGGCATCTGTGAAAAGCGGACTTCCGATAGTGTAGGCCGGCAATCCCGGAGTGACAGGGTAGAAGCCCAGGGAAGAGAAGACCACAAATGAAGTCATACCTCCGCCGTCCTCATCTCCCGGAATACCCATCAGGTCATTGCGGAACCATGTTTTCAGCATTTGTATTTACAACCGATTATTACTCAATATTTTATAGATAATAAGTCAGAAATATGGTTGTTATTTTTAATTGCACATTCTAAAAGGTGAAGATTTAACGCTTTTATTGATTATTAACTCAAAAAGGACATCAACTTGGGTCGTTTCTTCTCTTTTCCTTGCTATTCGTTTCCGATATTCCACTTTTGTTTTGGTCTATCTCATATGTACTGCAAAGGTATTGATTTTTGTTTGATATTGCTCCTTGCTTGCTCCTTGTCGTAGATTAATTTTCACACAGGAATTTTTGTTCTCTTTCTATAGGGGCTTGAAACAATCCATTTATTGGAAACAATTAAAGACGGAGCTGGTTTGCCCCAGTGCTTTTTAAGAAACAGGGCAATTATTTTATCTCCACAAAGGCTCTTGTTCCCAATTATGAGGAAAGCCTAATAAACGAGTTCTTACTGATGGGTATTTCGATAAAAGCTGCTTGAAATCTGCAACAAAAGTGTTGCCCATAGAAATGGAGTTAAGCCAATACACCACATAGCAGAGTTGCGGATAAAGTGTTTGTTCACGGAACGAGAAATCCGTAATCCATGTGTTTGGCATACGCATAGGCATCATTGGCTTGACAGGAAAGACCCGATTTGACAGTCTTGAATGATGGGCGCAGCAATTACGAAGTACGGGTCTGGGTACGGATTAAAAGGCTAAGTGATTATTTTCAGTCATTTAGCCTTTTTAATTATCTAATTTTTCCCCACATTTTCCCCACAGCTGTCTATTTATATATTTTAGAAACATATTTTTCCGTAAAGTTATGTATTTTTCCGTAAAGTTATGTACCTTTGTCGGCAAATAAAGATATTCTCGTCAAACAAATATAAATAATATAAACATGGAAAAAAACAGAAAAAAACAAATCGTAGTTTTGAGTATAGCTTTAGTTTGCATTTTCATCTTGGTATTTTCATTGTTCCATAAATCAGCGACAAAAGATAGCGCAAATCCTCCTTTAACAAATGTTTTGACTGATAGCATTTCTCAAATTGTCTCAGCTTGTCCTGGCGAAATTGGTGTGGCGGTTATTGTTAATAACAGAGATACGGTTAAGGTCAATAATAAGAGTGTTTATCCTATGATGAGTGTGTTTAAGGTTCATCAGGCATTAGCTCTTTGTAATGACTTTGACAATAAAGGAATTTCACTTGATACCTTAGTAAATATAAATAGGGATAAACTTGACCCAAAGACTTGGAGTCCTATGCTGAAAGATTATTCAGGGCCAGTCATATCATTGACAGTGAGAGATTTGCTGCGTTATACTCTTACTCAGAGTGACAACAATGCAAGCAACCTTATGTTTAAGGATATGGTTAATGTCGCTCAAACAGATAGTTTTATAGCCACACTCATTCCTCGTTCAAGTTTTCAGATAGCTTATACGGAAGAGGAAATGTCGGCTGACCATAACAAGGCTTACTCTAACTATACATCTCCTCTTGGTGCTGCAATGTTGATGAATCGTTTGTTTACTGAAGGTCTTATCGATGATGAGAAACAAAGTTTCATTAAGAATACGTTAAAAGAATGCAAAACAGGTGTAGATAGGATAGCAGCTCCACTTCTTGATAAAGAAGGGGTTGTTATAGCGCATAAGACAGGTTCAGGTAATGTTAATGAAAATGGTGTTCTTGCAGCTCACAATGATGTTGCCTATATATGTCTGCCTAATAATATCAGTTATACCTTAGCGGTATTTGTTAAGGATTTCAAGGGAAATGAATCACAAGCGTCACAATATGTTGCGCATATATCAGCTGTAGTATATTCTTTATTAATGCAAACTTCAGTAAAATCTTAAACTGCACTTGCTTTGATAATTAATGATAAACAATCTAAAAGCACTCTAATCGTTATCGGAGTGCTTTTAGATTACTAATCAAATTGCTTCTATTATAATTTGAATCCTCTACTTTTTCTTTCTTCCTGTTGCGGCACTCTTGCTCCATATCTAAGCCTGTGCCATTGCTCCCTGAACCAGTCGGCAATCGGCTTCCTGTTTATTGTCAGGTTCAGCCTGCTTTCATCGTCAGGGTCATTTTCCACCCTTAAAATATCATCCTTTATATCAAAGTTCCGCCTGTGTTGCTCGGAATAGATTTTACCGCTACATTTCAGGGCTTCTTTTTTGACTATAAGACTTTCAGTCATTTCTTTAGAGAATCCCAGCATGGCACAAAACTTTTCCATGCGCAGCATTTCCCTGAACATCGGAAACCACCTGAAAGCCTTGTCTATGATTCTGGCGAGCCGTGACAGTTCTTTTTCTTTCATGTCAAGTTCCTGCCTGTGCATTTCTCTGAGATTGTGGATTTGCGTATCATGCTGTTTCTGCATCTGCTGTACTTGGCTCTGCAATTTTTCAATATTGGTGTTCCGTTTTGAAACCTCGTCTTGCAGTTTTTCGTTGGCACGTTCCAGTTCTTTCAGTTTTCCACTCCCGAAAAGAGAAGCAACTCCACTAGTTATGGCTGTCGCTGCCGTGGTGGCTGTCTTCTTTAACTTGTCAGTGCGTATTTCTGATTTCACCTGTTTCAGTTCCTGCTCGGCAAGATTTATCTGTTCTTCTTTGTGCCGTTTGGCTGCATCCATGCGTTGCAGTTCAGCTTTCTGCTTCTCAATGATAAAGTCGTTCCGTTCCAGATGCTCCTTACCAGTGACAGCCTTTGACTGCCCGCGTTCCATCAGCAGGATGTCGGATGCAAGGGTCTGCATCTGCATCATGTCATCGTCATTGAGCTTTCGGCTCTTTCCTGTTTCGTGGTTCATCCAGTCGAAAACGATATGGGCATGATAGTTCGGCTTGAACCATCTGTCCCCGACTTTGAAGCTTTCCCTGTCTTCCGCTTCCGGCTGACCGTTCAGCCAATGCCCTTCATCCTTGTGCAGGAAGATTTGCAGCGGTGTGATTCCCCAGCGTCTTTGACACTCCTCACCGAATTTACGCACGTCTGCCAGTGTGGTGTCCGACCTGACAAGCAGCACTCCTTCACGTATGGGGGAGCATCCCGCAATCTTGACTATTTTACCGTTCTTGCCTTTGCGTTCACGCTCCTTTTCCTGCATGGCACGTCCGGTCTTTTCCTTTACCATCTGTCTGATATTGTCATAATGCATCCGCAAATCCGGACTGCCGAAGTCGGGATTTATCCACTGTTCGTTATCGGTGGATAGTTCAGGAACGACATAGATTCTGGACTCTCCGATGTGGCGCATGTATTCGGCAGTCCTCCTGTTGTGAGCCTCGCTCGATGCGATGTTGCAGGGCTTGATATGTATGCTTGATTTTGTTGCCATAGATACTTGTTTTTTGGTTTGTACTTTATTGTTTGCTTTTCCGCTGTCCGTAAACGCATGGGGTTCTTAGGGGTGCAACCCATAAGCGGAGATTGCAAAGAGAGGGTCACTCTTTGCTCTGGGTTCTCAGGGGAGAAACGCCCTGAGTGGGTCATTAGGGTAAAACCCTAATCCCCTCGGGAGAGCCCACAACTACGTAAGCGGAGCGTGTAGTTATAGTGGGCTATATCAATGGCAAGCCATTGTCTGCAAACTCCAGCCTACGGCTTCCGCTCTCCTCCGTCAGGGAGGTTTTTCATCATCGTTGCCGATTGGAGATGCACCGACCAGCACAAGGTCTAAATCGTCTATCAGTTTTTGCAGGACGGGATTCTTCTCTATCATCCGCTGGAGGATTCTCTCAGCCTCGACCAAGTGGTTGGCTGTACTCATCACCTTGCCCTCCCGTATCTGAAAGATAATCCAATCGGCTATGTCGATATGGGCTTCTTTTTGTTTCGGGGTGGCATTCCTTTCGATGATGTCCGAAACCACCACCTTACAAAAGTACATGCTCTCGGCTCGCTGTTTCCACTCGGCATAAGCATCGGCATCGGGAAAGAGAAGCACGGTTCGCCCTGACAGTACACGGAGTTTCTCTTCTCTCATCTGACTCTTACCACCCGTAGCCAGCCATACATAATCGGGGAAGATAGCAGAACCGATAACGGCACTCTTCTCGGATTCCACCAAGACCACCACCTTGTCGGGATGCGTTTTCAACAAGTGTTCCCCGAAAAGGCATTGGGATAGTTGCCAATCCTCTGCCAACACACGCTGCTTTTTCAATATGCTGTGTATCCAGTTCACTGCCGATGTCTGTCCTCCCTTGATACGGTGTCCGTCTTCGGGATTGTACTGCATCACCTTTCCCGTGCGTACCTTGCCCGTCCTGTCTATCTGCCAAAAGATAACAGAGCCGTCACGGGTAGCCCCCAAACGGTATTCCTCCAACAACCGCTTCAACACCTCTTTCGCCTTGTCGCCATAGTAGGAAGTAAGGAGTGTGAAGAGGAAACGGAAGAAATTGCTACGCTCGCTTTGCGACTTCTCCACATAGTGAGGGGGAATATAGCCGATGGCTGTCGGCTTACTTTGCTGCTTCACTTTCTTCTGCTCTGCTCTTTGCCTGTCAAAAGAGAAATCATTGGTAGTTCTGTGTTCAGGATGCTCTTGAAAATACTCTTTCGGAGTGTAGTGATACCCACAACCGCTTTCGTGGTTACATCTGCCGACCGATGGATGCAACGGCACATTATTTTCGTCCACGTAATAGACGAAAGAATGCCTGTCTCCGCATTTGGGGCAGGTATGCCGTGTTGCCGTTCCTTTATACTTCTGTAATGAATAATTGCCCATAGCTTAGTCCGTTTTTGATGGTTGATTGTCGGCTGTCCCATCCTGTCCCATTGTCCCACACTCTAAGGGTTGGGACAGTGGGACACTTGGGACACCTGCGTTTTTACTCTCTTTGCTGCGCTGGATGATACGGTTTACGGTGGACTTGCCACAATTCACCTGTGAGGCTATCTCCCTGACGGACTTGCCCGATTGGGAGAGTTGCAGAATTTGGCAATCCCTTTGGCTTGATTCATTGTCGCCCAATTTTTTCAAGTGTTCCTTTTCCGTGGAATAGCCCCTGAACACGAACTGCAAGAAAGCATCCACCTTGTCAATCTCGTAAACGATTACATTATCCGCATCATGAGAGAACGTGCCATAGCGCACTTTAAGCTGCTTCACATAGCGAAGCCCTCCGTCTTGGGCACTTTTTCCAATGGTGAACACGCTGTCAAAGAAATTGTAGAGCCGTTTGCTTCCGGCAAGGTCGTTGGATGTGATGGGACAATCCAAAGAGCGTTTGGGCGTATGTGCTAGGACAAGGATAGAGAGCGCATATCTCTTTTTGAGATTGTTCAGCTGAATCATCAGCCGTCCTGCGGCATCGCCTTTCTCCATGGCGCAACACAGGTAGGTAAGATTGTCAATGATGAAAATCTTGCAGTCGGTCTGCACAGCCATCTGTTCAATGCCGCCTATGATAGCTTCCTCAAAGTTGGCATCCAAAAGCTGGTTGCAGTCAATAGACACCCGATAGAGTTTGTCGGGAAAGGTGTAGAGCTCTCCATGCTCGTTGGTATAGCGGAGCTGGAACTGCTTTTCGGACAGTTCAAAGTCCAGATACAGCACATTGTCGGTTCGGGCGATGCGGTCGGCTATCTGCACGGCAAGGATGGACTTGCCCACGTTGGAATCGGCAAACAAGCAGGAGAGTTCCCCCTCGTACCAAAAGCTGTCCCACAGCGCACAGGGCGTAGGCAATAACGATGCTTCAAGAATGGTTTGGTTTGCCGTCTTGATATTCATCATGCCTACACTGTCGGGCATACCGTTATGCGCTTGGGATGCTTTTGTGAGGTCGCCACGTATCAGGTTGATATAGTTCTTATCCTCTTCCATATCATTCACCAGTTACGTGGGTTGGGCTTGCGACGGTGGGAAGAGGATAAGGACTTGTTCAGTTCCTCGTCTGACAACGGTATGGGATTCTTTCGGGCGGTTTCCAGCCACTTGTCCAGTTCGTCACGGTAAAGGCAATAGCGTTTGCCGGGCTTGGTGGCAGGGATTGTCCCTTCTGACAGTTTCATGTAGAGCGTACCCTTAGGGATACCTAAATACTCTGCTGCCTCGTCCACAGACATGGGCACGTGGGTGTCCACCGTTTTGGCATTGTTCACACTGCACTGCTCGGCGAGCAGGCTTTTCAGGCTCATCACTTCGTCTCGAAGCTGAGCGACAACCTCGGGGAGGTCGTTGAAGGTAAGAATTGATTTTTCCATTCGCGTACTCGTCTCTTTTGTAAGACTTGGCGCAAAGGACTGAAATGATATATCCGTGAATATCTCCACGACACGTCATTGCAAAATAATTCCCGAATAATTAAGCCCAGCCATAAATGACGGGCAAAATTACTCGGGAAACGATGTAAAACAGGCGGTTATGAGTTACCGGATGGTTGTCGTTGGTGTCGTGATTATCCTAATTCCGCACATAATCCTCGGGATAGTGGAAATCAAGTTTGCCGTTTTCGGGTTCATCAATGGGAATTTCCGTCTTTAACGGCTCTACCTTGAAATTCTTGATGGTTGATAAGTCTGTATCAGCAAACGATTTCGGGAAAAGGGCTTTGATGAACTTGGCACGGTTATCCCCATTGTAGTATCTCTTGTACAGGAAACGCTCAGAGATATTCCATACGAAGTGACGGAGTGGAATGTTGTTGATGTCTTTGGTAAACGGTCTTTGTATGGGCTTCGGGGTATAAGTGTTAAGATTCATCCATTTGTCCACCTCAGTACAGATGTGGTTCACGGTTTCTTGGTCGGCAATGCGAGGCAGGTAATAATGGCAATACTCCATGACCATGCGGATGCGCTCTTCCTTTTCCCGTTGCTCTCTGCTTGCGTAATTGGCACGGTTCTTTTCGTGAAGATCCGGGGCGATAGTAAGCTCTATCGGTTGTGTTTGGATAAGTGTCTCTTCTTTTGTCGGGGATGATTCGGGTACAGGCTCAGGGACTGATGTAGGTCCAGGCACAGATGTGGCTTCTTCAAGTGTATTTTGTGACAGTTCTTCCTGCACCTCTATGGCTTCGGCAATCGTTTCTTTCTTGCCGAACTTGATTTTGTAGATTTCGTATGTATCAAAGATAAGTGTCTGAAAGGAGAGATAGAGCAACCATCCCAACAGGTTACAGCATACGAATACTATCCACCTGACAAAGTTGTCTTGGTTGAAGCTGTCCGCTATTACCAGCGTGGCAATGGAAGATATTAGGACGATGGCGAAGCCGACAAAGCCCAAGATGATGTATTTGTCCTTGATTGATGATTCCATATTTCGTTGAGAGATTGAATGTTCCTGTATTATTTTGTGCAAAGTTAATGCTATTTTTCCCAATTACTGCCCGTTATTTGCGGTTAGAACGGTCTTTTTCAATGTATTTCACGAAATGTCATCATATCATACTCTGTTTCATACTCTGAGGGGCTTATAAATGGTGGCATCAAGCCAAAAACATAGAGGGGCGATTATAGCCTTGTAGCCATAACCGCCCCTCTGAATACCTGTCAATGTGAGACATTTATGCCTCCTTGCGCTTCAAGGTTATCTTGTCCACCACCTGACACATCTGCTGCGCTGCTATCTTGGAATAGATTTGTGTGGTGGTAATGTTCTTATGTCCGAGATAGGCTTGGATGACAGCCATGTCCGTTCCCATTTCCACGTGCAGGCTTCCGAAGCTGTGGCGGGTACAGTGAAAGGTGATTTTCTTGGTTATCCCTGCTGCCGTGAGCCACCGTTGGAGTGGTCCTTGCAGCATCTTGTCCTTGAAATCCTCAAAGATAAGTCCCTCGCCCCGTTCTCCCAGCAGTCCATAGGCTTCATCACTGATGGGGTTATGCACTATTTCTTTGGTTTTCTGCATACGGGTGGTAACGAACATCCTGCCGTTGGTGTATGGTTGTATCTGCTGCCACGTGAGCTGTCTGATGTCGCTCTTTCTCAGTCCCGTAAGACAGGCGAAAAGAAAAGCTTTTTTCAAGACCTCCTCCTCACAGGGTGTTTCGGCAAGCCGTATCAGTTCCTCTTGGCTCAAATGCTCCCTGATGGTGGGAATGCACTCGATGCGGTCTAAGAAGCCGTTTGGGTTCTCCTTTATCTTCCTGTCACGGTAAGCGGTATGCAGCACGGCACGGAAAGTTGACCAATAGCCTGCTGCGGAGTTGATGTGCAGCTTTTGGTTGGTGTGGATGGATTGGGGTGCATCAAGCAGGTATTCCATGAACTTGCGGCACAAATCCACATCCACCTCCTCAAAGGTGCATTTGCCGTTCACGAACCGCTGGAAATGCTTGTATACGTGCTGCCACTTGATATTCTTGCGGTCAGCCAGTCCTTTGAAATAGGCAAGGAAATCGCCCTTCATCTTGGTCTTGTCAAAAAAGCCGTTGTTTTCATTGAAAATGGCTTCGTAGCGCTGGTTGCGCAGGATGACCGCTTTCTTCATCATGCGTGCGTTGAAGTCCCGTTCCTGCTGGTTTGCAGGTTTGGCGAAGATGTAAATTCCTAAGGCTTCACGTGTAATCACTCTCATGGTGACATTGTCACGGTAGCCGGGATAGTAGTCAAGGCATAGTGAATACTGTGTCCCGTTCTTAATCTTGCGCTTACGCAAGGTAACTGTTTTGCATTTACTCATAATAATTATGTTTTAATTGGTTGTATACATTTTGGAGTTGTATCCATGTTTCCGATGGCAAAGGAACAACGTGAAATATCCGTGAATACCTCCACGATACATCATTTTGAAATAATTTTCGATAATCCCGATTTTTCACGGTTATTTGTTCCTTTCAGCCATGACACGCTCCACATCTGAGCGCAAAAGCAGGTTTTTCACACCCACCTTTATCTTTTCGATGTGCTTCACCTTGACGATATGGCAGATGTTGGCTGACGAAAGACCATAGATTTGCTGCACCTGCTCAACGGTATAGTAGCGTTCATCGTTCACAAGGTCAGTTCTGCGGAGTTCGTTCAAATGTGATTTGGAGTAATAGGTACGCCCGTACTCTCTTTTAGTGGGTATCTTATGGCGATAGGTGTAGGCACGGAGTGCGGTCGGCTTCATGCCGAACAGTTCCTCCACCTCCTCGGTCAGTAGCCAGTCGGTAATTTCGCTAATATCAACTGCCACACCGAAAAACTCGTCAATATGCTTCTTGCTGTAATAGTTCTTTCCTGCGATACGGCAGATGGGGATATGGTTACGCTTGGCGGAAGTGTAAAGCCATGACTGCTTTACCTTAAAAAGGGACATCACCTCCTCGCCCGAATAGAAGTCCAACACTTCTTCGCTTTCCTTTTCCCTTTTTTCTCTTTTGGCAGGTAAGGAAGATGAAGATGATTTCCTTGGTGTGGAGGTGTTGCCGGGCAGGATGCGGTGATAGGGATTGCCCTCCAACATCTGCTCGATGTCGGCTCTGCGGATGAATGCCATGCGGTTGCTGATGCGTGAGGCTTTCAGCTTGCCGATGGCTACAAGTTTGTAAATGTACTGTCGGGAACAGCCCATGAGGATGGCTGCTTTGGAAAAGGTGAGATACTCCTGATGCTGTATCTCCATCAAGGGTTGGGCGACTTTGAAGAGGTTGTTCTTCTGCATCACTCTGGCTCGTTTGGCTTCTGCCTGACAAGCCTCACTGCAATATCTTTGCATACCGCTTCGGGTTACAAAGGACTTGCCGCAAAAACTGCATTTTCTGGTTGCTTTCATACCGTTTTATCGTTTAATGGTTCATTTCTTCAATCCTATATCTCTGAAATGGTAAACGGATGTGAACGGAAGTCAACCATTGTCGCTTTTCTACACAGTGTGACTGTTTCCGCATATCGGGGCGGTTATTGTCGCTTGTCGTAAACGGTTGTAAACCCTTGTCAACTGTCTGCACGGTGTGACAAAAAACAAGCCCCGCAAATTCTCCACGTCAGAAATACGTCTCAAAAATATGTGGAAATTTGGGAAGCGACAAATGGCAACCGAAAAGTGTTAAATTTTAGAATATGCTGGTAATTAAAGATTTACACTCGGATATTTCTGATTAGTTTTGGTTGTTCTATGGTTATAAATACAAATATAGACGGATGCGCTTCTGTGTTTTCCACGGCTGTCCGGCATAGTTATAAAGATAAGGAACGTGCAAAGACGGTTCGTTCGCCATCGAGAATTGGCCTACATTACCTGTGTGGTCGGGCAGTTTCGCGTAGAATGCATATTTGCTCCGTCCCAGCGGTTCGGTGAAAGTACGGTCAAGGTTGGCGATGAACTGCTCGTTTCCTCCCATAAGGCTGATGAGGTCGGCTACATTGTGTGGCACGTCCCAGCGGTAAACCCAGCCGTTGTTTTCTCCATAATACTCACGGGCTCCCATGCCTCCGGGGAAACGGTAGTCGAATGGTTCGATCCATTGTCCTTCCTTATCTTTCGGATGGAAGAAAGCGGTCTCTTTATTGTAGAGATTCCGGTAGTTATACGAACATTTCAGATAGTATTCGGCTTCTTCCTTCTTGTTCAGAGCTTGGGCGATACGGGAGAGACACCACTGGTCGTAGCTGGTTCCCAGAGTGACAGCGACAGGCTGGCGCTTCTCGAAAGGATGTACGTTCGGGTCGTTTTCCGGTTCATCCACACGGAGGGCGGGGATATAACCGTTTTCACGGTAGAAATTGTCCAGCCAGCCGGCCGGTGCTCCCGACCACGGGGCGAGCGTCTTTTCTTCAATCCCTTTCCGGCAAGCTTCGTAGGCTTTTGCCGTGTCTACTTTCAGTCCTTTTGCCAGTGCGTCGGCTACTGTGGCAACGGCATGATTGGAGTTCATACGGCGTGTGTCACCTGTTACTTCGGGGAAAGTAGGCATCCACATATTGCCCATTTGTTCCGCCATGCGCAGGTAAGATGCGATGATGTCTTCTTCCTTTTGTTGGTCGATCAGTGTGCGGAGAGGATGTGCGGCGCGGTAAGTGTCCCAAATCCAGTCGTCGGTGTAGAAAGGAGTACCGTTGTCTTCGTGTACTTTTCCGTCGAAGGCGCTGAAGTAACGGCCGCCTTCGCTCATGCAGATGGGACGTTCGAAGGTACGGTAGAAAGAAGAGTAGAATACGGTTTTGTCATCTTCCGTTCCTCCCTCTACTTGGATACGTCCCAACGTTTCGTTCCAGATTTGGCGTCCCGCTTCTGCCAGTGCTTTGATGTTATAGTCTTTTAATTCGCGGTGCAGGTTCTTTTCGGCCTGTTCCTCGCTGATGAAGGAAATACCGTAGCGGAGGTTGACCGTTGTGGTTCCATCGGCAAAGCGCCATGCGGCACAGGCGTTTGCGCCTTCGGCATTATCCTTGCTTGTTTCAATAGTGCCGTTTTCGAGGATGCCGGCGCTTATCGGCTTCTCCTGTGCTTCTATATATACATAGACATTGGTGTTGTCATTTAGTTGCTGGCGGCCGCTGATGAAGTTCTCATTGGCGTGGATAGAGCCGTTTCGGGAGTTCACGATGAGGTAAGCCGGTTTGTCTGCCTCGTACGTTATCCGGTAGATAGCCGACTGATGGGAAAGCGCATATTCCGCTTTCATACGGTTATCATCCAGTTCCACATCGAAAGAATAAGGAGTAATGTGCTCGTTGTCATAGTTGTACGTTATGACCGGACGCAGCTTTTCTCCCTGATAGGGACTGAAATTGAATGCGGAACGTTCCCGGTGATTGGTGACAATCAATGGAAGCCCCTTCAGCAGTTCGGAGGTGTAGTCGGCGCGTTCCGGGTAAACACGAAGCATACTGTTGGGTAACTGGATGGTGGGGAACGTGGGAACCAGCAGATGGCTGATGTTGCCGATATACGGGTTGACGTAATCGACCGGTGTCCGATCCGCTGTTTGCAGGCTACCGTTACATGCGCTCAGCGTTGAAATGATAGCCGCCGAGGCTAAAATGTGTGTAAGTTTCATCATATATTTATTTACTATTATTTGGTTTCCGGATTCACGAAAGCTGCTTTCAACAGCGGAAGGAAATCTTTCTTGTTATCGCATTTGAAATAGCCGGTGAAGTCGTTCCGGTCTCCGGCTCCTAGTTTGATCACCAGTTTATTCCATCCTTGCAGCAAGGGCAATTCTTTGTAGATGATTTCGTTGCGTCCGTCGTGGGATACAGCCGTATAAGGTTTGTCGTTGATGAGCAGCGCACGTTTCTTTGCTTTCACAAAGAGGGATAGTTTCGGCATGTTCGGCTCTATCAACAGGTCGTCCAGAGGGCGTGGACTGAATACATAAAGTTCCAGTGTCCATTCACCGTCGCTGTCCTTCACCAGTTTCTCTTTGGTGGCTACGGGGAAGTTGATCTGTTCGTCGCGCAGGAAGAAGACCTCGTCGATATTGACTTCCGGCTTTTGGAAGGCTATTCCGGCATTCTTCAGGATAGCGCTCAAAGTGTTGAACCCCTTCTCCGAGTTGGCAAATTCGGTTAATGTGTTCAGATAGAAAGTGGAAGCGTTCTGCTGGCATTTTACGAATACAGGAGTGGCGGCTGTACATTCGTATTCACTGCGGATCGTTCCGGCAGTCTTGATCTCTTCCGGGCGTTTGTTCCACTTTCTCCAGTCGGTCTTACAGGCGTTCAGCAAGACCTCGCCTTCTTCTACGAAAGCTCCTTTCAGCGAGTAGCTGGAAGCGTTGGTCTTCTGAAGTTCGCAGAAGTAGAAGTCGGAATTATTGAGTCCGTGCATCCATGACTTTTGTACGGGCAGGAAAGAAGAACGCTGCAGATTATCCAAAGACACCGGAAGCGGAAGAATTTCATTGTATGCGGCTACCGTTTCCGGTGTGAGTCCCCATATCCATACATCCGCACCTTTGGCGATTTGCTTTTGCATCTCATCCTTGGTAGAAGCATCCAACTTTTGGCTACCGTCTACGATATAGAGCAGCAGGGAAGGAGTGTTTGCCTTCTTGGCGAATATGACTCCTTGCGCATCCATCAGCTGCTTTAATTTACTGTTCTGACTACCGATAAAGATGACTTCCTTATACTTTTTGGAAGGAGTTGTTGCTTTGCGATGATCGTACTTTTGTTTGTCGATTACAGCATAAGGAGACCATGCCGGTTGTCCCGGAGCATTGGCTGCGCGTAAGGCACTGTACATCGGCCATTCCTGATAGAGCGGCAAGGTCGGGTCGTAACCGGGGTTGAACGTCGTGCAATAAGGGCCTACACGTTCGGGCTGTACGCCCGGAACTCCTTCTTTGTAATCACCGAAGAAGACTCCGTCAGCCTCAACGGTGGGAGCTTTGCTTTTGTCTTTCTTGCCGAGTGGAAGCGGTTTCAAGGCATACCATGCCATATTGAAGACTGTGCTGTAAGAGGCTCCCATCTGTCTTTGGTTGGCGATGAGGTTGTAACATTCGTTAGCCAGCCCCTCCATACGGCCTTCCTGTGATTCATAAGCGCGTTCTCCGTTATATTTGGCAACCTGTTCCGGGGTACCGTAATAAGCCATACTGTGTTCACCGATTCCCCAAGGCTTTCCGATTTCAATCCAGCGTTTCATGGAGTTGATGTCTCCGTAGTGTCCTACGGTTACGGGCAATATACCGTCACCGTCATCTTCTCCGTCTGCTGAAATCCACGGGCGGGTAGGGTCGTACTGATGTACAATATCACGCCATTCTTCCCATGCCTTCTTTTGTACCGGCATCAGTTCGGGACGATTGTAAACGTGCAGGATAACGGGTTTGTTTTCGTTGCTGATACTCCAGCCGAAAACGGACGCGTGATTTCTGTCGCGCAGGACAAAACGTTTCAGGTGCTCTTTGGATGCTTCCCAGAAGAGCTCGGAGTCCAGTTTCGGACCACCGTCGCTGGCCCAGTTGGCTGTTTCATTCAGTACGCAGATCCCCATTTCATCGGCCATATCAAGGTAGAAGCGGGGATAGACTTGCGCGTGCGGACGGACTGCGTTGGCATTCATCCCTTTAATGGCGGTGAACCAGGCCCACGCATAACGGCGGGTCATCTGCGGGATACCCATAAAATGCCAGGAATCACCATGCAATGCGTAAGGTTCGCCGTTCAGGTATTGTGCAGTACCTTGCAATGTCCATTCACGCCAGCCGAAACGTTCGTATTTGGTGTCAACAGTCTGTTTCTGGTTGTTGACAGAAAGTAACAGGGCATACAGGTTGGGATGCTCCGGAGTCCAGTATTTTAATATATCCTTGCCGACAGGTACTTGCAAGGTCACTTTCTGTGAAGCCTTGGCTGGCAGAGACACTTTCGTAGGAGCGACTTTCAATGCTTCGTTACCAAGCGTCCAGTTCGGAACGGGAGCGGAGTTGACGTCCGTGCCTGCGCAGTTTACCCATTCGCGGATATTACCTTGCAGTTGTATGTCAGCCTTCTTCTCTGTCCGGTTCTGAAGAGTTATTTCTATTTCCAGTGTATTCTTTGATACCAGCGGTTTCACGTATACGTCTTCCAGATGGATTTTCGGCAAAGCCAACAGATATACATCCTGCCAGATACCGTTGATCTGATACCCCCACATCGATCCGCCCGGAACAATGCGGCGTCCGATGGTCACATTGTTTTCGAATAGCGACTGGCTTCGTACGCCTACCAGTATCTCTATGTTTTCGCCGGCAGTCACTTTATCGGTGATGTCAAAGCTGAACGGTAAGAACAAATCGAAGTTCTCGCCTACCTTTTCTTTATTTACATAGACTTCGGAATATCCGGCTACGGCCTCAAAGTGAAGTTTGATTTGTTGCCCCGACCAGTCGGCAGGGATGGTGACATTCTTCTTCATCCATGCCATTTTCACTTGTTCCCATTCTTTAGGGTATGAAGGATAGTTGCGGTGGTCGGGACCTTCCAGGTCACGGTAAGCAAAAGCATTGATATTCCACGGTGAAGGGATTTTGATACGAGTTTTGCTCCATTCGCTGTCGTTTTCCGGCAATGGTAGTTCGGGAGCGATTCCTTTTCCCTGAACGTATTCTTTCGGCAAGCGGACAGGCTGGAAATCCCAATAACCGTTGATGCAAATCTCTTGTCGATGTTCCTTTTCTGTTTGGTTCACCAGACCTTCGCTGGGGGCAAAGGTGTAGGGATAGACCAGTTTCTGATCATTAGTCACTGTTTGTGTCTGCGCGTTTACCTTTGTAGATTGCAAAGTAAAGCCGGTCAGCAGACCGCATAGTAAAATTAAACTTCTCTTCATATTCATAATTTAATGAGTTTTCCGGTATTATCAAGGGCAAAGTAAAGGTCGAACCATTAAAAAGAGAGGATAAAGCAAATTAATTCTTCATTAAAATGGAATTAATTGTATCATAAAATGTCTTTTTCTCTCCGGAAAGGATGAAAATGGTCCGGTTACTTGCTTTTTATCCGAATGTTACTCACTTGAGCTTTTCGTATTGTTCTACCGCCCTCCTTAATTTCTTTTCCATTAGCTCCACCAGTGTCTGCGGGTAAAGAACTTGTATTCCGTTGGCATATCCGAAGAATACCCGTTCCAGTTCATGGTTGATGACTACCTCTATTTCAAGAATCACACTTCCGTCTACCATTGTTTCTATGGTTCGTTGGCTGTGGTGTATCGGTTTGGTCAGGATGTAGGGAACTTCGGCGGCAGCTACTTTAAAACCGACCTTCTCGGCTTTGCTTCCGGAGTTTTTAGTCACCCCTACCAAGTCGTCAAAGAATGTGTTCGGGTCGAAGAATGTATTCTTTATAAAGGGTTCCCGCGATAACACCTCTAACGAATGGATTCTGTCCAGAGCCAGATTCTGCAATATCCGTCCGCTTTTTCTGATTCCAAATACGAACCAACGGTTGCGATATTCCTTTAATAGATAAGGATAGAAGATGAAGCTGTTTGCCGAACGGGCCTTGAACGAACGGTATTTAAGTTGCAGGGGATGTTCGTTGACGATGGCATGGTAAATGGTATCCAGATAATCCAGCCCTTTCAGAGATTCGTTCTTTTCGAAGTCGATGACCGGAGTCGTCTTCATTCGGGCGGAGGCTACGTGATCTTCCAGCCGGTTCACAATCTCACTCATCTCCGTGAAGTAGGAGAAACCCTTGAACTGCCGCAGAACTTCTACGGCTTCCGACATCGTTTTCAGGTCCTGTTCGTTCAGCGGGGTCTGTGTGATGCTGTATTCCGGGTCTTCGTACTTGTAATACTTGTTTTCGTATACCACAATCGGTGCGTTATAACCCAGCTTCTCGCTGCGCATCATCTGTATATCCATTTGTACGGCACGTTTGCTGATTCCCTTGTCGATTCCTTCATATTCGTAAAGGGCATCCGAGCAGGCATCTACCAAGTCTTCCAGTGTCCAGCGACGATAAGGATTACGCAGACAGTTATCAATCGTTTTATAACGAATCAAGGCATTTCTATTGACCGGCATAGGCGGAAGTATAAAGATTTTCTCCAAAAGTAGAAAAATAATTTGAGGTACGCAAAAAGGCTGCGCACCCACCCTCGTATCTTTGCAAAAGAAAACAAATAAAGAGTATAAATGATGAAGTTTAACTGGATAAATAAAGGAATGAATAAAGTGCTGAACAAAGAATCGGCACCGGCTTACCGGCTGACACCCGAATGGGAATTGTACACATCCGTGGTAACTACTTCATTGAACAACAGTTTCTATGAGCAGGCGGAAGAGAGAATAGAAAGGGTCCGTACGCTGATCGGAAAATGTGATCCTTTGTTTGTGGCGCAACTGGCGGCGTACGCAAGAGAAACGATGAACCTGCGTTCCATCCCTTTGGTGATGGCGGTAGAACTGGCGCGTATCCATCAGGGCGACAATCTGGTGAAGCGGGTAACTGCCCGTACCGTTCGGCGTGCCGATGAAATCACCGAACTGCTGGCCTGTTACCAGCAGGCAAACCGGCGGACGGGGACAAAGAAACTGAACCGTCTTTCCAAACAGTTGCAGGCAGGACTACAGGATGCATTCAATACATTCGATGTGTACCAGTTTGCCAAGTATAACCGTTCGGCAGAAGTTTGTCTGAAAGATGCCTTGTTTCTTGTGCACCCGAAAGCGAAAGATGAACGGCAACAGGAAATTTTCAATGGAATAGTTAACGATAATCTTCCGGTTCCCTATACTTGGGAGACAGAATTGTCTGCTTTAGGTCAGCGTACCTTTGCTACGGAAGAAGAACGGCGAAAAGCTTTCCGTGCCAAATGGGAAGAATTGATAGACAGTGGTAAACTAGGATACATGGCTTTGTTGCGCAATCTGAGGAATATACTGGAAGCGGAAGTTTCTGCAGACCATATTCTGACAGTAGGGAAGAGGCTGTCTTCCGAAAAGGCGGTTGAGAACTCCAGGCAGTTGCCTTTCCGCTTTCTGGCTGCTTACCGTGAGTTGTCGAAGACTCCTTCGCTCTATGCTACGATGTTGATGACGGCTTTGGAACGTGCCGTGCAGGTATCTGCCCGCAATATTACCGGATTTGATGAATCTACCCGTGTGCTGATAGCCTGTGACGTATCCGGTTCCATGCAGTGTCCGGTTTCGGCAAAGAGTAAAGTATTGTACTATGACATCGGTTTGCTGCTGGGAATGTTGTTGAAGTCACGTTGCAAGCAGGTGATGACGGGTATCTTTGGCGATAGATGGAAGATTATCAATCTGCCCGATACGGGTATCTTGTCCAATGTTGATGCATTCTATAAAAGGGAAGGTGAAGTGGGATACTCTACAAACGGATATTTGGTTATCAAAGACCTGATAGACCGGAAGGCGCAGATGGATAAGATAATGATGTTCACCGACTGTCAGTTGTGGAATAGCCATAGTGATTTGCAGATAACGGATTTGTGGAGGAAGTACAAGAAAATTTGTCCGGCAGCCAAGTTGTATCTGTTTGACTTAAGCGGATATGGCAACACTCCGCTGGATATCACTCGTGACGATGTATTTTTAATAGCGGGATGGTCGGATAAGATATTTGATATTTTGTCTGCAATCGACAAGGGAAATGATGCGTTGCAGGAGATAAAAAAGATAGTGATATAACCGGAGTTCTCAGGATTCCGGTTTACGGAAAAAAACAGAAACAAGTGTCGTAGGGAAGAGTTACTTCGTTTGGGACGACCATAGGTCGCGGGTTCGACTCCCGCTGCTCTCCTTATTCTTTAAGGAAAAGCATAGCTCAGTTGGATAGAGCAGGTTATAGTCTCTTTTCGTTTGTTACCTTGTTTTTTACTTTGACATAAGCAGAATGTCGTAGAGAAGAGTTACTTCGTCTCATTTTAGGGGAGGAATAGTGAAGTTGTAAAATCAGCAAGACTATCCGGTTCGACTCCGGCATTGACGTGCCCCGTTTCTCTTTTCGCCTGTTACTTCTGCTTTTAAAAAACAGAAAGGGATGCCGTAGTATAGAGATACTTCGCTGTTAACGATTCGGTTGAACGCTTGTCTTTACAGACTTGAGGTACAGGTTCAAATCCTGTCTTGGCGGCTGGTCACACAGTTGGTCATGTAGTTTAAAACACACTCTGTACGCCTGTAGCTCCCTTTTTTCAATGATGTATCAAAAATGTTACTCTTTGAAACAAAGTTTATAGACGAAGGTGAAGATACCCCCTATCTTTGCCTCCGTCAATTTTTGATTAACACTAGTATAACTCTGAATATCCTGTTACCATGAAAACAACTCCTTGGATAAAACTGTGTAAAGGTGCCGTACTCGCACTGACTGTTTCCTTTGGACTGACCTATTGCCAGTCGACCAAAAGCACGTTCACTCTTGAACAGAAGGGGGATAGCCTGACAATTGTCCACATCGTTCATCCTACCCATTATATATTACTCCCCATCGAAGAAGAAGCCGACGAAAGTCAGGTGCGTCTTGATACGGGGAACGCAACGGATACCGATATGGATATCCGTCTGGCACAGACAAAGGTCGATTATTTTGTTCCCTTTGCTTTGCCGGCTGATGCAAAGACAGTCACTCTGCGCATTCAAAAGAAACCGAAAGACGCCCTCTGCTGGGAAGAAATCAAATTATCCGATACGTTTGATACTGCCAATACGGATAAATTCCGTCCTGTCTACCATCATACTCCCCTTTATGGCTGGATGAATGATGCAAACGGATTGGTATATAAAGACGGAGAGTATCATCTGTATTATCAGTATAACCCTTATGGCTCCAAATGGGGAAATATGCACTGGGGGCATTCGGTCAGCAAGGACCTGATGCATTGGGAACATCTGGCTCCTGCCATTGCCCGTGATACATTAGGGCATATCTTTTCCGGCAGTTCTATTGTCGATCAGGAGAATGTGGCGGGCTACGGAGCAGGTTCCATCCTCGCTTACTATACTTCTGCCAGCGATAAGAACGGACAGATTCAGTGTCTGGCTTATAGCAAAGACAATGGACGAACATTTACTAAATACGAAAAGAATCCTGTCCTGCGTCCTTCCGACGGTCTGAAAGATTTCCGTGACCCGAAAGTATTCTGGTATGCACCGGAGAGTAAATGGGTGATGATTGTCTCTGCTGATAAGGAAATGCGTTTCTATGGCTCCCAAAATCTGAAAGACTGGAACTACCTGAGTAGCTTTGGCGAAGGATACGGTGTGCAACCCTGTCAGTTTGAATGTCCGGATATGGTGGAACTGCCTGTAGATGGCGATATCAACCATAAGAAATGGGCATTGATTGTCAATGTAAATCCGGGATGTTACTTCGGAGGGAGCGCTACTCAATATTTTATCGGTGACTTTGACGGCACAAAATTTATTTGTGACAATCAGCCGAATGTCACAAAATGGCTGGACTGGGGGAAAGATCACTATGCTACTGTCTGTTTCTCAAATACGGGAGACCGTGTGGTGGCAGTGCCTTGGATGAGCAACTGGCAGTATTGCAATATCGTTCCGACCCGGCAGTTCCGTAGTGCCAATGCACTGCCCCGTGAATTGGGACTCTATACACAGGATAATGATATTTATCTTTCCGCCGCACCGGTAGCGGAAACTAAGAACTTACGAAAAGAAAGCAAGGATGTTCCGTCCTTCACGGTAGACAAGGATTATCACATCGAATCTTTATTGACTGATAATGAAGGAGCTTATGAGCTTTCTCTGAATATCATAGCTGGAAAGGCGGAAATTATGGGATTCAGTCTTTTCAATGACAAGGGAGAGAAAGTGGATATTTACCTTAATCTTCCGGAAAAGAAGCTGGTGATGGACCGTACGAAAAGCGGCATCGTAGATTTTGGGAAGAACAGCTCTCCGCACGAGATCGAGGCGCACGACCGACGGAAGACGACTTCTATCAATTATATAGATGATTTCGCATTGGCTACATGGGCGCCTATCCAAAAGGAAGATGAATACAAACTGGATGTCTTTGTTGATAAGTGTTCGGTAGAAATATTTCTGGATGGTGGGAAGATAGCGATGACTAATCTGATTTTCCCTACAGAGCCGTACAATCGTATGTGTTTTTATAGTAAGGGCGGTACATTCGCAGTCGATTCATTCAGTGTGCATAGGTTAGGTTTATAAAAGGATGGATTTGTTTTTCAGTAGGTATTTATCAAGAATATAATCAAGTGTTTATCACTTGTATCATCTGTATTTCATAGATTAGATTTATGAGTTAGTTTTTAAGTTAGGTTTTGTAGATTAGGTGTTTGGCAGCTGCCGTCCGTGAGGTCCGGCAGCTGTTCTGTGTTTCTTCAGTTTATTCGCAGAATAGGCTGTCATTACTTATTCATCGATCTCAATCGTATACCCTCCTCTGAAAGTTTCTTCCGGTTGCAGGTGTTGCATCCAGTCTTTGTCTTTGTATTCGCCTGTGTAATGTGCGCGGTCGCAGCGGCCATACCACGGTTCAATGCAGACAAAAGGGGCATTCTTTGCAGGCGGAGACCATAAACCGACTACGGGAGCATGAAAGTGCAGGCTTAAATAAGCTTTCTTTTCCTTGGTATAAAGAGTCACTTTATGGATTTGCTCATTCTCTATTATCAAAGCATCTTTATCGAAAGTATGTGTATCCAATGGCAATAACCCGTCTGTAAGTTCCAGAGAATATTCGGTGGAAGGGTCTGCACATCCTTTCTCTGAGATGAGGATATACTTCAATCCTTCTTTCTTGTCAAACCCGAAGAAACCACAATTCTGTGTATCTGCATTAAAATCCGGCCAATAAAATGCAGGATGCGCACCGATTTGAAAATACATTTCTTTTTCTCCGGTATTCTTAACTTCCCATATAACCTCGATCTGCTTTCCCTGAATACGATAACCTATTTCCAGACAAAACGGGAAAGGATATTTCTGTAATGTCTCTTCATTACTGACAAGGCGGTATCGTACTTCGTCTTCTTTCTCGGAAACAAGAGTAAATTCCATATCACGGGCAAAGCCGTGTTGACTCAATGTATAAGCGATACCTTCATTACGATACTGGTTTTCCCACACACTTCCTACAATCGGGAAAAGTACGGGAGAGTGGCGCTTCCAAAAAGCAGGGTCGGCTTGCCACAGATACTCTTTCCCATTGGCGAGGATACTGCAAAGTTCGGCTCCATACGGAGATACCTGAATAGTAAGTTGTTCGTTGGAGATTGTTTTCATATCATTCAGTTATTTAGTTGAATACTCATTTGATTCCTCTTTCAATTCCTCTTTTGACTTCTCTTTTGATTCTATTTTCGATAAAATGCCACTTTGAGCATTGTTCATCATCCCATACGGTACGGATTTTCTTTTCTTCGAAAAGCTTGATAGCTTGTTGTTTGGTCATTATTTTATGTATAAAAGGTCTCTGTTTATTCATTAGCAAATGTCTTTATTGACACACAAAGGTAACCTTTTTCGAGGGGATATACTTATGAACTATTAATTTTATTTCATCCGGGTATAAAACCCTATAAAATAGCGTTCTATGCAACATATCTTACAGCATTTGAAACATTTTTTTCAGTCGGTTGACTTAAATCAACCGTAATTTGCATCATCGAAAAGAGAAAATTCGTACTTTTAAATTAATAACATTAAACTAATGCCTGGTATCATGAAGAACAAAAAACTTCTTTGCAGCGTTTGTTTCCTGTTTGCTTTCATGTCGGCCCTGTGGGGGCAAAACATTACGGTAAAGGGAAACGTTACTTCTAAAACGGATGGGCAACCGATTATCGGTGCTTCTGTCGTTGAAACTACAGCTACAACCAACGGAACAATTACAGACTTCGATGGTAATTTCACTCTTTCAGTTCCGGCCAACTCTACTTTAAAGATTACGTATATTGGTTATAAACCGGTGACCGTAAAAGCGGCTACTATCGTTAATGTACTACTGGAAGAAGATACCCAGATGGTAGATGAAGTTGTCGTAACAGGTTATACTACACAGCGCAAAGCCGACCTGACAGGTGCTGTTTCTGTAGTAAAGGTAGACGAAATCCAGAAGCAGGGTGAAAACAATCCGGTGAAAGCCCTTCAGGGACGTGTCCCCGGAATGAACATCACCGCCGATGGTAATCCGAGCGGATCGGCTACCGTACGTATCCGCGGTATCGGTACGCTGAACAATAACGACCCGCTTTATATAATCGACGGTGTTCCTACCAAAGCCGGTATGCACGAACTGAATGGTAATGATATTGAATCCATTCAGGTTTTGAAAGATGCCGCATCCGCTTCTATCTACGGTTCGCGTGCAGCGAACGGCGTTATCATCGTTACTACCAAACAAGGAAAGGAAGGACAGATCAAAATCAATTTCGACGCTTCTGTTTCCGCCTCCATGTATCAAAGTAAAATGAACGTATTGAACACTGAGCAATACGGACGAGCTATGTGGCAAGCCTACGTGAACGACGGTGAAAATCCGAACGGCAATGCTTTGGGATATGCTTACAATTGGGGATACAATGCCGACGGCAATCCGGTATTATACGGAATGACTCTTTCCAAATACCTGGATTCAAAGAATACAATGCCTGTGGCGGACACAGACTGGTTTGACGAGATCACTCGTACTGGTGTTATCCAGCAATACAATCTTTCCGTCAGCAACGGTTCGGAGAAAGGTTCTTCTTTCTTTTCACTGGGATATTACAAGAACCTGGGTGTTATCAAAGACACGGACTTCGACCGTTTCTCGGCTCGTATGAACAGCGATTATAAGTTGATTGATGATATCCTGACCATCGGTCAGCATTTTACATTGAACCGCACGTCGGAAGTGCAGGCTCCGGGTGGAATTATAGAAACCGCACTGGATATTCCTTCCGCTATTCCCGTATATGCTTCGGATGGTTCATGGGGCGGACCGGTAGGCGGATGGCCCGACCGTCGTAATCCTCGTGCCGTACTTGAATACAATAAAGATAACCGATACACCTACTGGCGTATGTTCGGTGATGCCTATGTCAATCTGACTCCTTTCAAGGGATTCAATTTACGCTCCACTTTCGGTTTGGACTATGCCAACAAGCAGGCACGTTACTTCACTTATCCTTATCAGGAAGGAACGCAGACCAATAATGGCAAGAGCGCAGTGGAAGCCAAGCAGGAACACTGGTCGAAATGGATGTGGAACGCCATTGCTACTTACCAGCTGGAAGTAGGCAAACATCGTGGAGATGTAATGGTAGGTATGGAGTTGAACCGTGAAGACGACAGCCATTTCTCCGGATACAAAGAAGACTTCTCTATCCTTACCCCCGACTATATGTGGCCCGATGCAGGTAGTGGTACGGCACAGGCATACGGTGCCGGTGAGGGGTATTCACTCGTCTCTTTCTTTGGCAAAATGAACTATTCTTATGCCGATAGATATCTGCTTTCGTTAACTCTCCGTCGGGACGGTTCTTCCCGGTTCGGTAAAAACCACCGTTATGCCACTTTCCCTTCCGTATCTTTGGGATGGCGCATCACACAGGAGAACTTCATGAAAGAACTGACCTGGCTTGATGATCTGAAATTGCGTGCTTCGTGGGGACAGACCGGTAATCAGGAAATCTCCAACCTTGCCCGTTATACTATCTATGCACCTAACTATGGTACAACCGATTCTTTCGGCGGACAGAGCTACGGTACGGCATACGATATCACAGGTTCTAACGGTGGCGGTGTACTTCCTTCCGGTTTCAAACGCAACCAGATCGGTAATGACAATATCAAATGGGAAACAACGACACAGACCAATGTCGGTATCGACTTCAGCCTGTTCAAGCAATCACTGTACGGTTCACTGGAATATTACTACAAGAAAACAACAGATATCCTGACTGAAATGGCAGGAGTAGGAGTGCTGGGAGAAGGCGGCAGCCGTTGGATAAATTCGGGTGCAATGAAAAACCAGGGTTTTGAATTTAATCTGGGTTATCGTAACAAGACTGCCTTCGGACTGACTTACGATCTGAACGGAAACATATCCACTTATCGGAATGAAATTCTTGAATTGCCGGAAACGGTAGCTGCCAACGGCAAGTTTGGTGGTAATGGTGTGAAGAGTGTAGTCGGACATACTTACGGCGCACAAGTCGGTTACATTGCTGATGGCATTTTTAAGTCGCAGGATGAAGTAGACAACCATGCTACTCAAGAAGGCGCCGCTGTCGGCCGTATCCGTTACCGTGATATTGACCATAACGGTGTGATTGACGAAAGAGATCAGAACTGGATTTATGATCCTACTCCCTCTTTCAGCTACGGATTGAATATTTATCTGGAATATAAGAACTTCGATCTGACAATGTTCTGGCAAGGCGTTCAGGGAGTGGATATAATCAGTGACGTGAAGAAGAAAAGCGATTTTTGGAGTGCTTCCAATGTCGGCTTCCTGAATAAGGGAACCCGTTTGCTTAATGCCTGGTCACCTACGAACCCAAACTCTGATATTCCGGCATTGACCCGCAGTGATACGAACAATGAACAGCGTGTCTCTACTTACTTCGTAGAAAACGGTTCTTTCCTGAAACTGCGCAATATCCAGTTAGGATACACCGTTCCCGCTGTTATCTCCAAAAAAATGAGAATGGACCGCTTGCGTTTCTATTGCAGTGCACAGAATCTGCTGACCATCAAGAGCAAGAACTTTACCGGAGAAGACCCGGAGAACCCGAACTTCTCTTATCCGATCCCTGTGAATATCACGTTCGGACTTAACATCGGATTTTAACTTACTTCATCAATAAAACGAATGATCATGAAAAAGATAATATATATAGCAACAATCGGAATTACCTTGCTGACAACCAGTTGCGACGATTTTTTGGACCGTCAGGTTCCTCAGGGTATTGTGACCGGCGATCAGATTGCTTCTCCCGAATATGTAGACAATCTGGTGATTTCTGCCTATGCCATTTGGGCGACAGGTGATGATATCAACTCTTCTTTCTCTCTCTGGAATTATGACGTACGTTCCGACGATTGCTATAAAGGTGGTTCGGGAACAGAAGACGGCGGTGTGTTCAACGCACTGGAAATATCCAAAGGTATCAACACCACCGACTGGAATATCAACGATATCTGGAAAAGACTGTATCAATGTATCACCCGTGCCAACACAGCCCTGCAATCACTCGATCAGATGGATGAAAAGACCTATCCGTTGAAGAACCAGCGCATTGCCGAAATGAGATTCCTGCGTGGACACGCTCACTTCATGTTGAAACAGCTGTTCAAGAAGATCGTTATTGTAAACGATGAAAACATGGATCCGGATGCTTACAAGGAATTGTCGAATACCACTTATACCAATGACGAGCAGTGGCAAAAGATAGCAGACGACTTCCAGTTTGCCTACGACAACCTGCCGGAGGTACAAATAGAAAAAGGGCGCCCTGCACAGGCAGCCGCTGCTGCTTACCTTGCAAAGACTTACCTGTATAAAGCTTACCGCCAGGACGGAGCCGACAATACCCTTACCGGAATCAACGAAGAAGACCTGAAACAGGTCGTGAAATACACCGATCCCCTGATCATGGCTAAAGCCGGTTACGGACTGGAAACGGACTACAGCATGAACTTCCTGCCGCAATACGAAAACGGTGCGGAGTCTGTATGGGCCATTCAGTATTCCATCAACGACGGTACTTACAACGGTAACCTGAATTGGGGAATGGGACTGACCACTCCGCAGATACTGGGCTGCTGCGACTTCCATAAGCCGAGCCAGAATCTGGTGAATGCTTTCAAAACCGATTCGCAGGGAAAGCCCTTGTTCGGCACCTATGACAATGAGAATTACGAAGTGGCTACAGACAATGTCGATCCCCGTCTGTTCCATACGGTGGGTATGCCGGGCTTTCCTTATAAGTACAACGAAGGTTACATCATCCAGAAGAATGATGACTGGAGCCGCAGCAAGGGACTTTACGGATATTATGTTTCTCTCAAAGAAAATGTAGATCCCGATTGTGACTGTCTGAAGAAAGGTTCTTATTGGGCCAGTTCTCTGAATCACATTGTGATCCGTTATGCAGACGTATTGCTGATGCGTGCCGAAGCTTTGATTCAGTTGAACGACGGACGTATCACCGATGCCATCTCATTAATCAATGAGGTACGCAGCCGTGCTGCCGGAAGCACCATGCTGATCTTCAATTATAAGGAAGAATACGGAGTGAACTTCAAAGTGACTCCTTACGACCTGAAAGCTTACGCTCAGGACGAAGCCATGAAAATGCTGAAATGGGAACGTCGCGTAGAGTTCGGTATGGAAAGCTCACGTTTCTTTGACCTTGTAAGATGGGGAGAAGCCAAAGACGTCATCAATGCTTATTACGTGACGGAAGCATCCCGTTGCTCTGTCTACAAGAATGCGGGCTTCACGGAAAATAAGAACGAATATCTTCCTGTTCCATTTGAACAGATCAGCGCAAGTAACGGAAATTATACACAGAATTTCGGTTGGTAACCAACCATCCTAAAACAAAGAATACAATGAAATCAATCATAAAACAACTCTATACTATCCTGTTGGTGACTGTGGCATGCCTTACAGTCACAGGATGTAGTGATGACTTCAAATCCGGTCTTCGTCTGAACGGAGATGTTTGGGTGAATTCCATCCGGCTGGATGAATACGCAGGAACTGTCGACTATCAGAATAAGGCAATCGTAGTAGGAGTGCCCTACGATTACGATATTACCCGCATGGTGGTCACAGAAATGAATCTTTCCGAAGGAGCCAAGGCTAGCATCGCTGTCGGTGAGACAATCGACTTTTCTCTTCCTGTATCTTTGACGGTGAAGAATGGCGATGTACAAATGAGCTACACGATTACCGTGAAGAGAGATGAGGCAAAGATACTGACCTTCAAATTGAATGATACTTATGTAGGAAAGGTAGACCAGTTATCGAAAACCATTTCCGTAGTCGTTCCGCTGACAGTGGATATCACTCAGTTGAAAGGTACGTTTACTGTAACGGACGGAGCTACCGTGACTCCGGCATCCGGAAGTATTCAGGACTTTACGAACCCCGTTACTTACACGGCAACTTACCGTTCGGCAGTAACTCCTTATGTGGTAACGGTTACTCAGGGAAATGTGATTCCGACTGCCTTTGTCGGTACGGCTTCTTCTGTCAGCCTTCTGACGAGTCCCGAAGAGAAAGCCGCTGCCCAATGGATGATGGATAATGTATCGATGTCCGAATATATCTCATTCAAGGATGTAGTGGACGGAAAAGTGGATTTAGGTAAATATACCGCTATCTGGTGGCATTTCCACGCAGACAATGGTGACAATCCTCCTTTGCCGGATGACGCGAAAGCGGCAGCGGAGAAGTTTAAAGTCTACTATCAGAATGGTGGTAATCTGTTGCTGACCCGTTACGCTACTTTCTATATCGCCAATCTCGGCATCGCCAAAGACGAGCGTGTACCGAACAATAGCTGGGGAGGAAACGAAGACTCGCCCGAAATCACTTCTGCTCCGTGGAGCTTCCTGATTACCGGCAGTGAATCACATCCGTTATTCCAGGATTTAAGATGGAAAGATGGCGACAAGTCGACAGTCTATACCTGTGATGCCGGCTATGCGATCACCAATAGCACAGCGCAATGGCATATCGGAACAGATTGGGGAGGGTATGACGACCTGAACGCATGGCGTAACCTGACAGGAGGAATCGATCTGGCACATGGAGGCGACGGAGCGGTAGTCATTGCCGAATTTGAACCGCGTTCCAATAGCGGACGTACGCTCTGTATCGGTTCCGGTTGCTATGACTGGTACGGCAAGGGAGTAGACGCTTCTGCCGACTACTATCACTACAACGTAGAGCAAATGACTCTCAATGCAATCAACTACTTGTGTAAATAAAAAGAATAAGCAACAATGATGAAAAATATGATCTTACCTATAGCATTTACCGCACTGATAGCTTCGATGACTGCTTGCAGTGACGAGACTGACCCCATCTTGACTCAGAAAGACTGGGACGGTACAGCCACATACTTCCAATCGAGTGATGAGCACGGCTTCTCGATGTACTACAAGCCACAGGTAGGCTTTGTAGGTGACCCGATGCCATTCTATGATCCGGTTGCCAAGGACTTTAAAGTGATGTACCTGCAAGATTACCGTCCGAACCCCGAAGCTACATACCACCCCATTTTCGGAGTGGCTACCAAAGACGGTGCTACTTACGAATCTCTCGGCGAACTGATTTCCTGCGGAGGGCGTGACGAACAGGATGCTGCCATCGGCACAGGAGGAACGATCTATAACCCTGCCGACAAACTGTATTATACCTTCTATACCGGCAATAAGTTCAAGCCTTCTTCCGACCAGAATGCGCAGGTAGTGATGGTAGCTACTTCTCCCGACTTCAAGACATGGACCAAGAACCGAACCTTCTACCTGAAAGGAGATACATACGGCTATGACAAGAATGACTTCCGTGACCCGTTCCTGTTCCAGACCGAAGACGGTGTGTACCACATGCTGATCGCTACCCGCAAGAACGGAAAAGGGCATATCGCCGAATTTACCTCTGCCGACCTGAAAGAGTGGGAATCTGCCGGAACCTTTATGACCATGATGTGGGATCGTTTCTACGAATGTCCGGATGTCTTCAAGATGGGGGACTGGTGGTATCTGATCTATTCGGAACAGGCTTCCTTCATGCGTAAAGTACAATATTTCAAAGGCAGAACGCTGGAAGAATTGAAAGCAACCACCGTCAATGATGCCGGAATATGGCCGGACAATCGTGAAGGAATGCTGGACAGCCGCGCATTCTATGCCGGAAAGACCGCTTCCGACGGAACAAACCGCTACATTTGGGGTTGGTGTCCCACACGTGCCGGAAATGATAATGGAAATGTTGGTGATGTAGAACCCGAATGGGCAGGCAATCTGGTAGCACAACGTCTGATTCAACACGAAGACGGTACTTTAACCCTCGGAGTACCCGATGCAATCGACCGTAAATACACTTCTGCACAAGAAGTGAAAGTAATGGCAAAAGATGGTAACGTGACCGAAAGCGGTAAAACCTATACTTTGGGCGAAGGTGCCTCCGTCATCTTCAACCGTCTGAAAGTACATAACAAGATTTCTTTCACCGTAAAGACCGCTTCGAATACGGACCGTTTCGGAATCTCTTTTGTACGTGGAACGGATTCCGTTTCCTGGTATAGTATCCATGTCAATGCCGATGAAGGCAAAGCGAATTTTGAGAAAGACGGTGATGATGCCAAATACTTATTCGATAATAAATTCAATATTCCGGCAGATAATGAATATCGTGTGACGATTTACAGTGATCAGTCGGTATGTGTGACTTATATCAACGACCAGTTATCTTTCACCAACCGCATCTACCAGATGCAGAAGAACCCGTGGTCACTCTGCTGTTATAAAGGTGAAATAACTGTCTCAGACATTCAGGTAAGCACTTATTGATGAAAACTACACCGGCAAGTAACATCTTTTACAGCGTTTGAAACAAAAGTGATAGGCGCTAACCTTGGAAGCGCCTATCTTTGCACTGTAACAACTATCAAAAGTATAACAACCTTAATACCATAGAACATGAATGTATTTTTGCCTGTCAAACAACTTCAGACCTTTCTGATTTGTTTTATTCTCATGACTATTTCTGTTTCAACCCGAGCGGCGGATTCTCCTTTGCTGATTAAGAATCTGGGAGAAGGTCATTGCCTTGTACGTGTCAATACTTCTCAGAAGTACCTGCTTCTGCCCGTAGAGGATGCGTCTCCTGATGTACGTATCAGCATGATCGTTAATAATAAAGAGGTGAAAAACTTCGACGTGCGTCTCGCCATACATAAAGTAGATTACTTTGTTCCGGTAGACCTTTCCGACTTTCCCGGCAAAACGGTTTCTTTCAAGTTTAAGATGAACTCCAATGACCCGATCCGTGTCAATCTTTCGCCGGATAATACCGCTTGCTGTAAGGAAATGAAACTTTCCGACACCTTCGATACGCCCAACCGTGAAAAATTTCGTCCGACTTATCACTTCTCTCCCCTCTACGGATGGATGAACGACCCGAACGGAATGGTTTATAAAGACGGTGAATACCATCTTTTTTACCAGTACAACCCTTATGGCTCCAAATGGGGAAACATGAACTGGGGACACGCTATCAGCAAAGACCTCGTAAACTGGGAACACCGCCCCGTTGCGATAGCACCGGATGCGCTCGGTACTATCTTCAGCGGCTCTGCCGTGGTAGACCATAACAATACAGCCGGCTTCGGAGCAGGCGCAATCATCGCCATCTATACACAAAACAGCGACCGTCAGGTACAAAGCATCGCTTACAGCACTGACAACGGACGCACTTTCACCAAATACGAAAACAACCCTGTACTTGTATCCGAAGCACGCGACTTCCGCGATCCGAAAGTCTTTTGGTACGAAGCAACCAAACGCTGGATCATGGTGCTCGCAGTGGGACAGGAAATGCAGATTTTCTCTTCTCCCAATCTGAAAGACTGGGCATTTGAAAGTAGCTTCGGCGAAGGATACGGTGCTCATGGCAACGTATGGGAATGCCCCGACTTATTCGAACTTCCGGTAGAGGGCACCAACGAAAAGAAATGGGTATTGCTTTGCAGCCTCGGTGACGGTCCTTTCGGTGACTCCGCTACTCAATACTTTATCGGTAGCTTCGACGGCAAGAAATTTAGTTGTGACAATCAGCCGAATGTCACGAAATGGATGGACTGGGGAAAAGACCATTATGCTACAGTTACTTGGAGCGATGCCCCCGACAACCGCCGTATCGCCATTGCATGGATGAGCAACTGGCAATATGCAAATGACGTGCCAACTTCTCAATACCGTAGCCCGAACTCAGTTCCTCGTGATTTGAGTCTCTTTGCCATCGACGGTGGGATTTATCTTCAATCCGCTCCTTCTCCCGAATTGTTGAAACTGCGTGACGTTTCCAAAAAGCGCTCGTTCAAGGTTAACGGAACACGTATCGTGAAAGATTTGATTCCGAACAATGAAGGTGCTTACGAAATAGAATTGTCCGTCAAGAATCAGCAGGCAGAAGTCATCGGTTTCCGTCTCTACAATGACAAGGGTGAAGAAGTAGACATGCAGTATGACATGAAAGAGAAGAAATTCTCGATGGACCGTCGCAAGAGTGGCGAGGTAAGTTTCAACGAAAACTTCCCGATGCTGACTTGGACTGCGATAGGGGATAAGGATGAAATGAAACTCCGCTTGTTTGTAGACAGATCAAGTGTAGAGGCTTTCGGTGACGGTGGACGCTTCGCTATGACCAATCAGGTATTCCCTTCGGAACCTTACAATCATATCAGCTTCTACAGCAAAAGCGGTGCCTATAAAGTAGATTCATTCGTGGTTTACAAACTGAAGAAATAAAAAACGACTTTCTTCTCCCTGCGCTCTTTTTGATACACGCTAACATACCTTTATCCTTGCGTTAACATGCCTTTATGTTCTCCTTATGTATAGGAGATAGATAGCGTTTCACCTACGTGATACGATCTGTTCATTACTGTGATAAGGCCTTATCACCCTTGTGATACGATCTGTTCACAGCCGTGATAAGCAAAGAAAATAGGAGGCTAAAAGAAAAAGGATCAATGGGAAAGGAAATTAATTACTGTGCTAATATACGAAATTATAATAGATAAAACAATGGAAAATACTAAAAACGCTTCTCTCTCCAAGCTAGTCCCGGTGATGCTTTGTTTCTTCGCCATGGGATTCGTTGATCTGGTGGGCATTGCCTCCAATTATGTAAAAGCAGACCTGGGTCTGACAGACTCACAAGCAAACATCTTCCCTTCATTGGTGTTCTTCTGGTTTCTGATTTTCTCCGTACCGACAGGTATGCTGATGAGCCGTATCGGTCAGAAGAAAACCGTGTTGCTCAGTTTGATCGTGACTTTTGCTTCTTTACTGTTGCCTGTCTTCGGGGACAGTTACGCACTGATGCTGATTTCTTTTTCCCTGTTAGGTATTGGAAACGCACTGATGCAGACTTCACTGAACCCGCTTCTTTCCAATATCGTTCGTGGTGACCGTCTGGCAAGCAGCCTTACCTTCGGACAATTTGTGAAAGCGATCGCTTCTTTCCTTGCACCGTACATTGCCATGTGGGGAGCAACGCAGGCGATTCCTTCTTTCGATCTGGGGTGGCGTGTATTATTCCCTATTTATATGGTAATAGCCATCCTTGCCATTCTGCTGCTCAACGCGACACAGATTGAAGAAGAGAAGGAAGAAGGCAAACCTTCCACTTTCGGACAGTGCCTGGCATTGCTCGGCAAACCGTTTATCTTGCTTTGTTTTATCGGAATCATGTGTCACGTTGGTATCGACGTCGGAACAAACACTACTGCGCCTAAGATTCTGATGGAACGTATCGGCATGACACTGGATGATGCTGCTTTTGCAACCAGCCTCTATTTTATCTTCCGTACGGCAGGCTGCTTTCTGGGATCATTCATCCTGCGTCAGATGTCTCCGAAATCTTTCTTCGGTATCAGTGTTGTTATGATGCTGGCTGCTATGGTAGGGTTGTTCATCTTCCATGATAAGGCGGTGATTTACGCTTGTATCGCTCTGATCGGTTTTGGTAACTCGAATGTGTTCTCTGTTATTTTCTCGCAAGCATTGCTTTATCTGCCGGGAAAGAAAAACGAAGTTTCCGGTCTGATGATTATGGGACTCTTCGGAGGAACCGTTTTCCCGTTGGCTATGGGAGTTGCTTCGGATACTTCTATGGGGCAGAATGGTGCGATTGCTGTGATGACAGTCGGTGTACTTTACTTGCTGTTCTATACCTTCCGTATCAAAAAATAATTTTATATTTGGAAAACAATTAAATCCGTAGATCATGAATAATATAATTGTAGGAATGGGCGAAGCATTATGGGATGTATTGCCCGAAGGAAAGAAGATAGGCGGTGCTCCGGCTAATTTCGCTTATCATGTTTCACAGTTTGGTTTCGACAGCCGTGTAGTAAGTGCGGTGGGCAATGACGAACTGGGAGATGAAATCATGAAAGTATTCAAAGAAAAGCAACTCAAAACTCAGATCGAGCGGGTGGATTATCCTACCGGTACGGTGCAGGTGACACTGGATGACGAAGGAGTGCCTTGCTACGAAATCAAAGAAGGAGTGGCATGGGATAACATTCCTTTCACGGACGAACTGAAGCGGCTGGCTTTGAATACGCGCGCCGTTTGTTTCGGTTCGTTGGCTCAACGCAATGAAGTGAGCCGTGCTACAATTAACCGATTCCTCGATACAATGCCCGATATAGACGGACAGCTGAAGATATTCGACATCAACCTCCGTCAGGACTTCTACACGAAAGAAGTATTGCGCGAGTCTTTCAAACGCTGCAACATTCTGAAGATAAACGATGAAGAACTGGTGACAATCAGCCGTATGTTCGGTTATCCGGGCATCGACTTACAGGATAAGTGCTGGATTCTGTTGGCCAAGTACAATCTGAAAATGTTGATTCTTACTTGCGGTATCAATGGTAGTTATGTGTTTACTCCGGGAGTCGTTTCTTTTCAGGAAACGCCGAAGGTTCCGGTAGCCGATACGGTAGGAGCGGGGGATTCCTTTACTGCCGCTTTCTGTGCTTCCATTCTGAATGGCAAGTCTGTTCCCGAAGCTCATAAGCTGGCTGTCGAAGTTTCCGCTTATGTTTGTACGCAGAGCGGTGCAATGCCCGAACTTCCGGTTGTTCTGAAAGACAGATTGTTGTAGAATCTCTTTAAATACAAAAAGTAGGTGTGTCAAAAGTAACTAAACTCTCCTCCTTCGGGAAGGAGGAGTACCCGTAGGGGGAGGTGGTAGGTGAATACATAAGCTATTGATATTCAACTGTGAAATACACCTACCACCCCGGCTTTCAGCCACCCCTCCTTCCTGAAGGAGGGGAATTTAGTTACTTTTGACACACCTTCTTTTCTGTTTCTTATTTCAGTAAATATCCCCCTTCCCTGTGTTTTGATTTACTACTTAATCTGTTAATTATTAGAATGATAATAACAGATGTTCTTTTCTCTAATTGTCCCCCTCTTTCTTTCCTTGTTTTATAAGCCGATTGCCTATCTTTGCGGCAGGTTTTTAAATAATAAATAAAAAAGAGAAAACTACTTTATGAAACACATTTCAAACTTCTTCAGATCAAAAAGCTGGAACGTATTTTTGTTTTTATATCTTGCTCTTCCTTTGTTTGCGCAAAAGGAATATAAGATCGATCAGGTATCCGTTGTCAATGTAGGCGATGGCAGACTGTTGTTTCAGGAACTGAAAACGGAAAAGGCATTGAATGGCGAACATCGCATCATAGATGGTTATCATTCCGCCTATGTGCTGGCATCTTTTAAAGATGGTTTCTATGATGGCGGATACAAAGAATATGTGGACAATATATTAATAACGGAAGGAAGTTATAAAGAAGGACGGAAGGATGGTCTCTTTAAGATTAACTCCAAGTTTGACGGTAAGCTGAAAGAAGAAAAATCCTATAAGGAAGGTAAGCTGGACGGTACGAGCAAAAGTTACTTTACTACCGGAAAAGTGGAAAGTGAAAGAAACTTCCGGATGGGGAAAGAGCACGGGAAACAGCTCTCATACGATTCTGACGGTACTTTGCGGAAAGAGCATAATTACAAGGACGGGAAGCAGGTAGGCAAACAATATACTTTTCTGAAAGGTACTTATGATTTGTATGAGACCGTTTATTTCAATGAAGAAGGTTTGCAGGACGGTGAATATTCGTCCGTGTTTACGTTTGGCTCGCCACGTATACTGGGTAGTTATAAGAATGGAAAGAAGAATGGTCGGTGGACTACTTTTGCCGAAAGCGGCGATACGCTGATGATTGAAACCTATCTGGATGGAAAAGAAGATGGACTCCATGTCTCATTTGCCAACGGAAGTGGGGTAAGGCAGAAAGAATATTATATGAAGAACGATCGTAAAGACGGTTTATACCGTGAATATAATTTGGAAAATGGTGAATTGAGATATGAAGCTACCTATCAGGCCGGCAGATTGCATGGCAAGGAACGACGGCTGATAGTGAGCAACCGCTTTGATTATTGGGAAACTTCTACCTATGTGAACGGAAGGCAGAACGGACCGTTCGAAGCTCGTTATGTAAAGAATGACCAGCTTCGTGAATGTGGGGAATATAAGAATGGTCGCCGTGTAGGACGATGGAAACGCTACACTATTGATGGTAAACTGGAAAAGGAATGGGATGAAAACTAACCGGTAGATGAAAGGTCAGGGCATAAAAAAAGGAGCAACGCCTTGCTCCAACCTTTGTTAACCTTAAATCTAATACTATGAAAAACACAGTACAAAGATACGGACTTCTGTGAAATCTGCAAATTATCCAAGTAAAACGCTATGTTTTATAACATTGATTAAGTGTTTGTTTTACGCTTTATACTTTTGTTAATACTTTCCGATGGTCTGAAAGAGGACTGCTTTCCTTCTTTTTAGAATAATAAATAGCTGAAGTTAGAGAACTTTACAGTATTATTTCTTATTTTTGTTCTTAATTGGATTACAGAAAGAACTACGAAATGATGAGATGGATGAAGACGATGAGATATCTGAAGTGGATGCTGGTGCTGTTTTGTTTAATCGGGATGACGGCTTGCCGGCAGGATACACCCCGTTTTCGTATTGGGGTGGCTCAATGCAGCGATGATTCATGGCGACATAAGATGAATGATGAGATTCTTCGGGAAGCGATGTTTTATAATGGTGTTTCGGTGGAAATCCGTTCGGCAGGGGATGATAACAGTAAGCAGGCGGAAGATGTCCATTATTTTATGGACGAAGGAGTCGATCTGCTGATTATTTCCGCTAACGAAGCTGCTCCTATGACTCCGATTGTAGAAGAAGCTTATCAGAAAGGCATCCCCGTTATTCTTGTAGACCGGAAGATTCTTTCGGATAAATATACTGCCTATATCGGAGCCGATAATTATGAAATCGGTCGTTCGGTAGGAAACTATATTGCCTCCAGTCTGAAAGGGAAGGGAAATATAGTAGAACTGACAGGATTGAGCGGTTCGACTCCTGCAATGGAACGGCATCAGGGATTTATGGCTGCCATCAGTAAATTCCCGGATATAAAGCTGATTGATAAAGCGGATGCTGCTTGGGAACGTGGTCCGGCAGAGATAGAAATGGATAGTATGCTTCGGAGGCATCCTAAGATTGATGCTGTGTATGCCCATAATGACCGTATCGCTCCGGGTGCCTATCAGGCAGCAAAGATGGCAGGGCGGGAGAAGGAAATGATTTTTGTCGGCATAGATGCCTTGCCGGGTAAGGGAAACGGACTGGAACTGGTTCTGGACAGTGTGCTGGATGCCACCTTTATCTATCCGACCAATGGTGATAAGGTACTGCAACTGGCTATGGATATTCTGGAGAAGAAACCCTATCCCAAAGAAACGGTGATGAATACCGCTGTTGTGGACCGTACCAACGCACACGTCATGCAGTTGCAGACCACACACATTTCCGAACTCGACAAAAAGATTGAAACGCTCAACGGACGTATCGGTGGCTATCTCTCTCAGGTAGCTACACAACAGGTCGTTTTATACGGCAGTCTGATTATCCTTTTATTGGTAGCCGGCTTATTATTGGTCGTTTATAAATCACTCCGCTCAAAGAATCGCTTGAATAAAGAACTTTTTAAGCAGAAGCAACAATTGGAAGAGCAACGTGACAAACTGGAAGAACAGCGTGACCAATTGATACAACTTTCTCATCAACTGGAAGAAGCTACTCATGCCAAGCTGGTATTCTTCACCAATATTTCTCACGACTTCCGTACTCCGTTGACATTGGTTGCCGATCCGGTAGAACATTTGTTGGCGGACAAGACACTGAGCGGAGATCAGCACCGGATGCTCATGCTGATTCAGCGGAATGTGAACATTCTTCTGCGTCTGGTCAATCAGATTCTGGATTTCCGTAAATATGAAAATGGCAAGATGGAATATACTCCGGTTACGGTGGATGTCCTTTCTTCTTTCGAAGGATGGAATGAGTCTTTTCAGGCGGCAGCCCGTAAGAAACATATCCATTTCTCTTTTGATAATATGCCGGATACGGATTATCATACATTGGCAGACATGGAGAAGCTGGAACGCATTTATTTCAATCTTCTGTCCAATGCCTTTAAGTTTACACCGGAAAACGGAAGAATTGCTGTGCGTCTGTCTTCCCTTAGTAAAGAGGACAAACGATGGATACGTTTCACGGTGGCAAATACCGGTTCAATGATTTCTGCCGAACATATCCGCAATGTATTCGACCGTTTCTATAAGATCGATATGCACCATACCGGTTCGGGAATCGGACTGGCATTGGTAAAAGCCTTCGTAGAAATGCACGGTGGTATGATCTCTGTAGAGAGCGATGAGAAACAGGGCACGGTCTTTACCGTTGAACTGCCTGTACAGTCTTGCGAGGCTGTTGCTGCCGAACCGGATACCACCCTTGCTTCTGCGGATTCCCGTACAACAGATGTTCTATTGGCGGAAGAGGAAGAACTGGAAAAAGGATATGACTCTTCCAAATCGCCCGTACTGATTATTGATGATAATGAGGATATCCGTTCGTATGTCCATACGCTGTTGCATACAGACTATACGGTGATTGAAGCGGCAGACGGCTCCGAAGGAATCCGTAAGGCTATGAAGTATGTTCCGGACCTGATCATTTCCGATGTGATGATGCCGGGCATTGATGGCATTGAATGTTGCCGCCGGCTGAAAAGTGAGTTACAGACCTGTCATATTCCGGTTATTCTGCTGACAGCGTGTTCACTGGACGAACAGCGTATTCAGGGATATGACGGTGGTGCGGATTCTTATATTTCAAAGCCGTTCAGTTCACAACTGTTGCTGGCACGTGTCCGCAACCTGATCGATTCTCACCGTCGTCTGAAACAGTTCTTTGGTGACGGGCAGACATTGGCGAAGGAAGATGTTTGCGATATGGACAAGGATTTTGTAGAAAGATTCAAGTCATTGATTGAAGAGAAAATGGGAGACTCCGGTTTGAATGTGGAGGACTTGGGCAAGGATATGGGACTAAGCCGTGTGCAGCTTTACCGCAAAATTAAATCATTGACTAACTACTCTCCGAATGAATTGCTTCGTATCGCCCGTTTGAAGAAGGCAGCTTCTTTGCTTGCTTCTTCGGACATGACCGTAGCGGAGATTGGTTATGAAGTCGGTTTCAGTTCACCTTCTTATTTCACCAAGTGCTATAAAGAGCAGTTCGGAGAGAGCCCGACAGACTTCCTGAAAAGGAAAGGATGATTTCATTGTGATCGTAAAGAGGGATATATGAAAGATTATAAAGTAGATAAAGAGAGCTTTTCCGAATCCTTTCGGAAGGAAGTATACGAAGTCGTATCCCAGATACCTGTAGGAAAAGTATCTACCTATGGAGGTATTGCTTTGCTCTTGGGGGCACCTCAATGCTCGCGGATGGTGGGGCGTGCATTGAAAGAAGTGCCGGATGAATTATCCATTCCCTGCCATAGAGTTGTAAATTCCGCCGGAAGGCTGGTGCCCGGTTGGGTGGAACAAAAACAACTCTTGCTGGCAGAAGAAGTTTCTTTCAAAGCTAACGGATGCGTTAATCTGAAAGATCATTTGTGGCACGTGGATGAATGAAGGATGCAAGGAAGGTAAGCCATATCATCCGTATCCATACAATAAAGAAAACCCATACATGAAGCCATAAGGTCCTGGTAATGAAATCTCTGATGGGAACAGGGACGAATATGTCGATAGGAACGATACATAACAGCACAAAACAGCACCAAAATAGAATCTTGTCTGTTGCGGTACGTGTTGGCCTGCTCCAATACCAGAGCATGAAACCTGCCAATGCGATAATATAGGTATGTTTCTCGGCGGAGTCACTCAGTAATACTACCCAGCCCATGAGAATGCCCAAAGCTTGGGCACGGAAGGCAAAAGACGACCATTTGCGGAAATTCCCCAAAAAGAGCAGAGTCAGCAGACCGAGCATTCCTATCTGAAGTGCACGGAAGTGTGGCAATGTCCATGCTGCAATGGGGTGGGCATAGAAAAATGAATCATAAGCTCCGGTGGATTGATGAACAGCAAGACTATGGCACCATTCTTCATAATAGGGGAGCAAATCTGCAGGAGCTATTTTGATTAACGGTAACGCAAGCAATACAATGCCCATTGCGACGGCATAGCCAAAGTTACGCCATACGTGAGGATAGCACAGTAACAATGCCAGTTCGAAAATTCCATATACTTTGGTACATCCCGAAATCATGATTAACAGAACAGCCAGAAATCCACGGTCTTTTTCCAATAACGTATAGGCGAATAAGAATAAATAGGCTACCGTTATGTTATACTGAAATGAAAGTAAACTTTGTCCTAAAATCAGTAACAGAAAAAGGAACATACGGCATTTCTGCTGCTGGGTGAATTGGTGGGGCAGCGTGAAGATCGCCACAAAGAACAGCGAATAATTGAATAGATTCCACGCGAAAGGTCCCAGCCATGCAGGCAGATACGCAAACGGAGCGAACAATACCGTGAAAACAGGAGAATAAAGGAAGTAGCGTCCGTGAGTTTCTACAAATTCAGTTGTGTATGGGCTGATCCCCTGCCAGAAGAATTGAGTAGCGTCCGAGAAGACCATAAAGTTTTGATGTCGTCCTCGCATAAATTCGAGCAGAGTCACTATAAAAGCGAGCAGGAAGCCTATCATGTAGAGATTCCGCCGACTATAGAAAAACGGCATTTTGGGGTTCATTTTACTAAGGAACTGTACTTGGCTTTTGTCGTCTAGTGTGGCAGTACCTGTTTGTTTTTCTTTTGTTGTGTAATGACAATTATCCTTCCCCAGGAAAATTGTAATAGCCCTGTTGAACATATAAATCTAGTTTAGTTATTGACGCCAAATATACGGTGTTTAGGTGAAATATTCAAACTTATTTTATATTTATCTGCCGGTTTGTTCTATTTTGCTGAGTGATAGGGGAATATTACCCGAAAACTTTCCATATCATTACAATTAAAGCCCTCTGTATGCCCCGGATTTTGAATATAATTTGCATGTTTAATCTGTTTTTTGTATCTTTGTGCCAGCAAGATACTGGAACAGGCTGTTTCTATACATAAAAATGCTATTTTTTTGCTATTCGTTGAAAGGATTATCTTATCAAATTCTATTCCTTTTTTAATTACTCAGTCTGTCAATAATCATTCTATTAATTATTTCGGGATTCATTGTTATTTGTCCCGTATTTAAATCAGAACTTTATACGATATAAAGAAAGATTCCTATTATCGTTTGTTCTTGTCTTGCTGTGTATATTATTTTAATAACCTAAACCATTTTATTGTATGAGTAAAATAGAAATTAAAGATCTCTATCTGGTTTTTGGCAATGAGAAGCAGAAGGCTTTGAAGATGTTGAAAGAAGGTAAAACAAAAAGTGTAATATTAAAAGCGACCGGATGTACGGTTGCGGTGAAAGATGCGAATCTTTCCATTAATGAAGGCGAAATATTCGTCATTATGGGGCTGTCCGGTAGTGGAAAGTCCACTTTACTCCGCTGCATCAACCGTTTGATACGCCCTACTTCCGGAGAAGTGATTATCAATGGAACAGACATAGCCAAAGTGTCGGATAAAGAACTGTTGCAGATTCGCCGGAAAGAACTGGCTATGGTCTTTCAGAACTTCGGTCTGCTTCCTCACCGTTCTGTCTTGCATAATATAGCTTTCGGACTCGAACTACAGGGAGTTAAAAAGGGAGAACGGGAGCAGAAAGCGATGGAAAGTATGCAACTGGTGGGGCTGAAAGGCTACGAGAATCAGATGGTAAGTGAACTGTCGGGTGGGATGCAGCAGCGTGTCGGGCTGGCACGGGCTTTGGCCAATAATCCCGAAGTCCTGTTGATGGATGAGGCCTTCTCGGCACTCGATCCTTTGATCCGCGTACAGATGCAGGATGAACTGCTGACTTTGCAGTCGAAGATGAAAAAAACGATTGTCTTTATTACTCACGACCTGAGTGAAGCGATTAAATTGGGTGACCGGATTGCTATCATGAAGGATGGAGAAATTGTACAAATCGGTACATCGGAAGAAATCCTGACCGAACCTGCCAACGCTTATGTAGAACGATTTGTGGAGAATGTAGATCGAAGCAAGATTATTACGGCTTCCTCTGTTATGGTAGATAAACCCATAGTGGCACGTTTGAAGAAAGAAGGTCCGGAGGTGCTGATCCGTAAGATGCGCGAACGGAATCTGACCGTTCTTCCGGTAGTCGATTCCAATAATCTGTTAGTAGGAGAGGTGCGGTTGAATGACTTGCTGAAACTGCGAAAAGAGCAAATCCGCTCCATCGAGTCCGTAGTAAGGCATGAAGTTCATTCAGTGCTGGGTGATACGGTGCTGGAAGATATTCTTCCGTTGATGACAAAAACGAACTCGCCAATCTGGGTCGTAAATGAGAATCGGGAGTTTGAAGGCGTAGTGCCACTTTCCTCATTGATCATCGAAGTAACGGGAAAAGATAAAGAAGAAATTAATGAAATCATTCAAAACGCAATAGAATTATGATAAATATCGGACAATATATAGAAACTGCCATTAATTGGCTCACAGAACATTTTGCTTCCTTTTTTGATGCTCTCAGCATGGGGATCGGAGGATTCATAGACGGTTTTCAGCACGTACTGTTTGGAATACCTTTTTATATCACAATTGCAGTGCTGGCTGCGCTCGCCTGGTTTAAGTCGGGTAAGGGGACAGCCGTATTTACCCTCTTGGGCTTATTGCTTATTTACGGCATGGGCTTTTGGGAAGAAACGATGCAGACATTGGCGTTAGTACTTTCTTCCACTTGTCTGGCATTGCTTTTAGGCGTTCCGCTGGGAATCTGGACTGCCAACAGTGATCGTTGTAACAAGATAATGCGCCCTGTCCTCGACTTTATGCAGACAATGCCTGCCTTTGTCTATCTGATTCCTGCCGTTCTATTCTTCGGATTGGGAACTGTGCCGGGAGCTTTTGCCACCATCATCTTTGCAATGCCTCCTGTGGTTCGTCTGACCGGTCTGGGCATTCGTCAGGTTCCTAAAAACGTAGTAGAAGCCTCCCGTTCTTTTGGAGCTACTCCCTGGCAGCTTCTTTATAAGGTGCAATTGCCTTTGGCGTTGCCTACTATTCTGACGGGAATCAACCAGACGATCATGATGTCACTTTCGATGGTAGTGATTGCCGCCATGATTTCTGCCGGAGGATTGGGAGAAATCGTACTGAAAGGTATCACCCAAATGAAAATCGGACTCGGATTTGAAGGCGGTATCGCAGTCGTGATATTGGCGATCGTACTGGACCGCATCACTCAGGGTATGGCAGATAACAGAAAAAGTAAAAAGAAATAAGAATCACACCAAAGAAAGGAATAATCAATGAATAAGATAAAAATGATTGTGGCAATGTTTATTGCCGGCATACTCTTAACCTTCGTTTCCTGCGGAGACAACGGAAAGAGTAAGAAGATAAGTATCGCTTATGCCAACTGGTCGGAAGGGATTGCCATGACAAACCTTGCCAAAGCGATTTTTGAAGATCAGGGGTACGATGTAAAGTTGCTGAATGCCGACCTTGCACCTATATTTACCTCTATCTCCCGTAAGAAAGCAGACGTATTTATGGATGTCTGGATGCCTGTCACTATGGAAGATTATATGAAACAATACGGAGATAAACTCGAAGTTATCGGGGATATTTATGATGGTGCCCGTATCGGGCTGGTGGTTCCGGATTACGTTACAATCAACTCGATCGAAGAGTTGAATGCGGAAAAGGAACGTTTCTCTGGCCAGATTGTCGGCATTGATGCCGGAGCCGGTATTATGAAAGCTACCGATCAGGCCATCAAAGATTATGGATTGGATTATAAACTGATGACTTCGAGCGGACCTGCCATGACTGCTTCCCTAAAGAAAGCGATTGATAAGAAGGACTGGATTGTCGTGACGGGATGGACGCCTCACTGGATGTTCGACCGTTTCAAACTGAAAGTTCTTCAGGACCCGAAGCTGATATATGGAAATGCGGAAACCATTCATACCATAGCGTGGAAAGGTTTTAGCGAGAAAGATCCTTTTGCTGCCGAACTTCTGGGCAATATTCGTCTGACTGATGCGGAAATCAGTTCTTTAATGACTGCTCTGGAAGAGGCGCAGACGACGGAAAGACAGGCTGCCCGTCAATGGATGGAAGAACATCAGGAACTGGTAAACAGTTGGATTCCTAAGAAAGATTGATAAGCAAACACTACTTCAACCATCCCGCCATTCTTTCTTTACCATAGAAGTAGTAGAAAAGTAGTCCCAGCCAGCTGGTAAGAACGATTAATACAATCGCTATAAGCCTTTTCTCTACAGCCGCATTTATATTCCAAATCTCTATGGCAGCTCTGAAAGTCAGTATCAAACCGACAATCCAAATAACAAATCCGATCATATCTTTAGAGTTTTAATGAATATCTTCGTGAGAAGTAATCGTTACTTCTAATATATAAACAAAAAAGGCAGGAATCTGTTTCCAGGATTCCTGCCTTTTATTATGTACAAAGTATTTCTACTTATTATTCAGCTGTATCAGCTCCCCAGTTTTCTCTGGCAAGACGTTTGTAGCTGTTGTAACGCCATTTAGCGTTTTCTTCAGCAGCTTTAAACAGTTCTTCAGCTTCAGCAGGGTATTGTTTCATTACAGAAGCGTAACGAACTTCACCCTTCAAGAAACCTTGGAAGTCTTCCCAGTTAGGTTCTTTGCTATCCAGCTGGAACGGATTCTTGCCTTCTTCTTCCAAAGCAGGGTTGTAACGCCACAAGTGCCAGTAACCGCACTTAACAGCCTTTTCTTCTTCTTCCTGGCTCTTACCCATACCGGCTTTCAGACCGTGGTTGATACATGGAGCGTAAGCGATGATCAGTGATGGTCCCGGATATGCTTCAGCTTCGCGGATGGCTTTCAGAGTCTGAGCCTGGTCAGCACCCATAGCAATCTGAGCAACATATACATAACCGTAAGTAGTAGCCATCAGACCGAGGTCTTTCTTACGTACACGCTTACCTGCAGCAGCAAACTTAGCGATAGCGCCTACCGGAGTAGCTTTAGAAGACTGACCACCTGTGTTAGAGTAAACCTCAGTATCCAATACAAGGATGTTAACGTCCTTACCGGAAGCGATTACATGGTCAAGACCACCGTAACCGATATCGTAAGAAGCGCCGTCACCACCGATGATCCACTGACTACGTTTAACAAGATATTGTTGCAGATCAGCGATTTGCTTGCAGTGGTTGCATTTATCCTTAGCAGCTTCTACCATCGGAATGATCTTTTCAGCCAGTTCCTTAGTCTTTTCTGCATCCAGCATATTGTTGATCCATTCAGCGAATACTTCTTTGTATTCAGCCGGGCAGCAATCAGAAGCGATAGCTTCGTTCATTACTTTCACCAGACGGGCACGCATCTTTTCGTTAGCCAGTTCCATACCCAGACCAAATTCACAGAAGTCTTCGAACAAGGAGTTAGCCCATGCAGGACCGTGACCCTTTTCGTTCATAGTGTACGGAGTAGAAGGAACTGAACCTGAGTAGATAGAAGAACATCCTGTAGCGTTAGCAACCATTTCACGGTCACCGAACAACTGAGAAATCAGTTTCACGTACGGAGTTTCACCACAACCGGAGCAAGCGCCTGAGAACTCAAACAACGGAGTTGCGAACTGAGAGTTCTTCACGTTAGCCTTGATGTCTACTAGGTGTTGTTTGCTCTTCACGTTTTCAGCGCAGTAAGTCCAGTTATCAGCTTCGGCCAACTGGCTTTCAAGGTGTTTCATGGTCAATGCCTTGCCACCCTTCTTCGGATTACCCGGACAGATGTCGGCACAGTTACCGCAACCCAGACAGTCGAGAACGTCTACCTGAATACGGAATGTCATACCGTCGAATACTTTACCTACAGCTTTCAGTTGCTCGAACTTAGCACCCTTCTGCTCTTCAGCATCGAGTACAAACGGACGGATAGAAGCGTGAGGACAAACGTAAGCACACTTGTTACACTGGATACAGTTTTCAGCATTCCATTCGGGAACGAATGCAGCTACACCACGTTTTTCGTATTTGGAAGTACCTTGATACCAAGTACCGTCTTCTATACCCTTGAATGCAGATACCGGCAGCAAATCACCGTCTTGTGCATTGATCGGACGAACTACTTCGTTGATGAAAGCAGGATCGTTGTTTTCTGCTTTTGCATCATCCGGCAGGTTAGCCCAAGCAGGATCGACAGTCAGAGTCTTGTATTCACCACCGCGGTCTACAGCAGCGTAGTTCTTGTTAACAACGTCTTCACCCTTCTTGCCGTAAGACTTAACGATGAATTTCTTCATCTGTTCAACAGCTTGATCTACAGGAATAACGCCTGTGATACGGAAGAATGCAGACTGAAGGATTGTATTGGTACGGTTGCCCAGACCAATTTCCATTGCAATCTGAGTTGCGTTGATATAGTATACAGAGATGTTGTTCTGTGCAAAGTATTTCTTCACCTTGTTAGGCAGGTTCTTAGCCAGTTCTTCGCCTTCCCAGATGGTGTTCAGCAAGAAAGAACCGTTCTTACGCAAACCACGTGTTACGTCGTACATGTGCAGGTAAGCCTGAACGTGACAAGCAACGAAGTTCGGAGTATTTACCAAGTAAGTAGAACGGATCGGAGTATCACCGAAACGCAGGTGAGAACAAGTGAAACCACCCGACTTCTTGGAGTCGTAAGAGAAGTAAGCCTGACAGTGTTTGTCGGTGTTGTCACCGATAATCTTAACAGAGTTCTTGTTGGCACCTACCGTACCGTCAGCACCCAGACCGTAGAATTTAGCTTCGAACATACCTTCACCGCCCAGAGCGATTTCTTCTTTCTGAGGAAGAGAAGTGAACGTAACGTCGTCTACGATACCGATAGTGAAGTGGTTCTTCGGCATTGGCATAGCCAAGTTTTCGAATACAGAGATGATCTGTGCCGGAGTGGTATCTTTTGAACCCAGACCGTAGCGACCGCCAACGATAACAGGAGCATTTTCTGCGCCATAGAAGCAGTCTTTAACGTCAAGGTAAAGAGGTTCGCCGTTAGCACCCGGTTCTTTTGTACGGTCAAGCACTGCGATGCTCTTTGCAGTCTTGGGTACAGCAGCCAGGAAGTGTTTAGCAGAGAACGGACGATACAAGTGTACGGCAACCATACCTACTTTTTCGCCGTTTGCTACCAAGTGGTCGATAGCTTCGCGGGCAGCTTCAGTTACAGAACCCATTGCGATAATTACGCGTTCTGCATCTTCTGCACCGTAGTAATCGAACAAACCGTATTTGCGGCCTGTGATCTTGGAAATTTCGTTCATGTATTCTTCTACGATAGCAGGGACTGCTTCATAGTAGTTATTGCATGATTCACGATGTTGGAAGAAGTGGTCGGGGTTTTCAGCCATACCACGGGCAACCGGCTTCATCGGATTCAGTGCACGGGCACGGAATTCAGCCAAAGCTTCCTGGTCGATCAGCGGAGCGAGATCGTCGTTTTCCAACATTTCGATCTTCTGGATTTCGTGAGAAGTACGGAAACCATCGAAGAAGTTCATGAACGGAACGCGTGATTTGATAGTAGCCAGATGAGCAACACCTGCCAAATCCATAACTTCCTGTACAGAACCTTCTGCCAACATAGCGAAGCCAGTCTGACGAGCTGACATTACGTCCTGATGGTCACCGAAGATACACAATGCGTGAGAAGCCAGTGTACGAGCAGAAACGTGGAATACACAAGGCAAGAATTCACCGGCAATCTTGTACATGTTAGGGATCATCAAAAGAAGACCCTGAGAAGCAGTGTAAGTAGTAGTCAATGCACCAGCCTGAAGAGAACCGTGAACTGCACCGGCAGCACCACCTTCAGATTGCATTTCCTGTACCAATACTGTTTCGCCGAAGATGTTCTTACGTCCTGCGGCAGCCCATTCGTCTACGTACTCAGCCATAGTCGAAGAAGGAGTGATGGGGTAGATAGCTGCTACTTCAGAAAACATATACGAGATATGTGCTGCAGCTTGGTTACCATCACATGTGATGAATTTCTTCTGTTTAGTCATAACTAAATTAAATATTTAAGTAAATAAATCTTTTTAGTATAAGAATCCGAACATCCAGAGAGGTATGTGGTTGCCGCGGCCTATCTCAGCCTTTTGCAACGCATACGTCACGTCCGGGTTATTCTTTATTTTTGTACCTTCCGCACAAATTTTGAACGGCATCACTTCGTCTACCATGAAAGAGACGTTTTTATCTCCTTTATGTACCTTATGGTCTTTCCATAAAGTGTTAACGAAGAACGTGTCGAGTACATCCTGTTCTTCCACTTTCACCGGATAAATGGAGTACATCAGGTTAGAGTTGTGCATCATAATCTTTGACGGTTTCTTTGGGAATTCTTCTCCTTTCGGGTAAACCAGATTAATCAGACGTGCGTCTGCCAGATACTTGATATAGTTCATTACCGTAGCGCGGGATGTCTGTACGTCACTTGCCAGTTGGCTCACGTTCGGAGCTTTCGGTCCGTCCACAGCCAACAAATATAGTAATTTTTTTATCTTTGAAAGATATTTCAGCTCAATTTGTTTGATCAGCAAGATATCCACTTCTACCATCATGTTCATTGTTTTCAGCAGATTCTCCGAGAAATTACGTTTTTCAAGGAAGAAAGGGTAGAAACCATGATGCAGGTAATCCTGAAAATAATCCAGCGGTCGTACTTTGGAAAGTACTCCTTTGGCTATCTGTTCATGTGTACTGAGGATTTCTTCGAGGCTGTATGCCCGGAATTTCATTCCTGTCTGCAGGTTCAGAAATTCACGGAAAGAGAATCCGCGCAGGTTATAACTTTTCGCAATGTCACGCAATTCGAGGTTTTCTTCTTTGAGTCGCATGACGGAAGAACCGGTGAAGACAATCTTCAGGCTGGGGAAACGGTCATAGCACATTCGTAGCTCTCTGCTCCATTCGGGATGTTTGAACACCTGGTCGATCAGCAGTACTTTTCCGCCACGTTTCTGAAACTCGTTGGCGAAGTCAACAAGGCTGTGACCGGAGAAATAAAAGTTGTTCATGTTGATGAACAGACAGGAACGGTCGGTTCCGAATTTCTCTTTGGCGTACTGCAGGAGGAAAGTGGTTTTTCCTACGCCACGTGTCCCTTTGATACCAATCAGACGGTCACTCCAGTCGATCTCGTCCATAAGATCACGGCGAACGGGGGCATTGGTGTGCTCAACGAGGTAGGCGTGTGTGCGATAGAATGATTCCATTTCGTTTCTTTGTTTTTCGGCTGGCAAATATAGTGCTTTTTTTAGGATTTGCAAAGTAGAGATAGCAAAAATGTGCTTTAATTTATAAGTTTCTCTTTATTGTGTAAGTTCCTGATTATTTCCTGTATATATTTGCAGAATAATGTGTTGAATCCATCTTTGACATGACGAAAAGACCTGTTTATATATTCAATCCGGAGCATGATATGGCGTTGGCAAGCGGTGAGACGAACTATATGGCGCCGGCTTCCGCCCGACAGATGGCGAGTGACCTGGCATTGCTTCCTATGTGGTATGCCGAAGCGGGAAGTGCGGTGCTTGCACCGTCTGCTTATAATGCGGATTTCCTGAAAACAAAGAGTGAACTTTTGGGCATGGATGTGGCCTTGTTGACGGAACCGGAAGTGGCTGGCGGTAAAGACCGGAAGTTCTCTCCGTGGGGTTGGGACCCTGCTTTGCGGAAGCGTTTGATGATATTGGGGGCAGATCAGACGGAGCTGCCTTCTGCAGAATATATGGATATTCTGAGGGAGCACTCACATCGTCTGCAGGCGGTAAAGTTGTTGCCTGGGTTGCGGTTGAATGAATACTTCTGTGGAGAATCTTTTTATTTGAATACTTTGGCGGAGTGCAGTGCGTTCGTCGAAGGGCGGGAAGCGTGCTTGTTAAAAGCTCCGCTTTCCGGAAGCGGGAAAGGATTGAATTGGTGTAAAGGCATATTTACTACTTTTATTTCCGGTTGGTGTGCCCGTGTCGCTGCTTCTCAGGGCGGGGTGGTAGGCGAACCTATATATAATAAGGTGGAAGATTTCGCTATGGAGTTTTATGCTGATGGGAGAGGACGGGTTGTTTTTGCCGGATATTCGGTCTTCCACACGGGTGGGAGTGGGATGTATGCGGGAAATGACTTGCTGTCTGACGAGAAGATTCTGCAGAAACTATCGGCTTATGTGCCACAAGAAGAATTTATCAGGCTGCGGACTTGTCTGGAAGAAGAATTGTCAGCTTTGTTCGGTGGCTTTTATCATGGATACTTGGGAGTGGATATGATGATTTGTCATTTTCCGGGTGAAGCGCCTGTTTACCGGATTCATCCTTGTGTCGAAATTAATCTGCGAATGAATATGGGGGTGGTGGCATGGCTCTTGACGGATCGTTATTTGGCTGCGGATGCGGAAGGAGCTTTTCGGATTGATTATTATCCTTTAGCCGGTCAGGCTTTGGAGGAACATCGGCAGATGTCGGCTTCGTTCCCTTTGTCCGTAGAGAATAATCGGGTGTGTGCCGGATATTTGCCGTTAGTACCGGTGACGCCTCAAAGCCGGTATCGTGCGTTTCTTTTGCTTACTCTCCCCCAGTGAAAAAGATAGTGCTTTTGCTCTCATGCTCTAACAGTTCGTCTGTATCCCTTTATTCATCGATGTTTTAGCTGTTAGAGATCCAGTGGTAGCAGAGTGAGAGCAAGGACTTGCTCTCACTCTGCATCGTCCTGATAAATACCGTTTTTACTGTGTTATTCTTTGATTTACAGGATGTTAATATCTGATATCTCAACTGTTAACGTTTGATTTCTCAGATATTAATAATTGAGAAATCAAGTATTAAGGACTGATAATTTATGTATTATTGACTGATATATGATTTAATGTTTTCAGAGAGAGCAGTACTATTGAAGTAGCTGATGCGTTCAATGTGATTGGAACATGCGGTTAAGTCAATCAAATCAACAGTAGTTTCAGATAGTTTCGAGCGTTTGGAACTAAAGTTTCAAGCGTATGAAACTCTAGTTTCTCACCGATGAAACTACAGTTTCACACCGATGAAACTCTGGTTTCAAGCAATGGAAACTCTTTGAAGATACTGCTAAATTGGAATTGGTGAACATCGGAAAAGTCATATTGTGGTAATACTGTCTGAAATGCCTACTTATCTCCATTTATGGGTGCACTCTCATTCCCGCAACGGTCGATAGCCGTTACTGCAAAATACTTCTTGGCATTCCAAGGCTGGATGGGTGCATAAATGTAACTTGTTTCACGAATACTTTGTGCGACAATATTTTCCGCTTTCTTTGTATCTACCGGATATTCATTGGAAGCATAAATCACGTACATCGGTTTATTCCGTTGGTCATTATCCGTCGCTGGTTGCCAGTTCAATTCGGTATATCCGTTGTCGATGGACGTAACTTTGAGTGCTGAGGGGGCAGACGGCGGAACGTTATCCAACCATGTCATCGGGGGCTGTAATGCCGGATAGGCATAGAAGTTCTCAATCAGTTCGTCATAAATTCCCTGAGTATTGTCCATCAGATACTTGACACGGTAATGCCCTTCTCCTGCCATTTTCTGATTACGGATGAAATTAATCTGACGATCCACTTCGTCGCGTGTCCACTTCCCTTCGTCGGGATGGAGGAAATAGATGCCCAGCCCCGGAATAACCTGTCGTCCGTTGCTCTGTTCCTGCCAGTCGAGCGCGAAAGGATAGAAACTGTTTCCCTGAAAATACATCATGGGATATATCTGATCCTGAATACCTTCTCCGAGCCATCCTTGCGGGTCTTGATAAACGGTATAAAATGCGTTCCAACCACGGGAAGAATAGCGGGAAGTGTCTCTGTATTTTCCTACAGGACAAGTGCTTACCTTTACCCACGGCTTCATTGCTTTTACTCCTTTATATATATATCGGACGATTTCGGAAATGTTATCCCGTCGCCATTGATCCAAAGTACGTCCTTTGCTGTAACGGCGGAAGTCATATTTGTCGGGGAATAGAGGCGCATTCTCCGGATAGCGCAGGTAGTCGAAATGCACTCCGTCTATATCATAGCGGTCCACCACTTCCCGAACGAGTCTCATGAGATACTCTTTCGTAGCAGGATGCCCCGGATTAAGGAAATATTCATTCTTATAAGGCACGCATATATCTTTCACTCGCTTGGTGACAGATTGTTTGCCGAGAGAAGCGACGTGCTTTTTGTTGCCTAGCGGAATTGTCACCATCCACGCATGACATTCCATCCCCCGCTTGTGGCATTCCTCAATTGCAAAGGCCAACGGATCATATCCCGGATTTCCTCCGACTTTTCCGGTCAGGATAGAATTGAACGGTTCGATGGAAGAAGGATACAGCACATCTCCGCGTGTACGTGTCTGAAACAGGACAGTATTGAAGTTGGCAGCTTTCAGTTTATCAAGGATATCCACCAATTCTTCCTTTTGCTTGCAGATGCCCTGAGGAGTCGTAGCCCGTGTACGGGGCCAGTCCAGACCATATACAGCCGTAATCCATGCTGCACGAACTTCGTGCTTGGGTTGCGCCTTAGCCGGAAGGATAAGAAACAAAAGTGAAAGAATGAAAATAGTTCGGTGCATATTATTCCCTTTTAGATGCTAAATCTCTGCAAAGCTAGCAAAAATGTCTGTAAATTGATTATTCCTTTTTTATTTAATGCTATTTGACAGAAAATTACTGATTCTCTTTTAGTGGTATCTGCATTCTTAGCCGTCTTTTAATAAGGTACGAAATAGAAAATATTAATATAACAATATAATAAACAATGAAAAAGCTACTATCTGTGTCGCTCTGTCTTTTGTTTGCGGCGAGTCTGACTGCCCAGACGGGAAAGATTAGAGTTGCTACTGTTGGAAACAGTATTACCGGGGGAACGAATGATTATGGTTATTACGCGATGCCTCTGGCTGAAATGCTCGGTGATGATTATGAAGTTACCAAATTTGGTAAAGGCTCTTCCGGGGTATTTATAAAATTAAGAGAAGATGCGACTACTCCCGAAAATCCTAATGAATATCAATTCGCTTACATTAATTCTGAGCAATGCGCAGCGGCACTTGAGTATAAACCTAATATTGTCATTATTAAGTTCGGTGCAAATGATGCCAACAAGAAGAATTTCGAAAAATATGGTAAGGAGACTTTTAAGGCAGACTATAAGAAGTTGATCGCTAAATTCCAGGCTCTTTCGACCAAACCGGATATTTATATTTGTACGCCTCCTCCGATGTATTATGGCGATGGGGGATTTCTAGGTTCATTTGATGACAATGTAGCAAAGAATTATATTCAGCCTGCCGTAAGAGAGATTGCGGAGGAACTTAATCTGGTCTGTGTAGATCTGTATAATCCCTTAAAGGGGCATCCGGAATTTATGCCGGGCGGCAACGATTGGGTGCATCCCGACCATAGAGGGCATTATATTATAGCGAAGGAAGTGTATAAGGCGATAACGGGTGAATTCGTTATGAACCCTGGTGGGGTAACGGTGGCTGCTTCGGATATTTCTCTTTCAGATTCGAAGGCGAAGATGAAGAATAGTGCTATTGAAAAAGTGAAGAACGGTACGAGATTGTCATTCGATGTACATTTTGGCTCGTTGCCTACGTATGAGAAAGTAGAGGTTGACGTACAATTGAATAAAAAGAAATCGGGATACTTGGATTTCTATCTGGATACTGAAACAATTCCTTTTGCCTCAGTTGATGTTTCGGGTGCCGACTCCAAGAACTTCACTACGCAATCTGCTCTTTTCGACCGTCGGATAAAAGGTAAACATAAAGTGACTGTACAATGGAGAGGACAGGATGCCAAACTGAAATCAGTAACTATCAAGGAAAAATATATGCCTTATGTAACCGATAATGTATCTCAGGTCTATTTGGTAAACAAGGCAACCGGTATGGTACTGGATTGTAATCCGGATTCGAAACTGATTTCTGCCGCAAAATATGATTCGGAAAAGAAGTCCCAGTTGTTTTGTATCGAGAATTTGACGTATCATATCCTCCGTGTCAGAAATATAGCGACCAACCTTCATGTAATGAATAATGGAGATAAAGTGATTGTGGGTAAACCGGGTGATGACTGGCGAGTGCATGATCCTAAATATGCATTGTTCCTGACACCTACGGATGATGAAGGCTATTATTCATTGGAGCTGTCTCCTGAAGCAAGAATAGGTTTGTCTTCTGCGAACAGTACAGAGGTGGTAGGCAATAGAAGCGGCCAAATTGAAGACTTGGATAAATGGAAAATCGTGACAGCTGATGAAATGAAGAAGCAGTAATTCAGACCTTGGTGTATATATCGGATTACCTATATTAGCATTGAAAAGAAAGGAGGTTGTATCTAAACCTTTGCCGGAAGAACAAGAAACAAAAGTGAAAGAATGAAAATAGTTCGGTGCATATTCTTTATTTTTTGTTTTAAATCCCTGCAAAGTTAGCAAAAGTGTCGGTATTGTTGGGCTGTTTCGTGAGATTATGTTACATTTGCGACAGTTAAAAAAACAACACGCCATGATTACATTTACCCTGTGCCTGCTGGCGTTGATAGCAGGCTATTTCACGTATGGACGCCTGATGGAGCGCGTCTTTGGTCCGGACGACCGTAAAACACCGGCTCTTACCAAAGCCGACGGAGTAGACTATATTCCGTTGCCTACCTGGAAAATATTCATGATTCAATTCCTTAATATCGCCGGACTGGGTCCGATATTCGGTGCGATTATGGGAGCGAAGTTCGGTACTTCTTCTTATTTATGGATTGTATTGGGAAGTATTTTTGCAGGTGCTGTTCATGATTACTTTGCCGGAATGCTTTCTTTGCGTCATGGGGGAGAGAGTCTTCCCGAAATCATAGGCCGTTATCTGGGGCTGACTACCAAACAGATAATGCGTGGATTTACTGTTCTTCTGATGATTCTCGTCGGTTCCGTCTTCGTAGCCGGACCTGCCGGACTATTGGCCAAGCTGACTCCGGAAAGTCTGGACGCTACCTTTTGGATTGTCGTGGTCTTCCTATATTATATTCTGGCTACCCTGCTTCCGGTCGATAAGATCATCGGTAAAATATATCCGTTGTTTGCAGTAGCCTTGCTGTTTATGGCGGTTGGTATCCTGGTGATGCTTTATGTCAATCACCCTGCTTTGCCCGAACTATGGGACGGCTTGCAGAATACCAATCCGGATGCCAGTGAACTGCCGATCTTCCCGATTATGTTTGTGAGTATCGCCTGCGGTGCCATATCCGGTTTCCATGCCACGCAGAGTCCTTTAATGGCCCGCTGCATGACTTCAGAACGTCATGGACGTCCGGTTTTCTATGGTGCAATGATTACCGAAGGCATCGTTGCTTTGATATGGGCGGCAGCCGCTACTTATTTCTTCCATGAAAATGGAATGGAAGAAAGTAATGCTTCTGTGATAGTAGACGCTATCACTAAAGACTGGCTGGGAGCTATCGGTGGAGTGCTCGCTATTCTTGGAGTAATTGCGGCTCCCATTACTTCGGGAGATACCGCTTTCCGTTCCGCCCGCCTGATTGTGGCGGACTTTCTGGGACTGGAACAAAAAAGTATGCGCCGTCGTTTATACATTTGTATTCCGATGTTCGCAGTAGCTATCGGCCTGCTTCTTTATAGCTTGCGTGACGCGGACGGATTTAACATGATCTGGCGTTACTTTGCTTGGGCCAACCAGACATTGGCGGTGTTCACCCTCTGGGCTATCACAGTCTACCTTGTGGTAGCCAAAAAGCCTTATTGGATTACGCTGATCCCCGCCTTATTTATGACGAGTGTTTGTTCTACTTATATATGTATTGCTCCCGAAGGGCTGGGACTCTCGCATATAGTTTCCTACTGCATCGGTATAGGATGCGTAGTGGTAGCTATTGCCTGGTTCTTTATCTGGCTGGGAAAACAAAAAACTAGAAAATTATCAGAATGAAGAAAATAAAAAAATCGACAGGAGTTGCTATCGCATTCCTTATTTATGTATCAGTAACGGCAGCCTATTTGTTACCTCGCAACACGGAAGTCGGCCAGACGGAGAAGATTCTTACGGTGGTAGGTTCTTACGTCATCGTACTCTTGCTTTGGCTCGTGCTCCGAAAGAAGGAACAAATGCGTGAACGCCGTAAAAAAGACGAACAATCTATTCACTTAAAAAAGTAAATTTATGAAGAAATTAGCTTTAGCTATTTGTCTGCTGGTGGTATCAATAGCTGCCCAGGCACAATTTGAGAAAGGAAAAATGATTCTTAATCCTTCTGTAACGGGATTGGATTTTTCGTATAGTAAAAACGATAAGGCGAAGTTTGGTATTGGTGCGCAAGCCGGTACATTCCTTGCCGACGGTATCGCATTGATGGTTAATGTCGGTGCTGATTGGTCAAAACCCGTAGACGAATACACATTAGGAACAGGAATGCGTTTCTACTTTAATTCCACCGGTGTTTATCTGGGCGGAGGTCTCGACTGGAACCGCTTCCGTTGGAGCGGAGGACATCACCAGACTGACTGGGGGCTAGGCATCGAAGCCGGATACGCTTACTTCCTTTCCCGCACCGTAACCATCGAACCTGCCGTATATTACAAATGGCGCTTCAACGACAGCGACATGTCACGTTTCGGCGTTAAAGTCGGATTCGGATTCTACTTCTAACAATGGATAATGGATAATTGAAAATGGATAATGGCTATGCAGTAAACAGCGCAGCTCATTATCCATTTTCAATTATCCATTATCCATTAAGCAAGCTTTTCTTTCAGAAACTGCCCCGTATAGCTTGCTCCGCAAGCGGCTACTTCCTCCGGGGTACCTACCGCTACGATATTTCCGCCTTTGTCTCCGCCTTCCGGTCCGAGGTCGATTACATAATCGGCACATTTGATAACGTCCATATTATGTTCGATGATGACGATGCTGTGTCCCCGTCGGATGAGTGCGTCGAAGGCATCCAGCAGCTTGCGGATGTCGTGGAAGTGCAGTCCGGTGGTTGGTTCGTCAAAGATAAACAGGGTCGGATCGGCTTTCTCCTGACTCAGGTAGAATGCCAGCTTCACACGTTGGTTTTCACCACCGGATAGGGTAGAAGAGGATTGGCCTAATTTGATATATCCCAGTCCGACATCCTGTAGCGGAAGCAGTCTTTTTACAATCTTCTTCTGACCGTGTTCGGTGAAGAATTCGACGGCTTGGTTTACTGTCATTTCCAGTACATCATAGATGTTCTTATCCTGGAATTTCACCTCCAGTGTATCTGCTTTAAAACGTTTACCGTGACAGGATTCGCATTCCAGCACCAAGTCTGCCATAAACTGCATTTCTACAGTGATGGTTCCTTCGCCTTTACATTCCTCGCATCGTCCGCCTTCGCTGTTGAAACTGAAATGTCCGGCTGTGTATCCCATTTGTTTTGCCAGAGGCTGTTCCGCCCATAGCTTCCGGATTTCGTCATAAGCCTTGATGTAAGTCACCGGATTGGAACGGGACGATTTGCCAATCGGGTTTTGATCGACAAATTCGATATTTCTCAAGTCACGCAGGCTTCCACCGATAGAAGAGAACTCTCCCGGGCGGTCGCTGCATTCATCCAGTTCGCGTTTTAGTGCCCGATAGAAGATATCCCGCACTAACGTACTCTTACCGGAACCGGAAACACCCGTGACTACTGTCATCACATTGAGAGGGAACTTTACATTCACTCCTTTCAGATTGTTTTCGCGGGCACCTGTCAGTTCGATATAATTGTTCCACGGCCGACGATGTTCGGGAACGGGAATCTCCTCTTCTCCCAACAGATAACGTACCGTATGACTATTGCTGCCTTTTTTCAGGTCTTTCATATCACCCTGATAAACGACTTCTCCACCCAGGCGGCCGGCATTCGGACCGATATCGATGATGTAATCGGCGGCACGGATTATTTCTTCATCGTGCTCTACCACTACCACTGTATTTCCGAGTTCCTGCAATTGACGCAATACGCGGATCAGACGGTCGGTGTCACGGCTGTGCAAACCAATACTCGGCTCATCCAGAATATAGAGACTGCCGACGAGGCTGCTTCCTAATGACGTTGCCAGATTGATACGCTGGCTTTCTCCACCCGACAGTGAGTTGCTGAGCCGGTTTAAAGTCAGATATCCCAACCCTACATCTATCAGAAAGCGGATGCGGCTGTTGATTTCAATCAGAATTCTGCGGGCTACATTGCTGTCGTGTTCGTTGAGGTTCAGATGGTCGAAGAACTCTTTTAGTTCAGTGATGGGTAAATCCACCAGTTCGGAAATGCTCTTTCCGTCTACCCGCACATATCCTGCCTCCGGTTTCAAACGTGTACCGTGACATTTCGGACAGATTGTTTTTCCACGGTAGCGTGCCAGCATTACCCTGTACTGTATCTTATATTGATTCTCTTCCAGCATCTTGAAGAAATCGTTGATGCCGTGGAAGTATTGGTTTCCTTCCCAAAGTGTGCGACGTTGCTCGTCTGTCAGCTCATAGTAAGGGGTGAAAATCGGGAAATCGAACTTATCCGCATTATGAATCAGTTCATCTTTCCATTCTCCCATTTTCTCGCCACGCCAGCAGACGATGGCCCCTTCATACACGGATAACGAGCGGTTGGGCACTACCAGATGTTCGTCAATGCCGATCACCTTGCCGAATCCTTCGCATACGGGGCAGGCACCGATAGGAGAGTTGAACGAGAACATCTGATCGTTCGGCTCCTCAAAAGTGATGCCGTCCGCTTCGAATTTCGTGCTGAAACTATATAGTTTGGTGGTGCCGTCCGGCAGATAAAAACGTAGCATACACGTACCGTCACCTTCATACATGGCGGTTTCGGCAGAGTCCGTCAGTCGGCTGATGGCATCTTTCGTGCTTGCCACTGCCATACGGTCTACCAGCAGATAAACTTCGTCGCCTGCCACCGGCTTGTATTCATCGATACGTTTCATTTCACCGTTCACTTCCACCCGATTGAAGCCTTGTTTCAGGTCTATCTCCAGTTGTTGTTGCAGGGTACGGTCTTCGCGCAGGCGGATAGGGGTCAATACGGTATATCTGGTTCCCTCCGGATGCGAAAGCATACAGTTGACGATATCCTCCGTCGAATGCTTCTTGACTTCTTCTCCGCTGACGGGGCTATATGTCCGTCCCACCCGCGCATAAAGCAAGCGCAGATATTCATAAATCTCGGTGGAAGTTCCTACGGTAGATCTCGGATTGCGGCTGTTCACTTTCTGTTCGATGGCGATTGCCGGTGGGATTCCTTTAATAAAATCACATTCGGGTTTGCTCATTCGTCCCAAAAACTGGCGTGCGTAGCTGCTAAGACTTTCTACATAACGACGTTGTCCTTCTGCATAGAGAGTGTCAAAAGCGAGCGACGATTTCCCCGAACCGGATAGTCCGGTGATCACGACAAGCTTGTTGCGTGGAATATCTACATCGATGTTTTTCAGGTTGTTAACCCGCGCTCCTTTGATCGAAATATGTTTGTTTTCTGACATAAAATACTCCTTTTTTATGATAGTCGGCAAAGTTAGCGATTTTATTGGTAGAAGAAAGGTTTTTGGTCGGGTTAAGATATGTTATAATTAGTAATAAAAAGAAATCTCTTCGGGATAATTGGCGTATCTTGGTCCAGAATTTACAACAAACATTTCAAAATAACAACAAATTGACTTGAATCGTGAAAAACATCCGGATGGTTATTAGCTTATTCATTCTGTGTTTTGCATCTACTTTAGCCTTTAGTAGCACAAACAAAGAACAACAGTTGGAAGTCCTTTCCGACAGTATCTCAAAAAAAATAGGTCAGAAAGATTTCATACCTTTCTATCAGGAGTATATGCGATTGGCAAGGCAGCAGAACGATACTGCCAGAATCGACGATGCTTATTCTCTGATTACTTCCCATTATTATCGGTTGAGGAATACAGATAGCCTGAAGGTGGTTGCATACGAATATATGGACTGGTCTTTGAAACGTGGCAATGTTAATAATCGCTATACACAGTGGCGCCAGTATATTCAGTTGCTTACCGAGAAGGGGTTGCAGGATGAGGCCATGCGTGAGACAGAACTTCTTCAGAAAGATGCGGATGCGGCCAAGAGTGCTTTCGGAATGGCTTGTAGCGAAATGTGTATCGGATATAATCATCGGGTGTTCAGTAACAACGTCAAGCTCTGTCTCGAATACTATTCTTCCGCACTGACACGTTTTAGCGATGCAGGTTTTTATGAAGATGCCTACGTGGTGTCACTGAATATTATCCAGACTCATCTGGCTAGAGGGGAGTATGCCAATGCGATAGAATACTTGAACTGCATGCCGGGACTGATTGAGAAAATGAAGCGTAAGGATATCCCTGTCCGACCGGAGCTTACTATGCGTTATTATCAGTTTCAAGTGATTGCTACGTTGGCATTGAAAGGGAAGAAGGAGGCGCAGCCGTTTATTGCAGAAACGGATAAGTTTTATCACGAAAATATAAATGCTTTTCCCCGTGAAGGATGGTTGGGATATAAAATTCTTTGTGCCCGGACGTTGAATGACAATCAGATGGCACTCAACTATCTGGACTCATTGATGGATTATCATCATTCGGTGGGGAGCTGTTATCCTGCCAATCACCTGTTGAAAGCCCAGTTTATGGAGCAGATGGGACGCTTTGAAGATGCCTGCGAGGTTTATAAATCTTATGCACATATTAATGATTCCATTCGTTCGGCAGAGCTGGACGAGCAATTAAGCAAATATACCGTGCAGTTCGAAGTAGATAAGTTGGAGCACGATAAGCTGGAACTGCGGGCGGAGGTCAACCGCAATCTCTTTATAACTTCCGTGATTGTCGGATGCCTGGTGTTGATATTGTTGATTGTTATCACGTTCTACTATATGCGCTCCTTGTCGTTGAACCGGAAACTGGATGCGGCAAATAAGGCAGTTATCAAGGCCAGCCACATGAAAAGCTCTTTTATCCAGCATATTACACATGAAATCCGTACTCCGCTCAATTCGATTATCGGTTTTTCATCCTTGATGGCTGCCGGTGGGCTGACGCAGGAAGAGATGGAAGAATATGCCCGTCAGATGGAAAGCAGCAATGCTTATCTGCTGGATTTGGTAAATAATGTGATTGATATAGCCGACATGGACTCTCAGACCGATGATATACCGAAGAAGCCAGTGAGTGTAGATGCGTGTTGTCAGGAATGTTTGGGATTGATTCGTCAGAATCTGAAAGAGGGAATTGAGTTACAATATATGCCTTCTTCCACTCCGGTCGAAGTGTGTACGGTTGAAATCTGGATGAAGCGTGTGCTGCTCGGTTTGCTGAACAATGCCAATAAATTCACGGAATCCGGCTTTATACGTCTCAGTTATGCAGAAGACAAACCGAATCGTCTGGTACGTTTCATTATCGAAGATTCCGGTCCCGGAATCAATGAAAACTATCGGGACTCCATTTTCGAACGGTTCGCGAAGGTCGACGCCTTCACTCAGGGTACCGGACTAGGATTGTCTATTATCCGTCAGATCATGGAATTAGTGGATGGAAATGTCTATCTGGACACCAGCTACGCGGGTGGTGCAAGATTTGTTGTCGAATGGCCTCAATAATAGTTGGAGATAGTATCTGCATCTATTATCTTTGCACCACATTATTTTATGACTCAAGAACATTATGAATCTGAAAAACTATCTTTTCTTATTAGTTCTGCTTCTGGCGGCAGAAGTAAGAGCGCAGGCGCCATCGGGCAATGCATATCCTAAACGTGAGTTTCGTGCTGCATGGATACAGGCTGTCAACGGACAGTTCCGTGGCATACCGACAGAGAAGCTGAAACAGACACTGGTCGGTCAGTTGAACTCTCTTCAGGGAGCGGGTATCAATGCGATTATCTTTCAGGTGCGTCCCGAAGCGGATGCATTGTATGCTTCACAACACGAACCGTGGAGTCGTTTCCTGACAGGAACACAAGGGCAAATGCCTTCCCCGATGTGGGACCCGATGCAATTCATGATCGAAGAATGCCATAAACGGAATATGGAATTCCATGCATGGATCAATCCCTACCGTGTGAAGACTTCATTGAAGAATCAACTGGCACCGACACATATCTATCATGAACATCCGGAATGGTTTGTCACTTATGGTGATCAGATCTATTTTGATCCGGCACTTCCCGAAAGCCGTGAGCATATCTGCAAGATTGTTTCCGATATTGTATCCCGTTACGATGTAGATGCTATCCACATGGACGACTATTTCTATCCTTATCCGATCAAGGGAGTCGATTTCCCGGACAATGCGAGCTTTGCCCGTTACGGAGGCGGTTTCAGCAATAAGGCGGACTGGCGTCGTGGCAACGTGAATATCCTGATCAAGAAACTTCATGAAACGATACGGGGCATCAAGCCGTGGGTGAAGTTCGGTATCAGCCCGTTCGGTATTTACCGCAATCAGAAAACAGATCCGTTGGGCAGCAACACAAATGGTTTGCAGAACTATGATGATCTTTATGCCGACGTATTGCTTTGGGCACGTGAAGGATGGATTGATTATAACATTCCTCAGATTTATTGGGAGATAGGACACAAGGCAGCCGATTACGAAACACTGGTTGACTGGTGGGCGAAGCATTCGGAGAACCGTCCGTTGTTTATCGGTCAGGCAGTCATGAATACCATTCAGCATGCCGATCCGAAGAACCCTTCTATCAACCAGCTTCCACGAAAGATGGCTTTGCAGCGTTCTTATCAGACTATCGGCGGAAGTTGCCAGTGGTATGCGGCAGCCGTAGTCGAGAACGCTGGAAAATATCGGGATGCCTTGGTACAGGAGTATCATAAATATCCGGCTTTAATTCCGGTATTCGACTTTATGGATGATAAAGCTCCGGGCAAAGTACGCAAGATGAAAAAGGTATGGACAGAAGATGGCTATATCCTTTTCTGGACTGCTCCGAAAGCGGAGACTGAAATGGACAAAGCCATTCAGTACGTAGTATACCGTTTCGGTTCCAAAGAAAAGGTGAATCTTGATGATCCGTCACATATCGTAGCTATCACCCGAAATCCTTTCTACAAACTGCCGTATGAAACGGGTAAGACCAAATACCGCTATGTGGTGACGGCTTTAGACCGTATTCATAATGAGTCAAAATCGGTAAGTAAGAAGGTCAAGCTGTAAGGACTGCATGTTCACCTACCACCTCCCCCTGCGGGTACTCCTCCTTCTCGAAGGAGGAGATTTAAGATACTACTGACTTTTTAGTTAGCCTCTTATTACTTTATTTTAATAAAGCAGTAGTCCTGCAATCCCGCAGGCGATAATCATTAATATCGGATTTGCCTTGTATTTTCTGGTGCCGATAAAGGCTATCAGGAAGATAATGATGCTGATGACAAATGTGTAGGTGTCTTCTGTAGGTGAACCGAAGTTTTCCACATTCATCAATACCAGTGCGGCGGAAGCTAATAATCCGACAACTGCCGGACGCAGTCCTGCAAAAATAGATTCCACTACCGGATGTTTCTGATATTTCAGAAAGAATTTGCTGATTGTCAGCATCAGTATGAAAGAGGGAAAAACAACAGCGAATGTAGCAACAACTGATCCCCATACACTTCCTGTCGACGTAAAACCGACATAAGTAGCCGCATTGATACCGATAGGACCCGGAGTCATCTGACTGATGGCAACAATGTCTGTGAATTCTTGCGAAGTCACCCACCCATAGCGGGTTACTACTTCACCTTGTATCATCGAAAGCATGGCGTAACCTCCGCCAAAACCGAAAAGTCCGATTTTAAAGAACGTATAAAATAACTGAAGATAAATCATCTCTTTTTAACTTAGAATTATGAATCTTGAATCATAGCCTTGAGTGCACACTCTCAACTCTCCATTCTCAACTCTCAACTTATTTAACTCTTCACTTTTTTAAATTTTCCCCATAGGAAACCTCCTACACCGGCAGCAATGATAATCCAGATCGGGGAGAAGCCCAATAGCCAGATCAATAATGCCGATACGACGGGGATCCATAAGTTGTACCGGTTGATTTTGGCCGACCGTCCCATGGTGAAAGTCGGTGCGGCGATCAAAGCCACCACGGCGGGACGTATTCCTTTAAATATACGTTCTACAATCGGATTATCCTTGAAAGAATGGAAAAAGAGCGCGATGGCCAGAATGATAATAAATGAGGGGAGTATAGTCCCCAGTGCCGTGACAATACTTCCCCGGATGCCACGCAGCTTATATCCTATAAAGATAGAGATATTCACTGCCAGAATGCCCGGAGCGGACTGAGAGATAGCCAGCAGATCGATAAAGTCTTCCTGTGCGATCCATTTCCGTTTGGTTACGATTTCATTCTCAATAAGTGGAACCATTGCATAGCCTCCGCCAATGGTGAAGGCGCCTATTTTAAAAAAGATTCCAAATGATTCGAGGTAAATGTTCATTCTTCCTTTTCTCCTCCTTCCTTACCGGACTTGTTTTCTTTTCCAGCCTTTCCCTCCTTGTGGGGCTTACCTTCTTTACCGTATTGGCTGGGGCTTACGTTGAAGTGCTTCTTGAATACTTCGCGGAAGTACTTCGCATCACTAAATCCTGTCATTTCTGCTATTTCTGTTATACTGTGTGTACCTTCTTTCAGCAACTTCACCGAACGTTTCAGGCGGATCAGGCGGATGTAATCGCCCGGAGCCTGATCGGTCAATGCCCTGAGTTTGTTGTAGAAGCTGGTACGGCTCATTCCCATCAGATTGCAAAGCACATCTACTGTAAGAGCTGGATTGTCTATATTATCTTCTATATTCTTCCGTACATTGGCGATAAACTTCCAGTCGATATCCTGCGAGCAGTTGATGCATTCGTCTTCATGATCATCCTCATCGTCCATATCCAGACTACCGTATTTGCTTCGCAAAAGGGCGCGGTTGATCAACAGATTGGAGATGGTAGCTTTCAATATTCCAATATTAAATGGCTTGACAATATACTCGTCAGCACCAATCTGAAGGCCGGACAATATGTCTTTTTCATTATTAAGAGCTGTTAGCAGGATAACAGGAATATGCGACGTTTCGATATTATTTTTAATGGCGTCACACAATTCATCCCCTCTCATTTCCGGCATCATAATGTCCGAGATAACCAGTTCCGGTTTGTATTCCGGAATGATGGTCAGTGCTTCTTTCCCGTTGCAGCAGTTCTGCACCGTATATTCTTCTGCCAGTGTCTGTGACAGATAGTTGCGCAGCTCATCATTATCTTCTACGATTAGGATTCGCTGATGATTCGGATTCTGTTCCTTATGCACATTCTCATAGATGCTGGCAGGCACATTGGTTGTGCTTGTAATCTCTTGCCGGCGTTTGCTTGGTGCGGCAAGGTGTGCTTTATGGAAGCGTTTGCTGTCTTTAGGGAAAGATATCTTAATCACCGATCCCTGATTCTCCACGCTCGACAGGTTGATTTTGCCCTTATGTAACCGGACAAGTTTCCATACCAGCATCAAACCGATACCGCTTCCCGTCACTTTCGAATTGATGGCATTGCTGCCACGGAAATGAAGCTTGAACAGTTTCTTTTGCTCGCTGGCTGGAATACCGATTCCGGTATCCTTCACTTCCACACTCCACGAATCATTGTTCTCTGATACGAAAATCTGCACATTACCATTTTCCGGCGTGTATTTTAATGCGTTCGATATTATATTCTTCAGAATAGATTCCATCTTTTCCTTGTCAAACCATACATTCATATACCGGAAATTGCTTTCGTACGTAAAGTTGATATGCTTGATATTGGCATAAGACTGAAATGCGTTGAATATTTCTGTCATGAACGTGTTTAGCTCATGCTCCGAAATGTACAATTCCGAAGAATAAACATCTGCTCTCTCAAAGTTGATAAGATTCGTTGTCAGACGCAACAAGGCATTTACATTGCGTATGGCAGTGTTCATGTTGGCTATGCCTTCCTTGCTCAGAGCTTCTTTTTCGCGTAAATCTTCCAGAGGAGCTTTAATCAATGTCAACGGGGTGCGTATATCGTGTGCCGTATTGATGAAGAAGTGTATCTTTTCATTGGAAACCTTCCGCTGTTTTTTCAGAATAAGAACACGCAGGATGATAACAGCAATGAGAGAAATCAGGATTGCATACAATATCATTGCCCAGGGAGTGAGCCAGAAAGGTTGGGCAATGATAATATCAATGCTTCTTTCTTCAAGCATCACCCGTTGGTCTTCGTTGGAGATGGCACGCACACGCAATACATATTTTCCCGGAGCGAGGTTGGTATAACGGATTGTACTTTCATTGCCGGGTTTGCTCCACTCTTCGTAAAATCCTTCCAGCTTCCATGAATAAAGAACATTGGAAGGATAATCATAGTTGATGGAAGAAACCATCAGTGAAAAGATATTCTGATTATATTTTAGTCTTAATTCTTTGGTTTCGTTGATATCTTTTTCCAATGGTGAATTCTTGTCTCCCGGATATACCGTCTGATAAAACAGCTTGAAATCACTGAAGATCATCTTGGAAGAGTACGTCCTGGGGAGCTTCATGTCTTTATTGAACTCTATGGCACCGTCCGAGCTACCGAAGATAAAATTGTTATTTCTGCGCAGGGTACCGGACAACGCATTGAAGTGCGTAGTCATCAGTCCCATTTCCTTTGTCCAGTTGTAGAAGGTTTTTTGTTTGGGATAGAAGCTGGTGAGTCCGTTCTCCGAATTTCATTGTCTTCATCCGATAAAATCGTGTAGATATTGTTGGATATCATGGCACAGTTTCCCGTATAATAATGGGTAAACAACTTTGTCTGGGGATCATAAATCAGTACTCCCGATCCGCTGGTACCTATATATAGTGAGCCTTGTTTGGTCTGATACAGGGAGTAGACATAGGTAGATTCTACCGGCAGTTGGATGCGTTCATATTTTCCGGATTCTATATCCAGAAGAAACAGGCCTGTTGCCGTACCTATCCACATACTTTTGTCATCCTTTTCGATGATGGCGGTAACGGAATGCAGTCCGTGGTAGAGCCGTATGTCTTTGGTTTGTACGTTGATTCGCTTCAGGTTATAATATCCTCCGCTCCATACATAACCGCGTGAGTCTTTGCGTATGTCACGTATGTATTTATCCGGACGTATACTTTCATGAGCATACAAAGCGGGTGTAAAATAAGTTGTTTTCGACGTGCGTTTATCTATCTGATAAAGTCCCGAGAAATATCCGCCTGCCCAAATAATGCCGGGAGATACTTCACATAAGGTTGTAAATATATGGTTTTTGCTGTTCTGTACATTCTCAAAGGTGCTCAGAAACGAGCGCCATTTTCCGGTTTTTGAGTCCTGCAGGCTAATTCCGTTGTTGGTGCCATACCATAAATCTCCCTCGCTGTCTTCTATGATAGAATTCACCTGGTCGTTAATCAGCGACTGCTTATTACCGACAGAATGTTTGATCCATTTATAACTCGGATAACGATTGTTCTGAATGGTAATTCCTATCGGATAGTTTGCCATCCATATCCGTTCTTCGTCGTCTATGTAGATGTCGTTAATGCTGTTTCCGTTCATGCCATTGTAGCTGTTGTAGTCTGCTACGATAAAAGGTACGGTCTGGTACGTATCGACATTCATTTTATAGATACCTCCGCCATCGGTAGCAATCAGCAGTTCTTTGGCATTCAGTGGTTTGATTCGTGATATGCTTACGTCTTTCAGGCTGACTTCCGGTTGTGTGATGGTTTTCGTCTTCATGTCGTAAACCATGACTCCCCGTTGGAAGGCACCGATGAACAGCTTGCGGATTTTGGGGTCGAAGTGTAAATCGTTAACTTGAATATTGACGTTGTCGAGCTTGTCGCAGGGGAGAAGTTGCAGTGTGTTGTCTTTCAGCTGGGCATGATGAATACCCATCTCCGTCCCGATAAAATAGTGGGATTCGTCGATTTGTTCGATGTCGTTTATAGCTTCGCTGAGGCAGTTTTTAACATGAGTAACTTCTTCCGTCCGGGTGTTGTAAAGGAAGATCGTTTCTTCGTTGCACAGCCAGATATGATTGTTATGATCGATCCAGCTGAAAGTGATGGGAGCCGGTAAATCCTTAAAGTCCTCTATCGGCAACTTGTAGACGAGTTCAAAAGTGTCATGAATACGGTCATACCGGAAAATCTTGCCTTTCTTACCGATTTCCCATAGCGTTCCTTCCGGATCGATATATAACCAATTCAGATTTAACAGCGAGTTGAGTTCTTTGTCGCCGTCCATTAATTTATACCGTTTAAACTCTTTGCCGTTGTACCGGTCGATTCCTTCGTGTGTGAGGAACCACATATATCCAACATTATCTTTTTGAATGTAGTACACTCTCCGGTTGCTTAACCCGTCTTCCACTCCTAGATACTGATAGGTCTGGGCGACACAGGTCAGAGGAAACAATAATAATAAAAAAAGCCATTTTTTCATACAAATAGGACTTTTATGGGTTATTGAATCTTTAGTGAGGGGGAAAGTTTGACAAAATTAAGAAGATTTTTCGACACTACAAAATTTTAGGTTAAGATAACGGTGCTCTCAAAGTGAAGTATACAGGAGCTTTCGCAGCTATTTGTATATCCTGTTTATTTAGGGAAGTTAAGTTGTAATATGCAGACTTTGGGTATGGAAAAGGAGTTAAAACGAGAGGCTGTTACTTTATAAAAATAACAGCCTCCGTTTCAATGATAAAAAGATTTCTTATTTAGTCTTTTCTTCTACCCATTTGCGGGCGTTGACAAACGCTTCTATCCATGGAGTAATCTGATCGCTGTTCTTACGGTCAGCAGGATAGCAACCATTCTGCCACGGGAAGATAGCACGTTCGAGGTGAGGCATCATTGCCAGATGGCGGCCGTCGGCGCTGGCAAGACCTGCGATCGAATAATCGGAACCGTTCGGGTTGCCGGGGTATTCATCGTAGCTGTATTTTGCCACTACGTTGTATTGGTCTTCATCGTAAGGCAGAGAGAATTTACCTTCTCCGTGAGCCACCCAGATACCCAGTTTGCTGCCGCTCAATGAGCCGAACATTACACTGCGGTTGGTCGGGATTGTCAGGCCTACATAAGTCGATTCGAATTTATGTGAGTCGTTGTGCAGCATCTTGCCTTTCTTTTCGTGTTCCGGATTGATAAGTCCCAGTTCCATCATCAGCTGGCAACCGTTGCAGATACCCAGTGAAAGCGTATCTTCACGTGCGTAGAACTTATCAAGTGCCTCTTTGGCTTTAGGGTTGAACAAGAAACCTCCTGCCCATCCTTTGGCCGAACCGAGTACGTCGGAGTTGGAGAATCCACCGCAGTAAACAATCATATTTACATCTTCCAGTGTTTCGCGTCCGCTGATCAGGTCGGTCATCGTCACGTCTTTCACGTCGAAGCCGGCAAGATAGAGTGAGTAAGCCATTTCGCGTTCGCCGTTCGTTCCTTTCTCGCGGATGATGGCAGCGCGGACACCGCTTGGAGTACGACGGTCCGGAGTGATACCATACTGAGAGAGTTTACCTTTGAATCCGGGCATGAAAGCGAATTCAACCGGTTGCATCTTATAGTTTTCGAAACGTTTCTTTGCGCAGCCGTTCATAGACTGTTTGCGGTCGAGCAGGTAAGAAGAAGAATACCATACGTCGCGCATATAGTCAACACCGAACTGATAAGTAGCGTCGCCCTTCGATACCAGGATATGACGTTCGTCGGTCGGTTTACCCAGTTTCACGAATCCTACGCCTGCATCTTCCAGAATCTTTTTCACTTCTTCTTTATGCTTGTCACTGATCTGGATCACGATACCCGGATTTTCTGCAAACAGAATCTTGATGATATCTTGTTCCTTCATCTTGTCGAGGCTGATTTCCATACCGCCTTCAACGTTGGCGAAGCACATTTCCAGTAATGTAGTGATCAGACCACCTGCTGAGATATCGTGTCCTGCCAGGATCAGTCCCTTGTTCACCAGTTCCTGTACGGCGAGGAAAGCATCGCGGAAGTATTCGGCATCCTGTACGCAAGGCACGTCATCGCCTACTTTACCCAGAGACTGTGCAAAAGCGGAACCTCCTAGCTTCAGTTCGTCGAAGCTGAAATCGATATGATAGAGTGTTGTCTTTTTGTTGTTCACCAGTACCGGAGATACGACTTTCTTCACGTCGGATATTTCGCCGCCGGCAGAAACGATCACTGTTCCCGGAGAAATCACTTTCTCACCGTTCGGATATTTCTGTGTCATGGACAAAGAATCCTTTCCAGTAGGAACATTGATTTGCAGAGCGCAGCAGAAGTCGCTCAATGCCTTCACGGCAGTGTAAAGACGGGCGTCTTCACCTTCCTGTGAGCGGCACGGCCACATCCAGTTGGCAGACAGGGAAATGCTGTCCATGCCTTCTGCCATCGGAGCCCATACAAGGTTTGTCAGTGCTTCGGATACCGAAAGGATAGAGCCGGCAGCCGGATCAGCCAGTGCGGCTTGCGGAGCGTGACCGATAGAAGTGGCGATACCTTTTTCACCACGATAGTCGAGTGCTACGACACCACAGTCGCTCAACGGCAACTGAAGTTCGCCTTGGCATTGCTGGCGGGCCACTTTACCCGTTACGGAGCGGTCTACCTTATTTGTCAGCCAGTCCTTACAAGCTACGGCTTCGAGTTGCAGCACATTGGTCAGGTATTCATGTAATTTCGGCAATTCGTATTCCGGCATTTCATAATGACGTTCTACGGTCTTGTCGATCATATAAGTCTTCGGAGATGAACCGAACATCTGCTCAACGGCCAGGTCGAACGGACGTACGCCGTCTGCCTGCTGGAAAGAGAAGCGGTGGTCGCCGGTTGTTTCACCTACTACGTACATCGGAGCGCGTTCGCGTTCGGCGATCTTACGTACATGTTCGATGGCTTCTTCTTTGATCAGAAGTCCCATACGTTCCTGACTTTCGTTGGCGATAATTTCTTTAGCGGACAATGTCTTGTCGCCGATCGGAAGTTTGCTCATGTCGATCAGACCGCCACATTCTTCCACCAATTCCGACAGACAGTTTACGTGACCTGCCGAACCGTGGTCGTGGATAGAAACTACCGGATTCACATCTTCCTCGCAGAGTGCGCGTACTACGTTGTTGGCACGTTTCTGCATTTCGGCGTTGGCACGTTGTACGGCATTCAGTTCGATACCGCTGCTGTAACGACCGGTATCTACAGAAGATACGGAACCGCCACCCAGTCCGATACGATAGTTGTCTCCACCGATGACGACTACTTTGTTTCCTGCTTCCGGAGTACCTTTGAGGCAGTCACGTTGTGTGCCGTAGCCTACACCGCCCGCAAGCATGATTACTTTGTCGTAGCCGTAAACTTCGTTGTTTTCCGTGTGTTCGAAAGTCAGTACCGAGCCGCAGATCAGCGGTTGGCCGAACTTGTTACCGAAGTCGGAAGCACCGTTGGATGCCTTGATCAGAATCTGTTCCGGAGTCTGGTATAGCCATTTGCGTACCGGAAGAATTTCTTCCCATTCGCGGCCTTCGTCCGTGCGGGGATAGGAAGTCATGTAGACAGCAGTACCTGCGATCGGCCATGAGCCCTTGCCACCACCCATACGGTCGCGGATTTCACCGCCTGTACCGGTAGATGCGCCGTTGAACGGTTCTACAGTCGTCGGGAAGTTATGAGTTTCTGCTTTCAGTGAGATGACGCTCTTGATGTCTTTCACCTGGAAGAAGTCAGGTTTTGAGTGATCTGCCGGAGCAAACTGTTCAACTACCGGACCTTCGGCGAAGGCTACGTTGTCCTTATAAGCAGAGATGATTTTATTCGGATTCTCCTGTGTGGTCTTTTTGATCATCTGGAACAGAGACGATTCCTGTTCTACACCGTCGATGATGAATGTTCCACCGAATATTTTGTGGCGACAGTGTTCGGAGTTGATCTGTGCGAAACCGAAAACTTCGGAGTCAGTCAACTTGCGTCCCAGATCGTTTTCTACCTTTTTCAGATAGTCCATTTCTTCTTTCGAGAGTGCGAGGCCTTCTTTTTCGTTGTAGGCTTCGAGGTCTTCGATGGATACGATAGGTTCCGGTTGGCGGTTGGTGGTGAATACGTTTTGGTCGAGTCCTTTGTACATGCGTTGCAGCATCGGGTCGTAGTCGGCATTTTCATCTTTTACCGGAAAATATTCTTCGATGCGGAGAATGTCTTCAAGTCCCATGTTTTGGGTGATTTCTACTGCGTTTGTACTCCAAGGGGTAATCATTTCGCGGCGTGGACCGACGAAACAGCCTTTCAGGTTTTCTTCACTTTCCGTCACGGCTTCTCCAAAAAGCCAGCAGAGTTTATTACTTTCGTCCGGGGTGAGCTGATGGTTGCTCTCTACGGCAATCACGCTCTTGGAAGGGGTTCTGAAAAAAAGAATCATGTTTATTTTTTGATTTTACGATTTTTCTGTGGCGCAAAGATAAGCAATTTTGGTGTATATAGTGACTCTTGTGTGGAAAAAACGTTAATATCCTATCCTCTTCTCATAAAAAAGTGCGATATTTGCGGCATGATTCAGATTGAGACAATATTCGATATAATAGTGAAAGGCTTTATTATAGGCGTTGTTGTGTCCGCACCTCTCGGTCCGGTGGGTGTTCTCTGCATTCAGAGGACGTTGAATAAAGGGCGCTGGTATGGATTTGTGACAGGGCTTGGGGCCTCATTAAGCGACATAGCTTATGCTCTGTTGACGGGTTATGGCATGAGCTTTGTGTTCGATTATATTAATAAGAATATTTTTTATCTGCAGTTGTTGGGCAGCATCATGCTGCTACTTTTCGGAATCTATACCTTTCGCAGCAATCCGGTACAATCCATCCGTCCGGCATCGTCCAATAAAGGTTCTTACTTTCACAATTTCATTACCGCATTCTTTGTCACGCTCTCCAATCCTCTGATTATATTCCTGTTTATCGGACTATTTGCCCGTTTTGCCTTTGTGCAGCCCGGTGTCGTGGTGTTCGAAGAAATTACGGGGTATCTTGCCATTGCTTCGGGGGCGCTGGTGTGGTGGCTCGGAATCACTTATTTTGTGAATAAAGTGCGCACTAAGTTTAACTTACGGGGCATCTGGATACTGAACCGTGTGATTGGCAGCATTGTGATGCTGGTGTCGGTGGCGGGATTAATCTATACGTTGCTGGGAGAGTCACTTTATTAAGAAGAAAACTTATGAATCAGATAGCCAGACAGCTTAAAGAGAAAAACATTGCCGAGTACCTTATATATATGTGGCAAGAAGAAGACCTGATCCGCGCCAATCATGGTGAGCTGGAGGAGATCGAGGCGAATGTGATCGCCCGTTATCCGGAAGATCAGCGTCCTGCCCTGCGAGAGTGGTACGGCAACCTGATCACCATGATGAATGAGGAAGGGGTATGTGAAAAAGGTCATTTGCAGATTAACAAGAACATCATCATCAATCTGACAGAGCTTCATAATGCGTTGACTTCTTCTCCCAAATTTCCTTTCTACAGTGCCGCTTATTTCAAAGCATTGCCGTTTATTGTAGAACTGCGGAATAAGAATGGCAAAAAAGAAGAGCCGGAACTGGAGACTTGCTTCGAAGCACTCTATGGACTACTTTTGCTTCGCCTGCAGAAAAAGCCTGTCAGCGAGGGAACTATGAAGGCGGTAGAAGCTATCAGCAGCTTTCTTTCCATGTTGGCAAACTATTACGATAAAGACCTGAAAGGGGAATTAAAACTTGATGAATAAATGAGAATTTTAGTGACGGGTGCCAATGGTCAGCTTGGCAATGAAATGCAAGTTCTTGCAAAAGAGAATCCGCAACATATGTATTATTTCACAGATGTGCAGGAACTGGACATCTGTAATAAGGACGCTGTTTGGGCATATATTGCTGAAAAGCGGATTGAGCTTATTGTTAATTGTGCGGCATATACAGCAGTAGATAAAGCGGAAGATGATTCGGAACTGGCTTACAAGCTGAACAGTGAAGCTCCTAAAACGCTGGCATGTGCAGCGCAGTTTAATGGTGCGGCGATAATTCAGGTGTCTACCGACTATGTTTTTGACGGCACCGCTCATATCCCTTATACAGAAGAATGCGATCCATGTCCGAATTCGGTATATGGAACAACGAAACTTGAAGGAGAATATGAGGTACTGAATCATTGCGAAAAGTCAGTCGTTATCCGTACCGCATGGCTTTATTCCACTTTTGGCAACAACTTCGTGAAGACGATGATCCGTCTGGGCAAAGAGCGTGATAGTCTGGGAGTCATTTTCGATCAGGTAGGAACTCCTACTTACGCCAATGACCTGGCACAGGCCATCTTTGCTATTATTAATAAAGGCATCGTTCGTGGAGTCTATCATTTCAGCAACGAAGGAGTCTGCTCCTGGTATGACTTTACGGTAGCTATTCATCGTTTGGCAGGAATCACTTCATGCAAAGTGAAACCGCTGCATACGGCGGAATATCCTACAAGAGCGAACCGCCCTGCATATTCCGTACTCGATAAAACAAAAATAAAAACAACGTTCGGCATCGAAATTCCTCATTGGGAGGAAAGCCTGAAAAGATGCATCGACACCTTATAATAAATATGGCAGATAATACAGAAATACAGAGACGGCGAACATTCGCCATTATTGCGCATCCGGATGCCGGTAAGACATCATTGACGGAGAAGTTATTGCTTTTCGGTGGTCAGATTCAGGTGGCAGGTGCGGTCAAGAGCAATAAAATCAAGAAAACGGCTACTTCCGACTGGATGGAGATTGAGAAACAGCGTGGTATCTCGGTGACAACTTCCGTAATGGAATTTGACTATCGGGACTACAAGATCAATATTCTCGATACTCCGGGTCACCAGGACTTTGCCGAAGACACATACCGTACGCTGACTGCTGTAGACAGCGTTATCATTGTAGTAGACGGAGCGAAAGGTGTGGAAACACAAACCCGTAAACTGATGGAAGTGTGCCGTATGAGAAAAACTCCGGTCATCATTTTCGTTAATAAAATGGACCGTGAAGGTAAGGATCCGTTTGACTTGCTGGACGAGCTGGAAGAAGAACTGATGATTCAGGTCCGCCCGCTGTCATGGCCTATCGAACAGGGAGCCCGCTTCAAAGGAGTATATAATATTTATGAGAAGAAACTGGACTTGTACCAACCTTCCAAACAAGTGGTGACGGAGAAGGTAGAAGTCGATATACATACGGAAGAGCTGGATAAGCAGATCGGTAAGCCGCTGGCAGACAAGCTGCGTGGTGATCTGGAACTGATCGAAGGAGTTTATCCGGAACTGGATGTGGAATCTTATCTGGAAGGAGATTGCGCACCTGTATTCTTTGGCTCTGCCTTGAATAATTTTGGTGTACAGGAATTGTTGAACTGCTTTGTGGAGATTGCTCCCAGTCCTCGTCCTGTACAGGCAGAAGAGCGTGAAGTGAAACCGGACGAACCGAAATTCACCGGATTCATCTTTAAGATTACCGCCAATATCGACCCGAATCATCGTTCATGTGTAGCATTCTGCAAGATATGTTCGGGCAAATTTGTACGTAATGCACCCTATCAGCACGTCCGTCATGGCAAGACCATGCGTTTCTCATCGCCCACCCAGTTTATGGCGCAGCGGAAAACGACCATTGACGAAGCCTATGCAGGAGATATCATCGGTTTGCCGGACAACGGAACTTTCAAGATCGGTGATACGCTGACGGAAGGAGAACTGCTTCATTTCCGCGGCTTGCCCAGCTTCTCGCCGGAGATGTTCAAGTATATCGAAAATGCCGATCCGATGAAGCAGAAACAGCTGGCAAAGGGTATCGACCAGTTGATGGACGAAGGTGTGGCACAGTTGTTTGTCAATCAGTTCAACGGCCGCAAGATTATCGGTACGGTCGGACAGTTGCAGTTTGAGGTTATCCAGTATCGTCTGCTGAACGAGTACAATGCTTCTTGCCGTTGGGAACCGGTAAGTTTGTACAAGGCTTGTTGGGTAGAAAGCGATGATCCTGCTGAGCTGGAAGCTTTCAAGAAACGTAAATACCAATATATGGCGAAGGACAGGGAAGGACGTGACGTATTCCTTGCCGATTCAGGTTATGTGCTTCAGATGGCACAAATGGACTTCAAGCACATTAAATTCCACTTCACAAGTGAATTTTAGTCTGCTTGGTGGAATTTAACAAAAATAATTGGTAAAAGGGGAAGAATTATGTTACCTGTAAATAAGGGAAGGAGAAATGAATACAACATTTTGGGAGAAAATCCAGCAGGGGGATGAAGAAGCATTCCGGCAACTCTACAATGAATATTCGGATTTACTTTACGGATATGGGATGAAGATTGCCGGTGATGATAATCTGGTAACTGAATCCATTCAGTCATTGTTCGTTTATCTGTATGAGAAGAGGCAGAGTTGTTCCGAGCCTCAGTCCATATCCGCTTACCTGTGTGTGGCGCTGAAACGCATGCTGCTGAATGAGTTGAAGAAAACTGCTAATGGCGTATTCACATCATTGGACGAAGTTAATTCAAGCGAATATAGATTCGATTTGGAGATAGACATAGAAACAGCGATTGTCCGTTCCGAACTTGAAAGAGAGCAGTTAGAAGTTCTGCAGAAAGAAATAAATGGCTTGACAAAGCAGCAGAGAGAGGTATTATACCTGAAGTATTATAAAAAACTGGATTCGGATGAAATAGCCGAAGTGATGGGGCTGACTTCCCGTACTGTTTATAATACTACCCACATGGCAATATCCAGACTGAGAGAGCGATTGAGCAAATCATTCCTGTTGACTGTAGCTGCTAATTTATGGATTTTTAATTGAGGTGAGGATATGGAGAATAGGAAAGAACTTCTGGAACAATATATGGAAGACGGCAAACTTCCTCTGAAAGGTGAGTTGTTTGCACGGAAGTCTGTAGTTGGTGGGAAGTTAGAAGAATTTCGTGAAGAAAAACGTGCGGATGCATTAACAAGCAGACCGAACGCTGCAGGAAGACAGAAACTGATTGTTCGCAGGAGCAGTCGTATTTACTGGAGAGTAGCGGCCCTGTTTGTCCTGCTTTTCGGAATAGGCGGTTATTACTATCTGTCGGAAGAGAAGATTACGTCTGAAGCAGTAGCTGTCGATTACAAGTTACCGGATGGCAGTTCTGTGAAGCTGATGCAAAACTCAACTTTGTCTTATAATAAAGTGAGCTGGCTTTGGGGGCGTAAACTGAATCTGCTCGGATCGGCCTTTTTTGACGTGACTCCGGGTAAAACATTTACTGTACGAACGGAAGCCGGAGATGTTACGGTGTTAGGTACAAAATTCTTGGTTGAGCAGGAAGGAAAAACGATCACTGTCAATTGTGAAGAGGGAAGTGTGAAGGTAGAGACACCAATCGGTGAACAGACATTGAATGCCGGTGAAAGTGTACGCTGTAATGAGAATGAGATTGGTCCTGTTCAGGAAAAGGAAGAACTGCCCGAAGTGCTCGGTTATGAAGATGACCCGTTGGTCAATGTAGTAGCAGATATTCAGCATATATTTGATGTGGAAGTGGTAGGGTGTGAAAAATATAATGAATTGTACTATAACGGTACGATACTGACAAAAGACCTGCATGAAACATTGAAAAAAGTATTTGGTTCTTTAGGAATCAGTTATCAGTTGAGCGGGCAGAAAGTCATATTAGAATAGACGGGAACAGAAGTCCGCGCCGTAAAAAAGAGAAATTATCCTTGATATAAAGCAGGAAGTGAAATCTTTCTGCAATTAAAAAACGCCTTTCAGAGTGCTCTGAAAGGCGTTTTTTAATTAAATCTATTTTTTCTTCTATTTTTCTTGGTAAAAAAGGAAAGAAAGCTCCTCTTATAAATATAAGGAACTATTTATAAACAGACAATAGGTAACAGGTAGATGAACTGTCCATGGCTAGACAGAATTTTAAGGGGAGTAAATTAATAATTAGGTAGAGAATTAGATTGCTTAAGAGAAGAAGTCTCTTGAAAAGAACGGAGAATGATGCCAATTGCTGTTTTAAGAGAAAGCAATAGCGAACGAATTGGCAATTAGTAAGTGAGTTTAATTTTATTGTTTTCCAAATGTGAGAGAAAATTGAAAGGTTTTCTCTTACATTTTTTTAGTTCGCCCAGCACGAACATATTCTAACGGGTGTAAGTCCCTAAAGCGCCCTGACAACGGGAAGTATATAGCCAACGGCAAGGGTGTCCATCGTGAGGTGGAATCTGAAGGAAGCCTGCGGCAAATATCTGGTCTGACGTACAGAAACTTGATATTAAGGCTTAAGGATGTGGATAAGTTTGCTAAACAAAACGAAGTCCTATAGTTGTCCGGAACATCCGAAGTAAATCAAGCAGACATAAGATGGAAAGAATATGTCCATAACTGGGGAGGTCTCACGGGCGAGGAAAAATAAATAAATACAGTCAAGCAGTAATAACGAACCGTGAGAAGTCAGCAGAGGTCATAGTAACCGACAAGGTAAAAAAATCGGCAGTCGGTGAAGGACTGAACTTTTAATCAAACAAGTACCATTTAATACTTTATGAAAGAGTCAATGCGGAAAATCAGTAAAACGAACTGCCCACAAATGGATAGGACAGCATCCGACGAGTATGTGGGAGTGCAGACTTTTATGGAGATAAAAGATGAGCAGCTTGTGGAAGTGCAATTGGAAGAAAACAATCTGTTGGAACTCCTTCTAAGTCCATCGAACTTGAATGCGGCATACCGCCAAGTCGTAAGGAATGGAGGAGTGGGAGGTGTCGATAAGATGGAGACGAGCGAACTGTTGCCATACCTTACCCTCCATAAAGACGAATTGTTGGAAAAGATACGCAGGGGGAAGTATCGTCCGTCCCCTGTGCGCAGGTTAGAAATTCCGAAAGACAACGGTAAAACTCGCCCATTAGGTATCCCGACAGTGGTAGACCGCTTTGTTCAGCAGGCAATCAGCCAAGTGTTGATACCGCTTTACGAACCTCAGTTCAGTGACAACAGCTTCGGCTTCCGCCCTCATCGTAGTGCTCACGATGCACTGCATAAGGTGCAGGAATATGCAGACCAAGGTTATCGCTACTGTATCGGTTTGGATTTGGAAAAGTTCTTTGACCGTGTTAACCACAGCAAACTGATAGAGGTCTTATCCCGAACCGTCAAGGACGGCAGTGTAATATCTTTGATACACAAATACCTTAATGCAGGAGTTGTAGTATCTCACAAATACGCGGAGACTGCCGAGGGCGTCCCCCAAGGTGGTCCATTGAGTCCTATATTGAGCAATATTCTTCTTAATGAGTTGGACCAGGAATTGGAACGCAGGGGGCACCCGTTTGTCCGCTATGCCGATGATTGTCTGATCCTTGTCCATAGTCTTCGGGCAACGGAGCGAGTCCGTGATAGTATTTCCGAGTTTATAGAAAAGAAGTTATTCTTGAAAGTAAACAAAGAGAAGACAGAAGTCGGTTCCATCTGCGGCAAGAAGTATCTTGGACACTCCTTCTACTGAAGAGCCGACCGTAAATGTGGTCTTAATCTTCATAAGAAAAGTCAATCCAAGTTCAAACGCACCATCAAGCACCTGACCAGCCGTAGTAGTGGTCAAGGCTACGCTTGGCTGAAACTCCACCTGACGCAATACATCCGAGGTTGGCTGACATACTATCGTTATGCCGATATGAAAGATTTTATAATCAAAACAGCGAAGTGGTACAATCGTCGTCTTAGAATGTATATATGGAAGAGTTGGAAGCGGGTACGTACACGTTTTGCCAGCTTGCAGAAGTGTGGCATCCCTCGTCGGAAATCTTGGGAATGGGCGAATACCCGTAAAGGCTATTGGCCCATTGCGGATAGTTGGATATTGCATAGAGCAATCACAACAGATAAGCTTGTAATGGCGGGTTATCCGTCAATGATAATTCTTTATACCCAATTGCATCGCAGTTAAGAGAACCGCCGTATGCCGAACGGCACGTACGGTGGTGTGAGAGGTCGGAAAACGAAAGTAGGAGGAAAACTTCTACTTCGTTTTCCTCCTACTCGATTGTATTCGTGAGCATCAGTTTTTTAGTAATTTTAATATAGTCAAACAAGATAAAACTAAGACTTCATGTTTATTCATCTTACTTTGTATTGTGTAATCTAACTAGTGATATAAATAATGAATAAAAATGGATTTAGTCGTTGTGCCGATATCTATATCGGCCGTTTGCGCGAGGAGGGCCGCTATTCTACGGCGCATGTCTATCAGAACGCCCTTCTTTCTTTTAGCAAGTTTTGTGGTGTCCATAGTGTGTCTTTCCGTCAAGTCACCCGTGACCGCCTTCGCCGTTACGAACAGCATCTTTACGCATGTGGTCTGAAGCCCAATACGATTTCCACGTATATGCGTATGCTTCGCAGTATCTACAATCGTGGTGTGGAGGCGGGTAGCGCTCCTTATGTCCACCGCCTGTTCCATGAGGTCTATACGGGAGTGGACGTTCGTCAGAAAAGGGCGCTTCCCGTCGTTGCACTTCGCAGGCTTCTTTATGAAGACCCCCAGTCTGACCGTCTCCGCCGTACCCAGGCTATCGCCGCTCTGATGTTCCAGTTTTGCGGGATGTCTTTCGCCGATCTGAGTCATCTGGAGAAATCCGCTCTTGATAGCAATGTGCTGCACTACAATCGTGTCAAGACGAAGACTCCCATGAGCGTCGAGGTTCTGGACAGCGCACAGGAGATGCTCGAGCAGCTCCGTAACCGACGGTCTCCCCGTCCCGGCTGTCCCGACTACCTTTTCGGCATCCTTCAGGGAGATAAGAAAAGGAAGGATGAGAAAGCTTACCGTGAATACCAGTCCGCTCTCCGGAGATTCAACTACTGCCTGAAATCCCTGGCAAAGCGGCTACGTCTCAACTTCCCCGTGACTTCCTACACGCTTCGCCATTCTTGGGCTACCACCGCCAAGTACCGTGGTGTCCCTATCGAGATGATCAGTGAATCCCTTGGGCATAAGTCGATCAAGACCACGCAGATTTATCTGAAGGGCTTTGAGCTGAAAGAGCGTACGGAGGTAAACCGGATGAATTTGTCTTACGTTAAGAGGTGCGGTTCTGGCCTGTATGTGTGATTTAGAATCCTGATATACAGTGTTTATCGGTGTGTGTTACTTCTTAGGTAACGGAATGATTCATGGCGCAAAGATGGACATATTTATGAAAATACGCAAACAAAAATGAAATTAATTTCTTAAAATGAATCAAAAGTCGGCATAACATACGGAAAATGACAATATCCGTGTTATGTCTTTTTTTATTCCAATTTATGAAAAACCCCTTCACTTCTGCCTTATTTCCTGAATACCAGTCCTCTTCCGATGTTTTCGTTGAAAAAAGTTCCCTGTTTCGCTTGTCCTTTGTTTGTGAGTTACCTAAGAAGTAACGGATAAACATGGGGTAAAAAAACATGATTTTAAGAAAAAAGAAATCACTCAATGCTGGGCCTATTTATGGGACAGGGGAAGGCGTAGCACACTCAAAACGCTGGTATGTTGCTTTGGTTCGGATGCATCATGAAAAGAAGGTTTCCGAGCATCTGGACAAGATGGGTATCGAGAATTTCGTTCCCGTTCAACAGGAATTCCACCAATGGAGCGACCGTCGCAAGCTGGTCACCTCCGTCTTGCTTCCTATGATGGTCTTCGTACACGTTGACCCTAGGGAACGCATGGAAGTCCTGAGTTTTTCTACTGTGAGCCGTTACATGGTGATGCGCGGCGAGAGTAGTCCTGCCGTAATCCCTGACGAGCAGATGGCCCGTTTCCGTTTCATGCTTGATTATTCAGAAGAATCGATAAGCATGAACAGTGCCCCTTTGGCCCGTGGCGAAAAGGTCCGTGTGATTAAAGGCCCCCTGACGGGCCTTGTTGGCGAACTGGTTAATGTGGATGGCAAGAGTAAGATCGCCGTTCGCCTGAATATGCTGGGATGTGCCTGTGTGGATATGCCTGTCGGTTATGTAGAGCCTATTATGGCGGCTGTTTAAGGCAAGGGATATGGATGCCGTTATTTTACAGGAAAACATAGAGGGTTTATTAAGTTTGGTGCGCATGCTGCTTCCTGGTGAGGGGAGTGCAGGCCACGTGTATCTGGATGACCTTTCAGCATTACAACAATCCATCCACGAACAGATAAACGATTTATATTCACAACGGGGGGAGACACCGGAACAGGATGCTACCCTGTGTTTGGCCATCCTTCAGGGATATAATGTGTCGATGTACGCCAATCCGGAAGACGAGGATAGAAAACGGTCTGTCTTGCAGCGTTCTCTGACCCTCCTTGATGCTCTTCCCCCTTCTCTTCTTAAACAACAGTTGTCTGCGGTCTGTCACGGTATGCAGGAACTGTGTGAAACCAACTAACTTTTTTATTTGTCAATGAAAATACAACGACTTTTTAGCATTCTACTTTTTTGTTCTATGCTGGGAAGTGGCTCGCTTATGGCCCAGTCCATGAGTGACTCACAGGTACTGGAATATGTAAAGGACGGTATCCGGCAAGGCAAGGAACAGAAACAGCTTGCTTCCGAACTTGCGCGTAAAGGTGTGACCAAGGAACAGGCTATGCGTGTGAAGCAGCTCTATGAGCAGCAGAACAATGTAAACACCTCCCAATCCACGGGTACGGATATCAACGAGTCCCGCCTTCGTGAAGAGACTAAGGAGAATACTTCCGACATGCTGGAGGATCATCCGACTACGGAAGATTTGGCCCGTGAGGACCAGGTTTTCGGGCGCAATATCTTCAATACCCGCAACCTGACGTTCGAGCCTAGTGTCAACCTTGCCACTCCTGCCAACTACCGCCTGGGTCCCGGTGATGAAGTCATCATCGATATCTGGGGTGCGAGCCAGAACACGATCCGCCAGCAAATCTCTCCTGAAGGCACCATCAACATTCAGAAGATCGGTCCTGTCAACCTTAGCGGTATGACAGTCTCCGCCGCCAACGACTATCTGAAGAACGCCCTGAATAAGATCTATAACGGTCTGAACAATACTACCGACCCTACTTCCGACATCCGTCTGACTTTGGGTAATATCCGTACTATCCAGATCAACGTGATGGGAGAGGTCGTACAGCCGGGTACCTACGCCCTTTCTTCCTTCTCTACCGTCTTCCACGCGCTTTATCGTGCAGGCGGTGTGAGTGATATCGGCAGCCTTCGAAACGTTCAGTTGGTACGCAACGGAAAGAATATCGCCACCATCGACGTCTACGAATTTATTATGAAAGGCAACACACAGGATGACATCCGCCTTCAGGAAGGTGACGTGGTTATCGTCCCCGCCTACGATGTCTTGGTAAAGATCAGCGGCAAGGTAAAACGTCCTATGCGTTTCGAAATGAAGAAAGACGAGAACCTTGCCACTTTAATCAAATATGCCGGCGGCTTTGAAGCTGACGCCTACACCCGTTCATTACGTGTTGTCCGTCAGAATGGTGAGGAATACGAGGTCAACACGGTCAAGGATATGGACTACAGCATCTACACAATGCGTAACGGTGACGTTGTAACAGCCGAAGCCATCCTTAACCGCTTCACAAACAAACTGGAAATCCGTGGCGCTGTCTATCGTCCCGGCATCTACCAGCTCAGCGGTAAACTGAATACGATCCGCGAACTTGTCCATGAAGCCCAGGGCCTGACCGGTGACGCTTTCCTGAATCGTGCTGTCCTCTATCGCCAGCGTGAAGACCTGACCAGTGAAGTTGTTCAGATAGACATCAGGTCTATCATGAACGGTACTTCCCCGAACCTCGCCCTGATGAAGAATGACATCCTCTACATTCCAAGTATCCATGACCTGGAAGACCGGGGTAATGTCACAGTTCACGGTGAAGTCGCGCACCCCGATTCCTATCCTTATGCTGATAACATGACACTTGAGGATCTGATCATCCAGGCCGGTGGCTTGAAAGAAGCCGCCTCTACTGTCCGTATTGATGTGTCGAGACGAATCAAGAATCCCCGTAGTACCGCGGATAATGATACGATCGGTCAGATGTATACCTTCTCTTTAAAGGATGGTTTTGTCATCGACGGTCAGCCCGGTTTTATCCTTCAGCCTTATGACGAAGTTTATGTCCGTCGCAGTCCGGGTTATCAGGCACAACAGAATGTAGTCATTGATGGTGAAATCCTTTTCGGAGGAAATTACGCCATGACCAGCCGTGAGGAACGTCTTTCCGATCTGGTGAATAAAGCGGGTGGTCCTACTAACCTTGCCTATCTTCGTGGTGCGAAATTGACCCGTGTGGCAAGTGCGGGTGAGAAGAAACGTATGGGTGATGTGATTCGCCTGATGAGCAGACAATTGGGTGAGGCCATGATTGACTCTTTGGGTATTGGTGTTGAGGATACCTTTACGGTAGGCATTGATCTGGAGAAGGCTTTGACTAATCCTAAGGGTAGTGCCGACCTTGTCTTACGTGAAGGTGATGTGGTCTTCATACCAAAGAATAATAATACTGTGACTATCAATGGTGCTGTCATGGTCCCCAATACGGTTTCTTATATGAAGGGAAAGGATGTGGATTATTACCTGAATCAGGCCGGTGGCTATTCTGATAATGCAAGGAAGAGTAAGAAATTCATTGTTTACATGAATGGTCAGGTGACTAAGGTTAAGGGTAGTGGTAAGAAACAGATTGAGCCGGGATGTGAGATTATCGTACCTAGTAAGGCTAAGAAGAAAGGGAACATAGCTAATATTTTAGGTTATGCTACTTCTTTCAGTTCTTTGGGGATGATGATTGCTTCTATTGCTAATTTGATAAAAAAATAGCTTGTTATGGAGGAGGAAAATATAAGGAAAAATAAAACGATGAGTGTTTGCGAGCGTACAGGGGAAGAATTAGAAATTGATCTGAAAGTTTTTTTTTATAATATTATTTATATTCGTAAGTCATTGTATAAAGCTGCAGGAATTGGGTTGATTATTGGAATTATTGTAGCATTTAGTATACCTAAAAGATATACTGCTAATATTATACTTTCTCCGGAAATGGGAAGTGATAAAGGAGGAGGAATGGCTGGACTGGCTGCTTCTTTCTTTGGTAACGGAGTTGTTACAAGCGATGTTGATGCGTTAAATACCTCTCTTTCATCAGATATAGTTGCTTCTACTCCTTTTTTAATTGAACTTCTTGCAATTAAATTGCCTGTATTAGATGGGGACAAATCATTGACTTTAGATGCTTATTTGGATAAGCAAATTTCTCCATGGTGGAATTATATTCTAGGTATTCCTAATATGATAATTGATGGGACTAAGTCCTTGTTTATTGATGATGATAAGCCTACTTCTAATAAAAGAAAACAAGATGTGATTGAATTAACAAGTGAGGAAAATGCTAAAATTAATGCTCTTCGTAATAGTATAACTGTTGAAATAAATAAGAAAACGGCTATTACCAAAGTTTCTGTCACTTTACAAAATCCTCAAGTAGCTGCTGTTGTAGTAGATTCTGCAGTTAATAGGTTGCAGGAATATATTATTGGTTATCGTACTTTTAAGGCAAAAGAAGATTGTTCATACTTAGAAAATTTATTTAAAGAGCGACAACTGGAATATTATATGGCTCAAAATAAATATGTCACTTATGTAGATAGTCATGATAATCTGATACTTCAAAGTGTTCGTGCAGAGCAAGAACGTTTGCAAAATGATATGAATTTAGCGTATCAGGTCTATAGCCAAGTAGCTACCCAATTGCAAATTGCGCGAGCTAAGGTACAAGAAGAAAAACCAGTTTTTGCAGTGATTGAGCCAGCGGTTGTACCTTTATATTCTTCAAGTCTAGGAATGAAAGTATATGTTTTAATATTTATGTTTCTAGCTATTTTTTCTACTGCTATCTGGATATTACTAGGTAAGAGAATAATGGATAATTTGAAAAATGAAATTAGCAAATAGAATTCATAGCTTCCACTAGGGAAATGTGAACTTTTCGCATGAATTATATTGTAGATAATAAGCGTATAGCTAGAAATACATTATTCCTTTATTTCCGTATGTTTATAACTATGGGAATAAGTTTATATACAAGTCGTTTAGTCTTGAATATATTAGGAGTTGATGATTTTGGAATTTATAATGTAGTAGGTGGAGTTGTTGCTATGTTTTCTGTTATTTCAGGTTCATTATCTACTGCAATTAGTCGTTTTATAACTTTTGAATTAGGACGTGATAGTAAAGATAGACTAAAAACAATATTCTCGTCGGCAGTAACTGTACAAGTAATAATCGCTTTACTTGTATGTCTTTTGGTTGAAATATGTGGGGTTTGGTTTTTAAATAATAAAATGAACATTCCAATAGAAAAGATGGAAGCTGCTAATTGGGTATTGCAATGTTCTATGTTGATTTTTATGATTAACCTGATTAGTGTTCCTTATAATGCTGCTATTATTGCACATGAACAAATGAAAGTTTTTGCTTATATAAGTATCTTAGAAGTTTTGTTGAAACTTGGCGTTGTTTTTATTTTATATGTTACTTTATTTGAGAAGTTGATTTTATATGCAATATTGTTATTATTTGTAGCATTCATAATCCAAATGACTTATGTTTTATATTGCAAGAAGCATTTTGAAGAATGTACTTATCGTTTTGTTTACGAAAAATCTCTTTTAAAAGAAATGCTTAGTTTTGCAGGATGGAATTTCATAGGTTCTTCTGCTACTGTATTTCGTGATCAGGGAGTTAATATTGCTATTAATATTTTTTGTGGTCCGGCGGTAAACGCAGCTCGTGGAATATCACTTCAAGTAAATGCTGCTATTTCAGGATTTGTGAATAACTTTATGACAGCATTGAATCCTCAAATTATAAAATCCTATGCAATCGGGGAGTCTTCACATATGATGACTTTAATTTATCAAGGAGCACGTTTGTCGTTTTATATGTTACTTTTATTGTCACTTCCTGTGATAATTGAGGCTAATAGCATTTTAAATGTTTGGCTTGTTACTGTTCCAGAATATACTGTAACTTTTATTAGGTTAGTTTTAGTCCTAACTCTATTCGAATCGTTATCAAATCCACTTGTGACAGCTATGCTTGCAACTGGAAAAATAAGAAATTATCAATTAGTTGTAGGTGGCTTGCAAATGCTTAATTTCCCTTTTTCTTATATGTTGTTATATTGGGGACTTTTTCCGGAAATAACTTTGGTTGTGGCTATTGTTATTTCTCAATGTTGCCTAATTGCTCGTGTATTTATGTTGCGAGGCGAAATAGAAATATCGCCTTTGTCGTATTTTAAGAGAGTGTATTTGAATATATTAGTAGTTTCTATTTGCTCTTCGATTCTTCCTATTTGTGTCTATTATCACTTACCAATGGGAGGAATTCGTTTTGTATTGGTTGTGGGATGTAGTTTATTGTGTTCTTTATTGGCTATATTGTATATCGGTTGTTCTTCGAGCGAGAGAAGTTTTGTGGCGCAAAAGATTATTTTATTAAAAAATCGAATGCTATCTTAATGTTTTCGCACTAATATATTTTATGTGGCACTAAAGTCTGTATATCAATATAATATTAGCTACATTTTTTTATAAATTATAATTTTTATGTCTCATATCATTAATCAATTACGTAAGAATGGAGTAATGTATTACTGCATAAAATATTTTGTTGGTCGTCCTTTTCATCTCCTAAAATATGCTTATTATTTGTTTTGGGAGTTAGTTGATAAGGATGCTATAACTGTCTCGGCTTGTATATCGCCTTCAAGAGGATATTATAAGTTTACTAATAATAATTGGGGCGATGATGTGAGTCTTATAATTGCTGCTTTAGTAAGTAAAAGGAGAATTATTCCTTATCAATACTCTTTGTTTTCTCGATATGGTAAAAAAAAGAATTATTTATGTATTGGAAGTATTATTCCTTGGTTAATACATAAAAGGAGTATTGTTTGGGGTAGTGGTATTGGAGTTTCTAGTTTGGAAATGGAGTTGAAACCACTAGAAATTTTTTCTGTTCGCGGTCCCTTAACTAGAGAGTATTTTCTTAAAAAAGGCTTAGATTGTCCTGCTGTCTATGGAGATCCAGCACTTCTTTTCCCTTTATTTTATTCTCCTGTAATGAAGAAGAAATATAAAATTGGTATTATTCTTCATTATAATGATTGCATTGAAAGAAATTATAAGATTTTATCAGAATATTCAAAAGAAGATGTATGTCTTATCAGTTTGGATAGCTATAATAACTGGAAGTATTTTATTGACGCTGTATGTAGTTGTGATTTCATTTTATCTACTTCTTTACATGGAGTTATAATTGCGGACACTTATTCTGTTCCTAATATTTGGTGTGAATTCACTTATCGTGTAGAAGAAAATGGTTTAAAATTTAGAGATTATTATTTATCAGTGGGTAAAGAATTTACTGAGCCGGTCTTGAAAGTAGATCATTATATATCAATCAATTCGTTGTTGGAATATAAGAAAGTATGGACAGCAAATAGAATTGATTTAAATGCTATCCTTTCAGCTTGTCCATTTAGAAAGAAGAATTAGTTATGATTACAATATTTACCTCTACCTATAATCGTTGTCATACGTTAGAACGTTTATACGAAAGTCTCTGTCGACAGACCTCTTTTGATTTTGAATGGTTAGTTGTAGATGATGGTAGTACAGATGATACAAAAGAATATATTCAATCGTTGTCAGAAGATAGATTTGCAATTCGCTATTATTATCAACCAAATGGTGGTAAGCATCGTGCGATAAATCGAGGAGTAAAATTAGCTAACGGAGAGTGGTTTTTCATTGTCGATAGTGATGATTATTTAACAGATGATGCTGTCTTACTTCTTGATAAATTTTTGAAAGATATAGAAGGTGATAATAAATATTGTGGCGTTGTAGCTTTGAGAGTTAGTCATAACTATGAAACAGTGGGTACTCCATGTAAATATGAGATTTTGGATACTGATTTTTTATCTTATCGAACAAAATATAAAATAAGAGGTGATAGAGCGGAAGTTGTACGTACATCCATTATGAAAGAATATCCTTTTCCAGAAATAGAAAAAGAAAATTTTTGTACAGAAGCTGTTGTATGGAACAGAATTGCTCAAAGATATATGGCAAGATATGTGCATGAAGGTTTATATGTTTGTGAGTATTTACCCAGCGGGTTGAGCGATACTTATAGAAAAATAATGGATGAGAGTCCATATTCTTCAATGATTTATACAAAAGAGCTTATTTCGTATAAACAAGTTTCTTTTAAAAATAAATTAAAAATGAGTTTACAATATGTGCATTATTGTAAAATGGCGAAATTTCGTTTAATTCGAGAAACTTATCCATCTTTACAGATAGTTATTTTAATTCCTTTGATGCTTCCTGCTTATATACTTCGCTTTTTTAAAAGAATAATAAAGTAAATAAATATGATACCTAAAGTTGTTCATTATTGTTGGTTTGGTAGAGGGGAAAAACCGGAAATTGTAAAAAAATGCATGAACTCATGGAAGCAGATTCTTTCAGATTACGAAATTAAAGAGTGGAATGAGGATAATTTCGATCTTGATATGTACCCTTATGCTAGAGAAGCTTATAATAGTTGTAAGTTTGCTTTTGTAACAGATATAGTACGTCTGTATGCGCTTTATCATGAAGGTGGCATATACATGGATACAGATGTTGAAGTTGTAAAGACATTAGACCCTTTTTTACATCATTGTGCATTTTTGGGGTTTGAGAGTGATGAAGATCTATCTACAGGAATAATGGCAAGTGAGAAAGGTGGTGTGTGGGTGAAAGAAAATCTAAACCATTATGTAGGTAGGCATTTTATAAAAAAAGATGGTACACTTGATATTACAACTAATGCTATTGTGGTCACAAATGCCTTGTTTGTACATGGTTTGAAACGTGATAATTCTTATCAAGATTTTCCAAGTTTCATTACTATATATCCCAAAGATATATTTAGTCCTAAGTCTTATACCGATGGCAAAATTAGATTAACAGAAAATACTGTCACCATTCATCATTTTGCGGGTTCTTGGGGAACTTTTAGAGATAAAATGAAAAAGAATGTATTTAGATTTATAGCACGAAATAGAGTTTGGTATTGGCTGTATCAAAGGACTTATAAACGAATGAAGCGGAGTTAACTATAGGTGTGTTAGAATTATAATAAGGTGTAAACAGTTAACAAAGATATTTTAAATGAAAGATATATTTGATAAAAAGTTATCAATAATACTCCCCACCTATAATGTTGAACAATACATTGAAAGATGTATTCGTTCGCTTGAAGAACAAGATATTAATGAGGATGAATATGAGATTCTTGTGATAGATGATGGCAGTCCAGACAATTCAGTTTTTATAGTAGAGAAATTGCAAAAAGAATACTCTAATATAACCATATATCATAAGAAAAATGGAGGACTAAGTTCTGCTAGAAACTATGGTATAGAACGTGCGCAAGGAAAATATTGTTGGTTTGTAGATTCAGATGATTATATAGAAAAAAATGTTTTGAAAACCTTGCTGTATCAACTGGAAACATATGAGCTGGATTACATAGGGTTTAATTTATATGATGTTATACAAGGGAAAAAATGCAAAGGTACAGAATGGAGAGAGAAACCTTCGAATGTGATGTCAGGGACAGAATATATAAAAAGCGCTCCTATTGTGAAAAGTGCTTGTGTACATATATTAAAGACGGATATTTATAAAAAAAATAATCTTCGTTTCGTTGAGGGAATTATTCATGAAGATTATGAATTTATGCTGAGAATATATAGGTTCTGTAATAGAATGAAGTTCCTAGAATTACCTGTCTATAATTATGTTATTAGAGAAAGTGGCAGTATAACCACTATAAAAACTTATGCCCAAAATAGATATTCTTTTAATAGTTGGTTTATTGTAATTAATTCTCTTCAAAACTGTTATAGAGATTCATATGATGAATATTCTTGCTATGCTCAAGTATGGATTAATAGTTATAAATACGTTGCTTTAACTAATTTATTAACAAAGGCTCTTCCATTCAAAGAAAAAGAAACTATATATAGCCAATATAAAAATTCTGGCTTTTTTAAGATTGGTGCTAATCACCTTTCTCTGAAAAGGAAAATTCGGATATGGATTTATCGTATTCCTTTTATTTATCTCATCTTAATGTATTTGCTGAATAAAAATGAAAGATAACTTAGAAGGTAGTTCTATAGCTGTTTCTTTGATAATTCCCATTTATAATACAGAACAGTTTATTGAGAGGTGTTTGCGCTCTGTTTTTGAACAAACGTTTGAGAACGTAGAATATATTTTGATTAATGATTGTACTCCGGATAAAAGTATTGAGGTATCTGAACGAGTTATTAAACAATATCCTGATAGAAAGGTAAACATAGTAAATAATCAAAAAAATATAGGTTCAGCTGGTGTCCGTAATATAGGCATTAAAATGGCAAAAGGTGAATATATTATCTTCATTGATAGTGATGATTATGTAGAACCTGCAATGTTGGAGGAGATGTACCATAAAGCTAAAGTAAGTAGTGCAGATATTGTAATAGCTGATTATTATGTGAATTATCCCCAAAAACAAATCTATAAAAAACAAGTAGCACCAAGTACAGGAGCTGAATGTGCCCGATGGATATTGTCTGGCCGATTACATAGTTCTAATTCTAATAAATTGATAAAAAGGGAACTGTATTTGAATAATAATATATCTTTTATTGAAGGAATTAATATGTGGGAAGATATGTCTACGATTGCACGAATTTGTTATTTAGCAAATAAGGTAGCTTATCTTCCTCAAGCCTATTTACATTACGTACAGTATAATTCAAATTCATATACTACAAATATAACAGAAAAGTCTCTGTTAGATATACAAGCTGTAATTAGTATACTTCGAGATTTTTTTGGTCAGAATAATGACTATCAACAGGATTTAGTTTTTTTGACGTTGAAAGCTAAAGTTGATTTTATAATGCATGCTAAAGGAGATATAAGGAAGAAATTGTGTCAACTATATAATGCGCCTAGAGAGATGATAATAAAACATCCTTCTCTTTCTGTCTTTTATAAGCTGTTACTACTTTTGGAAAAACATAGGCTATATGGCTTTATAGATATTTTTATTGTTCTCTATTTTATAGCGAAAAAAATAGCACTAAAAGTAAAGAAGTAAGAAGTGTTACCATTCTATCTTTTATTTATTTTTCTTTTTATGTCCAGTTTTTGTGATTCTATTCCTGTAAAGTTGGAACAGAAGAAAATATTGTTTTGCATGGTGTTTTTTGCATTAGCCTTATTTGCCGGATTACGTTATAATTTTCCTGATTATAAATCATATTCAGATTTTTTTTACTTATTGAATAATAAATCTGTCATTAGTAGCGAAGGGGATTTGGCTATTGTTGCCAATGATAAAGGCTATATTTATATTAATAAGTTTATAGGCTTGTTTTCCGACAATTCGATACTGTTATTTCTTGTGATGGCATTTTTAAGCGTTGGAATCAATCTTTCTTGTTACAAAAAATATACTCCTTATTTTTTCACGGCTATATTATTTTATTATGTTCATACTTATATTGGGCGGGAATTAATGCAAATTCGAGCAGGGCTTGCGTGCGCTTTGTGCCTTTATAGCATCCGCTATATTGTGAGTAAGAAAATATATCATTTTTTATTTGTTATTCTATTAGCTGCAACAATCCATTTAGCTGCTATAACTTTTCTGATTTCATACTTTCTATGTAATTTGAAGATAGGAGTAAAAACTTTGAGATATCTTATATTAATTTCCTTAGTTATAGGTGTGTGTATGCCACTTGGGCAATTTCTAAAATCTTTGCCGTATATGGAAGGTTTGGATAGGATTCAGAATTATTCAGGATGGGAAGGATTCAATCAAACTTTAGGGGTATTTTCCAATCCTACGGTGTTGAAACAATTAATAGTTTCAGCAGTATGTCTAAAATATTATGATCGTTTAGATAAAAAGGTTTATGCATTTAGGATGCTTGTTACCATTTATGTTTTTTCACTTTGCTGGCTAGTTATTTGGAATGACTTTGGTATTATTGCAGCCCGTATTGCAACTTTCTTTTCTATAGGGGAAGTACTCTTGATTGCTTCATTTTATCAGTTATTATCTTCCAAAAAAACATATGCAGTTATTATAGGATTGGCATCCTTTATATTTTTGACTCTTAACCTTGTGAAAGGTGATTTGAATTATCAATTGGTCTTTTTTAGCTGATGAAAATATTACATATTACAAATAGTTTATCAGAAGGAGGAGTAGAAAGCTTTTTATTAAACCTATTACCTCGACTGAAAGAAAAAGGATATGCGGTAGAGCTTCTAGTATTGAATAGAAATTCAGTATCTATGAAAAAAGTATTTGAGGATAATGGGATAAAAGTAAATATTGGCAAATATAATAATTTATATAATCCTTTTAATGTCTTTGTATTGAGAAAATATCTCACTTATTATGACATTATACATGTCCATCTTTGGCCGGCCCAATTATATATAAGTTTGGGAAAAGTATTGTCGCATTCACATGCGAAATTCATAACAACGGAACACAATAACTTTAATAAAAGAAGAAAATTCAAGGCTTATAGATTTATAGAGCAATGGATGTATAATCAATTTGATATAATTGTAGGAGTTTGTGAAACCTCACGATTTAATTTGTTAAAATGGATAAGACATTCACAAGTAGTAGCCATTCCTAATGCGATTCAATGGGAAGTGTTTAACAAGGCTAAACCATTTGAAAAGAATGAGCTAGGGTTACCTCACTCATCATTTATGATAACAATGACTGCTCGTTTTTTTTCTCAAAAAGACCAACCAACTTTAATCAGGGCTCTTTCATTGTTACCTTCAGACATACATGTTGTTTTTGTTGGCTCTGGTGAATCAATCTTTGAATGTAAAGCTTTGGCAACCGAATTAGGTCTTTCAGAAAGAATACATTTTTTAGGTAGAAGGACAGATGTAAATAGAATATTGAAGACATCTGATTTGTGTGTTTTGTCCACACACTATGAAGGTTTACCTATATCAGTCATAGAATATATGTCTGCGGGAAAAGCAGTTGTAGCAACTGATGTGGATGGAATTAGAGAGCTGATATCTGATGACTGTTTAGCTAAGCCTAATAGTTTCGAAGATATGGCTTTAAAAATTAGACGTCTTTATGGAGATAGGCAATTACTCAATAGGATATCTGAACAGAACTTATTGAACTCTTTTCAATATAATATTGAAGAAATGGTGAATCAATATAATTATATTTATAATAAGGTTTATAATGGATAATCAACTTATTTCAATTATTACTCCCATGTATAATGGGGAAAAATATGTTTCCCAAACAATAGAATCCGTGCTTGCACAAACATATCAGAATTGGGAAATGATTATAGTGGATGATGGATCGAAAGATGCTAGTCCTCAGATTGTGAAAAAATATTCAATTGAGGATGATAGAATAAAATTGGTGCATCAGCAAAATGCAGGTTCTGCTGCAGCAAGAAATAATGCGTTGAGACGTGCGAACGGAAGATATATTTGCTTTCTTGATGCAGATGATTTGTTGGATAACAGTTTTCTTGAGAAACAATTAGAATATTTAAAAAATAAGAAGGTAGGAATTGTGTATGCATCTTATCGTAGGATTGATGAAAATAATAATGAAATACTTAAACCATTTATAGTTCCTGATAAAGTTGATTATAAAGGATTATTAAAAACATGTTCTATGTCTTGTTTGACGACTATGTTTGATAGAGAGAAAATAGGTGAAATGTTTTTTGATGAATCATTAAAGAGTATGAGGGATGATTTTGCTTTTTGGCTCTCAATGTTGAAAAAAATAGATTATGCTTATGGCAATAAGGAAATCTTGGCGTCCTATCGTGTGTTTGCTTCTAGTACTACTGGAAATAAAAAGAAAGTAATTAAGCCTCAATTTATGGTGTATTATAAAGTCGAAAAATTAGGGTTGGTGAAAAGTACATATTATTTTATTCATTGGGCTATTAATGGCTTTTTAAAATATAGATAAAACTATGGATTTAATAGTCGGAGCAGGAGTGTCAGGGATTAGTTATGCTAATTTTACAAAGAATGACTTTGTTATCCTAGAAAAGGAACTCGAAATAGGAGGATATTGTAGAACGATAAAAAGGAATGGTTATGTATGGGATTATTCAGGGCATTTCTTTCATTTTCGTGATCCGGAAATAGAAACGCTAGTTTGTAAAAATATACACTCTTCAGATCTAATCAGAACAAAAAAACATACTCAAATATTGTATAATGGAATATATGTTGATTTTCCTTTTCAGAAGAATATTCATCAACTTGATAAACAAGAGTTGATTGATTGTTTGTATGATCTCTTTGATAATCCGTATGAGGGAGACTTTACAACATTTAAAGGAATGATATATGCTAAATTTGGGAAATCGATTGCTAATAAATTTCTTATACCTTATAATGAGAAACTATATGCTTGTGATCTTGACCTTTTAGATATGGAAGCAATGGGACGTTTCTTTCCTAAAGCTAATAAAGAAGATATTATTTTAAATTTCCGGGCATCAAATAACTCTTCTTATAATGACTCTTTTGCGTACCCTAGAGGAGGAGCTATCGAATATATAAATTCTTTGGTGAAAAATATTGACTCCGATAAAATATGTCTTGAAGAGGAATTAGAATCTATTGATATTGAAAATAAAGTAGCTATAACCAATAGGCGAAAAATTGAGTATGATAATTTAATTTCTACTATGCCATTTCCGATGCTTCTAAAGAAGTGTCATGTTGATTACCCCAAAGATATATTTACTTGTAATAAAGTATTGGTTTTTAATTTGGGATTCGATTTAAAAGGAAATGATCAAATTAATAATTGGATTTATATTCCTAATAAAGAATTTGTATTTTATAGAATTGGCTATTATGATAACATTCTTGGTGGAGAAAGGATGTCTTTATATGTGGAAATTGGGTTTCCGGAAAAAGAAGAATTGAAAGATTACTCGTTTTATTTGGAACGTGTATTGATTGATTTAAAAAAAGCAAGAATAATAACTTCACAGAAATTGGTAGATTATGAGGTTGTTTTGATGAATCCAGCTTATGTGCATATCAATACAAAAAGTACTAAAGCGTTGAATGAATATAAGCAAGAATTATCTATGAAAAATGTGTACTCTATAGGAAGATATGGGAGTTGGACTTATTGTTCTATTGAAGATAATATAATTGAAGCAAAATTATTAGCGGATAATATATAGACTGTTAAATTTATTGTAATATACTAGTATAGGGTAGGACTAACTAAGTAATCTAATCTATTTATTTTAAACAGAATTATGGGGTATAATGATAATTTCATTCCCGACGGAATGAATGCTTTTGAGCGCAATGTCAAGCGAATTGGGGATTGCATTATTGCGGGCATATTACTGATTATTTTTTCTCCTTTATTTTTAATCTGTTATATAGCTGTGAAGCGTGAAGATGGTGGTCCGGCTATTTTCAAACAGGAACGTATCGGTCGTTTCGGTCGTCCGTTTTATATTTATAAGTTCCGCAGTATGCGTTTGGATGCGGAAAAAATGGGTCCTGCGCTATATAGGGGTGGGAAAGATAAACGATTAACTAAAGTGGGTAAGTTTTTGCGTGAACATCATTTGGATGAATTGCCGCAACTTTGGAATGTCTTTTGTGGTCAGATGGCTTTTATTGGTCCACGTCCGGAGCGTAAGTATTTCATTGATCAGATAATGGAACACGATGCTCGTTACGTATTTTTGTATCAGATACGACCGGGTGTTACTTCGTATGCTACGTTATACAATGGGTACACGGATACGATGGATAAAATGCTACGTCGTCTCCGCTATGATTTGTTTTATTTGCAGCATCGCTCATGGTGGTTTGATTTTAAGATCTTGGTGAAGACATTTATAAATATTTGTTTTGGCAAGAAATTCTAGCAGGGAAAATTGCAATGTATTTGTAAAAATCAAAAGCACTCATCGCTATGCAATGAGTGCTTATAGATACTAACCTACAATTCCCTGTATTCCTCTACACAAGGGTAGCACGGGCACTCCTTAAGAGGATTCAAATCATGATGCCCCACAATCAACGCTTTTTTGAAATTTTTCTTTAGCTCACGAATCAAAGCTAACAGCGCCCCTCGTTGCGCCAGCGTACGTGTGTCTTTCGCTTGTCCTTCCGCATCCAGTCCTCCTTCGTAACAGATTCCTATGGAATGTGTGTTATGATTCCGGCAATGTGCTCCGACCTTTTCTAACGGTCGTCCCGGATGTATTTCCCCATCACGTGTGATGTAGAAATGGTAACCGATATCACGGAATCCCCGATGTCGGATATGATCCTGTCGGCAAGCCTCCGCCGAGAGGGCTTTTCCCTCCGGCGTGGCACTGCAATGAATGATAATTAGTGTGATGGTCCGCATAAGTTTACATACAACTTTGTACTCCTATCAAACCACCTACAGCAGTAGCGACAGTGATGATTACTTTGATAATGAAACTCCATACGGATCGTGATGATGAATTACTCATAACTTTTGGTTTTAAATGAAAAAAATATTGATTTTTAATGAGTCTTTAGCTTATCTCGGCTAAAGGCTTTGCCAGTGTTCAGGTTATGACTTAAACAGTCGGGTCCGGTGCTTCTTCGTCTCCTTCGTCCGGATTAGGTTTCGGATCGGGAGTGTTGCCTGACCCGGAACCTCCTCCTCCGGGCGTTGTCGGTTTCTGATACTCCGCCTGCTGCTTCAATTGGCTGTCGAGTTTCAGATTGGTCGTCGATAAGTTTCCTGTGGCACGTGCTTTTAGCCGCATACCTGTGATGTTCTTCTCCAATGAGAACTCTTCCAGCGTTTCGGCAGCCTTGCTTCGGATTCCTACACCGAAGATGGCTAGATCATCAATTTTCACACTTTTGCCGTCGAGCAGTAGTTCCTTGATGCAGTCCACCATATCAGTGAGCACGCCTTTGATCACCCCACTGGAATACGGTGAATTGTGCTTCGACATATGTTTCGCAAGTTTGGCAAGGTCGAATGTCTCGTCGCTTACCGCCCGGGCGAACCACTTGCCTGCATTCAAGCCTTTCTTCTGCTGGTTCTGATAGATTTTGTAACGAATCATAAAATAATAATTTTAAAGAGTTAAACATATTTTCGTGAGGATTTCTCCCTTTTGATGACACAAAGATAGTATGCTGTAACTCGGAAAAATCGGTTGTGTACAGTGGCAGTCGGTAATGTGCAATTGTTGTCGGTTATAGTCTGTTATTCCCTGATAAAACGTAGGTAATGTGAATATATTTTGTTACTTTTGTGACTGTAAAACAGAAACTTATTTGTCATGATAGAATTCAAAATACGTGCTTATGGTCGTATGGAACTGGCACAGCTTTATTCTCCCGAACTTACGGGCATTGCCGCTTACCGCAAAATGAATAAATGGATTGTCCGCTGTCCCGGTCTTCAGGAACGCCTGTCCGATTTGGGCTATCAGCCGCAGCACCGTTCTTACACTCCGTTGGAGGTAAGGGCGATCGTGGATGCGCTGGGAGAACCCTAGCAAAAGCTATGCTTTACGACTTCTAAAGCGGTGGTTTATGGCCTCTAAAGCTTAGCTTTAGCTTCTACAAAACGCTATACTCTGATTTTCATAAAAAAACGATAAAAGACGATGTTATCAACAGGTACAGTAGGTACACTTTTACCAGCCCTTCCCTAACACACGCACACGCGTGCGTGCGCGTAAGTACCTTTGCCGTCAAGATTGACAATCAGTCCCTGTTTTACCAGTCGTTTCAGCCAGGTGAGGGCAGTGTTGGGCTTGATTTTCATAGTCGCAGCCTGCTCCAACAACTGTGCACGGGTAAATTGGACACCCAGTGCCTCAAAGAATGCGTCACGATCGGCATTGGCCCTATGGCTGACTTCTGAAGGAGGAAGGAAAGACAAGATATGCGTAGCATGTTGATAGAGTGGTTTTACAAGGTTCAATACAGCCTTAAAATCTTCGGGAGTGATCGTCATATCCCAACGGGTAATGATACCGTCTTTGATATTATCAGCAGCGATTTCCTTATCCGGTGTAAGCAGGGGATGAGAAGATGTCTGATATTGATACGGCTGAGGATTTTCAAGAGCACGAAGCATGGCCACTACTGACATGATACGGCAGATGTTGACAGCCATTCGGGCGATGGAACTGCTCATTTCTCTGCCATTGGCGATCGTTGACCGGGTGAATAGCTTGGAAAAGAGGTCATTGAACTCCTGTTTCTGTTCATCCGTGAGCCGGAGTGTGTGGAGTCCATGTTCCTTGAGTAAGTTCAAGAGCTTTTTCCATTCCAGACCAATGGCGGTGAAGATGGCTTCCAAGTCCGTTTCGTTCTCGTCAAACTGATTGATCCATTGATAGATGCCGTGCATATAATAGAACAGCTGGCGCGAAAAAAGTCCGTTTTCTACTGAAGGAATGAGTGGTTTCACCTGTGCGGGTGTCCCCGAAAGCAGGAGAGAGAGGTAGCTTTTCTTGTTTTCCCGGTACTCCTGATTGGTACGTCGGTTGTATGCTAACCAGTCATGGTCGAATGCTCTGCGAAGCGTATCACTCCAGTGACCGTATTCCGAACCGATGGCGGTAGAGATAGTATCCGCTTCGGTTTCGCAGATGAAGCCTGTTCCGTTGTCATCCATAATATTTTGAAGGATACCGGTACCGGTATTGTTGCCGGAAATGAGGAACATTCTGTTTAAAGGCATTTCGGGGATTTCCGCTTTGGCACGCTCTTTGCCCATCATTTCGTAGGCGACTTTTGCCTTTTTGTAGGCATTCATCTCTTTTTCCACTTGTTGGCGGATATCATCGTGGATAGGCATAACGAGTAGGCGGATGAGTGATAGTACTCCCTTGCCCGAGGCTGCCGGAGCTACAATGAAGGATTGCATGCAGGGCGATTGGTATTTGCCGGCATAATGACATCTTACGTATCGTTCCATGGTGGCGCCCAGGGCAGTCAATGCTCCGAGCAAGAGTACGTCTTTTTGCGTGACGGTAGTGCCATAACTTATGATGCGCAGCAGTAGCTTCGGCCAGTCTTCTAAGGTGAAAGTGGGTAATGGGTGATGCGGGTCGCTGCCTTCCAGCAGTTCTTCTGATTCACTCTTTTCCTCTTCTTCTACCTTATTATATACGTGCGCGTGTGTGGAAAGATTGTGCGGTGAACTTTCTGTACCTACTGTACCCGTCCGGTTGTTCATAACTTCCTTCCGGGCTTCCCTGCAGATTTTTACTCCTGTCGATTCAGCGAGGTGAAAGGCCGTTCCGAGATGTATTGCTCCCTGCTGTTTCGTGAGTGCATTGGAAAACATTCGTTCGGCATGGGCGGATTGATACTTGGCGGAAATCCGGCACAGGCGATGAAAAAACTCCCGTCCTGCTTCACCACAGTCCGTTGCGATGGCGAATGCTAATTGTACATACTCAGCGTAAGTGGGTGCAATGTCGGCACCTGCTGTTTCAACTGCTTCGGTGAGGAGGCGTAAGGATTCAATATCGGTCATTTTTTTAATTGATAGTGGATAATTGATAATGGATAGTTCACCGTTGATTATTCAAGATGGATCGTTTAATATTCTCTGAATAGTGCTTGTGGGTCATGGCTGAGGAAGCAGGCTCTTACGATGTCTTTGCCGGAGGTGTCTACGGCTTTTTGAACTGTTTCGTTGGAGTTATTCATTTCTGATCCGTAGGTTATTTCTATGTATTGCATTGCCCAGTTCATGCTCTCTCTTATATTCCGGCTCTGATCGTCTGTGTACAGGTTGCTGTAAGGTACGAATGTTTTCACACCCCGGCTGCTGGGACTGATAAATGCGAGTACAGGGTGGAGGAAAGGATCGTCGAACAGTGTACGACGCATTTCTACGGCTTTCTGATAGGAGTCGAGGTTATCTATATCTACCACAACGAGGCCGGACGGTGATGTGAAGAATTTACTGTTCCGGCGGATGAATGTGCCGCATGGAGTCACGTATGGCAGAAAGGATGTTTTCGCCATTCGTATATCTTTGGCGCTGCGTACCTGTGTGGTCAGTACTTTAAGATTTTCATTGCAGGTGATCATCTGATATACTTGCTCGACTGAGACTTCGCAGAAGGGAGTGAGAGTGGCGGGTGTAACGGTTTGCCCTTGTTCGTTCCTGATGGGAGCAATCGGGGGCATGAAATAAGACATTCTGAAAAAGTTTTGCATAGAATACTTCTATTAGGACGTTTAATAAATGACTTTGACTTTCAAAGCATGGTGCGAAAGTAAGACAAATAAAATAAGTCGAGTTCAGATATGTCTGAAGTAGTGTGAAAATGTTTAATATATAAGGCGTGTTTTTAACTAATAATAAGAAAAATGGAAAATAAAATCGTGCATCCTAAACTCGGTGAGTTTATTGAAAAGGTGCTTAAAGTAGCGCATGTGAATCTTTCAAAAATGTGTCAAGAGATACATATGGGGCCTGCTACTTACCAAAAGGTAAAAAAGGGGAAGAAAAAGATCTGATTCATTATGAGCGTATTCTTGAATATTATTATAGGACTCGCACCGAAGAAGAGTTTTTGGAGAAAGTGAATGAGTGGGCAAAACTTTATATTCGGTGCAAGAAGGGGCAGGATGACGTTTGATATCTTACGATTTATACTTTTTTATTCCTCTCTTAATTTGTTTTATCACAAATATTTGGTATTTTCGGACGCTTTTTGGACAAACGACTTGAATTACTAATAGTTTATTATATGGAAAATATCGAAACAGCGATCCTGCTGATGGTGGTCGGCATGGCTACCGTATTTGTTATTCTGCTGATTGTGATTTATTTAGGTAAGTTACTGATTACTCTTGTCAACAAGTATGCTCCCGAAGAAGTGGTTCCTGCGAAGAAGGAAGCGCCACGAGGTCCTGCGCCTATTCCGGGTAATATAATGGCGGCTATCACAGCAGCTGTGAATGTGGTGACATTAGGAAAAGGAAAGATTACAAAAGTAGAAAAGTTATAAACCTATCAAAAGTATATCATAGAAAAACATGAAAAGAGAAGTTAAGTTTAGTCTGGTTTTCCGAGATATGTGGCAATCTGCCGGAAAATATGTACCTCGTGTAGACCAACTCGTAAAGGTAGCTCCTGCCATCATTGAAATGGGCTGTTTTGCCCGCGTAGAAACAAATGGCGGAGGTTTTGAACAAGTGAATTTATTGTTTGGTGAAAACCCGAATAGAGCCGTGCGCGAATGGACGAAGCCGTTCCACGAAGCCGGCATACAGACACACATGCTCGACCGTGCATTGAACGGACTCCGTATGAGCCCCGTTCCGGCAGACGTCCGCAAGTTGTTCTACAAAGTAAAGAAAGCACAAGGCACAGATATCACCCGTACATTCTGCGGATTGAACGACGTACGCAATATCGCTCCTTCCATCACGTATGCCAAAGAGGCAGGCATGATCTCACAGTGTTCACTCTGTATCACCCATTCGCCGATCCACACGGTAGAGTACTACACCAATATGGCGTTAGAACTTATCAAGCTGGGGGCGGACGAGATTTGCATCAAAGACATGGCAGGTATCGGTCGCCCCGTTTCATTGGGCAAGATCGTGGCCAATATCAAAGCGGCACATCCTGAAATTCCTATTCAGTATCATAGTCATGCCGGTCCCGGTTTCAACATGGCAAGCATCCTCGAAGTATGCGAAGCCGGTTGCGACTACATTGACGTAGGTATGGAACCGCTTTCATGGGGTACGGGACACGCCGATCTTCTCAGCGTACAGGCTATGCTGAAAGATGCCGGATATCAGGTACCGGAAATCAATATGGAAGCCTACATGAAAGTGCGTGCGCTGATTCAGGAATTTATGGATGACTTCCTCGGCTTGTATATCAGCCCGAAGAACCGTCTGATGAACTCGCTGCTGATCGGTCCGGGACTTCCTGGCGGTATGATGGGTAGTCTGATGGCTGACCTCGAATCGAATCTGGAATCTATCAACAAGTATAAAGCCAAACATAACCTGCCGTTTATGACACAGGATCAGCTGCTGATCAAGCTATTCAACGAAGTGGCGTATGTATGGCCCCGCGTCGGTTATCCTCCATTGGTAACTCCGTTCAGCCAGTACGTGAAGAACCTTGCCATGATGAATGTGATGGCAATGGAGAAAGGCAAGGAACGCTGGGGAATGATTGCCGACGATATCTGGGATATGCTGCTAGGTAAAGCAGGACGCCTGCCGGGTACACTGGCTCCCGAAATCATCGAGAAAGCCGAACGTGAAGGACGTAAATTCTTCGAAGGTAATCCGCAGGACAATTACCCCGACTCACTCGACAAGTATCGCAAGCTGATGAAGGAAAACAAATGGGAAGTGGGAGAGGACGACGAAGAACTCTTCGAATATGCCATGCATCCGGCTCAGTATGAGGCTTACAAGAGTGGAAAAGCGAAGGAAGACTTCCTGGCAGACGTGGCAAAACGTCGTGCAGAGAAAGATAAATCGCCGGAAGAAGATGCAAAACCAAAAACACTGACTGTACAGGTGGACGGACAGGCTTATCGTGTGACGGTAGCATACGGAGATGCCGAACTGCTTGCTGCACCTGTAGCTGCAGCTCCGGCAGGAGAGGGCAAAGATGTTCTTTCTCCGCTGGAAGGTAAATTCTTCCTGGTGAAGAATGCGCAGGAATCTGCCTTGAAAGTTGGCGATGCGGTGAAAGAGGGCGATGTGCTTTGTTATGTGGAAGCAATGAAGACTTACAACGCTATCCGTGCCGAATTTAGCGGTACGATAACTGCTATCTGCGCTAATCCGGGAGACACTGTTTCAGAAGATGATGTATTAATGAAGATAGGATAATGAACGAGATATTTGAGAACTTATATGACATGACTGCGTTCAGCAATATCATTGCCGAACCGCAGTTTCTGATAATGTATGCCATCGCGTTCGTCCTGCTTTATCTGGGTATCAAGAAACAGTACGAACCGTTGCTGCTTGTTCCGATTGCTTTCGGTGTGTTGCTTGCCAACTTCCCCGGAGGAGATATGGGAGTGATACAGGCAGACGAGAATGGTATGGTGATGATAAACGGTGTGATGAAGAATATCTGGGAAATGCCTTTGCATGACATTGCGCATGAACTGGGAATTATGAACTTCATCTATTATATGCTGATCAAGACCGGTTTCCTGCCTCCGATCATCTTTATGGGGGTCGGTGCGTTGACGGACTTCGGACCGATGTTGCGTAATCTGCATCTTTCCATCTTTGGAGCTGCTGCACAGTTAGGTATCTTTACTGTTCTGTTGGTAGCCATCCTGATGGGATTCACTCCGCAAGAAGCTGCTTCACTGGGTATTATCGGTGGTGCGGACGGACCGACAGCCATCTTTACAACGATCAAGCTGGCTCCGCATTTGCTGGGTCCGATCGCTATTGCCGCTTATTCTTATATGGCACTGGTGCCTGTGATCATTCCGTTGGTAGTGAAGCTGTTCTGTACTAAGAAAGAACTGAGCATCAACATGAAGGAACAGGAAAAGAAATATCCTTCGAAGACGGAAATCAAGAATCTGCGTGTACTGAAGATTATTTTCCCGATTGTAGTGACTACGATTGTAGCTCTCTTCGTCCCAAGTGCAGTACCTTTGATCGGTATGCTGATGTTCGGTAATCTGGTGAAAGAAATCGGAAGCAATACTTTCCGTCTGTTCGACGCTGCTTCCAACAGTATCATGAATGCTGCTACTATCTTCCTCGGACTTTCGGTAGGTGCAACCATGACGGCTGAAGCCTTCTTGAACTGGACGACAATCGGTATTGTCATCGGTGGTTTCCTTGCATTTGCTCTTTCTATTACCGGTGGTATCTTCTTTGTGAAGTTAGTGAATCTATTCTCCAAGAAGAAGATTAATCCGCTGATCGGAGCGACCGGACTGAGTGCCGTTCCGATGGCAAGCCGTGTGGCGAATGAGATTGCGTTGAAATACGATCCGAAGAATCATGTATTGCAGTATTGTATGGCAAGTAACATCTCAGGGGTAATCGGCTCGGCAGTAGCTGCAGGTGTACTGATCTCCTTCCTTGCATAATAAAAAGAACAACCAATAAAGATTAGGCACGGATTACGCGGATAAACACGGTTTTTAGTTACTCAACTCTTAAAACCGTGAAATCCGTGTCATCCGTGCCTAATTTTGTTTTTATCTATTCGCTGGTCACCTTCTTGTATTCAGCCACAGCCATCTTCTCTGCCAGATAAGCATTGATCAGATTGGTGTGTGCTTGCGTCCATGACAACTGGGCGGAAAGTACATCTACCATGCTCGCTTTTCCTTCATTGTAGGAGAAAGTGGCCAGATCCAGATTCTCATTTGCCAGACTCATGTTTTCTTTCGCTGTTTTCACCTGAGATTCTGTTTCCGTCAGTTTGGTGAGAGCTGCCGACAGTTCTTCGTTGATATTGTCCGTCATATAACTCTGTTGCAACTTTTGTATTCCGATATATGCCTTCTGCTGCCGGTTCGTCTTGAAACGGGCTCCCCAGCGGAAAATGGGAATATTCAGATTGACTCCTACGATGGGATTGAAAGATACGTCGTATCCCAAGTTGGGTGTGGCCGTTGCCCAGCCACCGCTGAAATACATGTTTAATTGGGGATTGAACTGGCTGAGAGCCGCTTTACGTTGTGCCTGGCTCTTCATGATGTTTACTTCCGTACTGGCATAATCGGCACGTCGTTGCAAAACATCTTCCAGAGGCAGTATCCGGACAGGAGCGGAGATCATTCCGATGTTGTACAGGCTGTCTACAGGAGTATTCGGTGCTTCTCCCATCAGAATATTCAGTTGTTGCAGCGCTAATGTATAATTCTGGCGGGCTTTGATATACTGCAGTTCCGCTTCTTTCAGCCGGGTGGAAATCATCAGAAGATCTGTACGGCTGATCATTCCGTCATCGAAACGGTCCTGAATAATGTCATATTGCTGTTTGACAATGCTCTGGTATTTGTCGGCCGCTTGTAGCATGGCTTTTGAAGCGGAGGCATTCCAGTAGACAGCATCACTTTGATAGTGAATCTGGTCTAACGTGAGTTCCTCGTTCAGTTGGTTCAGCTTTTCGTCTGCCTTCGCTATCTGATGTTGGGCATTGAGCGCACCGCCTGTGTAGAGTGGCTGTGATACGACAAATACTCCCTGGTAGGTATGGTTGCGGTATTCGCCCACCGGTTCGTTCCATGCGCTAAGGTCGCTCATGTTCAGGGTACCGTCTGCATTTACGTCGATTTTCGGCAGGAAACCTGTATGGGCTATCTTTCGCGCCTCCGAACTGGCCAATGTCTTTAGTTTTTGTTGTTTCAATATCTGGCTGTAAGCCTCCACTTTTTCGCGGTAGGCGTCCTGACTCAGGCAGGGCTGTTGCGCCCAGGCTGTGGAGCCAAGGAGCAACAGTGAAAATAGTATGAGTTGGGTTTTCATTTCTTTCATGGATAATCTTTTTAGTTGACAATTGACAGTTGACAATTGACAATTGTCAGTTGATGGTTATTGTTCTCCTTTGATCCGGTGGATGGCGCAATAGGCTACAGGAAGGACGAATAGTGTCAATGCCGAGGCTACTAACAGTCCGCCCATGATGGTGGCGGCCATTCCGCCGAACATGGCGTCGAACAGTAGCGGCAACATACCCAGAATCGTTGTTCCGGAGGCCATCGCTACCGGAATGATGCGACTGGTCGTGGCACTGATGACTGCGTCCAGCGGTTTTTTGCCTGCTGCTGTTTCCAAATCGATTTGGTCTACCAGTACGATAGCGTTCTTGATGTTCATACCAATCAGACCTAGCAGACCCAATATGGAGAAGAAGTCGAACGACTTGCCGAGTACGAGCAGTCCCAACACGATACCGATGAAGATCAGCGGCAGCATTAACAGGATGACGGTCGGCTTGCGATACGTCTTGAACAAGAAGAGCAGCGTCACAAACATCAGGAAGAATGTCAGCGGTAAGTTTTTGGCCAGCGCTTCATTCGATTCCACCTGACTTTCCTGTTCACCGAAATACTTCATGGTATATCCTTCCGGTATTTTTATCTCTTGCTGTACTTGCGACCATACCTGGTTGAAAGCGGAAATCGCATTGGTTCCGCGACGCGGGTCGCATTGTGCCATCATCACCATCTGCCGGTTATAGTCTTTCACGTTCGAGAACCGGTACTGGAAGTCAAATTCAGATACTACCTGTTCCAGGCTGGTCGTCTCGTTGCCTGTCCCGAATACGGGCAGTGTGCGCAGATCATTGATCCGGAATGAATCCAGCTGGTTATTTTTCAATAGGATAGGAAGTACCTGATCTCCCTGCCGGTATTCTCCCAAAGTCATTCCCGTGGTACCGATCTGAATGCTCTGTGCCATTCCCTGTCGGGATACACCCAGCGGTTGTGCCCGTTCCGGGCTGTAAACCGGTTTCCAGACGGGTATCTTGTTTCCCCACGAATTGCGGATATTAATTAAATCCGGATTCTGGTGCATAATGGCTATTGCCTGATTGGTAAGTGATACAAGCGTATCCACATTCGGACCGATAAAGCCGATTTCGATAGCCGCATCCACTGCGGGGGACAGTTTGAACAAGCTGGTCCGTGTGATTGCACTCGGATAATTGGCTTTCATATATCCGTCAAAATCTTCTTCGTATTCTTTCGTATATTTACTGTCTGTCAGTTCGACGAGTACATTGGCAAAATTCGGTTTCGGACCTACGGAAGTGGAGGCAAGGTAATACCTTAGCGGGGTGCTGCCGAATGTGATGGATACCTTTTTCACTTCCGGCTGCTTCGCCAGGTGCTCTTCTACCGATTTCATCTCTTTCACTACGTCATTGATGCTGTATCCGTCCGGATAGAATACATCCGCCCGAAAATAAGGCTTATCGAGCGACGGGAAGAAGTTCTGCGGCATCGTTCCCATAATAATGAGCGAGATGATGAAGAGGATCACCATGGATACCAGTGTCACTGCTTTCTTGCGGATCAGCACTCCGAGTACGGAAGCGAACTTATGATAGAACGGCTTGTCGTATGGATCTTTCGTGCTGTCGCCTGTTTTGGCTTTCAGAATGAAATTTCCGAATACGGTAGTCTGTGTCAGGGCAAGTACCCAGCTCAGTCCTAATGAAATGGCAAGTACCACAAACAGCGGCTTTACGATTTCCGCTACGGAAGAGGGGGCAAGGTAAAGCGGCAGGAAGGAGCAGATGGCAATGAAAGTTGCTCCGAGCAAGCCCCATTGTGGTCCGGTCGCTCCGTCTATCAGGGCTTTCCGTCGGTTTACACCACGGGCAATGGCTATTTGGGCGTTGTCCGTCACTACGATGGCGTTGTCCACCAGCATACCCATGGCGATGATAAATCCTGCCAGGGACGTTCGGTTGAGTCCGACGCCGAAGAAAGACATGATGAGCAGTGTACCTCCGATAGAGAAAATCAGCGAAGAGCCGATGAGCAGACCGGCACGGAGTCCCATCACCAGCATGATGATGACAATCACGATCAGGATGGATTCGATCAGGTTGATGATAAATCCGTTGTTGGCTTCGTTGGCGATCTCGTTTTCGAGGTAGAGACTTTGCAGTTCCAGTCCCACAGGCATGAGGGGGAGGAGTTCGTTCAGTTTTACTTTCACGTTCTCACCTGTCTGCACTACATCCCTTTGCGGGTCGGTGGAAACACCGATGCCGATAGCCCGTTTCCCGTTCACGTGCATGATATTGGAAGGAGGGTCGAGATAACCTTTCTCGATCACGGCTATGTCGCCCAGTTTCACCTGTCCGGCTTTGGTGGTGATTACCTGGTTGCGGATATCGTCTATGTTGGTATACATTCCGTTGGCTGTCACCCGTAGCTGCTGTACGCCTGCACGGATTTCTCCGGTGTTGATAATCTGATTCTGCGATTGCAGCAGGTTGGCCAGCTGTTTGGGATCGATCCCCATTCCCACCAGTTTGTTGGTAGAAACGAAGATGTTGACTACTTCCGTCTGTACGCCGAACAGCGCTACTTTCATCACGCCATCTGCTGTGACAACCTGCGTCTTGATCCGTTCCGCCCAGTTGCGCATTTCCTCATAGGTGAAGCCGTCATCTGCCGTTAGTCCATAATAAATGCCGAATACGTCGCCGAAATCATCGGAGACGGTCGGGGTGGAAGCACCGCTGGGCAGCTGCGGCTGAATATTGAGCACTTTGCGTCGCAGTTCGTCCCATTTCTGAGGGATGGAACTGGCAGAAAGTGAGGGTTGCAGTTCGAACGTGATTTTGGAGAGCCCGTACATGGACTCTGATTTTATCTTGTACACGCCGCTCATACTTTGTATCTCACGGGAGATAGGCTCTGTGATCAGCCGTTCTACTTCTGCCGGTTCGGCTCCCGGATAGCGTGTCATGATGACCGCTGATTTGATAACGAAGGGGGCATCTTCTTTCTTACCCAGCTTTCCGAAGGAGGTAATACCTCCAATCAGCAGTACGGCAAGGAAGAAATAGATGATCTTCGTGTTATCCAGTGAATATTTTGCTAAATTCATTTGTCTATTGATTTAATACTTTCTCCTTCTACCAACTGGTATACTCCTGCTATGACGATTTGTTCTCCGGGTTTCAGGCCTTCGGACACGAGTACTTGCGCCTCTCCTGTGGGGGCATTGACAACGATTTTACGTTTGTGTACCTTGTTGTCTTCGACTACCCAGACATACATGTTGTTTCCGTCACTTTCGCCGAAAACAGCACTGAGCGGTATGATTGTCCAGCTATCCTGCACCAACGGGCCTACATCGGCTGTGAAACGGATGCTGCAAGTGAAGCCGGGCTTCACGGCATATAAGTCCCGGTCGAATGAAGGGTCGTCGATAGTGATGCTGACCGGAATACCCGTTCCTTCGGTGGATATGTCCAGATATTCCTCCAGTCTTGCCTTGAACACATGGCCCTTGAAGGTATCAAACTCTACAAGGAAACGGGGATCTTTGGTACGGAGGAGATAAAGATAGGCATCCGGTATAGTGAACTTGATACGCAGGTTCTGCGTGTTGACCAGTTGTACGATCCCTTCTCCTGAATTGACACGCTGGTAGTTCTCCACCAGCCGCTTCTCGATAGAACCGTCGAAAGGAGCCGTCAGTTTGGTGTCACGCATGTTGTTGCTGGACAGTTCGTACTCCGATTTCGCTTTCTGATAATTGGAAAGGCTGATTTCATACTCCTGCACGGAGATCGCTTGCCGGGAGAGCAGGCGCTTGTTTCGTTCCACTTGTGCGGAAGCTGTTTCGTAGGCAGACTTGGTGGCAGCGTACTGCAATGCGATATCTCTGGGATCGATAGCTGCAATCAGTTGCCCCTTTTTCACTTTCTCTCCTTCGATAACAGGCAGGCTGATGATCTGTCCGCTGACGCGGAATGCCAGTTTGACATACTCCACTGCTTCTACAATGCCGGAGAAGTCTTTTCTGATTACTGACCTTGATTCGACAATAGTTGTCTTAACAGGTCGGGTGGCGGGTGCCGTCATCTCTTTTTTTTGCCCGCAGCCCTGAAATAGGATGGCTGCGAGTGCAATCACATAGATATTTTTCATAAGTCGTTCATTGTTTGGGAAGTAAACAATTTGATACTTGACTATGTTCAGTAAAGACGGGTATATTAGAAATGTGAAATTAGTATCAACATTAAAGGAAAATGATTGTTTATAGATAAAAAATGCCTTTTCTGTTGATTTTATCAGAGATTATTCCCACTTTTGCACCGCACTAGTATTACAGTCGCGGAATGCGATATGAGAATTTAATTCTCGAATTTAAGCTACGAGCATGTGGGAATATGCTCGTGGCTTCCTTAGATATACGGTTCTGTCCCCCGTGTGGAGCGTTAATGCGCCCACTGTATCTCATCCCTCGTGGACTGTAATATGTAGTGCAACGGGTCAGCAGGACCGTCTTTTTTGCCTGCTGAATATTATTATATATAATAGGAAGTATTTCTCCTGAATAGTACTATTTAATAAACCATCATTTTTCAGGAGATCAGACAATATAATGGTATGGTATATTCCCTTAACTATACCATTTTTATATTATCTGGTAATAGTTCCCCTTAGCCAGTTAATATACGGACCGCACTACTCTGTGAAGAATGGTGCGGTCCTTTAGTTTATCTATGAAACGAAAAAGAGGAAATTTCCAACCGGAAATCTCCTCTTTTTTCATCTTAACGAAAGATTGAATTATTTCTTCTTACGGTCACCGTAACGGCTCATGAACTTATCAACGCGACCTGCAGTATCTACCAATGTAGATTTACCTGTATAGAACGGGTGAGAAGTGTTAGAGATTTCAATCTTCAGCAACGGATAAGTTTCACCTTCGAATTCGATGGTTTCTTTAGTTGCTACAGTTGACTTAGACAAAAACATATCACCATTTGACATATCTTTGAATACTACCGGACGGTATGATTCTGGATGAAGGCCTTTTTTCATTTCAGTATCTGCTTTTTTTAATTTATATTCTGTTACTATTTTGGTAAGAAATAGTGTAATGGTCATTTTCAGAGCGCAAAGATAGTACATTTCTCCGAAATAGAAAAAGCTTTGCTGAAAAAACTTCTGTGAATTATGCTATTTCTATGAATTATATGATTGGCACGAAAAGAAAGCCTTGTGCTTTTTATGGTATAATACCTGTTTTTAGATAGAACCTTTCAGCCGTTTATTTGCTAGGTGGACATTACAATCTAATGTCAGACCCGCTTGCGGATGAATATTTGCTGATCGATTTAAACCTTTTTCTATTATATTTTTCTTTCCGATGCTCGTTATTCGGTGGATAATGCTTACTTTTGCGTAGAATTTTAATTCACTAACAATAAACTTTAAACAAAATGGTTAATTACAAAGACTTAGGATTGGTAAACACAAGAGACATGTTTACTAAGGCTATTAAGGGTGGATACGCTATCCCAGCATTCAACTTCAACAATATGGAACAGATGCAGGCTATCATCAAGGCTGCAGTAGAAACAAAATCTCCGGTGATTCTTCAGGTTTCTAAAGGTGCTCGTCAGTATGCTAACGCTACTTTGTTGCGTTACATGGCTCAGGGTGCTGTAGAGTACGCAAAAGAATTAGGTTGTGCACATCCTGAAATCGTTCTTCACCTTGACCACGGAGATACTTTTGAAACTTGCAAATCTTGCATCGATTCAGGTTTCTCATCAGTTATGATCGACGGTTCTCATCTTCCTTACGAAGAAAACGTTGCTTTGACTAAGAAGGTGGTTGAATACGCTCATCAGTTCGACGTAACAGTTGAAGGTGAACTTGGTGTATTGGCAGGTGTAGAAGATGAAGTTTCTTCTGACCACCACACATATACTGACCCTGAAGAAGTAATCGATTTCGCTACTCGTACAGGTTGCGACTCATTGGCTATCTCTATCGGTACTTCTCACGGTGCTTACAAGTTCACTCCGGAACAATGCCACATCGATCCGGCTACCGGTCGTATGGTTCCTCCTCCATTGGCTTTCGAAGTATTGGATGCTGTAATGGAAAAACTTCCGGGATTCCCTATCGTACTTCACGGATCATCTTCAGTTCCTGAAGAAGAAGTTGAAACTATCAACAAGTTTGGTGGTGCTCTGAAAGCTGCTATCGGTATTCCTGAAGAAGAATTGCGTAAAGCTGCCAAGTCTGCTGTTTGCAAAATCAACATCGACTCAGACTCTCGTCTGGCTATGACTGCTGCTATCCGTAAGACTTTCGCTGAAAAACCAGCTGAATTCGACCCACGTAAGTATCTTGGTCCGGCTCGTGACAACATGGAAAAACTGTACAAGCACAAAATCCTTAATGTGCTGGGTTCAGACAACAAATTGGCTGAATAATCACAGATTATCCTATTATATAGAAAGGCTGCAATCGTTTGACGGTTGCAGCCTTTTTTACGTAATATCCTTTATCTGCTTATTCCGGTTTTTGAGCGGGCACATTTCCTCCCAAGAAGAAATCTTCTATCTTTTGCTTACTTTGAATGTCTTTCAGCCAGTTGGCTGCAGCATTATAATAATTCTTAGTGCCTAAAACGAGTTCGCCTCGTTCGTTTAGTTTCGCTTCTTCTTCCTTATCTTCTTTCGGGCGTGTTTTTAAGAATGCTTCCAGACAGCGTTCGGTGTTTTTCTTGTCTTTCAGCGAATAGAAATAAATGAAAGCCATATCATAGAGCAGCTTATGATTTTGTTTATCGTATTTCCGGTAGCGTTCTCTGATCGATTCAATCTGCTCTTTGGGCATCTGTGCCATTTTGTAGCAGTCGGTCATGCCAATATAGAGCCGTACCATATTACTGTCTTTGGGAATAGTCAGATCAAGCGCTTTTTCGAGATACTCTACGCCTGACTTCTTCCATGAAGTCTTGGCGCAGGCACGGCCGAGATAATAAAGCAGGTTTACATTTTCAGGATCATGTTTTCGGGCGGCTTCCAGAAAGTCATGTGCTTCGTAATATTTCTCTTCCGCATAATAGCTGATACCCAGATAATAACAGGTATGAAAAGAACTGTCGCCTTGGCTCACCAGGTATTCATACCGCCGGATAGCGGTAGGGTAGTCCTTGTTCAGGCAATATGCCAGTGCATTCTGACGGTTGACAGCGATGTTGGTGGTGTCAATCTGTCGATATTTCTCCGTGGCTTCAATTGCTTCGTTGAAATAAGAACCGGCTATGTTCAGTGCAGCGAGTTTGGCGGCGGCAAGATAGTCGTCGGGGTATTTCTCCTGTATATTATAGTAGCACCCCGTGGCGGGGAGAAGTTCTCCCATACCTTCGAAACTTTGGGCTTGCAGATGCAAGGCGATGGCGGAACTGTCTTTCTCTGTCATCAGGCTACTTTCTCCTAAAGCATCCTGAAACTTCTGTAAGGAGAGTAGTAATCCGATGTATTGAATACGCACATATTTGTTTTCCGGATTCAGATCGAGTGCCTGTTCATAATATTTCAGTGCCTGTTGGTATTTGGCCAATGAACGGCAGCATTCGGCTGCTTCGATATATGCACGGGTATTGGCAGTGTCATTGGCTATGATTTCCTGATAAGTGGAAAGTGCTTCTGTGTTCATCCCAAGTCCCCGTTGTGCTTTACCTTTTTGCAAGAGTAGGGGGATCGTCGGCTTTTCTTTGGCAATGAGAGTGAGAGCTGCTTCGTAATCGTAGTTTGCTATTGCTTCCTGAACATGATTGATGCGTTGCGCCATCACCAGGGTGGTGGTACAAAGGAAGGCGAGGAGAATCATCCGTTTCATAAATATTTATTTTAGTGTGTCGTAACAAAAACGCAAGATGCTAAAAAATATCGTATTTACGAATTATTCGTAGCCTTTTTGGAATAGATTAACGGAATGATAAGAGAAGATAACATAATGATAAGTGCGGATATTGCATCTAAAACAGCAATATCCGCACCTAATATTTTGTCCCGGCATTCCGAATGGAAGTCTGGCAGAGGTACCTTGTCCCTACATTAAGAATCCTAACAGGATACCGGCAGCAACAGCTGAACCGATTACACCTGCTACGTTCGGACCCATAGCGTGCATCAGCAAGTAGTTGGTAGGATCATATTCCAGACCGACAACTTGTGAGATACGTGCAGAGTCGGGAACGGCAGATACACCTGCATTACCGATCAACGGATTGATCTTATTGCCCTTCTTGAGGAAGAGGTTGAAGATCTTAACGAAGATCACACCTGATGCGGTAGCAATGATAAATGACAGTGCACCGAGGGCGAAGATCTTGATGGAGTCAAGTGTCAGGAACTCGGAAGCCTGAGTAGAGGCACCTACTGTCAAACCTAACAGGATAGTGATAACGTCAATCAGCGGACCGCTGGCTGTGTTAGCCAGACGACGGGTTACACCACTTTCTTTCAACAGGTTACCGAAGAACAGCATACCCAGCAGAGGCAGACCGGAAGGAACCAGGAAGCAGGTCAGCAACAGACCGATAATCGGGAAAATCACTTTCTCTGTATGAGAAACGGCACGTGGCGGTTTCATACGGATAACGCGTTCGTGCTTGGTGGTGAGCAGACGCATGATAGGCGGCTGTATCACCGGAACTAACGCCATATAAGAGTAGGCGGATACCGCAATGGCTCCCATTAAGTTAGGTGCCAACTTTGACGAAAGGAAGATAGCCGTCGGACCATCTGCTCCACCGATGATACCGATAGCACCGGCCTGCATCGGGTCAAATCCCATTTCCAATGCAATCATGTATGCACCGAAGATACCAAACTGGGCAGCTGCACCGATCAGCATCAGCTTCGGATTGGAGATCAGCGCCGAGAAGTCTGTCATGGCACCGATACCTAAGAAGATGAGCGGTGGATACCAGCCGGACGTTACTCCCTGATACAATATGTTCAATACAGAACCTTCTTCATATATACCGACTTTTAGTCCGGCGTCCATATTGAAAGGTATATTACCGATCAGAATACCGAATCCGATAGGAATTAACAACATCGGCTCGAACTCTTTGGCTATAGCTAAGTAAATAAAGCCTAAACCGATAATGATCATAGCAATATGTCCACCTGTCGCGTTGGCAAATCCCGTGTAGGTCCAGAAATCGGCAAGGTTATTTCCTAAAAAGTTAATAAAATCTCCCATATTATTCAATAATTACGAGGTCATTACCTTCAAGAACAGAATCTCCCTTGTTGACATTGATGGCAGTCACTTTACCGTCTTTGTCTGCATTGATATTGTTTTCCATCTTCATGGCTTCCAATATAATGATAGTCTGTCCTCTCTTCACTGTATCACCTACATTTACTTTGATGTCAAGGATAACGCCTGGCAGTGGGGACTTAACACCCGATTTGCCGGTAGAAGGAGCAGCCGGTTTCACTACCGGTGTGGTAGGAGCAGCCGGTGAGTTAGGCATAGGACGTACTACTGCCGGTTTGGGAGTAGCTTTCGGTTGTTTCTCCATTTCTACTTTGTAATGCGTACCGTTCACTTCTACATGAGCGATATTATCTTCAATATCTCCGATGGTTACTTTGTATGAGTTACCGTTGATTTTATATTTATATTCTTTCATCGTTTTATCTTTTTAGGGAATGATTTACTTTCTGTTAGGATTTTCACGCAAGGTGTAAATCTTCGAACTCCACGGTGAATAACTGCGCTTCACACGAGTGATGGTCAGCACCGTTTCTTCTACGTCGTGTACCTCATCCTGCATTTCGTGTAATGCCATTGAAATAGCAGCATAAACTTCACCCGGAGCCTGTGAAAGCTCTTTTGCTTCGACTTTATCGATGCCTTTAGCCTTCATCGCATTGCGTTTGCTCAAGTTGACAGCAACTTTACCTACCACCTTGAAGGCAATGAAGAGAAGAATCAATCCGCAGAATACTACGCTCATGGCTGAAATAGACATACCGATACCGACTGAGTCATGTTCTTCGAACTTTTCCATCTTGGCATTACTGTCAAGGGTTTTGTTGTTCGTGCTCGGGGTTACGTATTTGTCTTTGCTTCCGCCTTTTACTTCCCAGTCTGCTGCTCCGTCACTTATGCGTGCATAAGACTGGTTGGGACCTAAAGTTCCTGCTGGTATGACAACTTGATCCAGTAGCTTTCTGCCTGAATCAAAAAGACCAACCCAATTGGCTGTTTCGGGGTTCAGTTTGAAGCTGGTATGGAAGGTACCACGATTAGGTTCGCCATCTGCCCAAAATAACGCATGTTGGCGTGGCTTTACTAATGTAAGTATGTCACCTTTCGGGATAAAATAGGTTACTGTATCGCCCGGCTGGCTGCTTACTTTCAATAAACAAGCTGCTAAGTCTGCGCTACCGTATGATTTGTTGAATATTTCAATCCATGCACTGTGCAAGCCGTAGTCATCCTGAAAGTTATTTTGATTGTCTATCAGGACTTCATTCAGCAATAGCTTATTGTTCGACTTTTGCTCCCCGCAGGAAGTCAATCCAATCAGCAACAGCAGAGAAAGGAATATTCCGATTTTGGTTTTGTTCATAATCGTTCTTGTTTTAATGTGAAAAGTTGGATTACAACGGAATATTACCATGTTTCTTCGCCGGGTTAGACAGTTTCTTAGTCTGCAACTGTTGCAAAGCACGGATCACGCGGAAACGTGTGTTACGCGGTTCGATGACGTCATCGATGTAACCATATTTAGCTGCATTATAAGGATTGGCAAACAGTTTTGTATATTCTGCTTCTTTTTCGGCAAGGAACTGAGCCGGATTTTCCTGGTCTTTGGCTTCACGCGCATACAATACTTCTACTGCACCTGCACCACCCATTACAGCGATTTCAGCTGTTGGCCAAGCATAGTTCATGTCACCACGAAGTTGTTTACAACTCATCACGATGTGAGAACCACCGTAAGATTTACGCAATGTGATTGTTACTTTAGGTACAGTAGCTTCACCGTAAGCATATAGCAGTTTGGCACCATGAAGGATAACGCCATTGTATTCCTGGCCTGTTCCCGGAAGGAATCCCGGTACGTCTACCAACGACACGATAGGGATATTGAAAGCATCGCAGAAACGAACGAAACGTGCGCCTTTACGAGATGCGTTGCTGTCGAGTACACCGGCAAGGAATTTAGGCTGATTGGCTACAATACCTACCGACTGACCGTTGAAACGGGCAAAACCGATAATGATATTCTTGGCATAGTCTTTCTGGATTTCCAGGAATTCGCCGTTGTCCACGATAGCGCTGATAACCTCGTACATATCATACGGTTTGTTGGGGCTGTCGGGGATAATATCGTTCAGAGAATCTTCCAGACGGTCGATCGGATCTGTGCAATCCACGTATGGAGCTTCTTCGAGGTTGTTTTGAGGAATATAGCTCAGAAGTGTGCGGATCAATGCCAGACCTTCTTCTTCTGTTTTGGCGGTGAAATGAGTAACACCCGATTTGGTAGAGTGAACGCTTGCTCCGCCGAGGTTTTCCTGGCTTACGTCTTCACCGGTTACAGTCTTCACTACTTTCGGACCTGTAAGGAACATATAAGAAGTACCTTCCATCATCAGTGTGAAGTCAGTCAGCGCCGGAGAATAAACAGCACCGCCGGCACAAGGACCGAAGATACCGGAAATCTGCGGAATGACACCCGAAGCGAGGATATTGCGCTGGAAGATTTCTGCGTAACCTGCCAAAGCGTTAATACCTTCCTGGATACGTGCACCACCCGAGTCATTGATACCGATACAAGGAGCACCCATCTTCATTGCCTGATCCATAATCTTACAGATCTTCAGTGACATTGTTTCCGACAGTGAACCTGCAGTAACGGTAAAGTCCTGTGCAAAAAGATATACGAGACGACCTTCGATAGTACCGCAACCGGTTACTACACCATCACCCGGATAGTGCTTTTTCTCCATGCCGAAGTTCGTGCATCTGTGCTCAACGAACATGTCCATTTCTTCGAAGCTACCTTCATCCAACAGCATGGCTATACGCTCACGCGCTGTGTATTTCCCTTTTTCATGTTGCTTCGCAATTGCTTTTTCACCGCCTCCGATGCGTGCAACGGCACGGCGTTCAATAAGCTCTTTAATTTTTTCAAGTTGATTACTCATGAGTTCTTGTTGTTTTTTAGAGTTTATGATTAGTGTTCGCAGAGTTCTGTCAGCACACCCAGTGTTGATTTCGGGTGAAGGAAAGCGATGTTCAGACCTTCGGCACCTTTGCGGGGAGCCTTGTCAATCAGACGGATTTCTTTGCCTTCTGCTTCTGCCAAGGCATTAGCTACGCCATCTTCTACGGCAAATGCTACGTGATGAACACCTGCACCTTTGTTTTCAATAAATTTAGCAATGGTGCTTTCGGGGCAAGTCGGCTCCAACAATTCGATTTTTGTTTCACCTACCTTTAAAAAAGCGGTTCTTACTTTTTGATCTTCTACTGTTTCGATGTTGTAACATTTCAGACCCAATACGTTTTCGTAGTAAGGAAGGGCTTCTTCGATGCTTTTTACAGCAATGCCCAGATGCTCAATGTGTGAAATCTTCATAACTATATTTTTTTATATGGTTTAATTATGTGCTTATATGGCATAAAACAGCACAAAGAAAGACATTTCTTGTCTAATAAAGAAATATTTCTGCATTTAATTATTGGGGAATAAAGCATAAAAAATGCTCCGGATGGGTGGTAAAGACGGGTTTTGTAATCTTGAGATTACATTTAGACATAAAACTTGACCAGAAGATTATTCAGCCATGGCCAGCTGATACGGAACCAGCGGCGGGTACTGCTTTGTTTGCCTCCGAAGCGGAGTACGAAATCACGGTAACCATGTTTGCGGAAGGGAAGTCCTACATCCATGAACTCCATGTGACGGAATCCCCGTTCATGGGCATCTTCAAGTGCTTTCCATACTGCCAGTATGCCGGGTGACTGCAGTGCATACGTCTTTCGCATTCCTCCTGAAAACCAGATAAAAGCATCTTCGCCGGAATAGATGCAGACGGAGCCGCCGATGATCTTTTCCTTGTATTTTACGATGAATATTTTGGCCTGTTTTCCTCTGATAAGCATGCTGTTCATGTGGCGGAAAAAGTCATTGGCAGGGAAATATCTCCGTATTCGTGAAGAATAAACTTTGTGCAGCATTCGCGAGAATTCCTTAATCTCTTCCACCGTATGGGCTTCTACTACTTTGGCTCCGTTTTTGAGTCCTTTCCGGATCTGACGGATACGTGACGGGCTGAAACGGTCTTCCGCTTTCTGCGTACTATGCAGAGAGTTACGGACACGTAGCCAGTTGACCGGAAAAAAGTCGTTCTTCCGGAAGAAACGGTAACCGAACATGGAATTATCCAGATTGCGGAATTCAATAAGAATGCAGGTGCGTGATGCTTCCTGCGTGAGATGTTCCAGCATTTCACCGAAAATTTCTTCTTCCTTCTCTTTACTTGCCGGTAGAGAAGTGTCCAGAAATTCACCTGCACCATATACTACACATTGTTTGACAAGAGAGGAGGGAAGCCACTTTTTGGTCTTGCGTATGGCGGCAAGCAGGCGTGCCACAGGTCGGCCTTCTTCTGTTGCCACTATCAGTAGCGGGGTATATCCCGGAGTCGATTCATAGATCTGAAACAACTCCTTGGAATGAAAAGTATTGGTTCCCGGTAAATCGGGAATGTCTTTTCCGCGATAATATGTTGTTAGTTTAAGTGGCATCCAAATACAAATTTACACTTTTTATTCTTCATTCAACAATAAAAAAGAGAATTTGTTGGCTTAGCCTAAAATTTGTCTTTTTATCCTCTGCATATATTTGAGGAAAAAAAGGCTTGGAAAAGCGAATTTTTGTATTATTGTCGTCCTTTGTGAGTACAGAAGTAAAATGGAAACGTCTATGTAAAAGATTGTGCTAATTGTATTTTACTAAACAAAGGAAAATTAATATTAACTTTAAATTAAAACGAATGAGAGAGAATGCATTTGTTGAAGCGTGGAAGGCACAGCATAGACGCGTTTCCATGATTTTAGGGCTGACTTTATTGTGTGCCCCTTCTGCCATATCTGTTTATGCAGAAAATGGTGTGAATGATATTACTGTGCAAGCCGTCATGCAGACAAAGACAGTGAAAGGAACTGTTTTAGATGAAAATGGAGAACCGTTGATCGGTGTTTCTATTGTGGTGAAAGGTACAAGTACAGGTACGATAACTGATTTTGACGGTAAGTTCTCCATTAATCTCCCGGCCGGAAGTAAAGAACTGGTTATTTCTTATATCGGATATAAAGAACAGGCTATCACGGTGAGCGGAAATGCCCCGCTAAATATAAAAATGGTTCCGGATACACAGGCTCTGGATGAGGTGGTGGTCATCGGTTACGGTACGGTAAAGAAACGTGATTTGACAGGTGCGGTTGCTTCTGTGAAATCAGAGGATATCACCATGAATCCGGGCGTGAATCCGATGGATGCGCTGCAAGGTAAAATTGCAGGTCTGGATATCACTAATTCTTCAGGTCAGGCAGGTTCGTCACCGACAGTTCAGTTGCGTGGTACCCGCTCTTTGCAGTTGGATGAGGATGGTAATATTTCTTCAGATGCATTTAAGCCGACTTATATTATCGATGGTATGCCGGGTGATATTGCTACCTTGAATCCCAATGATATTGAATCTATCGAAGTACTGAAAGATGCATCTTCTACGGCTATCTACGGTTCAAGTGGTGCGAATGGTGTTATTATCGTGACTACGAAAGGATCCAAGAGTGGAAAACCGGTCATCAATTTTAATGCTTATGCCGGAACGACTTTAGGCGCTAAAGTTCCTAAGATGCGTACGGGTGACTCATACATTAATTATATAAAAGATTCTTATAAGCCTGTCGGTACTACCAATGAGGAGGAAATTTTTGGTGAAAGATACGACGCCATCAAAAACAACCAATGGGTGAATTGGGGAGATGAAGTATTACATTCAGGCTTGAAGCAGAACTATAGTATTTCCGTTGCCGGAGGTACTGAGAAGACGAAAGCTTATTTCTCGTTGAACTATACTGATGAGAAGAGTATGTATGAGAATGATGACTATAAAGTGTACTCTACCCGTGTCCGTATAGATCAGGAAATCAATAAATGGATTAATGCCGGTATTAATGTTCAGGCATCTTTCTCCAACAAGAATTCACGTAATGCCGTTTTAGAAAGAGCGTTGTTTGCTACCCCATTGGGTGTTCCTTATAATGAAGATGGCTCTATTACGGAATTTCCGATTCCCGGTTCATCATCAGACCCGAATCCGTTAGCAGACGAACAGGATGGGGTATATAAGAACAATACTAAAGCAGGAAGGGCTTATGTTGACGCTTATCTGGAGTGGAAACCGGTAAAAGGATTGTCTGTCAAGTCACAGCTTGGAGGCAGTTATTCTCAATCTCGTGCCGGTAAATTTATGGGAGAAGGCTCCTATAATGTGTTGAAAGGCAGTACGGTGGCATATGGCGAAGCTACCAATAAGACGGGATATAATTACAAATGGGAAAACATAGTAACTTATCACAATACATTTAATAAGGATCATGACCTGACGGTTACAGGGGTTACTTCCTGGAATTACAATCAGAGTGAAGAATATTATGTATATGGTGAAAACCCGGCGACCAATGATATGTTGTGGTATGCATTGCAGAATGCTGATAATAAGAAACTGAACAGTAAATATCTGATGTCGAAAGGGATGGGCTTTATCGGTCGTGTCAACTACTCATACAAAGGTAAATACCTGTTCTCTGCTTCCAGTCGTTATGAAGCGGATTCCCGTTTGTCGAAAGACAATAGATGGAATTTATTCCCGGCAGTTTCTGTAGGCTGGAGAATCTCGGATGAAGCATTTATGGCTGGTACAAAAAGCTGGTTGGATAACTTGAAACTGCGTGTAGGCTATGGTGTTGCCGGAACTACTGCCGGTATTGCTGAATACAGTTCTATGGCATCTTTGGAAAATGTGACAACTTCTTTGGGAGGAATGACTGTTCCGTCAGCCAAGTTTACGGAGTATATCACTAACCGTAATCTGACATGGGAAAAGACTCATGACTTGAATATTGGTATTGACGCCAGCTTCCTCAATAATCGTATTGATCTGACGGTGGATTTGTATCGGACAAAAACAACGGATGTAATTCTTTCGCAGGCATTGCCGACATCTATTATGGGTAATTACACAGGTAGCACAAGTTATAAAATGAACAAGAATGCTGCTGAAACAGAAAATCGAGGTATTGAACTTGCTCTTAATACCCGTAATATTGTGAAGAAAGATTTTACCTGGAGCTCAACAGTGACATTTACCGCCAACAAAGAAAAAATTAAATCTTTGATCGAAGGGCAGGATATGATGTTCAATGCAAAAAAGGGTGATATGGTGTTCAAAGTCGGCGAAGGAGTCGGTTCTTTCTATAGATATAAAGTCTTGGGTATCTGGCAATATAGCGAAAAGGAAACTGCTGCTTTGTTCGGATGCGAACCGGGCGATATTAAGCTGGATTTACCTAGTGTGAAGAAGGACGGAAATGGTTACTATTATATGAATCCTGAAGGAGAGCGCGTTGATATTACGGCAGAAAATCCTTATGGTGTACGTGCGGATTATGATCGTCAGGTAATAGGTCGTAATACTCCGGACTGGACATTGGGCTTTAAGAATAATTTCAGATACAAAGATTTTGATTTGTCTGTCTTCCTTTATGCACGTTGGGGGCAAATGATGAACTATGGTAGTGTGATAGGTAAATATTCGCCTAACCCGGATTACAATATTCCTACTTATTTTACTTACTATGACAAGACGATCGAAGCAGATCAGAATGTCTTGTTCTATGCTATCGATAAATCCAAGGATAGAAGTGCTTATGAAGGATATGATTCGATGTATTATGTGGATGGATCATTCTTTAAACTTAAAAACGTAACATTGGGTTATACGTTACCCGGTAAACTTACAAAACGTTTTGGTATCAGCAATCTGAGAGTTTATGCGACAATGACCAACCTGTTTACTTATTCGCCAAACAAATATGTGAAGAATTACGATCCGGAAATGAACGGAAGCATCAACTTCCCATTGTCTCGTGATTGCATATTTGGTCTTAATTTAACTTTCTAAAAAATAGCAATATGAAAAAGATATATAGTTTAGTTCTACTTGTTGCCGGTGTTTTTTCTTGGGGCTCTTGCAGTCTTGATGAAGTGAACCCCAACAACTCGGGTCAGTTCTCCGATGGTTCTTATACATTGGATACTTATAAGGCATTCACCAACTCGTGCTATACAGCCTTGATCAACAACATCTATCAGAGTAGTGACTATCTGGTTTGTACGGAAGCGGGTACTGATATTTGGGAAGAACCTAAATCGGGCTCCAGCTATCAGCGTTATCATAGTTATAACGGTATGAAAACCGATGATAGCTATTATTATAAAGTGTGGCAATATTCTTATCTGTGTATCAACAGCTGTAATATTGTGATTGACGGAGCTGAGAATGTGACAGGGGATGAGACTGAAATTAATGAATGTGTGGCACAGGCCAGATGTCTACGTGCTTACTATTATATGAATCTGGTAGAGCAGTTTGGAAATGTCGATTTGCAGTTGAAGGCTGCCGATAGCGAGAATATTTCTTTTGATGCTCACCGTTCTACCGTTCCCGAAATTTATGCTGCCATTATCGAAGACCTGAAGTTTGCCGTAGAGAATCTGCCCGTAAGTTTCAGTGATTACTATAGCCGCGTTACAAAGAAATCGGCGATGGGATTATTGGCACGTGCATATATTAATGGTGCCGGTTATGATCTGAAAGATACCGATGGTGTCAGCTTTCTGGAAAAAGCCTATGATACGGCGACAACCATGATTAATAATAAAGCGATTTATGAGTGGTATATGCATCCTGCTTTTGCCGATGTATTCAACGAAAATAATAATCGTAACAATGAAGAAGCTTTGTTCATTGCTGCGGGTGCCGAAAGAAATTCGGACGCTTACACCAATGGTAACTACTCACAAAGTGAAATGTTCCGTCACTTCTTACCTTCGTTGGGAACATATACGGACCTGGGTTTGGTAGACAAGACTTCAAACTTCGTATACGGTCGTCCGAACAGTAATATCTTCCTGCCATCCAAATATCTGATGGATTGTTTTGCTGCTGATATGAACGACTCTCGTTTTCGCTATTCATTTATCTCAGCTTACTCGTCTTATTCTATACCGGCATGGGGGGCGACTTATGAATATGGAGGTTCAGCGTGTGCCAAAGAAATCACAAGCACACTTGCTGCTAAATTTGGTATTCCCGCATCTAATATAGGTAAGAAAGTTTATCCTCATTTTAACTTGGAATCCAATAGTACAGCCGATGCTAATTACTGCCAGCTGGCTATCTGGAATGCAGATGGAACAGCGAAGACTACTCAGGATAAAACAGATGGTAATATTCTTCATCCTGCCATGCCTTTAGATCCGGCAGAAGCTCATCAATATGCCGTTTATTGTTCTTTGAAGACGCTGACAGAAGAGGAAAAAGCTCAATATCCGGGGTTGGTTCTTAATGTTTTCGATCTTTACGATGAGAATGGAATAGCCAGAGCTACCTATGACAAGCCTAGTGCTGCCAGTGCTTTGTGGCTATCTATTTATCCGGCTCTTTCTAAATTCAATATGCCGGGCAATAAGTTTGTCGGCAGAGACGTTCAGAGAAAAACTGTGGATGTGATGATCATGCGTATGGCGGAAGTTTACCTGATTGCTGCTGAAGCATCGGTACGCTTGAACAAGGGAGATGCTGCCAAATATATTAATGTACTCCGTACGCGTGCCGGTGCCGGTACGGTCAGTGAGTCGCAAGTGGATCTGAATTATGTTTTCGATGAATATGCCCGTGAACTTTGTGGCGAATGTGGCCGCTGGTATTTGCTGAAACGTAATGCTGCTTTTGAGACTCGTTTGGCTGCTTATAATAAGCGTGCTGCCGAGCACTTTAAGAAAGAATTCTATTTGCGTCCTATTCCTACGAAATATCTGGATGCGATCAATAATCCGGCAGAATTCGGACAAAACGCCGGTTATTAATCAGTTAATTAATAATCAAGCATAATTAATAGGAGCCGGGCAGAATATTTCTCTTGTCCGGCTCTTTGTTTCCAGACCTGTATCCTGCGTAAAAGTTTAAAAAGGATTTCCGGCATATTTTCATTGTTTCCTGATACAGCCTTTTATTATTTTCTTTATTTTTGTGTGTCCAAACAAAATAGCGTTATGATAGAAGAAATGCTTGCTTATAACAGAGAGTTCGTTAAGAACGAGGGATATAAAGAATATATAACGAATAAATATCCCGATAAAAAGATTGCTATCTTATCCTGTATGGATACACGTCTGACAGCTTTACTCCCGGCCGCACTAGGCATTAAAAACGGAGACGTTAAAATGATCAAGAATGCAGGAGGCGTCATTTCCCATCCTTTCGGTAGTGTGATTCGCAGTCTGCTTGTCGCTATCTTCGAGTTAGGTGTGGAGGAAATAATGGTGATTGCCCATTCTGATTGTGGAGCCTGCCATATGCACAGTGAAGAAATGCTTGAGAAGATGAAGGCACGGGGTATTAATGCCGATTATATTCATATGATGAGTTTTTGCGGGGTCGATTTTCATTCTTGGCTCGATGGCTTTGAAGATACGGAGAAGTCGGTAAGGGGAACGGTCGATTTTATAGTTCATCATCCTTTGATTCCGTCGGACGTGAAAGTACACGGGTTTATCATAGACTCCACTACTGGAGAACTGACGCGAATTGTATAGGAAATCGCCCTTTCTGCCTATCAGGAACTGCATAAAACATGGTGTCACTATCGCAACAGGATAGTGTCACTATCACTGTCTCATGGTGTCACTATGTCATTGGGATACCGACACTATCCCAAATGAAAAAAATAAGGCAGCTTTTTATCGGCTGCCTTTATTTTTCTGCGGTTATATACTTTCTTTGATTCATGCACTCGTTTGTAACAAACGGGGTGTCCGTGTTCTTTGATTTCTGCCTCACGGCTGGCTTTACGATTCGCTTTGATGTAATCGTCTTGTGTAATTCGTTTTTTCATAATGAATATATTTCTCAGTGCAAAGATACAATTTCATTTCTTATTACGATCGGTTTGCGCTATCTTTGCATACATAAATCAAATGAAAACGGAAATAATATGGAAAATTTCAGTGAACTGATAAAGAATCGCCGCAGTATGCGCAAATTTACGGATGAGGAGTTAACACAGGATGAGGTTGTGGCACTGATGAAAGCGGCCTTGATGTCTCCTAGTTCCAAACGTAGTAATAGCTGGCAGTTTGTGGTAGTCGATGATAAAGAAATGCTGAAAGAACTGTCTCATTGTAAAGAACAGGCTTCTTCTTTCATTGCAGACGCTGCTTTGGCGATTGTCGTGATGGCAGATCCGTTGGCGAGCGATGTCTGGATTGAAGATGCTTCTATTGCTTCCATCATGATACAGTTGCAGGCCGAAGATTTGGGGCTGGGAAGCTGTTGGGTACAGGTTCGCGAACGTTTCACTGCAACCGGAATGCCGTCTGACGAGTTTGTTCATGGAATTTTGGATATTCCTTTGCAACTGCAGATTCTTTCCGTGATTGCCATCGGACATAAGGGAATGGAACGTAAGCCTTTCAATGAAGAACACCTGCAGTGGGAGAAAATTCATATTAATAAGTTTGGAGGAAAGTAACGATGGGAGCTGTCAAAGCAAATAATAATAAAGATACTTATAAGGCTACTGCCGTCGCTTTTATTGTCATCGGAACTCTTTTCCTGATAAATAAACTGCTCCCCTTTGCTTCTATAGGTTTGCCTTGGGTGATGAATAAGGACAATTTGTTGTTGTATGCCTCTATCAGTTTTCTTATTTTCAAGCGTGACAAGTCGGTCGGCTTTGTGCTGTTGGGACTGTGGCTGGTGATGAATATCGGTCTGGTAATGTCATTGCTCGGTTCCTTGTCCGGTTATCTGTTGCCATTGGCACTGTTGATCATCGGAATTATTTTATTTTGGGTTTCAAAACGTTGAAGAAACAATGAAAAGAAGTATTGAAGATACGCCCGTTGTGTTTCTCGGTGCCGGAAATCTGGCAACTAATCTGGCGAAAGCGCTTTATCGGAAAGGATTCCGTATCATGCAGGTATACAGCCGGACGGAAGAATCGGCTCGTACGTTAGCCAATGAAGTGGAAGCGGAATATATCACTGATTTAAAAGACGTATCGAAAGAAGCGAGATTATATATTATTTCATTGAAAGATGCCGCTTTCGTCGAACTGTTGCCTCAGATCACTGATGGGAAGCAGCATGCACTGCTGGTACATACGGCAGGCAGCATCCCGATGAATATTTGGGAAGGTCATGCGGAACGTTACGGAGTATTTTATCCGATGCAGACGTTCAGCAAACAACGTGAAGTTGATTTTCGGGAAGTACCTTTCTTTATTGAAGCAAAAAGACCGGAAGATGCCGAGCTGCTGAAAGCGGTTGCCGGTACACTCTCTGATAAGGTGTACGAAGCCGATTCGGAGCAACGCAGAAGTCTTCATCTGGCAGCTGTCTTTACCTGTAACTTTACCAACCATATGTATGCTCTTGCCGCCGAATTGCTGGAAAAATATCATTTGCCATTTGATGTCATGCTTCCCCTGATTGACGAAACGGCACGCAAAGTGCATGAACTCGCTCCTCGTGATGCGCAGACCGGACCGGCTGTACGCTATGACGAGAATGTGATGAATAAGCATCTTTCTATGCTGGCAGACAGTCAGGCATTGCAGGAAATTTATAAATTAATGAGTAAAAGTATCCATGAGCACCATCAATTATGATCTATCCCGCATCAAAGCACTGGCTTTTGATGTTGACGGAGTATTGAGTTCGACAACAGTCCCGTTGCATCCTTCCGGAGAACCGATGCGTACAGTGAATATCAAAGACGGTTATGCCATTCAGCTGGCGGTAAAGAAAGGACTCCACATTGCTATCATTACCGGCGGACGGACAGAAGCGGTACGTATCCGCTTTGCTGCATTGGGTGTGAAGGATCTGTATATGGGTTCTGCGGTGAAAATTCATGATTACCGTGATTTCCGTGATAAATACGGTCTGTCTGATGACGAAATTCTGTATATGGGCGATGATGTGCCTGATATAGAAGTGATGCGTGAGTGCGGGTTGCCTTGTTGTCCCAAAGATGCAGTTCCGGAAGTTAAGTCGGTTGCAAAGTATATATCTCATGCCGATGGCGGTCGTGGCTGTGGACGTGATGTGGTGGAACAAGTATTGAAAGCTCATGGCAAGTGGATGGCGGAAGATGCTTTCGGCTGGTGAGTTGTAAATCACTAAATGATAAATAAAACTATGCTTGGAAATTTAGATAAATATCAGATTATATTAGCCTCCAATTCTCCCCGCCGGAAAGAACTGATGTCAGGTTTGGGAGTGGATTATGTGGTCAGGACATTACCGGATGTGGACGAATCATATCCAGCTGATCTGGCTGGTGCTGAGATTCCGGAATATATCTCTCGCGAAAAGGCGGATGCTTATCGGAGTATTATGCAACCGGGGGAACTGTTGATTACGGCAGATACGATTGTCTGGCTCGATGGTAAAGTGCTTGGAAAACCGGAAGGTCGGGAAGGAGCGGTCGAAATGCTCCGTTCTTTGTCCGGTAAGTCACATCAGGTGTTCACCGGTGTTTGTCTTACGACCACTGAATGGCAAAAGAGCTTTACTGCTGCATCCGATGTGGAATTTGATGTTTTGTCCGAAGAGGAAATCCGGTATTATGTGGACAAATATCAGCCTATGGATAAAGCGGGAGCGTATGGAGTGCAGGAATGGATCGGATATATAGGGGTAAAGTCTATTTCGGGCAGCTTTTATAATATCATGGGACTCCCCATACAGAAACTGTACGGGGAGCTGAAGAAGTTATAATAAATCCAGCATTAACGGGATGTCCTCTTCTTGAATACCTTGTTTGAGAAGAGCTTCCTCGTCTTTCCGGAACATCTCCAGAAAGCGTTCACGGTTTCCGTTGGCTGTGATTGACTTGCCGTACAGGGCGGCCGCTTTCTGAATGTCTCCCATTGTCCATGCGACGTGTCCGGCATTCATATAGTCGATAGCCAGTGGCTTCTGTTCGATGATCTTTTCGTAATATTTCATGGCTTGTTCGTATTTCCGGCTGATGAATGAACACCACCCGATGCCACGCCATGCTTTTATGCAATTACTTTCGATGAAATCCAGTTTGAAAAAGTAGTTGGCAGCTTCTTCGTATTGTCCGAGTTCGGCCAAGCAACTGCCGATATGGAAAATAACATTGGTATCTTCCGGTGTAGCTTCTTCCACCTTTTTATAATAGCTCAATGCAGCCTGATAATTTCGGTTTAACCGGTAACAGATAGCCAGATGGCGGTTGTTCCAGATGTTATCCGGTTTCAGTGTATCCGCTTTCAGATAAGCACCGATCGCTTCTGCATACTTCTTGCTTTTTTGCAGGGCATATCCCAGTTTCTGATAATATTCCGCACCTCTTTCCTGAAGTGCTCCGATCGTTTCCATTTCCTCGTACACTTCTATTGCCTCATTCCAGCGTTCTTTCTTTAAATAGAAATCTGCGATCGGGAACAGGATATCTTCACTATATAATACGTTACTAAGTGCAGGAATGTGGTGTAAATCGAGTTTCTCCTTAAAGATGTCCCTAAACTCATGGCGGCGTACACTGAGCTTGAAGAAACGGTACAGGTCATGCAGATATTGATTGCTGACGGTTCCCGATCGCTCATTGAATTTCTTCATTGTTTCCGCACTCGACTTCTCGGTCAGTTCTGCCACTTGTTGTTCACCGAGCTGGCTTAGCATCATGTCTTGCTGCGCCTTTGGCAACTGCCGGATCGTAAAGAAGAGTGAATACTTGTCACTGTTGCTGAAAAATCCCGATTGAAGAATTAAATCCAGCAATGTATTTTTCTCGTTACCTTCCTGTTTCAGTTGCTTGATGACATCGGATTGCTGCTTGCTGAACGGGTAAAACCAATTCTGTACTTCCCGGAAGAACGGATAACTTTTCAGTGCCGCAAATGTACTCATGTATACGTCGGCTCCTTCCAGTTGCAGTTCATTCATTTCGCGCAACTTGTCTCCCAGTCCTGATTGTTCGAAAGCATCCGCCCAATCCGGATTCTTGTCATCGTTCTCATCCTCATTCTCCTCAAAGCCGAATCTCATGTTCCGCATGGACGAAACATTCTTCAACATTTCAGGAATAATTTCCTCTCTCATTTTCTTGTCTATCTTTTCTGTTTCCTGGCATAGTAGCATTTGGCGATAGATACGTGCCACATCCTCTTTGAATGGAGGAATCTCATCCATGAGGTCGACTCTCTTGACCAGATCATTGTAGAGTGAAAGACGGTTCCTGTAGATATGGAAAATGAAAATGACACCTACCAGTGCACGTTGACCGGCATTGACATCCGGATGGCGGTAAGCGTCCAGCAGCCACATGATTTTACGCAGGTCAAAGCATTCCATCAGACTTAATGTGACAGCACTGATAAACAGGCACAGGTCGTTCACCGGAAGAAGTTCGGAGGTAAGCATGGATTGTGCATCCTCTTCCTCTTCGGGAGTCCATGCACTGTTGGTCCATGTTTGCAGAAACATATATTTAAGTGTTTCTTCATGCCGTTTCAGTACCTCGTCCATCTTTTCGTCAGACAGCAGTCCGCTGACTGCCAAGTCGTCATTGAATGACTCCAGCATGTGCATCAATTTTTTGAGTGTATATGCTGACAGACTTTCCGGTCGGGGAGTGCGGCGTACCTCATGATAATATCTTGATGAAGCATTGTCCAGCATAAGCAGGCGCGAACGGTCGGCTATTTCCCAGGTATCAGCTATGAGTTTTCTGTATACATTCCAGCGTTCTGGGTCGTTTGCACCTTGGCGCATATACTCCAGCATATACTTGTAGGAGGTTTGCAGTTGCTCCAAGCGGGTACGTAAATCCCAGTCCGGACATTGCCAGAGCAGGGATTCCAACTGCATCAGAGCTTCTTTAAGTCTTTTTTCTTCAAGCAGAGTGCGTATATAGGCGTATTGTTCATTAATCGTTTTTTCGTTCATAATGGTTCAATTATTTATAGGTAATAGAACAAAAAGGATGCCAAAAAGTTAGAATCTGACTTGCACCTGTGCTTGTATCAGATTAGAATCCTTTTGTCCGTCTCCTTTTTTATCACAAAAAGTGTATTGTGCCTGCACACGGCATCTGGGATAAAACCAGTATTGCAGTCCGGCAATGTAATTATTTTGTTTGAAATCTGCCGCTTTGTTCGGATTGAAATAATCGAAAGAGGCGATAAAGTCAAAATTTTGTAATAAACGTACGCTGCCTGTCGCATAGAATCCTTCGCTTTTTACGTTTCTGTCTTTTCCTGCAAGATATTCCGTACGGAAGTTGAATGCGGAAGTGGTAACAACCCCTCCCAGGCTCAAGCGTTTCTTGGCATAATTTTCTCCTGCTTTGATTCCCGAATATTGGGAGTCACCTATGGCGTGTCCTGTTCCCCGAATGAAAGATCCTCCTACAGACAGCCATTTGTTAGGATACACCATCAGATTGCCGACTACATCTTTCTGACTGTTTTTGTCTTTGGTGTTTAAGCCCTGTCCGTTCATGACAGCAAATTTGTATTGGAGGAAATCATGAAATAATTTTCCGTGAATCATCATACCGATGTCTCGTCCGGAAGTCATTCCATAACATTTGTCACTGCCGCTGACTCCCGCCAGATAACAGACTGACTGAGAATAGCAGTTGATCAGCTCCACCGTAGTGGGAGACAGTTCGTTTTCAATGGTATAAGGAACTTTGAATTCTCCGATACGTGCTGTAAGTCCGGAAAGGATCCGGTAGTCTGTATATACTTCGAGCAGCATACCGCCGTTGTAGAAATCATACATGAAATCACATGTCCATCTGTCGGTGATTTTACCGTGTGCCATAAAGATGATCCGTTTGATATCGAATGTATTGTTGGGATCGGCGGCATCGTCATACGTATAGCCCAATTGTGCATAACCGGCCAGACTGATTCTTTCTTTCAGTGTATTGACCACTTGATTCAACGGTGTTTTCTCCTGTGCGGTGAGCGTACTCTGCATACCAAGCAGGGTGAACGCGATCATTGAGAGTCGAAAGAGTGTTTTTCGCATGTGATTAGTTGTTATTTGATAGTAGTTGAATTTGTTTTTATAAAAGTTGTATCTATCAGACTTTTGTATCCGGAATATGTCTGAGGTATCCGGTTGTTTGTTTTCAGCCATGTTACAGCTTTATCCAGGGCATTGGCTGAGGGGCGCTCCGCTTTTCTGTAAACAGGGAGTGCAATGAGGCCGGTCAGGTTTTCCGGAACGCCGATCTCTATCAATACCTGTTTCCATTCTTTTTGCGGGTGCATTTTTATATAGTCTATTCCCAGATTATATCCGGTGATTAATAGTTCGATTTCTCTTCTTTTTTCGTTTATGGCTTCTCGGGAGAAAGCGGTGACGGTGAAATCAATTCCCAATTCCTGTGTGCTGATCAGAGATCGGTGGCGGGCATTCATTGCGATGGATGCGGCAGGGTCGGGGAGGAAGGATGCGTCAATCTGATCGTATTGCAGCATTTGCAGGCGAAGAGGAAGCTGGGTGATTTCCGGTTTGTTCACTTCTGCCTGACTGATTCCCGCTTTGTTCAGTAGCTGTCCAGTTGCATACTCAATAATCGTATTACGTGAAACAGCTATATTTTTTTCTTTGAGTTCCTGAAGTTGGTTGATACCGCTTTCTTTGGAGACTATAAAACAGAAATAACCGTCATTTTTCAATATGATTCCTAAGTCGGTATGGTGGATAGCCTGTTGAGTTACTGCACTGAGATAGTCGGTGATCATGCCATCCAGTGATTTGGACTGGAATGCTGCGTCGCGGTCATAGGCGGATTTAAAAGAAAGGATGGTTAGGTCCAACCCCAGCGAATCGTAGATTCCTTGCGCTTTGGCTATGTGAAAAGGCAGTCCGTCCAGAGTCGGGAGCATTCCCAATGTGAGTGGTTGTAATTCTGTTGAAGGCAGAAAGACGCTTTCTCCTTTTTTTCTTTGGCAAGAATAAAGGAAGAAAAGGAGGATACAGAATATGAGTGCTGCTCTCTTCATACCTTAGTTGATGGGTCAGATATAAATAAGGGCAACTCTTTTCACAAAGAACTGCCCTCGTATCTAAAATTACATTGTTATAAATTCATTATTCATTAATGGCAGCGATACCCGGAAGAACTTTTCCTTCGATTGCTTCGAGCAATGCGCCACCACCTGTAGAAACATAAGATACGCCGCTAGCCAGACCGAACTTGTTAACACAAGCTACAGAGTCGCCACCACCCACAAGTGAGAATGCCCCGTTCTTAGTTGCTTCAACGATAGCTTCACCTACTGTACGTGAACCGTGAGTGAAGTTTTCAAATTCGAATACACCTGTAGGACCGTTCCAAAGAATAGTCTTGGATTCTTTGATTACGTTAGCGAAGATTTCTTCAGTCTTAGGACCGATGTCAAGACCTTCCCATCCGTCAGGAATTTCGTCAACAGCGCAGAACTGAGTGTTAGCGTCGTTAGAGAAAGCGTCAGCGATTTTAGCGTCAACAGCCAGTACAAGGTTTACACCTTTTTCTTTTGCTTTCTTGATCAGATCCAAAGCCAGGTCAAGTTTATCGTCCTCACAGATAGAGATACCGATTTTACCCCCCATTGCTTTGGTGAATGTATAAGTCATACCACCTGCTATGATCAGGTTGTCTACCTTGTTCAACAGATTTTCGATGATTTCGATTTTAGAAGAAACTTTAGAACCACCCATGATAGCAGTAAACGGACGTTGGATATCGTTCAATACTTTATCAACAGCTTTTACTTCTTTCTCCATCAGGTAACCGAACATCTTGTTGTCAGTGTCGAAGTATTTAGCGATTAGAGCTGTAGAAGCGTGTGCACGGTGAGCTGTACCGAATGCGTCGTTTACGTAGCAGTCAGCGTAAGAAGCCAATTTCTTGGTGAATTCTTTCTGGCTTTCTTTGACAGCCTTTTTTGCAGCAGCCTTTTCTTCGTCTGTAGCATCTTCAGCCAAACCTCTTGGTTTGCCTTCTTCCTCAGCATAGAAGCGAAGGTTTTCGAGCAACAGAACTTCTCCCGGTTGCAGAGCAGCAGCTTTTACAGCAGCTTCTTCGCCCATGCAGTCGTTAGCAAACTGAACTTCAACGCCCAGCAGTTCAGACAGATGTTTGATGATATGTTTCAAAGAGAATTTGTCGGCAACGCCTTTCGGACGGCCCAGGTGAGAACCGATGATGATGCTACCGCCGTCAGCCAAAATCTTCTTCAAAGTAGGAAGAGCTGCACGCATACGAGTGTCATCTGTAATGTTGAAGTTTTCGTCCAGGGGTACATTGAAGTCCACGCGAACAAATGCCTTTTTACCGGCAAAATTGAATTTGTCAATTGTCTGCATAATACTCTATTTTTATTTAAAAGTGTTTTTAATATTCTCTTTTTTGATCGACCGCAAAGTTACTATTTATTTCGGTTCCTTGCTATTAAATCGTTATTTATTCTTGGCTTTTGGTGCCTCTTTTGTAACTTTATAAGTGTTACAGAAATATTTGCACATCATTTGCAAACCGCAGGTGTCACATTTCGGCGTACGTGCCTGACAAACATAACGACCGTGCAGAATAAGCCAGTGATGGGCTATGGGTATCAATTTTTCCGGAATGTTCTTCACCAGTTCTTTCTCTACACTGAATGGAGTCGTACAGCTGTCCGGCACCAGTCCGATGCGGTGACTGACACGGAAAACGTGGGTGTCAACCGCCATCGCGGCTTTGTTGAAAACGACGGACTGAATCACATTGGCAGTCTTTCTTCCTACACCGGGAAGTTTGATCAGATCATCCATGTTGTCGGGCACTTTGCTGTTGAAGTCATTAACCAGCATTTTAGCCATTCCTACCAGATGTTTGGCTTTATTATTCGGATAAGACACGCTCCGGATATATTCGAAAATAACTTCCGGAGTACTGGCAGCGAGAGCTTCCGGAGTAGGGAAGTCCCTGTAGAGAGGCGGAGTGATCATATTCACTCGTTTATCCGTACATTGTGCAGAAAGGATTACAGCGATCAGTAATTCATACGGATTATTGTAATGTAATTCTGTTTCGGCTACAGGAACATTCTCCTGAAACCATGCGATTACTTTTTCATAACGTTCTTTCTTTCTCATCGTAGCTTGTTTTTATGGTAGTGAGGCGTTACTTTTAATTTGAAATAGACAGCGGAAACTACTGTCAGGCAGGCACCGAAAAGATATGCTTTGTCAAACGAACAGACTTCGGCTATATATCCTCCGGTCAGCATGCCGATACCAATTCCTACATCCCATGAGGTCAGGTAGGTGGAAGTAGCTGTTCCCCGTTGGTTGTTGGGGGCAAGGTTTACGAACAGAGTATTGAATGCCGGAAACATAATTCCGAATCCGATTCCCATCAGCAGGGCAATTCCGAAAAAGAGAATGGTGCAGGCAGTATCATTCCATTGAATCAGATATACACAGGATGCGAGCAGGAAGAAACTGACCACCACCAGATAGAGTCCGGCGGCAATTACTTGGGTTATCTTTCCCCGGTCCACCAGCTTTCCTGAGAATATACGGGAAATGGCCATACCGATCGCCATAAAGGTAAAAAAGAAACCTGTTTGTGTATGAATCCCTATTTCACGGGCATACATGGCCACATAATTGGTGGTCATTCCGTAGGGGATGGAGAGTAGCAACAGGCTGAGTCCCGCAGGCATTCCTTTTAATAAAATGAAACGGTCGAGTGAAATCGGTTCACGCTTTACCGGTGGTTTATAAGGCGTCTTCACCAGGCTTGCGGACAGGAATCCCAGCATACAGGAACCGAGCGCATAGCAGAATATCGTAGCGAAAGAAGCCCCTCCATCATGCAAAAACAGTCCGAACATCGGTCCGATGGACATGGCGATATTATTGGTCAGCCCATAATAGCCCAGCCCTTCACCTCTGCGGGAAGAGGGCATAATGTCAATGACTACTGTATTTCCGCCTACCGTGACCATGCCGAAAGAGACTCCATGGATAATTCGGAATATAATAAATAAGGTAAGCGAGCCGGCGATAAGATATCCCGCAAACATCAGCATAAAGATGAAATAAGCGAAAAGATAAAGCGGCTTACGGGCAAACGTATCCAGCAGATAGCCGGAAAACGGGCGGATGCAGAGTGCAGCTACCGTATAACAGGAAAGCACGATGCCGATTGTGGAATTTCCTGCCTGAAAGAACTCGGATAAATAGAACGGCAAAACAGGAATCAGCAACCAGAAACCGAAGTAGAGCAGGAAGTTGGCTGCCAAGATGAAACAATAACCGGGAGTAATGAGTCTATCCTTTGCCATAATAAGTGAACGTTCTATTTGCTGATCGGAACGGTGATAAGTCATCCCGTTTCAGTGTAATCGGTATATTGATTAAATGCCAATGTCCCAATTACCGTCAGACGGTTTTATTGGCACATTGGCATACTGGTAAATTCTGTGCTCTATTTAATATGCCGCTTCGAATTCTTTTAAGAAGCGTGTATCATTTTCGGAGAACATACGGAGGTCTTTCACCTGATATTTCAGGTTCGTGATGCGTTCGATACCCATTCCGAGCGCATAACCGCTGTATACTTTGCTGTCGATGCCGTTTGATTCGAGTACATTCGGGTCTACCATACCGCAACCGAGGATTTCCACCCAACCGGTATGTTTGCAGAACGGACAACCTTTACCACCGCAGATGTTACAGCTGATATCCATTTCGGCACTTGGCTCTGTAAATGGGAAATAAGACGGACGCAGACGGATTTTGGTGTCCGCACCGAACATTTCTTTGGCGAAGAGCAGCAATACCTGTTTCAAGTCGGTGAATGATACGTTTTTGTCTACATACAGCGCTTCTACCTGATGGAAGAAACAGTGTGCACGGTAGCTGATAGCTTCGTTACGGTATACACGTCCCGGACAGATGATGCGGATAGGAGGTTTGGAAGTTTCCATCACACGGGTCTGTACAGAAGAGGTATGAGTACGGAGTACTACATCCGGATGAGCTTCGATGAAAAATGTGTCCTGCATATCGCGTGCCGGATGATCTTCGGCAAAGTTCAGTGCCGAGAATACATGCCAGTCATCTTCGATTTCCGGACCTTCGGCGATGCTGAATCCCAGACGTGCGAAGATATCGATGACTTCGTTCTTTACAATTGTAATCGGATGACGTGTACCGAGTTCAATCGGATAAGCCGAGCGGGTCAGGTCAAGGCCGTCGCAACTATTATCCTGGCTCTCGAACTGTTCCTTCAACGCATTGATTTTGTCCTGCGCTTTAGTTTTCAGTTCATTCAGTCTCATGCCGACTTCTTTTTTCTGTTCGGCAGCTACGTTACGGAAATCCGCCATCAAATCGTTAATGGCTCCCTTCTTACTCAGGTATTTGATGCGGAGAGCTTCGAGTTCTTCGGCATTGGAGGCGTGCAAAGCTTCCACCTCTTTCAGAAGTTGTTCAATCTTAGCTATCATATTTTTGATGTATTGTTATTCAGTTTCTTAGTAAAAACCGTGCAAAGATATAATTTTATCACGAACCATCGAAATAATTTGTATCTTTGTTGCCGAATGTACCGAAAATCGGGGAACACTTATGAAAAAGATTGTTATTTCTCTTCTGCTATTGACTTTATCGTTTCGCCTGTCAGCTCAGATCGACTATCTGGAGCCGGTGAAGCCTTTTACTACCTATACGGGTGAGTTGGGTGAGTATTATCGAAATGTCTTTTCTTTGCTTAATACAGGTTTTCAACAGCGTCCTTACGCGCGTTTTGTAACCATTCCTTCTTTTTCGCCGGAATATGCAATGTCGGTAGAGAAGAAGAATGGACGTTGTCTGTTGATTGCGAATACCTTGTCGCGTACCTATTGGCAGGCAGAGAAAGGAACGGTGAAAGTGGAAACTAAATCAGTGGAGATCAGTCAGTCCTTATACCAGTCTTTGGGAGCTATCGCCCGTTTGGTAACCAGCCAGATACAGGATTTGGACGGTTCGACAGCCGGACTGGATGGAGTTGTTTATTACTTCTCATCGACAGATGCGAAAGGAAAAGAGATGATGGGACGGAAGTGGTCACCCATGAAAGGTACTTTGATGGAGCGGCTTGTGTTGGTTTGTCAGTCGGCTTATATGTTATCTCAGGGAGAAAATATTTCGGAACAAACATTGGCGGAGGAAGCGACCGCTTTATTGAAAGAGCTGGAGCACCGTACCAAAGAACAGCCGGACGCTCACAAAAAGCCGATGTATGTGGGGATTTATTCTGTCGGTCCGAAGCTCAAAACGCATTCGGGAAAGCAAATTGAAGAATTACCCTGCTTGGCTGATGTTTGTGTACGGGAATATGTAGCCGGACAAATGATTTATCCTGCGGAATTGCTTAAAGACAATGTCTCGGGATATGCTTTGTGTGAGTTTACTATAGATAAGGAAGGAGTGATTCTTCGTCCTCATATATTAAAATCGACTCATCCGGAGTTTGCCGAAGAAGCTCTTCGCATTGTAAAGGAAATGCCGAAGTGGATACCGGCACTGGTAGGAGGCAAGGCAGTTGAAAGTGATTATACCCTTTATGTCCCTTTCCGTCCCCAGTTGTATAAAGAACAGTTGCAGATACGCGAACGCGAGTTGTCCAAAAAACATTAATGCCCGGAACTTTTCTCTTTTTATATTGTATTATCATTGTAACCAATAAAAAAAGAGAAGATATGGATGATATGATTAACAGACACGATTCGATAGCCGAAGAAAATATCGAACCGAATGGCCGTCCGGCTAAGAATGAGTTTGAAGAATGGAGTACTGAAGTTACCGATCGTGCAGATAATGTATTCAAAGGTGATACGAAAGACGGTCCCATCAAGGATCGTGAGAAACGAATAAAAGAAATGGATGAAGTGATAAAAAAGGACCTTGAATAAAGGTCCTTTTTTATTGTATATATGATATCTTTTTTAACGCGATCTGGTGCTTGTCGTTGTAGGCCATGAGAAACTTTTCAGTAACTTTGTTGCCTAAAAATATAGATAGTATGATAAAGGCATTATTGCTTGATGTAGATGGAACTTTGTTGAGTTTTGAAACTCATAAAGTGTCGCAATCCTCTATAGATGCTCTTAAAAAAGTACATGATAGTGGAATTAAGATCGTGATTGCTACCGGTAGGGCGGCAAGTGATCTTCATGAGATTGACTCTGTGCCGTATGATGGAGTTATCGCACTTAATGGAGCAGAGTGTGTATTGCGTGACGGAAGTGTGATAAGAAAAGTAGCAATACCTGTACAAGACTTTAGAAAGTCAATGGAGCTTGCACGGGAATTTAATTTTGCAGTCGCTCTCGAATTAAATGAAGGTGTATTTGTTAATCGCCTTACCCCGACTGTCGAACAGATTGCCGGAATTGTTGAGCATCCGGTTCCGCCGGTTGTCGACATCGAAGAGATGTTTGATAAAAAAGAATGCTGTCAACTTTGTTTTTATTTTGATGAGGAAACAGAACAAAAAGTGATGTCGCTTCTGCCGGGTCTTTCCGCAACGCGCTGGCATCCTTTATTCGCTGATGTTAATGTCGCAGGGACAAGCAAGGCAACTGGTCTCTCGTTATTTGCCGATTACTACAGGATTAAAGTTGCTGAAATAATGGCGTGTGGTGATGGCGGTAATGATATCCCCATGTTGAAGGCTGCCGGAATAGGAGTGGCGATGGGAAATGCGTCCGAAAAAGTTCAGTCAGTTGCCGACTTTGTCACTGATACGGTGGATAATAATGGACTTTACAAGGTTTTGAAACAATTCGGGGTAATATAAAAATGTCTTAATGAAGGCTGACTACAAAGCCAATCACAGGTTTAAAATAAAAAAAAGAGTAACTTATTATAAGTTACTCTTTTCATTTTGTGGAGCGTATCGGACTCGAACCGATCACCTCGACACTGCCAGTGTCGCGCTCTAGCCAGATGAGCTAACGCCCCGTTTTTACGTCACTGATATAACGTTTGTCAACGTTTTGCTTTTGTTGGCGCAAATATAATGGAATATTCTGAAATAATTGCTATGTTTGCGGAAAATAATTTATTGAAAGGACAGATGATATGCTGATTTATAATACAACTTTTCAAGTGGACGATGCTGTTCACGATAATTTTTTGATTTGGATAAAGGAAAGCTATATACCTGAAGTACAGAAACACGGGACGTTGAGAGCACCGCGTATCTGTCGGATACTGAGCCATCGGGACGACGGAAGTTCTTATTCTCTGCAATGGGAAGTAGAAAGTAGTGGATTGCTGCATCGCTGGCACATGGAACAGGGAGTACGACTGAATGATGAACTGACGAAAATATTCAAGGATAAAGTAGTCGGTTTTCCGACATTGATGGAGATAGTAGAGTGATTCAGCCGGTAAAAGAAAAGATTATTTTGGGTATCGACCCCGGTACGACCATCATGGGATATGGAGTCCTGCGCGTGAAAGGGACTAAGCCTGAGATGATCGCGATGGGAATTATTGATTTACGTAAATTTGCCAATCATTATCTGAAGCTGCGGCATATTCACGAGCGGGTATTAAGTATCATCGAAAGCTATCTGCCTGACGAACTGGCTATCGAAGCTCCTTTTTTCGGCAAGAACGTACAGTCCATGCTGAAGTTGGGGCGTGCTCAGGGAGTGGCGATGGCAGTGGCATTGAGCCGTGATATTCCGATCACAGAATATGCTCCTTTGAAGATCAAGATGGCTATAACCGGAAACGGACAGGCATCAAAGGAACAAGTAGCGGATATGTTGCAGCGTATGCTGCATTTTCCCAAAGAAGAGATGCCTACCTTTATGGATGCGACGGACGGTTTGGCGGCAGCCTATTGTCATTTTCTGCAAATGGGACGTCCGGCAATGGAAAAAGGATATAGCAGTTGGAAAGATTTTATTGCGAAAAATCCCGATAAAGTAAAATAAACCCGCAATGAAAGAGGCTGGGAGTGAGAATAGTAATAAACAAGTAAGTGCGAAGGTAGTGTGAGTACCGCAGGGGAGGTTTAGTATGAAAATGGGAACCAATTATTTAGCGATATTAGGGGTGACTACGGTGACGACAGTAATGAGTTGTACTACTGCGAAAAAGGAATATATGTCTTATGAATTATATCCGGTCCGTACAGGAAGTCTGATTGAAATGGAGTATACACCGGAGGCAACGAAGTTTACTCTTTGGTCGCCTACGGCAGATGAAGTACGTCTGATGCTTTATGAGGCAGGCGAGGGCGGACATGCCTATGAAACGGTAAAGATGCAGTCGGGGGAAGAAGGAACCTGGACAGCTGTGGTAAGTAAGGACCTCATTGGCAAGTTCTATACTTTCAATGTGAAGATCAATGACAAGTGGCAGGGAGATACTCCCGGAATAAACGCCCGTGCTGTCGGAGTAAACGGGAAGCGGGCCGCCATTATCGACTGGCAATCCACCAATCCGGACGGTTGGGAGAGTGATATTCGACCTCCTTTGAAGTCTCCCGCCGATATGATTATTTATGAGATGCACCACCGTGACTTTTCGGTCGATTCCACTTCAGGAGTGAAGAATAAAGGAAAATACCTGGCACTGACCGAACATGGAACGATGAACTCCGACAAGTTGCTGACAGGCATCGATCATCTGATCGAACTGGGCGTGACACACGTGCATCTGCTTCCTTCCTTTGATTACGCTTCGGTAGATGAAACCAGGCTGAATGAAAATTCGTACAACTGGGGATATGATCCGCAAAACTATAATGTACCCGATGGTTCCTATGCCACTGATCCCTATCAGCCCGCCACTCGTGTGAAAGAATTCAAGCAGATGGTACAGGCATTGCATAAAGCTGGTATCCGTGTGATAATGGATGTGGTGTACAATCATACATTCAATACCGATGAGAGTAATTTCGAGCGGACCGTTCCCGGTTATTTCTATCGCCAGAAAGAAGATAAAACGTTGGCGAATGGCTCAGGGTGTGGTAACGAGACTGCCAGCGAACGCCCTATGATGCGTAAGTTTATGGTAGAATCCGTCCTTTATTGGATAAAAGAATATCATGTTGACGGCTTCCGGTTCGACTTGATGGGAATTCATGACATCGAAACGATGAACGAGATACGGAAGGCAGTGAATGCGGTCGATCCCACCATTTGCATTTATGGAGAGGGGTGGGCTGCCGAAGCGCCTCAGTATCCGGCTGACTCCTTGGCAATGAAGGGAAATATAGCACAGGTACCCGGAGTCGCTGTCTTCTCTGACGAGTTGCGTGACGGGCTTTGCGGACCTGTGGGCGATAAGCGCAAAGGAGCTTTTCTTGCTGGAATTCCGGGAGGGGAGATGAGCGTAAAGTTCGGCATAGCAGGAGCTATCGAGCATCCGCAAGTACAGTGTGATTCGGTTAATTATACTCAAAAGCCGTGGGCGAAACAGCCTGTGCAAATGATCAGTTACGTTTCCTGTCACGACGGGCTGTGTTTGGTAGACCGACTGAAGGCAAGCATGCCGGACATCACTCCCGAACAACTTATACGTCTCGATAAACTGGCACAGACTGTGGTTTTTACTTCACAAGGTATTCCGTTTATTTACGCCGGAGAAGAAATCATGCGTGATAAGCAAGGCGTGGACAATAGTTATAAGAGCTCGGATGCAGTGAATGCCATCGACTGGCGGCGCAAAACCACCAACGCAGATGTTTTCATGTATTATAAACGATTGATCGATTTGCGTAAATCTCATCCGGCCTTCCGCATGGGAGATGCAGGACAGGTTCGGAAACATTTGGAATTTCTTCCTGTGGAAGGAAGCAACCTGATTGCTTTTCGCCTGAAAGACCATGCAAATGGAGATCATTGGGAAGATATCATCGTCGCATTTAATTCTCGTCCTACTCCTGCCAGGCTGACTATTCCGGTGGGCAAATATACAGTGGTATGTAAAGACGGAGTGATAGATGTACGTGGATTAGGCATACAAAACGGGCCGGAAGTTATTATTCCCGGTCAGTCGGCTTTGATTTTATATAAGTAAATTCAGTCTTTTGATAATCAAACAGAATAGAAGAATATGATTCAAAATACATTCAACATAGCGGGGGGCGTGGCACGCAACCCGCTTGTGCGTTTAGCTGCTCCCATCACGGCAACGATTTCGGCCGGAGAACACATTGCAATCGTAGGTCCCAACGGAGGAGGAAAAAGTCTTTTTGTCGATACGCTGATCGGTAAATACCCATTGCGTGAAGGGACGCTGCAATATGACTTTTCTCCTTCTGCCACCCAGACCGTCTATGATAATGTGAAGTACATCGCTTTCCGTGACACTTACGGGGCTGCCGATGCTAATTATTACTATCAGCAACGCTGGAACGCCCACGATCAGGACGAAGCACCCGATGTTCGTGAAACGCTGGGAGAAATTAAGGATGAACAACTGAAACAAGAACTGTTTGAGCTTTTTCGCATAGAGCCGATGCTCGATAAGAAAATAATTCTTCTCTCCAGTGGCGAACTGCGTAAATTCCAGCTGGTCAAAACTCTGCTGACAGCTCCCCGTGTATTGATTATGGACAATCCGTTTATTGGTCTGGATGCACCTACCCGCGAGCTGTTGTTCTCTTTACTCGATCGCTTGACAAAAATGTCGTCCGTACAGATTCTTCTGGTATTGTCAATGCTGGATGATATTCCTTCATTTATTACCCATGTAATTCCTGTGGATAAAATGACGGTGTACCCCAAAATGGAACGTGAGGCCTATCTGGAAGCTTTTCGTTCCAGAGATGCAGCCGTTTCTTTTGATGAGTTACAGCAGCGTATCGTCAATTTGCCCTATGATGGCAATAATTACGATTCTGATGAAGTGGTCAAACTGAATAAAGTCAGCATTCGCTATGATGACCGCACTATTCTGAAAGAGCTCGACTGGACGGTGCGACGTGGTGAGAAATGGGCATTGAGCGGTGAAAACGGAGCCGGAAAATCTACTTTGTTAAGCCTTGTCTGTGCGGATAATCCGCAATCATATGCTTGTGACATCAGCCTTTTCGGGCGGAAGCGGGGTACAGGGGAGAGTATTTGGGAAATTAAAAAGCATATTGGTTATGTAAGTCCGGAGATGCATCGTGCCTATCTCAAAAATTTGCCGGCTATTGAAATCGTGGCCAGTGGGCTTCATGACAGCATCGGGCTGTACAAACGTCCCCAGCCGGAACAAATGGCCATCTGCGAATGGTGGATGGATATATTTGGTATTGCGGAATTGAAAGACAAACCTTTTTTGCAACTTTCCAGTGGAGAACAACGGCTGGCATTGCTGGCACGTGCTTTTGTGAAGGACCCTGAGCTGCTGATTCTGGATGAACCGCTTCACGGTCTGGATACTTACAACCGTCGTCGGGTAAAGAAGATTATTGAGGCTTTCTGTCATCGCAAAGACAAGACGATGATTATGGTGACTCACTACGAATCAGAGTTGCCGGGCACTATTACAGACCGTATTTTCCTGAAGAGAAACCGATAAAAATGGACTGTTGTCAGAAAAATAATGTTTAGCTCTGCCATTCCGAACTTAGTGAGGGATGGCAGAGTTATTTAAAAGAGATTTTTCTTTAATTAATTGGATGGGTGAACCAAAAGCAAGACCCTCTTCCCGGTTCCGATTCCACACCGATTTTCCCTCCCAGTTGCGTGACGATACTTTGGCAGATAGACAGTCCGAGTCCCGTACCGGGAATAAAACTGTTGAGTTTTACAAATCGGGTGAAGATAGCTTCCTGTTTTTCCGGCTCTATCCCCATTCCCGTGTCCTGAACGGAGAATTTCACTTCGTTTCCGTCTATTTGGTAGTCGATGGTGATATTTCCTTCGGAAGTGAATTTTAATGCGTTAGTCACAAAGTTCAGTAATACCTGATAAAGTCTATTCTTGTCACTGGTGAACGTCAGTTCGGGTAAATTATCTTTCAGGCGGAGTTCTACTTGTGGACTAGTTTTCATTTGTATAGCCTGAAACAGATCGTTACAAAGCTGTTTCGCATTCACCCTTTCAGGAATAATGTCGAAAGTTCCCGCTTCGATTTTCGATAAGTCGAGGATATCGGAAATAAGCTGAAGCAACAACTTGTTATTATCTTCTATGATCGTGATATACTGATGCTTTTCTTCCTGATCCTCCGCCTCTTCCAGCATACTTGAGAAACCGACGATCGCATTGAGCGGAGTACGTATCTCGTGACTCATGTTGGCAAGGAATGCAGATTTTAAACGATCCGCTTCTTCGGCTTTCTCTTTGGCTTTGATAAGCATTTGCTCGGTTTCTTTTAGCTGGGTAATATCAAAGTTGATACACAGCATTTCGATGACATTATCCTGCGGTCGGTAGTTGCGGACCAACACATTCACCCGTGTCCACGTATAACTTCCGTCGGCTCTGCGGATACGTACATCCCTGCATAATTTCGTACTTTCGCCTTTGACCACTTTCGCCAGAAAGTCGAGCATAACAGCCCGGTCCTCCGGATGAAAGTGAGAATGGATACCGATAATTTCCGGTAGGGGCGTGCCTTCCTCTTCTCCTACATTTTTATACCAGCTGCTTAAGGCATAACCATTGCGGCTTAACGCATCAAAATGAGCGTATCCAACCTTGGCATAATCTCCTACCAGTTCAAAGAAATTTTTAAATTCCTGAATTTTGTTGTAGGCGATGGTGTTTTCCGTCTTATCTACGTTTATCAACAGATAATTGATAGGCTGCCGGTCATGATCATAGAGTGTTGTTATTCTTGTTGTCAGATTAATGAAACCGGATGTTTTTTCCGATTCATAATATCCTTTGATTTTTGAAAAATCATATTGGAAGGTGAATTCAACCTCTTCATTATCTCTGATCTTTAGCTTTATTTCTTCGGGTAGTGCCGGATTCTCAAAGATATTGATACCAATAACTTTTTCTTTATGGGTGATATGGAACATTTCCAGTTCCTTTTTATTCAAGTCAATCAGGTAACCGTCTTTATTATACAGTTCAATGCCGACGGGTAGATTCTTATAGATATTGTGCAGAATGCGTTCGCTGTTTTGCAGTGCCTGATAGGCGGAAGCCATGCGTGGACCATCTTGAGTTTCTGCTATTCCGTATATTTTGGTGTTTCCTTCCCCATCAGTTTCCTGAAAGCATATTTTACTGCGAATCCATACTTCCCCGTGGGGAGTATCGAGCAGGTACACCTCCTCAATGCTCTGTTGCAATTTATCGAAAGAGTAGCTGGTAGTATGGTGCTGATCCTCCCTTAGGATACGTTTATTGAAATCTTCAAAACTGATCACTCCGTCTTCGTCTATCCCGAGTAATCGGGAGATAAACTCGGAACATACATAACTTTCTGTTTTTAAGTCCGCTTCCCACCATCCCATATTCGCTTTATTCAGCAGTTTTTGCAGGAATGTGTATTCTTTCTGTTTGCTTGTTTCCAATGTCTGACTTGTTTTAAGTTGGCGGTTGAATATTCATTTAGTCCGTAAAAATAGTCATTTCTATTGAATTCTTTTCAATAAACCATCACTTTTAGGTATTGATACCTGCTGATTCTTTCGTGAACTTTGTAGAGAAACAAAATGTTGTATATATAAAAAGAAGAAAGGAGACCATTAAGAATGAAAAAGATAGTATTACTTCGTCATGGAGAGAGTGCTTGGAACAAAGAAAACCGTTTCACAGGTTGGACGGATGTAGACCTGACGGAAAAGGGAGTTGCCGAAGCGGAAAAGGCAGGCGTCACGTTGAGGGAATATGGCTTCAACTTTGATAAAGCCTATACTTCTTATCTGAAAAGGGCAGTCAAAACCTTGAACTGCGTGCTTGATAAAATGAATCTGGACTGGATTCCCGTCGAGAAGAGCTGGCGTCTGAATGAGAAGCATTACGGCGACTTGCAAGGACTCAATAAGGCGGAAACAGCCGAGAAATACGGAGAAGAACAAGTGCTGATCTGGCGTCGCAGTTATGATATAGCTCCCAATCCGCTTTCCGAAAGCGATTTGAGAAATCCGCGTTTCGATTATCGCTATCACGAAGTATCCGATGCGGAACTGCCGCGTACCGAATCATTAAAAGATACCATCGACCGTATTATGCCGTACTGGGAGTCGGATATATTCCCGGCTTTAAAAGATGCGCATACCTTGCTGGTTGTCGCGCATGGCAATAGTCTGCGAGGTATCATTAAGCATTTGAAACATATTTCTGATGAAGATATCATCAAACTGAATCTTCCTACTGCCGTTCCTTATGTATTCGAGTTCGACGAGAACCTGAATGTTGCCAATGATTACTTCCTGGGCAATCCGGAAGAAATTCGTAAGCTGATGGAAGCGGTAGCCAATCAGGGGAAGAAAAAATAGCAGGCTTCATCGCCTGTATATAAATTGTTATACATTAAAAAAATAAAGTTATGAGTAAAGTAGTTGATTTATTAGGAGATAAGACCAGTTATTATCTGGATCATACCTGTAAGACCATTGATAAGTCGTTGATTTATATACCCTCACCGGATACCATTGATAAAGTCTGGATTGATTCGGACCGAAACATTAAAGTATTGAACAGCCTGCAAACCCTTTTAGGGCATGGACGTCTGGCAAATACGGGTTATGTGTCCATTCTTCCTGTTGATCAGGATATCGAGCATACAGCCGGCGCATCCTTTGCACCGAATCCCATTTATTTCGATCCGGAGAATATTGTGAAGCTGGCTATCGAAGGAGGCTGTAATGCGGTAGCTTCTACATTTGGTATTTTGGGATCAGTCGCACGTAAATATGCGCACAAAATACCTTTCGTGGTAAAGTTGAATCACAATGAGCTGCTGACCTATCCGAATACATACGATCAGGTATTATTTGGTACGGTGAAAGAGGCTTGGAATATGGGAGCCGTAGCAGTAGGCGCAACCATTTATTTCGGTTCGGAACAGAGTCGCCGCCAATTGGTAGAGATTGCTGAGGCTTTCGAATATGCCCACGAACTCGGTATGGCTACCATTCTGTGGTGTTATTTGCGTAATAGCGATTTCAAGAAAGGAGCTATTGATTATCATGCTGCTGCCGACCTTACCGGACAGGCTGACCGTTTGGGAGTTACCATCAAAGCGGACATTGTGAAGCAGAAACTTCCTACCAATAATGGTGGTTTCAAAGCGATAGGTTTCGGAAAGACTGATGAACGCATGTACACGGAACTCACATCGGAACATCCGATTGATCTCTGTCGCTATCAGGTGGCAAATGGTTATATGGGACGTGTCGGATTGATCAATTCCGGTGGAGAGTCTCATGGAGCCTCCGATTTGCGTGATGCGGTCATTACAGCAGTTGTCAATAAGCGTGCCGGTGGTATGGGATTGATCAGCGGACGTAAAGCTTTCCAAAAGCCGATGAATAAGGGTGTCGAATTATTAAACGCTATTCAGGATGTCTACCTCGATCCGGCAATAACCATTGCCTGATCTAGGAAAGATGAGAAATAATTCTTATCTTTGACTACCAGATAGTTAACCATTAAAAAATAGAATTATGAAGTTTTTTATTGACACAGCCAATTTGGAGCAGATTCAGGAGGCGTATGACCTCGGAGTACTTGACGGAGTGACTACCAATCCTTCGCTGATGGCGAAAGAAGGCATTAAAGGTACGGAGAATCAACGTGAACATTACATTAAAATATGTAAGATTGTCAATGCTGACGTAAGTGCGGAAGTAATAGCAACGGATTATGAAGGGATGATCCGCGAAGGGGAAGAGCTTGCCGCACTCAATCCGCATATCGTTGTCAAGGTGCCTTGCATTGCCGATGGTATCAAAGCTATCAAGTACTTTACAGAAAAAGGAATCCGGACCAATTGTACATTGGTATTTTCCGTCGGACAGGCATTGCTGGCTGCAAAAGCCGGAGCGACTTACGTTTCGCCTTTTGTCGGACGTCTGGATGATATTTGCGAAGACGGGGTAGGACTTGTTGGTGATATTGTACATATGTATCGCACCTATGATTACAAGACTCAGGTATTGGCGGCTTCTATCCGCAATACGAAGCACATCATCGAGTGTGTGGAGGTGGGAGCAGATGTGGCTACCTGTCCGTTGAGTGCTATCAAAGGGTTGTTGAATCATCCGCTGACTGATTCGGGATTGAAGAAATTTTTGGAAGATTATAAAAAGGTAAATGGATAATCGGATTTGAGAAACTAAGTTTTCTTCAAAGTTATATTGATAGAGGCTTCTGACATAAATGTATGTTAGAAGCCTTTTTTAGTTATTTTAATAATGTCAAACAACATAAAACTAAGACTTCTCGTTTATTCATCTTAATTTGTATCGTGTAATCTAACTAGTGATGTAAATAATGAATAAAAATGGATTTAGTCGATGTGCCGATATCTATATCGGCCGTTTGCGAGAGGAGGGCCGCTATTCTACAGCGCACGTCTATCAGAACGCCCTTCTTTCTTTTAGCAAGTTTTGTGGTGTCCATAGTGTGTCTTTCCGTCAAGTCACCCGTGATCGTCTTCGCCGTTACGAACAGCACCTTTATGAATGTGGTCTGAAGCCCAATACGATTTCCACGTATATGCGTATGCTTCGGAGTATCTATAATCGGGGTGTGGAGGCGGGTAGTGCTCCTTATGTCCACCGCCTGTTCCATGAGGTCTATACGGGGGTGGACGTGCGTCAGAAAAGGGCGCTTCCTGTCGTCGCTCTTCGCAGGCTTCTTTATGAAGATCCCCAGTCTGATCGTCTCCGCCGTACCCAGGCTATTGCCGCTCTGATGTTCCAGTTCTGCGGGATGTCTTTCGCCGATCTGACGCATCTGGAGAAATCCGCTCTTGACAGCAATGTGCTGCGCTACAATCGTGTCAAGACGAAGACTCCCATGAGCGTTGAGGTTCTGGACAGCGCAAAGGAGATGCTCGACCAGCTCCGGAACCGACAGTCTCCCCGTCCCGGTTGTCCCGACTACCTTTTCAGCATTCTTCAAGGTGATAAGAAGAGGAAGGATGAGAGAGCCTACCGTGAATACCAGTCCGCTCTCCGAAGATTCAACTACTGCCTGAAGTCTCTGGCAAAGCGGCTGCGTCTCAACTTCCCCGTCACTTCCTACACGCTTCGTCATTCATGGGCTACTACTGCCAAGTACCGTGGTGTCCCTATTGAGATGATCAGCGAGTCGCTTGGTCATAAGTCCATCAAGACTACGCAGATTTATCTGAAAGGCTTTGAACTGAAAGAGCGTACGGAGGTAAACCGGATGAATTTGTCTTACGTAAAGCGGTGCGGAGTAGGTCAGTACATCTGATTTAGAAGCTTGATATACAGTGTTTATCGGTGTGCGTTACTTCTTAGGTAACGGAATGATTCATGGCGCAAAGATGGACATATTTATGAAAATACGCAAACAAAAATGAAATTAATTTCTTAAAATGAATCAAAAGTCGGCATAACATACGGAAAATGACAATATCCGTGTTATGTCTTTTTTTATTCCAATTTATGAAAAACCCCTTCACTTCTGCCTTATTTCCTGAATACCAGTCCTCTTCCGATGTTTTCGTTGAAAAAAGTTCCCTTTTCTGCTTGCTCTATGCTTGTTCGTTACCTAAGAAGTAACGGATAAACATGGGGTAAAAAAATATGATTTTAAGAAAAAAGAAATCACTCAATGCTGGGCCTATTAATGGGACAGGGGAAGGCGTAGCACACTCAAAACGCTGGTATGTTGCTTTGGTTCGGATGCACCATGAAAAGAAGGTTTCCGAGCATTTGGACAAGATGGGAATCGAGAATTTCGTTCCCGTTCAACAGGAACTTCACCAATGGAGCGACCGTCGTAAGCTGGTCACTTCCGTCTTGCTTCCTATGATGGTGTTTGTACACGCCGATCCTAAGGAACGCATGGAAGTCCTGAGTTTTTCTACTGTCAGTCGTTACATGGTGATGCGCGGTGAGAGTAGTCCTGCTGTAATTCCTGACGAGCAGATGGCTCGTTTCCGTTTCATGCTTGATTATTCGGAAGAATCGATAAGCATGAACAGTTCTCCTTTGGCCCGTGGCGAAAAGGTTCGCGTGATTAAAGGTCCGTTGACGGGTCTTGTTGGCGAACTGGTTAATGTGGATGGCAGAAGTAAGATTGCTGTTCGCTTGAATATGCTGGGATGCGCCTGTGTTGATATGCCTGTCGGTTATGTAGAGCCTATTATGGCGGCTGTTTAAGGCAAGGGATATGGATGCTATTATTTTACAAGAAAACATAGAGGGTTTATTAAGTTTGGTACGTATGCTGCTTCCTGGTGGGGGGAGTGCAGGCTGCGTGTATCTGGATGATCTTTCAGCATTACAAGGATCCATCCACGAAAAGATTAACGATTTATATTCTCAACGGGGGGAGACACCGGAGCAGGATGCTACCCTGTGTTTGGCCATCCTTCAGGGATATAATGTGTCGATGTACGCCAATCCGGAAGACGAAGAAAGAAAACAGGATGTTTTGACCCGTTCTCTGTCTCTTCTCGATGTTCTTCCCCCTTCTCTTCTTAAGCAACAGTTATCTGCCGTCTGTTACGGGATGCAGGAACTGTGTGAAATCAACTGAAACTTTTTTATTTGTCAATGAAAATACAAAGACTTTTTAGCATTCTACTCTTCTGTTTGATGCTGGGAAGTGGCTCGCTTATGGCTCAGTCCATGAGTGATTCACAAGTACTGGAATATGTAAAGGACGGTATCCGGCAAGGCAAGGAACAGAAGCAGCTTGCTTCCGAACTTGCACGTAAAGGTGTAACCAAGGAACAGGCTATGCGTGTGAAACAGCTATACGAGCAGCAGAACAATGTAAACACTTCCCAATCCACCGGTACGGATATCAACGAGTCCCGCCTTCGTGAAGAGACTAAGGAAAATACTTCCGACATGCTGGAGGACCATCCCACCACTCAGGACCTTGCCCGTGGCGATCAGGTCTTCGGACGTAACATCTTCAATACCCGCAACCTGACATTTGAACCCAGTGTCAATCTCGCCACTCCCTCCAATTACCGTCTTGGTCCCGGTGATGAAGTCATTATTGATATCTGGGGTGCGAGCCAAAACACGATTCGCCAGCAAATATCTCCGGAAGGTACCATCAACATTCAGAAGATCGGCCCTGTCAACCTTAGCGGTATGACAGTCTCTGCCGCCAATGACTATCTGAAGAACGCCCTGAATAAAATATATAATGGTCTGAATAATACTACCGACCCTACTTCCGACATCCGTCTGACTTTGGGTAATATCCGTACTATTCAGATCAATGTGATGGGAGAAGTCGTACAGCCCGGTACTTATGCCCTTTCTTCTTTCTCTACCGTCTTCCATGCGCTTTATCGTGCAGGTGGTGTGAGTGATATCGGTAGCCTCCGAAACGTTCAATTGGTACGCAACGGAAAGAATATTGCCACCATCGACGTCTACGAATTCATCATGAAAGGAAATACACTGGATGACATTCGCCTTCAGGAAGGTGACGTCGTGATTGTTCCTGCTTATGATGTCTTGGTAAAGATCAGCGGCAAGGTAAAACGTCCTATGCGTTTTGAAATGAAGAAAGACGAGAACCTTGCTACTCTCATCAAATATGCCGGCGGCTTTGAAGCTGACGCCTACACCCGTTCATTACGTGTTGTCCGTCAGAATGGTGAGGAATATGAAGTCAACACAGTCAAGGATATGGACTACAGTATCTACACAATGCGTAACGGTGACGTTGTAACAGCCGAAGCCATCCTTAACCGCTTCACAAACAAACTGGAAATCCGTGGCGCTGTCTATCGTCCCGGCATCTACCAGCTCAGCGGTAAACTGAATACGATCCGCGAACTTGTCCATGAAGCCCAGGGCCTGACCGGTGACGCTTTCCTGAATCGTGCCGTCCTTTATCGCCAGCGTGAGGATTTGACCAGTGAAGTTGTTCAGATAGACATCAGGTCTATCATGGACGGTACTTCCCCGAACCTCGCCCTGATGAAGAATGACATCCTTTACATTCCGAGCATTCACGATCTGGAAGATCGTGGCAATGTTACAGTTTACGGTGAGGTCGCCCAACCGGATTCCTATCCCTATGCTGATAACATGACACTTGAGGATCTGATCATTCAGGCCGGTGGCTTGAAAGAAGCCGCCTCCACTGTCCGCATTGATGTGTCGAGACGAATCAAGAATCCCCGTAGTACCGCGGATAATGATACTATCGGTCAGATGTATACCTTCTCTTTAAAGGATGGTTTTGTCATTGACGGTCAGCCCGGTTTTATCCTTCAGCCTTATGATGAAGTTTATGTCCGTCGCAGTCCGGGTTATCAGGCACAACAGAATGTAGTCATTGATGGTGAAATCCTTTTCGGAGGAAATTATGCCATGACCAGCCGTGAGGAACGTCTTTCCGATCTGGTGAATAAAGCGGGTGGTCCTACTAACCTTGCCTATCTTCGTGGTGCAAAGCTGACCCGTGTGGCAAGTGCCGGTGAGAAGAAACGTATGGGTGATGTGATTCGCCTGATGAGCAGACAATTGGGAGAGGCCATGATTGACTCTTTGGGTATTGGTGTTGAGGATACCTTTACGGTAGGCATTGATCTGGAGAAGGCTTTGACTAATCCTAAGGGTAGTGCCGACCTTGTCTTACGTGAAGGTGATGTGGTCTTCATACCAAAGAATAATAATACTGTGACTATCAATGGTGCTGTCATGGTTCCGAATACGGTTTCTTATATGAAGGGCAAGAATGTGGATTATTACCTGAATCAGGCCGGTGGTTATTCTGATAATGCAAGGAAGAGTAAGAAATTCATTGTTTACATGAATGGTCAGGTGACTAAGGTTAAGGGTAGTGGTAAGAAACAGATTGAGCCGGGATGTGAGATTATTGTGCCTAGTAAGGCTAAGAAGAAAGGGAACATAGCTAATATTTTAGGTTATGCTACTTCTTTCAGTTCTTTGGGTATGATGATTGCTTCTATTGCTAATTTGATAAAGAAATAATAGAATTTACTTTTATGTCGGAACAACAACTAAATAGAAATATCTCTTCAGAACAGGATAAATTATTAAATGATGAGATGGAAATAGATTTAATGGATGTTCTCCGCAAGATTATTAGTATTCGTAAGACGCTCTATAAAGCAGCGGGAGTAGGGGTGATCATTGGCATCATAGTTTATTTAAGCATTCCCAAACAATATACGGTGAATGTTACTCTTTCCCCTGAAATGGGTGGTTCCAAAAGTGGAAATGGATTAGTGGGGATTGCTGCCTCTTTTTTGGGAAGTGGTGTTTCATCGGGTGATAGTTCCGATGCGTTGAACGCCTCCCTTTCCTCGGAAATAGTTTCTTCTACCCCCTTTTTACTGGAACTTTTATCCATTGATATTCCTGCTCCGGATGGGAATGGTAATATGGTTCTGGATACTTACTTGGATGACCAGTCCTCTCCTTGGTGGAATTACGTCATAGGTTTTCCCAGCATGTTGGTAGGAGGAGTGAAATCCTTGTTTAGTGAAGGAACGTTAGACACATTAGAGAATGTAGGACGTCGTGGTACTCTTGAATTATCACAAGAACAGAATACTAAAGTCAATGTTCTTCGTAACAGTGTCAAAGCTTCTATAGATACCAAAACGGCAATAACCAATGTGTCCGTCAGTTTACAGAGTCCCAAGGTAGCAGCGGTTGTGGCGGATTCCGTCGTTCATAAGTTACAAGAGTACATTACTGATTATCGCACTTCCAAAGTTAAGGATGACTGTGCTTATTTGGAGAAACTATTCAAGGAGCGACAGCGCGAATATTATACTGCCCAAAAGAAATATGCCAATTATGTAGATACGCATGATAATTTAGTTCTTCAAAGTGTTCGTACGGAGCAGGAACGCTTACAAAATGACATGAGTCTAGCTTATCAAATCTATAGTCAAGTCGCTAACCAATTGCAAGTGGCACGTGCTAAAGTACAAGAGGAGAAACCTGTTTTTGCTGTGGTGGAACCTGCTATCGTTCCACTAAATCCTTCGGGTATGAAACTGATGATTTATGTGATTGTTTTCGTGCTTTTCTCCATAACGACTACTATAGTTTGGAAATTTCTTGTAAAAAATATTCTAAAAATAATTATAACTAACGTCTAATTGAGGCGTTTACCAAATCATATTAAATCCAAGATTATGTCAATTCAAGTATTGAAACCAAAGTTTGAGATTGAAGAATGTCTCGAGGCTGTAAAAGAATGCCTTGAACAAGGCTGGACAGGCATGGGCTTTAAAACCGCTCAATTCGAAGAAGCCTGGAAAGATTACACCGGTCATAAATATGCATATTATCTTAATTCCAACACTGTAGGTCTTCATCTTGCTGTGAAAATTCTTAAAATGCAGAATGGATGGCAAGATGGTGATGAAATTATCTCAACCCCTATCACCTTTGTATCGACCAATCACGCAGTTATGTACGAAAATATGCATGTTACATTTGCTGATGTAGATGAGTATCTTTGTCTTGATCCCATAGATGTTGAGAAGAAAATAAGTGATAAAACCAAAGCTATTATTTTTGTAGGTTATGGTGGACGCGTAGGAAAACTAGATAAGATCATAGAGATATGTAAAAAGTATGATCTAAAACTAATACTTGATGCTGCTCACATGTCTGGCACACGAGTTAATGGTGTTACTCCGGGTACTTGGGATGGTGTAGATGTTACAGTTTATTCTTATCAGGCTGTGAAGAACCTTCCTACCGGTGATAGTGGTATGATTTGTTTTGCAAATGAGAAAGACGATAAACTAGCACGTCAGCTTGCTTGGCTGGGTATTAATAAAGATACCTATGCTCGTTCAAACAAAGGAACCTATGCTTGGAAATATGATGTGGACTATGTGGGTTATAAGTACAATGGCAATGCTATAATGGCTGCTATTGCATTGGTTCAACTTAAATATCTTGATAGAGATAATGCACGCCGTCGTGAAATCGTTGAGATGTATAACAAAGGTTTCGAAAATAATTCGAAGATTCAAATAATAAGGGCTCCTCATGCAGATGAATGCTCTTTCCATATTTACGAACTTATTGTACCCGATCGTGAAGGGCTTTTAGGACAACTAGCTGAAAATGCTATCTATGGTGGCGTACATTACCGTGACAATACAGAGTATAGCATGTATCTATATGCTAAGGGAACTTGCCCCCGTGCTCATGAAGTCAGCAAACATCTCATTACACTTCCGCTACACATGTGGCTCGCTGATGAAGAAGTTAATAGAATCATAGCTGTTGTAAACGATTATGTGAAGTAATATGGTTTATGAAGGAATCCTTGAAGGACGTTTTGTCAATCTTCGTCCTGTCACGAAAGAAGACGCAGAGTTCATTTTGGAAATTAGGAATAATCCGGAAATTTCAAAATTTCTTCCTTCTCTGAATGCCACAGTTGATCAGCAACAAAGTTGGATAGACAAGCAAAGAAACGACATCAATAGTTATTATTTTATTATCGAAGATAAAACTAAAATGCGAATAGGGACCACTAGTGTTTACAACATTATAGAGAATCATGCTGAGGTAGGTCGTTTCTGCTCTTTCGGAAATTCGATTCAAAATTCTGAAGCGGCATTAATGTTGGATGACTTTATATTCCAAAAGTTAGGTATTAATTATCTAGATATTTGGGTGTATAAAGATAATAAATCAGTGCTTGCTTTAAACAAGGGGTTGGGGTGTGTATGGGAAGGAGAAGGTGAAGATGAAAAAGGTATTCCATATTTATATGGTACTTTAACGAAGGAAGGATTCGACATAAAATCACAGAAAATAAGGAATAATTTGTCTAAAATAAAAATATAATATGAAAATAAATGATTTTATTCAGAATTTTGCTAATCAGTTTGACGAAACTGATGCAAGTGAATTTCAGGCTACAACAGAGTTTAGGCAGCTTGATGAGTGGTCATCCCTTTCATCTCTTGCAATTATATCAATGATTGATGATGAATATGATGTTGTTATTAACGGGAATGATCTTCGCAATTGCAATACTATCGAGGATTTGTTTGCTATAGTAGAATCTAAAAAGTAACTTATGGCATTCATATCAATACCTAATGTAGCTATTCGGGGAATCTCAGCATGTGTACCGTCACATGTAGAAGAAAACATTGACCTTCCTGTCTTTAAGGAGGGCGAGGCTTCTCGTGTGATAGCTCAGACAGGCATAGAACGCAAACATACGGTTGAATCAGGTACTACAGCTAGCGATCTTTGTGTTAAGGCTGCCAATAAATTGCTTGAGGACTTAGGTTGGGGAAAAGATACGATAGACGTAATTGTGTTCGTTTCATCATCAGCCGATTATGTAGTCCCGCCAACAGCTTGTATAATACAAGAAGAACTGGGATTGCCAGAGACTTGCCTTTCTATTGAAATTAAGCATGGTTGTTCGGGGTGGGTGGTAGGATTGAACTCTGCTGCTTCCCTCATAATGGGAGGCTGTTTGAAAAGAGCTCTGCTTCTTTGTGGTGATACCTCGACATTGCTCCATTCACCTTTTGATAAGGAAACGCGACCACTCTTTGGTGATGCCGGTTCATGTACTGCTTTAGAATTTGACACTATAGCTTCCACCTTGGAGTTTGAACATGGCACTCGTGGCAAGGACTTTAAATCTATTTATACTCCTGTTGGTGGTTGTCGGAATGCCGTTACAGCGAAAGACCTTGAATTCATAGAGTATGGTCCAAATCAATTACGTCGTAATATTGACTGTACTATGGATGGCATGAATGTGTTCGCTTTCGGAATGTCTGTTGCTCCGAAAAGTGTAAAAAGACTAGCCGAAAAATATGTACTAAATCTTGAACAGATGGATTATCTCTTTCTGCATCAAGCCAATCACTACATGAACGAGAAAATTCGAAAGAAACTAAATTTTGCTCCAGAAAAGACACCTTATAGCCTTCGTGATTTTGGTAACACGAGCTGTGCTTCTATTCCTGTCACTATCATAACACAGTGTAGCAAAGACTTTGCAACTAGAAAACTAGATTCTATTGGTTGTGCTTTCGGTGTGGGACTAGCATGGGGAAGTGTTCATTTTCAGACAAATAAAATAGTTTGTTCAGAATTAATATTTTATTAAGTTAATGTATAATCCGTTTTCATTAGAAGGTAAGACTATTTTAGTCACGGGTGCTTCATCCGGGATAGGGCGTGCTACGGCTATAGAATGTTCAAGGATGGGCGCAAAGGTAATCATTACAGCCCGTAATGAGGAACGATTGAAGGAAACTCTTGAACAGTTGGAAGGAGATGATCATTGTATGATCCTTTGTAATCTTGCTGACACATTGGCAATAGATGGATTGGTTTCAAATTTACCTGAAATTCATGGGATGGTCAATAACGCTGGTTTTACAAAGTTGTCTTTACTTCAATTTGTAAAGGAAGAAGACTTGAAATCCATATTTCAAGTAAATACTATAGCCCCTGTTCTCCTTTTCCAAAAACTTCTAAAAAAGAAGAAAATAAAGAAGGGTGCATCTATTGTATTTACTAGTTCTATGGCAGGATTAGGATGTACATCTGTCGGTAATTCCATGTATACTGCCAGTAAAGGTGCGATAAGTGCATATATAAAGACTGCGGCTCTTGAACTTGCTCCCAAAAGTATTCGTATAAATGCCATCTGTCCGGCAATGGTTAATACAGGTATTCTTGAGGGTGGATCTGTAACAAAGGAGCAATTAAAGGAAGATATGAAACAATATCCGTTGGGACGCTATGGTGATCCATATGATATTGCATGGGCGATGATATATTTGTTATCTGACGCCTCCAGTTGGATAACTGGTACAAATTTAATCCTTGATGGAGGTTTAACATTAAAATAATTATTAAAATAATCCGATATGACAACTTTAGAAAAGTATACAAATGTTTTCGTGGAAAATCTGCAAATAACAGCAGAACAGTGTGAAGGTCTTCAATATCAAGGTGTAGAACTTTGGGATAGCGTAGGTCATATGACTCTTGTTGCAGCTTTGGAGGATACTTTTGATATCATGCTGGAAACAGACGATATTGTTGACCTTTCTTCTTTCGAAAAGGGGATGGAGATTCTTCAGAAATACGATATCACATTCTAAAATCTAATATGCTAAATAATGATTTTTATTCATTATATTTAAAATGTATCATATTAACAGAGAATTATTAAACAATGGAAGATGTTGAAATAAAATCATTGGATTATAATCAGATTTTAGAGTATCAAGCAGACAGATATCCTTATTTGTTTTTTGATAGGATTGATGAAGTAATACCGGGACAGAGGTGTAAGGGGTATAAGAACTTGACTCATAACGAATGGTTTTTCCCTATTCACTTCCCTGGTGATCCTTGTATGCCCGGTTTCCTGCAAGCAGAAGCTTTGACGCAAGTATGTGCTCTTTGTATATTGACATTGGAAGGCAATAAAGGCAAGCAAGTGTTGCTCCTCTCTTGTGATAAGTTGCGTCTGTTTCAGAAAGTTCGTCCCGGTGACAAAATGGTACTTGACACAGAGCTGTTGTCATACCGTCATGGTATAGCAAAAGGTAAAGGAAGAGCTATGGTTGACGGCAAACTAGTTTGTTCATGTGAAATGACTTTTACTCTTTCAGAGTCGGAAGAGCGCAAGGCATTAACTCCAAAGATTTGATTATGGATATAAAAGGAAAAGTTGTCCTCATCACAGGATGTAACAGAGGTATTGGTAAAGCTATGCTTGAGACTTTTTCTGCACAAGGGTGCAATATTATTGCTTGTTTGCGACAGAAAAATGAAGAGTTCGACATGCTATGTGAGGAAATAATCCAAAGGAATGGCACGATGATTACCAAGTATTATTTCGATATGATGGATGAAGATAGTATAAAAAGTACTATCACACAGATATTCAAGAGTAAACAGCGTATTGACATAATGATAAATAATGCAGGTGTGGTAACGAAAGGCTTATTACAAATGACAACGATGAAACAGTTGCACGAAATTTTTCAGGTTAATTTTTTTGCCCATGTGCAATTCATACAGGGTGTTTCTAAAATAATGATGCGGCAACGGGAAGGTGTAATTATCAACATGGCAAGCGTTGGAGGAATTGATGCTTATCCTGCATACATAAGTTATGGATGCAGCAAGGCTGCAATGATATATTTAACAAAGACTTTGTCTCAGGAACTGGCTCCTTATGGAATACGGGTGAATGCTCTTGCTCCCAGTATGACTGATACCCGTATGAAAGAGCAGATGGGAGCAGAAGCAAATGAGGAAATAATGAGGCGTACTGCGCTCAAACGTATTGCCCAACCAGAAGAGATAGCTAAACTTGCATTATTTCTGGCTTCGGATGATTCTTCGTTTATTACCGGACAGGTAGTGCGCATTGATGGAGGTTTAAACTAGAGCAATAATAATGGAACAAAAAAAAATAAATAACTGTAAACAGTTAGCCAAAGAACTTCGGCGAGAAATAGTCGTGTCATCTTATGGCACAGGTAAGGTAGGTGTACATATAGGTCCAGCCCTTTCCCTTGCCGATTTTTTAGCTGTGTTGTATGGTGGTGTTATGAATATTGACCCCTCTAATCCGTTTAAAGAAGGGCGTGACCGTTTTGTGTTGAGTAAAGGGCATGCATACACTGCGCTTTATTCAGTCCTTAGCCTTCGTGGTTTTTTCTCAACAATGGAATATCATGAAAATTTCATGACTGACGGAGGATTGTATCCTGCACATCCTATTAAGCAATTGGACAAGGGCATTGAGTGTTCTACAGGTAGTCTTGGTATGGGGTTATCCTTCGCTGTCGGGAAGGCTCTTAACGCAAAAAAGAAAAAACTTGATTATAAAACATATGTTGTCGTGGGTGACGGAGAGTGTAACGAAGGAAGTACATTGGAGGCATTTGTGTCTGCAGTTCAGTATAAATTGGATAATCTTATCGTGTTCATTGACCATAATGGATATCAGCAGGATGGTATGACGTCTGAGATCATGAATTTTTCTTTTGCTGATACTTTGGGAGCCATCGGCTGTAAAGTGGTAGAGATTGATGGAAATGACACGGAAGCTATAATTAATGCTTTGGAGAATAGACCAATAAATGGTAAACCTCTTGTTATAGTCGGTCATACAATCAAGGGGAAAGGTGTATCATTTATGGAGGGTGTCAACTCATGGCATCATTCATCAATGAACGAAGATCAATATAAACAAGCAATGGAAGAACTAAAATAAACAGATAATTATGGAATATAACAGAATACAACTTCGTACTTGGTCTATGCTCGGCAAACGAGGTACTTTCGGTTCCGCGCTTACCGAGTTCGCTCCTATAGCTGATAATCTGATGGCGGTTTCAGCAGACTTTACACGTTCTTCCGGTTTGGAACGATATAGTAAGGTTTATTCTGATAAGTTTCTTAATGTAGGTATTGCCGAGCAGAATCTTATCGGAGTTTCGTCTGGACTTGCCAGTGAGGGCTACAATGTGTTTGCTACATCTTTTGCAGCATTCATTGCAACACGCAGCTATGAGCAAGTGAAGATCCATTGCGGATATATGCAGCATAATATAAAAGTTGTTGGCTTGGCTGCTGGTTTCGGTGTTCAGCAACAGGGTAATACCCACTACGGTCTTGATGATATTTGCTTGATGCGTGCTATACCTAACATGACTATAGTATCGCCAGCCGATTCGACTGAGGTAGTTAAAGCAACAGAAGCCCTTCTTAACTTTGAAGGTCCTGTATATTTGAGGCTTTGTGGTGAAGCTAATGACCCTATGGTGTATAAATCCGATTATGATTTTGAAATAGGTAAGGCTATAACGCTGTGTGAAGGAGCCGATGTTACTATAGTCTCTACTGGTACAATGGTGTATCAGTCACTTCAAGCCGCGAAAAAGTTGGCAGAACAAGGTATTGAATGTACGGTAATAAATATGCATACAATAAAGCCTCTTGATACAAATGTGCTTGCTAAATATTGCCATGACTGTAAATTGGTAGTAACCTGTGAAGAAGGATTTGTATCAGGTGGACTTGGTGCTGCTGTTGCAGAAACTTTAGTACAGAGTGGCAAGAAAATACCACAGATGCTCCTACTTGGTCTGACTGATTTCCCACATGCTGGTTCTTATAAATACATGCTTGCACAAACTGGTCTTGATGCCCAACATATAGCAGAGAAAATACAAAATAAACTGGCTGATATTTGATAACGATGTTTAATCTACAGCAATATTCGGCAAAAATAGCCGTCATTACTGACCGTGGTGAAAAACTTACTTATGCTGAACTTTATACAAAAGTAGAGGATTTTCATGAGCATATACCTGTAAAGGGACTTATTTTCTTTTTGTGCGAAAATCAACTGGGGTCTTTAGTGGGATATATGGCATGTATAATGAAAAAGATTCCTGCTGTATTACTTGATGGAAGTAAAGAGCTGGAATTAATACAACAGCTTATTACTATTTATCATCCCGAATACCTTTGGATGCCTACACATCGCAAATGTGAAATAGGTGGAAAGACACTTTATGAATATGGTGACTTCTCACTCCAGCAGATAACTTATGATCATGACTTTACCACTGAAGAGAAGATTTTAAATCCGGACCTTATACTTTGTCTGACCACTTCTGGAAGTACTGGATCACCAAAGCTAGTTCGTCTGTCATTAAAAAATCTGGAAAGTAATGCTGAATCTATAGCCGAGTATCTTCAAATTGATAAAAATGAACGTCCCGTAACAACACTTCCAATGTATTATAGTTTTGGCGTTTCGGTAATCAACAGTCACTTGATTAAAGGTGCCACCCTTTTATTAACTGATAAATCTGTTATTCAAAAAGAGTTCTGGTCGTTCATCAAAGAGCAGAAAGCTACATCTATAGCTGGTGTTCCTTATACTTACGAGATGTTACGCAGATTACGTTTCTTTCGTATGGAACTGCCGGATCTTAAGACCATGACGCAGGCTGGTGGGAAGTTGAACGCCACTTTTGTGAAGGAGTTTGTAGATTTTGCTAAGCAGAGCGACAAACAATTTATTGTAATGTACGGACAGACTGAAGCTACTGCCAGAATGAGTTATCTTCCTTGGGAAAGAGCATTAGAGAAAGCTAGTAGTATCGGCATTGCCATTCCGGGTGGTGAATTCTCATTGGCAGATGCGTCAGGTAATGAAATACTAGACACGGATATTGACGGTGAGTTGGTTTATAAGGGAGCTAATGTCTCAATGGGATATGCAGAATGTCGTGAAGATCTGTCTAAAGGTGATGAGAATCATGGAATATTGCATACAGGTGATATTGCTCGCAAAGATGCAGATGGCTATTACTATATCACCGGACGTATGAAACGATTTGTAAAAGTCTGGGGTAATCGTTGTAATTTAGATGCTACGGAACAACTCGTAAAAGCAGTTACTTCAAATTGCGCATGTGTAGGTGTGGATGATAAGATAACAGTGTTTGTGACTGAAGAAGGACTAGAAGATCAAATCAAGAATTTACTAGTGGAGAAGACCGGATTCAATCCCCGCGCATTTGCTATTCAAGTGATTGCGGAAATTCCCAAATACACATCAGGTAAGATACAATACCCTGAACTTCAAAAAATGATTTGAGTATGGAAATAAACGAAATATTGGAAATATCCCCGTATTCATTAAGTAAAGACCAAAAGCGCGAATTACTCAATAATCGTCTGCATGAACTGACACGCAAACATTATGAGCAATGTCTGCCATATCGTAGAATGATGGATGCAATGGAACTGGACATGGATAATCTTCCCGGTTACGAAAAGCTCCCATTCCTTCCTGTTCGTCTATTTAAGGAGTTTGAACTTCGCAGTTGTGAGAAAGATGAAATTGTAAAGACTATGACATCATCGGGAACTACAGGTCAGCAGGTGTCGCGTATCTTTCTGGATCGTGAAACAAGTAGTGCCCAGCAGAAATGTTTGACAAAAATCGTCAGTCACTTCATTGGCACCAAGCGTGTGCCCATGCTGATACTGGATACATCAGCTGTTGTCAAGAATAGAAGTATGTTTTCTGCCCGTGGAGCCGGTATTTTAGGTTTTTCCATGTTCGGAAGTAAACGTCAGTATGCACTGGATGAAAATATGGAATTGGACATCGAAGGCATGAAGAACTTCCTCGAAGAACATAAGGATGAAACGATCTTTATGTTTGGTTTTACTTTTATGATTTGGCAGCATTTTTACAAAAAACTTATCGAAACCGGTTACTTACCCAACCTTTCCAAAGGTGTGCTTATTCATGGTGGTGGTTGGAAAAAACTGGTCAATGAGAAAGTTTCTCCAATAGAATATAAGAAACGTCTGAATGAAGTTTGTGGCATTTTGCCGGAGAATATACATGACTATTACGGGATGGTTGAGCAGACCGGTTGTGTGTATATGGAGTGCCAATGCGGTTATTTGCATGCTTCTGTTTTCAGTGATGTGTTGATTCGCCGCCCGAAAGATTTTTCATTAGCCGCTGTAGGTGAACAAGGTCTGATTGAAGTGGTGAGCGTATTGCCCGGTAGCTATCCCGGACATGTGCTTTTGACTGAAGATGAAGGTATGATATTGGGTGAAGACGATTGTCCTTGTGGTCTGAAAGGCAAGTATTTCAAGATTGAAGGTCGAATTAAAAATGCGGAAATCCGTGGATGTAGTGATACCTATGCAACAAAGTTCTGATTATATCTTGCTTTTCCCACAAGAGATTGATTGGGAGAAGTTTACGCAATATCACCCCGATGAACCATTCTCGGACGGTGTGATAGAGTTTCTGAATGCTTTATCTTCAGTCTTACTGAAAGATCATCGAAGTCGTATGTTTCCGGATGTCATTACTTTTGCGTTTTTCTGTCGAAGGGCAAATCTGATAGCACTGAAAGAACGGTATATGCAGGATAAACTGAGATTGGGTCGTGGCATACTGTTCCACATTGCTCCCAGTAATGTACCTATCAATTTTGGTTATTCATTGGTGGCCGGTCTGTTAGCAGGTAATGCAAATGTGGTTCGTGTCAGCGGCAAACAGTTTACACAGGTTGACTTGATTATTGATCATTTACATGAATTGATAGAGTGCGGAAAGTATGATGATATTGCTTCACGCATTGTTCTGGTTCGATATGACCATACAAGTGATGCTAATGCTTATTTTTCTTCTCTTTGTGACGTTCGTGTCATTTGGGGGGGGGATACGACCATTGCCACCCTGCGTCAAAATGTACTACCGGCACGTAGCTTTGATGTCTGCTTCGCTGACCGATATTCCATTGCAGCCATCCGTCCAAAAGCCATAATGGCAACCTGTGATGCCGATATGAAAAAGTTGGCGGAGGCCTTTTATAACGATACCTATTTGTTTGATCAAAATGCCTGTTCAGCTCCCCATACTATTTTTTGGTTGCAAGATGAGCACTTGGAAGCGGCCAAGGATCGCTTTTGGAATGCTGTTCATGAGCATGCTGAGCATAAATATCGACTACAAGCTGTGGTGAGTGTGGACAAAATAACTGCATTCTATCGTCAGGCTGCATACATGGATGTTAAGTATGAGAAGATGCCCGACAATGTGGCGGTACGTTCCGAATTAGTGGAACTGCCGAAGAATATTGAAGACTTCCGCTGTACATGTGGCTATTTCTCAGAATACACTGTTCGATCGTTGGATGAGATTGCTCCGATCGTCACCACCAAGTACCAGACACTGGGGTATTACGGATTTGAAAAGAACGAACTCATTGATTTCATTCGCCGCAATCGTCTGAAGGGACTGGATCGTGTTGTGCCCATCGGAGAGACGACTGTTTTTGCGCTTACTTGGGATGGATACAATTTAATAGATACGTTTACACGGATTCCATCGGTAATATGATATATTTGGATAGCATTGTCAATTCCGTATTTAACTCTATGACATATTTGATTCATTCAGATAATAGTCAAGATTTATATATCGTAGATTGTGGTGATGTGCAACCGATAATAAATTATGTCCATAAATACGAACTTACATTACGAGGTATATTTCTCACTCATACACATTTTGATCACATTTATGGTCTGAATGAAGTGGTGTCAGCTTTTCCGCAAAGCACAATATATACCTCTGAACACGGTAAGGAAGGTCTATATTCTCCCAAGTATAATATGTCTCGTTATCAGATTGAGATACCGCATTTCATTTATCGGTTTGATAATGTTGCTATCATAGATGAAAATGCAAGTTTACCTCTCTTTGACGGAGTAGCGATGCAGGTACTTAGCACTCCTGGTCACGACTGGAGTTGTCTTAGCTATTTGCTGGATAGATGGCTCTTTACAGGTGATAGTCTGATACCGAATACTCGGTTGTTGGTGCACTTTCCGAAGAGTGATAAGACGGTAGCCTACAAACAATATGAAAGGCTGCAACAGTTGGCTGAGTTGAACAAATTAGAAATTAAGTCCGGACATTATGTCCATAATTAATGTTAAATGATGAATATAATTAAAACTACTATTGAAGGCTTAGTAATCATAGAACCTAAAGTCTATCAAGACGAACGCGGCTATTTCTTCGAAAGTTTCAATGCTAACGAATTTGCGGAAAAAACAGGTATGGATATTCACTTTGTACAAGATAATGAATCCATGTCCTCCTACGGTGTGATGCGTGGATTACATTACCAAAAGATGCCATATACCCAAAGTAAACTAGTACGATGTGTGAAAGGCGCGGTTCTTGACGTTGCAGTGGATATTCGACATGGCAGTTCCACCTTCGGTCAACATGTAGCGGTAGAACTTACGGAAGAAAACCATCGTCAGTTCTTTGTTCCTCGTGGGTTTGCCCATGGGTTCGCAGTGCTGAGTGAGATAGCTATCTTTCAATATAAGTGTGATAACTTCTATCATCCGGAAGCCGATGCCGGCATAAATATCAAAGATAAGAGTTTAGGGATTGACTGGAAAGTTCCTGTTAAGCATGCTATTCTTAGCGAAAAAGATCTGAAGCATGCTTGTCTTAAGGATGCATCTTATGATTTTGATATAAATAATAAATTATATTAGAAATGAAATTCGAAGATTTATCGATGACATTGGAGCAAGTTGTAGATTTTGTAAAGAATCACAATATGTTTATCGGAGATGATGATCATAAACATCTAAGTAATGATGGCATTTTAGAGTATCTGAAAGCAAATAGGGATCGAATAACATTCAAACCTTTGTATTATTATGGTGACACAATCATCGGAATCCAAATAGAAGAAAACGTAGATGGCGCTCTTAAAAAGTATGAGTGGTCCGTCAAGTACTAACAATTATTCAAACAATATTAAATATGAATATTTTAGTCACCGGTGCTAACGGTCAGTTAGGGCAGGCTATCAGAGCGCAATCTCGTTGTTTCCAGAATCACAATATAATATTTACAGATGTGATTGCAGATGATATGTTAGAAACGATCCTATTAGATATCACTAGCGAGGATGCCATTCGTTCTGTCTGCAAGTCTGCGCAAATTAATGTTATCATCAATTGTGCTGCCTATACGGATGTGGAAAAAGCGGAAACAGATTTTGAAATGGCAAATCTTATCAATTGTGATGCCGTAAGAAATCTAGCAACTGTCGCTAAGGAATGCGACATCACGCTTATCCATATCTCTACTGATTATGTCTATGACAGTAGGAAAGCCGCTCCTTATGTGGAAACTGATGAGAAGCATCCAATAAATGTCTATGCTTCAACTAAATATGCCGGGGAAGTGGCTATCCATGAAGTCGGATGTAAGTTCATTTTGTTTCGTACAGCTTGGATGTTTTCTGGCTTTGGAAGTAACTTTATGAAAACGATGCTCCGCTTGACGGCTGAGAAGGAAACTCTAAACGTAGTATATGATCAGGTTGGTACCCCGACATACGCTCCTGAGTTAGTATCTATAATTTTTAAAGTTATTGATGAAGATAAATTAGATATGACAGGTGAGTATAATTTTACTAATGAAGGTTCGGTATCTTGGTATGACTTTGCAGTAGCCATCAATTATTTGAGTGGGCACAACTGCAAAGTTAATCCTTGCAGTTCTGAAGAATATGGCTCTAAGGTGATAAGACCCAATTATTCTGTTTTGGATAAATCAAAAGTAAAGAAAACTTTTGGTATAACAATTCCGCATTGGCTTATTTCCCTTGAACAGTGTATTAATAATAAACAATAAAACTCATGAAAGGTATTATTCTTGCTGGTGGGGCAGGTACAAGATTGTACCCTTTAACAATGGTTACTTCAAAGCAATTGCTTCCAGTTTATGACAAACCAATGATTTTTTATCCATTGTCTACGCTTATGTTAGCGGGGATAAAGGAAATCCTGATTATATCTACACCTGTAGATTTACCCAATTTTGAACGGCTTTTGGGAGATGGAAGTCAGTTTGGCATTCAATTGTCATATAAAGCACAGCCATCTCCAGATGGCCTTGCTCAGGCCTTCCTGCTGGGTGAAGATTTCATAGGTGATGATTGGTGCGCAATGATATTAGGAGATAATATCTTTTACGGAAGTGGTCTGAAAGAAAAACTTAAGAGTGCAGTGAGTAATGCCGAAAACGGGTATGCTACAATTTTTGGTTATTATGTCAATGACCCGGAACGTTTCGGTATTATGGAATTCAATGAAGATGGTAAGATTCTATCTGTGGAAGAAAAGCCTAAGAATCCAAAGAGTAATTACTGTGTCACCGGACTTTATTTTTACGATAAGCGAGTCGTTTCATTAGCCAAAGATGTAAAGCCTTCAGCTCGTGGTGAATTAGAAATAACATCACTCAATAATCTTTATCTAGCGGATGAATCCTTGAAAGGAATTATATTAGGTCGTGGTTTTGCCTGGCTTGATACCGGTACTATGGATAGTTTGATTGAAGCATCCGAGTTTGTACAGATGACTGAGAAAAGACAAGGGGTGAAAATATCCGCACCGGAGGAGATTGCGTTCCGTAACGGTTGGATTGATAAGGAAACACTAATGACTTCTGCACTGCGTTATGGTAAATCGCCTTACGGACAGCATTTAAAGAATGTAGCAGAAGGCAAATTTGTCTATTAATGAGACGAGTAACCTCCAATCAGTTTGCCAATAATGCTATGTGGAAGTTCGCTGATATGATCTCCAATAAGTTGATTCTATTAGTGATTACAATTCTGCTTGCAAGGTTGATAGCTCCTGAAGCGTACGGAATAGTGGCGCTGACTACGGTGTTTATTGCATTTAGTGATATTTTTATTCAAAATGGATTTAATATTGCTTTGATAAGAAAAGAGACTGTAGATGAAATAGATTACTCAACGGTAACAACAATGAGTCTGGTATTTACAGTTTTTATGTATTTGATTATTTTTGTTACAGCACCTTATGCTGCCAGCTTTTATAAGAGTCCCGATCTTTGTTTAGTATTAAGAATAATAACTATTTTACTATTTTTCAGGTCAATCGTATCTGTTATTAGAGCTAAAGGCACACGGGAATTACAGTTCAAAAAGATGGTAATATCGGCTTTCATTAGTAATGTTTCTGCTGGTGTTATTGCTTTAGTTCTAGCATATCTGGGATGGGGAATATGGACTCTTGTTGCACAGCAGTTACTTGCAGGATTCCTTGATATGATTATTCTAATGCATATCTTTAGATGGCATTTGTCATTAAAAATCTCGTTTTCAGTAGTGAAGGGGATGCTCAAGTTTACGGTAGGGGTACTTGGAACATCATTTTTAGACTTTTTGGGTAATAATGTTTCTAGTCTTATAATAGGTAAGTCATATTCAACAAAGGACTTAGGCTATTACAATCGTGCAAATATATTTCCGGAGACAATAGGTCTTAATGCATATAACTCTATAAATAGTGTCTTGCTTCCTACATTGGCTTCTTTGCAAAATGATAGGGACGCCATGAAGAGAGTAACAAGGAAAGTAATGTCGCTTACGGAATACATTATTCTTCCTATGATGTTTGGTCTTATCGGAGTTGCAAATGTTTTGATACCAGTATTGTTAACAGATAAATGGGTTCCAAGTATTTCATTGATGTATTTTTGCTGCATTAGTTTTGCGATTAATCCTATCAGGGCGATAGGATATAATGTGTTTTATGCTAGGGGGGATAGTCGTTTGAGTGTCAATATAGAGATATTGAGAGCTACACTGATGATTGCTGGTATCCTTATAGTAGTTTTTGTGTTTCATAAAGCTCTAATTTATGTTCTACTGTCTAATGTTTTAATCAGTTTGATCGTAGCCGCGACAACTCACAGTAAAGTGAAATTATGTATTGGTTATTCATTTCGTGAATTGTGTTCAGACATTTTGCCTTCTTTAGCGATGTCTTTGATTATGATGTTACTTGTGTTTTGGGTAGGAAGTATACAAATTAATAAAGTTTTGCTATTAATAATTCAAGTATTAATTGGGGGAATAGTTTATATGGGAATGTCACTTATGGTAAAAAATAAAAATATTATTCTTTTAAAGGAATATATAAGGTATTCTTTTGAAAGAAAGAAAAATAACTAATGTTTAGCTTATATACGAATTAGTTAAGAGTATAAGATAGATGACATTCGAATATTTGAAATACGTTATGTTTAAGGTAATAAAATTGTTACATGTAAAAAGAGGAATTGATACTATGTTACTATTAAGAAGGCTTAATAAGCGATTTTTCAAAAGAGTTAAATTAATGAGACTTTTAAGAACATCCACCTTGTTTTTTATCCTTTATCCCATATGGCAATACATAAAGTTAGCTAAACATAAGTCTGAGTGGAGAAAAAAGAACTATCACAACTTTACATGTGCCAAGAATCTTTTTCCTATAGATAAAGTTACTGTTGGAAAACAGACTTATGGCGATATTGAGTTTTGTTACTATGGTGGTAAGTATGAGGAATTGCGTATAGGAAATTATTGCTCAATAGCATGTAACGTGAAGTTTTTGGGAGGGGGTGAACATCCTGTAAATCACTTGTCTACATATCCATTTCTAAGGCATGTGTTTAAAATGCCGGAAGGTGAAAGTATAATGAAAGGCATTATTATTTACGATGATGTATGGATTGGCGATGGAGTTACTGTTTTATCTGGTGTTACTATAAATCAGGGAGCGATTATCGGTGCTAAAAGCATAGTAACTAAAGATGTTCCTCCGTATGCGATATGGATCGGAAATAATGTGTTAAAATATCGTTTTGATAAAAAGGTGTGTGAAAAATTGAGTAAACTTGATTTAAATACAATCAATCTTAATGCATTCAAGTTGTTTTGCGATATGGAGATTACAGAATATAACATTGATTATATTATTTCTAAAATATCAAGATAACAATGAGTAAAGTTTTAATTACTTACGAGAGAGGGAATAACACGACTGATGTGAACTTAGCATCATTCAGATTACTATTTTCTCACATGTCCATCCAATGGAGAGAAAAGAAGACCACTCTCGTGAGTCATTCTGATTTGTTGTGGTGTGATGTATGTCTTGCTATCAGACCTAATAGTGTCTATTCTCAAAGAATAGCGGAAGTGGCTAAAAAGACTGGGATTTTTTATATAGTAAGTTTCGATGATGATCTTCTCAATCTTCCTTCTAGTCATCCGGAAGAATGGAAGAAAAAATATTCTTTGTTTTGTCTCAAATATGCTAAAGCTGTTATCAGTCCCAACCCTTTAATACTTAATGACTATTACAAGTATTCTCCAGATGCCAAGGCTATACTAACAAATGCTATTGTCGAGGATTGTGAAATTAAAGCTCCGCACATTATCGGAAATAAGTTGAGAATCGTTTATCCTGCTGGTAGGGATCATCTTGAATTATTCAATAAATATATTAAGCCAATACTTTATGATATCCTTGCTAAATATCATAAAGAGGTCGATATAACTATTATTGGAGTTGAGCCTAAATTAGATGAATCGGAGTACAAGAACTCTATTCATTTGATTAAAGGAATGTCATATGAAGAGTATTCATCTTATATGAAGAATCATGATTTTGATATAGGACTTGCGCCTCTTGGTAGATCATCTTTTGCTGCCAGAAAATACTTTGCTAAGTATATTGAATATGCAAAATATGGTATAATGGGATTATATTCTGATACTATGCCTTATACGCTTGCAGTAAAAGATGGTATTAATGGAGTTCTGGTTGCTGATTCAGCTTTGGCTTGGAGGTATTCATTAATAAGAATTATTCATAATAAGAATCTGATTGATCGTATCGTTTTTAACTCTCAGCAGAATTTAAGGGATAAGCACTCAATAGATTCAATGGTAACAAGTTTAAGAAATTCATGTGCAGAAATAGAATACTATTCAAAATCAGGAGAAGATAGAATTATATACAGGAGACCCTTATTGGCTGCCATTATTTATAATTGTAGAGATTTTTATGAGAGAGTGAAGTATCACTACAGGTATGAAGGTGTCAAGTCTATTTTGAATCGTATAGTTTGCCGTGTGTAAATAATGCCTCTTTTTATTAATTTATTTAATTATAAGTAATTTGATTGAATATGCCACAAAAAATATGCAATATTTTGTCGAACATTTTATTTGTCATGCCAGAGCATAATTTCTATTATGCTAGTTTTAAAGAATCTCGCATGAATGTTTTACCGATTTATAAAGGGAAAGATAATGTCATTTTGAGAGTATTTAGGGAAATTCACTTTAGGCTCAACTTGCCATTAAAACATATATGGTTTCATAAAGTAGATAAAGAATATGAGTCATATTTTATTTTAGAGTGCTTGGTTATTCCTGAATATATTGATTGGTTGCATTCTTTGTATCCTCATTCAAAAATAATCATGCTCTATTTAAATAACTGTACGAAGGTTAATTCGCCTGAGAAATTCCGTCGCGACTTCTTGAAGTTATGGAGTGGAGATATCAATGATTGTCATAATTATAATCTCAACTTATGTCCTAATGTTGGTTCTTATGTTCGCTCTTGGACGGTTACTAAAACTGAACCGAAATTTGATATTTTTTTTATAGGGAGTGATAAAGGCAATAAACGATTAGGTAATCTGATAAATTTGGAAAGACAATTCAATCTGTTGGGACTTACAACCTATTTTCATATTGCTCCTGAGCATAGATATGATTTATACAAAAATAAACGATATAAAAAGTTTCTTCCATATACTGAGGTCCTAAAATTCTTAGGGAAGACGAAAGCTATTTTATACTTGGGATATGGCAGTCAAGAGTGTATTACGATAAGAGTACAAGAATCTTTAGTGCATAAAATTAAATTGATCACAGATTGTGTTTGGTTAAAAAAATACGATTTCTTTCACCCTGATAATATTTTTATTTTGGGTGAAGATGAAATAGAATCATTACCTGAATTTATGAATAAACCATACGTTGAAATAGAAACTTCTGTACTGAATAATATTTATTTTGAAGACTTGGTTGAACATATTGTATTAAACTCCTAGTGCTTGATATATCCTTTAACTAAAATGATGTATAAGTTATTATAAAATAAATGATTGGATACTGCATAAGAACAAAACGATTTTGGGTCTACTATTTTGCTATTAGAATTCTTTATTTGATATTTGCTATCCACATTTATGGAAAGTTAACCCAGCTTGGTGATACGGAACGATATTTAAATGCTTCCTTAAGTTCTGTAACTGATTTCTCTTTTTTGTGGAATTCGACTAAAATGATGGATGCTATAGGCAGTATTATGGGTATATTGGGAGGATCGAATGTGCTAACAAACTTACCGTTTACTATTCTTTCATTTTTTACGGTAAAGTGGATTATTGATAAATACCATTTTCGACAGTATATTAATAATAGACTTTTACTTTTTGTGCTTAGTTTGCCAAATTTTTGTATATGGACAGATATTTGTTCAAAGGAAACAGTTGGTTTGGTATTTTCTGCTATACTTGGAAGTTTTGTTCTTGATTTTTTGAGCGGAAACTATTCGATAAAGAAAAAACATATATTTGCGATGTATCTTTGTTTGATTTTTAAACCTCAATATGCCCCTTTTATTATTCAAGGTTTATTCGTGATATATGTAATGAATCGTTTTTGCCGTACTATTTCTAGAAAAGTATTATTGGGGCTTTTAGTCATTTTCTGCAATGCTGTACTTTTATATTTGGTGAAAGATGTGGTTAATGAGTATGCTAATATGATGTATGTTCATTTTGATTTTGATGGGTCATCTACACGCGACAATCTTTGGTTGAAGGACAATGATTTTTTTTACGAAGCGCCACGAGGGATGTTTGTCGCATTTTTCGGTCCTACGGTTTCTGAGATGATGCATACACCGACGCATCTGATTGCCGGAATAGAAAGTTGTATATTATTAATGCTTTTTCTAATATTAGGAAGCCATTTTTTTTATCGGTTGGTTTATCAATATAAACTCAATGTGACACTTTTCTTTTCTTACTTTATTATTATAACAGGGATAGCTTTGTTACATTATCCTTTCGGTATATTCAATCCTGGCTCTGCTATCAGATATCGGACAAATTTTTTGTTCCTGTTTATCTTATTATTCTTATATCTACAAAAAACTTACAAACATATATATAACAAGGGGTGAGAACATTCCTATTAGCATATTGAAATAATTTTTATTTTATGGGAAGGATTGTATTTGCGGGTAATACTGCTTGGGGGATGTATAATTTTCGTGGGAAACTAATGAAACGATTGCTTACTTTGGGGCATGAAGTTATTGTGATTGTTCCTTATGATGAATATATACATGAGTTAAGTAAATTAGGACTTAAAGTTGAAACAGTTAAGTTGAAGGCTAAAAGTTTAAATCCTTGGTTTGACTTACGTTTGCTAATTCAGTATTACAAATTTTTAGCAAAATTGAGACCTGATATTTGTTTCTTCTATACCATTAAACCCAATATTTATGCTTCTATTGCTGCTTCATTATTGAAAATACCTCATATTGCCATTACTACTGGACTAGGATACGCTTTTTTGTCTAAAAATATGATATCTAAAATTGTAAAAGTGCTATATAAAATAGCCTTTATGAAAACTAATGAAGTTTGGTTCTTAAATAAGGATGATATGGACATTTTTCGGAAAGCAGGTATTGTTTCTGAAAGTAAAATAGGATTATTACCAGGTGAGGGATTGGATATGGATAGATATTCCAACAAAGAGTTGTGTCCTTTACCTGTAGATATTTCTTTTCTATTGATATCTCGAATGCTTTATGATAAAGGAGTGGAAGTCTTTGTGAGAGCTGCTGAAACTTTGAAAAGAAAGTATCCTAATGTGACTTTTAAATTGTTGGGAATGAGAGGCGTGAAAAATCCGAGTGCTATTCCTGATGAAATAATGGATCAATGGATTGAGGAAAAAAATGTGGTTTATTTAGGTGAGACTAGGGACGTAATTCCATTTATAAATGATTGTACATGTGTAGTTTTACCTTCATATTATAGAGAGGGTATTCCTTTTGTTCTTCTTGAAGGGGCTTCTCTTAAAAGACCTATCATTACTACAAATGGTGTAGGATGTAAAGAGGTCATAAATGATGGCTATAATGGTTTTATTTGTGAACAGAAAGATGTAGATTCTTTAGCTTTAGCTATGGATAAAATCATAAACGCTCCAATAGAGGAACTTAATATGATGGGGGAGAATGGGAGAGACCTTGTGCAAAGAAAGTATAGCTTAGATATTGTCTTTAAACAATATATTGAGACTATTTCTAGGTACTTGTGATTGGAATAATTTTAATTAGAATTCTGTAGCTATGAATATTGTATTTATCTTAATAGCCTTTGTTATTTCTGCATATATTGCTCGTCTTATCATTCCTCGGATCTTACTAATATCATTTCGCAAAAAACTGTTTGACATGCCGGATGAGAGAAAAGTGCATAAACGAGCAATACCACGTCTTGGTGGGGTCTCTTTTTTTCCGACGATCTTGCTTTCCTGTTGTGCAGTCCTTGTGATTCGAACTTTGACAGGATATGAAATTTCTACTTTGCTGGCATCCTATATTTTGCCGGAATTCTTGGTGTTAATATGTGGAATGGTGCTTTTATATTTAACTGGTATTGCAGATGATTTGGTAGGTGTGCGCTATCGTCAGAAATTTATTGTTCAAATTCTTTGTGCTAGCTTATTCCCTGCAGTGGGACTTTGGATTAATGATTTATATGGTTTGTTTGGCATTGACTTTATTTCTCCATACATTGGAATTCCTTTGACTATACTGACTATTGTCTTCATAACAAATGCAATAAATTTGATTGATGGGATTGATGGTCTTGCCTCCGGGTTAAGTAGCGTCGCATTGTTAGTCTTCGGATTTCTATTTATAGAAAAAGGATTGTGGATCTATAGTATGCTTGCTTTTAGTACCTTTGGAGTGCTTGTACCCTTCTTTTATTACAATGTTTTTGGTAGTGCGGAACATGCCCGAAAGATCTTTATGGGGGATACCGGGAGCTTGACTTTAGGATATATCTTGAGCTTTTTAGCAATAAAATATAGTCAGAATACAGAATCTATTCCTGTTACACAAGGGGCTTTTGTTATAGCCTTTAGTACTCTTATTGTCCCTGCATTTGATGTGGTTCGTGTTGTTATAGTTCGTATTTATAATGGTAAAAGCCCATTTGAACCGGACAAAAACCATATTCATCATCAATTTTTGGCAATGGGTTTTACAGTCCGTCAGGCTATGCTTTTGATACTTTTAGTTTCTTGCGTTTTTAGTGGAATAAATATTTTACTGATGCCTTATGTTGATAATACGTTGATGTTGATAGGAGATATTGTCGTATGGATAGGACTAAACCTGTGGTGGAGTAATGTGAGAAGGAAAAAGATAACTGCCTAGTGTAAATCTGATATTTTTTCGTTGTTTTGCGAAAAAGATAATTGATATGGAGGATTTTGAGTCGTCCGCATCGTTTCGGGAAATTATGTTTTGTGTGGATTGCCGATAGTGAAGGTAGTGGTCAACTTTGATGGTGAGAATGGTGAGAGTTGTACAATGGGAGATTGGCGGATTGAAAAAGTATAAAAATGTTGAATACAAAAGGTGAGATGATATAATAATAAAAGATTTGTCCCGACAGTTTTTGGTCGGGACAAATCATTACAGAACTTGATAGTTGCGATTGATTTTACTAACCTACAATTCTCTGTACTCTTCTACACAAGGGTAACAGGGGCATTCCTTATGAGGATTTAAATCATGATGTCCTACGACCAATGCTTTTGGAAACCTCTTTCGTAACTCACGAATCAAAGCTAACAGCGCCCCCCGTTGCGCCAGCGTACGTGTGTCTTTCGCTTGTCCTTCCGCATCCAGTCCTCCTTCGTAACAGATTCCTATGGAATGTGTGTTATGATTCCGGCAATGTGCTCCGATCTTCTCTAACGGTCGTCCCGGATGTATTTCCCCATCACGTGTGATGTAGAAATGGTAACCGATATCACGGAATCCCCGATGTCGGATATGATCCTGTCGGCAAGCCTCCGCCGAGAGGGATTTTCCCTCCGGCGTGGCACTGCAATGAATGATAATCAGTGTGATGGTCCGCATAAGTTTACATACAACTTTGTACTCCTATCAAACCACCTACGGCAGTAGCGACAGTGATGATTACTTTGATAATGAAACTCCATACGGATCGGGATGATGAATTACTCATAGTTTTTGGTTTTAAATGAAAAAAATATTGATTTTTAATGAGTCTTTAGCATATCCCGGCTAAAGACTTTGTCAGGGTTTAGGTTATGACTTAAACAGTCGCGTCCGGTGCTTCTTCGTCTCCTTCGTCCGGATTAGGTTTCGGATCGGGAGTGTTGCCTGACCCGGAACCTCCTCCTCCGGGCGTTGTCGGTTTCTGATACTCCGCCTGTTGTTTCAGTTGGCTGTCGAGTTTCAGATTGGTCGTCGATAAGTTTCCTGTGGCACGTGCTTTGAGTCGCATACCTGTGATGTTCTTCTCCAGCGAGAACTCTTCCAGCGTTTCGGCAGCCTTGCTTCGGATTCCTACACCAAAGATGGCTAGATCATCAATCTTTACACTTTTGCCGTCGAGCAGTAGTTCCTTGATGCAGTCCACCATATCAGTGAGCACGCCTTTGATCACCCCACTGGAATACGGTGAATTGTGTTTCGACATGTGTTCGGCAAGTTTGGCAAGGTCGAATGTCTCGTCGCTTACCGCCCGGGCGAACCATTTGCCCGCATTCAAGCCTTTCTTCTGTTGGTTCTGATAAATTTTGTAACGAATCATAAAATAATAATTTTAAAGAGTTAAACATACTTTCGTGAGGATTTCTCCCTTTCGATGACACAAAGATAGTATGCTGTAACTCGGAAAAATCGGTTGTGTACAGTGGCAGTCGGTAATGTGCAATTGTTGTCAGTTATAGTCTGTTATTCCCTGATAAAACGTAGGTGATGTGAATATATTTTGTTACTTTTGTGACTGTAAAACAGAAACTTATTTGTCATGATAGAATTCAAAATACGTGCTTACGGTCGTATGGAACTGGCACAGCTTTATTCTCCCGAACTTACGGGCATTGCCGCTTACCGCAAAATGAATAAATGGATTGTCCGCTGTCCCGGTCTTCAGGAACGCCTGTCCGATTTGGGCTATCAGCCGCAGCACCGTTCTTACACTCCGTTGGAGGTAAGGGCGATCGTGGATGCGCTGGGAGAACCATGAGCAGGTAATAAGTATTAGGTAACAGGTAATAAGTGTTGTAGACTGCGAGGGGCGTTTTGTATTGGCTAAAGCTATGCTTTACGACTTCTAAAGCATAGCTTTACGGTATCTAAAGCAGTGCTTTAGCTTCTACAAAACGTTATGTCCCTATGACACAAAGTTATCAACCGATGCAAAAATGCACTTTTACGGGGCATCCCTAACACACGCACACACGTGCGCGTACGTAAGTCCCCTTTTCTTTCATGACAAAGAGTCCCTTTTTTACGAGACGTCTCAGCCAGGAGAGTGCGGTGTTGGGTTTGATTCCCATAGCTGTAGCCTGTTCCGTCAACTGTGTACGGGTGAACTCGTCACCCAGCGCATCGAAGAAGGCGTCACGGTCGGCATTGGCCCTGTGTGGGATTTCCGAAGATGGAAGGAAAGATAATATATGCGTGGCATGCCGATAGAGAGGCTTTACAAGCCCAAGAACAGCTTTAAAGTCTTCAGGAGTGATAGTTATATCCCAACGGGTAATAATGCCGTCCTTGACGTTATCTGTGGGAATTTCCTTGTCCGGAACGGGAGCGTATCTGCCAGAACTCTTAAGCTGATAGGGTTGGGGGATTTCCAACACCCGTAACATGGCTATCGTTGACATGATGCGGCAGATATTGACAGCCAGACGGGCTATGAAACTTCTCATTTCGTTGCCGTTGGCAATGTCCGAACGGAAAAACAAATCGGAGAAGAGAGCGTTGAATTCCTTTTTCTGCTCGTCGGTGAGGCGAAGTGTATGGATACCGTGTTCTTTCAGTATATCCAGCTTTAGTTGCCAATCCCTGCCTATGGACCTGAAGATTTCGTCCAGATCTATCTCTCCGCACGCAAATTGGTCAGCCCATGTATAGATGCCATGCATGTAGTAGAACAGTTGGCGGGAGAAAAGTCCGTTCTCCGCCGACGGGATGAGGGCTCTCACCTGTGCGGGTGTCCCCGAAAGCAGGACGGCAAGAAAGATTCTCTTTACTTCCCGGTATTCCTGATCGGTACGTCGGTTGTAGGACAGTCTGTCATGGTCGAAGGCTTTGCGGAGCGTGTCGCTCCAATGGCCGTATTCGGAACTGATGGCGGAGGCGATGGTGTCCGCTTCGGTTTCGCAGATGAGTCCTGTTCCGTTGGCGTCCATGATATTTTGCAGAATGCCGGTGCCGCTGTTGTTGCCCGAGATAAGAAACATTTTGTTGGGAGGCATCTGAGGTGCTTCTGTATTGACACGCTCTTTGCCCAGCAACTCATAGTTTTTCTTTTCTTTCCGGTAGGCTTTCATTTCTTCGTCCACTTGTTGGCGAATTTTGTCATGAATAGGTTCCACGAGCAAGCGGATAAGTGAAAGTCCGCTTTTTCCCGAAGCAGGAGGGGCTACAAAGAAGGTTTGCAGACAAGGAGACTGGTATTTTCCGGAATAGGAACATCTCACATAGCGTTCCATCGTAGCTCCTAGTGCGGTCAGTGCTCCGAGTAAGAGTATGTCCCGTTGTGTGGGAGAAGTGGCATAGCTCATAATGAGCATTAGGATTTTAGGCCAGTCTGCTTCGGGGAAAGTAGGCAGGGGTTGTAGAGGATCACTGTCTGTCGAGAGTTCTTCTGGAGCATTGGTGTTTTCGTCGTTGTCGTTTTCTTCCTCTTCCACCTTATTATACGCGCGCCTGTGTGTGGGAAAATTGTAGGGTGCATTTAGTGCATTTTCTGCATTTTTCCGGCTGTTCATAACTTCCTCCCGGCAGATTTTCACTCCTGTCGATTCTGCGAGATGAAAAGCCGTTCCCAGATGTATTTCTCCATGCTGCTTTATAAGGGCGTTGGAGAACATTCGTTCGGCATGCTCACGCTGATATTTGGCGGATATCCGGCACAGGCGGTGAAAAAACTCGCGTCCTGCTTCGCCACAGTCTGTTGCGATGGCGAATGCTAATTGTACGTACTCGGCGTAAGAGGGTGCAATGTCGGCACCTGCCGTTTCGACTGCCTCAGTGATGAGGCGTAAAGATTCAATATTGGTCATTTTCTTAATGGATAATTGATAATAGATAGTTCACTGTTGGTTATTCAAGATTGACTGTTCAATACTCTCTGAATAGTGCTTGTGGGTCGTGGCTGAGGAAACAGGCTCTTACGATGTCTTTGCCGGAGGTGTCTACGGCTTTTGGCGGAGTTTCTGTGGAGTCGTTCATTTCTGCTCCGTAGGTTATTTCTATGTATTGCATTGCCCAGTTTATACTTTCTTTTACGTTCCGTGTCTGATCGTCTGCGTAAAGTTTGCTATAAGGTACGAATGCTTTCACGCCCCGGCCGCTGGGACTGATGAATGTAAGTATGGGACAGAGGAAAGGGTCGTCGAACAGTGTACGACGCATTTCCACGGCTTTATGATAGGAGTCGAGGTTATCTATATCTACCACTACGAGCCCGGAAGGCGATGCGAAGAATTTACTACTCCGGCGTATGAATATGCCGCATGGGGTTACGTAGGGGAGTAAAGAGGCTTTTGCCATTCGCAGGTCTCCGGCACTTCGCACTTGTTCGGTCAGTGCTTTGAGGTTTTCGTTGCAGGTGATCATCTGATATACCTGTTCGACCGAAACTTCGCAGAAGGGAGTGAGTGTGGCGGGTGTAATGGTTTGTCCTTGTTCGTTCCTGATGGGAGCAATCGGGGGCATGAAATAAGACATTCTGAAATTGTTTGTCATAACATTTATCGTTAATTCTTTTAATAATGCGGTTCTGTTTTTGAAACGCAGCGCAAAATTAGGACAAAATGATATAACGGCAGTTCGGACATATCCGAACTAATGTGAATATTTTTATAACAACTAAATTATTATTAACGTTTAAAACAAGAAAAAATGAAAAAAGAGTATCATCATTTTGCATTCGGCCTTTTTATCGAAGAGGTACTTAAATGTGAGAAAGTGGGTATTTCAGCCATGTGTCAAGCTATAGGCATGAGTAAGGGAACTTACGAAATGCTAAAAAAAGGGATGATAAGTGTTTGAACTATTACGAGCGTATATTTAATTATTACTATGATACGCTCACAGAAGAGGAGTTTCTGAAGAAAATGCATGAGTGGTCACTGCGGTATATCCGGTATAGGAAGAGACAGGAGGAAGAAAAAGAATCCGCACGGAAATTCTCGGATCAATAGCGGATTATTCGGCTATTGATAACAGTCAGGCACGGATTTCGCGGAACTACACGTTTTTTAATTACTCAACTCTGAAAACCGTGTAATCCGCGAAATCTGTGCCTAAATGATAAACTTTTATTACCTTATTTCTTCTCCGGTAGTGTAACGGAGAAGTTTGGGTTAGGCGTGTGCTGTGCAAAGATAACTGCCTTCATTTTTTCTACAATCTCCGGATGCTGGTCGGCCACATTGTTGTCTTCATGAATGTCCGTTGCCAGATTATAAAGGAAAGGTATCCCTTTCTTTACTACCATCTTCCAGTCTCCCATGCGTACGCCAATCTGATTTGTTTCATTAAATTCCCAGTAAAGGAAGTCATGTTCCTTCTGCTTTTTCTTTCCCAGTAATGTCGGGGCGAAGGAAATGCCGTCGAAGTAATCTACTTCTTTGTCTTTGTTCGCATATTTCTTTACGTAATTCTTTTCGCCGATGATCTCGCAGAAAGTAGGCATCAGGTCGTAGAAAGCGCAGATGTGGTCGTTCACTGTACCTGCAGGTACACGTCCCGGCCAGCGGGCGATAAATGGGATACGGATACCTCCTTCATAGCATTGGCGTTTCAAGCCACGCAGTTTACCGTCTCTGCCGAAGAATGTAGGATCAGCTCCGCCTTCTTCGTGAGGGCCGTTGTCGCTGGAGAAAATGACCAGTGTATTCTCGTCCAGTCCTTTCTCTTTCAGCTTTTTCAGTACTTCTCCGACGTAGTAGTCCAGTCGCGTAATCATTCCTGCAAATTGTGCGTGTACATGCGTGATCGCGTTGTATCGCGATCCTTCGCTGCCTTTGTAGCTCTTGTCAGGATTGAATTTCTCTTTATATTCATTTAAGATAGAGTCTTCCGGCTGAACCAGTTCCGCATGGGGCAGGGTATAAGTCAGCACTCCGAAGAACGGTTGTTTGCCGTCCTGCTCATCCAGCCATTCCATTGCTTTCTGGTGAATCATATCCGCCGAATATTGCGGGCGTTTTTGATAATCGGCACCATACATCGGATACTTGATGTTCTCGTCCATGATGACACGTACTACGCCTGTGTCGCCTAATGCCTTGCTGTAGCGATTGAGGAAATTAGGATAGTAAAGGTGGGCCTGGAACTGACAGATGTAGCCGAAATATTCGTCTATCCCGCGTTTGTCCGGAGTGGAGCAGGAACCTTCATAACCTCCCGCCCATTTGCCGAACATACCGGTGGTATATCCGTTCTCTTTCATTATCTCGGGCAGGATAACGTGATCGGGGTCGTAAGGATGCTGACCGACTACTGCATACTCCTTGTTGTTGCCATACATTACTGTGGGGGCGTTCGTCCAATATTCCTTGTTGCCCCGTACTTCGCAATGTCCTGTATGCTGCCCTGTCATAAATGAAGCTCGGGAAGGAGCACTGACGGGACTTCCTGCGTATGCCTGTGTGAAGCGCATACCCTCGCTTGCCATCGCATCCAGATGGGGGGTGCGGATGAATGGCTGACCGTAGCATCCCAGATCGCCATATCCCATGTCATCGCAGAGGATGAAGAGGATATTCGGCTTTGTGTTGTTTTTCTGTCCGCTGGCAGACAGACTGGAAAGAATAAGCGTACCGCTTACTAAAGAAAATAATTTGTAGTTCATAAAAATAATGTGTTAAGAAATTTATATATTAGGGGTTTTATTGATTAATTGTTTTTGATGTCTCTCTCTTATGTTTCTCTTTATATTGAGTCGGTGTTTCGCCCGTGTACTGCTTGAAAGTCGTGCTGAAATAACGGGAAGTAGTGAATCCCACTTTCTCCGCAATTTCCGTAAATGACATTTCCGTGCCGGTGATCAGTAGAATTGCCTGCTCCATCCGGAACTTATTGATATAGTCATTGGCTCCCATGTCCGTCAGTGCCTTCAGTTTGTTGTAAAGAGAGGCCCGGCTCATGCCGATTTCTTTGCATATAAAAGGAATATCCAATCGGCTACTGTCCAGATTCTCTTGAATGATCTTGTTCAGTTTGAGCAGGAACGTTTCATCTGCCTGGCTGAAGGTGCTTTCTTCCGGAGCGGGGATCAGTCCTGCGTTCAGATATCTCTTCTTGGTATGTTCACGGTTTTTTAGTCGGTTACGGATCAGTTCCATCAGCATTTCCACTTCGAACGGTTTGGTCAGATAGGCGTCCGCACCGTTTTTGTAGCCGCTCATCTGACTTTGTTTGTCGTCTCTTGCCGTCAGCAGGATAACGGGGATGTGACTGATCGTAATGTCTTCCTTTATGTTTTTGCAAAGCTCATATCCGTTCATGCGGGGCATCATGACATCACTGACGATGATGTCGGGAGTATGGCTTTTGATAAGCTGGATTGCCTCTACGCCATCCGAGGCAATCAATATACGTTTGAAGTATTCTCCCAGTGCTTTCTTTAAGAAGTCCGTCAGGTCGGGATTGTCGTCTACCACCAGAATGCTGTAGGGGGCGGTGGCGAAGCTGTCTTCCTCTTGTGACTGCTTGCCGCTGTCGTCGCTCATCAATTCATTCAGATATGCTTTGGGCTGGCAGATGATCTCTTCCGATTCCAGTTTCAGCGGTAGTTCGAAGAAGAAGGTGGCTCCCGATTCCGAATTGTCCCGTGCGCCGATGGAGCCGCTGTGCAGTTCCACCAGAATCTTGGAGTAAGACAAGCCGATGCCCGTTCCGCTCTGTTCGCCCATGCCCTGATAAAAACGGGTGAAGAGCTTCTGTGTGTCTACCTGCTGCAATCCGCAACCTTGGTCGGTAATGGAGATGCGTACTCTTTTTTCTTCGGGAAGCAGTTCCGAAGTGATGGTGATTTCCGTGTCTTGCGGGCTGTGTTTCAGTGCATTGATCAGCAGATTACTCAGAATGATTTCACATTTGTCCTTATCGAAACTCACTATTTTGATGCGTGGATCGAGCCGGTAATGAATCTGTATATTCTTTGCTTCCCCTTCGCTGACGAAATCTTGCGATACATGTTCGATCCATTCGTTGAGCGGGTGAGGCTGTATGAGCAGTTTGCTTTCTCCCACTTCCATCTTGCGCACATCGAGCACCATGTTGATCAGATTCTTCATTCGCTGAGACTGCCGGTAAATCGCTTTCAGCGGCAGGTATTGGGTATCTGCCGGGGATAAGGACTTCAATATGCGGCTGAGCGGAGCGTGGATCAGTGTCAGTGGAGTACGCAGTTCGTGGCTGATATTGATCAGGAAACGTACTTTTTCTTCGTACACCTGTTGCTCGTGCTCCTTCATGGCCCATTTCAACTTATCTTCTTTTCGTTTCAGTGTTCTCCGGAAAGTTTCGACAATCATTCCGGTTACTAACAAGGCACAGCCCAGCGTGAACCACCATGTGCGGTACCAGGGAGGGAGTACGGTCAGTTCCAGTATCTGCTGACTGGGAATCCAGCTGCCGTCCTTTGCTGTGCAGGAAGCCATAATCTGATAATCGCCGGGCGGAAGCGAGCGGATGACCAGTTCCGGGTTGTACGATTCGATCTGCTGGTCGTTCAGCCCTTCTATCTGATACCGATACACTTTCTGCCGGAAGATATCCTCTTCTTTGGACATGATACGGATACTTATATTACTGTTCCAGGGAACGGAAATTCCGGTCGGGTCACCGCACAGTTCATTGTTGACGGATTCTCCGTTGACGATGACATCCGATAATTGCAGTTTGGGCAGCTCGGAAGTAGCCGGCGGCAGATTGCTGTTGATATGCAGCAGTCCTTTGACGCCGCCCATGTAGACATCTCCGTGGCTGCTCAGCAGACGGGGTTTGGAAAGATATTCGTTTTGAATGGCACCATCCGATTCGCCGAACAGTACGAATTTCTTTTCTTTGATGAGCCATGCGAAAAGCATGTCATTCGTTCCGAACCATACTTTTCCCTGCTGGTCGCACACGATGAGCGTTACTTCCGTGAATAGCGTGGTGGTAAAGGGAGTACGTACTTTGGTAGCGGGATTATAGTGGATCAGTCCGTAGTTGCTCCCTATCCAGAAGTCTCCGTATTCGTCACGCGCAACGGAATTGATGACCGTATCGTTGAAGCAACGGAACAGAGACGTCAGGCGGTTGTTCCGTTTGTCCAGTTGGTAGATACGTTTCGTATCGTTGAGATAGGTATAGTTTTCGTGATTGGTGATGGGCAGAAGAGCGCCGATGATGTCCTGTCCCTCCTGTTCGGTGGCAATCCGGAAAGTGCGTTTGTTCAGGTCGTATTGATAGACGTGGTCGCCGAGCAGCAGCACGTTGTCGGGGCTGTTTTGATACAGGTTGACCGCTTTTCCCCGATTGCAGAGGCGGGTGGTCGTTTCGTCGTCAATGATTGTGAACGGTTGTTTCTCTCCGGTAGACGGATTGAAGACGAATACTCCCTGTGAGAAGAGCGAGATCAGTAGTTTGTCGGGAGTGAACTGACAGATAGATGCCACTTTGTCTTCCCACGTAGAGAGATAATGGGTGAACTTCTCCGTGAGAGGATTGAAAAGGTTGACTCCGCCTCCGTCTGTTCCGATCCATATTTTATCGTCGGACTGCTGATAGAGGCTGAGGATGGTGTTGTTGCTCAGTCCACGGTCGTTGCCGGGCACTACGTCCGTGTAGGTCACCATTGACACTTCGCGGATGCTGATCAGTCCGTTCCGGATACTTCCTGCCCATATATTGTTGTTACGGTCGTTGTAGAGGCTGAGGATGGAGTTGGCGGGGAGCGAATAGTTGTCTCTGCCGGGGATGTGTTCCAGCAGGGAAAGCTGTCCGGTTTCCGGTTCGAGGATGTTGATACCGCCTCCGTCCGTTCCGATCCATAGTTTGTTCTCCCGTTCGGCAAGGCTGAGTATGACATTGTTGCTCAGCGAGGAGTTGCGGGTGGTGTATGATGCCAGTTGTTTTCCGTTCCGGTCGAAACAGTAGAGCCCGTTATTGTAGGGGGCAATCCATATCCGGTTCTTCGAGTCGATGATCATGCTCATAATCTCCTTTCCGCAGTCGAAAGGCGGGCGGCTGTATGCTCCGGTTTTCAGGTTGAGCAGGAGTAGCCCTTGCCAGCGGCTGCAACAGAGTACAGTTTCTTCATCCCAAAGGCTGAGTATCGTGATATTGAAGTTTCTGAAATCCGGTGTCTGGTCGAATTCCTGCAGCAGGCGGAAAGAACCGTCCCGGTAGCTGTAAAAGTAAATTTTGTTTTTGGCTCCGAATAATAACCCCTCTGGGGTAGGGCAGGTGGAATATGCGGTGATGTTCTTTCCTTTTTCGTCGGTTGGCAGGTAGAAGTCGTCACTTTGCCGTTGGTAGCGTGCCACCCCTTTATCAGTCAAGATCCAGATATTGTATTGTTCGTCTTCTGCAATCTGAAGGACGAGGTCGTGAGGCAACGAATGCGGATCGTCTGCATGATGGATGTATTTCTTCAGTTCGTGGCCGTCAAACCGTCCCAGACCGGAGCGGGTGCCTATCCACACGAATCCCTGTTCATCCGTAAGGATACACCGGACGGTGGAAGGTAGTCCTTCTTTCAGAGAAATCTGCTTGTAATAGTAATGCCCCGCCTGTAAAGGAAGGACACCGGCCATTTGTGTGATAAATGCGATGTATAGGACGATATAGAGTCTTGCTTTCATTGAATTAGGTCGAGTAAACAGAAGCAAAGATAATACATTCGGATGAATATTGAATAAAATGATATAGAGTTTTGAGCAAAGATGATATTAATTTATCTATAATCTTTATCTTTGCTCGAAAATGTACGACTATGATTACCGAAGAACTACAGAAACTATATCAGGAATATACGGGAGTTCCCGCAGAGAATATAACAGAATTACCATCTTCCGGTTCCAACCGCCGCTACTTCCGGCTGACAGGTGCGAAAACCCTGATCGGCGTATGTGGCACGTCTGTCGAGGAGAATGATGCTTTCCTTTATATGGCAGCCCATTTCCGCAAGTCCGGCCTGCCTGTACCCGAAGTTCATATCGTTTCCGAAAATAAGAGTTACTATCTTCAGGAAGATTTGGGAGATACCCTTTTGTTTCATGCAATCGAGAAAGGACGTGCTACCAGCGTATTTTCCGAAGAGGAAAAAGAGTTGCTCCGCAAGACGGTCCGTTTGCTTCCTGCCATACAGTTTGCCGGAGCCGACGGCTTCGACTTTTCCCGTTGCTATCCGCAGCCGGAGTTCAATCAGCGTTCTATCCTTTGGGATTTGAATTACTTCAAATATTGTTTCCTTAAGGCTACCGGCATGGAATTTCAGGAAGATAAACTGGAGGACGACTTTCAGAAGATGAGTGATGTGCTGCTGCGCAGTTCTTCCGCTACTTTTATGTACCGCGATTTTCAGAGCCGCAATGTGATGATCAAAGACGGTGAGCCGTGGTTTATCGACTTTCAGGGCGGACGAAAAGGGCCGTTCTATTATGATGTCGCTTCTTTCCTGTGGCAGGCAAAGGCGAAGTATCCCGATAGTCTCCGTCAGGAATTGCTGAAGGAGTATATCGATGCCCTGCGCAAATATCAGCCTATCGACGAGCCCTATTTCTATAGTCAGCTTCGTCATTTTGTTCTTTTCCGCACGTTGCAAGTGCTCGGAGCTTACGGTTTCAGGGGGTATTTTGAGAAGAAACCTCATTTTATCCAGAGTGTTCCTTTTGCTATCCAGAACCTGCGTGACTTGCTCAAAGAAGCGTACCCTGAATACCCGTATCTTTGCAATGTGCTACGCGAACTTACCGAACTCAAGCAATTCACCGACGATCTCAAGAAACGGCAGCTTACCGTCAAAGTGATGAGTTTTGCTTATAAGAAAGGGATTCCCGATGATCCTACCGGTAATGGCGGCGGTTATGTCTTTGACTGCCGTGCCGTGAACAATCCCGGTAAGTACGAACGCTACAAACCTTTCACGGGACTGGACGAACCGGTGATCAGTTTTCTCGAAGAAGATGGTGAAATTCTCCGTTTCCTCGACTCTGTCTATGCGTTGGTAGATGCTTCGGTGAAGCGATATATGGAACGTGGCTTCAGTAATTTGTCCGTTTGCTTCGGCTGTACCGGAGGGCAACATCGTTCGGTTTATTCGGCGCAGCATCTGGCAGAGCACCTGAACCGCAAATTTGGCGTGAAAGTGGAGCTGGTGCACCGCGAACAGAATATAGAACGTACTTTTGAGGCAACTGTGTAATGAAAGCAATGATATTTGCAGCCGGGTTGGGCAGCCGGCTGAAACCACTGACCGATACGATGCCCAAAGCCCTTGTTCCCGTGGCCGGACGTCCGATGCTGGAGCATGTGATTTTGAAACTGAAAGCTTCCGGTTTTACCGAAATAGTGATTAATATCCATCATTTCGGTGAGCAGATTATTGATTTTCTGAAAGCTAACAATGATTTCGGACTGACGTTGCATATTTCCGACGAACGGGACCTGCTGCTCGATACGGGGGGAGGAATCAGAAAAGCCCGTCGATTCTTTGAAAATTCCGATGAACCCTTCCTTGTGCATAATGTGGATATTCTTTCGGATATGAATCTGAAAGAACTGTATGACTTTCATTTGCGGAACGGAAGTGTAGCTACCTTGCTCGCCAGTCGCCGTAAAACTTCCCGTTATCTGCTTTTTGATGTGGAACGAAGATTGCGAGGATGGATCAACAAAGATACGGGACTGGTGAGGCCCGAAGGTTTCCTATATGATGAGTCGCTGTATAGAGAGTATGCCTTTAGCGGTATCCATGTTTTTTCGCCTGCTGTCTTCCAGTTGATGGAAGTGCCGTGCTGGGAAGGCAAGTTCTCTATTATGGACTTTTATCTGGCTACCTGCGGGCAAACGGATTATTGCGGTTATCTTACGGAAAAGCTGGAACTGATTGATATCGGCAAGCCGGAGACGTTGGCACGGGCGGAAGAGTTTGTGAAAAGATTAGGATGATAGAAAAGAAACGCTTGTGAATATAAACATATTGCTTTGGAATCTAACATATTTCGTGTACCTTTGTTATTATGAAAATAGAAACAGAGAAAGGAGACGAACCTATGCCAAGTAATTATATTCGTTTCGATTGGGCGATGAAACGCCTTTTGCGTAATAAAGCCAATTTCGCCGTACTCGAAGGCCTTTTGACTACTCTTCTGGGTGAAACAATCTTGATTCAGAAGTTATTGGAAAGTGAAAGTAATCAGGAAGATGAGTTCGATAAGTATAACCGTGTGGATATGCTTGCTGAGAATTCTAAAGGTGAACTGATTTTGATTGAAGTTCAGAATAATAATGAATACGCCTATTTTCAACGTATGCTTTTCGGAGCTTCTAAGTTAGTAACCGAATATATCAATCGTGGAGAAGGGTATGACCAAGTCCGTAAAGTATACAGTGTCAATATCGTATATTTCTCTTTAGGCTGCGGCAAGGATCTTGTTTATCATGGTAAAACGGAGTTTCGTGGCATCCATCAAGGGGATATTCTGGAACTGACTCCTTTTCAAAAACAGACCTTCAAAGTGGATAGCGTAAGCCAGTTATATCCGGAGTACTATATATTGAAGGTGAATGATTTTAACCAGATAGCCAAAAGTCCTCTTGAAGAATGGATTTATTATTTGAATACAGGAGATATTCCGGATACTGCTACAGCTCCTGGACTGAATGAAGCCCGCCAAAGGCTGAAACTTGACCGGATGACGAAGGAAGAATTGAATGCGTATTACCGGCATTTGGATAATATTGTGATTTTGAGAGATAACATTTTCACAGAACGTGCCGAAGGTCGTGCGGAAGGACGTGCTGAGGGTATTGCGGAAGGTCGTGCAGAAGGAGAAAGAGAGGCCCGGATCCAGATTGCCCGTAATTTGAAAAAGGCAGGAATCCCTGTAGAGGTGATCGTTAAATCTTCCGGATTGACAGTTGATGAAGTAAAGAAAATTTAATTCAAAACAATAGCCAATATATTTAGGTATATAATTTACAAAGAAGAAAGGCGGAGATATTCGGAAATGAATATTACCGCCTTTCTTCTTTTGTCTCAAAAGTTGTCTGATAATGTCTGTCACCATGAAAAATGCGGTGAAATGGACTATTTTAGACAAAATTGGAGGCGAAATAGTGAATTTAGAACATCGCTTTTCGGGCTTGTGCCTATTTTTGTTGCCGAAAGTCCTACCTATTTAAATGAGTTGGTGAGAACTTTCGAATCTTAATTGTATTGGGATTTATTTTTGTTAGCTAATAAATTAGTATCTTTAATTATTAAATTGTAGTATTATGAAAAAAAAGAAGCTTATGAAAAAACAAAGCTACTTTGTTGTTCTTCTGATGCTCCTCCTTTTATTTCCTTCAGGAGCGTTTGCGCAGCAACAAATGATTAAAGGACAAGTGGTGGATGATAAAGGCGACACAGTTATCGGAGCCACGGTCATGTTGAAAGGAACGCAAGAAGGTGCTATAACCGACATTGACGGGAATTTCTCTATAAAAGGAAAAGTTGGAAACACATTGACTATCTCTTATGTCGGTTTTTCTCCGCTCGAAGTAAAGGTGACAAAACTGGAAGGTAATCGTTTTGTGCTGAAAGAAGATTCAAAAGTACTTGATGAAGTCGTTGTAGTAGGTATGGATAAGCAAAAACGTAATACCATTACGGCTGCTGTAGCTACTGTCAATGAGAAAGCTATTGTTAACCGTCCTGTAACCGATTTGACCAGTGCGCTACAAGGTAATGTGGCAGGTTTGAATTTCGCTTCTGATGCTACGGCGAGTGGTGTCGGTGGTGAAACGGGAGCAGAGATTAAATTTAATATTCGTGGTATCGGTTCTATTAATGGTGGTGAACCTTATGTACTGGTGGACGGTGTAGAACAGAGTATGCAGAATGTGAATCCTGCCGATATTGCCAGTATCAGTGTACTGAAGGATGCTTCTGCGTCTGCTGTTTACGGTGCTCGTGCAGCTTATGGTGTGGTATTGGTGACAACAAAAAGCGGTAAGAAGGAAAAGACACGTATTACTTACCGTGGAACAGTCGGCTTCAGTTCTCCTATTAATATGCCTGAAATGATGAACTCCCTGGAGTTTGCTCATTATGTAAATGAACGTAATGATAACATGGGTGTGAAGCGTCTTTTTTCTGATCAGCTGATCGAGAAGATGAAAGGTTTTATGGCTAATCCTTATTCAGCAGAATTTCCGGGTGTAGAACCTAATCAGCAGGGAACAGGATGGGCCGGTTCTCAGGATGCGGTATATGCCAATACTGATTGGTTTGATTATTATTTTAAGAAATCTGCTATCCGCCATTCTCATAACTTGAATATAACAGGAGGTTCTGATAAATTCAACTATTACATTGGTATGGGATATACCTATCAGGAAGGTTTGCTGGATCAGGTAGAGGATAATTTGAGTAAATATAATATAAATACTAAATTTCAGATAACGGCGAATGAATGGTTGAAATTCAATTTCAATAATAATATGACTCTGAACATAATCAAGCGTCCGTTGGCTAATCAGACTATTTTTTATGGTACAGTAGGTAATGCTTTTCCTAATCGTCCGACAGTTCTTCCTGTTGATTCGGAATATAATCTTCCGGATTGGAATGAATTCTTGCGTATGAAGCAATCCCGTTACAATCAGAATCGTATTTCGGATGCTATGTCTTTTTCTGCTGTTATTACTCCATTGGAGGGATGGGATATTGTCGGTGAAATGAAAGTCCGTCTGGATGTGGAGAAGAACAGCTTCGAACGGGGAACTCCTATTTATGAAAACCCCAATAAACAATTGTACACCGTGACTGGCAATACGCAGGGCTATCAATATCCGGGAATGCACTGGAAAAACTCTACATGGGGTTCATATACCCGCGGGGATGCCTTCAATTATTATCTTTCCCCGAACGTATCTTCTTCTTATACGCATCAATGGGGAGAACATTTTTTCAAAGCAATGGCAGGATTCCAGATGGAAGTGCAGGAAAACTCTGATGGATATACCTATAAAGATGGAATGTTAAGTGATGATATATTTTCATTTGCCAATGCCAATGGAACTCTTTATGCCGGTGATAATCGTACGCATTGGGCTACAATGGGTGCTTATGCCCGTATGAACTGGAATTATCAGAATGTGTATTTCCTTGAAGTTAGTGGGCGATATGACGGCTCTTCCCGTTTTGCTCCGGGGCATCGTTGGGGATTTTTCCCTTCTTTCTCTGCTGGGTATGATATTGCACGTACAGATTACTTCCAAAAATTGGAATTACCATTCTCTCAGTTGAAAGTACGTGTCTCTTATGGTCGTCTGGGCAATCAGAACGGAGCCGGATATTATGACTATATCGGAGTGATGCCACTTGTGGCGGCTGACCCTAATGCCTGGTTGCTTCCGGGTATCAGTTCTACACCTACTCAAGGTACGATAGCCAAAACTCCGAAAATGGTCAGTCCTTATATCACTTGGGAAAAGGTGGATAATGCCAACTTAGGTTTCGATTTGATGTTGCTGGATAATCGTCTTTCTATTACGGCAGATATCTATCAGCGTACCACACGTGATATGATCGGACCGGCAGAGGCTATTCCATCTATCGGAGGTATTGCAAATGCCGATCGTGCCAAAGTAAACAATGCAACTTTACGAAATCGTGGTTGGGAGCTTTCTGTCAATTGGCATGACCAGTTGAAGTGTGGTTTCAGCTATGGTGTAGGTTTTAATCTATTCAATTACAAAGCTGTTGTTACCAAATATAACAACCCGGAAGGACTCATCTTTAATAACCATACTGGGTTGCCATCAAACAAAGGATATTATGAAGGTATGGATATTGGTGAAATCTGGGGATATCGTGCTGATGACTTATTTATGAGCAACCGCGAAATTGATGATTATCTAAGAACAGTGGATCTTAGCTTCTTCAAACCGGATAGCCAGTGGCAACGCGGTGATTTGAAATATCTTGATGTAGATGGCGATGGTAAAGTAGATCCGGGTAAAGGAACATTAAGCGATCATGGTGACTTGCGGGTTATTGGTAATGCAACTCCTAAATATTCTTTCGGTATTAATTTGAATGTGGGTTATAAAGGATTTGAAGTGTCCACCTTGTTCCAGGGGGTTGCCAAAAGAGATTTCCCGCTGGCTGGAAGTACTTACCTTTTCGGAGGAAAGAACTTCTTTAAAGAACATCTTGATTATTTTAGTGCTGATCAACCGAATGGTTATCTGCCTAGACTTACTGAGTTCAATAAACCGGATTTTCAGGCCAACTCTGCTTATAATACTTCCCGATATTTGGTGAATGCGGCTTATATGCGTATGAAGAATCTGATGGTATCTTATACTTTTAATAAGAGAATGCTTCGTAACATAGGGCTGGAAAATCTAAAAGTATATTTCACGTGTGACAACTTATTTACGATAACAAAGTTGCCCAAGCAGTTTGATCCTGAAACCTTGAATCAGGTGAATACCTGGGCAGGCGGTAGCAATGAATCTGCACCGGGACTGACTTCTCCGGCTAAAGAAAATGGTAACGGTAAAGTGTATCCGATGAACCGGAACTTTGTATTTGGACTTGATTTTACATTTTAATTAGAGAGGAAAAGACATGAAAAAGAAATATATATTGTTAACAGCCTTCATTGGGGTAATGTTGTCTGCTTGTTCGGACTTCCTGGACAGAAAACCATTGACGGAACCTAATAATGAAGAATACTTATGTAGCCGTGCTCAGGTGGAAAATTACATTAACGGCTTGTATATGGCGCTTCCTGCTCCTTCTCAATATGGTATGGGAGTGAGAGGTGAAGAAAAGAACAGTGACAATATTCTTGCCGAAAAGTATGACCTGCGTCTGAATGGAGAATACAATGCTTTCAGTGGTTCGTCTGAATGGCAGAAGGGATATCAGAATTTGCGTAATGTAAATTACTTCTTTTATTATTATTGTGTTCCGGAGAACGAGGAAACAGAAGATGTTCTTTCTTTGAAAGGGGAAGCATATTTCCTGCGTGCGTACTGGCATTTCTACTTGTTGACTCGTTTCGGAGATATCCCTTTAATGGATCGGTTGTGGGATGAGAATGCAACAGTAGCCGGTTTGCAGATTCCTCCTGCATCACGTTCGGATGTGGCTAAATTTATATTGGAAGATTTGAAGACAGCTTCAGAAGGAATGCTTCAGTCGCGAAGTAAATACAGTGGTTTGCGTATCAGCAAAGAAGCAGCCATGATATTGGCAATGCGGGTAGCTTTGTATGAAGGGTCCTGGGAAAAGTATCATAAAGGGACGGAATTTTCTGAAACTGATAACTCAGACTACTTCTTTAGGGAAGTAATGAAATGGGGAGACGAACTTTTCAAAGCAGGGTTGAGCCTGAATACGGATGCTACGGATAATGAAGCTGTAAATCCAGGTGATGCATTTGCTCATTTGTTCAATAAGGATGATCTTTCTAAGATTACTGAAGCTGTATTCTGGAAGAAATATGCCGGCGATGGTGTGTTCCACGGTTTAGGTGGATTGCTTGGTGGTGGAGTTGTGGATAACGATGGCCCGGCAGGTGTATCAAAATCGCTGGTTGATAATTATCTGAATGCGGATGGTACGTTTATCAATCCGAATGATGAGAAATATAAGGACTTTAATGTGACTTTTGAAAAACGTGATCCTCGTTTGCTTCAGTCGGTCATGAATACAGGAGCGAAGTTCCGTTCTACAGCGAAAGGTTCTAAACCGATGAATGTGAGAGCTTATGATAATACAGGAACAGATGAGGAAATAAAAGAGAAGAATAAGGATATTTCTTCTCCTAATCTGAATGGAGACGGTAACGGTAAGAATATTACCGGATTTCATATTCGCTTGGGTATTGACACTACGTTTGTAGAAGGAGGCAGCCATATGGCAATTATATTATTTCGCTATTCGGAGGCGTTACTGGCTTATGCGGAAGCTGCGGAAGAATTGAATCTTTGTAACGATGATGTCTTGAATAAGACATTAAAACCTTTGCGTGAACGTGCGGGTGTTACTTATATACGTCCTTCTCAGATTGACCCTAACTTTACTTCCTTTGGTTACTCTCTGACTCCTGTTATGCAGGAAATCCGTCGGGAAAGACGTGCCGAACTGGCTTTCCAGGGCTTTCGTCAGGATGACCTGATGCGTTGGGCCGGTCATAAGCTGATAAAAGGGCAACGAGGCTTGGGAGCTTATCTGGGAACTGATGGAGTTCTTTATAAAAGTTTCTCACCCAAAGCACAAGAATCGTTGGGACTGGTTTCTACCAATGATAGTGGTTGGATGGATCCGTTGAAAGATTATTTGCCACAAGGATATCAATTCCAGCCGGACCGTGATTATTTATTGCCTATACCGCCGGATGAACTTGAACTGAATAAGCAGTTGAAACAAAACCCGGGATGGACAAAAACGAAGTAATAATAGTAGGACATATTAAAGTATAAAACAATGAAGATAAGAAATATACTATACGCATGTTTACCTTTGGGAATATGGGCTATAACTCTGGCTGGGTGTAAAGACGGCGATCAGGTATCTCCGCTTCCCAAACCGGTACCATTGACGCTGGCATTGGAGAGTAACACACTGGTAATGGGCGAAACACTGACTATGACTTTCAGTGTAAAAGACGAACAGGGAGCAGGGATAGCTACCAATGAAGAATTTGATATTTATCTGACAGCAACTGATGGTTCCACGGATGTATCAAAAACTTTATTCAATAACTTTCCGGAAATGGTAACTTTCCCGGAAGGAGAGAAAACATTAGAAGTTTCTGTTCCGGTAAAATCTTCAGGTATTACGGAATCTGTCTTAATGAAGCTCACTGCTTTTGCCCGTGGGTATAAGATGGATGGATCTGAACAGGCTATTAAGGTTTCTGATTATTATCGTACAGCGGTTTCTATCAAGGGCAACTCGGACTTGGTGGTGAAAGAGGGGGATACATTTATTTTACAAATGAAAGTAGATGTACCTGCTAAAGAAGATATAGTAGTTAGTATTACTCCGGGAGCAGGTGAGGCTGACCTTTATGAAAATCTTCCGTCCACTCTGACTATTCCTGCTGGGGAACTCTCTGTAGATAGTGATCCGGTAACGATGTTGACAGATGGTTATCCTTTTGGAGATACCAAACTGACTTTAACATTTACAACCGATTCCGAGCATCATCCTTTGTTGGCAGAGAAGATGGAGATTACGAAACAGGATATTGATACTCCTCTTGGCTCGGAGCTGGAAGATGAACGTTACGTGTATACATCACCTGATGAACCATTCTATTCGGAAAAGAATGCAAAAGCCTTTAAAACATGGTGGGGAGATAAAAAGGCGCTGGCTATGAAGGCAGGAACCCCTCATCCCAATGAAGCGCTGGCTGCTGAAGGGTGGAAGTTTGTGAATTCAATGGAATTCCATGCAATCAATGGTCAATGCCGTACGGCTAAAAATGCTAACGGAGTATGTCCTGTACTAGGATTTGGGGCTCAGAATACAGCGATGGTACAGAAATATATGGCCGTCAATAACGATCGGTATACAGATGTAACAGATGAAGGTTACTTGAAAATGTGGGCAGTGAAAGAGAAAATAAATGCTACAGGAGGAGGTGCCGGACAAAAAGAGTATGGATTCTCTGCTTGTTTCTCCGGTAAATTTAATATGAATCAAGGATATGCACCGCAACATACCTGGATAGGAGTGGGAACCCGAATTGAGACTCGCGCCCGTATCCGTGGTAATAAGAATGGTTTTAATGCCGCTATCTGGCTGCAAGGAAATACGCAAAGTCAGGTCTCGGATCCATATAGCGCATGGCCACGATATGGTGAAATTGATGTGATGGAAAATCCGGTGGGAAATATAACAGGACAGAATAATGCTCATCAAACAGTACATATGGGTAATCAGGCAACTGGTACTTATAAAAATCCGACGACTCAGAATGCTATCAGCAAGATGGATCAATGGAATATTTATTGGGTCGAAATTGTTGATGATCATACAATCAAAATGGGTATTAACGGTAAAACTACCAAAGTAATCACATCTGCGGATTTGGGCAGCGCTTCCGGCGAATGGCCGTTCAACCTGGAAAAGAATCCTCTGGGCTTCCATTATCTGTTGACATTAGGAGCTCCAAGTGCATGGGGATTGGGATATAAGGATCTTCCTCCGGCAGGTTGGGATTCAGGATTTGCTTCTATTAGTTATGAGGCTAGCAAAACGAGTCAGGAGTCACCTCGTATGGAAGTCGATTGGATCAGATTTTATTCAAACGATAATTATAGTAAACCTGCCGGTATTAACCTGCACAACCCTAATGCGCATACCTACTATTAAAAATATATTGAACCGTTTTCAATAGTATGATATAAGTCCAATGCCGGAAGGCCATCGTTTAACAGCGATTTACTTCCGGCATTTATTGCTAATTCGGGCGGAAATAGAGAATATTGTAAATACATTAGCTATTTGTAGACATACTTTTTACATATCTTCCCTATCTTTGCCATGTAATCTAAATAAATTAATCATTATGGAAAACCTGCAATCAAACTTGTTCTATTCTTTGGCAGGAGTAGCTGCAGTTGCCTCCCTTGCATCTTGTGCAAACAAGCAGAAAACGACAGAACAAAAGCCGCTGAACATCGTCTACATCATGACAGATGACCATACAGCCCAGATGATGAGCTGCTATGACACCCGCTACATGGAAACTCCGAATCTTGACCGCATTGCGGCGGATGGCGTACGTTTTACTCAAAGTTTTGTAGCCAATTCATTAAGCGGTCCCAGCCGTGCCTGTATGATTACGGGTAAGCATAGCTGTGCCAATAAATTCTACGACAATACCACTTGCGTATTCGACAGTTCTCAACAGACATTCCCGAAGTTACTGCAAAAGGTGGGTTATCAGACTGCACTGGTCGGCAAATGGCATCTGGAAAGTTTGCCATCCGGATTTAATTACTGGCAGATAGTACCCGGACAGGGGGATTACTATAATCCTGCCTTTATTACACAACATAATGATACCATCCAGAAGCACGGATATATCACGAATCTGATTACCGATGACGCTATTGACTGGATGGAAAACAAGCGCGATCCGGAGAAACCGTTCTGCCTGCTGATTCATCACAAGGCGATTCACCGTAACTGGATGGCGGATACCTGTAACCTTGCTCTTTACGAGGACAAGACATTCCCGTTGCCGGATAATTTCTTCGATGACTATGAAGGTCGCCCTGCTGCGGCTGCTCAGGAAATGAGCATCGTGAAGGACATGGATATGATTTACGACCTGAAGATGCTTCGTCCGAATGAGAAATCACGCCTGAGATCACTTTATGAAAGATTCCTCGGACGCATGGACGAAGGACAGCGTGCCGCATGGGATAAGTTCTATGCTCCGATTATCGATGATTTCTACAAACAGAATCTGACAGGCAAAGAATTGGCTAACTGGAAGTTCCAGCGTTATATGCGCGACTATATGAAGACCGTGAAGTCTCTTGATGATAACGTAGGGCGTGTGCTCGACTATCTGAAGGAAAAAGGCTTGCTGGACAATACACTGGTAGTTTATACTTCCGATCAGGGCTTCTACATGGGCGAACACGGCTGGTTCGACAAGCGTTTCATGTATGAAGAATCTATGCGCACACCACTTATCATGCGTCTGCCGAAAGGTTTCGACCGCAGGGGAGATATCACCGAAATGGTACAGAACATCGACTATGCACCTACCTTCCTTGAACTGGCAGGAGCGGAGATTCCCGCAGATATCCACGGAGTATCACTGCTGCCTCTGTTGAAGGGTGAACATCCGAAGGACTGGAGAAAGTCTCTGTATTACCACTTCTACGAATATCCTGCCGAACACATGGTGAAACGTCACTATGGCGTACGTACGGAACGCTATAAACTGATTCATTTTTATAATGATATCAACTGGTGGGAACTGTATGATATGCAGGCAGACCCGTCGGAAATGCACAACCTCTACGGTGAGGCTGAGTATGAACCGGTAGTAAAGGAACTGAAAGACGAATTGCTGAAACTACAGGAACAATATAATGACCCCGTCCGCTTTTCTCCGGAAAGGGACAAGGAATAACCCCCGAATAATACAATGACAAGAACGATTTTAATATTACTGATAGGCTTTCTGTCTTCGATAGTAGCCGGATGTAGCGATACTAACTTGACACATGACATACCCTTGGTTCCACGCCCGGCGCAAATAGTGCCGGGCAGCGGGAACTACCTTTTCTCCGGTAAAACGGTATTTGCCGTAGAGAACGAGGAGCAGGCGGAAGTGGCACGCAGCTTTATAGCTTTGTTTACCCGTACGGCAGGCTTTACTCCGCAGCTGACGGTAGGCGATGCGGAAAAGGGAAATGTTCGTTTCCAGACGGATGCAACCTTGAAAAGTGAGGCATATACGCTGCAAGTGTCTCCGAAAGAAATTATTATCGAAGCATCGGATGCAAAAGGATTCTTTTATGCTTTGCAGACCATTCGCCAGTTGCTTCCGGCATCCATCGAAAAGGAGGAAGTGTCGGATAAAAAAGTAAAATGGAGTATTCCGGCAGTGAGTATTCAGGACGAACCGCGTTTTGGTTACCGTGCGTTATTGCTGGATGCGTCACGCTTCTTTATTCCCAAGGAGAATGTATTGCGCATTATCGATTGTATGGCAATGCTCAAAATAAACACGCTTCACTTTCATCTGACAGATGATAACGGCTGGCGTGTGGAAATCAAGAAATATCCCCGTTTAACGGAAGTAGGTGCATGGAGAGTGGATCGTACGGACCTGCCTTTTCCTGCCCGGCGGAATCCGGAACCCGGAGAACCCACTCCGGTAGGAGGCTTCTACACACAGGAAGAAATAAGGGAAATGGTGGCTTATGCCGCTGAACGTCAGATTGAAGTGGTACCGGAAATCGATATGCCGGCACACAGCAATTCGGCATTGGCAGCTTATCCTCATTTAGCTTGTCCGGTGGTGAAGGAATATATCGGAGTGCTCCCCGGTTTGGGAGGACGAAATTCCGAGATCATCTATTGTGCCGGAAACGACAGCGTTTACACTTTCCTTCAGGATGTGATGGATGAGATTCTGGATTTGTTCCCTTCCCGATATATCCATATCGGCGGTGATGAAGCCCGTAAGACTTATTGGGAGAAATGCCCGCTGTGTCAGGCACGGATGAAAAAGGAGAAGCTTGCCAATGAAGAAGATTTGCAAGGTTATTTTATGAACCGGATGAGCGAATATGTACGTAGCAAAGGGCGCGAGGTGATAGGCTGGGATGAGCTGACGAATAGTAGCTTTTTGCCGGACGATGCCATTATTCTGGGGTGGCAGGGATACGGACAGGCTGCACTGAAGGCTGCCGAGAAGGGACATCGCTTCATTATGACTCCCGCACGTATCATGTACCTGATTCGTTATCAAGGGCCGCAGTGGTTTGAGCCGCTGACGTATTTCGGCAATAATACGCTGAAAGATGTGTATGACTATGAGCCGGTTCAGAAAGACTGGAAACCGGAATATGCGGATTTGCTGATGGGCGTACAGGCTTGTATGTGGACAGAGTTCTGTAATAAGCCGGAGGATGTGGATTACCTCGTATTCCCACGTCTGGCAGCATTGGCGGAAGTGGCATGGACACAACCGGAAAAGAAAGACTGGACTTCGTTCCTGAAAGGAATGGATTCGTTTAATGAACATCTCGCAGCCAAAGGGATAGTGTATGCCCGTTCGATGTACAATATACAGCATACCGTAAGACCGGAAGACGGAGCACTGAAAGTAAAACTGGAATGTGTCCGTCCGGATGTGGAAATCCGTTATACAATGGATGGAAGCGAGCCGACCGCCGCTTCACCGCTCTATGAACAACCATTGTTGGTAAAAGAAGCTCAAACAGTCAATGCAGCCACATTTTCCGATGGACAGCAGATGGGGAAAACACTGACGCTTCCGGTACACTGGAACAAGGCTACGGCAAAACCGTTGCTGGGTAATAAAGTGAATGAAGCCGTTCTGAACAACGGAGTCAGGGGAAGTCTGAAGCAAACGGACTTTGAATGGTGCAGTTGGGGAAGTAGCGACCGTATTTCCTTCACCGTCGATCTGCTGCAAAAAGAGAAGATGAATACGCTGACAATCGGTTGTATCACTAACTATGGAATGGGAGTGCATAAACCGAAATCAATCCGGGTAGCCGTGTCGGACGATAATGCGACTTATCGGGATATCAATGAACTGGAATATACTTCCGCAGAGATATTCCGTGAAGGAACTTTCATCGAAGACCTATCGATAGATATGAGAGGAACCGTTGCCCGTTATGTGCGGGTGACAATGGAAGGAGCGGGAGAATGCCCGGCAGACCATGTCCGTCCCGGACAAGAATCAAGAGTCTGTTTCGATGAACTGATCATTGAATAACCAGTCACTAAATAACCAATATAATAATGATGAAATTAAAGAAACGAACGTTTTTAATCTTGATGGCAGCACTGACTGCTACCTTCGCTTCGGCTCAGAAACAGCCTTTGCCGGAGTGGCAGAGCCAGTATGCGGTAGGACTGAATAAACTCGCTCCTCATACCTATGTATGGCCTTACGCCGACGCTTCCGATATAGAAAAGCCGGGAGGATATGAACAGTCTCCTTATTATATGAGTCTGAACGGGAAGTGGAAATTTAACTGGGTGAAGAACCCGGATAACCGTCCGAAAGACTTCTACCAGCCCTCTTATTATACTGGAGGATGGGCGGATATTAATGTTCCCGGCAACTGGGAACGGCAGGGATACGGAACAGCTATCTATGTCAACGAAACTTATGAATTTGACGACAAGATGTTCAACTTCAAGAAGAATCCGCCGTTGGTTCCATCTGCCGAGAACGAAGTCGGTTCCTATCGCCGCACGTTTAAAGTGCCTGCCGCCTGGAAAGGACGTCGGGTAGTGCTTTGCTGCGAAGGAGTGATCTCTTTCTATTATGTATGGGTGAACGGAAAGTTGCTTGGCTATAATCAGGGATCGAAGACAGCTGCCGAATGGGACATTACCGATGTGCTGAGTGAAGGAGAGAATGTGGTGGCTCTGGAAGTATATCGCTGGAGTTCGGGTGCTTATCTGGAATGTCAGGATATGTGGCGTCTGAGTGGCATCGAACGGGATGTTTATCTGTATAGCACTCCCAAACAGTATATTGCTGACTATAAAGTAAGTGCTTCCCTTGATAAAGAGCAATACAAAGAAGGTATCTTTAATCTGGAAGTGACGGTGGAAGGCCCTTCTGCTACTGCCAGCTCCATCGCTTATACACTGAAGGATGCTTCCGGAAAGGCAGTATTACAGGATGCCATTCACATCAAGTCCCGTGGACTGAGTAACTTTATCGCTTTCGATGAGAAGAAGATTGCAGAAGTAAAAGCATGGAATGCAGAGCATCCTAACCTTTATACCTTGGTGCTCGAACTAAAAGACGCGCAAGGAAAAGTAACCGAACTGACCGGTTGTGAAGTCGGTTTCCGTACTTCGGAAATCAAGGACGGACGTTTCTGTATCAACGGTGTTCCGGTGCTGGTGAAAGGAACGAACCGTCACGAACATTCGCAACTGGGACGTACCGTAAGCAAAGAACTGATGGAACAGGATATCCGCCTGATGAAACAGCATAATATCAACATGGTGCGTAACTCACATTATCCGACTCATCCGTACTGGTATCAGCTTTGCGACCGCTACGGGCTGTATATGATTGATGAGGCGAATATCGAATCGCATGGTATGGGATACGGGCCTGCCTCTCTTGCCAAAGACAGCACTTGGCTGACCGCTCACATGGACCGTACACAACGTATGTACGAACGTTCCAAGAATCATCCGGCTATCGTGATCTGGTCGCTGGGCAATGAAGCCGGCAACGGTATCAACTTCGAACGTACTTACGACTGGCTGAAATCGGTAGAGAAAGGCCGTCCCGTGCAATATGAACGTGCCGAACTGAATTACAATACGGACATCTACTGCCGTATGTACCGCAGTGTGGACGAAATTAAGGCATACGTGGGTAAGAAGGATATTTACCGTCCTTTCATCCTTTGCGAATATCTGCACGCAATGGGCAATAGTTGCGGTGGAATGAAAGAATACTGGGACGTCTTTGAAAATGAGCCGATGGCACAAGGTGGCTGCATTTGGGACTGGGTGGATCAGAACTTCCGTGAAATAGACAAAGACGGAAAATGGTACTGGACTTACGGGGGCGATTACGGACCGGAAGGAATCCCCAGCTTCGGTAATTTCTGTGGCAACGGTCTGGTGAACGCTGTTCGTGAACCGCATCCGCATCTGCTCGAAGTGAAGAAAATATATCAGAACATCAAAGCGACTTTGGCAGACCGGAAGAATCTGAAAGTCAGCATAAAGAACTGGTATGACTTTTCTAATCTGAATGAATATATCCTGCATTGGAATGTGAAAGGGGAGGATGGAACCGTACTTGCTGAAGGCACGAAGGAAGTAGACTGTGAACCGCACGCTACGGTAGATATTACTTTGGGTGCCGTCAAATTCCCGAATACCGTTCGGGAAGCCTATCTGAACCTAAGCTGGAGCCGTAAAGAGGCCGCTCCGCTAGTGGATACCGACTGGGAAGTAGCATACGACCAGTTTGTACTTGCCGCTAATAAGAATACGACGGCTTACCGTCCGCAGAAGGCGGGAGAAACAGCTTTCGTTGTGGACAAAAACATCGGAGCACTCTCTTCCCTGACTTTGAATGGAAAGGAATTGCTGGCTGCACCAATCACTTTGAGCCTGTTCCGTCCGGCTACGGATAATGACAACCGGGATAGGAACGGAGCCCGTCTGTGGCGCAAGGCAGGTTTGAACAACCTGACACAGAAAGTGGTATCACTGAAAGAGGAAAAGACATCGGCAACGGTTCGTGCTGAGATACTCAATGGAAAAGGACAGATAGTAGGAATAGCGGATTTTGTTTATGCACTCGACAAGAACGGGGCATTGAAGGTTCGCACCACCTTCCAGCCGGATACGGCGATTGTGAAGTCGATGGCTCGTCTGGGGCTGACCTTCCGCATGGCAGATGCTTATGATCAGGTATCTTATCTGGGACGTGGCGATCATGAAACGTATATCGACCGCAACCAGTCCGGTAGGATAGGACTGTATGATACGACGGTAGAACGGATGTTCCACTATTACGCTACCCCGCAATCTACAGCTAACCGGACAGATGTACGCTGGGCGAAACTGACGGATCAGGCAGGCGAAGGTGTCTTTATGGAATCGAATCGTCCTTTCCAGTTTAGTATCATTCCTTTCTCGGATGTATTATTAGAGAAGGCGCACCACATTAATGAACTGGAGCGTGACGGAATGATGACCATACATCTGGATGCCGAACAGGCAGGAGTAGGTACGGCTACCTGCGGACCGGGTGTATTGCCGCAATATCTGGTACCGGTGAAAAAGCAGAGTTTTGAATTTACGCTTTATCCGGTAAAATAGCCTGAAACTGATTGCATTTGGATAGAAATATTGCATTGAGATAGAATATAGGGGAGCGAATGGCATGGATTTAGCGAAGTTTAATGAAAAGCGCTTCGGGAAAGCCATGAAATTTGCTCCTTTATATTTATCTTTGTCTCATTAGCATTAAATCAATATTTATTATGATGAACAAACTACTAACTTCTCTCTTTTTATCATCTTTGATAACGTTGGGCGGATGTGGACTGACGAAAGAAAACTACTATGTGAAGCATGTTGAATTTCCGCAGGATGCAACCCTCGAACAAAAAATCGATATGGCAGCAAGGCTGGTTCCTACTCCCCAGCAGGCTGCATGGCAACAAATGGAGCTGACTGCTTTCCTGCATTTCGGTATCAATACATTCACCGGACGAGAATGGGGCAACGGTCAGGAAGACCCTGCCATCTTTAACCCTACGGAGTTGGATGCGGAACAATGGGTGCGCAGCCTGAAAGACGCCGGATTCAAGATGGTACTTCTCACGGCAAAGCATCATGACGGCTTTTGTCTGTGGCCTACGGCTACCACGAAACATTCGGTAGCTTCTTCCCCTTGGAAAAACGGTCAGGGTGATGTAGTGAAAGAACTGCGTAACGCCTGCGACAAATATGATATGAAATTCGGAGTATACCTTTCTCCGTGGGACCGGAATGCGGAATGCTACGGAGATTCTCCTAAATACAACGAATTCTTTATTCGGCAATTAACGGAATTACTAACTAATTACGGCGAAGTGCACGAAGTGTGGTTCGACGGCGCAAACGGAGAAGGACCGAACGGGAAGAAACAAATCTATGACTGGGATGCGTTCTACAAGACTATCCAACAGTTGCAGCCGAAAGCGGTGATGGCAATTATGGGCGATGATGTCCGTTGGGTAGGTAATGAAAAAGGATTGGGACGCGAAACGGAGTGGAGCGCAACGGTGCTGACTCCGGCTATTTATGCCCGTTCCGGAGAAAATAACAAACGGCTGGGCGTTTTTAGCAAAGCGGAAGACTTGGGAAGCCGTGCGATGCTGGAAAAGGCAACGGAGCTATTTTGGTATCCTTCCGAAGTAGACGTGTCTATCCGTCCGGGATGGTTCTATCATGCGGAAGAAGACAGCAAAGTGAAATCCTTGAAGCATCTGGCTGATATCTATTTCCAGTCGGTAGGCTATAACTCGGTGCTCTTGCTGAATATTCCTCCCGACCGCAGAGGATTGATTCATGAAGCGGATGTGCAGCGGTTGAACGAATTTGCTGCTTATCGGGAGAAGATATTTACGGACAACCGGGTAGAGAAAGGAAGAAAAGACTGGGAGGCCGTGTCCGGCAGTGCAACCGTTTATTCCTTGAAACCGGAGTCAGAAATCAACGTTGTGATGTTGCAGGAAGATATCACGAAGGGGCAACGGGTAGAGTCTTTTACCGTAGAGGCATTGACGGAACAAGGCTGGCAGGAAGTGGCGAAAGGAACGACTGTGGGCTATAAGCGTATGGTACGTTTTCCGGCAGTAAAGGCTACTCAGCTTCGGGTGAAGATCAACGAATGTCGTCTGACGGCTCACATCAGTCAGGTGGCAGCCTACTATGCAGACCCTCTGGAAGAAGAGAACCGGACGGAAAACTGGAACAATCTGCCTCGTGCTTCATGGAAACAGGTGGCTGCTTCTCCGTTGACCATTGATTTGGGCAAAGAAGTCGAACTCTCCGCATTTACTTATGCGCCTCTGAAAGCGGAAGCGAAACCGACGATGGCTTTCCGTTACAAATTCTACGTGAGCGCAGATGGCAAGAACTGGAAGGAAGTGCCTGCCAACGGCGAGTTCAGCAATATCATGCATAATCCGTTGCCGCAGACTGTCTCTTTCGGTCAGAAGGAAAAGGCACGCTTTATCAAGCTGGAAGCTACCACCCCTACAGCCACAACGGCGCAAGTAGAAATGAATGAAATCGGAGTGACCGTAGCTCCTTGACGAAACATTGAATTTTAACTTAATAAGTACATCACTTTGAGAAAAGATACTTATTCATTCTAACCTAATAATTATCAAAAGATAAAATGAGAAAAGAATTTTATGGTATATTACCTTTAGCTTTAACTTCCTGTCTGGCTTCTCAGGCCACTGCTCAGGAGAAACAGACCCAGCGTCCGAATGTTGTCTTTATCTATGCAGACGATATCGGTTACGGTGATTTGAGTTGTAACGGAGCCAAGACTATCCATACTCCCAATGTGGAACGTCTTGCCAAAATGGGAGTACGTTTTACCAATGCGCACAGTGCGGCTGCTACCAGTACGCCTTCCCGCTATGCGATGCTGACCGGCGAATATGCATGGCGCAAAGCCGGAACAGGTATTGCTGCCGGAGACGCTGCGGCTATCATCCGTCCGGAACGCTATACAATGGCGAATCTGTTCAAGGATGCCGGATACAACACCGGAGTCGTAGGCAAATGGCATCTGGGACTGGGCGACAAGGGCGGAGAACAAGACTGGAACAAGCCTTTGCAGCCGGGAACGAATGATATCGGCTTCGAATATTCCTTTATCATGGCAGCTACGGGCGACCGCGTGCCTTGTGTATTTGTAGAGAATGATCAGGTGATCAACCTTGATCCGAATGACCCGATTCAGGTGAGTTACAAAGCGAACTTTCCGGGAGAACCTACCGGGAAGGACAATCCGGAGTTGCTGAAGATGCATCCTTCTCACGGACACGACCAGAGTATTGTGAACGGTATTTCCCGTATCGGATATATGAAGGGCGGAAAGTCGGCTCTCTGGCAGGATGAGAAAATCGCAGAGACGCTGACAGGAAAAGCTGTTTCCTTTATTGAAGGACACAAGTCTGCTCCTTTCTTCCTGTATTTTGCCACGCAGGATGCGCATGTTCCCCGTGTTCCGTCTCCACAGTTCGCAGGAAAGAGCGGTATGGGACCTCGTGGCGATTGTCTGCTCGAATTTGACTGGTCGGTAGGCGAGATTCTGAATGCGCTCGAACGACTGGGATTGGATAAGAATACACTGGTGATTCTTTCCAGTGATAACGGTCCGGTAGTGGACGACGGATATAAGGATCAGGCAGTGGAATTGCTGGGCGATCATACTCCGGGTGGCATTTATCGCGGAGGAAAGTACAGTTCGTTCGAAGCGGGCACACGTATTCCTTGTATCTGGAGTTGGCAGGGCGTGATTCGTCCGGGAACTGTTTCGGATGCGTTGCTTTGTCAGATAGACTGGTTTGCAACCTTTGCCGAAATGCTGAATGTCCGCTTGCCGGAAGGTGCGGCACCGGATAGTGAACCGATGCTGAAAGCGTGGACAGGCAAGCAAAAGAAGGGACGCGAATGGCTGGTACTTCAGAATGCGCAGAATAACCTGTCGGTGACAGACGGAAGATGGAAATATCTCCGTCCGGGAAATGGACCGGCGTATCTGAAAGCTGTGAATATCGAATTGGGAAACAGTAAGGAACCGCAGCTCTACGATCTGAAGAAAGATCCGAAAGAAAAGATTAATGTGGCGGGTCAGAATCCGGAACTGGTAAAGAAGATGGCAGCACAGTTGGAGAAAATTGTAGATGGACGCTACGGTCTGCCACTATAAAAGAAATGCTTAGAGAGTAGCAGTGGGACTGGCGGTCTTGATTTCTAGTAAATCGGACGCCAGTCTTTTTTTTAAACCAAACGAGGGCTTTCACTGTTATCTTTCTATATAAATGATATATAAAGAAATAGCTTATGTTAGTAGTCGATTTAGGAAAATGGATGAACAAAATCCTGATAGATTGGGGGATAGATGCGAAGGTTGCCGATCGTTTTGATGAAACAATTATTGCTATACTGATGATAGCGATTGCTGTCGGGCTGGATTATCTCTGCCAGGCAATTCTGGTGGGAGGGATGAGGCAGTACACCCGCAGGAAACCGCATCTTTGGAATACATTGCTAATGAAACGCAAAGTGTTTCATAATCTGATTCATACGATTCCCGCCATCCTTGTCTATGCCCTGTTGCCGATGGCTTTCATGCGTGGCAAGGAACTGCTGGTTATTTCGCAGAAGGCTTGTGCCATTTATATCACCTTTTCTTTGTTGCTGGCTATCAATGGGATTCTGTTGATGATTATGGATATTTACGATGGAAAGGAGACAATGAAGAATCGGCCGATGAAAGGATTCATTCAAGTACTTCAGGTACTTTTGTTTTTTATCGGGGGAATTGTGATTATCGCCATTCTTGTAAATAAATCGCCTGCCAGTCTGTTTGCGGGACTGGGTGCTTCGGCAGCCATCCTGATGCTGGTATTCAAGGATTCCATCTTGGGGTTTGTGGCAGGTATTCAGCTTTCTGCCAATGATATGGTGCGTCCGGGAGACTGGATTACGCTTCCTTCTGGCGATGCGAATGGTACGGTGCAGGAGATCACGCTCAACACGGTCAAGATTCAGAACTTTGATAATACGATTTCTACGGTTCCGCCTTATACGCTGGTCAGCAGTCCTTTTCAGAACTGGCGCGGTATGAAGGATTCCGGTGGGCGGCGGGTAATGAAGAATATTACGCTGGACCTGACGACACTCCAGTTCTGTACGCCGGAGATGCTTGACCGTTATCGGAAAGAGATTCCACTCATGGCGGATTATCAGCCGGAGGAAGGAGTAGTGCCCACCAATTCACAGGTTTATCGGGTGTATATCGAGCGGTATCTTTGCAGTCTGCCGGTGGTGAATCAGGATTTGGATTTGATTATCAGTCAGAAAGAGGCTACCATGTACGGAGTTCCTATTCAGGTTTATTTCTTTTCCCGCAATAAGGTGTGGAAAGAGTACGAGCGGATTCAGTCGGATATCTTCGACCATTTGCTGGCGATGGTGCCGAAGTTCGACTTGAAGGTATACCAGTATTCTGACTAACTCTATAGGGGACATCTTTGCCACAGGCTTGGCACAACTGTGCCACGCCTGTGGCACGGCCGTGCCAAGCTGTTGGCATAGTTGTGCCAAAGCGTTGGCACAAGTCTTTCGCAGGGATGTTACGGATGATGTTCCAGTATGTCCCGTCAGTTAGCAAGGAAGGTCGTTAAAAGTCCGGCCCGTTTCTAGCTTCTTTCATCAGTCGTTCGAAGCGTTTTATGATATCGGGATGTTGCGCAGCCACATCGTGTTCTTCTCTGATGTCCGTCTCCAGGTTATAAAGCTGCATTTGCGTATTGCCTTTCCAGATGTCCGTGATGATTCCTTTCCATTTTCCCATGCGGATTGCTTTGTTGCCAATCCTTGGGTCAGGATATTCCCAATATAAATAAGTGTGTTCTTTTTGTTTCCCTTTTTTGCCGAGCAATGTGGGCAGAAAGCTGATTCCGTCCGTTGGCGGACAAGTGATGCCTGCCAGTTCTGCCAGTGTAGGCATTACGTCTTGAAAAGCGCAGATGTGGTCACTTTGCGTACCGGGTTTTATTTTACCGGGCCATGTGATAATGGCGGGGACACGGATACCGCCTTCATGCAAGAAACATTTCCCCCATCCGTATGCTGAATTGAAAGGTCCCCCGCTGTTGAACCAGGGAGAATCGCTGCCTCCATTGAATGTAGGCCCATTATCGGAAGTAAACACAATCAAGGTATTTTCGTACAGATGTTCCGCTTTCAGTTTTTCGATCAGCTGGCCGATCTGCTCGTCGAAATAACTGATCATTGCCGCATAGGTAGCATGCGGATACCGGCAGGGCAGATATCCCGCTTGTCCGGTGTAGGGCTTTTCGTCCCCGAATTTCTCTACATAATGCTGTACCCAGCGTTCAGGGGCCTGAAGCGAGACGTGCGGCAGGGGAGTGGTCCACATCAGGAAAAACGGTTTGCGTTTATTAGCATCGACAAATCCCATCAGTTCATCGAATATCAGATCGTTGGCATATTCCTTTTGCGTATATTTAGCGTAGCTGGCGGGGTCGTTCGGATCGGCACCTTTATCCAGAGGGCTTCGGTGAGGGTCTGTCACTTTGTTGGACAGGTAGACACGTTCTTCGTTATTATACAGAAAAGGAGGATAGTATGTGTGCGACTGGCGCTGGCAATTGTATCCGTAGAACCGGTCGAATCCCTGTTTGTTGGGAGTTCCTTCGGAGCCCGGATACCCCAGTCCCCACTTGCCGAAACATCCGGTGATATATCCCGCTTGTTGCATCATTCGCCCGATAGTCATCGTGTTCGCCTGTAGGGGAAATTGCCCTTCCAGTTCTTTATGAACGTACACCGAGTCGTAGTTGTTTACTGCTCCGCGTTCGGCTAACTCATTGTTGAAGCGGATTTGCGCATGACCGGAGTGCATACCTGTCATCAGTACGCAGCGTGCCGGAGCTGATACGGGGGAACCGGAATAATGTTGTGTCAGTTTGATGCCTTCGCTGCATAAACGGTCGATATGGGGTGTTTCTATTTTGTCTTGTCCGAAGCAACCGATATCTCCATATCCCAGATCATCCATTAAAATATAGATAATGTTGGGAGATGCGGGCTGGGGCTGTCCGTACAGGTAACCACTGCACAGGACGGGTATTGCGATCAATAAATTTCTTTTGTTCATGATGTTCTTTTTTTTAATCCCATTTATAATCTTTCGTTACCTCTTCTTTCAGAGCCGGTCCGAATTCGAATCCAGCTTCTTCGAACCATGCTTTGCGGTGAAGGATGTTCCGGTAGAACCGGTCGAAGTCAAGCGCTTCCCCCTCGCGCCACATCTGTTCGGACAGAGCGAGGATGCGGGGGAAAAGGCGTCGGTCTATCATTCGTTCCGTGACTCCGTCGTCGGTCCATAATGCGCAGCTCATACCAAGAATCAGCGGATTTTTCTCGCTGATGGCTTTGTCGGAAGGGTTGTTCAGATAGACATCTTTCAAGTCAAACGTACGTGCTTCCGTATATCCTCTCCACGGGGTGACGGGGAAGTTCAGATACGTATAGTAATTGGAACTGCAAATGACCGGATAACGGTGTTTGATAGCGTTTCTGAGCGCGAGGTCCTTATGTCCCCGGTAGTTCCACCACTGGATAACGGTATTGTCCGGCAACGGGTAGCCGTCGTGATAGACGACGTCGCCCCAGAAGATGGCTTTCCGCCCTTTGGACTTCAGATAGTTTGCCATTTGCGCAGAGAACCATAGCTGGAGGTCGTGACTGTCTTTCAGTCCTTCTGTGGTAATCCTTTTCCGGCAATCCGGGCATTGATCCCAGTTGCCTTTCGGGGCTTCGTCTCCGCCCAGATGTATGTAGGGAGAAGGAAAGAGGGCGCATACTTCGTCCAGTACATTTTTCAGGAAACGGAGAGTTCCGTCTTTTCCGGCACAGAATATGTTTTGGGTAAATCCGCTTTGCGGTATCTCTACCGGCAATCCGAAACAACCGAGCTCCGGATAGGCAGAGAGAGCAGCTTCGGCATGGCCCGGCATATCTATTTCGGGGACGATGGTGATATTCCGTTGACGGGCATATTCGATGATATCCCGTATTTCTTCCTGTGTATAGAATCCCTGCTGTTCTTCTCCTTTGCCTACCGAACCGCCTGTACGGGTGAGGTGCGGATATTGTTTGATTTCGATGCGCCATCCCAGTCCTTCGGTCAGATGCCAGTGGAAGTAGTTCATTTTAAGCAGTGAAGCCATATCGATATACTTTTTGATGGTGGCAGTTTTCTGAAACTGACGTCCGGAGTCCAGTAAGAAGCAGCGCCATTGTGTGCGGGGATAGTCTGTCACGCTTGCACAGGCAAAGGTGATAGATCCTGCTGAACCGGCTGCCCATTGGCGTAGTGTTTGTACGGCGTAGGTGAATCCTCCTTTGTCGGAGGCGCTGATTACCATCTGTCGCGGATGAATCTTGATCCGGTAGCCTTCGGGGGGCAAGGATGAGTCGGTTATCCAGCAGATATCGGCTTTGGATTCTTTTTTTTGCCATTTGATGGGAGTGCGGGAGAGTACTTCTTCCCGGAAAAGGTTTAGATAAAAAGCGGTAGTGTCTTCGGCGTACATAGAAACCTTTTTCCCTAAAATCAGCTTGCCTGTCTGCATTTCCACTTGATTGGGGGTAGGAAATACGATTTGGGCACGGACGTCGACTGTGTACGATAGAAGAAAGAGGACTGTAAAAATTAGATGCTTCATGGGATACATTGTGTTTATTTAGATTTGGTAAGTGTCGGTAAAAGGATTACCCGTATTAGTTTGATGTCTCAAAAATACGAATAAATTTCAAGTATTCAATAATTCTTTTGAGTAAACTTACGAAATCAGTACAGTTAAAGAGGGAAGAGGCAGTGTCAAATATCAAGGTCTTTCGGCCACGCTAATGACGAAATGCTTGTGCTGTCATTGGGATGACTGTCAAGAAGAACCAATATTTGCCACAGCCTCTTCCGGTTAGTTCCGGATTATCCGGTTGGTAATGGATTACCGGTTAATTTCCTTCCTCCCATCCTGGATTCTGTTCGAGTTGGGGATTCAGTACCCGTTCGTTGCGCGGAATAGGGTTGAGGTAATAGTGATCCGGCCATAGATGATTCTGTTTCGGATGGAATTCGAGATATCCTTCGGAGCCGCCGCCGTCGATAGTCACATTGGTTCCTGCCTTGAAGTCGGATACACGTACGTATTGTCCGAGTTTCTTCTTCAGTGCATAGTGGCATTTCTTCCATCTTCTCAGGTCGTCGAAACGGAATCCTTCGGAGAAAAGTTCGATGCGTCGTTCCCGTCGTATTTCCCATAATAGCGGACTCACTTCGTAGTCGTTGGGATAATCCGGGTTTCCGAGATCACGTTTCGGGTCGAAGGCTGAGTTGATTTCCGAGACTTTCATGAGTTTTACATTGGCACGCGGACGCAGTTTGTTGATTGTGGCGTCGGCAACTGTCTGGTCAAACTCGCCGAGTTCGCACATGGCTTCCGCATAGTTCAGCATGACTTCTTCGATGCGGAAGATAGGCATATCCGTCTCTTCATTTCGCTGGCTGCCCATGCTCAGGTAACAGCAGTAGTATTTCCAGTTATTATATCCGAAGGCTGACTTGTACCACGGCTGGTTCTCCAGATAGAAGTCAAAGTGAGGCGATGCACCCAGAATACCACCGTCATATCCTTGACGGAATGGCAATAACTTCTGTCGTTCCTTGCTGGTGCCGTACCCGATTCCCATGCGGACGGTGAGGCTGTCGATGAAACTGCGGTCTTTGGGGCTATCCGTAAAATTCCATTTATTGTCCCAGGCTGTGCTGGAAGCCGAACGGTCTACTTGGTAAGGAGGAGTGACGTGCAGCCACAAACGATGGTCGCGGTTGCTGAACTCGTTGTATATATCCTTGTCACCCAGATAGGCGTCACTCGTCCAGCGCGGCTTTCCGTCCGTGCACAGGTAACTGTCGACTAAGTCGCGGGTCGGATTGTAAAAGGAGGTGGCGGTCGTTCCCCCGATGCTGACAGCGTGCACTACACCGACAGCATCCGAATATTCTCTGTACAGAATGACTCCGGCAACATCTTTCAGTTCCAGTGAACAGAACAGGTCGTCGTAGCAGTCCGCCACGTTCGGATAAGTCTGCATCAGTTCGGCGGATACCCGTTTGCATTCCCGCAGATAAGTTTCGGCGTTGTTGAGTCCGTGATATTTACGCCAGGTACCTTCGAAAAGGCAGAAGCGGGAGAGTAAAGCCTGTACACAAGCCTTGTTGATGGTGTTTCTGCCTTCTCCGTTCACGTTGATATTCTTTTCGGCAAATTGCAGGTCTTCCAGAATGTGACCGGCTATTTCATCTCTGGAGGCACGGGGACCTTTGATCAGTTCTGTTTCGTCGTCGCTCAGCACATGGTCAATCCAGGGTACGCCACCGTAAGCCGACAGGAGAGACAGGTAGCGGTAACTGCGGAAAAAGTAACCGACGGAGCGCCAGTTCGCCTTTTCTACATCCGTCATTTTCGAACCGTCAATGCGGTCGAGCATCAGGTTGACCCGCCGGATATAACTGTAATAGTTCCAGGAAGTATTGTCTTTCTTGTCGGGGATGGTCACCAGTTTTCTGATCCAGTTGCTTTCGCTGGTTCCTCTTGTCTGGTTGTACGAGATGTCGTCCGTAGAATTTTCCGAACCATAGCCCAATGAAGGCAGGGTTTCATACAATCCCCAGGCGTATGCCTTGAAGTTGTCGTATGTTTCAAAAGCCGTTTCGGCAGTCGGGTCTCCCAAAGGATACCTTTCCAGGAAATCGTTATTGAGACAGCTTGCTAACAAAACTGTACATACAAAGAGTAAATATTTTCTCATAATACATTAGTTATTAGAATGTAACATTGATACCGAAAGAGAATTTTCTCATGAACGGATATTCCCAGGCACCTTTTGACAGCATATCGGTTTCCAGTCCTTCCGGCAGGTGATCCCACGTGTAGAGGTTCTCTCCGCTGAAGAATACTTTCACATCGTCGAAGTAGAGACGCTGGGACCATACTTTGGGCAAGGTATAGGAAAGCGTGATGTTTTGCAGTTTCAGGTAGGAGGCGTTGGCGAGATACTTCGACTGTTTCCAGTGGTTGTAGCTTGTGTTTACCCCGTCGTTGGAATACACGCGCGGATAATAGGCATTGGTGTTAGTCGGAGTCCAGAAGTCGAGAGTTTCTTTGAACAGGCTTCCCCAGCCTCCGGTAGGCCATGCGATCTGGTCGGTGCGCCAATAATCTCGTTTGCCTACGCCTCGTAGGAAGATGGAGAGGTCGAGTCCTTTCCAGCTGATTCCTGCGGTGATGCCGTAGTGGAAACGTGGAGTCGAGTTACCGATGATACGCTGGTCGCCGGGATTGTCGGCGGTTCCTTCGCCGCTCCAGATGGTTTCGGTATCGTCATCGAAGTTCTTATACAGCACGTCTCCCGGAAAAACTTGTCCTGCTCCTTTCGGAATGGGGATTCCCGGTTTTAGTGTACCGTCTGCGTTGAAGTCGTCTTCGGTGTAGAAGCGGTCGGTGACGTATCCCCAGATTTCTCCCATTTTCATACCCTTGCGGTAAATCTTGTCGCCTAGCAGGTTGGTCTCATTATTGTATTTCGTGATTTCACTTTGTGAGTCGTACAGGTTGAATCCGATCCGGTAGCTCCAGTCCTTGTTGATGCGGTCTCTCCAGTTCAGTTCCAGTTCCCAACCGTACGTTTTCAGGTCGGCGGCGTTCTGTTTGGCGGCGGTGGCTCCCACTACCCATGGTAGGTCCATACCGGGTGCCAGCATGCCTTTGGTGTCGCGGCGATACCAGTCGAAAGTTCCGTTAAAGCGGTTGTCGAAGAATCCGAAATCGACTCCGAAGTCCAGTGTGTATACCTTCTCCCACGAGAAACTGCTGCTGACCATTGCCGGAGCATCCAGTGTAGTCGTCTTTTGTCCGTCCACCAGCCATTCCGTCAGTTTAGGTGACATGGAAGGGATGTAGGGATAGTTTTCCGGAGTGTTGTCCGGCTTCAGTATGATCTGGTTGCCGATAGAACCCCATGAGGCACGTAGTTTCAAGTTTGACAGGAAGCTTTTGGTATTCTTCATGAATGCTTCTTCCGAAATGCGCCATCCGGCGGAGAAGGAAGGGAAGAAACCGAAACGGCTGTCTTTGGGGAAACGGGAAGTACCGTCGTAGCGTCCGTTGGCTTCGAACATATATTTACCGTCGTAAGTGTAATTGACACGGTAGAACAACCCTCTGATGGCATATTCATCGAAACTGTCGGTGACGGATGCCGTTCCGGTAGAACCGGAGAGCGACGGCAGATTTTCCAGTAATACGTCCGTGCGCTGCGACCATTGCGATTCCTTATGACTCTCTTCCTGATTGTAACCACCCATAATAGCGATATCATGTTTACCTATTGAAAAGTCATAATTGGCGAATGCGTTAATAGCGTTGTAATTGGTGAATCCTTGCGTCAGGGCATAACGTGAGTTCTCTACATTGTTCAGCAGCCCTGTAAAGTTGAATCCTATATACTTGTATTTGTTAACGTACATCCGGTTGTACTCGGTGATCCGGTTGTAAGTATATTCACCTGTTATTTTCAGTCCTTTCAGCGGAGAGATGATAACACGTCCTAAAGTACGCAGATTGGTCTTCTTGATCACCCTCGGTTCTCCGTAGCGTACGAAAGTAGCGGACGTTTCGGCAGGATATTCGATGCCGTCTTGTTCGTACGGCAGGATGTTGTGGTAGGACGGCAGGTACATGGCACTTCCCCAGACACCGTTTCGTCCACCTTGCTCCACTTTGTTCTGGGTAGAGTTCGCGTATCTGATATCCAGTTGGGTGGTCAGCCACTTGTTTACGTCGACACTCAGGAAGCTGGACATATTGATACGGTCGAATTTGTCTTTGTCCGTTACCAGAATGCCGTCCTCACCGGTATATCCCAGGCTCAGTCGGTAGCTGGTCCGCTGGCTGCCTCCCGATACGGAGAAACTGTGGTTCTGCATGAATCCGAAGTTATCCATCATATCGGCAAACATATCATTCTCCCTCATCAGAAACAGGTTGCCTTGATCATCGAAGATATATCCGTTCGGATAATTGGAAGGATTCGCCTGATAGTCTCGTATGTAACCTTCCCATTGGGTGATGTTTTTCCCGTCTACATAGGTATCGTTTGCCCATCCCATTTCCTTGTACGCCAGTACCGATTCCAACGGACTTGCTTTCTGCGGAAGCTCCGATGCTTTCGAGAAAGAGAAGTTGTTGTTGTAATTGAATCTGGGAGCCATGTCCTTTTTACCCTGCTTCGTAGTAATCAGAATCACACCGAAAGCTGCGCGGGCACCGTAGATAGCTGCGGAAGCGGCATCCTTCAAAATAGAGACAGATTCAATATCCTGCGGATCAATCATGTTGATATCCATCGGTACGTTGTTGACCAATACGAGAGGCTCACCGCCATTGATGGAAGTTGTTCCACGGATATTGTACGTCATGTCGTCTCCCGGAGTTCCCGTTGTCGATTCAATTTTTAGTCCCGGCACGATTCCTTGCAGGGCAGCCGAAACGTTGGTAATCGGGCGGTCACCCAACGACTCTTTGATATTTACAGAGGCTACAGCGCCGGTCATATTCACTTTTTTCTGTGTACCGAATCCGATGACTACCACTTCATCCATAGTCTGGGTATCTTCCTGTAGCTGTATGTTGAAAAGTGTCTTGTTTTTGACTGTTACTTCTTGTGTGACGTAACCGATATAAGTAACCCGTAACTTGCTGTTGGCAGGCACTTCCAGTGAGAATTCCCCGTTCATGTCGGTAATGGTCGCCTGTTTGCTGCCGTCGACCAGAACGTTTGCTCCAATTAGAGGTTCACCTTGCGCATCTGTTACGGTTCCCCGTATTTTTATGGACTGCTGGGTAGAAGTAGTGTTGTTGGGGGCTGCTTCTGCCTTTGCCGGGACAGGAATGATAATAATATGCTTACCTTCTTGCCTGTAAGTGAATCCTGTTCCTTTGAGTACGGAGTTCAGAACGGAAGAGACTGCTTCCCTGACAAAATTGGCGCTGACCTTTTGTTTCACGTCCAGTTTCGTCTGATTATAAGCGATACTAAAATCGGTCTGATCTTCAATGATTTCGAATACTTTTAATAGAGGTTGGTTTTTCATAGATACTGTTATTGGCTGATTTTGCCCATAGGCTATGTTATAAAAACATAAAGCGAATAACAATATATAAAATTTATGAATTTTTACGGGATAACCTATGCCCGACAATTTATAAAATTTCATACTTTTGTGAGTTAATCATTAATACTAATTTAAGTGTACACAACTAATTTAAATGAAGTAATTTTGATTTGGGGGAGTTGGTATCCGCGAAATATCGACTCCCTTTTTTCTGTCTATCGGCCTCCTTTCTTATTTAGGGGTGAATAAATTAAGAGAATGTTCTCGTCTTCGACTTTATAGTCTATGTTTCCTATGGTTTTGGTCACGATATTCATGATCTCCTTGATAGGAGCTTTTTGTTTGAACTTGATGGTATATACATCGGTGGTAGCCAGATGCGGAGGGACGATGATGTGTATGTCGTATATTCTCTCTATCGTAATGAAAATATCGCTGAGAGTCATTGCCGCAAAGTTCAGCTCGCCTCTGGTCCAGCCGGAGTAGACAGAGGCGTCGATAATCTTTTTATTAAATTCTCCGGACGGGTTGTCATATTCCAGTTGCTCGTTCGGTGTAAGGGTGATGATATCTTCATTGTTTGCTTTCTGAACGACTACGGAACCCGATTCCAAAGTAGTGGTTGTCTTCTCGTCTTCTGCATAGGCGTGTACGTTGAATTTAGTTCCCAATACTTTTACTTTCAGATGGTTGGTCTTGACGATAAATGGATGTTGCTTGTCTTTCTTTACGTCAAAATTAGCTTCTCCTATCAGATATACCGAACGGATATCCCCGGTGAACTTTTGCGGATATACCAGTAAAGTTCCTGAGTTGAGGTATGCTGTGGTGCCATCGGGCAAGGTAACCTGTTTTTGTTCGCCTCTGGGCACATAGTACTCGACAAGTTCTGTATGCTCTTCATTCGATTGTATATATAGGTAGGATGCCACTATAGAGAGTAGGGGAATCAGTAATACAGCCGCCACTTGCGCCCATCTGCGTAAGGTATACCTTGTGGTTGCCTTCCGCTGTCGGGGGGCAATCTTTCTGCGGAAGTTCTGATAGGAACGTTCGGTACCTGCATCGGCCTTGAAATTCTGGGCTTCCCATAATTCCATCAATGCTTCATCTTTTTCTGCCTGTTCAGTGGAGTCGACAAGCCATTTCCATAACTTCTCTTTAAGTTCCGGACTGAACTTATCGGAAGTAAAGTTTTTAATTATTTTATGAGCGTTCGACATATTAGCGCATTTTAGGTGTGGTTACATATATAAGATACGTAACTGATTAATAACGCACAGCCTCTATGCTACTTTTTTTTAGAAAAATAAAATAAAGGTTATGAATAATGCTTTTCGGATGTCGGTAAGTGCTTGTGAAAGGTGGTTCTCTACTGTTCGTTTGTTGATGCCTAGTTCGCGGGCTATTTCTTCGTTGTTAATTCCTGATTCCCGGCTCATCTTATATATTTTCTGTCGTTGTGGAGGCATTTTTTCTACAACCATTGTCACCAATAGTTCGAGTTCTTTGAGATGGATGGTGTCATCGGTTTCGTTGCTTTCCTGTGGCGGGCTATACTTTTCAGTTTCTTTCTGCTGATAGTTTCTGAACAGTAGTGTGCGTTCGATGTGCCGGTATACCGCATTTTGGGAAATGCGGAAAAGATAAGGTTTAAGGTTATTGATGGTATGGAGAGATGAGCGGTTGTTCCATAACGTAAGAAAGATGTCCTGCGATAAATCTTCGGCCTCTTCCTGCGATTGCAGTAGTCCGTTGATAAACCCTTTGATGCGGGGATAGTAGTATAGGAAGAAAGTTTTAAAGGCTTTCTCATCTCCTTCGCTAATAGCCTTCAGAAGTTGTTTTTCGTCAAAGGTTTCCATTGGGGGTATTTTTTTGTAAATGCTGTAAACCCTGCAAAAATAAGTAAATTTTGTATCGAACCCCGTTTATTAACATAAAAAACTCTTTCGGCTAGTATATAATTAGTTTAAAATCTGCGTAAACAGGAAGATGATCACTGATTCCTCCCTGATATTTCATTCCTTTATAGGTACGGAAAGGTTCATCATCACCGTATTTCTTGTCTTCAGTTAATAGAAAGGGGAGGCGGGCAACATTTGCCTTGTCTTCACCGGTGAAGAATTTAGAGGAAGCATCGAGTAAGTTGCCGGATACAATCAAATGGTCGAGCAATCCCCATTCTCCGTGATATTTATAAGAGCCAAAATGGCGGGATGTTGCTTTTCGGGCAAGCAGATGGTAGAGCTTTCGGGGATTTGGGAAGGTGACTGACTGTTGGGGATCAGTAGCTTCTAAGATCTCCTTGATGGATTTGTTGGTTGGGTAGTCATTGAAATCTCCCATGATGACCAGTTGCGGATGAAGGCGGATATTCAGCAGACTGTCGGCTTCTGTGCGTAGTATTCGGGCGGCGTGTAGCCGGTAAGGTTCTGATTCCTTGGCTCCACCGGACCGGGAAGGCAGATGGCAGACGATTACATCAAGTGTATCTCCGGTTAATAATAGTCCGCTGACGTGCAGTAAATCTCTTGTGGGGCGATGATGCTTGAATGAGGGAATGGGGATAGACCGGAAAGATAATAATTTGAATAGGTCACGTTGATATAATAAAGCGACATCAATCCCTCTCAGATCGGGAGAACTTGTCATAACATACCGATAACCCAGTTCCTTTAAAGGAGAACGTCGTGTGAGGTCACGTAGTACGCTGTCGTTTTCTACTTCACAAAGACCTACAAGGGCGGGTGGATTCCATTCACCGACGGCAGTGATGACACGGGCCATATCGGCCAGTTTCTTCTTGTACTTGGTGTAGTTCCAGTGACGGATGGCGTCGGGGAGAAATTCGTTATCGTTCTTTAGTGTGTCGTGGTGAGTATCAAAGAGGTTTTCAACATTCCAGCTCATGACACGAAAGGGGATTCGTTCTTCAGCGGAAGACTTCTTTTGGGAAACAGATTGTTTATTGCTGAACGATTCTTTTTCGATAAGGGAAGTTTGCCTTGTAAAGGAAGTTTGCCCTATGATATAAGAGGGTACAAAAAAGAGCATTATAAAAAAGATGACGGTCATAACAAATATTTTTCTGCTATCACCATCATCTTTTCTATGATGTCTTACCTGACTGTTATTTCTTGGCAGGAACATGTGCCAGAATATCCAACAGGTGCTTCCAGAACTTCTCAACGGAAGGGATGTGCATCCGTTCGTCGGGAGAGTGTACTCCGGTGAGGGTAGGTCCGAAAGAAATCATGTCTAATGTCGGATACTTGTCGAGGAACAGACCGCATTCCAATCCTGCGTGAATTGCTTTCACTTTCGCCTCTACACCGAAAAGTCGTTTGTAAGATTCTGCTGCCACTTCGAGGATAGCCGAATGAGGATTCGGCTTCCATCCCGGATAACCTTCACCGAAGGTCACATCGGCGCCTGCCAGCTGGAAGACGGCACGAACCGTATTCGCCATGTCATTGCGTGCAGATAAGATAGAGCTGCGTTGGCTGGTTTCGATGCGGATAATATGGTTCGGTTTCATTTTGACAGAAGCAAGGTTGGTTGAAGTCTCTACCAGTCCGGGGATATCCTGACTCATGGCATATACACCGTGAGGAGCAGCATACAATGCTTTCAGCAAGCGGGTAGTAGTATCCTGATCGATAGCCATCTTACGGGGAGTTTCCGATTCAAGAACCAGTTTCAGGTCCGGTTCGGTAACGGCCAGTTCGTTTTCTACTTCACTTGTGAAGATATTCAGTTCCGTGCGGACGTCATGTTTGGCATCTTCGGGAACTGCACAGATAGCGTATGCTTCGCGGGGGATGGCATTGCGCAGGTTACCTCCGTTTATTTCGCAGAGATACAGATCCTGACGGTTAGCCATTCGGGACAGGAATCGGTTCAGTATCTTGTTTGCATTGCCCCGTCCCAAGTGAATATCACCACCGGAGTGTCCGCCTTTCAGTCCTTTTACTTCTACTTTGAAGAAGAAATATCCTGCGGGGACTTCTACTTCTTTATAACTAAACTCTGCAACGGAGTCGATACCTCCGGCGCATCCGATAAAGATTTCTCCTTCATCTTCGGAGTCGAGGTTCAGCAGAATATCACCGCTCATGAAACCTTCTTTCAGCTCGAAAGCTCCGGTCAGACCGGTTTCTTCATCTACGGTGAATAGGCATTCCAGCGGACCGTGTTCGATGCTGTCATCCGCCAGGATAGCCAGTTCGGTAGCTACACCGATACCGTTATCAGCTCCGAGGGTAGTTCCTTTGGCTTTCAGCCATTCTCCGTCTATTTCTGTTTCGATGGGATCGGTGAGGAAGTCGTGCTGTACATCATTGTTCTTTTCACACACCATGTCGATGTGCGATTGCAATATGACAGTCTGAAAGTTTTCTTTGCCCGGAGTGGCAGGCTTTTTGATCAGTACGTTTCCTGCTTCATCTACATTGGTCTCCAGGTTATGTTTTGCTCCGAATGCCTTCAGGTAGGCAATTATTTTCTCTTCCTTCTTGGAAGGACGCGGCACTTGGCAGATTTCCTCAAAATACTTGAATACGCCAGCCGGCTTAAGGTCTTTTTTTTCCATGCTTTTTTCTTTTATAATAGGAATAGGAGGTTCATTTTGGTTCCTCTTATTGCTAAATATGGTTAATTTGCTTGACTTATCTGAACTCATTTCTCATTAAAGCCTATCTTTGCACTCACAAAATTAATAGAAATGGTTGAGACTATACTGATAACTTTGTTAATAGTTGCTATTTCCCTGCTATTATTGGGGGTGAAAGTATTCTTTACGAAGGGGGGGAAGTTCCCTAATGGTCATGTGAGCGGTAATAAAGAGTTGCGTAAGAAAGGAATCGGTTGTGCGCAGTCGCAGGATCGTGAAGCACAAAAGAAATCACGTTTTTCTATTGATGAGTTGGAAAAAGCCTTGAACGATAGTATGAACTAATTAATTAAAAACAATATTTTAGAGTTATGAATAGAATAAACTACCTCATGAACGGTTTAGCTGCACTTGCGTTTATCGTTTTATTCTCACAATGCGCCGGCAAAGCTGATAATCAAGTTGCAACTACTCCGGCTTCGGCTAATGCAGAATTGTCTGGAATGAAAATAGCTTATGTTGAAATAGATACCTTGTTGGCTAAATACAATTTCTGTATTGACTTGAATGAGGCTATGGTAAAGAAGAGCGAAAATGTTCGCATGACGCTGAACCAGAAGATGACAGCTTTGAACAAAGAAAAACAGGAATTCCAAAAGAAATATGAAAGCAATGCTTTCCTTTCACCCGAAAGAGCTCAGCAGGAATACAATCGTTTGGCTAAAATGGAACAGGATTTGCAGGAATTGAGCAATAAACTTCAAAATGGCCTGATGGAAGACAATAATGCTAATAGTCTGCTTTTCCGTGATTCTATCAACGCTTTCCTGAAAGAATATAATAAAACTCGTGGATATAGCCTGATCTTCAGCAACACAGGTTTCGATAATCTGCTTTATGCTGATAGTGCATATAATATCACAAAAGAAATTGTAGATGGATTGAATGCCAGATATTCATCTGCTAAGAAATAAAAATGTTTTTTTAGGCCCTTGGGTTTCCTAAGGGCATTCATGATTTTAATAAATTGATGCCTGTTCAAGACTGAGAAGCTTTGAACAGGTTTTTTTATTTCTCTTCTTTTGCTTCTTCCTGTGGAATGCGGAAAGCGGTGTAAAGTTCAAGTACGGCAGCGATAGTCAGGCAGGCAATCCATTCATTTCCGCGAGTGGTAAACATGAAAGCCCCCGTAAGTATCAGCGCAAGTGCTCCGAATATCTGCTGGATACGCAGACGTTTTAATATTTTGCTTTTTCCTTTAACCGGTGTGTTTACTTGTGCCAGAGCAATGAATCCGGCTCCGATGGTATAGATATAAGGAGCATAGTTCCATCCGGTGATGTATACGGCAGCCCCTGTGAGAGCCATGATTGCGCCTACGGCGAAAAGTGCGGGTACTAATTGTTTCATTTATTATCTTCAAAAACGTAAATATCTTCGTTGGGCTTCTTCATCAGATACTTTTCACGTGCCACCTGTTCGATAGCATCCGGATTGCTGTTCAGCTCGTTGAGACGTTTGGTATTCTCTTCGTAGTCCGCCCGGTATTTTTCTATCTCTTCTTTCAGCTGGCTGATTTCGCGTTCGTATCCCAGACGGCGGAACAGGCTGTTCTCGTCCAGAAAACCAATGATAACAGCAAATGCAACGACGGTGATAAGATACTTGCGCCGGCATATGAAACTCCAGATAGTGATCAGTTTATCCATAATTTCTCTTTTTTATATCCGCAAAGATAAAACTAATAACTTAAAAACTTACCGCTTTAGGTTCAAAACTTCTTTCTCTATCCTTTATTACTTATCACTTTTTTGTGTACATTTGCACTGAAAGCGAAAAATCAAAAAAAACAGAGAGAATCCCGGATATGGAGAACTATATTGTATCAGCTCGTAAGTACCGTCCGTCCACATTCGAATCGGTGGTGGGACAACGAGCGCTGACTACTACATTAAAGAATGCAATCGCTACCCAGAAATTGGCTCATGCTTATTTGTTTTGCGGACCGCGCGGGGTGGGAAAGACTACTTGTGCGCGTATCTTCGCCAAAACCATCAACTGTATGACGCCTACTGCCGATGGTGAAGCCTGCAACGAATGCGAATCGTGTGTGGCTTTCAACGAACAGCGGTCGTATAATATCCATGAACTTGATGCCGCTTCCAACAATTCGGTGGATGATATTCGTCAATTGGTGGAACAGGTGCGCATCCCGCCACAGATCGGTAAATATAAGGTATATATTATCGATGAGGTGCATATGCTCTCGGCTTCCGCTTTCAACGCATTCCTGAAAACATTGGAGGAACCTCCCCGCCACGCTATCTTTATTCTGGCTACGACGGAGAAGCATAAGATTCTTCCGACTATCCTTTCCCGTTGCCAGATTTATGATTTTAACCGGATCAGTGTCGAAGATACGGTGAATCATTTGTCGTACGTTGCTGCAAAAGAAAATATTACGGCAGAACCCGAAGCGCTGAATGTCATTGCGATGAAAGCGGATGGAGGTATGCGTGACGCATTGTCTATCTTCGATCAGGTAGTGAGTTTTACGGGAGGGAATATCACTTATAAGAATGTTATTGAGAACTTGAATGTTCTCGATTACGAATATTATTTCCGTCTGACGGATTGTTTTCTTGAAAACAGGGTGAGTGACGCCTTGTTGCTTTTCAATGATGTACTGAATAAAGGATTTGACGGTAGTCACTTCATCACCGGATTATCTTCGCATTGCCGGGATTTGCTGGTCAGTAAGGATGCCGCTACCTTGCCATTACTGGAAGTAGGGGCGAGCATACGTCAGCGTTATCAGGAACAGGCGCAGAAATGCCCGTTGCAGTTTCTTTACCGTGCGATGAAACTTTGCAATGATTGTGATTTGAATTACCGTGCCAGCAAGAACAAGCGCTTACTGGTGGAACTGACCTTGATACAGGTTGCCCAGCTTACCACCGAGGGGGATGACGTAAGTGGTGGGCGTGGCCCTAAGCAGACCATAAAACCCGTATTCACCCAACCTGCCGCAGCTCAGCAGCCGCAGGTCGCTTCTGCAACGTCTGCTCAACAGACTACTGTTCATACTGCTCCGTCTCCGGCTACTGCTCCGTCTGCCGCTAATACTGCTGTGCGTCAACCGCAAGTGTCTGCTGCTCCGGGTTCTTCTACTCCGGCAAATACTGCTTCCGCTCCGTCACAGAGTGCTGGAATTTCTTCGATTTCCAAAGAGGAACGGAAGATTCCTGTGATGAAGATGTCTAGTCTGGGAGTATCTATCAAAAATCCGCAACGTGATCAGGCTGCTCAGAATACAGCCAAAACCAATGTTGCTCAGGTGCAAACACAGCCGGAGGAAGACTTTATCTTCAACGACAGAGATTTGAATTATTACTGGCAGGAGTATGCGGGACAGTTACCCAAAGAACAGGTAGCTATAGCAAAGCGTATGCAAGTGATACGTCCGGTATTGTTGAATAATTCGACTACTTTTGAAGTAGTGGTCGATAATGAGATTGCTGCTAAAGATTTTACAGCTTTGATTCCGGAATTACAGACTTACCTTCGTGGAAGATTGAAGAACAGCAAAGTGGCGATGACAGTACGGGTCAGTGAACCGACGGAAACTGTTCGGGCGGTTGGTCGTGTCGAGAAGTTCCAGATGATGGCACAGAAGAATCAGGCACTCATGCAATTGAAAGATGAGTTCGGACTTGAATTATATTAATGTACTGATCTCTATAAGATTTCCATCCGGATCTTTAAAGTAAATGCTCCGGATGGATATGAAAGCGATACTAATGTAAACGTTGATTCATTCTGTCACCGTATCCGTCGCTGTACCTTTCTTCCGGCATAATGATCCATAGAATAAGGTAAATAATGATTCCTGCAAAAGCAGTGAAGATGGTGGCTAGTGCATAGACTATTCTTACTAAAGTAGGGTCCCATCCCAAGTATTCGGCTAAACCTCCGCATACTCCGGCTATCATTCGTTCCTTTCTGGAACGAGTCAGTTTTTTGTTGTTTTCCATAAAGCGATTGTATTAATAAAAAATAAGTCCTGTAAATCTTTCGCTTTACAGGACTTGTCTTTTAGTATTTCTTTGGGGTGGAAGACCGGACTCGAACCGGCGACATTCAGAACCACAATCTTCTAAAATCCTCACTAATTTATACTGCCTGTCAATAAATTAAATATCTCTTATAATGAAGATTAATAAACTATTAATCAACAGTACAAAGATAGTATTTCTTTTTATAGTTGTAATACTGCTTATTGATAATTCATAATTTACGTTCTCAAAGATCTCAAATCCTTATATATGAGAAAGAACAAATAGACAAGAAATAAAAAACATATAAACGGTGTAATAATTTTAAAGACAAAATATTACCACCGAGAGACCATCCTCATTTTCAGCATTAATTGATGCCGAGAGTGGGGATTTATCGTATCTATATTCTTTCGACATAGGGAGCTAAAGGCTCTCTTTATTTTTTTCCACCACTTACCACCCACTTCTATTCATTTGAAAGCCTTATTTATGAATTAAAACAATGAATTATTAACAATTAAAGAATAGGAGAAATAACAATGAAAAAAGTAAAATTGATTATTGAAGTAGTAAAGTTTATCGGGTTACTTGCCCATTTACTAGAAGCGTTTGAGTTTATAGAATCCTTTATTAAAAGGCGAACTCGACAGAAACCAAATCCGGTTGGATTTAAAACAGAAGAATGATCATGACTAAATTCGAGAAGATCGAAACGGGTCTGATTATAGTTTTTGAAGTTGTACTATGTACGCTTAAAAATGCAAAGAAATTTAGAAATCTTTTGAAGAAGAAGGTCTCAAAAACAAAAACAGAGTAAGAAACAATTTAAAATCGAATAAAATGGAAACAAATTTATTAATAGCACCATCTCATAATATGATGATGGTAAGATCTAATGATTGGAAACAAGACGTAGAAGATGCAGTTCTTATTAGAGAACAACCACAGAAACGTTCGCCATTCATAGAAGCAAACACCACAGAGGTCACTTTAGATCATCTCAGGAATGAATGTATTATACCCGTGTTTTCTAAGGACAACGAGGTATGTATATCACATCAAAGTTTCATAGAATCAGTTTATGAAGCAACCAAAGATTTTTATCATGGGGAAACTATTTATAACCCAGATATAAGAGTCAGCCATATTGTAAAAGGAAGAATACCAGAAGCGATCAATAAAAGAACAGATCAACTACTGGAATCGGACAAAACAATGTATTATGAAAGAATGATTTTCAATATAGAAATTCCGACAATTCATCAGGACGTAAATGGAAATCAATTACATTTATCAATCACAGGCTGTAAAAGCTATGGGAGAGATAACTTATCGGGAAAAATGACAGCACAGAAATTTAGTATTGCTGTCGGATTCTTAAATCTTGCCTGTACTAACCAATGTCTATCGACTGACGGGTACAAGGAAGAGATCAGAGCTACAAGTTCAAGGGATTTATATCAATTCACCTTAGACTTGTTCAGCCAATATAATGTAGCAAAACATATTCACCTAATGCAGTCGCTTGGTGATACTATGCTCACAGAACACCAATTTTGCCAAATCTTAGGAAGAATGAGATTATATAACTATTTGCCCCAATATCAACAGAAGAATCTACCACGATTACTCATCACCGACAGTCAAATTAATAACGTGGCTAAGCAATATATCCAAGATGATAATTTTGCCGGAAGTAATGGCGAATTAAGTATGTGGAAATTCTATAACTTGGTCACAGGAGCAAACAAAAATAGTTATCTCGATTCATTCCTAGGGCGTAGCGTTAATGCAACAGAAGTAGCATTTGGATTAACAGAAGCATTGAATCATAAAGACGAAGCATATTCATGGTTTATCGAATAGCTGGAGAGAATATGATTTGTATTATCCGAAGAGGGTATCACTGATAAAAACAGTGGTATCCTCTTTTATTTTTAAACAACTTAAAAAAAACAGATATGAAAGATTTAAGATTAAAGTTCAAAGGGATTGATGATTGGAATCGTCCTGTATTTATGGATGATAATGGTCGGTGTTTTGGTGATACAGACCATCTATTTGATTATACAGCTAGTAAAGATGATGTCCTTAATTTCTACAGGAATATGCCACTGAATAATTGTATCTGCTATTTTGGTCAGCAGTTCGGTTGTGAACCAATGGGAATAGAAATAAAATCGAATGTAAAAATCATATTAGAATAAACTCTTTAAATGAAATGTTATGGAAAGATTTGAATTAGAAAACAGTAGAGAATTTAAGGCTGCAATGGAATTAAAAAATGCTTTAAATAATACATGTTTTGACTATAAAAACTTTGCCGAGAGTATCAAGTACTTTCATCCAACTCTACAGCAATCATTATTTAGATTGATCAGGGAGATTATCTATGTTCAGGCAGATGATGAAAGGTACTATGATGCCCGGAATATAGCTTCCCATGAGATAGCCAAGAAATTGGTGAAGGTGATAGCAACAGAATGTCTACCTTATATATAAGTCATGTATTTGGAATGTACTTGTTCTCAGATTTCGATAGAGAAATGGAAACAGAAAATGAAGAATAGCCGACCACTCAATTATGGTTGGTTAGTAAAACGGATCAAGAAACAGCTACCTTTATTATATAAGGAGCTATGTTTGGAATTCTATAATCCCTGGGAAAATCAATGTAGAGTGAATGGGGATTATTACATTCTCGTTCATTCAGCAACAGAGTATTTTATCAGGAAAAGATAAATATAAGAGAAAAGGAATCTTGATATTATTAATATAATAAGGTATTAGTGATTATCTGAGATTTCCTATTTTAAAGAAACTGGAATCTTGTTAGGAAGTAAAGTCTATCAAAACTTGAAATCTTATAGGATTCCTTTTTTAATAACCATACATCCAGTCTTAAAGGTTATTGAACGAACGTTTGGTAATCGAGAAGGATGTTAAAACATTGTTAAAAATGGAACAGAAAAATTATATAGCTTACCTACGACAATCTACTGTAAAACAAGAATTGTCAGGATTAGGTATAGAAGCACAAAGAGAAATAATAAGAAATTATCTAAAAGACAAAAAGGCTATTTCTGAATATATCGAAACAGAGAGCGGCAAGAAATCTGACAGACCAAAACTGATAGAAGCCTTAAGTGAATGTAGAAAAACAGGTGCTACATTGATTGTTGCCAAACTAGACCGATTAAGCCGGAACGTAGCTTTCACCAGTAAACTATTGGAAAGTGATGTTGAGATTGTGTTTTGTGATTTTCCAGAGGCAAACAAACTCGTGCTGCATATTATCAGTAGTATAGCCGAATATGAAGCCGGATTAATCAGCCAAAGAACCAAACAATCACTACGAGCAAAGAAAGCAAGAGGTGTATCATTAGGGAAACCAGAAAACTTGCTTGGCAAACTAGATCAAGCAGTAGAGAAGAGTAATCAGACGAACAGACAGAAAGCCTTAGATAATCCTAATAATAGAAGAGCAATTTCAATGTTAAAGATCTTAGCCAAAGAGGATAAGTCTCTGTCAGAGATGGCTAGAATATTGAATAAAGAAGGATTTGTGACAGCTAAAGGAGGTCAATTCAAAGCTTCACAAGTCAGTATATTATTAAAGAGATATAGCTTAAATAGAGAAAGAGAATAAAATCTTGGAAATATTTTAAGAATTAGAGGGTGAAATTCCCTCTTTTCTTTTTCTTTCCCTGTATCTTTACGTCTCGAAAGACCTAATTTCCTTATCTTTGAAGAAATAATACTCATAACAAGAGCGTCATATTGAACAAAAAAGCTATCTTTGCAGTGTTCGACTAAGAGAAATGGTCGAATATATAGAAAGCGTTTTTGCTTTATCCTAAGATCGAAATCTGGAAAATTTCAAGGCAAAGGGATAGAGACAATATGACGCTCATTCTGTTTTGTATATGTACTTGATACAGCCAATGTTGTATCTCTACATAACAATATGGCATGGGGTATTGTTTCTTCACTCATTTTTGCAAGGTTTTTCCAGATACCTGATCTTAATGAGTAGCAGACAAGTCTCATGCCTTTCTTATATACAAACGTTTAATCAATTAAACGGCTAAATTCGGAGACTTATAGGCGTATAGGAGAATGAAGCCATGAATGATATTAAAACTGAACTCTGCATTTTTAAGAAACTTCTTATTTTCTTTTTTCTCTCTGTATTTACATTCAATTCGTATGCCCAAAAAACATACTATTTTAATAAAGTATATCCATATACATGTAGTGCTGATCGAAAAGCTACAATATGGTATAGAGAAGCACGTGTCTCTGTTGATGAAAATAATCAGAGAGCAATAATTAAAATCCAAAATGCTGATGGAGAATGGCTTGTAGAAACATTTAAAATAGACTCAAAGGAAATATATACAAATGATAATACATATTTCGGTCTTTTAGACTCTCAAAGAAGAAAGTGGAGCTTATGGTATTGGAAACATGCTGATATAATTAGCTGGGATATTTCTTTATCATTGATTGAGTATGAAGGCTATAACTTTGAATTCATAAAACCCTATAAAATATTAAATAAATAATTTACACATGAAAAATTTATTTCTATTTCTTGCCATATTGATGGGAGTGTCTAGTATGGCTTTTTGCCAAAACAAGCAGTTGGAAAAACAACGTTCTAAAATGTACAAAGCTAAAATCAAGGAGTACAAAAAAGAAGGATGGAAGCTAGATTCTAGTTCTAAGACCATAGAGGTTGTTCTACTGGAACATTATGAAAAACTGAAAGACGAAAATAATCAAGAGATTGTAGGTACAACATCCAATTGTCGTTCTGTGAATGTATGTCGTCAAGTCGCTTATAATAATGCTATTACAACTTATGCCAGCCTCGCTGCATCATACGTAAAAGGTAGGACAGCTTCTGATGTAAATCTAAATTCGTCAGATAAAGATGATACAGCAGAGTTTGATAAGTTTTATGCAGCTTATGAGCGAGTAATCGGAAGTGAAATAAAGAATGGAGTACTCAAAGAAAGTTATAGCATCAAAAGAAAAAAAGGTGATATTAATGAATACCAAATAGTATTCTTTGTAAACGAGGATAAGGCTTTACTAGCGAGGAAAAAAGCGATGCAACGTGCTTTAGAAGAGAGTCAGTTAGCTCAAAAGTATGCCAATGAGATTTCTAAATTTGTAAATGAAGGAGTAGAAAATATAAATCAGTAAAGGTATGAAATATCTTATTTTAATATTAGGATTATGTTTCTATATACAGATTCAAGCCCAGCAAAAATCAGAAAGCCAACGTCCACCATGGATGAGAGGTGATCTACCTATACAAACTAATCACAGCTACTGGTTCAAACAAATGTACGGCGAAGGAAAAACATTATCGGAAGCAAGGCAAAATGCAACATTGGCTCTATTGGGGGATTTGATGAAAGCAAAAGGATTCACCGTATCAGGCAATGAGCTTGAACAGATTCTTTCAAGCGATTCTAACAAAGAATATAATGAAACGACTTTAAGAGACTATTCATATAATATAGAATACGATCAGCAAAAAATATCTTTTCAGGTAGCGGATGAATATTGGGAGTTATTAAATGGTAACTATGTCTGTTATATATTATATGAGGTAGCTAATGATCCAAAATTTGTAAGATTTGAGACAGTCACATATACAACTAAGTATGGAGCATCCGCATTACTTCGTTCTGTTATTGTACCCGGGTGGGGACAAATGCACAAGCGACAGAAAGCGAAAGGAATAGCAATTTTAGGAACAGAAATTGCATCAATCAGTGGAATTGTTATATCACAGAACTTGCATAAGAGCTATCAAAATAAGACCAAGAAGGAGCAGGATAGCAAGCTGAGACAATCGTATCAAAATAAAAGTAACACATGGGGAAATATGAGAAACGGCTTTATCGTTGCCGCATCAGCTATTTACATTTATAATATTATAGATGTGCTAGCCTCCAAAGGTGCTAAACGATACAACAATCAGCGTTCTATTGCATTCTCTCCATTCATAGATGAAAAAACTAATTATGGAATTTCACTTGCACTTAAATTTTAGAATGATATGATAAGAAACTGTTTTATATATCTATTGCTTTCAATTTCGTGCCTTACCTCTTGTGTGGCTGATGAAGAGGCTACAACAGGAAGTTTACATGGTACTATTAAGGATTCTGAGAACGGGAACCTCTTAAAAGGGTGCTTGGTCGTGATATCGCCAACAGGCAAATCCATTACAACAGGAGATGACGGTTCTTTTTCTTTTGATAACTTAGCTGCCGGAGTATTTTCCATAGATGTATCTAAGAATGATTATGAACCAGCCAAGAAAGAAGTTACAATTGTAGCAGGTCAACCCAATAAGGCTGATATGCAACTAACAAAGCAGATGCCCAAATTATCAGTCAATAAGATAAATCTTGATTTTAGTGATAGTGAGACAGAACTTCCTATTGAAATAAGAAATGATGGAAAAAGTACTTTAAAATGGGAAATATCAACAGGTACAAAATGGATTAAAATCAATCCGACTTCTGGCACTTCAACAAAAGATATAGCTTCTGTATTAATTTCCGTAGATAGAACAGGATTATCTAAAGGAGATTATAATGGTAGTATCAATATCACATCAAATGGGGGAACTGCCACAATAAAAGTAAATATGTCTATTAAAGGAGCTGTTTTAAAGGTTACACCTTCAACTCTTGATTTTGGGGAAATAGAAACGAGTAAAGAACTTTTTATTTCTAATGAAACCGAAATAGGAAGTATAACTTATTCTATTCAACCGTCTGTTAATTGGATTATATTGAGTTCTAATGAAGGAACTGTTGATACAAACACCGATAAGATAAAGGTTCTTGTAAATAGAGACGGGTTAGCTACAAATGATTACAATGAAAAATTGACTATAAATACCAAAGATGGAAGAAAAGAGATTTCGGTTATTGTTAAGCAGATAGAAAGAACTGTGGCTAAAGTTGGAATTGGTAGCTCATTTAGTGATATTACTGAAACTTCTTTCTCCATTAAAGGGACAATTCTATCAACCGGAGGACATGAAATTTCATCATATGGACATTGTTGGTCTGAACATGATACTCCAACCATTGAAAATGATAATAAGAATAATTTCGGGAACTCAACAGAGATAAGAGAGTTTACGAGTAATATTAGTGGATTGGATGCAGGTAAAACATATTATGTACGTGCTTATGCTGTTAATAACAAGGGTACTGTATACAGTGAGCAGAGAAATATTACAATGCCATATATTAAAAAAACAATAGTTAAAACACAGGGAGCGACTGATATAGGTAAAGATGTTGCAACGCTGAATGGTAATATAACAGATAATGGAGGCGATAAAATAATAGAATGTGGTTTTTATTATGGAACAAGTGAAAATACTGAGATTAAAAAATCTTTAGGTGATAATAGTTTATCGGCTTTGAAATTGGTGCTGACTAATCTTAAGGAAAGTACAACTTATTATTATAAAGCGTATGCCACTAATTCAAAAGGAACAGCATATGGAGAAGTAATGAGTTTTAAGACCTTAAGTGAAAATGCACTAACAGTAGAAACTAAATCAGCTACAGACATAACGACAAAGTCCGCAACTTTAAATGGTACTGTATTAGATAGAGGCAGTTCTAATATAACAGAATATGGTTTCTATTATGGAACAAATGAGAACACCACGAACAAAAAGAAATTAGAAAACAGTATGGATGAATTAAAATTGAACCTAACGGAACTGGCAGAAGGTACAACTTATTATTATAAAGCATATGCCACTAATTCAAAAGGTACAAGCTATGGAGAAGTATTAAACTTTACGACACTTCCTAATATTGAGTTTTCCAATGTTTCTGTTTCAAACATTACACCAACCACCGCATCTGTTGTTTATTCAATTAGTTTAGCAGGAAAAACAATTACGGAAACAGGAGTAGAATATTCCACACAATCTAATTTTAATAATGCCGTACAATCTATAGGCTCAATAGTACATGGTACAGTATCAATAGAGTTAAGTTCCCTTTCAGAAAACACTCAGTATTACATAAGACCTTATACGATTTTGAATAGCTCATATAAAACAGTAGGAAATAGGGTGTCTTTTGGGACTAAGGCATATTTGCGTATACCTCCTACCAAACCTATTATATCAAATATTTCAGGAAATTCGGCAACTGCAACTTCTACAGTGACAATAGATCCTTACGATGAAATTATAGAAGCAGGAATGGAATGCTCAAAAGACTATTATTGGGAAAATTCTAGTGGTTACAAATTATTTACTGGAACGGTACAAAGTGATGGTACATTGAAAGTTGATGTCACCAATCTACATCAAGATTTTTCATACAATGCAGCATTCATAAGAGCATATGTCATCACTAAGAATGTGGGAAAACTAACAAGTCCACATAATTACTTTGAATTTAAATAGAGATAAAACGTGAATTAGTAATATGAAAATTGCAAAAAAAATGGACAAACTTGTTGTAATGCTATTATTCTCCATATCTACAATTGGATTATCTGCTCAGAATAGACTTAATAATCTTTTTGACGTAAGAAATAATAAATTTATAATTAGCTCATCAAGTCAATTGTCACAAGATAAATCCATGAATGTTGACTTAGATTCAGATGGGAAGAAAGAAAAGATTATTATAGGTAGATCCCACCCTATTGGTACGAAAATTTGTGTGTTCAAAGAGCAGTATAGAAAACAACTATTAGATGGAATTGAATGTGATGAGTCATTTTTTGATGAATATGGCGAGCTAAATGAAGAATATTATATTCAAGCATCTTGCATTGATTTCAATGGCGATGGAAAAAGTGAACTTATTATATCTATTGGAGATAAATTGTTGACACTACAGTCTTTCATTTTTAAAGTAAGAGATGCCAAAGAACATTCTTTCAAGTATATTGGAAAAATAGATGGACAGACATATATGTATTTGGATGAAAACAATCACATTATTGCACCTTTTGGCTCTCAAGGATTATTTGACGAATACATTTGCAATGGAGAAACGATCCTTAAAGCAACAAATTAAGTAGAGTAAATATTTTCAAATTTATAAAGAACGAGGTATCATTAATTTGGTATCTCGTTCTTTATTTTTCTCCTACCCTAAAAAATGCCGAAACTCCACTACGAAGCCTTGAAATCCCTAACTATGAAACAATACTTAAATTTATGACAGACACATCCCAACTCTGGTATTCGCTCAATAAAGATTGTAGTGACATATCAAAAACTCCGGTAGAATTATCCCTTGATTCGAAAGAGCAAACGAATAAATTCTCCGATGATATTGCAGCGTTATCTCAGAAGTTTCCTCAACTGGCTTCTCTATTGGTAACGAACAAGAATGACCAAGGATTGATACTAGAAATAAGCCTAAAAGATATATTCGTGCTATGTCCACGTGGAAGATGCAGGGTAGACAGATATTCTCAACTCCAAAAATATCTGAAAGAGAATTATAACACAACCTTAATTATTAAATCACAAAAAACTAAATAACATGAAAGTAAAAAGATTTTCAACAGTTAGAGATGAAGAATTGAAATGTACTGATCCCGAAAGCTATATTGATGAGAACGGTATTTTATACCCCCGGCTTGCAAAAATGCCAATACAGGACTTGTCTTTGATAGCCAATTTTAGAGTGGAAATGATGAAGCGTTATTATACAGGAGATATACGGGAAGTAGATTACCACATAGTCGAGCTTCTAATGGACGGGCTCTCTGATATTCCGGTAAGACATAGAATCAGTTGTTTTGAGAATGCAGTATTCATCCAAATAAAATATCCCCCTCAACTATATGGGACTGATGATGATAATTATGTACGTATAGAATTGGCTGCTCATATATTCAGTCTGACTACCTCTGATATGACAGATATAGCGGATGAGGACGAGGAACTATATAAAGATGAAGAGGGGCATTCATTGGTTAGTATGCAATGGCTGATAGATACATATGAGGATCGGTTATGCCAACTTGTTAATTACGAGAAACTAAGTTTCAAAACTGACGGACAAGGAGAAATATCAATAATAATAGAAAGAAAACTAGAATAACATGAAAAGGAAAATATTTGTAATGGGCAAGGTGTATGATCTCGCCAAACAAGAAATTAGTGAAATCGGAAATGAAATACAGAAGGATTTAGATAAGTTCTCTGCTGGTGGGATTAGATTCAAAATAGATATTACATCTGAGAAGACTTTGGAGCTAATATTCACTCGCCAATATAGGGACGGAGAAATTGATTGGCTTAATTATGATTCAAAGACAATTTACTGTACCGACGCAAAGATCATAACTGGTTATGGATTTGATGGTTTTAGAGTTCCCGTCTATTGGGGAGGAGTCCCATACGGTTATCCATTCTTTATGCCAAAGGAGGAATTTATTAATTGCTACAAGAAGTCAGCAGTGAAACTTGGAGGAAGCAGGTTAAAATTTGCAGAAGTAAATACAATGCTGGATAAGATTATTCTTGCTTTGGCGTATTAAAGAAAAGGAAGGTAGTTATAAGAGACTATCTTCTATTTTTTTAGATTTTCCTCATAGACTTTCGCAAAAGTTGTCACTTTGGTATTTAGTCGCTTTATTATTTATCCATAATTTTCTATGTGGTTTAACGATAGTCTATTTGTCTAAATACTAGAAATAAAAAGAATAATTTGTTAGAATCATACAAAATCATTGGAGTATGTCTTTATTTAATTTATATGCAAAAAACAATACAAGGCGAATTGTAGAATAGTGTGCTAAACCGTCGCTACAACTCGCCTTCATGTTATGAAATAACTCCTGTTATTATTCTTAGAATTTTAGAAAAGAGATTTTTCTTTTTTCTATTTTTTTTCAATTTGGCTTTATACTTTAGGTCTCTTATGATGACAATTTGTCCATCCTTAATCCAATAATGAGACTTACATTTAAAATTCCAATTTCCAATTGATGGATATAGAGAAATATCCTGCCCATTATAAGTAAATCTCCATTCACCAGGTGCTATTTTGGTAACAACTTGTTGCTTACAACCACAACCACACAGATGGACAGCAGTGTTAAATCTCAGAGAAATATAAAGTATACCTTCTTCTAATTTATCTGGAAATGAATCTACAAATTTGGGACTAATCTTATTCATAGATGATCTTGTTCATAGATAAAATATAACTAAGAGTGTGATATTCTTGGAGGCACCTATAATATCCTAATTCACATTTCCATTTAATTACAGCTAATGTTGCATTTAAGGCATTTAATTCTGCTATTTGGATATTTGAAGCATAGAGATCATCCTCAAGATTTCCTTTTCCGCAATGGTTTTGAATAATATTAATGTTTTGACCAAATGGAAATGAAACTCTAATTGAACCCGATAATGCATCATCAATAAGATTGACTCCTAGCCCAACATCAATAAATTTAATATTCTTTTCAATTAAAAAAGAACAAATTTTCAATCTAGATTTATTGCTATCAATGCATATAAAAACAAAATCGTATTGTAATAACTGACTAATATTTGAATCATCTATAAATTCATTATGAGGTATAATCGATTTATGCATATTGCTATATATACTGCTATAATAATTAACCTTCGATAACCTTTGATTTAGAATTTCAAAAGATGCTGCTCCAGGTGAACGAAACGCATTATGCGTATTAAACTCATCATTGTCATATAAATGTATCTCTTTTACTGGAATTTTGCTTATAAGATCAAGAATGTAACTACCAGTTCCACCTAATCCGACAATTGCAATTTTTTGATTATAAAATTTTTGATTCAAAAATTCAATGTTAGCACGTGTTGAATTTGTATCCAAATATTGAAGAGGTGAATTCTCTTCAGTTAATTTGATAGGTTTGTACGTTATTGCTGTTACATCAGGATCTACTGCGATAGCTTCGCTAGATAAAATAGCAATATAGGTTTTAAATTTTTCATAAAAGCCTTTATAGTCTCTGTTATTCGGTCTACTTGAAAACATTCTATCAGCAGTAATTTCATTTGTAACCTTAATATTCTCGCTATGGAATATATTTTCAAGAGCTTTCCCTTTTCTATCACAAGGGGTACCTCCTATATAATATATAGTGTGGTTTATTGGTGATAACAATAGTCCCTGTTTATTGTAAGCACAAAAAAGAGTCGCATATGCTATTTCTAAATTACTTTTAACATAGGGAATATGGTGGGTAAATATATACCCACCATTAATTTCCACTTCATATCCATCGTCTATTAGACGTTTGATATCTTCATTATGATTTATGAGTTGCTGTAACATCAAATTCCATTTCATTTTTTACTACAATACTTTGTCCTATCACTAGAAAGCCACTGGTCTTAGGAGGGAATCCTTTAGAATAAGCAACAGTGTATGTTATTGACGCATTGTATGAGTCAAAAGCTAACTTCACTATTTCTTCATAAGAAATTACTTTCTCTTTCCATTCAATGAGCTTTGTGTTTATGTATATTTTATTCAGACGAGATTTTGTATAAAAATGTTCTTTCCCGGGTCTAGCTAGATCAACGAGTTCATCATCAAGAATCAAATCATTCTCCCACCCCTCATCTACTTTTAAATAAATGTCATCTGTTGGAGGAATATTTCCTTTTTCTCTTAATTCCGCGCCAGATATCCATTGCTTGTAGGATATATATTCTTTATTATTAATAAAATAATATAGCTTTTTCTTACAGAAAAATTGTTCTATGTCAGGTCTAGCAAGATTTACCCTTGTGCTGTTTTCTATCAACTCGTCTTCGAAAGGCTTTCGAACTGCTAAGTAAAGTTCTACATCAAGAGGAATGTTCCCCTGTTTTTTTAATTCTTCACCAGTAATATATTGTTCTGTTGTTTTGAAAGTTTTTCCTTCAATTTTGTATATTAAAATATTTGCCATATTGTAAAATATTAAAATTTATAATTTGTATTCTTTTTAATGCTGTATGTATCATTTCAACAGCCCGTTATAAGTCCATGCAAAAAAATAAGACGCAATAATTTCAAATTTAATATTTATATATCCGGCAAGGAATAGCTTTTAACAAATGTTTTGTCTATTAGTTAAAACCAATATTGGACTTGGTCAATTCAAATAAAAGAGGTAATTTTGATGCGCCAACAATGAAATTACCAAAAGCCTTGCGAGGACTTTTGTGTTCTTTTAGAATTGAAGCCAGGTGATTTTCTTTGCCTGGTTTTATTTTACACCGCAAAGTTACAAAATATATATTAATATGCAAATTTGTAACGGCATTTTTGTCAATCAATCGTTTGTTTTTTTACTATTCAATATCTCTTAAATTATATCCTATTGATTATGAGGTAATTGTAGTTTATTATATTTGCAATACATTATCTTTTTAGTACATCCCAGTTGTCATTCCCATTTTTTTTTGTATCTTTGTCAACAAGAAAATGAACTTGTCTCACTTTATAAATAATAAGTTGCTATGTCTGTTTTTGGTGAACGGTTTAAGTCAGCAAGACTACTTAAAGGGTATTCTTTGCAGGATTTAGCTGATATTCTAGAGAATAGAGTATCAAGACAAGCTTTGCATCGCTATGAAAAAGGTGAAGTTGTACCTTCTGTTGAAATGATAGAAGTTATAGCCAAAGCATTGGATCTACTGCCTGATTTTTTTTATAGGAAAGTCGTTGTCGATATAAAAGATATCGAATTTAGAAAACAAGAAAAGTTATCAGTAAAAGAACAAACTAAAATTAAAGAACAGACACGTGAGTATTTGTCTCGTTATCTTGAACTGGAAGAAATTGTAGGTTTATCTAGTGAATTCGAAAATCCATTTTTAGGAGATAATATGGATGCCGTAGGTATTAAAGCTGATTATTGGGCTGAATGTTTAAGAGAAAAATGGAATTTAGGGAATAATCCTATTTATAATGTAGTAGAGTTGCTAGAAGAAAAAAATATAAAAATTATAAAGCTAGATGCTGATGATTCATTTGATGGTCTCAAAGCTACAATTAATGAATCAATACCTGTGATTGTATTCAATGAAAAGAATCAAGAGAAGCAAGACAGAATTCGCTTTACACTCCTTCATGAATTGGGACATATACTTTTCTCTGATTATCTTAAGGATCTCCCTGAAGCACAAAAAGAGATTATTTGTCATCAATTTGCTGGAGCTATGTTAATGCCTGCCAAAACATTGCAAATGAAGTTAGGGGAACATAGAACTAAAATTTCATTTGCGGAACTTGCAAATATAAAACAACAGTATGGTATATCTATGCAAGCGCTTATTATGAGAGCGAAAGACTGTGGAATTATAAATGATAATTATACGAGACAATTCTTCTTCATGATTAAACAATTGGGTTGGAAAATCAATGAACCTATTGTGTATGAAGGTAGAGAAGAGTCTACAAGATTTAAACAACTTTTATTTAGAGCTTTTTCTGAAAATTTGATTTCAGAAGAGAAGGCTGCATCTCTCAATAACAATCAAAGTGTAGCTGACTTTAGAAGAGAATATATGTTATCGTAATTTTTATTTATTCGTTGTTTATTATTTAACTTACCAAAAGATGTAGATAAACACAATTATCTCCCTGTACAAGAATGTATATGGTTGCTTATTTACTTTGTTGGGATTGAAATTCTTGTTCTTGCAGTTTTATTGCAGATATGGATCTATTCATAATTCTGGCATAGTAATCAAATGATTCTGTTTGCTGGCGATTGTAATTGAGCTGTTTGGTAAATAATAATTTTGTACAATGAAATAGATACTGGAAAGACTTAAGGCAAGTCCGTAAAATTAAAATTGCGGCATAGTTATCATTCTTTTATTAACGCTTACGTTCACCACGTATGTCTCTAAAGAAACTCGTGACTATTCTTTCTCCGTTACACTACGAAAGACAATAACGTCACTCCCACAGACATACTCTAAAGGGTTCACTCTCGCTCCGCACTTGGACAATCCCCCTGTTATCAATTAGGGGATTCATTGGGATATAGAGATTTCGGAGAAATGATAAATTAAACAATGAGGATGATAATTGGAATAAATGGGGTACTTGAGGTAATAATGATATAGCTTCTAAACTCATCCCTTCATAGTTTTCAATTATGTCCGTCATTTTTATTTGCATGGCTAATTGGATGAAATGAAGGGGAAATAATGAAGCTATATATAAAGGATAACAAGCAAATACATTATGGCAATTAATACATAGCATTATTTCATAAACACAGAGAAAGTGTCTCCTTTGGGAGATACTTCCTCATGGAAAACAACATTTGTTTTCATTAATACTATCTTTATGATAATTCTCTACTACTCCGTATTTTTATACTCTTATATATATTATACCGCAATTTCAAAAATACGGACTAAGGTTTGGGTTTTATAGATTTTCTATTATCAGGTATACTTAGGGAAATACCTAAACTAGTCTTCATGAAATCAATCAACCTCTTATAGTTTGAGCTTTGCTTTTTGCCTCCCATTGGGATAATTCCCCCAATAACATTAAGAGGAATATCCATCTGAAAGGTTTTGTCATTATTACTAATCGCTTTTTCCAAAGCTGGGTTATATTTTATCAGTTTCCCAATTTTATCTACATACTTACTCCCTCCTTTTATAGATTTTACTCGTACCATCCATACGGGATCAGTAGTAGCCTTCTTCGATTTCATAGTTATCTTGTTCTTATTCAGGTAATCGTCCAAAGACTTGAGAAACTTCTTCGGGTGATCAGAAGAATAATAAACTGTATACTTTAGTCCATCATTCTTTCTTATGCCAATTCTAGAGAGCAATTGGATTGTATACCAGAACTTATACTCATCCTGACTAGTTTTAGATTTATATGCTTTCCTTAGTTGTCCCGATACAGACGGAGGTAAATCCCAATTACCGCAAAGGATAATATTCTGATAATCTCTGTATACATTGGTTGATTTGGTATCGGATGCACCATAATATGTAACAGTAAAACTACTTTCGGGTAATCCTTCTGTCAGTAGTGCTTCTCTAAGTTTATCAGCCCATTCCGATTTACCAGCCTCCTTAGTTAATGTTCTTTCATCATCCGTCCTGTAGTCTTTCCAGATAACAATCAGTGTTTTCCCAAATGAACTACTACAACATAAAGAGCAAACAGACTTGACGAATGACGCATACGTTGTATTATCCGGTTTATGTTTTCTGTTCAACCCAAAAGTCAATTCTCTAAAATCAACCTGACTATTATACTTGGGTACTATATCAAGTAGCTTAAAGCAGGAACCTTTACCCAACAACACATCTCCTGCTCCTTCATAGATAATCACATGGGATTTCATGCTGGGGTGTATCAAGTCAGACGGATAGAAATGAATATTACAGTTTTTATCCTTCATCCCCATCCATTCAGAGTAATACTTCGGTATCAACCCCAAAACAACATTCCGTTTGATTTGGCTAACCCTGTCTGTCCCTTTATAGAATTCCAAGCTCCCTCCCTTTATAAATGTATCATACATATCCTTTATATCCGCTTGGGACTTACACCGATAACCACCCTTTTTATTCTTCTCGGAGAATACGCCTAACAAACCTTTAGAGAAAGTAATGAATGGTCTTAAGAACAATGGAGTTTCATCAAGAAGGATATATTTTCTCAGGTTATCCTGCTGCATTAGTTTCTTGAAGTCACCATCAAATACAGGAACAACCGGATTAGGATTATTCGGTTCATAAAGCAAGAAATAGTTAATCAGGTCAGTAAAGAAACGTACATGTGTGATGATTAGAATCCTAATACGAACTATTTGCTCCGGATGTGTTTTGTACTCCTTCATCTTCTCAAAATCAGCATCCGAATGGATCATCAGTACATCATTGGGCTTTAAGGTTTCGCCATGTAGTATCTCTCCAATCAGATTATCTACGATCCATTGATACATTCTGTTACATTCGTTTTTCGTATCAACACAATATAATATACCTTGATCCCATTTCTGACGTATCAGCGATTTAATGGATTCAGTCTTTCCTGAACCACAACCACTAGAAATGCAATATCCATCCGGTGTGTCCGGTATTACTATCGTTCCAAACGGAAAAGGTATATCAAATCCGTTTTCTCCCGGATGAATCGTAACATTTATTCTTTCCGGTGTTCTATGAGGAAGACATAATATGGTTTTCAATAAATCCATAAACTAAAAACTGTTTCTTGATTTCCCCCCAATGTTGTCATACAGTTCGATGCTCCGGCTTAATTCCTTCTCAATATGCTGTCTCAATTTTTCAGGGCTAATGATAGGGGAATTCACATGGAACCTGATATTTTCTGGACATCCCTTGAAAGCATTTGCCGCTATATTACCAATACAAAGCGGCAGATAAATGTCGGTCAGAGCTACGCATCCTTCAAATGCAGACTCGCTAATATCCGAATCGGCAGGAAGGGTGACTTCTTTCAATTTTGTACATCCTTTAAATAAGTTTCTCGGTACTGTCTCAGCCCATTCTGGAAGAATCACCCTTTCAATGTATCTGTTTCCACAGAAAGCACCGGGAGACAAATAGGTTTCACTTTTCGACAAATCAATGCTTGCACTTTTGTAATGCATCCAATTAGGGATGCCACGATTTTCTTCATTCGTTTTCATTCTGTTATTTATTTGATTATTTATAATTTCATCTGTCACAATCATGTGGAAAAGACATATGAACCGCATCTTCCCCGGTTTGAATTCAATCTAAACATAATATAATTGAGATTAAGGGGAAGCCCCTTCATTCGAGGCTCCCCATGTGCATTATTCTCAGCCGAACATATTGTAGTTACTCTCTACAAAATTCTTAGGCAGTGTCTTTCTATCCACCCCAAGCAATCTGACTAAGGAATTCTTTAGGTAGATTTTAGGTTGTCCGGATAACTGCTGTAGTTCCGATAAAAAGGTTTGTGCTTCAACCGGATCATACGTTATTCCATTACCTGACATCAATCCTATTTTATAGAGATCGCAAAAAGGGAGAGAACCGTTAATCATCTGCATGGAAGACGGAAAGTCTACAATCGGTTCTATACTTGCAAATATTCTATACCCCCTGTTATGCAGTTTTTCCATAGCACCGATACGTTCTATATTGGATGATGCACCTTGTTCCAGTTCATCGTGTCCGGTCAGGGTAAATCCGAAAGCCACATGCTTCTTGTACTGGTCCTCATCAAAGTTCCCATAGCTAGCCAGCAATCCAAAGAGATTGTCCATGAAATCGGCACGCTTGGTCAGAACTTTCACATTCACACCGTTCTCCACACAAGTCTTTACTCCCTGTGCTGTCAGTTCCATTGTTTCAGGAAGTAGCGGATCAGTAGTAAAACTGAAAAATAATCCGAAGTCATGTAGTGCCTGCAAATTTTTGGAGAGTTCCTTCTCAAATACCGCAATAGCATCCTGTTCATCCTTGAAGGCTTTTTTCAAGGTTACTGTAGAACTCCACAAACCTGGCTTTAAAATTTCTGAGCAGAAACAATAGCCGCACCAATTCGAACAGCCAATATAAAAATTACAACCCCATTCTCCATATTCGGCAGCTTTTCCAGCAGGTTGATAGATTGCTTTACCATGATAATTTTTTACTGTTTTCATATTTTATTTTTAAATTTAAATTAATAATATCCACTTTTATTAAACCCTTTATCTCCTTCATTCCCGGGATATTATTAGGCAAAGAAGAGACTGTGGCAAGAAGATTATGACTTCCTGTCTGGTTACAATACAATTGTTCATAAGATTTTTATTGTTAAAAGTGAAATGCCCTATGCTTGTAAATACTTACTATAGTGTTCTATAAGGGAGACATAATGTCGTTTTTGATGATTCTATAAACTAAAAAATAATTATATTGATTGAAGGGTAATACTAGAACTCCTAAATTTCCTAATTATTATTTGTACGTTTTCATAGCAAGTAAGAATGTTATTCAGGAAATAGGTTTCGAATATACCCTTCATTGATTTATTTCATATTATTTCTCCACAAATAACATGCACCTATTAATAAAAAGATAGCAGAAGCAATATTTATAGTACATGCAGAACGTGTAATTGATTTAGGGGTTTTTTCTTCTTGTCCGCAAATTTCATGGGCTAAAACACCTGCTATAGTCGTTTTGTAACTCCACCCACCTTTACCCTTAGGTGGGGTTTGCGCTTGGTTATTGTTCTTTTTCGTTTGCACATATTGTATCTGCTGTTCTTTTGCCTTGTTTTGTATCTGTTTCCGAATCAGATCAGTTTGTTTGTCTTCGGTATTCACTTCTGTTTGAACATAAATAAAACCATTATTTACATTGCATTTTCCTTGCTCTAAATCTTTCATAATCATTTTTAATTGTTTTCTTGTAATACACAGTTTTTCTCTCAGTGCTCTCTTTGCTTCTTTTGATTGAGCATTTACCAATTCTTGAACTGAAATTTTGATTTTTTCCATTTTTATGTCCTCCTTATTTAATTTGTTATTGACTACTTTGTTGTTTTCATTGTTACTGATTTTACGTTCGGTTAACTGAACGTTAACACTACTTCCATTCTGAATAGAGTAGTGTCTTTTCTTGTTTTTACTTGTTTTCATGAAATAAATTATGTAATTTAAATTAAACAATGTAGGTATGTAAGGAATCGAACCTTATACGATTTATTCATAATACCAAATCATACCTTTGTAAAGCGAACCATCACTTATCAAGTATTTGGATCAAATCAGACTCTGACCTATCAGAGCTGAATGGTTGTTCAATATGTCAAAGAGCGCATGGATTGGTTATCCTTTATTGTTTTATTTTAGCAGTACATTTTATTAAGTTCTTTACTATTTCTATTAATTTTGCTGCAAAAATAGAAGGATAATTTCAAAAGGTTTTCGCAGTACATATATGATTGATTATTAGATTGATACGGTAATAAAATGTTTCAAATTACTAGGTATATGAATGTATCTTGCTATTTTTTGAAGGATTAATTAACATTAGTGTTATTGAGTTTAAAAAAATAAAGATGGAACGTGAAAAAAGAAAAGAAGAGATAGAAAAAGATTATTTAAAGGTCAAGAGATATTTAATAGAGGATGAAAAACCTCCAAAGTATACTTCAGTCATTAAAAACATAGAGCTTTATCTGAAGTCAATAAAATCTCAGCAATCTACTTTCATAGAATATATATATAAAAGATATTGCGAACTTTCTTCTATTTATAACAATCCCAATAATCTATTTGACTCACCATATATGTATTATGTTCCGGAACGCTGGCAAACTTCAACAATGGCGAGATATAATTATGAACAAAGTAAGTTGCAAATAGAGAATTCATCAAATAAAGGGAATTCTAATATGTTTGATTATAAAACCCAATATCGATTGTATCAACATAAGATTATGTTACCTGCAAATATTGATTTTCCTTGTGGAAAATATGACATCCATTCTTTTGAAAGAAAAGTCACACCTGAAAATATAAAACTATATAACGTATTGGTAAAAATAGACAAAAATAGGAAGAAGCAATGTAACCGATTTTTAGAGAATCTAAAAAAGAGAATTATCTCATTAAATATAAAATACAATATGGAGCGTTCCTTGATGTCTTTTCCTGTAATTGAGTTTATTCAAATAGAAACTCATTGGAATAAAAATAATCTAAAAACAGTATACGATAAATTGGTTGAAAAGGGATTTATCGAACCGAACAAAGGGGAATCATTTGTTTCATTTTTCTTAGGATATGATGAAGTAAATGATATACAGGCGATTAAATGGTATAAAACTCCTTCAAATCACAATTTTTCAGCTATTGAATTTTTGTTGATAGGATTAAAGGCATTAGATCAATTAGGTGAATATGTAATAAAATTTAATCTTATCACAGCTCAACATTTACAAATAAAAGAGCAAAAAAGAACTTTAGAATTGATTAAAAAAGAACAAAGAGAAGGGAGCAAAATGGAAATAGGGGGTAAACTGTTAAAAAGGTACACACAGGAACATAAGTTAGAATCGAAAAGAATTGAAATCGAGGATAAAATTGGGGGAATAGAAGATCGTATAAAATCATGGGAAGATATAGTCTTGACTATTCCTTCTTTTTACGCTGACAGAAAGCGAATGCTAAAGTTATTCGTAGATAAAGAAGAGAATGTCATTAAACCTGATTATTTGCGGATTAGAAAAGAAAATATGACTTTTCTTGTTGATATTTATGAAGTGTTAAAGAACGCTTTGGGAAATCCACCTGCATATTAACAGGTGGAATAAACCAAAGAGAAAATAGGTCTGTTCGACCAGATCCTCTGTGAACGTCATTAATTTATTCATTTGTTCATAATGTACTTATCAATGAGTTTTGCGTAATGGATTGTCATTTTTATCCAAAAACGAATTTCACAATCTTAGCATTAGCATCATTCTCAATTTTGAAGTTCCTTTCAATATAGATGTCAGTGATTCTCATGGCTTCATCAATATGATTCAAAGCAGCATGAACAGTGTACTTATCAATACCTACTTTATTAACAGCTAATGTAGCCCATGAGTGCCTTGCAGCATAGTACTCTAGGTCATCTACTTTTAATATCTTGCCAATCTGTTTTAATCCAAGATTGATAGCTCTATTGAAATTATTAGCACTATTGTACATGTGATAAAACCTGAATACTTTCTTGCCTGTGTAATCTTTATATTTAACTAAAAGTGGTTGTATAATAGGAGGTATGATAACTTGCATCTTAGCCTTATCGATCCTTCTGCCAGTAGTTTTACTTCTATAATAGGTAATGATATTATCTTGAATTTCCGAACAGTTATGTAAGTCTGCGGAGTTCATTCCCATTAAACAAAAGGATAATATGAAACAGTCTTTAGCCAAATTGAATGGACAATTTCTTTCTTTACCATTAGCATTAATGATATAAGGTAGTTCCCATATCTTCTTGATTAACTCTGCTGATAATGCTCTTTTTCTTGTAGCCTCTTGTTTAGGTATTTCTAGGTTCTCAAAAGGAGAATTGGGTATGAGAATGATATTTCTATCGTAGTCATTATACTTTTTCTTTGCTTCATTGAACAGATGCCTAATGCTACCCATATACAGGGAGACCATTCTGTTGGAAGGGATTCTCTTACCTTTCTTCTGGAGTTCTGTGACTTGTTTATCTCTTTTTTTATTGAGATAGTCCATGAACTCCATCATAAGTAACTTGGTAACTTGATTAGTGTTTAGCTTATCCTTACCTAAAAAAGTGATAAAAGCATTGATCGCTGATTTATAATTCTTCTTACCTTTTATCTCTGTGTATTCCAGCCAGTCTTTGCTAAACTGAATAAAGTCAATTGTTTTAGATCTTTCACGCTCTTCTTTTAGAAATGTTACTATCTCATTGATACTGTAATTGTTTAGCTCTAATTGTAGTTTAGCTGACTGTTCTTGGTAGTTACGTATTAAGTCGTTTACTTCCTTAATAAAGATTGGATTCTTTAGTTTGAAATCTTTAGTCAGGTCTTTCTTTAGCACAAATATACTTGTGGATAACCTTTTGATTTTGCGCTGATAAGTGATTCTTATCTTCACATTGTAAGTTCCATCACTCTTTTGCTCGTTTCTCATAATCTCTTCTCTGAATGTCAACATGTTACATCTGTTTTTAATTAATAAACTATTAATCAACAAATGCAGTAAAACTAGTGAAATGAAGCCAATGTGGTACTTGAAAACGAACCGCTTAAAACGAAGAAATCCTCAATAATCTACTGATTATCAAGGATTCTCTTTGGGGTGGAAGACCGGACTCGAACCGGCGACATTCAGAACCACAATCTGACGCTCTAACCAACTGAACTACATCCACCATGTCTGCGTTTCTCTAACGCGGTGCAAAGATAGATATTATCTTTAAATCTCCAAAAGATTCTACTACTTTTTTTTATAAAAAAGATATTCTTTTATTCCCCGATTATGCTTGCTGAAGAGGGATCGCGCATCATTTGCGAAGATTCTCAGAGAGTTACGTGCATTTACGGAAATGGAGTCAGTGGGAAAATTAATCGGTAGTAATTGATGATTCTTTTTTCCTGATTGAACGGGACGGGCTGTCCATACCAAGCTATATTCGCAATGGTTGAGTCGGGTGGTACTATCTTTTACTAATTCCATTTTAACCATCAGGCCACCATCCGTGCGACGGGCGGACATATTGGAAATATAATTCCCTAGTGAATAGACTACCAGATGCTTCTCGTTTGTCAGACTGTTTTCGCGAACTTCGATAGGTTGCACAACATGCGGATGACAACCGATTATGTGATTTACTCCTTTTTGAAGCAGCCAATCGGTCAGAAACTTCTGTTCTTTGTCGGGGAGTGACTGGTATTCGATCCCCCAATGCATACAAGCAATAATCGCATCGGGATTCAGTGTTTTACTTGCTTCGATATCTTTGGATATAATGGTCGTATCAATATAATTGACGATGTTAGGCGGAGTGACAGGGATTCCGTTTGTTCCGTATGTATAGTTGAGTATGGCAATGCGGAAGCCTTTTTTTTCTAATAAAAGAGGGTATTTATTTTCACGCTCTTCAGCGTTGAGGTACGTTCCGGCGTGTGGAATTTTTAAGGAGTCTATTAATTGTATGGTGCGTTCCAAACCTTTTCTGCCACGGTCGAGACTATGGTTATTGGCGGTTATCAGTACATTGAATCCGGCATTATGAATAGCGGTCAGATATTCATCGGGAGCGCTGAAAGCAGGGTAGCCTTTGTAGGGTTTTCCTCCGAGAGTAACTTCCAGATTAGCTATGGCAAAGTCAGCACTTTGGATTTCGTCTTTGACATATTCAAAATAGCTGGAATAATCGTAGCCTCCTGTCGCAGTACGTGCAGCGTTAATTTGTCCTTGATGCTGCATGAGGTCACCTGCAAAAAGAAGCGAAAGGGTGTCTGTTTGCAGGCTGTCAGTTGTCAGTATCTGTGTGGTAGTATCATTTTCTTGCGCTTTGCTGATACAAGAGAATTGTGTAACCAAGAGAAGGGATACTAATAGTTCTTTCATACGTTCAAGAGGATTATAATGTCTTTTCGAGAATGATTGTTACTTAGGCAGGAAACGGACATAATAAGAGAGGGAGAATCGTAATTGTTTTCATAACTGTCAGATTAAGGGAAGGAAAAGGACAGTGAAATGCATTTCACTGTCCTTCAATGTTCTACTTATAAATAGCTTTTTTACCGGCTAAAAGTGTATTTTTCATCAGTGATACAATCGTCATTGGACCCACACCGCCCGGTACGGGAGTGATGAATGAGCACTTTGGCGCTACCTCATCAAACTTCACATCGCCTGTCAGCTTGAAGCCGGATTTTTTGCTGGCATCCGGCACACGGGTAGTACCTACGTCGATTACCACTGCACCTTCTTTTACCATTTCTTCTTTCACGAAGTTGGGTTGTCCCAAAGCAGCGATAATAATATCTGCTTCCTGACATTCTTTTACCAGGTCTTTGCTGCGGCTATGGCATACAGTGACGGTTGCATCCCCCGGATACGCTTTCTGCATCATCAGGGCAGCCATCGGTTTGCCGACAATATTGCTGCGGCCGAGTACAACACATTTCTTTCCCGACGTCTCTATCTCATAGCGTTTCAGCAGTTCGAGAATACCGTTCGGGGTGGCGGATACATAGCAGGGAAGTCCGATAGACATGCGTCCCACGTTGATAGGGTGGAATCCGTCTACATCTTTACGATAGTCGATCGTTTCGATAACTTTCTGTTCGGAGATATGTTTGGGTAACGGGAGCTGTACGATAAATCCGTCTACGTCGTCGTCATTGTTCAGTTCGCGTACTTTGGCGAGTAGTTCTTCTTCGGTCACGTCACTTTCGTAACGGATGAGGGAGGATTTGAATCCACATACTTCGCAGGCTTTTACTTTGGCGGCTACATACGTTTCGCTGCCACCATCATGTCCTACAAGGATTGCTGCCAGATGCGGGCGTTTACCGCCACGAGCAACAATTTCGGCTACTTCGGCTGTAATCTCTTGTTTCACTTGTTCGGAAATGGCTTTTCCGTCTATCAGAGTCATATTTTCAGAGTATTTATTGGTGATGGACAAAAGTAAAATAAATAACTGAACTCTCCAAAAGGAATGGACTTTTTGTGGAGAGGGGACAGCGGAACATATTGGAATACGAGCAGGAAAGAAGGCAAAAAGAACAAGGAAAAGCTCTGATTTTCAGGCAAGAAAAACAGAGCCTCTGTTTAGGTGAAACGGAGGCTCTGTTTGCATCAATCAGAGGCTCTGTTCGGGTGAAATGGAGCCTCTGTTTGGTCTTGTCAGATCATGTTCTTATTCGTCAGTAATTTGCCTTTATACTCTCCGGTCAATGTACGGAGGAAGGCGACAATCTTATCTACTTCCGGTTGTGGCAGTTCGATGCCTAACTGATATTTGGCCATGGCGCGAACCGCATCATCCATAGTAGCCATGCTGCCGTCGTGGAAATAAGGAGCGGTCAGTTCGATATTTCTCAATCCCGGCACTTTGAAGCGGTGACGGTCACGCTCTGCTTTTGTCTGCTTGAATCGTCCGTTGTCTTCTTCAGTCATTTCTGCCTGACGGTCTGCGAAATAATCATGCTGTACACCGATCAGTTCATAAGATTGTCCGCCGAGGATTTCTCCCACATGACAAGTCGCACAATCATATTTCTTGAAAAGGTCGTATCCGGCGATTTCATCTGCGGTGATGGCATCTTTCTGTCCTTTCAGATAACGGTCGAAGCGTGAATTAGGAGTCAGCAATGTCTTTTCGAACTCTTGAATAGCATTTGTGATATTCTTTTCGCTCAATCCGTCGGGATATACTTCGTTGAATGCTACTACGAAATTCTTGTCTTCTGCCAGTTTGCTGATGATCTGATCGAATGACTCGCAAGCCATTTCTACCGGATTCAATGGAGGGCCGGCAGCTTGTTCTGCCAGAGTTCCGGCACGTCCGTCCCAGAATTGAACAAAGTTATAGGCAGCATTGTATACGGTCGGGGCATTGACACCGCCCAACTGACCGCCTACTCCTTCAGAATACTGCTTGTTGTCAACGCCACCGGTGTCCAGGCCATGACAGCTGGCACATGAAACGGTGTTGTCTGCCGATAAGCGGGTGTCGTGATACAACAGATTTCCTAAGACCACTTTGCGTACATCGACTGAGATCGAGTCGGCAATGGGACGAATCGGTTCGTTAATGAAATCAGGTGCTACCGCTACATCGGTATACAGTCCCATGCGGTGATTTTTTACCCAGCTCAGTGCTACCTCTTTCTTTGCATCGTTGAAAGAAGCTCCCCAATGTACAAGGTAATACTTTGCCTGCGGCATCTTTCCGTCGAGGATTACTTTTTCTACTTTAGCCAGGTCAACCGGATTAAGAGGGCGGCCTTCCTTCATGTCTTTCTCCATCTGAGTCATGTCAAAAGCGCGATAGGCTTTGCTCACGTCTTCCATTACAATTTTTCCGGCGACAGGCATATTTGCATAGAACGGCAGTTCCGGTGTCGAGGTATGGCATCTCAGGCATCCTGCATCCGTAATAATCTGTTGCATCTGCACGTTTGCTTCCAAATCGGCAGAAGGCACCCGGTGCATCAGTCGGTAAGTGACTGCCAATGCCGCCACGACTACCAATAATGCTACGATTAGTTTTGTACTTCTCTTCATTTCACATTTGTTTTTTGAGGTTAGTTATTACGATTATATAAATGTACGCTTTGTTGGGCCGCCGGCAGGTAATTGACTCCATACCAGCACATTTGTAAAGCAAGGAAGGAGACAATGAGCAGGGCATAGAGAGTTTTCTGTCCGGTTCTTCTGAACAGGCGGAGGTGAATGTAGAGCAAATATCCCATCCAGGTGATGACTGCCCAAGTTTCTTTAGGGTCCCAGCTCCAGTAGTTTCCCCAAGCCTCCTTTGCCCAAAGAGAACCGAGTAGCATACCGATGGAAAGAAAGGCGACACCTGCGTAAACCAGATTGTCTGCTGTGTGCAGGTATTCTTCTTTATGACGGAACAGTCCGGTCAGGGCGATGATGAAAGCACATCCCAGAACGGAATAAGAGAACATATATACGGTCACATGAGGGATAAACCATACACTTTGCAGCGCAGGCATCAATGACTGGTCGTGTATCTCAGGCTTCATCAAATTAATGATCACAAAAACTGTGGAAAGTAACGTCGAGAAAGAGAGAATCCAGCGATACTTCCATCTGATATAGGTTAGCAATCCTGCTATTCCCATGAAGAATGAATACCACAAGCGGGTTTCTCCCATAGTGCGTAATGGAGGGCGCTGGAGGAATATCCATAATCCGGCAATGAATACTCCCAATATAATAATGCCGCTGGAAGTAAAACCGATTGCCACCTTACTTTTCGATGATGAACGAAGGGCAAATACAGCTCCTGCCAACCATAAGCAGTTGGATACTGCTGCAAATACATAGAAGTTATCCCAGTTTATCATACGCTTTAGCTCCGTTTACAAATAAAAGAACTGCTCCTGCAAGCATCATCAGAATACCCGCTACCATCACATACTTCCAGGGTTGTTTTACGACCTGTAGAATACAGTAATTGCTTTCGTTGCCTTTCGTAACGTCGTATCCGGTGAGGTAGACGTCTTCCCCCAGTCGGTAGGAATAGGGGTGGTTTACTTCCAACAGAACGTTCTCATTCCCCAAACGTACATTGGCGGAAAAGCGGGAAGGACGTCCGTTCGGGTAATATTCTACAGCGAACGAATTGAGTTCCATATCATAATCTAAATAATAAGATGCGCCATTCATGTCGAATGCCTCATGTGTCGGTTCACCTTTATATAAAGGTATGCGTAATGTCTGCGTGTCACTGCTACCCAGAAATCCGGCAAACAGAGCCAGCCATAAACCTGTATGGTTCAGAATAAAGCGCCAGCGTGCTTGTTTGCGATGCCGACAGGCGTGGATGGTGATCATCGCCAGATTGCTTAATAATAATAAGAGTATAGAAATGAATATCCATGAAGTCATGAAATTGTAACATCCCAATGAGGCTGATATTCCTTTGCGCATTTCGGCTTCCGGTTCAGATAGCTGGGGGAAAAGTCCTATGATCAGGCAACCACCGATAAACAGGCTGATAGATAAAACGCTGGCTTTGGATGAACCGAGAAAACGGGTGATTCTTAGATTATTATATTCTTTATATAGTATCCATAACAGGAAAAGCCAGATCGCCGCAAAGATGATATTCAGCGGAAAGGCGAGAAAAGAAACAGGAAAGTTTCCTGTGAACAACTGCATGGCTGCTGCAAATAAAATGTAACCTGCTACATATACATAGTACATATTCGTGCTTCTGTTTTGTTATCTTTTGCAAAGTAAAGAAATAAAAATGAATATTCATATAAAATCTTTATAAAATTGTAATCGTTACAAGTAGATAATGATATTAATATGAGTTTAGGGTAATCCTTCAGTGTAGTTGTTGGTGAAAGGGGAGAGGATATGGAAGCTAAAGCTACGCTTTACAAGGTATAAAGCTATGCTTTACAAGGTATAAAGCTATGCTTTTCACTCCCTAAAGCATAGCTTTATACCTTGTAAAACGCAGTGTTTTATATTGGACTTACCATAGCGGGAGTAGTCGATACAAGAGGTAGTGGAAAGTGGAGATTTATAAAATTGAAGCTGTCTGATAAAAAGCTGATTGATATAGGAAAGTGAAATCTGTAATACCAAAAATAAAGAAGGTGTGTCAAAAGTCAAAAGTAACTAAACTCTCCTCCTTCAGGAAGGAGGAGTACCCGTAGGGGGAGGTGGTAGGTAAATACGTAAGCTATTGATATTCAGCTATGCAATATACCTACCACCCCGGCTTTCAGCCACCCCTCCTTCCTGAAGGAGGGGAGTTTAGTTACTTTTGACACCCCTCCTTCTATCTGAAACAGAATAAAATTCTTTTTATTTTTTCATTTTCGGCATCATCTTTCCCATTTTGCTGCTGGTCACCATCTTCATCATTTTGCGGGTCTGGTCGAACTGTTTCAGCAAACGGTTTACTTCCTGAATCGTTGTTCCGCTACCTTTAGCGATACGTGTACGGCGTGAGCCGTTCAATATTTCCGGATTGGAACGTTCTGCCGGAGTCATGGAATAAATGATCGCTTCGATGCTCTTGAAAGCATTGTCGTCGATATCAATATCTTTGATAGCTTTGCCTACGCCCGGGATCATGGATGCAAGTTCTTTCAGATTACCCATCTTCTTGATCTGGGCAATCTGGCTGAGGAAGTCGTTGAAGTCGAACTGATTTTTGGCAATCTTCTTTTGCAGACGTTTGGCCTCTTCTTCGTCATACTGTTCCTGAGCACGTTCTACCAGCGAAACGATGTCACCCATACCGAGGATACGGTCTGCCATACGTGCCGGGTGGAACTGGTCGATAGCATCCAGCTTTTCACCTGTACCCACAAACTTAATCGGCTTGTTGACTACCGAACGGATAGAAAGAGCCGCACCACCACGGGTGTCACCATCCAATTTGGTCAGTACCACACCGTTGAAGTCCAGACGTTCATTAAATTCTTTGGCTGTATTGACGGCATCCTGTCCTGTCATGGAGTCTACCACGAACAGAATTTCGTCTGGATTGATCGCTTCCTTGATAGCGGTGATCTCGTTCATCATCTGTTCGTCTACGGCCAGACGTCCGGCTGTATCGACGATTACGAGGTCATACCCTTTGGCTTTGGCTTCCTGAATGGCGTGTTGTGCAATCTCTACCGGATTTTTGCTGTCCAGTTCTGAGTACATCGGCACTTCAATTTGTTCTGCCAGTACACGCAACTGTTCGATAGCTGCCGGACGGTAAACGTCACAGGCTACCAATAATGGTTTGCGATTCTTTTTCGTTTTCAGCATGCGTGCCAACTTACCGGAGAAAGTAGTCTTACCCGAACCTTGCAGACCTGACATCAGGATTACTGCCGGACGGGATTCGAGGTTGATTTCTACCGTTTCGCCACCCATCAACTGGGTCAGTTCGTCGTGCACAATCTTCACCATCAACTGGCTTGGCTTCACAGCCGTAAGTACATTCTGACCGATGGCTTTTTCCTTCACCGTGTCAGTGAAAGTTTTTGCAACCTTGTAGTTAACGTCGGCATCAAGCAATGCCTTACGTACATCTTTCAGCGTCTCCGCCACGTTAATTTCGGTGATTTTGCCTTCACCTTTCAGAATCTTGAATGACCGTTCTAGTCTTTCACTTAAATTATCGAACATAGTTGTTTAATTACGAATTAATTATTTGAGCCTGCAAATGTACAAAAATCTCTTGTATTTATATCTTTTTATTCTGCCATTTTGCTTTTTTGAGGTAAATATAGCTTGTTATCAACAGCAAGGTATAGTACAGAATCTCAATTGTAAAGCAGATTTCAATCGGTGCCTTGAGCCATATTCCGACGAAAACGATGTAGGAACCGTAAATGACAATCGTGATGGTTTCGAGCAACAGGGCTGCCTGTGTATTTCCTGTTCCGGAGATACCGTTGAATACGACATTGGCTACCGACGCAATGAGCATGGCGCAGCAGATGACATATACCGAAGGCACGGACTCGGTGATTAACGCTGCTTCGCTGGTATAAACGGAGAGGAGGAACTGAGGAAACAAAACCGACAATCCCACCAGTCCCAGCATGATGAAGAACGAGAACCGGGCTATTTTATTGATAAGCGGCATGACGTACTGGATACCTCCTGCGCCGATAGCATTGCTGACAAGGCTGTTGGTCGTTGTTGCCAGTGCATTCACCGGAATCAGCAGTACGACGTAGATACTACGGACAATGTTGGCAATGGCCAGTTCCCGTTGTCCCAACCGTTCTACGGCAACGAAGAATACGAACCAGGTCGCCATCGATAAGAAATATTGAAGCATCGTGAAGCAAGAGATGCTGAGAATACGCATCAGCAATGCCGGATCGAACGAGCGCAGACGATTCAGGCCATACTTTTTCAAATCAATACTGATATATGTATAGATCAGGAAGAAGAGAATAGAAGAGGCTTCCGCCAGCACAGAGGCGATGGCAGCTCCCTTGATTCCCATTTCCGGCAGACCGAATTTACCGAAAATCAGTGCATAGTCCAGTATGACGTTGGTTAATGCCATAACGACAGCATTGATGGTCAATACCTTTGTACGTGTGATACCGATGTACAGGGCACGGAACATGACATTGACAAACGAGAAGAAGAACCCGTAAATACGCCAGTCCAGAAACTCCATAGTGCCTTCGTAGATGGATTCGGAAGAAACCAGCAACCGCATGATATTTCCTCCGAACGCTTTGGTGAAGCCGAACATCAATATAGCTATCAACAGGAGGAACATGACTCCCTGAATCATTACGGGACCTACATCACTGTAACGTCCTTCTCCATTGCGTCGTGCAATGACAATTTGTGATCCTGTGCTGAATCCGAAAGCGATGGTGAATATACATATATAGAAAAGTCCGCCCATAGCCGAAGCTCCTAGGGCCACTTCACTAACGTGCCCTAAGAATGCGGTATCGGTGACATTGATGACATTTTGCGCCAGCAAGCTGAGTAGTATCGGGTAACTGACACTCCAAATCTGTTTGTTGGTATACATAATTAAGCGTTTAAGTTTACAGTTTGCAAAGATAGCGCTTTATTCCGATTCTGAAGCAATGGGATAGGTGAAAACAATTTCCGGACCTTCCGTTCCTCGGGCGTTTACCTGATAGCTTCCTCCGAAGTAAGCCAGCAATAACTGGTTGATCTCATGCCGGATGACGGTCTCCTGCGAGGTGAAAGCCTCGTCCGCCAATGGAGAGTTGAGAATGCGGAAATAAAGCATTTCACCGTTCCGGCTTAATGTAAAGCGGATTATCCGTTCCTCCTGTTGTCCCTCCGTTTCATGCTCATGCGGGTAGGTCAGGCTACTAAGCAGGGCGTGTCCCAATCGGGTGGTATCCGTGCGAAGCGACAGTGACTCGACTTCCGGAGTGAAACGGACTTGAATACCTGTCTTTTCATTATTCATGCGTGCCATGTAGCATACTTCATTGCAAAGTGCGACGGCATCATAGTCTTGTATCTGGAACTTCATCATTTTGGCTTCCAGGCGAGACAGGTCGAGTACATCATTGACCAGTCTCATTAATCTTTCTGAGCTTTGGTGGATGATCGTCGAGTATTCTTCTCTTGTTTTTTCATCTATATTCGGTTCGCTGGCTATGAGTTGCGAGAAACCTACCACATTGTTGAGCGGGGTCCGGATGTTATAACTCATGTTTGACAGGAAGCGATTTTTTATTTCGTTGGTTACCCGCACCGTTTCCGCTGCTTTGCGTATTTCGCTCTCCGAATATTTCAGGGCTTTGCGGATTTTGGAGAGCCGGAACAGGGAAATAAATAATACGATCAGAATGACACTGATTACGATCAGGCTGATCAGACGTATTTGGTTGGTCTGCTTCTGTTGTTCCAGTTCTATCTTGTCCAGATTATAGCTTTTCTTGATTTGCTCCATTTGGGTGTTGGAGAGTGCCATGGCAGCCGAGTCCTTGATGGCCAGTGCCTGTTGGTAGAGGGTTGTCGCTCTGTTATTATCTCCGGCTTCCACCCATATTTTAGCCTGTTTCAGCAGTTGTTCGGCATAGTCGCTGGTGAAATCTTTCTTGAGCATAGTTAATGTCGTGTCGATGTAGGCTGATGCCTGCTGATATTGTTTGATACTCTGATAGTATTTCGCATAGATGTCGTAGTAGAGCACCTTATACATGAAATAGGTGTTTTCAGTCAGATACTTTTTAGACTTTTCTATATGTGAATAAGCGAGTTGGGGCTGATCGGTATTCAGATAATAATGTGCGTAGAAAATCTCATTGAAAATGAATACGTCGGCAAATCCGTCTTTTAAAGATGGGTTGTCAATGATGAATTTACGGAGTACATTTTCCAGTTCTTGCAGGTATTTCAGTTGCCTGTTATTGTCTTTCATTTCTTTGGAAACGGATATGAGCTGTGACAAGACGGAGATACGGACTACCGCATTGCCATTCTTTGGAAGCAGCCTGTAGGCTTCTTCCAGCGCTTTGAGTCCTTCGTTCCAACGCTGGCTGCCGATGTATGCGTTGGACAGGCACTGATAAGCAGCTACCATTCCACGGTTGTTGTCGATATCAAGGGCTTTCTGTTTCATCTTGTTTGCTTCGCTGATGGCAAGCTCATATTGTTCGGTAAAGGTGTATAGGTCAATCTGAAAGCGTCGGGCGTCGAAGAAATAATCCCATAAACCGGATTTTTGTACAAGCGGTTCCATCTTGACTATCCATTTGGCTACACTGTCCTGTTCGCAACGGTTGTAATAATACAATAGATGATAGTAGGCGGCCAGACTGGCGTACTTATCATTCTTTAGTTTTAATGCCTCTAGCATCAACGTGTCCGAATATTGGATACATTTGTAGTTGTTTTGCTCTATTTTTATGATTGCATTCAGTGTAGAGAGGCGTGTGGTATCATGCGGCAGTGTCTGCAACATTTGCAGCAGACTGTCTGAGGCAGTATCGGTGTTTGCATAGCCCGACAGCAGGCCATAGCAGGTGATGATCAGTAATATCAGTCGTTTCATCGTGCTTCCTCCTTTTTTATCTGCGCATGGCGAATCGGGTGTGTGAACAGAAAACGTGCTCCTTTGTCATAGTCCGGGTCGATCCATATTTTGCCTCCCAGTTGCTCGATGATAAGCTGACAGATAGATAATCCGAGTCCTGTGCCCTGTGCGTTTTCATCGAGCTTTTCGAAGCGGTTGAATATCTTGTTCTGGTTCTCCTTGGAGATTCCGCAACCGGTATCACTAACGGAGAAAAGGGCCGTATCTTCCGTTTGTTTCACCAGTTCCAGGGTGATAGTGCCCTGTGCAGTAAACTTTGTGGCGTTGATAAGCAGGTTGATCAGTACTTGTTGCAGGCGGGCACTGTCCGTGGTCAGCTTCAGTGAATCAAGAGAGGTGGAAAACCGTACTTCCGCTTGGGTCTGCTTTATTTTCTCTACCATGTCGATGACATTTCTGCATAGCGCTACAATATCACACTCGTTGAATTTGAATTGCATTTTTCCAATTTCAAGGCTGGACAAGTCAATTACATCATTAATCAGTTTGAGCAGTAGCTCCGAGTTCTGCTGGATGATATCGTTGCACTGTTGTTTCGTTTCGTTGTCGATGGATTCTTCTGTCAGAATAGCTGAGAAACCTGATAAAGCATTGAGCGGAGTACGAATCTCATGGCTCATATTGGAGAGAAAAAGGCTTTTGGTGTGGATAGACTTTTCAGCCTGTTTCTTGGCTTTTTCCTGTTCCTGTTGTGATTGCAGAAGACGATTGTTGGTGCGCTTGATGCGGAAAATGGCAATGATGATCAGTACTACGATCACCAGGATAACAGACAGACTCCAATAATAGAGATTTTTTTGTATGTTGATATAATTAAGTTCGCTTTTATCTATCTGATACAGGGTATGTAGTTCGTTTATCTGGCTGAGATAGCTTTGGGCGTCTAATGAATCTTTGAGATGATTAATCTCCTCATAAATCTTGCACGCCTCTTGTTTCTGATTCATAAGTACCAGCACTTTGGCGCGTTCCTGTAATAACTGAACGTGCCTGAATAAAGCCGTTTTCTTTGTTATTGTGAGTAATTCTTCATATTCTTTCAGCGCTTTATCATATTCTTTAGACTCAATATGATAGCCGGCATACATATAGTTGCTGATTGAAGAATAGTACGGATACGGATATTTTTCGTAGATGGAGTCCAGTTGTTTCAGATACTCCAGTGCTTTGGGAAGATCGTTTGTCTGTATATAATAATAGGCATAGCTGCAAGGCAGATAGAAGTCATCGGGCAAACCTGATTCTTTATGGTAAAGGGACTCCAGATAGGCAAAATCTTTTTCGATATCTGTCATTTGCCTGGATTTGAGTTTGCTCAAGATCAAATGAAACATGCTCGTCTTAAGATATGGAATACTTGCCGGAATTTTTTGCATTATTTTCAGAGATTCCTCATAAGACTCCATAGCAGACTGGGGATTTCCCGAACTTTGGTAGGTGTCTGCAAGGGCACGCAATGCCAGTGCTGTTCCGAAAGGATAATCTATAGCTTTGGCTTGCTGATACATTGAGTTGGCGTTGTTGACAGCCAGACTGATATTTCCTTCCGTAATTAATGCCTGAACTGCCATCATTTTCAATGGAAACAGAATATGATATTCTTGCTGTTTTTCCAGTTCGGGGCTTAAGAGTTTTTCCCATAAGATGATGCTGTCCGTTGTAATATCGATATTGGTATTGAAAGAAAGATCATGCTCGACAAGTGGCTGGAGTAAGGTAAGTCGTTCTTTGTTCAGGTTTGTTGCATAGAGAGCCGCCGATATGAATATGGCTGCGATGAGTGCTATTATATGCTGTAAATTACTATTCACTATTTTGTTTGCTCGTATGGTGATGTGCAAAAGAAATAAAAAGAGCGAAGACTGGCAAGCAATCTTCACTCTTTTTTATAGAATTATTTTCTTTTGAGAATCTCCCGTGCCCCAGGGCCTTCGTGGCTGGGGTAGCCGGGAGTATGATTTCTGCACCGGGGATCGGCATCTACCTTCAAACTGCGGTAATCATCTTTGGTACGTGTGATGTAATCGTCCAGCAAAGCACGATGCTCGGCGAGTATTTTGGAGTATTTAGGGTCTTTGGCAAGATTTTTTCTTTCACCCGGATCTTTTTTCATATCGTACAGTTCTTCTCCGTTGCCTTCCAGATAATGGGTGTATTTATATCTCGGCCCGCGCACCATGCGTCCGGGAGTGGTAACGTACTCATATTCGCTGTGCCATTCGGAGACAACGTAAGGGTGGCTTTTCTTTTGTTTCTCTCCCCTTAGAGTCGGTGCAAGGCTGATGCCGGCTTTTTCTGCCGGAACGGCGATGCCTGCCAGGTCGCAAAGGGTGGGCAGGAGGTCTAATGTCGGCTGTGTCAGCAGATGGTCTACAGGTTTCTTTTGCTGTTTGATGCCGGGACCGGCGAAGATAAACGGAACGTTGGTCATTTCATCATAGAAGCTGATATGCTTGGTCACCATGCGGTGGGATGCCATGCCGTCACCGTGGTCCGCCATGATTACGACAATCGTGTTTCTTCCGGCAGGGGTGGAGTAGAGGGCTTTCAGTACGCTGTCTACTTGCTTGGACACCATCTTGGTGTAATGCTGGAAGGCGGCGATGTAGTGACGATAGTTTTCTTCGTTCCAATGGGCAGCCTGTGTCATGCGGCGGTGACTGCAACAGATATATTGTACGGGAGTCGGAATATTGCTCCAGTCTTCCACGTCAAAGTTGTCCGGCAATTTGGGCAGCGGTCCGCTGATCGGCCGGTCGGTGTGTACTCCTGCGTTTTCGCCGATGAATCCGCAGATATTATGCGGGTTCTGAAAATCCGCGATGCAGATAAAGGGTTCTTTCGGAGGATTGCTGAGGTAGGCAACGGCATCCTCGCAGGTACCTACATCCAGGAAACTGTCATTGTTGACCGGAAATTCGGGGTCGATGAATGGTTTGGCTATCGGTTCTTTATGTTTGAAGCCTCTCAGTGAGCCCATGTCGTGAGTCTTGCCGAAGTGTACGGCCTCATAACCGCTTTCGGAGAAGAGACTACCCAGTGTAGGTACGTTTTCCGGTAGGCGGGTGTTGACGGGTTCGCTGGAGTTTGAACGTACATTGGTCTGGTGAGGCATCATACCGCTCCATAATGCTGCGCGTGAAGGTTGGCTGAGGGGGCAGCCTACATAAGCGTTAGAGAAGATTACTCCTCTTGATGCTACTTCGTCAATGGGAAGTGTGCAGCCTTGTGTATGTCCGTAAGCGCCTACGACACGCTGTGTGAGATGGTCGCACTGGATAATCAGGAAGTTCGGCTTTTCTTGTGCCTGGGCTGCTGCGCCACAAAGGGCTAATCCCATGAATGGATAAATTGTTTTCATTCTTGGCTAGAATTAAGTAATTGATTGGGTAGCAAAAGTAGGAAAAAACAAAAAGCAAAAAAGGGCGGGGGAGTGGTTTTGGACGTAAATGAAAGTAATTTGTACAAAAATGAAATACGCGATGAACGTTTCATGAGGAACAGCAAAGGCCACGATGAATAATCAATGAAAACAATTAATGGGAATCATAAAAGGAACGGTGAATAAACTGTGATTATTCATCGTCCAGTCTATTCACCGTTCCTTATTTATGATCGTTTATTCTTGATCAGCTATTCATGCTCATCAGGAATTCGTCGTTGTCTCTTGTTTTTTCCAGGCGGTCTTTTACGAAATCCATTGCTTCGATAGGATTCATATCTGCAAGGTATTTGCGTAATATCCACATGCGGTCGAGTGTTGTCTTATCAAGCAGCAGATCGTCGCGACGAGTACTGGATGCGGTGATATTGACAGCAGGGAAGATACGCTTGTTGGACAGGTTGCGGTCGAGCTGCAACTCCATGTTACCTGTACCCTTGAATTCTTCGAAGATAACTTCGTCCATTTTAGAACCGGTGTCGATCAGTGCGGTAGCGATGATAGTCAGCGAACCGCCGTTTTCGATGTTACGGGCAGCACCGAAGAAGCGTTTGGGCTTGTGAAGTGCATTGGCGTCCACACCACCGGAAAGTACTTTACCGGATGCGGGAGATACAGTATTGTAAGCACGTGCCAGACGAGTGATAGAATCAAGGAAGATCACTACGTCGTGTCCGCATTCTACCAGTCTTTTTGCTTTTTCGAGTACGATACCTGCGATTTTTACGTGGCGTTCTGCCGGTTCGTCAAAAGTAGAAGCGATTACTTCTGCGTTGACGCTGCGTGCCATGTCCGTTACTTCCTCCGGACGTTCGTCGATCAGCAGCATAATCATATATACTTCCGGATGATTGGCTGCGATGGCGTTGGCGATATCTTTCATCAAGATGGTCTTACCTGTCTTCGGCTGTGCCACGATCAGTGCACGCTGTCCCTTACCGATAGGAGCGAAAAGGTCTACAACACGGGCAGACATGGAGTCTGAATAACCGCCTTTGCAGAGTCTGAATTTCTCGTCCGGGAAGAGCGGAGTCAAGTGTTCGAAAGGAACACGGTCGCGAACGAAAGCCGCGTCACGTCCGTTGATCTTTGACACCTTTACTAACGGGAAATATTTTTCTCCTTCCTTTGGCGGACGGATGATGCCTTCTACCACGTCACCGGTCTTAAGACCAAATAACTTAATTTGTGACTGTGATACATAAATATCGTCCGGAGAAGAGAGATAATTGTAATCGGAAGAACGGAGGAATCCGTATCCGTCCTGCATGATTTCCAGTACGCCTACTCCGCTGAGGATATCGTCGAATTCGTAAGGCTTTTCACGCTCGATCACTTTGCGTTCCGGCTGTTGTTGTACAGGCGGAAGGTTCTCGGCAGCGTTGTTCTGCTGTTGTGCAGGACGTTGTTGCATCGGAGGACGCTGGTTGTTGTTATTATTACGCTGGAAATTATTATTGTTGTTAGCATTTACATTGTTATTGCCGGCGTTGTTATTGTTGTTGTCGCGTGGGCGGACAATGCGCTGGCGTTGTTGCGGTTGTGAATGCTGTTGTTGCTGTGGTTGTGGAGCTTGCTCGGGGGCGGCTTGTGCTGTTTCTGCCTTGGTCGCTTCGAATTTGCCGAAGAGTTCGGTCGGAAGCTCTATTTTTTCAGAAGGCAGGTCTTCGATTGGGATAAAGTCATCATCGTCTTCGCTGGATAAGATGGTGCTTTCTTCGTCGATTACCGGTGCCGATTTCTTTTGCGGTTTGGCTATTATCGGTTTTTCTGCAACGGCAGGTTTGTTTTCTTTTACTTTCTTTTCCGTCTCTTGTGTCGGAGCCGCTTTTTCAGCCGCCGGTGTAACTACCGGTTTTTCCGCAACAGCTTTTTCTTCTGCTGGTTTCACTATCGGTTTTGCGTTTTCCACCTCCTTGTTTTCTGCTTTTTCAACGATATTGGCGTCTTTGCGGGGACGGCCTACTTTGCGCTTAGGAGCAACTTTCTCTGCCTTCGGTTCAGCAACGGGAGCTTCTTTGGCTTTGTTGGCAGCCTCTTCTTTAGGCTGTTGCTGAGGTTTGGCTGCAGGAGCATTTTCTTTATTTTTAGTAACTTCCGCATTTTTGGCTGCAGGTGCTACTTTCTCTTCTTTCTTAGGTGCGGCTGTGCGCGAACGCTTGTTTTTATCTCCTTTGCGTTCTTCTTTTAATTTTTCTGCGGCAACTTTCTTAGTGGCTCCGGCTATGGCTTGCTCATCGAGAATCTTGTAAACAAGTTCTTCTTTCTTAAATGAGTCTGCTTTTTTGATGCCTAGCTCTTTGGCAATAACTTGAAGTTCCGACAGATTTTTGTCGTTCAATTGGATAATGTTATACATATAGTATGGTAAGTTATTAAAATTTCTGTCTTGATGAAATATGGACAGCATTACTACAGCGTAATAACCGCAGATATGCGAGCATATGTTTTGTTTTTAATTATGAATTAGGGATGTATGTGTTGAATCGTAGAATGTTTCAACGGGGCAAAGATAATAAATATTTTTGGTTTCATGAACAATCAAACACTTTTTTCAGCGTAAAAACGTATCTTTGCTGTATAAAAGAAAATAGTATGACAGTAAATGAAGCTCGTTTAATTTATTTTTCGCCTACACACACATCAAAACAAGTAGCCGAAGCAATTGTTCACGGAACCGGTATAAAAAATGTCGTTTCGATGAATCTCACATTGCAGACTGTCGAGGAAACCGTTATTCCTACGTCTGCATTAGCTGTTATCGTAGTGCCTGTATATGGAGGTCATGTGGCTCCTTTGGCTATGGAACGTCTGGAAAGTATTCGCGGTCTGGATACTCCTGCCGTATTGGTCGTGGTTTACGGAAACCGTGCCTACGAGAAGGCGTTGATGGAGCTGGATGCTTTTGCCATCCCTCACGGATTGAAGGTGATTGCCGGAGCAACCTTCATAGGTGAACATTCATATAGCACCGACAAATGTCCCATTGCAGACGGTCGTCCGAATGAATCGGATTTGGATTATGCGGAAGATTTCGGAAAAAAGATAATGGAGAAAATTCAGGCAGCTGCCGGACCCGATACTCTTTATCAGGTGGATGTGCGTGCCATCAAACGGCCCAGTCAGCCGTTCTTCCCCTTATTCCGCTTTTTGAGGAAGGTAATCAAGCTGCGCAAAAGTGGTACTCCGCTTCCCCGTACCCCTTGGATAGAAGATGAGAGCTTGTGTACTCATTGTGGTATCTGTGCGGCTCGTTGTCCGGCAGGAGCGATCACCAAAGGGGATGAACTGAACACGAATGCTGAAAAATGTATCAAATGCTGCGCCTGTGTGAAAGCATGCGCAAAGAAGGCAAGGAAATATGAGACTCCTTTCGCGTCTTTGCTGTCCGAGTGTTTCAAGAAACAGAAATTGCCTCAGACTATCTTGTAGATAATCACTCGTTTAGTCGTTTCGTCTATCCGGAAGCGGTTATCTGTCCGTTCGCCTATCAGCCATGCAATGCGTTCACCGCAGCAGAGAACCCATTGGCGTTCTTTCTGGCTGATGGAGAATTTACGGTCGGTCAGATAATCGCTTATTTTTTTCTTGCCCGTCATGCCGAAGGGGATGAATGTGTCTCCCGTTTGCCATTTGCGGCAGTAAATTTCCTCATTTAATTTATCTGCATCGAAACAGGCGGTTCCTTTTTCCCGTGGAATCCGGAAATCGGGCGTAAATTCTCTTTCCTCCTTTATTAATTGATAGGGAGGGGCAGGCTCGTCTTCCGGCCGGATGGTTTCCAATAGCAGCAAATTCCGGTCTTTAATGACTCGCCATTCTTTGCTGACGAATTGTTTCCCTGATTGTCCGTGAAGCGAATTGGCTATATCTTTGATTTGTGCCGAATTGAATCCCAGTGGATGCAATGTTTCAAACAAGAAAGCATCGGGAGCGGGTTCGTCCAGTAGAGCATCGATTCGGATACCTTCCGGAGTGACAATCCGTGTTTTGGCTTCGGCTATTACCTTATTATATATAGTAGCTACATCATTCAGGTGATTACTTGTTTCTATCAGACTGTTTTTGACCGACGGATTTATTTCCTGCATCAGTGGAAGCAGGTTGAGGCGGATTTTATTACGGGTATATTCGTCTTCCAGATTGGTGCTGTCTGTTACGAAGTCTTGTTCGATCTGTTGCAGGTGGCGGATGATTTCTTCCCGGTTGATGCAGAGCAGCGGACGCACGATTGCTCCGTTTCGGGGGCGGATTCCTAATAAACCGGTAATGCCTGTACCCCGAATGAGGTTGAGCAGCATCGTTTCTACACTGTCGTCCTGGTGGTGAGCTACGGCGATTACATGGGCTCCGCACTCTTCTTTTATCTTTTCGAACCAGTTATAACGGAGTTCTCTGGCTGCCATTTCTATCGAGATCCGTTTTTCTGTTGCGTACTGAGTCGTGTTGAAGTCGATGGTATGCAGGCGGATGCCGTATTTTTGGCAAAGTTGCCGGACAAACCATTCGTCACGGTTTGATTCTTCACCACGTAAATGGAAATTGCAGTGGGCAGCTTCGCATTGATAACCTGCTGTGTGGAGTACGCGCAGCAAGGCCACCGAGTCGGCTCCGCCACTCAGGGCAACCAGAAGTTTTTCGTCCGGCGAGAATAAATGCTCTTTCTCTATATATCGTATAACCCGTTGTTGTATCATATCTGCAAAGATAATAGTTTATTGAGGTATCTCAAGTGAATGCTAATTGTTTTTATCGGACTGGCTAAGGAAAAAACTCCCATAAATTAATTTTTTCTTTAGCGATTTCTAATTCGTTCTACTATAGTTCCTCTTTCGTCCCACTATAGTAGGACGTAAGGGGAACTATAGTACTTCTTGCGTGCCACTATAGTGGCACAAACTAATTGTTGCATGTAAACTCAATAGATGTAGGCAGGGAATTAGTTACCTGTTGTGACTTGAACTTTTGATGGGTTTATTTAGATACCGTCAGCATACGAAAATTCTGCTATTTAAAAACATTCTAAATAATTTGCGTGCTCGGAAGTTATGAATTATCTTTGCCGAAAATTTAGATAGTTATGCGTTTATCCGAATTAGGAACAGGTGAAAAAGGTGTCATCGTTAAGGTCTTGGGACACGGAGGCTTTCGTAAACGTATTGTGGAGATGGGTTTTATTAAAGGTGAGTTCTATCAATTCAATTTATCCTCTTGTATCAGACAGCAGAACTCTTTAACTGCCCAATTTGTGAGCTTTAGTCTTTCAAATTTAGCGAATATTTTCTACCCCCCCCAATTTTTACAATAATTAACTTGTGTCTGTTGTAAAAATTGGATGTGCAGGCATAATTCACCCCAACAACTCAGGTTTCAGCCTGATTATTTGCGTGTAACGACTGATGTTATACACAAGACTGGTGAGTGCTACATTGGCTTTAGCACGAATAAGCCCTACTGTACGCACCACAAGTCCACGCATGGTTTGTTCCTCAAACCCGAATACATGCTCGACAAGGCAACGTGTCTTGGATTTTTTCCTATTGTCTGATTTCTGCTCCTTGGTAAGCGGACGGTTACGGTAGCCCTTTTCGCAAATTATCGGATTCATCTTATGCTGTTTTACAATCTCCTCTTGTCCGACATAACCGGCGTCCAAATACAAGTCCTTGCCTTCGTCTTTTTCATCCAGCAGTCCTTCAAAGCCTTTGGAATCATGCACTTCTGCCGACGTGGTATCATAAGAAAGTATGATCTTATTGCGTTTCTCAACTTTAGTATGCTGCTTGTAGCCGTAAAAAGTCTCATCACGCTTCTTTGTCCAGCGGGCATCTACATCCTTGTGGCACTTCTTGTGGGGATTGTCATTCCACAACTTATCACCCGCTCCCTGTTTTATCTGCTCATTTTCATCACGGGTGTTACGTTGGCGAGGGGCAATAACAAAACTGGCATCAATGATGCGACCCTCATTGAATTGCAGACCCTTACTTTCCATGAAACTATGAAATTCCGAAAAAAGCTTGTCATAAACGCCTGTATTTGTCAGGAGTTCGCGATACTTCCACACCGTCTTCTCGTCAGGAACATCGTCAACACATTCAATACCAAGAAACTTGCGGAAACTCGTACGGTCAACTATCTGATACTCTATCTGATGGTCACTCAAACCATAATAACGCTGAAGAAACAAGACCTTGAACATCAGCACACAGTCTATCGGCGGACGACCGGCATTACTTTTGCGCTCTCCGGTAAAAAGGGCTGATTCAAGAGTAGGACGAAAGATCTCAAAATCAACATACTGAGACAACACTTCAAGAGGATTGCCCATTTCATTCAAACGCAATTCACGATTCTCTGACTCAAATAGTTGATTATAACGAAGCTTACGGTATCGGGATAACTTGTTCATTATAAAATTCTTATTTTCTGCAAATTTACGCTCTTGGAACCATATAAACAACTGTACTACAATATTTTAATTTATAGAACTCCTCTAAAGGTAAAACTGTTGAAGTGTTGTTGAATGCTCCACTGAAAGACCCGATTAAATATAAAGTCTTAGGTTATGAAATATCTCTTCGTCGTCAGGAAGCGGAAATGATTGAAGTAGTCAGCGAGGAAGAAGCAAAAAAACAAGCCGAAAAAGCTGTATATCACGAAGGTCTGCCCGAAGATGTTTCTGTAAAAGAAGAAGATATGAAACGGTTGGCGTTAGGTAAGCGCCGTACCATCAACGTTGCTTTGGTCGGGAATCCGAACTCAGGCAAGACTTCTCTTTTCAATCTGGCTTCCGGTGCTCATGAGCATGTAGGAAACTATAGCGGTGTGACTGTAGATGCCAAAGAAGGATATTTCGATTTCGAAGGTTATCATTTCCGTATTGTCGATTTGCCGGGAACGTATTCACTGTCAGCTTATACACCGGAAGAAATTTATGTCCGCCGTCACATTGTTGATGAAACGCCGGACGTAATCATCAATGTAGTCGATTCTTCAAATCTGGAGCGAAATCTGTATCTGACTACCCAACTGATTGATATGAATGTCCGTATGGTGGTAGCTTTGAATATTTACGATGAACTTGAATCCAGCGGCAATACATTAGATTATCATTTGTTGAGTAAATTGTTCGGAGTGCCGATGGTGCCTACTGTCAGCAAGAAGAATCGTGGACTGGATACCTTGTTTCATGTAGTAATCAACCTTTATGAAGGGGTTGATTTCTTTGACAAGCAGGGAAATATGAATCCGGAAGTTCTGAAAGACCTGACCGAATGGCATGATTCTCTGGAAGACCGGAAGAACCATGAGGAAGAACATCTGGAGGATTACGTGCGCGAACATAAAAGAACGGGGCGTGTATTCCGTCATATCCATATCAATCATGGTCCCGATCTGGAAAAAGCGATTGACGCTGTAAAAGAGGAAGTATCCAAGAATGAATTTATCCGCCATAAATATTCTACCCGCTTTCTGTCTATCAAGTTGCTGGAAAACGATCCCGATATAGAGAGCTTTGTGCGGACGCTGCCCAATGCGGGAGAGATTTTCCGTATCCGCGACAAGATGGCCAAGCGCGTTCAGGATACGATGAACGAGGATTGCGAATCCGCCATAACGGATGCCAAATACGGTTTTATCAGTGGTGCGCTGAAAGAGACGTTTACTGATAATCATCTGGAGCAGGCGCAGACGACGAAGGTACTGGATGCTATCGTTACTCATCGTATCTGGGGGTATCCTATCTTTTTCCTTTTCATGTACCTGATGTTTGAGGGGACGTTTGTTCTCGGCGAATATCCGATGATGGGAATTGAATGGCTGGTGGGGCAAATCGGTGACCTGATTCGCAATAATATGTCGGAGGGGCCGTTGAAGGATATGCTGGTTGACGGTATCGTAGGCGGTGTAGGCGGTGTTATCGTCTTTCTGCCCAATATTCTGATTCTGTATTTCTGTATTTCGCTGATGGAAGACTCCGGTTATATGGCCCGTGCAGCGTTTATAATGGATAAAATTATGCATAAGATGGGCTTGCACGGAAAATCGTTTATTCCGTTGATTATGGGATTCGGTTGTAATGTGCCTGCTATCATGGCTTCCCGTACTATTGAGAACCGGAAAAGCCGTCTGATTACGATGTTGATTAACCCGTTGATGTCTTGTAGCGCGCGTCTGCCCATCTATCTTTTGTTGGTAGGGGCTTTCTTCCCGAACAATGCGAGTTTGGTGTTGTTAAGTATTTATGCGATCGGAATTTTTCTGGCTGTGCTGTTGGCGCGTCTGTTCAGCAAGTTTTTGGTAAAGGGTGACGATACTCCTTTTGTGATGGAGCTTCCTCCTTATCGAATGCCGACTGCAAAATCCATATTCCGTCATACATGGGAGAAGGGAGCGCAGTATCTGAAAAAAATGGGAGGGATTATTATGATTGCTTCTATTATCATCTGGTTCCTCGGATATTATCCGAACCATGAGGCGTATGAGACAGTAGCCGAACAACAGGAAAATTCTTATATCGGTCAGTTAGGACGGGCTATAGAACCGGTGATAAAGCCGATGGGCTTTGACTGGAAGCTGGGCATCGGTTTGATTTCCGGAGTAGGGGCAAAAGAGCTGGTCGTTAGTACACTGGGTGTTTTGTATGTGGATGATCCGGAGGCCGATGAGGCTAGCCTGGCGGAACGGATTCCGATAACTCCTTTAGTGGCGTTCTGTTATATGCTGTTTGTGCTGATTTACTTCCCTTGTATTGCAGCATTGGCAGCTATTAAGCAAGAGTCCGGCAGTTGGAAGTGGGCGCTCTTTGCAGCTTGCTATACCACAGGACTGGCTTGGCTGGTGGCATTTTCAGTTTATCAGATTGGAAGATTGTTTGTATGAATAATTGGCAGGAATGGGTAGTCGGAGTACTGATTGTACTCTGTATTGCCCGTGTAATATATGGAATTTATCTTTTTTTTCGTCGTACACGAGAAAGTGAGAATCCTTGTGATAGCTGCGTAAGTGGCTGTGATTTAAAGGATATGATGGAGAAGAAGCGTCAAGAGTGCGGTGTAAAGAAAAAAAGTACAAAGAAAAATTGCTGCGGATAGTTGGTAGTTTCAAAATTTGTACTACCTTTGCAACCGCAAACGAGAAAAAATGGTTCCTTGGATGAGTGGCTTAGTCAGCGGTCTGCAAAACCGTGTACGGCGGTTCGAATCCGCCAGGAACCTCATGAAATCTCCGGACCTATAAAAGGTTCGGAGATTTTTTTTTATTTTTGAAGTACTTAAATTGGGGTGCAGGTTGCTCTGATGAAGTATTCAATAGCTAAACTTAAAAGGTCCGTGGTGTATGAAACCGATATTCAACGAAGAACAACAGAAGAAGGCTGCATTTATCTTGGAAAGCCCTTTGGCTAAGTTGTCTGAACTTTATTCCAATGAAATAAAGGATTTGGCTGTCGTTTGGTGCTACTATTCGGGCAAGATAGAAGGGAACACTTATACCTACGTTGAAACCGAAGCCTTGCTGAAAGATGGTATCACTTCCGAAAAGCGATACGAAGATGCCAAGATGCTTAAAAACCTCTACAATACTTTTATTTCCGAATTAGAATATATCCATAAAGAAAAGAATCAAGAAATTATAGACGAACGCACTCTTTTCAGAGTACATCAGTCTATTTCTACGGGGTTGGTATCTAACGAAGAATCGGGGTTGCTACGGACACGGGCAGTTCGTATTAGCGGAACGGATTATACTCCACCCAAGAATCAACAAGAAATAGTAAGCAAACTAAATGAAATTCTTTTTCAGCAAGGCGAATATTCTAATCCTTTAGAGAAAGCTATCTACTTGCATTGTAATCTTGCTCGTCTGCAACCGTTCATTGACGGGAACAAACGGACTGCAAGAATGATAGAAAGTATTGCTTTGATGAATGCTGACATCATTCCCGTATATTCTGCCAAAGATTCGGATATTCTGAATTACAGAAAAGGACTGATAGCGTTTTACGAAATGGAAGACTACAGCCTATATACTGATTATTTTCTGAATAGGCAGATTGAACGAATCAAGGAGATAGAATAGTTCTTTGCTTACTCGCTCTCATTACATCCATTGATAGTATTATCAATGGATATCTATATAGGGGTTAGTTTTTTAATTATCGCTCATGGTTCGTATTTAAATGTTTATTGATAAATATCAATGTCTCGATCTCAATGGCATACAAATGCTGATTGGTAATACTTCGATAGCTAAATGGTGTTATAATAATGCAAATGGTTGGATTTGGCTGGGCTATAATATTCAGCCAAAATGACGGAGTGCACCGTTAAGATCGGTTGATTGATGACATCTAATTTAAAACGAATGCGTATATGAATACAGATTTTGTAAACTTAACAAAGGAAAACCTCAGTGATGAGCATCTATGCTGCATTATTCGCAGTAAAAAGCCTCATGCAGGTATTGACGCGAAGCGGCAATGGCTTTCCGACAGACTAAATGAAGGTCATGTTTTTAGAAAGTTAAATGCAAAAGCTACGGTTTTTATTGAGTATGCGCCTCTTGAGACAGCTTGGGTTCCCATCATTGGTGATAACTATTATTATCTGTATTGCTTATGGGTTTTAGGAAGTCCAAAAGGAAACGGGTATGGAAGAGCTTTGATGGAATATTGCCTGGCAGATGCCAAAGAAAAAGGCAAATCCGGTGTTTGTATGCTTGGATCAAAGAAACAGAAGAACTGGCTTTCTGACCAATCGTTTGCGAAGAAATTTGGTTTTGAAGTTGTTGATACGACTGATAATGGGTATGAACTGCTTGCACTTTCTTTTGACGGGACAACGCCGAAATTCGCGCAAAACGCGAAAAAAATGAAAATTGAAAGTAAAGATCTGACTATTTATTATGATATGCAATGCCCTTATATCTATCAAAAAATTGAAATGATAAAACTGTATTGTGAAACAAATAGCGTTCCTGTATCTTTAATTCAAGTGGATACACTCCAAAAAGCGAAAGACCTGCCTTGTGTTTTTAATAATTGGGGCGTTTTTTATAAAGGGAATTTTGAAACAGTGAATTTACTTTTAGATGTCGAACATTTAAAGAGAATACTTAAAAAATAAATAAGCAGATAATGCGGGATTAATGAGATAGGATTATTCTTTGTTTTTTATCCTGTCTCTTTATTTCTTCTGTTTCTGAAACGATAAGCGGATCAATAACCAAGCGATTAAGAGACAGATCCCGATAGTAGTAAAAACTCCTTTGCGATAAGAATCCTCCAGCTGAATACTGCATTTTACACTGTCGATATTGGTATCGGCCTGATGTACCCATACATTGGTCAGAGGTGTTTCGTATTCCTTTCCGTTTGCCTTGATGGATGCCAGAGGTAGTTTGGTGTTTTCTGACTTCTTGAAATGTATGCGGTAGCTGAATCCCTGCTCGTAGATATCTGTCGATATGCCGTTTCTTACCGTATGACCGACTTTGTGTGGTGTTGGTCCTTTTACTGTTTCTATAAGCGTTCCGAAGTCGGGTGGAGATACAGAATCGAAGTCGGCTGTGCTGATGTATTTTAATTCCAGCTCTTGTCCTGTTTTGCTTCCATTGTGGGGAGTGTCCAGTTCCATATAGAAACGTTTTGTTTCTTGGGCAAAACTTTTTAGTCCTATGGGCAAACCGATAGTGATAAACAATATAATTCTTATTAGTTGTTGGATAATGTATGCATGCATATTCCTTATGTGAGATATAATTATAAATGATGAAAAATATTGTTTACTTTCGGTTTGCCTATTTCTGCTTATCTATTTTTTAGCCGATATAAAATTCAGTCGGGATTAGTTTGAAATCAACAAATTGATTTTCTACCGGAGCGGACTTTAATAGAAAGGGGACGATGCCATCGGATGGTAAAGCCTTGCGTGGCAGTGCTGTCTGTTTGTCGAATTTATAGGTGGCACACCATGCGTTGGCGTCACCACATACGCTTTTGCCGATGCGAAAGCAGAATTCGCTGGTATCATCACGTAACGTCTGTATTAGTTTGCGGCAATCACCGGGGATTTGGTCAGCATCTTGCAATACGTTTATTTCTTCTGCTATTTGTTTCAGCCATTCGGTGTCGTGAATGTGTTTTTGATCAAGTGCAAAAACAAATACGGCAGGATAATAGTCGTTATTACCGGGCATCCATAGGGCGGTATTAGCTTGTACTACCGCGGCATAAACAATAGGAGCCTCGGTATATTTTCTTTTCCAACGATCTTTGAATAGCCAGGGGGCGCTGCCTGCCATAGCTTTGAAAAAAGAAGTGCTCATGTCACGTGGTGTCTGTAGGTAAGGGGCGAGTTTGTTCAGGTTAGTTGGATTCTTGAAGTTTTCCCGCTCTTCTTTTTCGCGGAGGCGCTCTTTTTCTTCTTCCTCTGCGGATTTTGCACGCTTAGCGCGTAGCTCTGTTACATCATAACCTTGTGATTCCATTTGTGCGATGTCTTCTTCACTCATGTTCTTTTCCCAATCTTTGCCGGGATTTACAAATAATGCCATAATCTTTGTTTTTTAATTGGTTATTTATTGCTTCTTGGAAATAGTGTTTGTTTTATAAGATATTTGTTTATATATAAAATATAATATTAAAATATTGATATATAGTATTTTAATAATATATATGATAATGTTAGCTATATATGTGATTTCAAAAATACATTCTTTTATTTAAAAACAAATAATAAATGGAAGGTTTTTTATCTGCAAATCTATTATTCTTCCTGTTTGGTATCTTCTTGGATTTATATTTATATCTTTGCAGTCATAAATATCGGATTTTAGTCGAATATATTCATGAATCGTATCAAAGGCATACTATATGCGTCGGTTTCCTCTTTCACTTTTGGACTGGCTTCGTTTTTTTTCATCATTTTATTGCTGATCGGTTTTTCAGCTTTCGAAGTACTTTCTTATCGTTGGGGGATAGCTTCGGTAGTGTTAATCATATTCGGATTATTTTCCGGCTGTGACTTTCGGTTGAAAAGAAAGGATTTGGCAGTTGTGTTTGCTTTGAGCCTGTTGAGGGGGTAAGCATGGTTGTGTTTCGTGAACATCGAATGAAAAGGATATAAAAAATGCCGCATATAGCGGCATTTGAATTTTAAGGAGAGCCTCTTGTCGGATTCGAACCAACGACCCCGAGATTACAAATCACGTGCTCTGGCCAACTGAGCTAAAGAGGCGTTTTCTGTTTTGCGGGTGCAAAGGTACGAATTTATTTTAAAAATGCAAATACATCGTGTATTTTTTTTATATTTGCAGTCTCACTAATGATTGCAAGAAGATGAAAAAGAAAATTATGAATGTATGTGGTGTGGCTTTATTAGCCGTTAGTTTACTGGCTTGTTCAGGCCAGAAGAAAGGAGCAGAAGCTACTGAAAGTGCTTCCGACACAGTGAAAGTGACTGCTGAAGCGACGTCGGCACAGGCTGATAGTACAGGATATATTGTCAGAATAGGGGAGATGGCCCCTGATTTTACGATTACATTGACGGATGGTAAACAAGTGACTTTGTCTTCTCTTCGTGGGAAGGTTGTCATGTTGCAGTTTACAGCAAGTTGGTGCGGAGTATGCCGTAAGGAAATGCCTTTTATAGAAAAAGACATTTGGCTGAAGCATAAGGATAATGCAGACTTTGCACTGATTGGAATAGACCGTGACGAACCGCTTGAAAAAGTGCTTGCCTTCGCAAAGTCTACCGGAGTGACTTACCCGCTGGGACTGGATCCGGGAGCTGATATTTTTGCAAAATATGCATTGCGTGATGCCGGAATCACACGGAATGTGCTGATAGACCGGGAAGGAAAGATTGTAAAACTGACTCGTCTGTATAATGAAGAAGAGTTTGCTTCACTGGTTCAGCAGATCAATGAAATGCTGAAATAAGTGCTTATTGCCGGTCTCTGAACCGGATGCGGGCACAATAAATATAGTGTCACTATCATACTGGGATGGTGTATCGTTAGTATGGTTACACTATTCTGATGTGATAGTGTCACTATCCTGAATAGGGCTTTTTCTGATTAAAATAATACGCTGTCAGGCAAGGCTCAGCTTTGCCAGATAGTCATAATGTTTTCCTTCTTTGATTAATTCCGCTTTGAATCCACATTCGGAGGCGTATAGGCTAAGAGTCTGAAAATCGATATATAGCCAGTCGAATGTATCTCCTTTTACATCCTTGTATTGCATCTGGAAATCCACTTCCCCATAATAATCGCCTGCCAGGTCGATAAGCATGCTGCCGTCTTCTTCTTCGAAAAGATAGCGCAAATCACTTGAATCCATCAGAATACATCCGCCAGGGCGTAGGATGCGTTTCATCCGTTGGAAAAAGGCAGGCATATTATTTAGTGTTCCTATGATGCCCGAACCATTCATCAGCATCAGAACCGTATCGAATGTTTCGGTGAATGTTTCGTCAAAGAGATTGATGAGTCGGGAATCCTTGACGCCGCGTTGTTTCATTACCTCGTAGGAAAGCGGAGAGATGTCAATGGCGCAAACTTCTTTTCCCATTTCTTGAAGTGCCAATGCGTGGCAGCCGCTTCCGGCTCCTACATCCAATATTCTTCCCGTAGCCATTTGCAGAGCAGTGCGTTCGAGGACTGGCATGGACTGCATACTTCGGAATAATTCCTTAACGGGGATTTCATCTTCTTCGAATTGAGAAGAGAATACTCGCAAGCGGTCAGCTCTGTGATGATTGAAATAATCGGAGATTGCAGCTCCCATCGGGTCCTTTTCTGCGGAAAGGGTTATTGTTGCCATTTTGGTGATTATGTATTGTTTTATCCGCCAAAGATAAACAATTCCGTAGAAAAGGCTTATCTTTGCATCAGAAATGTGAATGCTAACAATATAATATATATGAGTATAGAAGATGCAATCATGGGTGGAATCGTCTTTAAAGGTAAGAAAGATAAGCCCCAGGAAGAGGAGAAAGTGAAGACGAAAGCGAAGAAAGCGACTTATATTCGTGGACAACATGGTTCCGGAGCCGCGAAGATGAAAGCGGATATTCGGAAAAAGAGAGCTAACCGACATAAAAAATAAATGGGAACAATTGTTTGTATACTAGCACTTTTGCTGGCTGGCCATGGACTTGGTTTGATCATTAAGATGAGGATGTTTTGTCTTTTAATCAAGAGAGTCGAAACGAAATACATTAAGAAGATAGATGGAATAGTAGTGGATGTTGATACTTATGTGAAGGATGGAAAGCTTCTTATGCGCCCGTCTGTTGAATTTACATTAGAAGGAGAGGGTGAAAAATGCTGTCGGTCTATCAATCCCAATATTATTGTGGAGGATATCACACAATTTTCATATTACCCGAAAGATTTTCATATAGGTGATAAAGTTACGGTTTGGTATAACTTGGATAATGATGCAATGTTTGTCGAGCAAAAAATGCAATTGACAAGATTGTTTGTTCGTTTATTTATTCCCGGATGTTTTTTCATTATTTCAAGCATTTTGGGGATGTGTTATGTCATGAATAGCTAACAACCTTATAAAAAGAAACGGGGCAGGATGATCATCCTGCCCCGTTTCTTTTTATAAGGTTACTTCTTTTGTGGAAGTATCTCTATCCAGTAGTCATCCGGGTCGTTGATAAAATAAAGCCCCATGGCTGTATTCTCAAAACAGACACAATTCATTTCTTTGTGGTATTGCCGTACAGCATCATAATCGCCGGCTACACGAAAGCATAAATGACTTTCGTTTTCTCCCAGTTCATAGGGTGAGGTATGATCTTTCAGCCAGGTCAGTTCCAGCAGGAAGCCGGTTTCGTTGTCCGTCAGGTAGACCAGGATGAAAGAACCGTCGGAAGCTTCCTTCCGACTATGTTCTTTTAAGCCAAGCGCTTTTTCATAAAAAGCAATGCTTCGCTCCAGATTCGTTACATTGATATTAAAGTGATCAAATCTACTTTTAATTTCCATGATTGCTATCTTGTTATTTTTTCATCAATAGCTTCACGATTTCTCCGACATACGTACGAGGTTGTCCGGCTTGCGGAGTCGTTTGTGAAGGCAGTTTCTTACATTCGATAACAGCCGAAGGAGTCGTTTGGTTCGGAGCATATAGTTTCAGCGTATAAGTATCTGCTTTTTCCATCGCATCGTAGGGCTGATCGGCAGAAAGTGTGCAATAAGCTACGGCCTTGCCGTTTTGATAACCCAGTGCGCCGCCTGCGTTGGCTGTCATATTGGTCATGTTGAATTCATCCTTGCCGATAGAGATCACCAGTTTTCCATTGCCCATCAATGCGTATACATCACCCGGAATCTGTTTCAGATCGATTTCTGTATATCCCGGCATATCTGCTGAAGCCTTGCCGACAGGAGTTGCAGGAGTTAAAGTAGCAGCAGGAGTAGTTGTCTGATTTGCTTCTGCAGTGGTAACTTTACCGCCTTGACCGATCACCAGCGGACCTGCAGCAGCAACGATAGACGGCTTCTGTGCTTCTTCTTCTTTTTTCTTTTTCTCAGACTTCGGACGAGTATCGGGAGCACCGAAGGCTACAGCTACATCCATAAAGATGTCATCGGCAAAGTCTACCGTTTTTCTGCGCCATTTAGCTAAGCCGCGTACCAGTTTGGTTTTAGCTTTGTTCAGTGCATATTCATCTGTGATCCATTCTTCTGCTTTGTATTTTTCTGTTTCGCGGTAGGTGAAACGGATTTTTTCCAGTTCTACCAAGCAACTGCCCGGTTTGCAGGTAACAGTGATCTGATAGTTGACCCAGGTGCGGTCCAATGATAGGGCACTGGAGTAAAATGTGATCCATTCTTCACCTACACCGGCGATGGTTCCTTGTGCTTCATCGCTGAAAACGACGCGGCTGTCCGGATTATTGTTTTCTTTCAGACGTTCGTTCATCCACTTCATGACAGTGTCGTAGATTTGCTTCTGACTCATTCCGGGAATCTGGAATTCCTTGGAAAATACTACTTTACCATCTACTACAGGAACAGCTCCCGCAAGGTATCTGGTATCATCTCTTTTTTCTTTGTGCGATTCGGCTCTCATTGCCATTGGCAGGCATGTGAGAAGCATGGTAAGAAACAGGATTGTTAACTTATTCATAATTATTATTGTGTTTATTTGGTTATTTCAAAACTTTCGCCCCGGTGGGTGATGCTGACAAACCGGCATCCTGCATTTTCGGCAAAATCACGGAGGGCATTTCCGCCTTCGTAGTCTTCACTGAAGTGCATGGGTACAAATATAGTAGTTTTTATTTGTTCGATGAACTGTTTTGCACCTTTCATATAATCTTTTCCCATCCTGCGGTCCACTGGGAACAGCGCTAAATCCATCTTCGGTGCTTTTTCTTTTAAATATTTAACTTCTGCAAGGAAGTCTCCGTTGGCTTTTCGTATCTCCGCTTCGGTAGATTCTTCACTCCAGTGCCAGTTGTTCAGATCGCCTGCATGGAAGATGTTCCATTCTTGCAGATGGATCAGGAACGAACTGCCGACATCGGTCGAGCCGAATGCTTCGATGCGGATCGTCTCGTCTTCGTAGGTTTCTCCTTTTTTTATATAAGTAGCGTCTTCGGGCTTTGCACGATGGCTTTTCAGAATATCTTTGGAGAAAATGTACCGGATGTCGGGACGTGCTTCTTTCCACGTCAGTATTTCACGGTTGAAGTGGTCGGGGTGAAAGTGAGTGGCCAATACATAGAGTTTACCCGGTCTTTGCAGGAGGTAGTCATGTACGATTCCCCGGTTATGTTCAGTTTCCGAAGAATCTTTGTAATAATCGATGATGACGGTCACACCTTCTGCTTCGATGGCAAAACCGCTATGATAAATATAATCCAGTGTCATGAGCTGATTATTTTTATAGTTGCAATATTACGTATTCTAGTTGGAGTTGGCAAGAAAAATCAGTGAAATCAGGGAGAAAGTCGATTGATTTCCCATTTTCCATCCGTCTTTAGGGTATACAGGAAGCGATCATGTAACCGGTTGGGACGTCCTTGCCAAAATTCCATCCGGGTAGGAGTGACGGCATATCCGCCCCAGTTGTCGGGCCGTTCCACTTCTTTTCCCAGCCATCGGGCAGCTTCTTTGACGAAAGCGCGTATCAGTTGCATCCGGCTTGCGATAGGCTGGCTTTGTGGAGAGATACGTGCACCGATGCGGCTTTTATAAGGGCGCTTCTGGAAATATTCGTCCGATTCTTCCGGAGAAACTTTCGCGGCAGTACCTTCGATGTGTACTTGCCTTTCAAGTTCATGCCAGACAAAGGAAAGTGAAATGTATGGATTTTGTGCCAGCTGCCTTCCTTTGCGGCTTTCATAATTGGTGTAGAAGATAAACTTTCCGTCATGCAGTCCTTTCAGCAGTACGGTACGGGTCGAAGGTCTGCCTTCGGGGGATACGGTACCTACAATGACGGCGGTCGGTTCTTCTACGTTTGCGTCGATGGCTTCCTGTAGCCAGCGGCTGAAAAGCGAAAGCGGGTCGCAGGGAAGTTCGCTTTCCCTTAACCCGCTTTTGGTATATTCTTGCCGGATATCAGCTATATTCTTCATTCATTCAAGATTCATGATTTCTAATTCCAAATTTCTACATCGGTACTTCTATCAATAAGATATGTGAGTCCTTCAATGTTTCGAGTTCGAAACTTTTCGTATCGTAGATACCCATTCCATCGCGACGTTTCAGTACTTCGCCGTCTACTACGATTTCACCTTCAATCAGGAAAATGTATACGCCGCCATGGCTTTGGTGCAAGTGATAGCCAAGTTTCTTTCCGGCTTCCACCTTTCCGATAGAAAACCAGGTGTCTTGTAGAAGTGAAGCGGGAGTACTGCCGTCGGGCGATACGATCACTGCCAGTTCGTTCGGTCGTTCCAGCTCTTTGATGCTGAAATCCTTGTAGACAGGATGTGTATTCCGTTCTCTCGGCATAATCCATATTTGCAGGAATTCTACTGGTTCTACAGGGCTGGCATTCACTTCACTGTGGAAAATACCCGTTCCGGCACTCATCGTCTGAATCTCTCCGACAGTGATGATACGGCTGTTTTTCTTGCTGTCACCATGTTGCAGATGTCCTTTCAATGGAATGGAGATAATCTCCATATTTTTATGCGGATGGGTTTGGAACCCTTCTCCGGGGGCGACTTTGTCGTCATTCAATACACGGAGGGCACCGAAGTTGATACGGTCAGAATCGAAGTATTCGTCGAAACTGAAGGTATGGTAACTATCCAGCCAGTCATATTGGGAATGTCCTCTTGTATCTGCTTTATGTATTACTTTCTTCATAATTTTCTCCTTTTCTAATTGATTATATACTTCTGTAACAAGGGAAGTTAGGTAAAGGTTCTATCTCTTCACTTCATTTAGCAAAGGCTTGTGGTTGATGAAATCCTTGATATTCTGAAGTGTGGTCATGGCGATATTTCCCATTGCTTCACGGGTGAAAAAGGCTTGATGTGAAGTGACAATCACATTATTGAACGAGAGCAGACGGGCAAGCACATCATCGTCAATGATGCGGTCGGACTGGTCTTCGTAGAAATATTCGCTTTCTTCCTCGTAAACATCCAATCCGGCAGAACCGATTTTCTTGTTTTTTAAGCCTTCGATCAGGGCATTGGTGTGAATCAATTGTCCACGACCGGTATTGATGATCATGACTCCGTCTTTCATTTTGCTGATGGAGTAGTCATTGATCAGATATTTGGTGGCTTCGGTAAGCGGGCAATGCAGGGAAATAATGTCGGAACTATGGTACAGCTCGTCCAGAGAAGTATAAACGATTTGTTCTTCCCGGGCGAAGTTATAGTCGGGGTAGAGGTCATAAGCCAGTATATTCATTCCGAATCCCTTTAATATATGAATCAGAATTTTGGCGATTTTTCCTGTACCGATGATACCTGCCGTCTTGCCGTGCATATCGAATCCCATCAGACCGTGAAGGGAAAAGTTTCCGTCTTTTGTACGCCACGAAGCGCGCGGAATCTTTCGGTTGAGAGAGAGCATGAGTGCTACGGTATATTCGGCAACGGCATAAGGCGAATACGCAGGAACACGTACAACGGTGATTCCGGCAGTGGCGGCAGCATTCAGGTCTACATTATTGAATCCTGCACATCGGAGTGCCAGCAGTTTTACTCCGTTGGCTGCCATAGCATGAATGACTTCTGCATCGGCCGTATCGTTGACAAAGATACAGACTGCATCTACTCCTTGCGTCAATAGCACGTTATTCTTATTCAGATGTCCTTTATAATAACGGAATTCAAATCCGAACTCTTTGTTTTTATCGTTGAAAGAAGCTTCGTCATAAGGCTTTGTTCCGAAAAATGCAATTGTATAGGCCATAATCTTTTCTGTTTTTATTCTTATTAATAAACGTAAAAACAGGGTGGTTTGTTTATCTTTACCTCCGTTCTGAATGTGAATTGTTTCATTAGAAACAGTTTTTATTTTCAATCAAAATGAGCTGGTAAACGAAAATAAGTGCACAAACATACGTCTCGTGTGCAGGAATATTGTATCTTTGCGCCCGAATTAATTTAAAAAAGATTTAGATGAGAAAAAATTTCTTGATTGGATTTGTAATGTTAATCGTTTCAATTCCAACTTTTGCCGGAGATTATCTAACTAATACGAATCAGAATGCTGCTTTCTTGCGCATGATAGCCCGCGGCGCTTCCATCGATGTTGATGGAGTTTATAGTAATCCTGCCGGACTGGCATTCCTTCCTCAAAACGGTTTACAGGTAGCACTGACTATTCAGAGTGCATATCAGACTCGTGATATTGCTGCTACAAGTCCTTTGTGGACTATGGATGGACAGACTTCCGTGCGTAATTATGAAGGAAAAGCTTCGGCTCCCGTTATCCCTTCTGTCCATGCTGTATATAAGAATGGTGACTGGGCATTTTCCGGTAGTTTCGCTATCGTTGGTGGTGGTGGAAAAGCTTCTTTCAATACAGGTTTGCCTATGTTTGATGCAGCTGCTATCGGCTTGGTAAATTCTACAAGTGATATGTTGAAACCTAATATGTACAATATCAATTCATCCATGGAAGGTCGTCAATATATTTATGGTTTCCAGTTAGGGGCAAGCTATAAGATTAATGAACACTTTTCTGTTTTTGCCGGTGCACGTATGAATTATTTCACAGGCGGGTATAAGGGTTTCTTGAATATAAATTTGAAAGATGGTGTGGCAGAACAGATCGGTGCTGCTATAGTACAACAAATTATGGGTGCTAATCCTAATCTGAGTTTAGAACAGGCACAGCAGATTGCACAAGAACAATCAGCACCTATGCTTCAGAAACTGAATGACACGAAGCTTGAACTGGATTGTGACCAGACAGGTTGGGGATTGACGCCGATTATCGGTGTAGACGCTAAGTTCGGTAAGTTGAATTTGGCTGCGAAGTATGAGTTCAAAGCTAATATGAATATTGAGAATAATACACATAAATTGGAATTTCCGGATGCTGCTGCTGCCTATATGGCACCTTATCAGCATGGTGTGAATACTCCAAGTGACCTCCCTTCTATGTTATCTGTAGCAGCAAGTTATGAATTCTTGCCTTCTCTTCGTGCTTCAGTAGAGTATCATTTCTTTGATGACAAGAATGCAGGTATGGCTGATAACAAGCAGAAGACATTGAAACATGGAACACACGAATACCTGGCTGGTGTAGAATGGGATATAAACAAAATATTCACAGTCAGTGGTGGTTATCAGAAAACTGATTACGGATTGAGTGATGCTTTCCAGACAGACACAAGTTTCTCTTGTGATTCTTATTCAGTAGGTTTCGGTGGTCGTGTTAATCTTAATAAGGCATTAAGTTTGGACATTGCTTATTTCTGGACTACCTATAGCGATTATACCAAAGAAAATCCACGTGGCTTGGATGGGGCTATGGCTTCAATGGATAAAGATGTTTATAGTCGTACAAACAAAGTGTTTGGTGTAAGTGTAAACTATAAGTTCTAATATTAATCCGCTACGATTTTATATAAAAGAAGCCGTCTCAAACATTGTTTTGAGGCGGCTTTTCATATTATATACCTATATTATATATGTAATAGATTAGAAAGAATACTGAACCAGCATATTCAACCGATTGGCATGGCGGGTAGAAGAGCTGAAATCAGTGCGCCATCCTCTCAGATATTCAACACCTACTTGCATATTGCTAGTCACATTCCAGAAAGCATTTGCTACGAAATACTGTCCTTTTCGGTATGCTTCCGGATTATCACTCGGATAGTTGTTTTCAGAGTAAAGTCTGGATAAGCTGTATGTACCGGATACAAAGATATTCGGGCAAATATTATATTGCAACCCCGCATACCAGCCCAGCATCGGAAGAACCTGCATCTTGCCTTCATTATCCGGATCGGGAACGATGTCCACATTCAGATTACTTAAATCATTCAGATAAGAACCGATTCCTTTTCCATAATTAAACTGTCCGAACACTTGCCACTTCTTGGTTACATTAAAAGTGGTAGATGCCTGCAGACCAAATCCGGTAGTCGAAAAAGCCTTGTCGTGCACATTACTTGAATAAGTCATGCTGCGTACGATTGCACCCAACTTAATATGACTGTTACTATTCCAGTTATACTGTGCAGAAGCTGCAAAATCCGGCATTCGTTGCGTGTTGATAGATACATCGCTATTCGTTGTACCGTCTACCGAAGGCATTTCCATGGCAACACCGAATTTCCAGTTTTTCAGTTTATCGCACATATAACTCAGTTGAGTGGTACGATAGAAAGCGGAACCGTTAGGACCGGCAAAGTCAATTGTTGCGGGCAGAGCCGAAAGGTCCATGAATGAACCGTAGCTGTATCCGATGGTAAATCCTAAGAACTGCGCATACGCATTTTGAAGTTCAAACGTCTTCCCATCTCCACGGAAGTTTCCGGCGGTATACACCACGAAGTCGCCCAGATGCTTGGTTCGTCCTACCAATTTCAGGAATAGGGTAGAAGTGGTGATGTCCATCTGGAATTGATTCTTGGCAAAATTTCCCTTTCCGGGCTGTCCGATCAATGCCGGATAGAAATCCACATCGTCAACGATGCCGTTGAAATCATACTCTGCCGTAGCACGTACGTAGCCACCGATACCAAGGGCGAATTTTCCTTTCTGGTCCGTCAGAAGGAAGCGGGGAGCATTCGGGTCGTGAAAACGCATCTGAGAGCGGTCGTTCATGATTCGGATGATTTCATCTCCGGCTTTGTCCCTGGAGACGAACATAATGGAATTTGGTTCCTCATCCTCAATGACTACTTTCTTTTGCGCATGAGCACAGACGGGGAAAATTCCGATCCCCAGTAGCATAGCTACCATTTTAAAGCTTGTTTTCATTATCAGTTAAGTTTTAGGTGAATGCCCAATGAACAACTAAAAAAAGAAATGGTTGAGAGGGGCTAAGGAAAAATTGCCAAACTTATCGGAAGAATTGCTATTTATAATCGTTCTAAAAAAGCGGATCTTTGTATCGTACTAATTAGATAAATAAAATACGAGAATGGAAAAAGTGGATTTTACTCAAGGAATATTGGCGATGGAGTCAGACCTGCATCGTTTCGCATATAAGTTGACTTCAGACCGTGATTCAGCCAACGACTTAGTTCAGGATTGTGTATTGCAGGCATTAGATAATCATGAGAAATTTACGCATGCCAAGAATCTGAAAGGATGGATGTTTACCATCATGCGTAATATCTTTGTCAACAACTACCGGCGCACGGTCCGCGAAATGAATTTGATTGATGATACCTATTCCATCAATCAGCAAAGTTTGATAGAAGATGAAGATGGCGACCGTTTCGAGTTTGCTTACGACATGAAGCAGTTGTATAGAGTGATCCATTCCATCCCCGAAGATATGAAAGTTCCTTTCCAGATGTTTGTAGCTGGATTTAAATACAGGGAAATTGCCGAAAAATTAGGATTGCCGATGGGGACGGTAAAGAGCCGACTTTTCTTTATCCGCAAGCGTCTGAAAGAAGAATTGAAAGACTTCTCCTGATGCAACTTTCTAATTGAGTGATGTGTTTTAAGGTCAAAGTGAAGCCTTTCTGTCAAAATACGACGAATGACGGGAAGGCTTATTTAATTTGAAATATTCTTCCGAAATGTTTGGTTTATAAAATAAACCTATTTATATTTGCATCGAGTAAGAGAGATGCGCAGCTCCTTACTTTTTTTAATCCATATATGGTTTATATAATAAACTAATTAAATCACGTCAACTAATTGATAGGAAGGAAGAAAAAGATGAAACGCTTGTTATTCATTGCTTTAGGGATTATTTGTTACCACGTTGTTACTTTTGCACAGGAAGTAAAAGTAGAAGTACAGGGTATTCGTAGTGCAAAAGGCGCTATTATGGTCATGGCACAACAGGATTCGGAATCGAAGCCGGTATATGCGATGGCTACTGCTGTTAAAGATACAGTGACTGTTGTTCTAAAAGATGTTCCATGGGAAAAGTTTTTAATCTCTCTTTTCCATGATGAGAACGGAAACTGGGAATTGGACATGAATGAACAGGGAATACCGGTAGAAGGGTATGCCCGGGAAAAATGCAAGAAAGAGGCGGATGCTTCGGCTACCGTTAAAATGAAGATGTATTATCCGGTAAATGACTAACAGTATGCGATACCTGATATTTCTGATATTGACCGGCTTTACCGGAGTTACCGCTTGGGGGCAGGCTTCGACGGCTGCCCGGCCGATGGCTGTGAATGATACTTTGGCAGAAGATTCCACTTATGCGTTGCAGGAAGTGGTGGTACGGACAAGTCCTGTGAAACGGAAAGCAGACCGTTTTATCCTGTCCGTCCCTCCTGCACAGAACAAAGACGGAGTCGAACTCCTTCAACAAGCGCCCGGAGTATGGTTGTCCGACGAGCGGGTTTCCATCAATGGTTCTTCCGGCACGAAGGTGTTTGTAGATAATAGGGAGATAAAACTTACCGGAGAGATGCTGATAAGCTATCTCCGTTCTTTGAAATCGGACGATATTGCCCGCGTTGAAGTGCTTCCAATGGCGGGAGCCGATAAGGATGCCGATGCTCAGGGAGGTGCTATACATATTATAATGAGACGTCATACGGACAAAGGATTTCAGGGAAATCTTTCTATGAATGCTTCTTTTGCCTCTTCCTTGCAATCTTATCAGCCTAGCGGTAGCTTGAATTATCATAGTGGGAAGTGGGATACCTATGGATTTGCTTCCGGCACTTTGGTTCCTCAGAATAAAGGAGATTTGTACGTTACCCGTGATTATGTAGCGGGAGATAAAGGTTTTTCCAGTCTGACCCGTATGAAGCAGCCTTCGCGTTACGGGACGATTCGGATGGGAACAGTTTATACGATGGACTCTTCCAATAGTCTGGGAGTAGAGCTGGAGTATGTTCGTCGCGGATACATCTGGCCGTCTCAGAGTTACTCTACTCTGTCGGTAGGACCGCTGGATATGGAAAGTCAGGGTGTGTATCGTCAGAAAGAGACTTACAATATGTATACAGCTACTGCCAACTATATACATAAACTGGATAAGGACGGTTCGGTGCTGAAGCTTGTCACCGACTATATCTCTAAAGATCTGCATGGCAGAAATCAGTATCAAATTTTTCAGGAGATAGGTGCTCTAAATAAAGATACCGTTTACCGTTCCCGCTCTAATGCCACTTATCAGATCGCAACTGCCGATCTGTCGTGGAAACAACAGTTGCATAAGAAATCGTTTTTCCAGGTAGGAATGAAATATACCTATACGGGAATGAAAGATGATGCCTGTTACGAAGGGCTGGAACCTGACGAAAGTTGGAAGCCCAATGTTGCTTATGGATATGAACTCGATTATCACGAGAATATCGGTGCTTTATACGGAACTTATTCTCTGGATATGAAAAGAGGATCTGTTCATATTGGACTTCGGGGAGAATATACGCAAACCTCCAATGAAACAGAACGTCGGACGAGAAAATACTGGGATTGGTTTCCACATATCGACGGAAATTTCTATTTTGATGAAATTCACAAGTGGATGCTTATCGGTCAGTATGGACGCTATATAGAACGTCCGACTTTTTCGGCTCTCAACCCGAACCGGATTCAGACTTCCGAATACAGTTATCTGATAGGCAACCCGATGTTGCGTCCTACTTATATTAATAAATTCAGTATTACGCTGGTCTATAACTTCCGGTATACATTGACTGTTGGCGGCAATTTGCACCATGATCTGATCCGTCAGTTTGGTAAAGAAGATGCGGAGAATTCGGATATATCATATGTCATCAATGAGAATCACAATCGTGAGAACCATTGGTTCGTAGCTATCACTGCTCCCTGGCAGCCGCTCAATTGGCTGAATCTGAATGCCAGCTTTATCGGAGTGAGGCAAGATATCCGCATGTATCGGGAGGACGATTACTTTGGGCACTTCCTTTATTTTGCCAATGCTAATGCTACGGTCCTTTTACCGTCAGACTATTCGTTGGAAGCACAATATAATGGAGTTAGCCGGTTGTATTCCGGTAATAGCGGGATCGATCCTCGTCATACATTCAACCTGCACCTGCGCAAAAAATGGAAAGACGGGCGTTGTGTAGCTACTTTGGGGGTAGACAATATCTTCAACCGATATAATTCTTATTTCAGCAATGTACCGAGTTATTCATCGCAGAATCGTTTTGAACTGGCTTCGAGCGGAAGACTGATGAAACTCACATTTACCTGGAATTTCAATCATGGAAAGAAATCGGGTGCGGTGACTGTAGAAAAGAAATCGGCAAGTGAAAGAAGCCGTATCGAAGGAAAATAGACAAGGATTTTTGGTTTATTACGTAAACAATATTATTTTTGAAACAAAATTGATAGAATATGGAAGACAAGAGAATTTCAGAGAAAGAGAGTTTGGAACTGATTGCCCGCATGATTCGGGAGACGCAGGACCATACAGCCCGTTATGCAGCCTACCCATTATTGATATGGGGATATACTACTGTGGCTATATCACTTTTGGTATGGTACTTTTATTTGCAGACGGGAGTGTGGCAGATCAATTTTCTCTGGTTTGCTTTGCCTGTCATTGCCGGACCGCTGACTATCTTTTTTAATAGGAAAGACAAGAATAAGGGAGCAAAAAATTACATAGACCGGGTGACTGGTCAGATATGGGCTGTGTTTGGAGTAGTAGGTTTTTGTCTGTCTTGCATGGCATTTGTTGTCCGTATTGATATTCTGTTTGTAATTTCCTTATTGATGGGGATGGGGGCTACTCTTACGGGGTTGGTATGTAAGTACAAGCCGCTTAGTATAGCGGGGATGATTGGTATCGCCCTTTCTTTTTCCATGCTTTTTATTCATGGAAGCGGAGTATATCTGGTGTTTGCCGCCATCTTTATAGTGATGATGATTGTCCCCGGACATATTATGAATAAACAGATGAAGAAGCAATGTTTAAAGAACTGAATCCTATCTTGCATTCACAGCTTCGCTTGGCTATAATGTCGATTCTGCTGACGGTGGAGGAGGCTGAGTTCGTCTACTTGAAAGAGAAGACCCAGTCGACAGCGGGAAACCTCAGTGTGCAGTTGGATAAGCTGAGTGAAGCCGGATATATCGAGGTGGAAAAAAGCTTTGTAGGCAAAAGGCCGCGTACTGCCTGCCGGATCACTGCCGGAGGCAGGAAAGCGATGGAGGAATATGTGGAGACGCTGAAGGAGTATCTTTCGGGGTTGTAGTTCGTACTTAAAAGAAAGAGGTTTGAAACCTTTATTGGGCGCAAAGTAAGAGAATGTAATCTAAACTTGAACTATGCCGGTAAAGTCAATGTATAAGTACATTTCTTTATCGGCATAGTTTTTAATTGCATTTTACGGGATGAATTAATCCATCATTTCTTTTATTCTGTCTTTGGCTTGTTGAGCCTTCTCCTGTGCGGTATGGCTCATTTCTGTGGCTTTTTCCTTCACAGTGTTGGTTGCTTCCGTAGCTTTTTCTTTGGCGACATTGGCGGCATGTTGCACTTTCTTTTTCAAGCTGTCCCCAGAGTGGGCACTTGCTTCCGCTCCTCTTTCTTTAGCTTCTTCGGCTCTTTCTTGAGCAAGTTTGGCATCCATCTTTGCCTGTTCTGCTGCTACATTTACGTCTTTTTTTGATTGATAATCCATGATCTTAAGTTTTTAAATTGAACATACCTCTAGAACAATCCGGCAATTTGAAAATACTTTTGGGTGGGAGGAATTTTAAGTCTTTTTATTTATCCAGGTATTTATATAAATAAGAGACGTCTTCATCCATATCATCCAGAATGTTCAGTTCTTGTAGTCGTTTCATTATTCTGTTCTGTGTTGTAGAGCCCAAATCACGAATTTTTGTCAGTCTGTTCCATCCATATTTGTAAGTTAGTTCTAATAAATCCCGGAGGGTTTGTATTCCTTCTTCGCATAGAACTCGTGATGCTCTTACTTCAAATCCTAAATTTTCTATAGGGGTATTGAGCAGGGCGATCGCCTCTTTTTCCTCTTTCGTCATTTGGTTTTCTGTGTTCATTGTATAGAGGCAGTCTTTTCCGTAATACATTTCGTAAAGTCGCAGTGCTGCTTTGAGGTGTATCATTTCGTCTTTATAGGTTTTGAGGAATCCGGTTCGATTTTTGATTTCACGTATAAGTCTTTGATATTCGTCTTGCATATTATAGGTGTTTTGGCAAGACTGCTTGCAATATTCTTTGAAACTTCCTTCCAATGAGATAAAAAGAAACATCCGTCTTCTGTTATCGTTCTGTATCATTCCGGCAAGTTCTTTTATTATCTGACGCATTACCGGAGTAAGTTCTTTCATAGACTGTAGTAAGAAGATTTCCTCTTCACTTTCCTTTATTAATCTTTCTTTGCGTTTTTCGAGTTCCTTCTCTGTAAGACTAAGCTGTGTGTGTCGTTCAATGCATCTCAGCAGACTGTCTTCATCGAGCATCAGATAGTGGTCGATTTCCGAGCAAGTAATTTCCTGTTTTTTACACCACGTGTTAATACGTCTAGAAGATACCTGATACTTTTTTGCGGCTTCTTCAATTCCAATCCATTGTTTTGTTGTCATACCTCATTAGTTTTTAAGTGTATGTGTCGCAACCGGATTAAAAAAAGAGGTGCGAGTCATACATATATTTCCATGTTGAGGCAGTCGCGAGCCCATAGAAGATAAATATAGTACGCCCGCACCAATGCTTATATGTTTTAAATTGAATATAAGTTCGGTGCGGACATCTAATAATATCTTCTAGTTTGAAAACGCGACTTCTCAACACGAATTAATTAAATGTCCTAAAACATGAGGGTTGGCTGTCAATGGTCCAATCCTCGTTGCAAATATAATTCTTTTTCTGGAAACGGGGATGTCAGAAATGTCTTTTTTCTTAGGCAGTAGTTCAAAATAGGTGTTATTTAATGGGAACTTGACGATTAAGTTATCTATGATATCTCAATTAAGTCCAAAGTATTCGGCAGACTATCCTCATCGAGCATCAGATAGTGATCAATTTCCAAGCTAGTAATTTTCTGTTTATACATCACGTGTTAATACATCTAGAGATATCTGATTATTTTTTGCGGCTTCTTCAATTACCCCCCCCCCAATATCCCAACCGGATTAAATGAAAGAGGTGCGAGTAATATATGTATTTCTAGCTCGTGGTAGTCGCAATACCAACAGGTGAAAATACAGTATACCCGCACCAATGCTTATATGTTTTGATTTGGATATAAGTTCGGTGTGGACGATACATGTATTTCGAAACAGAGGTAGTGGTATAACCTATAGCTGAAAATACAGTATGCCCGCACCAGAACTTAAGTATCGAATGAGGATATAAACTTGGTAAAGACACCTATATTAACTAGCTATTTAGAAAATACCACTTTTCTGTTCCGATAATTAAGATGTCCTAAAACACGAAGATTGGCAGTCAATGGTCCAATCTTCATTGCAAATATAATTCTTTTTCTGGAAACAGAGATTGAAGAGATTTCTTTTTCCTTAGCCAGTAGTTCAAAATAGGTATTATTTAGTGGGAACTTGACGATAGGGTTGACTATGATGTCTCAACTAAGTACAAAGTATTATCAGGTGTATTATGGCTAGTTGCAAGTTTTTTATTATCTTTGCACCCCGAAACAAGTAAAAAGATGTATGATGCCGTGAATAGCGGTCGTGTATTCTAGAACACCACGTAAAAAACAGGAGTTATGAAAGAAAAAGTATCAGTACCTTTTATGTTGCTGGGCATTCTCTTCAATGTATGCCTCATTGCAGCCAATCTTCTTGAAACGAAAGTAATTCAGGTCGGCAGCCTGACTGTCACAGCCGGATTATTGGTTTTTCCCATTTCTTATATCATTAATGATTGTATCGCCGAAGTCTGGGGATTCAAGAAAGCACGTCTTATTATCTGGAGTGGTTTTGCCATGAACTTCTTTGTGGTAGGGCTTGGCTTGATAGCTGTTGCGATACCGGCTGCTCCGTTCTGGGAAGGCGAAGAGCATTTCGATTTTGTATTCGGTATGGCTCCCCGCATCGTAGCAGCCAGTTTGATGGCTTTCCTTGTCGGTTCATTCCTTAATGCGTATGTGATGAGTAAGATGAAGATCGCCAGTCAGGGGCGGAACTTCTCTGCCCGGGCTATTCTCTCAACGATTGTCGGTGAGACTGCCGATTCGTTGATTTTCTTCCCGATAGCTTTCGGAGGCATCATTGCCTGGAAAGAACTGCTTATCATGATGGGACTTCAGATCGTACTGAAATCTATGTACGAGGTTATCATCCTTCCGGTGACTATCCGCGTAGTGAAAGTGATTAAGAAGGTAGACGGCAGTGACGTATACGATACCAACATTTCTTATAACGTACTGAAAGTCAAAGATATTTAATGAAACGACTTCTTCCGGCCTGCTTCGAGGGCTGAGAATATAAAGAGAATTTTATGATGAACAGAGAGACTGCATTGGTTGTGTTCAGTGGCGGACAGGATTCCACCACTTGCCTCTTTTGGGCGAAACGCAGCTTTAAGAAAGTATACGCTTTGAGTTTCCTTTATGGTCAGAAGCACCAGAAGGAAGTAGAACTCGCCAGAGAAATAGCCCGAAAGGCAGAAGTGGAATTTGATGTGATGGACGTGTCTTTCATAGGAACATTGGGACATAATTCGTTGACTGACACCACGATGGTAATGGATCAGGAAAAGCCCGCAGACAGCGTACCCAATACCTTTGTTCCGGGGCGTAATCTGTTTTTCCTGAGTATTGCCGCAGTATATGCCCGCGAACGTGGCATCAATCATTTGGTGACGGGAGTTTCTCAGACTGACTTTAGCGGTTATCCCGATTGCCGGGACGCGTTTATTAAGTCTCTGAATGTGACATTAAACCTGGCAATGGATGAACAATTCGTGATTCATACCCCTCTGATGTGGATTGATAAAGCAGAAACTTGGGCTTTGGCAGATCAATTGGGAGTACTGGATTTGATCCGTAACGAGACTTTGACATGCTATAATGGTATTCAGGGGGATGGCTGCGGGCATTGTCCCGCCTGTACGTTACGTCGTGAGGGGCTGGAAAAGTATTTAAAAAAGAAGAATCAATAATATCTCTACACAGAGACTAAAAACGTGTTTTTTATTGTCACTTGTCACTTTTGAAGATTAACTCCTTGATTACAAATGAATAAAGGGTGATAATAGATGGTGATAATAGGGTGATAATAACCGATGAATGCTTTTTTATTGTCACCTTTATCTTTGCTGATAGATGCTTGCTATTCTATCATTGGCATTCGTTTCATTTCGGGATGTGCAAGGGTAAAGAGTCATTGCCGGTTGTTTCAAGAAGTTTCAACCGCTTGAAACTTTGGTTCCATACGCTTGAAACTCTAGTTTCCATTGCTTGAAACCATAGTTTCATACGCTCGAAACTTTTAGTTTCAAGGCTTTGAAACTAGAGTTCCATCATAGTGAAACACTTCATTCCTTTATAGGAAACGACTAAAAGCAACGGTCGTTTTGATAATAGGAGTACCGGATGATAATAGGAATACCGGACGGTGAAAGATGAAAGATCGGTGATAGATTGCAATCATCAATCTTTCACCACTGAACCATCGATGGATAAGCCGTTTCAGTGAATATGGTGACAGGTGAAAGATGTTTTGCGTTTTTTTCTATATGAAGAGAGTTTAAAACAACATTAAACAATGGCTGAATTAAAAGACCAACTTTCCTTATTAGGAAGAAAAACGGAGTATAAACAAGACTATGCTCCTGAAGTATTGGAGGCTTTCGATAATAAGCATCCGGAAAATGATTACTGGGTACGTTTCAACTGTCCCGAATTTACAAGCCTGTGCCCCATAACCGGACAACCTGACTTTGCAGAAATACGTATCAGTTACATCCCCGACATTAAGATGGTGGAAAGCAAGAGTTTGAAACTTTATCTGTTCAGCTTCCGTAATCATGGTGCATTTCATGAAGACTGTGTGAATATCATCATGAAAGATCTGATAAAACTGATGAATCCCAAATATATTGAGGTTACGGGTATCTTTACTCCACGTGGCGGTATTTCGATTTATCCGTATGCCAATTATGGCCGTCCGGGAACGAAGTTCGAACAGATGGCGGACCATAGGCTGATGAATCGGGAATAACCAGATTAAAAAATAATAATACGGGCAGAATATGACTCATAATATACCTATTGAATTGCAGAGATACGTACAGGAAAGGATTATCCCGCAATATGCCGGTTTTGATAAAGCACATCAGATTGACCATGTGGAAAAAGTGATCGAAGAAAGTCTGAAGCTGGCTCTTCATTATGAAGTCGATTCTGCAATGGTTTATACGATTGCCGCTTATCACGACTTGGGTTTGTGCGAAGGACGTGAATTTCATCATATCGTTTCGGGGAGAATACTGTTGGCAGATGAAATTTTGCACCGTTGGTTTACCGATGAACAAATGCTGCAGATGAAAGAATCGATAGAAGATCATCGTGCCTCCAATAAACAGGCTCCGCGAAGTATCTATGGGAAAATAGTGGCTGAGGCAGACCGGATTATTGATCCGGAAATAACACTGCGCCGTACCGTACAGTATGGTTTGTCTCATTATCCGGAGATGGATAAAGAGCATCAGTATGAACGCTTCCGGAAACATCTTGCCGATAAATATGCAGAAGGAGGGTATCTGAAGTTGTGGATACCCCAATCTGATAATGCCGGACGGTTGGCGGAGTTGCGTCAATTGATGGAGAATGAGGAAGAACTGCGAACGGTATTTGATAAATTATATTTAGCGGAAAACTCAGCAGGATAAGGAGAGTTTGCTGTTGAATGGAGGCATGTTATTCATGATGATACGGTCCTCCATTCAATATCGTCATCGCCCGATAAATCTGTTCCACGAAGATCAGCCGTATCATCTGATGTGAAAACGTCATCTTCGACATTGAAATCTTTTCATTAGCTACCTGATACACCTTCTCCGAAAATCCGTAAGGACCACCGATGACAAATACCAACCGCTTATTCACCGTATTCATCTTCCGCTTCATGTAATCGGCAAATTCGAGTGATCGCATTTCCTTCCCGTGCTCATCGAGCAGTACGATCACATCCCCCGGTTGAAGTGCTTTCAATATCAGTTCCCCTTCTTTCTCCTTCTGCTGATCCATCGAAAGGCTCTTGGTATTCTTCAGTTCGGGGATCACTTCCATATCAAAAGTGATGAAGCGTTTGGTACGCTGAATATAGTCATTAATAGCTGTAATATAGTGTTGTTCTACGGTTCGTCCAACGACGAGCAAAGTTGTTTTCATGCGTCTGATATTCTGATTCGAGCACAAAAATAGGCATTTTTTATGTTATTCTGCAATTAATGCTTACCTTTGCCTATCATTAGTTGAAAGTTTAAGCCTTTAAACTTCAACCCAAAAGCTTGGATTTATGAAGAAACGAGTGCTTTTAGGAATGGCCTCTTTGCTTCTTTCTGTCTCATTGCTGATGGCGCAGGAGATACCGGCAGGAGTGATTACGGCATTTAAGCGGGGAAGCTCGCAGGAACTGAGTAAGTATATGGGAGACAAGGTAAACCTCGTTCTCCAAGGCAGCTCGGCAAACGTTGACAAGAAGAAAGCGACAGCAATGATGCAAGAGTTTTTCACGGAAAACAAGGTCAACGCATTTGACGTGAATCATCAGGGAAAACGGGATGAATCCAGTTTTGTCATAGGTACGCTGACGACTACAAAAGGGAAATTCCGTGTGAACTGCTTCCTGAAAAAAGTGCAGACTCAATATTTAATACACCAAATAAGAATTGACAAGATCAATGAATAAGGAAAAAGAACTGATCGACAAACTGATCGATCTTGCTTTTGCAGAAGATATAGGTGATGGTGACCATACCACCCTTTCGTGTATTCCCGCTACTGCAATGGGAAAATCAAAACTACTGATCAAAGAAGCCGGTGTACTGGCCGGAATCGAAGTTGCCAAAGAAATCTTCAACCGTTTCGACCCGTCCATGAAAGTGGAAGTGTTTATCAATGACGGCACTGAAGTGAAACCGGGCGACGTAGCTATGATCGTAGAAGGAAAAGTACAATCCTTGCTCCAGACCGAACGCCTGATGCTGAACGTGATGCAGCGTATGAGCGGTATCGCAACCATGACCCGCAAGTATGCAAAGGTACTGGAAGGCACTCACACCCGCGTGCTGGATACCCGTAAGACAACTCCGGGTATGCGTATCCTCGAAAAGATGGCAGTCAAAATCGGTGGCGGTGTAAACCATCGTATCGGTCTGTTCGACATGATTCTGCTCAAAGACAATCATGTGGATTTTGCCGGAGGTATCGACAAAGCGATCAACCGTGCCAAGGATTACTGCAAGGAAAAGGGCAAGGACCTGAAGATTGAAATCGAAGTACGCAACTTCGACGAATTGCAGCAAGTGCTTGACTTGGGTGGCGTAGACCGCATCATGTTCGACAACTTTACGCCCGAAATGACAAAGAAGGCAGTCGACATGGTAGCCGGCAAATACGAAACAGAATCTTCCGGCGGTATCACTTTCGATACCCTTCGCGACTATGCCGAATGTGGCGTAGACTTTATCTCTGTTGGAGCTTTGACTCATTCGGTGAAAGGACTTGACATGAGCTTCAAAGCATGCTGAATCTATAAATGATGAACTGATAATAAATAAGCGGTGAACAGTGCTGTTGCTATCGTGCTGCAGCTGTTCACCGTTTATTATTTACGAATCATCATTTCTTTAACTTCTTTTAGCAAAACTCTTTGCAGCATTCCTCAAATACTTGCGTCTAAAGGATAAAAACGGCGCAGACATACGTTCGATTTAAAAAAGACAATTGGCATTGGAAAACGAGATAGAACTGATAAAGGGCTGTCGGGCAGGACAGGATTCAGCCCGAAAGGAACTTTACACCCTCTATGCCAAACAAATGTTGGCGGTATGCTACCGCTATACGGGCGATATGGATGCGGCGCACGATGTACTGCATGACGGTTTCATCAAGATTTTTACCAACTTCTCGTTCCGGGGTGAATCCTCGCTTTGTACGTGGATCACACGGGTGATGGTGACACAGTCACTCGACTATCTGAGACGGGAGAAACGAGTCAATCAGTTGGTAGTGCATGAAGAGCAGCTTCCCGACATACCGGATCTTTCGTCGTCGGGAGGAGGAACAGGGATCTCCGAAGAACAATTAATGGCGTTTGTCGCCGAATTGCCGGATGGTTGCCGAACCGTTTTCAACCTTTATGTGTTTGAAGAGAAATCGCACAAGGAGATAGCCGGGATGCTTCACATTAAAGAGCATTCGTCTACTTCGCAGTTACACAGAGCCAAGTATTTGTTAGCAAAAAGAATAAAAGAATATAGAAATCATGAAGAAAGAAAATGATGAAATAACCGATCTGTTTCGCACTCGTCTCGCTGATGCCGGGATGACTGTTCGGGATGGCTTTTGGGAAGAGCTTTCGCAGGACATCCCTGTGGCTTGCCAGCATCGCCGTCGGTTGATATTCTTCCGTGTGGCAGCGGCAGCATCTGTGTTGCTGGTATTGGCTGCATCCTCAGCTACTTTCTGGTATCTTTCTCCGAAAGAAGAGATGGAGGAGGCGTTTACCAAAATCGTGGTGGCGAACAGCGGAAGAATGGATGGAGATGGTGTACGTGCCAATCAGTTGCCGACGGCAATGGAACCTGTATTGCCGAAACCGGCACCTAAATCATTCGGATTATTATCGCAGTATCCTGAGGAGGGAGACTCGGTTTCCATTTCCTTCTCCATGTCTTTCTCTTTCTCGGCAACTACCACCACGGGAAATGGCAACCGATACGGCAACCAAGGTCACAACGGGTATTGGCAGGCGAATAATGGTAATACAGAACCATCCGCCGTACAAGAAGAAAAATACACTGCCGATACACCTGCTCCGGTGGAAAATATGAAAAAACATCGCTGGGCTCTGAAAGCACAGATGGGGACGGCACTTCCGGCAGAGGACGGTGCCTATAAGATGCCGATCTCCGCTGGAGTCACTGTAGAGCGAAAACTGAATGACTATCTGGGAATAGAGACCGGACTGGTTTATTCCAATTTGCGTTCGGAAGGACAGCATCTGCATTATCTGGGCATCCCGCTGAAAGCGAACATTACCTTGATGGATACAAAGAAAATCGACCTCTACGCTACGGTAGGCGGAGTGGCGGACAAATGTATAGCCGGTGCGCCGGACAACAGTTTTAAAGAAGAACCTATCCAACTGGCAGTTACTGCCGGTATCGGAATCACTTATAAGATTAATGACCGATTGGCGGTTTTTGCCGAGCCGGGTGTTTCCCATCATTTCAAGACGGATTCGAAACTGGCTACGGTACGCACAAAACGGCCGACTAATTTTAATTTACTTTGCGGACTTCGCATGACGTATTAATCCTTATGAAAATGAAAAAAACACTTATGATGCTGTGGATGGCTGTTAGCCTGATGGTATCCCTGGTGGGATGCAGCAGCGAAGAAATGAACTATGAAAATCCCGATGTAACCGTTTTTGTGAAACAGCTGAAAGCGGGCACCTATAATATGAAGAATGAAAAAGGGGTCGTGGAAGTTCCTCATTTTACTGAAGAGGACATTCCCGAACTATTGAAATATGCGGAAGATCTGACTATTATTCCTTCTTTCCCGTCAGTCTACAATACGAATAACGGTAAAATCCGTTTGGGTGAGTGTATGCTTTGGGTGATAGAGTCGATCCGTCAGGGGACAGCCCCATCCTTAGGTTGCAGGATGGTACTGGCGAATGCCGAAAATTACGAAGCCATTTATTTCCTGACCGACGACGAAGTGCTTGACGCAGCAGCCTGCTATCGTCGATGGTGGGAAGGCCGGAAATATCCGAAGACGACCTGGACGATTGATCCGTGCTACGACGAGCCGCTTTGTGGCTCAGGATACCGATGGTGGTAAAAAAAGAAAAATCCTTCGGGGCATAAAAACTAAAAAACATGAGGCAACGTTTATTTGTATCAGCAGTCTTTGTACTGCTGACAGGGGCGTGTTATGCCCAATGGACGAAGGAAGATTCTCTGCGATTGAAGAAATCACTGAAGGAGGGCGAAGAGCTGAAGCTGAATAAGGAAGCCGTCAGACAGATTGATTTGAATGCAGGAGCAGCCAATCCGCGTGTGTATGAGGAGAAACGATGGATGCGTTTTGATGAGTCGCTTCCGCGTGTGATTTCTCCTTCTGCTGTGGTCGAATCGGATACTTTGTACGATAAACGGAGGATAACAGGTGGGAAACTTCCTCTTCAAATGCTTGAAGTGTACAAGCCTGTTTATGCTCACTTGCCATTGGATACATTGAAAATTGCGATGGAGTTTAAGCTCCCTCCCCCCGAAGGAATATCTTTAGGGAATGGAGTAAGAGTGAACGGAGGTACGTTTAGCGGTTTGGATTTACTGCAGGTCTTTACGAGAGAGTTCTGGCAGTTCAGGAAGAAACGAATGCGCACACGTACGATGGGGGTACTTGAGGAATATAGAAAACAGAGGTAGAAAGATGAGTGAATTGGTAAAACGTTTGATAACAGCTATGACACTGTGCCTGACAGCTTTGCTGGTACATGCGCAGGAATGGACGAAGGAGGATTCCTTGCGTCTTAGAAAGTTGCTGGACAGTGATCAGGAGCTGAATTTGAATCAGGATGCAGTCAGGCAGATTGATTTCGGCAGCGCTGTCGGCACTCCCCGCATGTCGGTGGAAAAGAAGTGGATGCTGCCCGATGAGTCGCTTCCCGAAGCATTGCCTAAACCGAAAGTGGTATTGAGTCTGATGCCTTATAAGGCAAATACTCCTTATAATTGGGACCCCGTTTTTCAGAAGAAAATAAGAATGGATAAGAATACCTGGCATGGAGATCCGCATTACGAAATGCGTCATCAAAGGTCGTACAGCAATTGGGCACGTAATCCGATGGCGGGAGGAGTCCGCAAATCATTGGAGGAGATACGGGCGAGCGGGGTACGTTTCCGTCAGTTGAGCGAGCGGGCGAATGGAATGATGGTTAATTCGGTAGTGATGGATAGCCCGATTCCTTTGTTTGGAGGCAGCGGCGTGTACATTAATGGAGGAACTATCGGAGGACTTGATCTGATGGCGGTTTTCACCAAAAACTTCTGGAATAAAAAAGGAAAAGAACGTCGGGAGCGTACGTTGGAAGTGTTGAGAACCTATGGCGATTCGACGACTGTACTGATCAATCGCCCCATTGAACAGATTGCCCGCTGAAACTGTTTTATTAAATATGAACATGTCTCATGTTCCATGTTATCAGATTAGCACATTGAAAACGATTAATTTATGAACAGAATTACTTCTCTTTTCGGTATTCAGTATCCTATTATTCAAGGTGGCATGGTGTGGTGTAGCGGTTGGCGTCTCGCTTCCGCAGTAAGTAATGCGGGAGGATTGGGACTGCTTGGCGCAGGCTCTATGCATCCGGAGACTCTTCGTGAACATATCCGGAAATGTCGTGCGGCTACAGACCGTCCCTTTGGAGTCAATATTCCCTTGATGTATCCTCAGATTGAAGAAATCATGGCGATTGTTGCCGAAGAGGGCGTCAAGATCGTTTTCACTTCTGCCGGAAATCCTAAAGCATGGACCGGATGGCTGCATGAACGTGGTATTATCGTAGCTCATGTCGTTTCCTCTTCCCGTTTCGCGATGAAATGTGAAGAGGCGGGAGTAGATGCGGTAGTCGCTGAAGGTTTCGAAGCCGGCGGACATAACGGGCGTGAAGAAACTACCACTTTCTGCTTGATTCCTGCGGTACGCAATGCGACCACTTTGCCTTTGATCGCTGCAGGAGGTATCGGTACGGGAGAAGGTATCTTTGCTGCCATGGTGCTGGGAGCAGAAGGGGTACAAATCGGTACTCGCTTTGCGTTGACGGATGAAAGTTCAGCCAGCCCGGTCTTTAAAGAATATTGTCTGGGTTTGGGAGAAGGAGATACTAAATTATTATTGAAGAAACTGGCTCCGACACGTTTGGTACGGAATAATTTCCGGGATGCTGTGGAGAGGGCTGAGGATGGCGGTGCTTCTGCCGAAGAATTGCGGACTCTTCTTGGGAGAGGTCGTGCGAAGAAAGGTATCTTTGAAGGGGATCTGGAAGAAGGCGAACTGGAGATAGGGCAGGTGTCGGCTATTGTTTCCCGTCAGCAGTCAGTAGCGGAAGTCATGAATGAATTGGTGGAGGTTATGCAGCGGGCAGCGGAGAAGAAATATTGGTAAAAAAACAAGTTCCGAAGTAGCGGGTTTGGAAAACCTGACTACTTCAGAACTTTACTACTTCAGAAAGTTGGCTGCTTAATCAATTTATAGGTTTATATTTTCATATTTTAGATCGAATACATCCGCTACTGCTTTATATACCACTTTTCCTTCCACTACATTCAAGCCGAGTGCTAGTGCCGGGTCATCTTTACAAGCTTTTTTCCATTCTTTATTTGCTAAAGCAATGACATAAGGGAGAGTAGCATTGGTCAAAGCCAGCGTAGAAGTATAAGGTACAGCTCCCGGGATATTGGCTACGGCATAATGAACGATACCGTCTATCACATAGGTCGGCGCACTGTGGGTCGTTGGGTGTGACGTTTCGAAACATCCTCCCTGATCTATCGCTACATCCACAAGTACCGTACCGGGCTGCATCATTGCAAGCATATTTCGGGTAATCAGATGAGGCGCTTTATCCCCCGGAATCAGCACGGAACCGATGACCAGATCAACATCCGGCAATTCCTTTTTTATCCTTAATTCGGATGCGTACAGCGTCTTGACATTTTTCGGTAATGTCTCGCTGAGATAGCGCAGGCGTGACAGATTAATATCTGCAACTGTAACATCCGCACCCATTCCCGCAGCCATCTGCGCTGCATTACTTCCGACAATACCGCCTCCGAGAATCAATACTTTGGCAGGCTTCACACCGGGGACTCCTCCCAGAAGGATACCTTTTCCTCCTTGCGGCTTTTCCAAAAAGCGTGCTCCTTCCTGAATGGACATGCGTCCGGCTACCTCACTCATAGGGATAAGCAGGGGTAATGAATGGTCTTCCTTTTCTACCGTTTCGTATGCCAGACAGATCGACTTATTGTCAATCATGGCAAGAGTCAGTTCCTTATCGGAAGCAAAATGGAAGTAAGTGAACAATAACTGTCCTTTTCTGATCAGATGGTATTCGGGCGCGATAGGCTCTTTAACCTTTACAATCATATCTGCTGTGGCATAGACATCTTCTATTGTCGGAAGCACCTGTGCACCGACGGACAGATATGCTTCATCCGGAAAACCACTATTGATACCTGCCGTATGCTGGATATATACTTGGTGACCTTGCTTCACAACTTCGGCAACTCCGGAAGGTGTCATGCCTACCCGGTTCTCGTTGTTCTTGATTTCTTTGGGTACTCCGATGATCATATTGTTATATATTAAAGGTTTAACATGGACCAATGTACGAAAAATCCCCTTACGTTGTTATTCGCAAGGGGATGTTTAAGAGCAGAATGCTTATATATAATTCGGTCAATTTAATAAACCCGGATTTGCAGCAATAGCACTTTGTGGAATGCGTAGTGTATAACGTGAATCATCTTGTTCTAATAGATAAGCTTGTCCGTTCAACACTTTTTCAATTCGTGGACGGGTGGTACGACGTAGATCGAACCAACGATGACCTTCGAAAGCAAGTTCAAGAGCCCGTTCTTCCAGAATTTCTTTAATTAAATCTGCTTGATTCATAGCGTCCACAGCTTTTTTCTTTTCTGCATAACCTTCCGGAGTGTATCGCTTTTCCATCAATTGTAGCAGGCGGGTACGAGCTTCGGGCAATTTATTCATTTGTGCAGCTGCTTCGGCAGCGTTCAAATAAATTTCTCCTGTACGGAAAGTACAGTTATGCTCTGCTTTTCCGCTTTTTTTCGAGATGTACTTATCTCCACTTAAACTATAGTATTTGTTCCGGCGGAGATCCTTATTAGCATCATATTTTTCCATGAACGCAGGTATCAATATGGATGCTGAAGTAACGTCATCATTGAAAAACTCATATGCAGTAATCATTTCTGCTGATGTATAATTATTGGGAAGTTTGGCTTCCGGATCATTGAGATCTTCTAATGTGGATTTTTGAACTAATATGCGTTCTGCCGCATCATAGGCTTCTTTCCAGTTTCCCATGTACAGGCGTACACGTGATTCCATTGCATCCACAGATAGGGTGGAGAAGCGGTAAGCATATACGGCTTCCCATTCTTTTTGATGCATTAAGCCGCGGGCCGATTCTATGTCGGATAGAATAGCAGTATAGACCTCTTTTACGGTGTTTCGTGGTAGTACCACTTCTAGATCAAGGTCCCATTTTATGGGAATGGATTTGGTCTCTGGTGCTCCCTCTTTAGTATAAGGTTGTCCATATAGGTTAGCAAGAATAAAGTGCATGTAACCTCTTAATAAATAAGCTTCTCCAACGAGTTGATCAATGTCTTCCTGACTGCCTTCTTTTATATTATCTTTATTTGCTATTATAGCATTTGCATAATAAATCACACTATAATATACTGCCCAGCCAAATTCCCGGGTTCCATCTTTGGGACTCATATCATTCCACTTTTCAATCTCTGAGTAGAAATTTTGAGAATTACTGTTATCTGTTACCATAGCTATGTCTGTGCGAAATTCAGTGACGGATTTGTCGATGAGTTTTAGTCCGTAAGCGGTAGTCAGTAAAGCACGATATTCTGTTAGTGTAGTAGGGATTACTTGTCCTACAGGTTGAATATCCAGGTAGCTGTCACATGAAGATAGCAGGATGCTTCCTATGACAACCATTATGAAATATATTTTTTTGATCATATATATTTTTCTTGTTTAAAAGTTAAGACTTAGATTGAAAGTAACTGATTTAGGAACCGGCGTTGAATAAAGATTGCTCATTGACTCCGGATCCATGTAGTTTTTGTAACTGGAACCAAAAACAAAGAGATTTCGTGCTTCCAAACCTACAGTTGCTCCACCGATGTTTAGTTTATGCAGCCACTCGGAAGGAAAATGATAGGCCAGGCGTATGTTCTGTAAACGTATGTAACTTAACTTTTTGACCCATATATCCAGCGATTTGTAGAGATCTCTCCGAGTGCTGAATAAATAATAGTCAGCCGGATTAGTATTTAGGCTAGTTAATGCAGGAAACTTTCCGTTTTTATTTTCTGGCGTCCATCTATCCAATATATCTCTATTCATATTGCGTCCCGGATCGGGATCTGCTATGTAATAAGTAGGATCTGTTTTTACATGTGCACCTAAGTTATAGGAGAAATTTAAGTTCAGTTCCCAGTTACGGTAATTAAATGTATTCATGAATCCTCCGGTGTAGGGAGCATCGGACGTTCCGGCATAACTATAAAAACCTCTCTCTGTTTCTTTATCTACGCCAATGCTGTATTCTCCGTCTAAATTTCCTTTGTCTGCCATTTGGAATAGCTCCTCAATAGTGACAGCTTCTCCATCTTTATTTTCAATGTATATCTGTCCTGTCTCTGATTTTATCCCTTTGGTTTTTAGGGTGAAAATAGCGCCAACCGGATACCCTTCCAGACTTGGAGTTACTTGATCCTTTTCAGTCATCACTTTCAAAACCTTATTTTGGTTGTATGCAAAGTTAAATGAAGTATACCATGAGAAATCTTTAGTTGCAATGTTACGTGTTTGCAAGTTTATTTCGATACCTTGATTCTTCATACTTGCCCAGTTGACAGCCATACTGGTAAATCCATTTTCCAATGGTAGCATTTTGTTACCAATGAGATCGGTGCCTTTTCTGTAATAATAGTCTACACTTAGGTTGATAGCCTGATTAAATACAGAGAAATCTATTCCGGTATTATAAGAGGCTGTTTTTTCCCAGCGTAATTTACTGTTCGGAGCACTATTGATAGTGATGCTCTCTTCATTTGAACCGGGCAAGATACTTATATTTCCATAAGTACCAACGATAAAGGGTGAAGTGTTTTTGTCAATGTTCCCTTGTAAACCATAAGACAAACGGAGAGCAAGGTTATCAATCCATTTGAACTGATTAATTAACGGTTCGTTTGAGATACGCCACAGTCCACTGACTGAGTAAATAGGTAAATAACGATATTTTTTATCTACACCGAAGAGATCGGAGCCATCCATGCGGACGCTACCTCCCAGAGTGTAGCGATCCATCAGTGTGTAAGAACCATTGGCGTAGAAAGACGCAAAAGCATTTTCCTTAAAACTTTTAGTCTTTAGTTTCCATTCATTGGCTTGTTTGGAATCTCTGAATTCCAGGTTTTTGAACGTTAATGTTTTGGGGTCATATCCATATCCGGTAGATGCTTGATTCTCGTACCAATTTTTACGGATTTCTGATCCCGCCATTATTTGTATGTTGTGGATGTCATTGAATGTGTTCTTGTATTCGCCCTGAACTTTCCATGTAATTTGGGAAGTCGTAGAATTGGTCGATTTGAGCATCCCGCCTTCCGGTATGAGATATATACGGTCGTTTCCTTTGTAATATGCAGAGTTTTCACGTTGGTTACGCAGATTGAAACTGTTAGTACCGGCATATTCTTCCCGGGATAGTTGATCCCATTGTACACCGACTTGTGAAGTAACTTTCCATTGGTCGTTAAAGCGAAGTTCTATATCGAAAATACTATTAATAGCGGTAGTAATTGATTTATTACTGGTATTTTCACGTTCTTCCAGAATATTATATCCTTGTAAAAGATCGGGCATGCTACCTGTTACGACATCATAATCATACAAGTAATTGTTATTATTGTCGAATGGTTCGAAATAAGGATTGGCAATACGGGAATAATAGACAGGATTAGTAAGCCCATAGGTATCTGTCAGAAAGGTGGTGTTTTTACGTCTATTTGCAAAAATAGAAACACCTACTTTCAGTAATTTATTGATCTGATAAGAGGTTTTGCTCGTCAGATTAAAACGACTTAAGCTTACTCCCGGAATATTCCCGTTTTCGAGAGTGTAGCCAAGGGAGTTATAATAAGTCACCTTTTCGCTACCTCCGGAAATGCTGATATTATATTCTTGAGTAATGGCATCTCTGAATAGTATATCATTCCAATCAGTATTAATACTTTTTAAGCGGTTGATTGCGTTTTGAGCTTCAGAAGTAAGCCCTTCCCAGCCTTTCTCCCGATAAATATCCATTAGATTGTATTGTTTTAATATAGCGGCTACTCCTCCTTTTTCTGAATATACAGGTATCGGATAAAATCCCCATTTATTGAAAGGTGCTTCTTTCATCATTTGAAGTTCCAAGTTTACTTTTTCCTCAGAATTTAGGAGATTAAGGCGGGAGGTTTCCAAATTAGGAGTATAGGTTAATTTTGTATTAAAATTGACAACAGGCTTTCCTGTTCTACCTCTTTTTGTAGTAACTACAATTACACCATTAGCAGCGCGAGCACCATAAATGGCGGTTGCTGCTGCATCTTTCAGTATGGTAATGCTTTCGATATCGTTTGGACTTAATCCGGCGATAGATGATTGACCGATGTTGACAATATCATTGTCAGAAGATTTATTGTCCATTTTGGGAATATCTGTTCCTTCCAGAGGAATTCCATCCAATACCCACAATGGGTCTTGTGTTCCGTTCATTGATGCAGTACCACGAATACGAATTTTGGCAGGTGATCCTGGTGCACCGGAAGTGTTTGTCACGGATACACCGGCAATTTGTCCTGTCAGCGCCTGGTCAATACTTTTTGCAGCACCTACCATAGCATCCGAAACTTCAACTTTAGAGATCGCAGCTGTTAATTTTCTACGTTCTAGGGTTTGATATCCTGTTACAACTACATCTCCCAATGTATGTGCTGAAGTTTGAAGTACGATTCGGTAGCTTTTTTTGTCGCTCTGAAGAACTATAACTTGTTCTTCAAATCCGATGTAGCTACAATGAATACGGGTTACTTTATCCGGAACGGAAAGAGAGAATTTACCATCGATATCTGTAATAGTACCTAGCGATGTCTGGGATGCTCCTGCCTTTTTCAGTTCATCCGTATGAACGTAGACCGAAGCACCAATCAACGGTTCGTTATCTTCACCGGAGATTACTACCCCGGTGATAGTACGATTAGCCGCACTGGCCATTGCCAGTGCGTTAACAAGGAAGCATATAATAATGCAAAGATGTTTTTTATTCATTAATTGTAAATAAACGTAAGTGATTGAATAGAATTATTTAATACCTAAAGCTGTATTGATACGTAAAATCATATCTTCGTAATGATAACGTGTTGCTGTATCAGACGTTCCGAGGCGGCTCTGCAATAATTTCTTAATCCGCAGTAACTCTCCGCGTTTTACGGATATTGCATCCGAGATACGATTCAGTTGACTACCGTAGAAGTTGAGAACTCGGTGAGCTCCCATTTTATCTTCCTGTCGGAGCGAACGTTGTTCGGCCGCATAGCAGCTGCAGAAAGGAGTGGCATGATCGAGCAAGAAATGATCGTCTGCAATCTTTTTATTGATTTTCACAGCTTCGGGCTCTGCGGCAGCTGTGAGTAATGCATCCAGAAAGTTTTTTTGCAAAGAGCGTTCCATCACATTGGGAATACCTCCTCGTTCGGTAATGCCGAAAATATTCTTGTGGAGTCCGTCCATTAGTTCCACTACGGTAAACGCTTTTTTTCCATTGACTGATTCATTTTCAATCATACGCATCAGACGGGTGTTGCCAAGCAAGTCCCAAAGGATGTAGGCTTGTGCATTCTTCAGTATCTGCGTCGGGGCGTTTTCTTGTTGTCCAACCGGGGTGTTACGGAGCAAATAGGTATATTTTCCTACTTCCGTATCGAACAACCATTTAGGATAAGTCAGTACTTCATCTGTCAGAAACTTTAAGGAAGCCTGTTGCTTCTCTTTCTCAACGAATGTGTAGGTCTGGACACCATCTCCTATGACTGTATTTTCGATATAGATACCACCGATGTTGGCTAGTACGTGATACAGATAGTTGTTCCATTGATTGATAATCGCGTAATAGAGGCGTGAGGCTTCTTCGTAAGTCTGTCCTTTTTCTCCGGTAGTAGTCCATTGAAGGATTTGCGGAACGATGCGTTTCAGGTTGTCAATGCCAAGTAAGGAAGAACGGACAGGATCATCGCCTAAATCTTCATTCTGTGCACGTGGATCAACGGCATCACGTACATCCTGTGCTTCACTATATTTATAAAGACGGTCGGTATGCTTGCTCAGGAAATCAAATAAGATATCTTTTTCTTCTTCCGGACTATTCTTTCCGTACCAGCGATATCCATATTCGATGGCAAAGATATCGTAAGGACCGATATGCGGGGAAAGAACCTTCACGCCATCTCCCGGTTGGGCTATGTAGTTGAAGCGGGCATAGTCCATAATAGAAGAAGCGGTGGAATTTAATCGGGAAGTGAACGTTGCGGAACGTAAGGAATCAGTTGGGAACGCTGCCGATCCCATCATGTTGTGACGCAATCCCAAAGAGTGCCCTACCTCGTGGCAGGCAACAAAGCGGATAGCATCACCCAATAGTGAATCCGGCAACTGCACGCTGCGTGCTTCCGGGCAAACAGTTCCGGTCTGTACTGTAATCCATTCGCTTACCATAGAGAGCACATTGTGCCACCACATGATGTCTGCTTCCAGAATCTCTCCGGAACGGGGGTCTAACAAAGAAGGTCCCATCGCATTCTTCTTTTCCGAAGCTGCGTAGGTCAGTACGGAATAGTTCACGTCATCCATATCTATTTCCATACTATCGGTAACTTCAATGGCGATGATTGCATTCTTGAATCCGGCTTTTTCAAAAGCGATCTGCCAGTCTTCAATACCTCTTTTTATATATTTGCGCCATTGATAAGGTGTGGAATTGTCGATATAGAATACGATTGGTTTGGCGGGTTCTACCACCTTTCCTTTCAGGTAAGCCTCCCGGTCTTCCGGTTTGGGTTCCATACGCCAACGGGTGATAAACTGCTTTTTATCCGTTCTTTGCTGTGCATCGCTGAAACTCAATAGCGGATTGGTGAAATAACCTATTTTCTGATTATCAAAACGTCCCATCATCGGAGTTTCAGGTAGCAGAAGGATAGAAGAACTGACTTCTACCGTTACATATACGCTTGTTGTTCCTTCTGTCACTTTAGTAGTCAGCTCGGAAGTGGCAACTACATTGTTCGGAAAGGATTTCACGGATAAGATACGTGATAGATTTTTAATAGCCGATGTTCCCAGATTGATATTGGTAAATACATTATTAATGCTGGTTTCCGTACCGTCATAGATGTCGTTGATCTTGATCATCAATGCTGTAGAGTCCTGATTGACAGCCTCTATCTTGAATGCGGCAATAAGCGGTGATATAAAATTGTCCTTAACCGAACGGAAAATAGCATCCGTCTGAGGAGCCAGAGGTAACGGGCGTTGTTGGCGGAACATCAGTTTCCCGGTTGCTTTGTCCCATTCCATGCAAATCATTTGATTTTCATAATTTACACCCCGGTTTACTCCAGCATCGTTCAATTCAGCCGGTACTCGTTGTAACTTGTTGACAACAAGTAAATCGCGCCCTAGCAATGATGTGGGAACCTCAAAATAATAATCGTTCTTTTTTTGATAAACGGCAAACATCCCTTTTTTAACACTGCTGCCTTCCACTAATTTCTCGTAGTCGCTTTTTACTCTCTCTTCTTCTGAATTTTTTTTCTTTTTCTTTTTGAACCAACTCAGATTTTCTGTAGCAGGGGTAGTTGCAAGTGCTGAGTACGCTTCTCCACTCAGCAATATACATGCAATGACCGCTGCCATTACCTTTACATACATTCTCATTAAGTCCTTTTACTTTTAATTATTATTAAAAACAGCCGCAAAAGTAATAATATTAATAATATAATGATTACAGTTTAGTTGCGAATATAATAATAAAAGGAATTATTAACTAGGTTCATCTGCTATCATTCTTCCCGGATATTTCGTAATCTAGTTGGAATAATGTACATTTGCGGAAGTAAAAAAGTGAAGAAGATAATGAAAAGATATATTGCTGCTTTATTATTGGCCTGTTGCGTGGAGGGGTATGCACAGGAAAAAAAGCAGGCTGCCTTTGTGCCACCTTTCGACTTTCCCCTTACATTGAGTGGAAACTTCGGAGAAATTCGTTCCAATCACTTTCATGGTGGATTAGATTTTAAGACGGGAGGAACAATCGGCAAACCGGTTCGGGCACTTGCTGACGGGTATATCTCACGTATACGTGTCACTAATGGTTCGGGGTATGTGCTTGACGTCTGCTATCACAACGGCTATTCCACTATCAACCGCCATTTGAGCGCTTTTCTGTCTCCTATTGCCGAAAGGGTAAAGAAACTTCAATATGAAAATGAGAACTGGGAAGTAGAAATCATCCCCGAACCCGATGAATATCCGGTGAAAGCCGGACAGCGGATTGCGTTGAGTGGGAATACCGGATACTCATTCGGACCGCATCTTCATCTGGATGTGTTCGAGACGGAGACGGGAGACTATATCGATCCTATGCCTTTCTTTAAAAAGAATCTGAAAGATACACGTGCCCCGAAAGCGGATGGAATCATGCTTTTTCCGCAGCTTGGCAAAGGAGTGGTCAGTGGAAGTCAGGAAAATAAAACGATTCTGCCGAACAGTGAACATCCGGTGGAAGCATGGGGGGTAATCGGCACAGGTATCAAAGCGTATGACTACATGGACGGGGTAAATAATCATTATGGAGTGTATTCCGTAGTGCTTACGGTAGATGGTGCAGAAGTGTTCCGTAGCACCGTAGACCGCTTTTCGCAGGAAGAAAACCGAATGATAAACTCCTGGACGTATGGGCAGTACATGAAATCCTTTATTGATCCCGGAAATACATTACGGTTGTTGAAAGCCTCGAACGATAACCGTGGTTTGGTAACGATTGACGAAGAACGGGATTATCAGTTTCAATATACATTGAAAGATGCTTTTGGCAATACTTCCCGCTATCACTTTACGGTACGTGGCAAGAAACAGCCGGTTGAACCGTTGAATCATCGGGAGAAATACTTCTTTGCCTGGGATAAGACGAATTATCTGCAGGAACCGGGGTTGAGTCTGGTTGTTCCGAAGGGAATGCTATATGATAATGTACCTCTTCAATATCAGATAAAAGCGGATAGCGGAGCGGTCGCATTTACCTATCAGTTGAATGATAAGCCGGTCCCGCTACATGCAAGCTGTGAATTGCGAATCGGATTGCGGCGCAAACCAGTGGCGGACACTACGAAATATTACGTGGCGCGAGTGACCCCTAAAGGGACTAAATACAGCGTAGGAGGGAAGTACGAAGATGGATTTATGAAAGCATCTATTCGTGAACTGGGCACATATACGGTTGCTTTGGACACTGTTCCTCCGGAAATTATACCTGTTAACAAGAACTTGTGGGGACGAAACGGAAAGATTGTCTATCGGCTGAAAGATGAAGGAGCAGGTATCGCTTCCTATCGGGGAACGATTGACGGTGAATATGCACTTTTCGGTCGTCCCAATATCGTAAAGTCCTACTGGGAATGTGTGCTTGACCCGAAACATGTGAAGAAAGGCGGCAAGCATACCGTAGAAATGACTGTCACGGATGCTTGTGGAAATCAGACCGTTTCGAAGGAAACTTTTGTTTGGTAAACTATTAAAATGTATTATATATGAAGAAAAGAATCATTCTATCTGCTGTCCTGTCTTTGGCGGCTCTGGCGAATTCTTTCGCTTGTACGAATCTGATTGTCGGCAAAAATGCCTCGACTGACGGTTCGACTATTGTTTCCTATTCGGCCGACTCGTATGGCCTGTTCGGTGAGCTTTATCATTATCCGGCTGCTACATATCCCAAAGGGACGATGTTGAAAGTCTATGAATGGGATACGGGTAAGTATCTGGGCGAAATCGAACAGGCACGCCAGACTTATAATGTGACTGGCAATATGAATGAATTTCAAGTGACTATCGGTGAAACCACCTTCGGTGGACGTCCGGAACTGGCAGATTCTACCGGAATCATCGACTACGGAAGTCTGATTTATATCGGATTGCAACGTTCACGTTCCGCTCGCGAGGCGATCCGTATCATGACTGATTTGGTACAGCAATATGGCTATTATAGTGGAGGGGAATCGTTTACGATTGCCGATCCGAATGAAATCTGGATTATGGAAATGATCGGTAAGGGGCCGGGGGTACGTGGTGCCGTCTGGGTGGCTGTACGTGTACCGGATGACTGTATTTCGGCTCATGCCAATCAATCCCGTATTCATCAGTTTGACATGAATGACAAAGAAAACTGTATCACTTCTCCGGATGTGATTTCCTTCGCTCGCGAGAAAGGTTACTTCAATGGAGTGAACAAGGATTTCAGCTTTGCTGAGGCTTATGCGCCCCTTGATTTCGGTGCCCGTCGCTTCTGCGAAGCCCGTGTGTGGAGCTATTTCAATAAATTTACTGACCATGGAAATGACTATCTTCCTTATATCGAAGGAAAGACAGATACTCCGATGCCTCTTTTCGTAAAGCCGAACCGTAAACTTTCCGTACAGGACGTGAAAGATATGATGCGTGACCACTACGAAGGAACACCGCTTGATATTTCCAATGATTTCGGTGCCGGTCCTTATAAAACCCCGTACCGCCTTTCTCCACTGAATTTCAAGGTAGGTGATAAGGAGTATTTTAACGAACGTCCGATTTCGACTCAACAAAGTGGCTTCGTATTTGTTGCACAAATGCGTGCCAACAAGCCGGACCCCATAGGCGGAGTTCTTTGGTTTGGAGTGGACGATGCGAATATGGCCGTATTTACTCCTGTTTATTGCTGTACGACGAAAGCTCCGTTATGCTATACACGTGTAGATGGCGCAGATTACATCACTTTCTCCTGGAATTCCGCTTTCTGGATTTTCAACTGGGTGTCTAATATGGTCTATCCACGTTATGATCTGATGATCGGTGACGTGCGTGCAACTCAGAAAGAGATGGAAACGACCTTTAATAATGCGCAGGAAGGTATTGAAGAAATGGCAGCCAAATTGCTGGCAAAAGATAAGAATGCCGCAATCGCTTTCCTGACTAACTATACTAATATGACCGCCCAGAGTACTTTTGATACTTGGAAGCAACTGGGCACTTTCCTGATTGTGAAGTACAACGACGGAGTAGTGAAGCGCGTGAAGGACGGACAGTTTGAACGGAATTCTATCGGACAGCCTGCCGGTGTCATTCGTCCGGGATATCCGAAGGAGTTTCTGGAGGAATATGTGAAGCAGACAGGAGAGAGATATTTGGTGAAATAGTTGTCAATTATTCATTAAATAACTAGGATTTATAAACTTATTCTTTTACATTTGTGTGCTCAAGACTTGGCATATATTCAAGGATTGACAGAGAATAGAGAAATAATCATTAACCAATAAACAATAATCGAAATGGAAAATCAGGAACTTATCAAGCAGGTCACTGAGAAAGCCGAAAAATGGCTGACCCCGGCTTATGATGCCGAAACTCAGGCTGAAGTGAAACGCATGTTGGAGAACGAAGATAAAACCGAATTGATCGAAGCATTCTACAAAGATCTTGAATTTGGAACGGGTGGTTTGCGTGGTATCATGGGAGTAGGTAGCAACCGCATGAATATCTATACGGTAGGTGCTGCTACACAGGGCCTTTCCAACTATCTGAAGAAGAACTTCAAAGATCTGCCTCAGATTTCTGTAGTGGTTGGTCACGACTGTCGTAACAACAGCCGTCTGTTCGCTGAAACTTCTGCCAACATTTTCTCTGCTAATGGCATCAAAGTATATCTGTTCGATGATATGCGTCCGACTCCGGAAATGTCTTTCGCAATCCGTCACCTCGGTTGCCAGAGCGGTATTATCCTGACTGCTTCTCACAATCCGAAAGAATACAACGGTTACAAAGCATACTGGGATGATGGTGCGCAAGTACTGGCTCCGCACGATGCTGGTATCATTGATGAAGTGAATAATATCGCTTCCGCTGCTGATATCAAGTTCAAGGGGAACCCGGATCTGATTCAGATCATCGGTGAAGATATTGACAAGATTTACCTCGATATGGTGAAGACAGTTTCTATTGATCCGGAAGCTATCGCCCGTCATAAGGATATGAAGATCGTTTATACTCCGATTCACGGTACAGGTATGATGTTGATTCCGCGCGCTTTGAAGATGTGGGGATTCGAAAATGTATTTACTGTTCCCGAGCAGATGATCAAAGACGGTAACTTCCCGACAGTAATATCTCCGAATCCGGAAAATGCCGAAGCGCTTTCTATGGCTGTCAATCTGGCTAAAGAAATTGATGCCGATCTTGTGATGGCTTCCGATCCGGATGCCGACCGTGTAGGTATCGCCTGCAAGGACGACAAGGGAGAATGGGTACTGATCAACGGTAACCAGACTTGTATGATGTATCTTTACTATATTCTGACTCAGTACAAACAGTTGGGTAAGATCAAGGGTAATGAGTTCTGTGTGAAGACTATCGTTACTACCGAACTTATCAAGAAGATTGCTGATAAGAATAACATCGAAATGCTCGACTGCTACACCGGATTTAAATGGATCGCACGTGAAATCCGTCTGCGTGAAGGCAAAAAGAAATATATCGGTGGTGGTGAAGAGAGCTACGGTTTCCTTGCCGAAGACTTCGTACGTGATAAAGATGCCGTATCAGCTTGCTGTCTGATTGCAGAAGTAGCTGCTTGGGCAAAAGATAACGGCAAGTCATTGTACCAGTTGTTGCTGGATATCTACGTAGAATATGGATTCTCCAAAGAATTCACAGTGAACGTAGTGAAACCGGGCAAGAGCGGTGCTGAAGAAATCAAAGCTATGATGGAAAACTTCCGTGCTAATCCTCCGAAAGAACTGGGTGGTTCCAAGGTGATCCTGAGCAAAGACTATAAGACGCTGAAACAGACAGATGCAGAAGGCAAGGTGACTGACCTTGATATGCCGGAAACATCTAATGTGCTCCAGTACTTCACTGAAGACGGAAGCAAAGTTTCAGTTCGCCCGTCGGGAACAGAACCGAAGATCAAATTCTATATGGAAGTACAAGGAGAAATGGGTTGTCGCAACTGTTTCGCTTCTGCTGATGCTGCTGCAATGGAAAAGATTGAAGCAGTGAAGAAGTCATTAGGTATTTGATTCCGTTCTTCTTCTGATATTTCAGAATAGAGAAACAATAAATAACGCCTCCATAGTCTCGAAGATTATGGAGGCGTTTCTTTTATGTAACCGCCTTTTCATCGGTCTTTCATTTCCTTTGCATTCTTTAAGTTCCCTTGCTAATCCTTCTTATGGAAATCTTGTTCTATCTAAATCATCTCAATTTAAACATGCAGGCTACGGGGATACACGGTTTTGTTGATGCTTTAGAGTGATACGTAACGTTTCATTTTCATAAGTTGTTCGTTTGTAGTTTGTGTGTACTTCGTGGCCTGCTTTCTTCATTATTTCTTAGCTCCCAACCAAGTCCATTTGTGCCAGATGGTTTCCAATGGTCCTTGTTTGTGCTTCGACAGCCACCATTTACAGAACTGTACCTGTAATAGGAAAAGAATGATTCCGATAATCAGACTGAGCGTATATCCGCAATAGGGAGCCAGATAAAATCCGAATGGGAAGTAGATGATAGCTCCCATAATAGATTGTGTGATGTAGTTAGTCAGACTCATTTTTCCGTAAAAGCGCAGGTTGGAAACGGTTTTCTGGAACTTAGCCTTCTGATAAAGTAAGATGAAGGAGGCAATCAGTACAATGGTGAATGCGAATTTCTGCCACATATCGAAAGCTGTCCCTACGGTCTGTTGAATCAGGCTGCTGTCACTTTGCATGATCTGCTCTTTCAAAGAGTAAAGCGGAGCGAAACTGATAGCTGCAATGATCAGTGCTTTGGTCCAGAATTTCAGATGAGACTCTGAAGTGACGAACAGTTCTTTGCGTCCGATGTACAGACCGAACAGGAAAAGTCCGGCAGTCTGTAAGAAACGTCCGGCACCAATGGCCCAGAACAAGCTCGCTTTCTGTCCTAATGTGACATTGCCAATGAGGAATTCCCAAAAAGTTCCGTTTTTGGTGTAATCTGCCACTTCGCTATACATGGCTCCGACATTCAGATCGGGCAGGGTATAGGCAGGATTGAACAGACTCATTATATAATGGAACCATTCAATAGGCTGTAATGAGAATAAGATAGCGGTGATTAAAATAGCCTTATCGCTCCATTTGCGTACAATAAATAGTATGATACCGACAACAACAAACAGAAGCAAAACATCTCCAGCCGGAAAGAAAGCTGCGTTAAGAGTGGCAAAACCGGCAAGTAAAACCAGTCTCCATAAAAAACGGTAGCCGAAATCTTTTCCTTTCAACTGCTGATTATGCGATTGGATATAGAAAGTAAATCCGAAAAGCAAGGCGAATATGGCATAAGATTTTCCGGCAAACAATGAGAATATTGCATTAAACACTCCGGTATCTAAAACGCTAAGCCATTCGGGAGAACTCTCCGGATAAACAGGGAAAATGAAATGTTCCAGATTATGTACCAAGAGGATGGCCATAACGGCAAATCCTCTGAGGGCATCTACTACTTCAATTCGTGGTGTCTTTTTTAATAATTCCATGGGGCTGATTTATGATTGTTTTTTAGTTAGTATTCGTTTTACCCATTTATTGGCGGGCTTTTCGAAATAATAGTAAGAAAGTAAACTAAGTATAATGGTGATACCGAAAATAAGGGGAACACTGATCATCCATGACACCTGCCATTGATAGAGCGCTGCCATTTTCGTATATGTGAGTATAATAAACAAATGTATCAGGTAGAAACTATAGCTGATTTCTCCACCTATTATCAGAAACCGATTGGATAATAGCCGGGATATACCTCCCTTCTGGAAGGCAAAGATGAGTATCATCAGAGAAACGGGTAACCAGTAATAGCAAGAATAACGGTATACTTTAGGTATATCTGCGGCATAAAGATAAAAAAGAAGAAATAAAGCAACGGATGCTACTTCTGACAATGTTCCCGTGGAATAAGAAATCTTTTTATTGTGTAATGACTGATAGATCTGATAAAGTAATACTCCCACAAAAAAGTCCGGCAGGCGGGTGATGGGATTGACATACCAATATGCTTTGATTTGTTCGTCGGCAGTCAGATACATACCTGCCAGCATGACCGGAAGACAGATTGAGAGTACAACCAATAGTTTTCGCCTGCTGTTTAAGAAAGGAATCACGAAAGGAAAGCAGAAATAAAATAACTGTTCGCACCCCAAGCTCCATGAAGGACTGTTGAAAGAGAAAAAATAATCGGCAGAGGGGAAGAAGGGCTGTAACAGAAAGGTAGAGGCGACAAAGTGTTTGATCCAGTCCGTCGTATCGCTATATTGAACATATCCTCCTATACATGCGGCTATTAATAGTGTAAGTAGATGCAGGGGATAAATACGGGCAATGCGTGCTACCCAGAACGTGCGTTTAGTAGTCGTTTTTGTCAGCAGTTTTTTCTGATAATTGTAGGCAATAATAAACCCGCTGAGGACAAAAAAGAAACTGACTCCAACAAATCCTTCTTTAAAGAAGTGGGCATCGAAACTTGTATCCAGAACATAGCAATGTGCTCCGAATACCATCAAGGCAAAGAATATTCGTAAAGATGTTAATGTGTTGATCACGACGTTTATCTGTTTCTTTTTTGTATTCGGCTGTAAAAGTACAGTTTTTCTGTGATATAAAAATTCACATAGATTAAAAAGAACTCAGGATTCGGAGCGCAGGCGGCTTAAATGTTGTGGAGTCATCCCAAGAAAGGAAGCTATATATCCCAGTTGGGCACGGTGAATTACATCCGGCTGTTCGCGTAGAAGTTGTTCGTAGCGTTCTTTGGCCGGTAGATATAGTCGGTTTATGTGGTGTATGTCCATGTAGAGCAGACATTCCTGATGGATAACGCGTCCCCAGTTGGCAATCTCGATATTTGTTTCATAAATCTGATTTAATTCATCAATGCGTATGGCATATAGTTCACAATCTTCCAGTAATTCTACATATTCGTATCCCGGTTGGTTGTGGTATAAGTCTTTCATCGCAAAAGTGATATCGCCTTCGCGTGAGAACCAGATCGTGATTTCTTCACCGTCACGCAGGCAATAGGAGCGGCAAAATCCTTTCTCTATAAAGTAGACGTGACGATCTGATACTCCGCCGTGTATCAGTAAGTGTTTCTTTGGCAATTCCAGCTTTTTCATGTGGCTGAAAAGCATTTCCAGTGAGCCGTCAGATACCGGATAATATCGGCGGATTCCTTTGATGATGTTCTCCATGTCTGTTTATTTATGGGAGCATTCCAGCCACCAGTCGATCATTTTCCGTGCCAGGCTCAACTTTCGTGGAAGTTCCGGCAAATTATCTCTTGTATAGAAATCACCGGAGCTTAATTCCTCTTCTTGCAATTTGATTTCTCCTCCGGCATAATCGGCAATGAATCCTACCATTAATCCGCTGGGGTAGGGCCAGGGCTGGTTGCCGAAATAAGTGATATTCTTCACGTCCAGTCCGGTTTCCTCTTTCACTTCGCGGGCTACACATTCTTCCAGTGTTTCGCCTGTTTCGAGGAATCCGGCTACAAGGCTGTTGAATCTGCCTTTAAAGTTGCGGGCATGAACGAGAAGTATGGAGTCGCCTTTGCGCACTAAAACAAGGATGGCTGTCGAGATAGCCGGATACACTTCACGGCCACAACTCGGACAGCGTTTCATGATAGATTCCTTTTGTTCCATCGGAGTGCCGCAAGCCGAGCAGAACAGACTGTTTCTGTCCCAATGCAGTATTTCGTGGGCTTTGCCTGCTGCCTGATAATGTCCCAGCGGAAGGTATTCGTAAGAAGCGCGAAGCCCTATCATTGCATATTGCTCTGTCTCTTCAATAGGTTGGGATACGGAATAAGCTTTGCAGTTTCTTCCTTCCAGTGTGGTGATATTGTGTACTGTAGTCTTGTCTTTGATCAGGATAGGAGGAATTTCTCCGCAGGGAATGGCAAATGTACCGTTCCCCTCCTTTTCAAGTAGTAGTTCGTCTTTGTAAAAGACAAACCACAGGGATTCAGCTGTTTGATTCATTTTATATTTTTCTATTTTCTTCGCGCTGCGAAGTTATAAAAACTGTATCGATATATGTAGGGTTTACGGGATAAAATATGAATAGATTAACTTAAAAATATACTTTGTTCCACTCCAATCTCCTGAATGAAATAATGATCGTGTGAGATGGCTATCACAGTACCTGCATAGTTTTTGATGGTTGCAGTAATAATTTCGATGCTTTGTATATCTAGGTTGTTGGTCGGTTCATCCAGTATAAACATATCGGGCATATTATTACTGATCATCAGGCAACAAAAGGCAAGTCTCATTTTCTCTCCGCCGCTTAGCTTCCGGCAAGATTTATCCCATTCGGAGGCCGGGAATAAATATCGGTTCAGAATAATCTTTATTTCGTGCTCCGGCAGGTTGCGGCTATTGAAAGCATAGGCTTGTTCCAGAATACTGTTTCGATCATTGATGATCGAATATTCCTGATTCAGATATACATAGGTGAAATCTGCCCGTATGAGTGTGCCTTCCTGTGGTTGAAGTTGCCCGGTTATGATTTTCAGCAGAGTTGTTTTTCCGCTGCCGTTGCCTCCTTCTATACGAAGGCGGTCCCCGCTTTTCAGCTGGAAGCTGAGAGGAGCTTGCCAAAGTTGTGGCTGATCGGGATGATAACCGAAGTTAATCTCCTCTGCCGTAACCAGTATTTTACCGGTATGAAGTCCGGAACTGTTAAAGTCAGTCTTTAGTGCAGCTGTCGGCGAGAGTGAGCTTTGGAGTTGGTTACGTTCGTCAGTTAACTTCTCGGCTTTCTCCTGATGGGCACCGGTTAGTTTGGCAGTACTCTTTTCCGATTTGCTTTGTAAACTGTTCAGTACAATACGCGGAACACCTTTTTTCAGGTTTCTTTTTTCACCACGTACATTCTGTTTATCCCTCCGTTCAGCTGTTTCGCGGGCTACTTTGCGGGCAGTGCGGAGCGCTTTCTCTTTTTCTTCGATGCGTTGTTGCAGGGCTTCTTGCATCAGTGTTTTTTGTTCTTTGTAAAATTCATAGTTTCCACCGTAATAGCTGATCTGATGCTTTTCCAGTTCACATATTTCGGGAAGAAGATTCAGCAGTGTACGGTCATGGCTTACTACCAACAGCGTGGAACGCCATTTTTCCACCCAGTCATACAGACGTTGTCTGCCTGACGAATCGAGATGATTGGTCGGTTCATCCATCAGTATGACGGACGGATTATGAATGTCCATACCTGCGAGGAATACGCGTGTCTTTTCTCCTCCGCTGAGCAGATTCATCGGGTAGGATAGTGGGAATTGTCCCAATCCCCACGAATCGAGGGCGGCGACGGAACGTTCTTCTATATTCCAGTCGTCGTTCAATATGCTGAAATTTTCTATTGAGGCATCTCCCGCAAGGATAGCATGTAGTGCTTTCTGCTTGTGGTCTATCTGTAAGGCTTGCGCGATGGTCAACGAATCATATTGCCCGAAATGTTGGGGAATATAATAGAGGTCGTCCGGTCGGACGATGACGCCGGAAGAGGGTGCTAATTGCCCGGCAATAATTTGCAGCAGGGTAGATTTGCCACAGCCGTTGTTGCCGACTAATCCTAACTTCTGCCCTTTACTGATGGCAAAGTTAAGGTCACTGAATAATACTTCTTTATCCGGATGGATATAGCTGATTTGTTGAATACTAATAGGCATGATGGTCTATTGGGTTTGAGGTTGAAAACTGGGTGAGGATAATCACGGGACAAGGGAACGACAAACACAATACTGGCTAAACAACACGAATTTCGTGATGCTTAACGATAAAGAAAAAGCATGGATGAAAAGTGATGTTTACTAGAAGTGTTGTCTTACTTAGAAATTCTCATTGCGGTAAGTATATAGTTTAACTTGGGCACAAAGATAGTACTTTCTTTTATAATATTGTTTGGTTTTGGCTGGAAAAATGGATTCTTTGAACTTATTCAGAATGTGGAATAAAAAAATGAAGAGCAGAGACTACAATTAAAAAACGGCCCGCTCTTCATTTTCACTACCTACTTTATTAACTTATTACATCTTTCTCACTCGAAAATCAAACCATAATTTCATTTTAAAACCGTCATCCCCTTTTTTAATGCGAATACTGCTTGGCTGACTGTGGGGACCAAGTTCAGGAATGGATTTTCCGGAACGCATGGCGGGAATATCATAAAGAAAAGAGATGTCACCTTCCGGGAATTCCCACATTGTGTTTTCACCATTACGTCGATGGACAGGTTCCAGCGGAGTAAATACACGGAAGAACAAGCCATCACTTTCAGAGTAAACAGTGAAAGGTACGCGATCTGATTCTAATGTTGCCCAATAAACATTGGCATGATAACCTTTGAACTCCGGATAGATTAAATGATCAAAACTTTCACCGGTTATGGTATTATTGTATTCTTTCTCCCAAATGCCATAATTGGTACCTTTTATACGATTCTTCCATACACGGTAAGGGCCACGTCCCATCCATTTCATGCCTTTCACTTCTTTTTCCGGAAAAGAGAAAGTGAGCCCGAGATTATATATTTTCTTATCAAAGAAGGCTCCCTCAAAACCATGACCTTTAGGATCATTCAGCAGTACAGCTTCCATACCTAATAATCCGTCTCCGGACATACGCCAGACAATTGAATCTATTCCTCCTTCATATTTGGCAATGTAACAGGCGTCATTATCTTGCATGTACTCATAGCCTTCTTTAAAATTAGCTTTCATACCGACAGGTAATGGACCGTTATTTAACGGGATGATTTCATCCTTCTGTTTTATTTCGATAAGTATCCCATTTCTAAAGGTGGCAGAGATACCATTAGCAAACAAAGTGACCTCTCCATTCTGCTTTTTAATACTTGCGGATGAAGTACTAATATGTTTATTATATTGCATTGCAAAATATTCATTGGCATATTTGATTGGCCAGGTCCAATTGCAGATAGAATGCCCCTGTTTATCATAAGCTTCCAGTTCCAGCACATCCCCTTGGAAAAAAACAGCAGGTAATTTCATATGTACCTTGCCGGTTTCACCCGGAGCAATATCCGGAAGGGGCACTGCACCTTCGGAAAGCAGCGTTTGTGTCCCCTTCTTTAAAGGTGATGAAAGGGAATAGACTCGATATTTCATACTGCACTCTTTCAGATTCGTAAAAAGATAGTTGTTACTTATCATGAAATCTCCTTTAAAAGATGGGGTGATAAAGAGGTTCTGGAATTGTATAGGTGCCCAGACTTCACGGACGGTATAAAAACTTCCTTCTTTCTCCCGTCTGGGGCCTACAATGCCATCCGGACCGTTAGGACCATCCGAGTCCAGACGTCCTCCTAGGTCGGTCCTTTTAACAGCTTCATCAACGTATGCCCATAAAAATCCTCCTGCAAATAAGGGATTGGACTTATAGCTATCCCAAAAATCATCCAGGCCGGCTCCTTGTCCGCGATCATAAAGTCCATGTAGAAATTCGGTAGGCATAAATACATTATATCCGTTTGCCAAGCGGTAAGGACCTGTTTGATAAGCTGGATAGTGATGAGTATCAAGCCCGTTGAAATCAGCCCACGGATGGATGACATGACGTTTCTGCGGATCATAATCTGCAAAGTGGGCATCTATATTTTTATTCCATCCTCCTTCGTTCCCATTACTCCACATAAAGATACAGGGATGGTTTACATCACGGTTTATCATCTCAGACAGTAATTTTAATCCTGTTTCCGTGTCATAGCTATTCTGCCAGCCGGCAAGTTCGTTCAGATAGAATATGCCAAGCGAGTCACATATCTCCAGGAAATGTTTGTCGGGAGGATAATGAGAACGTACGGCATTCATATTCATTTCTTTAATTAATAAGGCATCTTGCAGGCTAAGTTCACGGTTTGTTGTACGTCCGCCATCAGGATGAAAACTATGACGGTTGGTTCCCTTTACTATAATTTTGGTTCCATTGACATAAATGCCGTCCTTGGGGCGGAACTCAATGGTACGGAATCCGATACGCTCTTCATGGATGTGGACAATTTGCTTCTGAGGATTGAGTAGTTCCAGCTTTAAAGTGTAAAGATTGGGGTTCTCACAGTCCCATGTCTGAATGCCTTTCCATTCTGTAGTTATAGTTTGTATCTCATCACTGTTCAGTGAAATGATTTGCCTGCCGATACTTGTCTTACTGCCTACAGGAGTAATCGTTGCCGCTACAGAATAGTCTTGGGAAATATTTTTCAGATGTAGCTCTGTTGCTAGTTTGCCATTTGCCATCGCGTTTACTGCGATACGTTCGATATGTGTTTTGGGCATGGCTTTGAGGTATACGGGCCGATAAATACCGCCATAGAGCCACCAGTCTGCACGTCGTTCGGCAGCATTCACTGATTTATTGGCAGATTCTTTCCATACCTTTACTTCCAGATTATTCTTTTTTCCAAAATTTAGTTTATCTGTTATGTCATAGCTAAAACGATAGAAACCGCCTTGGTGAATGTCGCCTGCCGATATATTGTTTATTTTCACTTCAGTATCTGTCATTACTCCTTCAAAAACAATACTGACTTGCATATCTTTCCATTTAGCGGGTACCTTGAACTGATATCGGTATAGCCCGGTTTCATCGCTGGGTTTAGCTCCCTTATTCAAATAGAAACGTCCGTAAGTGTATTCGCCAAACCCTTGTAATTCCCATTGCGAAGGGACCTCTATCTTGCTCCATTTGCCGCTGTTCATGCCTGCGGAACAATAAAAATCCCATGTCTTTGTGTCTTGATATCCGCTTCCCGACAGATATTGGATTTCCGTACTCTGTGCATTTACAGTTAAGGAAAATAAACAACTTAAGATTATAAAAATAAATGTTTTCATATAGGTTTATTCTTTAATATTGATAGGTTGGTTCTATAGGGAATACATAAAACTGTCTTTCCGGTTTGAAATCAATCATCCATTGGTCTATTAACACATGATTGTCTAAAGCAGTAATGGATAGAGTGTGCATTCCTTTTGTCAGTCTGTGCTTGGTATTTCTTACTGCTTGTCCGCGAAGAACATTCTGCTTCCAGGATTCGGTACGAAATCCTTCTTTAAAGGAACATATCTGAGGCGTTTCACCATCTATGCTGACACTAAAGCGAATATCTCCTTTATCGTTCGGCTGTGTCGGGATGACGGCTGTACGCAGAATAGCCTCTCCTTCCCATGCACTTTCAAAATCAAAGGTGATTGTTTTTCCTTTTGGTAGGGATACAGCGTTCATGCTGTGTCCCAATGACTGAATGACGATCACCCCGTCTGTTGCTTTGGTATAGTTGCAAGCATTGGCAACAATACATTTGTCTTTTGATACCTCTTTCAGAGGGAGCGACTTGGTACTTTCAGGAAAAGTATATTTCTCAATTTCCTGATCAGTTAACCATATAGGGAGGGTAGGCGGATAAAATACGTATAAATCACGTGGATTGTAACACATGGAATATTTCCATTTACCACCGGCTAATTTATGATTATAATAATCTGTCAAGTCACGAATTTCCTGATAGGCTTTGATACTTTTTGCACAAGCATTCATCAATTGGCTTTCACGAGTCCACAAGTTAGTATCACAACTTCCCGGAAAAATGCAGCGTGCCCTTTGTGCTTCCAGCATTTTAGTACTCATAGCTGCTGCACCGAATACAGGATATTTAATTTGTGCAAAGAAAGCGTCTTTTCTCTCTTGAGGAATGATCGGTTCTACTTCGGACAGGATTCTTTTTATTGACTCATAGGATTCCAGATAACGGTCTAGTTCTCCGCCGAATTCTGTGAGACTGAAATCTGTGTTTTTGATCGGAGACCATCCTTTTATATATTTCTTTTTATCCAGTTCTACTTGGTTCCAGCCCATAAATTCCGGCTTGCGGATACCGCACAGACGATAAAATTCCAGCATGGCCGGCAATAACTTTTCTCCCGCTTCTGTACCGAATTCGCGACAAAGCCAATTTTTCTGATGCTGTACGAGGGTAGAGGGAGATACAGAGTTGATGTCCCATGCCATATCCAGAAAAAGTTCCAGGTCATAGGCTGCAGGTTTTAAATCATGTACATTGACAATCCACAGACGACGGGCATTGCAATCATAGGCTTGTTTCATTTCACTATAGACCAACCCCGGTTGGGTAGTGCATAGCCACATATAATCATGCGGACGTCCCCAATAACTGAGATGATAATATACACCGGCACCACCGCTGCGTTTTTGCTGTTCCTGGTCACTCAGGCGAGTCATGTAGCCATAATTGTCGTCACACCATATGAGTGTAATATCATCGGGTACCTGTAAACCGTTCTCCATAATCTGAAGTACTTCTTTATAGGGAACAAAAGCCTGTGGGATTTTCGCTACATCCTTTTTTACATATTTAGATAATAAGGTGCGTTGGTCATTTATGACTTGCTGCAAAGCATCGGTTTTTTCCTGAAGAGTTTTTACTCCTTCCATACCGCTGTCGTGAATACCTCTCATGCCTATCGTATAGAAGTTTTCATAGCGTCCGGCTTCTTTCAAGCGTTCTGTCCAATAGGACTGTACACTTTCACGATTCGTAATATAATTATACTCGCCTCGTTCGCTGACTTTCCATTCACCTACATTATTACGCATCAAAGGTTCACAATGAGAAGTGCCGATAACGATACCGCAGCTATCGGCAGCCTCTTTGGCTCCTGGTACAAAGTAGAAAGGAGTCGTAATTCCGTGCATACCCGGCCAGATGGCGTTGGCACGAAGACGCATCAGCAGCTTGAAAATCTCCTTATAAGTACGGGCACCGATTCGTCCTTTTGTGTCAGACGGTTCGAAGTTTTTCCAACTCCAAGGTTGTAAACTCCAGTCTTCGTCATTCAAAAAGATTCCACGATACTCTACTGAGGGGCTTTGAAAGGTTGTATAATCGGCAGGCAATGTTAATTGATTTTTCTTTATGGGTGTGACGTCTCCCCACCATACCCATGGAGACACACCGGCTAAACGGGACAATTCGAGTATTCCGTAGGCAGTCCCTCTGCCATCACTGCCTACCACCAGCAATTGTTTCTTATTGGAGCTTTCGGTAACTTTGATAAAAAAAGCATCCTTTTTACTCATAAGGCTATCTACAGGAACATCCTGTTTAAGAAGTTCTTTCAGTGCAGATCTATTCTTGTCCAATTGTACAATTTTAATAGCTGTATTTCCTGTATGAGTTTTTTGAGGCAATACTCCTGTCACTTGTTTCATGTCACCGGTAAACATATCCAGTGCAATTGTCACCACAGGAGATACGGATTTGGATACGGAATAGGTGATTGCTTGTTTCCCATTATACCAGACAAACTCACCCTCGTTGTGATTTGCCGCGGTGCAAACAATCCGATTTCCGAAAAGAAAAACTGAACAGAAGCATATCGCTATAAGCGACTTTCTGTTTCCATAAAAATTAGATTTCATAAACCAACCTTTTTAAATTAGACATTAGAGTTTTAATGTCACAAAGGTAACCGGCTGTCAGTATTAAAGGGGGGAGGCATTGCCCGATAAGGTTGAAAGATGTTCCTTCTACCTTTTCGGAACATCTTTCAACTCTCTTTCTTTGGAACTCAATTAAGTGTTTTTTGCCGATTTCATCGAGTATTCTGTAGGTTGCATACCGAATTCTTTCTTGAAACAGATCGAAAAATATTTAGGATCGTTGAACCCCACTTTGTATGCCAGATCAGAGATGCGGATATTCTTATTCTCATCCATGATTTTGCAGGCTGCTTTCAAACGAATGCTCCGTACAAAACTGGTTGTATTGAGTCCTGTGAGTGATTTCATCTTTTTGTGAAGTGTGGTACGACTTGTTGCCATCTCATTGACAAATTGAGTTACGTCAAACTCAGGATCATCCAGATGTCGGTTTACACAGTCAATGGCATCCTGGAGGAATTTCTCATCATCTGAAGTAATATTCGAAAAGAATTGTAGTTTGATATGGTGTACTTTGTCAGTTTCTCCTTTTTGCAGATACTTCCGATTACGCAACATAAGTCTTCGGCGTATTTCCCACCATATCAATCCTAAAAAAGATGCAGTCAGTAAAGCGTAAATAAGATATGCCCACCAGGTAGCCCAGAAAGGAGGTTCGATAAGGATTTCCATTGTCCGCATTTCTCCCCAGTCTCCATTCTCATTGGTGGCTCGTAATTCAAATACATACTCTCCCGCAGGTAATTGAGAATAATATGCATTACGGTTGGCGGCATTCACATAGTGCCAGTCTGTGTCAAAACCTTGCAGCCTGTATGCGTACTTGTTCAGTTGGGGCTGGTTGTAAGTGAGCGATGCAAAGCGGATAGTAAAATTGGTATATGCTGACGGGATGATGAGAGTCTTTGTATAATCGGCAGTAAAAGAGGATATCTTGCTTTTTTGCTGTTCCGGTATTTGTTCCAATGATTTGCCGTCTATTAATATATCCGTTATGCGCAAAGAAATATCAGAGTGTTTCTCCTTCATCATTTCGGAGTCAAAAGTAACTATTCCGCGGCTACATCCGAAATAGAAAGTTCCATTGCGATAAAAAGATGCGTTTTGATTAAAGAAGTTATCTGCTAATCCATCTGCAACAGTAAAAGTCCGTACTCTTCCTTTTTCCTCTCCGGTGATAGTCAATCTTGCCAATCCTTGATTAGTGCCTAACCAAAGGTTTCCATGATTATCTTCTTCCATACTGCCTACCATATCTCCCGGTAAATTGTATGCTTGATGGACGGATTCAAAACAATCATCTTGTACATTATACAGACAAAGTCCGCTTCCTTCTGTGCCTACCCATATTCTGCCGCTTTTATCCAATAGAAAACAAAGGGGAGTATTGACCGGTAACAGTTTGTTCTCCATACAGTAGTTTTGGCAATGTAATGATTCCGGTTGCTCCATATTTCCAGTTACGTGAACTATACCATTATTGTTGGTTGCCAGCCACAAGGAGCCGTCATTATCTTCCATTATGCAGGTAATTTCTTTAGAGAGTAAGGCATCAATGCCAGGCATACGGCTGAAACAATATTCACGACCATCCTTATATCGGACTCCAATTCCCTTATAGGTGCCTAGCCACCAATTCCCCTTACGGTCTTCATGTACCCAATATACCAGATCATGAGGAATGAAACCACAATTTGAAGTCTTATATTGGTGGATAATCTTTCCATTCTGACAAGCCATCACTCCGCCATCATGAATGGCGAGCAGCACTTCTTGGGAAGTAGGGCTGTAGGAAATGTGATAGGGACGTTTGGAGGGTATTAAAGATATCTTCTTGTCTCTCGACTGGTAATCCACTCCATATCCGAAACCAATCCAGGAAGCTCCATTCTCTTCTATATATAAGGTAGAGATCAAATCAGTAAAGAACTTCCCGTTACCACGTGGGTAGAGGACATCAAAAGAACGTGCGTGTGTATCTGCATGAAAAACTCCTGTTCCTTTTGTTCCAATCCACATCAATCCGTTTTTATCCCGAAAAACGGTGTTCACTTCGCGTACGGGCAAATAATGTTCTGGGTTCGATTCTTTGTAATTGATGAACGTCCCTTCGTTAGCCATATTCATAATGCCAATTCCATCCCGGCTTCCCAGCCATAACGAATGTGTCTGCAAGTCTTCATGGATAGAATAAATATAATCAGAAGGGATAGAGGAAATATTCAGAGGATCGTATCTGTAATTTTTTTCAATAGACAATGTCTGCTTGTCCGAAGAGAAATTAACCTTATAAAGACCATACCCGCTTGTTCCCACCCATAGAACTCCTCTGGAATCCTGAAATAATGACAAAACGGAATTGTTTTCGCTCAATGGAGGGTAATGGGTGAACTTATTCTCTTTTATGTGATAACGGTAGAGCCCGTCTTGCCAGGTACCAATCAGTAAATCACCATTTTCATCTTCAAGTATGGTTTGAACATTCTTTTGTTCGGGTACTTCGCCTTTACAATTCTTGTGTGTCATCAGGACCAATGTATCCTGTCCTGCATCGTAATATGCCATTCCACGGATATATCCCAGATAGACTTTGTTCTCTTTGGTTATGTGGATTTCGTTCAAACGATGTTTGTTGATTCCTTCCAGTTGCATTTTTCTCATTTGTCCCGTTTGCTTGTCGAGTACACAGAGACCTTCATGAGTTCCTATCCATAGTCTGTGGGAATAGTCTTCTTCTACGCAAAGTACATTATTATTGGTCAGTAGTCCCGGAGTGTAAAGATTTGATTTATATGTTCTGACTTCATAACCATCATACCGGAATAATCCATAGAAGGTGGGAATCCAGATGTAACCGTCCCGATCTTGATAGACCTGATGAACCATACTGTTGGGTAATCCGTCCGGAGTTGAGAATTGTTTGAATTCTAAATTCTTCAGACGATCCTGTGCATGGACGGGAAACATTAATAAAGTTGTTGTAATAAGAAGTAGCCAAAATATTCTATGTACCATTATACTGTATCCTATTAGATTCCATTTAACAAATATACGTGATTATCTTTAGATTCTTGCGTAAATAAATAAAAATATGGAATCAGGGAATGACAGTCTATGATTTTAGAGCCTCTATTTTCTTAGTTTAGAGGCTCTGTTTAGTACTAATAGAGCCTCTATTTACTAGATTTGCAGGCTCTGTTTATTATTAATTTTATACGTCGAATAATTGATTCAACCCCTCGCTCATACTCGGATGTGTGAAGATGAAGTCACGCAGGAACGTAGAAGTCTGCCCCGTCTTCATAGCCATTGCAACCATATTGATCAGTTCCGGAGCATCGGTACAGAACAGGGTACATCCCATAATCTTACCGCTATGGCTATTGATAATAGCTTTCAGCATCCCATCAGTCTGTTGCAAGGTACGCGAACGGACAATGGAGGTTGCCGGCAGTCGGGAGACTTTGAAAGAATACCCCTTTCTCAGTGCCTCCTCTTCCGTAATTCCGATATGTGCCAATGGCGGATCGATAAATACAGCATAAGGCAGAGGATCTCTGTCGTTGATGTCACGTTTCTTGTCTCCGAAAAGCTGATCCCGGATAATACGAAAATCATCCAGTGAGACATAGGTAAATTGCGCTCCTCCTTTTACATCTCCCATTGCCCATATATGAGGGGCATTGGTATGTAATTGGTCATTGACTACAATTGCCCCGTGCGCATCGACTTCTACACCGGCTGCTTGCAGGTTCAGTCCTTCAATCATTGGTTTGCGGCCTGTGGCAATAAGGATCGCATCACCGTCTACAAAGTAAGGAGTGCCGTCCGAAGTATCCGAATAAGTCAGAGTTACCCCGTCGTGTGTATCATGGATCGATTGTGTACGGACATTCAGACGAATCTCGACTCCTTTCTTCTCCATCACTTCCCGAACGCTTTTCGCAATATCCGAATCATTGCGGGGCATGAATCTGTTTCCTGCTTCGAGAAGAGTCACTTTACTTCCGAAGCCGGCGTACATCGAAGCAAACTCCAGTCCGATATAGCCTCCGCCTACAATAATCAGGTGCTTTGGCAGAATATCCAACTCCAGAAGAGTGGTACTGGTGTACACATTTCGACTTTGCTGAATCCCCTCTATATTGGGAATAATAGGTGTAGAGCCGGTATTGATAAAAATCTCTTTTCCCTGCAGTTCGATTTCTTCTTCGGGAAGAGCAACCTTCACCGTATTGGCTGAAACGAGAGACCCTTTACCTGTGTAAATAGTCACATTAGGGCGTTTACTTAATCTTTCGTAGTTATTTTCTCTTAAAAAAGAGGTAAGTTTGTTTTTTCTGGCGATCGCCTGCCTATACATGTTACTCTGCTTATCAAAATCATTGTGATAAAGCAGGGTGGAAATCTCTGATTCGTGAATCAAAGTTTTGGTTGGTATACAGGCTACGTTAGGGCAAGCCCCTCCGTACATTTCATCGGACTGTTCGATGACAGCGACCTGCCATCCTCTGTTGGAAAGTTCGGCAGCCAGTGTTTTTCCTGCCTTGCCGAACCCTATAATAATTGCATCATATTGTTTCATAACTTCCTTTCATTAACGATTTATACTCAGCTATTATAACACATGAAGAGTATATTTGTTTTGCGTCATATCCGGGAAGCAAAGGTGTCCGTAGCGGACAGAATCAGCTTTTTTTCAGTGTTTTGAGTACGCGTTGTGACGAGTCTGAAAGAAGCACTACGGCTCCTGCGAGAATAACGATATCTTTGATAACCAGTCTTCCGGCACCGGACAATAGCGGGAAGCCAAATTCATCTCCACCCAGATTCGGAACCCAGACTTCGGGCGTGGTGACAAGAAAGGATAGTGTGCCTAACGTCATAATGATGGCGAGCGTATCACCTACCAGCGCTACTTTCGGGAAGAAAATGCCCAGGAATACCAGAATACCGATACTCATGATGAGCGCTCCTAATCCATAGGAGAAAGTATAAGTGCGATTGGCTTCGTGCCAGGCGCGGTTTTCCGGAACGAAGGCTCCTTCCGGATTTTTGTGGTCTTTGTATTCAGGAGCATCTTTTGCATAGAAGAAGCTCATGAAGGGACTGTTGGCTACAAAAGGAACAATTCCGTCGGCTTCGTAGTGGAAATATTTCAGTCCACCGATCCATACGAATACGACTAAGATAGCTACACGGATAAACTTAATTCCGAAATTCTTCAAGTTGGAAGTGAAGGTAAGCAAAGCAATAAATTTCTCTTTCATTTTGCGGTCTTTTTATGGGTTTAACTTTATACCGCAAAGGTCGTGCTTTCTGCATACCCCCGAAATGGCAATACTTCCGCTTCACTTATCAATTCTTCCCAACTTCCGTATTTCTGAATTGTACGGCACTCTGTCCTGTCATGTTTTTGAAAAAACGGCTGAAAGAAGCTTGGTCTTCAAATCCCAGGATATCGGCAATTTCTTTCGCGCTCTTATTGCTGTAGAGCAGGAGGCGTTTGGCTTCCGCTTCCACCCGTTCGTGGATGACCCTTAGCGGAGAAGGCAGTTTACATGTTGAGAATATGTTCGAAAGTGTCTTCGGTGACTTGTGAAGCATATCGGCATAGTCCTGTACCTGCTTTTTGGTCCGGTAATGCTCGTCTACTAGGTTGTAGTATTGGCGGACAATCTCGAAGCCGGATTCTTTTTCGCGCGTGATATCCAGTCGCTGACGGGCGATTCGGGTGCATTGGATGATGAAACGCTTCAGCAGGATACGCAGCATTTCTTCCTGCAGGCTGTCGGAAACGGTGAACTCATTTTCCATGGCTTCGGTAATCTGGTCCAGTTGCCGGCGCTCTTCTTCGTTCAGTGTGAAGCGGACAAGGTGGGACGAGCCGTTGAAAAGGAAGCCGCTGCACGACACTTCGTGGTCGTTTCCATAGATACAATAGAAGTTGCTGTTGAACAGCAAAGTCATATATTCACCATCTATGGACTTAAATTCAAGATGCTGCAGATGAGTCAGTGAGATAACGTCGTCTTTTGAGAGTACCATCTCCTGATGGTCGATTTCTACTGTAATGCTTCCTTGGCGGACCCATATAAACTTATAGAGTCCTTTTTCTTTTTGCAAAGCTTTCTCTGTCAGATAAGAATCCGTGAGAGCGAGTGTTCCTTTTAGTTTGGTGTGATACTGTTGTAACATAATTTATTCCTCCATGGCTGATGCGTCAAATGATAGCGGTAGTAAATCGCCGATACTTTTTACTTCGTAGATACATTCCCTGCCGTATAGCAGAATACGGATAGGCTGGCCGTATCGTTTTTCCGTTTCCAGAATCACTTGGCGGCAGGCGCCACAAGGAGGAATAGGAGTTTCTATAAAGTCCTTTTCGGTTCTTGCTGCGATAGCGAGAGTATTTACCGGTTGGTCGGGATACTGCGAGTTGGCATAGAACAGGGTAGTACGTTCCGCACAAAGTCCCGACGGGTAAGCTGCGTTCTCCTGATTGGTTCCCGTCACAATGGTTCCGTTGTTCAGCAGTGCGGCGGCGCCTACCGAGAAATGCGAATAAGGAGCATAACTGCGGGCGGTTGCTTCCATGGCTGTTTTCATTAATGACCGGTCAGCTTCGTTCAGTTCATCGTATTGATATACTTTGATTATAGCGGTAATTGTGAGGTCCTTCATATCGGTAAATAGGTTAGTTCTACATTATTAATGTTACAAAGTTAGAAAAGAGATTGATAATCCCAATTATTTTTCAGATTTTTGTGTCCGATAATCCACATATAAGTTAAAATGGAGAACAAATTGTATAGACTAGTCTTTCTAACTGCCATTATCTTCTTTGCCGTAGGAGTACAGGCACAAAGACGGAATGCACGTTATGTAGAATATATAAATAAGTATAGCGACTTGGCTGTGGAGCAGATGAAGCTTCACAAAATTCCCGCAAGTATCACTCTGGCACAGGGATTGCTTGAAAGCGGAGCCGGAAACAGCCAGTTGGCACGCAAGAGTAATAATCATTTCGGTATTAAGTGTGGCGGCAGTTGGCGCGGACGTTCGGTACGTCATGACGACGATGCCCGCAATGAATGCTTCCGTGCCTACAAGCATCCCCGCGAATCGTACGAAGACCATTCCGACTTTCTGAAAAGAGGTGCCCGTTATGCCTTCCTTTTCAAACTCGATATCACCGATTACAAAGGATGGGCACGCGGATTGAAAAAGGCAGGATACGCCACAGACCCTTCCTATGCCAATCGACTGATTACGATTATCGAAGATTACGACCTGTATAAATATGACAGCAAAGGTGTCTACTCGGAACGCAAGTTGCGAAAGAACCCGTGGCTGCTGAGTCCGCATCCGGTGTATATCGCCAATGATATCGCCTATATCGTAGCCCGTAGTGGGGATACTTTCAAGGATTTAGGTAAGGAATTTGATATCAGCTGGAAGAAGTTGGTGAAGTATAACGACTTGCAGCGTGATTATACTTTGGTGAACGGAGATATTATCTATCTGAAGAGTAAAAAGAAGAAAGCATCCAAGCCTCATACTGTATATATTGTGAAAGACGGCGATTCTATGCATGCCATCTCGCAGAAATATGGTATCCGTCTCAAGAATCTGTACAAGATGAATCGTAAGGACGGAGAATATATTCCGGAGGTAGGAGATCGTTTGCGTCTGCGTTAGAAAACTTTATGCCATACTCATGTGTTATTATGTATGATAAAACATGATTAATATATGAGTCTAAATATTGCAAAGGACAGTAAGAAACGGGTCGTCATTGTAGGCGGTGGTTTCGGTGGCTTGAAGTTGGCTAATAAGCTGAAAAAATCAGGCTTTCAAGTTGTGTTGATAGATAAGAACAACTATCATCAGTTCCCTCCGTTAATTTATCAGGTGGCCTCGGCAGGTATGGAACCGACTTCCATTTCCTTCCCTTTCCGCAAGATATTCCAGCATCGGAAAGATTTTTATTTCCGTATGGCGGAAGTACGTGCTGTTTTCCCCGAAAAGAACATGATACAGACTTCCATAGGGAAGGCGGAATACGACTATCTGGTTCTTGCCGCAGGTACGACGACCAATTTCTTCGGTAATAAACATATCGAAGAGGAGGCCATGCCAATGAAAAACGTGTCCGAAGCTATGGGGCTCAGAAATGCGCTTCTCGCCAACTTGGAGCGTGCTGTGACCTGCTCCAACAAACAAGAACAGCAGGAGTTGCTGAATATCGTTGTCGTAGGTGGTGGTGCCACGGGAGTGGAAGTGGCGGGAGTACTTTCGGAAATGAAGAAATTTGTATTGCCGAATGATTATCCCGATATGCCCAGCAGTCTGATGCATATTTATCTGATAGAAGCGGGTCCGCGGCTACTTGCCGGAATGTCCGAAGACTCATCGAGCCATGCAGAACAGTTCCTCCGTGAAATGGGAGTCAACATTCTTTTAAATAAACGTGTCACGGATTACCGTGACCATAAGGTGACACTTGAAGACGGCAGTGAGATTGCTACCCGTACTTTTATTTGGGTAAGTGGAGTGACCGGAGTTTCTTTCGGGAATATGAATACGTCCGTAATCGGTCGTGGAGGCCGTATCAAAGTAGATGCCTTCAATCGGGTAGAAGGAACGAATAATGTATTTGCCATTGGTGACTTATGTATTCTTTCCGGTGACGAAGATTATCCGAACGGACATCCTCAACTGGCACAAGTTGCCATCCAGCAAGGGGAATTGCTGGCAAAGAATCTGATTCGCCTGGAAAAAGGAAAAGAGATGAAGCCTTTTCATTATCGTAACTTGGGGTCGATGGCGACTGTCGGGCGTAATCGTGCCGTGGCGGAATTCAGTAAGGTGAAGATGCAGGGATGGTTTGCTTGGGTAATGTGGCTGGTAGTGCATCTGCGCTCTATTCTGGGAGTACGCAATAAAGTAGTGGTGTTGTTGAACTGGGTATGGAATTACTTCACCTATGATCAGTCCATGAGAATGATTGTCTATGCCCGCAAGGCGAAAGAGATTCGTGACCGGGAAGCAATTGAGGCAACGACCCATTGGGGGAAAGACCTCATACAGGAGCCGCAACCGGCCAAACAAGAACCGCAACCAAACTCAAAAGAAATAGTATAGCACCGTTTTGCGATGGTGTCACTATCCGGTCGGTATAGTGACACTATTACAAGGAGATAGTGACACTATAACAACAGTATAGTGACACCATGTTTTTTTGAACGGTAAATTCGTACAAGGTGTCCGATATCGGACACCTTCTCTTTTTTATTATTCTCTGTTAATCAGTTGATTATGCTTTTGGCATAGATTTGGTATAATAAAAGGTAAAACAACTGAAAGTGAAATTGTAAATACTTAGATATGGACAGAGAAATACCCAAAGAAGTGCGTAACAAAGAACGCAATAAAAAGATCATCCGTTATTCATCGATAGGAGTAGTCGGTATAGTTGTTATCGGCATACTTATATCTGTCATGCGGACAGGAGTGGAAAAAAAGGATCTGGTACTTTCTACAGTTGATAAGGGAATGATTGAAGTTAGTGTCAGCGCCTCCGGTAAGGTAGTCCCTGCATTTGAAGAAATCATCAATTCGCCTATTAACAGCCGTATTGTTGAAGTATATAGAAAAGGTGGAGACAGTGTGGAAATCGGTACTCCGATTCTGAAACTCGACCTTCAGAGCACGGAAACGGAATATAAAAAACTGCTTGACGAAGAACAGATGCGTCGCTATAAGCTGGATCAGCTTCGCGTCAATAATCAGACGAAACTTTCCGATATGGCGATGCAGATTAAGGTCTCTGCCATGAAATTGAGCCGCATGAAAGTGGAACTTCGGAACGAACACTATCTGGACAGTCTGGGAGCGGGAACAACAGATAAAGTGCGTCAGGCAGAATTGAGCTATAACGTAGCACAACTGGAATACGAACAGCTCCAACAACAATATAAGAACGAAAAAGAAGTAGCGGCAGCCGAACTGAAAGTGCAGGAACTGGATTTCAATATCTTCCGTAAAAGTCTTGCCGAAATGAAGCGTACACTGGACGATGCCCAGATTCGGTCTCCACGTAAAGCGATTCTTACCTATATTAATAATCAGATCGGTGCTCAGATTTCGCAAGGCGGACAGGTGGCCATCATCTCAGACTTAAGTCATTTTAAGGTAGAAGGTGAAATAGCCGATACCTACGGTGACCGGGTAGCTGCCGGAGGAAAAGCGGTTGTGAAGATAGGTAATGACAAACTGGAAGGAACGGTCAGCAGTGTGACACCCCTGTCTAAAAACGGAGTCATTTCTTTTACAGTGCAGTTGAAAGACGATAACAACCCCCGTTTACGTTCGGGACTGAAAACGGACGTTTATGTGATGAATGCCGTGAAGGAAGATGTGATGCGGATGGCAAACGCTTCTTTCTATGTGGGACGTGGTGAGTATGAACTTTTCGTCCGGACATCCGATGACGAACTGGTGAAACGTAAAGTACAACTGGGAGATTCCAACTTTGAATATGTGGAAGTGGTGAGTGGTTTACAACCGGGAGATGTAGTGGTAGTCAGTGACATGAGCTCTTATAAGAACAAGAATAAGCTGAAAATGAGATAAAAACGATCTAAATTAAATACTTATAGTTATGATAACATTGACTTCTCTCTCTAAGATTTACCGTACGGACGAGATTGAAACGGTAGCACTGGAGAACGTGAATCTGACCGTAGACCGCGGAGAATTTCTAAGCATTATGGGACCGTCCGGATGTGGCAAATCCACTTTGCTGAATATCATGGGATTGCTTGATGCACCCACAACAGGAACTGTCGAAATTAACGGTACGCACACCGAGGGAATGAAAGATAAGCAACTGGCGGCTTTCCGTAACAAAACACTGGGTTTTGTATTCCAGTCTTTCCATCTTATTAATTCACTTAATGTGATGGATAACGTTGAGTTACCGTTACTCTATCGTCGTATCAGCAGCGGTGAACGCAAGCGTTTGGCGAAGGAAGTACTGGAAAAAGTCGGATTGAGTCATCGTATGAATCACTTTCCGACGCAGCTTTCCGGTGGTCAGTGTCAGCGTGTGGCCATAGCGCGTGCAATTATCGGTCATCCGGAGATAATTCTTGCCGATGAACCTACCGGTAATCTGGATTCTAAGATGGGTGCCGAAGTCATGGAACTTCTCCATCGGCTGAATAAGGAAGACGGCCGCACTATCGTTATGGTGACACATAATGAAGAACAGGCGAAACAGACTTCAAGAACTATCCGTTTCTTCGATGGCCGTCAGGTACAGTAATCCCCTTTTAAACTCTAAAAAAGCTAATCATGACAAAGAATATTTTTATAACTGCTGTTGCGGTATTATTAAGTGTAGCCCTTTGCCCGCTTTGGGCACAAAATGTGAATGAAGACTGTAAAGTAGGCGAATTTTCCGCTATCAATCTGCGGTCGGTAGGTAACATTATTTTCACTCAGTCCGATACTTATTCCTGTCGGATGGAAGGTCCTTTGGAATATGTCGATAAAACAAAAGTAACGGTAAAAGGAGAAACATTGGTTATCGAATATAAGCAGAAGAATGTAAAAAACGTCAAGAACCTGACGTTCTATATCACAGCCCCTGATTTGAAGAATGTAAAGATCGATGGTGTCGGCAACTTCAATGCCAAAGAAACCCTGAAGCTGAAAAATATAACTTTCAAACTCGACGGAGTGGGGAACTGTGAGGTGAAAAAGCTTCATTGTGATGAGTTGGAATTAATGGTAGACGGGGTAGGGAATATGAACGTCAATGTAAATTGCAACACTGTGAAAGCCAAAGTGGATGGAGTCGGAAATATCACATTGTCCGGCAAGGCGGACAGAGCTTCCCTGAAGCGTGACGGAGTAGGCAGAATCAATCATAAAGGCCTGAAATGTCCGGATGTGAGCACGAAAGGCTGGGGATTCTGATAAAAGTATGAAAATGAATGAGAAGATAATGAGATTACAATGATAAAACTCTATTTCAAACAAGCATTTCACCTGTTGAAGGAGAATAAACTACTTTCTTCTATCTCTATCATAGGTACGGCATTGGCTATTGCTATGATTATGGTGATTGTGATCACATTGCGTGCTACTATTGCACCCTTTGCTCCGGAAAGCTATCGTGACCGTATGTTGATTTTCAGGTATGCGGGATTTCAGTATAAAGCAAACGAGAACTGGCAGAGTAACGGACCTGTTTCTTATAAGACAGCGAAAGCCTGTTTTAAAGAAATGACTACGCCCGAAACTGTATCTATAACCAGTAGTTTCTCTGAAACGATGCTGGCTGCCAAGCCAGCGGGAGAAAAGGTTAGTTGCAGCGTATTGCAGGTGGATGATGATTTCTGGAAAGTGTTTAAGTTCGATTTCCTTTCGGGATATCCGTTTGATAAGGCAACTTTTGATGCCGGTGCAACAAAAGCTGTAATATCTGAGGATATAGCCCGGCAATTGTTCGGAACGTCGGATGTAGTCGGAAAAACATTCCTTTTAAATCACTCCGCTTATATGATTTGTGGAGTTGTACGCCCCGTTTCCAAACTGGCGCGGTATGCTTATGCCCAGATTTGGATTCCTTTAAGTTCAACAGATGCATTTACCGCCAGTTGGGGTGAATATGGAATTATGGGAATGGTGAGTGTCTACATTCTGGCTAAATCTCAGGATGACTTTCCGGCAATCCGTATGGAAGCTGAACGTCTCAGAGACAGATATATGGAAGGTTATCCGGATTATGAATTGCTTTATCGTGACCAGCCGGATACTTATTTTGTGGCGGCACAACGATATTCAGCCAATAATCCTCCGGCTGTGAAGCAGGCTGTCCGTCAGTACATAATAACGTTAATCATTCTGCTGATCGTACCTGCTGTCAACCTTTCCGGACTGACATTGTCGCGTATGCGCAAACGCCTTTCCGAAATCGGCGTTCGAAAAGCTTTCGGTGCGCCCAGGCACGAACTGATGATGCAGGTGCTTTCTGAGAATATGCTTTATTCACTGTTGGGTGGAGTGCTCGGATTAATACTGAGTTATGGCGCAACTTTTTTCTTGGGGAGTATGCTGTTTTCTATTGACTTTATGGGTAATGGTGTGACGGATTTGCGGACCATGTGTATGGATCTGCTGTTTGATCCAGTTGTGTTCTTGCTCGCATTCTTTGCCTGCTTTGCACTTAATTTATTGAGTGCTGCCATTCCGGCATGGAGAGTGACACGGACAAATATTGTGGATGCCATCAATGAGAGATAACCGAAACATTCAACAAACTAATTTTTAAGAAGATGCAACTGTTAAAACAAATATGGAACGAACGTCGCTCGAACGGGTGGCTGTGGGCAGAATTGCTGATTGTTTTCGTGGTACTGTGGTACATTGTCGATTGGACGTATGCAACAGCGCGTACTTATTACGAACCGCTGGGATATGATATCACCAATACTTACTATCTGGAACTCAGTCTGAAAAACAATAAGAGTGATTCTTATATTCCGAAGGGACAGAAAGAAACGACGACGGGGCAAGACATTGTCGAACTGGCTAACCGTCTCCGTCGCTTGCCGGAAGTGGAGGCTGTCTCGATATCAGTAAATGCACGTCCGTATATAGGAAGTAATTCCGGTATCCGTTTTCGCCTTGATACGCTGGTGCGCAGTCCGCTGCGACGTCCGGTAACACCGGAGTTTTTTCAGGTGTTCCGTTATCAAAGTGCGGATGGACAGGGATATCAGCCTTTAATGCAGGCTATAAAAAACGGAAATGCGGTTCTCAGCGAGAATATATGGCCCGACGATTATAAAGGTGACCGCACGTTGCTGGGAAAAGAAGTCGTGAATGTGGATGATTCTACAGACGTCTATAAAATAGCTGCCGTATCGACTAAGGTACGTTACAATGATTTTTGGCCAAATTACAGCGACCGATATATGGCTATTCCTCTTACGGAAGCACAATTGGCCGAGATTAATGATGACCTGTATCCGCTCAATACGGAAGTTTGCCTGCGTGTAAAGCCGAATACGGCTCCCGGCTTTCCGGAGCGTCTGATGGAACAGTCGGATACCCAGTTCAGTGTGGGAAATCTTTTTATACTGAAGGTACACGATTACGAGATGATACGTGAGGATTATAATCGTACCAATGTCAATCAGATGCAGACGCGGTTTTGGATGATGGGCTTTCTGTTGGTGAATATCCTGTTGGGAATAGTCGGTACATTCTGGTTTCGTACCCAGCATCGTCGTGGAGAACTCGGACTTCGTGTTGCAGTCGGTTCCACCCGCATGGGGCTCTGGCACCGTCTTAATAAAGAAGGATTGTTGCTGCTGACGCTGGCCGCTTTGCCCGCTGCTGTTCTTTGTTATAATATTGGTTATTTGGAACTGACGGAAGGTAGTATAGAGTGGAGTACCATTCGTTTTCTTATCACATTCTGTGTGACAAGTCTTTTGATGGCTTTGATGATACTCATAGGCATCTGGTTCCCTGCCCGGCAGGCTATCCGCGTGCAGCCGGCAGAAGCCTTGCGTGAGGAATAAAAAACTGAGGCTATTTGCATTGTTTTCAATATAATAACTTATCTTTGTGGGCTAAATGTTGAAAACAATGCTGTTTTTTGCTTATGAACCGACAATATTACTGTTTGTTAGTAGTTTTGTTCTTCGTTGTTTTTGCCCGGGCGGCTGCAGCAGAACATACATACAATATACTTTTTATCCAATCGTATACCTCGCAAACTCCCTGGCACAACGACCTGAATGAGGGGTTGGCAAAGGGGTTCAAGGAGAATGGACTGACAGTAAATATTACTACTGAATATCTGGATGCGGATTTCTGGTCATTCAATTCGGAGAAAGTGATTATGCGGCGTTTTTGTCAGCGTGCCCGCGACAGGAAGACGGATATGATTATCACATCAAGCGATGAGGCTTTCTATACTCTTTTCTCTTCCGGCGATTCGTTGCCTTATCAGGTTCCGGTTGTGTTTTTCGGAATCAAATATCCCGATAAAGAACTTATAGCAAGTCTTTCCAATGTATGCGGATTCACCGCTAATCCCGATTTTTATGTGATCTTAAAACAGGCACAAAAGGTATTTCCCCAACGGAAAGAGGTGATATGTGTGATTGACAATAGTTTTCTGAGTAATAAGGGACGTGAGGACTTCAAACAAGAATGGCAGCTTTTTCAGGAAGAGAATCCGGATTACAAGATGAAGCTCTACAATACCCAGCATGAATCAACCAATCATATTATTGCGGCTATCTGTTATCCCCGCAATAGCTACGCGCGGGTTGTGGTCGCTCCCAAATGGTCACCGTTCCTTTCGTTTGTAGGCAAGAACTCCAAAGCGCCGGTCTTCTCCAGTCAGAATGTGGGATTGATGAATGGTGTATTTGCGGCATATGACGCAGACGCCTATACCTCTGCGATGTCTGCTGCAAAGAAGGCGTCGCGAGTGTTGAAGGGTGAATCTCCCTTGAAACTGGGTGTGACGGAGACGGAACAGGGATTTATTTACGATTACAAACAGCTGGACTTCTTCCATATAGATCCGGATAAGGTTTCCTCCAGTGGTATTATCGTTAATCAGCCGTATTGGGAAAGATATAAATTATTGTTTATTCTTCTTTATCCATCTATCCTGGCATTGTTGATCGTCTCTATCGTGTGGCTCATTCGTGTCAACCGTCGCGAAGCCAAACGACGGATACATGCCCAGACCCGCTTGTTGGTGCAGAATAAACTGGTGGAACAGCGGAATGAGTTTGATAATATCTTCCACTCTATACGCGACGGGGTGATCACGTATGATACTGATCTTCATATTCACTTTACCAACCGTTCTCTGTTGAAGATCCTTCATTTACCCTCAGAATCGGGCGGACGGAATTATGAAGGAATGATGGCAGGCAGTATTTTCAAAATATACTATAACGGTCAGGATATCCTTTACAAGATATTGAAGAAGGTGGGAGAAACCGGGCAAAGTGTCATTATTCCCGATGGAGCTTTTATGAAAGAAGTGCATAGCGAACATTATTTCCCGGTTTCCGGAGAAATTGTTCCGATTCATTCCGGCGGACAGATTACCGGTATGGCACTTTCGGCACGCAACGTATCGGATGAAGAAATGCAGAAACGTTTCTTTGACATGGCTGTGGAGGAAAGTTCCATTTACCCTTGGCAGTTTGATGTGGAGAGCAATAGTTTCATCTTTCCGCAAGGTTTTCTTGCTCGTTTTGGTTATGATGAGTCGATTACTTCCATCACCCGCGACGAAATGGATCGTATGGTTTATCCGGAGGATTTGAAGGAAATGCGTATTCTCTTTGATAAAACATTGGCGGGAAAAGAAACCAATACCCGTTTGAATTTCCGTCAGCGCAATGCCAATGGTGAATATGAATGGTGGGAATACCGTTCCTCTGTTATTTCCGGTCTGACGAGAGATTCGTTATATAATATATTAGGTGTATGCCAAAGCATCCAACGCTATAAGACGGCAGAACAGGAAATGAGAGAGGCGCGTGATAAAGCACTTCAGGCTGACAAACTGAAATCTGCTTTCCTTGCCAATATGAGTCACGAAATCCGTACACCACTGAATGCTATTGTCGGTTTCTCCGACTTGTTGAGCGATACAAGCGGCTTTTCCGAAGAAGAAGTAGCACAGTTTATAGCAACGATCAATAAGAACTGCGGATTGTTACTTGCATTGATTAATGATATTCTCGATTTGTCCCGTATCGAGTCAGGAACAATGGAATTTATGTTTGCCAATCATAATTTGCCTCTGCTGCTGAAGACAGTACATGATTCTCAACAACTGAATATGCCTCCGAGAGTGGAACTGTTGCTTCGTATGCCCGATAATGAGAAAAAATACCTGGTGACAGATAATGTCCGTCTCCAACAAGTCGTCAATAATCTGATCAATAATGCTGCCAAGTTTACGACTTACGGTTCCATTACTTTCGGATATGAGGAAGATGAAGATCCCGAATATACCCGAATCTTTGTGGAAGATACGGGAGTCGGCATTTCCGAAGAAGGTATCCGTCATATCTTCGAACGATTCTATAAGGTGGACAACTTTACACAGGGAGCCGGTCTTGGATTGAGTATCTGCCAGACGATTGTCGAACGTCTGAGAGGAACGATCTTTGTGACTTCCGAAGTAGGCAGGGGAACTCGCTTTACTGTACGTATCCCGAATTTCTGCGAATAAGACTGAACGTTCATTTCTGTGCATAGTGTCCGAAAATGAACACTGATACATTTCTCTAACCGATTGATAGTAAAAGTATTATTCTTTTGGCACATGGTTTGATTCTATCTGACTGGAAAATACCGTGTACAATGAAAAAGAAAAGTATATTGTTTGTTCTGGCTGCAATTTGTCTGCCTTTGGCAGTGTCGGCACAGAAAGAGAGGGAAATCACCTTGAACGAAGCTATCGCTATGGCGCGTATGCAGTCTGTTGATGCTGCCGTTGCCTTGAATGAGTTGAAAACATCTTATTGGGAATATCGCACATTCCGTGCCGATCTTCTTCCGGAAATCAATCTGAAAGGAACACTGCCTAATTACAATAAATCTTACGGCTCCTATCAGAATCCGGACGGTTCTTACAGCTTTGTCCGCAACAGCGCCTTAGGTCTTTCCGGTGAACTTTCCATCGATCAGAATATCTGGCTTACCGGTGGACAACTTTCACTAACCTCTTCCCTCGACTACCTAAAGCAACTGGGTAATAGCGGTGATCGCCATCTGATGTCCGTTCCTGTTACTTTAAAACTGACCCAACCTATTCTTGGTGTGAATAATGTGAAGTGGAACAGGCGTATAGAACCTGTGCGATATGCCGAAGCGAAAGCGGAATTTATCACAGCTACCGAAGAAGTGACGATGCGGGCTATTACTTATTATTTTGATCTGCTGTTGGCGAAGGAGACTCTTGGAACCGCCCGTCAGAACTTGACGAATGCCAATCAGCTTTACGAAGTGGCTATAGCTAAACGCAAGATGGGACAGATTTCGGAAAATGAACTTCTCCAGTTAAAACTTTCGGCATTGAATGCAAAGGCTGCGTTGACCGAAGCTGAAAGTGATCTGAATGCCAAGATGTTCCAGCTTCGTGCCTTTCTGGGAGTGGGAGAGGAGGAAATCCTCCGTCCTGTCGTTCCCGAATCAGTAGATTGTGGTAAGATGGAATATAATATGGTATTGAATAAAGCGCTGGAACGTAATTCGTTTGCTCAGAATATTCGTCGCCGTCAGTTGGAAGCCGATTATGCGGTAGCTACGGCACGTGGTAATCTGCGTAGCATTAATTTGTTTGCCAGCGTAGGATATACGGGAGAGAGTCGTGAACTTTCCAGTGTCTACAGGAACTTGCAGGATAATCAGATTGTGCAGGTAGGCGTTCAGATTCCGATTCTGGACTGGGGAAAGAGACGCGGGAAGGTACGGGTAGCAAAAAGCAACCGCGATGTAGTGCTTTCGAAGATACGGCAGGAACAGATCAACTTCAATCAGGACATATTCTTGCTGGTAGAGCATTTCAATAATCAGGCACAGCAATTGGAGATAGCCAAAGAGGCGGATGGCATAGCGCAGCAACGTTACAAAACCAGTATTGAAACCTTCCTGATAGGTAAAATCAACACGCTGGATTTAAATGACGCCCAGAACGCCAAAGATGAGGCGCGCCGGAAACACATCTCCGAGCTTTATTATTACTGGTATTACTTTTATCAGATCCGTAGTCTGACCCTTTGGGATTTCCAGGCTAACACGGAGTTGGAAGCAGATTTTGATGAAATAGTGCGGCAATAGGGATTAATCGGGTTATTTGTTGCTTGTATTGAGTATTTACAATATCTTTGTCATAAGTAATTTAAGCTATGATTTTAATAATAGACGACGACAACGCAGTACGCTCTTCACTCAGTTTTATGCTGAAACGGGCTGGATATGAGGCACAAACGGTTCCCGGTCCCCGGGAAGCTATGGAGGTGGTGCGTTCCGTAGCACCGGATTTAATCTTAATGGATATGAACTTCACCCTTTCTACTACAGGTGAAGAAGGGCTGACTTTGCTCAGGCAAGTGAAAATATTCCGTCCGGAAACTCCGGTGATACTGATGACCGCCTGGGGAAGCATACAGCTTGCCGTGCAAGGTATGCAGGCAGGAGCCTTCGATTTTATCACCAAACCTTGGAATAATGCGGCATTGTTGCAACGTATCGAGACGGCTTTGGAACTGGCAGGCTCTCCCAAAGAGACAACGCAGGAACAGAATGACGCTTTCGACCGTCGTCATATCATCGGACGTAGTCGGGGACTGACAGAAGTACTGAATACCATTGCCCGTATAGCAAAGACGAATGCTTCCGTACTGATCACCGGAGAAAGTGGGACGGGCAAGGAGCTGATAGCCGAGGCGATACACATCAACAGCCAGCGTGCCAAACAGCCTTTTGTCAAAGTGAACTTGGGAGGAATCTCCCAAAGTCTGTTCGAAAGTGAAATGTTCGGCCATAAGAAAGGAGCTTTTACGGATGCTTCCTCCGACCGTATCGGACGCTTTGAGATGGCGAACAAAGGAACCATCTTTCTGGACGAGATCGGTGATCTCGACCCTTCTTGTCAAGTGAAGCTCTTGCGGGTGTTACAAGATCAGACGTTTGAAGTATTGGGAGACAGCCGTCCCCGTAAGACGGATATTCGTGTCGTCTCCGCTACCAATGCCGATTTACGCAAGATGGTGGGCGAACGTACTTTCCGCGAAGATTTGTTTTACCGTATTAATCTGATTACCGTCAGACTGCCGGCTTTGCGTGAGCGCCGGGAGGATATTCCCTTGCTGGCACGTCACTTTGCCGATCGTCAGGCAGAGGCCAACGGTTTTCCTCGCACCGAATTTTCAGCGGATGCCTTGCAGTTTCTGAGTCGCTTACCTTATCCGGGAAATATCCGTGAATTGAAGAATCTGGTAGAACGTACGATTCTGGTCAATGGAAAGCCGACGCTTGATGCCGCCGACTTTGATGCTCAGTATATCCGTCACGAAGATCAGAAAGTCGCCGAAGGCGCATCCTTTGCTGGTATGACTCTGGATGAAATAGAACGGCAGACGATTTTGCAGGCTTTGGAGCGTCATAAGGGAAATTTGAGTCAGGTAGCTACAGCGCTTGGCATCAGTCGTGCCGCCCTTTACCGTCGTTTGGAGAAGTTTGGAATCAGTGTTTAGAAGATAGACCTTACTATTATTATGCGTATAAAAGGATTTTTTGGTATACTCGTTTTCCTGCTTCTGGTCTTGGGGGGTGGATTGCTTTTTCTTTCAAGCCGGTTGAACCTGATCTATTTCTATATAGGAGAGGGGTTGGTCCTTTTTATCCTGTGTTATCTCCCGTTTTTCTATCGTAAAATTGTGAAACCGCTGAACTCTATCGGAAGCGGTATGGAACTGTTGCGCGAACAGGATTTCAGCAGCCGGTTAAGTCCCGTGGGGCAATATGAAGCCGACCGTATCGTGAACGTCTTCAACCGGATGATGGAGCAACTAAAGAATGAACGTCTCCGTCTCCGCGAACAGAATAACTTCCTTGACCTGCTGATTAAAGCCTCTCCGATGGGAGTCATCCTCACCACATTGGACGAGGACCTTTCCGAGCTGAACCCGATGGCGCAGAAAATGCTGGGTGTCCGTCAGGAAGATGTCTTGGGCAAAAAGATGAACGAGATAGATTCTCCGCTTGCCGCCGAACTGGCAAACGTGCCGAAGGGAGAAACGGCTACCGTCCGTCTGAATGATTCGAATATTTATAGATGTACGCATTCCTCTTTTATTGACCGTGGATTTCAGCACCCCTTCTTCCTGATAGAAAGTCTGACGGACGAAGTGATGAAGGCAGAGAAGAAAGCCTACGAGAAAGTGATCCGCATGATTGCCCACGAAGTGAACAACACTACTGCCGGAATAACCTCCACACTGGATACGGTAGAACAGGCGCTTTCTACCGAAGAAGGCATGGATGATATTTGCGATGTCATGCGTGTATGTACCGAACGCTGCTTCTCTATGAGCCGTTTCATCACCCGTTTTGCCGATGTAGTGAAGATTCCCGAACCGACGCTCACGCCTGTCGACCTGAATGACCTCGCATTTACCTGCAAGCGTTTTATGGAAGGTATGTGTGCCGACCGGAACATAAAACTTCGTCTGGAGATAGACGAAACGTTGAAAGAGGTAAAAATGGATGCCTCCCTCTTCGAACAGGTACTGGTAAACATCATCAAGAATGCTGCGGAAAGCATCGAAAAGGATGGCGAGATTATCGTCCGCACCCTTTCTCCTGCCACTATCGAAGTGGTGGACAACGGTAAGGGAATCAGTAAAGAGGTGGAAGCGAAGCTGTTCAGCCCGTTCTTCTCCACCAAGCCCAATGGTCAGGGAATCGGACTGATCTTTATCCGGGAGGTTCTGATGCGTCACGGCTGCACTTTCTCTCTGCGGACTTATGCCGACGGATTGACCAGATTCCGTATTCTTTTTCCCTGATCAAATGTCAAACGAGAACAGTTCTTCCGCTATATAGACCTTTTTTTGTTCTGAAATCCCTCCTACCTTTGCCCCGCTCAATTCAATAGGATGTTAAGGTATAAGATATGAGATTAATAATTAAAGGTGCAGTAGCGCTCTTTCTTTTATTGGCTATCAGTATTCCGCTAAGTGCTCAATACATAGTGCAGGGTGTGGTGACTGATTCTCTGACTAGAGAACCCTTATCTTATGTATCTGTACGTCTGAAAAACACGACCGAAGGAACGACTACCGGAAGTGACGGACGCTTTTATTTCAAAACTCATCGCTCCGAAGGAGTGCTTGTGATCTCAACCGTAGGCTATAATGAATATAGCCGACTGATCCATCCGGCACGTAATCTTTCGTATAAAGTAGCACTTTCTCCCGCTACATACGCGCTCAACGAAGTATTGGTGAAGCCTAAACGCGAGCATTACCGTAAGAAAGACAATCCCGCTGTGGAGTTTGTCCGTCGGATGATAGAACATCGTGACGACCATTCTCCTAATGAGAAAGACTTCTGGCAGCGCGACCGTTATGAGAAGACTACCTTTGCGCTGAACAACTTCGACGAAGAGAAACAGAAGAAATGGCTATACCGCAAATTCGATTTCCTGATAGAATATGTAGACACTTCTGCCGTCACCGGAAAACCGATACTGACCGTCTCTGCCCGTGAACTTCTTGCTACGGACTACTACCGCAAATCTCCTCATTCCGAAAAGCAGTGGGTGAAGGGACGCAAGCAGGCAGGAGTCGATGAATTCCTTTCCAAACAAGGTATGCAGGCTGCTATTAATGAAGTCTTTAAAGACGTGGACATTTACGAGAACAACATCTCCCTGTTCACCAATAAGTTCGTCAGCCCCTTATCCCGCATCGGGACAGGATTCTACAAATATTATCTGATGGATACCTTGCAGATCGGCGGTGAAACCTGTGCGGATCTTGCTTTCACTCCTTTTAATTCCGAATCTTTCGGCTTTAACGGGCACTTGTATGTCACGCTCGACTCTACCTACTTTGTCAAACGTGCCGTGCTTAACTTCCCGAAGAAGATCAATCTGAACTTTGTCGATTATATGCTGCTTGAACAGGAATTTAAGCGGGCAGAAGACGGTACCCGTCTGCTCGACCATGAAAGTATCACCGTAGAATTCAAACTGACCGAAGGACAGGATGGTATCTTTGCCCGTCGGGTGGCGGATTACAGTCGTTATTCTTTCCTTCCGACCGAGGAAGCCGATAAAGCCTTCACCAAACCGGAACGTATCATCGAAGAAACCGAAGCGCTGTCCCGACCCGAAACTTTCTGGGCGGAGAATCGTCCGCAAGCAGCCATCTCGCAACAGGAGAACTCCGTAGACCGCCTGATGGCGCAACTGCGTGGCTATCCGGTCTATTATTGGACGGAAAAGGTGCTATCCATTCTCTTCACCGGATACATCCCGACCTCCAAAGAAGCCCCTCTTTTCTATATCGGTCCCATGAATGCCACCATCAGCGGGAATACGCTGGAAGGACCGCGTATCCGTGCCGGTGGAATGACGACCGCATGGCTCAACCCTCATCTGTTCGGCAAAGGCTATATCGCTTATGGCTTCAAAGACGAAAGGCTGAAAGGACTGGCGGAAGTAGAATACTCCTTTAAAAAGAAAAAGGAATATGCCAATGAATTCCCCATCCACTCACTGAAAGTACGTTATGAATCGGACGTAAACCAATACGGACAAAACTATCTGTACACAAGCAAAGACAATGTCTTCCTTGCCTTGAAGCGTGAGAAGGATGATCGTATCGGCTATTACCGGCAAGCGGAAATGACCTATACCAATGAATTTTATTCCGGCTTCTCCTTCCAGCTCACGGCACGCAGGCGGACGGATGAATCGAGTTACCTGATTCCTTTTCTGCGGAAAGACGGTGAAGTTTACTCTCCGGTCAAAGACTTCTCTACCAGTGCGGCGGAGTTGAAGCTGCGCTATGCCCCGAACGAGAAATTCTTTCAGACACAATGGAACCGCTTCCCCGTATCGCTGGATGCTCCGGTGTTTACGCTGTCGCATACCATTGCCGGAAAAGGAGTGCTGGGAAGTGATTACACCTACAATCATACCGAAGCAGGTGTACAGAAACGTTTCTGGTTTTCCGCTTTCGGCTATACGGATATTATCCTGAAAGCGGGGAAGGTATGGGATAAAGTTCCCTTTCCGTTGCTCATTATGCCGAATGCGAACCTTTCCTACACCATTCAGCCGGAATCCTATTCGTTAATGAATGCTATGGAGTTTATGAATGATGAATACTTTTCGTGGGACGTCACCTATTTCCTCAACGGGTGGTTGTTCAATCGTATCCCATTGTTGAGAAAACTGAAATGGAGGGAAATAGTTTCCTGTCGTGGACTTTATGGGCATTTGAGTGATAAGAATAATCCGGATATGACAGACGGTTTGTTCGCTTTTCCGATAGCAAGTACCCGTACAATGGGAAAAACACCTTACGTGGAGGCGGGTGTGGGTATTGAAAACATTTTCAAGGTATTACGTTTAGACTACGTCTGGCGGCTCACATATAGGGATTCGCCCGATATTGACAAGTCCGGCCTGAGAATAAGTCTTCACATGACCTTTTAAAAGTTAAATCCTGCTAATTGCAATGTTTATATAGCAAACAAAGGTCGCTTTAGTAATTAATTAATCTTATTTTTGCATCAATTTTAGTTTAATTTTAATAGAATAGAAATGAAACAAGAAATTAAACCCGCTACTGGACGTCTTGGCGTGTTGGTAGTTGGAGTAGGTGGTGCGGTTGCCACCACAATGATAGTAGGTACACTAGCCTCTCGCAAGGGACTGGCAAAACCGATAGGATCTATTACACAGTTAGCCACAATGCGCATGGAAAACAACGAAGAAAAACTCATCAAGGACGTTGTGCCCTTGACTGATTTGAACGACATTGTTTTCGGTGGATGGGATATTTTCCCGGACAACGCATATGAAGCTGCTATGTATGCCGAGGTTTTGAAAGAAAAAGACCTGAACGGTGTGAAAGATGAACTGGAAGCTATCAAGCCGATGCCGGCAGCTTTCGATCACAACTGGGCAAAACGTCTGAATGGTACACATATCAAGAAGGCTGCTACCCGTTGGGAAATGGTAGAACAACTCCGTCAGGACATCCGCGACTTTAAGGCTGCCAACAACTGCGAACGCGTTGTTGTACTGTGGGCTGCAAGTACCGAAATCTACATTCCGTTATCAGACGAACACATGTCACTCGCTGCTTTGGAGAAAGCAATGAAAGATAACAACACAGAAGTTATCTCTCCGAGTATGTGTTATGCATACGCTGCTATTGCAGAAGATGCTCCGTTTGTGATGGGTGCTCCTAACTTGTGTGTGGATACTCCGGCCATGTGGGAATTCTCTAAACAGAAGAATGTTCCTATCTCCGGTAAAGACTTCAAGAGCGGTCAGACACTGATGAAAACCGTATTGGCTCCGATGTTCAAGACTCGTATGCTGGGTGTGAACGGTTGGTTCTCTACCAACATCCTCGGTAACCGTGACGGTGAAGTGCTGGATGATCCGGACAACTTTAAGACAAAAGAAGTTAGTAAGCTGTCTGTAATCGACACCATCTTCGAACCGGAAAAATATCCGGATCTCTATGGAGACGTTTACCACAAAGTACGCATCAACTACTATCCTCCCCGCAAGGACAACAAAGAAGCATGGGATAATATCGACATCTTCGGATGGATGGGTTATCCGATGGAAATCAAGGTAAACTTCCTTTGCCGTGACTCTATCCTCGCTGCTCCTATTGCACTTGACCTGGTATTGTTCAGTGACTTGGCTATGCGTGCAGGTATGTGTGGCATCCAGACTTGGTTGTCATTCTTCTGCAAGAGCCCGATGCACGATTTCGAACATCAGCCGGAACACGACCTGTTCACACAATGGAGAATGGTAAAACAGACATTGCGTAACATGGTTGGTGAAAAAGAACCTGATTATTTAGCTTAATTAAATAAGTGGAGAGTTGAAAGTTGAGAGTTGAAAGTGGTTGCAATGTAATTGCGGCATTAGACAACTTTTAACTTTCAACTTTTATTTTGGAGCACATCCAAATCATCCTCCACTCTCAATTTTCAACTCTCAACTCTCAACTATTAATGAAGAGACCTTCCTTTCTACCTGTTTTAATAGGCACGGGCTTTGGCTCTGGTTTTTCTCCTTTTGCTCCCGGTACGGCCGGGGCATTGCTGGCTTCTATCATCTGGATTGCACTTTACTTCCTGCTTCCTTTCACTGCTTTATTATGGACGACTGCTGCTTTGGTGGTTCTTTTTACCTTTGCAGGCATTTGGGCTGCCAATAAGTTGGAGTCTTCTTGGGGCGAAGACCCGTCACGTGTGGTGGTCGATGAAATGGTAGGTGTGTGGATTCCGTTGCTGGCAGTTCCCGACAATGGACAGTGGTATTGGTACGTGATAGCGGCTTTTGCTCTGTTCCGTATTTTTGATATCGTAAAGCCATTGGGAGTACGCAAGATGGAGAGCTTTAAAGGTGGAGTAGGGGTAATGATGGATGATGTACTGGCGGGTGTATATAGTTTTATCTTGATAGCGGTGGCACGATGGGTGATTGGCTGAAAAGAGTTGCACGGATGATCTCGCAGAAGGGTGGAGTCTTTATGTTTTTAAGGGCGCAGCTTTCGGCTCAAATGGCGACTATTGCAGACTTTCTGGTGACTATCCTTCTGGTAAGGCTATTTGATGTCTACTATGTATATGCTACCTTGGCGGGCGCTATCTATGGAGGAATTATCAATTGCATTATCAATTATAAATGGACTTTTAAATCGAAAGGGAAAAAAACGCATGTTGCTGTAAAATTCATAATAGTGTGGGTTTGCAGTATTTGGCTGAATACGTGGGGGACGTACACTCTGACGGAATCGTTAGCGAAAATTCCGTGGGTACGTGATACACTCAGCCAATATTTCGGTGACTTCTTCATCATCCCTAAAGTGGTGGTGGCAGTCATTGTAGCGTTGTTCTGGAATTATAATATGCAGCGTTTCTTTGTTTACCGGAATATAGATATAAGAAGCTTGTTTAAAAGAAATTGAAAGAAAACAGAAGATTTAGATAAAAACAGATTTAGGTATATGAATTACAGAGATTACTTACAGCAACTGATTTATAAGATTATCAACCCTTTGATACATGGGATGATTAAAATAGGAATCACCCCTAATTTTATCACTACTACCGGATTTATTCTGAATGTGGTAGCGGCAGGTATGTTTGTCTATGCCGGTATCTGTGGCGGACAGAATGATTTGTCCATCCTTGGATGGGCAGGAGGTGTGATCCTTTTTGCCGGATTGTTCGATATGATGGACGGGCGTGTGGCACGTCTGGGAAACATGAGTTCCAAATTCGGTGCCCTCTACGATTCTGTGCTCGACCGTTACAGTGAGTTGATGACTTTCTTCGGTATCTGTTACTATTTGTCAGTCAAAGATTATTTCATTTACGCTATCATTGCATACTTTGCTTTGCTCGGTTCGCTGATGGTGAGCTATGTGCGTGCCCGTGCCGAAGGTCTGGGCATTGAGTGCAAGGTTGGATTTATGCAACGTCCGGAGCGTGTGGTTCTGACAAGTCTCGGAGCCTTGTTCTGCGGTGTATTCAAAGATATTACCGCTTTCGATCCGATGCTGATATTGATGGTGCCTTTGACAATCGTTGCTGTGTTCGCCAATATCACAGCTTTCGCACGCGTGAGACATTGCTATAAGGTGATGACAGCGAACGAAAAGAAGAATGACTAATTAAAATAACATCCTTAATGATAAAAACAATTCAAATGCCGTCGAAGAAAGAAACCTTGACCGTTATTGTCATCATGGCTCTTTTTCTTCTGCTGACAGCTGCCTGTATCGGACTCCGTTCCGAACATCTGCTGATGGCGGCACTCTATCTGGTTTTATTTTTTGCCGGACTACCTACCCGGAAGCTGGCAGTGGCCTTACTGCCTTTCGCCATTTTCGGGATCTCGTATGACTGGATGCGTATCTGCCCCAATTACGAAGTAAATCCGATTGATGTAGCCGGACTTTATAATCTCGAAAAGTCGTTGTTCGGAGTGATGGATAATGGTGTGCTGGTTACTCCTTGTGAGTACTTTGCCGTGCATCATTGGGCGGTGGCAGATGTCTTCGCCGGCATCTTCTATCTTTGCTGGGTTCCTGTGCCTATCCTGTTTGGGCTCTGCCTGTACTTTAAGAAAGAGAGAAAAACTTATCTTCGCTTTGCATTAGTCTTTTTGTTTGTCAACTTGATCGGCTTTGCCGGCTATTATATCCATCCGGCTGCTCCCCCCTGGTATGCTATCAACTACGGTTTCGAACCGATACTGAATACTCCGGGCAATGTGGCGGGCCTCGGTCGCTTCGACGAAATTTTTGGCGTGACTATCTTCGACTCCATTTATGGAAGAAACGCAAACGTCTTTGCTGCCGTTCCTTCCCTTCATGCGGCATATATGGTTGTGGCATTGGTGTATGCCATCATCGGCAAATGCAGATGGTACGTGATTGCCCTTTTCTCTGTTATCATGGCAGGTATCTGGGGAACAGCGATCTACTCTTGTCATCACTATATTATAGATGTACTCCTTGGAATCTCCTGTGCACTGCTCGGCTGGCTGCTCTTTGAATACGGACTGATGAAGATTCGCGGATTCAGGAACTTCTTTGACCGATATTATCAGTATATTAAATAGTGAAGAACAAATACCGCAATATATTCCTGGCTTTTGGCATTGTCGCCGTCCTGATCATGATATTCACTTTCGATATGGATTATCAGGAACTTTGGGCAAACTTGAAAAGGGCAGGAGTGTATTTGCCTTTGGTATTATTGCTGTGGCTGTTCGTTTATCTGATTAATACTACATCGTGGTACATCATTATACGTAGCGGAGGGAAGCCGGGGTTTTCATTTGCCCGGCTTTATAAGTTTACCGTTACGGGTTTTGCCCTGAATTACGTAACTCCCGTCGGACTGATGGGCGGTGAGCCGTATCGCATCATGGAACTGAAACCGTATATAGGAGTGGAGAGAGCCACTTCTTCGGTGATTCTCTACGTAATGATGCACATCTTTTCTCATTTCTGCTTTTGGCTGAGTTCTGTCTTGCTATACCTTTGCCTCTATCCGGTAGGGTGGGTGATGGGAACCATTTTGGGTGCAATCACCGTCTTCTGCCTGCTGGTAGCAGTGCTGTTTGTGAAAGGATATCAGCATGGGATGGCAGTCGCTTTCGTTCGTCTGGGCAGTCATCTTCCTTTTCTAAAAAAGAAAGTCATCCGTTTTGCCGACTCCCATCGGGAACAGTTGGAGAACATTGATAAACAGATAGCCCTGCTTCATCAACAGAAGAAGGGAGCTTTTTATGCCACTTTATTCTTGGAATATACGGCACGTGTGGTCAGCTGTCTGGAAATCTGGCTGATCCTCAATGTGCTGACAAGGAGTGTCAGTTTTGCAGATTGCTGCCTGATTGCGGCCTTCTCTTCTTTACTGGCCAATCTTTTGTTCTTCTTGCCTATGCAGCTGGGTGGCCGTGAGGGGGGATTTGCCCTTGCGGTAGGCGGGCTTTCCCTTTCCGGAGCTTATGGAGTCTATGCGGCATTGATCACTCGCGTGCGTGAGATGGTCTGGATTGTGATAGGGCTTGCTTTGATGAAGGTTGGAAATAAAAAGTAGCCTTATTTTACTATAATTTCCCAGTATCCGTTTTTGTTTGATCCAACTCGCTGAATCATACCTTTTTGCTTTAATGATGTGATCAGACGTTCGCTATGCCTTAGGCTGATACCTAGAAGTCCGGCGATTTCTTTGGCGGTAATTTGATTGTTTTTTCTCAAAAGTTCCAGAACTTTTTGTTCGTTTATACCGACATTTATACCGACATTTATACCGACATCCTTTGTCGCTTTCATTGTTACTATAGGATCGCCTTGCCGTTTCTTTAGTGTTTCGTATATTTCTTGTAGCATGAAGTCAATGAAGATACCACTATTTACAGCATCTTACAAAGATAGCATTAATTTCCTTCAGAGGAGATATCCTGATGATCTATTTTATAAAGGTAGAAAACTCCAATTGCTCCGACTTAGTTTGGTCGGGCAATTGGAGTTTTCTTGTTTATAGGCTATTCAATTAAAACTTTTCTTGATTTCTGCCTCATGCTTTCCAGTTATTTTCCGCATCGAAGCAAGGGCACGCTTTCACCCATTCTTCCGGTTCTATCTCTCCGTTTTCATTCCGGTCGGGGCTAAGGTCACGGTGACCGCATACGCGGCATTCCGGATAATCTTTCAGTAAAGTAAGAACCAGTACCCGCAGTGAATGTTTCTGCCATTCGGTCCGGGTATCTTTGGGGCGACCTTTGCTGTCGAGCCCGCCTTCATAGCAGATACCGATACTTTCTCTGTTGAAACCTTTGGCGTGGGCACCGACCTTTTCTATCGGTCGGGTAGACTTTATATCCCCGTTTTTGCGGATATAAAAATGATAACCCGTTCCGTTGAATCCGCGTCGGCGATGGCAGACGTCCAGGTCATATTCCGTGAAATCCTTGTCTTCGCGTGTGGCGGAGCAGTGAATTACGATTAAGTTGATCGTTCTCATGATTGTACGGCATTATGCTTCAGAGATGGATGCCTCGCTTTGTGTACGCTGTAGACACTCTTTGTTTGCGCACTGTAATGCGGCAGCCTGTGCCAGTTGTTCTCTTAACGAAAAGATTTCGGTGTGCATCTCTTTCACTCTCGCGCTCAGGTCGAAATAATCTTTCAGTACCTTTTCCAGCTGTTCCATCAGGAAGGTATACTGGTCTTTCACCAGTTCACTGAATTCTTTGACGTCTTGCGCCATCGCTTTGCGCTTTTTACGATTACCCAGAAAAGGGAGGATAGTCATAATAATCTCGATAATTTTATCTAGCATTTTTTTAATGGATAATTGATAATGGATAATTGATAATGGGGAGAGTTGTACATTAAGGTTAGTTCGATATAGTATCTCTCATTCTGAGCGAAGCGACGAACCTAAGACTGACTAAAAGTCGGTAGTATCTTAATTCTCCTCCTTCGGGAAGGAGGAGTCCCCGTAGGGGGAGGTGGTAGGTGAATGCATAACTCTGTTATTTACAATAGAATAGGAATAAACCTTGTTTTACCTACCACCCCGGCTTTCAGCCACCCCTCCTTCCCGAAGGGAGGGGAATTGAGATACTATTGACTTTTTAGTCGGATTCAATTGGGAGGGCTGCTCCAGTGTTTTGTACTGCCCTTTCCCCAAAAAAGTCCTGTTAAACTGTCGGGTCCGGAGCTTCTTCATCGCCTCCGCTGTTTCCACCGCCTCCGGCATTTCCTCCGCCGGCATTTCCTCCGCCGGCATTTCCTCCGCCGGCATTTCCGCCTTCCGTATCACCTTTGCTTGCCAGTACAAATTCCACGTTGTTCTCGCTTCGTGTGCTGGTGTGACTTGCGTTCACCAGATGCAGTGCCTTATCCGCTACAAACCGGACATTCACCCTGCGGATGCTTCGGACCGTGCAATCTTTTTCCTTCTCTGTCCCCTCGCTGCACAGGGTGATGTGAAACGTTCCCAGACCGTCGATCTTCACTTTGTCACCTTGAGTGAGTGATAGTCGGAGTTGTTCAACGAAAGCTTCGATGGCATGTTTTACATCTCCTGCTGTGAGTGAAGAGTTGGCTTCGATGGCATCTGCCAGTTTTTCGACGTCCATCACTCTCACTGTACCCGATTTCTGACGTACGTAATATAACATCGGGGAATTCTCCTGACTTACGTACTTTCTGCGCTGATAGCGTTCTACTGAAACATTCATAAATTTAAAAAGTTAAGGTTTAAGTAATAATTATTTTGTTTCTCTACGACATTACAAATATACGAAATATAAGAGGCGAAGTCAAGCATTATGCCGTTTATTTTATGGTAAATATGAAATAAAATCGGAAAATATCTAATGTTGTATTATGTAATATAATATTATTGCTATGGTCCCGGTTCATCTTTTTATTTTGCTTGTTTTAGTAATACTTCCAATGGTGGTGTATAGTCCGTAATTTTCGTTAGAGAAGGGTTGTGGCTGAAGTATGCGTTCCCTGTCTCTCCATTGCGTTGTTTGGCTACGATGACTACCCCCAGTCCTTCGGTCGGGTAGCCGCTTTCCCGGTCGGTAGTGAGCCGTGCCAGTGCAGGGCGGTAGAGCAGCATCACTACATCCGCGTCTTGCTCGATGGCGCCGCTTTCGCGTAGATGGAACAGTTCCGGCCGACCACCGGGACGGCCTTCCGATTCGCGGTTTAGCTGGCAAAGCAATACGACGGGAACATTCAGTTCCTTGGCGAGCAATTTGGCTTTACGGCTGGCTTGTGCCACTTCCTGTTCACGGTTGCGGTTCTTCTGTCCGGTGCTCATGTCGCAAAGTTGCAGGTAGTCGATGATGATCAGGTCGCATGCATCCTTGCTTTTAAGGAGCCGTGCGCTGGAACGTACATGGTCCATGCTGATCGAAGTACTGTCGTCTACGTGTATCGGCAGTCGTGCCAGTGCTGCGGCGGCGGTGTGCGCTTCCGCCACTTCGTGCGGGTTGGGGATGCCTGTACGCCAACGGTAGGGGTTGATATCGCCGGCGGACAACAGCCAGCGGTCGGCAAGGCGTTCTCCTTGCATCTCAAGGCTGTAGACGGCGACGGCAAATCCCTGCATGGCAGCCTGCCGCGCCAGATGGAGGGCGAAGGCGGTCTTTCCGACCGAGGGGCGGGCGGCGATGGCAATGAGTTCTCCGTTTTGCAGTCCGGACGTCATGCGGTTCAGGTCCGTCAGGCCGGTGGGGATGCCGGTGATTCCGTTTGCGCTCTTGGCGATACGTTGCTCGGCTTCTTCCATCGTGTCGGTCATCAGCGTGTCCATGTCGCGCATGTGGTCGTTGTGTCCGAATTCACCTTCCATGCGATCGAGCAGGTTGTGCGCGTCTATCAGCGTGTCGGCTATGTCCATTGTTTCGTCCAGAGAGCAGGCGAGGAGTTTGTTGAGTCCCAGTATCATTTCCCGCCGCAGGTATTTCTCGTGTACGATCTGCATGTGATATTCGATGTGTGCCGAGGTGGCTACTTTGCTGCTCAGTTGCGTGATGCCGAATGCTCCTCCGGCTTCTTCCAGCTTGCCCCGGTGGGCAAGTTCTTCTTTTACGGTGAGGATGTCGATCTTCATTCCTGCCTGGTACATGGCCAGCAGGGCGGCGTAGATCACTTGGTGACGCATGCTGTAGAACATTTCCGGACGCAGCGTGTCGGCTACGAGCGGCATGGCTTCCTGTTCTATCAGGCAGGCGCCCAGTATGGCTTCTTCTATCTCCGGAGCCTGCGGAGAAACTCTGTTGTCAGTATTCATATTCATTCAGAAAGGCTTTATTGGATAAATAACTGCAGGCATGTAACATGAATTTTGTATTTGCCTGATGATAATAATAATCTTCGATATGGTCGATGGCGAGTTGCTGTTCTTTTTCGCTCAGCTTTTTCCAGATACGCTGCGCCTTGGCGATGTTCTCTTTGGGGAGCTGCAGGATGTTGTGGTAGTCGTCCCAGAAGAGGCGGAACTTTTCGTCGCTGGCTTTTTTCTTTTGGAGCTGTCGGCCGGCAGTAGGAATGGGCATATTTACCCAGCTATCATAATTGACGATGCGGATGTGCAGGGCAGCGGTATTCTTGTGTGGGATGATTTCGATCATTCCTTTAGTTTGCAGATGTTGTATGAAACGGTAAGTTCTGCTCGCCGACCAATGCAAGATGACGCTCCAGCTGCGGTAGCTGTGCAGACTTTCGCCTCTTTGACACACTATGACGTTGTTCCAGTAGTCGGTGTGCTGCGTTTCTGAGTAGTTGGTTTTCATGATAATTTTCAGGAAGGCTTCAACCTCTCCTTCGTGGGTGTCACAGTTTGTGAATTGCTCTGTCAGCAGAGTTTTGGGGACGATGATGTAGCCATACTTGATGTCTTGCGGATTCATTTTTTGCATGTAAGATTCTGTTTTAAATTTTGCCCGAAATTAGGTTGATTGCTTCAAAATACCTAAATGGGGGTACGTATATGGATGTGCATGGATGTACTAAATCTTGTGAGGACGTAAATTGTAGTTTGGCGGTGTGTGTTACCTGTTGTAGCAGGCGTGACGAAAGAAAGGAAGAAAACAGAGGCTCCGTTTGGATGAAACGGAGCCTCTGTCTGTGGTAAACGAAGCTTCTGTTTGGTTGTTTTGGAGCCTCTGTTTGGAGGGTGAAGGTACTCATTTTGGTGAAACGCATAGCGGAACACTTTTAAGGTGATATAATACTTTGATTATAAGTGTATTATAGCGGATTTTGGAAAAAGTCTGAAACGCATAGCGAAACCATAATAATAGAATAACTAATAAATTATATATTTAAAAATATATAGTTCGATTTTCTTTTTGAGGACGATTCATGTCAGGCGTCATGCGATTCGTTGGGGCAGCTGTCCGGCAGTGAAATGAGAGGAGGTCCCCAGTGCGCCCAAATAATTTGCTGCATCTTCGGGCTTAGGATGATGGTATGCTCTGTGTAATCTGCCTTTTCCAGTTCCGATTTCAACGATAAGTTCTCGTCGATTTTCTCTCGCATGCTTTTTCTTGCCGAACTGCAGCTTGCATGATTCGGGAAGTATTCCGTAGCGAGCTGGGTAAAATGTTTGAACCCGTTGATCATGTAGCCTTTTGTGACTTCTTTTTCTGTTTTTGTCATATTCAATTTATTTATTTGATATAAGCCACTGTTTGTGGTTTATTTTCTGCAAAGTTATGAAAAATAAATTGATTGAATAGTATAAAATTATTTAGTTTTATTTTTCGTTTTTACATCTGTAAATTTATATGTATGTACCTACTTCCTTAAATTTGTAATTAGGTATATTTGTTAATTATAATAACCATTTATTTGTGGCGAAGACTTTATGAAAAAAAACATAGCGGTTTCTTTTTTTGTTGTTTTACTCTCAGGCGCATGGGGAAATTTGTTGGTCGGATCATTCTGCCGATGAATGAGTATATGTCTGAAGGGTATTTTGGAGAGATGCTAAAATACCCTTATATTTATCGCATAATTTATTTAATAGTGATTAAAATGTTAAAAGTAGTAGCATTTATGAAGCAAGTAGCCAAGGGACTACAGATGGAGGGAAACTTTGGTACTGCGCACGTCTACCGTAGCAGTCTCAATGCCATCATTGCTTATCGTGGGAAAGGGGATTTTACATTTCATGAGGTAACCCCTGAGTGGTTAAAGGGCTTCGAAATTCACCTTCGTGGCCGGGGATGCAGTTGGAATACTGTATCTACTTATTTACGCACGTTTCGTGCGGTCTATAATCGTGCGGTAGATTGTCGTGGGGCTGTTTATGTACCGCATCTGTTTCGTTCTGTATATACCGGCACGCGTGCGGACCGTAAGCGGGCATTGTGTGATGAGGATATGCAGAAGGTATTTGCCAAATTGCCTTCGTCTCCTGCCGTGACTCCTGCTATGCGTCGTACGCAGGAACTGTTTGTCCTGATGTTTCTGCTCCGTGGGTTGCCGTTTGTCGATCTTGCCTATTTGCGTAAAAGTGATTTGCACGACAATGTGATCACTTATCGCAGGCGGAAGACCGGTCGTCCTCTGTCGGTAACGTTGACGCGGGAAGCGATGGTCTTATTAAAGAGGTATATGAACCGTGACAGTTCTTCTCCTTATCTGTTCTCTCTGTTGGAGAGCCGGGAAGGGACGAAGGAGGCGTATCGCGAATACCAGTTGGCATTGCGCGGCTTCAATCAGCAACTGTTGTTGCTGGGGCGATTATTAGGGCTGGGCGACAGGCTGAGTTCATACACGGCACGTCATACGTGGGCAACGACAGCTTATTATTGCGAAATTCATCCGGGTATTATTTCCGAAGCAATGGGGCATTCATCCATTACGGTAACGGAGACGTATCTGAAACCTTTTAGAAATAAGAAAATTGATGAAGCCAATCAACTGGTGACGGATTTTGTGAAACGGACAGTTTCTGGATTAATAGCTTGATTATTAGTACCGTTACTTTGTAGGTAACGGAGCTGAATAGCGTTGCAAAGATGGATATATTTTGGAAAACATGCAAACAAAAATGATATTTTTTCTGATAAACAACTAAAAAAAGACAAATAACACAATAAAACAGCGGATTTCTTAGCATTAAACTTTTGTAGCTTTTAATTTTAGATAATAGATTTCCCTCCCCTCTGCCGCCTCTTAGAAGCAGGGGTAAAGATGTTTCAGCATTCAACAAATGATTTTTCAGTATTATCTACCCTCTCAGGGCAGGTACAAAGGTTTTCCTGTTACCTACAAAGTAACGGGTAAAAAGTATTGGGAGTAAGTTTCTTGTTCATCCCCCTGTGGAGTATGAACACAAGTAAAACAAAAAAGAAAAGGAGGTTATACTGAAAATGAATGGGGACAACACATGAGGATTTTAAATCAACAATGCGAGACTATATTTTTATTATTTAATTTATAAATTAAAAGTTTTTTTATTATGAACAAAAAGTTTTTAAGTGTGGTCGTGTTTGGAGCGCTGTTGGCGTCTTCTGCAGGCACATTTACGTCTTGTAAAGACTATGACGACGACATCGATGCGGTAAACGGCAGAATCGATGAACTCGCAAAAAGTCTTTCAGATTTGCAGGCCAAAGTTGGGTCTTTTGTAAAGTCTGTTACTTATGATCCGGCTACGGGAAAATTGACTGTGGTAGATGGAGAGAACAACAGTGTGTCTTATACTATCGGACAGAATTTGCCGACTTATTCAATTAGTGTGGATAAGGAAGGTAAAATTTCGCTGTTGAAAGACGGTGAAGTTGTTTCGTCCGGTACTATTACATTCCCGGATGCTCCTACAACTCCAACCATTCCTGACGCTTTTGACCCTTCTAAACTGACAGTGGATGCTGCGACAGGCAAAGTAATGTATGATGGTAAGGAAACTGGTGTAACTATACCTGGTGACGGAGTTCTTAGTATTGAAGATAAGAAAAACGCTGAAGGCGTTGTTATCGGCTATACTATTAAGTACAAAGATCAGGCTGTTACATTTGCTTTGAATGACGTATTGACTCTGAAAGGTCTTGTTTTCAAATCTGATTTGTTTGTAGACGGTATCGAAGCTATCGAATATCCTTATTTGGATTATACATACAAGGCAGGAAGCACTGCAGCTACTACTCAATGGGAAGATGAGCAAGCAGAGAAAGTTCTTTGTAAAGTAATTACCGATTCGAAAGAATGGAACTATACAGGTGGTACCGGAGCTCAATATAATCCGATTGAATATATTAATTATCACTTGAATCCGTCTAGTGCAAAAGTAAGTAAGGAAGATTTGTCTTTTGTATCCAGAGATGTTGAAGTGATTTCTTCTCGTGCTTCAGTGGCTCTTCCTGAAGTTGCTGACATGAAACCTGCTGATGAAGGTATCCTTCCTGTAGGATTCAGAGCAATAGGAAAGGATATCAAACAAGAAGGCGAAGGTTCTATTATGGCTTTGCAAGCAATTGTTAAAGCAAAAAGTGATGCTCAGGCAGATACAACTGTAACATCTGATTACGCATTGCTTTATGCTTCTAAGGTGACTCCTCAGGCTATTGCATTTAATGATGCTGTTCTAGTTGCTGAAGATTGCCAGGAATCTGCCAATCCGGACGAATTGTTCAAGACTGTAGAAGGTGCTATCACACATGCTCCTACTTTGACAGTTGCTTATAATAGTTCTATTGATTTGAAGAAGTTGTTGACAATTCACTATAATCGTGAAGGTCAGCCGGAAGCAACAAAAAATGATGGTACTCATAAAGTTTGGGCTTACGGAGATGAAGCTAAGTATGGTTTGAAGTATGACTTTGCGTTCATTCAATATACATCAGGTCAAAATGTAACTTCTGACAGTAAATATGCAGATGCAAACACTATTAAAGAAGGTGTACTTACTCCGCGTATTGTAAACTCAGATGGTGAGACTCTTAACGAACAAGGTGTTTCTTCTGTAGGAAAACGCCCGTTGGTTAGAGTACGTGTGACAGATGCGGATGGCCGCGTTGTCTTGGCTGGATTCATTAAGATCGAAATTGCAAAACAGGTTAATGATATCGTTACAGACATATTCAATAAAGGTACTCACAACTTCGGATGTGATGAGGCTGATGCTATCTTGACATGGTCTGAGATCTCTTATCAATTGCTTGAAAAAGCAGCTGTTCAATCTAAGGATGAATTCGATGCTTTATATGAATTCGATGTAGATGATAGTGGTGTAGCCAAACAGTATGCTAAATCAGCCGACGGTAAGTCATTTGTTCCGGCTGCGATTGCACAGGTTATTGGTGTAGTGAAAGAAAAGGCAGATGAAACTGGTACAACAAATACAGTTCTTCACTGGACTTTGACTACTGCAGAACAGTCTGGTGTTTATGAAATGGCAGGTCATACAGCTACTATTTATGTAAGATATGTCAGCAAGCTGAATACTACATCTCATGCTCCTATCTACATGCCTTTGAAGATTACTGTCGCTAAACCTCAGGGAACTGTTGTTACTAAGTTGACTAACTACTGGTATAATGACGGTGACGTTGCTAAGGATGGTCAGAATACTCGTCTGAATGTTCCTTATCCGAAGGACAATGGTAATACAAATGATTACATCGTTGACTTGAACCAGGTATGGGAAAAGGGTATGCCTACATTTACTCCTTCTGCAAACTTTGCTTCTTATACTGATGTAATATTTGCAAATCAAAACGGCGCTGCCGGAGGTTATAAGTATTACTTCGATGCTGATCAGAATGTATTGACTGTTGATGGAACTAAGTATACATTGTCAGTAGATAATGCTACAGCATCTTGTATTACAGGCGGTTCATATAAAGCTACAGCTCAGAACATGATCGATCATGCTTTGAAAGTAGATGCAGGTGTATTCACAAATACGAAGTTGTATGCTAATGGAACTGTTATTGCAACAATCGATCAGAACACTGGTAAGATTACTTATGAAAACAATGATATTTCTAAGAAATTGTTGAATGCATATAGCCATAGTGCAGCTAAGCATTTTGCTAAGATCGGTATTTGTGCATACAGTCCTTGCGGAATCGCAATGTCTTTGACGAACAATACATACAATGCATACTTCCTCCGTCCTATCGACGCAGTAGGTACAGATGGTGGAGAATTCGTTGACGCACATGCCAATGGTTCTACTCTGGATATCGCTAAGTTGTTCAACTTCCAGGATTGGCGTAATGTTAAGTTCGTAGATGGAACTGACTATTCAAACAGCTGGTTGTATGCATTCTACGGATTGAATAAGGTAGAAGTGAAAATTGGTGCTGCTACAACTACATTAAGTGGTGGTAAGCTAGGAGAGACTTTATTGTCAAGCAAAACAGATAAAATCGAATTGACTCAGACAGATAAAGATGGTAATGCTGTTGCTTCTGCTACTTTAAATCTTTCTTCTTATAATACTGAAGCAAGTGGTACGCAAGCTACATATGATGCAATTGTTGCAGCTATGGGTAAGATCAAGTATGTAAACAACGGTAACAACGTTCAAACATTTGAACTGCGCATCCCGGTTGAGTTCACCTATACTTGGGGTACTGTGAAGACTACAGTAGATTGTACAGTTAAGAGTACAATGGGTAACTAATAGTAAAGGTTTCATTACTAAACACTGATAAGGAGGGTGCGCCGATCATTGGTGCACCCTCCTTCACAATAAGAATTGAAGGCGGAATGAAAAAGAAAGATCTGTTATATATATGTGTGTTGGTTGCCGTTTCTTGTTTCTTGTTCTCATGCGGAGAAAAAAAGAAGCAGCTCACTCCCAAAGAAGAATTCTTAATGGGGTTGACAGCTGAAGATACGGTGCAAGTACTTACCATATCACGCAGTTGCATGGATACATTGAAAGCCGGAAATATAGATGAAGCGCTGAAGATGCTTTTTGTCTTGCGTGATGGAAAAGCGATACCTCTTCCCGCTGAGAAGGAACAACAACTGAGGAAAAATTTCAAGTATTTTCCTGTTGTAGATTATAAATTGGATTATTATTCTTTTTCAAGTACGGATAATAACGATGTGAAGTTTCAGATAGAGTTTTTCAAGCACACTAGTCCGGATGATCATACGCCAAATACAATTGGATTCATGTTTAATCCGGTGAAAATAGACGGAGTTTGGTATCTTGTCGTTAAAGAGGCTACCAAGGAAACTACTGATAAGTAGTAGATGAATGGTGACGAGTACTGTTGTCATTGGTTTTTAGACTTTTAAACAGGTTTTGATTATGAATATAAAAAAAATATTAGTTGCTGTATTTGCGTTGAGTACTACAATAGCATTTGCGCAGGAGCAACGTATCAAAGAAGAAAGTAAAACGATATTTAAACCTCATTGGTTTATTCAAGCACAAATAGGAGCTGCCCATACTGTAGGTGAAGGAGAATTTACTGATCTTATTTCTCCGGCAGCTGCTCTTAATGTCGGTTACAAGTTTGCTCCCGCATTCGGCGCACGTGTCGGTGTAAGTGGCTGGCAGGCAAAGGGGGGATGGGTCAATCCGCGTCAGAACTATCAGTATAAATACCTGCAAGGGAATGTAGACATCATGGCCGATCTCAGTACTTTGTTCTGTGGCTTCCATCCGAAGCGTGTGTTCAACGGCTATCTTTTTGGTGGAGTAGGACTGAACCGTGGTTTTGACAATGACGAAGCAAATGCGCTCGATACCCGTACTTATGAGATGGAATATCTCTGGCAGGAAGGTAAGTTCCTCGTTGCCGGACGTTTCGGCCTTGGTTGCGACCTTCGCCTAAATGACCGCCTGTCTATCAATATCGAAGCGAATGCCAACGCCTTGTCTGATAAGTTCAACTCCAAGAAGGCCGGTAACTGTGACTGGCAACTGAATGCCCTTGTCGGTGTAAGTATCAAACTGGGTAAAAGCTACACAAAAACCGCTCCAGTCTATTACGAACCGGAACCGGTAGTGACGGAACAACCCAAACCGGCTCCTGTAGTAGAAAAGCCGCAACCCAAAAAGGAAGTGGTGATTGAACCGATGAAGCAGAATATCTTCTTTGCCTTAAACTCTGCAAAGATTCAGGACGATCAACAAGCCAAGATTAGTTCTTTAGTAGAATATCTGGAGAAACATGCCGCAGCCAAAGTAAGTGTGACAGGATATGCTGATAAGGAAACCGGTAACCCGAATATCAATATGACTTTGTCGGAAAAACGTGCAAAGAATGTGATTGATATGTTGAAAGCTAAAGGAGTGGCAGCTGATAGAATTATTATTGGTTATAAAGGAGATACGGTGCAGCCTTATCAGAAACCTGAAGAAAACCGTGTATGTATCTGTATAGCGGAATAATATTTGTAATTATAACTCTCTTTTCTTAAAAAAGATATTCCCTATTCTCATGTGAGGTGTTTTTTCCCCACATTTTTCGTATTCGTACGAGAAATCCTCACATGAGATGAATAGGAAGTGCGGGCTTGTGAAAGTCTGTGTTTCCACAATAGACCCCTTTCTTCACTTGAATGTGAAGAAATTGTATCAGGGGGTAACAGTATAAGATTATACTTGTGAAAGTGTACCTTATCCTGCCCCAAGGAGGATGCCTGCCCTTTTTTCCCTGGAGGCATCCTCTTTTGTTTTTTGTATCTGAAGGTGCGTGTATCAAAAGTTAAAAGTAACTAAATTCCCCTCCTTCAGGAAGGAGGGGAATTTAGTTACTTTTGACACACCTTCTTTTTGTTATTATACAGATAGAACATTGATTAACATACTGTCCATACAGCTCTAAAATCAATGAATATATGTGTATCGGATAGCTTCGGTTACGAAAATACTCTTATATTTATCGCGTAATTTATTTAATAGTGATTAAAATGTTAAAAGTAGTAGCATTTATGAAGCAAGTAGCCAAGGGACTACAGATGGGGGGAAACTTTGGTACTGCGCACGTCTACCGTAGCAGTCTCAATGCCATCATTGCTTATCGTGGGAAAGGGGATTTTACGTTCAATGAAGTAACCCCAGAGTGGATAAAAGGCTTCGAGATTCACCTTCGTAGCCGGGGATGTAGCTGGAACACGGTTTCCACCTATTTACGCACATTTCGTGCGGTCTATAATCGTGCGGTAGATTGTCGTGGGGCTGTTTATGTACCGCATCTGTTTCGTTCTGTATATACCGGCACGCGTGCGGACCGTAAGCGTGCATTGGATACTGAAGACATGCAGAAAGTATTCACCAAATTGCCGCAGTCGTCCGTCGTGACATCTGACATGCGTCGTACGCAGGAACTGTTCGTTTTGATGTTTCTGCTCCGTGGTCTGCCTTTTGTCGATCTTGCCTATTTGCGCAAAAGTGATTTGCACGACAATGTGATCACTTATCGCAGGCGGAAGACCGGGCGCCCTTTGTCAGTGACTTTAACTCCGGAAGCGATGGCCATATTAAAGAGGTATATGAACCGTGACAGTTCTTCTCCTTATCTATTTCCGTTATTAAATAGTCGGGAAGGGACGAAGGAGGCTTATCACGAATACCAGTTGGCACTCCGCAACTTTAATAGACAGCTGATGTTGCTAGGTGAAATGTTAGGACTGGGGGATAAACTTAGTTCATATACAGCGCGCCACACTTGGGCAACGACAGCTTACTATTGCGAAATTCATCCGGGCGTTATTTCTGAAGCTATGGGGCACTCTTCGATCACAGTGACCGAGACGTATCTCAAGCCCTTCCGGAATAAGAAAATAGATGAAGCCAATAAAAAGGTGATGGATTTTATAAAGCGCTCAATGTCAGTGGCAATGTGCTGAATTTAAGCCTGTTACTTCATAGGTAACGGAGCTAAATAGCGTTGCAAAGATGGAGATATTTTGGAAAACATGCAAACAAAAAAGATATTTTTTCTGATAAACTACTAAAAAAAGAGAAATAACACGATAAAACGGCGGATTTCTTTTTATTAGACCTTTATAACCTTCTAATTATATTCAAAGATTTCCCTCCCCTCTGCCTCCTCTTTGAAGCAGGGGTAAATAAGTTTCATTACTAAATCATACAGTTTTTCATAAAGAAGGCTTCACGAGAGCCAGGACAAAGGTTTGCCCGTTACCTATGAAGTAACGGGCAAAAAGTATTGGGAGTAAGTTTCTTGTTCATCCCTCTTATGGAGTATGAACACGGGTAAAACAAAAAAGAAAAGGAGGTCACACTGAAAATGAAAGGGGATAAGGCATGGGATTATTGAATCAAAATCAAGAGACTATATTTTTATTATTTAATTTATAAATTAAAAGTTTTTTTTATTATGAACAAAAAGTATTTAAGTGCAGTCCTGTTTGGAGCATTATTGGCGTCTACTACGGGAACATTTACATCTTGTAAAGACTATGATGATGACATCAATGGTCTTAGCGAACGTGTAGATGCAGTCGAAAAAACATTGGCTGATCTGAATGCTAAATTCGGATCGTTGGCCTATGTGAAATCTGTATCTTTTGCGGATGGAAAATTAGTAGTAACGGACCAGGCAGGAAATCCTACTACTTATAATATTCCTAATACGGATACTAATACTACGTATACTCTAGATGTAGCTAGCAGTAGAGAAGGAAATGTGACTACTGTGACTGTTACTCTGACAGGATCTGATGGCTCAAATATCGTTAAAACATTTACTATCACTGATAACGATACAGTAACTGAGGATACAAAATTGGATCCTACCAAGTTCTGGATGGACTCAGAAGGTGTGATGTGGTATGGTACAAAGGATGATAAAGAAAACTCTACTAAAACAGGGGTAGCTGTTCCAAAACAACCGCAACATGATAAAACATCTGTAAGCCTTGTTCAGTATAAAGATGAGACTGGTGTTGTCGTAGGATGGGAAATCCTGGTAGATGATGAACCTCTCTCAACTAAGTTGCTTATTCAGGATGTACTGCCAATTACAAGCTTTGAATATATCCCAACGAAGGTTTTGGCCGGATGGGGTGAAAGAGTAATTGTTTTTGATGAAAACTCATACATGAAGAAAACGATTACTGCTGACAAAGTTGTAACTTCTACAACCGCTTTATATATGTCAAATGTAGCTACTGCTCAATATCAGGTTAATCCGTCAAGTGCTTCGCTTGCTCAATTGAAAGAAAATGGTAAAGCTGAGATTTTGAGAGAGACTGTAGAGCAGGTAACAAGAACTCCAGGAAAGTTTATTGAATGGAAGAAAACTACAATCGACAATGGTATAATGACTGTGTCTCTGGAAGCTGACCCAGCTTTATTTGAAGATGAAGCAGATAAATTGGATATGATTGCTCTCCAGTTTGAAACCACTGCAAAAAACAAAGTTACTACTGAATATGTAGGTGTTATCAACAAGGCTGCTCAGATTGATGTTGTCTTGACTGATAAAAAAGTAACAGCTACTGCTCCAGGAACTGATGTTGATCACTTTGCTATTACCAAGGCTGCTGCTGAAGCTCAGGTGGCTAAGATTGATGAAAAGAATATGCCGAAGGCAGGAAATGCTGCTTTGGTTCAGAATGTTACTTATTCTGATGCCGTTGCCGGTATTGACTTGACTACACTTGTTTCTGCATGTGATATTAAGGCTGCTGGTGGTCATAAATTCTTTGACTATACTAAATACTCTGACCTCACATTGTCTTTCGAAGCTGTTTCTTATAAAGTTGAGGATACTCCGCAAGATCGTTATATGACTTTAGATGGTTCTACATTTAAGGCTGTAAACTACGGTAATGAGAACCAAAGCTGTATCGGTAAAGCTCCGATGGTATTGGCTAAATTGACAGACTCACATAATGGAAATGCAATCGTTGCTGCTGCCTATATCAAATTATTGATTGTGGGTGACGCTGCTGCTGAACCGGAAGCAAATATCACTATCACTGAAGAAGCTACTATCGGTCTGGATTGCAACACTGATCCTTACACTTGGAGCACTAATGATGAGTTTATGAGTACTCAGGTATATACATTCAGTACAAATGAAAAATTGACAGCATTGAGTAAAGAACAGTTCCATAAGCTCTATACATTTGCTGCTGCTCCTGTTGCTGGATTTACTAACGTAGGTGACTGGACAGTAACAGAACTGCTGACTAGTGGTGATAATAAGGCTAACCGTGGAGCTGAATTCAAATTGACAACTACACCGTTGAAAGCTCAAGCTTACGTAGCTTATGCTGTATACGAGAAATCAACAGATGCTGATGTTATCGTTTCTATTGAAAATGGTGGAATGTATCCTAAATACGTTGCTATCAAGCATGTCGTAACAGTAGATGATATCAACTTCACTGCAACTGCTAAAGAGAAAGCGCCAAATGCTTGGAATGGTAATACTGCTTCTATCTATTGCCAGACTCCTGGTGCTACTAACACAACGCAGATTATCGGTGATTTGAATGAACTCTTCGTAGGCGGTAAAGTTCAGTTCGATTATTCCAGCTCATTTGATGCTGAGAAGTTCCCGAGCTTCGTAGCTGATAATATGGAGTATACATTCGTGTTCTCTGAAAAGAACTTGAAAGCTGAACGTGGTTTGGTAACAGGTGTTGATGGTACACAATATCAATTGGCGTTGAACGCTGACAAGACTGAATTACATGCTGTTGGTAAAGACTTGACCGGTGCTGCTGTTGCTGCTGCAATAAATGCAGGTAATTTGGTAGCAAGCTTGTCTGATGCTAATAATAATGATGTTACATTTGCAAATACTGCTGTTGCTAAGAATCTGTTGAATAAAGAAGCCCGCGGTGCTGATAGCTTCTATGCAGTTATGGACATCGTTTATGAAAATGGTTGTGACATGACAGTACCAGTTACTAACGGTGAATTCAATCTTGCCTTTATCCGTCCGGTTAATGTATCTTCTGATGCAAGCAAGTTCTTTACTGACGGTTTGAACGAAGGTGATCCTGCTAATACCTTGAAGTTGGGTGAACTTGTTGCCTTTACAGACTGGAGAAAAGATTCTCCGCTGAATAGCTTCGCCGCTAATTTGGATTACTATAGATATTATGGTGTAACTAAGATTGAATGTAAGGGTAACATAGCAGATGTAGTTGAAACAGACTGGACTGGAACAAGAAAAACACTGAAGGAAGCATTTGGTGCTGAATTGGCTAGTCAGATTATAACAATCACTTCTAAGGATGTTGCTTATACTGCTGAGGTAACTGCTGTTCCTGACTTTGGTACTGCATCTTATATCAAGAGTAGTAGAGTTGAGATTAAAGACTACAAGCTTTATATTCCTTTGACTATTACCTACAAATGGGGTACTATCGAGGAAACAATTGAAGTACAGGTTAAGGCTACAAAATAATTTGGACTAAGAAGTAATGAGGTTGTGATTTATGCACAACCTCTTACTCTCTTTTTTTAATGCAGCTAAATACTGTATAGAAAGAGGTTGCATTCTCATTATTGTGAGAAAATATAAGTGTGGAAAAGGAGAGTGTGACAAGAAGGACACGCTCTCCTTTTTTCATAATAGTTAATATACAATTTAAATATAACGAACGAGATGAAACTAAAAAGAAATTTGGTTCTGGCTGTTCTGTGTTTGAGTACGGTGGCTACTTTTGGACAAAGCGAATCTCAATTTTCACGTATAAAGGAACCCGAAAAGATTACTTTCAAACCTCATTGGTTCATTCAAGCGCAAATAGGGGCAGCTCATACCGTAGGTGAAGCAAAATTCACTGACCTTATTTCTCCGGCAGCTGCTCTTAATATCGGTTATAAGTTCGCTCCCGCATTCGGCGCACGTGTTGGTGTAAGTGGCTGGCAGGCAAAGGGTGGATGGGTGAATCCGCAACAAACCTACCAATATAAATATCTGCAAGGGAATGTAGACATCATGGCCGATCTCAGTACTTTGTTCTGTGGTTTCAATCCGAAGCGTGTCTTCAACGGCTATCTTTTTGCCGGAGCAGGGTTGAACCGTGGTTTTGACAACGATGAAGCAAATGCGCTCGATACCCGTACTTATGAGATGGAATATCTCTGGCAGGAAGGTAAGTTCCTCGTTGCCGGACGTTTCGGCCTTGGTTGCGACCTTCGTTTGAATGATCGTCTGTCTATCAATATCGAAGCGAATGCCAATGCCTTGTCTGATAAGTTCAACTCAAAGAAGGCCGGTAACTGTGACTGGCAACTGAATGCCCTTGTCGGTGTAAGTATCAAACTGGGTAAAAGCTACACTAAAACCGCTCCGGTCTATTACGAACCGGAACCGGTAGTGACGGAACAACACAAACCGGCTCCTGTAGTAGAACAACCGCAACCCAAAAAGGAAGTGGTGATTGAACCGATGAAGCAGAATATTTTCTTTGCCATAAACTCCGCAAAGATTCAGGACGATCAGCAAGCCAAGATTGCTTCTCTGGTAGAATATTTAGAGAAGAATGCTACTGCTAAAGTGAGCGTGACGGGATATGCAGACAAAGGAACAGGTAATGCCAGAATCAACAGCAAATTATCGGAAAAACGTGCGAATAATGTAGTGGAAGCTTTGAAAGCAAAAGGTATTGCTGCCGATAGAATTATAGTTGCTTATAAAGGTGATACTGTTCAGCCGTATAATACTCCTGAAGAAAATCGGGTAAGTATCTGTATTGCTGAGTAAATATGGCACACAAAAGATATTAAGAATATAAAATTTCCCTATTTCTCATGAGAGAGTTTTCCCCACTTCTTTATATATATCATTTATATTAAGGTGTTCTCTCAGAGAATCTTAAGAGGTCCGTACTTGTGAAAGTCCGTACTTCTGCAATAATAACCCTTTCTTCACTTAAATGTGAAGATTACATTGGGGAATAGTTGGAAAGGTGGTGCTTGCGAAAGTACTCCTTTCTCTTACCTATTTCCTGTTGGAGGATGTCTCCCTTTTTCCCACGGACATCCTCTTTTATACAAAAAGGCGACTCATACTGAATGGGCCGCCTTTTCTGTTATTTGATCTCGATTTCCTCCTTCATATCGATTTCCTCTCCATGTGTATCGTAGAACACATATTGTAGGAAAGCGAGTTTCTGACTTGGAATGATCTTGATACCGAATCCGTATTTCATCTGCCACTTCCGTCTGAGGGAAACGAGTCCCTGATTGATGAAGGCGGCGACATACGGATGGACGTGTAACGAGAATTTCTTTACCTTCAGTTTGTTGACCAGATAATCAATTTTACTCTCTAAAGTGTCCGTAAAGAGAATGGACGATTTGATAGTACCTTTTCCGAAGCAGGTAGGGCAGATTTCGGTCGTGTTGACGTCCATTGCCGGACGCACGCGTTGGCGTGTAATCTGCATCAGCCCGAATTTGCTGAGCGGCAGAATATTATGCCGTGCCCTGTCTTTCTGCATGTTGGCACACATTCGTTCATAAAGCTTCTGACGGTTTTCGGCTTCATTCATATCGATGAAGTCCACGACGATGATACCACCCATATCTCTTAATCGCAGTTGGCGAGCCAGTTCGTCGGCGGCTCCCAGATTTACTTCGAGTGCGTTACCTTCCTGCCCGTTGGCATTCTTGGTGCGGTTACCGCTGTTCACGTCTACTACGTGAAGCGCCTCAGTGTGCTCAATAATCAGATAGGCACCACTCTTGTAAGAGACTGTTTTACCAAACGATGATTTAATCTGCTTGGTGATACCGAAATTGTCGTAAATGGGGAGCTGGCCTTTGTACAGTTTCACGATGTTTGCCCGGTCGGGTGCGATCAGTGTCACGTAGTCTTTGATTTCATTGTACACAGCCTCGTCGTTGACGTGAATATTCTCAAAAGAAGGGTTGAAGAGGTCGCGCAACAAACCTACGGCGCGGCTGGTCTCTTCATAAATCAACGTCGGATACTTGGTGGCTTTCTGTACTTTCGCCATTGCATCTTCCCAATGCTTGATCAGGACTTTAAGCTCTCCGTCGAGTTCGGCCACGCGTTTGCCTTCGGCCACTGTGCGAACAATCACACCAAAGTTTTTCGGTTTGATGCTCATCAACAGTTGTTTCAGGCGGGCACGTTCTTCGCTCGATTTAATCTTTTGCGAAACGGAAACCTTATCATTAAAAGGGATCAGTACCAGATAGCGTCCGGCAAACGAAATTTCGGACGTCAGTCGCGGTCCCTTGGTAGAGATAGGCTCCTTAACGATTTGCACCACCACTTCTTGTCCGACCTTTAATGTATTGGCCACTGTGCCATCCTTGTCCAGGTCAGGAAGTAGGGTTGCTTTGCTGATGGAGTTCAGCTTCTTTTTGTCGCTTAAAGTCTGCTTTACAAACTTTTCGAGTGAGTTAAATTGAGGACCCAGGTCAAGATAATGAAGAAAAGCGTCTTTCTCGTAACCGACGTCTACAAAGCATGCATTCAGTCCGGGCATCAATTTCTTGATACGTCCCAAATACATATTGCCCACTGAGAAAGAAATGTTTCTTCCTTCGCTTTGAAGTTCCACCAGACTCTTGTCTTCGAGAAGGGCGATGGAGACCTCTTTGGGCTGTACGTCTATTACAATTTCACTTGTCACTGTTTTGCTTTCTTATTATTGATTGAATCTCATTTATATGAACAACTTTTTTGACAAAATGTTCATTTAGGGTTAGCTACTTAAACAAAGAACAAACTTGAAAGACATGTAGCTTCGCAAGTTTGTTCTTTATTCTGTTTGATCAGACTTAAAAATTATTTTTTGCTTTTATGTCTGTTCTTTCTTAGTCTTTTTTTACGCTTGTGCGTAGACATTTTATGTCTTTTTTTCTTTTTTCCGCTTGGCATAGCTTCACATTTTATGGGTTAATACTCTTGTTTATTATTTCTTTACTGAAATTGTAAATGTCTTAGCCGGTTTGAAGGCCGGAATGTTGTGCTCTGGAATGATGATAGTAGTATTCTTAGAAATATTACGAGCTGTCTTTTGAGCTCTTTTCTTAACTACGAAGCTACCAAACCCGCGAAGGTATACATTCTCATCGTTAGACAATGAATCTTTAACAGCTTCCATAAATGCTTCAACTGTTGTAAGAACTGTTGTCTTATCAATACCGGTTTTCTTTGTAATCTCGTTTACAATATCTGCTTTAGTCATTTTTCCTTAAAAAAAATATTATTACTAGGTTCTTGCTAATTTTTTGGACTGCAAATATATAGCTTTTTGGTCTCCTAAAAAAATATATTCTGCACATTTTTCTAAAAAAGTGGAGGCATTAAGTTTTCTTAGAGACAAAAGAGTTACTTTTGTACTGCTTTTGGATAGTATATACGAGATAAATGTTAGATGATAGATCGAAATCAGGAATGAATATTTTTAGTGAGGCTATAGTTGAATGGTATAAAGAATACAAGCGTGATTTGCCTTGGAGAGAATCGTCAGACCCGTATCGGATCTGGATATCGGAGATTATTCTCCAGCAGACACGGGTGGCGCAGGGATATGATTACTTTCTCCGGTTTATCAAACGTTTTCCTGATGTGAAGGCATTGGCGGACGCTGACGAGGATGAGGTGATGAAATACTGGCAGGGACTGGGATATTATTCCCGTGCCCGTAACCTCCATGCCGCAGCTAAAAGTATGAATGGAGTTTTTCCGAAAACATATCCTGAAGTGCTGGCATTGAAAGGAGTAGGGGAGTATACGGCGGCAGCTATCTGTTCTTTTGCCTACGGTATGCCTTATGCGGTGGTAGACGGAAATGTGTATCGGGTACTTTCCCGTTATTTCGGCATTGATACTCCGATTGACTCGACGGAAGGAAAGAAACTGTTTGCTGCTCTGGCGGATGAAATGTTGGATAAGAAACAGCCGGCTCTTTATAATCAGGGTATTATGGACTTCGGAGCGATACAGTGTACTCCACAGTCACCCGATTGTTTGTTTTGCCCGTTGGCGGATAGTTGTTCGGCACTTTCAACAGGAAGGGTGGCTCAGCTTCCGGTGAAACAACACAAGACAAAGACAACGAACCGTTACTTTAATTATATCTATGTACGTGCGGGCGCGCATACCTATATAAATAAGCGGACGGCAAACGATATATGGAAGAACTTGTTTGAACTGCCACTGATAGAAACTCCGGTTGCTTTGTCCGAAGAGGAGTTCCTTACATTGCCGGAATTCAGGTCATTAATAGCATCGGGTGAGAATCCGGTGATACGCTTAGTCTGCCGGGATGTGAAACACCTGTTGTCACATCGGGTCATCTATGCCAACCTGTATGAAGTGGCTTTGCCCGAAGACACGAAGTCCTTCGCTAACTTTCAGAGAATACGATTGGAAGAATTGGACAAGTATGCGATTTCCAAGTTGGTGCAGATCTTAATTCAGGTAATAGGTAAAAAGTAGGTAATAAGTAATAGGTAATAGGTATTAACCATTCGGTTTATAGCGCAGCTTATTACCTATTACCTATTACTTATTACCTACTTTTTACTTATTACTTAAAATACTTGCATACTATTGTTATTCTGTTTAATTTTGGCAGCAGATTTAAATAATAGAATCATAAACTTGATATATGTATGTCAGTAAATAAAGTGATATTGATAGGAAACGTAGGACAAGATCCTAGGGTGAAATATTTCGATACAGGTTCGGCAGTGGCAACTTTTCCTTTGGCTACTACTGATCGTGGCTATACATTGGCCAATGGAACCCAGATTCCCGAAAGAACGGAATGGCATAATATTGTTGCATCCAACCGTTTGGCTGAGATTGTGGACAAATATGTACACAAAGGTGACAAACTGTATCTGGAAGGGAAAATAAGAACCCGTTCATATAGTGATCAGTCGGGCGCTATGCGTTATATCACTGAGATTTTTGTGGACAATATGGAAATGTTGTCTCCGAAAGGGGCTAATACAGGTGCGGGAGCTCCTCAACCGTCTGCAACACAGGCTCAGCAGCCACAGCAGATGCAACAGCCGCAGCAACAGGCTCAGCCGTCACAGGCACAGCCGATACAAGATAATCCGGCAGATGACTTGCCGTTTTAGATACTGTGATAATGTGTCAATAGGCTGATAACTGATTGGCACATTATCTTTTGTTTAACTAAAATACATATTCTTTGGACTCAGATGGTTATTTAAGCCAATTGGCTGAAATTTTCAACGGTATTACCGTAAATACTCCTTCAATCTCTGCTATTATCGCCATAGTACTGGCAGGTGTGCTCCTGCTTGCTTCCGGCTTTGCTTCGGCTTCTGAAATAGCTTTTTTCTCACTCTCTCCTACGGACCTGAATGATATTGACGAACACAATCATCCTGCTGACGAAAAGATCAGCGCACTCCTTGGAGATTCCGAACGGCTTCTGGCTACGATACTGATCACTAACAATTTTGTGAATGTGACCATTATCATGCTCTGCAACTTCTTCTTCATGAATGTATTCGTGTTTCATTCTCCCTTGGCAGAGTTCATTATACTGACTGTAATCCTGACTTTCCTGTTATTGTTGTTCGGAGAGATCATGCCGAAGATTTATTCAGCACAAAAGACATTGGCGTTTTGCCGTTTCTCCGCTCCGGGCATCTATTTTCTGGAAAAACTGTTTCATCCGGTTGCTTCTATGTTGGTGCGTTCTACCACTTTTCTGAATAAGCATTTTGCCAAGAAGAATCATAATATCTCTGTGGATGAACTTTCTCATGCACTGGAATTGACGGACAAAGCTGAAATTTCTGAAGAAAATAATATTTTGGAAGGAATTATCCGCTTCGGTGGTGAGACTGTGAAAGAAGTGATGACATCCCGCCTTGATATGGTCGATCTGGATGTCCGTACCCCTTTCAAAGAAGTAATGCAGTGTATCATTGAAAATGCTTATTCACGCATTCCCATTTATTCCGGTTCGCGGGATAATATCAAGGGGATACTATATATCAAGGACCTTCTTCCTCATGTCAATAAGGGAGATAATTTCCGTTGGCAGTCATTGATCCGTCCTGCTTATTTTGTGCCGGAGACAAAGATGATTGATGATCTGCTTCGTGATTTTCAAGCGAATAAGATACATATTGCCATTGTCGTGGATGAGTTTGGAGGTACTTCCGGACTGGTGACAATGGAGGATATTATCGAAGAAATCGTGGGTGAGATTCATGATGAATATGACGATGAAGAGCGCACGTATGTAGTACTGAACGATCATACATGGATATTTGAAGCAAAGACACAGTTGACTGACTTTTATAAGATTGCGAAAGTCGATGAAGATGAGTTTGAGAAGGTGGTAGGTGACGCTGATACGCTGGCGGGTATGTTGCTCGAAATAAAAGGTGAGTTTCCGGCATTGCATGAGAAGGTGACTTATCACAATTATGAGTTTGAGGTGCTGGAGATGGATAGCCGCCGTATTCTGAAGGTTAAGTTTACGATTCTTCCGAAGGAGACGGACGAGTCGGAGGGTAAGGAATGATGAGCAGATAAAGCCTGTTCGGGCGGAGAAACTATAATCGGAGAAGAAATTATAAACCAAAAACGATGGGATTATTTCTGCAACATAAGACGGTTGATATGCAGTGGGCTGTCTGGAAGATGGAGGAATCTTTGGATACACTGTTTACTCTTCTGCCCGATGCCCGAAGAGTTTCTTGTGAGCAGGAAATGCAGCGTTTTACTTCAGACAGAAGGAAACTGGAATGGTTGTCTGTTCGTGTGCTGTTATATTCCATGTTGCAGGAAGATAAAGAGATAGGATATTCATCGGAAGGAAAGCCGCATTTGACAGACAATTCTTCTTTTATCAGTATTTCGCATACAAAGGGGTATGTAGCTGTGATACTTAGTTTCGTAGCTCCTGTAGGCATTGATATTGAGCAATATGGACAGCGTGTGAAAAGAGTGTACGATCGTTTTATCCGTTTCGACGAGCGAGTAGAACCTTATCAGGGAGATGAGACTTGGAGTATGCTGTTGCATTGGTCGGCAAAGGAGACAATCTTCAAATCAATGGAAAATGCTGACGCTGATCTTCGGAAACTTTGTTTATCACATTTCATTCCTCAGAGCGAAGGAGTATTCCAGGTGCGGGAGTATGCAACGGAACGGCAGCAATTATTCACCGTCGGTTACCATATTTGTCCGGACTTTGTTTTGACGTGGACTGTCACTATTTGAAGCATCTTTGCATATTGATAAGCGGTGAATAATGAGTGGAATAGTCCACCATTATTCACCGCTTATCTTTGGTTACTTATCTTTCTTATTCAGTCTGTAGCTTAATGCTCCCGACGGACATTTACTGATCTGTGCAATTAGCTCTTCCGTTGTCGCATTCTCGATTTGTACCCACGGCCTCTCTTTCGGGTGGTAAACATTGGGTAACATCTTTACGCAGATTCCTGCATGCTGGCACATTTCCGGCTGCCATACAATGGTTAGTTCGCCATTGGTATATTCAACTTTTTTTCCCATATCTATACTTATTTAATATGAATGCCACGCATTACAATTCTCTTCCATTCCGGATGTTTATGAATGTATCCGGCTACAAACGGACAAAGTGGAACTAAGCGTAAACCTTGTCGTTCGATATCCGCCAATACCTTTTCTGCAAGCTGTGAACCGACTCCTCTTCCTCCAAGGGAAGCGGGGACTTCGGTATGTACAAGGTAGATTTCTCCATTGTTTGATTTGATATAGTCTATCTCGGCTATCTTGTCATCGATCTGAAATTCATACCGATGTTTCTCCTCATTATCGATTAATTTATAATCTTCTGCCATAATTTTACGTATTAAGTTTGATTATAATATAAACACTTGAGGATTGATTTTGTTTATAAAGAATTTTCCGCTTGCTTACAAGGTCATTGCCATCCGTCTTGTTATCTGCCTGTTATACGGACAACCGTTCTAACTGAACGGTGAAATGCCGCATCAAGGGGGCTTCCCAAGCGATGCGCACACCACGGGTGATCGTTTCTCTCCGTTCGAATACGTTTCTGAGGGCGGCAGCTATTACGTTCATGTGATTGTCCGTATATACCCTGCGAGGGATGGCAAGGCGAAGTAAATCAAGGCCGTTAAAGCGATTTTCGTGAGTGATAGGGTCACGGTCGGCAAGGATGTAACCAATCTCGCAGCCGCGTATGCCTGCCTCCAGATAAAGCTCGACGGTTAATGTCTGTGCGGGAAATTCTTCTTTCGGGACATGTGTCAGCACTTTGGAAGCGTCGACGAAAATAGCATGGCCGCCGGCAGGTCGTTGATAGGGGATTTTGTATTCGTCCAGTTTCTGGGCGAGGTATTCTACCTGTTTGATGCGTGTTTCCAGGTTATCAAATTCTGTGTTTTCGTCAAGACCGATAGCGAGGGCGTTCATGTCCCGTCCGTTCATGCCGCCGTAGGTTAAGTATCCTTCGTATTGCACGCAGAAGCCTTTGGCACCTTCATACCATTCTTTGCGTCGGGTGGCAATGAAACCGCCCATGTTGACTATGCCGTCTTTCTTGGCACTCATTGTCATACCGTCGGCGAGATCGAACATTTCACGGGTGATTTCTTTGATTGATTTGTCTTGATAACCTTCTTCACGCATCTTGATGAAGTAGGCATTCTCAGCAAAGCGGGCGGAGTCGAAAAGTACAGGTTTGTTGTATTTATCGGCGATGGCACGTACTTCACGCAGGTTTTGCATGGATACAGGTTGACCTCCTGCGGTATTGTTGGTAATGGTAACAATGATAAAAGGAATGCGGTCGGCATATTCGCTTAATGCTTTCTCTAATTTGGCAGGGTCTACATTTCCTTTGAAGGGAATTTCCAGTTGTGTATTCTTTGCTTCGTCAATCGTACAGTCCAGTGCGATGGCGTGCCGTCCTTCGATGTGTCCTTTGGTGGTGTCGAAATGCGAGTTGCCGGGCACTATATTGCCTTCATGTACCAGATAAGAGAAAAGAACATTTTCTGCCGCCCGTCCCTGATGGGTAGGAATGATGTATTCGAATCCTGTTATTCTCGTAATGGTATCTTTTAGTTTGAAGAAGGAGGTGGCACCGGCATAACTTTCATCACCCAGCATCATGCCTGCCCATTGGCGGTCGCTCATGGCTCCTGTTCCGGAGTCGGTGATAAGATCGATGTAAACTTGCTCTGATTTGAGTTGAAAGACGTTATAATGTGCTTCTTTAATCCATTGCTCGCGTTCTTCGCGGGTACTTTTTCTGATGGGTTCTACCATCTTGATTTTCCATGATTCAGCAAAAGGTAATTCCATTGTCCTCGATTTTAGATTTTTATCCGACTAAAATACTGAATATGTATGAGATAGACAAGCTTTTGATGACTTTTTGTAAAGACGGGGATGCGTAATTGTTTTTAAAGGGACATGGAAAGAGTAGATGGGACGGAGAGAAAATCTAGAAGGGAATGTGTAGAATCTAAGAGATGAGGTTTAAAAGTCAAGTTTGCTATCATTTAGTACTGTTATCCAAAGTGGAGTGATATGCTTATTAGAGTTTCTATGCACCTTCTTTCAAGCCATGCGGTTGATTGAGTGGACTTATGCGGTCGATCGTTTGTAATCGAGAGGTTGATTGAGGATAAACCAACGGTCTGTTTGGTGCAATTGAACGGTCTGTTTGGCTCAAACGGAGGGTCTGTTTGTGGTAATTAGAGCCTCTGTTTGAGTCAAACAATAAATACCTGATTTTTATTTTTCGATGAGAGTAAGGTCATCAATACAGAAATATTTACCAGTATTCATTCCAAACTCGCCCGAGTCTGAAGAACTAGGAATAAGTGTGATTTTAGAAGCATCTTTGAGAGGGGTTAAATCAAACCATATCCATGTATTTACTGGTTTATCAGTATCAGTTTTGTAATCGGCAAGTTTGATTTTTGTTTCAGCAATTTTTTTCCCTTTATTGTCGTAGCCTGTCGCAGTAACCTCATACCAATCTCCTTTTTTGAAAGGTCTTGCGTAATTGTCACCTTCCGTCATACCGATGTAGGCATTTTTACTAGTGGTTATCCATAGACCTTTAATGGAATATTGAGAGTCTATAATTGTCATAGAGGCTGTGGTATTTTCATCACTGTAGACACCTAAATATACTTTCCCGGTTTTTATATTTCCACAGTTGGGTTGACAATTTTGGAAATGGCTAGTTTTGTTGGTGTAAGTGAAGCCTGCGAAGCTATACCCTTGTCCCCAGTCCGAGTAATAATGATCGAAGGTTACATAACTTTCAGGATCAGTGAATGTGTCTTTAAAATAGTATCCTGAAACTTCGGTACTAGTTGAAGTAAATTCACTCTCCGATTCCGTTAATTGGTTTTCGAAGCTGACAACCACTTCTTTTTTCTCATTCTCTCCTCCTTTATTATCATCACCACCTTTTACTTCATCATTCTCATCGCTACATCCACAAAAAGCGAATACTGACACCAGTAAGAATAAAGATAACTTTTTCATTTTTGCTTTCATTTAAATTATTAATTGTTTTATTGATTAGTTCTCGAAATGTAAATCCTCTACTGTCATTACTTCCGTAGAAATTTCTCCCATCCAACCTACATTTTGATTGACAGCTGTATATATTTTCACAAAATCAATTTTGTCCAGAGTTACGGGCTTTCCGCTTTGATCAACAGCCCAGTCTATTTTGAACTGGCTGAACTCCGATCTATTGGGATGATTATCTGCATACCCCCAAGGATAACAGTACCCTACCCAGGTACCTCCTTCATTTATTGCATTGTCTTTCAAGCGTGTTCCGCGGAAAGTAATTTCATCTTCTTCTATCCAATTGGGATAGTAGGAATCCTGTTGATGGTAACTGTTGCGATAGACGAATCCTTCTCCTCCTTGATTGTCTGTCCAGCGAACATCACCATTGGCAGGTTGAGGACGATAATAGGTTATTTCATAATTACGGGTTTCCGTATCTTTCCCATATTCGCTTCCTGCCAGTTCATACCATTCATCGTCCGGTAATCCATTGCCATTTTCATCTTTGGATACTAAGACAATGCCCGGTTCGGCACTTCCTCCCAAAGCTCCCGTACCGGTATTCTGATTGTACGAGGCATTGCCTAAAATTCTGAAGTCATATTCGCCTTTACTATTATGGATTGACTGATGGAAGCCGACCGTAATCGTTCCCCCGAATCCACCTAAAGAAATAACAGACTTCTTCTTTAATTTCTCTGTTGCACGTTCCAAAACCTGTTCGGCAGAGAAACCGTCTTCGTAAGCGGAGGTCGTTGTATTAATGAACTGTCCGGGGCAGGGATGTATTCGAATACTTTGTTGGCAAAGGCGGTAGGCGCATTCGGATCTTCCGGTGTATCGCCTGCCTCGTTTTGTGAAGCCTTGTCGCTAAATACTACTGTATTAGGATTTAAGCCGATATCATTCAGCCGATATTGAAGTTGCCCTTGTTGGTTGAAGCAAAGGACATCTCCTTTGACTGTATAATTGTAAGCTTCCGTGATATATATATTCCCGCTGAAAGGATTCAGTTGAATGCTGAAAGGCGTTTGTATAGCCGTTCCGTCTGTGATAAAGTTATCCCGTATGACGGTTCCTGCATTCAGGTCAAATACTTTGATGGCGGAATCTTTAGTCTGATAGTCGTAAGTATATAGATAAGCGATGGGTCCGTCGATGGCAAAACTCAGTACTTTTTCATCATACGTAGTGGTGACCGCATCCGTCCGGCTGTCGATTTTGACCAGATGATAGTCTCCAGCTTCAATGTCAGTTCCCCGTGTGACTACATACACGGCTTCTTCCAGCCCCGGAAGTATTTTTCCCGGATTCGGTCCGACTTCTATTTTCTTTGTCTCCTTGAAAGTCGTTATGTCAATCACTGATACGGTAGTGTCTACGCCCGGCCCCGAATAATCCAGTCCGCCGGAATTGGATACATACAATTTCCCGTTTTGTACGCAGATATCCTCCGCATTTCTTCCGACTGTGACAATCTCTTCGATCTCCAGAGAAGTGGTGTCAATCCTTGCGACTGTACCGTCATAGGAACATACATATGCCTTATCCTTATCAAACGCTATCGCACGGGGCTGACGTGAACTGCCATTGTCGCGCAATAGACTGATCTGCCGGATGGATTTGCCCGTGGGGAAGTCAATCACCTCTACAGTGCTCGACACATTGACCACCACATAAATCTTATTTCCATAGATCGCTATGTCATTGGCTGTATCTCCCAGTCCCCGCTGATTGTTTGCACTAAAGTAGTTGTTCGTACATCTTTGCCGATTGAAAGAATAACGAGCGAGCGAACTATTATTTTGATTGAACAGTCCTTCGCTTAATATGTACATCTCCGCTGTTCCGGTTTCGAATACATCCCCATTGCTTTCGGGTACAATACTTGGCTTATCTTCCAGATCATCGCAAGCAATGAAGAAGAGTGGGAAAAGAAAAAAACACTTCCCCAACCGTAGCAACATATTATATAAAAGACCTTTCTGCATACCTAATACTTATTACTTAATACCTATTACCTAATACCTGACTCCTATCGTCACTCTTACCGATCTTCCCGGCATGGGGAAATTCTTAACGATCTCATAATTCCTGTTCATCAGATTCAGTACTTCCAGGTTGAGTGATGCTGTAACTTTCTGTATTTTGAAATCTCTGTAGGCAGAGATGCTGTGATCACTGTAACTGTCCAGGCGGTTGTCACTGATGTTTTGTCCTAACATATACCGTTTTCCGGAGAAAAGGAATGAATAGGAAAGATTGAGCCATGGAGTTTCTATTCCGGCTTGTCCCGAAGCGGAGACGCGCGGGGTATAGGCTATCTGATGCTTGTACACTTTACCTTCCGGTGAGTTGGGATTGGAGTTGGTAACGTCCAGTGCCCGTTGGTAAGTATAGTTTCCGGAAAGGTTGATCCGTAGTTTATCCAGAGGCTGGAGGCTGAGGCTGGCAGTTGCATCTATCCCCTTGATATCCACTTTGCCCAGATTGACCATACTCCAGATGAATAAATTCTTGGTGGGAGTGGCTACAATCTTGTCGGTCACTTTATTATGGTAGGCGTCTACGGTGGCCGACAGATAAGGTATGAAGTCGTTGATGGCTTTACTATAAGTAATACCTATATTATATTGAGTAGCACTTTCCGGCTTCAGATTGATGTTTCCGGCCTTGTCGTAATATAAATCATTGAAACTGGGCAGACGGAAGATATCTTTGTAGAAGAAACGGAACCGCAGTTCTTCATTATGAAACGGCTTGAGCGAGATGCTTACATTGGGAGACAGCTTCCGGTGGTTGCCGGCACTACCTCCGTTTTTAGCTTTCTCGTTGATGACCGTTGCCAGAGCAGAAGCGGACAGCGTCACCCAATCATTGACATATTTCCCGGCGAAGGCTGTCAGCCATGAATAGCGGGTGGGGGAGACGAAGTTCTGCAAATTGGCATTCATCGTATTGATGCTTCCGTCGGTGGACAAGGAGAAAGAAAGGTTGTTCCATATCCGGTATAGAGCGGAAGCGGACAGGTAATATTCTTGCTGGTAGTAGCTGTTGTCAGTTCCTCCGACGGAGGTAAGAGCATCTGGGTCCTGATAGTTCTGATAACTCCAGTTCCACTTGGCAGAGGTCTGGAATACCCATTTTCTGCTAAACTCTTTCTTGTACTGGCTTTGGATAAAGGTGTTCTTATCCCGCAGATTTTGTCGGGAGAAGTCATAATATAAGGTAGTGGCATTGGGCAACCCCCGTGAGGACTGGTAATAATAGGCTTTCAGTCTCCATTGCTCTTTGTCGGAGAGATTGGCGAAAGCGCTTATTTCAGCCCGAAGGTTTTCTACATCCGTATTCCGACGCTTCTCTTTACTGACCTGAACATCGGCATCATTCCCGTAACGCAGGGTAAATGGATAATGTCCGTTCGAAGACATCCATTCGCTGTTGGCGGTCATGCTCCATTTCTTGTTGAGTTGTTGTTCCAGAAAAAGGGAAGGGTTTACTAATCCCCATGAACCGGTCTTAAATTCGGCGGCTATATTAGTCGGCTTGTCTTCTTTGAAGTGCGGAGTCAGTGTCTGTATGTTCAGTATGCCGGCAGAAGCAAAAAAACGGGCAGGCTGGAAGATGTTGTCGCTTTGTCCGTTGTTGAGCGAAAGGCGGTCTACGTTGTTTAAGGAGAAACGTCCGATGTCTACTTGTCCGGTCTGGCAGTCGCTGACGGTGATGCCGTCGTAGGAAACAGCGGTGTGTTGTGCTCCGAGACTTCGGATGGAAACGGTTTTTAATCCTCCGATACCTCCATAGTCCTTCACGGTAACTCCAGCGAAATGTTTTACCGCATCCGATACCTGCAGGGCCTGCAGATTCTTTAATTCGTCCTTATTGAAAACCTGCAGAGGAGAGGCTGAACGGACTTCACGCGTCTGATAAGGGTCGGATACTATGATTTCGGGGATGGAGTAGATATGTGCTGTATCCACTTTTTGTTGTTGGGCAAAAAGGGATAAGGACAAAGCCTGACAGCAGAGTAGTACGCTCATCTTTTTAATAAAAGTATTCCTTCTCATTGTTTTCTTTCAGTCTGTTCATAATGTAAAAAAGATGTCCGGGCGAACTCACTTCGACCGGACATCATAATAAACTTGGCAGAGTTTATTAATTAGTACACACTTTCTCTGAATCAGAATGGTGAATGAAATGATGGACGGATTGTCCGGTTCATTAGACTCATCGCTTTTTCCTCGAAAGCAGTGAAACGAGTTTGCATGGTAGGTCTTCTGACTTGTTCCTGTTGCGAACGCCTTCCCGGAATACCCTTCCAGTGGCTATAAAGTCGATTGCTCGCAACCAAAAAATGAACTTACAGCAGCGGGACTGTTCAGGACTTGCACCTGATTCCCTTTTAATTGCTTCCCTCGTGCATGAGAGTTGCAAACCAATGCGCGACAAAGATAGATAGTTTATTTGTCTTTTGCAAGAGAGGAGCGAAGGTAAATCCATGACTTTGAACAGCTTTTTAAAAAGCTTTGAATCCAACCACTTCGGTTGACACTTCACCTATCGACTCGACATTCTTCAAAATGGCACTTTGTACTTTCACAAAATGGATACGTTCCAGTGTCACAGCATTGCCATTCTGGTCAACGGCGTCATCCAGGTCAAACTGATTGTACCGGTAGTTGCCGTTGTCATCCTTTGCCATGTCGCTTCCCCAGTTGTCGGCATATCCTTTTCCGAAATCCTTGTTTTTCCATATTCCGCCTTCTTGCTCTGTCCTTGCTTCGAGCATACTTCCTTTCAATGTATAGGAGTCCTCTTTAATCCAGTTTGGATAATACATCTGATCGTGATATTGAGGGAGATATTTGATGACTCCGCTTTCTCCTTTGCTGTCTTCCCAAGGGATATCTCCGGCTGCATCCGGTCTGTGGTAAGTGACGGAATAGTCGCGTTCCGGTTCGTCACTTCCTTTCAGCTCGTACCATACGTCGTCTGCTTTTCCGTTGCCATTAGCGTCTTCGGATATCCATACGATGCCCGGTTCGGAACTTCCGGAGAAGGGATTGCCGATAATACCGAAGTCGTATCCTTTGCGGTTCTTTATTTCTTTCGGCATTTTAACGGTGATATATCCGCCGAAGGATCCCAGTGAGACGTAGAGTTTCTTGTTGAAGCGCTCTTCTGCATAAGCGTTTGCTTCTTCCATTGTCTGGCAGTCGAAGCCTTCATTGATAAACTGCCCCGGTGCCGGACGATATTCCAGTACTTTGAATCCTTGAATTTCCGTTTCTTCCTCATCTTTGTTGCAGGAAGCCAAAAGAGTGGCTGCTATAGCCATCAGATACCAATATCTTTTCATTTTTCTATGTTGATTTAGTTATTGAATAATATTTGTGAAGGGACGCTCTCGCCACAGTCTACTGTGTGGAGAACCTTTCCGTCTTTGCTGTAAACGACGATTTTATTTCCATTTTCCCATTTCTTAGCATAAGTTACATATAATTCTCCGCTTTGTTGATTTAACTGCAAGGATGTAATGGGAAGTCCTGACTCGTCAGCGGTAATGAAAGGTTCGTTTAGCGAACCGGAATCTCCGATTATATATTTATATATTGCATTGTCTGCCGAAGGAATGTAAATAACATTTTCAGATTCGGATGCTGCCATACGGACGGTCGGATCTGAATAACCTCCTTTTGTTGGTTGGAAAGTGGCCGGAGTCTTTTCTAAAGAAGTAAAATCCTTGCTGATCTTTACTATATTACATCCTTCATCGGTGGATTCAAGTGTATAGGCATTGCCGTCTTTTGCTGACACAAAGTTGAATTTTTGCTTTTGGATGATATTAAGTTCCGTAGCAGCAGGTGCTTCCCCTTCTTTGGCTGAGATAAGCTCGTTTGCATCGTAATATTTCACTTTGGACTCTTTCTGGTAAGTGTCATTGGTTAGCACTTTGCCATTGTAGACCATGCTATTATAAAAACAGAACATATACTCATCCTTGACTTCGACATTGTTCAGAGATTTTAGGTCGATACGGCGTATGCCATTACCTGTCACTAATCCATATTGTTCGTTCAGAATGGTCAGACCGCTTAGGTTTGCACCTACTACAGCAGAGTTTTCGTAATAAAGGGTCTTGGCGTCGACAACATAGAAATGGTCTTTGTTTGATGTACTGGTTTTTATTAGTATATAGAACTTTCCGTTGCTGTGAATGATATTTGCAGAGTCGTAATTGCCCATGCCTAAAGTTTTACCGGCATTCAAGGAAGCATAACAATCCGGATAAGTAACCTTCTTTTCCGTATCATAGAAATTGAATGTCCCGTCTGCTATGTAGAAGAATCCTTTGGAGAAGTCATGGTTAGAGCTGAAACTTGTGCTCATTTCTACTTTTCCGTATTTATTCTTGATGATACATGTCAGGTCTGCGCGACATGGATTGTCTATTTTGTAACTAAAGGTTGGTTCTGTAGAATACTCTTTTCCATTGACCAGCCATGAATAAGTGGCTTCTTCCGGATTAAGCAGTTCCGGAGTAATCTCCAGTGTTTCTCCCAATTCCAGTACTTGAGTTTCCGTCGGGAAAGTTCCTTTTAGTACGTTCGGATAATGTGCCAGATTGCCGAGGTGCAAATCTTCGCAATCGTCGTCGTTACAGGCGGTAAAACCTGCTGCAAGGCAGGCTATTAATAAAGTGGTATATAGTTTATTCATCTTGTTTCAGAGTCTTGTTATTAGTTAAAAATGAATGTAGCCGGGAAATAATAGCCATCGTATGCTATTTCTGATATCTTTTCTCCTGTGGCGGCGTTGAATCTTACCAGAAGATTTTTCTGATAGTCTCCGGTCAGGTACATGGCCAGTAATTCGTTGGTCTTTGGATTGACGCGGATGCCTGCGCCATAGAATCCGTAACCTTCTTTGGTATAGTCGGTCAGTGCTTCCTCAGGGGCGGGATTGTCAAAAGTAGCTTTGTATATCTTTCCTCCTGCGATGTAGTAGAATATTCCTTCAGGAGTGCCGCAGAAACTGGCTTCTCTGTAAGCGCCGAACGAGGAGGGAGAATAATCGTCACGCATAGCAACCTTTTCCAGAGAAAAATCAGCATTGATTCTTACCAGATTGTTTTTACCGTCTTTGGTCGTTTCTACAGTATAGATATTTCCATCTTTACACTGTACAAAGCGAGTACCACCATAGGTTGCAATGTCTAATTCCCGGAATGCGACTTTATCTGTAGGTTTGAGATCGGGTGAACATAATTCTGCAATGTCTATGGTATACACTTTAGGACTTCCCCACCCGGAGGAGTTCACATTTAATATGAGTTTTCCGTTATAAGCGATTCCGCTACCTGTTCCGGTATACGTATTTCCTACCGCTACCAGTGTAATTGTTTCAAACGTTTTTAAATTGACACGGCTGAAATATCCTCCATGAGTAATTACTCCATAATCGTCATTCAAACCGATAAACTCATAGGCTTGATAATTAGCCAGTTTGCCGCAGCTATTTTCAGCATACAGAGTCTTTGGGTCCATCACCACCAACTGATTATCTTCTTTTGAACAGACATACAACTTCCCATTCCACAAAGTAGCCGATTGTGAGGTAACTCCCAGCACATCTCCGAAATTCTGATTTTTATAGCACCAGTGTTCAATGCTGTTCTTCTCATAATTATAGAATGAAATACTTCCGGATCCGTGTCCGAACCATCCCTCATTGATAATCAGACATCCTTTGGAGTAATCCGCTCCCGGAACCATTACTTTATTTTCTAATGTCACTTTTCCCAGGTCATTGCTGAGTTCTAAAATAACTTTGGAACGGCTGGGATGTTCGGCGTTGAATGTGAATGACGGGTCTGTGGACATATCTTCTCCATTCTGATACCATTGATAGTATATATCCAGCGGACTACTTGCCTTAGGGGCATATACATATTGTTCTCCGACATTGAGTGTCAAATCCTCTTCGGGGAAAGTGCCGCCTTTCAGAGCAGGCAATCCTTGTAGTTTGTCAATGTGGTCCAGGTCACAATCGTCTTTCGAGCAAGACACAATAACAAGCGCTGTTATCAGAAACAGTAACGCCTTGGATAGCTTTTTACAATTCATGTTTTGTATATTAAGTAAATAAAATATGTCCATCAAGTGTCCGGGCGAAATCGCTTCGACCGGACACACATAATAAACTTGGCAGAGTCTATTAGTTTGTACATACTTTCTCTGAATCAGAGTGATGAATGAAATGATAGACGAATGGTCCGGGTCATTAGATTCAACGCTTTTTCCTCGAAAGCAGTGAAACGGATTTTACATGGCAGGTCTTCTGACTTATTCCTGTTGCGGGCGCCTTCCCGGAATACCCTTCCAGTGGCTTTGAGTAGATTGCTCGCAACATATCTATGGAACTTACAGCAGCGGGACTGTTCAGGATTTACACCTGATTCCCTTTTAATCGCTTCCCTCGTGATGAGAGTCGCAAACCAATGCGGGGACAAAGATATATAGTTTATTTGTTTCTACCAAAAAGAAAACAACATCAGTTTTGCTCTCATGCTCTAACAATTCCTGTGTATCCCTTTATTCATCGCTGTTTCAAGTATGGCAGCAAGTGTGGTGGCAGGTATGAGAGCAAATGGTTGCCCTCACTCCGGTGCATCGAATTGTGTGGCGTTTTGTAGTGCTGTAGGCTGATTTGTAGGATGTTAACACCTGATACGTCAACTATTAAAGATTGACATATCAGCTATTAATAATTGAGAAATCAGGTGTTAATGGCTGATAACTCATTTATTATTGGCCAATAAATGAGTTAATACTTCTTGAAAGAACGGGTGGATTGGAGTAACTGATACGGTCGGGTTACTCCGGTCATGCGGTTGTTTTGATCCAATCATACGGTCAAGCTAATCTAATCGACAGTAGCTTCAGAAAGTTTCAACCTTTGAAACCAATGGTTTCAAGGCATGAAACTATTAGTTCCAAAGCGTGAAACTTTTTGTATCAACGGGTGGAACAAATATTTGGAAAATAAACTATTGATGTTGCATTAGATATGCTTCAATGGCTGGTGCGGTGGCATCTTTAAGCAATACAGTCTTGTCTTTATCCAACAGATATAGAGTCGGGATAGCCTTTAAGTCATAGACCTGTTCCTCTTTGATGGTGAACTTCTTGTCATATCCGTTGATCCATTCATTGGGAAATTCGCTCAGATGCTTTTTCCACTCGTCCAGTTCCTCATCGGGGTAGATGGAGAGAAGTACCAACTTCTTTTCCTGTAAAAGCTGGTTGATGACGGGAGCGTTTTTCAGCCCTTCTATGGTTTCTGTGCATGCCTGACAGCCGGGGTTATTGATGAATAACAGAAGATACTCCGCTTTCAACTGATATAATGAACCTTGTGCTCCGGAGGCCAGGGTATAAGTGAAGTTGAGCGCTTTGGTTCCGATACGGTTTTTCTGAGCCAGCTTAAGACGGGCCTGGGGACGTATCTTCTCTGTTTCGTCCAATACAGGAGAGGCTATCATCGCTTCCAGTACCGGTATGTAAAATTCTTCGTTGCGCATGGGGGAGTTGGGATCATACAGATACTTGTCCGCCAGGTCGGTGATATATGTAAACACCTTCTTGTCCACATTGGTCCGGTCGATTACATTGCGCATGGCTTGTTGGGCCGTTTCAAGCGGTACGTGGTTCAGCAAGTCGCAATAATCTGCCCACGCCTGCTCCGTTACTTCCGGATGGTGGATATAGTTGGTGTCGGCAAAGTTCACATTGTCCCAATAATGCTTGGCCAGAAAGTCGGCTCGTTGTTCCGGTGCTGTCATCATTTGCGGGATGGCGGGCATCTTAATAGCCTTAATGGTATCTTGCGGCGTTTCGTTTTTGCTTTGACTTGAAGCATTCCCGTTTTTACAGGAACCTAAGATGAGTAGACACAGAATAAATAAATAATGTATGTTTGCTTTCATGACTTACAGTTCTTTTAATTGTACTTGTATAGGTACGATGAAGGCAAAGATAATTCCCTTTTTATTTTAATCAAAATAATCTCCTTATTTTCTGCCTCTGCCTTTCTTAAATGAGCGCTTCGAACAGACTTTTCACCGGTTTATTTCTCTTTCGCCAGCGTGAAGACAAATTCCAGTCCGCCGCCTTGATTATTCTTGGCAGAAATGTTTCCTCCGTGGATGATGACGGCATTCTTTACGATGGCAAGCCCTAAACCGGTTCCGCCGAGTTTGCGTGAACGCCCTTTGTCCACCCGGTAGAAACGTTCGAAAAGGCGGTTCAGATGTTCCGGAGAGACACCGATGCCCGTATCTGCGAAGCTGAAATAATAGTAGTTCTCATCTTCACGGAAACAGTTGATATTTATCTGAATATTGGTTCCGGCGTATGCGATGGCATTGTCCATCAGGTTGCGGAAGATGGAGTAGAGCAGGGAGTAATTGCCTTTGATCTGGATACCCTTCTTTAATGAATCCACGATGCTAATGTGCTTTTCTTCCAGTTCCAGAGAAACTTCATTGATGATGTTCCCTACCAGTACGCTGATGTCTACCCGTTCCATGTCTATCATGTTGGCGGCTTCGTCCATGCGGGTCAGTACGGATATGTCGCGTAGCAGCCGGCTGAGGCGATTGCTTTGTGCGTAGCACCGTTCGAGGAACGTATTTATCTTGTCACGTGAGATATTCTCGTTGTTGACAATCGTTTCCAGATAACCTTGGATACTGCTCACGGGAGTTTTCAGTTCATGGGCAATGTTCTGGGTTAATTGGCGCTTCAGACGCACCTGCTCTTCTTCCTGCGTGACGTCATTGATCGAAATCTCGAAGCTGGCATCCTGAAAGATGATACATTCCACGATAAAGGTGCGTCCGTTTTTGTTGATTGTGACGGACATACGCTTTTCGTCTTTTCCCCGCGAGCGTTGCTGCTGGTTCTTGTTGATGAAATGAATGATGTCTTTCAGTTCGCTGATGGCGAATACTTCCTCTGTCGTTTCCAGGTTAGAGTCCGAAATCAGGTTACTGTATTGAGTAAAGAGGTTGTTGACCAGAATCTCTTTTTTGTCTTTGGTGAATATGCCCAGCCCTTCATGCGAAATCTGAAGATGGGTAATCAGTTTCTCGCGTTCGATGTAGAGTGCCTCTTTCGTTTCGTGCAGACGCTTGTATATCTGGATGATGTGCTGCGAAATCTCTCCCAGCTCATTATGCGGAAAAGCGGACTGCATCGCCATCTCTATCGGTTCGTTACGGTCTGCACGCATGGCAAACTCGCGGAGCTGGCTGATAGAGGTTCCCAGTTTGTTGGTGAATTTGTAGAAGATCATCATGAGCAGCAAGGATACGATGACCGTAAACCATAAGTAATGCGGGTCTGCCTGCAGATTATTGATGAGGCTTACATTATATGGCAGTGCCGAGCGGATGATATAATCTCCGTAGCGGGTTGCCGAATAGAAATACGGTAGCCCGGTGGTCTCCGAGGTGCGGCGTACGTCAAAACCGGTTCCGTCTTTCAAGGCTTTCTGAACTTCGGGGCGGTTGAGATGGTTCTCCAGTTGCTGGTCGGTAGTCTGATAACTGTCATAGATCACATTTCCCTGCAAGTCGATCAGTGTGACGCGCAAGTCCTCCAACGCGTGGTCACGGATATACTTTTCAGTCGTTTCTTCGATGGCGGGATTACTGTTCAGCCGTTCGTACAAGCGGCTGTTATAGTTCTGGAGCTGCGTGTTGAGTAACTCGACTTTATATTCTCTTTCGCGTTGATACTGGTAGGCGATGAAACAAAAGGCAAATACCAGAAACAGCGAGATCACCGAAAGGAATAACTTCCGGCTGAAAGAGAGGAAATGTTTTTGCTTGACAGGTAGATTCATACTTCTTGATTATTCGGCCTCAAAGCAGTATCCGTATCCCAGTCGGGTAACGATGCACTTGCCATATTCGCCAATTTTCTTCCGTAAACGGGTGATATTCACATCAATGGTACGATCGAGTACGTATACTTCGTCGCTCCAGATGCGCGCCAGAATGTCTTCACGGGAGAAGACGCGTCCTTTGTTCTGCACCAGCAGAAGCAGTATTTCAAATTCTTTTTTCGTCAACTGCACTTCTTCGTCGTCTATGCTTACCTTCTTCTTGGTGATGTCGATCACGAGTGACTGGTAAGTCAGGCGTTCGGGCGCCTTTTCCGCCTCCATCGTGGCGGTACGCCTCAGTACGGCTTTCACACGGGCGATCACTTCGCGCAGGGAGAAAGGCTTGGAGATATAATCGTCCGCTCCCAGATTGAAGCCTGTCACGGTATCGTTTTCGGTATCTTTGGCTGTAATGAAGATGATGGGCACTCTGGCTGTTTTCTTGTCTTTCTTCAACATGTTTGCCATCTTGAAACCGGAGATTTCCCCCATCATCACGTCCAGAAGAATCAGGTGGTAACTACTGATATCCATCTTCAGTGCCTCTTCGGCGGAGTTGGCGGTATCCACTTCATAACCTTCGTTTTCAAGATTGAATTTCAGAATCTCACAGAGGTCTTCTTCATCGTCGACAACTAAGATACGGTAATCGTTCATATGATATATGTATTAATGTGATATGACAAAGTTAAGCTTTTTTTTATTTCGGTACAAAGATGAGGAGACTTTGTTACGGGCGGATGAAACAAATATTACAATCGTATTACATTCCGCTGAATGCGGGCATCGGGATGATATTTGAAAGTTTTTATGGGATATGCGAGGAAAAACCGTCTGTTATTTGTTATCTTTGTGTAGCGATAGGATAATAAATACACAGTTTGCAGATCATGATAAAAATAGACTTGAAACGATACAGGCGCGAAGTGGTAGGAGGGGTGATTGTACTGCTTCTTCTCATCGGGGGAATCTCCGTCTTTAAATATACTTCTTTTAATTCCGGTTTTGAGATCGTGGACGATCTGGGAGGAAATATCTTTCCGTCTGCCATCCTGTCGGTTGCCACTACGGACGCGCAGGTGATTACTCCTTCGGACTCTACCTGCCTCGGAGATCCGAAATCGTGCATCGCCGTTCGGGTGAAGTCGAGGACTGCTTACAGCCGGGTGCGGATAGAGGTTGCCGAGACCCCTTTCTTTTCCCGTTCCGTGTCGGAATTTGTGCTGAACAAGCCGAGGACGGAATATACTATTTATCCCGATATCATCTGGAATTACGAGGCACTGAAGAATAACGCACAGGCGGAACCGGTGAGCGTAGCTGTAAAAGTGGAGATGAACGGGAAAGACTTGGGACAACGGGTACGTACGTTTTCGGTGCGTAGCGTCAATGAATGCCTGCTGGGCTATGTGGCGAACGGGACGAAGTTTTACGACACCAGTATCTTTTTTGCCGCATACGTCAACGAAGAGAATCCGATGATCGACCAGTTGCTTCGTGAAGCGCTGAATACCCGCATCGTGAATCGCTTTCTTGGCTACCAGAGCACGGCCAAAGGTGCGGTAGACAAGCAGGTGTACGCACTTTGGAACATCTTGCAGAAACGCAAGTTCCGCTACAGTTCCGTATCCAATACGAGCCTTTCGAGCAATGTCGTTTTCTCGCAACGTGTCCGCACCTTTGACGATGCGCTGGAATCGTCGCAGATCAACTGTGTGGACGGCAGCGTACTGTTCGCTTCGCTCCTTCGGGCTATCAATATCGAACCGATACTGGTACGTACACCGGGGCATATGTTCGTAGGATATTACACCGACAACTCCCATAAGGACATGAACTTCCTCGAAACAACGATGATCGGCGATGTAGACCTCGACGACTTCTTCCCGGATGAACAACTGGACTCTACCATGGTCGGCAAATCGCAGAACGAAATGTCACTGCTCACTTTCGAGAAATCCAAACAGTACGCCAACAAAAAGTACAAAGACAATGAAGCAGGCATCCATTCCGGAAAGCTGAACTATATGTTTCTGGAGATTTCCAAAGAAGTACGGAGGAAAATACAGCCGATAGGAAAGTGAAATTCATTTTTAATTCGTATTTTTGCAAGGTTAATCATTTAATGAAAAAGGATGCAAGGCAAGAAATTTATCTCCCCCGGAGCGTGGTTTTCGATGAACTATCCGTCGGACTGGAACGAGTTTGAAGATGGCGAAGGCTCTTTTCTTTTCTATAACCCCGATGTATGGACGGGCAACTTTCGTATATCAGCTTTTAAAGGCAACGCCTCATACGGTAAAGATGCCATCCGTCAGGAACTGAAAGAAAACGATTCGGCTTCATTGGTGAAAATCGGTACATGGGACTGTGCCTACAGTAAAGAAATGTTTCAGGAAGAGGGCACTTATTATACTTCTCACCTGTGGATAACAGGAACCGGCAATATTGCTTTTGAATGTTCTTTCACCGTACCCAAAGGCGGAAGCGCCAAGGAAGCGGAAGAGGTCATCGCTACACTGGAAGCCCGCAAGGAAGGCGAGAAATATCCCGCAGAACTGATTCCCGTCCGCCTATCGGAAATCTATCAGATCAATGAAGGCTACGAGTGGGTAGTATCTACCGTCAAACAGGAACTCAAAAAAGACTTTCAGGGAGTGGAAGAGGACTTGGAGAAGATTCAGCAAGTGATAGACAGCGGTAAGATCAGCCCCAAGAAGAAAGATGAATGGCTCGCCATCGGTATAACGGTATGCGCGATTCTGACTAACGAAGTGGAAGGTATGGAGTGGAAAACCTTGATTGACGGCAATCGGGAAGTCCCCGTACTCGAATACCAAGGTCGGACCATCGACCCGATGAAAATCGCATGGAGCAAAGTTAAGGCCGGCCAACCCTGTAACATTGCCGAAGCATATCAATCGGCAATCGATCATCACTAAATCACGAACCAGCTAATCACTAAATTACGTGGCAGTACCTTATTTACAAGTAGACAACCTGACCAAGTCCTTCGGCGACTTGGTTCTTTTTGAAAATATATCTTTTGGCATTGCCGAGGGGCAACGCGTCGGATTAATCGCCAAGAACGGCAGCGGAAAAACAACCTTACTGAATATCATCGCCGGAAAAGAAGGGTATGACAGCGGAAACATCGTCTTCCGCCGTGACCTTCGTGTGGATTATCTGGAACAAGACCCGCAGTATCCCGAAGAACTGACCGTTCTCGAAGCCTGTTTCCATCACGGCAACAGCACCGTCGAACTGATTAAAGAGTACGAACGATGTATGGAAACCGAAGGGCATCCGGGACTGGAAGACCTCTTGGCGCGCATGGACCAGGAGAAAGCATGGGAATATGAGCAGAAAGCCAAGCAAATTCTGTCCCAACTGAAAATCCGTAACTTTGACCAGCGGGTGAAGCAGCTTTCCGGCGGACAGCTGAAACGTGTTGCCTTAGCCAACGCCTTGATCACCGAACCGGATTTGCTGATCCTCGATGAGCCTACCAACCATCTGGACCTGGACATGACCGAATGGCTGGAAGACTACCTGCGTCGCACCAATCTGAGTCTGCTGATGGTGACGCACGACCGTTATTTCCTCGACCGTGTCTGCTCGGAGATTATCGAAATTGACAATCAGCAGATTTATCAATATAAAGGTAACTACAGCTATTATCTGGAGAAACGTCAGGAACGCATCGAAGCTAAAAGCGTGGAAATAGAACGTGCCAACAACCTCTATCGTACGGAGCTCGACTGGATGCGCCGGATGCCGCAGGCACGCGGTCACAAAGCCCGATACCGTGAAGATGCCTTCTATGAACTGGAGAAGGTTGCCAAGCAACGTTTCAACAATGACAACGTAAAACTGGAAGTAAAGGCCTCTTATATCGGAAGCAAGATATTCGAAGCCGATCATCTGTTCAAGAGCTACGGCGACCTGAAAATTCTGGATGATTTTTCCTATATCTTTGCCCGTTATGAGAAGATGGGAATTGTAGGAAATAACGGAACGGGTAAATCTACTTTTATCAAGATATTGATGGGACAGGTCAAACCTGACAGCGGAACGGTGGATGTGGGCGAAACTGTCCGTTTCGGCTATTACTCGCAGGACGGTCTCCAGTTCGACGAACAAATGAAGGTGATTGATGTCGTGCAAGATATAGCCGAAGTGATCGAACTGGGGAATGGAAAGAAGCTGACGGCTTCGCAATTCCTGCAGCATTTCCTGTTTACTCCCGAAACGCAGCATAGCTATGTCTATAAACTGAGTGGGGGAGAGCGCCGCCGCCTTTACCTGTGCACGGTGCTGATGCGCAATCCCAACTTCCTCGTGCTCGATGAGCCTACCAACGACCTGGACATCATCACTCTGAATGTGCTCGAAGAGTATCTGCAGAACTTCAAAGGCTGTGTCATAGTCGTTTCCCACGACCGCTACTTTATGGATAAGGTAGTAGACCATCTGATGGTATTCAACGGACAGGGAGATATCCGTGACTTCCCCGGCAACTATAGCGATTACCGTGACTGGAAAGAAGCCAAGGCACAGAAAGAAAAAGAAGCGGAAAAGCCACAGGAAGAGAAGACCGCCCGTGTCCGTCTGAACGATAAGCGCAAAATGAGCTTCAAGGAAAAGCGTGAGTTCGAACAACTGGAAAAAGAAATAGCGGAACTGGAAGCGGAGAAGACACAGATTGAAGAACTGCTTTGCAGCGGAACGCTTTCTGTAGACGAACTGACAGAAAAGTCGAAACGTCTGCCCGAAGTGAATGATCTGATTGACGAAAAGACCATGCGCTGGCTGGAACTGAGCGAGATAGAAGGCTGACATAAATCTGAACGGAAAGAAACTGTAACAACTGAAACAACCTGATAATAACTGAAAACAACCTGATAATAACTGAAAACAACCTGATAATAACCGAAATAACATAAACCGATATGACAAACCTGACCAATTACCATAGTCACTGCTTATATTGTGACGGACGAGCTAATATGGAAGATTTTATCCGTTTTGCCATTAGTGAAGGCTTTTCTTCTTATGGCATTTCTTCTCATGCTCCTCTGCCATTTTCTACAGCATGGACGATGGAGTGGGACCGGATGGATGATTACCTTTCCGAATTTTCTCGTCTGAAGGAGAAATATGCCGATAAAATAGAGCTTGCCATCGGACTCGAAATAGACTATCTGAATGAAGAGAGCCATCCGGCTATCCCTCGTTTTCAGGAATTGCCGCTCGATTATCGGATTGGTTCTGTGCACATGCTCTATTCTCCGCAGGGCAAAGTCGTGGATATTGATACCCCTGCCGATACTTTCCGCCAATTGATAGATGCGCATTTTGAAGGTGATCTCGATTACGTTGTCCACCTTTATTATAAGAATTTGCTCCGTATGGTCGAGCTGGGAGGTTTTGATATCCTTGGTCATGCAGATAAGATGCACTATAATGCCTCTTGCTATCGTCCGGGATTATTAGACGAACCGTGGTATGATGCGTTGGTTCGCGATTATTTTGCAGAAATAGCCCGTCATGGATATATCGTTGAAATGAATACCAAGTCTTATCACGATTTGGGAACTTTCTATCCGAACGAACGCTATTTCCCTTTATTGAAAGAATTGGGTATTCGGGTACAGGTGAATAGTGATGCCCATTATCCGGAACGGATTAATAACAGTCGTGCCGAAGCATTGGCAGCCTTGAAGAAAGTCGGCTTTGACACAGTAGTGGAGTGGCACGGCGGACAGTGGAAAGATATGCCGTTGTTGTAATAAAACAGAGGCTCTGTTTATAATAAATGCAGGCTCCGTCAACAGCTGACAGAGCCTGCATTTATCTATAATAGAGCCTCTGTTTCGATCCCCTATTCCGTCCTTTTGCAGGCATTCGATAACAGGAACTCATTCAATGCTTCTTCATAATTCCCATGAATCATAATGTGATGATTGCCAAGCGGGTTTTTCAGGAAATAGTCCGCCGGAGTATTCATGCGGATACGCACCTGAGTGCGGCACATATTGATATAATTCGTATTCTCGGTTAGAGTTCCGGTAGACAGGTAATATTCATCCAGACATTCGCCTCCGCATTTTACGATAGTCACGTCACCTGTCGGGAGCAGCCCTTGAATGGCGATACCTTTCTCTGTCTCAAAATGATTGCGGATAATATATCTTTCGGTTTGTTTGAGTCCTATAGTGCAATGTGCCAGTATTAACTCATTGGTTCGCGTATTAATGGTAGATGGATTTGCCATGAATCCTTCTTTTCCTGTCAGCGCCTTAACCGCCAGAAGAGTGAATATAGACTGGAGATCTCCTTCACAGCCTGCCATGATACCGTCATCATTCAGCAATGACAATGCCAGACAGCCGGTCGTATCAATTTGATCGATCAGTTTGAAGCAGCTTAATGTCAGCGCTTCCAGCTTCTCTTCTTCGCAAATTCTCTTGATGGCCCTGTATAATCGCATTGCTTTGATTAAATCCTCGGGAGTTCCCTCGCGGCAGGCAAGTGCCTGCGAAGCAACGGCGGCGCAGGACGCGCCTACCTGATCATCTGTGATTTGTTTAAAATGTTCATAAACCCTTTCCAGCGGAATATCTATATATTCGATTCCCCAACGGCGTTTTGCCAGAAGATAATCCACATTGCTGGCAACCAGCCACGAAGAAGGAGTACCGATGACTCCGATACGCTTGCCGAACAAAGAACGCTGTGCGCGGAAATTATTATATAGTATATGTACACGTTGAATAATAGACGGTAATTCTCCATGAAGAATTTCACTCTTCATTCCCCTTCCACGGAGCCATGTAGATATTTCCAATGCCGCAGCAAGTGAGTTCTGCATGCCATCGGCCAATAAAATGGCGGGGCGGGGAAGACGTTCGAAGTGCTGGATGACCAGTCTTTCCACACCTCCGGTAGCGATAAAAATGATTTTGAAATCATCACTGCCCAACTTATCCATATCTTGATAATCGATGAGTTTGACAGTGTAATATTTTTCAAGTTCACTCAGAATTGCTTCGTGCGAACTGCGCAGCGAGGCTTGTTTGTGAAGTATTGAAGCAAATGAGATAAGGTGTATGGTCATTATGATATTGTTTTAAGTTTTCCGTATTACAAATGTATAGCTTTCTTTTCATTTTTCCACTACGTTTTTACCCTTGATAAGGATTTTAAAGTTTTTATGTCTCTGTATTCAAATTATTGCGTACATTTGCAGTTCCAAATTAAAAAAGTAAATAGTAATTAGTAATTTGTAGTTAAAATTATGCCAACCATATCCATTCGCGGAAACGAGATGCCTGCATCTCCTATCAGAAAACTGGCTCCTTTGGCAGACGCTGCCAAGCAACGGGGAGTCCATGTGTTTCACCTGAACATCGGACAGCCTGACCTGCCCACTCCTCAGGCCGCGATTGACGCGATACGCAACATCGACCGTAAAGTGCTGGAATATAGCCCCAGTGCCGGAAACAGAAGCTATCGCGAGAAACTTGTGGGATATTATGCAAAGTTCAACATCAACCTGACGGCTGACGATATAATCATTACATCGGGAGGTTCGGAAGCGGTACTTTTTTCCTTCCTTTCCTGCCTGAATCCGGGAGATGAAATCATTGTTCCGGAACCTGCATACGCCAACTACATGGCATTTGCCATCTCTGCCGGAGCAAAGATACGTACGATTGCAACGACCATTGAAGAAGGTTTCTCCCTGCCGAAAGTAGAGAAATTCGAAGAACTGATCAATGAACGTACCAAGGCTATCCTGATTTGTAATCCGAACAACCCGACCGGTTATCTGTATACACGTCGGGAAATGAATCAGATCCGTGACCTGGTGAAGAAGTACGACCTCTTCCTCTTCTCTGACGAAGTATATCGTGAATTTATTTATACCGGCTCTCCTTATATCTCTGCCTGCCATCTGGAAGGTATTGAGAATAATGTAGTGCTGATCGATTCAGTTTCCAAGCGTTATTCGGAGTGCGGAATCCGTATCGGTGCATTGATTACCAAGAACAAAGAGATACGTGATGCTGTTATGAAATTCTGCCAGGCTCGTCTGAGTCCTCCTTTGATCGGACAGATTGCCGCTGAGGCTTCTTTGGATGCTCCGGAGGAATATTCACGTGAGACGTATGATGAATACGTAGAACGGCGTAAATGCTTGATTGACGGATTGAACCGTATTCCGGGCGTTTATTCTCCGATCCCGATGGGAGCTTTCTATACCGTAGCCAAACTCCCCGTAGACGACTCGGACAAGTTCTGTGCATGGTGTCTTTCCGACTTTGAGTACGAAGGCCAGACCGTATTTATGGCACCAGCTTCCGGTTTCTATACGACTCCGGGCTCCGGCATCAATGAAGTGCGTATCGCCTACGTATTGAAGAAAGAAGACTTGACCCGTGCGCTTTTCATCCTGCAAAAGGCGTTGGAGGTGTATCCGGGAAGAACGGAATAGGAAATAAGTAATAAGTATTAAGTAATAGGTAATAACCGTAGACGCTGGTTGGCGTATGATGTATTATAAGGTTGATAATTATATCATAAGGTAATGTCTTAATGCTTAATATAATACTTAATCCCTAATCCCTGATCTCTAAATAAGCTACGGCTATTACTTATTACCTAATACTTAATACCTATTAAAGAATTGTCATTATCTCTTTTTATAGCCCGTCGTATTTATCGCGAGAGCGATGGTGGAAAGCAGGTTTCACGTCCTGCGGTCCTCATTGCTATGGCTGGTATTGCCATAGGGTTGGCTGTTATGATTATTGCGGTGGCGGTAGTCATAGGGTTTAAAAGTGAGGTAAGGAATAAAGTCATCGGGTTCGGGTCGCACATTCAGATAGCGAATCTGGATGCGGTCAATTCTTATGAGACTCATCCGATAGCGGTGGGGGACAGTATGATGACTGCGCTTTCCGGTTATTCCGAAGTAAGCCATGTGCAACGCTATTCTACCAAGCCGGGGATGATAAAAACGGATGATGCTTTTCAGGGGATGGTACTGAAAGGTGTCGGACCGGAGTTTGATCCGAGTTTTATGCAGGAGTATCTGGTGGAAGGGGAGATTCCTGCGTTCAGCGATTCGGCTTCGAGTAATCAGGTACTTATCTCCAAGGCATTGGCTACTAAAATGAAGCTGAAGTTGGGAGATAAGATATATACCTATTATATTCAGGATAATATCCGTGCCCGGCGCTTGACGATTGCAGGCATTTATCAGACCAATTTCTCGGAGTATGATAATCTGTTTCTGCTGACTGACCTTTATTTGGTGAACCGCTTGAATGGCTGGGAACCGGAGCAGGTGAGCGGAGTGGAACTGCAGGTGCGCGACTATGATAAACTGGAAGATATCACTTACGAGATAGCCGTTGATACGGATAGTCAGCGGGATAAGTTTGGAGGCGTGTATTATGTACGCAACATCGAGCAACTGAATCCCCAGATATTTGAATGGCTCAATCTGCTTGATCTGAATGTATGGGTAATCCTTTTCCTGATGATAGGAGTTGCCGGCTTTACTATGATTTCCGGTTTGCTGATTATTATCATAGAACGCACCAATATGATCGGAATACTGAAAGCGCTGGGAGCCGATAATTTTACGATTCGCAAGACTTTCCTTTGGTTTGCTGTCTTTCTCATCGGCAAGGGGATGCTTTGGGGCAATGCGATTGGGCTGGCATTCTGTTTTATCCAGTCCCAATTCGGAATATTTAAGCTCGATCCGGAGAATTATTACGTTGATACGGTATCGGTTTCTTTCAATGTCTGGTTCTTCCTTTTGATCAATGCGGGTACGTTGCTGGCATCGGTTCTGATGCTGATCGGACCTTCTTATTTGATAACGAAGATCAATCCTGCAAGCTCCATGCGGTACGAGTAATCTTCTCTTTTTCTTTTCTTTTTTTGCTGCAAAAATAATTTAGACCGTTGCATGAGGTAGAGTGAATAATATGTCTATATTTGCGCCCGATTTACTTAATATCCTCTTGTAGGTTTAATTTTTAACCATTATGAATAATGTGTTAATTCTGTTGGATAATCCGGATGACTGGAAGCCGTATTGTGAGACGAAAAGTATCCTGACTGTTTCCGACTATCTGAAGAACAAGCCGGTTGAAAAAGACCGGAAGTTAGTTATTAATCTTAGCAATGATTACAGCTATAACTCCGAAGGGTATTACTGTTCGTTGCTTGCCCAGACGAGAGGACAACGGGTGATTCCCGATGTTGACATCATCAACAAACTGGAGACGGGGACAGGAATCCGCATGGACCGAAGTCTGCAGGCGTTGTGTTATCAATGGATTCAGAAGAACGGGATCAAAAGTGATATCTGGTATCTGAATATCTATTTCGGGAAATGCCGTGAGAAAGGGCTGGAAAGAGTGGCCCGCTTCATTTTCGAGAACTATCCCTGCCCTTTGTTGAGAGTCGCTTTGAACACTCATCCCAAGAATCAGATTGAAAGTATTCAGTTCTTGCCTTTGAACCGGTTGGATGATGAGGAGCAGGACTTCTTTGCCAATACGCTGGATAACTTTAATAAGAAAATATGGCGTGCGCCTAAGTCGGCAAAAGCTCCCAGATATAGTTTGGCGGTACTGATCGATCCGAAAGAGAAATTCCCGCCCAGTAACAAAGGCGCTTTGCATAAACTCTCCGAAGTGGCCAAGAAGATGAATATCCACGTCGAAATGATCACAGAGGATGATGCGATGCGTCTGTTGGAATTTGATGCGCTGTTTATCCGAACAACGACATCGCTGAATCATTATACATTCCATTTGTCACAGTTGGCTGCCCAGAATGGAATGGTCGTCATTGATGATCCGTTGTCTATCATCCGGTGTACCAATAAGGTTTATCTGAAAGAGCTTTTTGAGAAAGAAAAGATTCCGGCACCGAAGTCTACGTTGATTTTTCAGTCCAATGAGAACTCGTTCGAACAGATCAGTGAGCAGGTTGGTGCTCCTTTTATCTTGAAGATACCGGACGGTTCCTATTCCATTGGCATGAAAAAGGTGTCCAATGAAGAAGAACTGAAAACAAGTCTTGAACTTCTTTTCGAGAAGTCGGCTATCTTGTTGGCGCAGGCATTTACGCCTACGGAGTTTGACTGGCGTGTCGGTCTGCTGAACGGAGTACCTTTGTATGCCTGCAAGTATTATATGGCAAAAGGTCATTGGCAGATTTACTGCCATTATGATTCGGGCAGGAGCCGCTGCGGACTGGTGGATACGATTCCTATCTATCAAGTGCCGCGTGTGGTACTGGATACGGCGATAAAGGCTGCCAATCTCATCGGAAAAGGCTTGTATGGAGTGGATTTGAAGATGGTCGATGATAAGGCTTACGTGATCGAAATCAACGATAATCCGAGTATTGATCATGAACTGGAAGATGCGATTATCGGTGACGAAATGTATTACCGTCTGTTGAATCACTTTGAGCAGGCGCTGGAAATGAAACATTATTAGTGATGGAACCGACGATGCACCTCCGCCAGGCAAAAGCGGGAGACATTCCTGCCATTCTGGAGATAGAGCAGGAATGTTTTCAGGAAGATAGTTTTTCGAGAGAACAGTTTGTTTATCTGATCTGCCGTTCCAAGGGTACCTTTTATGTGGTGGTGGAGCAGGAGCGGATAATCGCCTATGTCTCATTATTGTTTCATGCGGGAACCCGTTATTTGCGGATATATTCGATAGCTGTTCATCCGGATTGCAGAGGAAGGAAGCTGGGACAGTTGCTCATGGAGCGGACGATTGAGACAGCTTTTGAATGTAAGGCGGCAAAGATTACGCTCGAAGTAAAAGAGTCGAATACGCCTGCCATCAAGCTATATATGAAAAATGGCTTTATTCCCGTGGGAGTAAAGCCAAACTATTATCATGATGGTTCGGATGCGATCTATATGCAGCGGCCCATGTAATCAGCAGTTGCCTATCTTCTCATAAAGTCCCCTTTCCTGCGTAAGGAACGGTAAAGTTTGAATTTGAGCGACTGGATGGGCTGGAGGAGATCGAAAACCGGCAGGGAGAAATAATATTTTCTGTCTCCGCCCATTTCTTTGGCTGTCCGATTAATGATGATTGCCTGTACGGTATAACGGAACAGCCAGATCAGTAATGCAATTCCGGCAGCCAGCCAATGGTTGTTGAGGATGCCGAATACAAGACCCGCGATGCAGGCAGCGTAAAACAGCAGACGGGAGAAAGTCTCGAATCCTAACAAATAGCGCTGTACACCGTGATAAAAGCGTGCGGTAGCCATATAGCTTATCTTTTCTTCTTTCCATTCTTTGTAGCTGTATACCGGTTGTATCCGCATGGTTGCATTGATATCCGTTTCTACGCGTGTGTTGGATGGGGTGGCTATCTGGTTGATGAATAAATCATCTTCCCCGCGTTGCAGGTTCAGATAAGTGGAGTAGCCTTTTCTCTGGAAGAATAATTCTTTTCGGTAAGCCATGTTACGCCCGATGCCCATGTACGGCTTTCCTGCCAGTGCAAAGCATAAATAACGCAGAGACTGGAATAACGTGTCAAAGGCTACCCGTTTGTGCAGCCATCCTTTGGTCCGGTCGTAACCGCTGTATCCCAGCACTACCTGAGTCTGTGAAGTGAAGTTGCGTGCCATTAGTCTGAGCCAATCCTTGCTTGCAGGCATACAGTTTGTTTCTGTAAATACCAGCCAGTCGTGTTTGCTGGCCTTGATGCCCAATGTCAGGGCAAGTTTCTTATGACTGATGTAGCGTGCGCTGTCGGGAGTGAAGCTGTGATAGAGGTGAGGATATTTCTCTTCCATAAATCCCAGTACATCCTCTGTCTCATCCGTAGAAGCATCGTTGATAACAATCACTTCGAACTGCGGATAGTTCTGTTCGAGAATGGCAGGTAAGATTTTACGTAGGTTATCAGCTTCGTTGCGTGCACAAAGAATCACGGAAAGCGGAGGCATCTCTTGTGTGAAATGCACTGCTTCTTTGCGTACAGCCTTATTGCGGGTATGTATCCGATTGTACAAGCCGAAATAATAAATGAGCTGAATGATAAAAAGAATACCTGCCGCCGATAAAAGAATCAGTTCGACAGTATTGAATGTAAATGCTTCCATTGGATATAAGTGTCGTTTTTACGACTGCAAAAGTACGCATTTTTTTGGTAGCTCCGTCATCTCGCAGGAAGGTTATTTCGTAAATCCAGATATTCTTTCTTGAACATATCGACGAATAGAAAGAATAATGAAAGCAGCAGCGGACCGAAGATGACTCCCATAAATCCGAATAACGGCAAACCGATAACGACTCCGAATATCGTAATCAGCGGATGGGTATCCGCCATTTTCTTTTGCAGGATGAATCGGATCAGGTTATCGGACTGAGATATGACTATGCCACCGTATGCGGCGAGTCCGATAGCGTTGAACCAGTCTCCGGTTACGGCAAGATAGGCAGCTACGGGAAACCATATCAAGGCAGTTCCCACCATTGGAATGATAGTGGCAAAGCAGGTCAGAAATCCCAATACCAGTATATTAGGTGCTCCGAAGATAAGATACCCTATCATGGCGACCCCTCCTTGAATAATGGCTAACAGAGGTATGCCGATGGCATTGGAACGTACAATCATATTGATTTCGTGAATTACTTCCTGTGTATTCGCCTCATTGAACGGGAGAATGTCATTTACATAAGCCTCCATCTTTTTTCCTCCTATCAGCATAAAGTACAGTACGAATACCATGACAAACAGGTTGATGGCAAGGCTGCTGATGCTTTCCATTATTATCTGTCCGATGCGGGGAAGGATGGAGACAATGAATGACAAAGTATCTTTTCCCAGCACGTCATACCCCGTTTTTTCTTTGATAAACTCTGCTACCTGCTGCATAGGGGCAATGAATGTTTGCGGGTCCAGATTGATGTCCTGAAGTTTGCTGACCAATAGCCAGACTGTCAGTCCGAGCGGAACCAGAAACACCATAACCGTTTCTGCCGTAATCAGCAGTGCGGCAACGCTGCGTTTCAGTTTCCATCTTTCCGTCAGGTGCGCCATTTGTGTGCGTACCAGAATATAAATAGTGAGTGCTCCCAGCAATCCTCCTAAAAAAGGAGTGATCTGACGGAAGATGATGATTCCCATAAATAGTATGATGACGATGAGGGAATATTTCCAGTACTGTTCTTTGATGCTCATATCGTGTATTTAGTTATTCTACTTTATAAACAAAAGAACAGTGGAAAAGGTTTGAATATCCGGTGTGCGGTTTTACTTCTGTTGTTTTTAAGGGAGCTCGATATGAAAAACAGTTTTTCCGGCTTTGCTTTCTTTGACAGACAAATGCCCTTCGTGGCGGCGGATAATTTCTTTGCACAGGCTCAGTCCGATGCCTGTACCTTCTGATTTAGTCGTAAAAAAGGGGATGAATACTTTGTCCAGAATCTCGGGAGGAATGCCGGGACCGTTGTCGGTGATGTCTATGACTATATGTTCGTTTTGTTCTGCCTGCAGGGAAAGCTCCCCATGCGGATGCCCCTCCAATGCCTGCATGGCGTTTTTCAACAGATTGAGAAACACTTGTGACAGTTGCTTTTCGTCTCCTTCGGTGATAATCGATTCGGGGGAGCACCGGAGCGTAAAGGAGATATTGTTTTCTTGAAAATTGGTTTGAAGCAGTTCCTCCAGATTGTGTAATAAGTCGGACAGGGAAAAGAGACGCTTTTCGGGCTGCGGAAGATAGGACAGATGCCGGAAAGATTCGGTAAACTCCATCAGCCGTTCGCTTTGCGCCTGAATAATGTGAAGCCCGCGGATTCCTTTCTCGCTGATTTCCGGATAGGAAGCCAGTGTCTGAGACAGTGAGATAATGGGAGCGATCGTGTTCATGATCTCATGAGTCAGGACATGACTGAGCTTGCTCCATGATTCACTTTCGTTTTCGTTGAGCCGGTCGTCAATGTCTTGTATGGAAAGCAAGGTGATTGTTTCGTCTTGTAGTTTCATCTGACTTTGGGAGAGGCTGAGTCTTTTTCTGTTCTTCTCATTCTGCAGGATATTTTCCAGTTGGGAATATAGAGTCAGTGATTCAATGTTTAGTAAGGCTAACGCTGTGTTGTTGACGAAGATTATTTTCTTCAAGTTGTTCCAGGCTATGATTCCGTTGGGTACTTTCTCCAGCAGAGACCGGTAGAAATGTTCCTGTTTCTGGTAGTCCATTTTGGTTTGCGCCAATAGGGCGTTGATCCGGTTCAGTGAGCGGTTCAGCTGTTGTTGCTCTTCGCTTATTCCTTGCTCGGGGTAGCTGAATGTATTATCTCTGTCCTCGATGGCATCAAAGAAAAGCTGGAGTTTCCGGTTGATGTTATTGAGGTAAGTGACTATTCCGCCGATTTGAAACAGGGAGCAGATGATTAGTAACGTTCCGATGATGATGCCACGTTGGGAGATGATGAGCCACAGCCCTGTTCCCGAAGTTGCGAGGATGAGCAGGATACGAAGCAATATGGCCCAATAGATATGTCGGCTGAATATCATCTTGTTCAGGGTTTGAATCGTTTCAGTTTATTATAGAGAGTTTGTCGGCTGATGCCTAATTGTTCGGCGGCGGCTGTCAGATTTCCATTGTTTTGGAGGATTGCTGTTTCGATGGCTTGCCGTTCTACTTCCTCCAGGTTGGGGACGACATTTGCCGTCTGAGGTTTCCAGCTTTGCTTTACCAGAATATCTTTGGGGCGTATCACGTTGCCTTCGCATAAGATCACCGCTTTTTCGATGGCGTGTTGCAGTTCGCGGATATTGCCCGGCCAGTGATAGGAGCGTAGTTTCTCAATCGTTTGCTCGTGCATCCGTATTTCCGGCCGTTGATATTTGGAAGTAAAACGACGGAGGAAAGTATCTATGAATAATAGGATATCGTCGCCCCGTTCCCTTAAAGGAGGGATTTCCAGATGGATGGTGTTGATACGGTAGAACAAATCTTCCCGGAACAGTCCTTGCTTTACCATTTCCGGAATATCTTTATTGGTAGCAGAGATCAGCCGGATATCAACGGGAATCACTTTGTTACTTCCGATTCGGGTGACATTCCGGTTCTGCAGTACAGTCAATAGTTTGGCTTGCAGTGCAATGGAAAGGTTTCCGATTTCGTCCATAAAGAGGGAACTGCCGTTGGCCGCTTCGAATTTTCCCGGACGACTTTCGTATGCGTCGGTAAATGCTCCGCGTTCGTGGCCGAACAGTTCGCTTTCGAAGAGTGATTCACTGATGGCGCCCATATCAATGCCAAGCATTTGACGGGAATTTCGGGGAGATAAACGATGTATCTCTCTGGCTAACATCTCTTTTCCTGTTCCGTTCTCTCCGGTGATCAGGATGTTGGCGTCGGTTTTGGCTACTTTCGTCACCACTTTAATCAACTGGAGCATTGCGGGAGAGTGTCCGACCAGCATTTCCGGTTTGCTCGGTTTCTCGGTATCCCCCTGTTTGCCGGTTGCCTTTGAAGCGCTTTTGGCTTTGCTGTTGTTACTTTTATAAGCCTCCTTTATCTTCCGAATCAGAATCTGATTATCCCAAGGTTTGAGTAAAAAATCAGTAGCCCCGTTTTTTAGTGCTTTTACCGCCAATTCAACGTCTCCGTAAGCAGTCAGCATAACTACCGGTAAAGATGGGCGGATTTCGTGGATTTGTTTTAACCAGTACAGCCCTTCATTGCCATTGTTTATGCCGGCAGAGAAATTCATGTCAAGGATAACGACGTCGATAGAGGTGGTAGTCAGTAAAGTGGTGATTTGATTGGGATTGGCGGCGGTGCGAACTGTACCGAACTCATTCTCGAGCAGTAACTCCAGTGAAGCTAACACGCTTTTATTATCATCTACTATTAAAATAGTTCCGTTTTCCATATCTAAGATTGGGGGTAGCTATCAGGTTGAACCATGCTTTAAGTTTGGGGGTAAAGATATTCGTTTTTGCTTTCCTCTGCAAGCGAGTGTCCAATAATTAGACGTTTTCGGGCATATTTACTGCAAGGCTTACTTAAATTCCCGAAAATTGCTCCCGAAGAATATGAAATAATGGATAACGTCCAAAAGTTGGACGTTGCGGTGTGTAATAATTGGACGGATGCAATGCAATCGTATTGGTCATTTGGTTAATAATCAATTACTTAAAAATTGTGGCATCCTATTTGCCTTCTAATCATCGTAACACACAATCGCATATATTATAAAGAATGAAAAACTTTTTCTTTTTGTCCTTATTCTTATTGCCGCATTTTGTGCAGGCCCAGTCCGGCATGACTTTGGATGAGTGCATTCGTCTGGCATGGGAGCAGAATCCTTCTGTGCGGAACAGTGTGATAGATATAAAGGAGGCACGGGCAGATTATATGGCCGCTGTTGGTGCTTTTCTTCCCCGTGCAGCGGTTAATGCAGAAACAGGGAAACGCTTCGGGCGTTCTATCGATCCGGATACGAACGGATATACCAACGAAACTTTTGAAGAGGGGACCGTGGGGCTCGATATGACTCTCTCTCTTTTTGAGGGCTTTTCACGCATTCATCAGGTACGCTTCCGGAAGATGAATAAGGAACGTAGCGAATGGGCATTGAAAAATAAGCAGAATGAACTGGCATATCAAGTGACGGATGCTTATTATAAACTGATTCTGGAGAGAAAACTGTTGAATCTTGCTTTAGAACAAAGCCGGTTGAGTGAGCGGTATCTGAAACAAACCGAAGCCTTTGTTGAGCTGGGATTGAAATCCGCTTCCGATTTGCAGGAAGTCAAGGCCCGCAGAGAAGGGGATATCTATCGTTATAAATCTCGTGAGAATACTTGCCGGTTGGCCTTATTGCATCTGGAACAGCTAATGAATTTCCAACCCGGTGATACACTTGTTATTCAGGATACTATTGTGGAAATGAATCAGCTGCCCTTGCTTTCTGTTCCGTCTACGGAAACACTTTATACCCAATCACTGGAAATACTTCCCGTCATGCGTATGATTGATTTGAAACGAAAGGCTGCCCGTAAAGAATATGCGATGGCTGGCGGAACTTTTTCTCCTTCTATCTATGCCCGCTTTACGGTTGGTTCCAATTTTTACAATACGGTTTTTTCTGCCAGACAGTTGCGGGACAATATAGGAAAGTATGTCGGTATCGGCATCTCGTTTCCTTTGCTGAGCGGATTGGAACGTCTGACTCATCAACGGAAGCAGAAACTAAACCTGTATCGCCTGAAGAATGAAGAAGAACTGGAAAAGCAGCAGCTATATACCGATATAGAGCAAACACTTCTTTCCCTGCATGCGGGATTTAGTGAACATCAACAAGCATTGCAACAGCTTGAAGCAGAAGCTCTCGTACTGAGAGAGTCCGAACGTAAATGGGAGGAAGGGCTCATTTCCGTCTTTCAGCTGATGGAAGCCCGTAACCGTTTTATCTCCGCCAAGGCAGAACTGGTTCGTGTACGCCTGCAAGTGGAAATGATGAGGAAACTGGAGAAATACTATCGGGAGGGGACTTTCCTGTAAAACGGAGCCTGTGCCATCGGATCAATCATTTAATAACAACCCTATTTTGAATATACCTTTATGGATACACCTGTTGAACGCAAACCCGGCATAAATCGCAAACACCTTTATACGATCGGTGGTGTGTCGCTGGGAATCGCTGTCATTTTATATTTTATTTTTAGAGATACGGCTTCCTCCATGACAGTTGAGAAAGACCGTCTCACGATTGCTACCGTCAAGCAAGCGGAGTTCAATGATTATATTCGCGTGATCGGGCAGGTGATGCCCAGCCGGATTATCTATATGGATGCCATAGAAGGCGGTCGTGTGGAAGAACGTTTGAAAGAAGAAGGAGCTATGGTGAAAGCGGGCGATGTGATTCTGCGTCTCAGCAACCCGTTGCTGAATATCGGAATCATGCAGAGTGAGGCAGACCTTGCCTATCAGGAAAATGAATTGCGCAATACCCGTATCAGTATGGAGCAGGAGCGTCTGCAACTGAAACAGGAACGCATAGGCTTGAATAAAGAACTGACATTGAAAAAACGCCGTTATGAACAATACAGACGTTTGGTGGAGGAGCAACTGATTGCCCGCGAGGATTTCCGTCAGGCAGAGGAGGAGTATGAAGCTGCCAAAGAACAACTGGCGGTCATTGACGAACGTATCCGTCAGGACAATATTTTCCGTGAAAGCCAGATCAGCAGTCTGGACGAGAACATACGCAACATGAAACGCAGTCTTACGTTGGTCCGTGAGCGCTTGGAAAACCTGAAGATTAAAGCTCCGATTGACGGACAGGTAGGAAACTTGAACGCGCAGGTCGGACAGTCCATTTCCGCAGGAGAACATATTGGGCAGATTATTACTCCGGACCTCAAAGTACAGGCACAGATAGACGAGCATTATGTGGAGCGTGTACTTCCCGGACTTCCCGCCGACTTTACCCGTGACGGAGGAACCTATAAACTGGAAGTAACCAAACCTTATCCGGAAGTGAAAGAAGGGCAGTTCCGTACTGACCTGGCTTTCATTTCGGAGCGGCCGGAGAATATACGTGCCGGACAAACTTATCATATCAACCTTCAGTTAGGAGACCCGGCACAAGCGATCCTTGTTCCCCGTGGCGGATTCTTTCAAATTACCGGAGGGCGGTGGATGTATATTGTCGATGAAAGTGGTAAATTTGCCACGCGGCGTCCTGTGAAGATCGGGCGCCAGAATCCACAGTATTATGAGGTGACGGAAGGTTTGTCTTCGGGTGAGAAAGTAATCATATCCGGTTATGAGTTGTTCGGAGACAATGAGAAACTAATACTAAAATAAATAAAAAGAATCACCATGATTAAAACAGAAAAACTGTCTATGCTTTTCACTACGGAAGAGGTGCAGACGAAAGCATTGAACGAAGTCACCTTACACGTAGAACAAGGAGAATTTGTCGCTATAATGGGACCTTCCGGATGCGGCAAGTCAACGTTGCTGAATATTCTGGGTACGTTGGATTCTCCCACTTCCGGCTCTTATTTCTTTGAAGGGAAACAGGTGGATAAAATGAACGAGAACCAGCTGACTGCCCTTCGGAAGAATAATCTGGGCTTTATCTTCCAGAGTTTCAACCTGATTGACGAACTGACGGTATACGAAAATGTGGAACTCCCGCTTGTCTATATGGGGATTAAGGCTGCCCAACGCAAAGAGAAAGTGAACAAAGTGCTGGAGAAAGTAAATCTGCTACATCGTGCCAACCATTATCCTCAACAGTTGTCGGGCGGACAACAGCAACGTGTGGCCATCGCCCGTGCGGTAGTGACGGACTGTAAGTTGCTGCTGGCTGACGAACCGACCGGAAATCTGGATTCGGTGAATGGCGTGGAAGTGATGGAGCTGTTGAGCGAACTGAACCGCCAGGGGACTACGATTATCATTGTCACCCACTCTCAAAGGGATGCGACGTATGCGCATCGGATTATCCGGTTGTTGGACGGACAGATTGTATCCGAAAACATCAACCGTCCGTTAGAAAAAAGTACGTCCTCTAAAAACGAAGCTGTATGATAGGAAATTATTGGAATAGTGCCTATCGGAATCTGATGAAGCGGAAAAAGTTCAGCTTCATTAATGTGTTTGGACTGGCGATCGGCATGGCATCGGCGTTGCTGATCCTGACGTATGTAACCTTCGAGTTCAGTTTTGACAAGATGCACACGAAATATCCCCATATTTATCGTGTGCAAAGTACATTCCACGAAGGGGAGGTGCTGACCGACAACTGGGCAAGCAGCTCCTTCGGATACGGTTCGGCAATGAAAGAGAATCTTGCGGGAATTGAAGATTATACCCGAATCGGCTCTCTGCTACAACCTGAACAGATTGTGAAGTATGGTGAGTTGACGCTGCGGGAAAACCAGATAGCTTATGCCGATCCGGGCTTTTTCCGTCTTTTCGATTTCGAGCTTCTGAAAGGTGATAAAAAGACCAGCCTTTCGATGCCGGGACAAGTCGTAATCACCGAGCGCATTGCCCGCAAATATTTCAAAGAGGAAGACCCTGTCGGAAAGATTCTTATCTTTACCGGTCCCTATTATAAGATATCGTGTGAAGTGACCGGAGTCATGGAGGAAATGCCTTCCAATTCCCATATACATTATAACTTCCTGATTTCGTATACATCTTTGCCCAAGTTTATACATGAATACTGGTATAAGCATGAAGCATATACGTATGTTCTGCTCGATTCGCCGGAGAGGGAAGCGGAAATAGAAAGAGAGTTTCCCGTCATGGCGGAAAAGTACAAGACGGAGGAAGCGTTGAAAAACAAAACATGGGGAGTCGATTTGGTTCCTCTGGCAGATATACATCTCACTCCGCAATTGGGTTATGAAATGGAGACAAAAGGAAATCGTTCTGCCATGATTGCACTTGTCTTTGCAGCTATTGCCATTCTGGCTATTGCCTGGATAAACTATATCAATCTGACAGTAGCCCGTTCGATGGAGCGTGCCAGGGAAGTCGGAGTGCGTCGGGTAGTGGGTGCTTTCCGCAAGCAGTTGATTCATCAGTTCCTGTTCGAAGCGCTGGTTATGAATCTGATTGCTTTCATATTGGCAGTAGGGCTGATAGAACTGATTCTTCCGTACTTTAATCAACTGGTGGGACGTACGGTCACTTTCTCCGTTTGGCTGATGGATTATTGGTGGGTGCTGCTGGTTCTTGTTTTTATCGCAGGGATATTCCTTTCCGGATATTATCCGGCATTGGCTTTGCTGAACCGTAAACCGATTACCCTGTTGAAAGGAAAGTTTTTGCATAGCAAGTCCGGAGAACGGACTCGTCAGGTGTTGGTTATCATTCAATATACGGCCTCTATGATACTGCTTTGTGGAACATTGATCGTGTTTGCACAGTTGAATTTTATGCGCAGCCAATCATTAGGGGTGAAAACCGACCAGACATTAGTCATTAAATTTCCCGGACGTACAGACGGCCTGAATGTGAAACTGGAAGCGATGAAGAAAGCGATAATGCGGTTGCCACTGGTGCATAGTGTCGCAGCTTCCGGTGCTGTGCCGGGCGAGGAGGTGGCTACTTTCCTTTCTAATCGCCGTACCAATGACGCTTTGAAGCAGAACCGGCTTTATGAGATGCTGGCCTGCGATCCGGATTATATAGAGGCATATGGTTTGCAAGTGATAGCCGGACGGGGCTTTTCAGAAGAGTACGGAGACGATGTAGATAAACTGGTGATTAATGAGACGGCCGTACGCAATCTGGGCTTTGCTTCCAATGATGAGGCGATAGGAGAGTTGGTAACAGTAGAATGTACCGATGCTCCGATGCAGATTATCGGAGTGGTCAAAGATTATCATCAGCAGGCGTTGAGTAAGAATTATACTCCTATTATGCTGATTCATAAAGATAAGATAGACTGGTTGCCACAACGCTATATTTCTATCGTAATGACTTCCGGCAATCCACGCGAACTGGTATCGCAGGTACAGGAAATATGGAATCGGTACTTTGCTGATTCCAGTTTCGATTATTTTTTCCTCGATCAGTTCTTCGACCATCAGTATCGTCAGGATGAAGTATTCGGGGTGATGATAGGTTCTTTCACCGGATTAGCGATATTCATATCCTGTCTGGGACTTTGGGTATTGGTGATGTTTTCCTGTTCCACCCGTACGAAAGAGATGGGTATACGTAAAGTCTTGGGAGCTTCCCGCTGGAATCTTTTCTATCAGTTGGTCAAAGGATTTTTCCTGCTGATTCTGATAGCGGTTGTGATTGCTCTTCCGGTAGCCTGGTTCAGTATGAACGCCTGGTTGAGTCATTATGCTTTCCGGACGGATTTAGAAGCCTGGTTCTTTATTGTGCCCGTATTGTTGATGTTGTTCATTTCATTCGTGACGGTGGCCTTTCAGACAATGAAAATAATAATGAGCAAACCTGCTCGTTCGTTAAGATATGAATAGTTTTTAGATTACTCCTTCGGGTATTCGTTAATATCCGGAGGAATTATGTTAAATGTTAACGAGTCTGCTACTTCTATTAAACCATGTTATAAGATGCTTCGCTTTGCTCCGGAAATTTGGAGATATGCAGAAAGTCCGTATCTTTGTAGTGTGTTTTTCATAGTATTAGATTTAAGGTTAACAAAAGATTGGCTGTCTGGGATAGATAGCCTTTTTTTATGCTCTTTTTTTCGTATATTTGAGGGACATAAAACCAGCATAAATATTATGAGAACAATCATGTTAACTCTGTTACTCTCTGTTGCGGCAATATCGTCATTTGCCCAGACAAATACTTATCGGGAATGTACAAGTCAGAATTTTAAAATAATCTCATATACACGGGAACTTTCTCCCCAAGGATGCCAGCAATCTCCGATATATGTGAAGCCCAAGCGTTCATAATACGAAGTATGACTGGTACTTAAATATAATTTCGAGAATCCGAATTTCAGTGTATCCTTCTTGGCTTGTTCTATTAAAAGATTGGCGTAATGATTTCCCCTATACTTTTCTTCAATGAATAAGGCAACCAACCAAGGATATAAATCCGCGCGAGAGTTAAAATCGTTGCTGGTAAGTCCCGCACATCCTATTATTTCATCACCATTCATTAAAAGGTACCATTGAGGAATGGGATTTTCGGCATTCAGAGAATGTCTGAAACAATTGTCATACACCATTTTCGTGTTCTCGTTACCCCACTTGCTTTGGAAATAGGCGATAGCTCTTTCCAGATACTGAGGTGAGTCTCTGAGTGAAACTAGATTCATACGTTTATTGTATTGTTTATATTTAATATTGCCAAAGTTATAAAAGTATTTTTGAAAACCAATAGATTGCCTGTTTTATCTGACTAATTCTGTATATTTGCAAGTATGTCCTGCTTATTAAATAATATCATAATATATATGGAGAATAAAGAATTGCGTGAAAGAATGCTTTCGGGAAAAATGTATAATGACTTGTCTGTAGAACTGGTTCAAAGAAGAGAACAGGCTGTTTTCCTGACCAATGATTATAATTCCACTTATGGAAAGCCTAAAGAAGTTCGGGAGGCATTGTTACGTAAACTATTCTACGGATGAACTAGCTCGCTACTTACTGAAATTTAAGGATCGCTACGCAATTCTTTGTCCCGCAATATGCGAAAGATTATTCGTCTGACAACTGTTGAACTTTCGTCTGACAGTTGTTAGACGAAAAAGAAACAGCTGTCAGACGAAAGTTCAACTATAGTCAGACGAATACTTTTATGTAATCTTGATGCTAGAGTTTAGCAAAGTCGTCCACAAGTTTCCTTGATTTTATCCTAACTATATTCCTTTTGTTTAATGCTGATTACCATAATTTGCAATCTATCCATTCCAGTTTGTCGAATAGCCATAATTCAAAAAAGAACAAGATAAATGGGAGGATAATGATGAAGGTCATAGTCACTCCACTACTTTTCGAGTGTCGGTAATGGGGCTGGCGAATAACTGACCGTTAGGGCAGTTTATTCGTTTGTTATCAACTTCTTCATTTCATTTTTCCTCACGTCAATATAAAGCAAATCATCATGATCTGTTATACTATACAGTTCCATAAAATTCTCTGTTACTAAGTAATATTCATCAAGCCCTTCACAATCGCCGATAAATTTATGTATATCAGACATTCTTGCTTTATAAATGACGAAATCTTTGTTCCAATAATCAATAAAGAAATAGAGAACGATATTTTTGTCAATTATATCTAATAGATGAAAATAAGGGTCTTCCATGTTACAATCTATACTATATGGCACATATTTAAAGCTTAGCCATAATGCACGAGGATTACCAAATACAAAAGTATCATATAGCTTTTGCGTCAAAATCTCTTTATCGGCATCTTCTATTTTCTGAAATGGAAGATGATTATCTTTGATTGTTCGTTCTATTTCTTTATAATCAAACATAACATTTTGCTTTTGTTGATAATGAATAAATCACCACACTCAACGAGTAGTGGTAATTCCGGTAACCGATACCTATAAGGTGCGTTTACTGAATTCTATTTTCTAATTCTATATATGCTACTGACAAAGTTATGAAACTATTAATGAAAAACAATCTAGAGTCCATTTTATTTTATTTACATGACGGACATCGTGATAATATGTATATATTAGCCATTCACTGAAAAAATGACTTTTTCTTAAAAAGAGGATATTTACACAGGCACTAAAGACCGTAATTACATATTACTTATCAAGGAGAATAGAATATCTCCGTCATTTGTAAATACGAAATTCTATCTTTATGTAATTGGAAGTGTTCTTGGGGTAAAATGGTAATCGTTTCCTATTAATACTTATCATTTAGATGGATTAATTAAGGAAGGTACTCCGTTATGTCATTTTCTATTTTCTCGGTATTTATGATGAACTAGAGAAAAAACGAGCAAAAACAGCCTTTTTATAACTTCCTCACTGATGAAAAACAAGTTCATCAGTAAGGAACGGAGCATTGGTTTTAAAGGAACACCCCGTTCCTTTAAAACCAAAGAGTACTGAATGACTAAAAAAAGATGCATATTTCACGCAGTATTATGCAGGATGAACCCGTATTCCTGCATATTATTGCACTAATTTATGCAGGATATGCTGTCGTTCATGACTTTTTGAGCAAATTCCTATTAATATAATATTAAATTTGGAACATTTAGACTGAAATGACATTTATCTTACCAATTCCACATCTTGTCTACAAATGAGGCGTGTTCGTCTCATTTGAAAAACCGGCAATGCAGTATCCCTTATCTTCGTGTCGAAATAAAAAACAGAATAAGTCATGAAGATGAATAAAACTATGTTGTTAGGGGAAGTAGCAAACCGTTCGGGGATTCCGGCAGATGAATGCGGAGTAGTACTTAAAACTTTTGAAAGAGTCCTTTGCGAAGAACTCACACGGAAACTGTATCGTTATGGAGGATGGATATTGCTGTTGATCGGTTTGTTTGTATCAGCCTTTGCTTTCGGGCAAACATCGGAGCGGAAAGGGCGTCCGGTCCAGACCATTCGTGGGATGGTTGTTGACGGAGATTCCAAATATCCTATACCGTATGCGACAGTAAGATTGTCAGATAAAGAGGGGATGGGGGCGACAACCGACAGCCTGGGACGTTTCACCATTCCGCAGGTTCCCGTCGGGAGACATACGGTAGAGGCGGCGTTCATGGGATATGAACCCGGCATTTTCAGAGAAATACTGGTGACTTCCGCCAAAGAAGTCTATTTGGAAATACCTTTGAAAGAAAGCGTCAACGAACTGAGTGAAGTAGTGGTCCGTGCGCGGACGAACAAAGAAGAAGCGATGAATAAGATGGCAACTACCGGAGCACGTATGCTGAGCGTGGAAGAAGCGAGCCGTTATGCAGGCGGATTCGACGACCCTGCACGTTTGGTTTCCGCTTTTGCCGGAGTGGCGCCCAGCGTCTCTTCGAATGGCATTTCGATTCATGGCAATGCACCCCATCTGTTGCAATGGAGGCTGGAGGATGTAGAAATCCCGAATCCGAATCACTTTGCGGATATTGCCACATTGGGTGGAGGAATCCTTTCTTCCCTTAGCTCACAGGTACTCGGAAATTCCGATTTCTTCACCGGAGCTTTTCCGGCTGAATATGGAAATGCAGTGTCCGGCGTGTTCGACATGAAGCTGCGCAACGGTAACAATCAAAAGAACGAAAACACGATTCAAGTGGGAATCATGGGAATTGACGTTGCTTCCGAAGGTCCTTTGAGCAAGAAGCATAAAGCCTCGTATATCTTCAATTATCGTTACTCTACCACAGGACTACTGAATCTTGACGGCGGAACGATGGACTATCAGGACCTGAACTTCAAACTAAACTTTCCCACAAAGATGGCCGGGACTTTCTCGGTATGGGGAACCAGTCTGATAGACAAATTTAAGAGTGACATGGAGAGGAATCCTGAGAAATGGGAATATCTGGGCGACCGCAGCGAATCACGTGACAAGCAGTATATGGCCGCCGGAGGTATCAGTCACCGTTACTTTTTCAATAGTGACGCATCACTGAAAACAACCGTTGCCGCTACCTACTCGCAGTTGGACGGAGGCGCTTCCATGTTCAATCATGCGTTGGAATCGACTCCTTATATGGACCTTGAATCAAGGCATACCAACCTGATACTGACCAGCACCTTCAACCGTAAATTCAGCAACCGCTTTACCAATAAGACAGGATTCACTTATACTGCCATGTTTTATGACATGAACCTTGCCATAGCTCCATACGAAGCTCAGCCGCTGGAAACGGTATCGAAGGGAGATGGCAATACGAGTCTGATTTCTGCTTACAATAGTTCTTCTGTCGGACTGAGTGACCGTTGGACTCTCAACGCCGGTATCTACGGACAATACCTGACGCTGAATAATAAATGGTCTGTCGAACCCCGTGCCGGACTGAAATGGCAGGCTACCCCAAAAGCGACCTTTGCTTTAGCTTACGGCATATACAGCCGGATGGAGAAAATGGACGTCTACTTTGTGAAAACGAAGAGTACGGGAAATCAATCCGTCAACAAGAACCTCGACTTCACCAAGGCGCAACACATCATGCTGTCTTTCGGCTACAAGATTTCGGACCGCATGAATCTGAAAATAGAACCTTATGTACAGTTTCTGCACGATGTACCGGTGATGGCGGACAGTTCTTATTCCGTACTCAACCGCTCCGACTTTTATGTAGAAGATGCGCTTGTCAACAAAGGAAGAGGCCGGAATATCGGGATTGACATAACCCTCGAACGCTTCCTGGAAAAAGGACTTTATTACATGATCTCCGGTTCGTTGTTCGACTCCCGTTACCGTGGCGGAGACGGTGTATGGTACAACACGAAGTTCAACCGCAACTATGTCATCAACGGACTGATCGGCAAGGAGTGGATGTTGGGACGCAACAAACAGAATATTCTTAGCATCAACCTGAAACTGACCTTGCAGGGTGGCGACCGCTATTCCCCGATTGACATGGAAGCAACCATGAAGCATCCGGACAAGGAAGTGCAGTACGATGAAAGGAAGGCATTCTCCAAACAGTATTCGCCCATGTTGATCGGCAATTATACCGTCAGCTACCGCATCAACAAGAAAAAAGTATCTCATGAATTTGCTGTGAAGGGCTTGAATTTTATGGGCACGAAAGAGCACTACGGACATGAGTATAACGTGAAAACCGGAAAGATAGACGCAACCGACGGCTCTACCGTTCTGACTAATGTGAGTTATAAGCTTGAATTTTAGATATCCGGTATAGAGACCATAACGGAAAATGTTTTATCTTCGTACCCAATGAAGCATATGGCAACTGAAACAACTGCAGCAGGCAACGAATCGGCCTTTTTATATAGATTGCTCGTAAGTCCGGCATTCCGATGGATGCGGTATCTGATACTTGTCATGGTGTTGGGTACTATCTCCTTCAATCAGGTCTTCATCATTTTTATGGACTATCGGGATATACTGGGCGTATGGATTTATGTGTTCACGTTTATATATATGCTCACATACGTTGGCGTTATTTGTCTGAACCTTTTCTGGTTATTCCCGAAATATTTGTTGAAAAGGCATTATATGACCTATCTGTCGGTGCTGTCTGTGGCAATGGTCATTGCGCTGCTGATACAGATGGTCATAGAATACCTTGCTTACTCCCATTGGCCGCAGCTTCATGCGCGGGGATCGTGTTTCTCGGTTCCCATGCTGATGGACTACATTTCTTCTTTTATGCTGTCAACGCTTTGCATGATAGGAGGAACGATGACTTTGCTTCTGAAAGAATGGATGATTGAGAATCAGCGTGTTTCACAGATGGAAAAGGCGCACGTACTGTCCGAAGTGGAACAGCTCAAAGAGCAGGTCAGCCCCGAACTTCTTTTCAAAACGTTGCATCATTCGGGTGAACTGACATTGACCGAGCCGGAAAAGGCTTCGAAGATGTTGATGAAGCTGAGCCAGTTGCTGCGCTATCAGTTATATGATTGCAGCCGGCAAAAAGTATTGCTCAGCAGTGAAATCGCCTTCCTTACCAACTATCTGACATTGGAGCAAAGCTCCCTTCCGCAATTCCGCTATCAGTTTACTTCGGAAGGGGAGGTAAACAGGATGCTGGTTCCTCCTCTGCTCTTCATTCCTTTTGTGCGGCATATCATGGAGTTGACGCACGAACAGCAGATATCGATTCCTGTCTCTTTGGACATCCATCTGAAAGCGGAGAAGGGTACGATTGTATTCACTTGTATGTGTCCGCAACTTAATCTCTCCGTAAACAGGGGACTGGAACGGATCAGACAAAGGCTGGACTTATTGTATGGCGACCGCTACGGACTATCTTTTACCATGGAATGTATAAGACTGGAACTGAATGGAGGGGAATAATGAGAATAAGTACAAACGATAAAAATACGCTCGACAGGAATCCCGGTGACGGAACCATGAACAGCAGAAGTGTCACCGCTTTTCTGCTGAGTCCTCATTGCAGGATATACAGACATATCCTCTTGCAGGTGGCTGTTCTGCTGATTACAATCAATGTTTTTTGGTACGAGCCTTTGCAGGTGGTCTCTCTCTTGAAACGCTTTGGAGGCTGTCTGGTCTATTTCTTGTCTATGAATGCGGTGATATATACCAATCTGTATGTCCTGGTTCCTTCTTTTCTGCTAAAGAACCGTTTGGGTGGTTATGTTCTGGCTGCGATAGTTACCAACTTAGTGGTCATCTTTTTCCTTTCAGTTACGCAGGGAATGCTTTTTGAAGTTATTTTGCCTGTCAGGAATCCCGATGGATTTGCCACTTTCATCAACACCTTTTCGGGGATACTTACTATGGGTTTTGTCACCGCAGGTTCGGCGGCTATTTCATTGTTCACTCATTGGCTGCGTCATAATCTGCGCATTGATCAGCTGGAATCTACCACTTTGCAATCGGAATTGAAGTTCCTTAAGAGTCAGATTAATCCGCACTTTCTGTTCAATATGCTGAACAACGCCAATGTACTGATAAAGCGGAATCCGGAAGAGGCTTCCAAAGTTCTTTTCAAACTGGAAGATTTGCTGCGGTACCAGATAAATGACAGTTCGCGCGAAAGGGTTGCTTTAGCCTCAGATATCCGTTTTCTGAACGACTATTTGAATCTGGAAAAGATACGCCGGGATCATTTTCAGTTTACAATGGAGCAGGAAGGGGATATTGACTCCATCTGGATTCAGCCGTTATTGTTTATCCCGTTTGTGGAGAATGCGGTAAAGCATAGTTTTGATAGCGAGCATCCTTCGTCTGTACATCTTTCTTTTAAGGTAGAAGAGAATCGGTTGGAGTTCCGTTGTGAAAATACGATGCCGGCGGTTGCAGTCAGCAACAAGGTAGGAGGGATCGGGCTTGCGAATATTCAGCGTAGATTAGGATTGTTATATCCCGACCGTTATGAATTGGAGCAGATAGAGAATGAAAATCGGTATATGGTAACTTTATGTATAACGTTATGAATTGTATTATTGTAGACGATGAACCATTGGCACGGGAGGCTATGAAATTGCTGATAGAGGAGGCGGAATGTCTTCAGCTGGTGGGAAGTTTTAACAGTGCCGCCACGGCTTCCGACTTTATGGAGCAGCACGTAGTAGACCTTGTCTTTCTGGATATTCAAATGCCCGGCATTACGGGAATTGAGTTTGCCCGTACCATTTCCAAACGGACATTGGTAATCTTTACCACTGCCTATACGGAGTATGCACTGGATAGCTACGAAGTGGACGCAATAGATTATCTGATAAAGCCGGTGGAGGCGGAGCGCTTTCAGAAGGCGGTTGAGAAGGCGCAGTCTTATCATTCTTTATTATTACAGGAGGAAAAGGAAGCCATTGAGACGATTGTGGCTGCCGAGTATTTCTTTGTAAAGGCGGAACGCAGATACTTCAAGGTCAACTTCTCTGATATCCTTTTTGTAGAAGGTTTGAAAGATTATGTAATTCTACAGTTGGGCGAACAACGCATCATCACCCGTATGAGTCTGAAAGCGGTCTTTGACTTGTTGCCGAAGGACTCTTTTTTACGGGTCAATAAATCGTATATAGTCAATACAGCCCATATCGATTCGTTCGACAACAATGATATATTTATCAAGTCGTACGAGATTGCTATCGGGAATAGCTATCGGGATGATTTCTTTGAAGGATTCGTGATGAAACAACAAAGATGGTGACAGGTCTTGCGATGTTTCTTATGTCATATATATCCGTTAGTCTCTAATCTGACGCAATATTGGTAGATAAAGGGGAGCTTATAAAAGAATCTGCCCTCTGTCAGTCATTAGAATGCTGATAGAGGGTAGTTGCATATCAAGAAAAAATCGAAATTAGTTTATTTAGCTTCGTTGTTCTGTTTCAAAAGAAATTCGTCGATTGCTTTCTTCAACTGGTCTTTGGGCAAAGCCCCTTGCGTGATTCTCGGTTCTTCTTTCATCGGAATCAGTAACAGGGTGGGGATGCTGCGGATACCGAAGGCGGCAGCCAGTTCCTTTTCCTGGTCCACATCAATCTGATAGATGTCCACCTTACCACTGTATTCTTTGCTCAGTTCTTCCAGAACAGGATGCAGTGCTTTACACGGTCCGCACCATGTTGCATAGAAATCGACGATTGCCGGACGTTTGCCTTCAAATTTCCAATCATTCGGATTGGCTTCAAAATCATATACCTTCTTTAAAAACTCTGCTTTATTTAATGATACTACTTCCATTTTATTGTCCTCCTTTGTTGGTTCATTACTCTTTTTATTTTCTCCGCCATTTCCCGCACAGGCTGTGGTGGCCAGTACGATAGCGAAAGCGCTCATAATGCTTTTAATCAGTTTCATAAATCTTTTCGGTTTATTTGTTTTCTACGTTGCAAAGGTAAGGCGAAATAGCTTCCCGTGAAATAGCGATTTGACTGGAACACTTGGCAAAATTTCCCATCACTGCTCCTTTAACGCTAAAAAATGTCTTTTTATCTTTGGAAGTAATAAAAATATGCACTACTTTTGTTGCGATAAAATGAGTATTCACCCTTTAAAATGATGGAAAGGGTATTAATTATGTTGGAGCTATAATATTTTCAAATTAGGACTAAGTTGTCTCGTCGGGAAGACGGGGCTTTGCGACATTTTGTTTTTTACGTTTACCGCAACTCTGCTGCTGGCGGTAATAGTTGATTAGTCCTGCAATCACATTTTTATTTTTCAAATTATTCACTTCAATGCTGTGGATGGATGTTTTGTATCCGTATCCGAAGCATTGGCATACCGTGTATAACCTTACTTTCCGCTGTTGAGGCGGACGGGGTGTGGTATGCGAACAGAAAAAAAGTATGGGAATACGATTAAAAGATTTAAGTAAACTGGGATATCGGGATAATGTAGCCCGTAGTCTGGTAGTAGACATTGTAGGCAAATATTGCAAACATGACACGAAGGAACAGATTGCAATGACTTTGAGCAATATACTCGAACATCCCGAATCTTATAAAAACAATGAAATATGGAGTAAGCTGGCGGAACGCCTGTCGCCTACTATTCTTGCGAAAGAGTTCGTAGCTTACGACTTACGGGAAGAGCCGTTGATGTATAAAACCTATGGAGGTAAGTTTATCGAGACTCTTGCCAAACAACAGATGAATCTGGCTATGCGCCTGCCTGTAACGGTCGGCGGAGCGTTGATGCCCGATGCGCACGCCGGTTATGGATTGCCTATCGGTGGGGTACTGGCTACTGATAATGCCGTGATACCGTATGCTGTCGGGGTTGATATCGGTTGCCGGATGAGTCTGACGGTATTTGATGCGAAAGCAGACTTCCTGAAACGATATTCTTATCAGATAAAGGAGGCTTTGAAAGACTTTACACATTTCGGAATGGATGGCGGCCTGGGCTTTGAACAGGAGCATGAAGTGCTGGATCGGGAAGAATTTCGGTTGACTCCTTTATTAAAGGATTTGCAGGGAAAGGCCGTGCGGCAGCTCGGAAGCTCCGGAGGTGGGAATCACTTTGTGGAGTTCGGTGAAATTGCTTTGCAGGCGGATAATGTGCTGAATCTTCCGGAGGGGAGTTATGTTGCTTTGCTGTCTCATTCCGGTTCACGTGGCTTGGGTGCTGCTATTGCCAAACATTACAGTCTGTTGGCCCGTGAAGTCTGCAAACTTCCTCGGGAGGCGCAGCATTTTGCATGGCTGAGTCTGGACTCCGAAGAAGGGCAGGAGTACTGGATGAGTATGAACCTGGCAGGAGACTATGCCCGTGCCTGTCACGAGCGTATTCACCTGAATCTGGCTAAGGCATTGGGACTGAAACCTGTTGCGAATGTCAACAACCATCACAACTTTGCGTGGAAAGAGGAGATAGCTCCGGGACGTATGGCGATTGTGCATCGCAAAGGGGCAACTCCTGCACAAAAGGGACAGGCGGGGCTGATTCCCGGAAGTATGGCTACGGCAGGTTATCTGGTTTGTGGCAAAGGGGTGGAAGAATCCTTGTGCTCTGCTTCTCATGGAGCCGGAAGAGCGATGTCCCGTCAGAAAGCAAAGGAGAGTTTCACTCAGTCGGCTTTGAAAAAGATGCTGTCGCAGGCAGACGTGACATTGATAGGCGGAAGTATCGAGGAAATGCCTCTGGCATATAAAGATATCGATCGGGTGATGTACACGCAGGAGACTTTGGTGGAAGTGCAGGGTAGATTTATGCCTCGCATCGTACGAATGAATAAAGAATAAGGCGATGAAGGAGAAAGTCTATTTACAGATAACTTCCGGCAGGGGACCTGCGGAATGTTGCCGGGTAGTGGCATTGGTACTCGAAAGAATAGTAAGACAGGCGCAGGCAAGCGGACTGAAAGTGGAAATGATAGAACGTGAAGTGGGACCGGTCAACCGGACACTGCTTTCGGCTACCATTGCTCTTCAAGGCGCAGCGAGCGGAGAACTGGCGGATGAATGGGAGGGAACGGTGCAATGGATTGCCCAAAGCCCGTATCGCATTTATCACAAGCGGAAAAACTGGTTTGTCGGTGTGCATTCGTTTGTGTTGTCGGAGAGTCAGGAGGCTACAGAAAGAGATTTCCGCTATGAAACCTTACGGGCTTCCGGTCCGGGCGGGCAGCATGTCAACAAGACAGAGTCTGCGGTCCGTGCCGTTCACATCCCGTCTGGGATGAGTGTGGTAGCTTCCGATCAACGTTCGCAATGGCAGAACAAGAAGCTGGCAACGGAACGCCTGTTGGTGAAACTTTCGTCATGGACGATGGAACAGGCGATGATTCAGGCGCAGGAAAATTGGAGTAATCATAATCATCTTCAACGGGGGAATCCCGTGAAGGTGATTCGGGAACCGTTGATTTAGCTGTGAGCAATAAAAAATATATAAAGTGACTAAAAAGTCGGTTCTATCTCCCATTCCCCTCTCTTCGGGAAGGAGGGGTGGCTGAAAGCCGGGGTGGTAGGTGGATGCATAAATTGATGATAATCAAAGTTATATGCTTACCTACCACCTCCCCCTGCGGGGACTCCTCCTTCCCGAAGGAGGAGAGTTTGAGGTTACTACCGACTTTTTAGTTCGTCTTTATGTATGCAGGATAGTGTCACTATATCAAGGCGATAGTGTCATTATCCTGTTATCATTCTTTCGGGTGATTAACTGAAAATATAAACGATAATTCCGGTAATCACCACATAAGCCAGTGCATATGGGATGGCAGCTTTCAGTATTTCCCCTTCCTTTCCCTGCTGGTTTCCGGCAGAAGTCGCAATGGCGATACTTTGCGGAGAAATAATCTTACCGCCTGTCGCACCTACCGTATTTGCTGCTGACAGCCAGTCCGGACTGACATGAATCTGTCCTGCCACACTTGCCTGTAACTTTCCGAAAAGGATGTTGGAGGAGGTATCACTTCCTGTAATAAATGTCCCCAGGCAGCCGATGACCGGAGCAAACAGCGGATACAAGCTTCCGGTAGCAGTAGCCAGTGCCGTAGCGATGACAGCAATCATTCCCGAAGTATCCATAATGGTGGATAATCCCACGAGACAGATCACGGTAATAAAGGTTTTCTTTAATTGCTTCACCGTATTCCAAAGAACGATAAACAGCTCTTTGACTTTGGCACCCTGTATCAACCCACCGATAAAAGTACCGAGGAAGAGTAGTACACCTGCATGAGTCAGCCACGAGATCGTATAGTTCACAGTGGAAGCATTGACCGGCAGACTGATTCTTGTAACCCAGTTATTCTCCAATGTACTTCTCAAACTCGGGAAAAGCGGACTGGTGAGGATGATCAGGAACAAAATCAGTAAATAGATGCTCCACGCATTCAGTATATCTTTGGTTTTCAGCGTACTTTTCCGAGCCTTTTCTTCTTTCGATGCGGTCAGCTTTCCATAGAGAACGATGACAATGATAGAAAGGATACTTCCGATAATGGCAGGTGATTCTGCCCCCATATATCTGGCAGCCAGATATTGTCCGACCAAAGAAACACCTCCGACCAGCAGGGCCAGAAATATATTCTTCGGGAGTGCTTTCAGTTTGGGATTGGTGAGGAAAAGCAAGACCAGCGGAATCAGAAACATGAGTACCGATAATTGCAATACAACGTTCGTACTGAGTTGTAGCACATCCAGGTTCGTTTCCTTTGCCAATACCAATACCGGAGTTCCGATAGCACCGAAAGCCGTAGCGACACTGTTGGCTATCAGACTGACAGTCGCCGAAAATATCGGCTTGAATCCCAGACTGATAAGAATCGCCGCCGGAATAGCAACCGCCGTTCCGAATCCTGCCATCGCTTCCAGTAATCCTCCGAATCCCCAAGTCAGCAGCAACACCTGAATGCTTTTATCCGTAGAGATGGAAGCGAACTGTTGCTTGATAATCTCCATCTTTTCCGTTTTCAGCAATACGTTATAACTGAAAATAGCCATCAGAATGATGATTAAAATAGGAGAGACCGCTTTCAGCGCTCCATATAAAAAGGAATAAAACAGATTGTCTACAGAAAAGGCGAAACCGAAAAGAGCGATCAGCATGGTTACAATCAACGAGATAATACTGCTCTTGTCGCCGGACATCTTGAAGAACGCCATCAATATGATTAATAGCAATACCGGAATAATAGCAAGGATTAGTGTCATAATTCTAAATTTTAAATAGTCAACTTCTGGTGAATATTTAATATAACAAAACAAAAGGTAGTTTTGATGGATATGTGACTCTAATTTTATCCAACTTCTTTTGGTGAATGTGTCAAAAATATATTCAGGCACGGATTTCACAGATTAACACGGTTTTAAGAGTTAAGTAACCCAAAACCGTGAAATCCGTGTAATCCGTGCCTGAAAAATCGTTTTAAGTGACTTCCGTCCCTTCTGCTACTTCTTGCTCATTTTCATATTCATGATCTGTTGCAACTGTTTCAAGTTTGCCTGAGCAGCTTCATTCCCTAATTTGGCAGCTTGTTCAAAGGCTGCTGTAGCACGTTGAATATCTCCGTTTAAGAAGTTATACACGCCTGTATTATTCAGAAATTCGGCAGTGGTATGATCCGCTTTTTCCATATATTTCAGTGCGGTATTGATATCCTTCTGTGACAGGGCGACAGCCGCTGCATTCAGATTGGCTACGGCATCCGTTGGATACATACGTACGGCAATATCAAATACATCTACAAAGTCCTTGCTGCCTTTCGGATAACTATTGGCTACCTGATACATCTCGTTCAGACTCAGATATTTCGGATTCTCACGGATGATGATACGTCCTTGTTCCACATCGAAGTTGACCACTGTGTAGTCGATTTTGCAGTTCACTTTACGCAGTCCCGGATAAATCTCTTTCAGCATAGTGCGATAAGGAGCGCCGCCGCCGACTTTCATGATTTCCTGTTTACGTTTCACGTCATTCGTTGTATTTTTGATGATATTCAGGAAGGTTTCCTTATCCTTCATCGAAGAGGATTCGAGAGCTTTCACCAGTCCGTCCCAGTTCTCTCCGCCGAAAGTCACTTTATACAGTTTGGCAGATGCCTTTTCGTTCTTGACCAGATAATCTTTCAGAGCTTCCGCACGTTTTTTAGAGAGTTGCTCGTTGAAAGCCAGCGGCCCTTCGGGAGAAGCGAATCCTTCGATGCTGATGCTTTGTACGGTCAGATTCTTGTCATTCTGGATTTTATCAAACATAGAATGAATATTCACCAGTTCGGAGTGATTGTTCATGAAGTCGGTAAGGATGACAGACTTGTTGACGGGGAAGTCCAGATGAGCTTCGTATTGCTCACTGCGGTTTTTCACCACTTCCACTGTAGGCTGGATGTAGGCTACGATAGGAGACATGGCACTCAGTCGTTTGGCTTCGGTAGATACGTCGTTCGTTATCAGTTCCTGCGCGTTCATTTCCTGATAGTTGCCGCATCCGCACAGGTTCTCTACCAGTTGCAGGGAAGCATTTGCCATCCACGGTTGATAAGGAATGACCTGCGTATAATTAAACGTTTCTCTTTTATTATAAGGAACGATGATAGCCGTGGGCTCCTGCTTGCTGATCGCCAGTCCGCGTAGATAGGCTTTCTCGCGTCTTTTGCCGTTGACGATAATCTCCTGTAGCGGGACATTATGTTGTCCGTCCGTCAGCAGCGGGATCAGGCTGAGGCTGCGTGCCGAGCCGATGGTCAGGTTTGCCATATCGACCGTCATGCCGATATAAAGCGAGTTTCCTTGTTGCCATAAGGATACATTCGAGAGCGTGAGCGCATCATTCAGAAATTTCTGTGCATGAGCCGGAAGTATGGTGGCTGCAAGAGCTATAAATAGATAGATAAGTTTTCTTTTCATCATTGTAAGTTTTAGAAAGTTCGATTATTTGATGACATAAATGAAGCTGAGGCCGATTTTGGTCGGGCCGAAATAGTTGCGGGTGTTGTGCCCGAGTTTTTCGCCTCCGTCACCGCGGGCATATTTATCATATTTCAGACGGGCGTAACCGACTCCGATGGTTGCTTCCATGCTCCAGCGTTTGCTGATGATCCACTGGTATCCGTAAGAGATGCCGGCTCCGTACAGACTGCCGTCATAGCGGTCGTGCCCCATTCCGAATATATTCAGGTTGCTGACATTCATTTCTCCGTAGTGTCCGTGCAGACCGAAGAAACTTCCGTTGAAACGTTCGCAGAGCCAGTAGCGCAATTCCGGTTGTACGAGCCAGTGCTTGATCTGGCGGTCGTCGCCAAACTTCCACGGATTGTAGTTGCCGGATACATCGAGGGTGATTTTCTTTGCCAGTCCGACTTCGAATCCCAGGTTGGGAGTGCTCGTAGCCCAGTAGAGGGCATTGGTCTTGATGGCGAATTTGGGTAGATAGGTTTCATTCCGTTGTACTTGCGCATACGCGCTTGTACCCAATACGAGCAGGAAACCGGCTGCTAATAAAAGTTTAATTGTTCTCATTTTTGTTAGGGTCTAGGTTTTATTAAAATGATATGCGATAAACACATGATTGTGTGACTTTGTTGTGTAAACCCGTAGAAAAGATTCCCAGCCCGTATCCGCCATAAAGATGTTTAAGGGCATAAATGCTAACAAATTCGGCAAATGATACGTTTACTATATAAAAATACCTTTGTGTAATCAATATGACAACTAATTAATTTATTACTGACTATTTTTACACATAACATTAATACAAACAGCCTATGAAAGAGCTTATCAAGAATCTGGAAGAACTGAACAGGAAAGCAGAAAAAGGTGGCGGGGATGCCCGTATTGAGAAACAGCACTCTGTGGGCAAGCTGACCGCCCGTGAACGCATTGACTTACTTCTGGAAAAGGGGTCGTTTATCGAACTTGATAAACTGGTGACCCACCGGTGTACCGACTTCGGTATGGAAAAACAGAAATTCTCCGGTGACGGGGTAGTGACTGGTTACGGAATGATCGGCAAACGGCTGGTCTATGTTTTTGCACAGGACTTTACCGTATTCGGAGGGGCTCTTTCGGAGACACACGCCAAGAAGATTTGCAAAGTGATGGACATGGCGATGCAGATGGGAGCGCCTATTATCGGACTCAATGATTCCGGTGGTGCGCGCATTCAGGAAGGCGTCCGTTCTTTGGCAGGGTATGCGGAGATTTTCCTTCGCAATTCCATGGCTTCGGGAGTCATTCCGCAGATCAGTGCCATCATGGGCCCGTGTGCCGGTGGTGTCGTTTATTCTCCTGCACTGACCGATTTTATTCTGATGGTCAAGAACTCCGGCTATATGTTTATCACCGGACCGGACGTAGTCAAGAGTGTGACACAGGAAGAAGTAAGCAAGGAAGATCTGGGTGGAGTGGGCATCCACATGACAAAGTCCGGCGTGGCGCATCTGTCGGCCGAAAATGATATTGAATGTATCAATTACATCCGCGAACTTATTTCTTATCTGCCGGGCAACAATATGGAAGAGCCTCCTTTCGTTGTCACCAACGACTCGCCGACTCGCCTGACACCCGAACTGTCCGACTTGGTGCCTACCAATCCGAATCAACCTTATAATATAAAGGAGATGATAGAAGCGGTGGCCGACGATAATAACTTCTTTGAACTTCAGGCAGAATTTGCCGCGAATATCGTCACCGGATATATCCGTCTGAACGGAAAGACGATTGGGGTGGTAGCCAATCAGCCGCTGGTGCTGGCAGGAACACTGGACATCAATGCTTCTATAAAGGCTGCCCGTTTCGTCCGCTTCTGCGATGCTTTCAATATACCTCTGCTGACTCTGGTCGATGTTCCGGGATTCCTTCCGGGAGTAGATCAGGAATATGGCGGAATCATCCGTAACGGCGCGAAGCTGCTTTATGCTTACTGCGAAGCTACCGTGCCGAAAGTGACCGTTATCACCCGTAAGGCTTACGGAGGCGCTTATGATGTGATGAGTTCCAAGCATATCCGTGGCGATGTCAATCTGGCTTTCCCCACTGCCGAAATCGCTGTGATGGGACCGGACGGGGCAGTAAATATCCTGTTCAAGAAAGAGATCGAAAAGTCACAGACTCCCGAAGAAAGGCGAAAGGAACTTCAGAGCGATTATCGTGAAAAGTTTGCCAATCCTTACCGCGCGGCGGAACTGGGCTATGTGGATGAAGTGATCGATCCGGCCGTTACCCGTCTGCGCCTGATACGCAGTTTCGAAATGCTGGCCAACAAACGTCAGTCCAATCCGCCTAAGAAACACTCTAACATTCCACTTTAATAAATGGAAAATGGAAAGTTGAAAGTTGAAAATGGAGAGTGATCAATTAAAAGAAACAGATTATGATAAAGAAAATATTAGTTGCTAATCGTGGAGAGATAGCCATGCGCATCTTCCGTACTTGCCGGGTGATGAATATTTCGACGGTGGCTGTTTACACGCATGTAGACAGGGGAGCTTTGCATGTTCGCTATGCGGAGGAGGCTTATTGCATCTCCAATTCGCCGGAGGATACTTCTTATTTGAAGCCGGAGTTGATACTGGCCATTGCCAAAAAGACCGGAGCCGCCATTCATCCGGGATATGGGTTCTTGTCGGAGAATGCCGACTTTGCCCGTCGTTGCGAAGAAGAAGGAGTGATCTTTATCGGTCCCGGTGCCGATATTATTGCTAAGATGGGGATCAAGACTGAGGCACGCAAAATCATGCGTGAAGCGGGGCTGCCCATCGTTCCCGGAACGGAAACTCCCGTGCAGGGGATCGAAGAAGTGAAAAAGGTTGCTAAGGAAGTAGGTTATCCTATTATGTTGAAAGCGCTTGCCGGAGGAGGCGGAAAGGGGATGCGTCTGGTCCGTTCCGAAGAAGAAGCGGAGACGGCTCTTCGTCTGTCTCAGTCCGAGGCGGGTACTTCTTTCGGTAATGATGCGGTCTATATAGAGAAATATATCGAGAATCCGCACCATATCGAGGTGCAGATTATGGGAGATAAATATGGCAATGTGGTTCATCTGGGCGAGCGTGAATGTTCCATTCAGCGACGTAATCAGAAGGTGATCGAGGAGTCTCCGTCACCGTTTGTGAAAGACGAAACCCGTAAGAAGATGCTGAAAGTAGCCGTAGAGGCTTGCAAGCGGATCGGTTATTACAGTGCCGGCACACTGGAGTTCATGATGGATAAAGACCAGAACTTCTATTTCCTTGAAATGAATACCCGTTTGCAGGTAGAGCATCCGGTGACGGAGGAATGTACCGGTGTCGATCTGGTGCGTGACATGATCACGGTGGCTGCGGGCAATCCGTTGCCGTATAAGCAGGAAGATATAAAATTCAGCGGAGCTGCCATCGAATGCCGTATCTATGCCGAAGATCCGGAGAATAACTTTATGCCATCTCCCGGAGTGATAACCGTTCGTGAAGCTCCCGAAGGCCGTAATTTCCGTCTGGACAGTGCCGCCTATGCCGGATTCGAGGTTTCCCTGCACTATGACCCGATGATTGCCAAGCTCTGCTGCTGGGGGCGTACCCGCGAATCCGCCATCTCCAACATGGCACGTGCCTTGCGTGAGTATAAGATTCTGGGCATCAAGACGACGATTCCTTTCCATCAGCGTGTGTTGAAGAATGCCGCTTTCCTCGAAGGAAAATATGATACGACTTTCATCGACACCCGTTTTGACAAGGAAGACTTGAAGCGTCGGCAGAATACCGACCCGACTGTTGCCGTGATCGCTGCCGCCGTCAGGCATTACGAGAGGGAAAAAGAAGCTGCATCCCGTGCCACCACACTCCCTGTAGTGGGCGAATCTCTCTGGAAGTATTATGGCAAGTTGCAGATGACTGCCAATAATTATTGAATAAGTGGAGAGTTGAAAATTGAAAGTTAAGTTGGTCATTTATTAAAATTAGAAAGATATGGGTACATCGTTAGCGACTTATTATGCCAAGCTTCTGGATATGCCGGACAGTGAATATAAGGTAGAGATTCTGGAAGACGGACCGATCAAGAAGATAGCGGTCAACGGTAAAATATATGAGGTCGATTACAATATGGGAGGCGACTCCATTCATTCGATCATCATCGATCATCACTCGCATGGAGTGCAGATTTCCCCTTCTTCCAATAATTCTTATACCATCATGAATAAGGGTGAGCTTTATCAGATAGAGCTACAGGGAGAGATGGAAAAGATACACAATGCCCGTGCCGGTACGGAAGCCGTAGGACGTCAGGTAGTACAGGCGCCGATGCCGGGGGTGATCCTGAAAATATACGTGAAGAAGGGAGACGAAGTCAAGCGTGGAGACCCGCTTTGCGTATTGGTGGCCATGAAAATGGAAAACGAGATTCGTTCTGTTACCGACGGAGTGGTGAAAGAAGTCTTTGTCGAAGACGGTATGAAGGTCGGTTTGAACGACCGGATTATGGTGATTGAATGATTCTTGAAAAAATAAAGGTGTTTTACGTACTTATCTCAAAAGTTTTCTTTACTTTTGGCAGATAAGTACGTATTTATATCCGGATGTCTTATGAACAACGAACAAACAAAAGAAGCACTGAGAGAGGAATTGGAGTTGCTTAGAAAAGAAAATGAGCAACTGAAGCGACAACTTCGATCTCTGGAACAGAATAAACAACCTGAAGAAAGCTCCACCAGCTTTCAGGAAAGGTATGCCGTTAAAATCTTAAATTCCTTACCGGACATGCTGACGGTGTTCAACCACAACGAAGTGGGGATTGAAGTCGTATCCAATGAAGAAACCAATCATGTCGGGATATCCAACAAAGATTTTGAAGGAATGCACATGTGCCAGATGGTGCCTCCCGAAGCCTATCAGAACATCCACGCCAATATGCAGAAAGTGATCGCCACGCGGACTGTCTCGGCGGCGCATCACGACATGGATTTCAACGGCTCCCACCATTACTACGAGAACCGGATTTTTCCGTTGGATGAAGAATACGTTCTGATCATGTGTCGTGACATCACGGAAAGAGTGGCCACCCAGCAACAGCTGGAGATATTCAAAAGCGTACTCGACAAAGTCAGTGACAGCATTCTTGCCGTTTCCAGTGACGGAACGCTGGTATATGCCAACAAGCAATTTATGGAAGAGTACGGTGTCACCCAACAGATGGGTACCCAGAAAATATACGACCTGCCCGTCTCTATGCGCACACCGGAGTTATGGGAAGCCAAACTGAAAGATATACGAGATAATGGCGGAAGCTTTTCATACCGTGCAGCGTATGTGCGCAAAGGCGAGGAGAAAAACAGAGTACACCAAGTTTCTACCTACCTTACACAGGAAGATGATACGGAGCTTATCTGGTTTTTTACGCAGGACATTACCGATGTGATCAAGAAGCGGGATGAACTTCGTGAATTGAACCTCCTGCTGGACGGCATTCTGAATAATGTCCCCGTCTATCTGTATGTGAAAGATCCCGAAGACGATTTCAGATATCTGTATTGGAACAAGGCATTTGCCGAACATTCCAAGATTCCCGCCTCCCGGGCAATCGGCCGCACGGACTTTGAGATCTTTCCGGAGCGTGCGGATGCCGAAAGGTTTCGCAGGGATGATCTGGAATTGATCCGGACGCATGAACGGATTGATATGCAGGAGACTTACGTGGCGGCCACCGGTGAGACCCGTATTGTGCAGACACTGAAAGCGCTTGTCCCGATGGAAGGGCGCGAACCGCTTCTGATCGGCATCTCCTGGGATATCACTAACTTTCAGAATATCGAACAGGAACTGATTAAGGCACGCATCAAGGCAGAGCAATCCGACAGATTAAAAACCGCCTTCCTTGCCAATATGAGCCATGAAATCCGGACACCGCTGAATGCGATTGTCGGTTTCTCCAATCTGTTGCCTTCTGCCGAAACCCTTGAAGAAGAAAAACTCTATTCGAGCATTATCAATCAGAACTCAGAGATCCTGTTGCAGCTGATTAATGACATCTTGGACTTGTCAAAGATAGAAGCCGGTACATTGGAATACGTCAGACAGCCGATGAATCTGGGTGAAGTATGCCGGAATATCTATCAGATTCATAAGGATCGTGTGCAGGAAGGAGTGACCCTTATTTTGGACAATGAAGACGATGACCTGATTATTGAAGAAGACCGGAACCGCATTGCGCAGGTTATCACCAACTTCCTCACCAATGCCGGTAAATTCACGCTTTCCGGTGAAATCCGCTTTGGCTTTAAAGTCGATAATCAATGTATCCGTTTTTATGTGAAGGATACAGGCATCGGAATAGCTCCCGACAAGGTGGGACATATTTTCGACCGTTTTGTCAAGTTGAACTCGTTTGCGCAGGGGACAGGTCTCGGACTTGCCATCTGCCGGATGATCATAGAGAAGATAGGAGGGGAGATCGGAGCCACTTCGGAAGTAGGCAAAGGATCGACTTTCTTCTTTACGATACCTTATAAAGAACGCTCGGATGACCGTATTGCATTTTCCGAGGTTTCGGAAACGAAATACATCAGCCACACCATCAAGAGGATGCAGAAGATCAAGAAGATTCTGGTAGCTGAAGATGTGGACAGCAACTTTGTACTGATCAAGAATATGATCGGCAAAGATTACACCCTGCTATGGGCGAAAGATGGCTTTGAGGCGGTGGAGATGTATAAACAGTTCCAGCCGGATTTGATTCTGATGGATATTAAGATGCCTCGTATGGGTGGACTGGAGGCTACCCGCATTATTCGTTCCTATTCGAAGGAGATTCCTGTCATTGCCTTGACTGCCTATGCTTTCGAAGCGGACAAGGAGCAGGCTTTGGAAGCCGGCTGTAATGACTTTGTCACGAAGCCGGTTTCAAAAGCTGCATTGGAAGAGGCGTTGGGGAAGTGTTGCGGGTAGTAACTACAAGTGATTGTATTATACTCACTTTCCTATCTCGGGAACTAATAAGAACTTTGTTTCCGGGAAGTACCTTTCGAGCCAAGTCCGTATAAACTCCATCGTATCATCCTGAATCGTTTTATCCTCTACTGTCGGATAAAGATTATAAAGTACTGTATCCAGCACAATGCCTCGTTTCTGTATGGCTTCAAGACTCAGGAGAGTATGATTGATGCTGCCCAGCTTTCCGGAAGTCACGAAGATAAGCGGATATTTCTCCTGTGCGATATAGTCAATCGTCAGGAGCTCCGTAGTCAGAGGAACCATCAGACCGCCCGCGCCTTCAAGCAGAACACAGTCATACCGTTCGCTTAATACTTCGGTGGCATGCTTGATCTTGTCGAAATCGATGGGACGATGATCCAGTCGGGAAGCCAGATGGGGGGAGGCGGGATAAGAAAAGATCTCCGGCATGGTCAGCCCTTCCTGATCTTCCCGGGTGAAAGGGATTTCCATAATGCGCCGATGCAGGTCTATATCTTCGGAATGCCCCACATTTCCTGTCTGGATAAACTTCTGCGTAATGGTTCTTTTGCCGTTTTTATTCCATTCGCGTGCCAGGTAGCCGGTCGCGTAACTTTTACCGGCATCGGTATCGATACCGCTTACAAAATATACATTCTGTTTCATACTTTTTTCTTTTTTGCTATGATATAAATAGGGTGATATGTCAGGGACACTGAAGTGCCCTGTGTAAATTCTTGTGTGTAACGTTCGCAAAAATGCTGCAAATCTCGACGGGTCCAAGTCTGTTTTTCGTGCTTCGGATAGAGGGATGATTGCGCTGACAAACCATTCACCCCCGTCTGCTTCAGATGATACAGCACTTTCATCGGATCTTCGAAAGAAAGGGGGATCAGTTCTTCTTCTGAGTACAGTATATCAAAGTGGAACGACAAGGCTGCTTCAAGCTCTTCCTTTGAACGATAGGGCAGTCCCTTTCCGGTAAGCTCACGTATCTCCTTCATATTCTTTTTCCCAAAAGTACTGAAAGCAAAGTATCCTTGACTGTGAAGCAATGTATTACACCTTTTGAAGAACTCCTCCGGCGACTCGAACCATTGCAAAGCGGAACAGGAAGTAATCAACGTACTTTTATCCGGAAAAGGAATCGTCTCCGCATCTCCGGGAAGAAAAGAGACTTGTTTCTCTCTTAATAAATCTTCGCAGCAATACCTCATCTCCGGACATAAGTCATTCAGAAGCAACTCTTCCGGACGAAGGGTGCGGAGCAACATTCGGGAGTAAATGCCCGTCCCGCATCCGAACTCGATTACTTTCGGACAGGGAGAGGGAATATGTTTCTGAAGCAGGCGGATCATTTTATCTGCTATCTGCCGTTGTACATTTGCCTCACGGGGATAGGTGGAGATGGCTTTTGAGAAACGTTCTGCAATAATTGTCTTATTCATTGATTAATGATTATTTAATATTCATGATTACCTCATTAAAAAGCTCCTGCTGATAATGGGCAGCTTCGACGTGCAGGAGGGAGTCTGCCTTGTTGCTCCATGCCTGCTCTTGATGGTCCGGAAGGAAAATCCGGTCGTTATCTCCGATGATGGCTGTCTGCCAGACAAACTCCGAAGGGAGGGATGACAGGTATTGCTGCCGGATGGCGGCAAGCTCTTCTTTCAGTTCTTCAACCGGACGTTTGGGAGCCATTGTCTGAAAAACCTTGTAATCAGCAGCGGAACCACACATTCTTCGCTGAAATTTCAGTAGGGTTTGTTCGTTCAGTCCTTGCAGGGTGCCTTCAAAAACGGATGGCGTGATTCCTTCCGTTTCGTGTATCGGATAAAGTGTTCCGTTGATGGCGGTACTTTGGGAAACAGGCAGGGAGGGATATTGCTTCATTACCTGCGAAGCCGCCCAGACTCCCATCGACCATGCGATCAGCGTAATCTCGGAATATGCCTGTATCAAAGTCGTATCGAACTCCAACGAACGATAATCGTAACAAATCATCCAGTCACATTCCGCCGGATGGATATGTCGGAAGGGCGTTTCGTCCATTCCCCATCCTGCGAAGAATAGTAGAAGGTGCTTTTCATTGTTCCTGATAATAAAAGTCTGTTTCATCCGTTAATGATTTCTATAAGTGTATCGATTTCTTTTTCTGTGATGTCCGCTGTCAATGAGAAGCGGATACGGGAAGTCCCTTCGGGTACTGTAGGCGGGCGTACCGGCAGGGCATAGAATCCCTTGCGTTGCAATTCTTCGGCCTTCCTGATGGTATCTTCGCTTGCTCCGACCACCATCGGCACGATGTGGCTGACGGAAGGACAGTTGTATCCCTTCTCGGTCAGTGCTTCTTTCAGTTTCCGGCTGATTTGCAGCAGATGCTCCCTTTTGCTCCGGAAATCGGCGAAGTGTTTCAGTACCCATGCGGTCCACTGGATATTGACAGGAGGAAGGGCTGTCGTGAAGATAAAGGTACGCATCTTATTGATCAGATATTCCCGGATGGTCTGCCGGCAGACGATATATGCGCCGGCGGATGCTGCCGCCTTCCCGAATGTTCCTACCAGAAAGTCGATGTCGTTGATGCAGTTTTGTTCTTCGGCACATCCTAAGCCTTTCTCGCCCCGTGCTCCGAAAGCGTGGGCTTCGTCTACATAGAGAAGAAGATTGGAGTAATCGTGTTTCAATCGTACCAGCGCTTGCAGGTCGGCTTCGTCTCCGTCCATGCTGAAGATACTCTCGGTAACGATGATCATCTTCTCATACATACCGTGGTTTTCTTCAAGAAGACGCCGGAGCTGGGCTAAGTCATTGTGCCGGTACCGGATACATTTGGCAGATGATAATCTGATTCCGTCTATCAGGCTGGCATGTACGAGTTTGTCCGCAAGGATCAATGTACGGGCATCACTGACGGCAGGAAGTATCCCTGTGTTGGCGTGGTATCCGCTATTGAACAGAAGGGCGCTTTCTGCTCCGAACATAGTGGCCAGTTGCTGTTCCAGTTCCTGATAGGCAGTGAAGTTGCCTGTCAGCAGGCGGGAGGAAGAGGAAGTGGGCAGAAAGGTTTCCGGAGTAATGGTCTTTAAGAACGCTTCTCTTAAAGACACTTCATTGGCTAACCCCAGATAATCATTGGATGATAAGTTCAGCATCCGTCGTCCGTCTACTGTCACGTCTCTTCCATCATGAATCAACTGTGGGAGGGAACGGTAATTCTTCTTCTCTTTTAAAGTCAGAAGTTCTTGATTGATAGAGTCTAAAATCATAATCTATTCATTTTTTGAGAAGATAGTTGAGTTACATCTCTCTGACTATTTTAAGTACTCCAGAAGTCAGTTTGCTTAACTGCTCCGGAGAGATGATGAACGGGGGCATCAGGTAGACCAGTTTTCCGAACGGACGTACCCAGATACCTTCTTCTACGAAGCGGCGTTGCATATATGCCATGCTCACCGAACGTTCTGTCTGGATGACTCCTATGGCTCCTAATATCCGTACATCCGCTACTTGCGGAAACTTGCGGGCGGGAGCCAGTTCTTCTTTTAACTGAGCTTCGATTCGTTTCACATTCTCTGCCCAGCCGGAGTCGAGCAGTAACCGGACAGAAGCACACGCCACCGCACACGCGAGCGGATTCCCCATAAAGGTAGGACCGTGCATAAAAGCCTTTGGGGCATGATTGGAGATGGTATCTGCTATCTGATTGCTTGCCAATACGGCAGACAGTGTCATGTATCCTCCGGTCAGCGCCTTTCCGATGCACATGATGTCCGGTTCCACTCCGGCGTGTTCCCAGGCAAAGAGTTTGCCGGTGCGTCCGAACCCTGTGGCTATTTCGTCAAAGATCAGGAGGATATTGTGTTCTTTGCAGAGTTTTTCCGCTTCACGCAGATACTGCGGGTGATAAAACCACATACCGCCTGCTCCCTGAACAATGGGTTCGAGGATGAGCGCCGCCAGTTCTTTGGAGTGTTTCTTTATCGTTTCCCGCAGGGGGATGATGTCGTCCGGATTCCATTCTCCGTCAAATCGCGAAGAGGGAGCCGGAACGAAATATCGGACAGGAAGCGATGAACCGAAAAGACTGTGCATCCCGGTGACGGGATCGCATACGGACATGGCATTCCAAGTGTCGCCATGATAACCGGAACGGATGGTTACGAAATTGTTCTTGTCGGGCTTTCCGGCTGCATACCAATATTGCACGGCCATCTTCAAGGCAACTTCTACCGCCACCGAACCGGAATCCGCATAAAATATCTTTTGCATGGATGGGGGAACCAAGGGCAACAGCAGTTTGCCTAACTCGATGGCCGGATCATGAGTCAGTCCTCCGAACATGACATGGGACATCTTGTCTAACTGGTCTTTTGCCGCCTGATTCAATACCGGATGATTGTATCCGTGCACAGCACACCACCAGGACGACATTCCCTCGATGAGTGTCCGCCCGTCTTCGAGTGTGATTGTTGCTCCGTCCGCCCGCTTTACTTTGTAGACAGGCAATGGATCGGTAGTAGAAGTATAAGGATGCCACAAATGCTCGCGGTCAAACTGAGAGTCGGCGAAGTGGTAACCTTCTTCCAGAATCATCTTCTTGTCGTCGGAAACCTTGGAACCGAGTGTGGTCAGCAAATCGCCCACGATGGCGGAATTGATGCCGACAAACAAGGCTTTGCGCATGGCTTCGGGAGTGAGCTGCGAACGTCCTCCGGCGAAACGCAGGAAAGCGGTAGGATTGATGAAGCGGAACAGGGCGACGGTTCGCAGGATTTCTTCTTCGCTCAATGCCTTTTCATTTTCCAGTGGAGTTCCGGGGATCGGACTTAGCAGGTTGATGGGGATGGACTGTACATTCAATTCCGCCAAGGTGAAAGCAAATTCAATGCGTTGTTCCATTGTTTCTCCCATGCCGATGATGCCACCGCAGCAGATATCCATTCCTACCCGGCGGGCGGCGTCGAGAGTGGCCAGTTTCTGCTCTTGTGTATGTGTGGAGCAGAGTGTGGGGAAATAGGAAGGAGCTGTTTCGAGGTTGCAGTGATAGCGGGTGATTCCGGCTGTGTGCAAGGCGCGGAGTTCTTCTTCGTTGAGTAATCCAAGGGATGCACAAAGTTGGATGGACGAATGTTTCCGCATAAGGCGGGCCGCATCGCAAAGTTGACTGATCTGTTTGGGAGAAGGTTTTCGTCCGCTGGTGACAAGGGAGAAACGGTTGACGTCTTGACTTTCGTTGTATTTTGCCTGTCGGAGACATTCTTCAGCGGGCAGGAGATCGTAAATCTCGGCTTGAGTCTTGTAGTGAGAGGATTGTGCACACCATTTGCAGTTCTCCGGACACCGGCCGGACTTGGCGTTGATGATGGAACACATATCGAACTCGTGCGAAGCACAGGTGACGGTAATCTCATGCGCGGCGGCATAAAGCGCCTCGCTGTCGGCCATGTTGGCCAGCCAAGTGGCTTGGGCGGACGATATGTCGAAGCCTGCCAGTACTTGGTCTTTGATTTCTTGAAGTGTCATAAATGTATGATAAGGGATAGTAACTTTTGCATTCTGCTTGCGAAGAGCCACATCTACCACATTGGTATGCAGATGACCGATCTGAAATTCACGTCCCATACTCGCAAAAGCGGCATAGTTCTTCCTGCCCCAGTAGCGGAAGCGGGAAAGAAGGGAACGGGTGGTCTGTATGTGGCGTTGTTTCTTCATCAGGTTCTTGTTTTTTGAAGTTAAGAACGGGGCAAATGTACAAAGATTCTTTGGATAAGCAAGCGATACAATAATATACTGCAAATATACACCCTTACCTTGTATCGTTTATACACACCCTTTATCTTGTATTCTTTCTTCTATATTCCTTGCGTAAATTGAAATTGAATCCGACGTATATCTGAAGCGTTCCGAACCCGTTGTCCAGTGAGAAATTGTTCCGGTGGTAATTATAGTTCTTTCCGACAAATGAAGTGCCGACGAAATATTTTCCGTTATTATAGACAACTCCCGCACGGATCAGAAAGTCCAGGTTAAAATTGCCGTACCATGTCTTCCCTTCGTGGGTTTCTGCATCTACATCGGAGGCTTTGTAAGCTATGGCGGGAGTGAGAGACAAGCATGCCAGACAGTTGCGGGCAAATACCCAGTTATAGGCATAACCGAAACTGATATTGGCATTGGTGTATTTTATATTGTTGACTTTCATGGCAGGATTCATCGCTTCCAGTATGAAATCCGGAAGTTCCGCATAGTCGAACTCAAGATTATGTTTTGAAATGGAAAAGCCTGCGATAAACGAACCTGCATTCCTGCGCTGATTGGTTGACTGGCTGAAAGCGGCAGGGTAGGAGAATTTGCGGTTGTTGAAGATATAGTATAGGTTCAGTCCCTTGATATCTACTTTTATCCCATTGAACTTTTCGGAGTAATTGGCGGGGACATCTTCCGGGAAACCGTTGATCTTATGAATCTTATAGTTGTTACCTGTGCGACGATAGAAGATGTCCACTCCCAGCTTGGAACTGTATAGACTTAAATCGAACTCGGTTCCCTTGTTCCTTCGGTTGGTCTTCCGGTAAATGTCGTCCACGTCTACAGACCATCCCAGGAAGATCCATCGCCAGCCGAAGTACAATCCTATCTTGTTATGCGGATTGGGAGAGAAACTCAGCTTCTGCGGTTGGGGCAGATTGCTGGTAACGGAATAATATTCAAAGTTGCTGAAATGGGTGGTCATCAATGCGTAATTATACCGGTTGTGACTGATATAAAGGGTGTCGAAGTCACTGAAATTCATGAACTTCCTGATCGCTCTCTTGAAAGCGCTTGGTTTGGCCGGTATCACAGAATCAGTTTGCAGACTATCGCTCATAAGGGTATCTCTCCTTTCAGTTTGGGCCTGTAAGGAGAGTGACAGAAACAGAAAAAGAGATAGAACAATTTGCTTCATCCTGTGATTTTTCGTTGCTATGATTGATGCTGTTCGTTTCACGAATGTACTACCTTTCGTTGATTTATACTAATAATCGTCTAAAAAAATGTTTCGTTTCCTAAACAAATGAGATATGTATTCTGTTAGTTAGAACAAGCAAATAAATCCTAAGCCACAAAATTATGAGAATCTATTTACGTTTATTAGTGGCGTTTCTATTGCTTTCTGCCGGCAATGTAGTGTATGCAGAAGCACAACAAGAGAAACGCGTAACGGGTACTGTGACTTCTGAAGGAGAGCCTTTACCCGGTGTTTCCGTACAAGTGAAAGGGGCCTCCTCCGGCACCATTACCGATATCGATGGAAACTATTCAATTGAAGCCCCTGCCAATGGGACTATCGTTTTCCGCTTTGTAGGATTGCGGACAGTGGAACAAGCGGTGAACAACCGGAATGTGATCAATGTCACCATGGAATCGGAGAGCAAAGAACTGGAAGAAGTGATGGTTGTAGCTTATGCTACCGCCAAAAAATATAGTTTTACCGGAGCTGCCTCGACAATGAAGGCGGGAGAGATCGAGAAGTTACAGACTTCCAGCGTATCCCGTGTACTTGAAGGTACGGTATCCGGTGTGCAAGCCAGTGCTTCCAGCGGTCAGCCCGGTACGGATGCCGAAATCCGTATTCGTGGTATCGGTTCGATCAATGCTTCCAGTGCCCCGTTGTATGTGGTAGATGGCGTACCTTTTGATGGCAGCGTCAACTCGATCAATCCTGATGACATCGCTTCCATGACTGTGCTGAAAGATGCTGCATCTGCAGCTCTGTACGGTTCGCGTGGTGCGAACGGTGTGATTATCATTACCACAAAGCAGGGACAGCAGGACTCGAAAGCTACTGTCAAGGTGAAAGCTACACTGGGTGGTTCCAGTCGTGCGGTACGTGATTATGACCGCGTCAATACCAATCAGTATTTCGAACTTTACTGGGAAGCGCTTCGCAACCAGTATGCCAAGAGCTCCGATTATACCCCTGTCACCGCAGCTGCTCAGGCTTCCAAAGACTTGGTTACAAAATTGATGGGAGGCGGTCCGAATCCTTACGGTACACAATATCCGCAACCTGTGGGGACAGACGGAAAGCTGGCAGCAGGTGCTCGTCCGTTATGGAACTCCGACTGGAGTGACGCGATGGAGCAGCAAGCGCTTCGTACCGAACTGAATCTGAGTGTTTCCGGTGGTGGAAAGGCTAATCAATACTTCTTTTCTGCCGGCTACCTGAATGATAAAGGTATTGCACTCGAATCCGGCTACCAACGTTTCAACCTTCGTTCGAACGTGACCAGTGAAATGACTTCCTGGCTGAAAGGAAGCATCAACCTGAGTTTCGCCCATTCCATGCAGAATTATCCGGTTTCTTCGGATTCCAAAACAAGCAACGTGATTACTGCAGGACGTACTATGCCCGGATTTTATCCTATTTATGAAATGAATACGGACGGCAGCTACAAGCTGGATGATAATGGGGATCGTATCTATGATTTCGGTTCATACCGTCCTTCCGGTTCTATGGCTAACTGGAACTTGCCGGCTACCTTGCCTTTGGATAAATCGGAACGGATGAAAGATGAATTTTCCGGTCGTACTTATCTCGAAGCTACGATCATCGAAGGGCTGAAATTCAAGACAAGTTTCAACTTCGACCTGATCAACTATAATACGTTGGATTATACGAATCCGAAAATCGGTCCGGCTCTGGAAAACGGAGGTGGTTCCAGCCGCTTGAACTCACGTACTTTTTCATGGACATGGAACAATATCGCGTCGTATGATAAAACCATCGGTGATCATCACTTTAATGTGCTTGCCGGAATGGAAGCCTATTCGTACCGCTATGATGAACTGACTGCTTCACGTACGAAGATGGCACAGCCTGATATGCCCGAACTGGTAGTCGGCTCACAGTTGACAGGCGGTTCCGGTTATCGTATCGATTATGCTTTGGTGGGATATCTAACCCAGGCGCTTTATGACTATCAGAATAAATACTTTTTCTCCGCTTCCTTTCGTCGTGACGGTTCTTCCCGTTTTGCACCGGAGACTCGCTGGGGTAACTTCTGGTCTTTGGGAACTTCATGGCGTATCGACCGTGAAAGTTTTATGGCTTCCACTACCAACTGGCTTTCTGCTCTGACATTAAAGATGAGCTACGGTGCGCAGGGAAATGATAATCTGGGTACTTATTATGCAAGCAAGGGACTTTATACCATCGTTTCCAATCTCGGAGAGAATGCCTTGGTTTCCGACCGTATGGCTACCCCGAACCTGAAGTGGGAGACGAACCTGAACTTTAACGTCGGCGTTGATTTCTCACTGTTTAACAACCGTTTTTCCGGTTCGTTCGACTTCTTTACGCGTCGTTCCAAAGATTTGCTTTATTCCCGTCCGATCGCTCCTTCCTTAGGATATGGTTCTATTGATGAAAATGTAGGCGCATTGAAGAATACAGGTATTGAGATGGTGCTGAACGGAACCATTATCAATCAGAATGGATGGGTATGGAAACTCGGAATGAACCTGACGCATTATAAGAATAAGGTGACGGAACTTCCGCTGAAGGATATGCCGCAAAGTGGCGTGAATAAATTGCAGGTAGGACGGTCAGTCTATGACTTCTATATGAAAGAATGGGCGGGAGTAGACCCTGACAACGGTAATCCGCTGTGGTATATGGATGAGAAAGATGCCAATGATAATTTGACCGGAAAACGTGTCACAACAAGCGATTATGCTTCGGCAAGTTATTATTACGTCAATAAATCTTCCCTCCCGAAAGTTTATGGCGGTTTTAATACATCGCTTTCATGGAAAGGGTTCGATCTGTCCGCCATCTTTGCTTATAGTATCGGCGGATATATCTACAATCGTGATATTACCATGATTCTGCACAACGGAAGTCTGGAAGGCCGTGACTGGTCTACGGAGATATTGAAGAGATGGACACCGGAAAACCGTTATACAGACGTGCCTGCTTTGAGCACTACTTCCAATAACTGGAACTCAGCTTCCACCCGTTTCTTGCAGAACAACTCATATATGAGACTGAAAAACCTGACGCTCTCTTACGATCTGCCGAAACAGTGGATCAGCAAACTGGCATTGAGCAGTGTCCAGGTGTTTGTGCAGGGAGATAACCTGTTTACTATTCACCGGAATCAGGGACTTGACCCTGAACAGGGAATCACGGGTATCACTTATTACCGTTATCCGGCTATGCGAACTATTTCCGGAGGTATCAATCTATCTTTCTAAAATTACACGATATATGAAAAAGATAAAAATTCAATCTATACTTACTGCTGTTGCCGGACTGTTTCTGGCAACGAGTTGTAGCAGTAGCTTTCTGGATACGGAACCGACGGATGCGGTAAGCTCCGATCAGGTAGCAGTAGCTGGAAATGCAGAACGTCTCTTCAACGGAGCTTGGTATAACCTGTTTGAATACGGAACGACGTATGCCAATATTGGTTATCGGGCACTTCAATGTCAGGATGATATGATGGCGAGCGATGTTGTTTCCCGTCCGAAATATGGGTTCAATTCTTCCTATCAGTTCAATGACGTGGCGATTCCTTCCGATGGAAGAACTTCGTTTGCCTGGTATCTGATCTATAAGACAATTGATAACTGCAACACTGCCATTTCGATTAAAGGTGACTCCGAGGAACTTCGGCAGGCACAGGGACAGGCATTGGCTTTGCGTGCCTTTTGCTATCTGCATTTGGTACAGCATTATCAGTTTACATATTTGAAAGATAAAGATGCTCCTTGTGTGCCTATATATACGGAACCGACTACGAGTAGTACCGAGCCGAAAGGAAAATCGACAGTGGCACAAGTTTTCCAGCAGATCTTTGATGATTTGAATCTCGCACAGGATTATCTGACAAACTACGTCCGCAAGGGCGACGGGCAGAAATTCAAACCGAATACGGATGTTGTCAACGGTCTTCTGGCACGTGCTTACTTATTGACAGGGCAATGGGGAGAAGCCGCCAAAGCTGCCGAAGCTGCACGCAAAGGATATTCATTAATGACTACCACTGCCGAATACGAAGGTTTTAATAATATTTCCAATAAAGAATGGATTTGGGGATCTCCTCAAACACTCTCGCAATCGGATGCAAGTTATAATTTCTATTATCTGGATGCAACGTATGTCGGAGCTTACAGTAGCTTTATGGCCGATCCGCACTTGATGGATACTTTTGCTAAAGATGACATCCGTCTGCCTCTTTTCCAATGGATGCGTGAAGGATATCTGGGTTATAAGAAATTCCATATGCGTTCGGATGATACTGCGGATCTGGTACTGATGCGTTCGGCAGAAATGTATCTGATAGAAGCGGAAGCCAAGGCCAGGGATGGAGTAGCACTGGATCAGGCTGTTGCCCCATTGAATACATTACGTACTGCCCGTGGCGCAGGTAATTACGATGTGACAGGGAAAACGAAAGAGCAGGTGATTGACGAAATTCTGATGGAACGCCGGCGCGAACTTTGGGGAGAAGGATTCGGTATAACGGATGTACTCCGTAATCAGAAGGCGGTAGAACGTATGGCTTTATCTGAGGATATGCAGAAAACGGAAGTGGATTGCTGGCAGGAAGACGGTAGTTTTGCGAAAAGAAATCCGTTAGGACATTGGTTCCTTAATTTTCCGGATGGTAAAGCGTTCTCGGCAAACAGTTCTTATTATCTGTATGCTATCCCTGAAAAAGAGATAAATGCAAACCCTAACTTATAAATAAATAGCTCTCTTAATTTTTTGACTTTGACCTTAACTTGTAGACCGGTATACGTCGTGACGATGCATACCGGTCATTTTTTTTATACCTGTATCTTCTGTTTCTTTAAATTGGGCAAAAAGAACGTGACTAATCCCAATAACGGCATATAAGCGCAAACGTTATAAACCGACTCAATTCCAAATTTATCAGCCATATTGCCAAGTACAGCCGAAGCGATACCTGCTACTCCGAAGGCAAAACCAAAGAAAAGACCGGAAATCAATCCTAGCTTGGTAGGGAGTAGCTCTTGCGCATAAAGCAGGATAGCCGGAAAAGCAGACGAAAGCATCAGTCCTACACAAAAACTTAAGATGATGGTCCATGCTAAAGTGGCATGCGGCATCAGTAAACTAAAAGGTGCAGCCCCTAAAATAGAAGCCCAAATCACATATTTACGTCCTACACGGTCGCCGATAGGACCACCGAGCAATGTTCCGATAGCAGTAGCTACCAGAAAAATAAATAAGTATAATTGAGATTCCTGTACAGTTACATTGAATTTATGAATCAAATAGAATGTATAATAACTGGTAAGGCTTGCCATATAGATATACTTTGAGAAGATTAATATCAGTAGGATTCCGATAGATAAAGCAGTCTTATCCATCGGTAAAGGCAAATGTACAGCCTTTTTCACTGTAGTCTTTTGCTCTTTCATTCGGTTGAGATAAGATTTGTACCATTTGCAGATCGGATACATGACTCCGATAGCAGCCAAAGCAAAAAGTGTAAAAACGGCTAGATGCTCTCTGCCATAAGGAGCCACCAGCAAAGCCACCAATAAAGGACCTAGTGAACCTCCTAAATTGCCTCCTACCTGAAATAACGATTGTGCCAGTCCCCGTTTTCCACCCGAGGCAAGAAAAGTGATACGTGATGCCTCCGGATGCAAGACGGAAGAACCGATTCCGATCAGAAAAACAGAGACCAGCATCCAGTAAAGATTGTTGGAGAATGCCAGATTGATCATTCCTATCATTGTAAAGCTCATTCCGATAGGTAGTGACCAGGCAACGGGATGTTTATCGAAGATGATTCCGGTGATTGGCTGGAATACCGAAGCCGAGAGTTGATAAACCAGTGTGATAAGGCCGATCTGTGCAAAGTTGAGTCCCAAATCGTCTTTGAATAATGGATAGGCTGCCGATATAACGGACTGCAAAAGATCATTGAGACAATGCGAAAGGCTTAGTGCGATGAGGATAGAAAATGTAATTCTTCCTACGGGTTGTTCCTGATTCTGTACCATAATACCTATTCTTTTGAAATGTTCCTGAAAAAATGACTGCAAAGGTACGTAAACTTCCCGTTTCTCAATATATTTGTCACAATTAAATCTATAAGTAATGAAGAAAGTAGTATTAGCGATGGATTCTTTCAAAGGGTGTCTTTCCTCATCAGAGGCGGAAAAGGCGGCGGAAGAAGGCATAAAGCTGGTTTGTCCGGATTGTGAAGTCATTCGTTTTCCGATAGCCGACGGAGGTGAGGGAATATTGACTGTCTTGGTAGAAGCAACACGAGGCACTTATCAGAAGATCATAGCGAATGATCCTTTGATGCGTCCGATAGAAACCACTTATGGAGTTTCGGGCGACAAATGCATTGCTTTTATTGAGATGGCCACCGTGAATGGTCTGCCGCTATTATCAGAAACGGAACGAAATCCGATGCTGACCACTACTTATGGAACCGGTGAATTGATATTGCACGCTATTGAACAGGGATATCGGGAATTTGTCATAGGTATCGGAGGAAGTGCTACGAATGATGCCGGAGTAGGTCTGTTACAAGCATTAGGAGCCCGATTTCTCGATAAGGATGGAGCAGTCTTGGGAAAAGGAGGCGAAATTCTGCATCGAATTGCCGCTATTGATTTTTCTTCCGTTCATCCTGCACTTAAAGATACTCGTTTCACGATAGCCTGTGATGTGCGAAATCCCTTTTGTGGCCCGGAAGGTGCTGCGCATGTTTTTGCCCGACAGAAGGGGGCGGATGATACAATGATAGAGAAATTAGATGTGGGTATGCAGTCTTTTTCCCGGTTGATCCATTCAACTACCGGAAGAGAAATTACTCACGTTCCCGGAGCAGGAGCTGCCGGAGGCTTGGGAGGTGCCTTTCTTGCTTTTCTGAATGCTGAACTAAAGCCCGGCATTGATTTACTGCTCCAAACATTGAAATTTAGTGAGAAAATAAAAGGTGCTGATCTGATCATAACCGGTGAGGGGAGAACAGACCGTCAATCTTTAATGGGAAAAGTACCCTCCGGAATATTAGAAGAGGCGAAACGACAAGGGATACCGGTCATTGTTGTGGCAGGCAGTATAGAGGATACGGAAATTCTGAATCAGGCAGGTTTTCAAGGTGTCTTTTCTATCATTCCTTCGCCCATGTCTTTGGAAACAGCCATGAAGCCGGAAGTTGCTAAGAAAAACATTTGCCGGACTGTTGCCCAAATTATCTCTTTAGTGAATTTATAATGGCGTTTGTAGTGTAAATTGTCGTTAATTCATTTTTGACTTACTGAACTATTCGTGGTACCTGATGTTGTTAAATAAAAAAGGAGGATAAAATGGGCTTTATTTGGTATATTATTATTGGTATTATAGCCGGCTTTCTTGCAGGTAAGATAATGCGTGGCGGAGGTTTTGGCCTTATTATAAATTTGTTACTTGGTATTCTCGGAGGAGTGCTGGGCGGTTGGGTATTTGCCCTTTTCGGACTTGCGGCTTCGGGATTGATTGGAAGTTTGATAACTTCTACCGTAGGAGCTATTCTGGTATTATGGATTGCTTCTTTATTCTCGAAATCTAAATAAAGATTTTATATAATTTATTTTTAATCTAAAAACAGAACTTAATTATGGAATGTAGACATGGAAATTTCTGGATTGGACTTGGAATTGGTTCAATCCTTGGTGCAGTAGCTTATCGTCTTTCACGTACAGCAAAAGCCAGACAGTTGGAGAGTGATATTTATAACGCTATTCACCGTATCGGTCGTGATGCTGAAATAGCAGCAGCCGAAGCTGAAAGAAAAGCAATGAATCTTGGCTTAAAAGCTGTTGAAACAGGAGCTAAGGTCGCAGATAAAGTAGCTGAAGAGGCTGATAAAGCAGTTGGAAAAGCAAAAGAAAAATGGGAGAAATAATCATCCTTGAAAGTGGTAATCAGGTTTAAAATAACTGGTTATCACTTTTCTTTTGTACTTATAGCTTCCTTCTTGAAAATCTACCTTAACCGGATACTGTCACTATCCTTCATATCTGCTTTTGCATAGAATAATCAGTGTGTGTCCGTACACATTTTACCTTTTACATCCCTCTTTTTTGTTCTTTTCACAGATAAAAAGCTTTTCTGTCATGGTGTTTATTACCTCCCAAACGAATATTTGATGGCTTTTTCCACTCTTTTTCTTATGTTTAACAACATACGTATTACTTGTCTTTCTTTGTTAAATATCTGAATATCATATTTATAGCATTTCTATAATAGAATGTGTGTGCGCACACACTTTTGCTTAATTCAATAATTCATTTTACATTTGTCGTCGAAAAACAAGATACTTATCAGTATATGGACAAAGAATTCTCAAATATTCGTATTGTAGACATCGCCAAGATGGCGGGAGTCTCTGTCGGTACGGTAGACCGGGTGATTCATAATCGTGGACGGGTATCTGAAGAGAACAGGAAGAAAGTCCAGACTATTCTGGAGATGGTTCATTATCAGCCGAATCTGATGGCGCGTTCGTTGGCATCTAAAAAACAATATCATTTTGTGGCAATTACTCCTTCTTTTACGCACGGAGAATATTGGGAAGCTATTTCTGAGGGTATCGATAAGGCGGCTTCAGAGATGGAATCTTATAATATAACGATCACTAAACTCTTTTTCGATCAATACAATAACAAGACATTTGATGATATTGTCCGCAACCTGTTGGATGAAAAAGTAGATGGGGTATTGATTGCAACACTGTTTACCGACTCTGTTATACGGCTTTCGCAAGAGCTTGACAGGAATGAAATTCCCTATGTTTATGTTGACTCCAATATTGAAGGGCAACATCAGTTGGCATATTTCGGAACGGAGTCTTATGATGCCGGAGTGATTGCTGCGCGATTATTGACAGACAAGATTTCTTCGACTTCGGATATTCTGATGGCACGAATTATTCATAGTGGAAAAAACGACTCAAATCAAGGAAAGAACCGGAGAGAAGGCTTTTGTCATTATCTGAAAGAAACAGGATTTACCGGAAATTTGCATGAAGTAGAATTGAAAATCAATGATTCGGTTTACAATTTTATCAAGCTGGACGAAATCTTTGAAGCGAATACAACTATAGAAGGAGGCATCATCTTTAATTCAACTTGCTACATCTTAGGAAACTACCTGAAAGCAAGAGGAATGCAAAAAGTAAAATTGGTTGGCTACGATCTTATTGAAAGGAATACTCAACTGCTCTCCGATGGCGTTATCACTGCATTAGTAGCACAGCGTCCCGAACGACAAGGATATGATGGTATCAAATCATTGTGCAATCATTTGCTGTTCAAGCAGAACCCCGAAAAGGTGAACCTGATGCCGATTGATATTCTTCTAAAAGAAAATCTGAAATATTATCTGAACAATAAGTTATAAACCATATAAATAAAAGAACCATGAATGAATTATTTAACGTAAAGGACAAAGTTGTTGTTATTACCGGTGGAGCCGGAATCTTAGGTAAGGGTATCGCTGCATACTTAGCTAAAGAAGGAGCTAAAGTTGTTGTACTCGATAGAAGCGAAGAAGCAGGTAAGGCATTGGTAGAAAGTATCAAAGCTGAAGGAAATGAAGCTATGTTCCTGTATACGGACGTAATGGACAAAGAAGTGCTGGAAGGTAACAAAGTGGAGATCATGAAAGCCTATGGCCGTATTGACGTATTGCTGAATGCTGCCGGAGGTAATATGGCAGGCGCAACAATTGCTCCGGACAAAACTTTCTTTGACTTGCAGATTGATGCCTTTAAGAAAGTAGTAGATCTGAATCTGTTTGGTACAGTATTGCCTACAATGGTATTTGCTGAAATCATGGTAGAACAGAAGAAAGGTTCTATCGTAAACTTCTGTTCCGAATCGGCTCTTCGTCCGTTGACACGTGTGGTTGGTTACGGAGCTGCAAAAGCTGCTATTGCTAACTTCACTAAATATATGGCTGGCGAACTGGCTTTGAAATTCGGTAACGGTCTGCGTGTCAATGCTATCGCTCCGGGATTCTTCCTGACTGACCAGAACCGTGCGCTGTTGACAAATCCTGATGGTTCTCTGACTGACCGTTCCAAGACAATTCTTGCTCATACTCCGTTCAATCGTTTCGGTGAACCGGAAGATCTTTACGGAACTATTCATTATCTGATCAGTGATGCTTCTAACTTCGTAACAGGTACAGTAGCTGTTATCGACGGAGGTTTTGACGCATTCTCCATTTAATACCTATTACTTATTACTTAATACTTATCATATTATGTATCTATGTGAACAAACTTGGCGCTGGTATGGTCCGAATGACCCAGTAAGCTTGTGGGATATTAAACAGGCAGGCGCTACCGGTATAGTAAACGCACTTCATCACATTCCGAACGGCGAAGTGTGGACAGTAGAAGAAATCATGAAGCGTAAGCAAATGATTGAAGAAGTGGGTCTGACTTGGTCCGTTGTAGAAAGTGTACCTGTGCACGAACATATCAAAACGCAGACCGGTGATTTCTTGAAATATATTGAAAACTATAAGGAAAGCATCCGTAATCTGGCCAAATGTGGTGTAATGGTAGTTACCTATAACTTCATGCCTGTATTGGACTGGACACGTACGGACCTTGCTTATACAATGCCTGACGGCTCTAAAGCTCTTCGCTTTGAGAGGGCGGCCTTCCTTGCTTTCGACCTCTTTATTCTGAAACGTCCGAATGCGGAGAAAGACTATACTCCGGAAGAAATAGCCAAAGCAAAAGCCCGTTTCGAACAAATGAGTGAAGACGATAAGAAATTGTTGGTTCGTAATATGATTGCCGGACTTCCGGGATCGGAAGAAAGTTTCACCGTAGAACAGTTTCAGGAAGCATTGGATCGTTATAATGATATCGATGCTGAGAAACTTCGTTCTAACTTGATCTTCTTCCTGAAAGAAATTGCGCCTGTGGCTGATGAGGTAGGAGTGAAGCTGGTGATCCATCCGGACGACCCTCCTTATACAATTTTAGGTTTACCGCGTATTCTAAGTACGGAAGAAGACTTTAAAAAACTGATTGAAGCCGTTCCTAACGAATCAAACGGTCTTTGCTTGTGTACAGGTTCTTTCGGTGTACGTGCTGACAATGACCTTGCAGGTATGATGGAGCGTTTTGGCGATCGTGTCAACTTTGTACACTTGCGTAGTACACAGCGTGACGAAGAAGGAAACTTCTATGAAGCTAACCATCTGGAGGGAAATGTAGATATGTACAACGTAATGAAGAGTCTGATTCTTCTGCAACAACGTCGTAAATGTTCTATCGCTATGCGTCCGGACCATGGTCATCAGATGATTGATGATCTGAAGAAGAAAACAAATCCGGGATATTCCTGCTTAGGCCGTCTTCGTGGATTGGCAGAACTTCGCGGTTTGGAAATGGGTATTGCAAAGTCTATTCTATAAGCAGAATTCATAATTAGCAATCTATTTTAAAGACACTACGGCTATTATTGACAGTAATAATAGTGGTAGTGTCTTTTATATTGCTCATTTACGGAGCTTTCGTATTAAAATAAGCTTCCGGTGTGCAAATCAACTTTTGGCTTTTTAGGCTCGGGGATGATGAGCAAGGCTATTTGTGCACAAGCCTCAGCATCGGCGAGAGCATGGTGATGATTGGTTAAATCATATCCGCATCGGGCTGCCACCGTATGTAGCTGATGATTGGGCAACTCTTTTCCAAACACTTTCCGTGAAGTGCGGCAAGTACAATAAAACTTATAATTGGGATAAGTCATTTCGTATAGCTCGTGAACAGCTTTCAGACAGCCCTCATCAAAAGGACTGTTGTGAGCAACAAGCGGAAGACCGTCTATAAGCGGTTTTATTTCTGCCCATACATCAGGAAAATCTTCCGCTTCTTCCGTATCCGCGTAAGTCAGTCCGTGAACTGCTGTTGTCCATTGCGTATAATAGTTGGGGCAAGGACGGATCAGACGATAGATTTTCTTAACGATTTTTCCGTTCCTCACGATGACCACCCCTACGCTGCATACGCTGGTGCGCTTTCCGTTGGCTGTTTCAAAGTCGATAGCTGCAAAGTCCTTCATGCGTTTTGCTGTTTTTTGAAACACAAATGTACATGATATTTTTTGCAAAATACATGAATTGGCATTTATTCTCTTTATATTTGCGTATAAAATAGACCGATGTACACAGAATATCAGCCCTCTCGTCTACTCGCTCCCTATATTGATAATTATTGGGAATTTAAGGGAACTCCGGAATATGGTATGCGTATCCATATTTTGCCGGATGGTTGTACCGATTTCATTTTTACGTTGGGAGAAGCAGTGAGTAAGGTAAAAGAAGAAACGCTGGTCATGCAGCCTTATCGTTCTTACTTTGTGGGTCCGATGACGAAATATTCGGAGCTTGTCACTTATGCCGAATTCGTTCATCAGTTCGGCGTTCGTTTTCTGCCTTGTGGGTTATCCGGATTTACAAAGCTGCCTTTGCATGAGTTTGCGAATTACAGAATCAGTACGAATGAAATGCAGGCGGTTTTTGACAGTACCTTTATCGAGAGGGTATGTGAGCAGAATGATGTCCGGGGACGGATTCAGGTCGTTGAAGAATATCTCCTGGCGTATCTTGCACATAACTATCAGCCTGTTGATTCCCAAGTTGCCGCAGCGGTGAATATAATCAATCAGTCCGGTGGGAAGCGTTCTGTTCGTAGTCTGATGGATGAGGTATGCCTGTGCCAGCGTCATTTTGAACGGAAGTTTAAACATAACACCGGATTCACTCCTAAAGAATATAGCCGCATTGTTAAATTCAAGAATGCAGTAGAATTACTGAGAAACACGGCCTCTGTCAACCTGCTGACTACTGCCATCGACGCAGGATATTATGACCTGGCACATTTCTCAAAAGAAATCAAAACATTGTCGGGCAATACTCCTACATCATTTCTTTCGCTCACAGTTCCGGAGGATATAACGCTGACTTATATCGAACCTTAGAACCGGATTAGTAAAAGTCGATTTTTTACAATAGAACGGACATCTGTGCCGTTATCTTTGTGGCGAAATAAAATAAATACAATAAGATTATGTCAACAAAAACTATGAAAGAGAAAGCGGCGGAGTTATTGCAGAAATGCGAAGTTGTCACCCTTGCTTCTGTGAACAAGGAAGGCTATCCCCGTCCTGTGCCAATGAGTAAAATTGCAGCAGAAGAAATTTCCACTATCTGGATGTCCACCGGAGCGGATTCATTAAAGACTATTGATTTTTTATCGAATCCGAAAGCAGGATTATGTTTTCAGGAGAAGGGGGACAGTGTGGCATTGATGGGAGAAGTGGAAGTCGTGACAGACGAGAAACTGAAGCAGGAACTTTGGCAGGACTGGTTTATCGAACACTTTCCCGGTGGTCCTACAGATCCGGGCTATGTATTGCTAAAGTTCACCGCCAATCACGCAACCTACTGGATTGAAGGTACCTTTATTCATAAAAAGCTTGACTAATCTTGATCTGGAGCGATTATAAAATTGACAGGTAACGGTACATTTGTGTACGAAAAAAGAGAAAGACATTCCCAAAGTAAGGACTGTTTTTCTCTTTTATGTTTAGGCTGGAAGACGTGGTTTTCGTCTATCTGACATTCATTTAGAATTCAAACTTTTCCAGTTTCATTTCAGCTAATTCCTGAATGATACCTACGTATTGTGCAAAATGAGCGGTTTTCTCGTGTGCTGCCAATACTTCAGCATTCTGCCATGTTTCGCAAATCATGAAAACATCACGGCGGGTACTGCTTTCAAAAGTATCATAAGCAATGCATCCTTCTTCTTTCAAAGAGCAGGCAGTCAGTTCTTTTGCTGCCTTAATCGCTTTTTCGCGGTTTGTTTCGTTTACACGAACAAAAACATTTAATCTGATCATAGTTCTTTTATTATTTATGTGATTAAAAAGAATGGTTTCATCACTGTGTTTGTGAAGAACCGAAGGCAAAGATAGTATTTTTCTGTAGCTTCCCGCAGGCTGTTTTCAAATTTTCATATAAACTTCATATAATCATAAAAAATCGGTTATATTTGCATCTGAATTCTAAAAGCAACTATTTTGGGCACCATTCTTAAATTTGTTATAGCTTAATATTAGCCTCATAAACCACAGGCTAATTTCTTTCGTTTGAGTACTTCTACTTGAACCGGTTTTTCATTTTATCAATTTTATTATTCACTGCATCGTTTTTTAAAGACGAGTGCAATTTGGTATTCAGGCTTTTAGTCAGACTCCTTATGATGATTCGAAAGCTGCGGGTACATTGAGAATGAATGGAAAATTTCGTAAGAAATAGTAAGCTGAACATAGAAAAAGAAATTAAAAGGATTGAGCAACAGCCGATTGCCCCTCTCGAGCGGATAAAGCAGATAATAGATGTCATACAGACATCACTTACTTTGCTGAAAAGGGCAGTTGCCGAATATCAATTTCAGAACCCTGAAGAAGAAATTCAGTTCTTTAAAGTCTGGAAACCGCAGATTTCCGGCTTGCTGATGTTTTATATCCGTTTATATCAGATTGAAAAGAACCGTGTCGGCAAATCCCTGTCGGCTCAATGCAAATATTTAAAGATGGAACTGGAGAATATACAGAAGTCATTTTTGAATAATAGCTTCTATGATTATTATCGTGCCGGTCAGACCGAACTTGATAAGCAATATTTTATCCGTGAGAATTATGATATTCTTTCCGATGTTCATTGTCATTTGCTGGACAGGGATCCTTCTTTTACCACCTTACACGATTCAAGCGTTGCAATGATTCTGGCGAATAGTCATTTGATAGAATATGTATCAGACGAGATCGATTCGCTGTCAGACAAACTGCATCTTAAATTCACCTCCATAGTAGACAGTAAATTGCTGCAATGGACAGATAGTAAAGTTGCCTTGGTTGAATTCATCTATGCGATCTATGCGGGCAAATGCTTTAATAATGGAAATACCAGTCTGAAAGACATCGCTTTTTGTTGCGAGGTACTTTTCAATATCGAGATTGGGGACTTTTATCGTATCTTCTTGGAAATCAGGAATAGGAAGAAGAACAGGACACAATTTCTTGATAAGTTGAAGGATAAAATACAGAAGATGATGGATGAACTCGACAGATAAATTTCACGCCATCTTGTGACATCTTGTGAATTTTATAAATGGCTTATATCCAACTTTGCTTTATGGATACAACATTTACATGGGAGATAAAAGCAAAGAATTCTCCTTTATTAATTAAGAAATGCAGTCATTGCGATAGTGACCGGTTTTACTGTAGTGATAAGTTTAGAATGAATGCGCAGAAAAAGAACATCGATGTCTGGCTGATATATCGGTGTGTGAAATGCGATAATACTTGCAACATTACTTTGCTGTCACGTACCAAACCGGATTTGATAGATAAAGTCCTGTTTCATAGCTTTTCCATGAACGATCGGAAAGCAGCCTGGAAATATGCTTTTTCTGCCGAACTTGCCGGCAGGAATCATTTGAAAACGGATTATGATAGTGTAGAATATGAGGTTATGGATAACTTCTCGAAAGAAGATATAATCCGTATGTCCGATGCAATCATAAAGATTCAAATCAAATGCGAGTTTGAATTTAATTTGAAATTGTCGTCTTTATTAAGAAGGAATTTTCTTCTTTCCAGCACTCAGTTAAGGCGTCTGTTTGAACAGGGAGTGATTTCGCTTCTTTCCGGTAAAGAGCCGCAGAAATACAAAGTAAAGGACGGAGATATCCTGTTGATAGATAAAGAACATTTGCTTGTTATGATGGACTTTGTGGATAGCTTTATGGTAAAAACAGGCATTGATTGATTTTTTATTACTACATTTGTCTGATATGGAACAGGGAATTCAGAAACTAAGTACTATTATAAATTCAGAGATATGAGAAAGTTGTTTTTATTAGCTATTGTTTTATGTGTATGGAGTGTCGTTGCCGATGCTCAGGAGAGTGAGGGAAGATATATTGAGGTAACCGGTTCTTCTGAAATAGAAGTTGTGCCGGATGAGATTCATCTTTTGATTCAGATAAAGGAATATTGGAAAGAGGAATTTGTGCCGAAGTCCAAGCCGGAAGATTATAAAACGAAAGTTCCGTTGGAATGGATTGAAAAAGATTTGCGTCGGGTGCTAAGTAGAGCAGGAATTTCGGATGAGGCTATTCGTGTGCAGGAAATCGGAGACTATTGGCGTCAGAAAGGAAAAGAATTTCTGATAGGTAAGCAACTGGACATCCGGTTTACTGACTTCGAAAAGATAAATGCCGTTATTAAGAAGATTGATACGAAAGGTATCGAGTCTATGCGTATCGGGGAGCTGAAGCACAAGGATTTGCCGAACTATCGGAAACAAGGTAAGATAGAAGCATTGAAAGCAGCACGTGAAAAGGCATCTTATCTTGTGGAAGCTATGGGACAAAAACTGGGTGAGGTCATTCGTATTGTCGAACCGGCTTCGAGCTATGTAAGTCCTTATTCTCTTTATCAGGCACAGAGTAATGTCAGTATGGGGACAGCTGCCACTGAGCAATATCGCGTTATTAAATTGCGGTATGAGATGACGGCGCGTTTTGCCATTGAGTAATATGGATAAGGCGAAAATGTGTACAAAGGCATTGACTACGCAAACTGGTAGGAATGCTCCATTAGTAAGTTGCTGTTGGGAGATTAATTTCTTAGTATGGGTTATCTTTTTCTTGCTAAGAATTAAAGTTTGCATTACATAAAACTGTACCTTTGTATGCGATAGACTATTCGTCTGACTATAGTGATACTTGCGTCTGACTGTAGTTGCTCTTTCGTCTAACTATAGTCAGACGAAAAGAGAACTATAGTCAGACGAATAATTATATGCAGGCTAAGCATTAAAGAATAGTATATACAGGGCCAAATATTAGGAAAGCAAGCAATAAATATATAAACTGATAAAACAAAGATAGTAATGAGTACATATTATGATTTATACGAAACGCCAGATGTTCAGAATACAGGAGAGAAACAACCCCTTCATGCCCGCATCGTTCCGAGTGGAACTTATTCGAAAAAAGATTTTATAGAACGCGTATCCCGTCACCAACCTTTCCCGCACAATATAATTGAAGGAGTACTTGGCGCTGTAGTTGATGAACTGGCCGAAGCCTTGGCGGATGGATACATCGTGGAACTGGGCGAACTTGGACATTTCAGCATTTCGTTGAAGTGTACCCATAAAGTGATGACTAAGAAAGAAATTCGTGCCGAGTCTATCCGTTTTGACAATGTTCATTTACGTACTTCCAAAGAATTTAAAAAGAAAATAAAACGGGAGATAGAACTTGAACGAGTTGAGAACTCCAAAGTAAAAACTCATGATACTAAAATATCCATTGAAGACCGTCTCCAAATGTTGCAGGAATTTCTGAAGAAGAACGGAGGAATCACGCGTATAGAATATAGCAGACTGACTGGACTCCCCCGATTGAAAGCAATTGATGATTTGAATACTTTCATCAAGGAGGGGACTCTTCGCAAGAGGGGAGCAGGACGAACTGTCTTTTATGTGTGGAAACAGGAAGAATGATATTATAACAGAAAACCATCTTTCTTTTTGCTAACAATTTTGTATCTTTGTGTGTATATAGATAAAATAGTGAGATTATGGCAAAAATAACAATACCTTATGCAGTAGCTGATTTCATAGAAATGCGTGAACGTGGGTTCTATTATGTGGATAAGACAGACTATATTTCGAAATTAGAGGAATATAAGGCTCCTGTGTTTCTTCGTCCCCGCCGTTTTGGCAAGAGCTTGTTGGTTTCTACTTTAGCTTGCTATTATGATCGTACCAAAGCACATCGGTTTGAAGAACTGTTTGGAGGTACTTGGATTGGTAGTCATCCAACGAAAGAACATAATCAATATATGATTATTCGCTATGATTTTTCAAAAATGGTGATGGCGAATAGTATAGAGGGATTGGCGCAGAACTTCAATGATTTAAACTGCGGTCCGGTAGATCTTATGGTCGAACATAACAGAGATTTATTCGGAGATTTTCAGTTTACCACTCGTGGAGATGCTTCCAAAATGCTGGAAGAGGTGCTCAATTATGCCCGTTCCCATGGCTTTCCTAAAGTTTATATATTGATTGACGAATACGATAACTTTACCAACCAATTACTTACAGCATATAATGACCCGCTTTATGAGGAAGTGACAACCAATGATAGTTTCTTGCGTACTTTCTTTAAAGTAATAAAGGCTGGTATCGGTGAAGGCAGCATTCGTACTTGTTTTTGTACGGGGGTGTTACCTGTTACGATGGATGACTTGACTAGCGGATACAATATAGCAGAGATACTTACTTTGGAACCGGGTTTTATGAATATGCTCGGATTTACGTATGAAGAAACAGAAGTTTATTTGCGCTACGTGCTTGATAAGTATTCTACAGGACAAGACCGCTATAATGAAATTTGGCAACTGATTGTGAGTAATTATGACGGATACCGTTTCCGCCCTAATGGAGACCGGTTATTCAATGCGACCATTCTTACTTATTTTTTCAAGAAATTTGCAGCCAATGCGGGTAGTATTCCTGATGAACTGGTGGATGAAAATTTGCGAACGGATATTAATTGGATTCGTCGGCTTACTCTTTCGTTAGATAATGCGAAGGCAATGCTCGATGCATTGGTTATTGATGACGAATTGTCTTATAATGTAGCTGATCTTTCCAGTAAGTTCAATAAGAAGAAGTTTTTTGATAAGGAATTTTATCCTATTAGTTTGTTCTATTTGGGAATGACAACGTTGAAAAATAGTTATCGCATGGTACTACCTAATCTGACTATGCGTAGTGTCTATATGGATTATTATAACCAATTAAACCGGATTGAAGGAAATGCACAACGCTATGTGCCTACTTATGAACGTTATGATGCCGACCGCCGTTTGGAACCCCTAGTACAAAACTACTTTGAACAATATTTGGGACAATTCTCTGCACAGGTATTTGATAAGATGAATGAAAATTTTATTCGCTGTTCTTTTTATGAACTGGTGTCGCGTTACTTAAGTAGCTGTTATACATTTGCTATAGAGCAGAATAATTCGGTAGGACGTTCGGATTTTGAAATGACAGGTATTCCCGGTACAGATTATTACACAGACGACCGTGTGGTTGAGTTTAAGTATTATCGTGCAAAAGAGGCTGAAAAAATGCTGACACTTACTGAACCGCTTGCGGAACATATAGTGCAGGTCAAGAAATACGGAGAAGATACAAAAAGAAAATTCCCTAACTATCATGTACGGACTTATGTGGTATATATTTGTGCAAACAAAGGATGGAAGTGTTGGGAAGTATAGATTCCTCAAGGACTACACTTCACAATAAAATAAAGTAATGGAAGAACTCTTTCGATTGGTACGAGATGAAAACGACATTGATAAAGCCTTGTCTATGATTTGTTCGGGCTACATACTGGAACCGTCTTATAAGAGCGAATACAATTGCAGTCTTTTGTTTCATGCCGTTTATCGGAAAAGCCTGGTATTGGTAAAAACACTGGTAGAACAAGGCGCAATCAAGCAGTATCTTTTCGAATTGCCATGAATTATTATATAAAATCATATTGAATTAGACAATCCTTAATAAATTATTGTAGTTATGTCAATGCATGCAATAGAGAGTTTGGTGGAATATTCCGTAATAACCGTAGCGACTGCTTTGCCTGTTCCGCCTTTGGCACAAAGTATTTGCCATAGTCTTTATCATCTTCAGAACCAATTAGACTGTGGGTACACGGTCTTGCGGGTTCGCGACGAATTGGAAAAGGTCGGTTATCTTTCCCTACTCTCACCAGAGCAACTGCCCGAACCGGAGCGTAGTGAGGCAATGGAGCTTGCCGCAGAGGGCGGTTTCTTGAAAGGTGGTGGCATTTATGTGGATCGTCGTTCCGGGAAATGCTGTGTCACCGCAGGATGCGTATTATGGAAAAAGCTCCTTGATATGAGTGTTATTCCGGCATCGCCCGAAGCGGAACTCCGTCTGCTCGATCCTTTGGAATTGGCTGAACAGATTGTTTCATTGGCTTCCAAGGCTCTTGCCGGAGGTGACAAACGGGGAGCCGACACGCTAGGACATTGGTATGCGTTCTTTCCGCTATTTTGCGCAATAGAGGGGTGGGATGATGCTAATGCTCCCGAACCGGAAAGAATCCAAGCGTTGCTACGGCTGCTGGATGTTCCCGAAGCGTTTGAAGTGGCAGCATCTTACGGCAATGAGCTGGATGTCGATTATGAAGAAGAGGAAATGCCTTTCCTTGCCGGTTGGGAGCAGCCATATCGCAAATGGTTAAAAGAACGAAAAAACGATGAAGGGATACAAGAAGGCGAACTTGATTCATTCCATAGAAACGTAATGTATCAATATATTCAACGTCATAATTTTGAAGAAGCGGACCGGTATGCCTCCTTGATTGCAGATGAAAATAGTCGTTTGCTTCAACGTTGCGTAGTTGGTTACGCTTGCCACCAATGGCTAAAGACGCAGGAACCGGGCACATTGCCTCCGTCATGCCTGCTCTCTCTCTTTGAGGTCAAAGAGGGGTTTGAACGCCTGAGCGGACTGCCGTTGCCGGAACAGGAACTTGCCACTTGCCGTGTTTACCTGTTGCAGACGGTTGTATTGTTGGGCGATTATCCGGCTGTCATCGAAATGCAGCAAGCCTTGTTTACGGAAGCCATCGGCAAACTGGAACAATACCCCGAAGGAGAGACAAGGCAGATGCAGCAAATCGCATTAGCCCTTAGCTACTACCAAATGCTGTACGTCAATCTTCCGGACGAATATCCCTCCAAGAAAGAATTGATGCGAAAGAGATTCCCGGGATTGATGGAACTATCCGATGTCAAGCGGATATGCGGCGAGTTACTTCCCGAAAAGCCGCAAATGGCAGATACGCTACAAGAAAACATGGAACAATGCAATGCCTTGATGCAATATCTTAACTAAAAGCGATTATGAGTTTCACCTTCAGAAAATTCAAGATAGTATTGTTGCTGCTGTTAGTGGCGGCATACTCTTACGGGCAGGCGAGAGATGCAAAGAATTTCATCATCACCCCGCAGACCGTAGTGAAGACTAATTTGCCCAAGCTGGATTCCTGCTTGTTTAAGTTGCAAGAGATATTGAGAGAACGGTTCGGGCAAAGCGCCATCATCGGAGGGAGGCGGGCAAGCGGTAATTCGGTTATCGAACTTTGGACAGATTTTGAATTGGAAGGTAAAGAACATTATATACTCAATATATCGGCAAAGAAACTTTCCATCAGAGGAGCGACGCAAAAAGCCATTCAATACGGACTGAAGACCTTGGACAAAATCTTGCAGGAGGAAACAAATAATACGGCGAACAAGCAAATAGCTCCTCGCCGTATTGAAAATGTTTCCGACAGTAATTGCCCCTGATGCCTTGTGTCTATCCCATCAATGTGATTTCTTCCACCTTGCCATCTTCGATGGTGGCATATAGGAAATGTCCGGCAAACGTATCTTCCGTGTCTTGGAAGAAGAGTTCCAATTCGTAATGGATAGAACCTTCTTCCTTTTCTTTGGTCTTTATATGAACAGATTGTAATTCGATTTGCGAGGCAAATCCCTCTTTGGATAGTGCCGGAAAGTCACAGTCCTCCCGCCATGCGTTTGCTGTTGGAAGCAATTCGTCTGCCATACGTAATTGCCAAGTTGCTTCACCTTCTTTTTCCAATTCGTTCAGATAGCCACTAATGGCTCGCAGATGTTTTCGGACAAGGGGGGCGTGCGGACAGCGGGATTCCGTTTTTTTACCGTATTGCTTCTTAACGAGTTTGACAGCCTCATTCAAGCATTCTATTTTGGTGTCGGTAGAAAGCGAGGGCATTTCCCAAAGTTGCTCGTATAACTCCAATTGTTTTTCAAACGAGCAAAAGGCAGACTTTGCTCCAATCTTTATATCTAGATAAGCGTCATAGGTTTTATATTCTTCCTTAGTCATATCTCGTTCAACGCCGTTTAGCTTGTTCTGAGTTTCATTCATGCGGGTAATAATACCATCGACTAATTTCACCAATTGACGTACTAGCTTGGGTATTCTTATTTTGTATTTCCTCGCATTTTTTTCTACACTTTGCGCATAGTATAGAATAGTGGCCATCAGGATGGAGATGTTCGTGTCGGCACGTACCAACTCGTCTGGCAGTTGTAGCATACTCACAAGATTGTATATTTCGATTTTATATGGAACGAGCCTGTTGATCTTTTCTTCGACAGACAACCCTTTGTCACCCCATATCGTGTCGCACTCTCGAATGATTGTTTTGATTCTGTCGGCGTTCATCTCATCCAGACAACGTTGCTCCAACACTTCGTCCACCTTGGGCGGCAGGTGTTTCTTGAGGGATTTTATTTTTTTTTGAAGTTCGTTGACATAGATCTGCTGCTCTGACGGGAGTTGCGCATTCTTGCTTCTTGTCGTTTTCTCTTTGATGACAGGCAATGTCTCGCTCGGTGTGCCCAAAGGGGCGATGGCGATATGCAAATCTACCTTCTTGCCCCAGATTGTTGCTTTATACCCTTCGGGAGTCTGATAGCCGCGAAACCATATTTGGAGGGTGTTGAGCCAAAACTCTGTATGAATTTCCAAAGTGACATCGTATAGGTCGGCAATTGACCTTGTCAAATGGAAATTCCAACTGTTTTTATCTGTCGTTTGTTCCTTTTTCATAATGCGGGTTGTGAAGTTTATTGATTTACTTTGGATAAAGTTTCCTCAGTCCATTCGCAAAATTACAAAAAGCAGAAACAATCCATCAATATAGGTAGATTAATTACGGCTTTTTCTTTGAGCTATAGTTTTACACCTCTGTTCATCCTTGACTTCGGTATTCTGATAGCTTCTCTAAATTCGTTCATTTTCTTTCTGAACCATTTAACATGCGAAACTCTGTTTATCTTGAAATCATAATTTCCCTCTGTGCTCTGTTTGAGAGAACAAACCCCACGCTTTCGGGAAAGTTGATATATCCTGAGAGTTAAATGGCAAACGTCCGTCGTTCCTCGCTATCGAAATTTGGCATTTGCCATTCTTTTAATAACACATATTAAGTCAGATAATTTGCGCCGTCTGTTTCATACGAGTATCTTTGCCTCACTATTCTGTTAAAACGATAGGGGAGAATGTATCACAAGAGAAAAATAAGAGCATACATAGCATGGATGTTATTCATGACATTCATTCCCTTCTTTGTAGTGAAAACCTTTCACTATCATGGAAGTGAAGATGAAACGTCATGCTCTCATGCTGACCATTCCCGGAGTCATGCCGAGGATTGTGCGATATGTAAATACTCCCTTTCTCTCTTTACAGAACCTCAGTCGGTAGAATTTCACTGTATATTGACGCTCGTTCCTTACGAGCCGATTACTTATCAGGATAAGGTTGTCTGCAAACGGACTTATTCGCATCACCTACGCGCGCCTCCTGCCGCATAATTACATATTCATATTTTCTAGGAAGACAGGTTCACTGTAACTTGTCCCCACATTCATTTTACACATTATATAAAAGATTGTAATTGATGCGTATCGGAATTATTTCGGGCGTAATAGGGCTGTTTGTAACCTTATCCGTCCACGCACAGAAGTCCGATTCAATCAAGAGTATGCTTTTACCTGATGTTGTTGTGACCGAGTCATACCAACAGCGTCAAGCCAAGAAGTCTGCACTTACGGTTGAAGTGATAGAACAGGATTTTCTGCGCAAACATTTTACGGGAAACTTCATGCAGGCAATGGAGAACATTCCCGGAGTACAAGCTATGGATATAGGCTCCGGCTTCTCCAAACCGATGATTCGGGGGATGGGATTCAACCGGATAGCCGTACTGGAAAACGGAATCAAGCAGGAAGGCCAGCAATGGGGAGCCGACCACGGACTGGAACTGGATGCCTTTAATATCGAGGCAGTCAATGTATTGAAAGGTCCTTCCTCACTGCTTTACGGCAGTGATGCCATGGGTGGAGTGATTGATATAGCCTCTCCTCCCATACCTTCTGCGAATATGCTCTTCGGCGATGTCACCCTATTGGGTAAATCCGTCAACGGAACACTGGCAGGTTCGCTGATGCTGGGACTTAAAAAGAATGCCTGGTATGCGCAAATCCGTTATTCCGAACAGCACTTCGGTGATTACCGCATCCCTACGGATACCATTGTCTACCTGACTCAGAAAATGCCCGTCTATGGTCGTAAACTGAAAAATACGGCAGGAGTGGAACGCAATATCGGCCTTTTCACCCAATATCAGCGAAAAGGCTATAAAGCAGACTATTCCATCAGTAATGTCTATCAGAAGACGGGCTTCTTTCCGGGCGCACACGGTGTCCCCGACGCATCGCGCGTAGAAGATGACGGAGACAGCCGGAATATCGAATTGCCTTACAGCAAGGTAAATCATCTGAAAGTAACCACACATCAGCAATATGCTTGGGAGAGACTGATCCTGTCCGGTGATTTGGGATTTCAGAATAACCATCGGGAGGAATGGAGTGCTTTTCATACTCATTACGGCTCCCAGCCTGCACCGGAGAAGGACCCGGACAAAGAACTGGCTTTCGATCTGAATACATACAGTGCTTCGGTAAAAGCCCGCTTTATTGGCTCTTCTTCATGGGAGCATACGTTGGGGTGGGATGGGCAACATCAGCAGAACGACATTTCCGGCTATTCATTCTTGTTGCCGGAGTACCATCGTTCTACTACCGGATTGCTCTGGCTTACGACGTATAAGCCTAATAACATTCTCTCTGTCAGTGGAGGCGTGCGATATGATTATGGTTATATTGGCATCTCTCCGCATGAGGACGTTTATCTGGCGGATTACCTTCGGAGGCAAGGATATGATGATGAACAAGTAGAGTCCTATAAATGGAACAGTCATGCCGTCCGAAAGCATTTCGGTGACTATTCCTTTTCTTTGGGACTGGTATGGACACCCACCGTTCAGCACATGGTGAAAGTGAACATCGGACGTAGCTTCCGCCTCCCCGGAGCCAATGAACTGGCTGCTAACGGCGTACATCACGGCACTTTCCGTCACGAGCAGGGAGATGCTTCTCTGAAATCCGAGCAAGGATGGCAGATGGATGCTTCCTACAACCTGCGATATCACGGACTTTCCGTTTCCGTGTCTCCTTTTGTCAGTTGGTTCAGTAACTACATCTTTCTGCGTCCCACGGGCGAATGGTCGGTTCTGCCGCATGCCGGACAGATTTACCGCTACACGGGAGCCGAAGCACTGTTTGCCGGAACGGAAGCTACGATAGACATTAACTTTCTGCGTCACTTCAATTACCGTATCTCCGGAGAATACGTCTACACCTACAACTGTGACGAGCATATTCCGTTAAGTTTTTCTCCGCCGTTCGGTATGCGGAATACGTTGACATGGCAAAGAAAACACTGCATGCTTTATGCGGAGTGGCAACTTATTGCCCGTCAGAACCGTGTAGACCGTAATGAGGACCGTACACCGGGGGCCAACCTGTTTCATTTGGGTGGCTCGCTGAATATTCCGGTTGGCAGGACTAACGAGATAGAAATAACCCTGACCGCCCGTAATATCTTTAATACCAGATATTACAATCATCTTAGTTTTTACAGGAAAGTAGAAATTCCGGAACCGGGACGAAACTTCCAATTATTAATCAAAATTCCATTTAAAAAATTACTGTAATGAAAACAAAACTTTACCTCCCGATAATCAGCCTTCTGGCAATGTCTGTATTTGCATTTATTTCTTGTGACGATTCGGATAGCGATACCACCAAACCGGTGATTGAACTAAGTGAACCGGAAGAAGGGCAAGAACTGAAAATTGGCGACGAGCACGGAGTACATTTTGAAATGGATCTGTCGGACGACGTCATGTTAAAGTCTTATATGATTGAAATACATAGTAATTTCGACCACCATTCGCATGGAAAGAGCAGGGCTGCCGCTACGGACGAAGCCACTGTCGATTTCAGTTTCAACAGGTCTTATGATATCTCCGGAAAGAAAACGGCGCACATCCATCATCACGATATTATAATTCCGGCGAATGCTACTCCGGGCGATTATCATCTGATGGTTTATTGTACGGATGCCGCAGGAAACGAAACCTACATTGCGCGCAATATTGTATTGAGCACTACTGCCGAAGGGGACGATCATCATCACGATGAATAACTGAAAGAGCCAGCCTGCCATGCAAAACGGGGGCGGGATGGAGTATCTTTTTTCTCTTATTAATCAGTGTTCGTATAATTTTCTTTAAAAGGTGTAATAGTTATTACACCTTTTGTGTTTTCAAAGCTTTACTTTTGTGAAAAATACTTTTTCACTATGATGAAGTTACCATTTATAAACCGAATTTTTCCTTCGTACAGATCAAGGATAGTAGCCGTTATCATTGGCGGTATTATTGTAGGCGGAGGAGCTTTATTTATGTATATGCTTCGGGCACATACGTATCTGGGCGATGATCCGGCAGCGTGTGTGAATTGTCACATCATGTCTCCTTATTATGCTACATGGTTTCACAGTTCACATGCACGGGATGCTACCTGTAACGATTGCCATGTTCCTCACGAGAACATTGTAAAGAAATGGACATTCAAAGGAATGGATGGTATGAAGCACGTAGCTGCATTTCTCACCAAAAGCGAGCCACAGGTGATACAGGCCCACGAGGCCAGTTCGCAGGTGATTATGAATAACTGTATCCGTTGCCATACGCAACTGAATACGGAGTTTGTAAAAACAGGAAAGATAGATTATATGATGTCTATGGTGGGAGAAGGAAAGGCTTGCTGGGACTGTCATCGGGATGTACCTCATGGTGGTAAGAATTCGTTGTCCGCTACTCCGGCAGCTATCGTCCCTCTTCCCGAATCACCCGTACCGGAATGGCTTCGGAAGATGGTTAATAATAAGGAATAAGCATATGCATAACTACGTAATAAAATAATAAAACCGATATACAATGGAAAAGAAATTAAAATCATGGCAAGGATGGCTGTTGTTCGGAGGTTCAATGGTCGTTGTTTTTGTTTTAGGATTATGTGTTTCTGCGTTGATGGAGAGGAGGGCGGAAGTCGCCAGTATCTTTAATAACCGCAAAACTGTCATTAAAGGTATTGAAGCACGCAACGAACTGTTTAAAGATAATTTTCCCCGCGAATATCAGACTTGGACGGAAACGGCAAAGACTGATTTTGAAAGCGAGTTTAATGGCAATGTCGCTGTTGATGCTTTGGAAAAACGTCCGGAAATGGTTATTCTGTGGGCAGGATATGCATTTTCAAAAGACTATTCCACTCCGCGCGGACATATGCATGCTATCGAGGATATCACGGCGTCACTTCGTACCGGTTCTCCTGCAGGCCCGCACGATGGTCCTCAGCCTTCTACTTGCTGGACTTGTAAGAGTCCGGATGTTCCCCGCATGATGGAAGCATTGGGAGTCGATTCTTTCTATAATAACAAATGGGCTGCCTTTGGTGATGAAATCGTGAATCCGATCGGTTGTTCCGACTGTCACGATCCGGAAACAATGAATCTTCATATCAGCCGTCCGGCATTGATTGAAGCTTTCCAGCGTCAGGGAAAAGATATCACAAAAGCTACTCCACAGGAAATGCGTTCATTGGTCTGTGCGCAGTGCCACGTAGAATATTACTTCAAGGGTGACGGTAAATATCTGACTTTCCCGTGGGATAAAGGTTTCACTGTAGAAGACATGGAAGCATATTATGATGAGGCAGGTTTCTATGATTACATTCATAAGTTAAGCCGTACTCCGATCTTGAAAGCCCAGCATCCCGACTATGAAATTGCTCAGATGGGTATTCACGGACAAAGGGGCGTTTCTTGTGCTGATTGTCATATGCCTTATAAGAGCGAAGGGGGAGTGAAATTCAGTGACCATCACATTCAGAGCCCATTGGCAATGATTGACCGCACCTGTCAGACTTGTCATCGTGAGAGTGAAGAAACTTTACGTAACAATGTGTACGAGCGTCAGCGCAAGGCAAATGAAATCCGTAACCGTCTGGAACAGGAACTGGCCAAGGCGCATATCGAAGCAAAATTTGCCTGGGATAAGGGTGCTACAGAAGATCAGATGAAAGATGTGCTTGCATTGATTCGTCAGGCACAATGGCGTTGGGACTTCGGTGTGGCATCACATGGAGGTTCTTTCCATGCACCGCAGGAGATTCAGAGAATTCTTTCTCATGGTCTGGACCGTGCTTTGCAGGCTCGTCTGGCTGTATCCAAAGTTTTAGCGAAGCATGGGTATACAGAAGACGTTCCGATGCCGGACATTTCAACGAAGGCCAAAGCGCAGGAATATATCGGTCTTGATATGGATGCTGAAAGAGCTGCTAAGGAGAAATTCCTGAAAACGACCGTTCCGGCATGGCTGGAGAAGGCAAAGGCAAACGGACGTCTGGCGCAAAAGTAAAATAGGGATATATGTGGAGCAAACCGTGGAGTTATAAAGAAGGGCTGGTGATTGGTGCGGGATTACTGGTGATAGGTATTTTGCTGCAAATGGCAGTGGGAGCCATCAACTGGAGCCTGTTTGCCTGTCCGGTCAATGTGATTGTGTTAGTGGTTTATATCATTGCGCTGGTAGCCATGCACCTTCTTCGTAAACGTGTGTATCTGTTTGGATGGTTGAGCCATTATTCCGCTGCCGTTTCTTCCTTGGTATGGGTAGTCGGCATGACGGTGATCATGGGACTTATCCGGCAGGCTCCTTCCGGTCACGCTTCCAATGATATACTGGGATTTTCACAGATGATTTCGTCCTGGCCTTTCGTCCTGCTTTACTTTTGGATGGTCACTGCATTGGGATTGACTATACTCCGTGCCAGCTTTCCATTCAGGATTGGCAGACTATCCTTTCTTCTCAATCACGTAGGATTGTTCGTGGCATTGATTACGGCTACTCTGGGAAATGCCGATATGCAACGCTTGAAGATGACTACCCGAATGGGAAACGCGGAATGGAGGGCTACCGATGATAAAGGAAAATTGATAGAACTTCCGTTGGCTATCGAACTGAAGGATTTTACGATTGATGAATATCCTCCGAAACTGATGCTGATTGACAATGAAACGGGGGGAGTACTCCCCGAAAAGTCTCCTGTGCATTTACTGCTTGAAGACGGAGTTTCCGAGGGCAGTCTGCTGGATTGGGACTTGTTTGTCGAACAGTCTATTCCGATGGCTGCCTCCGTAGCTACAGAAGACACACTGAAATTTACAGATTTCCATTCGATGGGAGCGACATATGCAGTGCATCTGAAGGCCGTCAACCGAAAGAACAAACAGACGAAAGAAGGCTGGGTGAGCTGTGGTAGTTTTCTCTTTCCTTATAAGGCGTTGCGTCTCGACTCTCTGACGAGTCTGGTGATGCCGGAACGGGAACCGCAACGTTTTGCTTCGGAAGTAAAAGTCTACACACAGGAAGGAACGATAACGGAGAGTACGATTGAAGTAAATCGTCCGATGGAGATAGCAGGATGGAAAATTTATCAACTTAGCTATGATGAGTCGAAAGGTCGCTGGAGCGATATCAGTGTCTTTGAGCTGGTTCACGACCCGTGGTTGCCTGTAGTATATGCAGGGATCATCATGATGATGCTCGGAGCAATTTGTCTGTTTGTCAATGCACAAAAGAGGAAAGAGGAGGACAAGGAATGAGTTGGGAACATTTTATATGGTTTGCGATAGCCGCATTGATTTGCTGGGGCTTGGGCGCGTTTGCTGCCTGGAAAGGAAAGAAGCCGGTATGGACTTATGGATTTACCTTGTTGGGGCTGGTCATCTTTTTCAGTTTTATCCTCGGTATGTGGATTTCTCTGGAACGTCCTCCGATGCGGACGATGGGAGAGACACGTCTGTGGTACTCTTTCTTCCTTCCGTTGGCGGGTTTGATAACGTACGTGCGTTGGAAATATAAATGGATTCTTAGTTTCAGTTGCATTCTCTCACTGGTATTTATCTGTATCAATATCTTTAAACCGGAGATTCACAATAAAACGCTGATGCCTGCTTTGCAAAGTCCGTGGTTTGCCCCTCATGTCATAGTGTATATGTTTGCTTATGCGATGTTGGGAGCTGCGGTGGTCATGGCTGTTTATCTGCTTTGGTTCAAAAAGAAGGATATTGAACGGAAAGAGATGGACTTATGCGATAACCTGACTTATGTAGGCTTGGCATTTATGACATTGGGAATGCTGACGGGAGCTATCTGGGCGAAGGAAGCATGGGGGCACTACTGGGCTTGGGACCCGAAAGAGACATGGGCGGCAGCTACTTGGTTCTCCTATCTGGTATATATCCATTTCAGACTGGGCAGACCGTTGAAGAGTCGTCCGGCATTAGTCATTCTGTTAGTATCATTTGTCTTATTACAAATGTGTTGGTATGGAATCAATTATCTTCCATCGGCACAAGGAGTTAGTGTACATACTTATAACTTAAATTGAAATATCAATGAAAACATTTTATTGGTCATTCGTTCTTATGCTATTGCCAAGCATGGCATACACACAAACTACGGAGAAGGAAAATGAATTTTCGATGTCTATGCAAATCAGACCTCGTGCGGAGTATCGAAACGGTGCTTTAGTCCCTCGCAATGAAGGGCAGAAGGCTGCATCATTTATTAATAACCGTGCCCGTTTGTCATTGGACTACAAGCGCTCGGACCTTGAAATCAAGATGTCGGCACAGCATGTCGGAGTATGGGGACAAGATCCGCAGATTGACAAGAATGGTCGCTTTATCTTGAATGAGGCATGGGCAAAGCTGGATTTTGGAAAAGGATTCTTTGCGCAGTTAGGTCGTCAGACGTTAGTTTATGATGATGAACGTATTTTGGGCGGACTGGACTGGAATGTGGCAGGCCGTTATCATGATGCGTTGAAATTGGGATATGCCAATAAAAATAATGAAATACACGCTATTCTTGCTTTCAATCAGAATGATGAAAAAACGGCAGGTGGCACTTATTACAATTCTTCTATTGGTCAGCCTTACAAGAATATGCAGACTGTGTGGTATCACTATAAAGCAGATAAGATTCCGTTCGGGGCTTCTTTACTGTTTATGAATTTAGGGTTAGAGACAGGGAATCAGCTCACTCAAGATTCTCATACCCGCTACTTGCAAACGATGGGAACTTATCTTACATATAAAAATAGCGGATGGAACTTGGATGGCGCTTTCTACTACCAAACAGGTAAGAACAAGGATGCCGAGAGTGTTTCTGCTTTCATGGCAAGTGCTACGGCAGCTTATGCGTTCAATAAGACATGGGGAATGGTTGTAAGCTTTGATTATTTGAGCGGAAATGAAGAAGGTAGTAGTAAATTTAAGGCTTTTGACCCTCTTTATGGGACGCATCATAAATTCTATGGCAGCATGGATTATTTCTACGCTTCTGCATTCAACAAAGGATTTGCTCCCGGATTAATAGATGGTCGTCTTGGGGCTCGTTTTCGTGCATCTGCCAAGGTAGATATGGAACTCAATTATCATTATTTTGCTACTGCTACTGAAGTCGATTTTAAAGAAGATTTGAAGAAGTCACTCGGTTCGGAAGTTGACTATCAGATCAATTGGTCTGTAATGAAAGATGTGAAACTCTCTGCCGGTTATTCTTTTATGCTTGGAACGAAGACGATGGATGCTGTGAAAGGCGGAAATCATAAGAGTTGGCAAGACTGGGGATGGGTATCTGTCAATATCAACCCGAAAGTGTTTTTTACAAAATGGTAATTGAAACCTAGCTAGGATTCAGATTAAACCGTTGATAGAATATAAAAAGTGGCACAGCATTAAATTTAGGCTGTGCCACTTTCTTTTTATTATAAGTATTTCTCCAGCGCCATTTTATTCAGAATCTCGATTTTTTTTCCTTCCATTGTGATCAGCCCTTCCTTGATTATCTTATTGATTTCTTTGGATAAAGCAGGACGTGATACATTCAGATACTCGGCAAGCTGTGACTGGGTATGCATGATCTCTACTGTCAGAGAATCTTTTTTCTTATGTTCGAATAAGTAAACAATAAACCTTTCGCGTACAGTCTTGCGCGACAGAGGTTTCAAACGTGATACGGTACATATATTGCAATTTCCGGCGATGCAAAGAAAATTGTGCAACACCTGCGGGTCCTGACTGATGACTTTAAAAGTGGAATCTTTGGTTGCCATGAGTACCACGCTGTCTTCCAAAGCAGTAAAAGTAGCTGGCAACGTATTGTTTGAATTGAAAAGGTGAGGGGTGGCAAAGGTACGTGGTGCGATGATATACTCAATCATCACTTCGTTCCCCAATCCGTCAATGATATCCGTGCGTAGTTTTCCTTCCAATAACACATATAGTTTGTTGCAAGGTGTACCTTGCGTAACAACTATTTCTTTTTTATCCGCTGCATAGATAACGAAATCCAGTTTGTCCAATAGAGATTCCTTGATGTTCAGAGGTAAATCCCGAAATAAAGGGATTTGAAATAATTTTTCTTTATGTGCGTTGGTCAGTTGTATTTTTTTCATTGCATTATGTTGTTCGTATCATGGGCAAAGATATGAATTATATATGGGCAGAGAAAATCTTTTTTTATGTTTGTGCCGCCGAAAGACCGATTATGGATGAGATGAAAAGGATATTGATAAAAAGTAAAAATGACAGAAAATGTTTGAATCAGTAATTAGGGTACACATCTCTGTAATTTATCTACATTTGCTATATGATAAATTGTCTATTTTTGCAGAGTGAAAAAGCTGATTAATGAAATTCAAAAAATAAAAGTAATATAGTTATGGCTAAAAAAGTTCTGATTATTTCGTCCAGCCCCCGAAAGGGCGGTAATTCTGATATGCTTTGTGACGAATTTATGAAAGGTGTCCTCGAAACAGGCAATGAAGTAGAAAAGATTTTTCTGAAAGAGAAAGCAATTCATCCTTGTACGGGATGTAGTGTTTGCAGCATGTATGGCAAACCCTGCCCCCAGAAAGATGATGCCGCAGAAATTGTAGAGAAAATGATTGCGGCTGATGTCATTGTAATGGCAACACCTGTTTATTTCTATACGATGTGCGGACAGATGAAGATTATGATTGACCGTTGTTGTGCGCGTTATACGGAAATAACGAATAAGGAATTTTATTTCATTATTGCAGCGGCGGAGAATGATAAGGGGATGATGGAACGTACGATTGATGGTTTCCGTGGCTTCCTCGATTGTCTGGAAAATCCGCAGGAAAAAGGAGTGATTTATGGAATAGGTGCCTGGAAGGTAGGAGAAATAAAAGATACTCCCTACATGCAGGAAGCCTATGAGATGGGAAAAATGGTGTAAACGTTCGCTTTAGGTAAACATTTCCCGTCTTATATAACAACCTTTCAGGATGGTGTCACTATGCTGAGTATATAGTGACGCTATACCTGTAGGATAGTGACACTAAAGCAGTATGATAGTGACACTATAGTAATGGGATAGTGACACCATATTTTTGTCTGGATTTAATGAGAGAAGTTTAGTTTAATGATTCTGTTACAATAATCTTCTTTCGTTCGATTCCAGTTCCAATAAAGTCTTTTTAGCTACAAGACCACCGGCATATCCGGTCAGTTTATGATCGCTGCCAATCACCCTGTGACAAGGAATAAGTATTGAAATAGAATTTGCTCCATTCGAAGAGGCTACCGCGCGGATAGCTTTAGGATTATCCAGTCTCTGTGATAATTGAGCATAAGATATCGTTGTTCCGTAGGGAATGTTTAATAATTCATTCCATACACTCTTTTGAAACTCTGTCCCGACAAGAAGCAGAGGAATATCAAACGTAGTCCTTTGACGGGAAAAATACTCATCTAGCTGGCTGATCGTTTGCGTTATCACTTCAGAATTTTCTATTGCGTACTGAGCATTTAGCGCTTTTTGTATTCGTTTATCGATTGTTGTTCTGCGTTCTTCACTCACCACCCAGTCACACATACAGAGCTTGTTCTCGAAAGAACCGAGTATCAATTTCCCGCATGGAGATTGATAGTACTGTATCTGAACTGTATTTACTTTACCTTTTGCTTCTTTCTCCATTTTGATTCTTTATTTAAAGGGTTTGATATGGATGTAAAAGTAATTATTTGTATTCAAACTACAAAATGAATAATTCGGCAATAGAAGCCTGAAACAAAATCTTTTACCCTTACAGTCGATTTAAATTGATTGATTACTTGTTCTGCCGTAGAATTATTATAATTTTGTAGCAGAACTTTTTATTTCGTAGTATTTGATAAAGAACCAAACCACATGAACTATAAAATAATGACTCTTGTCGAAAATTGTGTCTATGGACGTAAATTGCAGGCAGAACATGGTCTTTCCCTCTATATTGAGACACCGGAAAACAGATTACTTTTTGATACGGGAGCTTCCGATTTATTTATCCGTAACGCCCGGTTATTGAATATTGACTTGCAAAAAGTAGATTATTTAGTATTATCTCATGGTCACAGTGACCATACGGGTGGACTACGCCATTTTCTTGAACTAAATGCCGAAGCAACGGTTGTTTGCAAACGCGAAGTGTTTTTTCCTAAATTCAAGGATGAACGTGAGAATGGAATGAAATATACACGCTCGCTTGATCTTTCTCGTTTTCGTTTTATTGATGAGTTGACTGAACTGGTTCCCGGAGTATTTCTTTTTCCCTCTGTGGATATTATAGACCGGAAGGATACACATTTTGAACGATTTTGGATTCAAAAGGAAGATGGTTCTAGAGTCCCCGATACCTTTCCGGACGAGTTAGCTATGGTACTGGTTGAGCCTGAAGGACTTTCCATTTTAAGTGCCTGTTCCCACCGGGGTATTACAAATATATTGCGGACTGTAAGAACGGCATTTCCGGAACTCCCCTGTAATTTGCTTTTAGGTGGATTTCATGTTCATAATGCAGAAGAATCCAAATATCAGGTTATTGCTGATTATTTGCACGAATATTTACCTCAAAAGATAGGTGTCTGCCATTGTACGGGAGTAGATAAATATGCTTTCTTCTATAAGGATTTTGGAGACAGAATATTTTATAACCATACAGGGAAATTGATTCAGACGGATTCTCTGTTATAATTATCTGAGACGACTAAACAAGAATATATAAAAACAAACTGGATGAATTTTAAAGACTGCATAGATTCTTATCCCTTTATATTAATGGAAGGTGCTTTAGGCGAGCGACTAAAAAGGGAGTTTGATTTGGATATCAGTGGTACTGTTGCAATGGCTGACTTAGTCTATCAGCAGAAAGGTAGACTGGCATTAGAAACGCTATGGAATGAATATATTGATATTGCATATAGGTATCAACTACCATTTCTTGCAACAACTCCAACAAGAAGGGCCAATAAAGAACGGATTTATATGGCTGGATACAATGAATCCATTATTGCAGATAATGTGGATTTTCTTCGTTCCATAAAAGAAGCAGCAAATGTAGATATGTATATCGGTGGTTTGATGGGATGTAAGGGAGATGCATACACTGGCGGAGAGGCTCTAAATCTGGAAGAGGCAATAGACTTCCATAGTTGGCAGGCCGGTTTGTTTAAATCTGCCAAAGTTGATTTTTTATATGCAGGTATTATGCCTGTATTGACGGAAGCTATCGGGATGGCAGTCGCTATGTCTGATACGGATATTCCTTATATTATCAGCTTTACGATTCAAAGAGACGGAAAACTGATAGATGGGCATACCATTGATGATGCCATACATTGCATTGATAATCATGTGTCTAACAAACCTGTGTGCTATATGACAAATTGTGTTCATCCTGATATTGTTTACGAAGCACTTTCTCATAAGTTCAATCAAACACAAACGGTAAAATCTCGCTTTTGGGGTATACAAGCAAATACTTCCCAATTGTCATATAAAGAATTGGATGGAGCAAATCATTTACATACTTCTTCGGCAGCCGATCTGAGTGAAGCTATTTTAAAGTTGAAATCTGATTGTCATCTTAAAATATTTGGTGGGTGTTGTGGAACAGACAGCAGTCACATGGAAAAAATCGCTAAAATATCGGAAGTGACTTAAACTAACTAGAAATACGGTCTTCTCATGAAACAAGGAATATAGAATAAATATATAAACATACAATAATATGAAGAAAATAATCATCTCTTTAGCGCTGGTACTGACTGCATTATCCAGCTATGCTATTACCCCTTTGTGGATGCGTGATGCACGCATCTCACCGGATGGAAAGGAAATCGTCTTTTGTTATAAAGGCGACATTTACAAAGTCCCCGTTCAAGGGGGAACTGCTACCCAATTAACAACACAAGCTTCTTATGAGGCTAATCCTGTCTGGTCGCCCGATGGTAAACAAATCGCATTTGCCAGTGACCGGAATGGAAACTTTGATCTCTTCATCATGCCTGCTGATGGAGGAACTGCACGTAGATTGACCTATCATTCTGCCTCGGAGATTCCTTCGGCTTTCACTCCAGATGGTAAATTTGTACTTTTCTCCGCCTCCATTCAGGACCCTGCGCAAAGTGCCCTTTTTCCTACCGGAGCCATGACGGAATTATATAAAGTTCCGGTTACCGGAGGACGTACCGAACAAGTGTTGGCTACTCCTGCCGAATGGGTATGCTTTGATAAATCGGGAAAAAACTTCCTTTATCAGGACCGCAAAGGTTTTGAAGATGAATGGAGAAAACACCATACCTCATCTATAACAAGAGACGTTTGGCTGTACGATGCTTCGACCGGAAAACATACCAATCTGACCAATCGTGAAGGAGAAGACCGTAATCCGGTATATGCACCGGATGGTAATTCGGTCTATTTTCTAAGTGAGCGCAATGGCGGTTCATTTAATGTATATAATTTTGCCCTGAACACTCCGCAGGAAGTGAAAGCCATCACCACTTTCCGCACACATCCGGTACGTTTCTTGTCAATCAGCGATAAAGGAACTTTATGCTATACGTATGACGGAGAACTTTATACACAAGAGCCCAATGCCCGCCCGAAGAAAGTAAATGTTGATCTTGTGCGTGATGATGAAAAAGAGATTGCTACTCTCAGATTTTCTCAGGGTGCGACTTCCGCTTCTGTGTCTCCGGATGGTAAGCAGGTGGCTTTTATTGTGCGAGGTGATGTTTTTGTGACTTCAACCGATTATGCTACGACCAAGCAAATAACAAATACTCCGGCAAAGGAATCCGGTGTATCTTTTGCTCCCGACAACCGTACGCTGGTTTACGCCAGCGAGCGGACCGGCAACTGGCAACTTTATACTGCTAAGATAGCTCGTAAAGAAGAGGCGAATTTCCCTAACGCCACTCTTATTGAAGAGGAAGTATTGCTCCCCTCCAAAACCGTAGAACGTGCTTACCCGCAATACTCTCCGGATGGTAAGGAACTGGCTTTTATCGAAGACCGTAACCGGTTGATGGTACTCGACCTGAAAACCAAAAAAGTACGTCAGGTGACAGACGGTTCTACATGGTACAATACAGGAGGCGGATTCGATTACGAATGGTCGCCCGATGGCAAGTGGTTTACGCTTGAGTTTATCGGCAATCGTCATGATCCCTATTCGGATATCGGTATTGTCAGTGCACAGGGAGGTACTATCACTAATCTGACTAACAGCGGTTATATTAGCGGCTCTCCACGTTGGGTACTGGATGGAAATGCCATTCTGTTCCAGACCGAACGTTATGGTATGCGTGCCCATGCTTCCTGGGGATCACAACAGGATGTGATGCTGGTATTCTTGAATCAGGATGCTTACGACCGTTACCGTTTGAGTAAAGAGGACTTCGAACTGCTCAAAGAATTTGAAAAGGAGCAGAAGAAAGCAAAGGAGAAAGACGGTGATAAGAAAAAGGACGGAAGTCAGTCTAAAAAGGACAAGGCAGACAAAGAAAAAGATAAGGCAGACAAAGAAGGAGATAAGGAGGATACCGAAAAGGACAAGGCAGACAAGAAAGATATTGTTGTGGAACTCAGCGGTATTGAGGACCGTATTGTACGCCTGACTCCTAACTCTTCTGATTTAGGTAGTGCTATTCTTTCCAAAGATGGAGAAAATCTGTATTATTTCTCTGCTTTCGAAGAGGGATATGACCTTTGGAAAATGAATCTTCGTGAAAAAGATACGAAGCGTCTCCATAAACTTAATTCCGGCTGGTCATCACTGATGCTGGATAAAAAAGGAGATATCTTCTTGCTGGGAAGCAGAAATATGCAGAAAATGGATGCGAAGTCGGATGCTCTGAAATCTATCAGTTATCAGGCTGAAATGAAAATGGATTTGGCAGCCGAACGTGAGGCGATGTTCGATCATGTTTATAAACAACATCAAAAACGTTTCTACAATCTTAATATGCACGGAGTGGACTGGGATGCCATGACAGCTGCCTATCGTAAATTTCTGCCGCATATTGATAATAACTATGATTTTGCAGAATTACTGAGCGAATGGTTAGGTGAACTGAATGTTTCGCATACCGGAGGGCGCTATTCTCCGAGGGGCAATGGGGATGTAACCTCTAATCTGGGCTTATTGTTTGACTGGAATTATCAGGGAAAGGGTATGCAGATTGCTGAAATTGTAGAGAAAGGGCCGTTCGATCATTCCCGTACCAAAGTAAAGGCAGGGTGCATTATAGAAAAAATCAACGGGGAAGAAATAACTCCGGATAAGGACATCACTGATCTTTTGAATAATAAGGCAGGGAAAAAAACACTGGTTTCGCTGTACAACCCACAGAATAAGGAACGTTGGGAAGAAGTGGTAAAACCTGTCACAAGCGGACAGCTTAATGGCTTATTATATAAACGTTGGGTGAAACAACGTGCTGAGGATGTGGAGAAATGGTCCGGCGGTCGTTTGGGATACGTTCATATTCAATCTATGGGAGATGGCAGTTTCCGTACTGTTTACTCGGATATTCTGGGAAAATACAATAACTGTGACGGAATTGTGATCGATACCCGTTTTAACGGAGGCGGTCGTCTGCATGAAGATATTGAAATACTTTTCAGCGGTCAGAAATATTTCACTCAGGTGGTACGCGGACGTGAAGCCTGTGATATGCCAAGCCGTCGCTGGAACAAGCCTTCTATTATGTTGCAGTGTGAAGCCAATTATTCGAATGCGCATGGCACCCCGTGGGTGTACAAGCATCAGAATATTGGAAAACTGGTAGGTATGCCTGTCCCGGGAACTATGACAAGTGTATCTTGGGAAACTTTGCAGGACCCTTCATTGGTATTTGGGATTCCTATCATCGGCTATCGCCTACCGGATGGCAGTTATCTGGAGAATACTCAGCTGGAACCTGATATCAAAGTTGCCAACAGCCCGGAGACTGTAGTGAAAGGAGAGGACACGCAACTCAAAATGGCTGTAGATGAATTGCTTAAAGAAATAGATAGCCGGAAGAAATAGACATCGTTCGTTTGTGTTAAAAGAACCGAAAAAAAGAGCTTATTGAAATGATGTGTCCAACTTATTCTTACTTTTGTGTTTGACAATAGTGTCAAACTAGGGGAACATAGTGTAGAACATGATTAAAATAGGAATTGATGTAGGTTCAACGACGGCGAAGTTAGTTGCCGTCGATGAAAATGATAATCTATTATTTTCAAAGTACGAGAGACACAATGCGAAAGCAAAAGAGACAATTCTATCATTCTTGAAAGAGCTGTTATCTGAAATCGGAGATAAAGATATTTCCGTGAGGATAACAGGCTCTATCGGAATGGGAATTTCAGAGAAATGTTCGTTGCCGTTTGTACAGGAGGTTGTTGCGGCAGCGAAAGCGATACAAAAGGATTATTCTCATGTGACTTCCATGATAGACATCGGAGGAGAAGATGCGAAAGTCGTCTTCTTTAATGATGCCGAAGCGACCGATTTGCGTATGAACGGCAATTGCGCAGGAGGGACGGGCGCTTTTATTGACCAGATGGCGATTATACTGGGAGTGAATATTGATGAATTGAATCAACTTGCCATGAATGCGACACAGGTATATCCTATTGCCTCCCGTTGTGGCGTTTTCTGTAAAACGGATATTCAGAATCTGATAGCTAAAAATGTAAGTCGTGAGAATATTGCGGCTTCCATCTTTCGTGCGGTAGCAGTTCAAACGGTAGTGACGCTGGCGCACGGTTGCGATATTACAACTCCCGTATTGTTTTGCGGTGGTCCGTTAACCTTCATTCCGGCACTGCGGAAAGCCTTCATTGATTATTTGTCCCTCGATGAAAAAGAGATCATACTGCCGGCCAACGGCACTTTGCTCCCTGCACTAGGTGCTGCTCTATTTCATCTTGATAAAGAGGATTACTGTAAACTGTCCCATTTGATCGATAAGATTGGCACTACTTTAAACGGTAACGGTAACCTTGCCTCAACAGGGTTGGAACCTGTTTTTGCAAGTAATGAAGAATATGAAGCATGGAAAGAAAGAATATCCCGTCATAAGATGATATCTTCCGGCTTGAAAGCCGGAACACAGGATGTCTTTATCGGCATCGATTCAGGTTCTACTACGACAAAGATTGTTGTACTGGATGAAGATTCAAGGCTTCTGTATTCTTATTATAATATTAATGGCGGCAATCCGATAAAAGCTGTGGAAGAGGGGCTGAATCAGTTGAACGATGAATGTTTGAAGCAGAATACCGTACTCAATATAAAAGGAAGCTGTTCTACCGGATATGGGGAAGACCTTATCAAGTCTGCCTTTCAGCTTCATTCGGGGATTATCGAAACGATCGCCCATTATATGGCAGCGCATTATCTGAACAAGGATGTGTCTTTTATCCTCGATATCGGCGGACAGGATATGAAGGCTATTTTTGTGAATAATGGTGTGATTGACCGGATGGAGATTAATGAAGCATGCTCTTCCGGATGTGGTTCTTTTCTTGAAACGTTTGCCAAATCTCTGGGATATTCGGCACAAGAGTTTTCTCTGGCAGCCTGCCATTCGGAAGCACCGTGTGATTTGGGAACAAGGTGCACCGTTTTTATGAACTCAAAAGTGAAACAGGTACTCAGGGAGGGTGCAACGATCAATGATATTGCCGCCGGACTGGCATATTCCGTTGTCAAGAATTGCCTGTATAAGGTGTTGAAACTGAAAGATATATCTGTTTTGGGAAAAGATATTGTTGTGCAGGGAGGCACCATGCGCAATGATGCGGTGGTCCGTGCCATTGAACTTCTCTCAAGAGCGGAAGTGGCAAGATGTGATACACCCGAATTGATGGGAGCATTCGGATGTGCATTATATGCGATGAAACATCAGGGGGAGTCCGTATCATTGGATGAGATTATCAATAAAGCTCAATATTCGGCACGTTCTTTATATTGCAAGGGTTGCGATAATCGTTGTCTGGTCATTCGTTACGAGTTCGAAAGCGGCAAAAGTTACTATTCGGGAAACAGGTGCGAGAAAGTTTTCACGAATGGAGAGAGCAGTAACCGGAAAGGTCTGAATGTCTATCGGCAAAAAGAAGAGCTTTTGTTTCATCGCAGCGCAGAGATTGCAGCACCCGAGCAGATTATCGGAATCCCCCGATGTCTGAATATGTACGAGGAATATCCATTCTGGCACACTCTTTTCACTTCCTGTGGCATACAAGTCTGTTTGTCTGATCCGTCCAATTTCAGAAAGTATGAGCACAATGCGCGTATGGTGATGTCGGACAATATCTGTTTTCCGGCTAAGCTGGTACATAGTCATGTTCAGGACTTGATAGAAAAGAAGGTTGACCGGATTTTTATGCCTTTTGTTATTTTCGAAAGAAAAGGGATGGAACAAAACAGTTATAATTGTCCGATTGTGACAGGTTATTCGGAGGTTATCAAAAGTGTGCAGTCCGAAGGTATACCGGTTGATTCCCCTGCAATAACTTTCAAAGACCGGAATCTGTTGTTTAAACAATGCCGTGAATATCTGAGCGGTTTGAGCGTGGACGATCGGACGATTCAGCAAGCATTCCAAAAAGCGGAAAGCGAACAGCACTCTTTTATTAATACATTGGTCGATTATAACAAAAACATATTGCAGCAGACTGGAAAGGGAGAGACTCTGACTGTCATGCTTGCCGGACGTCCTTATCATACCGATTCTCTGATACAGCACAAAGTCTCGGATATGCTTTCGGATATGGGAGTGAATGTGATAACGGATGATTTGGTGCGTCAGATGGATATACCGACGGATGATGCGCATTTTGTTGCTCAATGGGCGTATACGAACCGTATCCTGAAGGCTGCGAAATGGTGTGCGACACAAGGAAAGAATATTCAGTTTGTAGAGATGACTTCGTTCGGATGTGGACCGGATGCTTTTCTGGTGGATGAAGTAAGGGATTTGCTGATGCGTCATAACAAATCGCTGACTTTATTGAAACTGGATGATATCAATAATATCGGTTCAATGAAGTTGAGAGTACGTTCCATGATTGAAAGCCTCAAACTTGCGAATGCGGATGGAACGGAAGGCGATGTAAAGGACTTTACGACCGTTCCTGTCTATGACAAGTCTTACCGTGACCGTAAGATACTGGTTCCTTACTTTACTCCGTTTATTTCACCTTTGATTCCTGCTATTATGAAAGTAGCCGGTTATGATGCGGAAAACCTTCCTCTCAGTGATAATGATTCAAATGAATGGGGGCTGAAGTATGCGAATAATGAGGTCTGTTATCCGGCTACTCTGATAGTCGGCGATATCATAAAAGCACTTAAAAGCGGGAAATATGATGTTTCAAAAATAGCCATAGCCATCACCCAAACGGGAGGACAATGCCGTGCCAGCAACTATATTTCCTTGATAAAAAAGGCGTTGGTGGATGCCGGATATACGGATATTCCGGTAATCTCTATCTCTGTGGGCAGTGACATAGATAATGACCAGCCCGCGTTTAAGGTCAACTGGATGAAAGTAGTACCGATAACTTTTCATGCCGTTTTGTATAGTGATTGCATTGCTAAGTTTTATTATGCGTCTGTGGTACGTGAGAAAGAAGCAGGTGCATCGGCAAAGCTGCGTGATAAATACCTGCAACTGGCACCTGAAGTGATACTGAGAAGAGACATAAAGGGGTTGAACTCTTTGTTGCAATCGGCAATCACTGAATTTAATGAGGTATGTAGGGCTGTAGATACTCCTAAAGTCGGAATTGTAGGAGAAATCTTCTTGAAATTCAATCCTTTTGCACAAAAAGAGATCATTGATTGGCTGATAGGCCGAAAGATAGAAGTAGTTCCGCCGATTCTGGCTGACTTTTTCATGCAGGGGTTTGTGAACAGGAAAGTCAATACGGATTCTTACATAAAAAACAGACAGTTGCCTGAGTTTATTTACGACTGGATCTACAAGTTTGTAAAGAAACAGATTGATAAAATAAATGAGACAGCAAGTAAGTTCCGTTACTTTGCCCCCTTCAATGATATCTTTGAAGAAGCGGAAGGAGCTAAAAGCGTTATTTCGCTGAATGCCCAATTCGGTGAAGGCTGGTTGTTGCCGGCTGAAATCGTGTCTTACGCCCGGCAAGGGGTGAACAATGTAGTGAGTTTGCAACCTTTTGGCTGCATAGCGAATCATATCGTATCCAGAGGAGTCGAAAAACGTATAAAAAGTTTCTATCCGGATATAAATTTGCTATCTTTAGACTTTGATAGTGGTGTGAGCGACGTAAACATAACAAACCGTATGCTTTTGTTTATTGATAATCTGAAAAATGCGACAATGAATTATGACAACAACTAATAATAATGAAGATTTGGAGAAAAAGATAATTGAGGCTGCCAAAGAACTATTTATAGAGAATGGGTTCGCAGAAACCAGTATGAGTGATATCGCTGCTAAAGTAGGTATCAACAGACCGGCGCTTCACTATTATTTCCGGACGAAGGATAAGATGTTTCAGGCCGTTTTTGGTAACATCATACTTTCTTTTATTCCCAAAATACATGATATAATCATTCAGCAGGACAAACCTGTTTCCGAGAGTATCGGTGAAATTGTAGATGCTTATTATAAGGTATTCACGGAAAATCCATGTTTGCCATTGTTCATGGTGAGGGAGATGCATCGTGATATGAATCATTTAAGCGATACTATCAAGGAGTTGCGCCTGGAACAATATCTCCATAAAATCATGGATGTTTTACAGGAAGAAATGAATGACGGGAGACTGAAAACAGTTCCTTTGCCATTCGTATTCTATACTTTTTATAGTGCATTGACAGTTCCTTTCCTGACAAAGAATCTCAGTGCTTCTTTCTTTTTGGAGAAGGATAATACTTTTGAGGATATCCTGGTTCAGTGGAAACCTTATATCGTCAGGCAGATGGAAACGTTGCTGGTAGTGAGCTAGAGAAAACTTATTTCAATACAGGTAATAATTTGTAGAGAGTCTTCCTTGTCATTATTTTCTGATTCAGGAAGCTGACGATATATCCGGTGATGCAGGCGGCGATAAGAGACCCCTCGCGAACACCTTCGATGCATTGTGAAAGCAGGAGAGAGAGTATGACTGCCAGAGTGACCAGCGTAACATCAAAACAGACTTTGAACTTTCCGAACTCTTTGTTATAACGGCGGGAGGCGTATTTTACAAAAGCCTCTGCGCTCATCATTGCTACTTTGGGTTTGAGTTCGAGTACGACTCCTATGGATTGTATCATGCATCCTGTGAGTAATAAGGCTATTGACATCCCGTAATTGTCGGGATGCAGATTACTGGTGAGTGCCATATTAAAATCAATGAATGCTGAAAAGATAAAAGAGAACGGCAATTGAAGGAGTATTTCAATGGTGTCCTGTCGGGTCCTATTTTTTCTGATGACCCAGAACTGTCCCAGAATAAGCAGCATATTGATCAGAAACGTACAAGTTCCTAATGATAAAGGGCTGTTCAGGCTTAGCACATAATTGACGCTGGATATAGGTGTGGTTCCTAATGCAGAACGCACAATCAACACTATTCCGGCAGCCAGAAAATACAATCCGATAACAAATACCAAATACCTTTTAAAAACGTCTTTCATTCCCATATCTTACTATCTTATATAATCGTATTTTTCTTCATTCTATAAAGAAGAATATGCAAAGGTCCCGTTTTTTCGTCTGATATAAGTTATCCGATTCCACACAGTTTTTGTCATATCCGAAACAAATTGTATTTTTACGTCGAAAAGAAGGAGGTATAAATGGTAAAATCTCGTATTTTTGATAATAGGCAGTTGTTAAAGGAACATCCGGAAATTCCTCATTATAAAGAGGAAGTAGTCTGCTTTATGAGTGAATATAAGGACAGGAGCTATCCGGAAAACGAACGTTACTTTAATCGTGAACTTTATATGATACTCGTTCTTGAAGGTCGTTCCGAGATTTTGCTGAATGGGGAATTTATTGTGATAGAGCCTGATATGTTGCTTGTTCATGGAGCGAATTATCTCACCGATCATCTTTATTCAAGTCCGGATATTAAGTTTATCACCCTCTCCATTTCCGAGTCCATGCGGACAGATGACTCTTATCTTACCCAGATAACGGCTATTCTGTTGGCAACGATGAGGCAGAATAAGCAATATACCATACAGCTGACCGCATACGAAGCTCAAATCATTCGTAATGAACTGGAAGTGTTGATGCGTTTGCTGAATATAAAACATCAGTTTCTTTTCCGGCGAATACAGGCGGCTTGCAATGCCTTGTTTTTGGATATAGCCGATTTTCTTTCCCGTAAGACTATCATAAAAAAGGAGGTCAGTCGTAAAGACCATGTTTTACAGGAATTTCATGCGCTTGTTACCCGAAATTTCAGAGAAGAGCATTTCGTTAGTTTCTATGCGGATAAGTTGGCCATCAGTGAGCAGTACCTTGCACGTATCGTTCGTGCCGGAACGGGAAAAAGTGTGAATACGATTATTAATGAGTTACTGATCATGGAAGCCCGTACCTTGCTGAGTTCCACAAAATCTACGGTAGGGGATATTGCTTCCCGGCTTGGCTTTAGTGATGCTGCCGGTTTCTGTAAGTTTTTCAAGAGGAATATGGGGCAGACTCCTCTCAATTATCGGAAGGGATTATGGATTTAAGTGAAAATGAATGTAGGTTGATGTGATCCCATAACGAACGGATACATCAACCTACATGAAATATATAATGAACTGGTTTTGACTTATCAGCCAATGAGTGATAGGATATCTTCTACGATCTGTTCATCCGTCAGATGGTTGGCACGAAGCAGTTCCTGTATATCATAACGGTCTACAAATTCTTTTTTAGCTCCGTAGTTGAGCACTTTCATATCTGTAGCGCCATAGTAACGGGCAATCTTTTCACCGAAACCACCATCCAGAACTCCGTCTTCCAGTGTAATCACTAATTCGTGGTCGGCTTTCAGTTCGTCCATCAGTTCGCTGTCCACACCTGTGATGTAGCGGGGATTGATAAGGGTGGCATCAATGTTGGCTTTTTCTTTTAGCAGGGACAGAACCGATTGCCCTAATCCGAAGAAGGAGCCTAATGCAAGGATTGCCACTTTGGAGCCGCGGTGGGCGACTTTATAACGATTGAGATTGCTATAGTCGGATTCCACCGGTTCACCGCAACTGATTACATCTGTGGCAGGTACACGGATAGCTACCGGATGCTCATTTTGGCGGATGCTCCATTCCAGCATGGCGAGATATTCCTCCTTACAGGTTGGTGCCAGATAGACCATATTGGGGATATTGCTGATAAGTGGAATATCGAAGAAACAGAGGTGGGTTACATCATTCATACCGGATAACGTCCCCCAGAATACCAACAGAACAGCCGGATTATTATTGATGCAGAGGTCTTGCGAGAGCTGGTCGTAAGAGCGTTGTATAAAGGTGCTGTACACTCCGTAAACCGGTTTTCCGCCATTGGCTGCGATACCGGAAGCAAGTGCCACTGCATGCTCTTCGGCAATACCGACATCTACAAACTGCTTGCCTGCTTCCTGACGACGGTCGGGAGTGAAGCCCAGAACAGCGGGGGTGCCCGAAGTAATGGTAACTACACGCTTGTCTTCTTTCATCTTTTTCAGCAGATATTGAGCGGTTACTTCACTATAATCTTCTGCGTCGTCGTTCATTTTTGATTCTCCGGTTTCTAGATCAAACGGAGTGCGCCAGTGATAGGTTTCCTTGTCCTGTTCTGCAGGTTCGTAACCTTTGCCTTTTAATGTATTGATGTGGACTACTATCGGATGCTGTATATCTTTAACTTTGGAGAAAGCCTCGATCAGTGCTTCCACACAGTTGCCGTCATTCACGTACATATAGTCCAGCCCCATCGCTTTGAAGAAATTGCATTCACATTGACCGTTACTGTCGCGCAAATCTTTCAGATTCTTGTATAAACCTCCGTGATTTTCGGCGATGGACATCTGATTGTCATTGACGATAATAATCATGTTAGTACCGAGCTCTGCTACGTAGTCCAGTCCCTCGAAGGCTTCGCCTCCGCTTAGTGAACCGTCGCCTATTACAGCGATGATATTTTCGTTGCCGCCTGTCAGGTCACGTCCTTTCGCCAGTCCGCTTGCCAAGCTGACAGAAGTAGAAGTATGACCGATCACAAAGAAATCATGTTCACTTTCCTGTGGTTCTGAGTAGCCGGATACATGATCATATTCAGCAGGATGGAGAAAAGCATCTTTACGTCCGGTCAGCATCTTATGTACATAACTCTGATGTGATACATCATATACAATTTTATCTTTCGGCGAATTGAAAACATAGTGCAGGGCAATGGTTGCTTCTACCATTCCGAAGTTAGGGCCGAAGTGCCCGCCGTGTGCACTCAGTTTTTGTAAGAGGGATGCACGGATTTCGTGACTTAAATCATTCAGTTCCTGAAACGATAACTTCTTTACGTCTGCGGGAGAGTAAATATTTTCTAAATACATATCAATTTGTTTTTTTATGTTTATATCTATATTTTTATTTCACTGCAAAGATACTGACGGATTTGAAATCTGTTTGTGTATGAATTACGGATTCTTGTACCTATATTACAGTTCTGCTAAAAATGGGCTTGATAAAACATAAAATACGACTTACTCTATATCAACCATATGCTCTTTTGCAAGCTTGATTCTTTTTACCTGAATATACTGTTGTAATAGGTATCGCGCACGCGTAATCATTATATAATAGCAAAATAGGATGCTATAATAATATCTGTTCTTGTGTGATAGAAAGATGGAAACCTATAATCTGTAATTGGGGTAATTATACCCGTAATCTGTCTACAATCCCTTCACTTAATTCTTCCGACCTTTGTACTGTCGAATCACCTTGAGTATATGGAACTAATTATATAAAGAATATGGATAGAAAAGGCTTCTTGAAAAGTACGATGATAGCAACCGGAAGTTTACTGTTAGGCGGGGCGGGGATTTATCGGTTTCTGAATGATAAAGATCCCGCAGATGGTCCGTTTCCCAGGACAATAGAAAAAATACATTGTGGAAATATGAAAAAGGTACTTGTTATAATGAGCGCGGGGACAAAACTCGGTAATACAGACCGGTTGACCGATGCTTATATTAAAGGACTCGTGGAACGGGGACATTCGGTAACCAAAGTATATCTGGGCAGTATGCGGATAGAAGGCTGCAGAGGTTGCGGCGTATGCCAGCGGCTCGCTCATCAATGTGCAGTTCGGGATGGTATGCAGGATATATATCCTTTGTTTGCAGAATGTGACACAGTGGTCATGGCTTCACCTTTGTATTTCTGGACAATCACGTCACAGTTAAAAGCTTTTATAGACAGGCTTTACGCCATCTCTGCCGACGACAAGTATCCGCAGAAAGATACGGTATTACTGATGACAGCCGGTGATGATAATGAGAACACCTTTGACCAACCCAAGCAGTATTTCCAGCTTCTGAGCCAGGCATTGGGTTGGAATGAAGTCGGAATATATTGTGCCGGCGGTTGTACCGGATGTGAAAAGCTGGCACGGCAAATAGATAAGGTACATCTTGAAAATGTCTATAAAATGGGATTGGAATTGTAAATAGCAGATTTAATATGGAACAAAAGAATCAATCAAAACTTCATTCGGGCGGTTGGCTCGTATTTATCCTCACGGTCGGTGTGTTTGGTATTATAAATACCGAAATGGGGGTAGTGGGTATCCTGCCTCTAATAGCCGAAACTTTTGATGTCTCGGTGCCGCAGGCAGGTTGGACGGTGAGTATCTTTGCACTGGTGGTAGCTGCATCGGCTCCTGTCACTCCGTTATTGTTTTCGGGAGTAAACCGGAAGAAAGTCATGTTGCTGGCATTGGGATTGTTTACACTGAGTAATATTATATCCATGCTCACTACCAATTTTACAGTACTATTGGTTGCGCGGATACTTCCCGCCTTCCTTCATCCGGTATATGTTTCGATGGCTTTTACAGTAGCGGCGGCATCAGTCAGCAAGGAAAAGGCTCCAAAGGCTGTTTCAAGGGTTTTTGTCGGTGTGTCTGCCGGTATGGTGCTGGGTGTTCCGGTGACCAGCTTTATAGCTAGTGAGGTCTCATTCTCTATGGCAATGCTGTTTTTCACAGTTGTAAATGCCTTGGTTTTTATAGCTACGATTTTGTTTATCCCCTCCATGCCGGTAAAGGAGAAAGTATCTTATGGTGCACAACTCAGCGTATTGAAGAAAACGGTGATGTGGAACTCTATTATTGCCGTCACCTTGATCAATGGAGCTATGTTCGGCTTCTTTAGTTATATGTCGGACTATCTGAAAACAGTGACAGAAGTATCATACAGTGTGATTAGTGTTGTATTATTGGTCTATGGTCTGGCTAATATTGTAGGTAATGTACTTGCCGGAAAACTATTATCGATAAATGCGCGGCGTTCAATTATTATCATGCCTTTTGCATTGCTGGTTTCCTATATATGTCTCTTTATAACAGGAGAGTGGATTACAGCTATGGTAATCATTATCCTTATTTTAGGTGTATTGGCAGGTATAGCAAGTAATAATATGCAATATATGATCGCGGAAGCTGCTCCCGAAGCTCCCGACTTTGCCAACGGAATGTTTCTGACTTCTGCCAATTTGGGGACAACGATCGGTACAGCCGTATGCGGAGCTTTCATCACGGGAATGGGCACACGCTATTCTGTATTCGGTGCATTGTTTTTCCTGATTGCCAGTATTGTGTTTGTTTATTTGAGAGTTCGTGTAGCTCATTCACAGAAACAAGTTAAAATGAATATGGCAACGGAATGATGAAAAATATATAATCCGTAATTGGGGTAATAATGTCAGTAATTCATCTACAAACACTCTCTTTATTTCACCGTATTTTTGTCATGTAGAAAGTAGACAATCAATTCATTAATAATTAAATGTAAGAGATATGAAACGAATATTATTATTAACCGCTGTATTTATTATGATGCTTGGAACCAGTTTTTCTTTCGCACAGGCTGATGCGGATAACTTTTATAAAAGTGATTGGGTAAAGGTAGAAAAGGTTTCTTTTTCTAACCAGTATAAAATGAAAGTAGCCGGTAATCTGTTTTTGCCGAAGACCATGAAAGAGGGAGAGAAATATCCTGCCATCATTGTCGGACACCCGATGGGAGCGGTCAAGGAACAGAGTGCGAATCTGTATGCTACTAAAATGGCGGAACGTGGTTTCGTTACGCTGTCCATTGATTTATCCTTCTGGGGTGGAAGTGAAGGTGAGCCGCGCAATGCTGTTTTGCCGGAGGTATATGCGGAGGATTTCAGTGCCGTAGTAGATTTTTTGGGTACACGTCCGTTCATCGACCGGAATAATATAGGTGTAATCGGAATTTGTGGCAGCGGAAGTTTCGCTATCAGTGCGGCCAAGATAGACCCTCGTCTGAAAGCGATTGCAACCATCAGCATGTACAATATGGGTACAGCCAGCCGCAACGGACTGAAACATGCGCTGACTTTAGAACAACGGAAACAAATCATGGCTGAGGCAGCAGAACAGCGCTATGCAGAGTTTTTGGGCGGAGAAACTAAATATACCGGTGGCACTGTACACGAAGTGACAGAAAACTCCGGTCCGATAGAACGCGAATTTTATGAGTTCTACCGCACTCAGAGGGGAGAGTTTACTCCCGAAGGAGCAGCCCCGACAACTACCACACACCCTACACTTTCAAGCAACGTGAAATTCATGAATTTCTATCCTTTCGAAGATATTGAGACTATTTCGCCCCGTCCTATGCTTTTCATAACCGGAGAAAATGCCCACTCACGCGAATTTAGTGAAGATGCCTACCGACTGGCTGCCGAGCCCAAAGAACTGTACATTGTACCCGGTGCAGGTCATGTAGACCTTTACGACCGTGTGGGTCTTATACCATTTGATAAATTGGAATCCTTTTTTAAGGAATATCTGAAGAAATAAGTATGAACAGGAAAAACAGATAACTATTTAAATAAAAGACAATCGAATCATGAAACAAATTAAAAATACACATTACGAAGGCGAACGTCCTTTGTTCGCATCCCACGGGCTTTATTTGGAAGAAGTAACCATTCATGCCGGTGAATCGGCACTGAAAGAGTGCAGTGATATAGAAGCGGTAAACTGTCGTTTCGAGGGAAAATATCCGTTTTGGCATAATGACGGTTTTGTAGTTAAAAATTGCCTTTTTACCGAAGGAGCACGTGCCGCACTCTGGTATTCCAAAAATCTGAAGATGAAGGATACATTAGTGGAAGCACCGAAGATGTTTCGCGAAATGGACGGAGTCGAACTCGAAAATGTACAGTTGCCCAATGCTTTGGAAACACTCTGGTATTGCCGGAATGTAGAACTGAACAATGTGAAGATAGATAAAGGAGACTATCTCTTTATACATGGAGAAGACATCCGCATCAAGAATTTTGTATTGAATGGCAATTACTCCTTCCAATATTGCAAGAACGTAGAAATCCGCCATGCTGAAATCCATTCGAAGGATGCATTTTGGAATACGGAGAATGTGACTGTATATGATTCGGAACTGAATGGTGAATATCTGGGCTGGCATTCCAAAAACTTACGTTTAGTGAATTGTAAGATCTCGGGCACGCAGCCACTTTGTTATGCACACGACCTGATAATGGAAAACTGCACAATGGCGGATGATGCCGATCTTGCTTTCGAACACAGTAGTGTGAAGGCAACGATTAAAGGCCCGGTTCACAGCGTGAAGAATCCCCGTACGGGAAACATTGTTGCCGAAAGTTTCGGGACAATCATCCTTGACGAGAACCTCAAAGCTCCGGGAAACTGCGAATTGAAACTTTGGGACGGACTGACTTGTTTTGATTGAAATATATGAAGTACAACTTCGATGAAATTGTTCCACGCAGAGGTACAAATTCCTATAAATGGGATTCTGCCGGAGATGCGGATGTATTACCAATGTGGGTAGCTGATATGGATTTCCGTACAGCTCCCTCTGTGGTGGAAGCACTGAAAAGGCGGGTGGAACATGGTATCTTCGGATATGTGCGTGTGCCCGATGCTTACTATGAGGCGATAACAGGATGGTTCGCCGGACGTCATGGCTGGCAGATTGAAAAAGAATGGATTATTTATACGACCGGAGTAGTACCGGCCCTGTCAGCTGTCATCAAGGCGCTGACAACTCCCGGTGATAAAGTAATCGTGCAGACACCTGTCTATAACTGCTTTTTCTCCTCCATCCGCAATAACGGATGCGAGGTTGTTGCAAATCCATCGATTTACATGAACGGAACGTATCAGATAGACTTTATCGATTTGGAACGGAAGGCGGCTGACTCGAGTGTAAAAGTCCTGCTATTATGCAATCCGCACAATCCTGCCGGAAGAGTCTGGACAAAGCAGGAACTGACTCGCTTGGGAGAAATCTGTCTTCGGAATAATATATGGGTAGTAGCGGACGAGATTCATTGCGAACTTGTCTTTCCGGGACACACCTATATCCCTTTTGCATCTGTCTCAGAAGAGTTTTTGATGCATTCCGTTACTTGCACCTCGCCTAGTAAAGCCTTTAATTTGGCGGGACTTCAGATTGCCAATATTGTTTCTGCCGATGCGGATCTACGAATGAAAATAGACAAGGCGATCAATATCAATGAAGTCTGTGACGTGAATCCATTCAGAGTGGAAGCATTAATGGCTGCCTATAACGACGGGGAAGAATGGCTGGAAGAATTGAAACAATACCTGTTTGCAAACTACAATTATCTGAGGGCATACTTTGATGAATATTTTCCCGAGTTTCCGGTGATGCCATTGGAAGGTACCTACTTGGTTTGGGTCGATTGTTCGGTATTGAATTGCTCATCGGATAAGATAGTGAAAACCTTGTTGGAAAAAGAAAAACTTTGGGTGAACGAAGGCAGCCTGTATGGAGAGGCTGGTGAAAGGTTTATCCGTATTAACATCGCGTGTCCGCGACAGCGGTTGATAGAAGGATTAAACAGATTGAGGCGGGCGTTGAAATAATAAAATAATTGTCAGTTTATTAATAGGTTCCCCTTCTCACTCCCCGTAAATACAAATAAAAAGAAGTGATATGAAAAGTCAGAATCCCTCAAAGAGGAATTTGCCGGGTGTTATCATCGCTTATTTCCTCATTTATGTAGTCTGGGGCTCCACCTATTTTTTTATAGGGGTGGCTTTGAAAGATTTTTCACCTTTTCTGCTCGGAGCACTGCGGTTTACGACTGCAGGGCTGATACTTCTTGGAATCTGTTATTTACGGGGAGAACAAATCTTTAAGAAAAGCCTGGTAAAGCGTTCTGCCGTTAGCGGTATTGTTCTGTTGTTTGTAGATATGGCTGTCGTTATGCTGGCACAGCGCTATCTGACAAGTAGCCTCGTTGCTATTATAGCTTCTTCTACGGCACTTTGGATTTTACTTTTGGATGTCCCCATGTGGCGTACTAATTTCCGCAATCCCCTTACGATAGCAGGCGGAGGGATTGGCTTCGGCGGAGTAGTAATGCTTTATGCGGAGCAGCTCAATGCAGAATGGTTGCATCCGCAAAGTGAGCGTGGTATCTTGCTCCTTGTTTTCGGATGTATATCCTGGGCTTTGGGAACACTGTATGCCAAGTACCGTTCTTCCCGTGAGGAAGAAGTGAATGCTTTTGCAGGTTCTGCGTGGCAAATGCTTTTTGCCAGTGTGATGTTCTGGATTTGTGCTGTTGTGAACGGAGATGTCCGGGAAGCCGATTTGAGTACAGTTTCGGCCACAAGCTGGTTCTCCTTGCTTTATTTGATTTCTTTTGGTTCTTTACTGGCATATTCGGCGTATGTCTGGCTCTTGAAAGTACGCCCGGCGGCAGAAGTGGGTACACATGCTTATGTCAATCCTTTTATAGCAGTCCTTTTAGGAGTATCTTTAGGAAATGAGCAAGTTACCTTTGTTCAGCTTTCCGGTTTGCTGGTGATTCTGCTGGGGGTGATGTTGATTAGCCGGAAACGTAACAAAATGAAATCAACGGCAATATCCCGTTAAGCGGAATTGATTCGGCGTCATCCCCACAATCCGTTTGAACATCCGGCTAAGGTGCTGCGGATACTGGAATCCGATTTCGTAAGCAATTTGGCTCATAGTCTTGTTCGAAGACATAAGTTGTTCTTTTGCCAGTTCAATCATTTTATCCTGGATATATTCGGAGACGGTTTTACCGGTTTGTTTGCGCACCATATCGCCAAAATAGTTAGCGGAAAGGAATACTTTATCAGCGAAGTACTTGACCGATGGCAATCCTTGTTTTTGCGGGGCATCTCCTTCGAAATATTCGTTGAGCAGATGTTCGAAGCGGACAATGATGTCTTTGTTTACTCTGTTTCGTGTGTCGAACTGGCGTTCGTAAAAGCGCATACAGTAGTCGAGCAGCAATCCTATGTTGGCGCAGATCAGTCGGCGGCTGTGTTTGTCGATGGAATGTTCCAGTTCGATGGTGATTTTTTGCAGGCAGTCCATCACTGTTTGCCGCTCTTCTTCGGAAATGTGGAGTGCTTCGTTGGTTTCGTAGGAGAAGAAGGAGTATTTCTTTATTTCTTGTCCGAGTGCAGTGCCACGTATAAGGTCGGGATGAAAAAGAATACCATGCGCGTTGGGTTGAATATTTGGCAGCATTTCCAGGTCGGTGATTTGTCCGGGAGCAAAACAGACGATGGTTCCGTCTTGGTAGTCGTAATATTGGCGGCCGTATTTAATATCACCACATTTTACATTTTTCAAGTATAGTGCATATACTTCGTAACGAAACCACGCACGTGTGGGCCACGTAGTGGATTTGGCCAGATCGATGATGCTGACTAACGGATGTCTGGTTTCAAGCCCGAAGATTTCGTTGTAACGGTCAACGCTGTCTATTACAATCATTTCTTTAGTATTCTCTTCCATATCATAATCTGTTTTTTTAATGCGTTACAAATATAATTCTTTTCTCTTTAAAATTTTTACTCTCCCATCAAAATCCATGATTGGGGTATAAATATCCGTAAATCGTCTACATCCGGGCTGGACCATTCCCCGTAACTTTGTAACCGGTAATTTAACATTGAAAAGAGATAGTAATATGAAAAAGATTCTATTAATTCCATTGATGATGCTGACGATGATGCCGATGGCGGCTTGCGACGGCTCAAACGCTGATCCGATTCTTCCGGAACAGCCGGGACAACCGGGAAATTCCGACGGTGGAGACGAGGACGATTCTACAGACCCGACAAACCCCATTCCGGGCGGTAACGGGCGATATCTGGTACTTTACTGTTCGCGCACCGGCAGCACGGAGCGTATGGCGCAACAGATTCAGCAAACACTCGATTGCGATATCCTGGAAGTGGAACCGCAAACACCTTATGAAAGCGATTATAATGGGATGCTCAACCGTGCACAGGAAGAACTGGCTGCTATCCGTCAGGGGAATTATCCGGCGATTAAAACTTCGGTTGAAGATTTCGGCAACTATGATATCGTGTTTGTCGGCTATCCGATTTGGTACGGTAGCATGGCCACACCGATGCAGACATTCCTGCATAATCATGCTTCGAAACTTACAGGTAAGCGTATCGCTCTTTTTGCCAGCAGTGGCAGCAGCGGCATCTCTGCATCAGTTGACGAGGCCCGGACACTTTGCTCCGGTGCCACTTTCACCGAAACACTGCTTCTGACTTCTTCGACACTTTCGCAGATGGGAAACCGGATACGGACATGGCTCGAAACACTCGGTGCGAGTCGGGAAAACAATCATCCGTCTACTTCTATGAATGTGAAGATTACAGTCGGTAACCGTACCATTACTGCTACGATGGAAGACAATGCCGCAGCGCAGGACTTTCTTTCGCGTCTGCCGCTTGAAGTGATGCTGAATGATTATAATAATATCACAGAGAAAATTTTCTATCCGTCGCCTGCACTGACGACGGCAGGAGTGACCCGTGGCTGTGTGCCTGTCCCCGGTGATATTACAATCTATGTGCCGTGGAATAATGTGGCGATCTTCTGTAAAAGCGGGTCGCAAAGCAATGACTTGATAAAGATTGGACGCATTGACGGTAACGGAATAGATGCACTGAACGTTCCGGGCAATGTGGCAGTGAAATTCGAACGACAATAAATTAGCAAAATGAAGAAGTTACTGATTATTTTTCTATTGTTTGCAGCAACCGCTTCGGCAAACGTAATCAGATCGGTCGAACCATCCGCTGCCGAGAACAATATGGTGCGGTTGTCACGCATCATAATCGATCCGGAACGGCTGGAAGAGTACAATACTTATCTGAAAGAGGAGATCGAAGTCTCGATGCGGTTGGAACCGGGCGTATTGGTACTGTATGCCGTAGCGGAGAAAGAACGCCCCAACCACGTGACTATTCTTGAAATCTATGCCGATGAAGCGGCCTATAAGAGTCATATTGCCACACCTCATTTTAAGAAGTACAAAGAAGGTACACTTGATATGGTGCAGATGCTCGAACTGATTGATGCTACGCCACTCATTCCCGGACTGAAGATGAAGTAAATGACAGGCAGTACTATAAATCAGTAATTTTGGTTTTTATATCCGTAATTTGTATTATAAAGAGTTGGATCAGAACAGCTAACTTTGCATTATCAGAGAGTTCTTAAATAATAAACCATGGACGTCACAGTATGAGAAAATTATTTTTTATTCTTGTAACAGTCATCGGATTTCTGCAAATTCCGATGCAATCTATAAATGCACAGAGTATGAAAAAAGAAGAAGTACCTCAGAACATCAGCGCATTTCCGTTGGGAAAGGAAAATACGGGATTCAAGCAATATTTTACAGGAGAATCCTGGCTGGCACCGCTGACCGGTAACAAAGACTTGAATGTATCCATGTCCAACGTTACTTTTGAACCCGGCTGCCGAAATAACTGGCACAGCCATACGGGCGGACAAATCCTCATTGCTGTCGGAGGTGTGGGATATTATCAGGAACGTGGCAAAGCGGCACGCCGCCTGCTCCCCGGTGATGTGGTTGAAATAGCACCGGACATAGAACATTGGCACGGTGCCGCCCCCGATAGTTGGTTTTCGCATCTGGCTATCGGTTGCAATCCGCAGACCAACAAGAATATTTGGCTGGAACGGGTAGACGACCAGCAGTATGCCGAAGCTACGAAAGATAACGGAGGAACCGGACTAAGCGCCACGGACCCCGAACTGGATGCAATATTCGGCAATTTCACAAAGGAGGTGCAGCAATACGGCAACCTGGATACTAAAACCCGCCTTATGGTAACATTGGCATCCAATATTGCTTCACAGGCACAGACCGAATACCGGATGATGCTTGAAAGTGCTCTCAATGCAGGTATTACTCCGATAGAAATAAAGGAAATCCTTTACCAAACAGTAGCCTATGCAGGCATGGCTAAAGTGATGGACTTTGTCGGCATCACTAATGAGGTGCTGCTTGCCCACGGTGTACGTCTTCCTTTAGAGGGACAAGCGGTCGTTTCTGCCGAAACCCGTTTCGACAAAGGACTGGCGTTGCAGAAATCCATTTTCGGCGAACGGATCGACCAAATGCATAAAAATGCTCCCGAAAACCAAAAGCATATCTAGCGTTATCTCTCCGCCAACTGCTTCGGAGACTACCAGACACGCGGTGGACTGGACGTGAAGACACGGGAACTACTGACGTTCTCCATCCTTGTTTCCTTGGGAGGCTGTGAATCACAGGTGAAAGGGCACATACAGGGAAATGTCAATGTAGGTAATAATAAAGATACTTTGCTGGCTGTCGTGACGCAGCTTTTGCCTTACATCGGCTATCCACGTACTCTCAACGCCATAGCCTGCCTGAATGAAGTGATTCCGGAAAAATAACAAAGACGTTCATATATCCCGGAAAGCAGGCGGTTAAAATCTGTTTGGGACTTGACAAATGCTTTTTTATGTTGTATATTTGTAGTTCGGGAAAGTATGAAACCAATGAATAATGAATGAAAAAATAGATAAAATATGAGTGTAAAACGAATGATAAATGGTATAATATTAGGACTAATATAACATATTTCTTTAGCTCGTTCTAGAGATCAGAAGGATAAATATAGAGCAAAGGTTGCAAACTTTATGGAGTTTGCAACCTTTTTTGTTGCATAATTTTAATTCATTTCCCATGATTTTTTATTTTTGAGTTTATAATAAACGAAGGGGACGTTTATAATAAACGGTCACAGAATTTATAATAAACGTGATCTATGTTTATGTAGTAACTTGTTCCCTTTTTTCGTATCTTCTTTCCTTGAAGAACAGAAATCCACGTACTTATGGTAATAATAGCTGATGTTATGCTTAAGTAATTTTTCTATGCATATCTCCCGTTTGTCGGGAACTTCGTAGAGCAGGATAATAAAACGGTCGTCGGATAATCGATTCACTGTAAGATTTGTTATCCTTGCAAAGGACTCACTTATTAAAGAGAAGAAATTATGGATATCATTGACCGTTTGAAAGGCCTTCGCCGCAATCTTCCTATCGGAATACAGAGTTTTGAAAGACTCCGTCGTGACGGTTATTTATATGTTGATAAAACAGCATTTGTCTACGAACTAGCCTCCACGGGCAATCCGTATTTCCTGAGTCGCCCGCATCGTTTTGGCAAAAGTTTGTTGCTTTCCACACTGGAAGTGTATTTTTGTGGAAAGAAAGAACTTTTTGAAGGACTAGCCATCGAGCAGTATGAAACTGAATGGAACGAGCACACTGTACTGCATCTTGATTTCAATTTCAATGCTGAGGATTACTCTGATATTGAAGGACTGAAAAATGGACTTGAATTGTAACTATGTAGTTGGGAGAGCTGATGGATGCCGCATGGTGAAAATAGGCGCGGAGTTCAGCAAGGAAGAACGCAACTTGAGTCGCTGGCTGGTGGAGGAAGGATAAATATGACGTATGTCCCATTTTTAATAATTGCATTGGCCTCGATGAGTATAAATTCCATCAAATAGAGAAAAAAGTGCATAGAATAATGAAATAATATGCAGCTTTCGGACATATTTCTGCATCTAAATAATCATTATATGCATTATAACAAGCAATGGTAAGCGTCTTCCCTTTAAATGAAACCCTGCCTTGGTTTTAAACCAACGGACCGTTGGTCGGTGAGGGAGCGTTCATTTCTTTAAAAGAATGGAGTAAAACCTCTTTTTGAGCGCTACTTTGTGCTAGAAACCTCTTTTTTATGGATAAGTTTAAACTGTTAATATGAAATCCGTTTTTCGTATCTACTGTTCTTCGTGAATGAAATTATGACTGGACTGCATCTTATTGCTGCATCATGACCCTTATTGTTTTTCTTTCGATAATTGCTGATGGAAATTGCAGCCGATTTTATCTTTGTACCTCTGCTTTCACTGCATATTCTGTGTTATTTGCTTGTATGATGTTCATTATCTCATCTATAGGTCTATTTTTAATATTCCTAAGAAACAAAATAGATGTTAATTCGGCTCTTGCTCCGTGAACTAATAATTCATATTGTATGTTGTTTAAAGTGAATAACGAAATAAATGATGAACTAAAAAGTTAGGCATGAGCAAATAAAACATTTCTAATGATTTAGCAAATGAAACATTACAATTTAAAACGTATGATTATGAAGAAATCTATTATTCTATTAGCTATGGTATTGGGCGCATTTACAGCAAAAGCCCAATCTGTTGTAGAAGGTACAAAGTTTGCAGATAATTGGTCTGTAGAAGTAAATGCAGGTGCAATCACTCCTCTCACTCACAGCGCTTTCTTTAAGAATGCACGTCCGGCTTTCGGAGTTGGTCTTTCCAAACAGTTGACTCCTGTCTTCGGTTTAGGATTTCAGGGTATGGGGTATATCAATACCACTCCAAGTAAAACAGCTTTTGATGCCTCAGATGTCAGCCTGTTGGGTAAAGTGAATCTGATGAACCTGTTTGCTGGTTACAACGGCACTCCTCGTTTGTTTGAAGTGGAGGCAGTAGCCGGTGCGGGATGGTTACATTATTATGTGAATGGTGATGGCGACCAGAACTCATGGTCAACCCGTTTCGGATTGAATCTGAACTTTAATCTAGGCGAAAGCAAGGCCTGGACATTGGGACTGAAACCTGCCATCGTATATGATATGCAAGGGGACTTTAATCAGGCAAAGAGCCGTTTCAATGCCAATAATGCAGCATTTGAACTGACTGCCGGACTGACTTATCACTTCAAGAGCAGTACAGGAAACCGTTACTTCACCGAAGTAAGAGTTTACAATCAGGGTGAAATCGACGATTTGAATGCTTCTATCAATGCTCTCCGCGGACAAGTGAACAATAAGGACGGCGAACTCAACAGCGCCAACCAAAAAATCAGCGGATTGCAGCAAGAACTGGAAGAATGCCGTACCAAGGTCGTTCCGGTGGAGACTGTAGTGAAAACTGCCCGTGTTCCTGAATCTATCATTACTTTCAGACAGGGTAAATCATCGGTTGATGCTTCACAGTTGCCGAATGTGGAACGCGTAGCTTCTTATCTGAAGAAATATGCTGATGCAAAAGTAGTCATCAAGGGGTATGCTTCTCCGGAAGGTAGTGCTGAAGTCAATGCAAGAATTGCCGCTGCACGTGCGGAAGCCGTAAAGACTATTCTGGTCAATAAATACAAGATCAATGCTTCTCGTATCACTGCCGAAGGTCAGGGCGTAGGTGACATGTTTACCGAACCGGATTGGAATCGTGTAAGTATATGTACGATTGAAGACTAAAAACAAGAGATGTAAATAGAATGGTGAGGGCTGCTCCGTAAAAGGGCAGCCCTTGCTGTATATATTCATTTATGCCCTTCTGTTTGTGAATAAGTAATAGTAATATCTGTCGTCCAGACAGGAGGTGATAGCAGAAAATCGGGCAAAGTCATTGTTTGTCTGTCTAAAGTGACTACTTTTGGCAAACCATACTATTAAGGTATGGCCGAAGATGATGAAAGAGCAGAATATACCCCAAGACAGTTTGATAGCCGGCTATCTTCCGGCAGATTATTGCGATTCTTTTTCAAGGAACGTAGTCAGTGAAAAAGCAATCACTTCCGACGAGTTCTTTGATATGGCTTTTAATCACTCTCCGGGCTGGGTGAATGGGTTGATGAAGTTAAGGAATGCGATAGTCAAACCGTTAGGTCTGGAAGTTGGTATGCGCTTTGCCGATACGATATGTGAGCAGAATGCACAGGAAGTTGTTTTCGGTATGCCCGATAAACACCTGACGTTTCATGCTTCATTATGGTGTGGAGAGAAGGAGCCCGGCGGGCAGACGTTTACAATCACGACCGTTGTAAAGTTCAATAACCGACTGGGCCGGTTGTACTTCTTCTTTATTCGTCCTTTTCATAAAGTCATCATCCGTTCTATGCTGAAAAGGGTAGCAAAACGATTGAAATAAAACAGCTTATGGATATAAATGATATCATAGACTCTATTTACAAGTTGCCGGATGCCTCAAAGGAGGCTTTACTGAGTGATGCTCCCGAAGTAGCCTATCCTAAAGGCTTCCATCTGTTCCGGGCAAATCATAAAAACTCTAAGTTCTATCTGATGAAGAAAGGGATGCTGCATGCCTATACCTATCAGTCGGATAAGAAGGTTACCTTCTGGTTCGGGAAAGAAGGGGATGCAATCTTCCCTCTGCAAACTCTTCATGATAATCGGGCAGGATATGAGAATATTGAACTTTTGGAAGACAGTGTCCTGTATGAACTCAGTGTCGATAAATTGCACAATCTCTATCTGGAAGATATACATATAGCCAACTGGGGACGGAAGTTTTCCGAGAGAGAATGCATCAAATCGGAAAAGTTGTTTATATCAAGGCAATTCAAAACTTCATTGGAGAGGTATCAGGAACTGATATCCGAATATCCCGATATACTTCAACGTGTGCCATTGGGTATTATAGCTTCCTATTTAGGCATCTCACAGGTCAATCTAAGCAGAATCCGTGCGAAGATAAGATGATTTTTTAAACTTTGTAAAATCCCTTTTTTACAAATGTAAAATGAAGGGCGCCGGAAATTCATGACCTTTGCAATCAAAAAAAAGAAGTGTTATGAATTGGATTCTTTTGATTTTGGCAGGATGCCTTGAATTGGTCTTTACTTTCTGTCTGGGAAAAATAAACAGAGTAGTAGGAGCAGAGAAATATATGTGGTCATTCGGACTGCTGATATCCCTGTGTGTCAGTATGCTCCTTCTGATAAGGGTTACCAAAGCATTGCCCGTTGGTACGGCTTATGCTATATGGACCGGTATCGGTGCCGCCGGTACGGTGCTGATCGGTATCTTTTTCTTTAAAGAGCCGGCAAGCTGGGGCAGAATTTTCTTCATCTTCACATTGATTTGCTCCATTGTAGGTCTGAAATTGGTATCACATTGATACCTTATGGTATCATAAAAAAATAATTATCGATTATAATTTGGTAGTTATGAAAACAAAGCCCATATTTGCACCCCAAAAATAGGGACAGGCATAGAAAATCCTCATCGGAGGGTGCTATAATAGATAATTATAGTGCTGGATAAGATGAATGGTGTGAATCATTCAGCTTGTCCGGCACTTTTTTATTTTGTAACAAGTAAGATAAGAGGAGTAAGTATTGAAAAACTATGAAGGAGTTAAATTTGACACAAGGGAGTGTTCCGAAAGTATTACTGCAATTTGCGGTTCCTTTTCTGATTGCCAATGTGCTTCAGGCACTTTATGGCGGGGCCGACCTTTTTGTGGTGGGACAATACGATGATTCTGCAAGTGTGGCGGCTGTAGCCATCGGCAGTCAGGTGATGCAGACAATCACGGGGATTATTCTTGGCATTACGACAGGAACAACCGTTTTGATTGCCATCGCTACCGGAGCAAAGGATGACAAGAAAGTAGCTTTCACCATCGGTTCGTCTGTATGGTTGTTTTCAATAATCGGGGTGCTGCTTACTTTGGTCATGGTGGTTTTTCATGGTCGGATAGCAGAGTTAATGCATACGCCGATAGAGGCGATGGCGGATACGAAAAGTTACATCCTTGTATGTTCGGCCGGGATATTGTTTATAGTAGGATATAACGTCGTATGCGGTATTTTGCGCGGGTTGGGAGACTCCAAGACGCCGCTTTATTTTGTAGCGCTGGCGTGTGTGATTAATATTGTACTCGATTTTATACTGGTAGGATATTTCCATTTGGGAGCCACAGGAGCGGCAGTTGCCACCATAACGGCGCAGGGAGTCAGCTTCATGATCTCTCTTTGGTTCTTATATCGGCACGGATTTCATTTTGAGTTTACCCGGAAAGATATCCGGCTGAACCGGAACCTGGCCAAGAAAGTCATGACATTGGGAGCGCCTATTGCGTTGCAGGATGCGCTGATCAATATCTCGTTTCTGATCATCACCGTTATAGTCAATCAGATGGGAGTGATCGCATCGGCTTCTTTGGGTGTCGTAGAGAAAATTATAGTGTTTGCCATGCTGCCTCCGATGGCAATCTCATCGGCAGTAGCGACGATGACGGCACAGAACTACGGAGCCGGACTTATACAACGGATGAACCGCTGTCTGGCTTCGGGGATAGGAATTGCATTTGTTTTCGGTGTATCGGTTTGTGTGTATTCACAATTCCTGCCGGAAACGCTTACCGCGTTCTTTACCAAAGATGCGGCGGTGGTATCAATGGCGGCGGAGTATCTGCGGGGATATAGTATCGACTGTATCGTTGTAAGTTTTGTGTTCTGTATAAACTCTTACTTCAGCGGACAGGGAAATTCATTGTTCCCGATGATTCACAGTCTGATAGCGACTTTCCTGTTCCGGATTCCGTTGTCGTACTGGTTTAGTCAGATAGACAGTTCTTCCTTGTTTATCATGGGCTTTGCACCACCTCTTTCAACAGTGGTTTCATTGTTGATCTGTATCTGGTATTTAAGATATACCCGGAAGAAAGTTTATTTGAAAGGCACCATGATGCCTGCTATGTCGAATTAGGTGTTTTAAGTGGATATATTAACTAAAATCAATTTGTATGGAAGCTTATTTGAAGAAACTCTGTTTTGAGTATCAGGTTGAAGAAAAGGAAGTGAAAGAGCTGTTGGCTCGCATGGAAAGAGTGTATCTGGATAAAGGAGAAACGATTGCTTCTGCTACAATGCCCGAGCAGAGCTTGTACATTATCGTTTCCGGTATCCTGCATACATTTACTACCCAGCAGGGAGAGGACAAAACCGTCAGATTCCTGTCCGAAGGTGACGCTATATTGTGCTACAATACAAGTAAGCATTCTGTCAAAACACTGACAAGGTGTGTGGCCTATTACATCAGCGAAGATGAGATCGAGGAATTGTGTGCAACGTCCATCACGTTTTCCAATCTGATTCGTCAGATGATGGAATATCAGTTTTACCTTAAAGAGGAAATGAGTGTGAATGCACGTAAACTGACGATCAGGGAAAGATACCTTTCTTTATTATCAGAAATTCCCGATATTCTGTACAGAGTCCCTTTGAAGTACATTACTTATTATTTAGGGGCCGATGTGACAAGTCTGGGATATCTGGCCGGAAGCTGTAAATAAGAAATGTCTCATTCTCTATATTTGAAGATATTCCTTGTTGAATAGTCTATTCTTACCCCGGTGCTTCTCAAAACCGGAAAGTCTTTGGATCATTTGATAAGGAATATTATTTTTGTAATTGAAATGAAAAATCTGATTCCCCGATATACTTTCTATAAGAATAAGTATGGAAGTGAACTTTTGATAGATGTCGTCGAACTGAAATACGTAAAGAAGTTCCTCTCTCAGAGTTCTGTCCACACGCTGACTTACTATGATATCACGTTTGTCACAGAAGGGGAGGGCAAGTTTTCGATAGATAATCAGACTAACGAGGCGGCTTCCCGTGATGTGTTTTTCTCTAAACCGGGAGAGATTCGGAACTGGGATACCCGCCACATAGTCAATGGTTATGCTTTGATCTTTGAAGATGAGTTTTTATCTTCTCTTTTTAAGGATTCTCTCTTTGTGCAGCATCTTTCATTCTTCCAGTCGGGAAAGACATCATCCAAATTACAGTTGCCGGATGAACTTTATATGCGTATCCTTCAGATATTGCACAATATTAAAACGGAGATTGATTCGTACAGACAGAATGATGTGTATGTATTAAGGGCATTACTTTATGAAGTCCTGATGTTGTTGGACCGGGAATATAAGAAAGTGAATATGGAAGAAGAAACTACATCCAAAGAGGTTGGTAATATCCATATTGACAAATTTATGAAGTTGGTTGAGAGCCATCTGAAAGAGCAGCATTCTGTTCAATATTATGCGGATAAACTTTGTATTACCCCGAATTATCTGAATGAGATTGTAACCTCTACAAAAGGGATTAGTGCGAAGCAATATATCCGGAATAAAGTAATGGATGAGGCTAAGAGACTGCTTACTTATACAGATTTCCCTATATCGGATATTGCGTTTGAACTTCATTTCTCAACTGTCTCTTATTTTATCCGTAGCTTCCGGCAATATACTGGAACAACGCCATTACTTTATCGAAGAACGCATAAACCGTAAAAAGTGATATTTCTCCCTTTCTTTCTGTTGCACTGATTGTCTTCTATATCCCTACTTTCGCATCAGATAATAACCAATTAAAATTATTGAACGATGAGAGATGCGGAAAAAACAGTAGGGAACATGATTGATAAGCTGAAAACGGCCTTTATCGGTTCCATAGACAGTGAAGGATTTCCTAATATGAAAGCTATGTTGCAACCCCGAAAGAGGGAAGGGATAAAGACGATTTATCTGACTACAAATACTTCGTCAATGCGTGTGGCCCAATATCGTGAGAACAATCATGCCTGTATTTACTTTTGTGATACGCGGTTCTTTAGAGGGGTGATGCTGCGCGGTACTATGGAAGTGCTGACCGATCCTGCCAGTAAAGAGATGATATGGCAGGAAGGGGATACGATGTATTATCCCGAAGGAGTGACAGACCCCGATTATTGTGTTTTAAAATTTACAGCGATTTCCGGAAGGTTTTACAGTAACTTTAAGTCGGAAAGTTTCACTGTTGAATAGATTTTTTTCTCATGTAGGATATGCTATTTCTTAGATAAGCGGTATGAAAGGGAGAGGTTGTGTCAAAACTCTGAAGTGCACCCCAAAAGTTTTTTATCCAACTTTTGGGGTGCACTTCACTCTTACATACTATTTCTTATTTGTACTATTTGAACTTGCTTTTTTCATAATTATACGGAATACTTGTACCTACAACTACATCTTCGATTTTGTCAATGATCAACCAGTCATCCATATTTCCTTGATGGTCAAAATCGTATGCAGGTTCAATCTTTTCTACATTGGAAAATTCTACTAGTATTAAGCATTTCTTATGCCAACGTTCTTTCTGCTTGTCTGTCAGATTGAGTTTAGGCTGATTATGAGCAAGGGTATCTATGATTTCTTCTTCTGTTAGTTTCAGATAGTTCTCGACATGAGTTACGGTGGCTTTGGCAGAAATTTTTTTAGAACCTTTCTGCATAAAATAGAGGGTTTCGCCTTCGTTTACCCGGCTGTGCGGGATTTTCCGTCCGGCTGCTCCGCGAACTACCATTGTTTTACTGCCATCAAGTATTTTGTTCAATACTTTACTCTTGTCATCACAATATACCAAGTGTACCATATTCTTTGGGGTTTGACTATTTTTATATCTTATTTTAATCGTCTGATAGTTGTTGAACTTAACCTCACTTTATTACTCCGGACAAAATCCGTTTTTATAAAACAGATAACTTTCTTCTATTGCTTCGGCTGTATCAGCTTCTAATGCATATAGTATTTCCCTGCAAAATTCCAGTTGTCCGGTTCCGTTAGCGGTTACGATCTTTCCATCTCTTACAGCCTGCTTATTGATGTAGTTCGAATCACCAGTATATTTCTCTCCGACATATTGTTTCAGATACTCGATTGTATTGCTCGTATGCTTTACGTCATTGAGGAATCCGTGTATACCAAGAAAAACGGAAGCATTGCATATTCCGCCAACCACTTTCTCATCTTTGATAGCTTTTTCTACCAGCGGGACTATCAATTCAGCTTCAGGTGAAAACCAGCTCATACCACCGATTAATATCAGACCTGCATAATCTTCCGGCATATCTTTCAAATCATAATCGGGCAATACTCTGAATCCCCCTATTGAAGAGACAGGCTCTTTGGTTATTGACAAGGTCTTCACTTTATAAGGAACAGGACTTCCGGGCATAACACCCTGATTCAGGCAGGCAGCTATAAACGCGCCTTCCCAGTCGGCAAACTCATTTAAGAGTACAAATATTACTTCTTTCATATATCATTCTATTTTCTTTATGTATGCAAAGGTGCTATTTTAAATTGAATAACACTGATGATGCAGTGAATTATTATCTTTTTTATATATGACTTGATAGGTCTGATGTCCGATGGCGGGTAACAGGATGTTTAAGATATCCGTTAGTCTTAGTCGTAGACTGCAGCTGTTAGAGATTTGGGTTTCGTGTAATGCATAAATAAAAAAGTCTTTGATTATCAATGTAATCAAAGACTTTTTTATTTTACTTTCTTAAGAAGCGGTGCGTACGGGACTCGAACCCGTGACCCCATGCGTGACAGGCATGTATTCTAACCAACTGAACTAACGCACCAAATATGAATAGACTAACTCATTTTATTTCTCTTTGCTTCTTACTTAAAAGAAGCGGTCCGGACGGGACTCGAACCCGCGACCCCATGCGTGACAGGCATGTATTCTAACCAACTGAACTACCGAACCAGAATTTCATTTTGTTAATCTGCATCTCTCTCGATTGCGGGTGCAAAGGTAGTTGTTTTTTGTAAATCTGCAAATGTTTTGATGAAACTTTTTTTCAATAAAAAGCAAGAAAAAAGCTTAGTGTCTCATTTTGAGTACTTTTATAATGAAAAAAAATATTAGTTTTTTCTTCAGTCAGGATGGTGACACTATCCGGTCGTCATAGTGACACTATCACGATGGGATAGTGTCATTATCCGGAAGCGATAGTGTCACTATCCTGAAGTTTGTCATCTTCTTCTTTGGAAATAGTCTTGGATATCTTTCTATCTGTAAGAAATCACCGTTTTTATATCAACTTTCTGCTTGAATAATTCGTAGTTTTGCAATAAATCGTTATTTTTGCGCACTAAAATTAGATAGGTGGAAGAATTTCCGCCCGGAATAGTAAATTAGTAAAAAGAATGATGACTACAGCCAAACTGTTATTGCACTGTCCCGACAAACCGGGAATCCTCGCGGAAGTGACAGACTTTATTACGGTAAACAAAGGAAATATTATCTATCTGGATCAGTATGTAGACCATGTGGAGAACATCTTCTTCATGCGTATAGAATGGGAATTGAAAGATTTTCTGGTTCCGCAGGAAAAGATTGAAGATTATTTCAGAACGCTATATGGGCAGAAGTATGAAATGGATTTCCGTCTTTATTTCTCGGATGTGAAACCGCGTATGGCTATATTCGTTTCTAAAATGTCTCATTGCCTGTTCGATATGTTGGCTCGCTACACGGCAGGAGAGTGGAACGTGGAGATACCTCTTATTATAAGCAACCATCCGGACTTGCAGCACGTGGCAGAGCGTTTCGGTATTCCTTTCTATTTGTTCCCCATCACCAAGGAGACCAAAGAAGAGCAGGAACGCAAAGAAATGGAATTGCTTGCCAAACATAAAATTACATTCATCGTGTTGGCACGTTATATGCAGGTGATTTCCGAACAGATGATCAATGCGTACCCGAATAAGATTATCAACATCCATCATTCCTTCCTACCGGCATTTGTAGGGGCAAAACCTTATCATGCCGCATTCCAGCGTGGAGTGAAAATTATCGGTGCGACCAGCCATTATGTAACGACTGAACTGGATGCAGGTCCGATCATCGAGCAGGATGTAGTACGCATTACACATAAGGACTCTATAGAAGATCTTGTAAATAAAGGAAAGGACTTGGAAAAGATTGTTCTTTCGCGTGCGGTACAAAAGCATATCGAACGTAAGATTTTGGCTTATAAAAATAAAACAGTAATATTTAGCTGATGAAAGTAGCAGTTGTAAAATACAATGCCGGAAATATCCGTTCTGTGGACTATGCTCTGAAGCGGTTGGGAGTAGAAGCGGTGATTACTGCCGATAAAGAAATACTTCAATCTGCCGATAAAGTGATTTTCCCCGGAGTAGGAGAGGCGGGAACTACCATGAATCACCTGAAAGCAACAGGGCTCGACGAGCTGATTAAGAATCTGCGTCAGCCTGTGTTCGGAATTTGTCTCGGTATGCAGTTGATGTGCCGACACTCCGAAGAAGGTGAGGTGGACTGCCTGAATATCTTTGATGTAGACGTGAAGCGTTTTGTTCCGCAGAAGCATGAAGATAAAGTGCCGCATATGGGCTGGAATACGATTGGCAAGACAAACAGTAAATTGTTCGAAGGATTCACCGAAGAAGAGTTTGTCTACTTTGTACACAGTTTCTATGTGCCGGTTTGTGACTTCACTGCTGCCGAAACCGATTATATCCATCCGTTCAGTGCGGCATTGCATAAAGATAACTTTTATGCCACCCAGTTCCATCCGGAGAAAAGCGGAAAGACAGGTGAAAGGATTCTGAGGAACTTTCTGGATCTCTAATAAACGTTGCAACAGTTTATAATAAACTCCACCATAGTTTATAATAAACTCGGTCATCGTTTATAATAAACTATTTCCGGCTTTTCGGAGAAGAAGAAAAGGACAGGCATAAGAAGATAGAGTAAACAGCTAAAATAGTAAATCGTAAATGATCAAATTGTATATAAACAGATGATAGAAATTATTCCAGCCATTGATATTATTGACGGGAAATGTGTACGCCTTTCTCAGGGAGATTACGATAGTAAGAAGGTATATAACGAAAATCCGGTGGAAGTAGCCAAGGAGTTTGAAGCGAACGGGGTTCGCAGGCTTCATGTGGTAGATCTGGACGGAGCTGCTTCTCACCACGTAGTTAACCATCGGGTATTGGAGCAGATTGCTACGCGTACCTCTTTAGTAGTAGATTTTGGCGGTGGAGTAAAGAGTGACGAAGATTTGAAAATAGCTTTTGAAAGCGGTGCTCAGATGGTGACAGGCGGAAGCGTTGCCGTGAAAGATCCGGAGCTGTTCTGCCATTGGCTGGAAGTATATGGCAGTGAGAAAATAATCCTCGGAGCAGACGTCAAGGAACATAAGATTGCTGTAAACGGCTGGAAAGACGAAAGCGCCTGCGAGCTTTTCCCATTTCTCGAAGACTATATAAATAAAGGTATTCAGAAAGTTATTTGTACTGATATTAGTTGTGATGGAATGCTGAAAGGTCCTTCTATAGATTTGTATAAAGAAATGCTGGAGAAGTTTCCGAATCTCTACCTGATGGCTAGTGGCGGAGTGAGCAATGTGGATGACATAATCGCCTTGAATGAAGCCGGAGTTCCCGGAGTCATTTTCGGTAAAGCATTGTACGAAGGGCATATAACATTGAAAGATTTGCGTATATTTTTATAATCAGGAGTGCTAAAATGAAAGGAAGCACCCTGTTATAATGAAAAATAAGGAAGCAGGTTCTCGGATTAGTAGAATCTAAATTGTCAAATAGTAAATAAGATAGAATTGTGTTAGCAAAAAGAATCATACCCTGTCTGGATATAAAAGACGGACAGACCGTAAAAGGAACGAACTTTGTCAATTTGCGCCAGGCCGGTGATCCGGTAGAGCTGGGGCGGGCTTACAGCGAACAAGGAGCAGATGAACTTGTGTTTCTGGATATTACTGCAAGTCATGAAGGACGTAAGACTTTCACGGAATTGGTAAAGCGGATTGCTGCCAATATCAATATCCCGTTTACCGTGGGCGGTGGCATCAATGAATTGAGCGATGTAGATCGCCTGCTGAATGCCGGAGCGGATAAGATCTCGATCAATTCTTCCGCCATTCGCAACCCTCAGCTGATTGATGACATTGCCAAGAACTTCGGTTCTCAGGTTTGCGTTCTGGCGGTAGATGCCAAGCAAACAGAAAACGGATGGAAGTGTTACCTGAACGGCGGGCGTATCGAAACCGATAAAGAATTGCTGGCATGGACCAAAGAGGCTCAGGAGCGTGGAGCAGGCGAAATCCTGTTTACGAGCATGAACCATGATGGGGTGAAGACCGGTTATGCGAACGAAGCGCTTGCTTCCTTGGCCGATCAACTCTCTATTCCCGTGATCGCTTCGGGCGGGGCAGGGCTGAAAGAACACTTCCGTGATGCTTTTTTAGTAGGAAAAGCAGATGCGGCGTTGGCTGCCAGCGTTTTTCATTTCGGAGAAATTAAAATTCCCGAATTAAAATCGTATCTTTGCGGCGAAGGAATAACCATCAGAGGGTGAGGCGGCATGGGCTCACACAAACGGTATAGTAAATTGAAATAGTAATTAGAACTTAATATAAGATGGAATTGGATTTCGATAAGATGAACGGACTTGTTCCGGCTATCATACAGGACAACGAGACACGCAAAGTCTTGATGCTGGGCTTCATGAACAAGGAGGCCTACGATAAAACGGTGGAAACCGGAAAAGTAACTTTCTTCAGCCGTACCAAAAATCGTCTTTGGACGAAAGGAGAAGAAAGCGGCAACTTCCTTCATGTGGTATCTATCAAAGCGGATTGTGACAACGATACCCTGTTGATCCAGGCAGATCCGGCAGGTCCTGTTTGTCATACAGGCACAGATACTTGCTGGGGTGAGAAAAACGAAGAACCGGTTATGTTCCTGAAAGCATTGCAGGATTTCATTGACAAACGTCACGAAGAAATGCCCCAAGGTTCTTACACCACCAGCCTGTTCGAATCCGGAATCAACAAGATCGCTCAGAAAGTAGGTGAGGAAGCTGTCGAAACAGTGATCGAAGCTACGAATGGAACAAACGAACGTCTGATCTATGAAGGAGCCGACCTGATTTATCACATGATTGTATTATTAACTTCAAAAGGCTATCGGATCGAAGACCTTGCACGCGAATTGCAGGAAAGACATAGCAGTACATGGAAGAAGCATTAATTCAATATAAAAACGTAGAAATCCATCAACAGGAACTCTGTGTACTGAGCGATGTCAATCTGGAATTGCACAAAGGAGAGTTCGTCTATCTGATCGGGAAGGTAGGTTCGGGGAAAACGAGCCTGCTCAAAACCTTTTACGGCGAACTGGACGTAATCGACGGCGAAGCGGAAGTGCTGGGTTATAATATGCGTTCAATCAAACGCAAGCATATCCCTCAGTTGAGAAGAAAGCTGGGAATTGTGTTTCAGGACTTTCAGCTGCTGACGGACCGTACCGTTTACAACAATCTGGAATTTGTGCTTCGTGCCACCGGCTGGAAGAACAAACGGGAAATTCAGGAAAGAATAGAGGAAGTGCTCGACCTCGTGGGAATGTCCAACAAAGGTTATAAACTCCCCAACGAACTTTCCGGCGGCGAACAGCAACGCATCGTGATCGCACGTGCCGTGCTCAATTCTCCGGCTATTATCCTGGCAGACGAGCCGACCGGAAATCTGGATGTGGAAACAGGCAAGTCCATCGTTGAATTGTTGCACAACATCTGCGAATCCGGTTCGTCGGTAGTGATGACAACGCACAATCTGCAATTGCTGAAAGAATATCCCGGCAGTGTATACCGCTGTTCCGAACATCGTATAACGGATGTGACGGACGAATACATGCCCAGACAGAGAACAATAGAAATAGATTTAAATATAGATAACTAAAACAGTAACGAAAATGAAAGTTTTAAAGTTTGGAGGAACTTCCGTGGGTTCTGCTCAGCGGATGAAGGAAGTAGCCAAATTGATTACCGATGGTGAACAGAAGATTGTTGTCCTTTCTGCAATGTCAGGAACAACAAATACATTGGTGGAAATTTCGGACTATCTGTATAAGAAGAATCCGGAGGGTGCCAACGAGATTATCAATAAGCTGGAATCAAAATATAAACAGCACGTTGATGAGCTTTTTGCAACTCAGGAATATAAACAGAAAGGTCTGGAAGTCATCAAGTCTCACTTCGACTACATCCGCTCCTATACTAAAGACCTTTTCACTTTGTTCGAAGAGAAAGTGGTTTTGGCACAGGGAGAGCTTATTTCTACGGCTATGGTCAACTTCTACCTGCAGGAATGCGGTGTGAAGTCCGTATTGCTTCCGGCTTTGGAATTCATGCGTACTGACAAGAACGCGGAACCGGACCCCGTATATATTAAGGAGAAACTGCAGACACAACTGGAATTGTATCCGGATATGGAGATTTACATCACACAAGGTTTCATCTGCCGCAATGCTTACGGTGAGATAGACAACCTGCAGCGTGGTGGCAGCGATTACACCGCATCCTTGATCGGTGCTGCCGTAAAGGCTTCCGAAATCCAGATATGGACGGACATCGACGGTATGCACAATAACGACCCGCGCATTGTGGACAAGACAGCTCCGGTTCGTCAGCTGCATTTCGAAGAAGCAGCCGAGCTGGCTTACTTCGGTGCAAAAATCCTGCACCCGACTTGCATCCAGCCTGCTAAATATGCCAATATACCTGTACGTCTGCTGAATACAATGGACCCGGATGCTCCCGGAACACTAATTTCTAATGACACGGAGAAAGGTAAGATTAAAGCCGTAGCTGCCAAAAACAATATTACAGCTATCAAGATCAAATCAAGCCGTATGTTGCTTGCTCATGGTTTCCTGCGTAAAGTATTCGAGATCTTTGAAAGTTATCAGACTTCTATTGACATGATCTGTACTTCAGAGGTCGGTGTATCTGTTACAATAGACAACACCAAGCATCTGAACGAGATTCTGGACGACCTGAAAAAATACGGTACTGTCACTGTTGACAAGGATATGTGTATTATCTGTGTAGTAGGTGACCTGGAATGGGAGAATGTCGGTTTCGAAGCTAAAGCGCTTGATGCGATGCGGGACATACCTGTGCGAATGATTTCCTTCGGAGGAAGTAACTACAATATTTCCTTCCTTATCCGGGATTGCGATAAGAAGACGGCGTTGCAGTCGCTGAGCGATATGCTTTTCAACAACAAATAATTCCACAAATAATACGAGCGCTTTTATTGATACTGATAAAAGCGCTCTTTTTAACTAACTAAACAAGTTTCTTGAATTATGAAAGGAATATTTCCAATCGATAAATTCCGTACTTTGCAGACACCTTTCTATTATTATGATACGAAAGTGCTGCGTGATACATTGTCGGCTATTAACCAAGAGGTTGCCAAATATCCTAGCTATTCCGTACATTATGCCGTGAAGGCGAATGCCAATCCGAAAGTACTTACCATTATCCGTGAAAGCGGAATGGGAGCAGACTGCGTGAGTGGCGGAGAAATCCGTGCCGCTGTCCGTGCCGGATTCCCTGCCAATAAAATCGTTTTTGCCGGAGTCGGGAAAGCGGATTGGGAGATCAACCTCGGACTGGAATATGGCATCTTCTGTTTCAATGTAGAGTCTATCCCCGAACTGGAAGTCATCAACGAACTGGCTGCCGCTCAAAATAAGATCGCTAATGTCGCTTTCCGTATCAATCCGGATGTCGGGGCGCATACGCACGCCAATATCACCACCGGTCTGGCTGAAAACAAATTCGGTATCAGTATGCAGGACATGGACAGGGTGATCGATGTGGCTTTGGAAATGAAGAATGTAAAATTCATCGGTCTGCACTTCCATATCGGTTCACAGATATTGGATATGGGCGATTTCATCGCTCTTTGTAACCGGGTGAATGAATTGCAGGACAAGCTCGAAGCCCGCCGTATTCTGGTAGAGCATATCAATGTCGGTGGTGGTCTGGGCATTGACTACGGTCATCCGAACCGCCAGTCCGTTCCGGACTTCAAAAGCTACTTTGCTACCTATGCCGGACAGCTGAAACTGCGTCCTTATCAGACATTGCACTTCGAACTGGGACGTGCGGTGGTAGGACAGTGCGGCTCTCTGATATCGAAAGTGCTGTATGTAAAGCAGGGAACGAAGAAGAAATTTGCCATCCTCGATGCAGGTATGACAGACCTGATTCGTCCGGCTTTGTATCAGGCTTACCACAAGATGGAAAACATTACTTCGGAAGAACCTGTAGAGGCTTATGACGTAGTAGGTCCGATCTGTGAATCATCAGACGTTTTCGGTAAAGCGATTGACCTGAACAAAGTGAAGCGGGGGGACCTGATTGCACTTCGTTCCGCAGGTGCCTACGGTGAGATTATGGCATCCGGATACAACTGCCGTGAACTGCCGAAAGGATACACTTCGGACGAGCTGGTGTAAATAAAATGTGAATGTAGTTTAAAAATGCAGGGAGCTTGGAACAATTTTAACTGAAATCTTGTTATTTTTGTAATGAGTTCAAAAGAAAACTACATTAACAACTTAATAAAAATATACGATTATGATTTCAGAAAAATTACAGAAAGCAATCAATGAGCAGATCACTGCTGAAATGTGGTCTTCTAACCTGTATCTGGCAATGTCTTTCTACTTTGAGAAAGAAGGTTTCAGTGGCTTTGCACATTGGATGAAGAAACAATCTCAGGAAGAAATGGGACATGCTTATGCAATGGCCGATTACATCATCAAACGTGGCGGAACTGCTATAGTTGACAAGATTGATGTGGTTCCCAATGGCTGGGGTACTCCGCTGGAAGTGTTTGAACACGTTTACAAACACGAATGCCATGTATCTGCATTGGTAGACAAGCTGGTAGATGTGGCTGCTGCTGAAAAAGATAAAGCTACTCAGGATTTCTTGTGGGGATTTGTCCGCGAACAGGTAGAAGAAGAAGCTACTGCACAGGGAATTGTGGATAAAATCAAGAAAGCTGGTGATACCGGTATTTTCTTTGTTGATTCACAACTGGGACAACGCTGATAATGATCTGAAAAATAGAAAATTATATAAGAGAAGCTGTTTGGGTTTATATTCAGACAGCTTCTTTTTTTATCTTACTTATCAACTTCCCTGCCGGGCTATTTCTTTATCTTTCCTTTTTCCATAGCTCCCAGATAAATCTCCAGCGAGCGGGTAGAAATCTGTATTTCGCGGAAGGATACACCCAAAGAAGCGATTAACAGTATCAATGCCAGTCCGAATACATAAACCGATAACAACTGCAGTCCGATGTAAATAAGAAACATACTGACTACACAGAAAAAGAGGCTTGCTATCCCCAGTCCCTGCATCGTGCGTGTCAGATTCAACCGTTTCCTCAAATTCTCGATTTGTGCTACCGTGATATCCGTAGGATTTTCCATATAGCGGTCCCGCAACTGCCGCACCAGCTGCGCATACGATAAAAAACGATTGGTATAAGCCAGCAAAATCAGCGAAACAGCCGAAAAAAGCAAAGCAGGAGTAGTGAGCGTAAGTTCTTCCATCTTGAAAAATAAGTAATAGGTAATAAATAATTAGGTAATAGGTAATAAGTAATAGGTAATAAGTAATATGCCATGCGGGTAAAGCTACCGGCAGCTACGATTATTACCTATTACCTATTACTTATTACTTATTTCAGCACTCCCAATTCTTTGCCAACCTTAATGAAAGCAGCGATACATTTGTCGAGGTGTGCTTTCTCGTGTCCGGCAGAGATTTGTACACGGATACGTGCCTGTTCTTTCGGAACGACCGGATAATAGAATCCCGTCACATAAATGCCTTCTTCCTGCATGCGTGCGGCATAAATCTGGGATAGTTTGGCATCATACAACATAACGGCGCAGATGGCACTTTGTGTCGGTTTGATGTCAAATCCGGCAGCTGTCATTTGGTCACGGAAATAGTTTACATTCTCTACCAGCTTGTCATGCAGCGCATTGCTTTCTTTCAGCATCTTGAATACTTCGAGACTTGCACCGATGATACCCGGAGCCAACGAGTTGGAGAACAGATAAGGACGGCTGCGCTGACGCAGTAAGTCGATGATCTCCTTGCGGCCGGTGGTAAATCCTCCCAATGCGCCTCCGAAAGCCTTGCCCAGTGTTCCTGTATAGATGTCTACGCGTCCGTGAGTCTTGTACAGCTCGCTGACACCGTGGCCCGTAGCACCAACCACACCGGCGGAGTGCGATTCGTCTACCATCACGAGTGCATCATACTTTTCGGCCAGGTCACAGATCTGATCCATAGGCGCTACATTGCCGTCCATAGAGAATACGCCGTCGGTAACAACGATACGGAACCGTTGTGCCTGAGCTTCTTGCAGACATCTTTCCAGATCCTTCATATCCGCGTTGGCATAGCGATAGCGTTTCGCTTTACAAAGACGTACACCGTCGATGATAGAAGCATGGTTCAGAGAGTCCGAGATGATGGCGTCCTCTTCGCTGAAAAGCGGTTCGAACACACCTCCGTTGGCGTCGAAACAGGCTGCATACAGAATGGTGTCTTCTGTCTGGAAATAATCTGAGATAGCAGCTTCCAGTTCCTTGTGTATATCTTGCGTTCCGCAGATGAAGCGGACAGATGACATACCAAATCCACGGCGGTCCATCATTTCTTGAGAAGCTTTAATCAGACGGGGGTGATTAGACAGTCCCAGATAGTTGTTGGCGCAGAAATTCAGCACTTCTTTTCCTTTTACAGTGATGGCAGCTTGCTGCGCACTTTCGATCAGTCGTTCTTCTTTGTAAAGTCCGGCTTCCTTAATTTCAGCCAGTGTCTGGCTGAGGTGTTCTTTCATTTTACCGTACATAATGTTTGAGTGATTAAGTTAATGGTGCAAAGGACACGATTTTTCTTGGAATAAACAATATCTTTTTGATTTAAATCTGAAAAAAAAGTGCTTACTTTGCGCACTATTTAGCTTAACACTTTTATTTAAAAGGAAAAATGAAACACATTTTGATTATTGGAGCCACCGGACAAATAGGATCCGAGTTGACGATGGAGTTACGCAGGCGTTATGGAAACACAAACGTAGTAGCAGGTTACATCCAGGGTGCAGAGCCCAAAGGAGAGTTAAAAGAGTCGGGACCGTCGGCAGTTGTCGATGTAACGAATGGTGAAATGATTGAATCGGTGGTGAAGGAATACCACATTGATACCATATATAATTTGGCTGCACTGCTATCGGTGGTGGCTGAGTCCAAGCCGAAGCTAGCCTGGAAAATTGGTATTGACGGACTGTGGAATGTTTTGGAAGTGGCGCGTGAGCAGGGATGTGCGGTATTTACCCCCAGTTCTATCGGATCGTTCGGTGCAAGCACGCCTCATACACAGACACCACAGGATACTATCCAGCGTCCCCGTACTATGTATGGAGTCACCAAGGTAACGACAGAGTTGCTGAGTGACTACTATTTTAACAAATACGGTGTTGACACACGTGCTGTCCGTTTCCCGGGCATCATTTCGAACGTGACCCCTCCGGGAGGAGGAACCACCGATTATGCTGTCGATATTTATTATTCGGCAGTAAGAGGAGAAAAATTTGTGTGCCCTATCAAAGAAGGCACTTTAATGGATATGATGTATATGCCGGACGCGCTGAACGCAGCAATCATGCTGATGGAAGCAGATCCGACCAAGCTGATACACCGCAACGCTTTCAATATCGCCTCTATGAGTTTCGACCCTGAGACGATTTTCCATGCCATCAAGAAGCATGTGCCCGCGTTCGAGATGATCTATGATGTAGATCCTTTGAAGCAGCGCATAGCGGACAGCTGGCCCGATAGTCTGGATGACACTTGCGCCCGCGAGGAGTGGGGGTGGAAGCCGGCTTACGATCTGGAAAGCATGACGGTGGATATGCTTGAAAAGCTAAGAGAGAAACTGAAAAAATGAAAAAACTAATTGCGGGGGTTCTGGTGCTCACTATCCTTGGTTCCTGTGGAAACAAGAAAACGAACATCGACCCCTTTGCATCTATCACTCAAGAGGTGGATTCTATCCGGCACAAAGCCGATTCGATCCATCAGGAGGAATTGCCGGAAGAGCCCAAACCGACAGAAGCGGACGAATCTTTCGACGATTTTATCTATAATTTTGCTTCCGATGATGCCTTGCAGCGTCAGCGTGTCAAGTTTCCGTTGCCCTATTACAAGGGAGATGAGAAAACCAATATCGAAGAACGCAACTGGAAGCATGATGACTTATTTACCAAACAGCATTATTATACGCTCCTGTTTGATAAAGAAGAAGACATGGATTTGGTGGGGGACACCTCACTGACCTCCGTTCAGGTGGAATGGATATTCGTGAAAACCCGAATGGTGAAAAAGTATTATTTTGAGCGTATCAAAGGGGCATGGATACTGGAGGCTATCAATCTGCGCCCTGTTGAGCGGAATGAAAATGAAGACTTTGTGGAGTTTTTCAGTCATTTTGCTGCCGACAGCCTTTTTCAAAGCCGGCGTGTGCAGGAGCCTCTGGCTTTTGTCACCTCAGATCCGGACGATGACTTCTCTATTCTAGAGACTTCTCTTGATTTGAACCAGTGGTTTGCTTTCAAGCCAGCATTGCCTACAGACCGCCTTTCGAATATCAATTACGGACAGCGGAATGATGATAACTCGCCGACAAAGATTCTCGCCTTGAAGGGAATCGGAAACGGCTTCTCTAATATTCTATATTTCAGGCGGAAAGCAGGCGAATGGCAACTGTATAAGTTTGAAGATACCAGTATTTAACAACGAAAAAACGGAAGATATGTATTCTCTTTTATCACACAATACGTTCGGCATTGATGTCTATGCCGAACGGTTTCAGGAATATGCTTCGGTAGAAGAACTGAAGACATTGATAGCTCAAGGTGCCCTTACGACACCTTTTTTGCATATAGGCGGCGGAAGCAACCTGCTTTTTGTCAAAGACTATGAAGGGCTGGTCTTACATTCCCGCATCGAAGGGATCGAGGTGACGGAAGAGGATGAACGGAGTGTAGCCGTGCGGGTAGGAGCAGGCGTGGTTTGGGATGATTTTGTAGGATATTGTGTAGAGCATGGCTGGTATGGAACGGAAAATCTCTCCCTTATTCCCGGTGAAGTGGGAGCGAGTGCCGTGCAGAATATCGGTGCCTATGGTGTGGAAGTGAAAGACTTGATCACCTCTGTCGAAACAGTGAACATTCACGGTGAGGAGCGTGTTTATGCTGTAGATGAATGTGGCTATGCCTACCGCGACAGCATTTTCAAACGTCCGGAGAATAAATCCGTATTTGTGACTTATGTCTGCTTCCGGCTCAGCAAGGAAGAACGTTATACATTAGATTACGGCACCATCCGTCAGGAACTCGAACAGTATCCCGAACTGACCTTGCCGGTACTCCGGAAAGTGATTATCGATATCCGTGAAAGCAAATTGCCCGACCCGAAAGTGATGGGAAATGCCGGTAGTTTCTTTATGAATCCCATCGTTCCGCGCGAAAAACTGGAAGCCTTGCAGCAGGAATTTCCCCGAATCCCCTTCTACGAACTGAATGACGGACGAGTGAAGATTCCGGCAGGATGGATGATTGATCAGTGTGGCTGGAAAGGAAAAGCATTAGGTCCGGCGGCAGTGCATGACAAGCAGGCCTTGGTGCTCGTTAATCGGGGCGGAGCGAAAGGCAGCGACATCCTTGCGCTTTCGGATGCGGTACGGGCTTCTGTTCGTGCGAAATTCGGCATAGACATTCATCCGGAAGTAAATTTGGTTGGGAAATGAAAGTAAGAATACTTGGAAGCGGAACATCGACGGGAGTTCCTCAGATTGGATGCACCTGTCCGGTCTGCACTTCTGCCGATCCGAAGGATAATCGTCTGCGTGCGTCTGCAATCGTTGAGACGGAAGATGCGCGGATACTTATAGACTGCGGGCCCGATTTTCGGGCGCAGGTGTTACACCTTCCTTTTGAGAAGATAGACGGTGTGCTCATTACGCACGAACATTATGACCACGTGGGCGGGCTGGATGATTTGCGTCCGTTTTGCCGCTTCGGGGCGGTTCCTATCTATGCCGAAGAATATGTGGCACGCGCATTGCGTTTGCGGATGCCTTATTGTTTTGTCGATCACCGTTATCCCGGTGTTCCTGATATTCCCTTGCAGGAAATTGAGGTCGGGCACGCCTTTTCCATCCACCATACGGAAGTGGTGCCTTTGCGGGTGATGCACGGTCGGCTGCCGATTTTGGGCTACCGTATCGGCAGGCTGGGGTATATCACGGATATGCTGACCATGCCCGAAGAATCGTATGAACAATTGGAAGGGATAGATGTTCTGATTATGAATGCGCTTCGTATCGCTCCTCATCCTACTCACCAGAATCTGGAGGAGGCATTGAAGGTGGCAGAACGTATTCGGGCAAAGGAGACATACTTCATCCACATGAGTCATGATATGGGGCTGCACAAGAAGGTAGAGAAGGAGCTTCCTGAAAATATTCACCTTACATATGACGGAATGGAAATCATTTTCTGATTATTGGTGATTTTTTTAGCAAAAGTTTTGTTTTCTTTGTAGAAATTATTATTTTTGCCCCTAGCCGATAAACAGCAAATATTATGAAACTTCGTACGATAGTGAAAATAGCGATCACTTCTTCTGTTGTACTTTTGTGCTCAGGTTTTGCGTTGTACTCTTTTTTTAGGTTGTCGGCTGCCGAGGATCAGAAGGATTTTGATCTCTATACCTTGGTTCCGTCCTCTGTTTCAGCAGTGTTTGCGACGGAAGATGTAGCCGAATTTGTAATGGAAGTGGATGAGCTGACCTGTAGTCGGGATCACCAGTATCTTTATGTTTCCAAACTCTTTTCTTATCTGAAACAATATCTTTATTCTCTTCTCGAAGATGCTCCTCACGGTCTGAGCAGGCAAATGAATCAGATGCTGATCAGTTTCCATGAGCCGGACAATGATCGTAATCAGGTGCTTTACTGCCGGTTGGGGAATGGAGACCGTGCGCTGATCGACCGTTTTGTGCAGAAATATGTTTCGTCGGGCTATCCTCCGAAAACATTCGATTATAAGGGTGAAGATATCATTATCTATCCGATGGCGGACGGTGATTTTCTCGCCTGCTATCTGACGGAAGACTTTCTGGTGCTCAGTTGTCAGAAAAAGCTGATAGAGGAGGTGATAGATATCCGCAAAACCGGCAAGTCGCTGGCTGCCGACTCTGCTTTTAAAGAAGTGCGGGCGCCGAAGAAAAGTCCGACTGTTGCTACCGTCTACACTCGTCTGGCAGGAATGATGGGATGGACGGAGTTTGATATGAAGCTGAAGGATGATTTCATTTATTTCTCCGGAGTCAGCCATTATGTAGATACTTGTTTTAACTTTATAAATGTAATCCGCCAGCAGGAATCTGTCAAAGGATTTCCGGGCGAGACACTGCCTTCCACTGCTTTTTATTTCAGTAAACAGGGCATTACGGACTGGGCATCCCTGCTTTCCTATGGCGGTACGCAGGAATATGCGACGGCAGGCAGAACGAGTGAAGTGCTGAATCGGGATCGGGAATTGTCACGTTATCTGGCAGAGAATACGGGGCAGGATTTGGTGGCTTGTCTTTTCCAGCGGGAAGACTCTCTGATGGGGCCTGCGGCTGTTTTAAGTCTCTCGGTGATGGATGTGGCTGAGGCGGAAAGGATGTTGCGCTCTTTGGTAAATACGGCTCCGGCAGAGGAAGGAACAGGCCGGAATTCACGTATAACTTTTTGTTATACTCCCTCTAAAGCATACCCTGTGTACAGGTTGCCTCAAACAACGTTGTTTACGCAACTAACCAGTTTTGTAGAGCCGTCCTTGCATGTTTTCGCTACATTTTATGGCGGACGTTTACTGCTTGCCCCCGATGAAGATAGTTTGTCACGATATATCCGCCAGCTGGATAATGACGAAGTGCTTGACGGCGCTTTGGCTTATCGGGCGGGGACGGACGGATTGTCCGATTCGTATCATTTCATGTTGATGGCGGACTTTGGGCACGTACTCGAACAGTCCGGACATCAGGTTCATTACGTGCCGGAATTCTTTCTCCGCAACTCCGAATTTTTCCGTAATTTCATTCTTTTTGCGCAGTTTACTTGTGCGGACGGGGTGGTTTATCCCAACATTGTTTTGAAGTATAAATCCGAATAGAATTCGATGAAAAAAACAGGCGAAAAATAGAGGGGAAAAACAACTCTTAATTTGCGAAACTAAAAGCTCTGAAACGCCTTCTGGCAGGGCGCGAAAACCGAATGGAAACCAGTAGAGTAGAGAAGAGTATATAATTCTATTCTAAAGAAATAGAATTAATAAGAAAAAAGATAGAGAATTTTGCCGCCGCTGATTCACTTTTTATTCCATTCCGTAAGATGCCTTTGAGAGAATTCATGAAGGGGTGTCAAAAGAACTAAAGTGGGGGCTAAAAAGTCGATTCTGTCTCTATTCTCCTCCTTCGGGAAGGAGGAGTGGTCGAAGACCGAGGTGGTAGGAGAAATAATGTTTGTTCCTATTTTTTTTGTAAATGATAGGATTATGTATTCACCTACCACCTCCCCCTACGGGTACTCCTCCTTCCTGAAGGAGGAGAGTTTAGTTACTATTGACTTTTGGCATACCTTCATGGGGCTTTTTTCGTCTCGCTGTCCAATCTTCTTCGCCTCGCTGCTCAATCCTTTTCAGCTCGCTGCTGAATCTGCGTTGGTCCCGAGGTGAATTCACTTCAGCCCGGTGTCTGGTTACTGCAGGGGACAGTCATAAAAAAAACTCCTGGCAGAAATAGTTCCATCGGGAGTTTTTTATGCAGATTGTTTTTAATTCTTAGAACGGCAGGTCGTCTTTTGCGTCACCCATCGTGAAATCCGGGGTAGCAGACGGAGCCGGGGGAGGAACGGGAGCACCCGGAGCCATAGGAGCACCTGCGCCTACACGTTCAACTTTCCATGCACGGATACTGTTGAACCAACGGTCGTTCCATTGACGGGCGTCAACGTCGAATGATACGGTCAGTTCTTCGCCCATCTGAATGTTGAACTGTTCGATTTTGTCGGCGCCAAATACGTCGAAACACATTTTGCGCGGATATTGGTCATGGTTTTCGATTACGAACTCTTGTGATTTCCACTCGTTGCCGCTAGTCTTTGAAACTCCACCTCTCGGAGGGAGGATAGCGATGATTTTTCCTGTAAATTCCATTGCGATAATTTTAAATTCTGCGGCGAAGTTACAATTTTTTAGGAATATCCCTCACACAATGCTTGTTTTTTCTTTCGTTTTCTTGGGCAGCACGAATCTTTTTTCGTAACTTTGTGCGATATATAATTCAAAACTTAAATACTCGAAAATATATGAAATTTATCGTTTCAAGTACTGCTCTTTCCAGCCATTTACAGGCTATCAGTCGTGTAATTAACTCAAAGAATGCGCTGCCTATTCTCGATTGTTTTCTCTTCGAATTGGAAGACGGAACATTGTCTGTGACTGTTTCTGACAGTGAAACGACCATGGTGACAACCGTTGAGGTAAATGAAAGCGATACAAACGGGCGTTTTGCTGTAGTAGCGAAAACATTGCTTGATGCACTGAAAGAAATTCCGGAACAACCGTTGACATTCTACGTCAACACGGACAATTATGAAATCACCGTGCAGTATCAGAACGGAAAGTATAGTCTGATGGGACAGAATGCTGACGAATTTCCGCAGTCGGCTGTGCTGGGCGAAAATGCAGTCCGCGTGGAGATGGAAGCAGGTGTACTGCTGGGTGGTATCAACCGTTCGGTATTCGCAACTGCCGACGACGAACTCCGTCCGGTAATGAACGGTATATATTTCGATATTACAACAGAAGACATCACGATGGTGGCATCGGACGGTCATAAGCTGGTACGTTGCAAAACGCTGGCTGCCAAAGGAAACGAACGTGCCGCGTTCATCCTTCCGAAGAAGCCCGCTACATTGCTGAAAAACCTGCTTCCGAAAGAACAGGGAACAGTAACCATCGAATTTGACGAACGCAACGCTGTGTTTATGCTGGAAAGCTACCGCATGGTCTGCCGTCTGATCGAAGGACGCTATCCGAACTACAACTCGGTAATTCCGCAGAACAACCCTCATAAAGTGACTGTAGACCGTCAGCAACTGATCGGAGCTTTGCGCCGTGTGTCTATCTTTTCTTCACAGGCAAGCAGTTTGATCAAGCTGCGTATGCAGGAAAATCAGATTGTGATTTCCGCACAGGACATCGATTTCTCTACTTCTGCCGAAGAAACACAAGTTTGCCAATATTCGGGTGCCGCTATGAGCATCGGATTCAAGTCTACTTTCCTCATCGATATCCTGAACAATATTTCGGCCGATGAAGTGGTAATCGAGCTTGCCGACCCGTCGCGTGCCGGAGTCATTGTGCCGGTAGAACAGGAAGAAAATGAAGACTTGCTGATGCTGCTGATGCCGATGATGCTGAACGATTAATTAATTATTTAATGGATAATTGAGAATGGATAATGGATAATGAGCTGCGCTGTCAGTGGTCAGGAATTATCCATTTTTTATGTTTCCTATCCATTATCAATTCTCCATTATCCATTATCCATTAAAGAAAGAAATGAAATTAAATTTGAAAAACCCGATTGTGTTCTTCGATCTGGAGACAACGGGAACCAATATCAACACAGACCGGATCGTTGAAATTTGCTATCTGAAAGTATATCCTAACGGGAATGAGGAAACGAAAACCATGCGTATCAATCCCGAAATGCATATTCCTGAAGCCTCTTCTGCCGTACATGGCATTTATGACGCCGATGTAGCGGACTGCCCGACTTTCAAGGAAGTGGCAAAGAATGTGGCCCGTGACATTGAAGGTTGCGATTTGGCTGGATTCAACTCTAACCGCTTCGATATTCCGGTATTGGCAGAGGAATTTCTTCGTGCCGGTGTAGATATCGATATGACGAAGCGCAAGTTTGTCGATGTACAGGTGATTTTCCACAAGATGGAGCAGCGTACCCTTTCGGCTGCCTATAAGTTCTATTGCGAAAAGAGTCTGGAAGACGCCCATACGGCCGAGGCCGATACACGTGCCACTTATGAGGTGCTGAAAGCACAGCTCGACCGCTATCCGGATCTTCAGAACGACATCGCCTTCCTGGCAGAATATTCAAGTTTCACTAAGAATGTGGACTTTGCCGGACGGATGGTGTATGACGACAATGGTGTGGAAGTATTTAATTTCGGAAAATATAAAGGAATGTCTGTAGCCGAGGTGCTGAAGAAAGACCCCGGATACTACAGCTGGATTTTAAACAGTGATTTCACGTTGAATACCAAGGCGGTGCTGACTAAGATCCGTCTGCGTGAAATGAGTAATTTGATTACAAAATAATGCTAAAAGGAAAAAAGATAATTCTTGGAATAACCGGTAGCATCGCTGCTTATAAAGCTTGTTACATTATCCGTGGGCTGATAAAGCAAGGAGCGGAAGTGCAGGTAGTCATAACTCCGGCGGGAAAAGAATTTATTACTCCCATCACTCTTTCGGCTTTGACCAGTAAGCCGGTCATCAGCGAGTTTTTTGCCCAACGGGACGGTACGTGGAACAGCCATGTGGACTTGGGTCTGTGGGCGGATGCCATGCTGATCGCACCCGCTACCGCCTCCACCATCGGAAAGATGGCGAACGGGATAGCAGATAATATGCTGATAACCACTTATCTTTCGGCCAAAGCTCCGGTATTCATTGCACCGGCTATGGACCTCGATATGTATGCACATCCTTCTACACAGAAGAATCTGGATATATTGCGTTCCTATGGCAACCGCATCATTGAGCCCGCAACGGGTGAACTTGCCAGTCATCTGGTCGGTAAAGGGCGTATGGAAGAACCGGAAAATATTATCCGTGTACTGGACGAGTTTTTCTCTGCGAGTGCTGAACTTCAGGGAAGGAAAATTATGATAACTGCCGGACCGACTTACGAAAAGATCGATCCGGTCCGTTTTATCGGCAATTATTCTTCCGGTAAGATGGGATTTGCTTTGGCGGAAGAATGTGCCCGTCGTGGGGCAGAGGTGACGTTGATCGCCGGACCGGTGCAACTAAAAACGCAGCATTCGCGTATCCACCGGATAGATGTGGAATCTGCTCAGGAAATGTATGAGGCAGCGCAAACCTGTTTCCCGACTTCCGACGTGGGGATTCTTTGTGCGGCAGTCGCCGATTTCCGCCCGGAAACGGTGGCCGGCAAAAAGATCAAACGGGAGAAGGAAGAAGAACTGACCTTGCATCTTCAGGCTACGCAGGACATTGCTGCAAGTCTGGGAAAGATCAAAGAAGACAATCAACTGTTAGTGGGTTTTGCCCTCGAAACAAATAACGAACAGCAGAATGCCGAAGGAAAGCTCGAACGTAAAAACTTTGACTTTATCGTCCTCAATTCTCTGAATGACGCGGGAGCCGGCTTCCGTCACGATACAAACAAGATTAGCATTATTGATCGCAAAGGTCGCGAGGATTATCCTTTGAAGCCCAAACAGGAAGTAGCGCAAGATATCATCGACCATCTGGTTGCTGTCTTGACTCACTGATCTTTATTTTTTAGGTTTAATTTTTAATTTACAGAAGGTGTTACGTTCACTTTATATTCAGAATTACGCATTGATAGAAAAACTGGATATCGGTTTTGAAACAGGCTTCTCGGTCATCACAGGTGAGACGGGGGCCGGAAAATCGATTATTCTGGGAGCCATCGGTCTGCTGCTCGGACAGCGTGCCGATGTGAAAGCGATTCGTCGTGGAGCTTCTAAATGTATTATCGAAGCACGTTTTGATATCTCGGCTTACGGTATGCGCCCGTTTTTTGAAGAGAACGAACTGGAATACGACGACGAGGAATGTATCCTGCGGCGCGAAGTGCAGGCGTCCGGCAAAAGCCGCGCATTCATTAATGATACGCCTGCTTCGCTGGCACAGGTGAAGGAATTGGGCGAACAACTGATCGATGTACATTCACAGCATCAGAATCTTTTGCTCAATAAAGAAGGTTTCCAGCTGAATGTACTTGATATTCTGGCTCATAACGATGATGCGCTGGAGAAATATCATTCACTGTATAATGAATGGAAGCTGCTCGACCGTGAATTGTCCGAGCTGACGGCACTTGCCGAGCAAAGCCGGACGGATGAGGACTATCTTCGTTTCCAGCTGGAACAACTGGAGGAAGCTCATCTGGTGGAAGGGGAGCAGAGTGAACTGGAGCAGGAGGCGGAAACTCTGAGTCATGCCGAGGAGATCAAAGCGGGGCTTTACCGCATCGAACAGTCTTTTTTCTCGGACGAAGGCGGACTGCTTTCTTTCCTGAAAGATAATCTGAATACGCTGAATAATCTGAAAAAGGTGTATCAGCCTGCCGGAGAACTGAGCGACCGCATGGAAAGTGCCTACATCGAACTGAAAGATATTTCGCAGGAAGTCTCAGCGCAGGGAGAATCCATCGAGTTTAATCCTACCCGTCTGGACGAAGTGAACGATCGTCTGAATCTGATTTACTCCCTGCAACAGAAGCATCGGGTACAGACACTTGAAGAATTGATGGCCTTGGCAGACCAATATCGCAGTAAGTTGTCCGAGATCACCTCTTATGATGATCGCATAGCCGAACTGACTGCCCGCAAGGAAGCCCAATACGAACGGGTGAAGAAGCAAGCTGCCGTGCTGACAAAAGCCCGTGCGGCCGCTGCCCGTGAAGTGGAGAAACAACTGGCTGAACGGCTGGTCCCGCTGGGTATGCCCAACGTCCGCTTCCAAGTGGAAATGGGGTTGAAGAAAGAACCGGGCATACAGGGGGAGGATACTGTCAACTTCCTGTTCTCCGCCAACAAGAACGGAACGTTGCAAAGCATATCTTCCGTTGCTTCCGGAGGTGAAATCGCGCGTGTGATGCTTTCTATCAAAGCGATGATCGCCGGTGCGGTGAAACTGCCTACGATTGTATTTGATGAGATCGATACCGGAGTTTCCGGTGAAATAGCCGACCGTATGGCGGATATGATGCAGGAAATGGGTGACTGTAACCGTCAGGTGATCAGTATCACACATCTGCCTCAGATCGCAGCTCGCGGGCGCGCTCATTATAAAGTATATAAGAAGGACAGCGATACGGAAACGAACAGCCATATCCGCCGTCTCACCGATGAAGAACGGGTAGAGGAGATCGCTCACATGCTGAGCGGAGCCACATTGACCGAGGCTGCCCTCAGCAATGCGAAGGCCCTGTTGGCCCGTACTTCATAATCCATAATTCAAAATTTATAATTCAAAATTACAATGACCGATAAAAGTGAAATGATTTTCGGCGTCCGTGCCGTCATAGAGGCCATTCAGGCTGGAAAAGAAATTGATAAGATCCTCGTTAAGAAAGACATTCAAAGTGATCTTTCCAAAGAGCTTTTCGCAGCATTGAAAGGATTGCTGATTCCTGTTCAGCGTGTGCCGGTGGAACGTATCAACCGCATCACACGGAAGAATCATCAGGGTGTGGTTGCCTTCATTTCCTCTGTGACCTATCAGAAGACGGAAGACCTCGTTCCTTTCTTATTCGAGCAAGGCAAGAATCCGTTTTTTGTGATGTTGGATGGCATAACGGATGTGCGTAACTTTGGTGCGATAGCCCGTACCTGCGAATGTGCCGCGGTGGATGCGGTGATTATTCCTGCGCGTGGCAGCGTATCGGTGAATGCCGATGCCATGAAGACTTCCGCAGGTGCGTTGCATACATTGCCTGTCTGCCGTGAACAGAATCTGCGTGCGACTTTGCAGTATCTCAAGGACAGCGGTTTCCGTATCGTTGCCGCTACCGAGAAAGGAGATTATGACTATACGAAAGCCGATTATACGGGACCGATGTGTATCATCATGGGAGCGGAGGACACCGGTGTATCATATGATCATCTGGCTCTCTGTGACGAATGGGTGAAAATACCGATGCTGGGAACTATCGAATCTCTGAATGTTTCCGTAGCTGCCGGTATTTTGATTTATGAAGCTGTGAAACAAAGAAACAACGACTGATATGAAGAAACTTTTAATCTTACCTTTAGCGCTTTTCCTCTTGGTACAGAGCGGTCTGGCGCAAACCCCGAAATGGGTGGAGAAGGCGAAACGTGCTGTTTTCTCAGTAATAACTTATGATAAGAATGACAAGATGCTGAATACCGGAAACGGATTTTTCGTATCCGAAGACGGACTGGCTCTCTCTGACTACAGTCTCTTCAAAGGGGCTGAGCGTGCGGTGATTGTCACAGCCGAAGGCAAGCAAATGCCGGTCAGCCTGATTTTGGGAGCAAATGATATGTACGATGTGATCAAGTTCCGTGTGGCCATCACCGAGAAGAAAGTGCCGTCACTGGTAGTGGCGACTACTGCTCCGGCTGCAGGCGCTGACGCATGGATGCTTCCTTATTCTACACAGAAGAGCATTGCCTGCGTTTCGGGTAAAGTGAAGGATGTATCGAAGATTGCCGGAGAATATCATTACTATACCTTGAGTATGCAGATGAAAGACAAGATGGTGAGTTGCCCGGTGATGAATGCGGAAGGCCAGGTGTTCGGTATTTCACAGAAGTCCTCCGGTGCGGATACGGTAACGACTTGTTATGCGGCAGGGGCAGCTTTTGCAATGTCGCAGAAGATTAGTGCTCTGTCTTTGGGAGACGTTGCTCTGAAGAATATCGGTATCCGGAAAGGATTGCCCGAAGCGGAGGATCAGGCATTGGTGTATCTGTTTATGGCTTCCACACAGATGTCAGCTGATGAGTATGAGAAGCTGATGGATGATTTCATTCGCCAGTTCCCTGCTAGTTCCGATGGATATATCCGCCGTGCCAATTATTATGTAGCGAAAGGTAAGGATGACCAGTCTTATTTTGATAAGGCTGTAGCCGACTTTAATCAGGCCTTGAAGGTGGCGACTAAAAAGGATGATGTGTATTATAATATCGCCAAACTGATATACGGTTATCAGCTCTCGAAACCGGAAACGACTTATAAAGACTGGACGTATGATACGGCTTTGAAGAATCTCCGTCAGGCGATGGCTATCGATCCTTTGCCCGTTTATACGCAGTTGGAAGGAGATATACTTTTTGCACAGCAGGACTATGCAGGCGCTTTGGCCGCTTATGAGAAGGTGAATGCCAGCAATCTGGCTTCGGCAGCCTCATTCTTTAGTGCCGCCAAGACGAAAGAATTGCTGAAGGCAGATGCCAAAGAAGTGTTGGCATTGATGGACAGTTGCATTGCTCGTTGTCCGCAGCCTGTCACGGCAAACTTTGCTCCTTATCTGCTGGAACGTGCACAGATGTATATGAATAACGATCAGGCAAGAAATGCAATGCTCGATTATGATGCTTATTATAAGGCTGTGAACGGACAGGTCAATGACCTTTTCTATTATTATCGTGAGCAGGCTGCGTTGAAAGCCCGCCAATATCAGCGTGCATTGGATGATATCGTGAAAGCGATTGAATTGAGCCCTAAAGATCTGACTTATCGGGCAGAACATGCAGTGGTTAATCTGCGTGTAGGACGTTATGAAGAATCCATGAAGATACTGAATGAAATTCTGAAAGACGAGCCGAAATATGGGGAAGCATACCGGTTGTTGGGCCTTTGTCAGATACAGTTGAAGAAGACGGACGAAGCTTGCGGAAACTTCAATAAAGCGAAAGAGCTGGGTGATCCGAATGTGGATGAACTTATAAAAAAATATTGTAAATAAGCGGAGGTGCTTGGAAAGAATAACGTCTTACTTTCTTTTCGGACTCCTTAGTAGTAAAAATAAACCCCTGCCGGCTTCTACAGTCGGCAGGGGTTCTCGTTTTTGGGGACGTTTGTAAAATACTCTCTCTCTCTAATTTCTCCCCACTTGTCAAGTTCAGGTTTCAGGTCTTAATATGATATATAGGTTTGATTCTTTTTTTTCTCCCGTTTATAAGTTAAATGCAGCAGTTTATAGAATACTGCATCCTTTCTTTATTTTTTTTCTCAGAATAGTTATTTTTTTTCTTTTCATGGTAAAATCTTCTGATAGAGGTGGAGTTTTTAATTCTTTTTTGGGGGCTGGGTAATGAAAATGTCGAATATTTCATTGTTCGTAAATGGTATAATAAATAGGTGTTGAAAATGAAACAAACAGATATTTCCCTCTAATTATGGTCGTTTAACGAAAATATTATTGTTTTTTATTTGCGTATATTGGTAAATATGGTCATCTTTGCACCGTTATTCGTTTCTGTTTGTTAAAGAATAACGAATAAGTGTGGGGTAAATAGATGATTTTTAGTAAAAAAGACATTCAAGAAGTTCTGCCGGCAGATGTGACTGGCAGGAGCGTAGCGCACCATAAACGTTGGTTAGTGGCTTTGGTACGTATTTCTCATGAGAAGAAAACGAGTGAGCGACTATCTAAAATGGGTATTGAAAACTTCCTTCCTGTTCAGCAAGAAGTGCATCAATGGAGTGATCGTCGAAAGGTAGTCGAGCGTGTTCTTCTTCCGATGATGATATTTGTGCATGTCGATATGTATGAACAGAAAGAAGTTTTGACATTGGGCTCTATCAGCCGATATATGGTATTGCGTGGAGAAAGTACTCCTGCTGTCATTCCGGATGAACAGATGCACCGCTTTAAATTTATGCTAGACTATTCGGACGAGGCGATTAATATGAGTACGACTCCCTTGTCACCAGGAACCAAGATTAAGGTTATCAAAGGGCCATTATCCGGACTTCAAGGAGAATTGGTTACAGTAAATGGAAAATCGAAAGTAGCAGTCCGGCTTACTATGTTGGGATGTGCTTTTGTAGATATACCAGTAGGGTGTGTAGAGCCTCTGGAGAAATAAGGGTTTAAATATAAGTGAAACAAGCATTAAGTGAATAAAAGGGGTATGGTGAGTTTTTTACTACAAGAAAATATTGATGAACTGCAACATCTGGCAGATCATTTACTTCACATCGGTGATAAAAATGGGTATGTATACGCCGATGACCTTTCTGCATTACAACAATCAATTCACGAAAAGATAAACGATTTATATTCACAACGGGGGAAGACACCGGAACAGGATGCTACCCTGTGTTTGGCCATCCTTCAGGGATATAATGTGTCGATGTACGCCAATCCGGAAGACGAGGATAGAAAACGGTCTGTCTTGCAGCGTTCTCTGACCCTTCTTGATGTTCTTCCCCCTTCTCTTCTTAAACAACAGTTGTCTGCCGTCTGTCATGGTATGCAGGAACTGTGTGAAACCAACTAACTTTTTTATTTGTCAATGAAAATACAACGACTTTTTAGCATTCTACTTTTTTGTTCTATGCTGGGAAGTGGCTCGCTTATGGCCCAGTCCATGAGTGACTCACAGGTACTGGAATATGTAAAGGACGGTATCCGGCAAGGCAAGGAACAGAAACAGCTTGCTTCCGAGCTTGCGCGTAAAGGTGTGACCAAGGAACAGGCTATGCGTGTGAAGCAGCTCTATGAGCAGCAGAACAATGTAAACACCTCCCAATCCACGGGTACGGATATCAACGAGTCCCGCCTTCGTGAAGAGACTAAGGAGAATACTTCCGACATGCTGGAAGATCATCCGACTACGGAAGATTTGGCCCGTGAGGACCAGGTTTTCGGGCGCAACATCTTCAATACCCGCAACCTGACGTTCGAGCCGAGTGTCAATCTTGCCACTCCTGCCAACTACCGCCTGGGTCCCGGTGATGAAGTCATCATTGATATCTGGGGTGCCAGCCAAAACACGATCCGCCAGCAGATCTCTCCTGAAGGCACCATCAACATTCAGAAGATCGGCCCTGTCAACCTTAGCGGTATGACAGTCTCCGCCGCCAACGACTATCTGAAGGGCGCCCTGAATAAGATCTATAACGGTCTGAACAATACTACCGACCCTACTTCCGACATCCGTCTGACTTTGGGTAATATCCGTACTATCCAGATCAACGTGATGGGAGAGGTCGTGCAGCCGGGTACCTACGCCCTTTCTTCCTTCTCTACCGTCTTCCACGCGCTTTACCGTGCAGGCGGTGTGAGTGATATCGGCAGCCTCCGAAACGTTCAGTTGGTACGCAACGGAAAGAATATCGCCACCATCGACGTCTACGAATTTATTATGAAAGGCAACACACAGGATGACATCCGCCTACAGGAAGGTGACGTGGTTATCGTCCCCGCCTATGATGTCTTGGTAAAGATCAGCGGTAAGGTAAAACGTCCTATGCGTTTCGAAATGAAGAAAGACGAGAACCTTGCCACTTTAATCAAATATGCCGGCGGCTTTGAAGCTGACGCCTACACCCGTTCATTACGTGTTGTCCGTCAGAATGGTGAGGAATACGAAGTCAACACAGTCAAGGATATGGACTACAGCATCTACACAATGCGTAACGGTGACGTTGTAACAGCCGAAGCCATCCTTAACCGCTTCACAAACAAACTGGAAATCCGTGGCGCTGTCTATCGTCCCGGTATCTACCAGCTCAGCGGTAAACTGAACACGATCCGCGAACTTGTCCATGAAGCTCAGGGGCTGACCGGTGACGCTTTCCTGAATCGTGCCGTCCTTTATCGTCAGCGTGAGGACCTGACCAGTGAAGTTGTTCAGATAGACATCAGGTCTATCATGAACGGTACTTCCCCGAACCTCGCCCTGATGAAGAATGACATCCTCTACATTCCGAGCATTCACGATCTGGAAGACCGTGGCAATGTCACAGTTCACGGTGAGGTCGCCCAACCGGATTCCTATCCCTATGCTGATAACATGACACTTGAGGATCTGATCATCCAAGCCGGTGGCTTGAAAGAAGCCGCCTCTACTGTCCGCATTGATGTGTCGAGACGAATCAAGAATCCCCGTAGTATCGCGGATAATGATACTATCGGTCAGATGTATACCTTCTCTTTAAAGGATGGTTTTGTCATCGACGGTCAGCCCGGTTTTATCCTTCAGCCTTATGACGAAGTTTATGTCCGTCGCAGTCCGGGTTATCAGGCGCAACAGAATGTAGTCATTGATGGTGAAATATTGTTTGGAGGAAATTATGCCATGACCAGCCGTGAGGAACGTCTTTCCGATCTGGTGAATAAAGCGGGTGGTCCTACCAGTCTTGCCTATCTTCGTGGTGCGAAATTGACCCGTGTGGCAAGTGCGGGTGAGAAGAAACGTATGGGTGACGTGATTCGCCTGATGAGCAGACAATTGGGTGAGGCCATGATTGACTCTTTGGGTATTGGTGTTGAGGATACCTTTACGGTAGGTATTGATTTGGAGAAGGCTTTGACTAATCCTAAGGGTAGTGCCGACCTTGTCCTACGTGAAGGTGATGTGGTCTTTATACCTAAGAATACTAATACTGTAACTATCAATGGTGCTGTCATGGTTCCGAATACGGTTTCTTATATGAAGGGCAAGAATGTGGATTATTACCTGAATCAGGCCGGTGGTTATTCTGATAATGCAAGGAAGAGTAAGAAATTCATTGTTTACATGAATGGTCAGGTGACGAAGGTTAAGGGTAGTGGTAAGAAACAGATTGAGCCGGGATGTGAGATTATTGTGCCTAGTAAGGCTAAGAAGAAAGGGAACATAGCTAATATTTTAGGTTATGCTACTTCTTTCAGTTCTTTGGGTATGATGATTGCTTCTATTGCTAATCTTATAAAGAAATAATATTATGTCAGAAGGTCGGTCAGTAGATCATAAAATCGAGGGAATAGAAGTTGATTTAGTATATATTCTTCGTAAAATAGTGGCTATTCGTAAGCAACTTTATAAAGCTACTGCTGTTGGCTTAGTGTTTGGTATTATTGTAGGTTTGAGTATCCCTAAGCAGTATACAGTTGCTGTAACTCTTTCACCAGAGATGGGGAGCGATAAAGGAAGTAGTGGAATAACAAGTTTGGCAGCCTCATTTCTAGGTGGAGGTGCTGGTATGGGGAATAGTACTGATGCATTAAATGCTTCTTTATCATCAGATATTGTATCATCTACTCCCTTTTTATTGGAATTATTAAAAATGAGAATAATAGATAGCGGAGAAACACAAACATTATCTAATTATTTAATGACAGAATCTTCGCCTTGGTGGAGTTATATTGCAGGTCTACCGAGTCTAGCTGTAAGTGGAGTAAAATCATTGTTTATAGATAAAAAGGAATACTCTAACGAGAAATTGCAGAATGGAGTAATTAGACTAACAAAGAAAGAAAAAGCCCAAATTGATATTTTGAAGAAGAGTATTAGAGCTACTATTGATAAAAAGACTGCGATCACAAATGTTAGTGTTACGCTACAGAATCCTAGGGTAGCTGCTGTTGTTGCAGATTCTGTCGTTCGCAGTTTACAAGAATATATTATTGGTTATCGGACTTCAAAGGCCAAAGAGGATTGTGCTTATTTAGAAAAGTTGTTTGAAGAAAGAAAGCAGGAATATTATACGGCTCAAAAAGAATATGCGGAATACGTTGATTCACATGATAATCTTATTCTCCAGAGTGTACGTGCTGAGCAAGAACGTTTACAGAATGAAATGAGTTTGACATATCAAGTTTATAGTCAAGTTGCTAATCAATTGCAAGTTGCTAGAGCTAAAGTTCAAGAAGAAAAACCTGTGTTTGCTGTGGTCGAACCAGCTGTAATTCCTTTAAAAACTTCAGGATTGGGAATGAAAGTGTATGTCTTGTTATTTATTTTTTTATCAATCTTTGTTATGCTAGGATGGGGATTATTTGGAAAAAAGATATTTGATAGTTTAAAAAGATAATGTGTGTGAAAACAAAGATGTCTGTGTCTTCTCAAAATACGCATAAAATAGCTAAAAATACCTTTATGTTGTATATAAGAATGTTGCTTACAATGTTAGTAGCATTATATACTTCACGAGTTGTATTAGAAGTACTTGGAGTAGAGGATTTTGGTATATATAATGTAGTGGGGGGGATTGTGACAATGTTTTCTTTTTTGAATGGAACTATGGCTGCTTCCACACAGCGCTTTTTATCTTATGCTATTGGAAAAAAAGATCTGCAGCTATTAAAGAATACATTTAGTTTAACGGTGTCTATCCATTGTGGAGTGGCTATACTTGTGCTATTATTGGCAGAGACAATAGGCATATGGTTTCTCAATACGTATATGAATATTCCACAAGAACGAATGGATGCAGCTAGATGGGTTTATCAATTTTCTATTTTTTCTTTTGTTGTTTCTGTTATCCAGGTTCCATATAATGCAATAATTATAGCTAGAGAGCAAATGAATATCTATGCATATATGAGTATTATAGAAGTTTGCTTGAAGTTATTGGTTGTGTTTATGTTGATGTGGATAGGATATGATAAATTGAAATTATATGCGATTTTCATATTCTCTGTAACTGTTGTAATAGCTTTATTTTACAGGATATATTGTAAATGCAAATTTAGTGAATGTAAATATCATTTTGTGTTTGATAAAAACACGTTTTATTCACTAACAAGTTACGCAGGTTGGAATTTATCTGCAAATATTGCTTTGATAGCTCGTACGCAAGGAGTTAATATATTATTGAATATATTTTATGGACCAACCTTGAATGCTGCACGAGGAATTGCAGTTCAGGTGAATACGGCAATAATATCTTTCGTTACCAATTTTCAGATGGCTGTTAATCCGCAAATTGTAAAGTCATATGCTCAAGAATATTTGGATGAAATGAGAAAGATCATTATAAAAAGTTCAAAATTCTCTTTCCTGTTATTATTTTTTTTGGCTCTTCCATTTATATTTGAGACAGAATTTATTTTAAATATATGGTTGAAGAATATTCCTACATATGGTATAGTGTTTTGTCGCTTGATTTTGATTTGTACACTTTGTGATATTCTGTCTGGAACTCTTGTATATGGTGCCTTAGCTACTGGTAAAATTAGAAACTATCAGATGGTTATGAGTCTCTTATTTTTGATGAATCTTCCTGTTGTTTTTTTGTTTTTTAAATTAGGAAGTGCTCCTCAAGTTATATTTTATATAGAGTTTTTTATTTATATAATAGCCTTGTTTACTCGATTAATATTACTAAAAAGAATGATTGATTTTCCGGTATTTAAATATTTGACAGAGGTAGTAGGGCGTTCTTTACTTGTTGCTGCTCTTTCAAGTATTATACCTCTTGTAATTTTGGTGATACTAAATGCAGGATTCATTCGTTTTATTCTTGTAACTATTTTATCATTAGGTGGAACCGTAATAATAAGTTACTGGATAGGACTGAACGGAGATGAAAGAATATGGATTAAAAAACAAATGATTAACCATATATGTAAATTAGGTATTAAAAATAAAAGAAATGAAAAATAGAATCTCTATTAATTCTGTCATTATAAATCAATATAGCATTGAAATTTGTTATTTGATAGAAGGTAATTGCTGTAAGTATTTTAATATTGAAAAAGGGAACACTTTTCGAATAGAATATAATGAGAATATAGAAAGAGTTCCTAAGAATATTGCTGTAATTCCTTTCATTGTTAATGTATTACCAATTGTATGGTTAACTGATGCTATATTAGAAGTAGAAGAGTTAGATAGGACATTTTATAATAGTATAAATAGATTTAAACAAGGATACATAGATATGTATCCAATGATGAATTTTAAAGGTAGTATTGAGGTAAAATGTCTTATTGAAAATAACGAAGAACCCACAGGAAAAGTTGCTGTTTTTTTCAGTGGAGGAGTAGATGCTTTTGCTTCTTTAATTGCCCATGTTGATGAGAGTCCTATTTTGTTAACATTATGGGGATCTGATATAAAAATAGATGATCAATTGGGGTGGAATAATGTGCGGAAACACGTTGATGAAACAGCGATGATGTTTGGTTTAGAAAAAATATATATAAAGACTAATTTTAGAACTTTCATAAATGAAGGAATGCTAAACTTATTGGTTGTGCAGTCTGGTGATTCTTGGTGGCATGGTTTTCAACATGGTATAGGGTTGATAGGACATGCTGCTCCATTAGCTTTTAATTTAAAGCTAAAAACTGTTTATATAGCTTCTTCTTATACCAAAGATGATGATGTAACGTGTGCTAGCTCTCCAACAATTGATAATAATGTTGAGTATGCCTGTTGTAAGGTAGTGCATGATCAATATGAATTTCATCGTCAAGAAAAAATTACTCATATTTGTAATTATATAAAAAAAAGTCACAAGAAAATTGTTTTAAGAGTCTGTTGGCAAAGCTCAGGAGGAGAGAATTGTTGTAACTGTGAAAAATGCTATAGAACAATTTTTGGAATAATTGCAGAGGGAGAATCTCCTTCTCAATATGGATTTAAAAATGTCGAAAATAAAATAGGAACAATAGGTTCTCGTATTCAAAAAAGATTAATAATGAATCCAATGATTTGTATACCTTATTGGCAAGATATTCAAGATAGATTTATTGAAAATAAGGATAATATACCTCAAAGAAGTGATTTGGAATGGATTTATGGTTTTGATTTTAATAAAATTAATAATACCATTCCAAAGAAGATTTTATTACTGGCTGCTAAATGTAGAAAAATAGCTTCTAAAATAAAACTGTATATATTGAGATGATACGTTTGACATTTACAGGAGATATTTTAATAGAGCCTGAGCAAAAGGAGGCTATCTGTTCACATTCGGATGGATTTGATACAATTTTTAGAAATATATTATCAAGTTTCTCTTTGTCAAATTATATAATAGGTAATTTGGAGACACCTTTAGCTGGTGAAGAATTAGTATATTCTAGTCATAAATGGAGTTTTAACACTCCTGACTGTCTTGCTGAAAGTCTGAAAAAAGCAGGATTCAATCTATTAACAACAGCTAATAATCATTGTTTGGATAGAGGAAAAATAGGGCTATTGAATACCTTAAAAACATTAGATCGGTATGGGCTGGAGCACATTGGAACTTATGCACAGAAATCTGATAAGGAAAAGATATTTATAAAAGATATTGGCGGACTTCGATTTGCTTTTTTATCATATACTTATGGCACCAATGCATCATTAAATGGTGAGTATTTAGGTGAAGATCGTTATATGGTAAACTTGTTTCAAGATCAAGAAAGGGAGATTCCTCGGAAAAAACAATACTTAACCAGAATCATGAATAAACTTCATGATATATTTAAAGAAAAAAGTAGTTATTCTTTTCATGCATTATCATATAAAAAACAGGTACGTAAGGATATTCAGAAGTGTAGGCAGAAAAATGCTGATTATATAATAATGTGCATGCATTCTGGAGGACAATATAATAATACTCCTGATCCATATACATTATCTTTGGTTAAATGGTTATCAAAACAAGATATAGATTTTATTATTGGTAATCATCCTCATGTGGTTCATTTAGGGAAGAAAACAGGAAAGAAACGTTTCGTTGCTTATTCGTTAGGAAATCTTTGCTCATATCCAGGGTCAGAAACAGCTCATCATGAGAATGACTCTGAGGTCTTAGCTGATTATTCCATAATTTTACATCTGAATTTCTATGAAAAGTCAGATACAGTTGAGGTCAGTTTCGAAATTTGTAAATCAATAGTTGAGGAAGATCGAATAGCTCGGATTTATTCTCTTTATGACTTAATCTGCAAAGAAGAAGATTTGATCTTGAGAGGAAAACTATTGAATGATAATGAACGTATTGTTAGAAAATTTATAGACAATCAAGAGGATACCATTACATTACAAAAAGAATACAATTTTAATTGATGATGAGAGCGAAAGAAAAAATTGAAAGATTACGTGCTGAAATAGAAAAACAATTAATCCCATTGATAGATAGTGATTATGTGTTATGGGATTTACCTTATCATACTAATATAGGAGATACTTTAATATGGCAGGGAGAATGGAATTTCTTAAGAAAGCTGCCTTATAAATGTCTCGGATATTCGTCATGTAATACATGTACTTTTCCAAAACTATCTTTAGATACTATTATTTTGTTACATGGTGGAGGTAATTTTGGAGACTTATGGCGTGATATGCAGGAGTTTCGATTGAAAGTGATAGAAAGATATCCCGAAAATCGAATAATAATCTTTCCGCAATCTGTTCATTATGAGAATATATTTTTGATTAAAGAGGATGCTCGTAAGATGGCTATGCATGAGAAAATGGTTATTTGTGCAAGAGATTTATCTTCCTACAATATACTAAGGGAAAATTTTCTGAATAAGATATTGTTATTACCAGATATGGCCTTTTGTATTGATTTGGATTACTTGCAAAAATGGTCAGTTGATGAGAAAATTAAAACTTTATATGTTAGACGATTAGATAAAGAAATGGGATGCGAATTAGATAAAGAGAACTTTATCTCCAATGAGATTGATATTAGAGATTGGCCTTCTTTAGAATCTCCTTCATTAAGAATAAATATGTACACTAGACTTATATCTCTACAGCAGAAAATGAGAGAATATAAAATGTCAAACCGCTTAATAATTTCTTTAGTTGATATAATGGCTTTTAAAAAATTTCGTCCTTTAATGATAGAACTTGGGGTACGTTTTATTAGTTGCTACCACTTAATATATACAACGCGTCTTCATGTTATGATATTATCTGTGCTATTATATAAGAGAGTCTATTTTCTAGATAATTCATATGGAAAAAATTCTTCTTTTTATGATACATGGTTAAAGGATTTGGATAGTGTAAACCCTTGTAAATAATTTTATTTCATGAAAGCTTATATTATAAACCTTAAAGAAGCTATAGAACGTAGAAACTATATGCAGAAGCAGTTAGCTTTGCTACCTCCTTCGTTATCAAGTGAATTTATAGAAGCTGTAAATGGGAAGGGGATGAATAGAGAACAACTAGAAGAGAATTTTGATTATGAAAAGTTCCGCTTGCGATATGCTAAGGAGGTTCGCCCTGGAGAAATTGGTTGTACTCTAAGTCATCAAAAGTGTTATAGGCGATTACTAGAATCAAAGGAAAAATATGTACTGATATTGGAAGACGATATTATAGTTCGTCAGAATATTGATTTTCTTCTCCCAGAGTTAGAAAAACTGTTAATCACTAATGAACCTCGTATTGTTCTTTTGTCTGGATGGTATTGGTATTTAAGTACAAAGGCGATTAAAGGGCATTACCGTGTAGCTAATGTATATGATGCTTTTCTTACTCATGCTTATGCTATAAATAGAGCGGCTGCCTCTTTGATTATAGAGTCTCGTCCTTTTATAACAGCCGATGATTGGTTTTATATTCGGAAAAAAGGTGTAAAAATATATGCTTTTTTACCACATTTATTGGATCAAGATTGGAGTGGAGAGCATCCGACATCTATTAATCAAGAGGAGAAAAAACAATGTCGAGGGATGTGGATAAGAAAACTGAGAATATATATACATTCTTTTTTCTTAAAAGTTTTATATTTTATGAAACGATATGAAAAACCATAAGATACAATGTCAGAGATAAATGCTATAGGGATAAGTGTAATTATTCCTATTTATAATGTTGAGTTGTATATTGAACGTTGTGTACGTTCTTTGATGGAGCAAACGCTTGAGAATATAGAGTTTATTTTTGTAAATGATTGTACTCCAGATAAAAGCATGATTATTTTGCAACGTGTATTAGAAGAATATCCTGTTCGTAAAGAAAAAGTGAAGATAATAGAGCATAAACAAAATAAGGGTATTGCAGCAACGAGAAATACAGGACTAAAGTATGTGTCTGGACAATATATTATATATTGTGATAGTGATGATTGGATAGAAAGAGACATGTATGAAAAGTTATTGAAAAAAGCTCTTGTAACATGTGCAGATATTGTAGCTTGTGATTATTACGATGATTATATCAATTATTCTATAATACGAAAACAGCTATTCTCACAAAAACCTCAAGAATGTGTATTAGAAATGATGAGAGGTAATTTGCATTGTAGTACTTGGAATAAGTTGATTGTTAGGACTCTCTATGAACGTACTAAGATCATTTTTCCAGAAGGAGTTAATATGTGGGAAGATGTGTGTACAATTATTCCTTTATGTTTCCATGCTAATAAGATAGCTTATGTTTCAGAACCGTTGTATCATTATATTCATTATAATACAGGCTCTTATATAACTTGTATGAGTCAATTTTCATTGAATAATTTGATAGAAGCATTAGCTTCTGTTGAAATGTTTCTTGAAAAGCAACAAGTGTATTATTACTATGCTGACAGTTTATGTTTTATGAAACTTACTGTTAAACTTAATTTACTTCTAGGGAGCAAGGGTGAACAACAAAAAAAATGGAATAAACTTTATTCGGAAGCAAATATTCATATTTGGCAATCTACTCATATATCTGTTTATTGGAAACTGGGTTTACAATTTGCTGCATTGAATATGTTGTTTCTTTTTAATATTATGGCACAATTAGGCAAAGTTTTACGATCAATAAAAAGATGATCTTGTGAAGTATATACTTTTGTTTATTTTGTTATTCTGCTATGTTTTTGCTTTTTACATTGCTGGAATTTCAGTTTCTTTATTAATAGCTTTCCCGTTATATGGCTATGCTATAATTAATAAGGTTTATTATCATAATGTGAGTGCGGTTTTTAAAGACTGCTATATAAAAAATATATTTTTGGGGTGGTGGGGTATAACATTATTAAGTATTGTCTATCCATTATTCTTCTTGACTTTTGATTTTTCTTTTTTTCGTGTAGTAGGAATACAGGTTGTTCATTTATTGGCAGCAATTCCGGTGTTTGCATATTTAAAATATAAAGAGTATACAGATAGGCAGGTGCTTTCTGTATTTACTTGGATTTTTGTAGTTCAAACCTTTATTCAATGTATTGTAGTTTCAAACCCCACCTTAAGCGAGCTAATTCTATATTTTAATAAATTTCAACCAGATGATGTGGTAGGGGCTGGTAGTATGATTCGTGGAAAAGCACTATCGGCAGCTACGACATATCATTTATCTCTTGTATATGGGATTGGATTTATTATTTATGTAAAAGAGTTTTTGAGTCAAAAAATATCATTAACAAATGTATTTATAGGATTGTTAATATTTGTGGGTATTTTTTTTGCGGGAAGAACAGGCTTTGTTGGAGTAGCAATCGGGTTATTTGCTTTTATAGTTTCTAAAAAAGTGAAAACTTCTCGGAAAATCAAATTTGCTTTTCAGTTACTTATTATATTGTTTGCTACAATATTTATGCTGAGTTTTATATTGCCAGACTTTTATGCTTTTCTAGAAGAACAAGTATTTCCTTATGCTTTTGAATTTCTTTATTCTAAAAGTAAATCAGGACAAATAGAAACTGCGTCAACTAATCATCTAATGGAAATGTGGAATCGTGATTTTAATTATGTAGAGTTTCTAATTGGTTCTGGCAGATATTCTTATGAAAATGGAGCATACTATATGCATGTTGATCCAGGAATTCTACGACATACACTTTTTATGGGTATTGGAGGATATTTGTGTCTATTGTTCTATCAATTGATTTTATTACCCTTTTGGAAGATGGATAAGGATACTCGTTTTTATTATGTTTTGATATTTGTCTATTTACTTGTTATGGATTTTAAAGGTTGTACTATTGGTACAAATAAATTTGCCTTTGCAGCTTCCTTACTTTTATCTTTTAGCTATTTTAATTTGTCGTCATCATCAGATAGAAAATAAATATATGAAATCTCCCATCTTTTCAATTGTTATCCCTTGTTATAATTCTTGGCGATATATGGAGCGTGCCCTTCACTCTTTAGAAAAACAGACATTAACGAATTTTGAAGTAATTTTTGTTGATGATTGTTCGACTGATGATACTTATTATCAGTTAGTAGAATACCAAAAGCAAAGTGTACTTAGTATACATATTATTCAGAATGTGAAAAATATTGGTCCAGGAGAATCACGTAATAATGGTATTAAAGTTGCGAAAGGAGAGTATTTAGCTTTTATGGACAGCGACGATTGGTATGAATTGAATTATTTGGAATTAATGTTTAAGGAAATATGCAAAACAAAAGCAGAAATTGTGTTTTGTGATTTTTTTCGATGTTTTGAAAGTGGTGTTAGAAATGGATTGGAAGTTAATAAAATGTTAGAAAATTGCAATAAGAATAGTTATGTTGCATTGGCTTTTACTTCTTTGTGTTGTTTGGTCGTTAAAAGGAATTTAGTACAACAGTTTCTGATACCTAACATTTACCATGGAGAGGACGCAGCAGTTATTCCTGTGTGGATTGCAAGGTCTAACAAGGTGTCTTATATACCCCAAAAAATATATAATTATTTTTATAGACCTAATTCACTTTCTACTTCAATTAATAGAGATATGTTTATTCCGATGTTAGATGGGTTTCGATTTCTTGAAAATTTTATAGACGATGAGTATAGGGATGAAATAGAGTTTCGTGGTATTTGTATGTTATTATATGCAGGTGTTTTTAAATCAATAGAAGCCAAACTGTCTGGTCGTATAATAAAAGAAAAACTTATTGGATTTATTGAAAAGTATCCTTTATGGTATCATAATCCATATATGAAAACATTGCCTATGCGCAAACGTTTTTTTTTATATCTAGTGAGATATAATATATTTTCTTTATTGAGGGTTTATGTTTGGGGACAGCATAGATTATTTGAATTAAAGTAATAGAAAAGTTATAATATATCTGTATGGTTAAACAATATGGTGTTAGTCAAAAAATATATATGTTGATATGTCTTTTACGGACGCGTTTGTTTTATAGAGGATCACGTCTCATACGTTTCCCTTTTGATATTCGTAATCGAAAGCATATTTCTTTAGGGAAACATTTTACATCAGGAAGAAATTGTCGACTAGAGGTGTGTAACGAACATTGTGATAAAGGGCGGATTTGTTTGAAATTAGGAGAAGAGGTACAGATTAATGATAATGTTCATATAGCAGCTGGTCAACTGGTGGAAATAGGTAATCATGTTTTGATTGCTAGCAGAGTATTTATATCAGATATTAATCATGGTAATTTTAGAGAAGGAGAAATGTTTGACTTATCTGTATCTCCAGAGAAACAAACGTTGTTTTTTGATCCAGTGCGAATTGAAGATAATGTTTGGATTGGTGAGTCTGTTTGTATATTACCAGGGGTGACAATTGGTAAACATTCTGTTGTTGGGGCTTTATCGTGTGTGACTAAATCAATACCTCCTTATTCTATTGCTGTAGGAAATCCTGCAAGAGTTGTTAAACAATATAATTTTCAGACTTGTTCATGGGAACGCGTATAATAAAATGTTCATGATTTCACTTCTTTCTAACTAAAACATTATTTCGATTATCATTATTTACATTATGGTATTGAACTGATTATAGGGAAGATTGTTTTTCCCAAAAGTGATAAAACAAATAGAATTAATAGAAAAATATTACTAAATAAATTTACTCAATAATGCTTACTGCTTCAATAGTATCTTATCATCATCGTACGAGTGAAATACATAAAGTGATAGACTGTGTTTTAGCTGGACCAGTAGATAAGCTTTTTATTATAGATAATTCATCAAATGATTGTTTGCGTGAGTTGGAGGGGGTTTCAGATCGTGTTCGTTATATTCACAGTATGAATTGTGGATATGGTGCTGGGCATAACATAGCAATTCGAGAAGCAATGGAAGTAGGTGCAATTTATCATGTTATAGTAAATCCAGATATTTATTTTGGGGAAGGAGTACTTGAACAATTAGTTGCATATATGAATGTTAATAAGGAAATAGGTTTAGTGATGCCAAAAATTCTTTATCCAAATGGAGAGTTACAATATTTGTGTAAATTACTACCTACTCCATTTGATTTATTATTGAGGCGTTTTGGACTTTGGAAAAAATACCGGGAAAAAAGAGATATACGTTATGAGCTCCGTTTCGCAGATTATAATCAGGAAATGCAAGTACCTTCCCTTTCAGGATGCTTTATGTTTGCACGAATGTCTATATTGAAACAAGTTGACGGTTTTGACGAACGTTATTTTATGTATGCAGAGGATTTGGATTTATGTCGTCGAATTGGAAAAATAGCACAGACTATGTATTATCCCAAAGTTTCAGTATATCATGCATATGCTAAAGGATCATATAAAAACCGAAAATTATTGAGATATCATATGTGTTCGATGTTTAAATATTTCAACAAATGGGGGTGGTTATGGGATATTGAAAGAAAAACTATAAATAAACGAGTATTAAACAAACTGGGGAAATAACGATTATTATTTTATATATCATATAATCATGAATATTATATTTATCCTAATTGCCTTTACTATTTCAGCTTATATTGCTAGACTTATTATTCCACGTATATTATTAATATCATTTAGAAAAAAACTGTTTGATATTCCTGATGAACGTAAAGTACATAAGCGGGCTATTCCTCGATTAGGAGGTGTTTCTTTTTTTCCAACTATACTACTTTCATGTAGTGCAGTTCTTGCTCTTCGAACTTTAACAGGGTATGGCATATCTGTTCTTACAGCTTCTTACATTTTACCAGAATTTTTAGTGTTAGTTTGTGGGATGGTTCTTTTGTATCTCACAGGTATTGCAGATGACTTAGTAGGAGTGCGTTATCGTCAAAAATTTGTCATTCAGATTATTTGTGCTAGCTTATTTCCGGTAGTTGGACTATGGGTTAATGATTTCTACGGTCTATTTGGCGTTAATATGATTCCAGCATGGTTTGGGATTCCTTTTACTATAATAACGGTCGTTTTTATAACTAATGCTATCAATCTAATTGATGGGATTGATGGTCTTGCTTCAGGTCTGAGTAGTGCATCACTTTTAGTTTTTGGATTTTTATTTATGGAGAAAGGATTATGGATATATAGCATGCTCGCTTTTAGTACCTTTGGAGTTCTTGTTCCTTTTTTTTATTATAATGTTTTTGGTAGTGCTGAGCATGCACGTAAAATATTTATGGGCGATACAGGAAGCTTAACATTAGGGTATATACTGAGTTTTCTAGCTATTAAATACAGTCAGAATACAGCATTTGTTCCTGTTACTCAAGGAGCTTTTGTAATAGCATTCAGTACACTTATCGTACCTGCTTTTGATGTTGTTCGTGTTGTTATTGTTCGTATCTATCATGGTAAAAGCCCATTTGAACCTGATAAGAACCATATTCATCATCAATTTCTAGCTATGGGTTTTACTGTACGTAAGGCTATGCTTTTGATACTTTTAATATCGTGTGTATTTAGTGGGGTGAATATACTGCTAATGCCTTATGTTGACAACACACTTATGCTATTAGGGGATGTTATAGTTTGGATTGGACTTAATTTGTGGTGGAGTAGGATAAAATTAAAAAAACGATAAATTTATAACTCTTGTCTGATTTTAATTTATCTTATATAGGAAGATGCGAAAGATTTTGTTAAATAGAAATTCGAAAATGAATAGAAATAATGGAAATTATAAAGACTAATATAGAAGGAGTCGTTATTATCGAACCCCGTATTTTTAAAGACGATCGTGGTTATTTCTTTGAATCTTTTTCTCAAAGAGAATTTGAGGAAAAGGTTTGTAAAACGACTTTTGTTCAAGATAATGAAAGTAAGTCTAGCTATGGAGTATTGAGAGGCCTACATTTCCAGAAACCTCCTTTTGCTCAAAGTAAATTAGTGCGAGTTATAAAAGGAGCTGTGTTAGATGTTGCTGTTGATATAAGAAAAGGCTCTCTTACATTTGGGCAATATGTATCTGTAGAATTAACAGGTGAAAATCATCGTCAGTTTTTTATACCTCGTGGATTTGCTCATGGATTTAGTGTTTTAAGTGAAGAAGTGATTTTCCAATATAAATGTGATAACTTCTATTCTCCTCAAAGTGAAGGAGCAATAGCATGGAATGATCCGGATTTGAATATTGATTGGCGTATTCCTGCTGAAAAAGTGGTTCTCTCAGAGAAAGACAGTAAGCATCCAAGGTTAAAAGATTGGCAGAATGTGTTTTAGGATATTACTCCAATTACCTGCAATTCAGTTCTTAGAATTGAAATAAACGACGATTGGGAGCGTATTCTTGAACGAACGCACCGATAAAAAGAAAAAACATTGAGAAGATTGTATTGAATCTTCTCAATGTTTGAATCCAATCATTAAGAAGATTTCTTCAAACTTCCCAATGATTTTTGTAAGCTTTCAAAGTGACATAATGACAAAAAGGACATATGGCCTCTTTTATAAATTCTTATGATGCGTTCTTTAAACTACTTTGCTGATTTTTAATTTATTGACTGCTTTTTATTGACTGTTTTTATGTGATTGCCGAAATTGTATTTTACGCGAGCTAGATTGTTGCTTTGTTGATGAACACTTCCGGTAGTTTACCAATAAAGTGTTGGATATTATACGGATTATTTAAAGGATAAAGTGTGGGAGATAGCATTAAGGACAATAATAACTGGTTATGCTCATAACAACAGGAAATCAGGCAGATATTTGTACATGATTTTAGGAAAACATGGCCTTTGCTTTCTGTTTTTTACCTTGCTGATCCGCTTCTTTTTCCTCATTGCCATCTTCAAAACTATCATGTGCCTTTTTGTCCTTTTGTCTTTTTGAGAGAGAAGGATAAAGCGAAGTGTCGAATGCGGATGAGTGCATGCAACTTTTTGTAAACCAGATTATAACATGCTATTTATTTCTCGGATAGGGAAAACGGAATCCTCAAAATAGGTTGTAATATCGCGTAATATGCTTTTGGGGGAATATTTTTGTGGCAGGCTTCGCAAGCGAGGAGATTTCATTGATCAACAGTTAATAGGTTTAAGAAAATGTGCTACAAAAAAACTAGCTGGTTTCTTTTTTGCTTTCTATTCTTGATAGAAGAGGTGATTTTTTGACATAAAAGCTTTCTTTATTTAATTTATTTTATATCTTTGCTAGCATATCAAGATTACAATCAACTATTTATTCACATAAACTTAATAAAATTATGTTCAAAGCTCCTTTTTCTTTTGACGGTCGTATTCGTAGAATCGAATATTTCCTGTCTGGTATTATCGGTGGTATCGTTTTTGGTGTTGCCTATTCTCTCGGTTTAGCTACTTTGTTTCTTGGTGCGGCTGCCGGTTCCGCAGGTGGTTCCTTGTTTGGTATCTTGATTGGTATCGTAGCGGGAATAGCTTCTATATGGTTCTCTTTGGCGCAGGGCGTGAAGCGGTTGCATGACTTGAACAAGTCCGGTTGGTTGATACTCATTTGTTGTGTTCCTATCATCGGGTGGGTATTCAGTCTCTACATGTTGTTTGCCGATGGTACGGTAGGTCCTAATCAGTATGGTGAAGATCCGAAGAACCGTATGCCATATCAGCCGCAGCCAACTTCTGTAAATGTAACAGTGAATGTGTCGAGAGAAACTCCTGCTGAAGCATCTGCCGAAGAAGAAAAAACAGAAAAAGCCGAATAGTCTTTAATAAGCAGAAATATGGTTGCCTCTTGCAAAATTCGTTTTGCGAGAGGCATTTTTTTACTACCTTTGAGGATTGGTAAACAGAAAAAAGAAGATAAATATGAAAAAAGTAATTTGCAGTGAAAAAGCACCGGGAGCTATCGGTCCTTATAGTCAGGCGATAGAAGCCAATGGAATGGTATTCGTATCGGGTCAGTTGCCTATCGATGCGGCTACCGGAAAGATGGCGGAAGGAATTGAAGAACAGGCACGCCAGTCGTTGGAGAATATAAAACACATCCTGGAAGAAACAGGGTTGACAATGGGAAACATTGTAAAAACGACTGTATTCCTTCAGGATATGTCTTTCTTTGCCGGAATGAACGGCATATATGCTACGTATTTTGACGGAGCTTTTCCGGCACGTTCGGCTGTGGCCGTAAAGGCTTTGCCGAAGGATGCGTTAGTGGAGATTGAGTGTATCGCGGTTCGCTAACAAATCGGCGACAATAAAACTGCTGCCTCCCACGAAGATGAAGTCTTTAGGGGGGCAGTTTTCTTTTGCTGCCCGCACGGCATCCACTACGGTAGGGTAGGAGGTGCCTTTCAGTCCCGCTTCCAAAGCCATTTTCATCAGCTCATCTTCCGGCATTGCACGTTTCACGCTCGCTTTGGTGAAATAGTAGGTGGCGTCTTTCGGCAACAGTTCCAGAACACTGCTGATATCCTTGTCGCTGACCATGCCGAATACAATATGCAATTCCTGATGCAACTTTTCGTGTATATACTTCAATTGCTTGCGAATACTTTTAAAGCCATCAACGTTGTGGCCTGTGTCACAGATGAGGTCAGGATAGCTTTGGAGTTTCTGCCAGCGTCCCATCAGACCGGTCATCTCGCATACATTAGAGAATCCGGTATGGTAATCTTTATTACAGATTTCATATCCCAGGTTCTTTAAAATATCCAGTGCTGCCAGGATTGTGAGACAATTTTCTGTTTGATAGAGACCGCTCAGTTCGTAGTATAATCCCGTCATAAAACTGGAATTATGAATGGATATTGCGTCTTTTCTTTTATCCATGATTCTGTCTATCGCACGTATGGCGTCAGCCGGGTTGATAAGAGAGACAAATTGCATCATTTTCATTGGAAGCGTCTGTATCTGCTGAAGCTTTATTTCCTCCTCCAATAATTCCTGCAAATCGGCTCTGGACTCCTTCAAGTTATCATATGACAAATATTGCACATGGGTGAAACTCTTTAATTCTTCCGAGAAGGTGATGAAGGTATTCATTGCCTTGGCTTTCATCGTAAATACTCTTTTCACCGCTCCAGATACTTTTCCCACTACTACCGGAACATCTTCTTTGATAATTCCGGCCTTTTCTTTGGCTATTTTATTCAGTGTGTGGCCCAGATATTGCATATGGTCGAAACCGATATTGGTAATAACACACAGATCGGGGGTAATGATATTGGTACAATCCAGACGTCCGCCCATGCCTACCTCGATCACTGCCACATCTACCTTCTGATCGGCAAAATAGCGGAATGCCATTGCCGTGGTAAGTTCGAAGAAAGAAGGGTGCAGAGGTTCGAAAAAGGAACGGTGGTCTTCTACAAAGTTGACCACATACTCTTCGGGAATCATTTCACCGTTGATACGGATACGCTCGCGGAAATCAATCAGATGCGGGGAAGTGAATAACCCGACTTTATAGCCCGCGGCTTGTAGCACGGCAGCGATCGTATGCGAACAGGAACCTTTTCCATTTGTCCCGGCGATATGTATCGTTCTGAATTCTTGATGCGGATGACCTAAATGTTCGTCCAATTTGTGTGTTGTCTCTAAACCTGGCTTATATGCTTTACCACCTATTTGCTGAAACATCGGTGCACTTTCATATAAGTACTTTAAAGTGTTCTGATAATCCATGTTTTATAATATTTAACTCCGGGCAATCTTTATTGCTCGCAAAATTGTTTATCTTTAGAACCATCATTCCAACTGTAAACGGAGGATTGATGAATGAGACTGCAAATATCAACATTAAAATCTAAGAAATCATGGGAACTAAGAAAAATTTTGTAATTGACACAAATGTTATTCTTCACGACTATAATTGTTTGAAGAATTTTCAGGAAAATGATATTTATCTCCCCCTTGTCGTACTGGAAGAACTGGACAAGTTCAAGAAAGGAAACGAGCAGATTAATTTCAATGCCCGTGAGTTTGTCCGGGAACTGGATTTGCTGACAAGTGACGAACTTTTCTCTAAAGGAGTGAGTCTGGGAGAAGGATTGGGACGCCTGTTCATTGTCCCCGGCAATGTGGATGCTCCCAAAGTTCATGAATCTTTTCCGGTGAAGAAACCCGATCATCTGATATTGGCAGCCGTTGAATATCTGGCGGGCAAATATCCGAAGACTCCGGCTATCTTAGTGACCAAGGATGTGAACTTGCGTATGAAGGCACGTTCCATCGGTATTACCAGCGAAGACTATATCACAGATAAAGTATCCAATGTCGATATATTCGAGAAATCCAATGAGATCTTTGAAAACGTGGATCCGGCATTAATCGACCGCATCTATTCCTCCAAAGAAGGCATCGACCTGAGTGAATTTGACTTTAAAGACGTCATTCATCCTAACGAATGCTTTGTTCTGAAGAGTGACCGGAACAGTGTACTGGCACGCTATAATCCTTTTACCCATTCCATCTGCCGCGTCACGAAGGGACGCAACTATGGCATTGAACCTCGCAATGCCGAACAGAGTTTTGCTTTCGAGATACTGAACGATCCGAATGTCAAACTGGTGGCATTGACAGGAAAAGCAGGAACGGGTAAGACATTGCTGGCTTTAGCGGCAGCTTTAGGCAAGTTGACTGATTATAAGCAAGTATTGTTGGCACGTCCGGTGGTGGCGTTGTCCAACAAGGATATCGGTTTCCTTCCGGGAGACGCACAGGAAAAAGTTGCTCCATATATGCAACCGCTGTTTGACAATCTGAATGTGATCAAACGTCAGTTTGCCGCTAACTCGACCGAAGTGAAACGTATCGAAGATATGCAGAAGAGCGAACAACTGGTGATTGAAGCGCTGGCATTTATCCGCGGACGTAGTTTGAGTGAAATGTACTGTATCATTGACGAAGCGCAGAACCTGACCCCGAATGAAATAAAAACGATTATTACCCGTGCAGGCGAAGGTACGAAGATGGTGTTTACGGGAGATATCCAGCAGATTGACCAGCCGTATCTGGATAGTCAGTCCAATGGTCTTGTATATATGATCGACCGTATGAAAGACCAGAATATCTTTGCACATGTCAATCTGGTGAAAGGTGAACGCAGTCAGTTGAGTGAGTTGGCCAGTAATCTGTTATAAATAATAAAGAACTAAAAAAAAGAAGAATGAAGAATTACCGGTAGTATAAATGCGCCGGTGGATTCTTCATTCTTCTTTTTTATTCTTTGTTTCTAGTTCTTCATTCTTAATTTTCTTTCTTACCGAAATATTTTAGGAATTGTGTACGTTCGAACGTATTGATGCCTTGAACGTCTTTAATATTCAGTTTTCCTTTGAACTGAGCGATGCTTTCGAAACCTTTCCGTTCCATCCATGCAGATAAGAAGCGGGTGGATTCTCCGATGAATGCGTTCGTGTTCTGATAGACAGCGCTGCAAACTTCTACGGCAGTAGCTCCGGCAAGGATTGCTTTTACTACTGCTTCCGGACTGGCAACACCGCCGGAGGCTGCATAATCGATTTTGTCTACCACTGAGGATGCGATTCCAATCCAGCGGAGAGGAGTGGCAAGATCGGCGGAAGTGCTGAATACTGCACCGGATATTTGTTCCATATTCTCAATATTGATATCCGGCTGGTAGAAACGGTTGAAAAGAACCACCGCAGCTGCTCCGTTAGCGTACAGCTGATCGATCAGAGCTACGGGATTTGTCAGATTGTCCCCCAGTTTCATAATCACCGGAATGCTTACCGTCCGTTTGATATGACGCAGGATGTCGATATGACGCTGCTCAAATGAACCGTACGTATATTGTACATCCGATTGCAATGCCAGAATATTGATTTCCAGTGCATCGGCACCGGCTTCCTGTATCTGTTTGGCAAAGTCTATCCATTCCGCATCCGAATAGCAGTTGATGCTGGCTATGATGGGGATGTTACACTCTTTTTTGCTTTCCTTGATTAAGGTGAGATATTCAGCTAATTTATGTTCACGGATATATTCTTCCAGATAATCGCTTGCTTCCGGATAAAAAGCGGGATCTTTCAGTTGATCCGCTTCCAGCATGATTTGCTCCTCAAACAGAGATTTCAGTACGATGGCACCTGCACCTGCTTCTGCCAGTCTCTTATTTTTGCCGGCACTGTTGGTCAGTCCCGAGCTACTGATAATGATTGGGTTTCTGAGAGAAAGCCCTGCGAAAGTAGTTTTTAAATCGGTCATAATTATATCTTTTTAAAGTAGTTGGCTACTGATTAATAGTTTCTTTCTCCGAATATCTTGCTTCCTACCCGTACCAGAGTGCTTCCTGCGGCAATCGCTTCGTGATAGTCATGTGACATACCCATCGACAATTCGCGGAAAGTAAAGGTTTCAGCAAACCAGTTTGCTTTTATTTCCTGAAAGAGCCTATTCAGTAAACAAAATTCCCGGTTAATTTGTTCAACATCATCGGTGTTGCTTGCCATTCCCATCAATCCGCAGATGCGTACGTGAGACAGTTCTTTCCATTCGCCGGCATGTAGCATATCCTTGCATTCTTCGGGGCTGAAACCGAATTTGGTCTCTTCCTGTGCAACGTGAATCTGTAACAGACAGTTCACGATACGTCCCGCTTTGGCAGCTTGCTTGTTGACTTCCGTCAGCAGTTTGTACGTATCGATTCCATGTATCATCGCTACATAGGGAATCATGTATTTGATCTTGTTTGTCTGCAAGTGCCCGATAAAATGCCATTCGATGTCTTTCGGCAACGTTTCGTATTTAGCTGTCATTTCCTGCACTTTGCTTTCTCCGAAAATACGCTGTCCCGCCTGATAAGCCTCTTCTATCGCTTCATTGGGATGGAATTTTGAGACAGCAACCAGCCGGACTCCTTGTGGGAGTTCGGCCAGCACTTGCTTAAGATTGTCAGCAATACTCATGGTTACTTATGCTTTTGACGGATCAAACTCCGGTTTGTCATTCGGTCCGGCGCTGTAAGGATATACATCCATCAGCGGGGTTTCGGATACCATACCGATCTGGTAATCGGCCATCGTTCCTTTCATGCCTTCATCCAGCTTCTTCACTGCGTCGCGCAAGTCGGCAGCCTGAACTAGCACTTGGGTAGAAGTCTTTTTCTCTGCACCGCTTTTTTCGTCAAGGGTGATAAAGATAAGTTTGCACTTAAACCAGCGGTCGGCACTTTCCTCGTCGCTGGGGAAAAGTTCGCTATAGTTGGCACGTTTAATGTCCGATACTGTAAATTCTCCTGTTATAAATGGAGTCATCTCCTCGATAATACGTGCTTCTGCTTCTGTAAAGCTGAGTGCATCTACCAGATAAGGTTCCGTCACTTTCTTCTGCATTCCGTTTTCCATTGTTTTCTCGTAACGGATTTTGCACTCAAACCAAGTATGCATTGCCATAATTTTTCTTCTTTTTTAGTTTATTGATTCGTGTAAATTGCCTACAAAGATAAACAAAATACGAAGTAACTGCCGAAAGATTTTTATTTTCTTTTATGCAGATTCTTCAATTCGAACGAAAGCATGACGCGGAAAAGTCCGATGATGAAGAAAGTAAAGGAAATCATGTAGACCACGTACAATGCACCTACTGCCGGTTGCCACAATATGATGAGAGCACAGATGATGGCGAGGATACCGAAGGCCATATACCAGCCCCAGTCACGGGTACCGTAACGTTTGAGGTCGATGGAATAGCCGGTAGAGGAGAAGCCCCGGAACATGAGCCAGAAGGCGATGATAAACGGAATCACTTCCATGCTGACCATCGGATAGGCAATCAGGTAAATACCTAAAATAAGGTCGATAATTCCTCCTACCAGATACCAGCCCCAACTCGGTACTCCCTTGCGGTTGCTGAGGGAGAATATAATTTCGAGGATACCGCTTATCAGCATCGATATGCTGAAAACGATGCTAAGTGCCACATAGCTGCTGAGAGGTGAGAACATAAGCCAAAGGGCGACAATAATATACACGATTCCTAACAGGAGAGAGGTCCACCAGTTTTTTACTGAATGTTTGATCTCATTGAAAACAGTTTCCATACGTTCTTTAATTTTAAATGAATACTCTGTGAATTTGTGGAGGAATAACAAATTGATTTTAGAAAAGGTTTTCGTGTGAACATATTCCGGGGATAAGTTGTTTTTATTATAAAGTAATTTTAAAATGTAAATGCAATATGGCAACAACAAATTTCAAAGGACAACCGGTGAAACTGATCGGTGAATTTATACAAGTAGGTAAAGTCGCTCCTGACTTTGAGTTAGTAAAAACAGATTTGTCTTCTTTCTCCCTGAAAGACCTGAACGGCAAAAATGTGATTCTAAATATTTTTCCAAGTCTGGATACCAGTGTCTGTGCAACATCGGTACGCAAATTTAATAAAATGGGAGCAGGTTTGAAAGATACGGTAGTACTGGCTATCTCCAAAGACCTTCCTTTTGCCCACGCACGTTTCTGTACGACGGAAGGCATTGAAAACGTAATTCCATTGTCAGATTTCCGTTTCTCTGATTTTGACGAGAGCTACGGATTGCGTATGGCAGACGGACCGTTGGCAGGCTTACTGGCACGTGCAGTAGTCGTAATCGGCAAAGACGGCAAGGTAGCATATACGGAACTTGTTCCGGAGATTACTCAGGAACCTGACTATGAGAAGGCATTGGCGGCAGTTAAAGAATAGGTAATAGGGAATAAGTATTAGGTATTAAGTAATAAGTATTAGCCGAAGTCGCTTATTTCATTATTGGCATTAATTATGCGGAGTATTACTTATTACTTAATATCTATTACCTATTACTTTACATTAAACCTTAACCACATGGACAAAATTCGATTTTTCTTCATCGCCCTGTTAGGTATGGGCGCTGCACACTTGTCGGCTCAAACGGCCGATAGTACACAAACTTCTCCCTGGACAACGGAAGGTTTTGCCGGACTCAAACTGACGCAGGTTAGTTTGACCAACTGGTCTGCCGGAGGTGACAATTCTGTCGCTTTTGACTTACAAGGTACTTATCAGGCTAACTATAAAAAAGGAAAGCATATATGGAACAACCGTCTTGAACTGGCTTATGGCTTGAATAAGACAGGGGAGGACGGCATGAGAAAGGCCAATGATAAAATATATATGAATACCAACTATGGGTATTCTATCGCCAAAAACTGGTATGCAAGTGCATTTACCACTTTCCAGACACAATTCTCGCCCGGATACGATTATTCAGTCAATAAGGATGTCGCTATCTCCGAATTTATGTCTCCGGCATATCTGACTACCGGTTTGGGATTCACGTATGATCCGGGAAAGATTTTCACGGTTGTATTGTCTCCTGCCTCCTGGCGCGGCACCTTTGTGCTGAATGACCGTTTGTCTGATGAAGGCGCATTTGGCGTCGATCCCGGCAAACATCTTTTGTCAAGCTTCGGTGCTAATCTGAAAGGAGAGGTGAAATATGAATTCTTAAAGAACATGACTGTATATTCCCGTCTGGACTTGTATTCTGACTACTTGCATAAACCTCAGAATATTGATGTGAACTGGGAAGTGCAGATTAATATGGCAATCAACAAATGGTTCTCCACTACGCTGACCACCAATATGGTCTATGACGATGATATCAAAATAGTTCAGAAAGACGGCAGCAAAGGATCACGCCTGCAATTCAAAGAAGTGCTGGGGGTAGGAGTGCAGTTTAATTTTTAAGTAATAAGTAATAGGTATTAGGTAATAAGTATTAAGTATTAAACCGTGCGGATAAGCTAATAACACAGCAACTTCGGTTAATACCTAATACTTATTACCTATTACTTATTATTTATTTCTCTTCATTCCTTTATAAACCAGGAAGCCCACGATGAATATTCCGATTGCGATGAAGCAATAGCCGATTTCGTGGCTGTATTCTGTTACTTTGGCAATCAGTTGTTCTTCGCTTTCGATGCCGGGCACTGTCGAGAGGTAATACCCGATTACGGCGAGGATTGTATTCCATAATCCGGCTCCGATAGTGGTATACAACAGGAAGGTGTGCATTTTCATGCGGGCAAGTCCTGCCGGTATGGAAATCAGCTGGCGAACTGCCGGAATCAATCGGCCGATGAAGGTGGAAAGTGCGCCATGCTTGTCGAAATAAGATTCGGCATGTTGTACTTTGGCTTCGTCGATCAGACACATATGACCGATACGGCTGTTGGCAAATTTATAAATGATGGGACGTCCCAGCCATTTGGCCAGATAATAGTTGATTAATGCACCGATATCTGCACCGATGGTGGCAAATAAGACTACCAAGTAAATATTAAGCTCGTCATTGACAGCTGCTTTGTATGCTGCCGGTGGGATGATCACTTCCGATGGGAAAGGGATGAAGGAGCTTTCTATAGTCATTAATAAAGTGATTGTCCAATAATTCAGATGTTCGAGACACCACTGGATAAAAGCTACTGATTCCATGTGTTTTTGGGCTAAAGTTTATTAATATGATTATTTATTTCCTTTCTCTTTCTTCATGCGCTTCCAGACTTCTTTGAGCATTTGTTCGCCTTCCTCCGTCTGGTTAGGCCTGGATAGCAGATCCAGAATGATGTCCTCGCTGATCGGATGGGCACTTTCACTGTTGTACTTGAAGAAGTCGTCTATCTCGTTATGCATCAGACTGAGAATACTCAGTTTCTCTGTGACGTCTGCATAGTTGGGATCAATCCGGTATGACTCTTCAAAACAGAGTTTGGCTTGATATAAGTACTCTGCGTCCGAATAGGCCGAAGCTACCAAATACCACATTTCTGCACTCGGTTCCATCACCAGTGCTTTGTCAAAAGCCTTGACTGCCTTTTTTTTCTGACCTTCCTTCATGTAGAGTTTACCTTCTGTCAGATGGATACCGGGATCATCCGGCTGGATCTTTTTGGCTTTTTTACATAACAGATGCGCTTCCTCATGCTTGCCTAGTTGGGAGGCGGCTACAGCTTTGTTGGTATAAGTATCTATCAATAGAGGAGAGTTGCCGGCTCCGTCTGCTACAAAACGGTCGATGACACGTTGGTAGCAATCGTCTGCTTCTTGCCATGCTCCTTTGTTGGAATATGCCATCCCCAAAAACATGTAACCCATTTCGGGAGGAAAGGCTTTGTATTCTATCGCCTTTGTATAATTCTCAATGGCGGCATCCGAATTGTTCAGATAGAAATAGCAATGTCCGCGGTAAGCGTAGGCTTCTCCAAACGTCTCGTCGGCAGCCAGTGCAAAGTCACAGGCTTCGATTGCTTTTTCACTGTCTTCAGCTGCAAAGCGGCATTTGGCAAGTCCCACCCAGTAACTGGCATTGTAGGGATCCATATCAATCAGTTGATTGTAATAGGTCGATGCGGCTTCGAGTTCATTGGTGCCTGCGAGATAGTCTGCCATGACAGCTATGAAATCTTCTTTTTTACCGAATCGGGGGGTACCTTTATCCAACCATTCCTTGGCGGCTTCGGGGTATCCCATATCCATATAGAGATAGATGATGTTAATAATTGTTTCCAGTTCATCCGTATCTTCTATGGTATCTAATGTGCTTCGGGCTGCTTCCAGTTGTCCTTCGTTCAGCAGAAGTTCCGCTTTCAGCATTTTTACATCAGTAATATAATCATCTGTGATGCTTTCTGCAACTTTTTTCGCCAGAGGTATTTTACCGGTATCAAGATAAAGATAGGCCTGCTCTACCAGTAGATCTGTGCTGTCGGGATGCAGGTGGAGGCCGTAAGTTATGACCTCTTGCGCTTCGTCGAATTTCCGTTCGGCAGCATATCGGTCAGCAATGTCGGCTAGTTGGTCTCCGTCCAGATAGAGTTGTCGGTTTTCTGCTTTTGCCGTTTCATATTGAGCGATTAACTCGTTTAGTTCTTTATTTGCGGACGGTGAATTTTTTCTCCCCATTCTGATTTATTTTGATTTGAATAAAGCAGCGCTAAAAAGATGTTTAGGCACGGATTACACAGATTGACGCGGCTTGTAAGTTACGTGAACTCTTTAAATCCGTGCAATCCGTGTAATCCGTGCCTGAATAATATCATAGATTTATTCCTTATTCGGCTTTTGGCACTGTCTTTTTATGTTTAAGTAGCCTGTGAAGGCTGAATTTTATTTATTGATTTTGCCCCAGGTATCCTTTAATCCTACCGTGCGGTTGAATACAAGTTTCTCCGGAGTCGAGTCTTTGTCGATATTGAAATAACCGATGCGTTGGAATTGCAGGTATGAGAGCACAGGCAAGGTTGCCGCAAACTTCTCGATATAGCAATTCGGCAGAACTTTCAAAGAATCCGGATTGATGATTTCCTTCATTGCTTCCAGAGCTTCGCAGTTCTTGGCTTCACGGATGGCAGCCAGTTCGTCGCGTGGGTTTTCTACTTTCCACAGGCGGTCGTAGAGGCGTACTTCTGCTTGCAGGCAGTGGTTACAGCTTACCCAGTGGAGCGTACCTTTCACCTTGCGGTTGGCATCCGGCATACCGCTGCGGGTGTTCGCGTCATATTCACAATATACTTCTGTGATTATGTCGTTCTCATCCTTCTTGCATCCGGTACATTTTACGATGTAAGCGTTTTTGAGGCGTACTTCCTGTCCCGGAGTCATGCGGAAATATTTCTTGGGCGCGTCTTCCATAAAGTCTTCGCGTTCCATCCATAATTCACGGCTGAACTCGATCATGTGGCTTCCTGCTTCCGGATCTTCCGGATTGTTGATAGCTTCCAGTTCCTCCACTTGTCCTTCCGGATAGTTGGTGATGATGAGTTTCACCGGGTTGATGACAGCAGATACGCGGGTAGCACGGCTGTTCAGATCGTCACGTACGGAGCTTTCCAGCAATGCGATATCGTTCAGGGCATCGTAAGTCGTATAACCAATTTTATCGATAAATTTATGAATAGATTCCGGAGAATAACCACGACGGCGGAAGCCGCAGATGGTCGGCATACGGGGATCGTCCCATCCGTTCACCAATCCTTCTTTTACTAGCGTCAGCAGGTTGCGTTTGCTCATCAGCGTGTAGCTCAGGTTCAGCTTGTTGAACTCAGTCTGACGGGGACGGTTGTCGTTCAGATCCTTACCTTCTTTCAGCCAGTCGATGAAGAGATCATAGAGCGGACGGTGTACCACAAATTCGAGCGTACACAGAGAGTGGGTTACTCCTTCGAAGAAGTCACTCTGTCCGTGGGCGAAGTCGTACATCGGATAAGCCTTCCAGGTAGTACCTGTGCGGTGGTGCGGATGCTTCACGACACGATAGATGATCGGGTCGCGGAAGTGCATATTAGGATTGGCCATGTCGATTTTGGCACGGAGCACCATAGCGCCTTCTTCTATCTCACCGCTGTTCATCTTCTTGAAGAGTTCCAGGCTTTCTTCGATTGGGCGGTCACGGTACGGGCTGTTCACACCTGCTTGCGTGGGAGTACCTTTTTGCTGGGCAATCTGTTCGGCAGTTTGCTCGTCGATATATGCTTTTCCTTCCTCGATGAGGCGGATGGCGAAGTCCCATAATTGCTGAAAATAGTCGGAAGCGTAGTATTCGTTTCCCCATTGGTAGCCAAGCCATTGAATATCTTCTTTGATGGCTTCTACGTATTCCACGTCCTCTTTGGTCGGGTTTGTGTCGTCGAAACGAAGGTTACATACACCGCCATGTCTGGCAGCGATGCCGAAATCAAGGCAAATAGCTTTGGCATGACCGATGTGAAGGTATCCGTTCGGCTCGGGCGGGAAGCGGGTCTGCACTTTTCCACCATTTTTACCTTCCTTCAAATCCTTCTCTACTGCCTGTTCAATAAAGTTCAGGCTTTTCTTATCGCCTGTGTCTTCGTTTTTAATATCTGTCATAACGTTAAAATGTTAACTCTATTTATAGGCTACAAAAGTAGGACATTTTTTTTATTTTACTGGAATATAACCACTCTTTTTTATAATCTCCTGTCCTTCGGGCGAAAGAATGAAGTTGATCAGAGGAGCTACCTGCTCTTTGTTCTTCACATTATAATAGTAATAAAGGGGGCGCACAATAGGATAAGTCTTGTTCGTTGCGTTCTCTACTGTGGGCGCGGTGTAGTGGCTTCCGTCATACGAAACGGAAAGCGTTTTGGTGCGGGGAGATACGTATGCCAGCCCGACGTATCCGATGGCTCCTTTCGTCTGGCTGACGGACTGGATGATAGCACCCGTGGCGGGCATGGAAAGGCTGCCTGCCATATAGTTCTTGTTTTTCAGCACGTTTTCCTTGAAGAATTCGTAAGTTCCCGAAGAGGTTTCGCGGGAGTAGACAACTATTTTGCGGTCGTCTCCACCTACTTGCTTCCAGTTGGTGATCTTTCCGCGGAAGATGTCTTCCAGCTGCTGGCGGGTGAGCTGTTTCACCGGATTGGAAGGGTGCACCACTACGGCAAGGGCGTCGTAGGCTACGATTACTTCGTCCACCTCTTGTCCCGCTTCTTTGGTTTTCATCTTTTCGCTGAATTTGATCGGACGGGAAGCCATGGCAATATCCGTCGTATTATCCATCAGTGCAGAGATGCCGACCCCGGTGCCTCCTCCGGTGACAGTGACCCGCGCATCCGGATGCTGATTCATAAATCGCTCTGCTGTTTGTTGGGCAACAGGCAATACGGTGTCGCTGCCTTTGATGCGCTGTGCGTTGGCGCTGAGAGACAGAAGGGAAAGGGCGATTAATAAATTTCTTCTCACTTTCATAATTATTCTTTTTATTGTTGGTGCAAATAAAACAATCACATATTACATTTTTGTTTCAGATAAGGGAGAAATAATGTTTGTAACACAAATGTAACAGCATTGAAATACTTCCTTCAAACGTTAGTCACACCTCCTTAATAAGGAGTTGCTTTCTTTGCATCAGAAAACCAATAGGTATGAAGAATATTTTTGAGAAAATAATAGAAGGAATTCTGACTTGTAGCGGTTTCGTAACAAGTATTACAATCCTGCTGATCGTGCTTTTCCTGTTTACGGAGGCTTTCGGGCTGTTCAATAGCAAGGTGATTGAAGAAGGGTACGTGTTGGCTCTGAACAAAGGCAATAAGGTAAATACGCTGAGCCCTGCTCAGATAAAGGACGTTTTCGACGAGGAGATAACGAACTGGAAAGAACTCGGTGGGGAGGATCTCCCTATCCGGGTTTTTCGTTTGGAAGATATCACGGAGTATTATACGGAGGAAGAACTGGGTCCGGCTTACGAGTATGCCGGTGAAAGAATCACGCAGTTGGTGGAAAAGACGCCCGGTATCGTGGCTTTTGTTCCGCAGAAATTTATAGTACAGCCCGATGCGGTGCATTTTATCAAGGATAATACCATTTCGGTAAAAGATGTCTTTGCGGGTGCCGAATGGTTCCCTACAGCTACTCCTGCCGCCTTATTCGGGTTTCTGCCGTTGATAGCGGGTACTTTGTGGGTGAGTCTGTTCGCTATACTTTTTGCGCTTCCGTTCGGGCTTTCGGTATCTATCTATATGTCTGAGGTCGCCAATCCGAAGGTGCGTAACTGGCTGAAACCGATTATTGAGCTACTGAGTGGTATTCCTTCGGTGGTTTATGGCTTTTTCGGCCTGATCGTCATTGTTCCGCTGATTCAGAAATTTTTTGATCTGCCGGTAGGGGAGAGCGGTTTGGCAGGAAGTATCATCCTGGCTATCATGGCGCTGCCTACTATCATAACGGTTACCGAAGATGCCATGCGCAATTGCCCCCGTTCGATGCGGGAAGCAAGTCTGGCGCTGGGAGCTTCGCAGTGGCAGACTATATATAAGGTCGTGATTCCCTATTCGATCTCCGGAATCACTTCCGGCGTGGTGCTGGGCATCGGACGTGCTATCGGAGAGACGATGGCAGTATTGATGGTAACGGGTAATGCCGCAGTGATACCGACAACGATTCTCGAACCGCTCCGCACGATTCCGGCAACGATTGCGGCGGAACTGGGAGAAGCTCCGGCAGGCGGACCACACTACGAAGCATTGTTCCTGTTGGGTGTCGTACTGTTCTTTATAACATTAATCATCAACTTTAGCGTGGAGTATATCTCTTCTAAAGGAATAAAACGTAGCAAGTGATATGGAAATACGAAGTAATAATAAAGCGAAACACCGTTCTCAGAGGCTGGCTTTCGGAATCTTCCGGTTGTTGAGTCTCTGCATAGTGTTGATTTTGTTTGCGATTCTCGGTTTCATTATATATAAGGGAGCGGGCGCTATCAGTTGGGAGTTCATTACTTCGGCACCTACGGACGGGATGACCGGCGGAGGTATCTGGCCGGCTATTGTCGGTACTTTCTATCTGATGGTTGGCAGTGCGCTTTTCGCTTTCCCGGTGGGAGTGATGAGTGGAATCTATATGAATGAATATGCTCCGAAAGGGAAGCTGGTACGTTTTATACGAGTGATGACGAACAATCTGAGCGGTATTCCTTCTATCGTTTTCGGTCTGTTCGGTATGGCGCTGTTTGTCAATTATATGGGCTTCGGTGACAGTATTCTGGCGGGTTCTTTGACGTTAGGCTTACTTTGCGTACCTTTGGTTATTCGTACTACGGAGGAGGCGTTGAAAGCGATTCCCGACAGTATGCGTGAAGGAAGCCGGGCATTGGGAGCTACCAGATTGCAGACGATCTGGCATGTGATTCTTCCGATGGGGATGCCGAATATCATTACGGGATTAATCCTTGCTTTGGGACGTGTTTCAGGCGAGACGGCGCCGATTCTGTTTACCTGTGCCACTTACTTCCTGCCACAGTTGCCGACGAGCATTCTAGACCAGTGTATGGCGCTGCCGTATCACCTGTATGTGATTTCGACCAGCGGAACGGATATGGAAGCGCAGTTGCCGTTGGCTTATGGTACGGCTTTGGTACTGATTGTGATTATCCTTCTGGTTAATCTGCTGGCAAATGCATTGAGAAAATATTTCGAGAAAAGAGTAAAAACGAATTGATAAGTATATGGATACAAAAAAAATAGATGCGCGTGATGTAAACTTCTGGTATGGTGATTTTCACGCTTTGAAGGGGATCAGCATAGAGATTGAAGAAAAGTCTGTAGTTGCCTTTATCGGACCGTCGGGATGTGGCAAATCGACTTTCCTTCGTCTTTTCAACCGGATGAACGACTTGATTCCCGCTACCCGTCTGGAAGGTGAAATCCGGATTGACGGGCATAATATTTATGCCAAAGGGGTGGAAGTGGACGAGCTTCGCAAGAATGTGGGCATGGTTTTCCAGCGCCCTAACCCTTTCCCGAAAAGCATATTCGAGAATGTCGCTTACGGGCTTCGCGTCAATGGAGTGAAAGATAACGCTTTCATCCGCCAGCGGGTAGAAGAGACGCTGAAAGGGGCTGCGCTTTGGGATGAGGTGAAAGATAAACTGAAAGAGTCTGCCTATGCTTTATCCGGCGGACAGCAGCAGCGTCTCTGCATTGCCCGTGCCATGGCGGTATCTCCTTCGGTACTGTTGATGGATGAACCGGCTTCTGCGCTCGATCCTATTTCTACGGCCAAAGTAGAGGAACTGATTCATGAACTGAAGAAGGACTATACAATCGTGATCGTAACTCACAATATGCAGCAGGCGGCACGTGTCAGTGACAAGACGGCTTTCTTCTATTTGGGAGAGATGGTAGAGTATGGTGATACGAAAAGGATATTCACCAACCCTGAGAAAGAGGCTACCCAGAATTATATCACAGGACGTTTCGGCTAAGTGCCACCGGAGTGTTTGTGAAAAACGAGAATATTAATCATTTATATATAAATAGACTATGGTAAAGTTTATAGAATCGGAACTCATTCTATTGAAGAAAGAAGTGGATGAAATGTGGACACTGGTGTACAATCAGCTTGACCGTGCAGGGGAAGCAGTCATGACACTTGACAAGGAACTGGCACAACAGGTAATGGTTCGCGAACGTCGGGTGAATGCCTTTGAACTGAAGATCGACAGTGATATAGAGGATATCATTGCATTGTATAATCCGGTGGCGATTGATCTCCGATTTGTGCTGGCAATGCTGAAAATCAATACAAATCTGGAACGTCTGGGAGACTTTGCAGAAGGGATAGCCCGTTTCGTTATTCGCTGTAAAGAACCGGTGCTGGATGCCGATTTGCTGACTCGTCTGCGTTTGGGAGAGATGCAGGCGGAGGTATTGTCCATGTTGGAACTGGCAAAACGTGCCTTGAATGAAGAGAACATTGAAATGGCGACAGCGGTATTCGGCAAAGATAACCTGCTGGATGATATCAATGCGGAAGCCACAGGCATCCTGGCAGATTACATCCGCGAACATCCGGAGACGGCGCATACATGTGTTGACTTGGTTGGTGTGTTCCGCAAACTGGAGCGTTCGGGCGACCATATTACTAATATAGCCGAAGAAATAGTCTTCTTTATTGATGCGAAAGTCTTAAAACATAGCGGAAAAGTGGACGAAAACTACCCGAAATCGTAATTTTTTGCATGTTTTTAAACAAAAATTAGGGCTACTTAGAAAATAATCCTATATTTGTCCCTTGTAACGGACAAGTTATGGGCGGTTTTGCGTCAAATGATAATAAATCCAAAGAAATTTCAAAAAGATGTTATATGACATGTTTTATAATTTGGAGAGTATCAGTAAAAGCGACTATATTTGCACCGTTATCCTGAAAACAATCTTTTTACCTTAAAAAAAAACTAATACCTATTGAAAACTGAAAAATGGAGCTTTGTGAAAAGCCCCATTTTTTTTGCTTTATATTGAAGGTCACGAAGCCGTGTTATTCGGTGTTTGAGAGGGGGATTCTTCTTCACATCTATTGCTTTTTTGCCTTGAAAGAACCGATTTGAAGAACGAGTTTAAGAACCATTATTGTAATCGCTGATAAAAGTCTTTCATATAACTTTTCCCAATCGGTATGCGCATATTTCCGATTTTTACGACATTGCGTTCTATGTTATCTATTTTATTAATAGCTATCAGATATGACTTGTGAATACGTATAAACTGCTTGGCAGGTAATAGCGACTCAATCTCTTTGAAACTGAGTAAAGTCATGATTCTTGTAGTGTCAGTGATCACATGAAGATAGGCTCCTTTTCCTTCTATATATAAGATGTCGCATAGGTTGATGCGTACCATCCGGTATTCTGTTTTAAGAAAAATATAATCTTTGGGAAGTGGCTGGGCTGGGGGATTGGATGCCATTTCCGTCTGCACCTTGTTCACTGCTTTTAGAAAGCGTTCAAAGGAGTAAGGCTTCAGTAGATAGTCGGTGACGTCATATTCGAATCCTTCTACGGCATACTCTCCATAAGCGGATGTGATGATGATATGCGGGCGCGTATGGAGAGCTTTCAGCAACTGAATACCGGTGAACTGTTCCATCTGTATATCAAGGAACAGTAAGTCTATCGTATTGGATTGAAGGAAATCAAAAGCATCCAGCCCATTATCAAAGGTGCCTACCAAATCCAGTAAAGGCACTTTGCTGATAAAGTTCTTTAGTTTGTCTACTGCTAGCGGCGCGTCTTCTACTATAATACAATGGATCATGTGAGCTTAATCGTTAATGAAACATCAAAGTAACCGTTTTTCTGATTGATTTGCAAATCATATCTGCGCCGATACAAGATATCCAGTCGTCGCCTTATAATATTCAACCCAATACCGCTGGAGGAATCTTTGTTGATTTGCTTTGCCGGATCGAACATATTGAATATTTCAAAATGTATCTCGGATTTCTGAATCTGAAAAAACAGGCGGATAGCTTCAGGAGCTTTCTTATCCGTACAATGCTTGAAGGCATTTTCAATAAATGCGATGAACAGCATAGGAGCGACACGAATATTATCTGGTGATCCTTCCAGCCTATATGATACCAAATTCGGATTATCATATTGTAATTGTTGCAGGTCAAGGTAATTGTGGATGTATTTAAGCTCTTGTGCGAGATCAACTTCGGGAGTATTGGTCTCATAGATCATATATCGCATCATTTCCGACATTTGTACCAGTGATTTTGAAGCTTTCTCCGGATAGGAACAAATCAGACTATCAATATTATTCAGAGTGTTGAATAGAAAATGCGGATTCAGTTGATTTTTCAGGAGATTCAGTTCACTTTGAAGATTTTGCCTTTTTAATTCTTTCTGTTTTTCCTTCTTTTGAAACCAATCGTATAGTATATACAATAGAATACCTGTTACAGATGAATACAGGAAATAACTGATGACCCATAGCATAATACCATAATCGTTGTCACTTTTCAGATAATAAAAGAGACTAATGAAGGCGAAAGATAAAATAAAGCCATAATACCCCCAAGCTTTCTTTTTGGTGTATAAGTGACAGCTAAGATATGAACAAGTCACTGTGAATATGGAAAGATAAGGGATAGTCTGCCCCACAGAACTAGCAAATGATTGGAGAGAAAAGATTCTGGCGCTTAGAGTCGTTAACATAGTAAATACTCCATTAATAAGGAAATAAGCGAGAACAGGAACAATAAGTCCTATCTTCCGGATGCTGATTTGTGATGTTTTGATTTTCATATTTTCTTCTTATTTAGTAAAACCTATCACAAAACTCCGTTTATTTTTCCTCTTTAAAAAATTAAATGAACGAACAGACGGAATTTATTCACAAGTTAACCTTTGCAAGATATGAAAAAAAACAGAAAGTTTTCCAACTTCCTTCCTTATTCGTATCTTTGACGACGTATTGAAGAGGTATCTCTTCAGTTGAATTCAAAATTTAAAATTCATATTATGTTTTCTGGAATCGTAGAAGAGTACGCTACTTTGGTAGCACTGGTGAAAGACCAGGAGAATATACACTTTACATTTAAGTGTTCGTTTGTAAATGAGCTGAAGATCGATCAGAGTATTTCTCACAACGGAGTATGCCTGACGGTAGTGAGTCTGACCGATGATACGTATACGGTAACTGCCATGAAAGAAACGCTGGACCGTTCGAATCTTGGTTTGCTGAAAGTGGGCGATAAGGTGAATGTAGAGCGCAGCATGATGATGAATGGCCGACTGGACGGACATATCGTGCAGGGACACGTAGACCAGACTGCTACTTGTGTGGAAATCAAGGATGCGGAAGGAAGCTGGTATTTTACATTTAAATATGCATTTGATAAGGAAATGGCGAAACGTGGCTATATCACGGTAGACAAGGGTTCGGTGACTGTTAATGGTGTCAGTCTGACGGTATGCAATCCGACGGATGATACTTTCCAGGTAGCTATCATACCTTATACTTACGAATATACCAACTTTCATACATTTGAAATCGGTAGCGTAGTGAATATCGAATTTGATATCATCGGTAAGTATATCAGCCGGATGATTCAGTATAGATAATTAAAAAATAGATGTCTGATGGATTTTCTGCAATTGGTACTGTCTCGTCAGAGTGACCGGGCGTATGATAAAAAGCGTCCGGTAGAAGCGGAGAAGCTGGAGCGCATTCTGGAAGCTGCTCGTCTGGCTCCTTCTGCCTGCAATGCGCAGCCATGGAAGTTTGTGGTCGTGACGGACCATGAGCTGGCTTCAAAAGTGGGGAAGGCGGCAGCCGGACTAGGCATGAATAAGTTCGCCAAAGATGCCCCTGTACATATTCTGGTTGTAGAAGAGTCTGCCAATATTACATCCTTGCTTGGAGGAAAAGTAAAAGGCAAGCATTTCCCGCTGATTGATATTGGAATCGCTGCTGCTCATATCACATTGGCTGCAGAGAATGAAGGACTGGGTTCCTGCATCCTGGGCTGGTTTGATGAAAAAGAGATCAAGCAATTGACAGGTATTCCTGCTTCCAAACGTTTATTGCTGGATATTGCAATCGGGTATCCGGTGAAAGAGAAACGAAAGAAGATGAGGAAGCCGAAAGAAAAGGTCATTTCTTATAATCAATACTAATTGAAAAAAGATTACTCCTTGGACTTGCCGGAGTAGATATACAGTAAAAAGCCTCGTTGGTTTAAAAGGAAGAGGTCGTTCCTTTAAAACCAACGAGGCTTTCCTTTAAAACCAACGGCCTGTTTCTTTTAAAGGAAAAAGTTGTAGTCTTTAATCTATTGATTATAAGATAGTTGTCTAAATACAATTTTCAAAATTGAGGATTGGTAAAAAACAAAGACGTTTAAAGGAGTTTTTATAGGTCTTTTAGCAGTACTTTACTTGCCTTCTTATAGTATTCTTCTCTGGATTCAGTCAGTACTTTCCATTCGTCATTAAACTCCTCATCCTTGTCGATCTTGAAGTTTTCGGACCCATAAGTATCCAGTCGGTCGAGCAAGATGGCTACATTCAGCTGGTTAATATCCATAGAGGGTTGGTAACCGATATCTTCACTCTTTTGGTCGGTCACTACCTCGTGGATCAAGTCTATTTCTTGTAATTGATAGAGTACCTGATTAGTCAGCCGGATGGGGATTTGATGCTCTTCCGATATCTCTGCTGCTGTATAAGGCGGCTCATTCTTTTCGAAACGTTTGGCGATAAGCGACATGATCAGGATAGAGATAAAGTCACGATAACGTCTGCTGATGTTGCGGGTATCCTGATCGAAGCTAAAGCTACGGATATTTTGTCCGGCATACGTCAATTCAGCTCCGAACAGACAGATGGTCCATGAGATTTGCAACCAGAGCAGAAACAAGGGGAGGGCGGCGAAGCTACCGTAGATAGCATTGTATTTTGATACCCATAACTGGCTGTTGATATACAGGAACTGGAAGGCCTGATAAGCGGAACCTGCCAGGATACCTGCAATCAGAGCGTGCTTGAATTTCACTTTCGTGTTGGGCATGAAGATATACAAGCCCGTAAACATCAGCCAAGTTAATACAAATGGGATAAGGCGGATCATGAACTTCATGACGGGAGCCAATAAAACGAAATCGTCCATCTGCTTCAGCACGGTGCTCACAAACAGGGAAAGACCGCCCGATACCACAATCAGAATCGGCATGAGCAGGAACATGGAGAAATAGTCCGTAATCTTCCGGTACATGGAACGCGCCTTCTTAACTTCCCAAATGCGGTTGAAAGTGATTTCGATATTGCTCACCAGATTGATCACGGTCCATAACAACATCACCAGACCTACTCCGATGAAAATACCGCCTTTGGTTTGCGAGAGGTAGGAGTTGACGAAAGAAAGAATAGCTTCCGTCGTTTCTATATTTCCCCCGAAGCCGCTCCGAAACTGGTGCTCCATCAAATTATCAAATCCGAATCCGCGGGCCACGGCGAATAGGATGGCGAGTATAGGCACAATAGCAAGCAGTGTGCTGTATGTCAGTGCTGAGGCCTTGTTTGCCATCCGGTCTTTAGTAAATCGGTTGATGCAGAGATAGATGGTTTTGATAATATTGTAGAGCGAAAATTTCGTTCTAGTCACTTCATCTTCCGTGATGCGCCAGATGTCATACGTGATGAATTTCCATATATCGGTGATTTTCTTCTTCATGGCTCAGAATTTTAAAAAAGCAGTTTAAAAAAGAAAAAAAGCAGTCAGCCTGTAAGCCGAGTTCTGTACCTTATAGATATAAGGTGCCTGTCATTTATCTGAGTGGCGTGTCACCACGACACTTTAGCGGTCTACCCTCCGACATGGAGCGAGCAGCTCTCATAACGCCGGTTTACATGACCTTACAACTCCTAAGACGTACAGCCCGTATGTCACCATACGACTGGTAGGCTCTTACCCTACCTTCTCACCCTTACCTCTCCCCGAAAGGAGCGGCGGTTATTTTCTTCTACGTTACTCTACCCTCGCGGACAGCTTTCTGTTAGGAAGTAGGATGCTCTGTGTTGCCCGGACTTTCCTCCTGCGCGAAACGCGCACGCGACAGACCGGCCAACTGCTTTAGACTGCAAAAGTACGTCATTTATTTTGTTTTAGCCAAAGAAAGTGTCACAAATAGAAATAATTTCTACCTTTGCTATCATTAAATCATGATTCAATGAAGAAAAATATCCTTTTTTTCTATTGCTTGCTGGTAGTAGCGGTAGTTAGTCTGAAAGCTCAGGAAATACGCCCCATGCCTGCTGATTCGGCTTATGGGGTAGTGCACATTTCTGTTTGTAATATGCGCGATGAAGGTAAGTTTACATCCGGGATGAGTACGCAGGCGCTGCTCGGAATGCCGGTTAAGGTATTACAATATACCGGCTGGTATGAGATTCAGACTCCGGATGACTATACGGGATGGGTACACCGGATGGTGATTACTCCGATGTCGAAAGAGCAATACGATGAATGGAACCGTGCTGAGAAGATCGTAGTGACTTCCCATTATGGATTTACGTACGAAAAACCGGATGATGACTCTCAGACCGTATCGGATGTCGTTGCAGGCAACCGTCTGAAGTGGGAGGGGAGCAAAGGGCGCTTTTACAAAGTGTCTTATCCCGACGGTCGCCAGGCATATATCTCCAAACATATTTCACAACCCGAAACGAAGTGGAGAGCTTCATTGAAACAGGATGTCGAAAGCATTATTCAAACTGCCTATACAATGATCGGAATCCCCTATCTGTGGGCGGGAACTTCTTCGAAAGGAGTCGATTGCAGCGGTCTGGTCCGGACAGTGCTTTTTATGCACGATATAATCATCCCGAGAGATGCGTCGCAACAGGCTTATGTAGGCGAACGCATTGAAATCGCTCCTGATTTCTCCAACGTGCAACGCGGAGATCTCGTCTTTTTCGGTCGCAAAGCCACAGCCGACCGCAAAGAAGGCATCTCACACGTCGGCATCTACCTGGGCAACAAACGCTTCATCCATGCCTTGGGAGACGTACATATCAGCAGCTTTGATCCCGAAGACGAGTACTACGACGAGTTCAACACCGGCCGTCTGCTTTTTGCCACCCGCTTCCTGCCTTATATAAATAAGGAGAAAGGCATGAATACCACCGACCATAACCCCTATTATTTATATGACTAATCATTATCCATTATCAATTATCCATTATCCATTCAACAAATGCCAAATAGAAGAGATTTCCTGAAAACGGCCGCCTTTGCAACTTTAGGCTCCGGAATAGCTGTCAGTCAGGCATTGGCGGGAGAATCTATAACTTCCACCATTCATATAAACAAACAGGGTATGGGAGGAAAGATGAAAATGACTTTTTTCCCTTATGAGTTAAAGTTGAGGCACGTCTTTACGGTAGCCACTTATTCGCGCACCACCACACCCGATGTGCAGGTAGAAATCGAGTATGAGGGAGTGACCGGATATGGAGAGGCGTCAATGCCCCCTTATCTTGGGGAGACGGTGGAGTCGGTGATGAACTTCCTTAAAAAAGTAAATCTGGAGCAATTCAGTGATCCTTTTCAGTTAGAGGACATTTTGTCATACGTTGACAGTCTGTCGCCGAAAGACACAGCGGCAAAGGCAGCGGTAGATATTGCCCTTCATGATTTGGTGGGAAAGCTACTGGGAGCTCCGTGGCATAAGATATGGGGATTGAATAAGGAAAAGACCCCTTCCACCACCTTTACGATCGGTATCGATACGCCCGATGTGGTTCGTGTCAAAACAAAAGAGTGTGCAGACCGGTTTAATATATTAAAGGTAAAGCTGGGAAGAGACAACGATAAGGAAATGATAGAGACGATCCGTTCGGTGACAGACCTTCCGATTGCCATAGATGCCAACCAGGGATGGAAAGACCGCCAATACGCGCTCGATATGATCCATTGGCTGAAAGAGAAGGAGATTGTAATGATAGAGCAGCCCATGCCGAAGGAGCAACTGGATGACATAGCCTGGGTGACGCAGCAAAGCCCTCTGCCGGTGTTTGCCGATGAGTCGTTACAGCGTTTAAAGGATGTGGCCGCTTTGAAAGGCGCATTTACGGGAATCAATATCAAACTGATGAAATGTACCGGTATGCGTGAAGCATGGAAGATGGTGACGCTGGCGCACGCTTTGGGAATGCGCGTGATGGTGGGCTGTATGACGGAGACTTCGTGTGCGATATCTGCCGCCTCGCAATTTTCTCCGGCGGTCGATTTTGCCGACCTCGATGGTAACCTGCTTATCTCCAACGATCGCTTCAAAGGAGTAGAAGTGGTGAAGGGGAAAATCACCTTGAATGACTTACCCGGAATCGGTGTCATGAAAATCTGATCTTACTGAATGAATGTCAGACTGTTAAAGCCATCTGACATACAACGAATGTAAATTTGTCAGTTGCTGTCGTTAAGCGCTGTTAAGCCTCAAATATTCTCTGTTAAAAGAGGACAAAAAAGAGTGACAAGTAGAATAAGTGAACGATATTTGTTATTATTTTAACGTCGTAAAAGTTAAAACAATGTCGAATATTAACATTTTAAAGAATTATAAATCATGAAACAGACAACAAAGAACATTCTGGGAGTAGGAGCTATTATTCTTCTTAGCTCAGGAGTTGCAGGATTGACAACTTACAAATTGTTGCAATCCAATGATGCTGCCAAGGAGACATCTTTTAATGAGATGTTCCAGCAGAATCCCAATGTCAAATTGGCTGCTTTTGACGCGGTAAACGCTCAACCGGTTGACTTGACACAAGCTGCGGAGAATTCGCTTCATGCTGTCGTACATATAAAGTCTACTCAGGAAGCTAAAACAAGAACCGTTCAGCAAGCGCCGGATATTTTTGACTTCTTCTTTGGAGACGGACGCGGACAGCAGCGTCAGGTACAATCCCAGCCTCGCGTTGGCTTTGGCTCCGGAGTCATCATTTCAAAAGACGGATATATCGTGACCAACAATCACGTAATTGAAGGTGCCGATGAGATCAGTGTGAAGCTGAATGACAACCGTGAGTTCAGAGGACGTGTGATCGGTACTGACCCGAGCACAGACCTTGCTCTGATCAAGATTGAGTCTGATGATGATCTGCCTACTATTCCGGTTGGAGATTCCGAAACACTGAAAGTAGGAGAGTGGGTACTCGCCGTAGGAAATCCCTTCAATCTGAACTCTACAGTGACAGCAGGTATCGTAAGTGCCAAAGCCCGTACTCTGGGAGTATACAATGGTGGTATTGAATCTTTCATCCAGACAGATGCCGCTATCAACCAAGGGAATAGTGGTGGTGCACTGGTGAATGCGAAAGGCGAACTGGTAGGTATCAACTCCGTGTTGTCTTCACCTACGGGAGCATACGCAGGATACGGCTTCGCTATTCCTACCAGCATCATGACTAAGGTAGTTGCTGACCTGAAACAATACGGAACGGTACAGCGTGCCCTCCTTGGCATCAAGGGAGCTTCTTTGGGCAGCAGCATCATGGAAGACCAGAGTCCTATCGATAAGTCTGGTACTACACTGCGTGATAAAGCAAAAGAATTTGGCGTGGTAGACGGCGTATGGGTACGTGAAATCGTTGATAACGGTTCGGCTGCCGGTGCTGATATCAAGGTGGATGACGTAATTGTCGGTTTAGATAACAAGAAAGTACATAATTTTGCCGACCTGCAGGAAGCATTGGCTAAACACCGTCCGGGCGATAAGGTAACTGTGAAACTGGTTCGTGACAAGAAAGAAAAGTCAGTAGAAGTGACGCTGAAGAACGAACAGGGTACTACCAAGATTGTGAAGGAAGCAGGCATGGAAATTCTGGGTGCTGCATTCAAAGAGTTGCCGGATGACTTGAAGAAACAGCTAAACCTCGGCTATGGTCTGCAAGTGACAGGCGTTTCTTCAGGTAAGATGTCAGATGCAGGAGTTCGCAAAGGTTTCATCATCCTGAAAGCTAATGACCAGCCGATGCGCAAAGTAAGCGATCTGGAAGAAGTGATGAAAGCCGCTGTAAAGTCTCCGAATCAGGTATTGTTCCTGACCGGCGTATTCCCGTCCGGCAAGCGCGGATACTTTGCAGTAGACCTGACTCAGGAATAAGTTATAAATTAAGGTAAGAAGATTGTAGGATAAGCTAATGAAATAGAAAAAGGATGCCGTCACACAACTTGTCGGCATTCTTTTTTGTTTTATTAGTTGAAAATATAGTGAAAAAGTTGCCTAAATATGTATGTTAACAAATTATTTGTCGTAACTTTGCACTCCAAATCTGTTTTTAAAGAATGAGACAACTAAAGATTACCAAAAGTATCACTAACAGAGAGAGCGCTTCTCTTGACAAGTATTTGCAGGAAATCGGCCGTGAGGACCTGATTACAGTCGAGGAAGAAGTGGAACTCGCTCAGCGCATTCGTAAGGGTGACCGTGTAGCATTGGAAAAATTGACACGTGCCAATCTTCGTTTCGTCGTGTCTGTGGCCAAGCAGTACCAGAACCAGGGTTTGAGTTTGCCTGACTTGATTAATGAAGGCAATTTAGGACTGATCAAGGCCGCCGAAAAGTTTGATGAAACACGTGGATTCAAGTTTATCAGCTACGCCGTATGGTGGATTCGCCAGTCTATTCTGCAAGCATTGGCAGAGCAGTCGCGTATTGTTCGTCTCCCGTTGAATCAGGTAGGTTCGCTGAATAAGATCAGCAAAGCCTTCTCAAAGTTCGAACAGGAAAACGAGCGGCGTCCATCTCCCGAAGAGTTGGCAGATGAACTGGAAATTCCGGTTGACAAGATCTCTGATACGCTGAAGGTATCCGGCCGTCATATTTCGGTGGATGCGCCTTTCGTGGAAGGAGAAGACAACAGCCTGCTGGATGTGTTGGTAAACGACGATTCGCCTATGGCGGACCGCTCTCTGGTTAATGAGTCTCTTGCGAGGGAAATTGATAGAGCTCTTTCTACGTTAACCGAACGCGAAAAAGAAATCATACAGATGTTTTTCGGTATCGGACAACAAGAAATGACATTGGAAGAAATCGGCGATAAGTTTGGCCTCACACGTGAGCGCGTTCGTCAGATTAAAGAAAAAGCAATTAGAAGACTAAGACAAAGTAATCGTAGTAAATTGCTCAAATCCTACTTGGGATAAGTGAGGAATATCAGTTTCTGAAAAAAAAATTAGGGTCGCATAAGTTGCACTTCTTGGAGTAATCATCTGAAGAATGTACTTATGCGACTTTTTATTCAGCCGTTATTCGTCAATGCTATACTATGCACAATTTTATGAAGAAGTCTGCTCTGATATTATTCACACTTGTTGGTCTGGGCATTGGCTTTGTAGCCAAAGCCGAACGACCCTTGCGGGAAAAGGCCCTTGCGGCGAAAACCTATTGCGTAGAGAAAGGGTTTAATACGAATTATTGCTTTCTGGTAGATTTCAGCATTCCTTCCGGCAAGAAGCGTTTCTTTGTCTGGGATTTCAAAGGCGATTCCATCAAATATTCAAGTCTGTGTGCTCATGGATATGGCAAGGAGAGCACACCGAAGAAACCGGTATATAGTAATGTGGAAGGCAGCTATTGTTCTTCTTTGGGGAAGTATAAGGTCGGAATCCGTTCGTATAGTAAATGGGGGATTAATGTACATTATAAACTGCATGGATTGGAATCGACTAACAGCAATGCTTTCAAGCGTTACATTGTGCTTCATTCGTACACTCCGGTACCGACTTTGGAGATATACCCCATGCATCTTCCATTGGGGATCAGCCAGGGATGTCCTGTGATCTGTGATGACGTGATGCGGAAGGTCGATGCGCTGCTGAAAGCCGAGAAGAAGCCCGTGTTGCTATGGATATATGAATAGAAATACTAAATCTTAATGATAAATAGATGATATTTCCTCTTTTTTGTTACCTTTGCCACAATTAAAAATTTATGATATGAAATACGTAAAAATACTATTTGCAATGGCACTTGTGTTGACAATGTGCTCGGCTTTCTCTTTAAAGAAAGACCACTCAAAAACAGTTTATGCCTTCGGAATTGCCGCTTCCTTTACGGATACAGTCGTGTATTTTACGGATATTCAAATATTGGATAGCGCAAAGGTTAGCAAGGAAGGTTTTCTGACTCATCGTGATCTGTATAGCTATCAGCTGAAGAATTATGTGGAAGATAACGGACTGCAGCAGAATAGTACCTGTATGATCTATTTCTCAGAAAACAGAAAAAAGCTGGAGAAAGAAGCAACGAAGATTCTGAGTAAATATAAAAGGAATAGGAATACCACAGTAACACGGATTGATACTGATAAATTCCACTTTATAAAACCGGAAGAGTAAAAGATTAATTGTTAATATGATAAGAGATGCAGGTTTGCATCTCTTATTTTTTTATCTTTGTGGCCGTAACTAATTGGAAATCTAATGAAAAAGATTAAAATATTATCCCTTCTCATGGGTTTGGCTGCGCTGTTTGCAGCTTGTGAGAATAATGAAAACGAAGGTCCTGAAGGACCTGAACCACGTGAGCAGGTAGGACGTACGGTATTGGTCTATATCGTAGGGGATAATGGAGTTAGTGAGTTATCGAGCCTTTTTAAAGTCAACTTTAGCGATATGAAGGCGGGTATGGAAGAGGTTGATTATTCCAAGTGTAATTTGGTTGTTTATAGTGAGATGGTAAATGACGTTCCTCATCTTATTTCATTGAAACAGAAGAATGGTAAAGTAGTGGCTGATACTCTTTTTACTTATGATGAACAAAATCCGCTGGATAAGGAAGTGATGACCAGTGTTATTTCCCAAACGGTCAGTTATTTCCCTGCAGATAGTTATGGTTTTGTATTCTTGTCTCATAGCTCTTCATGGGTGCCGGCCAGTAATAATGCGAACTCTCGCTCCATCGGATATTATCGTAGGACTCAGATGAATATACCGGATTTCCGTGAAGCATTGTCCTCTGCTTTTCCAAAACCATTAAAATTCATATTGTTTGACTCATGTAATATGCAATCTGTGGAAGTCGCCTATGAACTTCGTGACTGTGCCGAATATTTTATAGGTTCTCCTACGGAGATTCCGGGGCCGGGGGCACCTTATAAGGCAGTAGTACCGGAAATGTTTACTGAAACAAATTTGGCGACAAATATAGCAGAGGCGTATTATGGATATTATGAAAAATCTTATACAGGGGTTGCTCCTGTTAGTAATGAGAATTGGACGGGAGGAGTTGCTACTTCTGTGATAAAGAGTGCGGCTTTGGATAATTTGGCAGCGGCAACCAAGACAATTATTCCTAATTATATTCAAGAGAAGAGGGAAGTAGACCGTAGCGATATATTAGCTTATGATTTTAACGATGACGCTAATTATGATTTTGAAAATTTGATCCGAAATTTGACAGGTGGAGTGGATAATGCGGATTATCGGTCTTGGTATACAGCCTTTGAAGCAGCTGTTGTATATAGGAAAACAACTCTCAAAAACTATTCCGGTATCATTCGTAGAATGTTTACTATGGAAGGTTCGGAAGGACTTTCTACATATATACCTACTGGCGAAAGTAATTCTACTATGAATACTTTCTATCGCACTTTGTCATGGTACACTGCTGCCGGATGGGATGGAACCGGATGGTAACTATCGGTTATGCAGCTTTCACTAATTGCAGAGCATTGGCAAGTATTGATACGGAGGCTGCGATTGTAACATACAGTAGCAGTAGTTGGAATTTCTATTTTAAAGAAATAACAAAAGATTTACTCCATTCATAAAATTCAGTAATTCAAATGATAACAAGCTTCCATCGCTTTTCTTGGCAAGAAAGGTGGTGGAACCTTTGTTTTGTCGCACTGTTTCGCCTGCATTTGTAAACCTTTGCCTGCTTATTTAAGTATGATGATAGCATCTTTTCTCCATCCGTTCGTATTGTTTCGTAATAAGTAAACTACTTATGTATCCATATACCTCATTGCATCAATTTATTCAACAGAATTACGATATAATAAAACTTAAGCAGATTTTTCCATTCCTTTTATTGTCTTTTTATTCCATACGTTTGTAAATAGCAGGCTTTCTTTCGTAGGTTTGTGTATTATTCACGTTCACTAGTTCATGGATATTAATTATGTAGTCGTGATTTTTATCTATTCAATCCTTTACTTACACGTGAATATATATTAATGTATAAAGAAAATAGCTTTTACAATTACAGTAGAAAAAGATACTCTACAATATCATTGTCAATCAGGTGGTTACAGAAAAGTTTCAAAAAAGTGGTAGAAAATAGTCAGATATATTTGGATTGTATAGCAAAACCTCGTACTTTTGCACCCGCTTTCCAAGAGAGGGACAGCCTAACAATTGACATTCTGCTAAAGTTTAAGGCTTCAGAAAATAAAAACAAAAAAACTTCGAAAAAAGTTTGGAGGTTATCTGAAAAAGTTCTTATCTTTGCATCCGCTTTCGCTAAGAAAGCAGCGCGACAGAAGTCACGTTAGTTCTTTGAAATATTGATAAACAATACAAGTAGTACAAGAAAAAAATAGAACCGTCAATACTTGTCTTATATATAGTAATATGCATGAGACTTAAGGTATTAATGAAGTCAATAAATTGTACGGCATCCTGAACAGAGCAAGAACCAGCAGCAATGCTGATTAAAATAACTTTTACAATGAAGAGTTTGATCCTGGCTCAGGATGAACGCTAGCTACAGGCTTAACACATGCAAGTCGAGGGGCAGCATTTCAGTTTGCTTGCAAACTGGAGATGGCGACCGGCGCACGGGTGAGTAACACGTATCCAACCTGCCGATAACTCGGGGATAGCCTTTCGAAAGAAAGATTAATACCCGATAGTATAATCAGACCGCATGGTTTGATTATTAAAGAATTTCGGTTATCGATGGGGATGCGTTCCATTAGGCAGTTGGTGAGGTAACGGCTCACCAAACCTTCGATGGATAGGGGTTCTGAGAGGAAGGTCCCCCACATTGGAACTGAGACACGGTCCAAACTCCTACGGGAGGCAGCAGTGAGGAATATTGGTCAATGGACGGGAGTCTGAACCAGCCAAGTAGCGTGAAGGATGACTGCCCTATGGGTTGTAAACTTCTTTTATATGGGAATAAAGTTTTCCACGTGTGGAATTTTGTATGTACCATATGAATAAGGATCGGCTAACTCCGTGCCAGCAGCCGCGGTAATACGGAGGATCCGAGCGTTATCCGGATTTATTGGGTTTAAAGGGAGCGTAGGTGGACAGTTAAGTCAGTTGTGAAAGTTTGCGGCTCAACCGTAAAATTGCAGTTGATACTGGCTGTCTTGAGTACAGTAGAGGTGGGCGGAATTCGTGGTGTAGCGGTGAAATGCTTAGATATCACGAAGAACTCCGATTGCGAAGGCAGCTCACTGGACTGCAACTGACACTGATGCTCGAAAGTGTGGGTATCAAACAGGATTAGATACCCTGGTAGTCCACACAGTAAACGATGAATACTCGCTGTTTGCGATATACAGTAAGCGGCCAAGCGAAAGCATTAAGTATTCCACCTGGGGAGTACGCCGGCAACGGTGAAACTCAAAGGAATTGACGGGGGCCCGCACAAGCGGAGGAACATGTGGTTTAATTCGATGATACGCGAGGAACCTTACCCGGGCTTAAATTGCATTTGAATAATCTGGAAACAGGTTAGCCGCAAGGCAAATGTGAAGGTGCTGCATGGTTGTCGTCAGCTCGTGCCGTGAGGTGTCGGCTTAAGTGCCATAACGAGCGCAACCCTTATCTTTAGTTACTAACAGGTCATGCTGAGGACTCTAGAGAGACTGCCGTCGTAAGATGTGAGGAAGGTGGGGATGACGTCAAATCAGCACGGCCCTTACGTCCGGGGCTACACACGTGTTACAATGGGGGGTACAGAAGGCAGCTACCTGGTGACAGGATGCTAATCCCAAAAGCCTCTCTCAGTTCGGATCGAAGTCTGCAACCCGACTTCGTGAAGCTGGATTCGCTAGTAATCGCGCATCAGCCATGGCGCGGTGAATACGTTCCCGGGCCTTGTACACACCGCCCGTCAAGCCATGAAAGCCGGGGGTACCTGAAGTACGTAACCGCAAGGAGCGTCCTAGGGTAAAACTGGTAATTGGGGCTAAGTCGTAACAAGGTAGCCGTACCGGAAGGTGCGGCTGGAACACCTCCTTTCTGGAGCGATGTCGTTGCAACGATTTCATTGGTTCTATTATTGTACTACTGGTACTTGTTTATTTATAACATATAGATCAACCATCTATAGAAGTATAGATAGAGATAAACAAGAGAAAGAAAGAAGCCGAGTCTAACATCAGGTAGACAAGGTTGAATTATCGAGCAAGAGAGAGCAGAAGCGATGCTTGCATCGATTATGCCGAAAGCAGCCGATAATGCGTAGAACATAGTCCTATAGCTCAGTTGGTTAGAGCGCTACACTGATAATGTAGAGGTCGGCAGTTCAACTCTGCCTGGGACTACTCCGAACAAAAATTGTCGTTGCCAATACAGTGTTGGAATGTTCAATTACTCTTGGGGGATTAGCTCAGCTGGCTAGAGCATCTGCCTTGCACGCAGAGGGTCAACGGTTCGAATCCGTTATTCTCCACCATCTCTGAAAAAGAGAAACGATCTTTGACATGATGTACAAAAAGTAAAATTTAGTAAAGAGCTAAAAGTATATATCGAACCGTACGTAATAGATATGGTACATGGCGATTGATAAAGCTTCTGCATTATCCATTTTCCATTCTCCATTATCCATTAAGTAAGTTTGAAAGAAAGTAAGCAAGGGCGCATGGCGGATGCCTTGGCTCTCGGAGGCGATGAAGGACGTGATAAGCTGCGATAAGCTCTGGGTAGGTGCAAATAACCTTTGATCCAGAGATTTCCGAATGGGACAACCCGGCATTCTGAAGGAATGTCATCCATCTTTGATGGAAGCTAACGCAGGGAACTGAAACATCTTAGTACCTGTAGGAAAAGAAAATAATAATGATTCCCCTAGTAGTGGCGAGCGAACGGGGAATAGCCCAAACCACCCATGTTACGGCATGTGTGGGGTTGTAGGACCACGATATCGCAAGACATTTGATGAATAGAATCCTCTGGAAAGTGGGACCATAGACGGTGATAGTCCGGTACATGAAGTCAAATTAAGCGTAGTGGTATCCTGAGTAGCGCGGGACACGAGAAATCTTGCGTGAATCTGCCGGGACCATCCGGTAAGGCTAAATACTCCCGAGAGACCGATAGCGAACCAGTACTGTGAAGGAAAGGTGAAAAGCACTTCGAATAGAAGAGTGAAATAGTCCCTGAAACCGTGCGCCTACAAGCGGTCGGAGCTGCGTAAGCAGTGACGGCGTGCCTTTTGCATAATGAACCTACGAGTTACTTTTTCCGGCAAGGTTAAGCATCTTGAGATGTGCAGCCGAAGCGAAAGCGAGTCTGAACAGGGCGTCGAGTCGGAAGGAGTAGACGCGAAACCAAGTGATCTACCCTTGGTCAGGTTGAAGGTTAGGTAACACTAACTGGAGGACCGAACCGATAAGCGTTGAAAAGCTTCCGGATGAACTGAGGGTGGGGGTGAAAGGCTAATCAAACTTGGAGATAGCTCGTACTCCCCGAAATGCATTTAGGTGCAGCCTTGTGAGTTACTAATGTGAGGTAGAGCGACTGATAAGATGCGAGGGCTTCACCGCCTATCAAGTCTTGATAAACTCCGAATGCGCATTAGTTCTATCACAGGAGTGAGGGCATGGGTGCTAAGGTCCATGTCCTAAAGGAGAAGAATCCAGACCATCAGCTAAGGTCCCCAAATAAACACTAAGTTGAACTAACGAAGTCAGATTGCTAAGACAGCTAGGATGTTGGCTTGGAAGCAGCCATTCATTTAAAGAGTGCGTAACAGCTCACTAGTCGAGGAGTTTGGCGTGGATAATAATCGGGCATTAAGTGTTTTACCGAAGCTATGGGATCAGTAATGATCGGTAGGGGAGCATTCCACTCTGCGTCGAAGGTGAAGCGTGAGCTTTGCTGGAGCGTGTGGAAAAGCAAATGTAGGTATAAGTAACGATAAAGGGGGTGAGAAACCCCCTCGCCGAAAGACTAAGGTTTCCTGATCAACGCTAATCGGATCAGGGTTAGTCGGGTCCTAAGGCTCAGCCGAACGGTGAGGCCGATGGCAGAACAGGTTAATATTCCTGTACTACCTTAAGGAGTGACGTGGAGACGGAGCAGTGACAGCGCCGCGGACTGACGGAATAGTCCGTTGAAGGGTGTAGATGTTGATTATCCCAGGCAAATCCAGGATAAGAGTCGAACCTGATAGTATGGAGCGTTCTTCGGAACAATCCAATAGTGCGTGTAATCATACTCCCAAGAAAATCCGCTAAACTTAATCCTTGAGGTACCCGTACCGCAAACGGACACACGTAGTCGGGTTGAATATACTAAGGCGCTTGAGTGATTCACGGTTAAGGAACTAGGCAAATTGACCCTGTAACTTCGGGATAAAGGGTCCCAACGAGAGTTGGGCGCAGAGAATAGGTCCAGGCAACTGTTTAACAAAAACACAGGGCTGTGCCAAATTGAAAGATTACGTATACAGCCTGACACCTGCCCGGTGCTGGAAGGTTAAGAGGAGATGTCATCGCAAGAGAAGCATTGAATTGAAGCCCCAGTAAACGGCGGCCGTAACTATAACGGTCCTAAGGTAGCGAAATTCCTTGTCGGGTAAGTTCCGACCTGCACGAATGGTGTAATGATCTGGACACTGTCTCAACCGTGAGCTCAGTGAAATTGTAGTATCGGTGAAGATGCCGATTACCCGCGATGGGACGAAAAGACCCCGTGAACCTTTACTATAGCTTAACATTGAATTTGGGTAATTGATGTGTAGGATAGGCCGGAGACTTCGAAGCAGGTACGCCAGTATTTGTGGAGTCGCTGTTGAAATACGGCCCTTTGATTATTTGAGTTCTAACTCGTGGTACGAGGACACTGTTTGGTGGGTAGTTTGACTGGGGTGGTCGCCTCCAAAATAGTAACGGAGGCTTCTAAAGGTGCCCTCAGGACGATTGGTAACCGTCCGCAGAGTGTAATGGCATAAGGGCGCTTGACTGGGAGACTTACAAGTCGATCAGGTAGGAAACTAGAGCATAGTGATCCGGTGTTTCCGTATGGAAGGGACATCGCTCAAAGGATAAAAGGTACTCCGGGGATAACAGGCTGATCCCTCCCAAGAGCTCATATCGACGGAGGGGTTTGGCACCTCGATGTCGGCTCGTCACATCCTGGGGCTGGAGAAGGTCCCAAGGGTTGGGCTGTTCGCCCATTAAAGTGGCACGCGAGCTGGGTTCAGAACGTCGTGAGACAGTTCGGTCTCTATCTATCGTGGGCGTATGAAATTTGCGTGGCTCTGACACTAGTACGAGAGGACCGTGTTGGACTGACCGCTGGTTTACCAGTTGTGCCGCCAGGTGCATTGCTGGGTATCTAAGTCGGGATTGGATAAGTGCTGAAAGCATCTAAGTACGAAGCCAGCCACAAGATTAGATTTCTTAGGGTCGTTAAAGACGATGACGTTGATAGGATGCAGGTGTAAAGGTGGTAACATCAAAGCCGAGCATTACTAATTGCCCGTTCACTTTCTTTCGGACGGTGCGGATCGCGATATATACGTTTAGCGAGCGTATCAGTAAGTTCATTCATTTGACTCTGATATCTTACTTAAGTTTTACTTTTCATCATGTCATAACCTTATTGAATTTATTCAGGTGGTTATAGCACGAGGGTTCCACCTCTTCCCATTCCGAACAGAGAAGTTAAGCCTCGTCACGCCGATGGTACTGCGTAACAGTGGGAGAGTAGGTAGCCGCCATTTTTAGAAAGTCCCCGCCAGTCATCTTTGACTGGCGGGGATTTCTTGTTTATACACTTTCTTGTCCGATTTTTGGGTTCTCCTGCTTATTTTCTATGATTCAGCCAAATTTATATTCTTTTTCTTTTGTTATTTCGGAATGAATATATACTTTTATAGTGTACTATTAAACTAATACACTAGACGTCGTGTATTAACTATAAGAACTTAAAAATTAATATTATGATTAAAGCTGAAAATTTGTCTTTTATCTATCCCAAATCAAAGCGCATGGTATTACACGACTTTTCTTTCTCTTTAGAGGCTGGTCGGGTTTATGGACTGTTAGGACGCAATGGGGCGGGGAAATCTACTCTCCTTTATTTGATAGCCGGGTTATTGACTCCGAAAAAAGGGAAAATAGTGTTCCATGATATAAATGTCCGTTCTCGTCTGCCAATGACGTTGCAGGATATGTTCTTGGTTCCGGAGGAATTTGAATTGCCTTCTATTCCATTGAAAAAGTATATTGAATTGAATGCTCCTTTTTATCCGAACTTTAGCAAAGAGGATATGCACAAGTATCTTCATTGTTTTGAAATGGATATGGATGTGAATTTAGGAGCACTCTCTATGGGACAAAAAAAGAAAGTGTTTATGAGTTTTGCTTTGGCTACCAATACTTCTCTTCTGCTGATGGACGAACCGACCAATGGACTGGATATTCCGGGAAAGAGCCAGTTCCGTAAATTTATGGCATCGGGGATGACAGAGAATAAAACTATTGTAATTTCAACTCATCAGATACGTGATATAGACAAAATGCTGGATTCAGTCATGATCATGGATGAAAGCCGGGTGTTGCTGAACGAATCAATAGTGCGTATTTGCGAGAAATTGTGCTTCAAGGAAAGTGATGACCGTAGCCTGATGGATAAAGCGCTTTTTGCTGTCCCTTCTCTGCAGGGGAATAGTTTGCTTTTACTGAATGAGTATGGCGAAGATTCGGATATCAACCTGGAACTGCTATTTAATGCAACACTGGCACAACCACAAAAGATCACTAAATTGTTTCACGCTCAATATGAATAGATTATGATAAAGGATACATTTTTTAGTTTTTCCCGTTTCGGAAAATTACTCCATAAAGAGGTTTCGGAAAATTGGAAGTTGTATATGCTTCGTACATTAATGATATATGGAGTTTTGACAATCGCATTGATATGGGCCGGCTATTTCGAATACAAAAGCTATAATCCGCTTTTTTCGTTTGACGACGCGAATGTACATGTAACTACTCTGATCACCTGGATGTGGGTTTGGTGGGGATTTACATGTCTTGGTGCTTCGTTTGCATTTGAATCAATGAAGTCTAAAACAAGACGTATTACAAATTTAATGGTGCCTGCTACTACTTTTGAAAAGTACTTTCTTCATTGGCTGATCTATGTACTTATTCTTCCATTGCTTATCTATTTCTTTATAATATTGGCGGACTATACCCGTGTATTTGTTTGTGCAATGATATATTCGGAAGTCCCTTCTATAGAAGCGACGCAATTTAAGTATTTCGTTGATCAGGGAGATGGTAAATATTCGTTATGTCACAACTGGTCGGAGGGAACTTTATTGATTTTGCTTAATCTGTATATTCAATCTTTATTTTTGTTGGGCAGTATTTTCTGGTCTAGGAATGCTTTTATTAAAACACTTATAATCCTGGTTGTCATTGGCTTTGTGTATTATTGGAGTGGAGTAGTTGCTGTTCATCTATTTAAAGATTGTGATATTATAAATTTGAATTCATTTATCTTTAAGTGGGGACATATACTATTCCCTGTATTAACTATTATAAATTGGGTCTTGACTTATTTCCGCTTAAAAGAGTCAGAAGTAATTCATCGGATGTAAAAAAGGAGGGTATGTATGAATTTTAAAGAAAGCAGAGCAATATATTTACAGATAGCCGATCGCATTTGTGATGACATCTTGTTGGGACAATATGAAGAAGAGGGGCGTATTTCTTCAGTCAGGGAATATGCATCTATTGTAGAAGTGAATGCAAATACAGTGATGCGCTCGTACGAGTATCTTCAGTCTCAGGAAGTGATTTACAATAAACGAGGCATTGGCTTTTTTGTAGCTTCCGGAGCAAAGGCACTGATTCATTCGTTGCGAAAAGAACAGTTCCTGAAAGAAGAGGTTGATGGCTTTTTCCGACAACTTTATACACTCGGCATCTCTATCAAAGAAATAGAGAAGATGTATTATGAATTTATACAAAGACAAAATCAATAAAAATAAATAAGATATGAAACGCACAACATATATAATCATAGGACTTTTTGTACTGGGTTTATTACTGATACCTATCCTTCTGAGGACACCTGCGGCCGAGAAAACAGCTCATCGTTTATCAATGGAAGGGGAACGTACTGAAATAGAAATGGCAGGGATTCGTCATGTGAAGATAGTTGAAAAGCTAGGGGAAATTGATAAAGATGATATAGGAGTATTGGGTAAGTTGGATGTACAGGCTTCATCCTTTTCGGATAAGAGTATATTGGTGTATCCGAAGAGCAAATATCTGAATGTGAGCCAAGAAGGGGATTGCCTGTTGGTTGAAATAAATCTGGACGATAAAGGTCTTTCTCAAATAACTGGAGAGATAGAAAAAGGAGCTAGATTAGTTTTAGGTGGTTTGAATATGGAATTAAAAACGGATTCGACATTACTTTCTATTGAAAATCGTGTGAGTAGGGTGAATATTAATGTAAAGAAGATGAATTTGGACTCTTTATATCTCTTTAATGACGAATGGCAGGACATCTCACTAGAATCTTGTAGTTTTCGTTCGTTGGATATAAGAGGGAAGAAGCTGAGCTTGAAGGCTAATCAAGTGAAGGCAATAAATTATTATGAAGAATTAGGGACTATCAGGAGTAGTGAGATTTCCGGATTCAGTGTTGATAATTTGTATCTGTCAGGAAAAGATTCGCATAGATATCGGACAGGTATCAACTGCAAGCGTATCTTTTGGAATCCCTTAGCTAAAGATGCGGAACTTGAGCTTACTTTGAGACAGAAGGGTGAGATTATATTGAATCGTTGAATATAAACGGAAAGGAAATGAAAACTATAAAGTATTTTGCTGTTTTAAGTCTGTTGGTTGGTTTGTCCGGCTGTAACTCAAAACCGGACTTAGACGGATTCCGGGAAGTAGAGATAAGTAATAATATGCTGGATACTATACCGGAAAACAGATTGAATAATTATAAAGAAACGATCGAAAAAACTTATTTATTGGGTTGTCTGGTATTGGGTACAGCCGGTAGTTCGTCGGAAAGTAGTCCGGCTCAACTGAAGGAATGGAAAGAGTCTTTGAATATGCCCGACACGATAAAACCGATCTATAGGGAGAGGCTGTGGGACTTTGTCTTTTATCCACAAATTACGTATGAAGTTGAATCCAGATACCTGGGTATCTATCAACGGAGAAAAACTGTAATTAAAGGTATCGGGCTTGGTATGATTACAGGAAAAGAAGAAGAATATATCAAATCAAGGCAGAAATAATTCATTGTTGGTGCTTTATTCGTTATAATATTTTAAGACAGGTGTCATTTAGTAATATTACCGTGAGAAAAGCGGAATAAAATTGGTGTAAAAGTGTGATTTTATAAGAAGAGAGTCGATTTCTTTGCATCTTTCTCTTTTTTATCAAATTGATTTTTGTAAATTTGGCGAGAATCTATTGAAGGAACATAATTAATACAGTAATAATACTAAATACTCCTGTTAATATGGAAAACAAAATTCAAGAGTTGACCGATAAGATTTATCGTGAAGGCGTGGAAAAAGGAAACGAAGAAGCGCAGAGACTTATCGCGAATGCTCAGGATGAAGCAAAGAAGATCATTGAGGATGCTCGTAAAGAAGCGGAATCAATTGTCGCTGCCTCTCGTAAATCTGCTGATGAACTGGCAGATAATACAAAATCAGAGTTAAAACTATTTTCCGGTCAGGCTGTCAACGCACTCAAATCTGAGATTGCCACGATGGTCACTGACAAGTTGATAACCGCTTCTGTGAAGGATTTCGCTCAGGATAAGGATTATCTGAATGCGTTTATCGTTGCGCTGGCATCCAAATGGAGTGTAGATGAACCTATCGTCATCTCTACGGCCGACGCTGAATCACTGAAAAAGTATTTTGCAGCCCATGCGAAAGCTTTGTTGGATAAAGGTGTGAAGATCGAACAAGTGAACGGTATCAAGACTTTATTTACGGTTTCTCCGGCGGACGGTTCGTATAAGGTGAACTTCGGAGAAGAAGAATTCATGAATTACTTCAAAGCGTTCTTGCGTCCTCAGTTAGTAGAAATGCTATTTTAAAAGGAGCGACTATGAGTAGTAAATACTATTACTTGGTAGCCGGTTTGCCGGAACTCACTTTGGAGGACAGTAAACTGTGCTATACAGTAGCTGATTTTAAAACAGAAATCTATAGCGGATTGTCTGCTTCAGACCAAAAGTTGATCGACTTGTTCTATCTGAAGTTTGATAATGCCAACGTGTTGAAACTCCTCAAAGACAAAGAGGCGGAAATAGACAAACGTGGAAACTACTCTGCCGCGGAACTCACCGAATATATTTCTATTCTGAGAGAAGGCGGGGAAATCAGCCCCAAAGAATTTCCTTCTTATCTGTCTGTTTTTATTTCCGATTATCTGAATACGCCTGCCGAAAGCATGGTGTTGCAGGAAGATCATTTGGCTGCTTTATATTATGAGTATGCCATGAAATGTGGAAATAAGTTCGTCTCTTCTTGGTTTGAATTCAATCTGAACATTAATAATATTCTTGTTGCATTTACCGCTCGTAAATTCAAATGGGATATTGCTGCCCATATCGTAGGAAACACGGAAGTATGCGAAGCCTTGCGTACATCCAGCGCCCGCGATTTCGGATTGTCCGGTGAGGTGGATGTTTTTGAATCGTTGGTGAAGATCAGTGAGATCACGGAACTGGTGGAACGTGAGAAGAAACTGGATGCTCTGCGGTGGAACTGGATGGAAGATGCTATTTTCTTCGACTATTTCACCGTTGAACGTATTTTCGCTTTCTTGCTGAAACTGGAAATGATTGAGCGTTGGATTTCATTGGATAAGGAAAGAGGAAATCAATTGTTCCGAAGCATCATTGAATCGCTGAAGAATGAAGTACAGATTCCCGCAGAATTCAGATAATAAATTTTAAAAAATATATGGCAACAAAAGGAACTGTTAGTGGCGTTATTGCCAACATGGTGACCCTCGTCGTTGACGGACCGGTAGCTCAGAATGAGATTTGTTATATCTCTACCGGTGGCGATAAGTTGATGGCGGAGGTGATTAAGGTGGTAGGTGCAAACGTATATGTCCAGGTGTTCGAAAGCACCCGTGGACTGAAGGTAGGTGCCGAAGCTGAATTTACAGGACACATGCTTGAAGTGACCTTAGGTCCGGGTATGTTATCGAAGAACTACGATGGTCTGCAAAACGACCTTGACAAGATGGACGGTGTTTTCCTGAAAAGAGGACAATATACATATCCATTGGATAAAGAACGTATATGGCATTTTGTTCCGATGGTGAAAGCCGGCGATAAAGTCGTAGCTTCCGCATGGCTGGGACAGGTGGACGAAAACTTCCAGCCGCTGAAAATTATGGCTCCGTTTACTATGAACGGAACGGCTACCGTAAAGACCATTATGCCCGAAGGAGATTATAAAATAGAAGATACCATTGCGATCCTGACAGATGAGGAAGGAAATGACATTCCGGTAACGATGATTCAGAAATGGCCGGTAAAACGGGCTATGACGAATTACAAAGAAAAGCCGCGTCCTTTCAAATTGCTGGAAACCGGTGTACGTGTAATCGATACGCTGAATCCGATTGTGGAAGGCGGTACAGGATTTATCCCCGGCCCGTTCGGTACAGGTAAGACAGTGCTTCAGCACGCTATCTCCAAACAGGCGGAAGCGGATATCGTAATTATTGCGGCTTGTGGTGAACGTGCCAACGAGGTAGTGGAAATCTTTACAGAATTCCCGGAATTGGTGGACCCGCATACAGGACGCAAATTGATGGAGCGTACCATTATTATTGCAAATACTTCCAACATGCCGGTAGCCGCCCGTGAAGCATCTGTATATACAGCAATGTCTTTGGCTGAGTATTACCGTTCGATGGGACTGAAGGTATTGCTGATGGCTGACTCTACTTCCCGTTGGGCGCAGGCGTTGCGCGAAATGTCCAACCGTATGGAAGAATTGCCCGGACCGGATGCGTTCCCGATGGATATTTCTGCTATTATTTCTAACTTCTACGGTCGTGCAGGTTATGTGAAACTGGGTAACGACGAAACCGGTTCAATTACTTTCATTGGTACGGTGTCACCTGCCGGTGGTAACTTGAAAGAGCCTGTAACGGAAAATACAAAGAAGGTAGCCCGCTGTTTCTACGCATTGGAACAGGATCGTGCCGATAAGAAACGCTATCCGGCCGTGAACCCGATTGACTCTTATTCCAAATATATCGAATATCCGGAATTTGAAGAATATATCAAGGAACATATCAATGACGAATGGATCGGCAAGGTGAATGAACTTAAAACCCGCTTGCAGCGTGGTAAGGAAATTGCCGAGCAGATTAACATTCTGGGTGATGACGGTGTACCTGTGGAATACCACGTGATTTTCTGGAAATCCGAATTGATCGACTTCGTAATCCTGCAACAGGATGCCTTTGATGAGGTTGACTCGGTGACTCCGATGGAACGTCAGGAAGCAATTCTGAATATGATAATCGACATCTGCCATACAGAATTTGAATTTGACAATTTCAATGAAGTAATGGATTACTTCAAAAGGATGATCAATGTATGCAAGCAGATGAACTACTCGAAGTTCAAATCTGAGCAGTACGAAGGATTCCAGCAGCAATTAAAAGAATTGATTGCCGAAAGAAGCGTTAAATAGTAAATTGTAAATAGCTAAATTGTAAATATATAGATGGCAACAAAAGCTTTTCAAAAGATATATACCAAGATTACTCAGATTACCAAGGCTACTTGTTCGCTGAAAGCGACAGGAGTAGGGTATGACGAGCTTGCCACTGTGAACGGTAAACTGGCACAGGTGGTTAAGATTGCCGGTGACGATGTCACTCTGCAGGTATTTGAAGGTACGGAAGGTATTCCTACCAACGCCGAAGTGGTGTTCCTCGGCAAATCGCCTACGTTGAAAGTGAGTGAGCAGTTGGCAGGACGTTTCTTCAATGCTTTCGGTGATCCGATTGACGGAGGTCCGGAAATTGAAGGACAGGAAGTGGAAATCGGTGGTCCGTCAGTGAATCCGGTGCGCCGTAAACAGCCGTCGGAACTGATTGCAACGGGTATTGCCGGTATCGACTTGAATAACACACTGGTATCCGGTCAGAAGATTCCGTTCTTCGCCGACCCCGACCAGCCTTTCAATCAGGTGATGGCAAACGTGGCATTGCGTGCTGAAACAGATAAGATCATTCTGGGCGGTATGGGTATGACGAACGATGACTACCTCTACTTTAAGAATGTATTCTCCAACGCTGGTGCTCTCGACCGTATTGTGAGCTTCATGAATACGACGGAAAATCCTCCGGTAGAACGTCTGCTGATTCCGGATATGGCACTGACTGCTGCCGAATACTTCGCCGTAAACAATAACGAGAAAGTATTGGTACTGTTGACCGATATGACCAGCTACGCCGATGCGTTGGCTATCGTATCCAACCGTATGGATCAGATTCCGTCCAAAGACTCTATGCCGGGTTCGCTCTATTCGGATTTGGCGAAGATTTACGAAAAGGCGGTGCAGTTCCCTTCCGGTGGCTCTATTACGATTATTGCGGTGACAACGTTGTCCGGTGGAGATATCACACATGCTGTGCCTGATAATACGGGTTATATCACAGAAGGACAGTTGTTCTTGCGTCGTGACAGTGATATCGGTAAGGTTATTGTTGACCCGTTCCGTTCATTGTCTCGTCTGAAACAGCTGGTAACCGGTAAGAAGACACGTAAAGACCATCCGCAGGTGATGAATGCCGCTGTACGTCTGTATGCCGATGCTGCAAATGCGAAGACTAAGATGGAAAACGGTTTCGACCTGACAAATTACGACGAACGTACGTTGGCTTTTGCGAAGGACTATTCTAACCAGTTGCTGGCTATTGATGTTAACCTTGATACTACTGAAATGCTGGATGTGGCCTGGGGCTTGTTCGGCGAATACTTCCGTCCGGAAGAAGTAAATATCAAGAAGGAGCTTGTTGACCAGTACTGGCCGAAAGGAGAATAATCAGCAACTAAATTTATAACCAATAATTAGCAAAAACAACGTGGCTATAAAGTTTCAATATAACAAAACCTCTCTTCAGCAGCTCGAAAAGCAACTGAAAGTGCGGGTGCGTACGCTTCCTATCATCAAGAATAAGGAAAGCGCCCTCCGCATGGAAGTGAAGCGCTGTAAAACGGAAGCTGCCGATCTGGAGGATAGGCTCGAACAACAAATTCAAGCCTATGAAGCCATGTTCGCCCTTTGGAATGAGTTTGACGCTTCATTGATAAAGGTGAATGACGTTCATCTTGGCGTGAAAAAGATTGCGGGTGTACGTGTACCGCTTCTCGAAAATATCGATTTCGAGATACGTCCGTACAGTATGTTTAACGCTCCCAAATGGTATGCCGACGGTATCCATTTGCTGGAGGAACTTGCGCATACGGCAATTGAACGTGAGTTTATGCTCGCCAAGCTGAATCTGCTAGAACATGCGAGGAAAAAGACCACTCAGAAAGTGAATCTTTTTGAGAAGGTACAGATACCGGGCTATCAGGATGCATTGCGAAAGATCAAGAGATTTATGGAAGATGAAGAGAACTTGTCGAAATCATCGCAAAAGATCATGAAGTCCCATCAGGAAAAAAGGAAGGAGGAAGAGGCATGATTACAAAAATGAAGAAACTCACATTCCTGGTTTATCATAAGGAATACGAAGAATTCCTGAACAGCCTGCGCGAACTTGGTGTAGTCCACATCGTGGAGAAACAGCAAGGTGCTGCCGACAATACGGAACTGCAAGAGAATATCCGTCTTTCCAACCGCCTGACAGCTACTCTGAAACTGCTTCAGAATCAGAAGCATGAGAAAGATGCTGTGATCGCAACGGAAGGAGGGACAGCTGCTCGTGGTTTGCAGGTATTGGACGAAGTAGATACCTTGCAGACTGAACACGGCAAATTGTCTCAGCAATTGCAGGGCTATGCCAAAGAAAAGGAAGCATTGCAGGCATGGGGCAATTTCGATCCGGCAAGTGTCCGGAAATTGAGAGATGCCGGCTATGTAATCGGTTTCTATAGCTGTTCGGAAGGAAACTACCAGCAAGAATGGGAGACGGAATACAATGCGATGATCATTAATCGTATTTCTTCCAAAGTATTCTTTGTGACCGTCACCAAAGCCGGTCAGGAAGTGGATCTGGACGTTGAGCAGGCGAAACTTCCCGCCTATTCGCTGGCACATCTCGAAACGTTGTATAATACAACGGAGCAGGCTATCGAAGAGAACGAAAAGAAACTGGTAGCACTTTCTGAAACGGATGTACCTTCCTTGAAGGTCGCTTTGAAGGAGTTGCAGGGACAGATTGAATTCTCGAAAGTAGTATTGAGTTCTGAACAGGCTGCCGGTGATAAACTGATGTTGATTGAAGGATGGGCTCCTGCCTATAGTAAGGTGGAGATAGAAGCCTATTTGAATGACGCACATGTATATTATGAGATTACCGATCCGATGCCGGGTGATAATGTCCCTATCCGATTGAATAATAAGGGATTCTTTGCCTGGTTTGAACCGATCTGTAAACTGTATATGCTTCCGAAGTATAATGAACTGGACCTGACACCGTTCTTTGCCCCGTTCTTTATGATCTTTTTCGGACTCTGTCTGGGAGATTCCGGATATGGACTCTTCCTGTTCCTCGGAGCTACGGCATATCGCTTACTGGCAAAGAAGGTGACTCCGTCGATGAAGTCGATCCTTTCGCTGATACAAGTATTGGCTGTTTCAACTTTCTTCTGCGGTTTGCTGACGGGTACATTTTTCGGAGCGAATATCTATGATCTGGACTGGCCTATCGTGCAACGTCTGAAACACGCGGTGCTGATGGATAACAACGATATGTTCCAGTTATCATTGATTTTGGGTGCTATTCAGATTTTGTTCGGTATGGTGCTAAAAGCAGTGAATCAGACGATTCAGTTTGGTTTCAAATATGCAGTGGCAACGATCGGATGGATTATCCTGTTGGTTTCAATGGCTGTTTCGGCTTTATTGCCGAACGTACTGCCGATGGGAGGTACAGTGCATCTGGTTATTCTGGGTATCTCCGGTGCGATGATATTCCTCTATAACAGTCCGGGAAAGAACATATTCATGAATATCGGACTTGGTTTGTGGGATTCATATAACATGGCTACCGGTCTGCTGGGAGATGTTTTGTCCTACGTTCGTCTGTTTGCCCTCGGACTTTCCGGAGGTATTCTGGCGGGAGTGTTCAACAGTCTGGCAGTAGGTATGAGTCCGGATAACGTGATTGCCGGTCCTATCGTAATGGTGCTGATCTTTGTGATCGGTCATGCAATCAATATCTTTATGAATGTGCTCGGTGCAATGGTTCACCCGATGCGTCTGACATTTGTAGAGTTCTTCAAGAACTCCGGTTATGAAGGAGGCGGCAAGGAGTACAAGCCTTTTAGAAATTTAGAATAAAACATTGAGAAATAATAAACTAAGAATTAAACAATAAAAATAGAATAAGATTATGGAAATGAATTTGTTTATTGCCTACATTGGCATCGCAGTTATGGTTGGTTTGTCAGGCATTGGTAGTGCTTACGGAGTAACTATTGCAGGTAACGCTGCTATCGGCGCATTGAAAAAGAATGATAGTGCATTCGGTAACTTCCTGGTATTGACTGCGCTTCCGGGTACACAGGGTCTGTACGGTTTTGCCGGTTACTTTATGTTCCAGACTATCTTCGGTATCCTAACTCCTGAAATCACTGCTATCCAGGCATCGGCAGTTCTCGGTGCAGGTATCGCTTTGGGATTGGTAGCCTTGTTCTCGGCTATCCGTCAGGGACAGGTTTGTGCAAACGGTATCGCTGCTATCGGCCAGGGACACAACGTGTTTAGTAATACATTGATTCTTGCCGTATTCCCGGAACTTTACGCTATCGTTGCTTTGGCTGCCACTTTCTTGATCGGTAGTGCACTTGCGTAAATTTTTCAAGGAAAAAATTTTTTAATAAAGATCTTTCAATCCCCTTGTGAATGCAGCTTTGCGTTCGCAAGGGGATATTCTTTTTTCATGGCGGGCTAACCTTTCTTTCCTCTTATTAACTCATATTTTTCGCATAAAGTATTATTTTTCAAAGAATAATGCGTACTTTTGCACTCGCATACTAAAAAGAGTTTTAATATATTATATGGTAAAAGATTTATTAACCCCCGATTATATCTTCGAGTCCAGCTGGGAAGTATGTAATAAAGTGGGAGGGATATACACCGTATTGTCGACACGGGCGAATACATTGCAGGAAAAATTCCGCGACAGAATTTTTTTCATAGGTCCTGATGTGTGGCAAGGAAAAGAGAACCCTCTATTCATCGAGTCGGATAATCTGTGCGCTGCCTGGAAAACGCATGCACTTGAAAACGATCATCTTTCCGTCCGTATAGGACGATGGAATATACCCGGTGAACCCATTGTCATTCTTGTTGATTTCCAACCTTTTTTTGAAAAGAAGAACGATATATACACAGAAATGTGGAATCGTTTTCAAGTAGACTCGTTGCACGCTTATGGCGATTACGACGAGGCTTCTATGTTTTCGTACGCTGCTGGAAGAGTAGTAGAAAGTTTCTACCGCTACAACCTGACAGAAACGGATAAGGTGGTATATCAGGCACATGAATGGATGACCGGAATGGGAGCACTTTATGTACAGGAAGCTGTCCCCGAAGTTGCTACTATTTTTACAACCCACGCTACTTCCATCGGACGTTCGATAGCCGGCAATCATAAGCCGCTGTATGACTATCTGTTTGCGTATAATGGCGATCAGATGGCACAGGAATTGAATATGCAGTCGAAGCATTCCATCGAGAAGCAGACGGCGCATCATGTAGACTGTTTTACGACAGTAAGTGAAATCACCAATAACGAGTGCAAGGAATTGCTCGACAAACCGGCAGATGTAGTACTGATGAACGGTTTCGAAGACGATTTCGTACCCAAAGGCAATACATTTACCGGAAAACGTAAGCGTGCGCGCTCATTAATGTTGAACGTAGCCAATAAATTGTTGGGAACAAATCTGGATGATGATACGTTAATCATCGGTACCAGTGGTCGTTATGAATTCAAGAACAAGGGGATCGATGTCTTTCTGGAGTCATTGAACCGTCTGAACAGAGATAAAAACCTGCATAAGAATGTATTGGCATTCATCAATGTACCCGGTTGGGTGGGAGATCCCCGTGAGGATTTGCAGGCGCGATTGAAAAGCAAAGAAAAGTTCGACACACCGCTTGAAGTTCCTTTCATCACTCACTGGCTGCACAATATGACGCATGACCAGGTATTGGATATGCTGAAGTATTTAGGAATGGGCAATCGTCCCGAAGATAAAGTAAAGGTGATTTTCGTACCTTGCTATCTGGACGGTCGTGATGGTATTATGAACAAAGAGTATTATGATATATTGCTGGGACAGGATTTGAGCGTTTATGCTTCCTATTACGAACCTTGGGGATATACTCCTTTGGAAAGTGTAGCGTTCCGTGTACCTACAATTACTACTGATCTGGCAGGCTTTGGCCTTTGGGTGAACAGTCTCAAGAATCAGCATGGCATCAATGATGGAGTAGAAGTGCTGCATCGTTCGGACTATAATGATTCGGAAGTGGCGGATGGTATCAAGGATACGATTACGCTCTTTGCGGATAAATCGGAAAAAGAAGTGAAGGAAATCCGCAAACGTGCGGCAGATGTTGCAGAGCAGGCACTGTGGAAGCACTTCATTCAATATTATTATGAGGCTTATGACATTGCTCTGCGCAATGCTCTGAAGCGTCAGTTAAGCTAAAAAAACATTTTATTCATCAATAAGTAAACAAAAACATTATGAAAATTAAAGTTAGTAATGTGAATACTCCGAACTGGAAAGAGGTTACAGTGAAATCACGTATCCCTGCTGAGTTGGAGAAATTGTCCGAAATTTCACGCAACATCTGGTGGGCATGGAATTTTGAAGCGACAGAACTATTTAGAGATCTAGATCCGGAACTTTGGAAAGAATGTGGACAGAATCCTGTGTTGTTGCTGGAACGTATGAGCTATGAGAAGCTGGAAGCTTTGGCAAAAGACAAGGTAATTCTGAGAAGAATGAATGATGTTTATACAAAATTCAGAGATTATCTGGATGTGAAGCCGGATGAGAATCGTCCGTCTGTAGCCTATTTCAGCATGGAATATGGTTTAAGCAGCGTCCTGAAAATATATTCCGGTGGTTTGGGTGTATTGGCTGGCGACTACCTGAAAGAAGCTTCTGACAGCAATGTAGATCTTTGTGCAGTAGGTTTCTTGTACCGTTACGGCTACTTTACTCAAACGTTGTCTATGGACGGTCAGCAGATTGCTAACTATGAAGCACAAAACTTCGGTCAGCTTCCTATCGACCGAGTGATGGATGCGAATGGTCAGCCGTTGGTAGTGGATGTTCCTTATCTGGACTATTATGTACATGCTAACGTATGGCGCGTAAACGTAGGACGTATTTCTTTATATCTGTTGGATACGGATAATGAAATGAACAGCGAATTCGACCGTCCTATTACTCACCAGCTTTATGGTGGCGACTGGGAAAACCGTTTGAAACAGGAAATCCTGTTGGGTATCGGTGGTATCCTGACACTGAAAGCATTGGGCATCAAAAAAGACGTTTATCATTGTAACGAAGGACACGCTGCATTGATCAATGTTCAGCGTATCTGCGACTATGTAGCTACCGGACTGACATTTGATCAGGCTATCGAGCTGGTTCGCGCTTCTTCTCTTTATACAGTTCATACTCCGGTTCCTGCCGGTCACGACTACTTCGACGAAGGTTTGTTCGGTAAATACATGGGCGGTTACCCTGCAAGAATGGGTATCAGCTGGGATGACCTGATGGACCTTGGACGTAATAATCCGGGGGATAAGGGCGAACGTTTCTGCATGTCAGTATTTGCTTGCAACACTGCTCAGGAAGTAAACGGTGTAAGCTGGCTGCATGGAAAAGTTTCTCAGGAGATGTTCTCTACTATCTGGAAAGGTTACTTCCCCGAAGAAATGCACGTAGGTTATGTGACTAACGGTGTTCACTTCCCTACATGGAGTGCTACGGAGTGGAAAGAACTGTACTTTAAATATTTCAACGAAAACTTCTGGTTCGACCAGTCGAATCCTAAGATTTGGGAAGCAATCTATAATGTGCCCGATGAAGAGATCTGGAAGACTCGTATGACGATGAAGAACAAGCTGGTAGATTATATCCGCAAGTCATTCCGTGATACATGGCTGAAGAATCAGGGAGATCCTTCACGTATCGTTTCATTGATGGATAAGATCAATCCGAATGCATTGCTGATCGGTTTCGGTCGTCGTTTTGCTACTTACAAACGTGCGCACCTGCTGTTTACTGATCTGGAACGTCTTTCTAAGATTGTGAACAATCCTGACTATCCGGTACAGTTCCTGTTTACAGGTAAGGCTCATCCGCACGATGGAGCAGGACAGGGGTTGATCAAACGTATTATCGAAATCTCCCGTCGTCCGGAATTCCTGGGTAAGATCATCTTCCTCGAAAACTACGATATGCAGTTGGCGCGTCGTCTGGTTTCCGGTGTTGATATTTGGTTGAATACTCCGACTCGTCCGTTGGAAGCATCCGGTACATCCGGTGAAAAGGCTTTGATGAACGGTGTTGTCAACTTCTCTGTATTAGACGGATGGTGGCTGGAAGGTTACCGTGAAGGTGCAGGTTGGGCGTTGACTGAAAAACGTACATATCAGAATCAGGAACATCAGGATCAGTTGGATGCTGCTACAATCTACAGCATTCTTGAAACCGAAATCCTGCCGTTGTACTATGCTCGTAACAAGAAAGGCTACTCGGAAGGCTGGATTAAGGTAGTGAAGAATTCTATCGCTCAGATCGCTCCTCACTATACGATGAAACGCCAGTTGGACGACTACTACAATAAGTTCTACAATAAGTTGGCAAAACGTTTCCATATGCTGTCTGCTAATGACAATGCAAAAGCAAAAGAAATTGCTGCATGGAAAGAAGAAGTCGTTGCCAAGTGGGATTCTATCGAAATCGTATCTTGCGACAAGCTGGAAGATTTGAAAGCCGGTGATATCGAAAGCGGAAAAGAATATACTATTACTTACGTAATCGACGAAAAAGGCTTGAATGATGCTATAGGTCTTGAACTGGTAACTACTTATACAACTGCGGATGGCAAACAACACGTTTACTCTGTAGAACCGTTCAGCGTTATCAAGAAAGAAGGCGACCTTTACACATTCCAGGTTAAACATAGCCTGTCAAATGCCGGTAGCTTCAAGGTGTCTTACCGTATGTTCCCGAAGAATCCGGAACTTCCGCACCGTCAGGACTTCTGCTACGTGCGTTGGTTTATCTGATAGCTTGACGGAGTAGGGAAGTGACGCTTCCCTGCTTGACGTCCCTATATAAAAGAAGCCCCTGCAATTCGAATGATCGAAATTGCAGGGGCTATCTTTTTATATCTCAATGTAACGGCGTGGATAAGATCAGTATCTTCGGCAAAAGTGCCTGTACTTGGATCAGATTAACCTACTGCGTTAACAGGAATAAGATACCTTGTCGGATGTTGTGCCATCCTATTGGCACAACTGTGCCAACGGCGTGACATAACTGTGCCAACACGGTGGCACAAGTGTGACAACGATATGGCACAAGTGTTACTTCATTAGGTGAAGTCTCTTATCAGCTTCATTTATTTGACTACTTCTGCCAATTTAGCCTGAAGACCTTCTCCATGAAGACCACGGGCAATGATAGTACCGTCGCCATCGATCAGAACAGTGTGAGGAATGCTGTTCACTGCATAAAGCTGTGCGCCTTCACTCTGCCAGAACTTCAGGTTAGACATTTGCGGCCAGGTCATATTCAGTTTTTTAATAGACTCTTTCCATGCAGCAGCATCCTGATCCAGAGATACACCGACGATTTCGAAGTTTTTGCCTTTGTACTGAGTGTAAGCTTCTACCAGGTTAGGCATTTCACGACGGCAAGGACCACACCAGCTAGCCCAGAAGTCTACCAGTACCACTTTACCTTTACCTGCGTAATCAGACAGTTTCACAGTTTTTCCTTCCGGAGTCTGCATTTCGAAGTCAATGAACTTAGTACCTACGGCAGTCTTCTTTTGTTTTTCAGTCTGTTCCTTAACTTTTACGATTGTTTCGTCATTCTGGAAATTAGCCGGGATTTGTTCCAGCAAAGCTGCATTCTCTTCAGTAGAGTTATTGTAGAAAGTCTGTTTGAACAAGAATACACCTACCGGGTTGGTGATGTTTTTCTGTACACCTTCTTTGATTACTTTATCATATTCTTCCTCCAGTTGGGCACCTTCTTTTTGCTTGGCTTCTTTCTGCTCGTCGCTCAAAGAAGAGTCTCCCATCGCTTCGTAGATAGCGTTCATCTTTTTGCTGATATCATTGATTTGAGTTCTGATTGCCTGGTAAGCGTCATTGTTTGAAGTACCGGTTGCAGAATCATTGTCCTTTGTCAGTGCAATGTTTATTTTGCCGTTTTCGAGGAAGAAATCAATCATCAGAGGTTCTCCGTTCACTTCGCAAGTGACATAACGGTTTACTACAGAATCCTGCGTGCCTTCGAAGGTGAAAGTACCTTTAGAGATGACTGCGGTATCTAGTTTTGTAAGATTTCTGCCTGTTGCTTCCTGAAGGTAAACAGTGTCGCCGTCAGCAGCGCCTTCTACTGTACCTGTGATAACGTATCCGGCTTTGTTTCCGGTACAAGCTACCATACCCAACGCTGCCGTCGCAATAACTAAATAAGTTAACTTTTTCATGCTTTTGTAAAATTAGTGAATAAATATTTATGCAAAGATAGATTTTTTTTCTGTCTGGCATCGAAAAACACTGTTATATTAGATTAACACGTAGGTGGAAATCGTAGAAATGTGTACCTTTGCAGCCCAAACTTTTAGTATGAATATGCAAGAAGACAAATCCATCATTGAGGTTAGCCATGTATCGAAGTTTTTTGGCGACAAAACAGCTTTGGATGATGTAACTCTGAACGTGAAAAAGGGCGAGTTTGTTACGATTCTCGGACCTTCCGGCTGCGGAAAAACGACATTGTTGCGTCTCATTGCCGGTTTTCAGACAGCTTCGGAAGGCGAAATCCGAATATCGGGTAAGGAAATCACACAGACTCCACCCCATAAACGTCCGGTGAACACGGTATTTCAGAAATATGCCCTGTTCCCGCATTTGAATGTATACGACAATATTGCTTTCGGCCTGAAGCTGAAAAAGACGCCGAAACAGACAATCGGCAAGAAGGTGAAAGCCGCATTGAAGATGGTTGGTATGACAGATTACGAGTATCGGGATGTAGATTCTCTTTCCGGTGGCCAGCAACAGCGTGTAGCTATTGCCCGTGCCATTGTCAATGAGCCGGAAGTGTTGCTGCTCGACGAACCGTTGGCTGCGCTCGACCTCAAAATGCGCAAGGATATGCAGATGGAACTGAAAGAAATGCATAAATCTCTGGGCATTACATTTGTATACGTAACTCATGATCAAGAGGAAGCCTTGACATTGAGTGATACGATTGTCGTGATGAGCGAAGGAAAAATCCAGCAGATCGGTACGCCGATTGATATCTACAATGAACCGATCAATTCATTTGTGGCGGATTTTATCGGAGAAAGTAATATTCTCAACGGAACGATGATTCATGATAAACTGGTACGCTTTTGTGGTACGGAGTTTGAATGCGTGGACGAAGGTTTCGGTGAAAACACTCCAGTGGACGTAGTCATCCGTCCGGAAGACCTTTATATTTTCCCGGTTTCGGAGATGGCGCAACTGACCGGTGTGGTACAGACTTCGATCTTCAAAGGGGTACACTATGAAATGACTGTGCTTTGTGGCGGATATGAGTTCCTTGTTCAGGATTATCATCATTTTGAAGTCGGTGCGGAGGTTGGTCTGCTGGTGAAGCCGTTCGATATTCATATTATGAAGAAAGAACGTGTATGCAATACGTTTGAAGGAAAGTTGCAGGATGCTACTCATGTAGAATTCCTTGGCTGTACGTTCGAATGTGTCTCTGTGGAAGGAATGGAATCCGGTATGGATGTCAAGGTCGAAGTAGACTTTGATAAAGTGATCCTGCAGGATAACGAAGAAGACGGTACACTGACGGGAGAAGTGAAGTTCATCCTTTATAAAGGTGATCATTACCACCTGACTGTATGGTCTGACTGGGACGAGAATGTGTTTGTAGATACGAACGATGTCTGGGATGACGGAGACCGTGTGGGTATTACTATCCCTCCGGATGCGATTCGTGTAATTAAAATAACCGATTAACAGGAAAGGAAGTGAATAAGAAGTTTATAGTATTTTTGTCATCACGTAAGAGCTGGACTCTTCCTTACATTATTTTCTCGGCGATCTTTGTGGTCATACCGTTGGTTCTAATTGTCGTGTATGCGTTTACCGATGATAACGGTCATCTGACACTCGCCAATTTTCAGAAATTCTTCGAACATCCCGAAGCTATCAATACCTTCGTCTATTCCATAGGTATTGCCATTATTACGACTCTTATCTGTATCCTGCTGGGATATCCCGCAGCCTGGATATTAAGCAACAGCAAGCTGAACCGTTCCAAAACGATGGTGGTGCTGTTTATTCTGCCCATGTGGGTGAATATTCTGGTGCGTACTCTTGCCACCGTCGCTTTATTCGACTTTTTCAGCGTTCCGCTGGGAGAGGGAGCACTGATCTTCGGTATGGTTTACAACTTTATCCCCTTCATGATCTATCCCATCTATAATACATTGCAGAAGATGGACCATAGCTACATTGAGGCGGCGCAGGATTTGGGAGCCAATCCTGTACAGGTCTTTTTCAAGGCAGTTCTCCCGCTTTCCATGCCGGGAGTCATGAGCGGTATCATGATGGTGTTTATGCCGACCATTTCGACATTCGCCATTGCCGAACTGCTGACGATGAACAATATCAAACTCTTTGGTACTACCATTCAGGAGAATATCAATAACAGTATGTGGAACTATGGAGCGGCACTTTCGCTGATCATGCTGCTGCTGATAGCCGCGACTTCATTGTTCAGTACCGATGATAAGGATAATACGAACGAAGGAGGTGGGCTATGGTAAAGAAGATATTCGCTCAGACTTACCTGTGGGTATTACTGCTGTTGCTATATTCCCCTATTGTGATCATTGTGATTTACTCTTTTACCGAGGCGAAGGTATTAGGTAACTGGACCGGGTTTTCGACCAAACTTTATTCATCACTGTTTAATACAGGTGCCCATCATTCTCTGATGAATGCCCTAGTTAATACCATTACCATTGCGCTGCTGGCTGCCACGGCATCTACCTTGTTGGGCAGCATTGCTGCCATCGGCATCTTCAACTTAAAAGCACGCTCGCGTAAGGCGATTGGTTTTGTGAATAGTATTCCTATTCTGAACGGTGATATCATAACCGGTATATCGCTTTTCCTTTTATTCGTATCTCTCGGAATCACGCAGGGATATACCACAGTGGTACTGGCGCACATCACTTTTTGTACTCCTTACGTTGTATTAAGCGTTCTGCCGCGCCTGAAACAAATGAATCCGAACATTTATGAAGCTGCCCTCGATTTGGGAGCTACACCTATGCAGGCTTTGCGGAAAGTAATCATTCCGGAGATTCGTCCGGGAATGATCAGTGGCTTTATGCTTGCACTGACACTTTCAATCGATGATTTTGCCGTAACTGTATTTACCATCGGTAATCAAGGGCTGGAAACGCTTTCCACCTATATCTATGCCGATGCCCGCAAGGGAGGTCTGACTCCCGAGCTCCGCCCGTTGTCCGCCATTATTTTTGTGGTGGTGCTGGCTTTACTGATAGTGATTAATTACCGTGCCGGAAAAACGAAGAAGAAAGAATCATGAAAATGTGCTGCTACGTAAATAAAATGAAAAGAATAGTTTCTGTTAACTTGTTTTTGCTGGTGCTGGCTGGTTTTCTGAGCGGTTGCTACAATTCCGGCGAGCCACGCGAGAGAGTTCTTAAGATCTATAACTGGGCAGATTATATAGGAGAAGGTGTACTCGAAGATTTCCAGGCGTACTATAAAGAACAGACAGGTGAAGATATACGCATCGTCTATCAGACATTCGACATCAACGAGATCATGTTGACGAAAATAGAAAAGGGACATGAGGATTTTGATGTGGTTTGTCCTTCGGAATATATCATTGAGAGAATGCTGAAAAAGCATCTGTTGTTGCCTATTGACACCACTTTCGCCCATTCCCCTAATTACATGAATAATGTGTCACCATTTATTCGCGAACAGATTAATAAACTGAGTCAGCCGGGTGAAGAAGCAAGCCGTTACGCTGTCTGTTATATGTGGGGGACCGCAGGTATTCTTTATAACCGGGCATACGTTCCCGATTCCGACGCTTTCTCCTGGGAATGTCTTTGGGATAAGAAATATGCAGGAAAGATTCTGATGAAAGACAGTTACCGTGACGCTTACGGAACAGCCGTTATCTATGCCCATGCCAAAGAGCTGGAAGAAGGGACGGTGACGGTGGAAGACCTGATGAATGATTACTCACCACGTGCTATGGAGGTAGCCGAAAAGTATCTGAAAGCTATGAAACCGAATATTGCCGGTTGGGAAGCGGACTTCGGTAAGGAGATGATGACGAAGAATAAAGCATGGCTGAATATGACCTGGAGTGGCGATGCGATATGGGCGATTGAAGAGGCGAATGCGGTAGGAGTGGACCTTGACTACGTGGTTCCGAAAGAAGGAAGTAATATCTGGTATGATGGCTGGGTGATTCCTAAATATGCGAAGAATCCGGTGGCTGCCAGCTACTTTATCAACTTTATGTGCCGTCCGGACATTGCGTTGCGTAATATGGATTTCTGTGGATATGTGAGTTCTATCGCTACACTGGAGATTCTGGAAGAGAAAGTGGATACGACTCTGGATTATTATGCGGATTTAAGTTATTTCTTCGGTCCGGATGCCGACAGCATACAGATTGACAAGATTCAATATCCCGACCGTAAGGTGGTGGAACGCTGCGCTATGATTCGTGACTTCGGAGATAAAACCAAAGAGGTACTGGATATCTGGTCACGCATCAAAGGTGACAACTTGGGGGTAGGCATTACTATTCTGATTTTTGTTGTCGTAGCCTTGATGAGCGGATGGATGATTTATAAGAGATGGCAACGCTACAGCCGTCGGAAACAACAAAATCGCAGAAGCAGAAGAAAGAGAAAAAAGAATGTGAAGCGGTAAGTTAAAAACACTCGGTAATAAGCGGTGGATGATAAACGAATGATACGGTTAAAACCGGGCATCGTTTGTCATCCACCGTTTTTTATCCTACTCTTTTCATAGAACGGATGATGTCTTTCGTCTCTTTATCTACACGCAGAGATTCAATGATTTTCTGCAATGATTTATTGTATGTCCAGTTATCCAGTTTGCTTCGCTTCAGATATTTCATCGTCTTATCCGGAAATTTAATGAAACAGATTGATATCATCCATGCCATTGCCATACGTGCATAATAGGCTTCATGAGTGAATAAATCGGCATATTCTAGCAATGAATCGATATGATCCTCATCTACATAATGAAACAGCATCACAATTCCGAACCGGATTTCATATTCTTCTTTTGACTTCAGATAAGGCTGGATAAACTGCCATACTGTTTCTTTCCCTTTTCCTACCGCCATCTTTTTCAGCTCACCTGAGAAAATATCGCATACGGCCCAGTTGTTGATACGCGGGACGAAGAGGCGAATATAGTGGATTCGTTCTTCCAGCTCCATTTTAGCGAGTCCGATAATCATTCCCTGTAGCATTGTCTCTTCATAATACTGTGTATCGGTTGCTTCAACGAATGTACGCCAGCCTTCTTTCTTGGCGAGCCCTTTAGCCATTATCCGGAGTTGCGGGATGCGTACACCGAGAATATTATCGGCACCGGGAATTAAAGAGGAGTGAAATTCCCTGTATGCAGGGTCTTCCAGAGTTTTCAGTTCTTTTCGGACGCTTTCTGTTGTTGTCATTGGCTGTAGATTTATTATTGATGCAAATATATGAAAAAGAGTGCGTCTTCTTTCGCAGACACACTCTCTTTTACACTTTATTCTGTAAATAATTAAACAGTCACCTTATTTCTTGGTCATATCAAAAGTAAAGGTAGTTGCCGGAAATTTATCAAACCGTTCTTCATTTACTGTAACTTCTGTTGCCTGAATAGCAAACTTCAGTTTCTGACCTTCGTAAGCATAACTGCCTTTTTCGTCAGCTTTGATTGTCACTTTTACGGTGAGTTTAGGAGTTTCTTCTTCCCCTTCAGTTTTTCTTATGGGTTGTGGTTCCATTGCAATTTCCAATACCAAGGGTTCAGGTGACATTTGAAGTAAGATATTGTCTTTATTGTCGTTGAAAGCTGCTTGATAAGGGATTTTGTATTCTACATCTCCTACCGCTTTGATGATGGCTTCGGCTGCGTCCGGATCTTCGATAATGCTTTTGATCAGATCCTCTACCGGGAATTTGCTGATTAATATATGATTATCTTTTAATTCGGCATTTACGGTGACTCCGTCTTCAGCTTCATTCTCTGCATTTTCCAAAGGAGCGATAGAGGTTGTCTGCATTTTGCCGGAATAGGTGCCTTCTACATCTTTGAGAGAATATACCGGAATATTTTCATCATCATCACTACTACAAGAGGTAAAGATACTGGTCATCCCCAATGCCATTACCAATAAAACAAAACGACTTAAGCAACATACTTTTTTCATTTTAGTTAAAGTTTTCATACTTGTTAAACAAATTAGGTTATTAATTCTCAAAATTAAGGTGTACGTACATAGAGTAAATACCGGAAATGACGAAATACTGCATCATGGAAATAAAAAAGTACTCCAGTCACTTTCTCCGTGAAGACCGTGCTGGAGTACATTCGGACATGCTTTTAGTTGTCCGTTCTATTCCGACTATTTTTTCTTGATCGATTCTTTAGGTGTAATTCCGAAGTATTCTTTATACCTGTTGCGGAAGTTTTTTACATCCTTCAATCCGATCATTTCCGGTATGGTTCCGACAGGGTATTTCCCGCTTTCTAACAACTCGTGTGCCTTTTCCATTCGAACGGCTTCAATAAAGACGGTCGGGGCCTCGCCGGTCACTGACTTCCACTTATTGTAGAATTTCGTTCTGCTCATTTTCAAATGTGAGGCAATCGCATCGATAGTCAAATCCTCTTTCTCTATTCGTTCAAGAATATACTCTTTTACTTCATTGATCAATAGGCTTTTGCTTCCTTCAGTAGCTTCCTTGATCATTTCGGTTGGTTGTACTTGCAGAAAATGTTCTCCGAATACTTTGTGCAGGAATGCTTTTCTAAGAAGGCGGCTGTTCCTGATAAGAACAGCAATCTCTATCTTTAAATCCTCCACATGAAAAGGAGTATGCATGAATGTGTCTGCTAATGACGCTTCCCTTTTACTGCGTTGGTCGGCATCTATATGCGATCCGTAAAGGATGACCGGTATAATAGATGTTTCTTTAGACGTCTTCAGCCTTGAAGAAAGTTCATCACCGCCCATTCCGTTGAGCACTGTATCGCATATTACCAGATCCGGATGTTCATTTTTGATATATCCCAATGCGTCCGCTCCGTTTTCAAAACCTCTGACTATGTATTCCTCTGATAAACAGGTCTCCAGATAGGATCTGAATTCTTCGTTACTGTCGACCATAATCACGACTGGTCTGGATGAATTTCTTTTCTGTGAACTTTTGTGGAATAAGGCATCAATCTTTTCTTCCTCTATATTCTTCTCTATATGAACCAAACTGCGTTCGGATACATTTTCATAAGAGGGTTTTACAGGAAAACGTAATGTGATCGTATGACATGAATTATTGATTAATATTTCTCCATTGCATATTTCTGTCAGTTTTTTGCATAAAGCACTTTTTGCAAAGTAATATTTAGATTCTGTTTTTTGTTTAATAAGATGTTTACCGGAGCATTTATAACATTTCATTAGGTTTTCATTTCCAGTATAACTCGCTTTTATTATCCAATATTTGTTGCATAAAGATGCGTGTATAATAACTTTTTTTGAATATTCTGTATGATCTATTATATTCTTTATGAATTTCTCTATTACGGGAGATATTTTACTTTGATCTATCCACACGCTTGCATATTTGAATTCTGTTTGGATTTCTAATTTAATATGTCTGTTTGCTGCGTGATCTTTCAGAGAAGATATTTTATTTTTAAGGAAATTTCCTAATTCATGTTCCGTAATATTCATTTTTTGGGAATGAGCGGCTATTTGCTTCAGGTCCATTAATCTGGTTAAATGATCATTAAGGCAATCTATGTTGCGGATAGCCAGTGACAGCTCTTTTTTGATATTGTCTGGACAGTTATTACTATAGGTTGACTTTAAAGGCGTATGAAGCAATGTGATTGGGGTGCGAATGTTTCGGAAGGAGTCCATGAAATACTGATTTTCTTCTTTTAAGAAAGCAATTTCTTTCCGCATGGCAAAAGAATGAGACAAGAACCAATACAATAAAAGTATTCCTGCTGTTGAAAATAAAATTGGGAATAATTCACTTTGGGTGGTTGTAACTGCGATAATAGGAGTGTATAATGACGTTATAATTAAATATTTCATATTAATCTGTTTTTTTAGTAACGTCACTTGGTGAAATTGATCTATTCCTCTCGTTCGGGTTTGAAGTGAGGAAAAATGCACAGTATTATGGTCTCATGATTGTATATCAATAAGTTCAAATAACATGATCTCAAAATTATTTGTTCTTTGAAGGCTGATATCGGGAATGCGTAGTATGTAGAGTTTTAATTCTAATGTTTGAACCCTTTTGAAAGGAATAGGGCAAATCTCCTCCAAGTAACAATAATTAATTTGATTATTTTTTATTAAACATAAATGTTAAATATATTGTAAGTAATGCGGGCTGCTCAGGAGGTGCCCGTGCTTTTGGTTGGGTACTTTTGGAATAACTTCCATTTAGTACCAATTCAGATTCTCTCATTTTTGGGTTTTTGGATAATATATACGTATTTTTTTATAATATAATATTGCTTGTTCTTATGAGGTAAATATACGTCATAGTTATAAAAAATTGATATAATATCTGATTAAAAATAGAGACTTGTTACTTTTTGTATGATGTTTGCGATAAAATGTATTGAAAACTTGTATATTTTTAATACAATGTTATATTTATTGTTCGTGGAAAATGATAATGCTTGCTTATTGAAGGTTCTGTCTATTATTAATTTATGTTTAATAAAATCATAATTAGATCAAAACAGTCATGGAATTCTTTGTTTTTATTCCAGATTTGGGAGATTGATACGTAGATTTATAGTATGGTTCTATGAAGTATGCTTAATAAATTAGTATAATGCTATATATCTTTTCCTATATTTATCAGATTGGTTTGAAGCATTCTACCATATGAATTAATAAATTCTCGCCAGCTATTAGCTGTTTGTTGCTTATGTTTTATTCTGTTGCACTTGTGTAGCTACAGGGATGCATAACTGTAGCTGACTTGTTACACAAGTCTGCCTGTCTGATTACTCGACTGTAACTTTATTGTTTCTTTATGATTGGATAGGGGGGAGTGAAAAAAGTGCAGTTTTCTTCTATGAAAAAGTGAAAAGTATATAGATGATTTTTGTAAACTTGTAGAAAAAAGAACTGTTTTGGGACTTAAAGTGCTGATTAGTAATGCTGTGACATTTTTGTTTTTCCCCTTATAATAATTAGATTAGATACAAAAATGTCACAGCATTCATCTGATTATCCTCGGTTGCTACTTCTCTTCTTTTTTGCCCGTAACTTTCCCTCCAGTTAATTATATGAGCGTTGGGAGAGTGAGTAGCTTCCGAAGGATATATTATCTAATAAATGTTGTATGAGTAATTCTTCACATGTTTCCTTCACTAAAAAGGAACATGTGAAGAAATACATTACTCTCTCACTTTAAACTACTTCCCCCTCTTTTGTTTAAAGAGGGAGAAGTGTATTTTAATACTTCATCAAGTATGATGCTTTAAATCCTTTGATTAATAATTCTTTGGATAAGAATTACCGTCATAAGTACAAGTAGACTTGAAAGCTCCTTTTGCAACACCATTCAATACGCTTACGATATTGTTGGCTCTAAGGTCATAGTAACCGATAGCACCATAACCTTTACTTGCAACTTGTCCTGAATAAAGTTGAGCACTAGCAGCAGACGGAGCACTATTCAGATTAATGGTATAAGGTGCAAATTTACTATTCGGCATACCAAAACCTGTACTCCACGATGGGGAGTTGAAGAATGCATAAATACCATAGTTTATATAGCCATTTACATTTGTAAGCTCATAGGCATAGCCATAATTGAATGCAGTAATCGTTTTGCCTGGCATCTTGTTGTGGAGCGCAGTAATTAAATTAGAGAAAGAACCTGTGCTTCCTGATGGATAACCGTTTCTTCCGTATTCAGCCCATTCATCGTCAAAGTCTACACCATCTAATCCATATTGGCTAACAGCATTAGCAACTGCAGTTGCGAATTGTTCAGTCTGAGCTGAATTCATGTTTGCGAATCCGAGCCCTGTATGGTCACCCAATAAACCGAGTAAAACTTTGATACCTTTGTCTTGAAGAGGCTTAATCAGAGTGTCTTTGTGGTCCAAAATGTACTGTACATTTGGATTGTTATATAAAGTAGCGTCTGAGCCTACACCTCTTATGTTGGCAGCGAACAGAATTACATAATCGAAAAATGGAGCATCATCCATAATATATGACCCTGCATTAAGAGGGTTGATATCATTTACTTCAATATAAACGATGTTTTTAATACCTGTGGCCGAACGAGTGACCGCTTCTGGTTGAGTACCATCTGCTTGGTTTGCTGGAATTTCTTCTTGTGAACATGCGCAAAATGCAAATATAGCGATAGATGACGCTAAAATTTTATACAAGTTTTTCATAATGTAAATTTTAAAATTGATTTAATGATTTTTCTTTTCTTATAATCAATGCGGAAGATATCTCTTTGGCATTGATAGGATACGTGTTTGGTGGAAGTTCCTCCTTCATAGTCTGATTTTTATGCGTAAATATTCTGCATCTCCTTTCTCAGTTTGTTCATATTCACAGATGCTTTATAAATATGAATGTTATATCTTAATAATCTTTAGGCATGAGAGGATCATGTATACTAAGGTATTGGTTATTGTTTGGAGAGTTAATACCCATAACAAAATACTCTTTTTCCATATCACACAAATTACACATAGCTCCATAAGCCATATAAGTTGGAGCGTAAGGCTCTACTCCCGCAGTAACATAATCAACTCGATTCACTACAAATACATGGTTTATTCCAACGGTTTCCATTATTGAAGGTAAATTGAATACATCTATCACTTGATCTAAAACACTTGTTTGTTCACTTGATATATGTATATCAGTATTCAAAGCTCCCCATTTTTCTTTGTTTAATCCTGCAATAGGACGTGTCCATTTTTCAGGAGTACTCCAAGGATCAATAATTGTGTTCAATTGATCACACCAAGCATAATCTACAAGTTCTCCTAATTTCAAATTAGCGTCATTAGTGATTCCTTCCGGAGATTCAGCAGTTTGTGTATAGGTTATGATCTTGTTTCCTAGCTTATCTCGTAAAGATGCTACGAATTTGCATAGATTGTTTGAGTAATTAATGTTTTCGTTACTTTCTTCATAGGAAAAATTAGCATCATATAGATTGACTCCATCTAAATGATATATATCAATCACTTGTTTTATTCTTTCTACAAATATCATCATTTCTTTTTCCCCCAGATTGGAAAAACCAATTCCTTCTCCCGCTCCCTTAATGGCAAGGCAAACTTTGTGGTCTAACTGTTGCAATGGAACGATGTACTTTTCACGTTTCTTTAGTACGTATGCCAGATCATCTTTTAGATATAAGGATGGCAACAGATTATCGTCTGCCTTGACGGTAGCGAACTGTAGGTTGATTATATCGAATGGATTGTAGTAATCTACTTCTGGTGATGAAAGAGACATAGACTCAAAATAGAGTTTGTTGAGCAGTAGAGGATTGGTGAATTCGGGATCTACCCCTGCTATCTGAATGAAGTTTTTCTTTATAGCGTTATATTCGGCAGGAGCCATTCCCCATACATTAATTATATAATATAATGTTTTGCGTTCACTAGATATGGCCGGGGAACTATTGTTCTCTTCTACTGTCAGAGGGAGTACATAAATAACAGAATCTTCTATAGATTCATCATATTTGAAAGCAATAGAGACAGAGTTTGACTGCTGTTCTCCTTTCTCTATTGTCATTTTTCCACTGTTACCTAAATCTACGTATTCTGTAGGATACAGAGGGTAATTCGTTCCGTGTTTCGAATTGAAGTCCAGTACTTTGGATTCGTCTACTTTTACGGTATAATTTCCTGTCTGTGAAGCCGGTTCTGTTAAGCTGATGTGAAATTGATCGCTCAAACTGGCATGGTCCATGTTTATCTGTGGATTTTCCATCGCATAATTATCGCTTTGTAATATACCCATAGAAAGACCTATACCTCCGGTTTCGGGGAATGTGCCGGCATCGATAGTAAGATCGTTATTTTCGCAGGCAGTCCCAATAAAACCTGCCGCAAATGCCAGAATCAGTATATGTTTCAATATTTGTTTCATATTTTGATTTTTATAAGTTTCTCATTTCTAATCTTCTCTATTCACTTGCGGAACTTCTATGCCGCTTGGCCATAGTTCTTCATTTTTCACGTCATATTCTTCTTTGCTATTGAAATCTTTCCAATAACGTACGATGTGTGCATCGTTATGATATTTGGAGTAATCCTTGATATCATTGCCGCTTCCTTCATTGAATTTCCAGTAAGCAGCGAGGTGTGCTTCATTTTCCGGATCTTCAATGTCGTACATGTTTTTCCATATTTCCTGTTGTGTACGTGCTACATCCCAGATACGTGCCTCACAGACATTACCGTTTAGTTGACGGTCGATAAGCCAGCGGTCATTATAAGAACGTCCTATGTAGAAAAGCCAGTCACCGTCGCTTGCACCGGGAAAACTTTCCTGTTTGCGGTTGGCAAGTTTTATTTCGGAGAATTCGCTGTTGCCATAGTTAGTGCTTCGGCTTTGTTCTTTTCCATTGACGTAGAAAATGATTGTTTTGGTGGCAATGTCGTACGTTAGTGCGAGATGGTACCATTCATTTTCTTTCAGTAATTTGGCTTTGTTGGCTTCGGGGAACTTTCCTGCCGGAGTCTGTATCTGCAACTGTTGACGTGGAAAGCCTGCATCGCCTGCCCGGAAACAGAAATATTGCTCGATGCCCATCAGACTGGAAATGTCTGTATTGGCTTCGTCGAAATTGGTTATACGGGTGATTATTTCAAAGGTGACAGCCTTCAAATTGTTCAGATGAGCAGCATTGCCGGCAGGCTCTGTTCCCCATTTGGGTACATAGAATCCGGGAACTTCGACGTAGCAATAGCGTAAGTCAACAGCGGTAGTGATGGCGCTGGAGCGTTTCACTATATACCAGTAGGTGGTTGAGCCATCCAATAGGCCTACACCTTGTGCAGAGTTAAGAGACACTGGGCAGAGATATGCTTTATCAATCTCCAATTCTGTCAGGTTTTCGAAATAAATATGTAACGGAGCAGAATTGATTTTGCCTGCGCGTATTGTCATTTCGTTGCTCTCCAATCGGTAATGTTTGGTCGGCAATATATCATAGCTGGTATTGTTTCGTGAGTTATAGGCTTCTACTTGTGAAGGGTCAACTGCTACGTTGACTGTAACATCAGTACCGGCAGGATATGCCAGCCGGGCTGTGAAGCTTTTTTCGCGCTGAATAATCGTTTTGTTGAATGTCATAGTCTCCGACGTTTTACTTTCGGCTACACTTAAATAGACACCGTTGTCGAAAGGAGCACTTTTACTATAATCGGCATTGTCGCAAGCAGTGACAGCAAGTAACAACATGAAAATTGCGAATCGTATTTTTTGCTTTTTCATCTTAGATTCCTCCTGTGTTTATTTTAAAGGTGAAGGGTTTAAAGTCTGTATGGCACCACGTGTCTCCTTATAAGTGATGTTAGCGTGCGAATAGTCTGCAGCGACATTCTGTATCATTAAGCCGCCGATAGGTCCGCAGTCTATTACCTGTATGGCGAAGAAAGGCACTTGTGAGACAAGCCCGTCATTATTGTCCGTAGTCATTAGCTCCGGATCGCCGGTAATGAGCAGCTTGTCCGAGGGAATACCTGCATAATAGATAGCTTCATTAATCAGAAGACGTAACTGGCTGGCATTTTTAGAGGACGTAGTATTGAGTACGTAGCGGGTGAATACATCCCGGTTCGCTTCGGGAATAAAAAGTGGATTACTTTCCAGAAAAAAGATTTTCCCATTTTTTGCTAACGGTGTAATCTTGTCAAGCAGTAACTGACGCATCTCAGCTATACTTGTATTGACTGCTGTGTTATTACCAAGTCCGATGTCACCGGTGTAGGAGATTGAGGCTCCGTCAAGTCCATTGTCGGTAATGGCGGATACCATTTGTTCTAAAGCGGGAGTCAGAAGTGTTTTGATTTCTTGTCCCGAACTTTCTGCGTTCTCTTTGATACTGGTCAGATTGAAACTAAAAAGAACCTTTGTTGCAAAATTAGTCTGCAATACAGGAATGTCTTCCAGATCGGCTGAATTAAGTGTTACCGCATTTTCCAGAATGACGGCATCAATGCTATCTGGCATCGAACGAAGAAAGTCTTTTTCTCCGTCTCCGCTATGTCCATTGTCGAAGCGTACACATACGGCATAGTGTTTGCGACTTTTATAGTTGCGAACAGCTTGTGTGTAGCGGGCATATAGTTCAGGGTTCTGACCATCGGGGGTAGTTACTCCGTAATCCACCTGTTCCGTTTCGGTCCAATCGTCACACGATGTCCACAGACAGCCTGCACCAATCGTGAGAGTGACGACGGTAAAGAAACTGAATATAAGGTTTTTATTTTTCATATTATCTTAGTTTTTAAAGATTCTTACTTGTTTGCTTTACGATCCCACCACACATGAGTGCCACCGGTATCTCCCCCCTGATTATTACTACTTTCCTTTATCAATACATTAATGGCATTGTTAAGGTGAAAAGAATTCTGGGTGTATTCTTCGTTGGGATACATGAGTCGGCGCATGCCGGCTTCGGTACTGACATTGCGGCCTTTGTTCACGACAACAGGCAATAATTTGGGATATCCGGTACGCCTGTGTTCACTCCATGATTCAATGCCGTTGGGGAAAAGTGCAATCCACTTTTGGGTAATGATACGTTCCAAATTCTCTTCGAATGCCTGTTCTCCCATTTCATTCCATTTTACTGTAATGTTGGCGGGGGTACCTGTGCTGTACGAACCTAGCGGGTCAGTATAGCCACTTGGAGAAGCTATTGAATTCAGATAGTCTTCTGCTCCGCTGGCTCCATGTTCTTCGAAAGAAAGCTTAATCCCTGTTTCGTAGAAATCTTTGGCTTCACCGCCCATATTCCATTTGCGTAATGCGCCTTCAGCTCGCAGGAATGCTACTTCGGAGGCAGTCATCCATACATAAGGATCGCTGGCGGTCATCAAACGATTGGAGTACGATGTTATCATGTCGTCATCAGAAAATGGTGAATTTATGCCGATACGCATGCCGTAATAACCTTCCTGATCGTTATTCTTCACCTTGGTAAAATATTTATCCCGACGTGGGTCTGCATAACCATTCATGTAACAGATAATATCGGCTCCTATACGATAGTCTTTCCAATCGTTGAAGCAGAGTGCTGAGCGATTTTCTGCTACATGGAATAAGGCATTGTCGTCGTTCTTTTCGATCACTCCTGCCGTTACGGCTTTCTCGGCAATGCTTTGGGCTTCGGCAGCCATATCGGTGTAGCATAGGCGCATAGCCATGCGTAGTTGTAGTGAATGGAGAAAAAGGCGCCATTGCTGTAGTTTTCCGTAGTAGACATCATCCAGCTTTTCAAATCCGCTATTGCCTTCTGTCATGTTGTCTTCAAGTGCTTGATCGGCTTCTTCAAGTTCTTGAAACATACGCATGTAGACATCTTTCTGTGAATCGTAAGCCGCATTCAGTCCATCGCTTTCAGAACCTTCTCCGGATACAAGCACTTTGCTATAAGGGATAGGACCGTAAATGTCCGTCACACGTTGCATGATAGTTACTCGTAGCAGTTTGGCTAATGCAAGGGCTACAGGGGCATCTTCATGTTGTAAAACGGCATAATATTTAGGATATGTTTCTGATATAACATCTGTAAATGGTGCCTTCAACCAGTCGGTTTTAGGATTATAGGTAGAGTATTTCTCCAGCCATCCGGTACGCGTTTCACCGAAATATCCTGCATAAGAACCACCACACATGGCTTCCATGAATTGGTAAAGATGCTCTTGTGCAGGTATTACTAAGCCTTGCAGGCCTCTGATAGTGGAGCCGAGGTCGTAGTTTTCACGGCCGATTTCTTCGCTGTCCACTTCGTATTTATTACGGTTCATGTCCGTATCCATGCAACTTCCCAAAGGCAGAAGCAGGAAGGCTGAATATACTGCTATCAGCATATATCGCAGGTTTTTCATAAATTTCATGGTTTTAGAAGTTAAACTTAACATTAAACCCGATGTTGCGGGTGCTCGGCATCATGAAGTAATCTATCCCTTGATAATAGTTGCTGGTAGTAGCGACTGATTCGGGATCGAAAGGTGCTTTGCAATAAATCATCCAGAGATTACGCCCTACCAAAGACACGTTGATATCACATATGTTTTTCAACCAACGGCGGGGAATAGTATATCCGATATGTGCTTCTTGCAGGCGAATATTAGTCGCGCTGTAAGTATAGTATTGCGGGAGTCCGCTGGAACTGCCAATTGTTTCGTACCATTGCTGGGCATTGATCATAGTGCGTCCGTTGATAACTACACCGCCTGCGTCGCGGGCTTTTGCACTGGCTTCAGATACTCCGTATTGGTCGAGAGCTGCTTGCGTAGCAGAATAAACGATACCTCCCAACCGGCAGGAAAGCAGGAAGCCGGCAGAAACACCTTTGTATGTGAACTCATTACTGAAAGCAAAGTTGGCTTTAGGTAACACGCTTCCCAATTTGATCGGTTCTACGTTGGCATCTTTGGCCAGAGCACCATTGGCGTCCATCTCAATATAACCTTTGTCATTACGTACAAGGTCGGCTTTAGAGTAGAGATCGCCCAAAGTTCCGCCTTCTTTCAAGATGAAACGTGAATAGCCCAGACCGTTCATCTCAAGTTCGGGTATATTGAGGATTTTACCAGTTTCGGGATGGTGGAAATCCTTTACCAGTTCTATGATCTTGTTTTTATTCCATGAGAAAGTAAAGTTGCTATTCCAGCCAAATTCATTCCAGCGGTGTCCATAACTTAACATTCCTTCCATACCCATATTACGTACATAACCTGTCTGTACGTAGAATTTAGAATACCCGAAAGAGGCGGATATTTTGGGGTCGAAGGTTTGGTTATAAGTATTGGCATAGTAGAATGAAGCACTTAGGCGAAGGTCTTTGAAGAAAGTGGCGTCTAAGCCGACTTCCCATGAATCCGTACGTTCCGGATAAAGCTTACCGATAGGATAATGCGTTTTTGGCAGCCATCCTAATATGGTGGTATCGTATTTATAAGTTGGAATGGTTAGGAATCGGGGATAGGGCATACCTACAGAACTGAATGATCCACGCACTTTCAAATAATCAATCCATTCGGGGAGTTTGACCATTTCGCTGATCACGCCGGAAAGTCCGACGGAGGGATAGAAGAAAGAGGTTTGTGACGAACCCAGTAATTGTGAAGCCCAGTCGTTACGTCCTGTTAAAGTAAGATAGAGCATACTTTTCCATCCCACTTCCGCACTTGCAAATATGGATTGGGTCATTTCTTCCCATCCTTCTTGTGTGGCGCGTTTCTTTGTGTTATCAAGGTCGAATACGTTGAATACATTAGGTATTCCTTTTTCCTGTATCGGACCGTTGTAGCCTAGCATATCATAGCTGTTGTCGCTTAATGATGTACCAATATTGGCTACGATAGTGAAGTCGCCCACTCTCTTGTTAATATTTACAAGAAAGTCAGCGTACGTCTGGCTGTTTCCACTCTTTTCTATGCCGTAGTATCCTTGTTCGCTACCTTCGGTAAGTGTAGTGATGGTACTTGCATAGTATTTTTGTTCATACGTGTTGTTTGAATTATCTATGCGGATGCGTCCTGATAAACTCAACCAGTCGAGCACGTCGTAAGTTAATCCGGCAGAGAGCATATAACGTTTTTTACTGTTTTCACGTAGATTACGATAGGCTATCCAATAAGGATTCTGCATGCGGAGGTCACCTTCGCCCGATGGCCAGAACTGTTCGTTGATTTTGCGAGCTTCGTTGTAGCGTTCAAAGACCTTGACTGTAGAGAAATTATCACCACGCGGGTAAAGGTAAGCAGGAACTAAAGGATTGGAATACTGTCCCTGATTAGTCATATTACGGTCGTTTTGCAGGATGTAGCTAGCTCCTACGTCTAGCTTCATCTTGTCATTGAGGAAACTTGTAGTGTTGCGGAAAGTAAAATTATATCTGTTATACCTATTGTTGGGAATCATTCCGTCGGAGTTCAGCGCAGCGGCAGAGAAGAAAGTCTGGTTCTTTTCCGTACCGGTGGATAAAGTGACTGAATTGTTGTAAACAGCTCCTGTTTTTAGAAAGTCGTTGGGGGTGTAGCCAGGACTGTTTCCCATCTTAGGTCCCCAGCTCCATACGGTGGAACCGTCAGATTTACCGTTACTTCCTGTCCCGTAACGGTTTTGAAATTCGGGCATTACGAATGGTTTCAACCAGTCGATGCCGGTAGAAACACTGGCCTGTAATTTCCCTATTTTCCCTTTTTTTGTAGTGACAATAATAGCGCCATTCGCAGCATTGCTGCCATAAAGGGCGGCTGCGGCTGCTCCCGTAAGAACGGACAGACTTTCGATGTCATCCGGATTGAGGTCGGCAATGCTTTCCGTCTCTCCTTTTGAACCAAATTCTGTGCTGCCACCACCTCCGAAGTTATACATAGGTATACCGTCGATTACATAAAGTGCATTATTACTCTTTTCGATGGATTTTGTACCGCGCATCACTACTTTGCTGGCACCGCCGACACCGGAAGAACTGCTATTGATAATGACACCCGCTACCTTACCACTCAAGCTGTTCACAAAGTTAGCGTCTTTGATTGTAGTCAATTGATCGCTCTTGACTTGTTGTACATTGTAACTTAACGCTTTCTGTTCGCGTTTGATACCTAGAGCGGTGACTACCACTTCGTTCAGCTGTTTAGTATCACTTGCCAATATTATTTCATAGATGCTCTTATCTGTTATTTTCACAGTTTGAGGTGTATATCCCACATAAGTGAAGCTTAATGTACTACCTTGGGGAGCCATTATATTGAAATTTCCATCAATATCGGTGATTGCACCTACGGAGCTTCCTTCTACTTTTATATTCACTCCGATCAGTGGTTCATTGTTTTCGTCAATGACCATTCCACTTACTTTTTTTGCAGGAGTTTCTTTTGGCTTTTTGTCGGGAATAATCATGATATACTTATCTTTGAACTGATAAGTAAATCCACTTCCTTGGAGGATTTGTTTAAGGGCATTCTCTAATGCCACAGCTTTTAGGTCAAGATTTAAAACAGGCTTGTTTCTCAGTTGCGAATCATTGTATCCGACAGAATAATCGGATTGTTTTTCTACTTCCTTAAGTGCCTCGATAACAGATATATTTTTCTTCTGAATTGTGATCTTGGCACTACTTTGTGCAAAGGAGGGTGCTTGCATCATTAACAAACAGAAAAAAAGTAAAAAACTTCTTCCCTTTGCGGTTTGATCTACTATAAATTCATAAATTTGTAGCATTTTCTTAGTATTAGGTTATTAACTAAATTATTTCACGGTAATTGAATAGAGTAAAACTCTAATATTGAGAATCTTGATTTCATATCCGGGATAGAGTTAGGGCTCCGTTCCGGATACTTTTTTGCATGAGTCTTTAGTGGTTAAAAAGGTTATTATATTGTTGTTTTTTTACTGTTTTGTTTTTGGGAGGATACCCATTACTTTGGGATTAAGTAGCAGCGGTCTCCTTTTATCTTATAGTTCATTTGGCCTACTACATTTACTATCACATCCATTACCTCAGATAGTGGTGCCTGGTCTTTAAACCGGAAACTGTATCTGTCGTCTTTCAGCGTTTTGAGCTGATACTCGAATGTATAAGGATATTTACGTTCAAGGATTGTGATGATATCTTTGACGGACATTTCTCTGAACACAAGTTCTCCACGTTGCCAGGCGGTAACTTCTTTCATATCCGGATGGTCCAGGCTATGGTAATGAGTATTTTTGTTATAAGCCAGCTGCTCATTCGGTTTTAGAATCACCTGCGATTTTAAATCATTGTATTCTACCAATACGCTTCCTGAAATCAATGTGGCTGCCAACACCGGATTTTCCGGATAAGCCGAAACGTTGAACTCCGTACCCAACGCCGTCACCTGAAAATCATTGGACTTGACGATGAACGGATGTTTTTTATCCGGTTTAACTTTAAAGTTGGCTTCACCAATCAAAAATACACTACGATCTTTACCGGTAAAGTTTTGCGGATATAAAAGTGTACTTTGTGAGTTCAGTTGTACCTGAGTTCCATCGGGTAGAGTGAGAGTCCTAATTTCAGCAGTAGGAATATATTGTTGAATAAGGTTTTCTTCTGCATCTTTACCGATTGTAGAAAGGTAAACGGAAGAAGCCGTTGCTATAAATAAAACCGCAGCGACAGTCTGCCATATATGAATTGGTCGGATTGTTCTTTTTCGTTGTATGGGAGGTATTCCGGCATTCTTTTTCAAAAGTTCATAAGACTCCTGCATATCGGTTGCGGTTCCCCGTTTATGAGCCTCATCCCATAATTTTTGTAATGCTTCGTCTTTTTCGGAAGTATGCTCTTCATCTACTAGCCACTTGTAGAAATCTTGCTGAGTCGATTCCGGATAGTCGTTTCCGGTGAATAATGTTATTATTTTCTGAAAGTAATTCTTCATATTGAGGTATTAATGTTATAACTGTTATATTAATACTTCAATTAACTAAGGCAGCTTACTTAAGGGAACAGCAAAAAAAATGCAAAAAAAATGATTTTTTTCATTTCAAGCAGAGTTAAGTAGATATGATGTTCCACTGTTCGTTTCGAAATATTTAGTTTCTCGGCTATCTCAAGATTGCTCATATGCTTGAAACGACTCATTTCGAAAATCATTCTGCGTTGTTCCGGAAGGCGTTCGAGAACTAATTTGATGATTAGTTGAGCTTCTTTATAATAGATGGGGTTGAGTGTATCTTCTGATTGGAAAAGTTCGTCGATGAGAGACTTTTCTATAATTTTCTCCTGATAAGCCAATTCTACTTTTTTGTGTTTGATAAAATTGAGAGTTGTACTTTTAGTAAGAGTATAGATATAAGGAGTCGGATTAGGAACTTCTGCCCATAATTCAGGCTTAGTCCATAGTTTTGTGAAAACATCTTGGGTAATATCCTTTGCGTCTTCTTCGGATTTAAGCAGCATTAGGGCGAAATATTTCACTACCGAATAATATTTCGTGAATATTGTTTCGAATTGTTGCGCTAAAAGTCTTTCGTCTTGGTTTGGGGTCATCGGGTTAACAGATTATTGAAATCGGAAGACAAATGTAAACAAATTAAATTAAGATACGAAGAAAAAAGGAATAGTTTATAAAAAAGAAAAAAGATAGTGACACCATCCAGTCCGGATAGTGTCACTATATGAGTGGGATGCTGACACTATCGCAACAGGATAGTGTCACTATCTTAAAGTTAGTTTTTACCAGTTTCTTTTCACTGTACGGTAGCCATAACCGATGATTACCAGAAAGCAAATGAATGGCAAAATGAATGATACATTGACAGCCGGTATGGAAGCTATCTCTTTCATGTCAATAATGCTTGCTTGCAAGGGAGGAAGTATGGAACCTCCCAAAATGGCCATAATCAGACCGGCTGCTCCGAATTTGGCATCGTCTCCCATACCTTTCAGTGCAATTCCGTAAATGGTAGGGAACATCAAAGACATACAGGCAGAAACTGCTACCAGACAATATAGTCCGAAGATATTCTGAAGGAAGATCGTTCCTAATGTGAAAATGCCTCCGAAGATGGCAAGGATCATGAGCAACTTTCCTGCATTGAGATAGCGCAGAATGAAAGTACAGATAAAGCGGCTGATACAGAAAATAACCATCGCTACGATATTGTATTGCTGGGACAGTACTTCCGCACTTTTTTCATCCATGCCATATTCCGGCGACATAAACAGGCGTGTACCATACTGAATGATAAAGGTCCAGCACATAATCTGAACACCCACATAGAAGAATTGTGCTATTACACCTTCCCGATAGCGTGTCTGGGTGAAAATACGTTTTAGCGTGGGAAAGAAATCTATTTTGTGATTCTGATCTCCATTCTTGGGCATTTTTACAAATCGTATCAGAAGCAGCATCGCCAGAATAACGAGTCCGATAATGAGATAAGGAGCTATCAGCACGGCAAGATCGCTTTCCTTGATGGCCTGAAACTCACTGTCGTTCAGTAAAGCGCGTTCATCAGTGCCCATCGGGTGCAGTTTAGCTTGAATAAATTGCATCGCTACGTACATTCCGAGCAGCGATCCCATCGGATTGAAAGACTGGGCAAGGTTCAGACGTCTTGTAGCTGTCTCTTCCGTTCCCATAGAAAGTATATAGGGGTTGCAACTGGTTTCTAGGAAGGAGAGTCCGCAGGTCAGAATAAAGTAAGCGATCAGAAACGGGTAATACTCTCCTGTCATCTTGGCGGGAAAGAATAAGAAGGCTCCGAAAGCATACAGGCCGAGTCCTAACAATACTCCGGCTTTATAGGAGAATTTGCGGATGAACATGGCGGCAGGGAAAGCCATGGCAAAATATCCACCGTAGAAGGCTACCTGAACCAGTGCCCCGTCGGTAGCACTCATCCGGAAAATTTTGGAGAATGCCTTTACCATCGGGTTGGTAATATCGTTCGCAAATCCCCACAGTGCAAAGCAGGAGGTAATAAGTATGAATGGAATAAGATAGCTGACGCCATCCTTTGAGATAATAGACTGCTTAGTGTGTTTCATGGTAATTTCTTGTTATTTTAGGTATTATATAAATGGAACATTCTCTCCATGGGTATCCATTTCTCAGCGGAACTCATTCCCGGAGCGGCCTGCTGGAGGATGGACATGTATTCTTCCCATTCTTGTTGCCGGGGGAGAGTGTTCAGACGTGCCATGGCTGTGTCCCAGTCAAAGTCGACGGGTGTTTCGACGATCATGAACAGACGGGTACCGAGAATGTAGATTTCCATCTCAAGGATACCAACTTCATGGATTCCTGCAAGGATTTCGGGCCATACTTCTGCCTGACTGTGTCTTTTCCGATACTCAGCTATTAACTCCGGTGAATCCCGTAGATCAAGAGTCTGGCAATATCGCTTGACAGGGACGTTGTAGGTTTTTACTTGATAGCCAGTTTGAGGTGTTTCCATATCTTTCTTATTTTTCAGGGTAATATACTTGTGGTGTAACACTGCGGCTTACTACTTCTCTGATTTCCCGGAGGCTGGATATTTCTCCTTTCGCCATTGCCTGAGTCAGGATATTCCCCATTGCTGTGGCTTCTACCGGTCCGGCATAAACAGGGATGCCGAGTGCGTTGGCAGTAAGTTGGTTGAGCAGTTTATTTTGTGAGCCTCCTCCGATAATGTTTAGCCGGTGAATCGGAGAGGGGAGGCAACGATTGAGCTGTGCTACCGCCTCGCGATATTTGGAGGCCAGTGACTGTAGTACGCATTTGACCATTTCTGCCTTGTTTCCGGGAACTTTAAGTGAATGATTCCGGCAGTAGTTCAGAAGGGCTGTTTCCATATTTTCGGGGTTCATGAACTCTGCATCGTCCACGGGAATAATCGTGTCAATTTCTGCGTCCGCAGCTTGCGGAAGAATCGTATCATAACTTTGTTCTTCACCACGTAGCTTCCATTCGCTCATCAAGCGTTGCAGAATCCACAGTCCGGTAATGTTTTGCAAGAATCGGATGTGACCGCCTACGCCTCCTTCATTGGTAAATTGAGCCAGTCTCGCTTCTTCCGTCAATATGGGTTCATCCACTTCGACTCCCAACAATGACCAGGTGCCGGAACTGAGAAAGGCTACTTGACCTTCAGTTGCCGGAACGGCAGCAACGGCACTGGCTGTGTCATGCGAGCCGGCAGCGATAATGTCGACGGTGCCTAATCCTGTTTCACGGCCTATCTCTTCTTTAAGTGTTCCTCTGACAGTTCCCGGCAGAATAATTTCTCCGAATAAGTGTTCGGGGAGTCCCAAAGCACGGATGGTATCCATCGACCAGTTTCGTTGGCGTGCATCGAGCAGTTCGGAGGTGGAAGCTATGCAATATTCATTATTGGCTACTCCCGTCAGGTAATAGCTGAAGAGGTCGGGCATAAAGAGAAGCTGTTGTGCAACTTCTAGCAGTACGTCCTGATTCTGTTGCATGCTGTAAAGCTGAAACAGCGTATTGATAGGCATTACTTGTATGCCTGTGCAGGCGTAATGCTTTTGTGTATCCAGTATTTGAAATACCTTGTCCGGCATTCCGTCTGTTCGGGCATCCCGATAGCAGACGGGGTTGCCCAGTAAATTTCCTTTTTTGTCAATCAGGCCGAAGTCTACTCCCCAGGTATCTATGCCGATTCCTTTGACATGATATCCCTTTTGTGCAGCAAGTTTCAGTCCGGTTTTCATATCTTCGAACAGGGCGGGAAAGTCCCAGTAAACATGATTCCCGAGTTTAACTTGCCGGTTGGTAAAGCGGTGTATTTCTTCTAATTCCAGCTTTCCCTGGAGAAGGGAGCCGGCGATGACCCGACCGCTTCCTCCTCCAAAGTCTACTGCCAAATATGTGTTTCTTGTGGTATCTTTCATGGTATTCCCGGATACTTATTTGGTTTTCTTTCCTAATACGTATATTTCCAGGTCTTCTATTTCTTCCGGTGTCAGTACGGAGTAATCACCGCCGGACTGAACTATGATGCGGCAAGCCATTTCGAAGAAGGTAGCCCGTTCGTAAACTTGGTCGAAGTCTTTTCCGCATACTACTTGTCCGTGATTGGTCAATAAGACGGAATTATGCTTCAGCATTGCTTCTACTACCGCTTTGGCCAATTCGGGAGATCCCGGCCGATAGTAAGGAATTACGGGAATTTCCGACCCGACATGACAAGGTATTTCTGCCGTTACGTTGAAATTTGTCGGTTTGTTTTTCATGCAAGAGATGGCAGTGGCATATTCCGACTGGAAATGGAGTACTACATTTACATCCGGCCGTTCGCGGAGAACGCCAAGATGGAATGTACTTTCCATAGATGGTTTTACGCCATTCGTCGGTGTACCGCTGGCTATATTACAGATAGAAACTTTTTCTTTGGCAAGGGTAGGGACCCAGGAGCCTGTACCCGAAATCAGTGCTTCTTCTCCGATTCTCCAGGAAAGATTGCCGCTGCTGCAGAGCATTAATTTTGCGTCTCCATAGCGGTGTGCCTGTGCCAGAAACAGTTCGATGTGTTCGTCAGTTATCATAGTGTTTTTATTTAAGCCATCATATAGTGGAAGCTTGTGTTTGAAGACTGCTTCCACTATGATACGGCAAAGTTAAATTATTAAATCAAATAGGACGAAAGATTCTTGTTTATTTATAGATAGGACCGTAAGTTGTACAAGCTCTGTAATCTGCTCCTTCTTTGTCCATACCGAATGCGTTCCATGCAGCCGGACGGAAAATTTCGTTTTCATCTACATTGTGCATGCAAACAGGGATACGAAGCATAGAGGCAAGCGTAATCAGGTCTTGTCCGATGTGACCGTAGCTGATGGCTCCGTGGTTAGCGCCCCAGTTGTTCATTACAGAATATACATCCTTGAAAGCGGATTTATCACACAGACGAGGAACGAACCACGTAGTCGGCCATGTCGGATCGGTACGCATATTCAATTTCTGATGGATTTCTGGATCGATCTCAACAGTCCATCCTTCTGCGATCTGCAGGACAGGGCCTAAGCCTTTGATCAGGTTCAGACGCATCATAGTAACAGGCATTCCACCTTTTGAAAGGAAGTTGGACGAGAAGCCGCCGCCACGGAAGTAATCGCGGTCTGCCGGATACCAGGTCGTTGCTTTGAGGCAGTTTTCTACGTCTGCATCAGTCAGGTTCCATGGTTCTTTCATGACAGGATTTCCTTCTGCGTCTAATGACTGGCCGGAACCGTCGAGTGTTGTTGCACCGGAGTTGATCAGGTGGATGATACCGTTAGCTGCCAAGCCGGTCAGTTCTTTACCGGTAACACGTTTTACGGCTTCAGGACTCCAGTACGTACGTACATCAGAGAATATTTGTGCACGGTTGGTCAGCAAGTGTCCGAACAGCATGGCTACTCCATTGCAGGCATCGTTTTCGGTAGCCACTACGAATGCTTCACGAATACCGTTCCAGTCGAAAGAAGTATTGAGCAGTGCTTCCGGATAGTCACCGTTAGGATAAAAGTCTGTCCATTGGCGTTGTCCCTGGAAGCCGGCAGCGATGGCATTATGTCCCAAAGCTTCTTCCTTGAATCCCATTTCTTTCAGTTTCGGGTTTCCGGTCATCAAGTCACGCATGATGATCATCATCTTCACGACAAATTCCCAGTCAGCATCTTTTTGTTCGCGGTTTTTGCGTTTCTCCGGACGGTTCTTGAAGTCGTCGCCCTCATTCACTTTACAGTATTTTTCAGTCCATGCCATTGCTTTTGCATATTCTTCGTGGTCATAGATGCCTTCTTCCATGCGGCGGATGATTTCCGTCAGGTCAATTGACTCATTGCGCATTCCCAGATATTCCTGGAAGAAGTCGGGGTTGACGATAGAGCCGGCGATACCCATTGATACACTGCCCATTGACAGATAAGATTTGCCTCTCATCGTCGCTACTGCCTGTGCGGCACGTGCAAAACGAAGAATTTTCTCTGCTACGTCTTCAGGGATTGTATTATCGTCGAGGTCTTGTACGTCGCGTCCGTAGATACCGAATGCGGGAAGTCCTTTTTGTGCGTGTCCTGCCAGTACGGCTGCAAGGTATACTGCTCCCGGACGTTCGGTTCCGTTGAAGCCCCAGACAGCTTTCGGATAATGAGGATTCATATCCATTGTTTCCGCACCATAGCACCAGCAGGAAGTAACGGTGATAGTGGACCCTACGCCTTCTCTTTCGAATTTCTCTGCACAAGCAGCGCTTTCGGCTACACGACCGATTGTACTGTCGGCAATTACACACTCTACAGGACTTCCGTCGCCGTTTTTCAGATTATTGCTGATTAACTCAGCTACTGCTTTGGCAAGGTTCATTGTCTTTTCTTCAAGGCTTTCACGAACGCCGCCCTGGCGACCGTCGATAGTGGGACGAATCCCGATTTTCGGATACTTTTTCATGGTTTCTTAATTTTTTTGTTATTTAGTGGTTAATATCTGTGCTGAACTGTGCTGTAAATACGGCAAAAAAAATCACAGGGACTTTCGGAGTCTTACTTCGGTAGGCAGGTACTTTTGTATCGGGACATTGTTCAGGACAAAGTTTGCCGCTTCATTTCCCATCATCTCCCAATCAATACTCAATGAAGTAATTCCTTCGTCAATCACTTCGTAGGAAGGAATATCATTGTATGCCAACAGACCGAAATCTTTTCCGCATTTCAGTCCTTCTAGTCTTCCTTGTTTCACAACCTTCACTACATCTTGTTGCTTGATGGCTATGTAGACTACTCCTTTGCGTATGGTCAGATTCTCGATATCTTCCTGAATTTCGCATAAAAATCCTTGTTCCTCACAAAAACGGGTAAAATACTCTTTACTGCTTTGGGGATGCTTCAGATTTTTAGAGAATAACAGAACAAGTTGTGGATAGTGCCGTAGTCTCTCCTTCAGCATGAGTAATGCCTGATAGAAAGCTTCATCAAAATCCTGACAGATATAAGAATACTTTTCTTTCTCGAATTTACCGAAGTCAAGAAGCAATAATTTTGTTGGATGAATCTTATTGAGAACCATACTGAATTTCTCATTATCGAAATTCATCACTATGTATTTATTATATTTTCCGACAGATTCGCGGATAATGGTATTGAAAAGCCGTTCATTATATTGATGAAACAGCAAGTCTACTTTGTAATTAATAGGCAGATGTTTGACGAAACTATTGTAAAGGGCTTCTTTAAAAGGAGTGTACTGGTCGAGCAGGAGCAGGACGTTGGTCACCTGACTGGTTACATAATATCCTTTTCCCGGAGTTGAATCGATCAGTCCCCGTTCGCGCAAATCAAGAAAAGCCTTGAAAACGGTATCGCGTGATACTCCATATTCTGCACTTAACTGATTGATGGAAGGCAAAGAATCTCCTTCACGAAATTTTTTCATGGAAATCGCCTGGCTTAATGTATCCGCTAATTGCGTAACCTTGCTGGACTGTTGACCGAATGTTTTCTTTTTATCAGTTCGTCTCATACTGTTATAAGATAAATGACTGTGCTGAGCTATGCTGTTGCAAAGAAAGGAAATTTATTCAGAAATAGAGAACTATTTTAATATGTTCTATAGCAGGAAATAAAAAAATCCCCTTCGGCGAACCGAAGAGGATTTATAGCTTTTTCCAAATTTCTTGTTAGGAACCTGCCGAAATTTATTCAGCAGCAGCTTCTGTTGCAGCAGCTTCTTCAGCCGGAGCTTCAGTTGCTTCTTCTGCAGGTGCTTCAGCAGCAGCTTTTTCAGCAGCTTCAGCAGCTTTCTTTTCAGCGAGTGCTTTTGCTTTCACTTCGTTGATCTTCTTTTCTGCTTCCAGACGTGCTTTAGCTTCAGCTTTCTTTTCTTCGTCTTGTTTAGTTTTCAAAGCAGCCAGACCTGACTGTTTGTTGTTCTTCCAAGCTTCGAATTTAGCTTCTGCTTCTGCTTCTCCGAATGCGCCTTTTGCAACACCGCCAAGAAGATGTTTCTTCATGTAAACACCTTCACGAGAAAGGATATTACGTACAGTGTCACTTGGTTGTGCACCTTTCAGTACCCATGCCAATGCAGCGTCGAAATTCAAATCTACTGTAGCAGGATTGGTGTTTGGGTTGTAAGTACCAATCTTCTCAATAAATTTACCATCACGTGGTGCTCTGCTGTCTGCAATTACAATTGAATAAAACGCGTAACTTTTACGTCCGTGTCTTTGCAATCTGATTCTAGTTGCCATTTTTAATAATTGTTTTTAATTAATGATTTGAATTATGCTACTAACTCGTAATAGCGGGCGCAAAGATACAGCTTTTCTTTTGATTGACAAATATTTCCTTTCTTTTTCTTATGAATACCTCCTCGGATATCGGAACAGGATAGCGAGCAGGGCACAGACTCCCATCGTAAACGGATAATAGAGATTGCCGATAATACTGATAGGAGAGATGTTGGCCAATCCGGCAGCGATCAGCATTTGTGCTCCATAGGGTATGATGCCTTGTATCAGACAGGAGAATGTATCCAGGATACTGGCTGTTTTTCTCCGGTCGAGATGGAATCTCTTTGCAATATCCTTTGCAATCGGCCCTGTGGTGATGATGGCAATCGTATTGTTGGCAGTGCATAGGTTGGCGATACTTACCAGAGCGGCGATACTCAGTTCCGCACCACGCTTGCTGTTGACGTGACGGGTCAGTTTTTTGATGATGAAATCGATACCTCCGTTATAACGGATTGTTTCGAGCATACCGCCTGCCAGTAATGTGATAATAATCAATTCACCCATGCCTGTGATACCCGTACCCATTGCTCCAAACCAATCGAATACGTCAAAACTCCCGGTAGCTATGCCGATGATACCGCTGGTCAGGATACCTATTATTAATACCAGCATCACGTTCATTCCGGCAATGGCTGTTCCCAGTACTATTATATAAGGTATGACTTTTATCCATTCGATAGTCTGTACTTGCGCGGGTGCAGTGATGGATAGTCCTTGAAAAATATAGATTCCCAGTACGATAATCGCTGCCGGAACTACAATCATGGAATTTACCCGAAACTTATCACGCATCACGCATTCCTGAGTTTTGGTTGAGGCAATGGTGGTATCGGATATAAACGACAGGTTATCTCCAAAGAAAGAACCTCCGACAACGACTGCTACCATAAACGGAAGGGCGATTTCTGTCTTTTCGGCCAGGCCGACAGCAACGGGAGTAAGGGCTACAATTGTCCCTACGCTGGTTCCGATGGATAATGAGATAAAACAGGCGGCAATGAATATCCCGGCCAATAGCAGATTATCAGGGAGGATATGCAGTGTCAGATTGACGGTTGCATCAATAGCTCCCATCTGCTTGGCGCTTTGTGCGAAAGCTCCGGCAAGGATGAATATCCATATCATCAGAAGGATATTCTTGTTGGCGGCTCCTACGGAGAACTGGTAGATACGCTGGTCGAGCTTCAATCCTCGCGTAATGGCAATTGCGTAACAGGAAGACACGAGGAAAGCCACAGTGATGGGTACTTTATAAAAGTCATTAACAAGAATGGAAGTTACCAGATAAAGGCAGAGAAAGACGAGTAACGGACTCAGTGCCCACCAGCTGCCATGACGTTCTTTATGTATTTTTTCTTCAGTCATAAATTGATATTGTGGTATATATTCGAACTGCAAAGATAGTAAGGAAACACATAAGTACGATAAAAGGCTCAAATTTTCATCTTTTCTTTTTCCGTTTTAGCTCTTTCTTTTTCCGCTTCGGAAATTAAATTCCGGTTCTTTTTTCTTCTTTCCGTTACTTTCGTGCCGTTGACAACGTAACTAATGTAGAATAGAATGACAACGACTAATTTTTCATTGTGTATTTTTTGTCTTTGCCTGCTCACATCGTGTAGTAAGGGTGAGAAGAAAACAAACGAGCCTGTACGGGTAAAAGTGGCGGAAGCGGAAATGCTGGTTCCTTCTGCAGAGCGTGAATTTTCATTTATTGCCAAACCATTCAAGGAGACCGAACTCTCTTTTCGGGTGGGCGGACCGATTGACCATTTCGAAGTGTATGCGGGGAATTACTATCATCGGGGAGATATCATAGCTGAAATTGATTCCCGTGATTTTCGTATTCGTAAGGAACGGGCGGAAGCTATTTATCATCAGGCAAAAGCTGAGTTTGAGCGAATCAAAGTGTTGTATGAGAAAAACAACCTGTCTGCCAGTGCCTATGAAAAAGCACGTGCAGACTATACTTCTGCCAAAACTGCTTATGAAACAGCCGTAAATGAACTTGAAGATACGAAACTTATTGCTCCTTTTGACGGATATATAGGGGAAGTCTACATTGAAAAATATCAGGATGTGAAAGCGACTCAGTCTGTCGTTTCTTTTATCGATATCACTCAGTTGAAGATAGAAGCGTATGTTACTCAGGAGATCGCATTTCAAGCGAAGGAAATCAAGGAAGTGGGGATTCGTTTTGATGTTCGTCCCGAAGCAGTATATCCGGCTAAAGTGATAGAGGTTTCAAAGAGTACGACGCGCAATAATCTTTCTTTCCTGATGACGGCATTGCTGCTCAACAAACAAGGAGAATGGCCGGCCGGTATCTCAGGAAAAATGTTGTTGGACCTTCCTGCTACATCATCTGTTCCTGTGGTGACCGTTCCGCAAACGGCCCTTAATCATCGTCCCACTGAAGGAGATTATGTATGGATGGTGGATCAAACGACAGGACAAGTCGTAAAGAGAAAAGTCATTTTAGGCGAATTGCTTCCCAATGGAAAAGTAGAAGTGAAAGACGGATTGCAGGCAGGAGATAAAGTAGCGGTGAGTAAATTACGTTTTCTTTCGGACGGAATGCCTGTAGATATTATTTCTCAGAAAGAAAAAAGGGCGGTTACCGCTCAAAAGTAAGTAGAAGAATATGAAGTTGGTAAAATATTTCTTGCAGAAGAAGTCGGTGACTATTCTGCTGTTGATATTAGTGCTGGGAGGAGGATTGTTTTCTTATATCAAGATGGGGAAACTGGAAGATGCTCCGTTTACTATCAAACAGGCATTGGTGATGACTCCATATCCGGGTGCTTCCCCTTCCGAAGTACAATCTCAGGTGACGGATGTATTGGAGGAATCGATACAGTCATTAGGCGAATTATATTATCTGAAAACTGAAAATCGGGCAGGCTTATCCAAGATCACGGTGTATGTAAAGAAAGAAATCCGGGCGGATGAGATGCAGCAGTTGTGGGATAAACTTCGTCGGAAGGTCAATGATGTACAGTCGAAACTTCCTGCAGGAGCCGGTCCTTCAGTGGTGAATGATGATTTCGGTGATGTGCTGGGTGTCTTCTATGGTCTGACAGGTGAAGGATATTCATATCGGGAACTGGAAAATCAGGCGAAGCTTATCAAGAATGTACTGCTCAGGGTGAAGGATGTGGCAAAAGTGGAGATTTATGGTGTACAGTCTCCAACGATTGACGTCATTCTTAATCCTTCCGTTATGGCACGGAGTGGAATCACGACTACGGATATTTCACGTGCCTTCGATGCACAGAACAGGGTAGTGGATGCCGGAGGGATTGATGCCGGCGTGAACAGGATACGGATTGAATCTACCGGTAATTTTTATTCTCTGGATGATATCCGGAATATGACTATCGTATCACGTACAGGAGAGCATTTCCGGCTGGCTGATATTGCAGAGATTGAAGAGAGTTATCAGACGCCTCCAAGTAATAAAATGCGGATTGACGGAAAACCTGCGGTAGGTATTGCTATTTCTACGATACCCACAGGAAATGTTGTCGATATGGCAGAGGCGGTAAAACTGGAGATTGACCATTTTGCAGAGACAATGCCCGAAGGTTTTGAACTGCAGACGATTTATGATCAGGGTTATGAATCGGCAGTGGCCAATCAGGGATTTATTCTGAACCTGATCATATCTGTGGTAACGGTAGTAGCTATTTTGTTGTTTTTTATTGGATTCAAGAATGGTATTTTGATTGGCAGCGGATTGGTGTTTTCCATCTTTGCGACCTTGATTGTGATGCTTTCACAAGGAATTGCCTTGCAACGTATGTCACTTGCTGCCATTATCATAGCTATGGGAATGTTGGTAGATAATGCCATTGTGGTCTCCGATTCGGCATTGGTCAATATGCAGCGGGGAATGCGGAAACGGGTAGCCATATTGCGGGCCTGTTCTTCAACTTCGTTGCCCTTATTGGCGGCGACAGTCATTGCGATTCTAACTTTTTTACCTATATATTATTCGCCGCATATTACCGGCGAGTTACTGTCATCCTTAGTTGTAGTTATCGGCGTTTCGCTGATGTTCAGTTGGGTCTTTGCGCTGACGCAGACTCCTTTCTTTATTCAGGAGTTTGTCCGTCGGCCAAGACCCAACGAACTTAAGGCGGCTCTTTTTGCAGGTAAGTATTACGATAAATTTCGTTCTGCATTGAGATGGGTGATTCGTCACCGGTATGCAACGATTGGGTGTATGGTCATTATGCTGGTATTGTCGGCATGGAGTTTCAAGTTCATTCCGAAGGTCTTTGTTCCCGCATTGGATAAGCAGTATTTTACATTGGATATGTGGTTGCCCGAAGGGACACGGATTGAAGAAACAGATAAGATGGTGATGGATATGGCGGAGTATATCCGCGGACAGGAAGAAACGGAAATGGTATCTACTTATGTAGGACGGACTCCGCCACGTTATTACTTGTCAAACGTTTCTTTTGGACCTCAATCCAACTATGCACAAATTTTGGTGAAATGCAAGACTTCGAAACTTTCCCGTCAGCTGCATGCCCGTTTGCAGGACTCTGTTTCGTTGAAGTTTCCCGAACCGTTGATTAAAGTAAATAAATTCGAGCTAAGTCCGTTAACGGAAGCGGTGATCGAGGCTCGTTTCCTCGGACCGGATCCTGCTGTACTTGATTCTCTGGTAGGGCAGGCCATTGAGATAATGCGACGAAATCCTAAAGTTGCGGATGCCCGGAACGAATGGGGAAACATGTCGATGGTTATCCGTCCGGTATATGATCCGGTGAAGGCCGGAGCATTAGGGATTACAAAAGCTTCGATGATGGAATCGGTGAAATCGATTAATGATGGTTTGCCTGTCGGTGTCTATCGGGATAATGAGAAAAAAGTTCCCGTTCTTTTGAAATCGGGTAATGTGGATATAACGGACGCCCATTCTTTGGGAGACTTTTCGATATGGAATGGAGAAAGGTCGGCTCCGCTTTCACAGGTAACGGAACGGATAGAGACAACCTGGGAGTTTCCACAGGTGAGAACTTATAACCGTCAGTTGTCAATGGCTGCAATGTGTGGCGTGAAACCGGGGCATACGATGGCGGAAGTACATGGAGAAATCCGGAAAGAAATAGAGAATATCCAGCTTCCCGAAGGATATACTTTCTTTTGGGATGCCCAGTATAAAGATCAGGGTGAGGCGATGCAGGCCATTGCTAAATATTTCCCGTTGGCATTCCTTGCATTAGTGGTTATCCTGGTAGGGCTGTTCGGTAATTTCCGTGAACCGGTTATCATTCTTTGTGTCCTGCCCCTGTCTTTGATAGGTATTGCGGTGGGGATGCTCTTGACCGGCTTTGACTTCGGTTTCTTTCCGATAGCCGGTTGGCTGGGGTTGCTTGGAATGATCATCAAGAATGTGATTGTACTGATTGATGAAATCAATGTGCAGCATCGTAGTGGAATTGATTTGTATACCTCTATTGTTGAGGCTACGGTTTCCCGAACCCGTCCGGTATTGATGGCGGCAACTACCACCATCTTCGGTATGGTCCCGCTATTGTTTGATGTCGCTTTCGGCGGAATGGCTGCGACTATTATTTTCGGACTGACGTTCGCTACGGGGCTGACCTTGTTTGTCACGCCTGCATTATATTCAATGTTTTATAAAGTAAAAGGAAAATAAAGATGAAAATAAGGATATATAGCTTGTTATTGTGTGGTTTTGCTTTGGGGTCTTTATCTGCCTTTGCCCAGCAAAGTCCTCTTCTTGAAAAGTACCGGACTATGGCATTGGATTACAATCACGACCTGAAAGCGGCTGAGAAGAATATAGCTGCCAGTATGGAAGTGGAAAAATCGGCACGGGCAGATTTGAAACCGAAACTTTCCGGAGCAGCTAACTTTCAGTATACGGGGAATCCGTTGGAATTGACTCTGGATGTTCCTTCTTTAGGATTGTCAAGAACAGTGGAAGGGAAACAACTGAACTATGGTGGTTCTCTTTCCATTCTGCAACCGGTCTATACAGGGGGACGCGTGCTGGAATCCATCCGTATGGCACAACATCAGCAATCATTTGCCGCCAATCAGGCAAAGGCATTGAATGATGCTGTTTGCTATCAGACGGATATTCAATACTGGAGTGCTGTAGCCCGGCAGGAGATTGTGACTGTTGCCGAAGATTTTCGTAACTCAATAGCTGCTTTGGTTAAAACAATCAAAGAAAGGGTAGAGGTGGGGCTGGTTGATCCGCAGGACTTACTGATGGCGGAAGTAAAACTGAACGAAGCGGAATATCAGTTGCTTCAGGCACAAAGTAATTTTGAAACAGGACGGATGGCATTGAATTCTATGATTGGTGTCCGGCTGGAACATCATACGGAACTGGATTCGCAGATACCGGTGGTGGTTGTCGATGATTCTACATGGTTGTCTACCGGTATGGCACGTCCTGAAATTCAGATGGCTTATGACCGGATTCGTATGGCCGAGAGTACGAAAAAGTTGAATGATTCACAGTTCAAACCTCAGTTTTATGTGGGAATAGACGGGAGTTACTCTTCTCCCGGATATAATTTCAAGAAAGATCTGGATCCCAATTATGCTGTTTATGCAAAGGTCTCAGTTCCTATTTTTGAATGGGGAAAGCGTAAAAGTGAGAAGCGTGCTTCTTCCTTTCGGGTAGGTATGGCAGAAGATAATCTGAATAAAGTGATGGATCAGGTTGAACTGGAAATAGGAGTGGCACGTAAAGCCCTGTCACAAGCTATGGAACGGGTTCGTTTGAGCGAAAGTTCACTGGTGAAGGCAGAAGAGAATGAAGCGAAAGCAATAGAACGTTATAATGAAGGAAAGGTGTCAGTGGTGGAAGTGATTGATGCGCAAACCTATCGGCAGACATCGCAGGTGAATTATGTGCAAGCCAAAGCTGCGGCACAAGGACACTATTCGGAGTTAATAAAAGCGCTTCACGCATATGATTGTCGATAAAAAGCACTAACTTTGTATGAAAAGAGCCAACTGTATGAATGTAAAGTTGAACACCTTATTATATATAGCGCTGTTTTCAGGATTGGGTATATTCTCTTTCCTGTTACTGATAAATTATGCAACCTTCTCTGATCGGGTTGCCGATATGCTACATTCAGTCAGTACACTGGGGTTCTTCATACTGGCTTTTAATGTGCTGGGATATGCTACCATCAGGTTGAGCTCATGGATCGATAATCAGTATGCGTTGAATCTGCATCGGCGTTGGAAGCTGGTTTCAGTCTATATTATCGTAATGGGGATGTTTCTTTTGCTAAACTACGGTTTAATGGTAACCGCCAAGTTGTTGGCAGGAGCTTCTTACCCGTTTACGTTTCCCAACGGAGGCTGGCGGATTCTTATTACCGTATGGCTGGTAGAGCTCGTCATCCTTGGATTGTTGCTGGCCAATCGCTCAATGCGGAATACGTTAAGATTACAACAGAAAGCGGCTGCCTTGCAAAAAGAGAATAATACGGCACGCTATACTGCTCTACAGAATCAGTTGAATCCTCACTTCTTGTTTAACAGCCTGAATACCTTGATTTCTGAGATTCGCTACAATCCGGCTAATGCGGAATTGTTCACCCAGCATCTTTCGGATGTGTATCGCTATATTCTTCAGTGTCAGAATCAACGGCTGACAACATTGCGGGAGGAACTGGATTTTCTGAACTCTTATATTTTTCTGCATAGGGTTCGTTTGGGCGATTGCATTCATATTGATAACCGTATTCCGAAGACTTGTATGGAGGCTCAGTTGCCTCCGCTTACCATTCAATTGTTAGCGGAGAATGTAATCAAACATAATGTCATTCATACAGGGAAGCCGATGACTATCGAACTTCTTTATATGGAAAAGGAACGGGAACTGATTGTCAGAAACCGGATACAAACTAAAAAAACGGTGGTGACTTCCGGAATGGGACTTAAGAACCTTTCTGCCCGATATATGTTGTTGTGCAACCGTGACATTGTGGTAGAAAATGACCGGAAAGAGTTTACCGTAAAAATACCTTTGCTCTATGAATAAGATAAAAGCAGCCATCATAGAAGATGAAATTCCGGCAGCCCGTCTGCTGAGGGATACGTTATTGTCTCTTCGTCCCGATTGGGAGATACAGTTATTGCCCGGTAATATTGAAGAGGCAGTAGAATGGTTCGGGCAGCATCCTCATCCGGATATCCTGTTTCTGGATATTCAGTTGACGGATGGTAATTCTTTTCTTTTTATAGAACAGGCGCATCCGGAGAGTATGATTGTATTTACTACAGCTTATGATGAATACGCCGTGCGTGCTTTCTCTGTGAATAGCATTGACTATCTTTTGAAGCCGATTCATGAAGACCGCCTGATGCAGACCATTCATCGTTTTGAAGGATTGACGAAGAATTATATCCATGAATTCAATCAGGAAAGCCGGATGCTGGAAATATTGCAGCAACTTTCTGCTGCACAGGAGACCTCCGTTTCTGTGCAGAAAAAGTATCGTACCCGTTTTCTTATTTCCGGCGGCGAGAAACTTTTCACCTTACAGGTGAGTGATATCGCCTACTTTTATTCGGAAAATAAGCTCACCTTTGCCGTGACTCATAAGAATCGTGAGCATCTCATCGATCTGGCATTAGACCGATTGAGCGAACAACTCGATCCGGATCACTTTTTCAGGACGAATCGTCAGACATTAGTCTGTATTGATGCCATTCAGCGTATTGAATCCTATTTCTTAGGAAAGGCAGTCGTTCATGTACAACCACCTTTCAAAGATAAGATAGTGGTGAGTAAAGACAAGATGGCTTCATTCAGAATGTGGCTGAATTATTAATTGTTTTGTAATCTTTCAAAGGTGAATTGAGCCCTCTTTTTATAACAATACGATACGTTTTTGCATAATAGCTGTCAGTTGCGCTTTCAACTGACGGGCATTGATAGGTTTCGGCATATATCCGTCGAAACCACTTTCCATCACCCGTTGTTCGTCCGAAGCGTATGCAAAAGCCGTAATGGCGATAATCGGTACTTTGGCAGAGTACTTGCGGATTTCTTCGGCTGCTTCATACCCATTCAGAACAGGCATATTGATATCCATTAATATAATTTGCGGATTATATTCCTTGAACATATTTACAGCTTCCTGGCCATCCCACGCATGAATCAGATGATAATCATATTTTAGAATAGATTCGAACAACTTATAGTTGCTTTCATTATCTTCAGCAATCAGAATGACCAGTTTATCTTTTTCTATGGTAATGGTTTGTACGTCTTTGGGGAGAGGCTTTTCTACAGTTACCGCTTGTTTGTAAGGCAACGTGAACCAAAATGTAGAGCCGTTTCCTTCTTCTGATTCTACTCCGATTTTGCCTCCCATATGGTCAACGAGTGTCTGACAGATTGAGAGTCCCAATCCCGTACCTTGCGCAAAGGAATTTAATTTGATAAAACGTCCGAAAACACTTTCTTGCTTATCTTGGGGAATGCCGCAACCTGTATCAGTTACATAGAAGTACAATTCATCATTTTGACGTTCATATCCAAATCGAATACTGCCCTGAACGGTGAATTTGATGGCATTAGTCACCAGGTTAATGATTAACTGGGATAGTCTGTTCTTTTCTATATGCGCAAAACAAGGTTCTGCGGGAGCTACGAATTCCAGTTTTACAGCATCCGACTTAAGTTTCAGTTGGCAACTGTTCTCCAGATCTCTCATTAAGTCATTGATCTCGACATTGGAATAGTGCAGGTCCAGTGTTCCTGCTTCTATTTTTGATAAATCGAGGATGTCGCTGATGAGCTGCAATAATAACGTATTATTGTTTTCAATGATACTGACGTATTCTTGTTTTTCCTCTTCTTCCTCTGTGGAGGCCAGTATACCGGAAAAACCGACGATGGCATTTAAAGGAGTACGGATTTCATGACTCATATTGGCAAGGAAGGCGGACTTCAGGCGATTGGATTCTTCGGCACGGTCTTTGGCATTAATCAGTTCCATCTCCATCTTTTTCCGTTCGGTGATAACGAGCGAAGAACCGACCAAAGTCAGTGGTTTGCCATTCTCATCCCGCGTTTCAACGGCAGCCTGGGCTTCCACCCATTCTATTCTATGAAATCCTTTTTGTGTACTGACTATGCGATATTCTTCTTTTACTTTTTCCGAATGACCTTCTATTAAGTTCTGATAAGCCTGTTCTACGCGTTTCCGGTCTTCTTTAAATATTTTGGAGAAGTATTGATGATCGGGTACTGCCAATTGCTCTTCAGTTATTTCTTTTCCTTGCGTACTAAGCTCTATCGGTTTGTTGATGTCGCATAAAATCGTTTTACTCCGCAAGTCCCATTTCCACGGCACGATATTAGCCACGTCAAGTGACATGGCGAGTTTGTTGTTGATGGTACTTAGCTTTTGTTGAGCCCTGTGTAGCTCTGTACTGTCCAGACAGAATACATCAATCATATTATTTTGCCGGTTTGCTTTAAGTACTATATCGTAGAAGGTATCTATTTTTTTGAAATAGTAGGGGAATGTTATTACCTTATTTTCAGATAAGGCTATTTGGGTGAAGTGCAGGAAGTCCGGCATTGATTCCGGGAATATTTCACTCGCCTTTTTTCCGACAACTTCCTCTTTGCGGAAAAAGTTCTTCTCGAAATGCGCATTCACATTGCGGTAAATCAGTTCTATGGGAATACCATTTTTGTCAGCAACCACTTCCTCCTGCATATAGAGAATAGGCATGTTATTGACCAGATTCTTATAATTGGCCATTGCGTCAATTTCCTTTTGCTGTGCTTTTTTGATGCAATTCAGACTATGGATACGATAAAAGAATACGATTGCCAGTAATATCATAAAGGATAAGGTACCCATAATGAAATATTTGTTCTGTTTCCAGAATCCAGGCGGTTTATTCAGAAAATGTGTGTTTGGCGGACACATGGAAGGAGAGAACCCTTTGCGGAGTAATATCGTATAGTTGATAATAGGCGCGCCATCCGATGGCATATAAAAGGGAATTTCTCTAGCCTGCTTTCCTGCAAGTATTTCTGAAATAGTATGAATTAATTGCTGGCTGTAGTGCTTTTGGTTATAGGTATAACCACCTATCATACCACCGTTTTCTTCTGTAATGTCAGCCATATTGAGGGTGAAAATAGGAGCTGTAGTTGTTACGATAAGTTTGTGAGCATTGGAGATCAATGAAGTGTTACCTGCAAATGTAGTTTTGTAGAACCAGGAAGCAAATAAAATTCCGGTTGTGTTCGGATCGATACGATACAATGAATCCAGTAATTGGTTTGTTGTCATTTTTTGTGGCGTGATGTACTGGTATTCAATATCAGGATTTATGGCTTTTAACTTTATCTGTATATCCAGATTATTGGTTTGGTTGATTTCTCTCTCGTCACCGATAAACATAAATTTCTTCATATCGGGGATTATGTGAGAGATCAGTTGGATATTTTCCTGCAAATAAAGGTTTGAGTATAAAAGCACCAGATTGTAAGGATCGGCAAGTTGGGAGACCGGAATACGCTCCGCCTGTGTAATCGGCTGTTTGTAGATGTAGGTGTCTTTAGGACCTATGAACTTTTCTTCCGAACAGAGTACAATAGGGATGTCTCCCCAAAGCTCTCTATATTCGTCACGTAGTAATAGAGAAGGGCTTCCCAATAATATTAGCAGCCGTGGGCGGTGATGTTCGTATTTCTGAGAGATCATATTCTTGAATTCCCCCAAAATCGTATCGTTATCGATCATTAAAGTAGTCATATGTTCCGCATATAATGCCAGTTTAGGGTTCTTTTGAACGTATTCCGATACGGTTGAGATCATCCTGTTACTCCAAGGAGAAGATTCTGCATAGGAATTGATGCATAAGATATAGTTTGAAATATCTATGTGGTCTCTTTGTGCTAAAATAGGAGTAATAGATATGAAGCATAGAAAAAACAATAGCAGATGTTTTCTTATATTCATGGAAGAATGATGTTTGTGTTCGATATATTATTTGTTGATTTGATACGGACAAAAGTAGTAAAAACAATCTGAAAAACGATAATATCCAATTAAAAAATAATACGGAAAGAATGGGAGACAATAGACTTTTCTAAATGAGGAGGAGTGATAGGTAGATGCATGAAAAGGGATATGCTTGTTTTTTATCAATAATTGGCTTGTTATTTGTTTGTTTTTATTGATGAATGAGGCTGTACTATTTGCTTGTTAAAAGCAGAATTCGTAAATCGCTGATTATTAATATTGTATGGATGCTTATTTTTTCCTTTTAAACCAACGAGCCGTTGGTTTAAAACCAAGGACCCGTCGCACACCGAGGAACGGGCCGTTGGTTTTAAAGGAATGGATGATTTCACTGTTCAATTGTATGAATAATACTTTTTATGTGTAGATTTATATCCTTGATATACTATCGGGACTATTTCAATGCTTCTATGACTTTCGGTAGCATTGTCCAGATCGTATTCTCATCTTGTGCAGTAAAGAAGTTACCATCTATCTCAGATTTTTCATCCGTGGCAATTCCGTTTTGAATGGCAGGTTTGGCCAGCGGGTGGACAGCGACTTTTTTACCTTTTGTTATACCTGTAAAGTCAAACATCATTGCACCGGCACAGTGCCCGATCATCATCTTTCCTTTTTCTCCGAAAGTCTTGATGACTTCCATCAAGTCCACATTGTATGGCTGGTTTGCATACTGCTGGAATACAGGTACTGCATCTCCACAGGAGAATACAAGTGCATCAAATTCGTCTTCATGCCCTTTTAGATTAGCAATCACATCATCTACTATTAGGACCATTCCTGAATTGGTTTTGATCTCTTTCGTATCTGATACGGCAAATACTTTATAGGAAATGCCATTTTCGAAAAAGGCTTCCAAGTATTGGAATAAACCACAACCATTTACCGGATTCACTGCTAAAACTGCTACTTTCTTTGCCATAATCATAATTATTTAAATGAAACAATAGTTATTTTTAGTAAGTTTATTACTTTTGTGATGCAAATGTATCTACCTTAATTGAGAAATACAAGAACGTACCTCAGAATAAGGTAGTTACATGGAAGTAACTATTGTTGAAACTCAGTATAATACAAAACGTTAAAAAGATGAAAAACTTTCACCCGACAGGGAATTGCCCCGTAAGAGATGTCATAAGCCGCTTGGGAGACAAATGGTCGATGCTGGTACTGATTACTTTGAATGCGAACGGTACGATGCGTTTTAGCGATATTCATAAAACGATAGAGGATATTTCACAGCGGATGCTGACTGTTACTCTTCGTACGCTCGAATCTGACGGTTTGATTGAACGGAAAATATATGCGGAAGTACCTCCCCGTGTAGAGTATTATCTGACAGATACAGGAGGAACTTTGATTCCGCATATTGAAGGATTAGTGGGCTGGGCTTTGGAAAATATGGATACGATTCTGGAGCATAGAAAAAGTAACTGACCTGATTATGAATAAAGTAGTGGATACTGTTCTAATAAAGTATTCACTATTTTATTTCATTCCATTTCGGCGGAGTTGTATTTAATAGATTGCGCACGAAGAAGTCATAGCGTTTATGTTCACCGAAACTTTCTCCCATGGTATGATGAGCACCGGGAATAACTACTAACTCAAAATCTTTATTGGCTTTGATCAGCGCATTTGCTACCTGCATGGTAGAAGCCGGATCTACGTTATCATCCATTTCACCTACTACCAGCATTAACGGGCGACTGAGCAAGTGAGCATTCTCAACATTCGATCCTTCTTTATATTGTTCACCAACCGGATAACCCAGCCATTGTTCATTCCACCATATCTTATCCATACGATTGTCGTGGCAGCCACAGGCAGAATATGCTGCTTTATAAAATTCGGGATGAAACAGTACTGCTGTCATTGATTCCTGTCCACCTGCGGAACAACCATAAATTCCGACACGATCTATGTCCATATAAGGGTACTTTTGGGCAGCGGATTTTATCCAGGCAATATGATCGGGCAATCCGGCATCTTTCAGATTCTTGTAACATACGTTTTCGAAAGCACGTGAACGGAAAGAAGTTCCCATACCATCTACCATGACAACAATAAAACCGAGTTCGGCAATACCACTCATAAAGTAGTTATAAGGAATAAAGGTTTTGGGTACGTATTGATTGCCCGGTCCTTGATAGATATATTCCAAAACGGGATATTTTTTGTCAGGATCAAAGTTGCTGGGACGAATGATGATTCCCCACATATCCGTTTTTCCGTCACGACCTTTGGCGGTGAATACTTCGGGGGCTTTCCAACCTTCAGCTTCCAGACGACTGATATCAGCCGTTTCAAGTGGCATGATGACTTTTCCGTTTTTGGCATCCCGGAGTACGGCTACAGGAGCTTTGTCTACCATAGAATATACATCAACCAGATATTGCATATCTTTTGAGAACCATGCATTATGTATTCCTTCTGCCGGAGTGAGACAAGTGAGATTCTTACCGTCGAAGCCGATACGATAATAACGGATCAGGTAGGGATCTTCTTTAGCTTGTACGCCATTTGCCGAGAAATAAATCAGTTGGTTGGTTTCATCTACCCGGAGGATATCACGTACGTACCATTCGCCTTTGGTTATCTGACGAATAGGCTGGGCTGTAGTACGGTCATACATATACAGGTGGTTCCAGTTGTCGCGTTCACTCATCCATATCATTCGTTTTCCATCTTGTAAATCATGTCGGAAACGACGGGAATAATTAACGTATTTGTCGCTTGTCTCTTCTATTAACGGGCGTACCTTTCCTGTTGCGGCAGAAAATTCCAATACCCGGTAGACCTGATGTCCGCGCTGATTGTATTCGAAAGTGATGGCTTGACTGTCGCTGTTCCATTCGGGGGCCGTAATGTAATATTGTTGAGAGAATAAATCTGTCGATGGAATCACACTGTGTCCTGTTTCCACATCGTATATGCAGGGTATCTTGAACGGAAGCTCATCGCCCGGTTTGGCATACTCTTGTTTATGGAGTTTGGGTTGAAGTTGATCGCTTGGGGAGGATTCCACATAATATACATAGCGTTTTTCTATGGGACGAATTTTGCAGGAAGCAACTTTTTTGCTGTCTGGAGACCAGCGGATATAGGCTGAGTAATAATTTCCCAAGGTACCGTCCAGACTTAGCTGTTTTTCTTTTCCGGTAGCTGTTTCTTTTACATATATATTATGATTCTTAATGAATGCTGTATATTTCTTGTCAGGAGAGGAGACGGGAGCAGCCGTCTTTTCATCATCTGTTTCCATCCAGTGGCGTTGTTTGCGTGGAGTGGGCAGAGCACCTTCATCTGTCAGCTGATTTTTGTCGATGACATACACCCAGCGATGATTGTTGAAAACGAAACGTAGCGTATCCAGTCCGTTGTTGACAGACAGACGATCCAGATAAAGGGAAGTGGCTTCTATTTTGCGTCCCGATGCCTCACTTAAAGCTGCTGCCACGAGTTTGTGGTCAAACAAGTCTTTTCTGTTTTGAGTGTCGGCATCCACTAATACATAGATACGTCCTTCGGGAGTATTTCGTACATACCAGAAATAATGCGTTTCACCAATCCACTCCGGATTGACATTGGAATAGAATACTTTGTTTGCGCTGAATTTTTCTCCTGTTGAGTAAGCACGACGGTAATCTTCTATAGTACCTTGTGCAATGGCTATGTTTGTGCAGAAAAGCATGGCTGCTAATAGTAGGTTTTTCATGGCTCGTTGATTAAATTTTGCCAACAAAGTAAACGATAATAATAAGAGAAAACAAATGCATTGTATTATTTTTCTATTGATTTGGATGATTGTTTGGTCCTTTAGTACACCTTTAAATTGGAGAATGATTACTTTCTTGAAATGGAAGTCAGCGGTGTGGTACGTGAATAAGTATCTCGGAAATTTCTTTTTTTGTATCTTTGCACTCTCCGATTGATAGGGAATGATATAAAATAAAAATAGAATGGAAGTGACTAAGACGGAATTGATTATGCTCGGAACGGGCAATGCAACCACGACGAGATGTTATAATACTTGTTTCATCCTCAAGACAAAAGAAACAATACTATTGGTGGATGCTGGTGGGGGTAATGGAATCTTAAACCAACTGGAGAAAGTGAATCTGCCAATTGATAATATACATGAAATGTTTGTAACTCATGCTCATACCGATCATATATTGGGAGCTGTCTGGATGGTACGTATCATTGCGCAACGAGCTGCAAACGGACATTACACCGGTAAGTTTCATGTGTATAGTCATGACAAAGTCTTGTTGGTGCTGGATCAGATATGCCGTATGACGCTGCCGGCTTCGATCATTACTGCCATAAATAAGCATATCGAATTTCATGAAGTCAAGAATGGCGACAGCCTCCGGCTTGGAGATTTATACCTGCAGTGTTTCGATATTGCCTCAACCAAAGAAAAACAGTATGGTTTCCGTGCTTCGTTACCCGATGGACAATCCTTGGTTTGTCTTGGAGACGAACCGTATAATGATCAGAATCGTACTTATGTGGAAGGAGCTGATTGGTTGCTATGCGAGGCTTTTTGTCTGTACAAAGACCGTGAGCGTTTTAAACCTTACGAAAAACATCATAGCACCGCACTGGATGCAGGCAGGCTGGCCCAACAATTAGCGGTAAAGAATATCTTGTTATATCATACGGAAGATAAGACGCTGGATACCCGCAAAAAGAATTATACGGAAGAAACTGCTCAGGAGTTTTCGGGAACCGTATATGTTCCCGAAGACTTGGAGAAAATACTTCTCTGATATAGCTGATATAGCGAAATTAAACAGAATGGGCGATTTGCTGCCTTCTTGATTCTTCTTTAGAATGAAATAAAGAGCCGGTTTAACCGCCATCATTTTATTTTATCCCTTTACGCCCATAAATTTGAAAGGCGGCGCTGTTTTAAAATTCTTGGCTGTATTTCCATGATACATCTCCCCATTGGCAATAGAAAGTTTGAACACCGGAGCCCCTTCCGATAAATCGAAATCCTGCAGATTTACCCAAAAGGTATTCGGAGTCAGACTTGATTCGAAAAAGTATCTCAGGTTCTTGCTCTCCGAAACGGTTCTCCATTGCGTAGTGGAAATCTCGGGACTTTCGGGAGTGGATATCCCGTAAGGAACAGAAGCATTGCGTACAACACTGAATACACTGGCAACAGCTATTCTTTCATCATCGGTCGCGGGCAATGCGTTGATGTAGAAGCTGGCTCTGGCAAAGCGGTCGGCAGCGCGATTCGTACCGGGCAGAAAGCTCAGTCCTCCTATTGATTTCCAGTATTCGCTCAGTGCCAGCTGCTTGTTGTAAGTAGGGGAGTTGGTCATAATCTTGTATTCCTTACTGTGATATACCGTGAGTTTCCCACCGATATATTCAAAAATGGCACAGTCACCTGTAGCATCCGAAATAGATAAATGTAAAGTAGCCAAACGGGAACCGTCCGGCATCATATCCGAAACGACCTGAAAGGTATCTTCGTTAATGTATGCTACGGCTTCTTCTACGGTGGCAAAATTGTCCAGCATATATTGCACCCAGGCTGTAATGGCAAGTCCCGGTTTATTCTTATCTCTTACGGGGTATTCGGTTTCGGGCAACCAAAGCAGATTGGCGACCAGCCCTTTCTCATTCATACCGTCCGTACTGGCGATCTCGAAAGCGGAAGTCACTACGCTACCGTATCTGGAGGTCCATTCCAGCGAGTTCTCTCCGGTTTCTCCGTTCCGTTTCATCCCTCTGGGAAACACCCAAAGGTTGCTGTGCATATCTGTTTTCCAGTCCATAGAACGACCGGTTGCTACCATACCATTGCTTCCTGAATAAACGACTCTCGTACACATAATTTCGATTTTTAGTTATAGGTTTATTATTGGTTATTCATCTGTGAGATGTAACCTGTTCGGAATTCTGTCACAGAACTATCAGTCACGATAGTGAGAAGTTAACAAGAATATGCCCTTAAAGTTCAGCGTTTGTATTGATAGCGCGAGATTGCTGAGCCGGTTTTTCAAGATATACTTTCGGAAAATTGTTTATCAGGTGAATTTTTATACCTTTGCAAGATACTGATGAAAGGTTCAAAGTTTTAAAATATGGAGATAAAAAAAGTAATTTCGGATAAAAAAGAGTTCCTGGAACTATTGCTTTTGGCTGATGAACAGGAGAGTATGATCGACCGCTATCTGGAACGCGGCGATATGTTCGTCCTGTATGATAACGGACTGAAAGCGTGCTGTGTCGTAACCCGTGAAGGGGAAGGAATTTATGAAATCAAGAACATAGCTACGATCTCTTTTTTCCAGCGGCAGGGATATGGAAAACGCTTGATTCAATTTTTATTTGAACATTATCGGGGGAAATGCTCTGAAATGCTGGTCGGTACAGGCGATGCACCTTCTACGCTTTCTTTCTACGAACATTGTGGCTTCACCATTTCCCATCGGCTAAAGAATTTCTTTACCGACAATTACGACCATCCTATGTACGAAGACGGCAAGCAACTGGTGGATATGGTATATCTGAAAAAGACATTTTAGTATTTGCTTTGTGATGGAGATGGATATAGACCGGTTGGTGAAAGAGTATGGAAGCTATCAAAAGAGATTTAGGTTATCCGATTGTGTGGATGAAATAATAGAACTGTATGTTTATATTATCAATAGAAGAACCCGTAATATTGATGGTTTCTTCATCTGAAAAGAAAGGTCTATTATTCTTACATTTATTATTCCCGTTATTAATAAACTCGGATACCGTTTCTAATAAATTTTTTGCACGTTTATTAGAAACGGTATCCGAGTTTATTAAAAACTATTTTTTGAGTTTTGGAAGAAAATATAAAATAAATTAAGCGGAAATATAAACAACATGGGGCAATAATCATCTGACTATTGCCCCATGTTATGGTTGCTCTGATATAAAGATATATCAGTTTACGTGTATGCTATGTATCTATTTTTCTAATAAAACTCATTCTTTTTTAGTTTTCTTTCCTCAAAGATACAACATTAAAAGCCGTTTGTCAAGTGTTTCATAAGAAAAGCGGATTATTCACCGAATAGCTCTGATTTTATTTATAAATCATATACGGTTACAGCTATTTCTTTGGTGATGAGTTCTTCTTTAATGATTTGCTCCACAAGTTCCCACTTGCCACCTGCCAGTCCACAGCCAATACGGGGCATATGTACACTTGCCTTGTGGTCAATTGCAAACAGGGCTACCTCCTTCAAACATTGCCGAACAGCGTCATAACGGATGGGAGGGAGTCCTTTACTGTCTTTATAAATGCCATGTTGTTCTATCATATTGGCGACATATAACTCATTTTCAACATTTACAAACTGTACAGCTCCCAAAGTAAATTCTTCCTGTGATTTGTACCACTGGCGATAGGCTTCTTCCGGCATTTTCCATTTTTTAGAAAGTGCCAGTACAAACCCTTTTCCCCATCCTCCGATATCGTTGCAAATATGAGTAATCACTTTGACACCTGAACCAGTCGGTGCTGTGGCATCTCCTTTTATATATAGTATTTCCATCGTTTTATCTTTTTAATCAAAGCAAAGATAGAAAAAAACAGAGATATGGTGAATAATAATGGAAAGTTCTTCTTTGAATGAATATAAATTTGATTATAATTAAAGCGATAATAAATAAAATTAAATTCTATATTAATATTATTGATATAATAGTTTGTTTTATTCGAACTTATTTCTACTTTTGCATCATAAATGAAGATGATATGAATGAAGTAAAGAAACGGTTACCATTGCAATGTCCATCCTGTGATGCTCCATTGAAAGTAGGACGGTTGTTTTGTGAAGAATGCAATACGGAAGTTTGTGGCAATTTTGAATTGCCTTTATTGGCGCGCTTGTCGGAGAAAGAGCAGCAATTTGTTCTTGATTTTGTAAAGTCGAGCGGCAGTTTGAAAGATATGGCAAAGAACATAGGAGTCAGCTACCCTACAGTTCGGAATATGTTGGACGATATAATAGATAAACTAACTAAAATGGATATGTGATGAAAAACAAAGTAAAATTAATTGCGAATCCGTTTATTCGGATTGCAGGTGGTCAAGCGTTGATATGGGGCTTTCTAGGCTTAATAGCATCTACCTTATTATGTTGGATATCGAGGTATCATTATCATGGTTTGCTTCATTTCGGACCGGCACCCAATCCGGCTTGGTGGTGTTATCTGGCGGAGCATCTGATTGTGTGGCTGATTCCTGCACTGCTCTTTTATTTGGGAGGTCTTTTTCTGTCTCATTCCCGTATTCGTGTGATAGATGTACTGGGTACTGTTTTGTTTGCTCAGCTGCCGTTGCTTGGAATGAATCTGATCAGCCTGTTGCCGGCCATGCGGATGATGTCGCAAATGAACATGAATATGTCTCCCGAAGAAATGCTGGCACAGCCTTATTTTATCCTGGCAATGATTCTTACACTGTTGGGGTTGCCGTTTCTGATACTTGCTTTGACTTGGATGTTCAATGCTTTAAAAGTGTCTTGTAACTTGAAACAATGGAAGTTATGGATAGTCGCACTTATAGGAATTATTGGTGGTGACGTCTTGTGTCGATTGTTGATAGAATGGTTGTATTAATGGCTTAAATATAGTGACACTATCCCGTCACGATAGTGTCACTATGTCTCTGTGATAGTGTCACTATAACGAGCGGATAGTGACACTATTTTCAATCATGGTAATTACTACACCATAATTAATTTTACTCATTAAACCAGTCTATCTTCTTGGAGAAATACATTACCATTGCCAAAATGATAAATAGTCCCAAACTGCCTGCTAATAACGCGAAGGTTTCCAGTTGAATCAAAACGAAGATATAAAGGTAGAGTACACTTAATAGTCCGGACATGATCAATGACGGTTTCTTCTTTTTGGTGATTCCCAACATATATCCGCCAACTAATATAATAGTCAGTGCCGCAGATAACAAATAAGCAGGATTAAAGCCGATATGTTCGGAGAAGGAGAGCAGCAGACTATAGAACAGGCAGAGTGCTAAACCTACCAGCAAATACTGTAACGCATGAATACGGGTTTTATTCATGATTTCAGTGAAGAAAATGACACCGAATGTCAGTAGGATAATCAGAATAGCATATTTGGCTGAACGCATGGACTGCTGATACTGCTCTACCGGTATCTTGAAGTTAACGCCGAAACTGGAGTTCTCAATATCCTTGATATTGGTATTGTTGTAATTCACCAGGACCTGCGAATAGTTGCGGTTCAGATTCAGTACCTGCCATTGTGCCGAGAATTCTTTTTCTGTAATCTCACGGTTGTTGGGCAAATAGTTTCCTGTAAAGCTTGGAGTATTCCAGTTGGCTTTCAAATCGACACGGGTCGTTTTACCCAGTGGGATAAAGTTGATGGACTGCGAACCTTTCAGCTTGATTTTAATCTCATAAGGCAGTTTCTTGTTCTTCTTCAGATCGGATAAGTCGGTAATGGCATGTACTCCCGTAGCGCCTATCCCTCTGTTGTCCATTCCCGGTTCAAAGACGTAAACAGAATCTCCCAGCGTGATACTGATCTGCTCGCTGATGCCCCGCATATCCGTCAGGTTCAGGCAGATGGCAGCTCTGTCAAATTGTAGTTGTTCCATATCCACCCTGCTTTTTATCAGCTCTTCGGGACTGAATGAACCTTTCAAAGTCAGTTCCGACTGATACACGTTCACTTCATAAATACTTCTTTTGAGTATTTCGGTTTTCAATTGTCCATTGACCAGAAGTTCGTCCGGAAACAAGAAAAGGTCCTTGATTGATACCTTCTTTTCCCCGTTGTTCTCTGTCGTTACCGGATACTGGATATTCAGATAGGGACCGGTAATGGTTTGTGCAAGACTCCATTTCTCGCTTACTTCATTAATAGCTTCTTCCTGCGTACGTCCCCGCTCGGAAATAAGATCTTCGATCATGAACATCGGTATCATCAGAAGAATGATTAATCCTCCGATAATGATAACCTTGATTGTTTTAGAGAAGTGGCGGAGGCATCCCAGCGGTTGTTGTTCCTGCACTTGCTCAGTTGTTTTTTCATTGAAACCGTCCATAAGATAATAGTGTTTAGTGAATTATTATGTTGACTTTAGAAAATTCTCCAGGGCTTCTATATGAGATTTGAAGGCTTCTCTGCCTTGTTTTGTGGCCCGGAAAACTGTTCGTGGTTTTCGTCCTACAAAGCCTTTGCTGCATTCGATGTAGCCGAGTTCTTCCAGCGCACGGGTATGGCTGGCAAGGTTGCCGTCCGTCAGTGAGAGTTGTTCTTTCAGAAAATTGAAATCAGCTTCCTCATTGACCATCAGAACAGCCATAATCCCTAGCCGGACCTTGCTCTCGAATGCCTTATTTATATTTTGAAATGCTTCTATCATTTATGACTGCTTTCTTTCGTAATGTAAATAGAACAGTATTCCATAGAGGATATGAAATCCACCGAAACCTATCGTCCAAAACAGTAAGGCGTGGCCTTCCCAAAAACTATCTATGACTCCCAGACAGATAAAAGCGTATCCCAACCAAGCTATATTGGCATAGGTAAATTTAGAAACATTGACCAAAGTCAGTCCATAGAATAAAAGCATGACCGAGGATAAAATGTCATAATATCCATGCAGCAGCAGAGAAATACATAAAGCGCCTCCGGTCAGCATCGGAAGTGAAAAATTCCATAATGCCCGATAGGTCAGCTTGCTGAAAAACTTTTGTCGCAGCTTTTTGGATTTGTTGTAAGACAGTATGCCGGCAGTGACGGCGGCAGCTGCCAATACAAGGATGGCCACTATAATCATCAACTTCAAGGCTGTGATTAATGTTGTGTCCGGGGTAACAAGGCATGTGGCGATGTATGTACCCGCTAGTGCGTAAACTCCGGCCATGATAGCCGCTAATCCACTGATCGAGATAAACTTGGAGGACTTTTCCATCAACTCTTTTATCTCATTTACTGATTCTAATGCTTTATCTTTATTCATATAAAAGTACTTTGTGATGCAAAGTAAAATAAAAGATTTCAGATGAACAAAGATTCTGCTCATTTATTTTGAAAATTAGAGATTAGTGTGGGTGAATGGAACAATTTATAGAGTCGTTTTACATGAAATTAGTCAAACGTTTGACTAATTCGGTAGAAATACATACCTTTGCGCCCGAAAAAGGTAAAAAGCACTTTTATGATAAGAGAAGGAGCAGAGTTTAGAGAACTCATGCTACAGGTTTTCCGCACCCGCATGGCTTTCCGTAGGTCGATGCAGCGGACACTGAGAAAGAACAACGCAGGTATCACATTCGAAATGCTTCAGGTACTGAGCTGTTTATGGCATGAACAAGGCATTAGCCAGCAAATATTGGCTGAACGTATCGCAAAAGACAAAGCATGTCTGACCAATCTGATGAACAATCTGGAGAAGAAAGGGTATGTCTACCGGAAGGAAGATCCGGCAGACCGCCGCAACAAGCTGGTTTATCTGACTCCGGAAGGAGAGGAGTTTAAGGAACAGATTCGTCCCATACTGGATCAGGTTTATGTACACGCGGAACAGGTGATTGGCATAGAAAGCATTAAAGTCATGTTATCGGAATTAAAGGGAGTATACGATGTTCTTGAAAACGTATAGGGTATATCTGCTAGGGCCGCTCTGCCTGATCTTCGTCGGTCAGTCGGCAAAGGCGCAGACGGATTCTTTATTTCTTTCCGTAGACCAGCTTTTCGAACGTGGGGTGCAGCATAGTTTGCAGCTTCAGGCGGATGCGCTGAAAGAAGCCATGGCACAAGAACGGACACGGACGGCACGCACGTCATCACTGCCTTATCTGCAAGTGGGATTGAAAGGAGGTTTTGTGGGACAGCCGCTCGTTTGGGAACGGGGATTGTCCGGTCCGACATATCCGGATATTCCGGACTGGTCGCAGAATTACGCCATCGACTTTTCCCAACCACTGTATCAAGGTGGTAAGATTCGGAGGACTATCCGTAAGGCAGACATGGAAAAACAAGTTGCCGAGTTGCAGACATTGACAGACCAGGCAGAAATCAAACTTGGTTTGCTGAACCAATACATGAATCTGTTCAGCCTTTTCAAGCAGCATGAGATATTGATGCGGAACATTGAGGAATCCGAATTACGCCTGCGGGATATTCGCCGGATGAAAAAGGAAGGGCTGATAACGAATAATGATGTATTGCGCAGCGAGATGCAGTTGACGAACGATCGTTTGTTTTTGCAGGAAACGGAAAATAGCATCGTACTCGTGTCGCAGCAGCTGGATATTTTATTGGGACAGAATGAGAACCTGTTACTGAAACCGGATACGACCCTACTGCATCAGGCAGTTGCTCTGGAAGCGTATGATGACTATATCACCCTTGCTTACACAAATGATCCGGCAATGAAATTGCTCAGAAAACAAACGGAACTTGCCCGGAACGAGATCCGGTTGGCTCACTCGTTGTCTCTTCCCAGCATATCACTGTATGCCTCAAATACACTGGCACGCCCTGTTTCGCGTACATTGGCGGATATGTACAACAATAACTGGAATGTAGGACTATTGGTTTCTTATCCTTTATCCTCAATCTACAAAAACAGTCATAAAATAAAGGAAAGCAAACTGGTGGTGTCTTTGCGTAAGAATGATGAAGAGCAGAAGATGCAGAGAATCCGCATGGATGTGCGCACTGCTTTTCTGCGGCATCAGGAAGCTTTGCAACGGGTAGAAGCCTTGCAGTTGTCTGTCCGGCAGGCGCAGGAGAACTACCGTATTATGCAGAACCGTTATCTGAATCAGTTGGCTATTCTGACTGACTTGCTGGATGCCAACTCTGTCCGTTTGAATGTGGAGTTGCAGCTGGTCACTGCCCGCACTCGTGTGATTTATACTTATTATCAACTTCAGAAGGCTTGTGGTCGTCTATAATATATTAAGGTTATGGCAACATTAAAGGAAAAAAAACGGAAACTTAAAAGAATGAGAGTTCGCAACATCATCTTGAATATGGTGTGTGTATGTTTGGCTGTCTCCGGGCTCTGGTGGACTATTACTTATTTTTGGCGTTACATTAGCTATGAAGTGACCAATGATGCTTTTGTAGACCAATATGTTGCTCCTTTAAATATACGTGCTTCGGGATATATCAAGGATATCCGTTTCAAGGAACATCAATATGTGCGTCAGGGAGATACCTTGTTAGTACTCGATAACCGTGAATATCAAATTAAAGTGAAGGAAGCCGAAGCAGCTCTGCTGGATGCGCACGGTTTGCAGGATGTTCTTCACTCGGGCATCGAAACTTCCCATACTAATATAGCCGTGCAGGATGCCAATATAGCCGAAGCGAAGGCGAAGCTCTGGCAACTGGAACAGGACTTTCACCGCTTTGAACGTCTGCTGAAAGAAGAATCGGTGCCGGAACAACAGTACGAGCAGACCAAAGCCGCGTATGAAGCAGCTGAGGCACGCTATCAGGCATTAGTCGCGCAAAAACAGGCTGCTTTGTCGCAATATGCGGAAACGAGTAAAAAGACAACCGGAGTTCAAGCCGGTATCTTACGTAAAGAAGCGGATTTGGATCTGGCTAAATTGAACTTGTCTTATACGGTACTCACTGCTCCATACGATGGATATATGGGCAGGCGTACCTTAGAACCCGGACAGTATGTCCAGACGGGGCAAACCATCTCTTATCTGGTACGCAACAAGGATAAATGGATTACTGCTAATTATAAGGAAACACAGATTGCCAATATCTATATTGGTCAGCAGGTACGCGTTAAAGTAGATGCGTTGCCCGGGAAGATTTTTAATGGGGAAGTCACTGCTATCTCGGAGGCAACCGGGTCGAAATATTCTCTGGTTCCCACAGACAATTCCGCGGGAAACTTTGTAAAAGTACAACAGCGTATCCCGGTACGGATAGAGCTGGAGAATATCTCTTCAGAAGAAATGGCACAATTAAGAGCGGGTATGATGGTTGAAACAGAAGCTTTGCGCAAATGATAACAATGAAAGAGTTGGGAGTACCCGTTCGTTCCTGGGTGCCCGATTGGCTGGGTTTCTGTTGCATTTTCATTGTTATTCTTCCGGTTACCATGCTGAATGGTTCGTATACCGGAAGCATGCTCGAAGTATCGAATACGCTTGGAACCAATTCGGAAGATATAACGATGGGATATTATGCGGCTTCGGCAGGTATGGCCATTGCTTATCCTATTATTCCTAAAGTGCTGGCAGCCGTTTCGGTCAAGTTTCTCTTGCTGATAGACTTGCTCCTGCAGTTCTTTTTGAGTTGGATTTGCGCCCGTTCGCAGAATGCCGATATTCTGATAGCCTGCAGTTTTGCTATCGGCTTTCTGAAAGGTTTTCTGATGTTATGGTTTATTCGTTATGCACAGAAGATTTTCAGTGCGAAGAATATCCGCAGCGAGTTCTATTCTTATTTTTATCCATTGGTGTACGGGGGCGGACAGGCCTCCATGCTGGTCACTGCGCAATTGGCATATCATTATAACTGGAAGTATATGTATTACTTCATGATGCTTTTGATTCTGGTTTCTATTCTGTTTGTTATCATCTGCTTCCGGCATAACCGCCCGATTAAATCGGTACCGTTATCCGATTTGCATATTCGGGAGATGTTTATCATTTCGGTAGGGTTGCTGATGCTGATTTACGTCATCAATTATGGGAAAGTTCTGGATTGGATGGCTTCTACCAAACTTTGTGCTTATATTGTAATTTCTCCTATACTGATCGCATTATTTATCTGGATTCAGCACCATTCGAAGAATCCCTATGTAAGTCTTGCCCCTCTGTTTCAGCCTAAAGCAATCGTCGGATATTTCTATATGATGCTTGTTATGTTTTTCAGTACATCCACCACATTATTGACCAATTACCTGAGCATCATCCTGAAAGTAGACAGCACGCATACCTATTCTCTTTATATCTTTTTGCTTCCGGGGTATGTAATCGGAGCTTTTATCTGTTTCTGGTGGTTTCGCTGGCAACGTTGGCGTTTCCGGTTTCTGATAGCGGGCGGAATGAGTTGTTTTGTTATTTTCTTTGGTATTCTATATTTTGGTATTGCGCCGAACAGTACGTATGAAATGTTATATCTGCCCATCTTTTTCCGCGGATTGGGTATGTTGACTTTGATTATAGCCTTTGCCCTGTTTGCCGTAGAAGATTTGAACCCGAAGTTTTTGTTGTCGAATGCTTTCTTTCTGATAATCTTCCGTTCGGTACTGGCACCTATCATGGCTACTTCTTTTTACAGCAATATGCTGTATCGTCTGCAACAGAAATATATATATTCTTTGTCGGAGACTATCACGACTGCCGACCCGCTGGCTGCGTCCCGTTATACTCAGTCTCTGAATAATGCGCTTGCACAAGGACACAGATATGATGAAGCGGTACAGATAGCTATCCATTCTCTTTATGGAACTTTGCAGGAGCAGAGTCTGTTGCTTGCACTGAAAGAAATATTAGGTTATCTGTTGGTGATATCGGTCATAATAGCTGTTATCTCGCGTTTCATTCCGTTTCATAAGACGATTCGTGTTACATTTGCCAAGACGGGAGATGATATGGTATAGCATATAAAAAAGAGTAAATCATCTCAATTTTTCAATTCTTTTTCCTATATTTGGCTGGTAATCACTGGAGAACAGATTCTCTCCGGAGTAGGACAGATCTAATCTTAAACACAAATTTGAAATAGATGAATTATGATGAACAGGGCTACCCTCGTCTTACTATTCCTCTTGTCGGCACTGCCATTTTCTTTGCAAGCCCAGATGCCGGACAGTATCGTTCGTAAATTATCGGGCTATATTGAAGCAGTGCAGAATTTCGGAGAAATGCTGCCACAGGAAAAAGTCTATTTACATTTCGACAATACCAGTTATTATCAGGGAGATCCTGTTTGGTTTCAGTGTTATGTTGTGACATCCGAACTGAACCGCCCGTCGGATTTGAGTAAAACCCTTTATGTCGAATTGCTGAATCCGGGTGGGGAAGTCATAGCGAAACGTGTATTGCCTGTTAGGAACGGCCGTTGCCACGGTAGTTTCGAATTAACACAACTACCTTTTTATTCCGGTTTTTATGAGGTTCGTGCCTACACGAAATATATGTTGAACTTTGGAGAGGAGGTTATTTTCTCCCGGGTTCTTCCGGTATTCGATAAGCCTCGGGTGGCTGGTGATTTTAAAGAGAAGAACATACAGAAATATGCTGTTTATAAATATCCGCAGGTACGGAAAAAAACGGCTAAGGAGAAAAAAGTCAATCTGAAGTTTTTTCCTGAAGGAGGAAATTTGGTCGAAGGCATTCCTTCCCGCGTTGCTTTTGAGGCAACGGATGCCTATGGAAATCCGATCGCACTGTCCGGAACGGTTATCAACCGGGAAAAGAAAGAAATCGCCTCCTTTGCCACTGTACACGAAGGACGTGGCACCTTTGTGTATATTCCTACGAACGGAGAGAATCATAAGGCTGAGGTGGAGTTGAATGGCAAAAAGTACCGTTTTGATTTGCCGGAAGCCCGGTTGCAGGGATATGTCTTGCAGGTTGACAATCTTTCTTCGGAAGACAGTATAGCAGTCAGTGTACAAAAGAATCCGCATACACCGGAGTCTGTCTTAGGTTTAGCTGTGCTTGGTCATGGGAAACTGCTTAATTATTGCCTGTTGAACATCCGGAAAAATACGCCTGTCTCTTTCAAACTTGACAAGACGGAATGGAAGGCGGGGGTGGTACAGATCGTATTGTTTGATACGGCAGGACAGATTATTGCCGACCGCCTTATCTTTATGAGAAAACCGGAGCCATTGACAATCAGTGTCCGGAAAAACAAAGAGGATTATCAGCCGTTTGATCGTGTCTTATTGGACTTTTCAGTACGTGACACGGCGGGTAAGCCTGTATCCGCTCCGATGTCGGTATCTGTGCGTGACGGATGGGAAGAAGTGGAAAGCCGGCATTCTATGTTAGCGGACTTATTGTTAATGTCTGAGATTAAAGGCTACGTTCATCGTCCGCTCTATTATTTCGAAGCGGATGATAAAGAGCACAGAACAGCTTTGGATCATTTGTTGTTGGTGCAGGGATGGCGGCGTTATGCATGGAAATACGAGTCGGGGGTGGAACCGTTTGAATTGAAGTACATGCCCGAACAAGGGATTGAAGTGCATGGACAAGTCGTTTCATTTGTTAGAGGTAAGCCTAAACCAAATATACAAGTCTCTTCTTTTCTGGCGAAGCGGGGAGATGAGGAAACTTCGCCGGGGGCGCTTTCTCTTAACCTGTTCGAAACAGACAGTGTGGGGCGTTTTGCTTTTATTACCGATATTATTGGCAAGTGGAATCTGATTCTTTCTGTGATGGAGAAAGGTAAGCGGAAAGACCACCGGATTGTATTAGACAGAGTCTTCAGTCCTCAACCTACACAATATCCGCTGGGAGAAATGCAGATAAGCCTGTCCGGCAGAGATAAACCGGGAGCAGAACAGGAACTGCAGACAGATACTGTGATTGGTGATGATATCGATTATAATCGTTTTATGGATGCTTATGAAGATTCTCTGTCAAAACGGGGTATGAGAGAGAAAAATCACCGTTTGGGTGAAGTAGTGGTGAAGGCTAAGAAATGGAGTCGTGAGAAGGATATTTATGAAAATCGTTCGAAATCGGTTGCTTACTACGATGTACCTTCGGAGATGGATGATATTTTGGATAAGGGAGGTTATATCGGTGAAGATATCCACGAGCTGCTTGTCCGTATGAATCCCAATTTCATACGCAGGTATAGTGGTGGTGAGGAATGGTTGCAGTACAAAGGTCGCTCTCCCTTGTATGTGGTAAACTATAAACGAACGGAGGCTACTGAAATAGATCAGACCCGATACCGGACACTTCGCCTGGTGGCTATCAAGTCTATTTATATCAACGAGGAATTATCGGCAAGGTGTCGTTATGCTGACATCCGTATGTCTCCGATGGATGTGGATGAAATATATAGCTGTGCTGTTTTTATTGAAACCTATCCGGAAGGAGAGATTCCCGTAAAAGGAGGCAGGGGAGTCAGAAAAACCTGGTTGGATGGCTATAGCGAACCTGTAGAGTTTTATCATCCCGATTATTCTGTTCTTCCCAAAGAAGAGGACTATCGCCGCACGTTATACTGGAACCCGGAAGTGATGCCGGATGAAGCAGGGAATGCTCAGGTGAGGTTCTATAACAACAGTCGTTGCCGCAGGTTGAAAATAACGGCTGAAATGATTTCTGCGGATGGGGCTATTGGCATGTTTAACGAGTGATATAAAAAAGAGGGTGTTTTGATACACCCTCCCCATAACTGTAATATTTTCTTTGATGGTGAAACGCTTATAACGTAACTCCTGTTTTAAAGATGGCAATTTCGCGATAACCTTTCTTCTCGTTATTAACGAACTCACCGCTTGCTACTTTAACCACATACTCGATAAAGCGTTCGCAAGTCTTTTCCATCGGTTCGTTCTCAACGATGACTCCGGCATTGAAATCAATCCACCCCGGTTTGTTTTTAGCCAAAGTAGAATTGGTGGAAATCTTCATCGTCGGAACGAAAGTGCCGAAAGGAGTACCACGTCCGGTGGTAAAGAGTACCATATGGCATCCGCTTGCGGCAAGGGTAGTAGCGGCTACCAGGTCATTGCCCGGGGCGGAAAGCAGGTTCAGTCCTTTCTTTTGCAGACGTTCTCCGTAAGGCATCACACCGGATACATAGCTTTTGCCACATTTCTGTGTACATCCCAGTGCTTTTTCTTCCAGAGTAGAGATACCACCGGCCTTATTTCCCGGAGATGGATTTTCACCCACAGGCTCGCCATGGGACAGGAAATATTCTTTGAAGTCATTGATCAAGTGTACGGTCTGCTCGAACAGGTCTTTGTTCTCGCAACGGTTCATCAGAATTGTTTCCGCACCAAACATTTCCGGAACTTCAGTCAGCACGCTTGTACCGCCTTGTGCAATCAGGAAGTCTGAGAACATACCCAGCAACGGATTGGCAGTGATACCTGAGAAACCGTCGGAACCACCACATTTCAGTCCGACGCGAAGTTCTGACAAAGGTACTTCCGTACGTTCATCTTTGGATGCTTTGGCATATAAGTCACGCAGAATATCCATTCCTTCTTCGTATTCGTCACCTACTTTCTGGGTTACCATGAATCTCACACGGTCCTGGTCATAGTCTCCTAAGAATTCACGGAATACGTCCGGCTGGTTGTTTTCGCATCCCAAGCCTACTACCAGCACTGCGCCTGCATTCGGGTGAAGTACCATATCGCGAAGAATCTTTTTCGTGTTTTCGTGATCGTCGCCGAGCTGTGAGCAACCGTAGTTGTGTGGGAAAGCCACGATGGCATCTACCCCTTTTCCTTCCGTTTCACGGCGAAGACCTTCGGCCAGTTGTCCGATGATACCATTAACGCAACCTACAGTCGGGATAATCCAGATTTCATTTCTTACGCCGACATCACCATTCTTACGGCGGTAGCCTTTAAAAGTAAGGTCTTTATGAGGGATGTCCAGAGTAACCTGAGTCGGATGGTAGGTGTACTCCAACAGTCCGGCAAGGTTCGTCTTGATATTCGTTTCATTCATCCAGTCTCCCTGTTTCTTTGCCATACGGGCATGACCGATAGGGTATCCGTACTTGATTACGTTCTCGCCTTCTGCAAAATCTTTTAATGCAAACTTATGTCCGGCGGGAATGTCTTCGTTTAGTGTGATCTCTATTCCATCTACGGATAGATGCTCTCCTGCCGGGAGGTTAACAATGGCAACGGCAACGTTGTCGGCAGGATTAATTCTTAAATACTTTGTTTCCATGTACTTGTTTAGTTGGATTTTGTTGTTATTTGCTATGGTAATAGTCTATTGTCTCTACAGTCAACAAGTCAATCGGCATATAGTTGATGCAAGTCACGTCTTTCTTGAAAATGAGGTGATCGCAGAGCGCTTTGATGCCGTTGAGGCCTTGCAGTTCTGGTTGCTGGGCGATGAGGAAGGAAACGCTTCCTTCTTTCAGGCAAGTGACATTCCGTTCCAGAAGGTCATAGCCTATCAGATTGAAATCTTTCTTTCCGCGACTTTGCAGGTATTCGCCGACAATGTAGACTTTTGAATTGAAAGTGATTCCATTCTTTACGTTCGGGTGAGAACGGAAGAATTCATCCAGCATTTCGTTATCTTCATCATTGCGCTCGGCATGCAAGTCAAGCTCCAGTATAGTACAAGACGGATGATGTTCCTCCATGTACTGCCTGAATCCGATTTCCCTGTTCTCTTGCTGGTTAGAGCCGACAATTCCTTCATGTATCTTACGGAAAATAACGATCTCCTTTTCGTCTCTGGCAAGCAGCATCAGCATACGGGCGGCAAAATATCCGCTTTGGCGTGAGTTCTGACCGAAGAAGGCGAGGGGAGGCACGTCTTTGATATTTGAGTCTATATATATATAAGGTATATCCAACGTTTGCAACTGATCGGTAAAGCCTTTCGTATATTGCGGAGCTGTAGGGGCCACCATCACTCCATCCGGTTGCTGAGTCAGGATAGCTTCGCTGGCGTCTACAAACGAATGATAGTCGTATGGATCGTAATAGTTGATCTTTACTGAGGTATTGAAGTCCGAGTAGGTAGCGATAGCTTCGTGGATACCTAGTTCTACTGCTGTCCAGTATTCGCCTTCCAGGTGTTGAGGCAGAAGACAGATGAATGTGTACTTCTTGTTGGAAGCCAGGGCACTGGCATACATGTTAGGTTGATAGTCAAGCTGCTTCAGAATTTCTTCCACCCGTTTTTTGCTTGCTTCTGATACTCCGCTGCGTCCGTGAATGACGCGGTCTACTGTTCCTACAGACACGTCTGCTAAACGGGCGATGTCTTTGATTCTGATTCTTTCGTGCAATTTATTCATACGATCACCTTATTTATATAGGTTTATGTGCTCGCACACAATAATAATCTTAATATTTTCGATACAAATATATAACAATTTTTGTAATTACGAAAATTGTTGTATCTTTGTGCCCGCACACGAAAGGTGTGTAATGTAACTCTGTTTATATATTAATACTCATATAATCAGTGGTTTAACCCCTAAAATAGGGTAAAAATGATAAATTGAAACTTCATAATATTAATAACTTAGAATTTAAAACATAAGATTATGGGAAAGAAAGTCGTTACATTAGGCGAAATCATGCTTAGATTGTCAACTCCGGGTAATACCCGCTTTGTTCAGTCTGACTCTTTTGATGTAGTATATGGTGGTGGAGAAGCGAACGTTGCAGTAAGCTGTGCCAACTACGGACATGAAGCCTATTTCGTAACCAAATTGCCGAAACATGAAATCGGACAGTCTGCTGTAAACGCATTGCGTAAATATGGTGTAAAGACAGACTTTATTGCTCGTGGTGGCGACCGCGTAGGTATCTACTATCTGGAAACAGGCGCTTCTATGCGTCCCAGCAAGGTTATCTATGACCGTGCTCATTCTGCTATCGCTGAAGCTGATGCTGCCGACTTTGATTTTGATGCTATTATGGAAGGTGCTGACTGGTTCCACTGGTCCGGTATCACTCCGGCTATTTCTGACAAAGCTGCCGAACTGACTCGTCTGGCTTGCGAAGCAGCCAAGCGTCATGGCGTAACTGTATCGGTTGACTTGAATTTCCGTAAGAAACTGTGGACAAAAGAAAAAGCACAGTCTATCATGAAACCGTTGATGAAGTATGTAGACGTATGTATCGGTAACGAAGAAGATGCGGAACTGTGTCTGGGCTTCAAACCGGATGCTGACGTTGAAGCAGGCCACACAGATGCTGAAGGCTACAAAGGTATCTTCCAGCAGATGATGAAAGAATTCGGATTCAAATATGTAGTTTCTACATTGCGCGAATCTTTCTCTGCTACTCACAATGGCTGGAAAGCTATGATCTACAATGGCGAAGAATTCTATACTTCCAAGCGTTATGATATCGATCCGATTATCGACCGTGTAGGTGGTGGTGACTCTTTCTCCGGCGGTATTATCCACGGTTTGATGACTAAACCTAACCAGGGCGCAGCTCTTGAATTCGCTGTTGCTGCATCTGCTTTGAAACACACGATCAATGGTGACTTTAACCTTGTTTCTGTAGAAGAAGTGGAAGCATTGGCTGGTGGTGACGCAAGCGGTCGCGTACAGAGATAAGTTGAGAGTTTGAAAACCCAATTATTTAAAATAAGAAATTAAGATGGCAAAATTCGATAAAATAGCCGTATTGAATAAAATCGGCTCTACAGGTATGGTTCCTGTATTCTATCACAAAGATGCGGAAGTGGCAAAGAAAGTAGTAAAGGCTTGTTATGACGGTGGTGTTCGTGCTTTCGAATTCACCAACCGTGGTGACTTTGCACAGGAAGTATTTGCTGAAATCGTGAAATACGCAGCAAAAGAATGTCCTGAAATGGCTATCGGTATCGGTTCAATCGTTGATCCGGCTACTGCTGCTATGTATCTTCAGTTAGGAGCTAATTTTGTGGTAGGTCCGTTGTTCAATCCGGAAATCGCTAAGATATGTAACCGTCGTCTGGTAGCTTATACTCCGGGTTGTGGTTCTGTATCTGAAGTAGGTTTTGCGCAGGAAGTAGGTTGCGATCTTTGCAAAGTGTTCCCGGGTGATGTATATGGAACTAACTTTGTGAAAGGTTTGATGGCTCCGATGCCATGGTCTAAGCTGATGGTGACAGGTGGGGTAGAGCCTTCCAAGGAAAACCTGACTGCATGGATCAAAGCAGGCGTGTTCTGCGTAGGTATGGGGTCAAAACTGTTCCCGAAAGACAAGGTAGCAGCAGAAGACTGGGCTTATGTGACTGCAAAATGCGAAGAAGCTCTTGGCTATATTGCTGAGGCCCGCAAAAAAAAAGATTAGAGAGCGAAAGCTATCTATAAATAAAAAAGAGGCTGATACGTCAGCCTCTTCAAAATATGCCTCAAAGGGTTAGTTAGTTTAGTTAGTAATGAGGCATATTTTCCATTTTGTTTAAAGGTGTTTAAAGGGGATAAGTCATCGGAATGAGTGATCATTTCGGTGACTTGTTTTTTGGGTTGGTCGTAAGCGCTTCTTTTAAGAATGATGTGGCATTCGCATTTTGATAATCCGTCCGATAACGAGTGCTGCAATGTACGCCACGGCAAAGCCTACGATTGAAAAAACAAACGGTTTCTGTTCATTGAAAGTACGGCGTGGAGGTACAGCGGTATAAGCCTCGTTGGCTGTAGTCTGATTGTCAGACTTGGTGGCTGCTGTTATTTGCAGTGTTGTTTCTGTTGCTACCATCTGGCAGCTATCTGTGGTTGTGGTTACAGTATCCACTAATATTTCTGTAGACATCTTTCTTACCCTTTTAAGTTATACGTAAATTCCTGTTATGGTTTCAACACAGTACTTAGGGTTTAGTTCAAAGGGATTCTTAAAATCGGCGCAAAGGTAACTAAAAAAGTAAACGATGGAGCATGAGGAGCATATTCTTTTCAAATGATTTTTGGGGGCTTTCTTTGTTGTGTGAACTAATTTCTTAGATAACTGTTTTCTAAATATAAAACTATTTAGAATATGGAACCTCATCATCACGAACATAATCATCGGATAACATCTCTTAATAAAGCCTTTATAATAGGTATCGTTCTGAATATCTCTTTCGTTATAGTCGAGTTCGGAGTTGGTTTTTATTACGATTCTTTGGGATTGCTCTCTGATGCCGGACATAATTTGGGAGATGTGGCAAGCTTGATTCTTGCTATGTTGGCTTTCCGGTTGGAGAAAGTACACCCGAATAGTCGCTATACCTACGGATATAAGAAAAGTACCATCCTCGTTTCTTTACTAAATGCAGTCATATTATTGGTTGCTGTCGGGATAATTATCGCTGAAAGCATAGACAAGCTGTTTCATCCGGTCTCAGTTGACGGTTCCGCCATTGCCTGGACTGCCGGAGTAGGAGTGGTGATCAACGCACTTACTGCCTGGCTTTTTATGAAGGATAAGGATAAAGATCTGAATGTAAAAGGAGCCTACCTGCATATGGCAGCTGACGCACTGGTCTCTGTCGGAGTAGTTGCTTCCGGTATTATTATCATGTATACGGGATGGAGCATTATCGATCCGATTATCGGATTGGGTATCGCTGTGATTATTATTGTTTCTACTTGGGGATTACTTCATGACAGTCTTCGATTATCGCTGGATGGTGTTCCGGTGGGAATCGATACTCAGCAGATTCAGCAACTGATAGTGGAACAGCCGGGGGTAGAAAGCTGTCATCATCTGCATATTTGGGCCATTAGTACTACGGAAACGGCTTTGACTGCACACGTTGTAGTGGATGATATAGCAAAAATGGAGGAAATAAAACATCGTATAAAGGAGGCGCTTGAAGCAGCAGGTATCCATCATGCTACATTAGAGATAGAGGGCGAGGAAGTGACTTGTAGCACAGAATGTTGTGAGGATTGAAATAAATCCGTACCTTTGCGCCCTTAAACTAACTAACCTTTAAAAAACATGTTTACTGACTTATTGCATTCCTCTTATTTCTCGCTCTTTCTGATAGTAGCGTTGGGATTTATGTTAGGAAGAATTAAGATTAAGGGGCTATCGCTTGATGTGTCAGCGGTGATCTTTATTGCTCTTCTTTTTGGACACTTTGGTGTTATTATTCCTAAAGAATTAGGAAACTTCGGTTTGGTACTTTTTATTTTTACCATCGGTATTCAGGCTGGTCCCGGATTCTTCGACTCTTTCCGTAGTAAAGGAAAGACGTTGATTCTCATTACTATGCTTATTATCTGTTCTGCCTGCCTCACGGCAGTAGGTTTGAAGTATGCGTTCGATATTGATACGCCGAGTGTAGTCGGATTGATTGCAGGAGCTTTGACCAGTACTCCGGGATTGGCGGTAGCAATTGATAGTACACACTCTCCGTTGGCATCCATTGCTTACGGTATCGCTTATCCGTTTGGTGTAATCGGAGTGATTTTGTTTGTGAAGCTGCTTCCCAAAATCATGCGTGTAAATCTGGATCAGGAAGCCCGTCGCCTTGAAATAGAGCGTCGTGGACAATTTCCGGAGCTGGGCACTTGTATCTACCGTGTCACTAATGCAAGCGTATTCAACCGTAGCTTGATGCAAATCAATGCACGGGCAATGACAGGTGCTGTTATTTCCCGTCTGAAACATAAAGATGAAATATCCATCCCCACCGCGCATACGGTATTGCACGAAGGAGACTATATTCAGGCAGTAGGCAGTGAGGAATCACTGAATCAGCTGTCTGTATTAATTGGCGAACGTGAAGAAGGCGAACTTCCTTTGGATAAAACACAGGAAATCGAGTCCTTACTATTGACCAAGAAAGATATGATTAATAAGCAACTGGGTGATCTGAATTTACAGAAAAACTTCGGTTGTACGGTGACCCGTGTTCGTCGAAGCGGTATTGATTTATCTCCGTCGCCGGATTTGGCTTTGAAGTTTGGTGATAAACTGATGGTGGTAGGAGAGAAGGAAGGCATCAAAGGAGTAGCCCGCCTACTGGGAAACAATGCGAAGAAACTTTCCGATACTGATTTCTTCCCCATCGCGATGGGTATTGTGCTGGGGGTTTTGTTTGGTAAGCTGAATATTTCTTTCTCCGATACACTATCGTTTTCACCTGGATTGACCGGAGGAGTATTGATTGTGGCGTTGGTTTTGAGTGCCGTTGGTAAGACAGGACCTATCATTTGGTCTATGTCCGGTCCCGCCAATCAACTGTTGCGACAGTTAGGTCTGTTGCTTTTCCTTGCCGAAGTCGGAACCTCTGCCGGAAAGAACCTTGTGGCTACTTTTCAGGAAAGTGGCTTGCTGATGTTCGGAGTGGGTGCAGCTATCACGGTAGTACCGATGCTGGTTGCGGTAATTGTAGGACGTTTGGTGTTCAAGATCAACATACTTGATCTACTAGGAACCATTACGGGAGGTATGACCAGTACTCCGGGACTGGCTGCTGCCGATTCGATGGTGGACAGTAATATTCCAAGTGTAGCATACGCGACCGTTTATCCGATTGCTATGGTATTCCTTATTTTATTTATACAGGTGATATCCTCAGCTGTATATTAATGAAAATCAATATATATAGGTATTGATTGTTAAAATAATAGTTTGTATCTTTACCGCCTCAAAATTTAAGATGAGGTGAAACGATTGTCATTGAATATCATGCGCTGCTTCTTGCCGGTACTGTTTGTATCGTATCTGGTAAGTATCACATTCTTTGCTCACATACATGTGGTCAATGGCGTGACAATCGTCCATTCGCACCCTTTCAAGAAAGGGGCGGCACATAAGCACTCAACAGTCGAACTGTTATTAGTTCATTTTCTGTCACACCTGACAACGGACGGTGCGGCTGTTGTGTTTGCTCTTTCTCTTTTTATTCCATTCCTCTTGTGGCGGTTGCATGGTATTACACAGCATACGCACTACCATTCTCCCTATCATGGGGTGGTGGCACTCAGGGCCCCTCCTGCTATTCGTTTTTCCGTCATTTGAACCGATGGTATCCTGCTTTATAGTAAAGCGGGAGGTCCCCATCTGTTTGTTCACATCATCACTTAACGAAAACGAATAACAAACGAAAAATGAAGAAATACATCTTTTCGCTTGTCTGCTTGTGCTGTGCATTGTTGCCTGCCCTCGAAGGACAAGCTGCTCTCCATGAGCATCCCGAATATCCGGATTTACGTAAATCGGATGCAAACATCGTAGGTCATATCCTTGATAAAAACACCAAAGAACATCTGCCTTATATTACTGTGGCATTGAAAGGTACAACGATCGGTACTGTGACCGATGCTACCGGACATTACTTTTTGAAGAACCTTCCCGAAGGTAACTTCGTGCTTGAAGTCAGCTCAGTAGGTTATAAAACCGTGAGACGCAATGTAACACTGAAGAAAGGCCGTACGCTGGAAGAAGATTTTGAAATAGAAGAAGATGCGGTTGCCTTGGACGGCGTAGTCGTTTCCGCCAATCGTAACGAGACTACCCGTCGTTTAGCGCCTACTTTGGTGAATGTAGTCGATATGAAAATGTTTGAAACGACCAACTCCACTACTCTGGCACAGGGATTGAGCTTTCAGCCTGGAGTACGCGTAGAATCCAACTGCCAGAATTGTGGTTTCCAGCAAGTACGTATTAACGGTCTGGATGGTCCTTATACACAAATCCTGCTTGATTCCCGTCCGATCTTCAGCGCACTTTCGGGTGTATATGGCATTGAGCAGATTCCTGCCAGCATGATAGAGCGTGTGGAAGTTATGCGTGGAGGTGGTTCGGCTTTGTTCGGGTCGTCTGCCATTGCCGGTACAATCAATATTATTACTAAAGAGCCGATTCGCAATTCAGGAATGTTGTCCCATACCATCACCGGTATTGGAGATGGAGACGCTTTCGATAATAATACTGCTTTGAATGCCTCTCTTGTAACGGACGATCAGCGTGCTGGTTTATATATCTTTGGTCAGAACCGCCACCGTTCGGCATACGATCATGATGGAGACGGATACTCTGAAATACCGAAAATACATGGCCAGACAATCGGTTTCCGTTCCTTCCTGAAAACGACTACTTATTCAAAACTGACTTTCGAATATCACCATATGGAAGAATTCCGCAGGGGAGGAGACTTACTGAACCGTCCGCCTCACGAAGCGAATGTGGCCGAACAGACAGAACATTCCATCAATGGCGGTGGATTGAAATATGACTATTTCTCACCAAACGAGAAGCACCGTTTTAATGTGTTTGCATCCGCACAGCACATCAATCGTGACAGCTATTATGGTGGCGGACAAGACCTGAATGCTTATGGAAACACTACTGACCTGAACTGGATGGCAGGATCACAATATGTCTACAGTTTCGGAAAATGTATTTTCATGCCTTCGGACCTGACTGCCGGAATCGAATTCAACCAAGATAAGCTGGAAGACAATATGTGGGGATATCATCGCACGGTAGATCAAAAAGTAAATATCGGTAGCGCTTTCCTGCAAAATGAATGGAAGAACGATCATTGGGGATTCTTGCTTGGCGGTCGTCTGGATAAGCATAACCTGATTGGTCATATTATATTCAGCCCGCGTGCTAACCTGCGTTTCAACCCTACCCAAAATATTAACCTGCGTTTGAGCTATTCTTCCGGTTTCCGTGCACCGCAGGCTTTTGATGAAGATTTGCATGTGGAGAACGTAGGGGGAAATGTGGCAATGGTTGAGCTTGCAAAGGATCTGAAAGAGGAAAGATCACAGAGCTTGAGTGCTTCAGCAGATATTTACCACCGTTTCGGTGCATTCCAGATTAACTTTTTGGTGGAAGGATTCTATACTAAATTGTCGGATGTCTTTGCATTGACTGATGGCGAAGTAAAAGACGGAATTCTGACACGTACACGCTATAATGCTCCCGGAGCTCGTGTGATGGGACTGACACTGGAAGGAAAGATGGCTTATCTGAATAAATTCCAGATCCAGGCAGGGGTTACTTTGCAGCAGAGCCATTACAGTGAACCGCACGAATGGAATCCGGATGCTCCGGCAGTAAAGAAGATGATGCGTACCCCGAATACTTACGGCTATTTTACAGCTACTTATACTCCGGTCAAACCGTTGTCTATCGCCCTTTCCGGTACTTATACCGGTTCGATGCTAGTGCCTCACGAACCGGTTCCCGGATTCCTCGACAAACCGATTACGGTCAATACGGAGGACTTCTTCGATATCGCTCTGAAGGCGGCATACGACTTCAAACTCTATAAGTCGATGAACTTGCAGGTGAATGCCGGAATACAGAATATCTTCAATGCTTATCAGAATGACTTTGACAAGGGAGCCGACCGTGATTCGGGTTATATTTATGGTCCTTCACTGCCGAGAAGTTTCTTTGCGGGAGTGAAAATTAGCTATTAATAATGGTTTAATAATCTTTTTAGCTTATAAATCCTTATAAATAGGGATTGTCTTGCTTTGAGACAATCCCTATCTTTGTCGCAGAAGATAAACCTGATCTTTGTTACACAAAAACTGACGAATGAAACAAATATACCTGAATATAATGAAGTGGTTTTTGCCTGTACTGTTTATTTCGTACATGGCAGGGATTACTTTGTTTACTCACTCCCATGTGGTAAACGGGGTTACGATTGTTCATTCACATCCCTTCAAGAAAGGTGGCGAACATAGCCATACGACAGTAGAGTTCCAGTTGATTCACATATTGGACCATACATTGGTGACAGATAATGGTTTGACGCCTTTGTTTGTTACTTCTGTCCTGTCTCTTTTATGTGTTTTTCTCGCCTCTCCGCAGCGTATGCGGTATTGTCGTCCCTGTCCGGGCGTCATTTCTCTCAGAGCACCTCCCGTCGTTTAGTCTGCATCACGTAGAAGCAGGCAGGTCTTCTTTGGAAACAGCTGTTGCTTCCCATCCTTATTATTTTTGATTTAAAACATTAAAAGACTAACGACAATGAAAAAATATCTTTTAGTCCTGGTCAGCCTATGTTGTGCCTTGTTGCCTGCATTGGCTGAACATCCGGAGTATCCGGAATTGAAAAAATCCGATGCGAATATAATTGGTCATGTATTGGATAAAAAGACAAGTGAGCATCTGCCTTATATTACCATAGCATTAAAGGGAACCACGATAGGAACCGTCACCGACGCTACCGGACACTATTTCCTGAAGAATCTGCCGGAAGGAAACTTTGTGATGGAAGTCAGCTCGGTAGGGTATAAGACGGTTACCCGTAATGTGACCTTGAAAAAAGGTAAAACGCTGGAAGAGAACTTTGAACTGGAAGAAGATGCGATTGCTCTGGACGGAGTAGTCGTCTCTGCCAACCGTAGTGAAACGACCCGACGTCTGGCACCGACTCTGGTCAATGTAGTAGATTTGAAACTGTTTGAAACTACTAATTCTTCTACATTATCACAGGGGTTGAATTTTCAGCCCGGTGTCCGTGTGGAGACTAACTGTCAGAATTGTGGTTTCCAGCAAGTCCGGATCAATGGGCTGGACGGCCCCTATACACAGATACTCATCGACTCCCGTCCCGTGTTCAGTGCCCTTTCCGGGGTATATGGGCTGGAGCAGATTCCTGCCAGCATGATCGAACGTGTAGAAGTCATGCGTGGGGGAGGATCAGCATTGTTCGGCTCTTCGGCCATTGCGGGAACGATCAATATCATCACGAAAGAGCCTCTGCGAAATTCCGGTCAGTTATCGCATACGATCACTTCCATTGGTGGCAGTTCCGCATTCGATAACAACACCTCGCTGAATGCTTCCCTTGTAACGGATGATCATCGTGCCGGATTGTATATCTTCGGGCAGAACCGTCACCGGTCGGGATATGATTATGACGGAGACGGATTTACGGAACTTCCGAAACTTAAGAATCAGACGGTCGGTTTCCGTTCTTATCTGAAAACGAGTACTTACTCCAAACTGACGTTTGAATACCATCATATGCAGGAATTCCGTCGTGGTGGAGATATGCTAGACCGTCCTCCTCACGAAGCCCATATTGCCGAACAGTTACAACACTCCATAGATGGCGGAAGTCTGAAATACGATTATTTCTCACCGAATGAAAAGAATCGTTTAAGTGTTTTTGCCTCGGCAGCCAATACGGATCGTGACAGTTATTATGGTCCCGGCAACGATCCTCTGAAAGCATACGGAAAGACGACCGACCTCACCGCTATGGGCGGTGCGCAATATGTGCACACATTCGACAAATGTCTTTTCATGCCTTCCGACCTAACGGCGGGACTTGAATATAACCGTGACCGGCTGAAAGATAATATGTGGGGATACGACCGCCATACGGACCAGACGGTCAAGGTTTACAGTGCTTTTCTACAGAACGAATGGAAAAACAAACATTGGGGAATTTTGATTGGCGGGCGTCTGGATAAGCACAATATGGTGGATGATGTTATTTTCAGCCCGCGTGCCAACCTGCGTTTCAATCCTACGGATAATATCAATCTGCGTTTGAGCTATTCTTCCGGCTTCCGCGCCCCACAGGCATTTGACGAAGATATGCATATCGAAAATGTAGGTGGAACAGTGGCGATGATCGAGCGTGCAAAGGACTTGAAAGAGGAAAAATCGCAGAGCTTCAGTGCATCCGCAGATATGTATCACCGCTTTGGTGCTTTTCAGACTAATCTGTTAGTAGAAGGATTTTATACGAGGCTGACTGATGTGTTCGTGTTAGGAGAGCCCTTTGACCGTGGTGACGGTGTATTGGTGAAAATACGCAGCAACGGTCCGGGAGCCAAAGTAATGGGATTGACTCTGGAAGGAAAGATTGCTTATCTTTCTTTGCTTCAAATACAGGCAGGACTGACATTGCAGCGCAGCCGATACGATGAACCGCATAAATGGCACGATGATGCGCCGGCAGAAAGAAAAATCTTCCGTACTCCCGATACTTACGGATATTTTACGGCTACTTATACTCCCGTCAAACCGTTGTCCATCGCTCTCTCGGGGACATATACCGGCAGTATGCTTGTGCAGCGTATGGACATCAGCGCAGAAAACGCAGCAATGGGCGATATGCCCGAACGGAAGGCGGAAGCCATCCGGACACCCCGGTTCTTCGATATGGGAGTGAAGATAGCGTATGACTTCAAGCTCTATAAAACGGTAGACTTACAACTTAGCGGAGGTGTTCAGAATATCTTTGAAGCATATCAGAAAGACTTCGACAGAGGAGCTAACCGGGATTCCAACTATATCTACGGTCCTTCGCTTCCGAGAAGTTTCTTTGCCGGAGTGAAGATTAGTTATTGATACGATACCGGTCTGTTATTTTCAGAACATTTTATGCATCCGGGAATGTGATAAAACGATTGCTTCCCGGATGTTTTATAAATAAGCGACAGATTTGACATTGATGATTTCAACGATAATCATATCTGCCTGACCGATTTTTAGTATTTTTGGCGATTGTAAGTAAGCGATTCAAAGTCTTATCAGATTGTATTACGGATTATGATAAAAAGAAGATGGACGAAATGCTTCATTATTACGAATGTAAAGGCAGTAAAATAATTAGTTTGAATGACCTATTATGGCAACAGAAAATAAAATAAAGTATTTTGAAAATCGGGAAGACTGGAGAAAGTGGCTGATGGACAACTTTGAAACCGAAGACGAAATTTGGTTTGTATTTCCTCTTAAATCGTCAGGTGAAAAAAGTATTGCATACAACGATGCTGTTGAAGAAGCCCTTTGTTTCGAATGGATTGACAGTACGATAAAACCGCTTGATAAAGAACATAGAATTCAGCGTTTCACGCCTAGAAAACCTAAAAGTACATACTCACAAGCCAACAAAGAAAGACTTAAATGGTTATTGGAAAATAAAATGATACACCCTGAATTTGAAGATAAAATACGCACTGTTTTATCTGACCCTTTTATTTTCCCCAATGATATAATGGACAGATTGAAAGAAGATGAAATAGCATGGAGAAACTACCAGCATTTTTCCGACGCATATAAGCGTATCCGAATTGCATACATTGAAGCAGCAAGGAAGCGACCGGAAGAATTTGAAAAGCGATTAAACAACTTTATCTGTAAAGTGAAAGAGAATAAGATGATAACCGGATTTGGCGGAATAGAGAAATATTATTGAGATTGTCCGAATCTTTATGGAAGAATGGCCTTATAGTCTGATGGAAGCGATGGAGCATCATTAGTAGTAAATCACTAAAAACTTTTCTTTCCCTTTTAGTAGTTTGCCTGTTTGAGTTGTATTATATATAGATAGTCAATAAAAGTCAAAGTAATCAACTTATTAAACAGTTAACCTTATGTTCAAACAACTAAGTACTTCTCTACTGATTGCATCAGCATGTATTTTGTCCTCTTGCACGCCTACGGTGAAGCAGGAGATCGCAATTTTACCTACCCCCGTTAGTCTGACGGAACAGTCGGGTATCTTCGTTTTAAAGGATGGAATGAAAATCGGCGTTTCCGATCAGTCCTTATTTCCGGCTGCCGGATATTTGCAGGATATTCTTCGGAATGTGGTGTCTACTTCTGTAGAGGTGACCGAAGCCGATAAGGCGGATATCTATCTCCAGCTAGGGCAGGATAATGGAAAGCCCGGCTCTTACAAACTTCAGGCTACCCCCAAGTCTGTTCAGGTTGAAGCCGGAGATTATTCGGGCATCGTTTCCGCCATTGCCAGCCTCCACCAACTGCTGCCTGCCGGAATAGAAGTGCAAGGAACGAAACAGACTTTCTCTATTCCTGCCGTGCAAATAGAGGACTCGCCGCGTTTTGAATGGCGTGGATTTATGCTGGATGCTTCCCGTCACTTCTGGAATAAAGATGAAGTGAAACATATACTGGACTTGATGTCCTTGTATAAACTGAATAAGTTCCACTGGCATCTGACAGATGATCAGGGATGGCGGATCGAAATTGAGAAATATCCGTTGCTGACGGAAAAAGGAGCGTGGCGGAAATTTAACAAGCACGACCGTGGTTGTATGGAGCGTGCGGTAGAAGAGGACAATACCGACTTCCTGATTCCGGAAAACAAAATACGGATTGTAGAAGGAGATACTCTGTATGGTGGTTACTATACGCACGAAGATATAAAAGAAATTGTAGATTATGCTGCACAGAGAGGTATTGATGTGATTCCGGAAATAGATATGCCGGGACATTTCCTGGCTGCTATCACCCAATACCCCGATCTCGCTTGTGACGGACTGATCGGCTGGGGAGAAACATTCTCTTCTCCTATTTGTCCGGGAAAGGATACGACGCTGGAATTCTGTCAGGATGTCTTTAAAGAGATTTTCGATCTCTTTCCTTATGAATATGTACACATGGGTGGTGACGAAGTCGAGAAAAATAACTGGAAAAAGTGCCCCCGTTGCCAGAAGCGAATCCGCACGGAAGGACTTAAATCGGTAGAAGATTTGCAGGCATGGTTCGTGCGTGATATGGAGAAATTCTTCCTTGCCAATGGAAAGAAGTTGATAGGCTGGGATGAAGTTGTTGCCGACGGACTGACTTCGGATGCTGCTATTACCTGGTGGAGAAGTTGGTCGAAAGAGGCAGTGCCTATGGCCACTTCGCAAGGACAAAGAGTGATTGCCTGTCCGAATGAATATTTCTATTTTGATTATGCGCAGGATAAAAACTCCGTGAAGAAGATATTGGCATACGATCCGTATGCAGACGACCGCTTGTCACCTGAACAGAAAGAATGTTTCTGGGGCGTGCAGGCTAATCTCTGGGCAGAATGGATTCCGTCTATGAAACGTATCGAATATCTGATACTTCCCCGTATGGTGGCGTTGAGTGAAATAGCCTGGGTGCAGCCGGAGGCGAAACCGGATCTGAAAGAGTTCTATCGTCAGCTTGTTCCGCATTTCAAGCGGATGGATATCCTTGGATTGAACTACCGGGTACCCGATCTGGAAGGATTCTACAAAGTGAATGCTTTCCTTGATGAGGCTTCGGTTGATCTGACTTGTCCGTTGCCCGGCATTGAAGTCCGTTATACTACTGACGGAAGTATGCCGACTAAGCAATCCACTCTTTATGAAGGAAATCTGAAAGTGACGGAAACGACAGATTTTACTTTCCGCACTTTCCGTCCCGACGGTACTCCATCGGATGTAGCACGTACCCGATACGTCAAAGCTCCTTATGCGGAGGCAACTGCTGCTCCGGCTTCTTTGAATTCCGGACTGAAAGCGGTATGGCATAAATTCCGTGGTAATCTTTGTGCGGATATCGATGCGGCTCCCGTGAATGGTGAGTATGTCGTAGAATCCGTTTCTATCCCCGAAGAGGTGAAAGGAGATATCGGCCTGATACTCACGGGCTACCTGGAAGTACCTGCTGATGGCATCTATACATTTGCCCTTCTTTCGGACGACGGCAGTACGCTGAAACTGGATGGTGAATTACTGGGAGATAATGACGGAGCACATTCACCGGTAGAGATTATAGTACAGAAGGCCTTGAAAGCCGGACTGCACCCGATAGAAGTACGCTACTTCGATTGCAATGGCGGAGTTTTGCAGATGGAATTAGTCAATGAAAAGGGTGAGAAAGAAGTGCTTCCGAAAGAATGGCTGAAACATGAATAAACAGATCCCCTGAAGATTTTTTATTAGGTATTAATATAGATAAGGTTTGATAGAAGGCGGGTAGAAGTAGGGATACTTTTATCCGCTGTTTTTATTCTGTAGGTAATTCTTGTTGAAATATCCTTATAAATGGGTATTTCCCAAATCAAAAGTTCTTCTCAACTTTGCAGAGTGAATAAAACGCCACTATGCAATATCTGAAAGAAGACATACAGGAAAAAATCCTCCACATAGCCGAAGAAGTATTCTCTGAAAAAGGATATAAGGATGCTTCCATGCGCGAAATTGCTTCCCGAACAGGGATTACAGTCAGCAACATCTATCATTATTTCACCAATAAGGATGAGATATTCCGCACGATTCTGAAACCTGTGCTGAATGATTTGTATGTCAAGATATACCGACATGATGCCAATCAGATGTCCATAGAGGTTTTTACGAATTCGGACTATCAGCAGGAATCCGTGCAGGAATATATCGATTTGGTTTCCGAACACCGTGCCCGGTTGTGTATGTTACTTTCCAGGCACAGGGATCATCCCTGGAAAACTTCCGTTCGGAGTATACCGATAAATGAAAAGGTATGTTTACCGCTTGCGGTTGCTGTCCTGTTGCTTAGCAATATCGCCCAGCGTAAGCTGAGTGTGCGGCAGATTGAATCCAAGATTAATGCCGGAAACCGCTTGGAAGAATATCTGCAAGGCATACGGGTGATGAAAGCATATAATTTGCTGGGAGGCAAGTTCGAACGCCTGAAAATGGCTTTTAGTGATCTCCGTCGTGCCTGTATCCGGCAGGAGGCGCTTCTCAGCCCATTTATCTTATTCTCGGTTACATTGATTCGTGCCGGATTGACATTCATGATACTTTGCGGTACGTACCTGTTGATAGGAGGCGAACTTTCACTGCTCACGTTTGTCATGTTTCTGGTAGTCGGTTCCCGTGTTTTCGATCCGTTGACATCTGCCTTGACTAACTTTGCCGAGTTTCGCTACTTCTCCATCGCAGGAGGACGTATCCTTACGTTGATGAACGAATCGGAAATGAAGGGAGATCGTGATGTGCCCGAAAGCGGAGATATTACTTTTGATCATGTATCTTTCGGCTATCAGGAAAAGGAAATACTGCATGATATTTCCGTGACTCTTAGAAAAGGGACGCTCACTGCTTTGGTCGGTCCTTCCGGAAGCGGAAAGAGTACGATGCTGAAACTTTGCGCACGCTTCTATGATCCGCGTAAAGGCTCGGTTCGTTTTAACGGAATGGATATGAAAGAACTGGAGCCGGAGTCATTAATGAAACATTGTTTCATGGTTTTTCAGGATGTCTATCTGTTTTAGGATACGCTGAAGAATAATATCCGTTTCGGCAGGACAGATGCTACGGATGAAGAAAATGAAGTGGAAGTGCAGCAAGCTATCAATACCTTGATTGCGGGGCGGACGGTAATCGTTATCGCTCACCGCCTCAAAACGATCCGAAATGCCGACCGGATTATTGTGCTGGAAGAAGGACGAATTGCGGAACAAGGCACTCATGATGAACTTTTGAGCCGGCCGGGGCTGTACGCCAAACTTTGGAATATACAGGAACAGACATCGGGATGGAAACTATAAAAACGGCTCATCAGAGATAAAACGAAAAGGTCCGGCTTTCACAAGCCGGGCCTTTTGTTTACTAGAATTTATGCTATTTACACTTATTCTGTAATATTGAATACATTATATGGTTTTTTTAACTGACAACCAAATGTGAGAATGCGGGAGAATCACTTCGGCCGATTCCAATGTTTTCAATGTGGCTACGTAATTTTTTAATTATGACTAATTAATTCAATTCTGATATTGCAAAGATAGGGGCTTTGACGATTTCCTGCAATCACCTGAAATGGGTATTCTTGGGCGGTTTACTAGCAATATATAGTGGGGGTGAATCTTTTATTCCGGAACATTTGCAGAGTTTCCTGTCAACCTGTTCAGATGACATACCAGTAGTTTTCCTTCATTATCTCTCAAATGCATACCATTGCCTTGACAATAACGGAAGTATTTGCATCGGGCGCACTCGTCTTTTTTCATCCATGAACGGTCGCGATAAGGCTGGAATTTCGTTTGCCATATTTCCCAAAAATCATCCTGATAGATATTTCCTTGATGGTAGTTGGAGCGGATGCTGCTACAGGCACTAATAGAACCGTCAATCAAGACGGAGCCGACTGATATTCCGGCGCTACAGAAGAAAGGAGTATTCCGTACTTCACCTTCATAGTTACCCAGGAAACCTTCGCAGCCGTAACTCGCACGGATAATTCCTTCCTTTCGGGTGTCACGGATGAAGTCGAGTACTTGTTTCAGTTCTTCTCCGTTCATACGGAATTCCGGTTCTTCGGCGGCTCGTCCTACCGGAAAGATGGTAGATACCCTCCATCGTTTGACTCCGAGACTGATAAGTAACTCTTTCATAGCCGGCAACTGTGGCAGGCTACGGCGGGTGACACAGGTAATGACGTCGAATGTCAGTTCGGGGATAGCTGTGATTTCCCGTATGGCATTTACGGCACAATCGAAACTTTCGGGATGTCGTCGCATCCAGTTGTGTACATCCTTCAGTCCGTCCAGGCTGATGGATATACTACGCATACCGCTGCGGATCAGGTTATGAAGCCGTTCTCGTGTGAGACACAGGCCGTTGCATACCATGCCCCACGGGTATCCCCGTCGGGATATTTCTTTACCGCAAGTTTCCAAATCTTCACGTACGGTTGGCTCTCCACCGGAGATAATGACGAATACATCGTGCGGATTGGTATGTGTCGCTATGCTGTCCAGTACTTTTAGAAAGTCTTGTAGAGGCATATCCGGAGTAGCGGGAGAGGACTTGCAGTCACTGCCACAATGGCGGCAACGTACATTACATCGTAAGGTGCATTCCCAAAAAAGCTGCCTGAGCGGATGTTCTTCCACTCTTTCGTGTTTCATCCGGCGGAATATTTCTAAAGCCAGCCATCGGCGGGGAGTAAGGGGGATGATACGTTTCATTCTTAGTCTTCTTTTTCTTCTTCTTTTTTCTCCTCTTTAAGTAAAGTGACTTTTCCCTCTTTTCCAAGGTCTTGTATTCTAATCTTTTTTGTTTGGTATGCACCATTCTTTTCGCCGTCTACATCTGTATACTCAAGGTACATTTCTGTATCTTTGGGAGGATACTCTTTGAATTTAAATGTATTGATTGCTATACCGCTTACCGTATAATGCTCTATTTCACGTGACTCGGTATAGGCAGTATCTGTAATTAATGAATCTTCTTGATTCATATAACTGGATACTACGCGAATGCCATTAATAGTTTCTTTTTCTTCATTTTGTACTTGACTGCTTATTATAATGTCAGGAGTCCAGACGGGACCGGGACCATAATAACAAGGTTCGTCCCAGATCTCGTTATTATTGCCACATCCGGAAAAGCCTAAAGCGGCGAGCAGACTTAGTAGATATTTGTTTTTCATGTTGTTAATGTGTTTAGTTCTTGTTGGGACAAAGATAATTAATCTTTGAATTGGTTGTTCTCCATTGTTCGTTTTATTTTTTTTAGATGCTTTTCCAATGCAATATACACTTCTTTCCGATAACTGACAAAAATAGTTTTATCTGTTTGGAAGGAATCTTTCTTTTTACCGTCATAGTGCGGAATATTGGATAAAAACAGGCTATACGAGAAAATCATGTTCTCCTCTATTTTGCGGGAAGGCTTGAATGACTTGGCAGGTATGTAAGAATAAATACCCTCTTTACAACGGTAGGGTTTATACATTTGCACAACTCCCCACGAATTAATCTCATCCACCCGGATACTTCTTTTCCCGAACAGGCTTCGTTCTTCTATTCTATCCTCACAAAGCAAAATCTTACTGGGTAATGCCCAATAGATTAACAGTATAGACAAAGATATGGGTAACAAGAAAATAAGGAGGACTTTATTCTCACTTAAATCGGCTACGCATAAAAAGTAGATCATAAATGCACTGAATATACTGCATATTGCAACTCCTGCCCAAACAAACTTATTTGTAGGATAAATCCAGAATGTGTTTTTTTCCAAACTTTTATCTTTCATATCTAATTCAATTCTTTTACAGAATCCGGATTGCCATGTTTCATTTAAATCAAGCTATCTTTCATCATTATTCGTAGTTGTTTTTGTGTAGGTAATGTTTTCCATCCTTTATCTGGCGCTTTTAGAGTAAACCAGGATGGTACAGTGTCTAATATTCGATGTCGGTCGGGGGCTTTGGCTAAGAATGTTACAAAATAACGGGTTCCGATTGGAGTGTTTTTACTCTCGTCAAATGATATAAAAAAACTTCCTTTATATAAAGTCTTATTATATATAAATTCATATTTTGCGCTTTGTCCTCTATAAGCAGAACCGTATTTAATAAGAGTTACTATAGAATATATGCCATCCTTTCTTACATTGTTGTTTCTAATTGTTGAGACAGCATACAATAGAATGAATACTATAATGGGAACTATAAATTTAAAAATCTTGGTTTGATTAATCAGCTTCATTGCTATTCTATATCCTTTCATTTTTCTTCATTTTTTTATTGCAACTAATGTCCGGTGGCTAACCGACTGTTAAGACAACTCATTTGCTCGTTAGTGGTAGTTGTTCATTACTCCATTCGGTCAATATTACATTAAAATCAGCCAACATTAAATCAAAGTCATACTTAACCTTCTTATTTAGTTTGTTTGTTATATGACTTAATGCTGATAGGATATATTCGCTTAATCTTTTCTTTTGTTCAGAATGATTCAGTTCGCTAAATTCTTTTTCAAGGGTTATCACTGCTTTTACTTTTCCAGTATCTGTTCTGAATGGTCCAAACTCAAAGCGATTTCGAAGATAATATCCATTCTTTTCAATCTCTTGTTTGGTAAACATTGTTAGTAATTTGGGGTATAATTCTTTTTGTCTCAATTTCAGTTTTTCATCAGCGATAACGTAATTGCATTTACAGCAAACATGGTCGTAATAACTAAATGAACACTTTAGAATAATTTTATTGACAGCCTGACCATACAATTCAGGTCGCATTTGTTTGTTTAATTTTGATTGTAAATCATTCTCAATACTTTCAATAACAACCTTAGAGTTCTCATAACAGTTACCAATTGTACGTTCAATCCAAATGGGATTTTTAGGAATCCAATTTCGTTGACTTCTAAGTTCTATACCTTGTACATCTTCTTTCGTTTTATATTCCCATGCTATGGATTGCCTCTGAAAGGGATCATCCGGGCTGAAATGATAACTTGTCCTTCCTGCTTCCATGGTAAATCCGTTTATTCTTCTTGACCAAATGGCTTCGACGAAACGAGGCTCTCTGTGTTTATTGACAAAGCAAGTCATCGGGTTTCCATTAAAGAAAGAGCCTCTTAATGCCTCAAGGGCCTCATTAGATCCCCAACCTATGATTGCCAAACTCTCGCAAACCCGAACTGCATTATTCCACTCTTCTACATTTTTGTAATCCGCATATTTAAGAAATTCAGCGAATAAACTATCTCGCAATTTGTCAATATCATTTTGAGATTTCAAAAAAACTTCAAGTTCGTTTAATTCTTCTATTTCAAATATTCTGTTCATTTGTTTTTTATTTTAACCGCTAATGTCCGGCAGATAATTGACTATTAAGGTGCTTTATCAGTTTGTTAGCAATCTAATTCATTTCTATTTAATAATTCATCAATATTATGCCTCTAAAAATACAGTTTTGTCTGATCACCCACAAAGGAATTTGTTAGTTTTTTCCTCTATCCTATGAAAAAGCATCCCTTGACAGTCAATTCCACAATGATCTGTTGCATGATATGTTTGATCAGGAAAAGGTAAAGAGCGGGCTCGTTTTTATCTTTACCATGCTAGGCTGGTATTTATCCACAGGATGTGCGAATTGATATTCTCCCCCTTTTGCATATATTGGAAAGGATATGTGTAATAGCAAAAAGTGTGATACTTTCTGTGATATCCTTTCTTTTTGATTTGATTTAAAGTAATTCCCTATCGTTGTATATTGTAGAATTGCCTCAAATAGCGGTTTCTTGCTCTCAGAAAGGAGTTCTTCTACTCCCGGACCGGCTCTCAGAGTGCTTCAGCACGGGGCTTAGTAGCGTGAAGAGTAAGGTTAGACAAGATATAGAGTAAGTATATTGTGCGTATAGTGTAACTACAGCCTGCAAATAGCGTAACTATATCCTGTAAATAGCGTCAGTATCTACTCCCCATAAATAGCAAAAACAGTTTGTACGATATATATTTCTTTCCACAAAGTCCGTCTTTTGTTATTAGATTTTTCTGACTTGATTTAATTGATGGTAATTTTCTCTTTCCAGGTTATACCACTTATATCTGTCAGAATTAGTTCGTAGTTACCTTTGGGCAAGTCCATAAAAACATCACTTCTGATTGTAAGAGTTGTTTTACTTCCTAAAGGAATGATGAGGCTGTGTTTTCCCGGAGCTACTTTGGCTACATAGTCATTTTTTATTCGGGTAAGTGGGAAGCGGGCTAGCTCTTCTCCATTCTTTTGAAGTATTGTTTTTCCATTCTCGTCTTTTAGTGTTATGCCGATCAGGAAGGAACCGTACACGTCGGCTCCTTCTATCCGGTATACTTTGAACGTGAGGATATCCTCTTGAATCTTTGCATTGGATATTTTCAGTTCCGGTTTGACCGATTTGTTGTGCAAAGGTCCCCAAACACCGTTATGGAAGACTTGGTTAGTATATAAGGTCAGTATGAAAAGCAGTACTGCACCGCTTATTGCGACTTTACTGAATTGCTTGATAGATAGTGGAAGTTCACCGGAAGTAAGCCATACAAGCCATTTGTTCTTGGAAAGTTTAGGCAATAACAGATAATCCAAAGAATATTTTCCGCCACCGGACAGGAAAATAGTGAATCCGGCTGACACCCCCAAGATGCCGATTTGCCATTCGTCGAGGCAGGTAGTACCCAGCCAGCCGGAGCCTAAAAGAATGCCGAATGCCAGACTGAATACGCCGATACTCATTAATCGTGTGAAGAAACCGAGCATATAGAGTAACCCGACGATGCCTTCTACTAATGTGAAAATTACCATTGCCCACCAAAGTAAATCCGGTGTGCTGACCAAGTATTCAATAATCGGTTTGATACCAATGGAATTGGGAAGGAAATGATTGAACTTTTCTCCAATGTATCCGGTTCCATCCGGAATGAGTTTGTTTTCAAGGACGAGTCTGCGCCAAAAAGCTGAGAAATAAGTCCAGCCGACGATCAGTCGTAAGGAGAGAGTGAAAATGCCCGCAAGTACGTAGGCTTTGGATGGTTCTTGTTGTTGTGTCAGCATACTGTTTGTTGTTAGTTTGTTATTGAGAGAATCGTTTCTTATTAGAACAAGTTTCCAGTGGAAAATGTTTTTGTGAAAACCTGTTTTTTTTGAAACGATTCTACTCAAGATAAACTACATACAAAACAAAGCTAACAATGCAAAAGTTATTCTTTAAACGGCTATCTTTATACCTTCTTTTTTATTACAATACCGTTTGCATTGTTGGCAAAGGTCGTATCCCAGCATGGCTCCCAAGATGAAGTCCTCTTCGGCAGACAGTTGATTCAAGGGGCGAATGATGATATGCCGCATGGCTTCCATACATTCGGGTTTGCCGAAAAACAGATTAATCTTGTTAGTACCTACTTCTTGTATCATATAACTGATCTTCTGATTCTTCAGCCGGCGGATAGCAAACTCTTCGTGCTCTCTGCTCATCGTATAGAGTACCATGTTGCGTACGCCTTTCTTGAACTCATAAATGTGGTTGAGGAAAATCCGGATTTCTCCGGGAATGATTCTTTCGGTAGCCATGATGTAAACTGTTATTTTATATGGAGATAAAGATTAGCTGATTTCTTGTTTTACTTGTTCAACCCATGCGCTGATACGTTCATCTGTCTGACCGTCTTCATTGACTTCGTCGAGTGGAAGACCTACGAACTTGCCATTAACGACAGCGATAGAAGAATCGAATGTATAACCGGCTGTGTCCACCGCTCCACAGAATTTGCAGCGGGTATCTTTCAGTTCTTCAAAAAGAATACCGATAGCATCACAGAAAGTATCGCTGTAAGAATCAGAATCACCGCAACCGAACAAGGCTACATATTTGTGAGACAGATCGCATTTCTTTAAAACTTTAATTCCGTCGTACCAGTCATCCTGTAATTCACCGGCTCCCCATGTGGAACTGCCCAGTATCAGTACATCATATTCACCGACCAAAGCTTCAGTGAGTTTGGATACATCATAAATATGTGCGGAAGGAACATCTAGTTTCTCTGCAATCCGACGGGCAAGGTCTTCTGTTGTTCCGGTAGTGGAACCATAAAATACTCCAATTTTGTTCATCTTTGATTCTATTTTAATGTGATGGTGCAAAGATAGAGGGTCTCGGAGAAATAGAAAATCCCCATTTATAGTGGAATAATTGCTTTATTCTCATTATAAATGGGGATAGCATAACGTTTCGGATCTATAAATAGGTTAAAAGCCAACAACCTGATATAAATCTTAAAATATAGCAGAAAACGATTAATGATGGAACAAGCGAATGCCTGTGAATGCCATTGCCATATTGTACTTGTCGCATGTACCGATAACATGATCATCTCGTACAGAACCTCCCGGTTGTGCGATATAGCTTACACCGCTTTTGTGTGCACGTTCGATATTGTCTCCGAAGGGGAAGAATGCGTCAGAGCCTAAAGCTACGCCAGTCATTGTATCCAGCCATGCACGTTTCTCTTCGCGGGTCAGGACTTCCGGCTTTTCTGTAAAAAACTGTTGCCAAACGCCGTCTGCCAATACGTCATCATGATCTTCTGAAATATAAACGTCGATAGTATTATCACGATCTGCACGGCGGATTTTTTCAATCCAGGGCAGATTCATCACTTTCGGATGTTGGCGGAGATACCAGATATCTGCTTTATTTCCTGCAAGGCGCGTGCAATGAATGCGTGACTGCTGTCCTGCACCGATACCAATCGCTTGTCCGTCTTTTGCATAACATACGGAATTGGATTGTGTATATTTTAAGGTGATTAAAGAAATGATTAGGTCACGTTTGGCTTCAGCCGGAATTTCCTTGTTTTGTGTAGGTAACTCTTTCAAAAGACTTTCGTCTATTTTCAGTTCGTTTCTGCCTTGCTCAAAAGTCACTCCGAAAACATCTTTGTGTTCGATAGGAGCCGGGCGGTAAGCCGGATCTATCTTGATCACATTGTAAGTTCCTTTTCTTTTATTTTTCAGGATTTCCAGAGCTTCGGGAGTGTAATCGGGTGCAATCACACCATCGGATACTTCACGGTTGATAATGCGTGCAGTCTCTTCATCACAAGTGTCGGACAATGCGATGAAGTCCCCGTAAGAAGACATACGGTCTGCACCGCGTGCGCGTGCATAGGCTGTTGCCAGTGGAGACAGTTTTACATCATCCACAAAATAGATTTTCTTCAGTGTGTCACTCATTTCTACAGCAACAGCAGCACCTGCCGGGCTGACGTGTTTGAATGATGCGGCAGCCGGAAGTCCGGTAGCCTCTTTCAGTTCTTTTACTAACTGCCAACTGTTGAATGCATCCAGCAGATTGATGTAACCGGGGCGTCCGTTCAATACCTCAATGGGTAGTTCGCCTTCTTTCATGAAGATACGGGCAGGCTTTTGATTAGGGTTGCAGCCGTATTTCAGTTCGAGTTCGTTTGCCATATTATTTAATTATGAATTACTGATTACAAATTGATAGCGACAAAATTACTAAAAAAAGAATAGCCAGCCTAGCCTCCTGTTATAAATTAGTAACAAGTAATTAGTATTGGGGAAACTGTGAATAGCGAAAATACCTATTTGTGGTGATTGCATATCCTCGAAATATTCCGTTTCTTTGCAGTCTCTAATATAAATAGGTGTAAATGGATAATTTGCAAAAATACAAACCAACTGATAAGATGATTGATCTCATCAGTGATAACTATTCCTTGTTACAAGTGATGAGCCGTTTCGGCCTTTCGTTGGGATTTGGCGACAAAACAGTGAAAGAAGTTTGCGAGCTTAATGGAGTAGATTGCAGGACTTTTCTGATTGTAGTCAACTTTATGTCTGAAGGTTTCTCACGGATGGATGGAAGCAGTGAGGATATTTCTATACCTGCACTAATCGATTATCTGCGGCAAGCCCATATTTACTTCCTGGACTTTTCTCTTCCTGCCATTCGTCGTAAACTGATTGAAGCGATTGACTGTTCGCAGGATGATGTAGCCTTTCTGATTCTCAAGTTCTTTGATGAATATACACGAGAGGTACGTAAGCATATGGATTATGAGGAGAAAACGGTATTCAAGTATGTGGATGCGCTGATAAATGGCAATGCTCCCCGGAATTATCAGATTAGCACATTCTCCAAACATCACGACCAGGTGGGAGAGAAGCTGACAGAATTGAAAAATATCATCATTAAATATTGTCCTGCCAAAGCCAATGAGAATCTGTTGAATGCGGCTCTTTTCGATATATACGCCTGTGAGGCCGGCTTGGAATCTCACTGCAAGGTTGAAGACTATATTTTTGTTCCTGCCATTCTGAAGCTGGAAAGGAGGATTAGGGAAAATGAAAAATAACGAAGCCATTCGAATTGCGATCGCCGAAACCTCAGTGATTATCCGGGGTGGGCTGACCGCTGCATTGAAGCGTCTTCCTAATGTGAAGGTGCAACCTATAGAATTACTTTCAGTGGAGGCTCTGAGTGATTGCCTGCGTACGCAATATCCGGAAATGCTGATTGTAAATCCTACTTTTGGTGACTACTTTGATGTAAATAAGTTCCGGGAAGAAACTGCTGGTAAGAAAATACGTTTGATTGCTTTGGTTACCTCTTTTGTAGATGCCTCTTTGCTGACTAAATATGATGAGTCGATTTCTATCTTTGATGATTTGGATATTCTTTCTAAAAAGATTCATGGTCTGCTAAATCTAGCTTCGGAAGAGGAGGAGCTTGACAATCAGGAAACGCTTAGCCAACGGGAGAAAGAGATAGTGATCTGTGTGGTGAAAGGTATGACGAATAAAGAGATTGCAGAGAATCTTTTCTTATCTATCCATACTGTCATTACTCACCGAAGGAATATCAGCAAGAAGCTACAGATACACAGCGCGGCTGGTCTGACTATTTATGCGATTGTAAATAAGCTTGTTACGCTCAATGATGTGAAAGATTTATAACCTTCAAAGAATGTTATAAAATCTGAAACCGTTTGCGAACACGGAATCTTTTTGTACCTTTGCAGTGCAATTGAGAAATTGCTATTAGTTTAAAAGGTAAAAGAAAAGATTATTAAGGTATTAGATTTAAATAATTAAGGTATTAAATTTTTTAGTATTCAATAGGACATTTTTTGGTAAAAGGTAAAAAGGATAACAATAGGTAAGAAGTTTAAAAGGTAAAAAGAAGATTAGTTTTCAGGAATTGAGGTAATAAAAGAAAAGCCTTCCTGGCTTTTCTGATGCTGCGGCGAGTGGTTCCCTTCTAGGAATTGACTCGTTTTTTGTTTATAGACGCAGGGGAGCTGAAAGGTATATAAATACCGGGATTGCTAATGGCCGGGATTGGTATAAAACAAAATCCCGACGAAATCGCTTCGGCGGGACTCTATTTCATTTTTACTTAAATGTGGCTACGTAATAAAATTATGACTAATTAATTCAATTCTGATACTGCAAAGATAGTGCGTTTCTGTATCTGTCACAATCCCCTTTATAAGGTATATTGCGTAGCTGTTCTCACTATTAATGATTAGTGGTGGATATCATTTTACTTTTTTCCACTCTTTCGTTGCGAAATCATATGATTTGATCACTTTGGCAGGGCAACCGGCACAAATAGAGTATGCCGGGATGGAACGGCTGACAACGCTTCCGGCAGCCACTACACAATGTTTCCCTAAAGTTACTCCCGGCAGTATGACGGAGTTTGCACCTACCCATACATCATCCTCAATAGTGACAGGCTGTGTACTTACTCCTTGTTCGTCGATTGATTTCTCCGCATCTTGATAGTTATGATTAAGTCCTGTGACTGTTACATTCTGTGCAAGATTCACATGATTCCCTATACGAACCGGACCGATAATGGTATTTCCTAATCCGATGCGGGTATAATCTCCAATGATTAAATCTCCTACCGCATTATTAAGGCAGGAAAAGTCTTCTACTACCGAATAGCGCCCTAGCGAGAACTGATTAAAAGGAGGAAGGTCTTTGCGGACACTGCGATAAATTACGGAACCTTTTCCACGTTTCAGATATACAAAATAGAAAAGGCGTATCCACCAGTTGGGACGTGTCTTTACGGGATGCATAATAAAACGATGTACGGCTTGTTTCAAAGCCGGATTCTGTTTGATTCGCTGTTTCAGTGTCCTTTTCTCCATATTGAATGTTTTTGTTTCTTTTTATCTTCTACTAAATAATCCGGTATTGCCAGACTGTATGTGATTGCCAATCCTAAAAGCAATATCCACCATTTGAGTGACGAGGTCCAGTGGTATCCTGTTATCAATAAAGTCCAGATACTGACGAAGGTACATAATTTCATCGGAGAAGGTATCAGCTGCTGGGCTATACGGTTGCAGAAATTCCAGTTGCCTTCTAATAAAGACGGCAATAGATAAGAGAGGGTCTTCCGTATGCGCCTGTGATAGGGATAAACAGGGGCTGAGTCACAATGTACAATCACATCCGGCAGATATTCAATATATATATTCTGTTTAAATAACTTCCGTTCGAGATTTGTTTTGGCAGTTCTTTGATTCTTCTGTAGCCATTCTAAGTCGAAAGCCATATTGGTTCCGAAAAGACTTGAAGAAAAGCCGATCTGAGTATTCCCCGATCGGAAAAGACTGTTATTGATTTCTTCGGATAGAGCATGGAGACGATTCCGTACTCCCTTACGATTATTAATGATCGTGTGTAACTGCATTGCCTGTATTCCGGCATCGTAGGCATTATGAATCTTTTCCAGAAAATGGGGTGATAAAGCACTGGCTTTATCAGAAAGAAGGATGACTAATTCGTATCGTTCTTTATCTAATGAATCAATTGCTTCCAGCAGATCTTTATATGTGATGAATTCATATGATTCTTGTTGATGCATGAAAGGAAGGAGGCTTCCGTCAGGAACTAATATGGCACACTGATATTGTTTTCTGGCTTTGGGATAATTGGAATGTTTGAAATGTGAGGCAACAGCCAATATGAAAAGGTATAGGAGCAAAAGCCCTATACACAAAAAGAAGAAATCGTCTGCTATGTAGATAAAGTTGTCCATTCTGCAGTGAAAGAGTTATACGTTCTCTTTTTGAACGAATGCAGTAACTGTTTTCAGAATGATTTTTATGTCCAGTCCGAAAGAGAAGTTTTTTGCATATTGGATATCCAGTTGCTTGCGTTCTTCTGCGGAGAGTTTACCCGCTTCACCTCTTTTTTCAACCTGCCACAGTCCGGTAAGTCCGGCTGGTCCCATAAAACGGTCGATATGTTCATCGCTGGTCAGTAACTCTGCCTCATAGAGTGGGAGGGGACGATTGCCTACTATAGACATATCTCCTTTGAGGATATTGATAAGCTGTGGTAATTCATCAATGCTGTATTTGCGGATAAAACGTCCTATCTTTGTGATTCTGGGGTCATTCTCCAGTTTTACGAAAGCATTACTTTTCTCTTTTGATTTCTTGTGAATATAGTCTTCTTCCGAAATTACAAAATCGTCGGATATCAGAAGAATTTCTTCTTCGTCTGCTTCTTCAGAGATGCTGGATTCTTCTCCCCATATATCTTCTTCCTCTTGTTCTTCCTGTTGGTATTGGTTGAGAGCATTAAAATCCTTCAGATGTTTATCGGCATCGGTATACATCGAACGGAATTTGAGAAAATCAAATATCTGATAATTGCTTCCTACACGTTTGGATTTATAGATAATCGGCCCTTTGCTCTCCAGGCGAATGGCTATAGAAGTTGCTATTAAAAGAGGAGAAAGGAAAAGTAATGCTATTCCGGAAAAGAATATATCGAAGATTCTTTTCCACGAAGGCAAGCGAAAGGCATTTAAATTCTGTGTTTTGAGTTGCAGCGCTTCTATTTTTTGTTCTTTTCTACGTGTGAGAAAAGTTGACAGATCTTTCAGTACTTCACTGTTGGTTTCATACTTAATCGTGTTATTAACTCCTGCCTTCAAGTATTCTGTAGCTTCTTCCTTAGTAATGGAATCTATAACTAGTACCATATAAAGCCCTGGATACATTTTTCGTATAGAGCGAATATCGGCGATATCTTTTGATAGTTCTACCTGCTCAATAAATAAAGCTGCATCGTATTTTTCTCGTATCTTGTCTAGCACTTTAGTTGCCTTATAGCAGTTTGGTGCTGCATAGAATACTCCGGTACTTAATTTCGAAAACAGTTCTATTGTTTTGTTGTGTCTGCCTATGTAAACAAAATATTGCATTTAAAGGCTGTATTAGTCGATAATCTTTTTGATTCGGATTTTTAGTTCCAAAGGATTGAATGGCTTCAGAATATAGTCTTCTGCTCCTTCTTCCAGTAATTTGATCCTTTCCGTGGTACTTTCTTCGCTGGACAGCATAACGATGGGAATTGACTTGAATAACTCATTGGCTTTCATGTATCTGAGGAATTCATCTCCTCTCATTAGCGGCATACGGATATCGGAAATAATGAGATCGGGTACATTACCTTCATTAAGCCAATCTATTGCTTTAATAGGATTTTCCAAATACATAACATCGTAATCCTTACCTAGATATATACTTGCAACTTTTCCAATAGTCGCTTTATCGTCAACTAATAGTATCTTTTTTTTCATACAAATAGAACCTTTCTATCGCTTGCTTTGCTACTTGATTTATATAGATTAAATTGAATCTCTTGTCTTTGTTTCACTTCGTGCAAATATATATATAATTTTAGAATAAATTTCCAATTAGCAGAAGTAAAATTCATGGAGGTTATTATTTTTATTTATTAATAGAATATATCTGATACATTTAGTGAGGAAAAAAACACGGATTTCATAAAAAGAATGAAATCCGTGTTGATAAGGGAGATTAGTTTTTATTTGTTTGGAATACCTTGTTTACATCAAAATCATTCCACCATTTTTCATTTTCTGTACCACCGCTCGTTACCCAGTCGCTGAATTGTGAATAAGCAGTTTTGATATTTACATACTCTAAAGGCCATTTGAAATTGGAAGGAACCATGATACCCCATGCCAGATTCTCTTTACTGATATAATATTTTTTGCTGCCATGATGACTGTTATCGTTGTTTCCGCCAAACAGATCGGTGTTTGCGAGTTTGGTTGGTTGATAGCCTGCAACATGTATTTCCTTACGTGGGTTTCTGTTGCCGTCTACGATGATAAAGACATTCAAATTGTTGACATTAAAAGCATCTGCTGATATTGTCGGATTATTGAAGGTAATGGAGAAACTGATATTCTTAGGTTTGGTATTGCCTGCATAGTCTGAGACAGTATTAATCTGCTCATACCGATCTCTTCCCAATACTTTATGAGCATCATCAAACAGAGGAATCACAGCATAATCCTGACCACTTTCGATATTGTTATTATTTAGATTGAAATTCTTGGCAAGAGTATTGTCACTGAATTCAACTGACTGTGTAATGGCATTGGCGGGTACATTGTCCAGCATAATAGCTGCTCCGATGCTTTTGGTTGCTCCGGCTGCGGATAAGTCAATACTTAACTCGAATTTTGTTACTTTATTCTCTTTATTAGTATATATTTTCCTTTTCTGAATGGTCAGAACGATATCATTCATATCATAATCTCCATATAGTGGCCATTGGTCTTCGAAGAGGTAAGTATAATCTTTGTTGTCTTCCACTTCAATAGGGAATTCAGGATCTTCCGGGTCAGGGGTAGGGTCAGGTATTTCTGAAATTTCACCACATGAAGTAATGATTGTTTTGGAACCATTCGGGATATATAATTCTACTGAATTTTCCATAATGTAATTAGGATTATTGGCAGGTACCCCTTTGGCGAATTCCCCTTCCGGGCATTCAATATCCAAATTACCATTGAACTTAGTTGTCCAACCAGTAGATATGCTTTTTGTGGATTTTATTAATGAACGGGTTCCGGCAGCTTTAAAAGTGACATTAGGAATATCCATTATCTCTGCTTTTATCATAGAACCATTATTCAGTTCAAAAGTGCTTCCGCTATTACCGCATTTAAAAGATGGAATAGCTATAAAAGTACCATTTTCTACGCCACCAGCCAATATACCTTTATTCATTATGATAGTTCCGCTTGTTCCTCCGAATTCGAAAGAATTTTGGGCATAAAGACTGCAATTATTAGTAAAAGTAGGGTTACCGCCATTATCATTACTTATTTTTTGAGCATTAACAGTTCCATCATTTACACCAATCCCACCTATAATGAAAGTTGGAGTATTAATTGTTGCTTCAGTTCCATTATAAAAATAGCATGTTGCATCTTGAGAATTAAACTTTAATGCACCTTCTTGAATAGTCAATTCTCCAAAGTTATAAATAGCTCCTTTGGTAAATACGGACTGTTCCCAAGAAGCAACAGATTTTCCTGTAACATTAATTGTGGCTTTAGGAGCATTGTATAAAATAGACGTCGTATTCAAGTCCTTCATACTATTGACATTAATTGTTCCAAAATTTTTCAGTAATACTCCTATGGCAGCAAGATTGATGTTATTGCCAATAAGACTTCCGCCTGATTGAATCGTTAATATTGAGTTGTCAGCAATAAGAAAACTCGTGAATGAATCGGTGTTGATTTTTCCACCCTTCAAAATAATAATATCTGCACTTTGTATTTGGTTTTGCGAGGGTGTCCATTCACCTTCTACAAATATGGTAAATCTTCCGCCATTCAAATATCCACTGGTATGGTTGATTTCACCATTAAATTTGTTTTTTATGATATAGCTTTTGCCTGCTTCCAAATGATGATTTGATTGATTCCAATTAGTATTACCTGTAAGTTCAATAGCTCCTGTGGTATCATAAGTTTCTTCGGGATATTTTTCTGGAATATTATAGCTTCCGGTGGTCGCTTTTGCAACTCTTGTAGTCCTTGAACCTACAAATTCTTTATTTTTAGATACATCCCATGTACTAATAGACACTCTGCTTCTAGAGTCTGTCTTACGAATATATAGGTAATTAGTTCCTTCTGTATAATTTATTTCTTGTGAAAAAGCTTGACCTTTCTTGGCAACTCCTTTGGCAAGTATATGGTAATCAGACGTTGAAAATGGATTTGCGTCCAATATTTCTATTTGGTTGTAAAGTTCATCATCAATTTCTATGTTTAGAATACTAGTTGTAGTCATATTCCAGTCAAATCCATCCGGTGCAGCAAAACCGTCTCCCATTGGATTGGCTGTCTGATAAGACGGATCATATAGATCCTTCTCGGAATTTACGCAACTGGATAACATGCTTACTATTGCTATCGCAATAATAGATGTAAGCAGAATTGTTTTTTTCATCATAATGTCTATTGTTTGATTGTTTTTTTGTTTGCTGCAAAGATAGTTGTATATTTTGGATTAAAGATGTATTTATTGATATTTCTTGTGTAAAAAGCAACGATAATTCCGTTTTGGTTCGCTTTATATGAAAAACGAAAGAAAAATCTCCTGATTTTTTCTTTTGCAGAAATATTATAGAATGAAAATCAGGAGATTACTATAGAGATTTACTTTTTTAGGGTTTGGTAATTTCCCCTATTAAACAAGAGTTCATTTTGTATCGGATGTCTTTATTAGATAGTCCGTGTCCCAGCAAAAACATCAGTTTAGTTACAGCACATTCGGGAGTACTGTCATATCCACTGATAACACCTGCTTCGAGTAGATGCATTCCGGTCTCGTAACGTCCCATTTCTACTGCTCCGGAAGCACATTGTGTGATGTTAACAATGATAATTCCACGATCAGTAGCCTCTTTTAATTCCCGGATGAACCATTCTTTTTGCGGTGCATTTCCTGATCCGAATGTTTTCATGACGACCGCTTTCAATCCGGGGACATGGAGTAGTGAATGAATGATCTCCTCCTGGATGCCGGGAAAAAGAGTTAATATTACCACATTCGTATCAAACAGATAGTGTGGCTTTAGTGGTTTGTCCGGGTCCGGTTTGCGAATAAGGTTGGGCTCGTATTTAATATGGATGCCTACGCGTGCCAATGGCGGGTAATTGAAAGACCGGAAGGCATTAAAGTTCTCAGCATTGATTTTTGTGGTACGATTACCCCGCATCAAGTGATTTTCAAAGAAAATACATACTTCGGGGACAATAGCTGTACCGTCCGGATTCTTGGCAGCAGCAATCTCGATTGCAGTGATCAGATTTTCTTTTCCGTCCGTACGCAGCGTTCCGATTGGCAATTGAGAACCGGTCAGAATAACAGGCTTACTCAGATTTTCGAGCATAAAACTTAGGGCAGAAGCCGTATAGGCCATTGTATCCGTTCCATGCAAAATTACAAAGCCATCGAAATAGTCGTAATTATAGTTGATGATCTTTACAAGTTTTGCCCAGTAAGCAGGTTCCATATCCGAGGAGTCGAGAGGAGGATCGAATTGATAGGAGGAAATGCGATAGTTGAATCTTTTCAGCTCAGGAACGTGCTTGAGCAAATGGTCGAAATTAAAGTTTTCTAAGGCACCTGTCTCCGGATTTTCTATCATTCCGATAGTTCCACCCGTGTAAATTAACAAAACGGAAGGGGTCTCTACTCTCATAATTGATGAATTTCTGTTAAAACGCTGACAAAGATATAGATTAATTGCGAATTATGAATAGTAAATGATGAATTTGTTCGTAGTTTGCAGTGAAATGTTATAAATCTGAATATTTATGCGGAATTATACGATGGATTAAAAGAAAAAATCAAGTGAGTTGTAAAAATAGTCAAGTAGCTAAAATTGTTTGGAAAGAATGGTTATGCAAAGCAAAACGATACTACCCGGCTATTTTAGCTACCATTTGTCTGACTATTTCCTATGTCTATTTAAGCGCATCTTTCAGTTTTAGAATGGCTTTTTCCGGATCTTTTTCTTCTTCAAGCAGAGTGACAAAGCGGCTACCGATGATAGCTCCGGAAGCATGTTCGCAAGCTGCTTGAAAAGTAGCTTTGTTGGAGATACCAAAACCAACCATTAGCGGGTTGCGCAGATTCATATCTTCGATCTTTTTGAAATAGGCACGTTTCTGTTCATTAAAGTCTTGTTGTGCGCCTGTAGTTGCTGCGGATGAAACCATATAGATGAATCCGTCTGTATGTGCATCGATCTCACGTACCCGCTCTTCGCTGGTCTCCGGGGTGATGAGCATGATTACTTTGATTCCATAACGTTCGGCAATGATACGGTAGTGATCCTGATAATCTCTGAAAGGTAAGTCGGGGATGATAACGCCATCTATTCCGCATTCCACGCATTTGCGGCAGAAGTTTTCAAATCCGAACTGCATAATAGGGTTTAAGTATCCCATAAATACCAATGGAATACTTACTTCCTGGCGAATGTTTCGTAATTGTTCGAAAAGGATTTTCAATGACATTCCGTTGCGTAATGCCTGAGTGGCGGCATTCTGGATAACGATGCCGTCTGCCATAGGGTCACTGAATGGAATGCCGACTTCGATCATGCTGACGCCATGTTTTTCGAGAGTACGGATGACATTGACTGTTCCATCAAGGGTAGGATCACCTGCACAAAAATAAATAGAAAGGATGTCTTTCTTGTTGCTATTAAAGAGTTGATTAATTCTGTTCATGATTTTGAGAATTTAATTTTATGACTTTAGTTCATTTAGAAATATCCGGATTCGTTCCGGATCTTTTTCCCCGGGCTTCAGTTCGAAACGGCTGTTCAGGTCGTAGCCTGCCAGACGGGGATGGTCGAATGCTTTCAATGCATTGGCACTGTGTGAGTTGATTCCGCCACTCAATAGGAATGGAACCTGTCCGTTATAGGTATGCAGAATGTTCCAGTCGAATTGGTTTCCTGAGCCACCATACTGCTCACATTTCGTATCAAACAGGAAAAGATTGCAAGTTTTGTCATACTCGCTTACGTGATTCAAATCTTTCGGACGAGCTACAGAAAAAGCTTTGATGATTTTCAGGCCGGAGGTGCGCAATGACTGACAGTATTCCGGTGATTCTTTGCCGTGGAGCTGGATATATTCCAGTCCGAAACGGTCGGCGTACATCGTGATTACATCTTTGTCTTCATTTACAAAAACTCCGACACGGCGGGCATGAACGGGTAGGTAAGCGGGAAGTTCGTAGATATAACGGGGAGATTTGGGATAGAAGATAAATCCCATCATATCCACTCTTTGTAGTGACTCCACATCCCGTATATTTTGGGCTTCACGCATACCGCATACTTTGATGATTTTTCCGTTGATCATAGGGCTGTCCGTTTTTGGAAGTTCATATATTTATTGGATGGCTTTCAGAAAGTTCTGCAGCGTTTCTCCCGGTTGCGGAGTTTTCATAAATGTCTCTCCGATGAGGAATCCCCGGAATCCGGCGGTCCGAAGACGTTTTACCACTTCCGGATCGGAAATGCCACTCTCCGATACTAATATCGCATCTTGTGGAAGTTGTCCTGCCAGTCGGAAAGAGTTTTCTACATCTGTGAAGAAAGTACCCAGATTGCGATTATTAATCCCAATCATATCAATTTTGCTATTAATATAAGGTAACTCTTCCGCACTATGGATTTCAAGTAATACTTCCAGTCCCAGTTCATGCGCCTGCTCTGCCAGTTCCTGACATTTTTCCTGTTTCAGTGCGGCGGCGATAAGAAGCACGGCATCCGCACCGACAATTTTTGCCTGATATAACTGATACTCATCAATGATAAAGTCTTTTCTTATAATGGGAACATCGACCAAGGGACGTGCTGTACGGATATCTTTCAGACTTCCTCCAAAAAACTTCTCATCAGTGAGAATAGAGAGGGCGGAAGCACCTGCCGCAAGATATGACGGAACAATCTCTTCGGGACGTGCCTCCTGTTTGATCCACCCTTTGGATGGCGAGCGACGCTTAAATTCGGCTATAATACCGGAATCGGAAGAAGCCAATGCCTGTTTCATAGAACGGGAAGCCGGAACTTCATTGATACCTTCCTGCAATTGTTCGATGGAAATAGCCTGCTTTTGCAAATCGACTTCAAACCGTTTGTTAGCTATAATCTCGGATAATATATCTTTCATTAATCTTAAATTTTGAATCAAGGCAAAGGATATCGCATATTCATCATTTACCACTCATCATTTATTACTTATAACTTATTATCTATTACTTATAACTTATTATCTATTACTTATTATTCAATTCAATGAATTTCTTCAGTGTAGCCAATGCCCGGCCACTTTCCAGTGATTCTTTAGCGAGGGCGATGCACTCTTCAATCGTTTTTTCCGGACGAACTACTTGAATAGCGAAAGCTGCATTGATAACAACCACGTTTTTCTGTGCTTCCGTAGCCGTATTGTTCATAATGTTATCAAAGATTTTAGCAGCATCTTCCGGTGTCTGTCCACCATCCAGATCAGCATCCTGATAACGTGCAAATCCGAGACTTTCCGGAGTATAAATCTTCTCATTGCCGCAGGTGGCTACCTTAAACTCGTTCGTCAGAGAAATCTCATCATATCCGTCCAGACTATGTACAACGGCAAATTTAGTCTTACTCTCCTGATAAGTATAGGTATAAAGGCGCAAAAGCGGAAGATTATACACGCCTAAAAGCTGATAAGTCGGCAACACCGGATTGACCAACGGACCGAGCATATTAAAGAATGTACGTACCGCCAATCCTTTACGGATCGGGGCAACTGCCTTCAGTGCCGGATTGAACAAAGGAGCGTGCAGATAAGCAATATTACATTGTTCCATGCTGCGCCGCATCTGATCAACATCACTTGTGAACTTAACCCCATGCTGCTCCATCACATTGCTGGCACCGCTGACTGAAGTAGCTCCATAATTGCCATGTTTTACTACTGGAATACCTGCTCCGGCTACTGTAAAGCAGGCCGCCGTAGAAATGTTGAACGTGTTTTTTCCATCTCCTCCCGTACCGACAATATCGATCGGAGCAAACTCGCTCAAATCAACCGGAACCCGCATTTCCAATAATGCATCACGGAATCCGCATAATTCTTCGACAGAAATATTACGCATCAGAAAGACAGTAATCAGTGATGCTACCTGTACGTCATTATATTTCCCTTGTGCGATGTTTTGCAGGATAGTACGTGCTTCATCGCGTCCCAGATATTGGTGTTCGAAAAGCTTATATAGAATCTGTTTCATAAGTTTATTCGTTTAAGAAGTTTTTGATGATTTCTTTTCCTTGCGGAGTCAGTACGGATTCGGGATGGAACTGGATGCCGTGTACGTCATAGGTTTTGTGGCGTAATGCCATGATTTGTCCTTCCTGACTTTCAGCTGTTATCTCCAGGCATCCGGGAAAACCTTCCCGGCTGACTACCCAGGAATGATAGCGCCCGACAGGTATCTCTTTGCCCAGTCCCTCGAAAAGTACGTCTTTCTGCAGGATGCTGATCGGTGTCTGTACACCGTGATATACTTCCTTCAGGTTTTCCAGTCGTGCACCAAAAGCTTCGCCGATGGCCTGATGTCCCAGACAAACGCCTAAAATACTCTTTGTCGGTGCATATCGTTTGATAATGGGCAATAGCAAGCCTGCTTCTTCGGGTATTCCCGGTCCCGGTGAAAGTATGATCTTATCAAATCGTTCCACTTCATCAAGGTCTATCTGGTCGTTGCGGACTACTTCGACGTCTGTAGCTCCCAGTTCTTTCACTGCATGCAGCAAATTGTAGGTGAAAGAATCATAGTTATCTAAAAGTAATATTTTCATTTTATTATCATTGTAAAATTGTTGTTCAAATAGTTTTTCTGACTTATCAGGCAGACTGCTCTGAACAATTAGTTTTTTAAATTAACAGCTAAATCGATAGCCTTTTTCAGAGCTCCTAATTTATTGTTTACCTCTTGCAGTTCGTATTCATCCTGACTACGTGCTACGATACCGCCTCCGGCCTGGAACCACAATTCGTTATTCCGGCTGACAAAAGTACGGATGGTGATTGCCTGATTCAGTTCTCCGTTAAGTCCGATAAAACCGATACAGCCGCCATAAGCACCGCGGTTATGAGGTTCGATTTCGCTGATCAGCTGCATGGCGCGTACTTTCGGTGCTCCGCTCAACGTTCCCGCAGGGAAAGTATCGATGAAAGTTTTAATCTTATCCGCCCCTTCATTCAACTGACCGCTCACGCGGCTGACCAGATGAATCACATGACTGTAATACTGTGGTTCCTTATAAAACAATACCCGTACATCATGGCAATTACGTGAAAGATCATTTCTTGCCAGATCAACCAGCATCACATGCTCCGCATTCTCTTTCGGATCGGCAAGCAGTGCTTCCGCCAGTTCGCGGTCTTTTACCGTATCTCCGGTGCGGCGGGTTGTTCCGGCAATCGGGTCGATGTAGGCACGTCCGTCTTCAATTTTACAGTGAGTCTCCGGTGAAGAACCGAAAATGCGGTATCCTCCGAAATCGAAATAGAAAAGATAGGGAGAAGGATTGATGCTGCGAAGAGCACGATAAACTTTGAAATCATCTCCGGCATAAGGCTGGACGAATCTTCTGGAAAGGACAATCTGAAAAACGTCGCCACGCATACAATGAGCAATACCCTTGCGGACGTTCGCTTTATGTTCCTCATCGGAGATCGGGCTGCTGACAGGACCTGTCACCGAGAAATTATAAGAAGCATAATTTCTGTTTTCGATGGCAGCCTCCAGTTCCGGCAAACCGCTTTCTTCACCTTCGCCCAGCATTTCTACCAATGTCAATTCATTCTTGAAATGATTGAAAACGATGATATACTTATATAATATGTATAGCAAGTCCGGAGCGTCATTCTGCTCATCATGACTTTCTTTCACCGGAATATGTTCGAAGTATTTTACTGCGTTGAATGTGGTATATCCGTAAAGTCCGCATACATTCTTATTTTCTCCGGTCACTTGAAACTGACTGATGAATTGATTCATCGCTTTTTCTACGGTGAATGATTTGGTGAGCGGCTCTTCCTTCCGACTGTTGTCGGGATAACTGGCAGTGACTGTTCCGCTATTGACACCGATACTTGCCAGCGGACAAAGAGCGATGAACGAAAGGGAATTTTCTCCTGCATGATAATCGGAACTCTCCATCAATGCAGATTGCGGGTACATATCACGTACTTTCAGATAGATACTGACAGGAGTGTGCATATCTCCGAGTACCTGTTTACTATGGGCTGTATAACTGAATGTTTTCATTTTTATAATTTCTAAATTCAAACTACAAAACTAGATGTTGATAATCACTTTTCATTGAAAGACAAATAAGTTTCAATGTCTTTGTCGCCACGTCCCGATACGGTCAGTACAACCACATCTTCCGGTTTGAACTTCAATTTCTTCAGCGCACCCAGTGCGTGGGCAGATTCCAGTGCGGGAATGATTCCTTCAAGCTTGGTCAGTTCATAAGCGGCATGGATTGCTTCGTCATCATTGACAGCCAATACGGTAGCCCGTCTTTGAGCGGCAAGATTGGCGTGTATCGGTCCGATTCCCGGATAGTCCAGTCCGGCGGAGATAGAGTAGGGTTCTTCAATCTGTCCGTCTTCGTTCTGGATAACGTAAGTACGGGCTCCATGAATAATGCCCATTTTTCCAAGCTGTATAGTGGCGGCGGTCATTCCGGTTTCTATTCCTTTTCCTCCTGCTTCTGCCAGAATGATGCCTACCCGTTCGTCATTGATATAATGATAAATCGTACCGGCGGCATTGCTTCCTCCACCTACGCAGGCTATCAGATAATCAGGGTGATCACGTCCTTCTTTCTCCAGAAGTTGTTTTTTGATTTCTTCGCTGATTACGGATTGCAGGCGTGCCACCATGTCGGGATAAGGATGGGGACCTACCGTAGAGCCGATGATATAATAAGTGTCGGCAGGATGACAGCACCAGTCGCGGATTGCTTCGTTGGTCGCATCTTTCAGTGTCATGTTGCCGGAAGTGACCGGGATTACGGTAGCTCCCAGCATCTTCATTTTTTCGACATTGATGTGCTGGCGCTCAACGTCCGTTTTACCCATATAGACGATACATTCCATATCCATCAAAGCACATACGGTAGCCGTTGCAACGCCGTGTTGTCCGGCTCCGGTTTCGGCGATGATGCGTTTCTTGCCCATGCGGCGTGCCAGCAGAATCTGTCCGATGGTATTGTTGATTTTGTGAGCACCTGTATGGTTCAGGTCTTCCCGTTTCAGATACATTTTGCAACCATACTTTTCAGAAAGTCTGCGGGCGAGATAGAGTGGAGAAGGGCGTCCTACGTAGTCGCGCAACAGCTGGTCAAATTCCTTTTTGAAATCTTCGCTTTCGAGCACTTCGAGGTACGTATTCTTCAGTTCCTCTACACATTTGTGGAGAATTTCCGGAACATAAGCGCCGCCGAACTCTCCGTAATAACCATCCTGATCAACTAAAAAACTTTTCATAATCCTATTTTTATTTATTATTATTTATTCGATTTTCAAAAACGGGCAAATAAAAAGAGCCCTGTCGCAGGTTGCGACAGGGCTCTTTCAAATTTGTTATATCTTTAATGAGGTATATACATACGAGCACTGCTCCCTTACGACTGTCGGAGTTGTAACGGGCGCCACCACCAATATGTATTTACTAACATTGTTCTCATTGTCTTTTGTTATTTATCGGGGACAAATATAGACACTTTGTTTGAAACAACAAACAAAATCTTACTTTTTTTCTTTTTCCCCTTCATTTTTCTGATATAGAACAATTTTCTGCCTGATTTGTTCTTATAAATATTGAATATTTAAACGAAAAACAATTATGAAACAGAGAAAAGTCTTAGTAGGTATCGCTATTGCCATTTTTATTATATTATTGCTTTATTGGTTATTGGTAGCTGAAGATATGAAACCTTGGCTGTCCGCTATGGTTCCTTCGGCCTTGCAACAATTCATTGCCTGATTCCGACAGGTTTCAGATAATTGGCGTATATTTGCAAGGTTAGTAACTAATAACCAAAATAATAACAATAGACAGATATGGAAAATTTTATCTTTCAGAATCCCGTAAAGCTGATTATGGGGCATGGAATGATTGCCCGGTTGAGCAAAGAAATACCATCCGACAAACGTATTATGATAACTTTTGGCGGAGGCAGCGTGAAAAAGAATGGCGTGTATGATCAGGTAAAAGAAGCGCTTAAAGACCATTTTACGATAGAGTTTTGGGGCATTGAGCCTAATCCGGCCATCGAAACGCTTCGCAAGGCGATTGCTTTGGGCAAGGAACAGAAAGTCGATTATCTATTGGCTGTAGGCGGTGGTTCTGTGATTGATGGTACGAAATTGATTTCCGCGGGTTTGTTATACGACGGTGATGCATGGGATTTGGTACTTGCCGGACGTCCGGTTACCAAGACTGTTCCGCTTTCTACCGTATTGACGCTTCCTGCCACTGGGTCGGAAATGAATAACGGAGCTGTCATCTCCCGTCACGAAACCAAGGAAAAATATCCTTTTTATTCCAATTTCCCATTGTTCTCTATTCTTGATCCGGAAGTAACCTTTACTCTACCTCCTCATCAGGTGGCGTGCGGATTGGCGGATACATTCGTTCATGTGATGGAGCAATACATGACAGTTGCCGGACAAAGCCGTGTGATGGACCGTTGGGCGGAAGGTATCCTGCAAACTCTGGTAGAAATAGCTCCAAAGATTCGTGAGAACCAGCATGATTATCAGCTTATGGCAGATTTCATGCTTTCTGCAACAATGGCATTGAATGGCTTTATTGCAATGGGAGTGTCTCAGGACTGGGCGACTCACATGATCGGTCATGAAATCACTGCATTGCATGGACTGACACATGGGCATACGCTGGTAATTATTCTCCCGGCAACTTTACGTGTCCTTCGGGAAGCGAAAGGAGACAAGTTGGTGCAATACGGTGAAAGAGTATGGGGAATTACTTCCGGAACGAAAGAAGAACGTATTGATGAAGCAATTGATCGTACTGAAGAGTTTTTCCGTTCATTGGACTTGACTACCCGTCTGCATGAAGAAAATATCGGTGAAGAAACCGTTTTGGAAATTGAACGCCGATTTAACGAGCGTGGTGCCAAGTATGGAGAAAATGAGAACGTGACAGGAGCCGTTGCCCGTAAAATATTGGAGGCTGCTCTCTGATCGCTTCTTTTGACACTGTTTTGAACTAAATGATAGTCGGTTCTATCTTCAATTCTCCTCCTTCGGGAAGGAGGAGTACCCGTAGGGGGAGGTGGTAGGTGAATACATAATCCTGTCATTTACAAAGAAATAGGTATAAACATTGTTTTTCCTACCACCTCGGTCTTCGACCACTCCTCCTTCCCGAAGGAGGAGAATGGAGTTACTATTGTGTACTACTGTTTAGTTCATTCCTAAACAGAAAGGAGTAAAACTGTACAAGCATGAATTAGTGTGTACAGCCATTTACAGTTAATTATTTGATTTTGGGGTTATCGGAAGTCTGAACCAAAAGCACGAACCTTCTCCTTCTTTAGAATCTGCTCCGATAGTGCCGCCTAAGCGCTCTACGATCACCCGGCAGATAGCCAGACCAAGTCCCGTACCTTTTGCGAATGTATTCAACTTGACGAAACGTTCGAATACCTCGTTTATTTTATCCGCCGGAATCCCGATTCCCGTGTCTTTTACATAGAAGTAGATTTCATCTTTTGCTTCGTCAATCCGGTATCCTATTTGAATGGAACCTTTCGGAGTGAACTTCATCGCATTGTTTGTGAAGTTGATGATTACTTGCGAAAGACGTACGCGGTCTGTGTTGAGAATACATTCTTCCGCTTTCTCCATGAATGTGATCGCCACGTCGGGGGAAGTGTTTTTCTCCTGCATTTGCCTGTAAATGCCTTCCATCAGACCATTGATATCGGTAGGGGCAAGGGTAAACTCCATCGTTCCGGCTTCGATTTTGGAAAGATCGAGAATATCATCTATCAATTGCAGTAATAATTCATTGTTACTGGACACTATCTTCATGTATTCCTGTTTCTCTTCCTCTTCACCCGTTTGGCAAATCATGTCAGAGAATCCAATAATCGCATTCAATGGAGTACGTATCTCATGACTCATGTTGGCAAGAAAAGCTGATTTCAGACGGTTTGATTCTTCTGCTTTTTCTTTTGCTTCCTGTAGCATCTTGTCCATTTTTACCTTTTCGGTGATGTCTTCGAAGCGCAACAGACCACCGATGATTTCCGTTCCTTCATTATTATAAACCGGAGTAGCTGTCACCTCAAAGTCTACCTGATCTATCCGGATGGTATGGCGTATGATTTTTCCTTGTTCAATCGCTTTCTGAAAGGCGCATTGTCCGCATGGAGTATCCCGGAGTGCACTTGTTTTGTAACAGATTTGTCCCGGTGTATAATGCCTTCCTTTCACGAGGCTGGCAATTTGCGTTGTTTCTTCCCATTGTACCAGATAGTTTTTATCGATATAGATGAGCCCGAAGTTAACGCTCTTCAAGGCTAACTTTTGTTTGTTCAGCGCTTTTTCCAGTTCTTCTTTAGCGGCGATCAGTTCCCGTTCGTAGGTCTTTAGCCGGGTGATGTCCCATCGGGTCACTAACAGCCATTTTTTCTTTTCCTTCCATTTGATAATCGATTTTACGGCAATCGTATCATGTACTATTCCGTCTACTGTGCTGTAGCTTTCTTCTGCACGGTATACCTTGCCTGCCTGTACAAGTGATTCATCTACATCCCGGTATTTTCTGCCTCGTTCTTCTCCATAGATTTCATAATCTGTGCATCCTACTGCTTCTTCCCGCTTAATGCCGGATTGCAGTTCGGATTCTTTATTCCAGTAATAGTATCGGAAACTATCCTGGATATCTTTTACCATAATAGGGAAAGGGAGATTATCGAGTATATCGAATAAAGAATGATAGTAATCCTGTTCTTTTCCTATATTCTTTTTAAGTTGTCGTAATCTGTAAAATAAAAAACAGATGATCAGGAGTAAAAAGCCTATTAGTAAATAATAATAACTCCAATGCTGGTCTGTAATCCATATAACGGATAGTATATTGTTTGCCATAATTTATGTTTGTACTAAATCTGTGGTAAATATATGCATTTTTTGTAATTCACAAAGGGAATTTCTGAAATATATTGTTTATCAGCCTTATAAAACTCTTCTGAAAAGAATACCTTTACTGATTAGTAGAACTTTGGTGCCTTCTATTTCCGGTTTGGTTTTAAAATGTTTTTAATGGAACACATTTTCGTAAAGAGTAAGAATGTATTAAAATATTAAATGATGTCCCGTGAACCAAAAACAATTCTAATTTGTTTTTATAACGGCAAAGTATTTTTTAATTTTGCTCCTCCAAAATAAATCTTTGATACATTCAGGATAAAACAATCATTTTATTTTTTGCTTATGTTGATAACCATTATCATTCTCGTTCTTTCGGCTATCTTTTTTGTAAACGGTAAGATACGCTCGGATCTTGTGGCACTATGTGCATTGGTAGCTTTGCTTATCTTTCAGATATTAACACCCGACGAAGCCCTTTCCGGTTTCTCCAATTCGGTAGTTATTATGATGATCGGACTGTTTGTGGTAGGCGGAGCTATTTTTCAGACAGGACTGGCAAAAATGATTAGCTCGCGTATTCTTAAACTTGCTGGAAACAGTGAAATTCGCCTGTTCTTGCTTGTTATGCTGGTAACTTCCGCTATTGGTGCGTTTGTCAGTAATACCGGGACGGTGGCATTGATGCTTCCCATTGTGGTCAGTCTGGCGATGAGCGCCAAAATGAATCCGAGCCGATTGCTGATGCCGTTGGCCTTTGCCAGTAGTATGGGAGGTATGATGACACTGATCGGTACACCGCCCAACCTTGTCATACAAAATACATTGACTTCCGCAGGCTTCGAACCGCTCTCTTTCTTTACTTTCCTGCCCGTAGGTCTGGTAAGTGTGGTTGTCGGTACGCTGGTTCTGATGCCGCTTAGTAAGTGGTTTCTTTCTAAAAAAGGGCAGAAAGATGATAACAGCCGTTCGGGTAAGTCACTGAAACAGTTGGTGAATGAATATGGTCTTTCCAGTAATCTGTTCCGTATGCAAGTGATCAAGGACTCCCGTCTTTTGGGAAAGACCATTCTTGATCTGGATATTCGTCGTAAATATGGACTTAATATTATGGAAGTCCGTCGTGGAGATGCTTCGCAGCACCGTTTTCTGAAGACTATCACTCAGAAGCTTGCCGAACCGGATACTATGCTGGAAGCGGAAGATATTCTGTATGTGACGGGAGAATTTGATAAAGTGCAGCAGTTTGCCGAAGATTATCTGCTGGATATCCTTGATGATCATGCCACGGAAGAGACGAAAAGCACTACTAATTCGCTTGATTTTTATGATATCGGTATTGCCGAAATTGTATTGATGCCTGCTTCCAATTTGGTCAATCAGACCATTAAAGAGTCCGGATTCCGTGATAAGTTTAATGTGAATGTATTAGGTATCCGTCGTAAAAAGGAATATCTGTTGCAGGATTTGGGCAATGAGCGGATTCATAGTGGCGATGTGCTTTTAGTGCAGGGAACGTGGAGTAATATTGCCCGGCTTAGTAAGGAAGATTCGGATTGGGTGGTGTTGGGACAGCCTTTGGCAGAAGCGGCTAAAGTAACGTTGGACTACAAAGCACCCGTTGCTGCTGCTATCATGGTATTGATGGTGGCAATGATGGTATTCGATTTTATTCCGGTTGCGCCGGTTACGGCTGTTATGATAGCTGGTATTCTGATGGTTCTGACGGGATGTTTCCGCAATGTGGAAGCAGCTTACAAAACAATCAACTGGGAAAGTATTGTATTGATTGCGGCTATGCTTCCTATGTCTTTGGCATTAGAGAAAACAGGCGCTTCGGAGTACATCTCCAATACTTTGGTAAGTGGGCTTGGATCTTACGGACCGGTAGCATTGATGGCTGGTATTTATTTTACGACGTCATTAATGACTATGTTTATCAGTAATACCGCTACTGCTGTCTTGCTTGCCCCGATTGCTTTGCAAAGTGCTATGCAGATCGGAGTTAGTCCGGTTCCTTTCCTGTTTGCCGTGACGGTGGGTGCAAGTATGTGTTTCGCTTCTCCGTTCTCTACACCACCTAATGCGCTGGTGATGCCTGCCGGACAATATACTTTTATGGATTATATAAAAGTGGGATTACCATTGCAGATAATCATGGGAATTGTGATGATATTGGTGCTGCCTTTGATTTTCCCATTCTGACAGATAGAAGGAAATTAGTATAACGTTATAGCAACTGCCCTGTAGTCTGATATCAGACTACAGGGCAGTTGTTGTTATATCAATATAGGAAGGTTATTGTTATGCAGCGGATTTTCATCGACAAACAAATACCTGTTTTTCCGAATTATCATTAAATGCTTCTTCTCCAAATCCTCCATACTTATGGATAATATTAAAACCATTCCATTTCAAGTATGAATCCAGTTCTTGAGGGAAAAACATTCTCATATCCAAATTTTGGATAGAATTGAATTTACCATTGATATAATAATGCCATTCAATGCGATTAATCTGGGTTTTATTTTCATATCGCATCCTTTGCTTTATCAATACTTCTCTTCCGTCGTCAGTGGTATATGCAGCAATTTCCTTCTGTTCTTTTTCGCCTTCAACGATATATTGAATATTCGGATTGAAGCAATCTAATAAGAATAAACCTCCGTCTTTGAGGTGGTTTTTAACGACATTAAATACCTTAAATAAGTCCTCATTCTTATATAAATGATGGATTGAATTAAATGGAATAAAAATAAGGTCGTATTTTTCTTGTAGATTTAAAGTCCTGATATCTGCCTCAATGAAGTTGATTTCTAATCCTGCTTCGGAAGCTTTGAGTCTTGCTTGGGCAAGCATTGAGGGAGTGTAATCAACTCCACTAATATCATATCCATCCCTTGCTATTGGAAGAGTAAGCCTACCTGTTCCACAACAAAGTTCGAGTATTCGGGCACCTTTACTTTGGGGTAGCCACCGCTTATAAAATTGCAAATCAGATAGGTCGGTATTCATCCCGTCATAAATATTTGCATCATAAATTAAATCCCCAACTTTATAATCGCTATTCATCTATATCCTCCAATATCTATTGTTTATTAATAAAAATCGCAATAGAGTTTCCAGTCTCCTGTTTGGCTGTTTTTAGCGAAATACATATTTCCACTATCCACAATTTCCAGATTTGCTTTTTCATCTGACGCTATTTGAATCAGAAATTCATATCCTTCACCAAAGTCTATTCCCGATTGAATAAAGTTAGGATAACCACCTATTTTATGTCCTTCGTTTATTTCCACATAATCGAAATAATCGGTTATTTCTCCCGATTCTTCCATTTCAAGAAGTTCACTTTCTATTTCAGCGGGTATGCCTCCTCCATCCCATACGGGATAATCTTCTTCAATCAATTGGCTTTTCAATGGAAATGGCTTTACGAATGATGCTTTATTTACTAAATCTTTTACGACTAATACATCATTCATTTTATATTCCCGAATAAGCCAGTTATCCCCATTTGTTACTAAATCCATAGGTATATCAGCAGACGCAAAAATAGTCAGCACTTTAGTGTCATGCAGGCTTGCCGGAACATAGGGCAGACTTTCAAGACAAACCTGAAATAATGGGATCATTAATTTACCATTGTTATCGGTTGGAATTTCTTCATCTTCTTTATAAAGATAAACTCGTCCAATCCAACTTTCTGTGTTAGAGTTTGTTGGTCTGAATCCACCTGTGGTGAAGTTTGTTGCTTTCTTTACAAGCTGTTTTTTTATTGCTGTAATTTTATCCATTCTATGATTCTTTAGTTTACAGGTAATGGTTGGTGAATAGCCGACTATTAGGGTCGCTTATTCGCTTGTTGTTAACTTTTTTATTTCATTTCCTCTCACATCAATATAAAGTAAGTCATCATGGTCTGTTATGCTATATAGCTCCATCAAATCAACTGTTACTAAATAATATTTATCAAGTCCTTCACAGTCACCTAATAAATGTATGTATATCAGACATTTTTGCTTTATAAACTATAATTATTGTCTCTAAAAATACGGTTTTGTTTAATTCCCTACAAAAGAAACAGGCAGTTTTTTCTTCCATCTAATAGAAAAGTGAAAAAAGTAATATATTGCATATTATATTTTAGAGACTATTTGAGTGCAGGTATTGATGATTGCCTTTATCATAATGTTCAGTGATAAGTCTTTATTCTGTCATTTGTTTGTAGAAAGACTCGATTTACTTTCCTGCCTGTTTTTTAATAATCTTCTGTTAGTTTGGAAAGATGGTTGAATTACCGCAAATATACGGGTGATTTGCATAAAATGACTGTATGGTTTGATGAAAAACACCGTATTGTTTGTGAAAAAGATGCGGATGAAGTAACCAAAAGATGCGGATGGTGTCACTAAAAGGTAGGTATGAAGTAAGTAAACCATTGCTATAGTGTCATCATACCGATAAAACTGTCTTTATTTAATACTTTTAGTCTTCTCTGTTTTCTATTTCGCTCTTTGGAAAGTTTAAGTGCTTAATGTTGAAAATAAACAGAATCAATGAAAATGTAATCATATAGATATGTAAGTAGACTATTATTCGTTAATAAGCACGGGATTGGATGCAACTGCTGAATTTCTGATATATGCTAATTGCCCTACAATCGCGAAAAAATATCAATAGTAGTATGACCGGCTAAAGAAGCTCTTCTTGATACATTACGAATTACAAACTGTCAAAAACAGACTTATCTTACAAACAGTCATTTTATACATGAAGAAAGATGGAAATTATAAAAAAGGCTCCTGATATCCGAATGACAACTTATTCGCATCAGGAGCCTTTTATCTATTTATTGAACCTGTGGAGCGACAGGTGTATTCATATTCTGAGTGTATAGGCTGTCGATAATCCCGTCGGACAGTCCGATGGTAGGTACAATGATTCCGGTAGCTTTCACATTCGTAGCTACTTCCAGAAATATCTCTGCGGCCGGAACGATGACATCCGCCCGATCAGGTTTTAGCTTATACTGTTTGATACGTTGCTCGGCAGGAAGAGCTTGCAATGCTTCGTAAATTTCACGTAGCGATTCGACGGGTAGGAGAGAAGCCTTTTTGTCTTTCTTGTCTGCCAAACGAAAAAGTTTATTGATGTTTCCTCCCGAACCGATGATGCTGATAGGCGCGTATTCCGCAGCAAGCCCTATGAGGTCGGTGCGTAAAGCCTCTTTTTCTTCTTCTTTCACCATGCCGCTGAGCATACGAACCGTTCCGATATTGTATGAACGGGAATTTTTCAGTTCACCGTTACTGATCAGATTAATCTCGGTGCTGCCACCACCGACATCTACATACAGGTAGTTTTGTCCGGAAGCAAAAAGTTGCTCGATATGGTTGTCATATACAATGTGTGCTTCTTCTTGTCCGTCGATGATATCTACGCGGATACCTGTTTTCCTGGCTATTTGTCGGGCGATGTCCTTTCCGTTGCGTGCGTCACGCATGGCGGACGTAGCACAGGCACGGTAATCTACTACGTCATATATCTTCATCAACTGTTTGTAGGCTTTCATCAGCCGGATCAGTTTCTTTTCTTTTTCAGCAGAAATAACCCCCATGGTAAAAGCATCTTCTCCCAGTCGTAAGGGGATACGGATGAGTTGTACCTTGCTCATTAATTCGGGAGCGTTTTCTTCGTTTACGCATTTTATCAATAGCCGTACGGCATTCGAACCTATGTCGATAGCTGCATAATTAACTTTCTTCATACTTATCATAATGTATTCTTGTATTTTCTATATAATTCTTCTTGCGAACGGAATACGACAGTGGCTGTCTCTGCCTCGGCAAGAGCAGGAGCGAAGTCTTTGCAGAGTGTGGAAGGCCGGTTTTCCCAAGGTCGGTTTTCTCCGGTACCGTCTACGATACGCCCTTTGGCCGTATCCCGATATCCGTAGCAGACAATTCGTTTTAAGTCTGCCTGTACATCTTTGTCGTACACCGGAGCCAGTACTTCGATCCGGTTATCAAGATTGCGGGGCATCCAGTCGGCAGAACCGATATAATATTTTTCTTCTCCGCCATTGGCAAAGATAAAGATACGGGAGTGTTCAAGATATCGGTCGATAATACCGTTGATATGGATATTTTCACTGATACCTGCGATGCCTGTCACCAGCGAACAGTTGCCGCGTACTACCAGTTCCACTTGAACTCCGGCTGTCGAGGCTTCGTAGAGTTTTTCTATAAGCGCACGGTCGGTAATATGGTTTACTTTTGCCAGAATATAGGCTTCTTTCCCTTGTTCCTTGTTCTTTATTTCCTTGTTGATGAGAGCAATCAGACGTTTGCGCATATCGTTGGGCGAAACCAGTAATTCTTTGAAATTGACGGGAGTGTATGGTTTCTCGATAAAATCGAAAACGGCATTCACTTCCCGTACCAGCGGGCGATGGGCGGTCATGATGGTATAATCGGTATACATACGTGCGTTTCCTTCATGAAAGTTTCCTGTGCTGATGCAGGCAATGTCTCCGTGACGGGTACCGATATGTACCAGTTTGGAATGAATCTTCAGTCCCTCCACTCCGAAGATAACGTGGATGCCTGCGTCCTGCATTCTTTTGCTCCAGTTGATGTTGGATGCTTCGTCGAAACGTGCCAGTAGTTCGATGACCACCGTTACTTTCTTCCCGTTTTTGGCTGCGCAGATCAGTGCTTTGATCACTTTTGATTCTTTAGCGAGCCGGTAAAGTGTCATCTTGATACTTTTAACTTCTTTGCTGATGGCTGCTTCACGAAGTACGCGGATGAAAGTATCGAAGCTATGGAATGGATAATGCAGGGAACGGTCTTTCTGACGAATCAATGTGAGCAGGCTTTCTTTGCCGTTTAGTTCGGGCTTGAAAACCGGTTCCCAGACGGGATACTTTAAGTCGTAGCGACCGCACACCGGAAATTTCATCAAGTCTTTGAAGTTATGATAGCGTCCTCCTGCCACACGGGTGTCGTTTTTGTCTACATTCAGCCGGTCAACTAATCTTTTCAGTAAATCTTTGGGAATCTGTTCGTCATAAACGAATCGAATCGGTTCTCCTCTCTTCCGGCTTTTCACTCCTTTTGAAATCTTCTGAAGTACGCCTGTCCGCAGGTCGCTGTCTATCTCCATTTCCGCGTCTTTGGTGAATTTAAAGGTATATGCCTCGTAATCCGTATATTTCATGCCGACAAAAATCAACGGTAGACAATAGCGGATCACATCATCGAGAAACATCAGATATGTTTTCCCCTCCGAGTCCGGCAATTGGATAAAACGGCCATATTCTTCAGTGGGCAATTCGATCACTGCATAATCTTTCTCTTTTATTTTTCCTGTTTCGTCTTTACGAAGCAGGCGGATGGCGAGATAAATATCTTCGTCAGTCTGGTCGTCCAGCGGTCGGGCTCCGTTGAGGAAAAGAGGGGTGGTGGAGCCATTCAGTTTATTGCGATAGAAGGAGGTGATAAATGTCTTTTGGTCATCCGTCATTTCGGTGTCTTTGATGACGCAGATGTTCTCCTTCTTCAGTTCTTCCATGATAGAAGCGAAAGTTTTTTCAAATTGTTCGTAGAAGCGGTTGTGTAGTTTGCTTATCTGCTTCAGTGTGCGTGTAGCCGTTTCTTGTTCTTTCTGTATGTTTTTATCTGCATATTCGATGATCCGGTTCAGCGTGGCTACGCGGACACGGAAAAACTCATCCAGATTATTGAAATAGATGCCAAGAAAAGTCAGGCGTTCCAGAAGAGGTACTTCCGGACGGGCAGCTTCGAGCAGGATACGCTGATTGAAGTACATCCAGCTGATGTCACGTTCTACATAAGGGCACTTCTTTTTTGTTTCGCTTGATTTCATGATGAAAAACCTGTTTATTAATTTTCTGCAAAAGTATCTAAGTGAGGTGTAATGGCTATAACGATTTTGTTACGAACTTATTACAATCTACGTTTGTTATTTTTATATGTGAATAGAAACACTTATATTCGCAAAAGTATTGAAATGTACTTCGTTAAAAAATATAGAATATATGAAAACAATGAATTACTCTCTGGTTCGCATTTTGTTTGCGCTTGTCATAGGTCTGGTGTTGGTACTTTGGCCGAATACAGCAGCTAGTTATATTGTCATTACGATAGGAGTGGCTTTTTTAATTCCCGGTGTCATCAGTCTTTTTAGCTTTTTCGGACGGAAAAGATCGGAACATGAACCGGCTCCCCGCTTTCCTATCGAGGGAATCGGCAGTTTGTTATTCGGACTTTGGCTGATTGTGATGCCTGAGTTTTTTGCGGACGTCCTGATGTTCCTTTTAGGCTTTATCCTGATCATGGGAGGTGTGCAGCAGATCGCTTCTTTGTCGATGGCCCGTCGCTGGACACCTGTTCCGGGCATTTTCTATCTGGTACCTTCATTGATTCTTATCGCAGGTGTTATTGCGCTGTTCAATCCGACGGGAGCACGTAATACTGCTTTCATTATTATCGGTATCAGTAGCTTGGTTTATTCTCTGTCCGAACTGATCAACTGGTTTAAGTTTGCACGCCGTCGTCCTAAGACTCCGGTTACGCCTCACGATGAGGATATTGAGGATGCTAAGATTATAGAATAAAAAAGAAGAGGACTACCGTCACGGTACCCCTCCCCTGCAAACTTAAAACAACCAACAAAAGAAATAGATAATTTCTATCTTAATGTAGGTGTGTCAAAAGTCAAAAGTAACTAAACTCTCCTCCTTCGGGAAGGAGGAGTACCCGTAGGGGGAGGTGGTAGGTGAATACATAAGCTATTGATATTCAACTGTGAAGTACACCTACCACCCCGGCTTCCAGCCACCCCTCCTTCAGGAAGGAGGGGAATTTAGTTACTTTTGACACACCTTCATTTCTTTTTTATCTTACAAACAACAGTTCTCTGTATTTCGGCAGTGTCCACATCTGGTTGTCTACGATTAGTTCCAGCTTGTCAATGTGGTAACGAATCTCTTCCAGTGCCGGAACGATTGTATCGTGGTAAGCGATCGCTTTTTCGCGTTCGCTATCGATCTTGTTCGCCACTTTTCGGGCTTCAATCATTGCATCTACGTGCTCTTTGATGAAGGCGGTGCGGTCGGCGATTTCTTCGATCAGTTCCAGATTCTTGGCAGATAGTCTGCCTGCTTTATCTGCCGGAAATAAGGACTGCATTTTATAGACATTATTAATCAGATCCGTCTGATATTGAGTAGCGACCGGAATAATGTGGTTCATTGCCAGGTCACCTAATACGCGGGCTTCAATCTGAATCTTTTTCGTGTAAGTTTCCCATTTTACTTCGTTGCGGGCTTCCAGTTCCTTTTTCGTCATCACACCGATTGCTTCGAACATAGCAATTGTCTCCGGTTTCAGATAGTTGTCGAAGATAACGGGAACACTTGTTTCACAGTCCAGACCTCGACGGGCGGCTTCTACTTTCCATTCGTCGCTGTAGCCGTTGCCATCGAAGTGGATAGCCTTACATTCTTTGATATATCCGCGAATTACTTCAAGGATAGCGGAAACTTTCGGTTCTCCCTTTTCGATCAGAGCGTCTACATCCTTTTTGAATTTCATCAGCTGTTCTGCTACGGCAGCGTTCAATGCAATCATGGCACTTGCACAGTTAGCCTCAGAACCCACGGCACGGAACTCAAACCGGTTTCCGGTGAAAGCGAAAGGAGAGGTGCGGTTGCGGTCTGTATTATCAATCAGCAATTCGGGGATTTGGGGAATATCCAGCTTCATTCCCTGTTTTCCGCTAAGGTTGATCAGATCGTCTTTGGTGCTGTTCTCGATATGATCCAATACCTGTGACAACTGTTTGCCGAGGAAAGAAGAGATGATAGCGGGAGGTGCTTCATTGGCTCCCAGGCGATGAGCGTTGGTAGCGCTGGAAATAGAAGCTTTCAGTAATCCGTTGTGACGGTAAACTGCCATCAGCGTATTCACTACGAATGTGACAAAGCGCAGATTATCTTCCGGCGTCTTGCCCGGTCCCATCAACAGGATACCTGTATCGGTTCCCAGTGACCAGTTATTGTGCTTGCCGGAACCGTTGACACCCTTGAACGGCTTCTCATGAAGCAATACACGGAAACCGTGACGGCGGCTGACTTTACGCATCAATGACATGATCAGTAGGTTATGGTCATTTGCCAGGTTGCATTCTTCGAAGATAGGAGCTAACTCAAATTGGTTCGGAGCTACTTCGTTATGACGGGTTTTTACAGGAATACCCAGTTTCAACGCTTCAATTTCAAGGTCTTTCATAAATGCGGCCACACGGGTAGGGATGGCACCGAAATAGTGGTCTTCCAACTGCTGGTTCTTGGCACTGTCATGTCCCATCAATGTGCGTCCTGTCATAAGTAAGTCCGGACGTGCGGCATACAAACCTTCATCTACCAGAAAGTATTCCTGTTCCCATCCCAGATAAGCAACGACCTTCTTTACTTCAGGATTGAAATAGTGGCAGACGGCAGTTGCGGCTTTATCTACGGCACGCAGAGCTTTCAGTAACGGTGCTTTATAATCAAGGGCTTCGCCCGTATATGCGATAAATACAGTCGGGATGCAAAGCGTATCATCTACGATAAATGCGGGTGATGATGGGTCCCATGCGCTATATCCGCGTGCTTCGAAAGTATTACGGATACCGCCATTCGGGAAAGAAGAAGCATCCGGCTCCTGCTGTACCAGCAGTTTGCCTGTGAACTCTTCCATCATGCCTCCCTTGCCGTCATGTTCGACGAAAGCGTCATGCTTTTCTGCCGTACCTTCGGTGAGCGGTGCAAACCAGTGAGTATAATGAGTGACACCCATTTCGACAGCCCATTTCTTCATTCCGGCAGCTACTTCATCGGCGATGCTGCGGTCTAGCGGGGCACCATTGTCAATAGCGTCAATCAGTGCGTTGTATACCTTGCTTGGAAGGTACTTGAACATCTTTTCCTTGTTGAACACATACTTACCGAAGTATTCCGAAGGGCGTTCGGCAGGTGTTGCTACTTCAACCGCTTTCTTCTTGAAAGCTGTCTCTACGACTCTGAATCTTAGTTTTGACATAATACCTAATTTGATTTGTTGTTAAATATGTTAGAGTGAAATTTTCTTTTTTAGCTTAGTTGTAAGCAGATTCTCCGTGTTCGTAGATGTCGAGACCTTCTTCTTCGACACGTGCCGGAACGCGAAGCCCGTGAACCTTGTCGAGTACCTTGAAAATAATGAATCCCATACCTGCCGCCCAGACTCCGACAACAACCGCACCGAAAAGCTGGGCACCCAGAAAGCCGGCTCCATGTCCGTAGAACAACCCCTCACTGGTAGAAAACAATCCTGTGAGCACTGTTCCCAAGAAACCACAAACCCCGTGTACAGAAGAAGCACCGACAGGATCGTCAATCTTCAATACCTTGTCAATAAAGTCGACTGCAAATATCATGACTACACCACAAATGGCACCGATTAATACTGCTCCTGAGGGAGCTACAGCGTCACATCCGGCTGTGATACCTACCAAACCTGCCAAAACACCATTCAGTGTCAGTGATAAAGACGGTTTGCCATATTTCATCCAGCTCATCGCCAGTGCAAAGAAACCACCGGCACATGCCGCCAGATTTGTTGTCAGAAATACATGAGAGATAGCCATTGCATCTGCTTCAGTACTTGCTGCCAACTGTGATCCGGGATTGAATCCGAACCATCCGAACCAAAGGATAAATACACCCAGTGCGGCAACCGTCAGATTGTGTCCCGGAATAGCTCTTGACTTACCGTCTTTGCCATATTTACCGATACGGGGACCAAGAATAGCAGCGCCTACCAAAGCAATCCAACCACCAACGGAGTGGACAATCGTTGAACCGGCAAAGTCATGGAACGTCGTTCCGAAAAGATTCATCATGAACGAACCTTCTTCTCCGTTCATCAGCCAGCCGCCACCCCATGTCCAGTGACCGGAAATCGGGTAAATCAGTACGCTGATAAAGATGGTATAGACCAGATACATGGAGAACTTGGTGCGTTCCGCCATCGCTCCCGATACAATCGTGGCTGCCGTTGCGCAAAATACTGTCTGGAAAACCAGAAATCCTTCTCTGGGTAAATCACTGTCGAGGAATGACAGATCAAAGAAGTGTGGCATTCCGATGAAACCTCCTGCGCCAAACATCAGACCGAAACCGATGAACCAGTAGAGCAAGGAACCGAACATGAAATCCACAAAGTTCTTCATCAAAATGTTGGCGGTATTCTTGACTCTGGTAAAACCCGCCTCAACCAATGCAAACCCCGGCTGCATAAAGAATACAAGCATTGCCGCAAGCAGCATCCAGACTGTATTCAATCCTAATGCCAGTTCCCCGATCGTATCGGGAGTTGTTTCGGCGGAAGCAGTGGCGGCTTCAGCAATTTCAGGTGTAGTTCTGACTTCAGTAATTGTCTCCGTAGCTGTCATAAAAGTATCTGCATCAACTGCTTCCTGTGCAAAAGCACTGGTTGCGAAACAGCAGAAAATGAACATAGCAGTGGCTATCCACAGCTTTGTGAAGCTGTGTCTCTTATATGTTTTATCCATAATGATTATCTTATTTAATACCTGTTTTTATAATATTATCATCCGAAAGGAAATCTGGCCCGGCACCTTGCCGGTTGCCGGGTGTCGGTTAGCGTTCCTGTTCGGCGTTATAGAGAGCGATGTCGCCACGTTCGGCGGTGCGGATGCGGATGGCGTCCTCGATAGGAATGACGAAAATGCGTCCGTCACCGATCTCTCCGGTTTGTGCGGCTTTGATGATAGCCTGTACGGTCTTTTCTGCATTTTTGTCGCGTACTACAATAGAAACCAGAATACGTTCGATAGTGCTGGTATCATATACCACTCCACGATAGATACGTCCTTGCCGTGCTTTACCGATCCCTCTTACATCGTAGTAAGAGAACCATTCAATGTCCGCTTCGAGCAGGGCGTCTTTCACGTCCTCGAATTTGGTTTTACGGATGATAGCTTCAATCTTTTTCATATACCTTAAATATTAGTGTTGACCTGTAAAAAGAAGAGGTATAGGGGAGGTGGCAGCCATCGCAGGTTACCATACAACAAACCGATAAAATCTAAACTCTAACTACCTTCCTGTTCCCTATACGCTCTTTGACTATATAAACTCTCTCTCTCTTAAAAACTTAATCCGAATGTGAAGTAAGCGCCTTCCGTACGTGGATTTACTGATACTTTGGCAAATGCCGGAACCGAGAATGAATCAGTAACCCTGATCTCCTTGACAGCTCCGAGACTGATGTCGGAAACGCAGAATCCACTTGTGTATACATTATAAAAAGTCGTCTCCCAAGGTACCATTCCTACATCTACTGTCCAGTCAAGTCCTCCAAGGCTGAACGGTGCACTAAGTGCGAGGTAGGAAGAATAAGCCCTTTTCCCATTTTCTTTAACTCCGTCGGCACCTGCAAAGTTCGTGTACCAGTTGACTGCCAGCGGACCAAAATCATATCCTACCTGTGCCTCAAATACATGAGCGGTTGAATGAGCGCCATATTTGAAATACTTGTTGGAAGGTACCTGAGTGTTGAACCAGTAATCCGTTACCGAGATGCTGAAACCACCGGTTGAATAACCGAGAGTCAAATCGAACTCTTTAGTATCCGATGACTCAAACCCTACCGATCCCCATGCTCCGAGTGAAAGTCCTTTGTAAGAGATTCCTAATGAAGGCTGGATGCTGACTCCGCCTAAATCCTGACCACGCCAGATATAACCACTTACCAAATCTGCTCCTACGGAGGCTTCTACTTTATCCTGTGCCATCATACCGGATGGCACAAGTCCGATCAGTAATAACGCTACTGCTATGCCCCTCAATTTTTTGTTAATCGTCGTTTTCATCGTCTTTTTACCTTTAATAGTTAGAAAAATGTGGATGTACGGTCCAATGTTATATAGTAGCGCGCAAAATACTATCAAAGCCAGTTCTTTATTCTTCTCATTGCTTCCATACAATCGTTGTGATTGCCGAAGGCTGTCAGTCGGATATATCCCTCACCGCTGGGGCCGAAACCTACACCGGGGGTTCCTACTACGTTGGCTTCATACAACATCTGTTCGAAGAATCGCCAGGAAGAGAGTCCGTTCGGGGTTTTCACCCATAAGTAGGGAGCATTGACTCCTCCGTATACTTTCAATCCGGTAGCTTCCAGTCCTTCCTTCATGATCTTCGCATTGGTCATATAATAGTTAATCGTTTCTTTAATCTGTGCTTTGCCTTCTGCACTGTAGACGGCTTCCGCTGCACGTTGTGTGATGTACGAAGTACCGTTGAATTTAGTGCACTGGCGGCGGTTCCATAATTTGTTGAGTGGAATCCGGTCGCCTTCCAGTGTGGCAGCTGTCAGTTCTTTCGGGACTACGGTATATCCGCAACGTACTCCGGTGAAACCGGCTGTCTTTGAGAAACTGCGGAACTCAATAGCACATTTCTTGGCTCCTTTGATTTCGTATATGGAGTGGGGGACATCCGCATCCTGAATATAGGCTTCGTATGCGGCATCGAACAAAATCAGTGTATCATTTGCCAATGCATAGTCTACCCACTTTTTTAGTTCCGGTTTGGTCAGTGTCGTCCCTGTCGGGTTGTTCGGGTAGCAGAGGTAAACAATGTCTATCCGTTTGTCGGGAATCTCCGGAATGAAGTCATTCTCACTTGTACAAGGCATATAAGTTACATTGCTCCATTTGCCTGTTCCTTCTTCCAGCACTCCGGCACGTCCGCACATGACGTTACTGTCAATATATACCGGATAAATAGGGTCTGTTACACCGACACTATTGTCGTGGCGAAGGATATCGCCGATATTTCCGGTATCACTTTTTGCTCCGTCGCTGACGAATATTTCTGATGGTGAGAAATGAATGCCACGTGGGGCGAAATCATTCTTTATAATAGCTTCAATCAGAAAATCATATCCCTGCTCAGGACCATATCCGCGAAACGTATCTTTCCTTGCCAACTCTTCCACTGCTTTGTGCATAGCCTCGATACATGCTTTGGGAAGCGGCTGGGTGACATCTCCGATACCTAACCGGATAATATCCTGCTTCGGATGCGTTATTTTGAATGTATTTACCTTCTTCGCTATATCCGAGAACAAATAGCTCCCCGGTAATTTCAAAAAATGTTCGTTTACTAATGCCATATTGTTATTGTTTTAAGTTTCTGCAAAACCTGTTACCTATTACCTAATACTTATTACCTATTACCTATCCCTCCATCTCCCCATCAAAAACTTTAGTTGCCGGTCCTGTCATCAATATGTGTCCCGTTGCTTCTTCCCATTCGATGGTGACGGTTCCCCCGTCCATTATTATATCACATTTTCTTCCTGCCAATCCGTGGAGAACAGCGGCTACAGCCGTGGCACAAGCACCTGTTCCGCAGGCCTGGGTGATTCCTGAACCTCTTTCCCAAACTCTCATCCGAATGGTGTCTTTACCTACGATCTGAGCAAACTCTACATTTGTCCTGTCCGGAAAGAGATGATAATTTTCTAACTGCGGACCAATTTCCGGCAGATTGATTTGGGTAATATTTTCTACAAAAGTTACCAGATGCGGGTTTCCCATTGATACCCGGGTAGACTGAAAAGGAAATTGATCGCTGAAATCTACCGCTTCCGTTTCCAGAGGACTACCCATATCTACAGTAACTGCCGTTACCTTTCCTCCTTCTACATGTAATTTCAGAACCTTAATGCCCGAACGGGTGTCAAGTGTGATTTCCTTTTTGGCAGTTAATCCGTATTCGTATACATACTTGCCTACACAACGGCTTCCATTGCCACACATCATTGCTTCCGAACCATCTGCATTAAATATACGCATACTGAAATCTGCTTTGTCAGAACTGCCAATCAATATAAGTCCGTCACTTCCAATTCCCGTATGAAACTTGCTCCATTCGATTGCTTTCTTTTCAGGGTCTGCTATCGGATATCGGGTAGTATCTACATATATGTAGTCATTACCTGCTCCATGCATTTTTGTGAACTTAATCTTGGTTGTCATTTTGTTCTTTATTAATTGGTTGTTGTATCCTTTTGTTTTATTACAATGCAAAGATATGACTTTTTGATTTATCTTTTGATAAAAAGATGTCTAATCTCTATTTATTTTATATAAACTTACAATCGCAGGATATAAAGCCATGTTTCGTTATAAATTGAAATTATACACACCCTTATATTAATAAACTGTTATTTAGCTTATTTGTTTTGCATATCCTAATATATGAAGAATATTTGGGGTAAATCAGTCCTTGTATTCGATCTAAAATGTGAATTTTCGCTTTTACAATAGGTCGATATGCTAGTGATTTTCGCTTTTATATATCATATTGCTTGTTTGCAGTGGTACAGAACCTTTTTGTTATAGCATTGTTTAGTCACTAATAAATATAATAATGTAGCAATATGGATATAGAGAAACAATTGGAAGTTGCGGCGCAGAGCGGCCATTTGGTATTGGTTGTGTTTTATGCCGACTGGTCACCTCATTACGAATGGATAGGCCCTGTGCTCCGTACTTATGAACGGAGAGTCGTTGAATTGATTAACGTGAATATCGAGGAAAATAAAACTGTAGCCGATTCTCATAATATAGATACGGTGCCTGCGTTCCTTCTGTTACATAAAGGACATGAGTTGTGGAGGCAGGTAGGAGAGTTGACCATAGGAGAGTTGAAAGAGGTATTGGAAGATTTCAAATAAGTCCTATTTGAATTTTATGTAAGAAGCACCATTATACAGCAAATAAATATGTATAATGGTGCTTCTTGTATCTATCGAATATTTGCAAAAAGCCTCTGTCGGCTTTTTACATTTTCAGGGAGTAATTATTTCAGTATTTCCTGTGCCACAGTCGGCTCGTTGGTCGTAATGAAATCCACCTTTTGGTCTATCAGCCACTTCATGTCTTCTGCTTTATCTACAGTCCATACATTGACTTTCAGTCCAAGATCATGGGCTTCTTTGATCCATTCGGGATGTTTCTTGATTACTCCCATGTGATAGTCGAGTCCGGCTGCACCGAGGTCTTTCAGTTCTTTGGGAGATAGCTCGCCGTTGAGATAGAATACCGGAGTTCCGGCAGGTGCCAGGCGGATAAACTCTTTCATGGCGTGCAGTGAGAAAGTGATATATTCCATACGGTTTTCCAGTCCCATCTTTGTTACCAGGGCAAGAATTTCCTGTACGGCTTTCGTTTCACGCTTTTTGCTGTTAAGTGCTTTTAGTTCCAATATAAGTTTGGTATTGCATTTTTTACCAGCTTCCAGATACTGTTCCAGGCTGGGCAGGTTCTCTCCGTTCGACAGTTTCAGTCCTGTAAGAGCGTCACCTTTGGAATACTCCATGTATTTCATTTTATAGACAGGGTCATGATTGATAACCAGTTTATTGTCTTTGGTAAGCCATACATCAAATTCGGAGCCATAGCAATGGATAGAATCGGCTTTTTGAAGTGCTGTGATACTATTTTGCGCAGAACCTGCTGTTTTCCAGTAGCCACGATGAGCGATAACTTGCGACTTTTGCGCCTGGACACTAGCTACTGAAATGATAAGAGCAACCATTAGAATAATTCTTTTTATCTTCATTGATAGTACATTTAAAAAGTTTATGAGTCCAAAATTATAAAAAATAAAACACAGATCAGCCTGTTATTATGCTAATCTGCGTTAATTGACAGCTTTTTATGCATAGAAGTCTATACTTTTTATTCCTGACTTTACAAACTGATGAATATATATTCAAAGATATGAGTTTATTTCAGATATCTAAAATTTTTTCAACAAATTTATTTTACCTCTTCGGCATAGGCTTCTTCATGTACTCCTCTCACTGCTCTGCCGCTTGGTTCATTCAGGTTACGGAAAGCTGCATCCCATGCCAGCGCTTCTGCTGTAGAGCAGGCCACACTTGGTACACTTGGTACGCTGCGAGCTGCGCTTTCACTTGGAAAATGCTCTTCAAAGATACTCCGGTAGTAATATTCTTCCTTATTTTGCGGAGTGTTAATCGGGAAACGTTCGGCAGCGTGTTCCATCTGTTCATCACTGACGGCAGCCGTTGTAATCTCTTTTAAGGTATCAATCCACGAATATCCCACACCATCACTGAACTGCTCTTTTTGTCTCCATGCTACGCTTTCCGGTAACATATCGGCAAAAGCTTCACGTACAATTCGTTTTTCAATCTCCTTTCCGGGGCACATTTTAGCTTTTGGATTCAACGCCATCGCTACATCCAGAAATTCCTTGTCCAGAAATGGGACACGTCCCTCTACACCCCAGGCTGATAAACTCTTATTGGCACGAAGGCAATCGTACATATGCAGCTTTGATAACTTGCGTACCGTTTCCTCATGGAAATCCTTCGGAGTGGGAGCTTTGTGAAAGTAAAGGTAACCGCCGAAAACTTCATCGGCACCTTCACCACTCAATACCATTTTGATCCCCATCGATTTGATGACACGTGCCAGTAAATACATGGGAGTGGAGGCACGTACCGTAGTCACATCATACGTCTCGATAAAATAGATAACATCCCGGATAGCATCCAGTCCTTCCTGAACCGTATAATTGATTTCATGATGAACCGTACCGATATATTCTGCCACTTCACGTGCCTTTATCAAATCGGGCGCCCCCTTCAGACCGATGGCAAAAGAATGTAGTTGAGGCCACCAGGCGTCACTTGCTCCGTCTGTTTCAATACGTTTTGCTGCATATTTTTTGGCGATAGCTGAAATCACAGAACTGTCCAGACCACCTGAAAGAAGTACTCCATAGGGAACGTCACTCATCAGCTGGCGATGAACGGCATCTTTCAATGCTTCTTTTACATCACTGACTTTGGCATCATTGTCTTTTACAGACTCATAGTCTGTCCATTCGCGTGTATACCAACGCTTCATTTTGCCTTCTTTACTGTAAAAGTAATGTCCCGGAAGAAATGGTTCGTACTCATCACAGAATCCTTCGAGTGCTTTCAGTTCACTGCCGAAGTAGATTTTGCCATCCTTGTCTTTACCTATATATAAAGGTATGACTCCGATAGGATCACGGGCAATGAGGAACTCGTCTTTTTCTTCATCATAAAGTACAAAGGCGAAAATTCCGCTGATCTCTTCCAGAAAGTGGATACCTTTATCTTTGTAAAGGGCAAGGATCACTTCACAGTCGCTTCCGGTCTGAAAATCATATTGTCCGGCATAGCGGGCGCGGATATCCCGATGGTTGTAGATTTCACCGTTCACGGCGAGCGCTTGTTTCCGGTCGGGGGAGTATAAGGGCTGTCCTCCGCTTTGCGGGTCAACTATCGAGAGGCGTTCGTGTGCCAGAATGGCGCTTCCACCTACGTAGATACCGCTCCAGTCCGGTCCGCGATGACGGATTTTCTGTGCCATTTTCAGTGCTTTGTCTCTTAGCTCTTTGGTTTGAGTTTTTATGTTGAGTATACCTGCTATTCCACACATAACTTTGAGTATTTGGAAGTTAATATAATTTGTTGATTCTCTGTTTCTTAAAAGTCGGTTCGTTACTATTTATTCGTTTTCCCTGGCTTTTCCTTTCGTTTGACCTGGGTCATCTTTTAGTTCAACCTAGGTTGTTGTTTCGTTCAACCTAGGTCAAACGAATAAATAATAGTCTATAAACTTCATGGCGTTCCTTGCTGTAAGGGTTACTTCACCAAATAGTGATCTATGTCCGCAGCAGCCTTTCGTCCTCCTGCCATCGCCCGTACTACGAGGCTTGCTCCGGTAGCTGCATCTCCGGCAAGGAATACGTTTTCTGCAAATTTCGGTTGTTCCGGTTTCAGGAACCCCATGGCCAGCAGTACCATATCTGCTTCGATTACTTCTTTCTTCCCTGTGAGGTTCATGGTCGGACGTCCGCTATCTGTTGCCGGTATCCATTCTACTTCTTCCACCTCGACGCCGGTTACTTTACCGTTCTTTCCCAAAAACTGATTGGAAGTCAGGCACCAGCGACGGGTACAGCCTTCTTCATGGCTGGAGGTCGTTTTGAAAACTACCGGCCATTGCGGCCAGGGCGTAGAGGGATTGTGCCCAACGGGAGGTTTGGGCATAATTTCAATTTGTGTGACGCTGGTTGCTCCCTGTCGTACACTGGTTCCGATACAGTCCGAACCGGTGTCTCCACCGCCGATCACAAGTACTTTTTTGCCTTTGGCATTCACCAGTTTGTCTTTGGGGAAAGTTTGTCCTTCCAGAATCCTGTTCTGTTGCGCCAGCATTTCCAGTGCGAAATGGATTCCTTTCAACTCCCGTCCCGGAATATTTAAATCACGGGCAGTCGGTGTACCCGTGCAAATGCAATATGCATCGAATCCCTCCGGCAAATGGTTAACGTCTATTTCTACTCCCATTTCAAACTGAATACCTTCTGCGGCAAGTATTTTCATGCGGCGGTCGATTACGTTTTTGTCCAGCTTGAAGTTTGGAATACCGAAACGTAATAAGCCTCCGGCAGCTTCATCTTTATCGAATAACGTTACGGTGTATCCTTTTAGATTCAGTTGGTTGGCAACTACCAATCCGGCCGGACCGGCACCGACAACTGCTACTTTTTTGCCATTCCTTTGGGGATGCTGCACCTGTATATATCCTTCGCGGAAGGCAGCTTCTACAATGGCAGCTTCATTTTCACGGATAGTCACCGGCTGGTCACAGGATAGCTTCAGTACACAGGACTTCTCACAAAGGGCAGGGCAGATACGTCCTGTAAATTCAGGAAAGTCGCAAGTGGATGACAGCACTTCATACGCTTCTTTCCATTTTCCTTTGAATAAAGCGTCCTGCCATTCCGGCTGTTTATTGCCTATCGGACAAGCCCAGTGGCAAAAAGGTACTCCGCAATCCATACACCGTGATGCCTGTAATTTGCGGCTGTTCGTATTCAATGTCTGTTCTACCTGACTATAGTCAGTGATGCGCTCGCTAACGGGGCGGTATCCCGCCTCTTGCCGAGGTATATTTAAAAAAGCTTTAGGATCTCCCATCTTGTTAAGTAATAAGTGGTAAGTATTAGGTAATAGGTATTAAGTATTAAGCAATAAATATTAACTATATGGATTAAGGATGTTTGAAGCTACGGTTAATACCTGATACTTAATACCTAATACTTGAATTAATAATCTCTTTGCATATCTGCTATTTTTTGCTGTAACTTTCTCATCTGCTCTTCCTGTAGTACTTTTTTGTATTCGATAGGTACTATCTGGATAAACTGATCTACGTAATGGTTCCAGTCATCGAGCATGGTACGTGCCAGTTTCGAACCGGTGTACAGGTAGTGCTGACGAATCAGTTCGTGCAGTTCTTTGCGGTAACCGGCTTCTTCGATCAGTGACAGTTCAACCATTTCCATGTTGCAGAAGTAGTCAAAATTACCGTCTTTGTTCCATACGTAAGCCACACCGCCACTCATACCGGCGGCAAAATTTCGTCCGGTTTGCCCCAGAACCACTACACGGCCTCCGGTCATATATTCGCAACAGTGGTCGCCTACACCTTCCACTACGGCAACAGCTCCTGAGTTGCGCACGGCAAAACGTTCGCCTACGCGGCCATTGATATAAACTTCACCGCTGGTTGCACCATAGAGCAGGGTGTTGCCTGCAATCGTGTTCTTTTCGGCTTCGAAGTTGCTGCGGATAGGCGGTAATACGGCAATGCGTCCGCCGCTCAATCCTTTACCCAGATAATCATTCGCTTCACCTTCCAGCTTGAAATTGACTCCCGGTACGAGGAAGGCACCGAACGACTGTCCCGCAGAGCCTTTGAATTTCACATTCAAGGTGTGTTCCGGCAATCCCTTCTCTCCGTGTTTTTTGGCAATGACACCGGAGAGCATGGCACCTGTCGCACGGTCCGTATTGGCAATTGTGTATTCCAATGAAACTTCTTTTTCGTGTTCTATTGCTTCTAGGGCAGCATCAATGATTGCCACATCCTTCACTGTAGAAATACCATGATCCTGATCAATGACGTGACGGATGGCTGCACTGTTATCCACACGTGCCAGTAGCTTGGTGAAGTCAATCAGAGCGTGCTTCGGATTCGGATCGTTTTCGTCGGATTTGCGTTCAATCAAGTCCGTGCGTCCGATAATATCATCCATTTTGGTGAATCCCATTTCCGCCAGATATTCACGGACTTCCTGTGCCAGGAAGGTGAAAAAGTTGATAAGATATTCGCTGCGCCCGTGAAAGCGTTTGCGTAATTCCTCATTCTGTGTGGCTACTCCTACCGGACAAGTATTCTGATGACATTTGCGCATCATCACACATCCCAGCACGATCAGGGCGGAAGTGGCGAAACCATATTCTTCGGCGCCCATTAATGCCATTAAGATAATGTCGCGTCCGGTTTTCAGTTGACCGTCGGCTTGCAGGACGACTTGTCCCCGCAGACCGTTCAGAACCAAGGTCTGCTGTGTCTCGCTCAGTCCCAGTTCTGGAGAAATACCGGCGTAACGGATGGATGAAGCGGGAGAGGCTCCCGTACCACCCTCGGCACCGGAGATGACAATCAAATCCGCTTTTGCTTTTGCCACGCCTGCGGCAATGGTACCTACGCCACTTTCTGCTACCAGTTTGACACTGATTTTGGCTTGTGGATTAACGTTTTTCAAGTCAAATATCAATTGCGCCAAATCCTCAATCGAATAAATATCATGATGGGGAGGAGGAGAGATCAGTGAGATTCCCGGAATGGAATGGCGTGTTTGGGCTATGACGTCGTTCACTTTGAATCCCGGAAGCTGTCCGCCTTCCCCTGGTTTAGCTCCCTGCGCTATTTTTATTTGTATCTCATCGGCATTCACCAGATATTCGGCGGTGACCCCGAAGCGTCCGGAAGCTACCTGTTTGATGGCACTTCGCATGGAAGTTCCGTCCGGCAGCGGGTGGAAACGGGAAGCATCTTCGCCACCTTCACCCGTGTTGCTGCGTCCGTGAATGGTATTCATGGCAATCGCCATTGCTTCATGAGCTTCCTTGCTGATAGATCCGAAAGACATGGCACCCGTTACAAAACGCCGGAGAATATTCTCTACCGGTTCTACCTGTTCGATGGATATAGGATTGCGACGGAATCCTAAGAAGTCACGCAGGAAAATAGGTTTTTCCTTATCGTCTACCAAATGAGTGAACTCTTTGAATTTCTTGTAGCTGCCCAAGCGGGTGGCTAGTTGCAATGTGCTGATGGTTTCCGGGTTCCACGCATGTTTTTCTCCGTCTTTGCGGAAGGCGTACAGTCCGTTGTTCTTTAATAATGGAAAATTGAAAGTTGAAAATTGAGAGTTGCCGTGCGGTGCTTCATTTTCCATTTTCAATTCTCCATTTTCCATTCCTTCAACTCCTTCATCGTGGAAAGCGATTGCGTCTCTTGCCACTTCCTCCAGGCGGATACCTCCGATGGGTGAACCGAGTCCGCCGAAATAAGCCTTGCTCAACTCTTCGCTGAGTCCGACAGCTTCGAAAATCTTTGCACCGCGATAAGAGCGGATAGTGGAAATCCCCATCTTACTCATGATCTTGAACAGACCTTTGCAGATAGATTTGATATAGTTTTTCTCAGCGGTAGCATAGTCCAGTTGAATATCTTTCTCTTTTACCAGCTTGTCGAGGATGGCAAATGCCATATACGGATTCAGTGCACTGGCTCCAAAACCGAGTAGTAAAGCGGCGTGCATTACTTCGCGCATTTCTCCGCTCTCTACAATCAATGCCGTCTGCACACGTTTGCCGACAGATATCAGATGGTGATGCACGGCACTTACTGCCAGCAATGAAGGGATAACGGCATGAGTTGCATCCACGTCACGGTCGGTCAGTATAATGTAGTTTACTCCGTCCGTAACTGATTCCTCCGCCATTTTGCAAAGGTTGTTCAGTGATTCCTGTAATCCGGCTTTCCCTTTGGATACTTCAAACAGCATTGGTAATTTTACAGTCTTAAAGCCTTTGTAGCGGATATTGCATAGAATATCCAGTTGTGTATTGCTTAGAATCGGATGGTTCAGACGCACCATTTTACAATGACTCTCGCTGGGAGTCAGGATATTCATGCCTACCGCTCCGATATATTCCGTCAAAGACATTACCAGTTCTTCGCGTAGCGGGTCGATCGGCGGATTCGTAACCTGTGCGAATTGCTGGCGGAAATAGTTGTAGAGTAGCTGTGGCTTATCGGAAAGTACAGCCAGCGGCGTGTCATTACCCATTGAGTGGATGGGTTCGGCACCCGCGCTCGCCATCGGCATAATCAGTCGTTCGATATCTTCTTTTGAATAGCCGAAAGTACGGAGCATCCGGTCGTAGTTTTCTACGTGATGAGGCACTTTACGACCGCTTTTCAGTTCATCCAGTTCGATACGGTTAGTCGATAGCCATGTACGGTAAGGCTTCGCTTCGGCCAGTTGTTTCTTCAATTCGCCGTCATAGTAGATTTCCCCTTTCTCTGTATCGATCAATAGAATCTTGCCCGGTTGCAGGCGGCCTTTTTCCTTGATATCTCCCGGTTCAAAGTCCATTACGCCCACTTCGGATGCCACTACCATCATATCGTTTTTAGTGATCAGGTAGCGGGCAGGGCGCAGGCCGTTGCGGTCGAGCATACCACCTGCAAAACGTCCGTCGCTGAAAAGCAAGGCTGCCGGTCCGTCCCAAGGTTCCATCAGGATAGAGTGGTATTCATAGAATGCTTTCAGGTCTTCACTGATCGGATTCTTCTCGTTGAAAGATTCCGGTACGAGCATAGCCATTGCATGAGGCAGACTTAATCCTGACATGACCAGAAACTCCAGCACATTGTCCAGAGAAGCACTGTCGCTCATGCCCGGCTGTATGATCGGGCGTATTTCTTTGATCTCTCCCAGCATAGGAGTGGAGAGTACGCTTTCACGGGCTTCCATCCATCCGCGGTTGCCACGAATAGTATTGATTTCACCGTTGTGCGCCAGCAGGCGAAAAGGTTGGGCCAGTCCCCATGTCGGAAAAGTGTTGGTGCTGAAACGGGAGTGTACCAGAGCCAGTCCGCTGGTGAAGTAACTATTCGTCAGATCAGGATAGTAGTTGCGTAGCTGCAATGACGAGAGCATACCTTTATATATAATACTTTTGGTCGAGAGCGAAACGACATAAAAATCGTTTCTCGTCGGAATAGCTGACAATCTGACTTTATTCTCTATCCGTTTGCGAATCAGATACAGTTTGCGGTCGGCGGTTTCCGTTTCCGTAAAACCGGTAATAAAGACCTGCTTGATATCCGGTTCGTTAGCCAGAGCCGCTTCACCCAGAATTTCCGGACAGGTGGGGACATTGCGCAGATGCATCAATGTAAGTCCCTCTTTTTCTATTTCTTCAATAATGATACTAAAAATAGCTGCCTGATCTTTCTCGTTTTTCGGCAGAAAAAGCAGACCGGTACCGTACCGTCCCTTTTCGGGTACGGGGATGCCTTGCAGTAAAATAAACTCATGCGGAATCTGTAACATAATACCTGCACCGTCGCCGGTTTTGTTATCCGCCCCCTCAGCGCCACGGTGACGCATATTCTCTAATACCTTTAAAGCCGACTCAACAATGTCATGTGACTTTTCTCCGTGAATGTTCACCAGCATACCAACCCCGCAGGCATCGTGTTCGTATGCCGCGTCATACAAGCCCATTTGTCCGGGCTGTCGTTGGTAGGGGAATTTTCCTGTTGCGTTGTTAAAAAGTTCTTGTTTCTTCATTCTTTCTAGCTTTATTGTATGATAATACCTATTTGATGTATCAAATTGTTTGGCAAAATTAAGAATTTAATTTCATAATGATAGAGTATTGTTTATTTTGTGTGACACAAAATAAGAACCCCTTTCTTTATTCTTTTAATTTGTAATCAAAATACTCTGATTTGCTTATAATTTATCAGTCTGTCCGGTTTTATTTTGTTTTGATTGTAATTTGTTTCTTTTTGAGCTTAAAATAATATATTATTTAACGTTTTGATGTGTTTGCAACTTTTTTATGTGCTTATGTCAAATAAATATTGAAAAAGTTATCTTTGTGTCATTTGGAATGTGTATATTTGCACCCGAAATAAAAATATCATAATATGTGTGGAATAGTAGGCTATATTGGTAAAAGAAAAGCCTACCCCATCCTTATTAAAGGGCTGAAGCGACTGGAGTATCGTGGATATGACAGTGCAGGGGTAGCATTGATCAGTGATAACCAACAGTTAAATGTGTACAAGACGAAAGGGAAAGTCTCCGAACTTGAAAATTTCGTCACACAAAAAGATATTTCCGGTACAGTCGGAATTGCCCATACCCGTTGGGCTACTCACGGGGAACCTTGTTCCGTTAATGCTCATCCTCATTACTCTTCTTCCGAAAAACTCGCTCTCATTCATAACGGTATCATTGAAAATTACGCCGTTCTCAAAGAAAAACTCCAAGCCAAAGGCTACGTCTTTAAAAGTAGTACCGATACCGAGGTGCTCGTTCAATTAATCGAATATATGAAAGTTACCAATCGGGTCGATCTGCTTACTGCCGTTCAGTTGGCTTTGAATGAAGTGATTGGTGCTTATGCGATTGCGATTCTTGATAAAGAACATCCGGAAGAAATCATTGCGGCCCGAAAAAGCAGTCCGCTGGTGGTAGGTATTGGTGAAGATGAGTTTTTCCTTGCTTCGGATGCCACACCGATTGTAGAATATACAGATAAGGTGGTGTATCTCGAAGATGGTGAGATAGCGGTGATCAATCGGGGAAAAGAATTGAAGGTAGTCGATCTCAGCAATGTGGAGATGACTCCCGAAGTGAAAAAAGTAGAATTGAAGCTTGGTCAGCTGGAAAAAGGCGGTTATCCGCATTTCATGTTGAAGGAGATTTTTGAGCAGCCGGACTGTATTCACGATTGTATGCGTGGACGTATCAATGTGGAAGCCAATAACGTGGTGCTTTCGGCAGTAATAGACTATAAAGAAAAGTTGCTGAACGCCAAACGCTTTATTATTGTGGCTTGCGGTACTTCGTGGCATGCGGGATTGATCGGAAAGCATCTGATTGAAAGTTTCTGCCGTATTCCGGTAGAAGTGGAGTATGCCTCCGAATTTCGTTACCGTGATCCGGTGATCGATGAGCACGATGTGGTGATTGCCATTTCTCAAAGTGGAGAAACAGCGGATACGCTGGCGGCAGTGGAACTGGCAAAAAGTCGGGGTGCATTTATATATGGTATCTGTAATGCGATTGGTTCCTCCATCCCCCGCGCTACGCATACGGGGTCGTACATCCACGTCGGACCGGAAATCGGAGTGGCATCGACCAAAGCATTTACCGGACAGGTGACTGTGCTGACCATGTTGGCATTGACTCTCGCCCGGGAGAAAGGTACGATAGACGAGACACAATACCTGAACATTGTACGGGAATTGAATAGCATTCCCGGCAAAATGAAGGAAGTATTGAAACTGAATGATAAGCTGGCGGAACTGTCGAAAACTTTCACCTATGCGCATAACTTTATTTACCTCGGACGCGGATATAGTTATCCGGTTGCTTTGGAAGGTGCATTGAAATTGAAAGAAATATCGTATATTCACGCCGAAGGTTATCCGGCTGCCGAAATGAAGCACGGACCGATAGCCCTGATTGATGCCGAAATGCCGGTAGTAGTCATTGCTACCCAAAACGGGCTGTATGAGAAAGTACTTAGCAATATTCAGGAAATCAAGGCACGAAAAGGAAAGGTGATTGCATTTGTAACCAAGGGCGATACGGTGATCAGTAAAATAGCCGATTGCAGTATCGAACTTCCGGAAACAATCGAGTGCCTTGATCCGTTAATTACTACGGTACCTCTCCAGTTGCTTGCCTATCATATTGCAGTATGTAAGGGAATGGATGTAGACCAACCTAGAAATTTGGCTAAGTCGGTAACAGTCGAGTAGTTTAAAATGTAAATAGTCAAATAGTAAGAGATAGATTAATGGAACAATTGAAACATGAATGTGGCGTTGCCATGATACGCCTGCTCAAACCCCTGGAGTATTACGAGAAAAAGTACGGAACATGGATGTACGGTCTCAACAAGCTCTATCTGTTGATGGAGAAACAGCATAACCGGGGGCAGGAAGGGGCAGGACTGGCATGCGTGAAGCTGGAAGCAAATCCGGGTGAGGAATATATGTTTCGCGAACGCGCGTTAGGTTCCGGTGCCATCACCGAAATCTTCGAAGCTGTACAGAGCAATTTCAAGGACCTCACTCCCGAACAGTTGCATGATGCGGCTTATGCCAAACGTACTTTGCCTTTTGCGGGTGAAGTATATATGGGGCATCTGCGTTATTCTACCACCGGAAAATCCGGAATCTCGTACGTACATCCGTTTTTAAGAAGAAACAACTGGCGTGCCAAAAATCTGGCTCTCTGCGGAAACTTCAATATGACGAATGTAGACGAAATCTTTGCCCGCATCACCGCTATCGGTCAGCATCCCCGCAAGTATGCCGATACCTATATCATGTTGGAACAAGTGGGACACCGTCTTGACCGTGAAGTGGAACGCCTCTTCAACCTTGCCGAAGCCGAAGGACTGACAGGGATGGGAGTCACCCATTATATAGAAGAACATATCGAACTGGCCAACGTATTGCGTACTTCCAGCCGTGAGTGGGATGGGGGATATGTGATCTGCGGCCTCACCGGAAGTGGCGAATCTTTTGCTATCCGTGATCCGTGGGGTATTCGTCCCGCTTTCTGGTATCAGGATGATGAAATAGCCGTACTGGCTTCCGAGCGTCCGGTGATTCAGACTGCTTTGAATGTTCCCGTAGAAAAAATCAAGGAACTGCAACCCGGGCAGGCATTGCTGATCAGCAAAGAAGGCAGACTGCGGACTTCACAAATCAACAAGCCCCGCGAGCGGCACGCCTGCTCGTTCGAACGTATCTACTTCTCCCGTGGCAGCGATGTAGATATCTATAAAGAACGGAAACTCCTGGGAGAAAAACTGGTTCCGAATATTCTGAAAGCCATTAATAACGACCTGGATCATACTGTATTTTCCTTTATTCCGAATACGGCCGAAGTTGCCTTCTACGGAATGCTGCAAGGGCTGGATGACTATCTGAATGAAGAGAAGGTACGGCAGATTGCGGCATTGGGGCATCATCCCAATATGGAAGAGCTGGAGGTCATTCTTTCCCGCCGTATCCGCAGTGAAAAAGTTGCCATCAAAGATATTAAGCTCCGTACATTCATTGCCGAAGGAAACAGCCGGAATGATCTGGCTGCCCACGTATATGACATCACGTACGGAAGTCTGGTTTCCGGTGTCGACAATCTCGTGATTATCGACGATAGCATTGTGCGTGGTACTACCTTGAAGCAAAGTATCATCGGCATTCTCGACCGTCTTGGTCCGAAGAAGATCGTGATTGTATCTTCTTCTCCACAAGTCCGTTATCCGGACTATTACGGCATCGATATGGCGAAGATGAGCGAATTTATCGCTTTCAAAGCAGCCATCGAACTCCTGAAAGAGCGGGATATGAAGGATGTGATTGCTGCCGCCTACCGGAAATCGAAAGATCAGGTAGGATTGCCGAAAGAACAAATGGTGAATTACGTGAAAGATATCTATGCACCGTTCACCGATGAAGAAATATCTGCCAAGATGGTAGAACTCCTGACACCGAAGGGAACGAAAGCGAAAGTGGAAATCGTCTACCAACCGCTGGAAGGACTTCATGAAGCCTGTCCGAACCATCAGGGAGACTGGTACTTCAGTGGAAACTATCCCACGCCGGGTGGTGTGAAAATGGTGAATCAGGCATTCATCAACTACATTGAGCAGATGTATCAATTCTAACAACCATACAACGATTCAAAAATAAGAATGAGAAATGTGACATTAATCCTTGACGACGGGAGCCGGTTTTCCGGTAAGTCGTTTGGCTACGAGAAGCCGGTGGCGGGCGAAGTAGTTTTCAACACCGCCATGACCGGATATCCGGAGAGCCTTACTGACCCTTCCTACGCCGGACAGTTGATGACTCTTACCTATCCTTTGGTGGGTAACTACGGAGTTCCTCCTTTTACCATCGAACCCAACGGACTTGCTACTTTCATGGAAAGTGAAAAGATTCATGCCGAAGCGATCATCGTAAGTGACTACTCTTCTGAGTACAGCCACTGGAACGCAATGGAAAGCCTCAGCGACTGGCTGAAACGTGAGAAAGTACCGGGCATCACAGGCATCGATACGCGCGAACTGACCAAAATACTTCGTGAACACGGAGTCATGATGGGACGTATCGTCTTCGACAATGAAATTGACAATGGACAATTGACAATGGACAATTACGCTGCCGTGAATTACGTAGACCGTGTTTCCTGCAAAGAAATAATCTCCTATCTTCCCGATGGAACATCCCGTTCTTTTCCATTAACCATGTCCATCGCGCAGCTTAATTGTCAATTGTCAACTGTCAATTGTCAATTAAAGAAGGTTGTTTTGGTGGATTGCGGTGTAAAGACCAATATTATCCGTTGCTTGTTGAAGCGTGGTGTAGAAGTGATCCGTGTACCTTGGGATTATGATTTTAACGGACTCGAATTTGACGGGCTGTTTATCTCCAACGGCCCGGGTGACCCGGATACCTGCGACGCAGCTGTGCAGAATATCCGCAAGGCAATGGCGAACGAGAAACTTCCCATCTTTGGAATTTGCATGGGCAACCAGTTGCTCTCGAAAGCCGGAGGGGCAAAGATTTACAAACTTAAATATGGACACCGTAGCCACAACCAGCCGGTACGCATGGTGGGTACGGAACGTTGTTTTATTACTTCGCAGAATCATGGTTATGCGGTAGACAATAATACGCTGGGGGCAGATTGGGAACCGCTGTTCATCAATATGAATGATGGTTCTAACGAAGGAATCAAACACAAGAAAAATCCTTGGTTCTCTGCACAGTTCCATCCCGAAGCTGCAAGTGGTCCTACGGATACGGAATTCCTGTTCGATGAATTTGTAAACCTGCTTAAATAACCGACTATCATGAAAGAAAATATAAAAAAAGTATTGCTGCTGGGTTCCGGTGCCTTGAAAATCGGTGAAGCCGGTGAGTTTGACTATTCCGGTTCGCAGGCACTCAAAGCCTTGAAAGAAGAAGGGATTGAAACCATTCTTATCAATCCGAATATTGCTACCGTACAGACATCCGAAGGAGTGGCAGATCAAATTTACTTCCTTCCGGTCACTCCGTATTTTGTAGAGAAAGTAATCCAGAAGGAAAAGCCGGAAGGTATTATGCTGGCATTCGGCGGACAGACCGCGCTGAATTGTGGAGTTGCTTTATATAAAGAAGGAATCCTTGAAAAGTATAATGTAAAAGTACTCGGTACTCCCGTACAAGCCATTATGGATACGGAAGACCGTGAACTCTTTGTACAGAAACTGAACGAAATCAATGTCAAGACCATTAAAAGTGAAGCCGTAGAAAATGCGGAAGATGCCCGTCGTGCAGCGAAGGAACTGGGATATCCGGTCATTGTCCGTGCGGCTTATGCGCTGGGTGGTCTGGGCTCCGGTTTCTGTGACAATGAAGAGCAACTGGATGTACTGGTAGAAAAAGCCTTTTCTTTTTCTCCGCAAGTGTTGGTGGAAAAATCGCTTCGGGGGTGGAAAGAAGTAGAATACGAAGTCGTCCGCGACCGTTTCGACAACTGTATTACAGTTTGTAATATGGAGAACTTTGACCCGCTGGGTATTCATACCGGTGAGTCTATCGTTATTGCTCCGTCTCAGACACTGACCAACAGTGAATATCATAAACTCCGTGAACTGGCTATCCGTATTATCCGCCACATCGGTATTGTCGGCGAATGTAATGTACAGTATGCTTTCGACCCCGAATCGGAAGATTATCGCGTCATCGAAGTAAATGCCCGTCTTTCCCGTTCCTCGGCCCTGGCCTCTAAGGCAACCGGATATCCGTTGGCATTCGTGGCTGCCAAACTGGGACTCGGCTACGGACTCTTCGACTTGAAGAACTCGGTGACAAAGACTACTTCTGCTTTCTTCGAACCGGCTTTGGACTATGTGGTATGTAAGATTCCACGTTGGGACTTGGGAAAATTCCATGGTGTAGACAAGGAACTGGGTTCTTCCATGAAGTCGGTAGGTGAAGTGATGGCAATCGGACGTACTTTTGAAGAAGCTATTCAGAAGGGCCTCCGTATGATCGGACAGGGAATGCACGGATTCGTGGAAAACAAAGAACTCGTAATCCCCGATATCGACAAAGCACTGCGCGAACCGACCGATAAACGTATTTTTGTGATCTCAAAAGCCTTCCGTGCAGGATACACCATCGATCAGGTGCATGAACTGACGAAGATTGACAAATGGTTCCTTCAGAAGTTGATGAATATAATGAAGACTTCGGAAGAAATGCACGAATGGGGAAATAATCATAAACAGATTGCCGATCTGCCTGTGGAACTGCTTCGCAAGGCTAAAGTTCAGGGCTTTTCCGATTTCCAGATTGCCCGTGCCATCGGTTATGAAGGTGATATGGAAGATGGAAGCCTGTATGTCCGCAAGTATCGTAAGGCTGCCGGTATCCTTCCGGTGGTAAAACAGATCGATACACTGGCTGCCGAATATCCAGCGCAGACCAACTATCTGTATCTGACCTATAGCGGAGGGGCAAACGATGTACATTATCTGGGTGACCATAAATCCATCGTCGTATTGGGTTCCGGTGCCTACCGTATCGGTTCTTCTGTAGAGTTTGACTGGTGCGGTGTGCAGGCTCTGAATACCATTCGCAAGGAAGGTTGGCGCAGTGTTATGATCAACTATAATCCGGAAACGGTATCTACAGACTATGACATGTGCGACCGTCTCTACTTTGATGAACTGACATTCGAACGGGTAATGGATATTCTTGAACTGGAAAATCCGCATGGTGTCATCGTATCTACCGGTGGTCAGATTCCGAATAATCTTGCTTTGCGTCTGGATGCCCAGAACATTCACATACTGGGAACAAGCGCTCAGAGCATCGACAATGCCGAAGACCGTGAAAAGTTCTCAGCGATGCTCGACCGTATCGGTGTAGACCAACCACGCTGGCGTGAGTTGACATCGCTGGAGGATATCAATGAGTTTGTCGATGAAGTCGGTTTCCCGGTTCTTGTTCGTCCGTCTTATGTGCTTTCGGGTGCTGCGATGAATGTCTGCTCCAATCAGGAAGAGCTTGAACGCTTCCTGAAACTGGCTGCCAATGTATCAAAGAAGCATCCGGTGGTAGTAAGCCAGTTTATCGAACATGCGAAGGAGGTAGAAATGGATGCTGTGGCGCAGAATGGCGAAATCATAGCCTATGCAATCAGCGAACATATTGAGTTTGCCGGTGTACACTCCGGTGATGCCACTATTCAGTTTCCGCCTCAGAAGTTGTATGTGGAAACTGTCCGTCGCATCAAACGCATCAGCCGTGAGATTGCCAAGGCATTGAATATTTCCGGTCCGTTCAACATCCAATACCTGGCAAAAGATAATGATATTAAGGTAATCGAATGTAATCTGCGTGCCAGCCGTTCTTTCCCGTTTGTCAGCAAAGTGCTGAAGATAAACTTCATTGAGCTGGCAACCAAAGTGATGCTGGGTCTTCCTGTGGAGAAACCGGAAAAGAATCTCTTTGAACTGGACTATGTGGGAATTAAGGCTTCGCAGTTCTCTTTCAACCGTTTGCAGAAAGCTGACCCTGTATTGGGAGTGGATATGGCTTCTACAGGTGAGGTCGGCTGTATCGGAAGTGACACTTCCTGTGCCGTACTGAAAGCCATGCTGTCTGTCGGCTACCGTATTCCTAAAAAGAACATCCTGCTTTCTACAGGTACAATGAAGCAGAAGGCTGATATGATGGATGCAGCACGTATGTTGGTAAACAAGGGATACAAACTCTTTGCAACCGGCGGTACTCATAAAACCTTTGCTGAGAACGGCATTGAAAGTACGCTTGTCTACTGGCCGAGTGAAGAAGGACATCCGCAGGCATTGGAAATGCTTCATAATAAGGAAATTGACATGGTAGTCAATATCCCGAAGAACCTGACTGCCGGAGAACTGGATAATGGATATAAAATACGTCGCGCGGCTATCGACCTGAACGTGCCGTTGATAACGAACGCCCGTCTGGCAAGTGCATTTATCAATGCTTTCTGTACGATGACCGTTGATGATATTGCCATCAAGAGCTGGGAAGAGTATAAGTAAGAAATAATAAATTGTTGTATAATAAGTTGGAAAAGTCGTTCCCGTGCATTCGGGGGCGGCTTTTTTTATGAATTTCTGTTTTTGGGATGGTGTCACTATAAGCATGGGATAGTGTCACTATCCTGTCAGTATGCTTACACTATCCTTCCTGTATAGTGTCACTATCTTTTTTTAATGTCTATAAGTTGCATGATTGGACAAATTGGTGTAAATTGCGCAATTATTTCACAAATATTCTAAAACAGGGGAGTAATATGAGCATGGATAATCATATCGTAATTATGGCTGGTGGCATCGGTAGTCGTTTTTGGCCGATGAGTACACCGGAATGTCCCAAGCAATTTATTGATGTAATGGGATGCGGGCGTACGTTGATTCAACTGACTGCTGATCGTTTTGATGGCGTCTGTCCACGGGAAAATGTGTGGGTAGTGACGTCCGAGAAATATATTGATATTGTCCGGGAGCAATTGCCGGAGATTCCTGAAAGCAATATCCTTGCAGAGCCTTGTGCACGAAACACTGCTCCCTGCATCGCCTATGCTTGCTGGAAAATCAAGAAAAAACATCCGAACGCCAATGTGGTGGTGACTCCGTCGGATGCATTGGTTATCAATACAGGTGAATTCCGCCGGGTAGTAGAGAAAGCACTTCGTTTTACTGACAACAGCAGTGCTATCGTAACGCTGGGTATCAAACCGACTCGCCCGGAAACCGGATATGGATATATTGCTGCCGGAGATCAGATCATGACTGATAAAGAGATTTTTACGGTAGATGCATTCAAGGAAAAACCGGACAGGGAGACTGCCGACAGATATCTGGCCGAGGGTAACTACTTCTGGAATGCAGGAATTTTTGTTTGGAATGTGCGTACTATCACTTCCGTGATGCGTGTATATGCTCCGGGCATAGCGCAAATCTTCGATCGTATTTTCCCCGATTTCTATACGGAGAAGGAAAATGAAACGATTAAAAAGCTGTTCCCAACCTGCGAAGCTATTTCCATAGACTATGCCGTAATGGAAAAAGCACAGGAAATCTATGTACTTCCGGCTTCTTTCGGTTGGTCGGACTTGGGGACCTGGGGAGCGCTCCGCGGACTGTTGCCACAAGATAAATCCGGAAATGCTACGGTAGGGGCCGATGTCCGTTTGTACGAAAGCAAGAACTGCATCGTACATACCAGTGAAGAGAAACGGGTCGTTATTCAGGGTCTGGATGGATATATCATTGCTGAGAAAGATAATACACTGTTGATTTGTAAACTGGAGGAAGAACAGCGGATAAAGGAGTTTTCAAAGTAATCCTTAATTCTTTTGATATTCCTGAGGCGTCATTCCGGTCATTCGTTTGAAAAACTTGCTGAAGAAAGACGGATTGGGAAAGTTTAATTCATCTGATATCTGATAAACAAGGCGGTTGCTATGTTTTAGCAATACTTTAGCCTCTAGTATAATGGACTGGTTTATCCAGTCCATTACTGTTTGCTGGCTGGTTTGCCGGATTACAGTGTTCAGATAACGGGGAGTGAGACAAAGTTTATCCGCATAGAAACTGACATTCCGTTCTGTCTTGCTATAGGTGTTGACCAAAGAAATGAAGCGCTGAAAAATATCGTTTTGATGGGTTAATGGACTGAGTTCGGCCTGCCCTTTGCTTTTGGCTATATACTCTATATTATATAGTAATCCTACCAGTAAATGCTGAATGACCTCTTTTCTGAATACAGGTTCTTGCAATACACTCCACATGACCGTCACAAAATTCTCTATCTGTATTTGTTCTTCGGTAGACAGTGGAAACAGGAGATTTTTCTTTTGTTGGAGGAAATGGGTGAAGAATTCTTCCTTTCCGGATATCGGCAGAAAGTTCAGGTCTACTGCCATCATGTGAGCATCAAAATCGTGAGATACTTCTATGATTTGTATGATAGAGTTGGGAGCTATCAGGGATATATGGTCGGGCAGGAAAATATATTCGATCAGATTGATTAAAACACGTGCCGAGCCATTAGTGACAATAGCAATACGGCCTTCCTGTAGCCGGTACGGTTGTCCGACACTGAAGATAGTCGTTTCCATTTTTGAGAAACTTGTCACAAATCCGAATTCGGCATTGATGAAGCGAAATTCGTTGTGACGTACTATATTTATATCCTTCAACAGTTGGAGGCCTAATTCCATCGGTTTCTTCTGTTCCATTTTCTCAGTTCTTTTCCGGCAAAGATAAGAAATAGCCCTTGAATCTTCTCTTTTTTTAGGATGAATCGAACTATTGGGACATATTTTCCAACTATCAGAATGTGAAACTATTACTTAAAGGTCTATCTTTGTCTTTTGAAGAATTCATAGAAAAAATGCGTATGAAAAGAATTATTTTTAGTCTTTCGCTTTTACTGTTCATGCCCGGAATGTATGGGCAGAACGGGCATATAACACTAGAAGAATGTCAGCAAAAAACGCAGGATAACTATCCGTTGGTGCGTCAATATGATTTAGTGGAGAAGACGAAAGAATATAATCTGGAAAATGCGGCGAGGGGATACTTGCCTCAGTTTGCTCTTTCGGCAAAGGCGTCTTATCAAAGTGATGTGACGGAGTTACCCATTGCCATTCCCGGTGTGGATATCAAAGGGATGGCCAAAGACCAGTATCAGGTGATGCTGGAGTTACAGCAACAGATATGGGATGGCGGAGGAATCCGGATGCAGAAGAAAAAGGCTACGGCGGAAGCGGAGATTGACAGGGAAAAGTTGAACGTCGATATGTATGCGTTGAATGGCCGTGTGAATGATTTGTATTTTGGAATTCTTATGTTGGATGAGCAGTTGGCTCAGAATGCCTTGCTGCAAGATGAACTGGGACGGAACTTCCGTCAGATTACAGCTTATGTGGACAATGGAATAGCCAATCAGGCCGATCTGGATGCTGTGAAAGTGGAGCAATTGAATACCCGCCAGAAGAGAGTGGAACTGACTTCTTCCCGTATGGCTTATTTGAAGATGCTTTCGTTATTGATGGGAGAGGTGCTTTCGACGGAGACAGTATTGGAGAAGCCTGTTCCTCAAAACGAACTGTCGGCTGTCAGTGAGATTCGCCGACCGGAACTGTCGTGGTTTGACGCACAGGGAGCCGGTTTGCAGGTACAAGAGAAAGCCTTGAATGTGCGCCATCTTCCTCATTTCGGATTGTTTGTGCAGGGAGCTTACGGTAATCCGGGATTAAATATGCTGAAGAATGAATTTTCTCCTTATTATATTGCAGGTGTCCGGCTTTCATGGAATTTCGGGAGTCTGTATACGCTGAAGAATGACCGTCGGGTGATTGAAAATAAACGGAAGCAACTGGATAGCAATCGGGATGTGTTTCTTTTTAATACGAGACTGGAAATGACGCAGCAAGATCAGTCTGTCCGTTCGTTGGAGAAGCAGATGCAGGATGATGATGAAATTATCCGGTTGCGTACGAATATTCGTCGGGCTGCGGAAGCCAAAGTTGCGAATGGTACGTTGACAGTAACAGAGATGCTCAGAGAACTGACGAATGAAAGTCTTGCCCGTCAGGCGAAGGCAATGCATGAGATTCAACGGTTGATGGGTATCTATCAATTGAAATATACTACTAATCATTAATAAAAATCTTTCGGATATGAAACGAATGACAAAAATAGGAATATACGGGATGGCAGTATGGTTGCTTTCTGCCTGTGGAAATGGAACGCCCGATTATGATGCAACGGGAACCTTTGAGGCTACGGAAGTGATCGTTTCCGCTGAAGCGGCGGGAAAACTGCTGCAACTGGAAGTGGAAGAAGGAACGAGATTGAAAGCCGGCGAAGAAGTCGGGCTGGTAGATACCGTCCAGTTATATCTGAAAAAGTTGCAACTGGAAGCAAGCATGAAATCGGTGGAAAGCCAGCGTCCCGATCTGGCCAAACAGATAGCTGCTACCAAACAGCAAATTACTACAGCGCAAAGGGAAAAGAAGCGGGTAGAGAACCTGCTTGCTGCCGGAGCTGCCAATCAGAAACAACTAGATGACTGGGATGCACAGGTAACCTTGCTTCAGCGGCAGTTGATTGCTCAGGAATCCTCATTGATGAAGAGTACGAACAGTCTGACGGAACAGGGAAATTCGGTCGGTATACAAGTGGCACAGGTGGAAGACCAGTTGAACAAGTGCCATATTCAGTCGCCTATTGAAGGTACGGTACTGGCAAAATATGCGGAAGCGGGAGAACTGGCATCCGTTGGCAAACCGCTGTTTAAAGTGGGTGAGGTAGACCGGATGTATTTGCGGGCTTATGTTACTTCAGAGCAATTGTCCCAAGTAAAATTGGGGGATGAAGTGACGGTGTATTCCGATTATGGAAATTCGGAACAGAAAGCCTATCCCGGTGTGGTCACTTGGATTTCGGACCGTTCGGAGTTTACCCCCAAAACGATTCTGACTAAAAATGAACGTGCCAATCTGGTATACGCAGTGAAGATTGCCGTGAAAAATGACGGTTCGTTGAAGATTGGTATGTATGGAGGTGTGGTATGGAAAAAGGAGAACCCATAGTCGTTGTAAAGGAAGTCAGCAAGAGCTATGGGAAAGTAGAGGCACTGAAAGAGATTTCTTTTGCGGTAGAGCAGGGAGAAATTTTCGGGCTGATCGGTCCTGACGGGGCGGGGAAGAGTACCTTATTCCGCATCCTGACCACTTTACTGCTGGCTGATAAAGGTACGGCAACTGTCAACGGACTGGATGTGGTGACGGATTACAAGCAGATTCGTACGAAAGTAGGATATATGCCCGGACGGTTCTCGCTTTATCAGGACCTTTCGGTAGAAGAGAATCTGGAATTTTTTGCTACGGTATTTCATACGTCGATACAGGAAAACTATGATTTGATTAAAGATATTTATCAGCAGATCGAGCCCTTTAAGAAAAGAAGGGCAGGTGCTTTGTCGGGAGGTATGAAGCAGAAGCTGGCATTGAGCTGTTCCCTGATTCATAAACCTGATATTTTATTTCTAGATGAACCGACTACGGGTGTAGACCCTGTGTCGCGAAAAGAATTTTGGCAGATGCTCTGTAATTTGAGAAAACAGGGGATTACAATCATTGTTTCCACTCCTATTATGGATGAGGCTCGTCAATGCGACCGGATTGCTTTTATTAATCACGGGCAGGTGCACGGAATCGATACGCCCGACCGGATCCTTCAGAAGTTTGCTTCCATTCTTTGTCCGCCACCCTTGGAACGGGAGGAGGCGCAACAGATGGCAGTTCCTGTTATCGAGGTGGAGCAGCTGACCAAATCCTTCGGACATTTTACGGCAGTCGATCATATCTCTTTTCAAGTGCAGCGGGGAGAAATTTTCGGTTTTCTTGGAGCCAATGGGGCAGGTAAGACGACTGCGATGCGTATGCTTTGCGGATTGAGCCGTCCGACTTCGGGAGTAGGAAAGGTGGCAGGCTATGACATCTTTCGGGAAGCCGAACAAGTCAAAAGGCATATCGGATATATGAGTCAGAAATTCTCTTTGTATGAGGATCTTAAAGTCTGGGAGAATATCCGTCTCTTTGCCGGAATTTATGGGATGAAGGAGATGGAGATTGAAGAAAAGACAGATGAATTGTTAGAACGCCTGGGGTTTGCAGACGAACGGGATACGTTGGTGAAAAGCCTTCCCTTGGGTTGGAAACAGAAACTGGCCTTTTCTGTCTCTATCTTCCATGAGCCGAAAATAGTCTTCCTTGATGAACCGACCGGAGGAGTTGATCCTGCTACTCGCAGGCAGTTCTGGGAGCTGATTTATCAGGCTGCCGATCGGGGAATCACTGTATTTGTTACCACGCACTATATGGATGAAGCGGAATATTGCAACCGAATATCGATTATGGTGGACGGCCAGATCAAGGCACTGGATACACCGGCCCGGCTGAAAGAACAGTTTGGTGTGGAGACAATGGATGATGTGTTTCAACAACTTGCCCGCCATGCGGTGCGTAAAGCGGATTGATTATGAAACAATTTATTGCTTTTGTAAAGAAAGAATTTTATCATATTTTCCGTGACCGGCGTACCATGCTGATCCTGTTGGGAATGCCGGTCGTAGAGATTATTTTGTTTGGTTTTGCCATCAGTACGGAGGTGAAGAATGTCCGACTGGCTGTTCTCGATCCTTCGAATGATATGGTGACTAGGAAAATCATAGACCGGCTGGATGCGAGTGAGTATTTCACAGTTACTACCCGTTTTCATTCTCCGCAGGAGATGGAAACTGCCTTTCGGAAAAATAAGATCGATATGGCGATTGTATTTGGAGAGCGTTTTGCCGACGGACTTTATACGGGAGACGCCCGTGTGCAGCTGATAGTCGATGCAACCGATCCCAATATGTCTACCTCGCAGAGTAATTATGCAGCCAGCATTGTTTCTTCGGCAGGGCAGGAGATGTTGCCTCCCAATGTGTCCGTTTCACGTTTGACTCCGGATGTCAAATTGCTGTATAATCCGCAGATGAAGAGTGCCTACAACTTTGTGCCCGGAGTCATGGGATTGATTTTAATGCTGATTTGCGCGATGATGACCTCTATTTCCATAGTTCGTGAAAAAGAGACGGGCACGATGGAAGTATTGCTGGTATCTCCGGTAAAACCATTATTTATTGTACTGGCAAAGGCAGTACCTTACTTTGTTTTATCTTTTGTCAATCTGACAACCATTTTGCTGCTTTCAGTCTTTGTACTGGATGTGCCGGTAGTGGGGAGTTTGTTCTGGCTGGTGATGGTGTCTTTGCTCTTTATTTTCGTGTCGCTGGCTTTGGGTTTGCTGATTTCCTCTGTGACAAGTACACAGGTGGCAGCCATGCTGGCCTCCGGAATGATATTGATGATGCCCACCATGGTTTTGTCCGGAATGATTTTTCCGGTAGAAAGTATGCCGGTGATTCTCCGGGCCATATCGGACATTATTCCCGCCCGCTGGTATATTCAGGCTGTGCGCAAACTGATGATTGAAGGAGTGCCGGTTGTACTGGTACTTAAAGAGATTGGTATTTTGTTGCTGATGGCAGTAGGGCTTATTACCATCAGTATCAGGAAATTTAAATATCGATTGGAATAAAGGAATTTATTATGATAAAATTTCTGATAGAAAAAGAGTTTAAACAGTTGCTTCGCAATTCGTTTCTGCCGAGATTGATTCTTATCTTTCCCTGCATGATCATGTTATTGATGCCTTGGGCTGTGAATATGGAAATAAAGAATATCCAGCTGAATATTGTAGACAATGATCATTCGGTGATTTCTCAGCGGCTGGTGAATAAGATTGCGGCTTCTACCTATTTCCGTCTGACGGAAGTACCGGCATCTTATGAGGATGGATTACGGAATATTGAACTGGGAACAGCGGATATTATAATGGAGATCCCCAGGCACTTGGAGCGGGACTGGATGAACAAAGGAGAAGCCCATATACTGATTGCAGCCAATTCGGTAAATGGAACGAAAGGAGGGCTAGGCAGTTCTTATCTGGGCACTATTATCAATAACTATGCAGCCGAGTTACGTGCAGAATATCCTGATGCCGTATCTGCGTCGGGCAGTGCCCCTTCCATTCGTATCGATATGCAGGGATTATTTAACCCGAATCTGAATTATAAACTTTATATGATTCCTGCTTTGATGGGAATGTTGTTGACTTTGATATGCGGATTTTTGCCCGCCCTGAATGTGGTTAGTGAGAAGGAGGTAGGAACGATCGAACAGATTAATGTGACTCCTGTACCGAAATTTACTTTTATTCTGGCTAAACTTTTACCTTACTGGATCACAGGCTTTATCGTATTGACTTTGTGCTTTTTGTTAGCCTGGCTGCTTTATGGAATAACTCCTGTAGGGCATTTCATCGTGATTTATTTTTTGGCGATTTTGTTTGTATTCGTTATGTCCGGCTTCGGGCTCGTTATATCCAATTATTCGGCAACTATGCAGCAGTCTATGTTTGTAATGTTCTTTTTTATGCTGATTCTGATGTTGATGAGCGGATTATTCACTCCGGTGAGCAGTATGCCTGAATGGGCACAGGTGATCACTTATTTCAATCCTTTGAAGTACTTTATGGAAGGAATGCGTATGGTATACCTCAAAGGAAGCAGCTTGTTGGAACTGCTGCCTGAAATAGGAGTCTTGTTTCTTTTTGCACTGGGGTTCAATACCTGGGCGGTGATCAGTTATCGGAAAAATCAATAGTTGAGAATTTGATTATATAAAAAACAGCTCTTATCCTTATTGGTTGGAAAAGAGCTGTTTTTATTATTGTTTTCACCCCTTGGGATGAATCGTGGTTACTGTATTATTTTACTTCGATTTGCTTTTCGGCCTTCTTCACTTCTTCTTCAGAAATCTTAGGAAGTTGGACGCTCAAAACCCCGTTTTCTACTGCGGCAGAAATTTTTTCTTTATCTACATTATCCGGCAGAATCATGGTCTGCTGAAACTTAGAATAAGAGAATTCGCGACGTAGATAGCGACCTTCTTTCTTCTCTTCTTTGTTTTCAGTCTTCTTCTCCATGGAGATAACGAGGTTGTTGTCTTCATCAATGCGAACATTGAAGTCCTCTTTTGTCATTCCCGGAGCAGCCAGTTCAACTTTGTATTCTTTTTCTGTTTCAAAAACATTGATTGCAGGTGCAGTTGCATTTGCTTTTACCATCCAATCGTTATCAAAGAAATCGTTAAAAATACTTGGTAACCAACTTTGAGTTCTTCTAACAGGCATCATAATCTTAGTCTCCTATCTTTTAGTTAAACATTCGGTTTATTCACTCTTGAATTTCGGTTCGTTGCTTTCCGCAGAGGGGAGCATCCCGACTCTTACTGTCTGCTTTCGAACCGTCGTTCACTGCTATTAGTGCAAACCTTATGCCAAAAGAATTCTGAGACTAAAAATGTCTATTTGTCATTTTAATAATGCCAATTTTGCCTGTTTGGTGACAAAATGTAATCGCGATATGTTTATTTTATATAATATAGATATTAATTTGATAATCTATTTCTTATCAATGAGTTTGAATCTTAATCTTAAAGTTTGCCTTTCTTCATCGTAATCATGACTGATGATTTTGAAGGTTCCTACTTCTGAGGTATTGGACACGTGTAACCCTATACAGGCGCAGGCGTCATAATCTCCTATGCGTATAATACGAAGAGTCTCACTGGCGTCAGCAGGAAGTTTGCTCAGATCTACGATGGCTTTAGCCTGCTCATGAGTCATAAACTCAACAGTTACGGGCAGATTTTGACTGATAACTTCGTTTACCTTATCTTCTATCGCTTGTATCTCCGCATCTGTAGGACAAGCAGGAAGGATATAGTCACACTTGCTCTTTTTCCTTTCTATATGGGCATTTCTTGAGCGAGGGCAACCGAAAGTTTTTACCATAGTGGCATTTAGTAAATGTTCTGCTGTATGCATAGGAGGGTACTCCTGTTTGTTGTGATCATTGAGTTGAGGTTGTTGTTCCATAATTATTTCAATAACTTTTTGTTTTTGATATTTTCTTATTTGCCGGATGGCAGTTTGTACTTTTCTCCCAGGAAATGCGGTTGCTTATCTATCGCTAAATCGATAAACATCTTGACCCTTGCAAATAATTCTCTGATATTGGTTTTCAATCCTGCATAGACGTCTACATCCCTGGCATTAAAACCGATGGCGGTAATCCCATTCTTTTCGGCAAGATAAATAGCCCGCTCATTGTGAAATCGTTGAGAAATGATGGTCAGACGGGTCTGACCGAATACTTCTTTAGCACGCACAACAGAGTCAAGGGTACGAAAACCGGCATAATCTAAATAGATAGACTTTTCAGGAACACCTTTTTGCATAAGCGCTTTCTTCATTTCTTCCGGTTCGTTGTAATCTTCTTTGCGATTATCTCCACTGATAAGAATATAATTAATTTTGCCTGCCTTGTACAATTCAACCGCCGCATCAATGCGATAGTCAAAATATAAATTATTATTCCCGCTTTTCAGCTTAGAAGAGGTGCCGAGAAGCAGACCTACATTGTTTGCAGGAATATCACTGATTTCAGTATAGATGCAGGAGGCTGCATTCTTCTTGATGGTCCAGTCGCAGATAAAGATACTGATAACACAAAGTATGGCAATTATCAGTGTGATATAGAATAACTTTTTTTTCATTTTCCGAATAATTCACTCATATAATCAAGGGAACGGCTAATGTCGAAATACATTTGATTTCCTTCATAGTACTGGCATTTATCAAACTCTATCAGATCACATTTATTGACTAGCGATTGACCTTTCATGTTCTCCATCTTGAATAACATATTCAGCAGTTGGTATTCGTCATTTACGCAGATAACCTTAAATGCGGTTTCTTCGCTTGTACCGTCACCTGTAAGCGCAATCATAGTAAGCAGGGCTGCGTATCTCTTTGAATAGTGTTTTATTTCCCGGATATCTTTCTGGAGCAAACCGGCTATTCCGTACATATTATATAGTAATTGGAGAGATACCGGATTCTTTTTTAGTAATTCTTTGCCGATATTATAAGCATCTTCATACTTTTCTTCTTTAATCAACTTTCGGAAATCCTGAAAATCATCCATACTTCCTTTGTAAGCTGGTGTGAATGAATACCCGTAATATAGCATGGCATGATCTTGCCGGGTGAGTAAAGTATCATTTTCTTCAAAACGTTGCATGAGCTTTTGAAACTCCGTATTGTGACTAGTCACGTACTCTTTGATGGCCGGATAATCCACTTTTAATATTTCTTGTGCGGAACAATAAACCTGAAGGCTAAGTATGCTTATAAAGAAAAGGGTAATGAACTTTTTCATGACAGTGTTTTTTAGGGTATTATGATTCACAAAAATACCATTCTTTTTTAGGAAACCAAGCGTATAGGCATAAAAAAAGGAGCAACGCCTTGCTCCAACCTTTGTTAACCTTAAATCTAATACTATGAAAAACACATTGCAAAGATACGGACTTCTGTGAACTTAGCAAATTAACCAAGGAAAATCTTATGTTATATAACATAGATTAAGAATTTTCCCTTCCCGCTTAACGGATATTCGGTATTTGATCGTTCATATAAAGAGTTTTTTTATCTTTGCAACCAATTTGAATTACTAATCTTTATACTACGTATATGAAAAAGAAAAGACTGGGTCAATGGATGTTGTTGGCCATCGTTTGTTTGAGTTTCTCAGTAGGAGAGACCTATGCACAGAAACATGAGTTCGCTAATTACAAGCGTTATGCGACAGAGAATGCAGCACTTGCACAACCTGTAAAGAAGGAAAAAAGAGTGGTCTTTATGGGCAATTCCATTACGGAAGGATGGGTGAGGACACATCCTGATTTCTTCAAAACGAATGGATATATCGGTCGTGGTATCAGTGGCCAGACGTCCTATCAGTTCTTGCTTCGTTTTAGGGAAGATGTGATCAATCTTTCTCCGGCATTGGTTGTCATTAATGCAGGAACAAATGATGTAGCCGAAAATACAGGTGCTTATAATGAAGATTATACATTCGGAAATATTGCATCTATGGCAGAACTGGCGAAGGCAAATAAAATCAAAGTGATTCTGACTTCAGTATTGCCGGCAGCTGAATTTCCGTGGAGACGGGAGATTAAAGATGCTCCTCAAAAGATTCAGTCATTGAATGCCCGCATAGAAGCTTACGCCAAAGCTAATAAAATTCCGTTTGTGAATTATTATCAGCCAATGGTGGTGGGCGATAACAAGGCCTTGAATCCTCAATATACGAAAGATGGGGTACATCCTACAGGAGAAGGATATGATATTATGGAAGCACTCATTAAACAGGCTATTGAAAAAGCGCTTTAATTATAGATAGAGTGTAGATAAAAAATGCCCTTTGATAAGATTTCAAGGGGTATTTTTGTAGAATCGGAAGATGCTAAGATGGGATATGGGCATAAAAAAAAGGAGCAACGCCTTGCTCCAACCTTTGTTAACCTTAAATCTAATACTATGAAAAACACAGTGCAGAGATACGGGCTTTTGCGAAATCTGCAAATTATTTCTCTTAAATAGGTGTTTTTATAACACTAATTAGCAAAAGTACGGGTTTCTTATAGATTTATTGATGTTTATAAGCCGTTTATCCCCACTTTTCTTTCATCAAATCTTCCAGTTTCAGCAGCTCGTTCCGATATTGGGCGGCTTCGATAAATTCCAGCTTTTTGGCGGCCTCCTGCATTAATTTGCGGGTACGCTCTATGCTCTTTTCCATTTGAGCTTTGCTCATATATTGTACGATTGGGTCGGCTGCGATATTAGGTGAAGAAGGTTCCACATAAGCGTGTTTTTCTTTCAGCAACTCATCGGCTTCGGAACTTGGACTGCCAAATACAGATAAGTTTCTGGCCTTCTTGATTTGTTGTGGGGTGATGCCGTTCGCTTCATTGTAAGCGAGCTGTTTCTCGCGTCGACGGTTTGTTTCATCGATCGTAAGCCGCATACTGTCTGTTATTTTATCTGCATACATGATTACTTTTCCGTTTACATTACGGGCAGCACGGCCTGCAGTCTGGGTCAATGAGCGATGCGAACGGAGGAATCCTTCCTTATCGGCATCGAGAATAGCGACAAGGGATACTTCCGGAAGGTCAAGACCTTCACGAAGCAGATTGACACCGATAAGTACGTCATAAACGCCTTGTCTCAAGTCATCCATGATCTTCACACGTTCTAATGTATCTACATCGCTATGGATATAGTTACATCTCACATTATTGTTGAGAAGGTATTCTGCCAGCTCTTCCGCCATACGTTTCGTAAGTGTCGTGACAAGTACCCGTTCTTCTTTTTCGATGCGCAGCTGAATTTCTTCCATCAGGTCGTCAATTTGATTGAGGCTCGGACGTACTTCGATAACAGGATCAAGCAGACCGGTAGGGCGGATCACTTGCTCTACAACGATTCCTTCCGATTGTATCAGCTCATATTCTGCCGGGGTAGCACTGACGTAAATCACTTGTTTGGTCATCTCCTCAAATTCTTCAAATTTCAGAGGGCGGTTGTCCATTGCGGCAGGCAGTCGGAATCCGTATTCTACTAGATTGATTTTACGGGCACGGTCGCCTCCATACATGGCGCGAACCTGCGGCACGCTTACATGACTTTCGTCAATAACCAGCAAAAAGTCATCCGGGAAGAAATCGAGAAGGCAATAAGGACGGGTGCCGGCAGCGCGACCGTCGAAATAACGGGAATAATTCTCAATGCCGGAACAGTGCCCTAATTCCCGGATCATTTCCATGTCATACGTAACTCGCTCGTACAATCGTTTCGCTTCATATTCTTTGCCGATAGATTCGAAGAACGCTACTTGTTTGGTCAAGTCGTCCTCTATTTCGTGGATGGCACGAAGAGTGGCTTCCTTGGTGGTCATAAATAAATTGGCGGGGTAGATCTTATAGGCTTCGAAAGGAGCGGTAGTCACACCGGTAATCGGGTCCACTTCTTCTATACCATCAATCTCGTCTCCCCAGAAAGTGACACGAAGCAGAGTGTCCGAGTACGCAAGGAAAATGTCGACCGTATCTCCTTTAACGCGGAAATTGCCACGATTCAAATCGATATCATTACGGACATACAGGCTGTCCACAAGACGGCGCAGGAAAACATTACGGTCAAGCATCCGTCCCCGTTCAATTTCGATTACATTTTTATAGAAATCCGACGGGTTTCCCATACCGTAAATACAGGAGACTGAGGAAACGACTACCACATCTTTCCGGCCTGAAAGCAGGGAGGAGGTAGCGGCGAGACGTAACTTGTCAATCTCGTCATTGATGGCGAGATCCTTTTCTATATAGGTATCTGAATTTGGCAGATAGGCTTCCGGCTGATAGTAGTCGTAATATGAAACGTAATATTCTACGGCGTTATTGGGGAAGAATCCCTTGAACTCGCTGTATAGCTGCGCAGCCAATGTCTTGTTGTGGCTCAAGATCAACGTAGGCTTGTTGATGTTGGCGATCACATTGGCGATGGTGAACGTTTTTCCCGATCCGGTAACCCCCAATAAAGTCTGTGCGGGAACTCCTTGAAGTACCCCCTCAGTAAGCTGGGCGATCGCTTCCGGTTGATCTCCGGTAGGTTTGTAAGCTGATGTTAGTTCAAAATTCATAGTTAAATCCTAAAAAGTGGAGCAATATTCGGCAAAATAATTGAGATAACAAATCATTTTTCCAAATAAATCCTTTACTTTGCAACATATTAATATCATGAAACAGATTCATACAACTAATAATACCAAGAGAACATGATTTGGAATGAGACCATTGAGTGTATGGACCGCGAAAGTCTTCGCAAGATTCAAAGCATACGACTCAAGAAAATTGTGGATTACGTTTATCACAACACGCCTTTTTACCGAAAGAAAATGCAGGAAATGGGTATCACCCCCGATGATATCAATACGATTGATGATATCGTGAAACTGCCGTTTACCACGAAACATGATTTAAGAGATAATTATCCTTTCGGACTTTGTGCCGTGCCGATGAGCCAGATCGTGCGTATTCATGCCTCTTCCGGAACGACCGGAAAGCCGACGGTAGTGGGATATACCCGCAAAGACCTTGCTTCGTGGGCAGAATGTATATCGCGTGCTTTTACTGCTTATGGAGCAGGACGCTCAGATATATTTCAGGTTTCCTATGGCTACGGACTTTTTACGGGTGGTCTGGGAGCACACGCCGGAGCTGAGAATATCGGTGCTTCTGTGATTCCGATGTCCAGTGGTAATACAGAAAAGCAGATTACATTGATGCATGATTTTGGATCAACGGTTCTTTGCTGTACTCCTTCGTATGCACTTTATCTGGCGGATGCCATTAAAGATTCCGGCTATCCGCGGGAGGAATTCCAGCTGAAAGTGGGAGCCTTGGGTGCGGAGCCCTGGACGGAGAATATGCGTCATGAAATCGAAGAAAAACTCGGTATTAAAGCATATGATATCTACGGACTGAGTGAAATAGCCGGACCGGGTGTCGGTTACGAATGTGAATGTCAGCATGGTACGCACTTGAATGAGGATCATTATTTCCCGGAAATTATTGATCCGAATACATTGCAGCCGGTAGAACCCGGACAGACGGGCGAGCTGGTATTTACACACCTGACGAAGGAGGGAATGCCATTGCTTCGTTATCGTACGCGTGACTTGACGGCCTTGCATTATGATAAATGCTCCTGCGGGCGTACATTGGTTCGTATGGACCGCATCCTGGGACGTAGTGACGATATGCTGATTATCCGTGGTGTCAATGTATTCCCGACTCAGATCGAGTCCGTCATTCTTGAGATGGAAGAATTCGAACCACATTATTTGTTGATAGTGGGTCGTGAAAACAATACCGATACGATGGAACTTCAGGTAGAAGTGCGCCCGGATTTCTATTCGGATGAGATTAACCGCATGCTAGCGTTGAAGAAGAAACTGGCAAGCCGTCTCCAAAGCGTACTTGGACTGGGAGTCAATGTGAAACTGGTAGAACCGCGTAGCATTGAACGCAGCGTGGGCAAAGCTAAACGAGTGATTGATAACAGAAAAATTTAAAATAGGTAATAGGTAATAAGTATTAGGTATTATCGTAGCTGCAACATAGAATCCATGTGGCTATTACCTAATACTTATTACTTAATTAAAACTTTACGATAATGGTAGCAAAACAACTTTCTATCTTTTTGGAAAACAAGTCCGGCCGTTTGACGGAAGTGACTGAAGTGCTGGCAAAAGAGAACATCAATCTTTCTGCCTTGTGCATCGCCGAAAATGCTGATTTTGGCATTTTGCGTGGAATTGTATCCGATCCGGATAAAGCATATAAAGCATTGAAAGATAATCATTTTGCCGTGAATATAACAGATGTGGTCGGCATTAGCTGTCCGAATGTGCCGGGAGCTTTGGCAAAAGTGCTGGGATTCTTGTCGGCAGAAGGAGTCTTTATTGAGTATATGTATTCGTTTGCCAATAATAACGTGGCAAACGTTGTGATTCGTCCTAGTAATATGGATAAATGTATTGAAGTACTGAAAGAAAAGAAAGTCGACCTGTTGGCGGCAAGTGATTTGTACAAGCTGTAACCGGACGGCGGACCATAAGCGAACGGTGAACGAAGAACGATAGCGCTGGTATACCAATGACATAGCGCGCTTGTTGATCGTTCACCGTTTATTATTGACTGTTTATAGCTTCCTGTTCGACGTCGTTTTTTCTCTTTTCGTCGATGTTTAACGCCTTTTATGTATTAAAAAACATAGATTAATTGGTTAATTCCCCGCGAATAAGTAACTTTGCGCAATATTTTTTAAAAGGATGAAGAAAAATATCATTATAACTTTGCTCGCAGCAGCCTCTCTGACATCGTGTGGAGAGTACAATAAATTGCTGAAAAGTACCGATTACGAATACAAGTACGAGGCCGCCAAAAACTATTTTGCTAAAGGGCAGTATAACCGCTCAGCTACCTTGCTGAACGAATTGATTACAATCCTTAAGGGAACCGATAAAGCGGAGGAGTCTCTGTATATGTTGGGTATGAGTTACTATAATCAGAAAGATTATCAGACAGCGGCCCAGACGTTTATCACCTATTTCAACACTTATCCTCGTGGTACTTTCACTGAACTGGCACGTTTCCATGCAGGTAAATCCCTGTTCCTGGATACTCCGGAACCACGTTTGGATCAATCAAGCACTTATCAGGCTATCCAGCAACTGCAGATGTTTATGGAATATTTTCCGAACAGTACCAAGAAGCAGGAAGCACAAGATATGATTTTTGCTTTGCAGGATAAACTGGTGTTGAAAGAACTCTATTCTGCAAAGTTGTATTATAATCTGGGTAACTATTTGGGTAATAACTATGAGTCCTGTGTAATTACAGCTCAGAATGCTCTGAAAGATTATCCTTATACAGATTATCGCGAAGAACTTTCCATATTGATTCTGCGTGCCAGACATGAAATGGCTATTTATAGTGTAGAAGATAAGAAGATGGATCGTTACCGTGAAACGATAGATGAATATTATGCTTTCAAGAATGAGTTTCCGGAAAGTAAATACCTGAAAGAGGCTGAAAAAATATTCAATGAATCACAGAAAGTAATTAAAGACTAAATTTAAATAGATTTATGGACTACAAAAAAACGAACGCTCCCGCTACGACGGTAACCCGTGACATGATGGAACTCTGTGCTGACACAGGGAATGTTTATGAAACTGTTGCCATTATTGGTAAGCGTGCTAACCAGATTAGTGTGGAAATTAAAAACGATCTTTCTAAGAAACTAGCAGAGTTTGCTTCTTACAACGATAATTTGGAAGAAGTATTCGAGAATAGAGAACAGATCGAAATTTCTCGTTATTATGAGAAATTGCCGAAACCTGACTTGATTGCTACACAGGAATACATCGAAGGGAAAATTTATTATAGAAATCCGGCTAAGGAGAAAGAAAAACTTCAGTAATTTATTTTCTAACGAAAGAATTGATAGTCAAGTAGTAAGCGGGAAGCATTTTCCTATTCCTTATTGCTTGGCTATTATTGTTTAACTTAACTACTATAGAATACTTATGATTCAGCGAATTCAAAGTTTTTACTTATTGATTGTAACAGGGTTGCTGATTACAGCAATGTGTTTACCGATGGGATATTTTATTGACACTACAGGAGAACATCCTTTTAAAGCACTGGGGATAGACGTGAATGGAATTTTCCAGTCTACTTGGGGGATATTTGGCATTCTGATGCTGAGCGCTCTGGTAGCTTTTGCGACTATTTTTCTGTATAAGAACCGAATGTTGCAGATTCGTATGTCAATCTTCAATAGCTTGTTGCTGGTGGGCTATTATATTGCCTTCATTGCTTTCTATTTTGCATTGAAGAGCGATGCCAATCTGTTCCGTATTGGTTGGGCGCTTTGCTTACCATTGGTGGCTATCGTCCTGAATGTGTTGGCTATTCGTGCTATCGGACGTGACGAGGTGATGGTAAAGGCTGCAGACAGACTTCGATAAGGATGCGGGAAACTCTCGCATTGGGAGTTCCTGATAGAATAAAACAGGCGCGAATTTCGCAGACTCACGGAAATATAAACCGTAGGTTCGAGCGAGATTCGCGCCTGATCTTTTTGGGTACTGCTTCTTATTTCTTTAAATCGAATAGATAAGTAAGCTTCACTGTAATTGTGCCATGAGCCGCACGGGAGAAATAGTCTTTCTTCGTTGTGCTGTAAAAGTCTGACAGAGCAAAATAATAGCGTCCTTCGAGCAGAAAACTACCGGCTTTCTTTGTTCTGAATTCTATTCCGCCGCCTCCGGCTATACCATAATCGAATTTGTTTTGGATTTTATCCCCGTAAACAGCTTTTTGTGTGTTTGTCAGGGTGTTCATATCTATATTCTCCATGCTTTCAGATTCACCGATCAGAAGGCCGATCTGAGGACCTGCATTGATAAAGAACTGCAGTCCTTTTTCATTGCCGAAAGCCAAGTGGGCGAGGAAGGGAATGTCGAGATAGGTCATCTTTCGGGTGTACTTGCGGGTAGGATCTTCTACGGTCTGCCCATTTTCATCCATGATTTCGAATAACTCATCCCAGCCGCGCTGTGAGATATTTAACTCTACTTGCGCACCACAGATCATTGCAAAATACTTTTCGGAAATGTAGCGTGCCGTCAAACCTCCGGTAATACCCATCAATGAGTTCTGTTTGATTTTAGGAGTGAATGAAGCACTGTTTAAGTTGACACCTCCATTAAATCCGACAGAAAAGTTCTGGCGTGGTTCGCCAATCTGTGCGGTGGCAGGAAGCGCAAATCCCATCATCAGGGAAGCGGCAATCAGAAGTGATTTTATCTTTGTCATTTTCGTGTTATTCGAAGTCAAGTTTTACTAATTCAAAATTCTTCGTGAAGCGGATAAAGAATACTTTCTTATTAATGAATCCTCCCCAGTTATTGACACGTTCGAATTTGAATCCTGTCTGTATCGGAGTCAGATTCATTTTCGGCAAATTGTTTTCCAGTTCCGAGCCATAGCGTGACAAGCCTTTCAGGAAGAAGAAGCCTGTGTCGAAACCAAGCATTCCGTAGCTTGGAAATTTACTCACCAAGTCCTTGCTATACCATTTGTGATAATTGTTGGTGAACTGTATGGCAGCCGGAAACAATGTATTTGTGTAGAACGATGAATAGAAATAGGTATCCAGTTCAAAGAAACTTTCCAAGTGATCCCGGGTATATGTCTGCCATTCGGGATAACCGAACAGATGAATATTCTGCTCCGGAGTATCTCTGACCAGTAGAATCAGTTGAGGAAGAACCTTGATTAACATGACATTTTTGCCGGAAGTCGGAATGAAAATATTGTCTTTGTCAGAGCGGAGAGCTTCCTTCAGCATATCTTTGGTTGCGTTCTCATTGACGGTTTTCATTGATATTCCCTTGCTCTTTAGTTCTTGTTTCATGCCGCTGATAAACTCGGCTTTTTCTTTATCTTCGCTGGTTGGCTCAATAAAGATAACATGGGCATTGGGGAATTGACGGGTAAAGTGTTCGTATACTTCCGAATATAAATAGGATTGCGGAGTATTAATTTGGTAGATGGCAGGATTATTAAATACCTCTTCCCCTTTTGAAGAGAAAGGAATCACCAGTCGTATATCATTCTTTTCTGCAAAAGTAGATAAAGGTTTGATCTGTTGCTGGTGCATCGGACCGAAAATGACATTCATGTTCTTCATCTCATTTTTCGCCAGAATAGTATTTAATGTAGAAACATCTTTTCCACAGTCATATACATACAGATCAATAGAAGTACCCGTACGTTTCAGACTGTCTACCGCCATCAGGAAACCTTCGTAGTATTCCACCATACGTTTGTCTTCCTGGAAAGGCAATAGCAGGGCCGCTTTAATAGTAGAGATTGCCTGAGGGGCTTCTTTGCTCTTGCGGAAAAGTTCATTGTTACTGGGGGGGATAGCGTACGGATCCTCTTTGGGAGTTGTCGGTTGCATGGTGGTTGCACTGGGATAGGGGATACAGAGATATTGTCCCTTTTTCATTCCCTTTTTCAGTTCGGGATTGGCTGCAATCAATTCCTGTTCGCTGATTCCATATTCGCGGCTTACGCTGAATACGGTTTCTTTGCGTTTTACCTTATGCATATCTTTGCATCTGGATTGTACAGGTCCCTGTATAGCAGGTTTTTCAGCCGGTGCTTGTGCAGTTCCCGTTTCCTGCTCTTGTTCCAACGGAATGAGAATAACCTGACCGATACGGAAGTTTTCGGCGCTTAATCCCGGATTGGCTTCACAAATGGCTTTTGCAGATATATTATAAATGGTAGTCAGTTTGTATAAAGTTTCTCCGGCTTGAATCGTATGGAAGGTTTCCCCTTTCTGGCTTTCTTTTCCTTTAGGGATTTTTATGGCTTGTCCGGCATAAATTTTCTCATCACATCCGGGATTCAGACGTATGATGTCGTTTGTTGTGACATTATACATCTTGGCAATGGAGTATAAACTCTGTCCTTTTTCGATGGTATGCAAGAAATAAGATTGGTTCTCTTGTGCATAACTAATAGCGTATGAGGCGCTTATAAAAAGCAAAAATAAGAATATTCGGCTTATCGGTTTCATCAATTTATAACTATTGGTTCTTGAAATCAAGGAACAAAGGTACGAATAATGCCCTATATCTTCATAAGATTTGAGTTAAGAAAATAATATTGTGCTTTTTTAGGAGCATATTTCAGTCGGAAACATTAATTTTGTACCGTTTATGAAGGATATGAATATGCAAGAAACAGAATATATTAATGTGTATGGTGCCCGTGTGCACAATTTGAAAGATATTGATGCTGAAATTCCCCGTAACAGTTTGACAGTGATTACCGGATTGAGTGGTAGTGGTAAATCTTCCTTGGCTTTCGATACGATATTTGCCGAGGGACAGCGCCGCTATATCGAGACTTTTTCGGCCTATGCCCGCAACTTTTTGGGGAATCTGGAACGTCCGGATGTCGATAAAATAACAGGGCTGAGTCCGGTTATCTCTATCGAACAGAAAACTACGAATAAAAATCCCCGTTCTACCGTGGGAACAACAACGGAAATATACGATTATCTTCGTCTGCTCTATGCCCGTGCAGGTATTGCTTATTCATACCTGTCAGGAGAGGAGATGGTGAAATATACGGAAGAACAGATTCTGGATTTAATCCTGAAAGATTATAAAGGAAAGAAAATATACTTGCTCGCACCCTTGGTTCGTTCGCGTAAGGGACATTACAAAGAACTTTTCGAACAGGTGCGAAAGAAAGGATATCTCTATGTACGGATAGACGGCGAACTGCGTGAAGTGACACACGGCATGAAACTCGATCGTTACAAGAATCATGATATTGAGGTAGTCATTGATAAACTGATAGTAGCTGAGAAAGATGATAAACGGCTGAAACAGAGCGTGGCAACTGCTATGCGCCAAGGTGATGGTTTATTGATGATTCTTGATGCGCAGACAGAAAGTGTCCGTCATTACAGTAAACGCCTGATGTGTCCGGTTACCGGACTGTCTTATCGGGAACCGGCTCCTCATAACTTCTCGTTCAACTCTCCGCAGGGAGCGTGCCCGAAATGTAAAGGATTAGGCGTGGTCAATCAGATTGATGTTGATAAAGTGATTCCCGACCGTGAACTTTCCATCTATGAAGGAGCGATAGCACCTTTGGGAAAATACAAGAATGCCATGATTTTCTGGCAGATCGGTGCTTTGCTGGAGAAGTATGAAGCTACTTTAAAAACTCCGGTGAAGGAATTGTCGGATGATGCGGTTGAAGAAATATTATATGGTTCGGATGACCGGATCAAGATCAAGAGTTCGCTGATAGGAACTTCTTCCGATTACTTTGTAACCTATGAAGGAGTCGTAAAATATATCCAGATGCTTCAGGAAAAGGATGCTTCTGCTACCGCGCAGAAGTGGGCGGAGCAGTTTGCCCGTACCACTGTTTGTCCGGAATGTAAAGGTGCCCGGTTGAATAAAGAAGCATTGCACTTCCGTATTCATGACAAGAACATCAATGACTTGGCCAATATGGACATCAATGAGCTATATGACTGGTTGATGAACGTAGATCAATTTCTGTCCGATAAACAAAAGAAAATCGCAGCCGAGATTCTGAAAGAAATTCGTACGCGTTTGAAATTCTTGTTGGATGTAGGATTGGATTATTTGGCATTGAACCGTAGCTCGGTCAGCCTGTCCGGTGGTGAAAGTCAGCGTATTCGTCTGGCTACACAGATCGGCTCGCAATTGGTGAATGTGCTTTATATTTTGGATGAACCGAGTATCGGGTTGCACCAGCGTGACAATCTGCGTTTGATCCGCTCGTTGAAAGAGCTTCGTGATATGGGAAACTCGGTTATCGTTGTTGAACACGATAAAGATATGATGCTGGCTGCCGATTATGTGATTGATATGGGGCCTAAAGCCGGTCGTCTGGGTGGGGAGGTAGTCTTCTCGGGAACCCCGTCAGAAATGCTTCAAACCGAAACGATGACTTCGCAGTATCTGAACGGAGAGATGAAAATAGAAGTACCCGCCAAGCGAAGAAAAGGAAATGGAAAATCTATCTGGCTGAAAGGAGCGAAGGGAAATAATCTGAAAAATGTAGATGTTGAATTTCCGTTAGGGAAGTTGATTTGTGTGACCGGAGTATCCGGAAGTGGTAAATCGACGTTGATTAATGAGACTTTGCAGCCGATTCTTTCACAGAAATTCTATCGCTCTTTGCAAGACCCTCTGGAATACGATTCTATTGAAGGACTGGAAAACATAGATAAGGTAGTGGACGTGGATCAATCTCCGATTGGTCGTACCCCCCGTTCCAATCCGGCCACTTATACAGGTGTATTTTCCGATATCCGTAACTTGTTCGTAAGCCTTCCGGAAGCTAAGATTCGCGGTTACAAGCCCGGACGCTTCTCTTTTAATGTATCGGGCGGTCGTTGTGAAGCCTGTACCGGAAATGGATACAAGACGATTGAAATGAACTTCTTGCCAGATGTGTATGTGCCTTGTGAGGTTTGTCACGGCAAGCGGTATAATCGCGAAACGCTTGAAGTACGTTTCAAAGGAAAGTCTATCGCTGATGTGCTTGATATGACTATAAACCGTGCTGTCGAATTCTTTGAGAATGTGCCACAGATTCTGAATAAAATTAAGGTTCTGCAAGACGTCGGATTAGGCTATATCAAATTGGGCCAGTCATCTACTACGCTTTCCGGTGGAGAGAGCCAGCGTGTAAAACTGGCGACAGAATTGTCCAAACGCGATACCGGTAAAACACTTTACATTCTTGACGAACCGACTACCGGACTTCACTTTGAGGATATCCGTGTATTGATGGGGGTACTTAATAAGTTGGTGGACAAAGGTAATACCGTCATTGTAATCGAACATAACCTGGACGTTATCAAGATGGCGGATTATATCATCGACATGGGGCCTGAAGGTGGTAAGGGCGGGGGAGTACTCCTTAGCTACGGGACACCGGAAGAGGTTGCGAAGAGCCAGAAAGGTTATACTCCTAAGTTTCTTCGCGAGGAATTAGGACTTTAATATTGAAGTATAAGTGTCGGCTTACTAAAAAGAAACAACAAGATGAAAATCAATAAAACGAATGCGGCGCGTCTGCTGGATAAAGCTAAAATAGCTTATGAACTGATTCCTTATGAAGTTGACGAAAACGATCTGAGTGCCATTCATGTAGCTGCCAACTTAGGCGAGAATATAGAACAGGTATTTAAGACACTGGTTCTTCATGGTGACAAAAGCGGTTATTTTGTTTGCGTCATTCCGGGTGAGCACGAAGTCGATCTGAAGCTGGCAGCAAAGGCTTCCGGCAATAAAAAGTGTGATCTGATACCGGTGAAAGAACTTCTTCCGCTGACGGGATATATCCGGGGCGGCTGCTCACCTATTGGCATGAAGAAACATTTTCCTACTTATATTCATGAAACTTGCCGGCAATTTCCGTATATTTATGTAAGTGCCGGTGTACGGGGGCTGCAGATAAAGCTTGCACCGGATGATTTAATCCGTGAATCGAGGGCAGAAATTTGCCGTTTGTTTGAGGAATAAATCCAAAAAAGTATATATTTGCAGAATATATGTCATTAGAAAAATTATCAATCATTAATTAATAAATTTATATCTATGTTTGACAAACACCCTAAAGGACTGATAGCAGCCGCTTTAGCCAATCTAGGTGAACGCTTTGGCTTCTATACAATGATGGCGATCCTCGTGCTTTTCTTGCAAGCTAAGTTTGGAATGAATGGAAAAGAAGCGGGATTTATCTATTCAACTTTCTATTTTTCCATTTACATTCTTGCTTTGGTTGGAGGTATTATCGCCGATAAGACACGAAACTACAAAGGAACTATTTTCACGGGAATTGTGCTGATGGCAGTGGGATACTTGTTGTTGGCTATTCCATCCAAGACTCCAGTAGACAATCAGACCTTTTATCTGGTCATTACTTGCGCCAGCTTGTTTGTGATTGCATTTGGTAACGGATTATTTAAAGGAAATCTGCAAGCTCTGGTAGGGCAGATGTACGATAATCCTCAATACGCCAGCATGCGTGACTCCGGTTTCTCCTTGTTTTATATGTTCATTAATATCGGTGCAATCTTTGCTCCGTTTGCAGCAGTAGGTGTACGTAACTGGTGGTTGTCTACTTTCGGTTATAATTACGATGCTGATCTTCCTGCATTATGTCACGGTCATTTGGCTGGTACTTTGTCGCCCGAAGCTACTGAAACTTATCATACGTTGGTAGAGAAAGCTTCCAACGCTCCGGTACAGGATTATACAGCTTTTGCATCCGATTACCTGAACGTCTTTACTACAGGTTTCCATTATGCATTTGGAGTAGCTATCATTGCTATGGTCATTTCTTTGACTATCTATTTGCTGAATAAGAGAAACTTCCCCGATCCCAGCAAGAAAGCTGCTGCGTCTTCAGCATCTTCGGCTACTGTAGAAATGAGTACTCAGGAAGTAAAACAACGTATGTATGCCCTGTTCGCAGTGTTCGGAGTTGTTATCTTCTTCTGGTTTTCTTTCCATCAGAATGGTTTGACTTTGACTTACTTTGCAAAGGAATACACTGACCTTAACTTGTTTGGTATGCCTATTTCCGCTGAGTTATTCCAGTCGTTGAATCCGTTCTTTGTTGTTTTCCTGACTCCTGTGATTATGGCAATCTTTGCCAGCCAGCGCAGACGTGGAAAAGAGCCTTCTACTCCTAAGAAGATTGCAATTGGTATGGGTATTGCCGCATTGGCCTTTATCGTAATGGCTGTCGGTTCTTATTTTGCCAATCTGCCTTTGCATAAGGACATTATCGCTGTAGGAACTTCACCGGTGAAAGTGACTCCGTTCTTGTTGATGCTGACTTATCTGATTTTGACGGTAGCTGAGTTGTATATTTCTCCGTTGGGAATTTCATTTGTGTCTAAAGTAGCTCCTCCGAAATATCAGGGTATTATGCAGGGAGGATGGTTAGGTGCAACTGCACTTGGCAATCAGCTGTTGGTGATCGGTGCTATTTTGTATGAATCCATTCCTATCTGGATGACATGGACAGTGTTTGTGGTAGCTTGTACTATTTCAATGTTTACCATGATCTTCATGCTGAAATGGCTGGAACGCGTAGCGAAATAAGCCCGCTTGGTAATAAATAAACGAATGCCCCGGAACATTGATTGAGTAACAATCTGTTCCGGGGCATTTTGTATATGGTTACCTTACTTTTCAGATATCCAGTCCCATGATATAATCATTCATATAGTACCCGTTGCCAATCGGAAAATCCCCTTCCCGCAATTTTCTCATACCCATCCGTTCATAGAACAGCAAAGCCTTGTTGTTACGGTTCACGTTAAGCTCCATTAAGCAAGGTTCCGGATGCACCTCCTTGATATATCTGACAGCCTCTCTGAATAAAAAACTACCGCAGTGTGCGCCTTGAAAATGGGGGAGGACATAGATTTTCTGCAGATGGAATACATTCTCTTCCTGTTGCTGTACGGAGACATAGCCACAGGGCTCATCCCCTTCATACGCAATAAAATAAACATGACCTTCTTCTTCCATTTGTTTCCGGATATTTTCGGGAGAGTACATCCAGTCCATCATATAGTCCAGTTGTTCGGGAGATAAGATCTCTTGGTAAGTGGCGGGAAATACTTCACCGGCCATTTGGTTGATCAGACCGCAATCATCTATCCCTGCTTTTCGAATAGTAAACATACGTATTTTCTTTTTTGTGGTTTTATGAGCTGCAAATATAGCTATTATTTCTTTTTATAATAAGGAGAAAACTTCTTAATGAATTAATTATTATTAAATTATAGTACTTTGCAATGCAAGGTACTAAAGTAATGCCTATATTTGTCCTGTCAAAAAGAAAAATAACAATGAATGTAGACAATGTAAAATCTCAGATGAGAAAAGGCATGTTAGAGTATTGCATCATGCTTTTACTGCACAAAGAGCCGGCTTATGCTTCTGATATTATTCAGAAGTTGAAAGAGGCGCAGCTGATTGTGGTGGAAGGTACCTTATATCCATTGCTGACACGTTTGAAGAATGACGATTTGTTGAGTTATGAATGGGTAGAATCCACGCAGGGACCTCCTCGCAAGTATTATAAGCTCACAGAAAAAGGAGAGGCCTTTTTAGGCGAGCTTGAGATATCCTGGAAGGAACTGAACGAAACCGTGAATCATATTGCTAGTAGATAATTCGATAAAGAAGAAATAATAATGAAAAAAACATTGACTGTAAATTTGGGAGGAACTGTCTATCATATAGATGATGATGCCTACCGCTTGCTGGACGACTATCTGGCCAACCTGAAACATTTTTTTCGCAAACAGGAGGGGGCGGAAGAGATTGTGAATGATATCGAGATTCGTATTGCCGAGCTGTTTGCCGAGAAAGTGTCCGCAGGAAAGCAAGTCATTACCATTGCCGATGTGGAAGAAATAATTGCCCGGGTAGGCAAGCCGGAAGATTTTGGTGTATCTGATGACGAATCCGAACCGCATAAGAAGGAACAGACAGCTTCTTCCGGTCAGGGATATACACGGACCACTACAGCCCGTCGCCTGTTCCGTGATCCGGATAATAAGTTGCTTGGAGGAGTAGCTTCCGGGCTGGCAGCTTATTTTGACTGGGATATCACGCTGGTGCGTATCCTGATGATCGTATTATTGTTTGTTCCCTATTGCCCAATGATTATCCTTTATATTATAGGATGGATTATCATTCCCGAAGCACGTACGGCAGCTGAGAAGCTGAGTATGCGTGGCGAAGCGGTAACCATAGAAAATATAGGCAAAACGGTGACGGACGGATTTGAACGGGTTGCCGACGGGGTCAATAACTTTGTGAACTCGGACAAACCGCGTACCTTTCTGCAGAAAGTAGGAGATGTATTTGTGACGATCGCCGCTATCATTCTTAAGATATTCCTGGTAGCTCTTGTCATCATTTGCTGTCCGGTATTGTTCGTGCTCGCTGTGGTGATAGTAGCTCTTGTGTTTGCGGTGATTGCTGCGCTTGTTGGCGGCGGAGCTCTGCTTTATGAAATGCTTCCGGCTATTGACTGGACGCCCATAGCTACCATATCTCCTGTGATGACATTGCTTGGCACCATTTCAGGAATTGCACTCATTGCCATTCCATTAGGAGCTTTTCTGTACACCATAATGCGCCAGTTGTTCCATTGGTCACCGATGGGGACCGGCTTGAAATGGTCTCTGTTTATCCTATGGGTATTGGGACTGGTCATCGTGATTATCAATTTGTCAGCTCTCGGATGGCAGTTGCCGTTGTATGGACTGCATTGCTTTTAATATAAGATCGTTCTATTAAAAAAGAATAATATTTATTCTTTTTCTGAGAAATGTGCCCCGATAGTGTGTCCGGGGTACATTTTTTGTTTGTCCTTCTTTGTAAATCGAGATTTTTAATTAAGTTTGTGAGGACTTATTCAATAGATAAAGAAAATGGGTGAACATATATGTTTCAGGAGAAACGAACGTTTGGCTACCGTCAATCCTTATTGGAGAGGAAATCCGATGGTACGCGGACGTTTTTTTAACAGGCAGCACCGTTTCCGTCCCGGTATGGGAAGTGTGTTGAAATGGCGGTTGTCCCCCAATCCTCAGCGGAAAGAAAAGAAAACGGTGAAGTGGGACCCGAAAGTCTGTTATCTTCGTTCGCTGGATGCTGTGGTGGGAGATTCTTTAATATGGCTGGGACATAATTCCTTCTTCCTTCAGCTGGCAGGTAAAAGAATCATGTTCGATCCGGTTTTCGGCAATATCCCTTTTGTGAAAAGACAGAGTGAGTTTCCTGCCAATCCCGACATTTTTACAGAAATTGATTACCTGCTTATCAGTCATGACCATTTTGATCATTTGGATAAGCAAAGTATCACCCGTTTGCTGAATAATAATCCGCAGATGAAATTGTTTTGCGGTTTGGGAACCGGAGAACTGATAAAGAGCTGGTTTCCGGAAATGAGAGTGATCGAGGCCGGCTGGTATCAGCAACTGGAAGATGAAGGGCTGAAAATAACTTTCTTGCCGGCACAGCATTGGAGCAAACGCTCCGTACGTGATGGAGGGCAGCGATTGTGGGGAGCTTTCATGCTGCAGGGGAATGGTGTTTCTCTCTATTATAGCGGAGACACAGGGTATTCTACCCATTTTAGGGAAATCCCGGATCTGTTCGGAGCTCCGGACTATGCCTTGTTGGGTATCGGTGCATATAAACCCCGTTGGTTCATGCGTCCCAATCATATTTCCCCTTATGAATCACTGACTGCCTCCGAAGAGATGCACGCAGGAATAACTATTCCGATGCACTACGGTACATTTGATTTGTCTGATGAACCCTTGCATGATCCGCCTAAAGTATTTGCGGCAGAAGCAAAGAAAAGAAAGATTCGTGTGGAAATCCCTTATTTGGGAGAAATCGTAAAACTAAATAAAAGAAAGTAATTATAAAATAAACTGAGAGATGAAGAAGTTAGAAGTAAAAGACCTGAAAGAAAATTTCTTTGAGGCGATTGGCAAAGAATGGATGTTGGTTACTGCCGGCACCAAAGAGAAATTTAATACAATGACTGCCAGCTGGGGTGGCATTGGCTGGCTTTGGAATAAGCCCGTTGCTTTTGTTTTTGTCCGCCCCGAACGATATACGTATGAGTTTATCGAGAAAAGTGATTATCTGACACTTTCTTTTTTGGGCGAAGCAAATAAAAAGATTCATGCGGTCTGTGGCTCAAAGTCCGGTCGTGATACAGATAAGGTGAAAGCAACCGGATTGAAGCCGATCTTCACAGAACAGGGGAATGTGCTTTTCGAACAAGCCCGTCTAAGTCTGGAAGGAAGAAAACTGTATGCGGATAACATTAAACCTGAGTGTTTCCTGGATAAAGAGTCCTTGGAAAAATGGTATGATGATGCTCATGGAGGTTTTCATAAAATGTATATAGTAGAAATCGAAAATATTTGGGAGGGAGATTAATTCTCCCTTTTTTTATTTTTTATCGGTAAAGCTTTGATAAGTGATATAAATATTATACATTTGCCCTAAACTAAACTATTGTAACACAACTAAAACTAAGCGTTATGAAAACAAAAATGTTCTTTCTTGCAGGTATCTGTGCTGCACTCGCAGCTTGTAGTAGTGATTCGGATGATGTGTCTTCTTCTCCATCCAATGCTCCGGCGATATTAGAGGTTGTTTCCTATAAGTTTGTGCAGGAGGAAACGGATGTAGTAGAGCGGGTTGAATATCCTGTAGTAGTCTTGCAACATAAAGTAAATGATAAAGATGAACCTCTTCCAATGATGTATGCATGGGATGTGGAAGAGGAAGAGAACTCTTTATTTGTATTGACTGAAGGTTCTTTGCCTGTTAATGCTGAAAATTTAGCGGATTTGAAGATTCCTGTTCCTTTCATTGATGCTGGAGGTAAGCTTTTTATAGACGGAACGGGTGCGAAGACTCCGTTGATTTTTGGAGAAACATTAAAAGTAAAGAATGGATCACGTTCTATTGGAAATGTAAAGTATGAGATACCTCCCTATTCAACTTATGAGTTAACAAAACAAGAATGTGGATATCGATGTACCTTAACTTTTTATTTGGTACTGAAGGCCGTAAATAAAGGGGAAGAATACCATTTAAAAGGCAGATGGACTGGAGAACAATTAAGGGAGCAAAAAATGGGATTAATTGATTTATCAGACGAAAAAGGTGCTGAAAAAACTGTTTTAATGGAGGCTCCGATTGAGCTATTTGAAAAGGATTATGAAACAGGTCTAGATTGAATCATAGACCTTATCTAAGTATATAATAGCAATCGAAAATATATATCATGAGTAAAATCTAGCGGATTTTAGATGTAATGCAGAAGGCTCTGAACTCAATTTGATTTGAGAACAGAGCCTTCATTATTTGTCTAATATCAAAGATTTATTTTGCAGGAGTCTTCAGCCACTTATCCAGCCACTCAAAGAAAGTGCGTTGCCACAAGACACCATTCTGCGGTTTCAGTACCCAGTGGTTCTCGTCCGGATAAATTAGCAACTCTGCAGGTACACCACGCATTACAGCGGCATCAAATGCGGCCATAGCCTGGTTAGCCAAAATACGGAAATCTTTTTCTCCATGAATACAGAGAATCGGAGTATCCCATTTTTCCACGAAGAGGTGAGGGGAGTTGACGAAAGTACGTTGTGCTATCGGATTCTGTTTTTCCCAGTACGCGCCGCCCATATCCCAGTTGGCAAACCATTTCTCTTCTGTTTCCAGATACTGCATTTCCATATTGAAGATTCCGTCATGAGCGATAAATGCCTTGAAACGTTTGTCGTGATGACCGGCTAACCAATATACGGAGAATCCTCCGAAACTAGCGCCCACACATCCCAGACGATCTTTATCTACATACGATTCTTTTGCCATCTCGTCGATAGCAGTGAAATAGTCTTTCATACACTGACCACCATAATCACCACTGATCTGTTCGTTCCATTCCACTCCGAATCCCGGTAATCCGCGACGGTTCGGGGCTACAATGATATAGTCGTTGGCAGCCATAATCTGGAAGTTCCAGCGATAAGACCAGAACTGGCTTACCGGACTTTGAGGACCACCTTCACAGAACAGCAATGTCGGATATTTCTTGTTCGGATCGAATTGGGGAGGATAGATCACCCATGTCAACATATCCTTGCCATCCGTCGTTTTCATCCAGCGACCTTCTACCTTACCCATTTCCAGCTGATCATAAATATCCTTGTTCTCCTGCGTCAGTTGAGTGGCAGAACCATCCAATGCTACCGTATAGATCTCATCACCCATACTCATTGAGTGGCGTTTGGCAATCAGTTTGTCGCCGAAGAGTGCTACCCCTTCATAATCATACATACCCGAAGTAATCGCCTTTACAGAATCATTCGTCAGGTCAAGAGAATAAATCTGAGTTTCTCCATGCCATACACCTGTAAAATAGATGGTCTTGGCATCGTTGCCCCAGACAAACGCATCCACATTAGACTCAAATGCTTTGCTGACAAAACGTTTCTCTCCGGTTTCCAGATTCATGATAAACAAACGGTTCAGATCAGCTTCATATCCATCGCGCTCCATGCTTTGCCATGCAATGTACTTGCCATCCGGAGAGTATTGCGGATTGGTGTCATACCCCTTGTTTTCTTCGGTGATATTATCCGTTTTCTTTGTATTCAGATCATACACATAAATATCCGAATTGGTAGAAACAGCATATTCCAGCCCTGTTTTCTTGCGACAGGTATAAGCCACTTTGTCCGAAGTCGTATTCCATGCCAGCTGCTCAATGCCGCCCCAAGGTTTCATCGGACTTTCGTATGGTTCTCCTTCCAGTATATCCACGATATTGGAAATACCATTACCGTCAAAGTCAGCCACGAAAGGATGCGGAGCAGTTGTCACCCATTCATCCCAGTGCTTATACATCAGGTCGGTGACAATAATACCTGTAGCTTTCGGCAGATCCGGATATTTATCGGCAGTGCTTTCTTTGGTTTTCACTTGCGAGATGAACAGCAGTTTCTTGCCGTCCGGTGAGATAGAATAACCCTCGATGTCACCGTCGTAGTTGGTCAGTTGTTTACGACCGCTACCGTCCGGATTCATTTCGTATAGTTGGCTGCTTCCGTTGTCGTTGCTCAGGAAAGCCAGCTTCGTTCCTCCTTTTATCCAGGTCACCTCATTCTCCTGATAAGGAGTGCGGGTGATTTGCCGATTATCGCTGCCGTCCGCGTTCATGACGAAAACTTCGCGATTACTCTTGTTCTCCGGTACACTGTAGTATGCTACTGTATACGCAATTTTCTTTCCGTCGGGCGATACCGCCAGTCCTCCGATACGTCCCATTGCCCAAAGGGCTTCAGGCGTCATACGCTTCCCTTCGATCTTAATATCGGATTTTTCGATAAGCACCTGATCCGTTTTGCCCGCGTCTTTTGTTCCGCCGCAGGCAGCTAACAACATTGCTGCCGACATCATAAATAGATTTGCTTGTCTCATATTTTATAAAAATGTTTATTTTCTTGCGAAGATAATGAAAAAAGGATTTAAATCTGCTTTTTCTGCCAGTTTCCTTTCTTCATATACCAGTAGCAGAAGAGGAGGATAAAGATTCCATACACACTTTCTGTTGTCCAGGCAAACGCAATGTCCATTTTAAGGTAAAGAATAAAATAAGTAGCGTAAGCTACATAAATTGTCAGTACACAAAGTTCCATGGCCAGTGCCGTGCGTGTGTTACCTGTTCCCGATACCGACTGGAAATACACATTGGCTGGTACCAGCACTACGTAGGCTGCGCATAACACCCATAAAGAAGGGATGGACGCAGCCCTCAAATCGGGCATATCCGTGTATATACGCAGAATCAGGTCGGGAAACAGACAGAAGAATATCAATATCGGCAGTACGAACACATATCCGATACGGATGTGCTGATTGATGGTTCCCCGTACACAATCTTTTTCGCCGGCACCGATAAGGTTGCTGACCAAAGATCCGCAGGTTGCAGCAAAAGCCATGGCGATCATAAACGGGATGCCCGACACATTCCGGATAATGTTCGCGATAGCCAATGACCGTTCTCCCAGGTGTTCCACGAACAGGAAGAACATAAACCAGGTAGATAAAGAAACGAAGTTCTGAATCATTGTCCACACGGAGACATTGAGAATCCGCTTCAATGTCCGGCTTTGGAATTTCGGCAGGATATTCAGTGCATACTTCTTGCAGTCGATCCGCTTCCAGGTATAGATGATAAAGAAAATCACCGATACCAGCTCAGCGAGGGATGAACCGATGGCTGCACCGGCAATGCCCAATTGCGGGAAACCGAACTTACCGAAAATCAGGATATAGTTGAATACCACGTTAGAAAGCACCATCACGATGGAGTTCAGCGTCAGCGTCTTGGTCTGTGTCGTACCGACAAAGAAGGCGCGGAACATCACTCCGACAAATGAGAAAAAGAACCCGTACACCCGCCAATGAATATAACTTTCCGCTGCATCATAAATGTGAGGGGACGAAATGATATTCTTTAAAATAAATGGCGAGAATACGATGGAAAGTGTAAACAGAATCGCAGCAACCACTACCAGGAAATAAATCCCCTGATAGAAAATCGGTCCGATTTCCTTGTAGTTTCCTTCCCCGTTGCGACGGGCGATCAATATCTGTGCTCCTACGCTGAATCCGAATGCCATCATGAAAATAGCCAGGTAGTAAACCCCGGCGATGGCGGATGCTCCTAATTCAATTTCCCCGACACGTCCAAGAAAGGCCGTGTCCGTCATGCCGATCAGTTGCTCCATAATCAGGCTGATCAGGATAGGGTAGGCGATCGTCCAGATTTGTTTATAAGTATATTTTGTCTTCATATTAAGTTTGTTTTTTAGAGAAAGAAAGCCGGACAAACCCCTTTCGGTTGCCCGGCTTTCTCAGAATATATCTTCGGATAATTTCTTATCGTTTATTCTGTTTTTGCTGCTGTAACTGTTCCTGTTGCTTTTGCATAGCTTCCAGGCGTGCAGCAAATCCGGTCTTTTTCATTTGTTTCGGGTCTTTTTTCTTAGCTTCCAGAATAGCCAGTAATTTTGTTTCGTCTGTAGTTTTACGCAACAAAATCATGGTTCCTACACTAATCAGTGTTGACACGAAATAATAATAGTTCAATCCCGAAGGATAGTCGTTCAGTACGAACAGGAACATAATCGGCATCAGATACATCATCCATTTCATCGCAGCCATTTGCGGTTGTGCTCCTGTATCCTGCATCGTCATTGTATACTTTGTGTTCAGGATGTTGGTTACCGTCATCAGCAAGCAGAACAAGCTGAGATGGTTGCCCAGGAACGGGATATGGAACGGGAATGTGATGAACGCGTCGTAAGTGGACAAGTCGTCCGCCCACAAGAAGCTCTGCTGACGTAACTCGATAGCGCTCGGTACGAACATGAACAATGCCATCAAGATCGGGAACTGCAATAACATTGGCAGACAGCCGCCCATCGGGCTCACGCCATACTGGCTGTAAAGGCTCATCACCTCCTGCTGTTTCTTCATCGCATCTTCCTGCTTCGGATACTTCTTGCTGATCTCGTCGATTTTCGGTTTCAATACACGCATCTTGGCAGAAGACATGTATGTTTTCCAGGTAGCAGGGTAAACTACCACCTTCACCATGATCGTCAGAATCAACAGTACGATACCCATGCTCAAGCCCCAGCCCGACAGCCAGTCGAATACGTTGATCGTGATAAACTGGTTGATCCAGCGGATTAACGGCCAGCCCAGATATACCAGTCTGTTAAGTTCCCATTTCTCTGTACGTCCTTTGTCCAGTGCCTTCAAGGTCTTGAAGTGGTTCGGGCCAAAGTAGAAGTACATTTCTGTCGGTTGTTTTCCGCTCGGATCGAAGAAGGTACTCATTTCTGCAGAATAATCCTTGATATATCCGCTTCCTTGTTGTTCCATTCTTGACTTCACAGAAACCTTGTTGAAGTCCTGGTCTGCGATGAATACAGAAGAGAAGAACTGGTTTTTGAATGCTACCCAGTCTATCGCTGTATTGCCCAGATCCTTTTCGTCATCCTTGGCAGCCGACAGATTATCTACATTGTCACCTTTTACCTTATAAGTCAGCTCTGAGAGGCGGTTTTCGTAAGTGAATCCCTTTTCCAGCTGGCGTGCACGCTGTGTCCAGTCGATGTCTACATACTCCGTACTGGCCAGTTTGCCTTCCATGCCTGTTGCTTTGATTTCAAAGTTCATCAGGTAGCTGTTCGGTTTCAGCGTATAGATAAAATCGATGTAGCTGGCGTTGTCCGCAGCCAGACGCATAGTTACGCTGCTGTCTGTCTTATTGACAGCTTCGAAGTAACAGTCTTTTGTCTGGATGGCTCCTTGCTTGTTGTAGAAGTTGAAACTCATGGTAGCATCATCACCGTCGAACAGTACGACAGGGTTTGTCTTATCCTGTCCTTTGTATTCTTTCAGCATAGCCGAATATACCCGTCCGCCTTTCGTAGTGAAAGTGATTTCCGCTACGCTGTTCTGGATGCTTACTTTGGAATCAGTTCCATGCATCGCGTTGAAAAACAGGGCAGAAGAATCTGCTGCCACCGCTGCACCTTTGTTTTCATTGGCGAGTGCGGCTTCTGTTTTTGCTTTCAGCGCTTCCTGCTGCTGTTGCACCACGGCAATAGAATCGTAGTATTTCTTCTGCGCAGCTATCTGCTCCTCGCTTGGACGGCTCAGATAACTGAATCCTACTAATAATATACCTATTAAAACGAGACCTGTAATGGTGTTTTTATCCATTCCTATTAATTATGAATTATAAATTTTTAAATAATAAATTGCCAACTGTCAATTGTCAATTCTTCTCGTTCTCGATGGCTGCCTTCACGAAAGCCACAAACAACGGATGCGGGTTCAATACCGTACTGCTGTATTCCGGATGGAACTGAGTACCGATAAACCACTTCAATGCCGGGATCTCAACGATTTCCACCAGATCCGATTCGGGGTTAATACCCACGCATTTCATACCGGCAGCTTCGTATTGAGCCTTATAGTCATTGTTGAACTCATAGCGATGGCGGTGACGTTCCTGAATATGTTCTTCGCCGTAAGCAAGGTATGCTTTCGATCCTTTCTGAAGCACACATTCGTAAGCGCCCAGACGCATTGTACCTCCCATATTGGTGATCGCTTTCTGTTCCTCCATGATGTCGATCACGTTGTGCGGAGTCTTTTCATCCATTTCGCGTGAGTCGGCATCGGCATATCCCAATACATTGCGGGCAAATTCGATAGCGATACATTGCATACCCAGACAGATACCGAAGGTCGGGATATCATGTGTACGTGTATATTTGATGGCAACGAACTTACCGTCGATACCACGCTGACCGAATCCCGGACCGATCATCACGCCTGCCATGCCTTTCAAGGCTTCGGCTACGTTCTCATCTGTCAGTTTTTCGCTGTTCACAAAGTGAACCTCCACTTTGCGGTCGTTGTAAGTACCTGCCTGTGACAATGCTTCACGGATTGACTTGTAAGCATCCTGCAAGTCATATTTACCTACCAATGCGATGTTGATGGGGGCTTTCGTTTCAGCAGCATGGCGGCGTTCCAGGAATTTACGCCACGGACCTAGTCCCGGAGTTTCTCCTACGGGCAACCCCATCTTTTCAAGGATTGTGCTGTCCAGTCCCTGTGCCTGCATCAGGAGAGGTACTTCATAAATTGTTTCTGCGTCGATAGACTGCACGACAGCCTTGTCATCCACATTACAGAATTGAGCTACTTTTTTGCGGAGTCCGTCGCTCAGCGGGTGTTCGGCCCGAAGCACCAATACGTCCGGCTGAATACCTACGCTCTGGAGTTCCTTGACAGAATGCTGTGTCGGTTTGGTTTTCAGCTCTCCGGCAGCGGCAAGATAAGGCACATATGTCAGGTGTACGCAAAGAGCGTTCTTACCCAACTCCCATTTCAACTGGCGGATACTTTCGAGGTAGGGGAGTGATTCGATATCACCTACCGTACCACCGATTTCGGTAATTACAAAATCGAACTTGTATTTGTTACCGAGCAATTTTACGTTCCGTTTGATTTCATCCGTGATATGAGGAATCACCTGGATCGTTTTACCCAGATAGTCTCCGCGACGTTCTTTGTCAATAACACTTTTGTAGATACGTCCCGTAGTGATGTTGTTAGCCTTTGTAGTCTGAATACCCAGGAAACGTTCGTAGTGTCCCAGGTCAAGATCGGCTTCATGGCCGTCTACGGTCACATAGCATTCTCCATGCTCATAAGGATTCAATGTTCCCGGGTCGATGTTGATATACGGGTCAAACTTCTGGATGGTTACATTGTAACCTCTTGCTTGCAGCAATTTACCGATGGAGGATGAGATGATCCCTTTTCCTAAAGAAGAGGCAACACCACCGGTGACGAAAATATACTTTGTTTCTCCCACAGCTATAACTGTTTTAATTATTTTTACTTAGTAGTTTCTTACGAACTTAAAAAGCGCAAAATTATAAAAAAAAGGGGAAGAATGCAGACTTTCCCCTCTACAATTTTATTAAAAAATGCAATTTTGAAAGATTCCTATGTTTTCTAAACAAAATAATGTAGATTTGCACCAAATTAGGAATATTATGAGAAGAGAGTTATTATCATTCGTAGTTTTTACCTCGACTTTATCTTTATCGCTTTCAGCACAGACCGCCACTCAACCTTCTACCGTAGTGGCAAAAGCGAAAATTGTGAAGGCAGACACGCTTTCGTCAGAACTTCAGAAGTATTTAATGCTTAAATTGAATCTGTCCGGAGAAACTCCTAAATTGGACACTGTATCAATCTTATATAATAAGTATATCGGTCAGTTGGACTATCTGAATGACCCGTCTGTACCGGAACGTTATATTCCGTCCGATCCTGACTATTTTCGTCTGTTTACTCCGTTAGCCTATTATTATGCTCCGATGGCGCAGTATTCAAAGGTGGATTGGAAACCGGTACAGTTTGACTCTTTGCCCGACAACTTGAAAAAGTTGACAGCGGAACTTCTTCCTTATGATACTTTGGCATATACGAAGTCCGAGCGTGCCAATCAATCGGTCAATAAAGCACTGATGGCTCTTTATCTCAATCATCCGGAACTGGTTGTCACCACGGAAAACCGTATCATGAGCCGTGATGTCTTTCGTAGGGATGTGAAACCGAAGATTTCTCCGAAGGCATCTGTTGTCCATCTTTTCCAGCCGGAAGAAATGAGCAACGATGTGGGCAAGGCAAAAATGAAAATCAGCCGTCCTAACTGGTGGGTTACCGGAGGTAACGGTTCTTTGCAAATCAGCCAGAACCACCTTTCTGAGAACTGGTACAAGGGAGGAGAAAGTAACTTTGCCGGTCTGGCTACCTTGCAGCTTTATGCCAATTACAATGATAATGAGAAAGTCCTTTTCGAAAATCAGTTGGAGGCTAAACTGGGTATGACATCCACACCGTCGGATAAATTCCATGATTACCTGATTAATACCGACCAGTTCCGTTTGTACAATAAGTTAGGATTGAGAGCGTTAAAGAACTGGTACTATACTATTTCTTCCGAGTTTAAGACTCAGTTCTGTCACGGTTACAAAGCCAATAGCGAAGAACTTGTTTCTGCATTCCTGTCTCCGGCGGATTTGGCAGTCAGTATCGGTATGGATTACAAATTGAATAAGCAGAAATTCAATCTTTCTGTTTTCATCGGTCCGCTGACTTATAACTTGCGATATATCGACAATTCGGAAGTAGATGAAACCAAGTTCGGTCTGGAGAAAGGCAAATGCTCTAAAAACGACTTCGGTTCTCAGTTGCAGTCAACGTTCAACTGGAAAATCATTTCGGCTGTTTCGCTGGAATCCCGTCTGAACTATCTGACCAATTACGAATGGGTACGTGTGGAGTGGGAGAATACATTCAACTTTGTTTTGAACCGCTATCTTTCTACTAAACTTTACGTACACGCCCGTTTTGACGACAGTTCAAAACCAACCGTTGAAAATGGCAGCTTCTTCCAACTGAAGGAATTGCTGAGCTTCGGTATTAACTATAAGTGGTAAATTTTTTTAGGCACGGATTACACAGATTTCACGGTTTCAGGAATTGAGTAACTAAAAACCGTGTTAATTCGTGTAATCCGTGCCTTATTTTATCTCTATGTCCTCAACGTTGAAATGATATACCTTCCCGGATTATCAATCTTTCCCCACTTGGTGGTAGACAGCGTGATCCATATCTGCGTCCCCTTCTTTCCATAATCCGATAGCTTGAGAATAGCTGTAATTTCTTTCTTGTTTGTTACTCCATGTTGTGCCAGGCTGTCCAGAAGTCCTTTGACATTGTGCGTACTCTTGTTGTAGGCATAACCGGGGATTTCGAGCGAAGGCGAAGCCGTATTGTCTTCTTCCTCTTCTGCTTTCCTTTTCTCTCCTTTACTTTGTCCGGAAATGTCAGCAATTTCGGGTGAAATGTTCTCATTTTCCAGTTTCAATTCACCTTGTACTGACGAATTGTTTGCATCCTTTGTATTATTTTCCTTTTCCTGTTTTTGGGTGTCATTGACTAACAGGTAGGGCAAATCTTCTAACTTTCTTTTCCTGCGGCAGGTAGCATCTATCCAGATGTGCTGAATTTCAAGGGAAGTCAATATCTGAAACTTCTCATAGCTTTCTTTGTCAAAGAATCCTTTGTCAAGCAAAATTTGAATGATTCCGTCTATCTCTTTTCCTTTCAGTTCTCCTCCCAGTTTGCGGGCAAAAATCAACGATTGTTCCTCACCCCATGGGATGTAATATCCTTCTTTGAATATTTTACATAGAAGTTTGCATACAGCTCCATCCACTCTGATGCCATATTTGGCTTCAGCCAGTTCAATGGCATCTCTGTCGAAAAAGTTTACGGTAAGCGGGAAATAGTCTACGCTTAAATAAGTTGTGCTCATATCAGTCTTATTGTTTGTTTTTAAGTTTATACAATTGGTTTCCAATCGAGAAAATTCTCAATCTGAAAGGTTCTCCATCCTTTCTCTTCCATGCACCAGAATATGAAGGTACTGTGTACCTGCTTCATGTCATAAGAGTGGTGAAAGTCTTTGGAATAAGAAATGAGAGTGCCTGTAACTAACTGAAAACTACCGTTCTGTCTGTAATATGCGATGATGGCATGGCCATATTGCATGTAGTCTGCCAGTGATTTCACTTTTTCGGCTATTCGTTCTGCGATCGTTTCCGAATAACCTTTCTCTGATACGATACGTTTTTTCCATACTTCTGTTAATCGATCTCTTTCTTCTTCTTCTGTTTTGTTAGTGGCTATCAGCCGTTTTTCTTTTGTCATTACATTATAAATTTGTTAGTAAAATAGTTATATTTAAAGAAAAGGCGGAACTATCTGTAGGATGCTTACACTATCGTGCGATGATAGTTACACTATCCTGCCGGGATAGTGACACTATCTTGCTGTTATAGTGACACTATAATTTCTGCGGGATAGTTCGTTCATTTCTTTATCTAAAAAACGGGGGCAAAAGTATAAGTTGTATTTTTTCGCTCCAATTATTCTTGCTATTTTCTACTGTGATACTTTGATTTGTATTGTTCTTTCTCTTCTTTTTCGTGCTTCGAAATTATTCCGATTCCTTTGCTTAAACTGCTAATTTCGCTGAGTATACTCCTGAATTTCATTAATCTATATCCATGATGTGTGTTTACGTAAAAGATTCTCCAGTCTGCAATGTACTTGGCTAGTCCTGTTAAAGATTTTACGTAGGAATTAAACTCGTCATCTTCGTAATAAGTGCGAAGACAGGCAATGAAATAGTGTTTTTTTTCGCCTGTGATGCCATTTCTTTTTCTGACCTCATCGATGTCAATAATTTCGTCATCATCCTGATAATCAGTTTCAAGACTTCTCTTCTTTTGTGTGCCAGTTGCATTTTTCAGGCATTTTTTTGTCGTTGTCATTTCTTTTGATTTAAATAAAATTAATAAATGGCATTAAGATGGAAATTCCAAATTTTCGCCCTATAATTGTATATAAAATAACTAGTGATGCAAATAATGAATAAAAATGGATTTAGCCGATGTGGGGAACTATACATCGGCCTTTTACGAAAAGAAGGTCGTTTTTCTACGGCACATGTCTATCAAAATGCTCTTTTCTCTTTTAATAAATTTTGTGGTAATGCCAGTGTGTCTTTCAGGCAAGTCACTCGTGACCGATTGCGTCGTTACGGGGAACATCTGTATGATTCGGGCTTAAAACCGAATACGGTATCAACGTATATGCGTATGCTTCGCAGTATCTATAACCGTGGGGTAGAGTTGGGTAGTGCGCCCTATGTACATGGTCTGTTCCGTGATGTGTATACAGGAGTGGATATCCGTCAGAAAAGGGCTCTTCCGGTGAGTGAACTCCGACGGCTTCTTTACGAAGATCCCAAGACGGATTGTTTGCGGCGCACACAATCGATTGCTGCTTTGATGTTTCAATTCTGTGGGATGTCTTTTGCTGACCTTGCTCATTTGGAAAAGTCGGCTTTAGATTGTAATGTGCTCCGATATAATCGAATTAAAACCAGAACTCCAATGAGTGTGGAAGTTTTGGATACTGCTAAGGAGATGATGAATCAGCTTCGCAATTCCCAGTCATCGCGTCCGGGGTGTCCCGATTACCTTTTCAGTATCCTTTCCGGTGATAAGAAACGTAAGGATGAACGTGCTTATCGTGAATATCAGTCTGCACTTCGCCGGTTTAATAATCATTTGAAAAGTTTGGCGAGGGCTTTGCACCTGACTTCTCCGGTAACTTCTTACACGATTCGCCATTCTTGGGCAACTACTGCAAAGTTCCGTGGAGTTCCAATTGAAATGATCAGTGAATCTTTAGGGCATAAGTCTATAAAGACGACACAAATTTATCTGAAGGGGTTTGAGTTGAAAGAGCGTACAGAGGTAAATCGTAAGAATTTGCATTACGTGAAGACTTGCCCTTTAGGGCGGATTTGAATGGATAAAAATTTGATAATCAGCACTAATAGTAGTGTGTTACTTCTTAGGTAACGGATTTAAATTTGACGCAAAGATAGACAAAAACACATGTATTAAACAAATAAAAACCTACTTTTTTTCGATTTAACCCTGAATTTGAAAAAAAATGTATCTGAACATGAAAAAGGCCTATTTTCATGCTTAGGAATTTATATGCCCAATTTTCCTAAGAATCTCTACTTTCTCTAAAGCCAAGATGCTCTCAACCCTCATTAGTCGATACTTTTCGACTTTTTCCTCCCGATTTATTATGAAGTGTACTTTTCTGTTACCTAAGAAGTAACGGAAAAACATGGGGTAAAAAAGTATGATTTTAACAAAAGAGAAATCACTAAATGCTGGGCCTATTTATGGGACAGGGGAAGGCGTAGCACACTCAAAACGCTGGTATGTTGCATTAGTTCGTATGCATCATGAAAAGAAGGTTTCCGAGTATTTGAACAAGGTGGGGATTGAGAATTTTGTACCTGTTCAGAAGGAAATCCATCAATGGAGTGATCGCCGTAAATTAGTTGAATCCGTTCTTCTTCCGATGATGGTTTTTGTACACGCTGATCCGAAAGAACGTATGGAAGTCCTGAACTTTACTACTGTGAGCCGCTATATGGTGATGCGCGGCGAAAGTAGTCCTGCTGTTATTCCTGACGACCAGATGGCACGTTTCCGTTTCATGCTTGATTATTCGGATGAAACAATCTGTATGAATAGCTCTCCTTTGGCACGTGGTGAGAAAGTTCAAGTAATTAAAGGACCTCTGCAGGGGCTTGTGGGTGAGCTTGTCAATGTAGATGGTAAAAGTAAGATTGCTGTTCGACTGAACATGCTTGGTTGCGCCTGCGTAGACATGCCGATTGGCTATGTTGAGCCTATAGGTGAAAAAAACTAAGTGGGTAATGACGACTTCCTGTTTACAAGAAAAAATCGATAAACTTCAAAATACTGTTCATGCTCTGCTCCATAAAAGTAATTATATGGCGGGTGTGTATGTTGATGATCTTGCACGACTGAACAACGAAATTCATGAACAGATCAATGATCTGTATCCTTGTCACGGTAAGACTGCTGAGCAGGAAGCTGCTTTGTGTCTGTCTCTTCTGATGGGATATAGTGTGTCTATGTATGCCAATTCGGAGGATGAGGCAAAGAAGAAGACTGTTCTGAGGCGTTCGCAAATGATTCTGAAAAACCAATTGCCTTCACCATTGAAAATTCAGTTACACACAATCTACGATAAACTATTGTCATAGTAAATCTACTTTTTTGGAAAAAGACTTTATAATTTATTGGGGTATTTAAATTATGAAACACGCATTTGACCGTTTTGTTCAATATTTACAGAAAAACTATTTTAGTTATTGGATTGTATTAGGAATTGATACGTTCATAGCTTTGATTTGTACCTGGGTGTCATTTATCGGCATTCATTATATAACGGAGACTTCTAAAGAAATCACTTCTCTCTTCCATATTTTGGCGATTTCGGTGATTTCCAGTGTCTTAGGTTCCTTTTTATTCCATACCTACCGTAATACGATCCGTTTTTCCCAGTTGAAGGAATTATGGAGAATTGCCGGAAGTGCACTGATAAAAGCTGTCTGTATCGCAATGGCTATCTGGCTTTTTCTGCCTCAGACGGGACTGCATAATAGTCAGAAAATAGTCTTTGTACTGTTTGATGGTATGCTGACTTTTATTGCCATGGTAGGCTTCCGTATTCAGCTGATTCTGGTTTATGAGTTCTTGCTGAATATGCTGAATAAGAAGAATATGCATATTCTGATCTATGGCATTGATGATAAGAGTGTGGCATTGAAAGTCCGGCTAATGAACAGCTCCCACTATAAAGTGGTAGGTTTCTGCATCTATGGAACAGGCGACTCCATCCGACGCGTGGCTGATCTTCCCGTTTATTCATTTAAGGATGAAGAGTGCTTTAACAAGCTTATTCATAAGAAATGTATCGGCGGTATCCTGTTTGCCCGTTACGAGAATACCCGTGAAGAGGAAGACCGCCTGCTTCAATATTGTAAAAGAAGCGGGTTAAAAACGTTGATTGCTCCGAGTATTAGTGAGGCTGACGAAAACGGAAGTTTCCACCAATGGGTACGCCCTATTAAGATTGAAGACTTGCTGGGTCGCTCAGAAATTCATATCAATATGGAGGAAGTGATGACTGAGTTCTGTGGTAAGGTTGTGTTGGTGACAGGAGCTGCCGGTAGTATTGGCAGCGAACTTTGTCGGCAGCTGGCTCAGATGAACATCAAGAAACTGATCATGTTTGATTCCGCCGAGTCACCTTTGCATAATGTCCGTCTGGAATTTGAGAAGAATTATCCCGGTCTTGATTTTGTTCCTGTCATTGGAGATGTCCGCGTGAAAGAACGTCTCCGTATGGTCTTCGAAACTTATCAGCCTCAGATCATCTTTCATGCCGCTGCTTATAAGCATGTTCCGTTAATGGAAGAGAATCCCTGTGAAGCTGTGCTGGTCAACGTTGTCGGCTCTCGCCAGGTTGCTGATATGGCAGTGGAATACGGAGCTGAAAAGATGATCATGGTTTCTACCGATAAGGCGGTGAATCCTACCAATGTCATGGGATGCTCGAAACGCTTGGCCGAAATCTATGTACAGAGTCTGGGCTGTGCCATCCGTGAGGGCAAAGTGAAAGGCCATACCAAATTTATCACTACCCGCTTTGGTAACGTCTTGGGTAGTAACGGTTCTGTAATTCCCCGCTTTAAGGAACAGATCGAGAATGGCGGTCCTGTCACAGTGACTCACCCCGATATCATCCGTTTCTTTATGACTATTCCCGAAGCTTGTCGTCTGGTAATGGAGGCTGCCACTATGGGTGAAGGCAATGAGATATTTGTCTTTGAGATGGGAAAAGCCGTGAAAATTGTTGATTTGGCTACCCGTATGATCGAATTGGCAGGTTATCGTCCGGGTGAAGATATTGAGATAGAGTTTACGGGATTGCGTCCGGGTGAGAAGCTTTATGAAGAAGTATTGAGTGATAAGGAGAATACAATTCCTACTGAGAATAAGAAGATAATGATAGCGAAGGTACGTCACTATGAATATGCTGACATCCTTGATACTTATGGAGAGTTTGAGAAGTTATCCCGTACGGTAAAGATCATGGACACAGTGAAACTAATGAAGAGAGTGGTACCTGAATTTAAATCCAAGAACTCGCCGAGGTTTGAAGTTTTGGATAAATAACCAGAATAATCTATAACACTAACATAAATCAACAATGGATACAAAAGATTTGAAGATTGCTGTTGCAGGTACCGGCTATGTTGGTCTTAGCATAGCAACGCTTTTGTCGCAACACCATCAGGTGACGGCAGTCGACGTGGTTCCCGAGAAAGTAGATATGCTTAATCGTAAACAATCGCCTATTCAGGATGAGTATATAGAGAAATATTTGTCTGAAAAAGCATTGAACCTAACCGCTACGCTTGACGGTGCCAAGGCATATAGTGATGCTGATTTTGTGGTTATAGCAGCTCCTACTAACTATGATCCGGTGAAGAACTATTTTGACACTCATCATATAGAGGATGTCATAGACCTGGTTTTAAGTGTCAATCCTGATGCTGTGATGGTAATCAAGTCTACTATTCCAGTAGGATATTGTCGTGGACTTTATTTGAAGTATGCCCGCAAGGGAGTCAAGAAGCTTAACTTGCTTTTTTCTCCTGAGTTTCTTCGTGAGAGCATGGCCCTTTATGATAACCTTTATCCAAGTCGTATCATTGTTGGTTATCCAAAGTTGATTGATAGCGAGCAGTTTGACGAGGAAAACGAAGCTATTAAGTCTGTTGCGGATATTCCTGCCCTAGAGAAAGCTGCACGTACTTTTGCCGCATTGCTTCAGGCAGGTGCAATCAAGAAAGATATTCCCACTCTTTTTATGGGTATAAAGGAGGCGGAAGCTGTTAAACTGTTTGCTAATACCTATCTTGCTTTGCGTGTCAGTTATTTTAATGAATTGGATACTTATGCGGAGATGAAAGGTCTGGATTCTCAGTCAATCATACAGGGTGTTGGTCTTGATCCTCGTATTGGCACACACTATAATAATCCATCCTTTGGTTATGGTGGTTATTGTTTGCCTAAAGACACGAAACAACTCTTGGCTAACTATCAGGATGTACCTCAAAACATGATGACTGCTATTGTCGAAAGTAACCGTACAAGGAAAGATTTCATAGCAGATCAAGTCCTGCGTAAAGCGGGGTATTACACCGCCTCTTGTTCATGGGATGCCCAAAAAGAGCAAAAAATAACCATTGGTGTATATCGTTTGACCATGAAGTCCAATTCTGATAACTTCCGTCAAAGTGCCATTCAAGGGATTATGAAGCGTATCAAGGCGAAGGGTGCTACTATTGTGATTTTCGAGCCCACTATGCAAGATGGTGAAACTTTCTTTGGAAGTCAAGTGATCAATAATCTGGTCGAGTTTAAGGAAATAAGTCAGGCCATAATTGCCAACCGTTACGACGCTTGTTTGGACGATGTGAAAGAGAAGGTATATACTCGTGACATTTTTCAAAGAGATTAACTTTATGGTAACATACAATGTTAGTTTAGAGAACAAAGTGGTTTTGGTGACCGGTGCAGCCGGTTTTATCGGAGCCAATTTGGTGAAACGTTTGCTGAATGAGTTTGATAGCGTGAAGGTTATCGGTATTGATAGTATTACCGAATACTATGACGTAGGTTTAAAGTATGAACGCTTACAAGAATTGTCTGCCTATGGTGACAGATTTGTTTTCATAAAAGACAGTATTGCTAAAAAGGAAATTGTTGGGTCTATCTTCACTGATTATCATCCACAGGTAGTAGTGAACCTTGCTGCTCAAGCCGGTGTACGCTATAGCATCACTAACCCTGATGCTTATATTGAAAGTAATCTTATTGGATTTTATAACATCTTAGAGGCCTGCCGTCATCATAGCGTGGAGCACTTAGTATATGCTTCTTCCAGTAGTGTATATGGAAGCAATAAGAAAGTGCCTTATAGTACCGATGATAAGGTGGACAATCCAGTATCACTCTATGCTGCTACTAAAAAGAGCAATGAGTTAATGGCTCATGCTTATAGCAAGCTCTATAACATACCAAGCACAGGTCTGCGATTCTTCACCGTTTACGGTCCCTGCGGTCGTCCTGATATGGCTTATTTTAGCTTTACCAACAAACTATTAAAGGGTGAGACCATACAAATTTATAATTACGGCAATTGTAAGCGCGACTTTACTTATATAGACGATATTGTAGAAGGCATGGTTCGTATTATGCAGCATGCTCCTAAGAAGAAAAATGGCGATGATGGATTGCCAATTCCTCCTTATAAAGTATATAATATCGGCAATAACTCTCCGGAAAATCTTTTAGACTTTGTAACCATCCTTCAGGATGAACTTATTCATGCAGGTGTACTTCCCAATGACTATGACTTTGAATCCCACAAAGAATTAGTACCGATGCAACCTGGAGATGTGCCTGTGACATATGCTGATACGACTCCTTTGGAACAAGATTTTGGATTTAAACCGTCAACATCACTACGTGATGGTTTGAGAGCGTTTGCAGAGTGGTATGCAAAATACTATGGTACTAATGATTAAGGGCGAAATGCAGTCAACTGGATCGATACAAATCATCGAATCGGTTGCTCGCTTGAAATAATAGAAATAGAATATATCATATACATTTATGGAACTCAGAACAGACTATACAAACGTCAGTTTCCAGAATAATGGCAAACTAAAACTGCTGATTATTGTTGGCACACGTCCAGAGATTATCCGTCTTGCTGCTGTCATTAACAAGACACGTCAATATTTTGACGTTATCCTTGCCCATACTGGTCAGAACTATGACTATAACCTCAATGGCGTGTTCTTCAAGGACCTTAAAATCAAAGATCCTGAAGTCTATATGGATGCCGTAGGCGATGACCTTGGAGCAACTTGTGGAAATATCATCAATGCTAGCTACAAACTCATGGTAGCTACCAAGCCTGATGCTGTCCTCGTTCTTGGTGATACAAACTCTTGTCTTAGCGTCATAGGTGCGAAGCGTCTTCATATTCCTATTTTCCACATGGAAGCTGGTAACCGTTGTAAAGATGAATGTCTTCCTGAAGAGACTAATCGCCGCATAGTAGATATTATCTCTGATGTTAATCTTGCATATTCTGAACACGCACGTCGCTATCTTGCAGAGTGCGGACTCCCACGTGAGCGCACCTACGTCACTGGTTCTCCAATGGCAGAGGTGCTTCACCAGAATCTTGCAGAGATTGAGGCAAGTGATGTGCACAACCGTCTTGGTTTGGAGAAGGGCAAGTACATTCTTCTCTCAGCTCACCGCGAGGAGAATATCGACACCGAGAAAAATTTCTTCAGTCTCTTCTCTGCCATTAATGCTATGGCAGAAAAGTACGATATGCCAATCCTCTACAGCTGCCACCCCCGTTCTCGCAATCGCCTCGCAGCCTCAGGCTTCCAGCTCGATTCTCGCGTACAGGTGCAGCAGCCTCTCGGTTTCCACGACTACAACTGCCTTCAGATGAACAGCTTTGCAGTCGTTTCTGATTCTGGTACTCTTCCTGAAGAGAGTAGTTTCTTCACAAGCGTAGGCCATCCTTTCCCAGCAGTCTGCATCCGAACCTCTACAGAACGTCCGGAATCACTCGACAAGGCGGGCTTCATCCTTTCAGGCATCGACGAGAAAGGTCTCCTCCAAAGCGTAGATACTGCTGTTGAGCTCGTTAAGAGTGGTGACTATGGTACACCTGTACCTAACTATATTGATGAGAATGTATCAACCAAGGTGGTCAAAATCATCCAGTCATACGTTGGGGTTGTAAATAAGATGGTGTGGAGAAAAGAAATCTAAAGCAATGAAAGTTCTAGTAACTGGTGCCAAAGGATTCGTAGGTAAGAACCTTTGTGCTCAACTCAACAATATCAAGACTGGCAAGGCAAAGTGCTATGGTGACTTGGTTATAGACGAAGTTTTCGAGTATGACCTTGATTCCACACCCGAGCAACTTGCCCAGTGGTGTAAGGATTGTGACTTCGTTTTCAACCTTGCAGGTGTCAATCGTCCACGAGATCCAAAAGAGCTTATGGAAGGCAACTTCGGCTTCGCTACAGTCCTCCTGAATACTCTAAAGAAGTATAAGAACAACTGTCCTGTGATGATTAGCAGCTCAATCCAAGCCACCCTTGCAGGCCGTTTCGGAAACAGCGAATATGGCAAGAGCAAGAAGGCTGGTGAAGAATTGATGTTCCAGTATGGAGAAGAGACAGGCGCTAAGGTGCTTGTCTATCGTTTCCCTAACATCTATGGCAAGTGGTGTCGGCCAAACTACAATTCAGTAGTAGCAACCTTTTGCAACAACATCGCCAATGACCTGCCCATACAAGTCAATGACCCAACTGTTGATATGGAACTCCTCTATATTGATGACTTGGTAGAGGAGTTGATATACGCATTGAAAGGTGAGGAACACCATTGCGAGTTCGATGGTGTTGAGACAGTACTCACTTCAGAAGGACGTTATTGTGCCACTCCTGTAACCCATCATGTAAAGCTTGGAAAGATAGTTGAACTTCTACACAAGTTTGCCGAGATGCCAAAAACCTTGATGATTCCAGATATACCAGCAGACTCTTTTGCAAAACGTCTGTTCAGCACATATCTCAGTTATCTTCCAAAAGAGAAGGCAATCTTTGATTTGAAGATGAATTGCGATAATAGAGGTTCTTTTGCAGAACTCGTGCATACGCTTAATTGTGGTCAGGTTTCGATCAATATCAGCAAACCGGGAATCACTAAGGGTGAGCATTGGCATCACACCAAGTGGGAGCAGTTCATCGTTGTTTCAGGTCATGGACTCATTCAGCTTCGTAATGAAAATGACCCTAATGCAGAGATTCTTGAATACGAAGTAAGTGGTGATCATATCCAGAGCGTGATCATGCTTCCTGGCTATACTCACAACATCATCAACCTTTCTAATACACAAGATTTGGTGACAGTGATGTATTGCAATGAGATATTCAATCCAGAGAGACCTGACACGTATTTCGACAAAGTAGATAAAGAGTAATAATCGAAACACATTATAATAATATGTCAATTTTTGCAGGTAAAACCCTTATGATTACCGGAGGTACTGGTTCCTTTGGCAATGCAGTTCTTAATCGTTTTTTGAAAACAGATATCGCAGAGATTCGCATCTTCTCCCGCGACGAGAAGAAACAGGATGATATGCGTCATGAATATCAGGCAAAATATCCTGAACATGCAAGCAAAATCAAGTTCTTCATCGGCGATGTGCGTAACCTCCAGTCGTGCAAGAATGCTATGCCTGGTGTTGACTACATCTTCCATGCAGCTGCCCTCAAGCAGGTTCCTTCTTGCGAATTTTTCCCAATGGAAGCCGTCAAGACAAATGTAATTGGTACAGATAATGTCCTTACCGCTGCCATTGAGGCAAAAGTTGGCGCAGTTATCTGTCTGTCAACGGATAAGGCTGCGTATCCAATCAATGCGATGGGTATTACTAAGGCCATCGAAGAGAAGATTGCAGTAGCAAAGAGCCGCTATTCAGGTGACACCAAGATCTGCTGTACTCGTTATGGTAATGTCATGTGTTCTCGTGGTTCAGTCATCCCTTTGTGGATCGATCAGATTCGCAATGGTAATCCTATTACTCTCACAGAGCCAAAGATGACACGTTTCATCATGAGCCTTGAAGAAGCTGTTGATCTCGTCCTCTTCGCCTTCGAACATGGTCAGAATGGGGATATCCTTGTTCAGAAAGCACCAGCCTGCACCATCCAGACCCAGGGTGAAGCTGTTTGTGAGCTTTTCGGAGGTAAGAAGGAAGACATCAAAGTTATCGGTATCCGCCACGGCGAGAAGATGTATGAGACTCTCCTTACTAATGAGGAGTGCGCCAAGGCAGAGGATATGGGTGACTTCTATCGCGTGCCGGCTGATAACCGTAGTTTGAACTACGATCAGTACTTTACTGAAGGTAATTCAAAACGATGTGAGTTGTTGGAGTTCAACTCAGACAATACTCGTCGTCTGAACCTTGAAGAGACCAAGGCCAAGATTGTTGCTCTTGAATACATCCAGAATGAGCTCAATGGAATTGCAAATCTTGCGAAGTAAAACTTTCTAAAAACAGAGATATATTATGGCAAAGAAAGTCATGTTAGTTTTCGGAACACGTCCTGAGGCAATCAAAATGTGCCCATTAGTGAAGGAGTTCCAGAAGAGATCGGAAGAGTTTGAAACCATTGTATGCGTCACAGGTCAGCATCGTGAAATGCTCGACCAAGTGCTCCAGATCTTCGATGTGAAGCCGGATTATGACCTAAACATCATGAAGCAAGGCCAGGACCTCACCGATGTTACTGCACGTGTCCTCACTGGACTTCGTGATGTGTTCAAGGAGTGCCGTCCTGATGTGGTATTTGTACATGGTGATACTACCACATCCACCGCAAGTGCTCTTGCAGCGTTCTACGCACAGATTCCTGTAGGTCACGTAGAAGCTGGTCTTCGCACCCATAACATCTACAGCCCATGGCCAGAGGAGATGAACCGTCAGATTACTGGTCGTATAGCCACCTATAACTTTTCGCCAACTCTACTCTCCGAGAAGAACCTCCTTGAAGAGAAAGCTCATGGTAGCATTTACGTCACCGGCAACACCGTCGTCGATGCACTTCACATGGTGGTCGATAAGCTTAAGATAGACGAAGCTCTTGCAGAGGAGCAGAATAAAGTCCTTGCTGCAGCAGGCTATGATGTGACTCGTCTCAATGGTGGTAAGAAGCTGGTACTGATTACTGGCCATAGAAGAGAAAACTTCGGTGACGGCTTCATCCGTATGGTTACAGCCATGAAGGACCTCTCTGAGAACTATCCAGAGGTTGATTTTGTCTACCCGATGCACCTCAACCCTAATGTGCGCAAGCCTATCCATGAAGTGTTTGGTGAAGATCTTACTCGTCCGAACTTCTTTTTCATCGAGCCCCTCCAGTACCTTGAGTTCGTCCATCTCATGTCGAAGGCCACCATCGTTCTTACCGATTCAGGAGGAATTCAGGAGGAAGCTCCAGGCCTTGGCAAACCTGTTCTCGTGATGCGTGACACCACTGAGCGTCCTGAAGCTCTTGCTTCTGGCACCGTCCACCTTGTAGGGACTGACTACGACAAGATCATGACCGAAGTCAGCACTCTCCTCGAAGATGAAGAGGCATATCGCAAGATGTCACAAGCCGTTAATCCATACGGAGATGGCAAAGCTTGTGAGCGTATCGCACGTATCCTCAATGGTGAAGAGATAGAAAGATATAGTTAATATGCACTATATAGATTTATTCATTCGGTTTCTGTTTTTCTTACCCATATGGCCTTTATGCTTGATAGGGTATTACAAGAATAGTGAGTATATAGATGCCGACCTAAAAGGAATATCTGAAATAGGTGGGGCAAAAAACTTGATAATCACTTTGCTGAAAAATAAAACCTTCAGAAATCTCTTATGAAGCCAACAATTGGAAATAATGTTAGAATAACTACAGGTGCAATTGTCCTTGGCGATATTACCATAGGTGATAATGTCATAATTGCAGCAGGATCTGTTGTGGTGAAAAGCGTTTCCAACAATTATATGGTAGCTGGTAATCCTGCATACATTAAGAATTTGAATGGAGAAAAAGTAAATATTAAATTGTAATAGAATCAAAAATAAATAATAGTAAACAACATGATTAATGTAATTGGCTTGGGCTATATTGGGCTTCCAACAGCCCTCATGATGGCATCTCACGGAGTTGAGATTATTGGTACAGACTATAACAAGCAGCTCGTTGACACCCTCAATGCAGGTCACACCACCTTCAAGGAGGATGGTCTTGACGAACTTTTCCAGAACGCCCTCAGGGCAGGTATAAAGTTCACCACTGAGTATCAGAAGACAGACATGTACATCGTCTCAGTACCTACTCCTTATGACAAGTTCTCAAAGAAGGTAGATGCTTGCTATGTAGTAGTAGCCGTAAAGGAAGTTATGAAGGTATGCCCTAAGGGTGCAACCGTAGTCATCGAGTCAACTGTTAGCCCTGGCACTATAGACAAGTTCGTACGTCCTGTCATTGAGGAGAACGGCTTTAAGATTGGTGAAGACATCAACCTTGTTCATGCTCCTGAGCGCATCATCCCTGGCAATATGGTCTATGAGCTCATTCATAACAACCGTACCGTAGGTGCCGACTCTCGCGAGATTGGCGAGAAGGTGAAGTCATATTATGCATCCTTCTGTCAGGGCGACATTGTCGTTACCGACATCCGAACTGCAGAGATGACCAAGGTTGTTGAGAACACATTCCGTGCTGTTAACATCGCATTCGCCAACGAGCTCGCACGCATCTGCCGTCACGACAATATGGATGTTTATGAAATCATCCGCATCTGCAATATGCACCCTCGCGTTAACATCCTTCAACCAGGTCCTGGTGTAGGGGGGCACTGCATCTCAGTAGATCCTTGGTTCCTAGTAGGTGATTATCCTCAGCTCGCTAAGGTTATCGACGAGTCAATGAAGACCAACGACTCTCAGCCAACTTTTGTTCTTAACCGCATCTACGAGATTATGAAGGAGAACGGCATCACTGACAACCGTAAGGTGGGTCTCTACGGCCTCACCTACAAGGAGAACGTTGATGACTATCGCGAGTCTCCGGCTCTCCAGATACTTGAAGCACAAGAACGTCATCTCGCACGTCCTCTCCGCTGCTACGACCCATTCCTTGAAGGGCACAAGATTGTAGAGAACCAGTACTCTAGCTTCGACGAGTTCCTCAGCGATATGGATATGGTGGTTATCCTTGTGAAGCACGATCATATCAAGCGGAACTGGGATAAGCTCAAAGGCAAAGTCATCCTTGACTGTTGCAACATCTGTCCTCTTGAAGGAATTTACCACATCTAATTTAATCCATTATGGCAAAATATAATAAAGGTGAGGTTGTGATGTTGAACTCAGGTGGGTTTCGAATGATTATCGTCTCAATTTTCTCGAAGGGTAATACTGGTAGAGAAGTCTATGCTTTATGAAAACTCACTATTGACTATGAGTTCTATGCTGATACAGCCGAAACGATGGTACAATTAGACTTCTGCAAAATGATGCTTAACAAATTTAGCGAATAATTTCAAAACAGTTTCTAAGTAAAATAAGCAATTGGCAGCACAAGTGGAACAAAAGTTCGAAGTTCGATACTTCCTGTCAGTTCAAATATTGTCAAGTAACAATTATGGCAAATAAACCAAGAATAGGATTGATCCTTGTTCCTGAACATACGAATTATGGTGCTCAATTGCAATCGTTTGCGACACAGAAGGCAGTAGAGTCATTTGGCTGCGATACTGAGATTATCATATATAAGGCAAATAAGCCAAATAGAAATGTAAAATTTTATTGGGGGCTTATTCCTTGGTTCATTAAACGTCTTTTGGCATCCAAGGTACAGGATAGATACAAAGGCTTGGATGAAGTACATGAGAAGAATCATCAGATGAGAAAAGCTGCATCAAAGGTTTTCAAAGAGAAATACCTAAAGAATATAAGAATATGTAATGGGTACAATGAGTTAGTACAGGCTGGACAATCTTATAATGCAGTTTTGATTGGAAGTGATCAAATGTGGCAACCTGGGGTGGCATTTGGCAATTTTATATCAATGCGCTTTGTACCTGATGGTGTCAGACGAATTTCATACGCTACGAGTTGTGGTGTTTCTAAGTATCCGAAGTACTGCTATAAAAGTTCAAAGGATATGTGGATGCGTTTCGATTTTCTTTCTACTCGCGAAGAACAAGGAAAGGCACTTATTAAAGACGTTTGTGGAAAAAATATTAAGGTTGAGGTATTGGCAGATCCTACCTACTTACTGAGCAAGCAAGAATGGGAAGATTGCATCCCTACACAGAAGATGCTAAAAGAACCTTATGTTGTTTGCTATTTGATTGGCAATGATGTTGAGCAAAAACTTTGTGCAAAAAGATATGCACAGCATAAAGGATTAAAAATCGTCTCCCTTATGAGCAACGAAAGCGTCTCTCCAGTTGATATGAATTTTGCCGACATAAATATCATGGGTGCTGGTCCTGAAGATTTTATCAATTGGATTCGAGGTGCAGATTGTTTGTTCACAGATTCATTTCATGGATTAGCTTTTTCGGTAATCAATGAAAAGCAGTTATATGTTTTTTATCGTCATAAGTCTGGCGTTTCTGTAACTAAGAACTCGCGCATAGATAATATAATTCAAATGTGGGGTATTCAGAATAGATTGATTGTTGACGAAAATTTTGACTGGGTAAACTATATTGAAACTCCAATTGATTTTGATATTGTTAGTCAAAAAGTGGCCGAGAAAAGAACCGAGGGATTATTCTATCTGAAAAAAGCTCTGAATTTCGAGAAATGACAACAAAAGAATTATATAAAGATGTAAAGGACTGCTGTGGCTGTGAAGCGTGTGCCCAAGTATGCCCAAAGAACATCATTGTAATGAGTCAAGACTCTGAGGGCTTCTATTATCCTGTAATTACGAATGAAGATAATTGTATCAATTGCGGTCGCTGTAAGTTAGTCTGTCCTTTAAAGAAACCGTTTGAAGAGCCACGTTCAATTAGAAAGAGTCTGGGTGGATATAGTAAAGAAGAATCAATTATTAAGCAGTCAGCATCTGGTGGGTTTGCTTATACACTTTCATCGCAATTTATAAAGAATGGTGGTGTTGTATATGGTGTTTGTTATTCAGAAAAGAACATTAAGAACATAGAATATACAAGATGCGAAACTATTGAACAATTATTACCAACCCGAGGATCTAAATATGTGCAGTCAAGAAAATATGATATATATAAGCAGGTGAAAAAAGATCTTAAGACTGGAATCGAGGTACTATTTTTTGGTTTGCCATGTGAAGTTGCTGCATTATATCATTATATTGGTGTACAGAAAAAATTATATACTGTCAATTTGATTTGCCATGGACCTACGTCATTAAAGGTACATAGTGAATACATAGACCAATTGCTTGTAGATAATGGTAAGAAGGATATAACACATTTTTCAGTAAGACATAAACTTGAAGCATGGAAACCATATTACATTCATGCAGTATTTAATGATAATTCAAATTATAATATTAAATTTATAGATACGGATTATGGAGTAGCCTTTCAAAATTTGAAGCGACCGTCTTGCTCAAAATGTAGGTTTAAAGTGTACGATAGTTGGTATGGTATGCCCGCTGATATAACTATTGGTGATTACCATTTGGCGAGATCGGGTATGCCTCATTACAATCATTGGGGAAGTTCTCAAGTTAGTTCTCATAGTGAGAAGGGAGACCAGCTTATTAAACTTGTAGAAGATCAAATGAAACTATTTCCTATATCAGAAAAATGTGCAGTTCATTATAATCCTGCCTTTTTCCGACCAACTCATGTAAGATGGAACAGACCTTTATTTGCATATATTTTTAAACATAAAGGTTTAAATGCCGCTTGTACCCATTGGTCTGTTAGAGTGGTAAATCGATTTGTAAAGTTTAAGCTTGCTCTAGTAAGTCTCTTTGCTAAATGTCTTCGAATAATCAGAAAATAATGATGTCGAATAGTGTAAAAAAAACATTTTTATCAGGAGCCTTTTGGACTTTCAGCGAGAATATTATTTTCGCTATTATTGGAATTATCCAACTTTCGATTACAAGTCGGATTCTTACTCCTGTAGATTTTGGTATTTATGCCATAGCCTTGTTTTTTTCAGGTTTAGGTAGAATCGCTTTCTCAATGGGATTAGGACCTGCACTTGTGCAAAAAAAAGGAGATGTTAGCAATTATTTGGATACTGCGTGGTCTGCAAATTTATTAGTTTCGGTTGCCGCAACGATTGTTTTGTGGTTGATAACTACGCCTATTTGCATTTACTATTATCATAGTCCAGAATCAATATGGCCGTCAATAGTAATAATGTTAAGTGTGATATTGAGTGCTGCTATTAATCCAGAAGTTATCATTTTGCAAAAGGAGATAAAATTAAAGAAATATTTTTTCCTGTTCGTGCTTCCGAAGATTATTAGTTTCACTCTTGTTGTGATTTGTGTGCTGTATTTTCGAAGTTTTTGGGCGTTGATAATTGCCCTTCTTTCCGAATATTTGATCCGTACAATTTACTCATTTATCTTATTGCCACATAAGGTGTGGTTCCATATAGATAAAGAACAATTCAAAGATTTATACTCATTTGGAGGATGGCTACAGTTGAAGAATGTTACAAGTTGGCTAGCTGGAAATATTGATGTTGCTATTGTAGGTAATGTTTTAGGTACAGAACAGCTTGGCATTTACAATCGTGCTCAACAACTATCGCAATATCCCCGTACTTTTGTTGATGGAGTCGTGAATAATGTTGCATTTCCTCTCTATTCAAAGATTAATGGAGATACGTTAAGATTGAACTCTGTCGTAAACAGAATAATTGATATTATACTGCTGGTGCTATCATACTTGGCTGTAGTTATTTTGCTCTATGCAGAGCCTATTGTAACTATTGTATTGGGTGATACTTGGATGGAAATGATTAATCCATTCAAAGTTATCTTTATGGCTTACTTGATGCAGACATTATTGTTCTCTTTTAATCCATTGATACGTTCGTATGGATATACTAAAAATGAGTTCAAATTCTACATAATAAAGATTGTTATTATGTCCATTTTACTGTATCCTTTTACATTAATGTGGGGGCTGGTTGGAGCTGGTCTTGCCATTTTACTAGCTGTTTTGCTGGTGTTCCCATATCTGATACGCATTCTTCGTGCAAAGACGGAATTGAAATTAGGGCATTTCTATCTGTCATTTATTAGCTGTTGCATAAATGTGATTGTAACATACTATTTGTGCTCATTTCTAAATCTTGATCGAGGTTGGATGTTTATTTTAGGAACTGTAATATGTGTAGTAGTCTCATCTTTATTATTTATATTATTTGACCTTTTATTTCACATTGGACCAGGTGGAATTATTCAAAATGCTTTTCGTACAATTATTAAGAAATAAATAGTGATAATATAATAATATCATTGCAATGTTTTTCAAAGTACTATACACGATATTTGTAATTGCACAGTTATTGTTCGGATCGTTTACTATAGGCCCAGTTACTCCACGGCAAGTAATGACCGTTATTATGCTTGTAGTATGCGGGAGAAATAATGCTATCAAATTGGATAAATATTTTGGTATCTATCTTGTGTTTATTGTCGGATATATTCTTGCGCAGATTTATACTGGATATATGTTTGAAATGATAAGATTGCTGCTCGGCTATTATCTTGTTTCATATGTGGCTTATCAATCAACTAAACTGTTTATTCGAAAGACAGGTAATGCTAATTTATTGTTGGTCATACTATTCTTTGTAGGGATTGCAGATGGATTAGTCACAGTAGGCCAGATGTATCAGGTGCCATACGCACATGAAATAAGTTTGCTCTTAGGTAATAATGCATTGGGTGACATTTATGACGCGATGAGTGCGCGTAGTCAGGAGAACATGTTGGGCTATACTATTCCAGGTCTTTTTGGGCCTGTACCAAATGGCTATTTCATTTCAGCCATTACATTGTTGTGTTTTTACAATAAAAAAGCTAAGATTACTATCATTAATCTGGTATTGGTATTCTTCTTTATATATACAACGTTCATAATACAGGAGAGAACCGCGCTTGTGGCCTGCGTTGTTTTGTCTCTATTTTCTCTCTACAAGTTCATGTATTCTCAAGGAGAGTCCTCAGTATTCAAAAAAATCTTGGTTTTCTCAATATTGTTATTTGTGGTCATTTTTATTGTGCCAAAGTTATTTGATACCATTATGCAAGGAGATAGCCGTTATGCAAAAGGATTTTCGCTCGCCGAAGAACGAGGTGACATTAATCAAAAAGCAATTGAGTTTATTTTTTCGCATCCTTTAGGTGGTATAAATGCATATACTGCATCAAACCATTATCCACACAATATATTTATTAATGCGTTTATGTTTGGTGGTTTTTTGGGCGGTTTTGCATTGATGATTTTATTTTTTAAGCAATTGTTCCTATCTGTAAGAATCGCATTGTTAAATGTTTCTTTATACAACGTACAGCAGTTTGTATTCGTAATGATGTTTGCTTGCTATACTATCAACTCTTTAACTCATAATCTATCAATCGTTACTGGTGAACCTACTATGTGGCTTTTGTGGGGAGCGGTTATTGGATTGCAGAAGTATGGAATGACGAGCAAAGAAATAAGTATTTGTTGATAAATTGAAATTGTATGCGAATAGCAATAGTAAGTTATGACTACCCAGATGCGAAGCGAAGCGTTTTTCCTTTCGTTAAACAATTGGTAGAAGAATGGGCACGACAAGGGCATGAGTGTTCGGTAGTGGCACCAAACAATTTTGTGAAGACACGTTATCTGTGGAATCCATCAAAAGAGCCATCAGGCAAAGTTAAAGTATTGAGACCCAATTTTCTTTCGGTTTCAGGTAGACTAAAAATTGGAAATCTGGAGCTCACCAAACTATTTCATAAACGAGCAGTATATAAAGGATTAAAGAATCTGTCTACCAAACCAGATGCGATTTATTGCCATTTCTGGGAATCGGCAATGGAGGCTTATCCCTATGCTAAAGAGAATAGCATTCCTTTGTTAGTAGCATCAGGTGAGAGCGAAGTAAAATCAATGATTCCGAGAATTCCAGAAGGATTCTCTGATTACGTAAAGGGAGTGATATGCGTTTCTTCAAAGAATAAAACGGAGAGCATAGAACTTGGATTGGCAGATGAGTCAAAATGCGAAGTGTTTCCGAATGCAGTCAATACGAAGTTGTTTTACCCTATGGATAAAGTCAAAATAAGGCAAAAGATGAGCATCCCATTAGATTGTTTTATCATTGCTTTTGTCGGTTGGTTTAATGAGCGAAAGGGAATAATGCGAGTAGCTGAAGCTTTGCGCAAATGTGAAGGAGAATCTGTCTACTCTTTCTTAATAGGAAGTGGCGATCAGGAACCTGAGGTAGAGAATGTATTGTTCAAGGGAAGGCTGATGCACGAACAAATTCCTGAGTATCTTAATGCAGCAGATGCATTCGTATTGCCGACTCTTAGGGAAGGTTGTTGTAATGCTGTAATTGAGGCTATGTCGTGTGGATTACCCATCATTTCAAGTAATTTGCCATTTAATTGGGATGTATTGAACGAATCAAATTCTATTATGGTTAATCCTATTGATGTGGATGAAATTGTTTCGGCAATAATAACTCTCCGGGATGATAGAAAGAAAAGAGAGCAGCTTGCTGCTGGTTCTATTAGAATGGCTTCGGCTCTAACCATCGATCAGCGAGCAGCAACAATTATTAAATTCATAGAAAAAAATATAGAATGAAAATTTTACATATTGATGAGACATTCCATCCTTCGTATGGTTATCAGGTGAACCCTCTTGCTAAATTTCAGCAACACCAGGGTAATGAAGTCTATATTGCTACAGTAGATAAGGAGCATCTTTATCCTGTCTATAAGGAGTTCGGAGATTCTGGTGAAACTCTTGATCAGGAAGACAAAGTTTATGAAGATGCAACAGGAGTAAAAATTATTCGTGTTAAAGCTAAGGGCTACTATTTTCGTCGTTTGGTTTACACAAATGAAATCTTTAAAGTTGTAGAACTGGTGAAGCCCGATGTACTCTTCGTTCATTGTGTAGAAACCATAACAGCCATGAGATTTATGTTGAGGGGTCTGAAATATCCTATGATGTTCGACTCTCACATGCTATCAATGGCAAGTCAGAATAAGTTCGCCAAGTTGTATGAAAAGTTATATGCTGCTATCTTTGGTCGTAAGATTCGCGATAAAGGATATATAGTAGTAAGAACTCAGGATGATAAATATGTGAATGGAAAATTGGGCATTCCTGAAGCTCAAACCCCATTTATTTCTTTTGGTACTGACACTATTCTTTTCTCTCCGTCGATAGAAGTCAGAAATTCATTCCGCAAGGAGCATAATATCTCGGAAGATGTGTTCGTGGTAGTATATACTGGTAAATTGACCGAAGCAAAGGGAGGAATGCTACTGGCAGAAACATTCAAGGAGAAGTTTTCAAAGGAAGTCATACTTGTCTGCGTGGGAACACCTCCAAACAATGAATATGGCGAGAAAGTCAGAAAGATACTAAAAGAGTCACAGAATAGAGTAATTATGTTTCCGACGCAGAAGTATCAAGAGCTTGCCAAGTTTTATCAGATGGCAGACCTTTCAGTATTTCCAAAACAGTGTAGCATGAGTTTCTATGATGCCCAGGCTTGTGGGCTGCCAGTACTCTCTGAAGACAATAATGTGAATGTTGACAGATGCAGCTATAACAATGGTTTCAACTTCAAGGCTGGTAGTGTGGAAGATTTCCGTACGAAAATTAAGGAAGTTTCTCACATGAGTGCAAAAGAGTTTCAGACATATAGGAATAACGCTAAGAAGTTTATTGATAACGGATACTCTTACGAGCACATTGCAAAGGAGTATACTCGTTATCTTCAAGTTTCAATTAACAATTACAATAAACAATGACAGATATTACAGCCATCATCCTCACGAAGAATGAGGAAGTAAATATCGAGAGATGTATCAAATCTCTCAATGGAGTAGCAGACCGTATCTGTGTGGTAGATAGTGGAAGTACAGACCGTACTGTTGAGATCGCTGAAAGCCTTGGTGTGGAAATTTTCCATCATGAGCCTTTTAACCACTATGCTGCTCAGTTCAACTGGGCGTTGGACAATGTGGGTGTGAAGACCACATGGGTGTATCGAATTGATGCTGACGAGGTGGTTACTTCAGAACTTGGAGCAGAGATAGTAGCTGCCTGCAAGAAGCATCATGATGATGATGTGAACGGTTTCGTGATGAAGTTCCTGATTGCGTTTATGGGCACCTTCCTGAAGCATGGAGGAATGTATCCTTTTTACAATCTGACAATCTTCAAGTTTGGCAAAGGTCGTTATGAGAACAGAGCTATGGGTGAGCATGTTATTCTCAGCGAGGGAAAGAGCCTTGATCTGAAGAATGACTGCCTGCATTACGACTCCAAGAGTCTGGATGCTTGGATTCACAAGCATAATTGGTATGCTACTCGTGAGGTCGCAGATTATTTCTCTACACGCTCGGCAGGTCAGGCAGATCCCAACACTCTTTATCATGAAGCGAAGAAGACTAGCAAGCTCCGTGATGGCTTCTATTATAGAATGCCCAAATTCCTGAGAGCAAAATTTTATTTTTGGTATCGTTACTACATTAAGCTTGGATTCCTCGATGGTAAGGCTGGTTATGTACATGCTTACTTGCAGGCATATTGGTTTCGCTTCCTTGTGGATGCTAAGATAATGGAACAGGAAATCAAACAGAAACGAGAATCACATGAAGGTTAATTTCGGCTTCTTCATATCTAAGTTCCTGCGTTGGCTAAACCGTCCAGCGTTGAGGAACTGCAAGATAGACAAGACAGCAAGGATTTGTACAGGTTCGAACTGTATCTCTGTAAGGATGGGATGTTACAGTTATATGGGTAAAAACAACTCAGTAACCAATGCAACTATAGGCTCGTTTTGTTCAATAGCAAGTTATTGCGCCATCGGTGGTGGAGACCATAATTTGAATATGGTTTCTACTTCTCCAGTCTTTGTAGGAGAGAAAAATATTTTTGGTAAGAACTTTGGATATGTGACTCCTGAGATGCACAAACATGTGAATATAGGTCACGATGTGTGGATTGGTGAAAATGTGTTTATCAACGATGGTTTGTCCATTGGCAATGGTGCCGTAATAGGTGCACATTCAGTAGTAACTCACGATATTCCTCCATACGCTATAGCTGTAGGTGCACCGGCTAAGGTGATTAGGTATCGTTTCACGCCAGAAGAGATAGAAGTGATTGAACAGTCTAAGTGGTGGGAATGGTCGGAAGAAAGATTACTAAAAGAAGGTCATAAATTTGTTTCAATAGAAGAATTCAAAAAGATATCGCAATGAAAAGAGTAAGCACTCAAATTAGGACTTAAATATGAAGCTTATATTTTTGCTGCAGAATTTTAAACGTCAAAATTGTAACCGTCTATTTTTCACACAGTTCTTGATATCTTTTGACTTACCTTTGCTACGAGATTCAAAAAGTCATAGCAATGGAAAAGACAGACGTTTACGACATACAGACTATCAGAAGAACAAGCCATATACAGCCGTGCGCAAGGAAATGAAGGACGCTTGGGAAAATACCATCCAGAAAGCACAAACTGGATGCAGGGTGAAACCTCCGGTCTGGTCGGCGTAGAAGAGGAGAATGGCATGCGTAAATACCTGAAACGTTATTTCTGGGGTATCAAGGTTAATGTCTGGAAACTTGTATGGTTCATATATGAGTACGGTACCCATGCTCTCAAGGCTATCCGTCAGTTTCTGGATAACTTCATAGGCTTCTTTATCAAAGACGGCTGTATAGTATATAAGGTATATAACAATGAAGAGCTCCCTCCGAACCATCACTGTTCGGCTTGCCTGACTCATATACGCCGGAAGTTCGTTGAGTCACTGGAAGAAAAACGCTCTGTTTTTATTTGGTTTATAGCTGAAATCGGAGAACTTTTTGCGATAGAGCATAATTGCAAAAAGGCCGGTTATGATGTTGTGCGAGTGCGTGCAGAAGGGGTGAAGAGAAGCAAGTTGGTCATGGATTGAATCAAGGACAAGTTTGAGCGTTTTGCCAAATCCAAATACAAGGAGTTGGGCACCCTGACCGGAGAAGCCCTGAAATATATCCAGACGGAATGGCTTGCTATGTAAAGGATATTGTAGGATGGCAATCTGGAACTGTTGAATAATCTGGCAGAGCAGATGATGAAACATATCAAGATGAATCTTAAGAACTGTCTGAATATAGAAATGAAGACTCGGCTTTTGATTACGCCTTCATGTTTTCCATCATGGAAAGTTGCGGCATGAATAAGCTGTTTCCCAAATGGTATATTAGGGAGTTGGTCGGTCGTCTTACATCCCCAACCATGCAGTTACATGGACAAAGTGGCACTTTTACCCTGTTTTATCTCTAAATGAATATTAAAAATATCTGAGTTTTATTTTTTTTGACATTTGTGTAATCGCCTTGTATAGAGGATGTTCTGAAGTGCTGTGGAAAAATAGTCGGTTATTGAGCACGCTGTATTTGGTGGTTTACAATACGATGACTACAACAAGCATTTCAATGCACTTAAGGAATTTTGGTAGAGGTTGTAAGTGAATGTGTAAAATGAAAAAGAAAATAGATGCTGCCCAGTATAGAGGTTTGGTGTCTATTATCGGAGTGAATAAGTGTATTCAGGAGATATATTGATTAATAATGTGTTTTGTGTACAATTCATTGCAGCAGAATTGAAAACATTGGGGTTCTGTGTTATGGAATCATACGACATTGATTTAGTGAGTCTTGTAAATGAATTTGGGCGTTTTCGAAATTAATTTGGAAAATTCAATGTTGGCTTGTTCTATTTCGCAGGACATGGTGTGGAGTTTGAAGGGAAGAAATATATTCTGCTAACAGACTCAGCTGTAGGTAGTAAGACTAAATAGAATATTCTACATTCAATCTTCAGAGTATTGTTAGCGATATGCACTGTTGGTGATATTGAAGGGTGAGTTTGTCTTTTTTTTAGCGACTCCTTTAAGAACACAGGCATTATAGCTTGGGCAAACTAATATTGACCATGATTAATGGTATTGGAAATCACGTATTAATTAATAAAAAAACGATTTGGGCACTTTTTTAAAGTTCCCAAACTAAAGGATATGCCATTAATTGAATACTTATAGGAGGGTGGATGGAATTGAGTGTTTATTTCTGTTTGTTAATAAAAAAAATAAAAAAGATATAAATAATGGGTAACATAACTCAACGACTTTGGATCGTAACTGAACTTTTTCCACCGGATGAAACTTCTACGAGCTACATTCTTGGCGAGATTGCCAATGCGATGGTACAGAAGTATAATGTGGGAGTAATTTGTGGTCCTGAGATATATGACAAGCGAAAGAAGCTTGACACAAACAATAAGTTTAAACTTCATGAGAATATTGAGGTACATCGTGCGTTAGGTGCTGATTTGGATAAGAATACCACTAAGGGTAAGGCTCTTTCTTTTATCTTAATGAGCCGAAGAATGATAGCTTTGGTACGCAAGTATGTATGTACCGGAGATAAGGTGCTGATGGTGACGAATCCTGCTCCCATGATTCCATTAATGGCGAGACTTAAGAAGAAGATAGGGTTTGAACTGAATATTCTTGTACACGATGTATTTCCTGAGAATACTCGTCCTGCTGGCTTGAAATTGCCAATGTACAACTTGTTCAAGCGTATTTTTGATAAGGCTTATACGAAGGCCGATCAGTTGATTGTTCTTGGGCGTGATATGGCTGATGTATTAGGGCGGAAGGTTGGTAAAGGGGAAAATCCTAAGATTACAATTATTGAAAATTGGGCTGACATTGACAATATCAAACCACAGCCGTTTCCTGAGGGTAAGATAATTCTTGAATATGCCGGTAATATTGGGCGTGTGCAAGGATTGGACAAGGTAATGGATATGTTACCAGAGGATGTAGAACTACATTTTTATGGTACAGGAGCAATGGAGGAAAAACTTAAGGCTCGTGAACGGAAAAATGTCTTCTTCCATGGTTCTTATTTCCGTTCTCAGCAAAATGAGGTATTGGCTGCTTGTGATATTGCTCTCGTAACTCTTCAGGAGGGTATGTACGGTCTTGGTGTTCCAAGTAAGACTTACAATATTCTGGCATCAGGTCGTCCTATTTTATTTTTTGGTCCTAAAGATAGTGAGATAGATTTACTAATTCGTGAGGAAGGCGTGGGCTATTGTGGGTGCCCTGAAAAATGGGACAGGGCAACTTTGACTGAGATGGGCCGAAAAGCAAGAGCTCTGGCTGTGAGTGATTATTCTGAACGTGTAATTCTGGATAAATTTTTGAAAGCTATATAATGGATAAATTACTGTTTACCGGTGGTACGGGGTTTCTTGGCAAGAATATCCGTCCGATATTGGACAAGATGTATAAGGTGACTACTTGTGGTATCACCTCTAGTGATATGATTAAAACGAATTTGGCAAAGGAAGCTCCTCGGCTGGAACATCATTATGATGTAGTATTGCATGCTTGTGGTAAGGCTCATGTGGTGCCTAAGACTGCGGCTGAGAAACAGGCATTCTTTGATGTAAACTATACCAGTACAGTTCATTTGTGTAATGCTCTGGAAAAGGTGGGTGCACCTAAGGCTCTTGTTTTTATCAGTACTGTGGCCGTATATGGTTGTGAGTTTGGTGAACTGATTACTGAAGAGCATCCGTTGGAAGGCGATACTCCATACGCTAAAAGTAAAATTTTGGCCGAGGAATACCTAACTAAATGGTGTAAAATGCATAATGTTGTTCTTGGAATTCTTCGCCCTTCACTTCTTGCTGGTAAAGATGCTCCAGGTAATCTGGGTGCTATGGTAAATGGTGTGAAGAAAGGGTTCTACATGAATATTGCCGGAGGTAAGGTTGTGAAGAGCATTTTGATGGCGGAAGACATTGCCCGCATTATACCTGCTTTAGTTAAGAAAGGTGGTGTATATAATGTCTGTGATACATTTCAACCAACATTTGGCCAGATTAGTGAGTCGATAGCAAATCAATTGGGTAAGAGGAAGCCTATAAGTATTCCGATGTGGATGGCTAAATATATGGCTTTTATTGGTAATTTTTTAGGCTCTAAAGCCCCTATCAACAGCTATAAATTAGAAAAGATGACCAAGAGTCTCACTTTTAGTAATGAGAAGGCACGTAAAGAACTTGGGTGGGAGCCGTTGGATGTACTAACGAATTATAAAATTTAAAGTAGAAGTAGAAACGAAGCTTAGGTCTTATCGGATATATTCAGACAAAATTAATTCATATGATAACATATATTACTATTTTCATTCTGCTTCTCATTGCAGAACTTTTCTATTTCTGTATTGCCGACAAATGCAACATCATCGATAAACCCAACGAACGCTCATCACACTCTACGATAGTATTACGTGGTGGCGGAATCATCTTCTTGATCGGCGCATGGATTTGGAGCCTCTTCTTCGGATTCCAATATCCTTGGTTCTTAGCTGGCTTGACATTAGTGGCAGGTGTGAGCTTTATAGATGACATCCATTCATTGCCGGATTCGGTGAGATTGGTAGTACAGTTTGCTGCCGCTGCAATGGCATTTTATCAACTTGGCATATTGCATTGGTCAATGTGGTGGATTATACTGTTGGCACTAATAGTATATGTTGGTGCTACAAATGTAATAAATTTCATGGATGGAATTAATGGCATTACGGCAGGATACTCTTTAGCTGTATTGATTCCGTTGGTATTATTGAATAGGGATATGGGCTTTGTAGAACAAAGTCTGATTATATTAACGATTCTCGCTTCATTGGTATTCTGTATATTCAATTTCCGACCGAAAGGGAAGGCGAAATGTTTTGCCGGAGATGTCGGTTCTATCAGTATTGCCTTTATCATGTTGTTCTTGTTAGGAAATGTGATAATCAAGACAGGAGATATTACTTGGCTGATATTCTTGTTAGTATATGGTGTGGATGGCTGTTTGACCATTGCCCATCGTATTATGTTACACGAGGACTTGGGAGAGGCACATCGTAAGCATGCTTATCAGATTATGGCTAATGAATTAAAAATCGGACATGTAAAAGTGGCGTCGCTGTATATGGTTATGCAGTTTGTGATTTCTCTTGGATTTATTTATTTCTGTCCTAATACAATATTTGCTCATTGGCTGTATTTGATCGGTACATTAGCAGTAGTGGCTGTTGCTTACATATTGTTTATGAAAAAGTACTATCATTTGCATGAAGACTATCTCACATCGTTGAAAAAATAATAATTATGGAATTTGATAAAGACTTTTTAGGTAAGCTGTTCGAGCAGGCTGTAACTAACCCACGTTTGCGCCAGAATTTCGATCTGCGTACTTCACCTGCTGACACCAGCCAGCGCATGCTCAACGCATTGTTACCGGGTACAAAAGTACCTATCCATCGACATGAAGATACTACGGAAACTGTGATATGTCTTGTAGGTAAATTGGAAGAAATTATCTATGAAGAAGTGAATGAATATATTTATGAAGCAACTTCCTGTTGTGGTGATGTGACAAGACAAAGAAAAATTAAAGAAATTTCACGTCAAATACTATCTCCTGCAGAAGGTAAATTCGGTATCCAAATACCTGCAGGGGCGTGGCATACAATAAATGTTATAGAGCCTTCTGTTATTTTTGAAGCAAAAGACGGGGCATATAATGAATCTGGAAATACAACAGATAAAGAGTGATTGAGTTTTAATAAAGATAGAATAAAAAACAATAAAAATATATGAGGAGAATGAAACAACTAGGTTATTACGTATTGGCTGCTTTTCTGTTAACAGCTTGCCAGTCTTACAAAAAAGTACCTTATTTACAGGATGCGGAAGTAGTACTGTACAGTACCCAGAACGAACAACTGTATGATGCGAAGATTATGCCCAAAGACTTGCTGACGATTGTCGTGTCATGTACTAGTCCTGAACTGGCAGCGCCTTTTAATCTGACAGTAGCTACGCAGAGTAATGCTGCTTTGAGTTATACGACTACTCAACCTGTTCTGCAGCAATACCTAGTTGATAACGACGGTAATATAAACTTCCCTGTACTAGGTGAACTTCATGTGGGTGGCCTGACTAAGAAGGCTACCGAACAAATGATTGTGGAAAAACTGAAACCTTATATTACAGAAACTCCTATTGTAACGGTACGTATGGTGAATTATAAGATTTCTGTGATTGGCGAAGTTGCCCGTCCCGGTACATTTACTATTTCCAATGAAAAAGTGAACATCCTGGAAGCTCTGGCTATGGCAGGTGATATGACTGTGTATGGTCTCCGTGATGATGTTAAGCTGATACGGGAGAACGCCAATGGTAAGCAGGAAATTATTCCTTTGGATCTGAATAAGGCGGAGACTATTCTTTCTCCTTATTATTATTTGCAGCAGAATGATATTATTTACGTAACTCCTAATAAGGCAAAAGCGCGAAATTCGGATATCGGAACTAGTACAAGTTTGTGGTTCTCTGCTACTTCGATCCTTGTTTCTATTGCCAGTTTATTGTTTAACATCTTGAAATAAAAAGAAAGAGTTATGAAGGAAGAAAATAAAAACGGGAAAGGATCTGAAATGACTGAGGAGCAAATTGATTTCCGGGCACTGCTTTTTAAATACATCATTCACTGGCCTTGGTTTGTAGGGGCGGTGATGTTATGTTTTGTTGGGGCATGGTTTTATTTGCACTGGGCTACACCCATTTATAATATTTCCGCTACAGTTCTGATAAAAGACGAGAAGAAGGGTGGAGGTGCAGGACTTTCTTCGGAATTGGAGGATATGGGGTTAAGTGGTCTGATGACTTCTTCTAAAAACATTGATAATGAGCTGGAAGTTCTACGTTCGAAAACTCTTGTAAAAGAGGTTGTGAATCAGTTGGGGTTATATATAACTTATAAAGATGAGGATAAGTTTCCTTCTAAAGGTTTATATAAGACTTCTCCGGTACAAGTAAGTTTGACACCTCAAGAGGCTGAAAAACTGAAAACTTCGATGGTAGTCGAGATGATCTTACAGCCTAAAGGTAGCATGGATGTGAATGTGACTGTAGGTGAAAAGGGCTATCAGAAACATTTTGAGAAATTACCTGCCATTTTTCCAACAGATAAAGGTACATTGGCTTTCTTTCAGGAAGTTGATTCGGTAACTTTACAGGATGGAACAAGAATTCCTCGGATAGAGAAGGACGTACGTCATATAACTGCGACAATAAGTAAACCAATGAAAGTGGCCAGAGGCTATTGTAAGAGTCTATCTGTGGAACCTACTTCTAAAACGACTTCTGTTGCCGTGATTTCACTGAAAAACTCCAGTTTGCAGCGTGGGCAGGACTTTATCAACCAGTTGCTTGAAATGTATAATCGCAATACGAACAATGATAAAAACGAAATCGCTCAGAAGACAGCAGAATTTATTGATGAGCGTATTGGGATTATCTCAAAAGAATTGGGAAGTACGGAAGCTAATTTGGAGTCTTTCAAACGTGATGCCGGTATCACGGACTTGACGAGTGAAGCTCAGATAGCCTTGGCCGGTAATGCTGAGTATGAAAAGAAGAGTGTGGAGAATCGTACTCAAATCAGTCTAGTGAATGACTTGCGTAAATACTTGCGAGGCAATGAATACGAAGTCTTACCGAGTAATGTCGGTTTACAGGATGCTGCCTTGATTGGAGCCATTGAACGTTATAACGAAATGCTTATTGAGCGTAAACGCCTGTTGCGTACATCAACAGAGAATAACCCTACGATTGTGAATCTAGATACGAGTATCCGTGCCATGAAAGCCAATGTACAGGCTACCCTTGAAGGAACCTTGCAGGGGTTGATGATCACCAAAGAGAGCCTTGACCGTGAAGCAAGTCGCTATTCCCGTCGTATCAGCAACGCTCCGGGTCAGGAACGTGCTTATGTAAGCATCGCCCGTCAGCAGGAGATCAAGGCTGGATTGTATCTGATGCTGTTACAGAAACGTGAAGAGAATGCGATTGCTCTTGCTGCTACTGCGAATAATGCCAAGATTATTGATGAAGCGATAGCTGACGATATTCCGGTATCCCCCAAACGCTCTATGATCTATTTGATTGCATTGATACTTGGTATTGGAATTCCTGTCGGTATCATCTATTTGATTGATCTGACTAAATTCAAGATCGAAGGCCGTGCCGATGTAGAGAAACTGACAAGTGTACCTGTTGTTGGTGATATTCCATTGACGGATGAGAAGAATGATAAAAATGGTTCTATCGCTGTCTTTGAGAATAAGAATAATCTGATGAGTGAAACCTTCCGTAATATTCGAACCAATCTTCAGTTTATGCTCGATAATGATCAAAAGGTGATCCTTGTGACTTCGACTGTCAGTGGTGAAGGTAAATCATTCGTTTCCTCGAACCTGGCAATCAGTCTTTCTCTTTTGGGAAAGAAAGTGGTGATTGTCGGGCTCGATATTCGTAAGCCAGGACTGAATAAAGTATTCCAGCTCTCTAATAAGGAGAGAGGTATTACTCAGTATCTTTCCAATCCTGAAACGGATTTGATGGAACTTGTTCAGCCTTCTGATGTAAATAAGAATCTGTTTATTCTTCCGGGTGGTACTGTTCCTCCTAATCCAACAGAACTGTTGGCTCGTAACGGTCTGGATAAAGCGATTGAAACCTTGAAGAAGAACTTCGATTATGTCATTCTTGATACTGCTCCTATCGGCATGGTAACGGATACCTTGTTAATCGGCCGTATAGCAGACTTGTCAGTTTACGTATGCCGTGCTGACTACACTCATAAGGCAGAATATACATTGATCAATGAACTGTCTTTTGAGAAGAAGCTGCCTAATCTTTGTACCGTCATCAACGGCGTAGACCTGAAGAAGAGAAAATATGGTTATTACTACGGCTATGGCAAGTATGGTAAGCATTACGGCTATGGCAAACGTTATGGTTACGGCTATGGATATGGTCAAGATACAAAAAGATAAATATCTGAATATCTATGAATTATAACTTTTCTCAGAAAAAGAGCCCCGCAAGGGGCTTTTCTTTTTGTTATCTGAAATAAAAGCCTCACCTTTGCATTGTTGATCAACAAAACGTGAATAAAATAACTTGAATTTGAATCTTTAGAAAAAACGTATTATGAGTGTAATTTACAAGGTTGTTACGCGACCATCTGACCCGCGTGTTCCCAATTCTCCCAAGAAATATTATCCGCATCTGATCACTTTAGGTCAGTCTGTCAATCTGAAATATATTGCGCAGAAAATGCAGGGCTATTCCTCTTTATCCATCGGTGATATCAAGAGTGTGATTCAGAATTTTGTGGAGAAAATGAAAGAACAACTTCTGGAAGGTAAGTCTGTGAATATCGAAGGCTTGGGTGTATTTATGCTGACTGCCTGCTCGAAAGGGGCGGATGCAGCGAAAGACGTCAATGCTAAAAGTGTGGATAGCGTACGCATCTTCTTTCAGGCGAATAAGGAACTGCGTATCACGAAGACGGCTACCCGTGCAGATGAAAAACTGGATTTGATCAGTCTGGATGAATATCTGAAGAAGTTGAACGCCTCTGTGACTCCGAATGATCCGGATGATGGTGAAAATGGCGGTGGTGGAAATGAAGGAGGAGGAGACGAGGAAGCCCCGGATCCGACTGTATAATCTGAAAAGCTTAAAAAAGAAAGGAGGAAAAATCTATGAAGAAAACTTGGAGTGTAGTTTTGAAAGTAATCATTGCTGTAGCCGGTGCGATTGCCGGAGTACTGGGAGTACAGGCTGCATCATTGTAAGCAGCATTCAGTAAATAAAGTAATTGGTTAGATAAGACAGGCAGGCGGGAAAGTTCTTCCCGCCTGCTTTGTTGTATGCTAAAATATCAAATAGTTGGCGTTACTTTTTCGTGTGCGATAACGAAAACACAAAAAATAACATTTTATTATGTAGAAAAAAATGATGGAATGCTTCGTAGTTCACAAATAATGATTAAATTTGCCGCGATTTGTAATGTTGAGTTTGCAAAATGACGAATAATACTATAAAGCATCTAGGTATTGTGGAAAACATACAGGGTTCTCATCTGTCGGTGAGAATCGTTCAGACGTCGGCTTGTGCGGCTTGTAGCGCAAAAGGCCACTGTTCTTCGGCGGATAGTAAAGACAAAATCATAGATATAACGGATGTTACAGCTGCTTCCTATCAGGTAGGAGAGCGGGTGATGGTGATTGGCGAAACGTCGATGGGCATGATGGCTGTAACCCTTGCATTCATAATTCCTTTTGTACTTCTGATTGTTTCCCTGTTCGCATGGATGGCGTTGATAGGGAATGAACTGTATGCGGCTCTTCTTTCTCTGGCAGTTCTTATTCCTTATTATTTCGTATTGTGGCTCAATAAAACGCGAATGAAACAACATTTTTCATTTACTATAAAACCAATAAATAACTAAAACATTATGAATTTGATTCTGATTGCAGTGATTTCATTGGGAGCTATAGCGCTCGTGCTGGCCGCTATTCTTTATGTAGCTTCCAAGAAATTTGCCGTGTATGAAGACCCGCGGATTGCCCAGGTGGGGGAAGTGTTGCCCCAGGCAAACTGTGGTGGATGTGGCTATCCTGGTTGTAGCGGATTTGCCGATGCTTGCGTCAAAGCCGGTTCGCTGGATGGTAAATTCTGCCCTGTAGGCGGTCAGCCTGTCATGGCACAAATTGCTGATATTCTCGGACTGGCAGCTACTGAAGCTGAACCGATGGTAGCAGTAGTAAGATGTAACGGAAGCTGTGCCAATCGTCCGCGTATTAATCAATACGATGGTGCGAAGAGTTGTGCTATTGCCGCTTCATTGTATGGTGGAGAAACAGGTTGTAGCTACGGATGCCTCGGATGTGGCGACTGTGTGGCTGCCTGCCAGTTCGATGCTATCCACATGAATCCTGAAACGGGACTTCCGGAAGTGGATGAAGCCAAATGTACAGCTTGTGGCGCTTGTGTGAAGGCTTGTCCGAAGGCGATCATCGAGATTCGTCCGCAAGGCAAGAAATCACGTCGTGTGTACATCTCTTGTGTGAACAAAGACAAGGGAGCCGTAGCACGTAAGGCTTGTACAGTGAGCTGTATCGGCTGTGGTAAGTGTGTCAAGACTTGTCCGTTCGAAGCCATTACGCTGGAGAACAACTTGGCTTACATCGATCCGAACAAGTGTAAATCATGTCGTAAGTGCGTGGAAGTTTGTCCGCAGAACACAATTATCGAGCTGAACTTCCCTCCACGTAAACCGAAGGCGGAAGAAGCACCGAAAACAGTTGCTGCAGAAGCTCCGAAGGTAACAGAATAATAACAGAATAAAATACAGAATTGTATGTTAAAGACATTTTCAATTGGTGGAGTTCATCCACACGAAAATAAATTGTCGGCACATCAACCTATCATCACAGCGGAAGTTCCTGCAAAGGCAGTTATTCTGTTGGGGCAGCACATTGGCGCACCTGCCAAACCGATAGTAGCGAAAGGTGATATGGTGAAGGTAGGCACGAAGATTGCCGAACCTGCCGGCTTCGTTTCGGCAGCAATTCACTCTTCTGTCAGTGGAAAAGTGGCGAAGATTGATACAGTAGTCGATGCGAGCGGTTATGCAAAACCTGCTATCTTTATTGATGTAGAAGGCGACGAATGGGAAGAAACCATTGACCGTAGCAAGACACTGGTCAAAGAATGTGAGCTTTCGTCCGAAGAAATCGTGAAGAAGATTGCCGATGCCGGTATCGTAGGTTTGGGTGGTGCTTGTTTCCCTACACAGGTGAAACTTTGTCCGCCGCCTTCGTTCAAGGCAGAATGTGTGATTATCAATGCGGTGGAATGTGAACCGTATCTGACTGCCGACCATCAGCTGATGCTGGAACACGCGGAAGAAGTCATGGTAGGTGTCTCCATTCTGATGAAAGCCGTGAAGGTAAATAAGGCATTTATCGGAATTGAGAATAACAAGCCGGATGCTATTGAACTGATGACGAAAGTTGCTTCCAGTTATGCAGGCATCGAAGTTGTTCCTTTGAAAGTGAAATATCCTCAGGGTGGTGAGAAACAGTTGATTGATGCGATTACCAAACGCCAGGTGGCAAGTGGTGCGCTGCCTATCTCTACTGGGGCAGTTGTGCAGAATGTGGGTACGGCATTTGCTGTTTATGAAGCTGTTCAGAAAAATAAACCGTTGTTTGAACGTGTGATTACCGTAACTGGTAAGTCTGTGGCCAAACCTTCCAACTTCCTGGCTCGTATCGGTACACCAATGAAACAGCTGATTGATGCTTGTGGCGGTCTGCCGGAGGATACGGGAAAAGTGATCGGTGGCGGTCCTATGATGGGTAAGGCTCTGGTGAATATCGAAGTTCCTACCGCAAAAGGCAGTTCCGGCATCCTGATTATGAATCAGAAGGAAGCCAAACGTGGTGAAGCACAAACCTGTATCCGTTGCGCAAAGTGTGTGAGCGCTTGTCCGATGGGACTGGAGCCGTACTTGCTCGGAGCTTTGTCCGAAAACGGAGATTTTGAAACAATGGAAAAAGAAAGAATCATGGATTGTATCGAGTGCGGTTCCTGTCAGTTCACTTGTCCTGCCAACCGTCCGCTGCTTGATTACTGCCGCTTGGGTAAGGGTAAAGTAGGAGCTATGATTCGTGCACGTCAAGCTAAAAAATAACGAAGTATGGAAAATAAATTAATCGTATCACTATCACCCCACGTGCATGGCGGAGACAGCGTACAGAAAAATATGTATGGCGTGCTGATCGCACTGATTCCGGCTTTTCTGGTGTCGCTTTATTTCTTCGGCCTGGGGGCTCTGATTGTCACGGCTACTTCGGTAGCAGCCTGTTTATTCTTCGAATGGGCGATCGTTAAATTCTTAATGAAGAAACCTGCTACAACCATTTGTGACGGTTCTGCTGTCATTACAGGTGTGTTGCTGGCATTCAATCTACCTTCCAATCTGCCTATCTGGATTATCATTCTGGGTGCACTGTTCGCAATCGGTGTAGGCAAGATGTCTTTCGGTGGTCTGGGCTGCAACCCATTCAACCCGGCATTGGCGGGACGTGTATTCCTGTTGCTTTCTTTCCCGGTGCAGATGACAACATGGCCGGTAGTAGGTCAGCTGACATCTTATATGGACGCTACCACCGGTGCTACTCCGCTGGCATTGATGAAACAGGCTATTCACGGCGATGCAAGTGCTTTGAGCCAGATACCTGATGCGCTGACTCTGTTTATCGGACAGAACGGCGGATGTATCGGTGAAGTAAGTGCGCTGGCACTGTTGCTCGGACTGGTATACATGCTCTGGAAAAAGATCATCACCTGGCATATTCCGGTTTCTATCATTGTGACTGTATTTGTATTTGCAGGCATTATGCACATGGTGGATCCCGAAAAGTATGTTTCTCCGGTATTGCAACTACTCTCCGGAGGTCTGATGCTGGGAGCTGTCTTTATGGCAACCGACTATGTGACTTCTCCGATGAGCAAGAAAGGTATGCTGATTTACGGTGTTTGTATCGGTCTGCTGACGGTGGTTATTCGTCTGTTCGGTGCATATCCCGAAGGTATGTCATTCGCCATCCTGATTATGAATGCGTTCACTCCGCTGATTAACACCTATTGTAAACCTAAACGCTTTGGGGAGGTAGCGAAGAAGAAATGAAAAAGTTACAATCATCTTTAAAGAATATGTTGCTGGTACTTACGGGCGTTACAGCCGTTTCCGTAGCGTTGCTGGCTTATGTGAACGAACTGACGAAAGGCCCTATTGCCGAAGCGAATGCAAAGACGCTGAACGAGGCCTTGAAAAAGGTGCTTCCTGAATATACCAATAATCCGGTAGCCGAAAGCGATACTGTTTTCAGCGAGAAAGACGGAAAGAAAATCGTGGATTTCATTATCTATCCGGCCAAGAATGGCGAAAAGTGGGTAGGTTCTGCCGTTGAAGCCAAGTCAATGGGATTTGGCGGTGAACTGAAAGTGCTGGTGGGTTTTGATGCTGAAGGCAAGATTTATAACTACTCTTTATTGGCGCATGCTGAAACTCCGGGACTGGGTTCGAAAGCGGACAAATGGTTTGGAGCTTATGATCCTGCAAAGAACGAAAAACCGGTATCTCACGAAGAAAGTGCAAAGTCTATTTTGGGCATGAATCCGGGAGAGACTCCATTGGCTGTGACCAAAGATATGAATGGACAGGTAGATGCTATCACGGCTTCTACTATCACTTCACGTGCTTTCCTGAATGCGGTGAATGCTGCTTATCAGGCATATAAAGGCGGTGAGGTGGATACGAATTCCGGAGCTTCCCAGAAAAATGAACCGGCTGTTGCACCGGAAGGTGAAGCAGCTGCTAATGACACTAATAACTAAGAAAGGAGGAGACAGTTATGAATAATTTTAAAGTAATGATGAACGGGATTATCAAAGAGAATCCTATTTTTGTGCTCCTGCTCGGTATGTGTCCTACACTGGGTACGACATCATCGGCAATCAACGGTATGGGTATGGGACTGGCCACTATGTTCGTCCTGATTTGCTCGAACGTGGTAATTTCATCTATTAAGAATCTGATTCCGGATATGGTACGCATCCCTTCATTTATCGTGGTGATCGCGTCATTCGTGACACTGTTGCAGATGATAATGCAAGCATACGTGCCCGATCTGTATGCTACTCTCGGTCTTTTCATTCCGCTGATCGTAGTAAACTGTATCGTACTGGGACGTGCGGAAGCTTTCGCAGCGAAGAACAATCCGCTGGCTTCTATGTTTGATGGTATCGGTATGGGATTTGGTTTTACCATCGCCCTGACTCTGTTGGGTGCCGTACGTGAATTCCTCGGAACAGGTAAGATATTTAATCTGACCATTCTGCCGGAAGAATACGGAATGCTGATCTTTGTTCTGGCTCCGGGTGCCTTTATCGCTTTAGGTTATCTGATTGCCATTATTAATAGTCTGAAGAAAGCCTAACTCTATTAAATAAGAAAAGAATATGGAATATATATTGATATTTATCTCGGCAATCTTTGTAAACAACATCGTGTTGTCGCAGTTCCTGGGAATCTGTCCGTTCCTGGGTGTTTCCAAGAAGGTGGAAACAGCGATGGGTATGAGTGCGGCAGTTGCTTTCGTGCTGACTATCGCTACCATCGTCACATTCCTGATTCAGAAGTTTGTGTTGGATGCTTTCGGATTGGGGTACTTACAGACAATCACTTTTATTCTGGTTATTGCCGGACTGGTGCAGATGGTAGAAATTATTTTGAAGAAAGTTTCTCCTTCTTTGTATCAGGCACTGGGTGTGTTCCTACCGTTGATTACAACGAACTGCTGTATTCTCGGTGTGGCAATCCTGGTAATCCAGAAAGACTTTGATCTGCTGACAGGTGTTGTATACGCATTCTCTACTGCTCTTGGCTTTGGTCTGGCACTGGTATTGTTTGCCGGATTGCGTGAGCAGATGACCCTGGTGAAGATTCCGAAAGGAATGCAGGGGACTCCGATTGCTTTGATTACCGCAGGTTTGCTGGCAATGGCATTCATGGGCTTCTCTGGCGTCGTGTAAAAGACTAAGTTGATAATTAGATAAAGAGGCTGGAAACTCTGTCGTATGGCAACATACAGGCAGTTTGTTTCCGGCCTTTTTCTTTATACCTGCTTCATACCGAATATGTTTTTTATCATACCAAAACGCCTTCAAATCGTCCCGTAAGTATCTTCCTATGAATAAAATTGCGATAGTTTATTGCATTTCCATTTTATTTCCATACATTTGTACCTCAAACAAACTGAAAACCGAAAAACTAACCATATTTTAAAATTATATGAAAGAAAGAATTTTAGTAACGGGAGGAACGGGCTATATTGGGTCTCATACCGTTGTAGAACTACAAAACAGTGGATACGAAGTAATCATTATCGATAATTTATCAAATTCGAGTGCTGACGTTGTTGACAATATAGAGAAAGTATCCGGTATCCGCCCAGCTTTTGAGAAACTGGATTGTCTTGATTTTGCTGGCCTTGATGCCGTATTTGCCAAATATAAAGGAATTAAAGCGATTATTCATTTCGCAGCAAGCAAAGCAGTAGGAGAGTCGGTAGAGAAGCCGTTGCTTTATTACCGTAACAACCTGGTTTCTTTGATCAACCTTCTGGAGTTAATGCCTAAGCATGGAGTAGAAGGCATTGTGTTCTCTTCTTCCTGTACAGTATATGGTCAACCGGATGAGTTGCCTGTAACGGAAAAGGCTCCGATCAAGAAAGCGGAATCTCCTTATGGAAATACAAAACAGATTAATGAAGAAATTATCCGTGATACAATAGCTTCCGGTGCCCCGATCAATGCTATTTTGCTGCGTTATTTCAATCCGATTGGCGCACATCCTACAGCATTGCTGGGTGAACTTCCGAACGGTGTTCCTCAAAACCTGATTCCTTATCTGACTCAGACAGCGATGGGTATCCGTGAAAAACTAAGTGTATTCGGTGACGATTATGATACTCCTGACGGTTCTTGTATCCGTGACTTTATCAACGTTGTTGACTTGGCTAAAGCACATGTGATTGCAATCCGCCGTATTTTGGAGCAAAAACAGAAAGAAAAAGTAGAAGTATTCAATATCGGTACAGGACGCGGTGTTTCAGTATTGGAACTGATTAATGGCTTTGAAAAAGCTACCGGCGTTAAATTGAATTATCAGATTGTAGGCCGTCGCGCAGGTGATATTGAAAAGGTATGGGCTAATCCCGATTATGCAAACCAGGAACTGGGTTGGAAAGCGGTAGAAACATTAGAAGATACTTTACGCTCTGCATGGAATTGGCAGCTGAAACTCCGTGAAAGAGGCATTCAGTAAAAAGATATTTGTTTTAATTAACATAAAAGTTTAAACAAATCGTTCATGCGATTTGTTTATTAGATGCTAATCAGCTTGATCTGTTTGTGAGTATGTGAATATGAGTAAATGGTACTTATGCCTCTCCGGCATAGACAGGTATGATTGCATAGTAGTTTTGTCGTGTTTTATTTTGTGTTTGTGTTGTGACGGTACTACGACGGGAGTCGTGGTACCGTTTTTTGCTACTCCTTTACAGCCTGCCTTTAAAACAGAATACGTTAGTTCCCCAATCGGTTTCAGGTAAAGTCCCTTCCGGCTCGAACAATCCATATACGGAAGAACCGGAACCGCTCATAGAGGCATAAACAGCCCCTTGCCTGTATAGCTCGGCTTTAATTTCTCCGATCACCGGATGCTGGGGGAATACGCTGTCTTCAAAATCATTGATTAATATCTCTTTCCATTCATTTACCGGGCGTTTGATCGCTTCTTTGATCGAGTATTCGGGATGATGAGGATGAATATTGGCGAAAGCTTCCCGCGTTGATACGAATACATCCGGTTTGATGATCAGAATCTGATATCCTTTTAAGGATAGTGGAATGGGGGAGAATATGTTACCGATTCCTTCGGCAAAGGTCGGGGCGTTTCTGATAAAGAAAGCGCAGTCTGCTCCCAAAGTTGCGGCATATATTTCCAGCTGATCTTCGGATAAATTCAGCTGAAAGTGTTCGTTGAGTAATTTCAGCATGAAAGCCGCGTCTGATGAGCCTCCTCCCAGTCCGGCACCGGAAGGAATGTGTTTGTACAGATGGATCTCGATAGGAGAGAGGTGAAACTCTTTATCTAATAGCAGATATGCTTTCACCACTAAATTGTCTTCCGGATTACCGAATATCTCCATTCCGTACTGATGCAGGGAGAACTTTTTGTCCGCTTCGGGGCTGGTCCGGATTTCCAGCGCATCTTCGAGAGCGACGGGGTAGAATACGGTTTCGAGGTTGTGATATCCGTCCGGACGCTTCTCGGTAATAGAGAGTCCCAGGTTTATTTTTGCGTTTGGGAAAGTGATCATATTCGTTCTGAATTATTATTTTTGAATTTTAAATTATGGGTTGCGAATTTATGCTATTGGTGACAAAGTTACTAAAATCTTCATTTTTCCTTATCTTTTCTTCATTATTATATTCTATCTTTGTCATCCCTTTCGGCTTTTACTATGTATAAAAGCCGGGGATCATAAATTGTAAATCATAAAATTGTATATAAGCAGATGGCTGAACAAAGAAGAAATTCCCGTAACACAAAATCAACTAAAGTACAACCGGTCAATGATTATGGTCGTATCCAACCTCAGGCACCGGAGCTGGAAGAGGCGGTGTTGGGTGCTTTAATGATTGAGAAGGATGCTTATTCGCTGGTGAGTGAGATTCTTCGCCCGGAGTCATTTTATGAGCATCGTCATCAGTTGATTTATGCTGCCATTACTGATCTTGCCGTTAATCAGAAGCCGGTGGACATTCTGACGGTCAAAGAGCAGTTGAGCAAAAGAGGTGAGTTGGAAGAGGTCGGTGGACCGTTCTATATTACTCAGTTGAGCAGTAAGGTTGCTTCTTCCGCACATATCGAATATCACGCCCGTATTATTGCACAAAAATCGTTGGCGCGCGAATTGATAACGTTTACCAGTAATATTCAAAGCAAGGCTTTTGATGAGACACTGGATGTGGACGACTTGATGCAGGAGGCGGAAGGCAAGCTGTTTGAGATTTCCCAGCAGAATATGAAGAAAGACTATACGCAGATTAATCCGGTAATTGACGAAGCGTATAAGCTGATTCAGAAAGCGGCTGCACGAACGGACGGTCTGAGTGGTCTTGAAAGTGGATTTACGAAGTTGGACAAGATGACCTCCGGTTGGCAGAACTCCGACCTTATTATAATCGCTGCCCGTCCTGCCATGGGTAAGACAGCTTTCGTACTTTCCATGGCTAAGAATATTGCCGTTGATTATCGGAATCCGGTAGCGTTGTTCTCTCTTGAAATGAGTAACGTCCAGTTGGTCAACCGTCTTATCACCAATGTTTGTGAGATTCCGAGTGAGAAGATCAAGAGTGGACAATTGGCAAGCTATGAGTGGCAACAGTTGGACTACAAACTGAAAGATCTGCTGGATGCTCCGCTTTATGTGGATGATACTCCGTCTTTGTCTGTGTTTGAACTCCGGACCAAAGCACGTCGTCTGGTGCGTGAACATGGGGTGAGAATCATTATTATTGACTACCTTCAGTTGATGAATGCGAGTGGTATGGCATTCGGTAGCCGTCAGGAAGAGGTTAGTACGATATCCCGTTCGTTGAAAGGATTGGCGAAGGAGTTGAACATTCCCATTATAGCCTTGTCGCAGTTGAATCGTGGTGTGGAGAGTCGTGAAGGTATTGACGGTAAACGCCCTCAGTTGAGTGACCTTCGTGAATCCGGAGCCATCGAGCAGGATGCTGATATGGTGTGTTTTATTCACCGTCCAGAATATTATAAGATTTATCAGGATGATCGTGGTAACGACCTTCGCGGTATGGCGGAAATTGTGATAGCCAAGCATCGTAATGGTGCGGTAGGTGAAGTCTTGCTCCGATTCAAAGGTGAGTTTACACGATTCTCAAATCCGGAAGATGATATGGTTATACCGATGCCGGGTGAACCTACAGGTGCCATGCTGGGGTCTAAACTGAATGCCGGTGCTATGCCTCCGCCTCCGCCGGAACCAGACTTTGTTCCGCAGGGAAATAATCCGTTCGGTGCAACGGAAGGGCCGTTACCTTTCTAAAAAACGTTCGTTTGGGTTGAATAGAAATGACCGCTTGGTCAGATGAAAATGACCGCTTGATTGAATGCAAACGACCGCTTCTTTCTGATAAAAGATACGGTTGAATAGATAGAAACGACCGCTTGATTTACTCTAATCGAGCGGTCGATTATTTTTATTAAATATAACTTAGGAGAACTCTGATGAGAACTGGTGGCAAAAATGACAAGAAAATACCTCTATCTGAGAATATATAATAGGAAAATAAATAATTAATGAAATAAAAATGGAATTTTAAATTAGAATTAATTATTTTCCCATTATATGTATGAATACCCCTTTATTTTTTGCCACTTTGTCACCAGCCATGAATTTTCTCTCAAATCGTTCTATGTCAACCGAAAAATCTTATTAACTTTGCGAAACTTTTTGAGAAACAATAAAAATTTAATTATATGAATATCTCTTATAACTGGCTGAAAGAGTATGTCAACTTTGATTTGACCCCCGATGAAACGGCTGCTGCGCTGACCTCAATCGGCTTGGAAACAGGTGGTGTAGAAGAAGTGCAAACCATAAAGGGTGGTTTGGAAGGACTCGTAATCGGTGAAGTGCTGACTTGCGAAGAACATCCGAATTCCGACCATTTGCATATCACTACCGTCAATCTGGGAGACGGCGAACCTGTACAGATTGTATGCGGTGCTCCGAATGTAGCTGCCGGACAGAAAGTAGTGGTTGCCACTTTGGGTACCAAACTTTATGACGGCGATGAATGCTTTACTATCAAGAAGTCAAAAATCCGTGGTGTAGAATCTACAGGGATGATTTGTGCAGAAGACGAAATCGGTATCGGTACCGATCATGCAGGAATCATCGTGTTGCCGGCTGAAGCTGTTCCGGGTACTCTCGCCAAAGACTATTATAATATCAAGAGTGACTACGTACTCGAAGTAGATATTACTCCTAACCGTGCAGACGCTTGCTCACACTATGGTGTAGCCCGCGACTTGTATGCTTACCTGATTCAGAATGGCAAGCAGGCTACTTTGCAACGTCCCTCTGTAGACGGATTTAAGGTGGAAAATCATGATTTGGATATTGAAGTAGTGGTTGAGAACAGCGAAGCTTGTCCTCACTATGCCGGCGTTACGGTGAAAGGCGTTACTGTGAAGGAAAGCCCCGAATGGTTGCAGAATAAATTGCGCCTGATCGGTGTACGTCCTATTAATAATGTAGTGGATATCACTAATTATATCGTTCATGCTTTCGGTCAGCCATTGCATTGCTTCGATGCCGGAAAGATAAAAGGCAATGAAGTAATTGTCAAGACATTGCCGGAAGGCACTCCGTTCGTCACATTGGATGAAGTGGAACGCAAGTTGAACGAACGCGATCTGATGATCTGCAACAAAGAAGAAGCGATGTGTATTGCCGGTGTATTCGGCGGACTGGATTCCGGTTCTACGGAAGCTACGACAGATGTATTTATCGAAAGCGCTTATTTCCATCCTACATGGGTGCGTAAGACTGCCCGTCGTCACGGTCTGAATACGGATGCTTCTTTCCGTTTCGAACGTGGCATCGATCCGAACGGAGTAATCTATTGTCTGAAACTGGCTGCTCTGATGGTGAAAGAACTGGCCGGTGGCACTATCTCATCCGAAATTAAGGATGTTTGCGTTGCAGCTCCACAAGACTTCATGGTAGAACTTTCTTATGAGAAAGTAAATTCGCTGATTGGTAAAGTAATTCCCGTGGAAACGATCAAGAGTATTGTTACCAGTCTGGAAATGAAAATCATGAATGAGACAGTTGACGGACTGACATTGGCCGTTCCTCCTTATCGTGTAGACGTACAGCGTGATTGCGATGTGATCGAAGATATTCTACGTATCTACGGATATAATAATGTAGAAATCCCGACTACGCTGAACTCCAGTCTGACTACTAAGGGAGAACATGATAAATCAAATAAATTGCAGAATCTGGTTGCTGAACAGCTGGTTGGCTGTGGCTTCAATGAAATACTGAATAATTCTCTGACTCGTGCCGCTTACTACGACGGTCTGGAGAACTATCCATCCAACCATCTGGTGATGCTGCTGAATCCATTGAGTGCCGATCTGAACTGTATGCGTCAGACATTGCTGTTCGGTGGACTGGAAAGCATCGCTCACAATGCAAACCGCAAGAATGCCGATTTGAAATTCTTCGAATTCGGTAACTGCTATTACTTCGATGCGGATAAGAAGAACCCGGAAAAAGTACTGGCTACCTATTCGGAAGACTATCACTTGGGTTTGTGGGTGACTGGAAAGAAAGTTGCCAACTCATGGGCACACCCGGATGAAAACAGTTCGGTATACGAATTGAAGGCTTATGTAGAGAATATATTGAAACGTTTGGGACTGGATTTGCACAACCTGGTAGTTGGCAATCTGACTGATGATATTTTCGCTACCGCACTTTCTGTTCATACCAAGGGTGGTAAGCGTCTTGCCTCTTTCGGTGTTGTGACGAAGAAACTGCTGAAAGCATTCGATATAGATAATGAGGTGTATTATGCCGACTTGAACTGGAAAGAACTGATGAAGGCTATCCGTTCAGTGAAGATCAGCTACAAGGAAATTTCCAAATTCCCTGCTGTGAAGCGTGACTTGGCATTGTTGCTCGATAAGAACATACAGTTTGCCGAAATCGAAAAAATCGCTTACGATACAGAAAAGAAACTGCTGAAAGAAGTCGAACTCTTCGATGTATACGAAGGTAAGAACATCGAAGCAGGCAAGAAATCGTATGCGGTCAGCTTCCTGCTTCAGGATGAAACTCAGACGCTGAACGATAAGATGATCGATAAGATCATGTCTAAACTGGTGAAGAATCTGGAAGACAAGCTGAATGCAAAATTGAGATAAATTTAAAATTCACAATTCAAAATTAATACAAACCAATGGGAAGAGCATTTGAATATAGAAAAGCCGCAAAGCTGAAAAGATGGGGCCACATGGCTAAAACATTTACAAGACTGGGTAAACAGATCGCTATTGCCGTGAAGGCGGGTGGTCCGGAACCGGAAAATAATCCGACACTGCGTTCGGTCATCGCTACTTGTAAGCGTGAGAATATGCCGAAGGACAATATCGAACGTGCGATTAAGAATGCGATGGGTAAGGACCAGAGCGACTACAAGAGCATGACTTACGAAGGATACGGTCCTCACGGAATTGCTGTCTTTGTAGATACGCTGACTGATAATACGACTCGTACGGTAGCTGATGTACGCTCTGTATTCAACAAATTTGGTGGTAACCTCGGAACAATGGGATCATTGGCTTTCCTTTTCGACCATAAATGTATGTTCACTTTCAAGATAAAGGACGGCATGGATATGGAAGAACTGATTCTTGATCTGATCGATTATGACGTAGAAGATGAGTACGAACAGGATGACGAAGAAGGAACAATCACTATCTACGGTGATCCTAAGAGCTATGCAGCTATTCAGAAACATCTTGAAGAATGTGGTTTCGAAGATGTCGGTGGTGACTTCACTTACATCCCGAACGATCTGAAAGACGTGACTCCGGAACAACGCGAAACTTTAGATAAGATGATAGAACGTCTTGAAGAATTTGATGACGTGCAGACTGTTTATACAAACATGAAGCCGGAAGAAGGCGGAAACGAGGAGTAAGCGGATTATGGAATATGTTTATAGAACCCAGGGTACTTGCAGCACAAACATCGAACTGAATGTAGAAGATGGAGTTGTGAAGGAAGTTGCCTTTTGGGGAGGATGTAACGGAAATCTTCAGGGACTTTCACGTCTGGTAAAGGGAATGAAGGTAGAAGAGGTTATCAAGAAACTTGAAGGAGTACGTTGCAGTGGCAGACCGACGTCCTGTCCCGATCAGTTGTGCCATGCACTGCATGAAATGGGATATTAACGGAAGTCTCCCTTTATAAAATATACACTGGCCTCTGGCAATTCATTTTGCCGGAGGCTTTTTTATTGTGCCGTACCTTTCCCTATTTGTCGGTATTTTGAACCAAAATCGACCTTCGGTCGTTATTTATAAGTATATTTGTGCTGAATAAACTATTATGCAATGATGAAGAATATTTTTCAAGACTTAAAACGGAAAGATCATAAACGCTATCTGGGCGGACTGGATGTTTTTAAATATATTGGTCCCGGGCTTTTGGTAACTGTCGGATTTATTGATCCGGGCAACTGGGCATCAAATTTTGCCGCAGGTTCCGAGTTCGGCTATTCACTTCTTTGGGTGGTCACCTTATCTACTATCATGTTGATTGTCCTTCAGCATAATGTTGCTCACTTGGGGATTGTTACGGGGCTTTGCCTTTCGGAAGCCGCTACGAAATATACTCCTAAATGGGTATCCCGTCCTATTTTGGGTACGGCGGTATTGGCGTCCATTTCTACTTCATTGGCTGAGATTCTGGGAGGAGCCATCGCATTGGAGATGCTGTTTGATATGCCTATTATGTGGGGGGCGGTGCTGACCACTCTCTTTGTCTCCATCATGCTCTTTACCAACTCCTATAAAAAGATAGAACGTTCCATTATTGCTTTTGTCTCGGTGATCGGTCTTTCATTTATTTATGAATTGTTTCTGGTAGAGATAGATTGGCCGGCTGCGACGATGGGCTGGGTGACACCTGCTTTCCCGAAGGGCAGTATGCTGATTATTATGAGTGTGCTGGGAGCGGTTGTGATGCCTCATAATCTGTTCTTGCATTCGGAGGTAATACAGAGTCATGAGTATAATAAGAAAGACGATTCGTCTATCAAGAAAGTCTTGAAATACGAGTTGTTCGATACGCTTTTCTCGATGATCGTCGGCTGGGCAATTAACAGTGCTATGATTCTGCTGGCTGCTGCTACTTTCTTTAAAAGCGGCATTCAGGTGGAGGAATTGCAGCAAGCCAAATCACTGCTTGAACCATTGTTGGGCAGTAATGCGGCAATCGTATTCGCTTTGGCTCTGTTGATGGCAGGTATTTCGTCCACCATAACAAGCGGAATGGCAGCAGGTTCTATCTTTGCAGGTATCTTCGGAGAATCATATCATATCAAAGACAGTCACTCGCAGGTAGGGGTGATCCTCTCGTTGGGAATTGCGCTGTTACTGATTTTCTTTATTGGCGATCCATTCAAGGGATTACTGATTTCGCAGATGATATTGAGTATCCAGTTGCCTTTCACGGTATTCCTGCAAGTAGGACTGACTTCATCCCGAAAAGTAATGGGGAATTATGTCAATAGCCGTTGGAGTACTTTTGTATTATATGCTATTGCAGTCATAGTTTCGGTATTGAATATAATGCTGCTGTTTTCATAAAACGAACATAAATCTATAAACTATAAAATGATGAAGATTATTACTTATAATGTGAACGGGCTTCGTGCTGCCGTTTCTAAAGGTTTGCCGGAATGGCTGGTACAGGAGAATCCGGATATTCTTTGTCTGCAAGAGACAAAACTACAGCCGGACCAATATCCGGCAGAAGTGTTTGAAGCTTTGGGTTACAAGGCTTATCTTTATTCTGCACAGAAGAAGGGATATAGCGGTGTGGCGATCCTCACTAAGCAGGAACCCGATCATGTGGAATATGGTATGGGGATAGAAGCTTATGACAATGAAGGACGTTTTATCCGTGCGGATTTTGGCGACTTGTCCGTAGTCAGTGTTTATCATCCTTCGGGAACGAGCGGAGACGAACGGCAGGCATTTAAAATGGTGTGGCTGGAAGACTTTCAGAAATATGTGACAGAGCTGCGCAAGACTCGTCCGAACCTTATCCTTTGCGGTGACTATAATATCTGTCATGAGCCGATTGATATTCATGATCCTGTCCGGAATGCCACGAACAGCGGTTTCCTGCCCGAAGAACGGGAATGGATGACCCGTTTCCTTTCTGCAGGATTTATTGATTCTTTCCGTCTGCTCTATCCGGAGAAACAGGAGTATACGTGGTGGAGCTATCGTTTTAATTCGCGTGCCAAGAATAAAGGCTGGCGGATTGACTATTGCATGACCAGTGAGCCGGTACGTCCGATGCTGAAAAGTGCCAGCATACTGAACGATGCCGTACATTCAGATCATTGTCCAATGGCTTTGGAAATAGAATAAAAACAGAAAATAGCATGGAAGATAGAATACAAAAAGCTGTAGAACTTTTTAAGAGCGGATATAACTGCTCGCAATCTGTAGTAGCTGCATTTGCCGATATGTATGGTTTCACACAAGAGCAGGCAGTGCGTATGTCAGCCTCTTTTGGCGGAGGAATCGGGCGGATGCGTGAGACATGCGGGGCTGCTTGCGGACTGTTCCTGATAGCCGGACTGGAAACCGGAGCTACCGAAGCGACAGATCGTGAAGGAAAAGCTGCAAACTATGCGGTAGTGCAGGAATTGGCTGCCGAATTTAAAAAACGCAACGGGTCGTTGATTTGCGGAGAATTGTTGGGATTAAAGAAAAAAGAGCCGATTTCGACTGTTCCCGAAGAACGTAATACTCAATATTATAGCAAACGACCGTGTGCTAAAATGGTGGAAGAGGCGGCAAGAATTTGGGTAGAATACCTCGAAAAACACCCTAAATAAGGGGATAAAATGCTTTTTTATTACAAAATCAGCAAAAAAAGATTCAATAAAGTGTTATATAACATAAAAATAACTATCTTTGTCCCCGAAATAAAATCTGAAAGCTTTCGGGCCGGATGATTTTTAAAGCATGTCTAACTATAATTTCAAAAGCAAATGTTGAAAGAAAAAGCAGGTGTAATCGCAGGTAATATCTGGAATGCACTGAATGAAACAGAAGGAATGACTGCCAAGCAACTGAAAAAAGCAACTAAATTGGTTGACAAAGATTTGTTCCTCGGCCTTGGCTGGTTATTGAGAGAAGATAAAGTTTCTGCTGAAGAAGTAGAAGGTGAACTCTTCATCAAATTGATCTAAGCGAGTAACTCACTTAAGCAATAAAAAAATGCGTTGGTACATGATTATAATGTTATCAACGCATTTTTTTATATTCCGCCATTTACGTATCTTTGCACACCAAAAAGACAAAATAATAAGAATTCAGAATGAAGAATATACGAAATTTCTGCATCATTGCCCACATTGACCACGGTAAATCAACCCTGGCAGACCGTTTGCTGGAGTTTACCAACACTATTCAGGTGACTAACGGGCAGATGCTTGATGATATGGATTTGGAGAAGGAAAGAGGTATCACCATCAAGAGCCATGCTATCCAGATGGAGTACAACTACAAGGGTGAAAAGTATACCCTTAACCTGATTGACACTCCGGGACACGTGGACTTTTCGTATGAGGTATCCCGTTCCATTGCCGCTTGCGAAGGCGCACTGCTTATCGTAGACGCATCGCAGGGAGTGCAGGCACAGACCATCTCCAATCTGTATATGGCTATCGAACATGATCTCGAAATTATTCCCATTATCAATAAATGTGATATGGCAAGTGCCATGCCCGAAGAGGTAGAGGACGAAATCGTAGAACTGCTGGGCTGCAAGCGTGATGAGATTATCCGTGCCTCCGGTAAGACCGGAATGGGCGTGGAGGAAATCCTCGCAGCTGTTATCGAACGCATTCCACACCCCGAAGGTGATGAGGAAGCTCCGTTGCAGGCATTGATTTTTGACTCTGTATTCAACTCCTTCCGTGGCATTATCGCTTACTTTAAGATCGAAAACGGAGTGATCCGCAAAGGAGATAAAGTAAAGTTCTTTAATACCGGAAAAGAATATGATGCCGATGAAGTAGGTGTACTGAAAATGGAACTGGTTCCACGTAACGAACTTCGTACGGGCGATGTAGGTTACATTATATCGGGTATCAAGACCTCGAAAGAGGTGAAAGTGGGAGATACCATTACTCACGTTGCCCGTCCGTGCGATAAAGCGATTGCAGGTTTTGAAGAAGTGAAACCAATGGTCTTTGCCGGAGTCTATCCGATTGAGGCGGAAGATTTTGAGGATCTGCGTGCTTCTCTGGAGAAATTGCAGTTGAATGACGCTTCGCTGACTTTCCAGCCGGAATCTTCACTGGCACTGGGCTTCGGTTTCCGTTGCGGTTTCCTCGGATTGCTTCACATGGAGATTGTACAGGAACGTTTGGATCGTGAATTCGACATGAACGTGATTACTACCGTGCCTAACGTATCTTATAATATATATGATAAACAAGGCAATATGAAAGAAGTGCATAACCCTGGTGGTATGCCTGATCCGACGTTGATCGACCATATTGAAGAACCTTATATCAAAGCGTCTATTATTACGACTACCGATTATATCGGCCCGATTATGACCCTCTGTCTGGGGAAACGTGGAGAACTCTTGAAACAAGAGTATATTTCCGGTAATCGTGTGGAAATATATTATAACATGCCTTTGGGAGAAATCGTGATCGACTTCTATGATCGATTGAAGAGTATTTCGAAAGGATATGCGTCGTTCGACTATCATCCCAATGGTTTCCGTCCTTCCAAGTTGGTGAAACTGGACATCATGTTGAACGGTGAGCCGGTCGATGCGCTTTCTACGCTGATTCACTTCGATAACGCGTATGATATGGGACGCCGGATGTGTGAGAAACTGAAAGAATTAATCCCTCGCCAGCAGTTTGAAATCGCTATTCAGGCAGCTATCGGGGCTAAGATTATAGCTCGTGAAACTATTAAGGCAGTTCGCAAGGATGTAACTGCGAAGTGTTATGGTGGTGACGTAAGCCGTAAACGTAAATTGCTTGAAAAGCAGAAAAAAGGTAAAAAACGAATGAAACAAATCGGTAATGTGGAAGTGCCGCAGAAAGCCTTCCTCGCTGTACTGAAGCTGGATTAAAAAATGAACCGCAAGCGATTTTTCAGAGAGTTATTCTGAACAAATCGGCTTGCGGTTAGTTTTTTAATACACCAGGTGATTGTCTTCTGTCTGCAGAGCTTTCCTTGGCAATCACCTTTTTTGAAACAAACAACTATAAATATGAGAAAAGTTCTGTCTTTTTCGGGCTTCCTGATGTTGGGGCTCGTCATTTCACAATTCCTCCCGATGATAGCGGGAGAAGGATATGGAACTGTTAAGGTTCTGTCGAATATACTACTTTATGTATGTCTTAGTTTTATAATGATTAATGTGGGTCGGGAGTTTGTGCTCGACAAAGTCCGCTGGAAAAGTTATGCCGAGGATTATTTTATAGCGATGGCTACAGCTGCCCTGCCTTGGTTCATGATTGCTATCTATTATGTATTCGTGCTTCTTCCGCCTGATTACTGGAACAGTTGGGAGGCTTGGAAAGAGAATCTGTTGCTAAGTCGTTTTGCCGCACCTACGTCGGCCGGCATCTTGTTTACGATGTTGGCGGCTATCGGATTAAAGTCCAGCTGGATATATAAGAAGATTCAAGTCCTGGCTATTTTTGATGACCTGGATACCATTCTTTTGATGATCCCTCTTCAGATCATGATGATTGGTTTGCGTTGGCAGCTGATTATTGTGGTGGTTATCGTATTTATGCTGTTGTCCATTGGATGGAAACAACTGAATAAGTATAACTGGCGGCAGGATTGGAAAGCTATTCTCTTCTATTCCGTTATCATATTTTTGGCTACGCAGATACTTTATCTCGGCAGTAAAGAGCTGTATGGAGAAGAAGGAAGTATCCATATCGAAGTCCTGTTGCCGGCATTTGTATTGGGTATGATCATGAAGCATAAAGAGCACGATACTCCTGTAGAACGAAAAGTCTCTACCGGAATCTCCTTCCTGTTTATGTTCCTGGTAGGTATGAGTATGCCTCATTTTATCGGAGTTAACTTTGCGGAAACTCATGCGGGCACGCATTCGGTGACAGGTTCGCAGGAGATGATGTCCTGGGGAATGATTTTGTTCCATGTTGTCATAGTCTCTTTCTTATCGAATATAGGCAAACTTTGTCCGATGTTCTTCTATCGTGACCGGAAGTTGAGTGAGCGACTGGCCCTTTCCATTGGTATGTTTACTCGTGGTGAGGTAGGTGCCGGAATTATATTTATTGCATTGGGGTATAATCTCGGCGGTCCGGCACTGGTCATTTCCGTACTTACATTGGTGTTGAATCTTATTCTGACAGGAATATTTGTCCTTTGGGTGAAAAACTTGGCTTTAAGGAGCTATAATGATTAAAAAAATCCATATATTGCGGATCAAATACTATAAACACCTTTCATTATGACAATTTTGCGTACAATGCGAAATTTCTCGTCAATGAATATCGCGGCGAGTATCCTTTTGTTTGTAGCGGCAATAGCGGCTGCTATTATTGCCAATTCTCCGGTTGCTCCGGTTTATCAGGAGTTCCTTTTGCATGAACTTCATTTGCAGATCGGTAATTTCAATCTGCTTTCGCATGGCGGAGAGAATCTGCGGATGATCGAGTTCATCAATGACGGGTTGATGACCATCTTTTTCTTGCTGGTAGGACTGGAGATCAAACGGGAGTTGCTGGTTGGTGAGCTTTCTTCCTTCCGCAAGGCGGCGCTTCCCTTTATTGCTGCCTGTGGCGGTATGCTGTTTCCGGTGATTGTTTATATGTCAATCTGTCCTCCGGGCAGTGAGGGAAGTCAGGGACTGGCCATTCCAATGGCAACGGATATTGCTTTTTCGTTAGGGGTATTAAGTCTGTTGGGAAGCCGTGTGCCGTTGAGCCTGAAGATATTTCTGACGGCTTTTGCAGTAGTTGATGATATCGGAGGTATCCTTGTAATTGCTCTTTTTTATAGTTCGCATGTGTCATATGGATATATTCTGATAGCCACATTGCTTTACGTTTTACTTTATTTTATAGGAAAGCGTGGGACTACCAATAAGATTTTCTTTTTAGTGATCGGTGTCGTTATATGGTATTTATTTTTGCAATCCGGCATTCATAGTACTATTTCGGGAGTTATTCTGGCGTTTGTCATTCCGGCGAAACCCCGTTTGGATGTTGGAAAATATATCGAGCATATTCGTCATACAATTGCAGGTTTCCCGGTGGTGGAATCGGGAAGTATCGTATTGACTAATGAGCAGATTGCCAAACTGAAAGAGGTCGAATCTGCTTCCGACCGTGTTATCAGTCCTCTGCAGTCTTTGGAGGATAATTTGCATGGAGCTGTCAATTATCTGATTCTTCCGTTGTTTGCCTTTGTCAATGCAGGCGTTGTCTTTAGTGGTGGCGGTGAGTTGGTGGGAAGTGTAGGGATGGCAGTGGCAGCAGGGTTGCTGTTTGGTAAATTTGCGGGAATTTATTTCTTTACCTGGTTGGCTATAAAGATAAAACTTACTCCAATGCCGCCGGGTATGACTTGGAAGAATCTTTCCGGTATAGCCTTGTTGGGAGGGATCGGTTTTACGGTGTCGCTTTTCATAGCCAATCTTTCTTTTGGTGCAAACTATCCTGTTCTGTTGAATCAGGCTAAGTTCGGAGTGCTTTCGGGGACTATTCTTTCCGGGTTATTAGGATACATTGTACTCAGGATAGTGTTACCTGTCCGAAAGCAGAAATAATTATTAGAGATCAGTCGTTCAGGCATATCGGATATTCATCAGGCGATATGCCTTTTTTATTGTATATATAATATAAGGTGAAAATGATATCTACTAATAATATTAGTTAAACAACTGCTTTATTTAGTAGATTAACTAATAATGTTAGTTGTTTGTTTGAAAAATAGTATTATATTTGTGCCATTGGAAGAACAAAAAATATGTAGACTATGAAACAGATGAAACGATTGACCGTCAAAGAGGAAGAAATTATGCGTATATTTTGGGAACATGGACCTATGTTTGTTCGTGAACTTCTATCATTCTATGATGAACCAAAACCGCATTATAACACAGTTTCTACCCTTGTTCGAGGGCTGGAGGAGAAAGGTTTTGTGGGGTATAAAGCCTACGGAAATACTTATCAATATTATGCTCTTGTTTCGGAAAAGGAGTATAAGAGTTCGGCACTCAAAGAAGTGGTTTCCCAGTATTATAATAATTCCTATATCAATGTTGTGTCTTCTTTTATTGAAGAAGAAGGGATGTCTGTTGATGAACTTAAATCGTTGATAGAGTATATAGAGCAAGGTAAAAAGAAGAAGTAATTTCTCTGTGGTCTATCGGACAGATACGATTTTTATTCTATGGACAAACAACTTTTAATCTGAAAACACAATGGGAGCCTTTTTATTCTATCTGCTGAAATCCGGATGTTGCTTAGTGGTCTTTTATATTTTCTTTAAGTTGCTGATGAGCCGGAGTACTTTTTTCCGTTTCAACCGTATCACTTTGTTAGTTGGGTTGTTAGGATGTACTTTGCTTCCACTTATAGAGCTGACAACTACTGAGGAGACTTTTTTGCATACTCCGTTGTATGCCATTCACGACATATTGCAAAGCACGGAGTCTGTCATTCTAAATCCGGAACAGATGGAAGATCCTATTCTTATACCTGAAAAGAATCCGGAAATAAGGTCTTTGAATTGGGTTCCTGTGACTTTGGCTTTTATATATGGAGTGGGGGCTTTGGCGACATTTATCTGGTTATCCATATCCACTTGCCGTTTGATTCAGTTGATTCGTACGTCAGAGAAGAAACTGTTTGGAAACTATGTATTAGTGATTCCTCAGCAGCCGATTGCTTCATTTAGCTGGGGTAAATACATTGTTATTTCAGCAGCTGACTACTCTCAACAGTCCGAAGAAATACTCCTCCACGAAACGATGCATTTACGAAACCATCATACTTTGGACTTATTGTTTATGCAGATATTCCTGCTTGTTCATTGGTTTAATCCTGTTGTTTGGCTGCTAAAGCGGGAGTTGCAGGAAATACATGAATTTGAAGCCGATAATGGCGTAATTAATACAGGCATCGATGCAACTAAATATCAATTATTACTGGTGAAAAAAGCTGTTGGTACAAGGCTCTACTCTATGGCCAATGGCTTTAATCACTCTAAACTTAAAAAACGTATCACTATGATGTTAAAAGAAAGAACCAATCGTTGGGCACGATTAAAGCTGTTGCTTGCCGTGCCTGTGATGGCTGGAGCGCTTTATGTGTTTGCACAGCCGGAAGTGAAAGAAGTTCCGCGACAGATTCAGGCTGAACTTCAGCAAAAAGAAGCGGATGATTATGTGTCTTTAATGATTTTCTTCAGGAAGGAAGAAGAGAAGTATAGTAAACTGGTCAATGGATCAAATCCACCTCCTCGGGTAAAAGAGAAGCAGGCCCATGGACTTTGGGTTAATGCTCATAATAAGATATTATTTGATAATGAATATTGTTCGGTAGATGAGTTGAAGTCTATTATAGTGAAGAATTTGTTGGGATCTTGGGAGAAAAGCAACAGGAAAGATCCTCCGGTTATTTTCTTGCAGTATGATGCTGAAACTGCATTTGATGCACTCACTGCTATACTCAAAGAAGTAAAAGGGGCATTTGAACAAATTCGTGCTGATTTGTCAGCTGCATCGACTGATAAAAGTGTAGAGTATCTCGATCGGTTGTTTCCAATTCTTCTAATAGAAATGTCTCCGAAAAGATATGGATTAAAAGAGTTGCCAATGGAGCATAACTTAAAAGAGCCTTCAATGGAGGAAAAAATCAGTGGGATTGTGGTAACACTTCACACTTCGGAAGGGCAGGAAGTAATGAAAGATTTTACTTTAACGGAATTGAAACAGAAAGTCACTGCTGTACGTGCAAAGCAAGCTGATCCGGAAAGTTTGGTTATTGGCCTCAAGATAGAGAAGGGGTGTAAGATGGGATACGTGACGGGTATCAAGCAGGTGCTAAGGGAATGTAGTGCATTGAAGATTAATTATTCAACTGATAACTAATTAGTTTATAAATAGTGTCACTATATAGCCGGCATAGTGACACTATCCAATCAGCATAGTGACACCATCCAATCAACATGGTGACACTATCCCAACCGGATAGCGACACCATCTTAAAAGGTCTATAATTTTTGTTTTATTCGTCATCCCCGTCATCCGCTATCGGCAGAATTTTCTGACTTTCTTCATGCGGTAGTTGCTCCACTTGGCGTAGTTTCCGTTCAATAGCGCGGGTTCTTTTTCCCATCACTTCTTCCAGTTGGTCACCGGCACTTTGCAGGTTCTTCTGTACCTTTTCGAGTAGTCCTCCGAATTTGCTGAATTCGGTTTTAACTGCTCCCAAAACGGTCCACACTTCTCCGGTACGTTTTTGAATAGCCAGCGTGCGGAATCCCATCTGAAGACTGTTCAATATAGCACCAAGGGTAGTCGGTCCCGTCACAACAATCTTATATTCTTTTTGTAGCGTCTCTACCAAGCTTGTTCTTCGGATCACCTCTGCATAGATGCTTTCAAAAGGCAGGAACATAATGGCAAAGTCTGTGGTGAAAGGCGGGTCTACATATTTGTCATGAATATCTTTCGCCATTTTCTTGATAGTCGTTTCCAGCTGCTTGCCGGATGATTCCATCAATGCAGTATCTCCTGCCTCGAAAGCGTCGTAGTATTGCTCATATACATCTTTCGGGAATTTAGCATCGATAGGCAGGTATACAGTGCTGTTCGCATCATCCTTACCCGGTAACTTAATGGCAAATTCCACAAATTCAGTTCCGCTTTTCTTGGTTTTCACATTGGCGTCATATTGTTCCGGACTCATCATCTGTTCCAGCAATGCTCCTAACTGAACTTCACCGAATGTACCGCGCATTTTTACGTTACTCAATACTTTTTTCAGTCCACCGACGTCTTGTGCGAGAGATTTCATTTCTCCCAGTCCCTTCTGTACATTTTCCAGTTGTGAGCGGACGATTTCAAAGGACTGTCCAATGCGTTCATTCAATGTCTTCTGCAATTTTTCTTCCACCATCAGTCGCATATCATCCAGCCGCTTTTCAGTCGATTTTATCAAGACCTCTTGCTGGCGTGCCATTGTGTCGAACTTTTGGCGTTGCAGTTCCCCGTTTGTCATCATGTTCTTATGCAGTACGTCTTGCAGTTGCTGCATATTCTGATTCAGCGTTTGGGTCATTTCCATACGAAGTTCCCGGATACTGCGGTTTAGTTCTTCGCGGTTCTCTTGCATTTGCTGGCGCAAGGCTGCTTGTAATTGTTCCACTTGCGCATGATTATTTCCTTTTGCCAGTGATAGTACAATCGAGATTACTGCTAATGCGGCAATAACAATAAGTAGAATCAGTTCCATCAATAAGTCAGAATTTCGTTTCCGGTTTCAGTAATCAGAATCATATTCTCCCATTGGGCAGAAGGCAGTCCGTCATCCGTGCATACCGTCCATCCGTCAGCTTCGTCAACGAATACTTCATAAGTACCCATATTTATCATCGGTTCAATGGTAAAGGTCATGCCCGGAACGATCATCATTCCCGTTCCCCGACGTCCGAAATGTTCCACATCCGGTGCTTCGTGAAACTGCATTCCTACACCATGTCCGCAAAGATCACGTACCACACTGAATCCGTTCTTTTCTGCGTGTTCCTGAATGGCGGCGCCTACATCTCCCAATTGTTTCCAAGGCTGTGCGGCGGCTATACCTATTTCCATACACTCTTTAGTCACTTGAACCAGTTTACGCATTTCGGGACTTACGTCACCGATCATAAACATACGGGATGCGTCGGAGAAATATCCTTTGTAAATGGTAGAAACATCTACATTGATGATATCTCCGCTTTGCAGTATCTCTGTTTTGCTGGGAATACCGTGGCATACCACATCATTGATACTGGTGCAGACACTTTTAGGAAATCCTTCGTAGTTGAGAGGAGCGGGGATGGCACCGTGCTTTGTGGTGAAGTCATATACCATGACGTCGATTTCTTCGGTAGAGATCCCTTCACGGATATTCTCCGAAATATAATCCAACAAGGCAGTATTGATTTTGGCACTCTCACGGATTCCTTCCAGTTGTTCGGGAGTACGCAGTACTTTGCGCGGTGGGAGTTTGTAACCTTGTTTTCTGTATTTCTGTATTTTCGCTTCTACTTCAGCCGGGTAATTGGAGGGAGTAAACCGGAATCCCTTGATAAAGTTCTTCATTATTATAGGATGTTTTTTAATCGTACTACAAAGGTACGAGAATAAATGGAAGATACTCTTTTCTGTATTCTAAAACTTTGTTATCTTTATAAATAGCATACGTAATTTTTTACTTTGTGATATTGGTTTTCCTTTTATGTTTCTGAGCATATATCTAAAAAAAGAGGAACAAATATACTGGATTCTAAAATAAAATCTTTTACTTGCAACGTAAAAATAAAACGAATATGAGAATACACATACAAACAACTTCGAACTCTTCTGTAGTTCCTTTTGATTATCAACAAAAGCTAATAGGAACAATTCATAAATGGTTAGGGAATAATGAAATACATGATAAGATTTCTTTATATTCTTTTTCTTGGTTATTGGGTGGGAAGATGATTAAAAATCAAGGCTTTAATTTTCCTGATGGTGCAGATTTCTTTGTTAGCTTTTATGAAGATGAGTATCTGAAGATATTAATTAGAACAATTTTATCTGATCCTGAAATGTTTTGTGGACTTGCGGTGCGGGATATTACAATAGTCAATCAACCGATTTTTTCGGAAGACGCAGAGTATTTCAGATTGGCTTCTCCTATTTTTATTAAACGGCTTCAAGATGGAACTCGGAATTATAAGTTCTACCTATATGATGATGAAGTCAGTGGTATGCTAATGACGGAAACTTTGAAACATAAGATGGAAGAGGCAGGACTGCCTGAGGATGAAACATTAAAAATCGAATTTGATCTGAACTATCCCCAAAAGCAGGTAAAAATGGTGACTATACACGGTGTCAAAAGTAAAGCCAGTATGTGTCCTGTCTGAATGAAGGAGAAACACACAGCGGTGCAAATAAGGTCAAAAGTAAAGCCAGTATGTGTCCTGTCATTATTCACGGAAGTCCGCAAAGTAAACTGTTTGCATGGACAGTAGGTCTTGGAAATTCAACAGGCTCTTCATTCGGTTCTTTGTTATAAAACGATCTGTTATGAAATACTATGTAGTTAAATTTACAGGTCCTTTTGGCTTTATCAAGCCTTGGTCCGCAGTTAGGGATGCGAGTGGCGGTGAAACTTATTCTCAGCAATTTCTGACTCCTTCCATAGTAGAAGGGATCAGGCAAAAACTTGAAGTGAAAAGTATATTGAGGCATAGGTTAACTTATGCCGGTATCGATGTACAACAAGAGGTGGTTCAAGCTAAAGCCTGGAGTAAGAAGGGAAAAGAATATATAAAAGAACGTTCTATCCTTAAGCGTGGAGTAATGCTTTATCCTAGTTTATATCTAGCTTTTGAGTACTCGGATGATGCTGAAAGAGCAGCACTACAACATATTTGTTTATGTAGAAATGAAGATGTGCTTTTACCGGATGCATTAATTCAGGAGATGACTCAGGAGGAATTTGATCGGCTGGACGGATATGAACTTCGTTTTGAGACAAACTCAGATTCATTTCTTGTCGGATATAACCGATTCAAAGAAAATGAAGAAATGATGGGATATATTGAAATAGTCGGCAATCCTGTCCAAAAAGAAAGGTATGAACAATTATAATCATATTTTAGCCAAGAGTGTAGAAAATGGAGCTACTACTTTGGAATCACATTTGGAGTCTGTTGCTGAGTTTGCAGTTGTAGCAGCCCGTTATGCCGGAATGGATACTGAGGTTGCTCGTCAGGGTGCATTGTTGCACGATATTGGTAAAGCTAGTGTTGTGTTTCAAAAGAGATTGAGAAGTAAACCGTCTCCATTAGAATTACCTTTTCGGCACGAAATAGCTTCCTTGTTTTTTTTGAAACTCGTGTCTCCTGATTTGCGACCTTCTGTGATAGATATGATTGTGGCCCACCATAAATCGATCTACAAAGATGTTTCGGGGACAGGATTTATAGATTTGGATAATGAATATGAAGAGGATATTTTTCAGTTTCATCTATCTGATTTTTCGTCATGGGCATCGGAAGCTATCGGAATTTTGGCGGAATTAAATTTTCCCGGAGTTACCCATGAAACAGTGATTACTGAAGAGGATGCACGTGAAGCTTATTATTTTGCTTTGGATTATTGCAGGAAAAGACAAAAGGGATGGTCTCAATGGAAAGGCTTGTTGATGGGGGCTGATCATATTGCTTCCGCTGTCGGAGACTTTAAAGAGAAAGTGCCGGCATTGTTTGCCGATCCTGATGTCAGTTTTTATAATAGAAAGGGTGAGTTGTATCCGTTATCGCTTATTGATTCGGATGGAACTAAGAAGCATACTTTTGTGAAAGCACCTACAGGGGCAGGGAAAACAGATTTCCTTATCAAGCGTTGTCGGGGGCGTATCTTTTATACATTGCCTTTTCAGGCTTCTATCAATGCCATGTATGAACGTATCCTGCATGATTTGGGAGATCATGTGGAGGATATTCGTTTACTGCATTCTATATCACAACTTCTTATTGGTGAGGAACGTATTACAGAAAAAGTGATACAGGATAAATTTGGTGCATCGATAAAAGTGCTGACTCCGCATCAACTTACTTCCATTGCTTTTGGTATAAGGGGATATGAATCTGTTTTATTTGATTTGCAAGGGTGTGATATTATACTGGATGAGATTCATACTTATTCGGATATTATGCAGGCTATTGTCTTGAAGATGATTGAAGTGTTGAATCATGTAGGTTGCCGGATTCATGTAGGAACTGCCACAATACCTTCTGCTATGGAGAAAGAAATTCTTGAAATTTTAGGAAAAGAGCAAGTGCAATATGTGCAATTATCAGATGAGGTATTGACTTCGTTCAATCGACATGAAATATATAAGGCAGAAGCATTTACTGATTTACTTCCTGTTCTTCAACAAGCTGTGGAGCAGGAGAAGAAAATTTTAATAGTATGTAATCGGGTGGCTAATGCACAAGTCATTTTTGAACGAATAGAAGAACTCTATCCTAAAACAAAAAAGATGCTGATCCATAGCCGCTTCAAACGGGGAGAAAGAAATTGTCTTGAAAAAGAATTGAAGAATGAATACAACGTGAGTCCGTATGCTTGTATTGTAGTTGCTACACAGGTCGTGGAAGTTAGTCTGGATATAAGTTTTGATTTGATGATAACAGAAACTGCTCCTATTGATGCATTAATTCAGCGTTTTGGAAGAATAAACAGGAAACGTACTGCTGAAACCATCGGAAAGTACAAACCGATTTACATAATAGCACCACCCCAAAAAGATCCTGACTGTTTGCCTTATAATCCTAAAATATTAAGGGATAGCTTTAAGGTATTGCCAAATGGTGGTGAGCTTTTGAGAGAGACAGAACTACAGTCATTAATAAATCAGGTATATCCTAAAATAGAGAGGCTTGACATAGACTTGGATGCTGTATTTGTAGATGGGAAATGGAGGTTGAAAGAGCTTTGGCATCTTTCGAAGTCTGCACTGATTGAAAAACTTGATATCGATTCTGTAGTATGTATTACACAGGAAGATGATGAGAGTGGTAAGTATAGAGAGGCTGATAAGGAAGAACGAATTTTAATGGAAATTCCGGTCAGATATAGTTCTTTGAGATGGAAAAAATTGAAACAATTGGATGTTGGCTCTCATCCTTTTGTCGTTCCGGATATTGCATATTCTTCGGAAAGAGGATTGGATTTAGCTAAAACCGGAGCAGAAAATTATGATACTAATTATCAAATATGGTAGCTTATGTATGCAACAACTATAGGACGCACATTTTTAAAAGCTTATAATTGTAAGTTTAAAACAGAATATACAGCAAAGTCTTTTTTTGAAGACGTGTTTGTGCCGTTATTTTTTGATCATCATAAATATATGATGACTGCCGGTAATTCTCCACTGGAGAATCCCAAGTTAAGTTGGGATGATATGATTAAAGGGAAAAAGCCTTTTGAGACTCCGGAGCGTAGACAAGAGAGAATCAATAAAATGATTCATAAGATTGAAACAGAGAAGGCTGATGCAAGTATTGCTATCGGCTATGGAGTTGTTGATGCTACAGCTGCCACTACCGGACAAATTTCAAGCATCGCTTTTCCTGATAACAAAGAAGATATTTATCTTTCGTGGATTGGTGCCGGACTTGGAATTGGGGTTGTAGGTGGATTAACCATTCTCTTTAATCATGAGCAAATCCTATTGGATATATTTGAAGGTTGGCATTATTATCGACAATATTTGGAGAAAAATCCTTTATTGAAAGGGAACCAGATAAATACATGGAATGGACGCTGGATCTCACAACGTTATGACCGGGAATATGATTCGGATGATCCGTTGATGAATTTTAATCCTTTGGTGCCGATGAGCGATGGATTGTTCAATTTGCAGACGGTTCCTTGGGCGGAGGTAATTGCAGGGATTGCCCGAAATAATCCGACGTCAAATATGGTGGGATATCTGTATAGTATCGGACAGACAAACACTACCGTTGGTTTTATTCCTTTTAAACTTCAAGATATCATACGGCCCAGTCAGTTATATGCAAAGATATTTGGTGAATCTGTATGGATGCAAAACCGAAAGAAGGTAGAGGCATTATATGGAACTGCCATAGGGCTTAGGGCAGCGTGTCAAGCCGGATGTATCGGGATACCTGCTATGGAACCTAAAGGACTTAGAGCTTTTTTTCCGACAGAAAAAGGCATGAAAAAGATCTCCTATAAAGGTGACGAGGAACAAGAAATAACGTTTAATACTTACTTAATTTGGATATTAGCCATGTTGAACAACGAAAAGCTATGGGATATGTCCCGTGAATTTGCAGAACTGCTTTTAAAATATGAAGCAGGTGCCGGAAAGGGCAGAAAGGATAGAACAAATAATGTTAATCAACTGCTTGAATCAGTTTCGACAAAACAGTTTCTTTTGAATCTTATACCTATTGTAAAAGATGAAGAAGAAAGAACTGGATATGAAAATATAGGGAAAATGGTAAATATGATGCCAAAGGATAATTTTCCGTATTTTAATACGCTCATTAGATTTCAATATGCATTACTGAATAAATAAAAATATTATTACTATGAAACCTTACATTTATTTGAGGGGATTACGTCATGTAGACTTGTCCGTATTTTGTGTAGAGAGTGGTCAAAAATCATATTGGGATCCTGTGTTCAATGTACGGGTGCCTTTCTCCAGTGGTCAACAAGTGAAAAGAAGTATCTTGGATACTATAAACAGCGAATTGCAAGTAGATCCTTCTTCGGTCACTTTTGTTTTTGATGTGAACAATAAGGGTGCTTTGGGAGAAGGAGAAGTTCTCTCGCTTTGTGATCCTCAATACTTTGACCAACTTCTTGGTGGTTGGATGAAAGCTGCCAAGGGAGGGAAGGAGAGAACTCTTAAAAGAAGAAGTCCATTTTCTATTTCTGCCATGCGTCTGCTTCATCCTTTGTTAGGTGGACGATTTTCAGAGAATGCAACCTTTGATCGGAGTGACAAACCTGAAATTCATAAGGTTGTTGTAAGAGATGCATCAGGTAAACCTATGTCCGAAGAGGCAGTTGAAGAATTATTGGCAGGTACGGATAGAAGTTTATATCGTAAATGGATTCCTGATAACGCAAGAGCTACCGGATTGTTTGTTTATGACGTAGCCATTGATTTACGAACTTTGTTTGCCGTTTCTGTAAATCAGATGGAACCGGAACTGACAAAGGAGAAAATTGATGAATTGAAAGAGAAAGGATGGATAAGTTCCCGAAATGTATTTGGAGAGTGTTTAATTATGCCTAAAGAGAGTCGGTATAAAGCAATACCAGCTATAGCAAAGGCTTTAATCAATTGGCGGATTTCCAGTAATCAATCAAGGACGTTCAGTCTGATGGAAACATTAGCTATTGCAATTAGTGATAATGCGAATACTTTGGCTGGAGCTATACGTGCTAAATTAATTGATGATTCGGAAAAAACAAAAGCTAAGCCCATGGTGGATGAAACGGCCGGAGCAGAGTTGTTTGTAACCCTACCGTGTTCCGGATATATGGTGACTGAAACAGAATCTGCAGATGCATTACAGAAAGCGGAAGAACGTTTGATAGAATTACTATCTGCTTTTGATTACGAAAATCAGAAATAATACTTTTTATATTTTCAGGCAGAGCATTTTACTCTGCCTGATTTTTCAAAATATAGGTAGAAGATGAAAGTAACCGGTACTCATTTTAATTATTATCAAGTTTGTAAACGTAAACTTTGGTTGTTTGCTAATGGTATAACAATGGAGCATACTTCAGATTTAGTCTATGAGGGGAAACTGATTCATGAGGAATCATATCTACAACGTTCGGCCAAGTATGAAGAAGTTGAGATAGATGGCATTAAAGTTGATTATTATAATACCGGAAATAAGATAATTCATGAGATCAAAAAGTCAGACAAGATAGAACGGGCTCATGAATGGCAGTTGAAATATTATATATACATATTTGAGCGGAATGGAATGAAAGGAGTAACCGGAATATTAGAATATCCGGTTTTACGCAAAAAAGATCTGATATATCTTAGCGATATTGATCGTGAAATGATTTGCGAAATGGAACATGATATTTTGCAGATAATAGAATCGGATTCTTGTCCACCGTTGGAAAAGAAGAGGGTATGTAAAAATTGTAGTTACTTAGATTTTTGTTATAGCGGAGAGGAAGAAGAATGAAGAAAACATATTATTTATTTAATCCGGGACAATTAGAACGAAAAGATAATACTCTGAAATTTACTCCGGTCGTTGAAGATGGTAATGGCGAAGAGTCTGTCGGGGCACCGCGATACTTACCTGTCGAGGATATTAATGAGTTTTATGTTTTCGGTTCTTTGCGAGCTAATAGTTCGCTATTTAATTTTTTAGGACAGAAAGATATTGCTGTACATTTTTTCGATTATTATGAGAATTATACTGGATCCTTTATGCCTAAAGATTCCTTATTGAGTGGTAGAATGCTTCTTGCACAAACATCTGCTTTTCAGAATAAGAAAAAACGACTTTTAATTGCTCAGAAATTCATAGAATCTGCCGCTTATAATATGATTAAGAATCTGCAGTATTATAATCGCCGGGGGAAGGACGTGGAAGATATAATCGATATAATAAAAGGATATGCAGCAAAACTTCCTCAAACTGTTTCTGTGCAAGAGCTAATGGGGACGGAAGGCATGATTCGTCAGACCTATTATGATGCTTTTAACTTGATATTAAATGATTTTGAAATGGGTAACCGAACCAAACAGCCTCCTCAGAATGAAGTAAATGCACTGATATCTTTTGGAAATATGATGTGCTATACTTTATGTTTGCGTGCAATTCATCAGACTCAGTTGAATCCGACTATTAGTTTTTTGCATACTCCGGGTGAACGACGTTATTCCTTGGCATTGGATATTGCAGAGGTTTTTAAACCTGTAATTATTGATAGGGTTATTTTTAAAGTATTGAATAAGAAAGAAATTCAGGAAAAACATTTTGATAGAAAGTTGAATAAATGCTTGCTTAATCAATCTGGAAAAAAGATATTTGTGAAGGCTATAGAAGATAAATTATTAGAAACAATAAAGCATCGGACTTTGAATCGTAATGTAAGTTATAGACATTTGATAAAATTGGAGTGTTATAAGTTGGCAAAACACTTACTGGAAATTGAAGAGTATAAACCTTTTAAGATGTATTGGTAGAGTATGTATGTCATTTTAGTATATGATTGTGGAGAGAGAAGGGTGGCTAAAATGTTGAAACTGTGTCGTAAATATTTAAACTGGATACAGAATTCTGTTTTTGAAGGTGAAATATCTGAAGTACGCTTAAAAGAACTCTTATCTTCAGCTAAAAAGTTTATAGATGAATCTGAAGATAGCATCATTGTTTTCAAAGGACCTAATCATAGCTCTTTGGAAAAAGAAATAGTAGGGAAAGAACGGTGTAGTATAGATAATTTTCTGTAACTTAGTTGTCGATGATTCTAATACTAGCTTCCTTCCCAGGGAAGATACTTTTTAAGAGCTCTTTGACTTGTTGATTTACAGCAATATAAGTGTAGTGTCGATCTCCAGTACTTTTTATACTTTTAGGGATCGACACTCTTTTGTTCTTTTAAAAAACTTTTTTAGAATTGTAACTTACTCATTTATAATGGTGATTGTTGGATTGATGAGAGAGTATTAATTGGATCTTGCGGAATTGAAACGTGACAGCGGCAGTTTTTGTTCGGTGCCTTTTTCATGTATTAATTGGACCTTGCGGAATTGAAACAACGAGAAATCTCAGCAATACTCTTCGCCTCTTGGTATTAATTGGACCTTGCGGAATTGAAACAACGAGAAATCTCAGCAATACTCTTCGCCTCTTGGTATTAATTGGACCTTGCGGAATTGAAACAAGTAAGGAGCTTCGTAGGGTGTGAGTCCCTTATTTAGTATTAATTGGACCTTGCGGAATTGAAACACAAAAGACAGCCGGCCTTCACTATTCATTGAAAAGTATTAATTGGACCTTGCGGAATTGAAACACTATCGTGTTATGCCTCAGACCTTGGTCTTCGAGGTATTAATTGGACCTTGCGGAATTGAAACAATATACAGAAAAGTCTCTGTATTGCAATGGATGAAATATTAATTGGACCTTGCGGAATTGAAACTGCGTACGCTGGCAAAAGACTCTTTCATTGATAGGTATTAATTGGACCTTGTGGAATTAAAACTTGTGATTTCGTTTTTTGATTGATTGCTATTCTGATACTAATGAAAAAGACTTAAACTGGCTAGAGTACTTTATTTTTGATATTATTTTATATATGAAGGTGGTTTTAATTATATACTGATTCTTGAAATATAGTTTTATAGAATAATAAGGTCAGTCTTTGCTTTTAGTTTATTTATTTTTTTGTAGTTTGAATAATAATAAAAAGGATTTTTACCATTCATAAGAAATACTGATCTGAGGCACCCATTCCCATCTCTTTTGTATGGTGTTATATTGATATTGTACGCCGGTTTTCAATTTCCAGCCTTTGCCTACTTTTAAAACAATGTCGCTGCCTAGTGTGGTTGGTATTGCTTCAGAGGAAAGTCCACGATATCTTTGGGTGTCCAGATTTTGTTTACCATATATGCTAAGAAACCATTTTTTAGAGAGCTTATAATCCATTTGAGTTTGGATATGAAAGTGGTTTGAACTTTCACTAAAGTTACTTTTACTATGCAGAGTGAAATTTTTGTTTATTTTGAGCCGTGAATAAGTGGGTAAGAAAGTAGAATTGGTCTGTCGAAAGATGTTATGAGTATGAAAAGGTAATTTCGGAGATATGATTGTTGATTTAAGAGTCGGTAATGTTGGATCAAAGTCAACAAAGGGTTTTGTATGATACAACATGTTTTGTTCTGTCTTCTTTACGAATTCCTTATTGATTCTGATTTCTTGCTCAGAATTTAATGTTTGCTGTAACCTCAATGAATCTTGTTTGCTCCACTCTTGTCCTGTTACGGATAAAGGAAGTAATATCAGACAAAGAGTGCTTAAACGATATTTATAAACGTCCATATAATGTGCTAGTTAAGTTTAATTATATGGACGACGAAAAAGTGAAAATGCTGCTTTATGTAATCAATAAATAATGGGTATTTCACATAATATGAGAATACTTTTCTTTTTTTGTATAGGTGTATTAAGCACATTTATCGTGTCCAGTCGCACCTATGGAAACAAAACCTATATAGCTGTTTTATGTATTGAGTGATAAGTTCTAGTTTCTTGATTGGTTCATCTTTCATAAATCTTGAATGATGTCGAGAGAAAAAATGAGGTGGAAAAATATAGATGGCATAGTTACAACCATTTCTTTTCTGAGCATTCCAGGACTCATAGTTCTTGTTATCATTCTGTGATGTTTGTATTTAAGATAATCTTTTTGCTTTAAATACCGGTTCTATCTTCTGAATCTCCGATTCAAATCCGAACCAATAGCCATGTCCTTCTTCGTCAATAGGAAGAAAACATAACCGGAGGTTCTCACGATATGAGCCATATATAATTTCCCAATTATCGGGAGGAACTTGGCGTTTTGTCTTTACTTTCTCAGCGGGGATTTTTTTTAACGACATACCGGCTTCTATCCATGCAATACTGACTTGTGTCACGTAATCGGGATAATGATTCTTGCAGAAATTATAGAGGATAAGTCCCCTTTTTTCCAGGCTCAAAGGAGTGTCGATGACATCTGTCTGTATTAGATGGTCAAGTAACTCATGCAGAAAATGCGGATTATTCAAAATGAGGGTACGAGTCAGACTTCGCCATGTAGGTGTATTATAGAATCCGTCTAAAAGACGGGACAGATAGTGGGCAGTCTGCAATTCTTCTACGGAAATTTCTTTAGTTTGCAAAACTTCGTAGGGAGGGAGAGGAGAGTATTGAATGCCTAACTCTTCCGCCCTTCTTCGCATTTCCGTGCCGGGAAGTAATTTTAATGATTCCAGTTGTATTTCCCCTGCACCATATTCGGCAAGTGTACGAACGTCTTCAAATATTTCGGATAGGTGGTAGAGAGGAAGACCGGCTATCAAGTCAGCATGTGTCTCCATGTTCTTAAGGGAACAAAGATATTTCAAACCTTGAAGGGCATCAGATAATTTTCCGATACGTCGGCTTTTCTCTAATACGGGTTCACGAAGGCTTTGAATACCTGCTTCGAGGTGTAGCAAACCATTAGGTAAAATAGCGAGTTCTTCTTTTAATTCTTCGGAGAGAAGTGCCGGATGAATTTCCAAATGGAAACAGATGTCTGGGGCATATTCACGGAAGAGGTGAAGAAGTTCTTTGGCTCGCTTATTATTATAGTTGAAAGTGCGGTCGAGTACACGCACATTTTTGATGCCATGCTGATGGATAACATTCAATCGTTCGCGGATTGCCTCCAATGAAATGGTGCGAACCGGTTTTTCACCTCCGCTGACGCAGAAAGCGCATGTGTTGAAACATCCTCGGGTAGTTTCCAGTTGTACGAAAGGCTTGTTCCAATTAAAAAAACGACTTTTCTCCGGTGAGACGAGTTGAGAGAAGTTCATGACACGGGCAATGCCGTTGTCTTTATATTGGTCTGATTCGTCTAGATAACATAATCCGGATATCTGATTCCACTCATTCACAGGGTGATTCCATACTTTTAACCAAATAGGGAATACTTCTTCGCCTTCTCCCCGAAACACTCCGTTGACAAATTTGTTCTTTCTTAAGAAGGCTTCGTTATTTCCTAAAAACTCTGGACCGCCGAGTACGATGCAGCAATGAGATAGCAAAGCTTTGGCACGTGAAACGATATGCAACAGTTGCTCGTGATTAAATAGCCAGTTGGTAGCAGCAATAATATCCGGTTGATGGTGATAGATTTGGTTGACTACCATTCCGGTATTTTCGTTGATGGTTGCCGATACTGTACACCACTCAATGGTAGTGTCATCTGCTATTTGAGCATGTAATGCAGGCAATGCCAGCGATGAGTGCGCATAGGAGCTATTTAAATCAAGCCAAAGAAGTTTCATGTGTAAATTTTACTGTTAGTGGGGCAAAGGTACAAAAAACTTGCGTCTTAAGGCATATAGTAAAATAAAAACGCTAATTTTGCAATAATAAACGCAATAAACTAGAAAATTATGAAGAATTTGAAAAAATACGTAGGTGTTCTTATGTTGCTGACTTTATTGGTCGGCTTTACTTCGTGCGAAGATGATGAAACTATATTTGATAGAATCGTTGGACGTACGTGGGTTGGTGATTTAGGATTTGAATCTGATGATCGTTATCATGATCCTTTGGAAAGTGGCATCTACTTAGGCGCTGATGGATTTGGAGAGGATCAGCTATGCTACTATGATAATGGAGATTATTATGGAAAACCATTAAGACTACAATGGAGGGTGGGAAACGGAGCTCTTTATATTGATTATGGTAATGTTGCTGCTCCACGCGAATTACGTAATGTATATGTTAGTCATGGACGTATGACGGGAACTTTATATATTGATGGGTTCTACTTTGGAGATGTGGAATTATATATGCAATAACGATTGATGTATTGAGTCTTTCTTTGAAGAAGGGAATAAACAGATAAGAGGAGACGATATAATAAAGGAGAGGTTGAGCTAATCAACCTCTCCTTTATTATATCATACTTTTTTATTTCTTCAGGAACAACTTCTTAAACTCTCCCGGATAAGGTGTCTCAAACTCCATTAAATCTCCCGTCACCGGATGATAGAAACAAAGTTTGAAGGCGTGGAGTGCCAGTCTTCCGATCGGGTTAAGCGATTCTTCGCCTCCATATCTTCCGTCACCTATAATAGGATGTCCTAAATCCTGCATATGTACACGAATCTGATTCTTACGTCCTGTTTCCAGATCAAGTTCTAACAGTGAATAACCGTTAGCACGTTTGATTGTCTTGTAGTGTGTGATGGATTTTGAACCACCATCATCGTAATCGCTGGAACTTACATAAAGAGTTTTATCCGTCAGCCAGGAAACCACAGTGTCATAGTCCTTCTCCATTGTTCCCTCAACAACAGCTACATAACGGCGGTCAGTCACTATTTCATGCCAGTTGTCACGTAATGTCCGTTGTGTTTTCTCGTCTTTTGCGAACATCATTAATCCTGATGTATCCCTGTCCAGACGATGTACGATAAACACACGGTGCTGTCTGCCCGAACGCTGTACATATTCATTCAGAATCGTATAAGCGGTGCGCTCTTTTTGTCGCTCGGTATTGACAGATAAGAGTCCTTGCATTTTTTCCACTACAATGATATAAGCGTCCTCATATACAATTTTCAGCAGTCTGTTATGAAATTCCTTCTTTCCTTTTTCCTTGCTGATTTGTACTTTCATTCCGGGTTGCAGTAGGAAGTTGAACTGAGTGGTGATTACGTTATCTACCAACACCACTCGTTTGCTCAGTAATGACTTCAGTTTCGTACGGCTTGCGTCCGGCATTTTAGCAGCCAGAAACTCCATTAGTTCCATGGGCTCTTTGACTGCATAGTTCGTATATTGGGCACGTGCTTTTTCTGCAGGAGTTCTTCTCGGTCTTTTTTCCATTTCTTTTTTCTTTTGCGAACAATTCAACTAACGTATTATCGAAGCTCCAGCAACACTACATTTTCCACATGATGCGTATGCGGGAACATATCTACAGGTTGCACAGCTTTCACTTTATATTTGCCGTCAAGCAGTTGTAAGTCGCGTGCCTGCGTAGCCGGGTTGCAGCTTACATACACAATCCGCTTCGGTTCGGCAAACAGAATAACATCAACCACATCCTGATGCATACCTGCACGTGGGGGGTCGGTGATAATTACATCCGGACGTCCATGCTGATTGATAAATTCCTGAGTCAGCATATCTTTCATATCTCCGGCATAGAACAAGGCATTCTTAATCTCATTAATCTCGGCATTTACCTTTGCGTCTTCGATAGCTTCCGGTACATACTCGATACCAATCACCTGACGGGCCTGGCGGGATACAAAATTGGCAATGGTTCCCGTTCCGGTATATAAGTCGTATACCAGTTCCTTTCCGGTCAGCCCGGCAAATTCGCGGGCTATCTTATATAAATTGTATGCCTGTTCGGAGTTAGTCTGATAGAATGATTTCGGACCGACTTTGAAACGCAGTCCTTCCATTTCTTCAAACATATGGTCTTTTCCCTTGAATACATATACATCCAGATCATTGATCGTATCGTTGCACTTATTATTAATAATGTATAGGAGAGAAGTGATTTCGGGGAATGAATCGGCAATGAACTGCAGCAGTTTCTTGAATAGTTCCATTTCATGGTCTTCCATAATCTTGCAGATGACAATGACCATCAGCTCTCCTGTTGACGAAGTGCGGATAATCATATTCCGCAGCATCCCTTCCTGAGTACGCAGATTGATGAAGGAGTAATCATGTTCGTAAGCATAATCGCGTACAGCATTACGGATACGATTGGAGATGTCGTCCTGCAACCAGCATTTTTCAATAGCCAGCACTTTGTCGAAAGCACCGGGAATATGGAAACCTACCGCATTCATCTGATCATACTTCACATCCTGCCGAACTTCATCGTTCGTGAGCCAGCGTTTGTTCGAAAAAGTGAACTCCAGTTTATTCCGGTAGAACTCTGTTTTGGCAGAACCCAGAATCGGTGAAATTTCCGGAAGTTCAATCTTTCCGATACGTCTCAGATTGTCTTCTACTTGTTTCTGCTTATACCTGATTTGTTCCGAATAGGGGAGTACCTGCCATTTACAACCGCCGCATACGCCGTAGTGTTGGCAGAAAGGAACGGCACGTACGGGCGACAGCTCGTGGAATTTCACAGCTTCGGCTTCGGCGTATTTGTTCTTTTTGCGCTTGATCTGCAGGTCTACAACATCACCTGGCACTACATAAGGAACAAAAATCACCAGGTCGTTTACTTTTGCGATGGCTTTTCCTTCGGCAGCCACATCCGTTATTGTTACCTTCTCCAGCAGGGGAAGTTCTTTTCTCTTTCTTGCCACTTTTACACCAATCTAATAATTATGATGCAAAAGTAGGTATTTTTTTTGGAAAACTTTCGTGTCTATGAAAATATTCCAGATTGTAATGTCGAAATTGCATTTTAATAGAAAGTTTTTTTCTCAAAAAGTTTTCTGGTTTGCGAAATATACTTAGATTTGCGAACAGAAAAAAATCATAATGTAACTTTAAACACAATATTATGGATAAAAAAAGAGTTTATACCTTTGGAAATGGTCAGGCAGAAGGAAAGGCCGACATGAAGAATTTGTTAGGTGGTAAAGGTGCCAATCTTGCCGAGATGAATTTAATTGGAATTCCCGTTCCTCCCGGATTCACAATAACTACAGAAGTTTGCACGGAGTATAATACGTTGGGACGTGATAAAGTGGTTGAGTTGCTGAAAGATGAAGTAGTAAAGGCCATTGCCCGTGTAGAAGAATTGATGAAATCTAAATTCGGTGATATCGAAAATCCATTGTTGGTTTCTGTACGTTCAGGTGCCCGTGCGTCTATGCCGGGTATGATGGATACTATTCTGAATCTGGGTCTGAATGACGAGGTGGTGGAAGGTATCATTCGCAAGACTGGTAATGCCCGTTTTGCATGGGACTCTTATCGTCGTTTTGTACAGATGTACGGTGACGTTGTTCTGGGCATGAAGCCGACGAACAAGGAAGATATCGATCCGTTCGAAGCAATCATTGAAGAAGTAAAAGAATCAAAAGGAGTAAAGCTTGATAACGAACTGGAAGTAGCAGACCTGCAAGAACTTGTGAAGAAGTTCAAGGCCGCTGTGAAAGAACAGACCGGAAAAGATTTCCCGACTTGTGCTTACGAACAACTTTGGGGAGCTATCTGTGCCGTATTTGATTCATGGATGAACGAGCGTGCTATCCTTTATCGTAAGATGGAAGGTATACCCGATGAATGGGGAACAGCTGTAAACGTACAGGCAATGGTATTCGGTAATATGGGTGACACTTCTGCAACGGGTGTTTGTTTCTCTCGTGATGCCGGTACAGGTGAAGACCTTTTCAACGGTGAATACCTAATCAACGCACAAGGTGAAGATGTGGTAGCCGGTATCCGTACTCCACAACAGATTACGAAGGTTGGTTCTCAGCGCTGGGCTGTACTGGCAGGTGTAACTGAAGATATTCGTGCTGCGAAATTCCCTTCAATGGAAGAAGCTATGCCGGAAATCTATAAGGAACTGGATGCATTGCAGACTAAATTGGAGAACCACTATAAAGATATGCAAGACATGGAATTCACCGTGCAGGAAGGTAAGTTATGGTTCCTGCAGACTCGTAACGGTAAACGTACCGGTGCGGCTATGGTGAAAATCGCAATGGACTTGCTCCGTCAGGGCATGATTGATGAAAAGACTGCTTTGATGCGTGTAGAACCTAACAAACTGGATGAACTTCTTCACCCGGTATTCGATAAATCTGCTTTGAAACAGGCGAAAGTGCTGACTCGCGGTCTTCCGGCTTCTCCGGGTGCTGCAACCGGTCAGATTGTATTCTTCGCTGATGATGCTGCCGAATGGCATGCTGCCGGAAAGAAAGTGGTAATGGTACGTATCGAGACTTCTCCGGAAGACTTGGCCGGTATGGCAGTTGCCGAAGGTATCCTGACAGCTCGTGGTGGTATGACTTCTCATGCTGCTGTGGTAGCTCGTGGTATGGGTAAATGTTGTGTATCCGGTGCAGGAGCATTGAATATCGACTATAAGACTCGTACAGTAGAAATTGACGGCATTGTTTTGAAAGAAGGCGATTATATTTCTTTGAACGGTAGTACAGGCGAAGTATATAATGGTAAGGTAGAAACTCAAGCTGCCGAACTTTCCGGAGACTTTGCCGATTTGATGAAACTCTCGGATAAATATACCCGTCTGCAAGTACGTACCAATGCGGATACTCCGCACGATGCGGAAGTAGCACGTAACTTTGGTGCAGTAGGTATCGGTCTTTGCCGTACGGAACATATGTTCTTCGAAGGTGAAAAGATCAAGGCAATGCGCGAAATGATTCTGGCAGAAAATGCAGAAGGACGTCGTAAAGCACTCGCAAAGATTCTTCCGTATCAGCAAGCCGACTTTAAGGGCATCTTTAAAGCAATGGCCGGTTGTCCGGTGACTGTTCGTCTGCTCGATCCTCCTTTGCATGAGTTTGTTCCTCATGATACGAAGGGACAGCAGGAAATGGCTGATACGATGGGTGTAAGCCTGCAATATATCCAGCAACGTGTAGAATCGCTGTGTGAACACAATCCGATGTTGGGTCACCGCGGTTGCCGTCTGGGAAATACATATCCTGAAATCACTCAGATGCAGACACGCGCTATCTTGGGTGCTGCTCTTGAACTGAAGAAAGAAGGAGTAGAGACACATCCTGAAATCATGGTTCCGTTGACCGGTATTTTATATGAATTCAAGGAACAAGAGAAGGTGATTCGTGAAGAGGCTGCCAAGTTGTTTGAAGAAGTGGGCGACAGCATTGATTTCAAAGTAGGTACTATGATTGAAATTCCTCGTGCAGCTCTGACTGCTGACCGTATTGCTTCATCTGCTGAATTCTTCTCATTCGGTACGAATGACTTGACTCAGATGACCTTCGGATATTCTCGTGACGATATCGCTTCCTTCCTTCCGGTCTATCTGGAAAAGAAGATTCTGAAAGTAGACCCGTTCCAGGTGCTCGATCAGAATGGTGTAGGGCAGTTGGTACGTATGGCTACAGAAAAGGGTCGTGCTATCCGTCCGGATTTAAAATGCGGTATCTGTGGCGAACATGGTGGTGAACCGTCTTCAGTGAAGTTCTGCCATAGAGTAGGTTTGAATTACGTTAGTTGCTCTCCGTTCCGGGTGCCTATCGCAAGATTAGCAGCGGCTCAGGCAGCAATTGAAGGATAGAAAGATAAACTGGTTAGAAAGTTAACTTTCTGATAATTGGGCTGTAATCGTCTCGTGAGAGAATGATTACAGCCTTTTTTTGTTGGATGATGTTATTTTTATTGTATTTGTTCAGCCCTGATAATCAGCTGTTAATAAGGATTTGTTTGGTGATTATTATAAAAAACTAACTAAATATTTGTTTAAGATGAAGAAGAAGTTTAATTTTGCCCCCGAAAACAAAACATGTTTTTATTTTATAACTTAAAAAGAAAGAAGATGAAAAAGGGTTTATTATTGGTAGTTGTAATGTTAGCAACTATCGCTGTAAAAGCACAAGACATTTACGTAGGCGGGTCTTTGAACGTATGGCGTAACAGCACAGGCAACACTACTTCTTTTAAAGTTGCTCCGGAAATCGGCTACAATTTTAATGAAACATGGGCATTGGGTGCTGAACTGAACTATTCACACGAATATGTGAAACAAGTGACTGCAAATACAGTTACTGTTGCTCCGTACATCCGTTGGTCTTACTATCAGAATGATGCTGTACGTCTGTTCCTGGACGGAACTGCTGCTATTGGTTTCGTGAAAATCAAAGATGGTGATACCACTAAAGCAGGTCAGATCGGTTTGAGACCGGGTATCGCTGTTAAACTGAACGATCACTTCTCTTTTATCGCCAAGTATGGTTTCTTGGGATATCGTAAGAATGTGAACACTTCCGGAGATTCTTTCGGTCTGATGTTGACTAGCGAAGATCTTTCTATTGGTTTCCACTACAATTTCTAATTGAGTAGTAGATAATAAAAAAATAGGAAAGGGGATTCTCTGAAATAGGGAATTCCCTTTCTTTATGTGTAATCTCTATATTTTACACGTTTGTTAACGAAAAAGTTGTTTGATATATATATCAATCATATATTTGCATTGTTAATTAAACAGATGATTTAACTATAGTATTAATTAAAACTTTAGAATTATGAAAAAGAGTGCTTTATTTATTTTATTTGCGCTGATTTCAGTTGCTGGCTTTTCACAGATTACAGGTTGGAATGCTAAGGTAGGAATGAACATTAGTAATTATACAGGTGATGCTGATTTGAATGCAAAGATTGGCTTTAAACTTGGAGGTGGTTTTGAATATGCTTTTGATAATACTTGGTCATTACAACCATCATTGTTTTTGTCGACTAAAGGAGCAAAAAAGGATGGTAATAGCATAAATGCAATGTATTTGGAATTACCAGTTATGGCTGCTGCTCGTTTTAATGTTGCGGATAATACAAATATTGTGGTTAATGCTGGTCCTTATTTGGCATGTGGTATTGCTGGTAAAACCAAAATTGATTTGGGGAATGATACGGAACGTAAGTATGATACATTTGGTGATGATGCTTTAAAACGTTTTGATGCCGGTCTTGGTGTTGGAGTAGCTTTGGAATTAGGTAAGGTTATTGTAGGATTGGATGGTCAATTTGGTTTAGTAGATGTAGAAAAAATAGGTAATCCTAAAAATACAAACTTTTCTATTGTATTAGGATATAAATTCTGATAAGAAAATTACTAAAAAGTAAACCGCTGTAAAAGATTACTTACAGCGGTTTCTTTATTTATGATTGTATATAATATTCGAATCGATATTTCTTAGTCCGCCAATTTCTTCAACTTCTTGAAATGCTCGATCACAGCCAGATAATTCTGATCCAGACAGGCATCAAATTTATTCCAAAGGTCCCCCAGTACAACAGCCCCTCCAAATCCGAAATCTTTTATTTCTAATAGATTATCTTCATTAATACCTCCGAGTGCCATTACTTTAGAGTCAATGATCTTAGCTTTCTGTGCCTCACGTAGTTCTTCTGCCGTATAAGTAGAATAGTAATTAACCTTCGAAATACTATCGTAAATGGGACTCATGAAAACGTAATCATAGAAATGCTTTCTGTTCTTCACCTCTTCTACGGAATGGCAGGAACAACTGACGTGTCCGGCATAATCATGCGGTTCGCTCGGGTTGCGTGCATTCAGGTGGATACCCATCAGATTGAACTCTTCTTTCAGATAAAAATGTTCGTGTGTCACAATGCGGCGATGATATTTTTCCGGAATCAGCGTCAGTAATCGTTCGGAATACATGGCCGGTGTCTCAGGTTTTCTGAGATGTAGAATATCCAGTCCCTCCTCGAAAAGAGCGGTAATAATCTTATCTTCTTCAACGAAGAACGTGGGCGTGGTAACTACAATTAGTTTCATTTCCTTTGTAAAGTTGTAAAGTTTAGCAAAGTTACTAATTAACTATTTCAGAAACCAACGTTTATAGTGAAAATTTGTTAGATTGCAATGTACGCAAGTCAATAGTCCATAGTTTACCTGATAATACTTCGCCAAAACTGCAGATAATTTTCAGCACTTCCGTTGCTTCGATGCTTCCTGTTACCGCAGGAGTAATGCCCATTACACCTTTGGAGGGCGGAGGCATTCGCCTCATTTCTTCTTCGTCCGGATATAAGTCCCGATAACTTTTTTTCTCTTCTCCGTAATGGAAAACGGATACCTGACCTTCAAAGCCGCAGATTGCTCCATAGACATACACTTTCCCCATTTCCGCGCAGATGTCGTTGATAAGATAGCGGGTAGAGAAGTTGTCGCAGCCATCTACTACTATATCATACTGACTGATAATTTCCTGTGCGTTTTCCTCTGTTAAACGGGTTGGATAAGTCCGGATAGTTATCTCGCTGTTAAGTGCGGAAAGTCGTTCGGCGGCACATATTGCCTTGGGTTTACCTAATTCTTTCTCTGAATAGAGCACTTGCCGTTGCAGATTACTGATGCTGACTACATCGTCGTCTACCAGTCCAATGCAGCCTACTCCTGCTCCGGTCAGATAGAGGGCTATGGGAGAGCCTAGCCCTCCCACGCCTACAATAAGAACCTTTGCTTGTTTCAGTTTCTGCTGACCGTCTTCTCCGATTTCGGGAAGGATCATTTGCCTGTCGTACCGCATCGTTTTATCTTTTAAAGTCAAAAGACTGGTCCCAATCCTTCCAGACCGGTTCACGTCCTAATTTCCTCAGGTCACGTTCCACTTCTACCGCTTTCCGTTCGTCACTCACGTGGAACTGCTCCAGCGTTTGCGGGTAGCTGTAATATCCGCCCGGTTCTGTCTTGCTTTCGGCACTCATGGTTGTCACGCCCAGTGTTGCCATGTGATTTCGTATCTCGGCGCTTTCACGGGTAGAATAGGAGATGTCTACATCATGATCGAAGATTCGCATGGCGAAAGTAAGCTGTGCAAGTTCCCGGTCGTTCATGATAACGTTGGGTTGGAAGCCATCGTTTTCGGATGGACGCATACGGGGGAAATTGACGCTGTATTTGGTCTTCCAGTAGTGCTTCTGCAGGTAGCGGAGGTGGTAAGCCATCATTGTCACATCTGTCCGCCATTCCTCCAGACCGATCAGGACACCCATGCCGATCTTATGGACACCGGCCTGTCCCATACGGTCGAAACCATTGACACGCCATTCGAATTTGGACTTCATGCCTCGCGGGTGATACTTTTTATAGTTCGCCTTATGGTAAGTTTCTTGAAAGCAGATGACTCCGTTCAGCCCGTGATGGGTGAGTTCTTTGTATTCTTCCGCTTTGAGGGGCATCACTTCAATCTGCAGGTTGCTGAAATAAGGTTTTGCCAGATCGAGAGCACGAGCAATGTAAGGTACACCTGCTGCTGCCGGATTTTCACCTGTCACGAGTAAAAGATTCTCAAAAGGAGCCAGCCGTTTGATTGCTTTGTATTCGTTGACGATTTCCTCCTCTGTCAGAATCGTTCTTTTCATCGGATTGCTGATATGGAAACCGCAATAGACGCAGGAGTTGGTGCATGAATTGGTGATATAGAGCGGCACAAACATAGAGATTGTTTTGCCGAACCGTTCCATCGTATATTTCTGGCTGAGACGGGCCATCACTTCCAGATAGGGAGTGGCGGCAGGTGAGATCAATGCCATAAAATCGTTGACATCCAGATGCTCTTTTTTGCCTAATGCACGGCGCACATCGGCATCTGTCTTGGAATAGATGGCTTTTGTCGTCTCTTCCCAGGATATTTTTTCTAATTCGTCTGAGAACATTTTAATTAATTGAAAGTTGAAAATTAAAAAGAAATGAGGTTGTGATTTGGTTTTGGTATAATCACAATTCATTATTTATCACTCTTGGCATTTTTCTTCAGATCACGGGATAATCTCATGGCGCAGAAATTAGGTCCGCACATTGTGCAGTATTCTCCGTCAATGTGATGTCCTGCGCGGAAATACCCCTGTGCCCGTTCCGGATCGAGAGACAAGTCGAACTGATCTTTCCAGCGGAACTCGTAACGGGCTTTGCTCAAGGCATTGTCGCGTACCTGTGCTCCCGGATGTCCTTTGGCAAGGTCGGCAGCATGAGCGGCAATCTTATAAGTGATAACGCCTACACGTACGTCTTCTTTGTCCGGCAGGGCAAGGTGCTCTTTCGGAGTGACATAACAAAGCATCGCCGTACCTAACCAGCCGATTTGAGCAGCTCCGATGGCAGAGGTAATGTGATCGTAGCCAGGAGCGATATCCGTCACTAAAGGGCCGAGTGTATAAAATGGCGCATCATGGCATTTCTCAATCTGACGTTCCATGTTCTCCTTGATTTTATGCATCGGTACGTGTCCCGGTCCTTCGATAAATGCCTGCACGTTCTTTTCCCATGCACGAAGTACCAGTTCTCCCATCGTGTCCAGTTCTGCAAACTGTGCTTCGTCGTTGGCATCATGGATAGAGCCTGGACGCAGTCCGTCTCCCAATGATACGGCAACGTCGTATTGAGCCAGAATATCACAGATATCGTCAAAGTGTTCATACAGGAAACTTTCCTGATCGTGCACCAGACACCATTTGCTCATGATGCTTCCTCCACGGCTGACAATGCCGCACAGACGTTTATCGGCAAGATGAACATTATGACGGCGGATACCTGCATGAATCGTAAAATAATCTACTCCCTGTTCGCATTGTTCGATCAGTGTGTCCCGATAGATTTCCCAGTTAAGGTCTTCCACTACGCCATTCACTTTCTCAAGTGCCTGATAGATAGGTACAGTGCCTACCGGTACAGGGCAGTTGCGGATGATCCATTCACGTGTCTCATGAATATTTTCTCCTGTTGAAAGGTCCATCAGCGTATCACCTCCCCATTTGCAGCTCCATAAAGCTTTTTCCACTTCCTCGTCAATGCTGGAAGTGGTGGCGGAGTTTCCGATATTCGTATTGATTTTCACTAGGAAGTTACGGCCGATAATCATCGGTTCGGCTTCCGGATGATTGATGTTGGCAGGCAGCACTGCACGTCCTTCTGCTATTTCTTTACGGACAAATTCGGGAGTAATGTGAGTTTCAATTCCCAGTTCCTCACAGTTCATATTTTCGCGGATCGCCACATATTCCATTTCCGGAGTGATGATTCCTCGTTTGGCGTATGCCATCTGAGTGATGGCTTCTCCCTTTTTGGCACGATAGGGAAGGGCGATGTGTTCAAAGCGGAGATGATCCAGACTTTTGTCATCACGTCTCATTTGTCCGTATTCCGAAGTGATTTCGGGGAGTTGCTCTACGTCACCGCGTCCCACAATCCATTCTTCACGTAAGCGGGGAAGTCCTTTCTTAAGATCAATGCTCATTGACGGGTCACTGAACGGACCGCTGGTGTCATATACGTATACTTCCGGATTCGGAGTAGCTATCTTTTCTTCGCCTTCGAAGCTGACGCTGGGCACTTGTTCAACTTTCCGCATGGCTACACGGATGTTCGGATAGAGTTTACCCGGCAGATATACTTTCTGAGAACGGGAAAATTTTATTTTTTGTTCCATAGAATTTTATTATCGTATTATTAAGAATAGTGAAACAAACACTACTCCCTACTTATTACCTATTACTTATCACCTATTACTTATTCCAAAAATGCAGTTAAAGGTGAACTTGCTTCTGCTATAAAGTTATCAGCCTGCAGACCCAGTCCTGCTTCGTATGCCCGTCTTCCGGCTTCGGTGGCGGCTTTGAAGGCCAACGCCATTTCTACCGGATTGCCTGCTACGGCGATAGCGGTATTTACCAGTACGGCAGAAGCACCCAGTTCCATTGCTTCGGCAGCGTGGCTCGGTGCACCGATTCCGGCATCTACGACAACGGGGATACCGGCCTGTTCGATAATAATCTGCAGGAATTCTTTGGTTTGCAGTCCTTTGTTAGTTCCGATGGGAGCACCCAGCGGCATTACGGTAGCGGCACCGGCTTCTTCCAGTCGTTTGCAGAGCACAGGGTCGGCCTGGCAATAGGGTAATACGATAAAGCCCAGTTTAACAAGCTGTTCTGTAGCCTTTAGGGTTTCGATAGAGTCGGGGAGCAGATAGCGCGGATCCGGATGGATTTCCAGTTTCAGCCAGTTGGTACCAAAAGCTTCACGTGCCATCTGTGCGGCGAAAACAGCTTCTTCCGCATCACGTACTCCCGATGTGTTGGGTAGCAACTGGATATTCGGATGAATAATATGTTTCAGCATGTCGTCTTCTTTGTCATCCATGTCGATGCGCTTCATGGCTACGGTTACCATTTCAGTGCCCGATGCCAGAATGGCTTGTTCCATTACTTCATTGGAATTGAATTTTCCTGTACCCAGAAAAAGGCGGGAGTTGAACTCACGGCCTGCAATTACTAACTTTTCCACTTTTCAATTATTTTATTTGATTATACGTTTCATGTTCAAAATCTTTCGTGTTTCCGCTGCCGGATCCTCCGCCCGAAGAATCGTTCCGGAAAGCGCGATTCCGTTCACTCCGGTTTCGAGTATGGCGGGTATATCCTCACGGGTGATTCCTCCGATGGCTACTACCGGCAGTTCGATATTCGCTTCCTTCATCTGAGATAAAATAGCGGTATAACCTTCCAGTCCCAGAACAGGACTCAGGTTTTTCTTTGTAGTGGTAAACCGGAAAGGACCGATGCCGAGGTAATCCGCTCCGGCACGGTAGTGCTGTACGACATCCTCGAATGTATTTGCCGTACCTCCGATAATAAATGCTTCTCCAAGTAATTGTCGTGCCTGATCTATCGGCATATCTTTTTTGCCCAGATGCACTCCGTCCACTTCCAGCTTTTTGGCAAGTTCGACGTGGTCATCCAGAAGTAAGATCGCTTCTTTTTCTTTGCAGAGCGGCTTTAGTTGGAGGGCAACAGCTTCCACCTCTTCACACGGAGCTTCCTTCATGCGTAGCTGAATCCATTTACATCCTCCTTCAAGTGCCATGAGTGCCGATTCGAAATAAGTATACCGATCGGTCTGGTGGGTGATAAATTGTAGACTGACCATACTTTTACCCTCCACAAGCCGCTTTGATGACCACGAGGTTATCATTCTCCTGTAACGTGAATTTCTCCCATTCGGAACGTGGAATCATTTTGTTGTTTACGGCAATAGCGATGCCTTGTACCGGAAGTTCCAGTTGGGCAGCCAGTTGTGTAAGGGTAGAAGCAGGAGTCATTTCCACCTCTTTGTTGTTAACTTGTACTTTCATTGTCCTATCAGTATTAATAAGTTGAAAGTAAATACAAAGAGCGTGCTTATATAGAAAGGCGATAAGAAAGAAACACAATCCCTACGTCAGTGCTAACTGCCTCAGGTTCCTAGGGTATAATCTCAGCCCCTCTTTGGGGCACCCCTTTGTCTTTACGGGAGCAAAGTAAGCGAAAAAGAAACAAAGATTCATCAAATTATCCGTTTTTTTTTCATTTTTCTTCCGATTCCCGCTTTTTGATAGGATGAGAAAAGACAAACCGTGCTCCGTTCTTATAATTCTTGTCAATCCAGATATCGCCTCCCATGCGTTGTATGGTCAGTTTGCAGATTGCCAGTCCCAAGCCTGTTCCCTGCACAAATTCGTTGAGCTTTTCAAAACGCTGGAATACCAGTTCCTGCTTGTCTTCGGGGATGCCCGCGCCTGTATCGGTCACAGAGAACAGCATACACTGGTCTTCTTCGTCTATTTTATAATCCAGCGTGATACTTCCGCCGTCGGGAGTAAACTTCAGCGCATTGTTCAGTAAGTTGATGATCACCTGCTGCAAACGTAGCGGGTCGGTATAGAGCATATAAGGCTCTTTCGGCATCTGAAGCCTGACATCTATATCTCTTGTCCGGTTCTTCCTGGTCAGTGTGATCATGTTCTGGCAATGATTTACCAGTTCGCACCATTCATACTTGAACAGCAGTTTACCTGATTCCAAGCGTGATACATCCAGTACATCACTGATCAGCTGCAATAACAATTCGGAATTAGTCTGGATGATATCCGCATATTCCTTCTGCTCATCCGTTGCTTCCACGGTATCGATCAGCAGGCTGGAAAAGCCGACAATAGCGTTCAGCGGTGTCCGTATTTCGTGGCTCATATTTGATACGAAGGCACTTTTCAGTTGATTGGCTTCTTCGGCACGCTCTTTGGCATGACGTAGCGCAATTTCCGATAATTCCAGTTTCTTTTTATCTTCCCTTAATTGGGCTGTAGTCTTCTCAAGGTGATTCTTTAAGATTTTTGTCCGGTAATAATAATACAGTGAGATAAACAGTCCGCCTATCAGTACAAGGAAGGTAAACAGGATGAATTGCACTTCCGTCCGATATGCCTGAAAGAAAGGCACCTGTTGGTTGATGATAAGTGAATTGAAAGGTAGTTTCTTGTCCTGAAATCCCCATTCATGCAGTTTGTTGGCATCAAATTTGTATCTGTTGGGCAACAAATGAATGTGGCTGACATTGTTTTTCCCCTTGTCCAGAAATTGATAAGCCTGTTCTCCCATGCTTCTCCCTATTCCGTCGTACTGGGGGATATACCCTCCGATTGCCCAATAACCGATGGCAGTAGCAGTCAGGCTGAAAACAGGCAACTCTGGATTCGCTTTGGAGAAAGCATATACAGAGTTGTTCATATACGTTATGCCCCGATTATCAATTCTCCAGATACCCAGTAGTGCAACCGAATTTCTGGGGATATCGCGTAGTTGTTTGACGGCAGCATCAAGGGTGTGGATACGGCCGTCAATATAGGTCGTCGATATTTCCGGATAGCGTTTCATATTCTTTTTCACCCACGCTTGTTCGGCAAGTCCGTTGTAGGTGTTGTCCGAGATGAACACTAAATGTTCCATATCCGGATAAAAGCTTCGCATCATTTCGATGTCTTTATCGACATCATATTCATATGTGTTACAATATATTATATTGTATTCGCTCATTCTTTCCGTTAAGTCGATGCTCTGAGGTTCGTAGGTCTGTATATCAATAGAGTCTTCCGGAATACGGATGCCGTTGCGCGATGCCATAGCGCAAAATACGGGCAGTTGTCTGTACTTCTCGTCTTCGAGGTGCAGGAAACTGCTCCATGCTTCGCCACCCAGCAGGATGACTAGCTTGGCGTTCGGATGTTTGTCCAGAATGTTGGTAAGCGTTTTCTTCCATTTTCTGGATTGATTGAGGTCGGTAACATTCATGTTTTCTACGATGGTGGAATACTTGCCACCCAGTTGGCGGTACGTTTCTACGAACGTGTTGATATTATCGTAGGTATATTTAGTATCGGAATTGTAGGACGTCACGAAAAGTATCTCCTCTTCCAATTCTTCCGGGGTAGCCGCGTTACTGATGAAAGAGAGCAAAAGGAAGAAGGCAACAAAGAAAATGCGCCATTCTTTATTTTTTTGTTGAAGTGTCATAATTGTCTGTTTTGATTTTCGGCTATTGCAAAAATACAATTTATGCCTTTGAAATACAATAGAAAGCTTAGGTTTTTTGTTGTAGAAAAAAGGCCGCTGTGAAATCCACAACGACCTTTTCAATAGTATAGTTTAGCTTAATTTTAATGAGTCCGGTTACATTCGTTTTTCTACCACATCCCAGTCGATGATGTTCCACAGGGCGTTTACGTGGTCGGCACGGCGGTTCTGGTAGTCCAGATAGTAGGAGTGTTCCCACACGTCAAAACCCAGAAGTGGTTTCAGTCCGGCGCGTACGGGGTTACTGCCGTTTCCTTCTTTGGTGATATGCAGTTTACCGTTCTTGTCTACTGACAGCCAAGCCCATCCTGAACCGAACAATCCGACTGCTGCTGCATTGAATTCCTTCTTGAAGTTTTCAAAGCTGCCGAAATCACGTTTGATGGCTTCTCCCAGTTTGCCTGCCGGTTCCTTTTTCGAAGGTTTCGGAGCGAATTGGAGGAAATATAAATTGTGATTCAACACTTGGCCGGCGTTGTTGAAGATAGCTCCATCGGGAGCGGTGGCAACGATTTCTTCTACCGTTTTGCCTTCATATTCTGTTCCGGGCACAAGGCTATTCAGATTATTTACATATGTTTGCAGATGTTTTCCGTAATGGAAATCTATCGTTTGCTGACTGATTACAGGTTCCAGCGCATTGTTTGCGTAAGGAAGTTTAGGCATTTCGTAAGTCATGGTCATAATTATTAAAGACATTAATATAGTATTCATATTGTCAAAACTTTAAATGGTTTTGTTATACTATAATAACAGCCATAGTTCGCAAAAGGTTCACGGTATTTTATTTTTATTTATAAATGTACTGTATACGTTCCACTTGCTGCGGGTTGTCATAGCTGGTGCGGCATATCCATTGCCCCGTATTGTCATATTCGTAATAGGAGTCACCATCGATCCGGTTTCCGTACTCGTCGTACAGGCAGGTCAGGCAGCCGGACGTCTTCTGGCTGTTGCCGAAGATACGTTGGTAGACGATGCGGGTGAGGTATCCGTATTTATCATATTCATACAATTCTTTTTGCGAGAGAATCTGGTTGGGCGAATTGACAAAGAGCATATTCTGATGCTGAGATTCGGTCATTCTGCCTTTGTCGTCGTATTTGTTGACTGTATATCCCTCCATTTCCCCGTTCTTGTTGTACTCTTTGGTTTCCGTCAGTAATCCCTGCTTGTTGTAGCTGCTGACGGTATATCTGCCGTCCATGTATTTTAGGGAATCGCTTTCGATGCTTCCGTCGATACCGATGCGGTGTGCACGGCGGTAGAAGTCCGTTTTGGTTTTCGGATTAGTCTTCACTTCGAAGATGCAGTGGCCTTGCGGGTCGTACAGCCTGCTGGTTTGCACTTCGTTGATGGGTTGCCCGTTCTTTTCAGTCACGGATAATGTGGTGGTAAGCTGCCCCTTGTCATTGTAGGTGTAGCTGGTCGTAATATTGCCGGTGCTGTCGGTCTCGCAGCACTTTATCAATCGTCCTTGAGTGTAATATTTTACAGTAGTCGGGGTGGAAACGATGGCTTGCAGGATAAATGGAGCACGCAAATTCTTTGCCTGGTCACGAAATTCCTTATACTTGTGTGTTTTGAGGAATTCCTGCAATAAACCGAGCGATTCGGAGTTGACTATTGCCGGTTTCAGAAGCTCGAAGTCTGCCTTTTCACTGAGATATTCAAGATCGTTCAGGTGAGTCCGTGCACCGGTGGACAGATAAGGTGTGTTCTTATAATCATCGATAATCTGCCGGATGGCGGTGGCATTTCCTTCTTTTTTCAGGCTGTCGATGCGTTGGAACAGGAAATCATCGTATAAGGTACGGACCTCGGCAAGATAGGGGCGCGGACCTCTGTCTTGATAATACTTTTGCATTTCGGGGTCTTCAAAGAAGGCTTTGAAGTTTGCAGGAGTCGGGGCGGTCTTCACCAGTTGGTAGAGCCGTACGTTTTCGGAGGCGTTGACTTGTGCGATAAATTTGCCGTTGGGATACTCCTTGACGTAAGTCTGGTAAATGATGGGAGTGGGGGCTTTGAGCATTCCTTCCAGCAGTGCCACCTCGCGGATGTTCTGCAGCCGTTGCAGCATGGCGGAGTCAACCGGATATTCGGTGGCGTGAATGCTGTCCAGCAGTGCCCGGCTGAAAGGAATTTTATCTTTCGAGGCCTCCAGCAGGTTGATAATGGACTGGTCCGCCTTGTCCCGTATCTGAGAAAGCGGAATCTTTTCCCCTTCACAGATACCGGGGAAGTTACTTTGGGCGGCTTTCTCGTAGCAGCCGAAGTAGAGGGTGGCTGCCTGTTCGCTCTGTCCATTCCACAGGTCGTTGAGGACGTCCATCAATGATAAATCTTCGGCATAGTACGCCTTTGTTTCGTCATCCAGTTTTTCCCTGTTCTTCTGCCATTTGTCGGCGTCATTGTCGTTCAGATACCTTAGCAGCTTTTCCATGCGGCTTTGCTTTTGTGCCATTGCTTGCTGTGGTATGCAGGCGATGAGGCACAAACATAAAATAAATGATAAAAATATACTCTTTTTCATTGCTTTGAGTGGTTAGGTTAAATAGTTAGTGATGAAAAATCATAAAAATATCTTCATTGTCAAATGAATGTTATACTTTTGTCGTATTGAAACAAATTTGAACGCCAAGGGTTTGTTAAAAATCCTCATTGTTTTTATAATGCTGTTATGAATACCAACTATATAGAGGAATTAAATGAGAGTCAGTGTGCAGCAGTGACTTATAATGACGGGCCTTCGCTGGTGATAGCCGGTGCAGGTTCGGGAAAGACACGTGTGTTGACTTATAAAATTGCCTATCTGCTGGAAAACGGCTATCAACCGTGGAACATCCTCGCACTGACCTTTACCAATAAGGCGGCGCGTGAGATGAAAGAACGTATAGCCCGTCAGGTGGGCATGGAGCGGGCACGTTATTTGTGGATGGGTACCTTCCATTCCGTCTTTTCCCGCATTCTCCGTGCCGAAGCAAAGTATATCGGATTCACTTCCCAATTTACCATTTATGATTCGGCGGATAGTAAAAGTCTGATCCGTTCCATCATCAAGGAGATGGGACTGGACGAAAAGACATATAAGCCGGGGATGGTGCAAGCCCGCATTTCAAGTGCCAAAAACCATTTGGTTTCTCCTACGGGATATGCTGCCAACAAAGAAGCGTATGAAGGAGATATGGCAGCCAAAGTGCCCGCTGTCCGTGAAATATATACCCGTTACTGGGAAAGATGCCGTCAGGCGGGAGCTATGGATTTCGATGATTTGCTGGTGTATACGTATATTCTGTTCCGCGACTTTCCGGAAGTGCTGGCCCGTTATAGGGAGCAGTTCCGTTATGTGCTGGTGGACGAGTATCAGGATACGAATTATGCCCAGCATAGCATCGTACTCCAGCTGACGAAAGAAAATCAGCGTGTTTGTGTGGTAGGCGATGATGCGCAGAGTATTTACTCTTTCCGTGGAGCGGATATTGATAATATCCTTTATTTCACGAAGGTTTATCCCAATACGAAAGTCTTTAAACTGGAGCAGAATTATCGTTCTACGCAAACCATCGTCTGTGCTGCCAACAGTCTGATCGAAAAGAATGAACGTCAGATTCGGAAAGAAGTATTCTCTGAAAAAGAACGTGGCGAACCGATTGGCGTGTTTCAGGCTTACAGTGATGTGGAAGAAGGGGATATCGTAGCCAATAAGATAGCTGAACTGCGTCGGGAACATAGTTACGGCTATGCAGATTTTGCCATATTATACCGTACGAATGCGCAGAGCCGTGTTTTCGAGGAGGCTCTTCGGAAACGAAGTATGCCCTATAAAATCTATGGCGGACTTTCATTCTACCAGCGTAAGGAGATTAAGGACGTCATTGCTTACTTCCGCTTGGTAGTGAATCCGAATGATGAAGAAGCATTCAAGCGAATCATTAATTATCCTGCCCGTGGCATCGGTGATACGACGGTTGGAAAAATCATCTCCGCAGCCACTGAAAATGGTGTCAGTCTTTGGGCGGCGCTTTGCGAGCCATTGAGCTACGGGCTGAACATCAATAAAGGTACGCATACCAAACTGCAAGGCTTCCGTGAACTGATAGAAGGCTTTATGACCGATCAGGTGGACAAGAGTGCGTATGAGATAGGAACGGATATTATCCGCCGGTCCGGCATCATCAATGATGTCTGTCAGGATACTTCGCCGGAGAATCTGAGTCGCAAGGAAAACATTGAGGAATTGGTGAATGGTATGAACGATTTCTGCGCTTTGAGGCAGGAAGAAGGCAACCCGAATATTTCTCTGACAGATTTCCTTTCGGAGATTGCCTTGCTTACTGATCAGGACTCGGACAAAGCGGATGATGGAGAAAAGATAACGTTGATGACCGTTCATTCGGCCAAGGGGCTGGAGTTTAAAAACGTATTCGTAGTGGGGCTGGAAGAAAATCTTTTTCCCAGTGGTATGGTGGGCGATTCTCCCCGTGCTCTGGAAGAGGAGCGTCGTTTGTTCTACGTGGCCATTACCCGTGCCGAAGAACATTGTTATATTTCTTTTGCCAAGACCCGTTTCCGTTATGGAAAGATGGAGTTTGGAAGTCCCAGCCGTTTCTTGCGCGATATCGATGTGAATTATTTGCGGTTGCCGCATGAGGCGGGAGTCAGCCGGTCGGTGGATGAAGGTGCAGGGCGTTTCCGCAGGGAAATCGAAGGTGGATTTACGCGTACGGCATCTCCTACACGAACGCCTTATGGTACTAAATTTTCCGATCGTGAACGTCCGAAGGCTCAGGTGATTGCACCCAGTGTGCCGAAGAATTTGAAGAAGGTCAGTGCGGTGAGTGGAAACAGTACACGGTCGGCTTCAGCCGGTTCGGTATCTGTAACAGGAGTACAGGCGGGGCAGATGATAGAACATGAACGTTTCGGCTTGGGCGAAGTGATCAGGGTAGAAGGAACGGGTGATAATGCCAAAGCAACGATTCATTTTAAAAATGCAGGGGACAAGCAACTGTTGTTGCGTTTTGCACGTTTTAAAGTGATAGAGTAATCATAGTAAAATTAGAGATGATCATGAGGAAACAACTAACTGTAATTCTGCTTTCTGCTCTGATGTTGAGCGGATGTGCATCGGGACGTATGGGAAATCCCGGAGCAATTGTAGGTGGTGCTGCAATTGGGGGAAGTCTGGGAAGTTCGATAGGCGGACTTATCGGAGATAATAATCGTGGCTGGAGGGGCGGATATCGCGGCTCTGCCATTGGAAATATTGTTGGCACCATTGCCGGTGCAGCGATAGGGAATGCGCTGACTGCTCCGAAACCGGACCCGATAGAGGAATATGCTTACGTTCCGGAAGTCAGACAAGGGCAGTCTCACTCTAAGTTTAAACCTCGGACGCAGACTCAGCAGCAACTGACTCAGTTGAAACTGCGCAAGATTCGCTTTATTGACGATAACCGCAATCATGCGATAGACGGGGGAGAAAGCAGCAAGATCATCTTTGAAATCATGAATGAAGGACGAAATCCGGTTTATGACGTGGTTCCTATTGTAGAGACGGTCGGGAAAGTGAAACATATCGGCATTTCTCCTACTGTAATGATAGAAGAAATTCTTCCGGGTGAGGGTATCCGCTATACGGCTACGGTCTATGCCGGAAGTAAGTTGAAAGATGGTGAAGTGACTTTCCGCGTAGCGGTGTCCGATGAGAATGGAGTAATCTGTGATTCTCAGGAGTTTACGCTGCCTACACAGCGGGCGGACTAGGACAAGAATAGCTCGAAATATTCGATTTGTTATAGTGACAGTATGTGCTCGGGATAGTGACACTATCCTTGGCACATACTGTCACTATGTTAATGGGATGGTGACACTATCCCAATACAATAGTCCGGTGCAGTCATTACACAATAAAATGAAGTATCGGTTTCATCTACACAGAAGCATTCTATATGAGTATCTGTCAAAATTTTACGTATCGGTTTTCCTTCCCAGTCGAAAACCCAAATCTCGCTGTTTAGAGTTTCTTTTTGTTCTTCGTGCATCCGATTGGTGTTTGGGTTATACAGTACATAAACATAGTTATTGGAAACGGCAATGCCTCGTGCTCCCAGTTCGGCATCAGGATTATCACTTTCCGCATACACACCGTCTGGGCTTGAATTGAACTGATAATGATAGGGTGCTAACAATAGTCTTTTATGGAGCGTTAATGTTTCCGGCTTATAGTCCCATAGCTCAAGTACATTACTGGTAGCACATGCCAGACGTTTCCGGTCGGTGTTGTAACCGAATTGTGATTGATGAAACATACCTTTAGCCGTATTGGGTATGGTTTCTTCTCCACTTTGATAGTTCGGGAAGTCGCCAGATTTGGATATAACATTGCCGTCATTATCTAAAATAAGGAATCTGCAATCTTCAAAAACGCCGGACGCTATAAAGCGTGATTCGCTTATCGGATAGACTCTGTCAATGCTCATGGGCAGGTGTATCAATTCTCCTTGTCGCCGGATGGAAAAGTCTTTCGCGTTGAATGTATAGTTTTGCGCTGTGAAGTGCCATCGATTGTGTATGAAGGCAGACGAATCAGACAGAAAGAATTCGACAGGGCTTAAAAATTCATCAGGTCCTTGTCCTTGTGGTAGCATTTGATTTACAAAGCGTTGTTCACTAAGACTATAGCAGTATAAAAGGCTGTCTCCTTTAAAATCACCGGCATATAAGATATCTCCTTTCTTTTTTATATCCATTGGAATGGAGATAAAGGCTTCCTTCAAAGCGGTAGATTTAGCAGATGTGCTTTCGCTAAAGGATACTCTTTTTTGTGATTCACTACAACTGAACAATGGCAATGCCAAAGTAAACAATAGAATGATGTTTTTAGATTTCATTTTGTTTTGCTTTATTTTGTACTATAACTACAAAGATAACGTATGTGTTTTGAAAAACAAGGATATTGAAGAGAAATAGGGCTAAAATATTTATAATGAGAACATAATAATATAATTGGCATTCGGTAATTACCATATATTGTGTTAACTTTATAATTTATTTGATGGTAATTTTAGTTGCATCTTTACTAAAGGGTATATTTATTGCCATAAATAGTATTGATCCACATACCAAAGAACTTGTCGGTAACCGAATATACTTTATTTATTTCTGTAATAATATCTTTTTCAAGCAGTTTTTTAGTTGCGGACTGTACAGAGCTTGCGGATGTCAGACTGTATCGTTTGATAAATTTCGCTGATGTGACGTTTTCTGCTTCACCTACTTTGGCAATGGCATAAAGCAATTCCTTCTGCTTTTCGGGAATATTAGATAAGATTTCCCGAAAGATTGTATCATTATATGCAATAAGGTTATCTATAGCTGTTTTGATAATTTCCAGTGTACATTCTTTCCCTTTCGGTGTATCTGCAAAAGCTTCATTGAATGTTTTTTGGATATAAAAGGTATGTCCTTTGAATAGCCGATATACTTTTTCTATATTTTCGATTTCAATATGCCGTTTTCTTTTTTGGAAATGGTCTGCAATAAATGGTATATAGATTTCCGGTGCAATGGCTTTCAGTTCCAAAATATCGGCACTGTGGTAGAATGGACGGGATGAAGATAGAAACATTTCCTGCATCATGTGCCGTTCACTTCCGGCAAAGATGAAGTTGCTGTTTTCTATTTTCTGTATGTGTGTGCGCAGTAATGCTTCTATATTCTTCTCGGGATATTTAGCAATTTGTTGAAACTCGTCGATGGCAACAATACAAGGTTTGTCTGCTGCTATCAGACATTGAAATATTTCTTCCAGTGTATATTCGGGTCGATCAATATCCCCCAGTTCCAGATTGAAAGTAGGTAGATTGGTCAGCGGGTCAAATCCGAATTTACCATTGATTGATTTAACTGTCTGGATAAACAGGCTTGCCATTTTCTTACTGCGGGGCAATAGTGTTTCATAAATTTCTTTGCCAAGCAGATAAGTGAATTCTCTTAAGCTTGATGTATGGAGTATGTCAATGAAGAAAGTATAATATTCTTCTTTTATTTCAGGTTTCTCATAACAGAAACGGATTAGTCCCGTTTTACCCATTCTTCTGGGTGAGATAATGACAAGGTTATTGCCATTGGTTAATGATTTAACCAGCCTCTCTGATTCTTTCACGCGATCGCAGAAGTACTCGGGTTCTATTTTTCCAGTTACTATAAATGGGTTAATTTCTTTTGCCATACCTGTTTCAATTTTCTGTAAAGGTAGTTATTTGAATAGAATTATGCAAATCGAATAATGTTAATAAAGTACCTACCACGTAAGCGTTCATATCATACGTAAATCATATTTTCGCTTTCGGACTTGCAGGTTCAATACTTTTGTTATATATTGCGATTCGGTTTCCGTTAAACTCTTTATTATAGTTGGGTCACTACAAATAAAGGAATACATTGGCAGGTACGAAAATTTTCTTATTTTTTATTTCAATCATTTTTTTACAGGCTCTTATAAATAATAAAAAAGTTTATGAATAAAATCTTTTTAAGTATCACAGCATTGTTTGCTATTAAAATATATTCATGTATCACTACATGCCCAAATTGAATAGTTTAATGGATTATTTCTCAGGGGTAATCCCCTGAGAAATAATTGAAAATACCCAATTTATATTATGAATAAGATAATTATACTTCTATTGTTAATGATTATATGTGCTTGCTCATCTAATAAACAAAAAATCATTGATGGTATCGAAAAAATACCTATTGAAGTACGTAATGCTTCTTCTGATGCTTCCGTGTTTTTAGAGAAAATAGAAATTACTCCTTTAGAAACGAAAGATTCATCATTAATAGGTAAATTTAAAAAAGTCATGTATGACCAAGCAATGGATATATATGCGATTTATGATAAAGATCAAGTTGTCTCTACATTTTCAGGTACAGGTAAATTTATTTCTAATTCAATAAATAGACAAGGTCAAGGGCCTGAAGAGTATTCTATGGCTGTAGATATAAAATTTAATCCATTTTTAAAAGGAATTGATTTGTTGGATCCATATGGAGTAATATATACATATAGCCTTGATTTTAAATTATTATCAAAACGAAAAATTAAATCAAAATTTGCGCTTAATAGTCTTATGGCCTTAAGTCTTGATAAATATGTATTTACTAATCCTTTTATTTGGACAGATGAAGAAGTGTTATTTGCAAATTTGAAAACTCAGCAAATTACTAATGTTGGTTATAGTGGAACTATTTCTGTAGAAAATACGATGGACAAGGAGAAATTTTATACAATAGGTGAAAAGTTCTATTTTGTACCTAATGGTGTTAATTATTATTTTTATCAGATTGATGACAAAGCAATGGAGCTTACTCCTATTATGTATCTAGACTTTGGGGATTCAATGATAGAAGAAGACGATTTACCGGGATGTGCAACTGCAAAAAAATATAAATCAGATAAAGAAATGATGGAATTAACAGAAGAAACAGCAGAGAGAGCTGATTTTTTACGAAGTTCTAACTATGTTATTCCATTGATTAAATTCTTTAATGACGATTATGTTTATGTTGTTTTTGTACAGAATAGAGATACTGGCGGTAATTTTATATTTAACAGAAAAAAGAAAGAGGGATTTTTACTGAGGGATAAGAAGCCTTTTATTATGAAATTTTGTTTTGGTATAGTAGATAATATTTTAATGGCAATTTGTCATCCAGACGAAGTCGCTATGTATACAGATCCCAAATTCATGTCATCTGAGGATATTTTAAAAATGACACAGTTGAAAGAAGATGATAATCCTGTAATATTGAAATACTATTTGAAAAAATGATACGTATTCTAGGTCTTATATTTGTCATTATTTTGTTGTGTTCGTGTAAGGAAACGAAGAAAGATAGAATTATATCTCCTTATACTATATTAAGTTGATGTGTTAAATGCTTGCAGACATATATTTTCCCTGTTGCAATGCAAATTCCTTGCAGAAATCATCCGCCATACAATAAATCTCTGTACCTTTAGCCTCTGTGAACATAGTGGTAATCGTTTAAATGTTATAATTGAGCACTATAAATTTAATACTTTTATCGCTATGTTTCTTATAATCAAAAGAATATTTTAATCTTATATCTAACTCACATTATATTAAGTAGTAATAATGATTGCTGGAAATAATAGCTCGTTGGCGGAAGTGGTACATGTGGGAAAAATTATTATGATAATTTTTCTAACTATGTCATCCTGTCAACGACAGGTTTCAAATCATAAAGGTGATGTTGAAATTATTGATGTTTTGAATAGAAATAATCCTATACAAATCAATTTGTACGATATTGTGGATAGTGTCAAATATGTTCCATTGAGAACAAGTGAATGCTTATTAAGTGATATTGAATGTATAAAGAATGATGGAAATTTTTACTTTGTAAAAGATTCAAGAGGATTATTTGTCTTTGATGAAGAAGGATATTTTATTAATGAAATAAGTCATAGAGGAATAGGGCCGGATGAATATGTTTATTCGGATAATTTCTATTTGGATCGTGATAATAAATTGGTATGTCTTATCTGTAATTCTATGAGAAAAATTTTACAATATACTTATTCTGGAACTTACTTTAATACAATTCAATTAGATGCCAAAGATGCTAACATTGAATCTGCCTTGATGTGTGGTGAAGGTGAGCTTATTGCATATTATCCGTTACCAAATAATTATTCTCAAAGCAAAAGTGAATACAGTGTGTTCAGAATCAAGAATAACTCATTCATTGGTGAAACGCTGTTAAAAGCAAAAGAAATAGGAACTCAAAATATACATTATCCTTTTTTGCATTATCCAATAGCATTATTAGATAATCAATGTATTTTTATATCGGCATTGTCGAATGAGCTTTTTGTATATGAGGGAGGTCAAATAATGCCTGGATATTACGTAAATATACCAGAAAATGAGCCAAGTGAAGATTTTATAGAAGAACATAAAGACTTGAACTTTTTTGAATTGATTGAAACTTTAAAAAAAAGTAATATAGGTTGGGGAATCACTGCTGTTGAGTCTTCTTCTGATTATTTATTTATGTCAATTAGTAATAAAAGTACGTTGATATGGGATAAAAAAAGATCAATTCAAATATCTAATATTTATGATCCTAATTTGAATCTTTATTCTGACTTACTTTTGCCTGGTGGAGTATCAGATGAGCATCTGGGTTTTTATTCTGCAGATTTTCTTTATGCTAACAAGGAGCTAATATTGAAAGGTAATGATAGATTTCTAGCTAAATTGGTTGGCTATTTGTTAGAAGATGATAACCCTGTCGTTTATCAATATTACTTTAAGAAAAATGCTATAGATATATTAATTGAAAAATATGGGATTTGATTATGACTAGAGGAAAATGTTTTCAGAAGTTTTTTATTGCGTGACGATTAGAATTGACTTTGTTCTTTTTAGCTTTGTCCAAAAGCTTAAAGCATGAATCAAGGCAAATATATCTTCGCTCAATTTACAGATTTTCTTTCTCGTAGACAGTTCGACAACATCGTTGCAAGATATTCCGGCAACAAGTATGTGAAAAGTTTCACTTGCTGGAATCAGATGCTCTACATGATCTTCGGTCAGTTAATGGCATGCGATAGTATGCGAGATTTGATGTTGGCTTTAGAAACCCATCAATCAAAATGTTATCACTTAGGTTTCGGTTCTACTGTTACCCGTACAAATCTTGAGAAAGCTAACCGCAATCGTAATTGTAAAATCTTTGAAGAGTTTGTTTATCTACTGATAGAAACTGCTCGTAAGCGTTACTACAAGGATGATTTTGAGACAGCGGTTGAAGGTAATGTGTATGCTTTTGATTCTTCTACCATTAACTTATGTTTAAGTGTCTTTTGGTGGGCTGAATTCAGAAACCATAAAGGAGGTATCAAACTGCATACTTTATATGATGTGAAGACTTCCATTCCAAGCTTTATGCTAATAACTCCTGCTAAGATGCATGACGTCAATGCTATGGACTGGCTACATTATGAGAGTGGAAGCTTTTATATCTTCGATAGAGGGTACGTTGACTTCTCCCGCTTGTATCGCATAGATCAGTCTGAGGCATGGTTTGTCATTCTGGGGTACAACGATGAATGCTGTTAAGACGCAGGTCTATTGTGCGCTCATCACGTACTGCTTGGTGGCGATTGTTGCTGACAAATTGAAAGTAGGCCGACCGATCTACGAAATTCTATAGATTTTAGGAGTATCATTACTGGATAGAACACCTGTAAATGAGATACTTACTGAGCACGATTACAAAAATGTCAAAGAACTAAATTATAAACAATTGAAAATCATCTGGGAATAAGTGCCCAGTAATGTTATCGGATATTGAATATTGTTAACAAACTTATTCTTTTTGCTTTAATATGGTCCGTTTCTTTAAAACCAAAGGCCCGTTGGTTTTAAAGGAACGATACTTTGGTTTTAAAGAAAAAATAGCGATTTGTATAAGGCTTGTAATCAGGTGTTTATGAAAATGTGTTTTTGAACTTGTGGAATTGAGAAATATTTAAACAATCATGGCGTAAAGAACCAAAGATAATGATACGGTATTATTTATATTATGAACATTTATTGGGCTATAATACCACTTTTGTACTTAATTTAGTAGAATGAATTATATCTTTTAAACGAAAAGATTTCAAATGTTATGAAAGATGTTATCTTTGTGTTGTAAAACAACATAAATTAAAATAAAATGAGACCTAAAAGCATTATTCTGTTATCTGTTATAGCTTGCATTGGAGGAATTGCATTCTTCTTCGCTTCTAGATATACATATAAATCCAAAGTAGCCGAACTTAAGGAGAAAGCAAAAAAGACTTTTGTTGAGGCGGTGGACCGAGAATTAAAAGATAGACAACTGAAAGGAAATTTTTCAGTTTATTTAAACTTAGGAAATGTAGTCTCTGAAACACCAGATACTGTTTATTGGGAAGATGAGTCAGGGAGGTATTCGTATCAAATTGATTTTGAGAAAAAACATAAGAATATAAATAATGATGCTAATGTACGTTCTTTACATTCAATTGCATTTGGGAAAAAACCGCTTATTCCAGACTCTTTGAATGCTAAATGGAGAGAACAGTTACTGATATCAGGTATTTCCTTTAAATCGGCTTTATGTATTTCTTTAACAACTAAAGATGGTAATGTAAGATCTTCAAATACATATCAGAGTGAATGGTGCAATACTTCAAATTTAGTTTTTACATTTTATATAGGTTATGGTTATGAAATTGAGGTAATGGGTTATTTATATTATACTATGTGGAGTATGATATGCAGGGAAATGCTGTTATACTTATTCTTATACGTAGTTTTAGGGTACGGATTTTATAAGTCTTTCATTATTATCAGCCACAAAATGCAATTATTACGTACCAAAGAAACAGTGGAGATTGTTAAAGAAGTACCTGTGGAAGTTGTTAAAGAGGTATCTGTAGAAATTATAAAGGAAGTTCCTGTAGAAATACAGGTAATTAAAGAAGTACAGAGAGTGGAGAATATTCCTTTGCGTTCCTATCTATTGCGAGAAAATATAATATTTTATGCAGATCAAAATTTGATAGAAGTAGATGGAATTAAGCAAAATATTCAGGCTCAAACTAGCTTACTTTTGGAGTTGTTTATTAATCAAAAAGATAATGGATACATTTTAGAGGAAGATTTTATCAAGGAGAAATTATGGCCTAATTATTCAGGGTATGGTGAACGAATGCATTCAGCGATTGGACGTTTACGTTTGTTGCTCAAAAAAATAGATACTTCATTTAGTATAATAAATAAAAATGGTACATATCAGCTAATTATTCCAGAGAAGCCCCCTGTTAAATGAAGTAGCAAAAAATGTCGATGAAATGGCACTTTTTGGATTATGACTTGATTTTGTTAAATAAAAAATAATGCTAGGTTAGGATTGGTTAGCGATATTCTTTGAATATCTAACGTTTCATTACTACTTTTGCCCACATAATTAATCTTTAATACAAAAGTAGTATGAAAAAAATAATTTTCCTTCTTTTATGTATAGTAGCAGTTTTATCTGCTAAATACTTTTCATCTCATAAAAATGTGCAGAGTGAATTGCTTTTATATAATATAGAAGCATTAGCTGCTGGCGAACATGCGCAACAGGGTCGATGTTATGGGACGGGTACTTTAGATTGCCCTGTATCTCATGATAAGGTTGAATACATTTTTGGAGGATATAGTCTTGAAGATCTATATTAGCTTTCTCCTTCTTTTTATCTTTGTCTCTTGTGGAACAAAGCATAAGGAATATGCCGAAAATGTACTTCCTTATTCAGAATTTCCACTAGAGAAGGAGTTAAAGGGAGAGGTAATAGAGCTTGATACTGCTTTATTTCGTTGTCCATTCCGGATACGAGTTGAAGGAGATAAAGCCATTGTAATGGATTTGCATGGTATTGATTATTATGCTCATTTGTTCCAATATCCTAGTTTCCGCTATTTGTCTTCTTTTGGGAGACGTGGTGATTCACCTACAGAAATGCTATCAATAGAGAATGTCCGTTTTTACAATCATCAAGTATGGATATTAGATGCTAATAAAAGAGAATTAGCACGGTTAGGTTTTTCTTCATCCAGTGATTCACTGCTCCGTGACGAAGCGGTAACATTGGGTGAAGATATTTTAAGACCGCTTGATTTTGCCATATATAATGATACTACCTTTATAATTCCTGATTATTCAGGTGAAAACCGTTTATGTACGGTAAATCGTAATGGGAGGTTAATTGGAAAGATTGGTACCATTCCAACGGTAAAGAAGAAGGTATTCCAAAATGCTCGACCGGCTTTAGCACAAGCATGGCGCAGTTTTCTTGATTATAATCCTCATAGCGGTGTATTGGCAATGGTTACTCAATTAGGTGAAGTGCTTGAAGTGTATAATTTAAAAGATAGCACGTCTGTTATTCGTGTTGGAAAAAATGGTGAGCCTGAGTTTAAAATATCTGATGGGTATGGAATACCAACAGGAATTATGGGATTTAGTGATGTACAGGTTACAGATAGTGCTATTTATGTAGTATTTAATGGAACTACTTTTAAAGAGATTGCAAAGAATAACGGTCATCTTCCAGATGGGGGAAAGTATATCTACGTATTCAGTTTGAAAGGGGAACCACGATGCAAGTACTTACTTGACCATTATGTATATGGTATTTGGGTAGATGAATCTACTAAAACTATTATGGCGACGGATGTAAATAATGATCAACCAATAGTGGAGTTTTATTTTGGTTGAAGATGAGATCGTTAATTTAATTAAAAAGGAGCAGGGTGATGAATTGATTAATCTTGCCGGATTTTCTTCTACATCATCTGCTCCTTAACCACGTTAGAAAGGAGGTCAGGCAAAGATAGAAATAATATAGATTTGTAGCAAATGCGTTTTGCCGGATTTAGAGAAATAGTATAAATGAAAATATGTAAATAAAATAATTAAAATGAAAAAGAAAATAATGAGTATTATTAGTCTTGTTGCTATTGTTATGGCTATAGGATATAATACATATTCTTCTCAGAAGAGATATGTGGTCTTATCAGATTTGGTATTGGCTAATGTAGAAGCTTTAGCGCAAGATGAAAATCCTCCTAAATTATATTCAGCAGTAAAAGGTACTCTTTCATCTAATGGAAGCTTGAAGAGAATAAACGATGATAACGGTAAGTGTATTTTTAAACTCCTTATAAATGTTTCGACTGCTGCTGATTGTAAAATGTAAAGTAATATTGATATGAAAAGAAGATGGCTAATATATTGTATTGTATTGTTTATTAGTGCTTGTAGTGAAAATGTAGAAAATAAAAAGATATTTATTTCAGATGTACCAACGGAGAAAATTCGTGGAACTTTATATTTATCAGAGAATGCAAGCTTAAATGTGTTTTATGATATATGTGCTAGTGATTCTTTTGTCTATTGTTTAGATTTTTACAATGATTCAATATTGAAAGTTTTTCCTAGTATCAATTCTTCTTCACTGATTGGATATTGTATGAAAGGTCAAGGACCAAATGATTTGCTTTTTCCTTTTTTTATGCGCAATTCATTTCAATCAAGAAATAATAAGATAAAATTAGTTGATTTGAATTCTTGGAGTGTGAAGGAAATCAATCCCTGCAATAATAACAGTTTGTCAAGAATAAATATTGATACTGTATTACCTTTACCGATAATGCCAGCCATAAAAGAGTATAATGAAACTGATTCTTGTATTTATGGAATAGACGCTGACATGCAGCATGGTTTGTTTTTCATATATAATAAAAATACTCAAGACATATCCTCTGTGGATTACTATTATGATGATAAGGAAATATCTAATAAATATTCTTCTAAAATAATGCCTTATCTGTTTGAAAATCACCTGGTTGTTAATGAGCGTGCAGATGCGGTTTGCGTAGGTATGATTAATGTAAATGCTTTGTATTTATTTGATTTAACAGGAAATTTAAAAAAAGAACTGATTGTTGGAGATAAAATAACTTATCCAGAACCTGATCCGCAATATTTAGATTTTCCCAATGCAAAAAAATATTTTGTATCAATGACTGGTACTAACGATTTCTTGTATTGTTTATATAATGCAGATGCATCTGGATTCTCTAGTGTCTTTAAATTTGATTGGGAAGGAAATCTCTTATCAGTCATGCAAACTGATATGAAACTTGAGAAAATATCAGTTAATCCTACAAATAAATACATATATGGCATTAAAATGTCTGAGGAAGGGGGAAGTGATATTTTTAAATTTGATATGAGGAAATGATGATTAGATATGAGATTATTAATTGTCAAGAAAAGAAAGGGGCAGGCTAATGATTTGTTAAATCTTGTCGGATTGATATACATTATCTTGCTCCTTAACTTCATAAAAATGAATTGTGGAAAAGATTTTCTGATTGAAGGGAAATTGGATATAAATAATTTATAAAAAATAGAGAAAAATGAAAAATAAATTAATGGGTATCATTTCTATAGTTGCTGTTGCAGCAGTTGCAGGATATAATATGTATTCTTCGCGATCTGAAATAAGATTATCTGATTTGGCTTTAGCAAATGTAGAAGCTTTAGCACAAAATGAATCGAACCCCAATAAGTAAAAGTGCTATAGAAAGTGGAGAAAGGCATCTTCTCAAGATGCTTTGGCTATATGGGATTGGGTATGTCAAGATTGCGAATCATATTGGCTATTAGAGGCAGGGCAAAGAAATGAATGCTCAAAATAATGATTAATATATGAAGCCACACATTGTTGCATTGTTCCTTATGGGTATTCTTATATGTAGCTGTACTTCTCATAAGAAAGAACTTTTGTCTTTACCAGAACCTGCTGAAATTCATTCGGATAGTATTTTAGTACCTCCAGTAATATTATCTGCTACACGAATGTTTATAGCTCATGATATGTTGGTAATTTATGAACAACAGAAAGATACTTTGTTTTCTTTTTGGAAGTTGCCTCAGTGCCAATATTTATTTAGTGCGGGTTCTAAAGGAGAGGGACCTGATGAATTATTACTGTTAGATCGAGTTTTCGTTGAAACAGCTAATGGTTTTAAAACTTTCGAATTACCTTCAAATAAGATAAAGGATTTGAAAATTGATATCGTAGGTGATGGTAGACTAAAACTATATGCTGATAAACGTTTGGCGATAGACCAAATACCACTCAATCGTTTTACTTTTCTATCTGACAGTTCTTATTGTTTTTTATCTAATAATGAAGAATATGAATATACATTATTAGATAAAGAAAATAACATTCATTCGTTTAGTCCTTACCCTGATCTATTATATGGGAGAAATGAAGAAGCTAAAGCTTACTTATATAATAAGTTGCTTGTAGGTAAACCAGATGGTGAAAAGTTCGCATCTTTTTATGCTTATATTAAAATGATGAAGATTTATGATAAGAATGGAAATATGTTGAAAGAACTACTAATGGAACAACCTACTGACGTAACTAATGATGAAAGTAGATTTGCTTATTATTCAACTTTTCCATATGCTACTGATCAATATATATATGTATTAGCTAATGAATTGGGTGGACGGAAATATTTACAAATATGGTCGTGGAAAGGTGTTCCAATTGCGCATTATATTTTAAACCAAAGTGTAGATACTTTTGTTGTTTCAGAGAAATATAAAAAAATATATGCTATCAGTAATGATAGAGATAATGTCATATATACTTATGAATTATATGACATATTTTGATCTATTGCTGATTATTAGAACCTAGAAAAACTAGAGTTACTAAAATTTTAACGATAGTAAATATATTATTCTTAATTGATACTACGGTTCAAACCTATGTAAAATACAATATAATAGTCTTGCAATAGTCAAATTTGAGTTGAAAAAATGATACGTTTAATGTCTTTGTTGTTTATAGCTATATTATTTGTATCTTGTAAAGAATCAGAACAAGATAGAATAGCTCGTTTGGTCAATGTATGGATTGGAAAGACCATTCAATTTCCTAGTCAGATGTGCCTTACTTCTTTTGTCAATGATACGGTTATAACGCAGTGCACAAGAAAACAATCTTCATATACAATTTTGAGCTATGTAGATACAATAGGGTGTACCAGTTGTAGATTACAATTGCCAAAATGGAAAGAAATGGTTGGATATCTAGATTCTATTTATCCTAATAGAGTAAATTTTTTAATGGTCTTTTATCCGAAAGAGAGAACAAAATTGATTAAATACTTAAGAAATGAACGGTTTGATCGTTTTGTATATATTGATGAAATGGACTCTTTAAATCTGATGAATAAATTTTTGCATGAAGAACATTTTTGTACATTTCTTCTTAACAAGGACGATAAAATAGTAGTAATAGGAAATCCTGTTCTTAACTCTAAGGTAAAGGAAATTTATTTAAATGTAATTTCTGGTGAAGTAATGCCCTCGTCAAATATAAATCAACCTTTGACTATCGCATCTTTGTCAAAAGATTCTGTCGATATAGGAAATTTCTCCTGGCGTGAAGAGCAGACTGTTGAGATTGTCGTTTCTAATTGTGGAAAAGTACCGTTAGTGATTAATGATGTAATAACCTCTTGTGGTTGTACTACTGTCGAATACTCAAAACAACCTGTACTAAAAGGTAAAGATTTAACTTTGAGAATAAAATATAAAGCAGAGCATCCCGAGCATTTTGATAAAACTATCATAGTACATTGTAATGCTGAAAAAGCGCCTTTTCGGTTGAAGATCAGTGGTAATGCAAAATAAGTAGCGCATAATATATGGCAAAGTATTGGAGAAATGTTCAATATATTCTTGTGATAATATTGATAATAGGGTTGGGATGGTTAGTCGTAAATAAAGCAAATTTCAAGGAAGAGTCTATATCTTCTTTGGAATTTGCTTTGCGTGTGGCAAAAAATAATCGTAGGGAGCTTGAAAAAGTGCTTTGTTATTATCAAAAGAATTTGGCAGATAGCCTGAAATATGAGGCCGCATGCTTTTTGATAGAAAATATGCCATATTATTCTTATACATACGGAGAGGAATTAGAGGAATATAAAAAATATTATGCATGGCTGAAGGGCAGTCATGGAAAAACACCTGAAGAAGTGGTGGACTCCATAATAAAAACGTTTGGTTCAATTGGAAAGTTAGACATAAAATATGATCTGCAGGAAATTGATTCAGCTTATTTATGTAGTAATATAGAATGGGCTTTTAAAGTTTGGCGTGAACAACCTTGGGGAAAGAACATATCATTCGATATGTTTTGTGAAAATTTGTTGCCTTATCGTATTGGTGATGAGTCTTTAGGCTATTGGCGTGAGATGTATTATGAGAAATATAATCAACTATTGGATTCATTAAAGATGTCTGATTCGCTAGATATAGAAGATCCGGTAGTAGCTGCTAATTATTTAATAAATAAATTGCCTGATAAGTGGCATTATTATACTTCAACGACTCCTTATTCTTTTGGGCATATCGGACCTGAGTATGTACAATACTTATCAGGAACGTGTCGTGAAGTGACTGACTTTGCGGTATATCTATTTCGGGCTTTGGGAATTCCTTGTGCTATTGATTTTGTTCCTGTACGTAGCTATGTTAATGCCGGGCATTTTTGGTTGGTAACATGGAATAAATATGGCGAAACATATATGGCTAATTTCCCGGAGAATTTGGGAATGGTTCGCAAAAATTGGTGGTATCGTTGGGATGATAGTCCCAAAGTGTATAGATATGCTTTTGATATAAACAAAGAATTATATGAGCGAATGGCGCAATATAATGAAAAGGTATATCCATTTTGGAGTTTACCGAAATTTATGGATGTTACTTATGAATATGCTTACTCTTTTGAAAAGGAACTGGTTATTCCATTGGAAAAACTTTATAAGAATAAAAGTAATGGGAGAATAGCTTATTTATGTGTTACTAATAGAGATAACTGGATACCCATTGATTGGACTGAATATGACGCACAGCATCTGGCTTTTCGAAATGTTCGAAATGGTACGCTTATGAGGGTGGCTACTTATGAAAATGGTACTTTGAACTTTTTGACTGATCCTTTTTATGTAGATAAACAAAAGAATGAGCAGCATTATTTCTCGGTCGAAGGAGATACACAAGATGTGGTATTGTATGCTAAATGTAATATAGACGGAGAAAATATGTTCCGTGACCGAATGATAGGGGGTGTTTTTGAAGGCAGTAACCAACTGGATTTTGCAGTAAGCGATACCTTGTTTATCATACAGTGTAAACCTGATCGTTTGAATACGACAGTAAGAAGTTCTTCAAATAAAGAATATCGTTATATCAGATATGTAGGTCCTCCCGGAGGATTATGTAATGTGGCTGAAGTCGCATTTTATGAAGAAAATGATACTCTTCCATTGTCTGGGAAAATTATAGGAACTCCCGGATGCTATCAACATGACGGGACGCATGAATATACAAATGTGTTTGATGGAAAAACGTGGACTTCTTTTGATTATTTTAAATTTTCCGGGGGATGGGCAGGACTTGATTTGGGTAGAAAGGTGCAGATAGACCGTATTGTATATACTCCGCGCAACAGGGATAATTATATTCGTCCTGGTGATATCTACGAGTTATATTATTGTGACCGATATTGGAAATCCGCCGGAAGAGTTAAAGCTACAGTTGATTCATTAGTATACAGAGGGATTCCCCAGAATGCACTTTTGTTCTTACGTAACCATACGCGCGGCGTAGATGAGAGAGTCTTTGTTTATGAAAAAGGAGAGCAACTATGGAAATAGGACTTAAAATTAAATTAGTTGTGTTGTGGAAGACAATCGTCTTATTAGGAATAATTGTCTTGCTATCTGCTTGTTTCCATTCGAAGAAGGAGGTTGTATCTTCTATTGCCGTTATTCCTGATGAGCATACGTTACTGGCGATTACGCCGGAATTCTCTATAAAAATGGCAGGAGATACATTGAATAAACATTATCTACGATTGAAGTCTGGAAAGATATTTCCAGTGACAGGGATTTTGCAGGTGGATGGTAGGACCTATCGTTTTATGGGAGGAGATTCTTTACGTATATCCCCTATAGCTTCTCTTGCAAATGACAGCGTCAGTTGGTCAGGGAAATATTCTTATTTGTTTCCTGGAAAAGGGTGGGAGCAAAAGGAATATGATGATTCTTTTTGGGAAGAAGGAAATGCTGCTTTTGGACCTGTAAAAGGAAATTCTAAGATTCGTACCGCTTGGGGGGCGGAAAATATATATGTCCGCAGGCATATTAAGATAGATAATAAAGATGCTTTGGAAGGGCATAAAATTTACGTCTGTTATATTTGCGATGATCAGATAAAACTTTTTTGGAATGGAGATTTTTTATTTGAAAAAGAAATAACATATCAAACAAAATGTGGACGTTTAACAGATGAAGCTATTGCTCATATTGGTAATGGAACAAATGTTTTGGCTGCTTATGGACGTAATACAGGAGGCCCTGCGTTGTTAGATTTTGGTCTGTATATTGAAAATAAAACTTATAGTGAAGCAGATATGGCCCTATTGAAGCAAATAGATGTACAAGCTACTCAAACTCATTATGTATTTCAATGTGGGGATGTAGAACTTCAGATTGATTTTGTTTCACCTTCTTTGTCAGAGAAGTGGAATATGACAGGATGGCCTGTCGGTTTCCTTTCCTATCAAGTTCATGCAGAAGATAAAAAGGAGCATACAGTGGAAATTTTGTTCGATGTGGATATGGAATGGATGTTTGGTAGGAGGAAGATTGATAGTTGGGTTGAACAAGAGTGGCGGTTTGTCAAGTCTGATAGTTTAAATTTAGGTATGACGGCGGATGGAACATCGTTTTCATGCGATGATAGTCATGTTGTTCTGTCTCAAAAGTTGTGTGCAGAAAATGGAAATAAAGGCATATTGTTAATAGGATACGGAGAAGGGCAGAGGATACATTATGTTGGTGAGCTTTTACAACCTCTTGGGAATGACAATGGAAAAGGGGAGGTTAAAGAATTAATGAAGGCTGTCGGAAACAGGTATCAGAAACTTAAGGAAGAATGTAATAAATTGGATAATTTGTGGAATAATAAAGCATTTCAAGTGGGTGATAAGACATTTGCAGAACAGATTCTTCCTTCATATCGTAATTTTATTTCTTCCCATAGGTTTGTGTTATCTTCGGATAATAAGTCATTCTGCTTCGGAGATACTTTGGGTAATGTTAGAGATGCTTATAGGAATTTTCCTGCTTTGTTATTTTTTAATCGTGTTGATTGGATGAAAAGTTTATTAAATCCAATATTTGAATATTGTGAAGATAAACATTGGAAAAGAAAATATCCGCCTTACGATATTGGATTATATCCGGTTGCAAGCAAACAAATAAAAGTGGATAATTGTGCTGAAGAGGCTGCTGCAAATATGTTGATGATGATGGTTGCTATTGTGGAGGCAGAACAAGATTTCAGTTATGCTGAATTGCATTGGAGTCATTTGTGTTTGTGGGCAAATTATCTGGAAGAAAAGATGAAAGGTGAAGTTCTTCCTTCTATTGAGTTATTAGATGCAAATGACAAACGTGTGAAATGTGTGCTGGGATTGATGGCTTATCATAAATTGATTCAACTAAAGGATGCATATGAATAAAGTGAAGAAATTTCTAGCAATAATAGAGAATTTAATATTCATGATATTCTGCATGATAGTAATTTTGTTCTTGGTACAGTTATTCTGTTTCACATCGTTTAAAATTCCATCAGATTCTATGGGACCTGCATTAAAAGATGGAGATAGAATATTGGTTAATAAAATGATAAAAGGAGCCAGATTGTTTAATGTGTTTGCTGCTTTGGATAACAAAGATGTTACTATTTACCGGATGCCGGGATTGGGGCATTTTAAAAGAAATGATGTACTGGTTTTTAATTTTCCTTATCAGATGAATCGGTGGGATAGCATCCGGATGAACGTAATGCAGTATTATGTGAAACGTTGTATAGCTTTGCCTGGGGATACATTGGAAATCAGAGGAGGATTTTATACAGTGCGTGGATGTCGCGAACAGTTGGGAAATTATGAAGCTCAGCAATATCTTGCCGGACTACAGCAACCGGAAAAACAAGGAATCGTAGTAGGAACATTTCCTTATGATCAAAGCCTAGGATGGAATATTCGAGAGTTCGGGCCATTGCCTATCCCACAAAAGGATCAGATTGTAATAATGAACCATACTACTTATCTTTTATACAGACAACTGATCGCATGGGAGCAAAAGAAAAAAATAGAACTAAAACAAGGACAGGTGTTTATTGGTGATAGTCTTATTCATCAGTATTGCTTTAAAAAGAACTATTATTTTGTATCGGGGGATAATATGGCGAATTCGCAGGATTCCAGATATTGGGGCATGTTGCCAGAAGAATATATTGTAGGTAAAGCTACCTGGGTTTGGTATTCAAAAGAAAGGTATACAGAGAATGTGCGTTGGAAAAGGATAATGAAGAGAATTGGCTAAGATTTAGAAATAAATAATGGATGGAAATATAATAAATTATGGAAAATAGAATATGCTAATATTGTGTCACTCTGATGAAATGTCAGAGAGGCTTATAAGAATTTTCCTATTTTGTTGTTTTTTCAATCGTATTGATTGGATGAAAAGTTTATTGAATCCTGTTTTTTTTATTGAAAAATATGTATTTATATTATAGTTATTATTTAAAAATTAGTGTTATGAAAAAAGTAAATGTATTGCTAGCTATTTGTGTTGCTGTTTTTAGTGTGTATTCATGGGCTTATTGTAGCAAAAGCTCGACTAATTCTCTTTTTAGTTTAATGGATATAGTTAATATTGAAGCTTTGGGAACTCCTGAGACCGGAACAGCTACATGCTCTATTAGTTATGACTGTATAAATTCGTCGGGCCAAAGAGACGGTGAAGTTAAGTGTACGGGGACTGAAAAATGTCATCGAGGGATTGATAAGAGTGGCACTATCATAATAAAAGAGAAGCGATGGGTTGAATGTGACGGATTGAAGACATATTGCTAAATAAATAGAAAAATGAGGCTGATTATATTGTGTATTTGTACTCTTTTATTTGTGTTTAATATCATGAGTTGCAAAGAGGAAAGAAACTTAATGGAACTTGAATGTTCTCTATTTTCCTCTTTTAGAACTTATCCTGATTCAACTTTTTTTAAGAGTATTTCATGCTTATATTTTGAGGATGGTAAACTTTATATGTTTGATCCGTCAAGGGCTGATGTCGCTATTCTGGATATTGATAAAGATACTTTCTATACTGTTGGCAAATTTGGAGAAGGCCCTAAAGAAGTGGTATCGCCAACAGGATTTTATGTACAGAAGGATACTATTGGTATCTTAGATGCTGGTTCAATGGCTTTGAAATTTTATGATGGGAAGGGATTCATAGAATCAGTATCGGTTCCAACATGTAATGAATTTCGTTTCTTTATAGAAAATGACACTATTTATGCAACAACAATGACTGATAGTTCATGTTATGTTAAGACTGAAAGAAATTGGGACCGTATAAATAGTGGCGACATACAATTTTGTGGGGAGGTATTTTCTATAACTGAACATACAGATATGAATATATTACGTAATCAACGCCATCTAGTAAAAGGTGAAGATTGTTTGTATGCTATATGTCCAAGTTATCCTGTAATAGAAAAATATGATTTGCATGAAAATAGACTACTTGCTTCATGTGATCTCTCAGATATTAATATTATTAAAAATAATCTATCTTATATAAAGCAGAAAAATATATCTTCTAGAAGCTTTTTTACATATTTATGCGATGCTTATTGGAATAAAGATAAATTATATTTGTTGTGTGCTACTTGGGAAAAAGGGTATGAAGTAAATACTATTCTTGTTCTAGACTCGGCTTTAACCCCATCTTATGTTTGCCGTTTGCCTGGTAAAATATATAATACGATTTGTGCTAATGAAAATTATATTTATGCAATGAATTATGAGCAGTGTGCTATGGAAATATATAAGATTAATATGCCTTTTTAGTTTTTTTCTTTGTTTGTTTCCTAATTGTAATAGCAATAAAAAAAATAAAATGGTAGAGCAAAATATTTCATCTTTGTTGAATCAGGATGTTGATAGGCTGAAAGGAAGGCAAATTCTTTCTTTGGATTCTGTAGTGGGGGAGACTGAAAAGTGTGTAATTGTATATATTTTTAATTATTATGACTGTGAGACATGCATAGATAAAGGCTTTGAAATAGTAAACCTCATTGATAATAGTAAAAAAAGAGAATATGTAAAAGTAGTTGTAAGTATGTTTCATGAAGTTACGTCTACTCAAAAAAGGAATTCATATAGAGGGTTTATTTATAAAGATAAGAATGATTTAATAAGAAAAGAATTGAGGTATATACCGACTCCTGTTATGATAATTGTTGATAATAATTGTCGAATAAGAGATGCGTGTATATTCGAAATATCACAAGATAAAAAACAATTAGATGACTTTATTAAGAAATGTCTTTCTATGGATGATTAGTTTACATTCTTTTCGAAATGATGGAGGTGACTTTATGATTTATTAATATTGAATTATACTGATATAGACTCAAGAATGGCACGTTTCTTCAAAACAACGTCCCTTTGATTTTAAAGAAATGTGCCATTCTTGAGTAAACGTCAAAATATTGTATAGGAAGAGAGTTGATTTGTACAGTCGTTCTGCTTTAATAAAAAATTGAGAAATGGCATAGGGATACAAGTTACAGACCCGTCCCCTGTTCTAGTGGAAGGGACTTTAGGTATCATAAAAAAACTGATAACGAGCTTCGAACCTGCCGTTTCGATATATGGCTTTGAGGACAAATTATACAAGAGAATGATTTACCTACTCTATATTGAATTATGCCGATGTAATGTGGTACATAGTTGTGGATTACAATTATTAGCTAGAAGGAGATAATAGAGGGATTAGATTCAATTAATCTTATATTTTTTATATAGACAACTGATAGCATGGGAACAAAAGAAAAAATAGAACTAAAAGAAGGATAGGTGCTTATTGGTGATAGCCTTATTCATCAATACCGTTTTGAAAAGAACTATTATTTTGTATCTGGTGATAATATGGCGAATTCGCAGGATTCCAGATATTGGGGGATGTTGCCGGAAGAATATATTGTAGGTAAAGCTATCCGTATTTGGAACTCAAAAGAAAAATATACCGATCAGATACGTTGGGAACGGATTTTCATGAAGATCAAATAAAAATGGGAGATGATAGAAGATGTTATTACAGAATAAATATATCGTTCATTTATTAATGTTGTTTGGAGTCATTGCACTTTTAAGTGTTGTGACTGTTTCATCTTATACTATTGCGGTCGGAGATATGGCATATCAGAAGCTATATTTGGGGCATATGTCTATTGTCTTTGTGATATGTACTCTTATGTCTTTGTGCTTAGATTGTAAGAAAAATATATTTTATTTATCAGTCGTTTGGTCTCTTATTATTTTAGGTGGGGTTGAGGCTGTTTGGGGGTTAAGACAAATATATGGTTTAACTGTATCCAATCATTCATTATATGCGCTAACAGGTTCTTTCTACAATCCGGGGCCTTATTCCGGATACTTAGCAATGGTATTTCCTATTTGTTTGAGTGAATGGTTGAATCTAAAAAAGGTGAAGAAACGTACTTGGATCGAGCAAGGTAAATATTGTATGGCTTTGGGAGTCTTGCTATTAATTCTTTGTGTTTTACCGGCAGGTATGAGTCGTTCGGCATGGATGGCTGTTGCGATTTCTGGGATATGGGTATATGCTACATATCGTTCATGGGGAACTAGTTTAAGGAAGATAGGCAGAAAATATAAGAAAAGAGTATTTCCGGCTATTATTGCCGGGGGAATGGTATTGATAATAGTTGGTTATGCTCTTTTTCAATTAAAAGTAGATTCGGCTAATGGACGTCTGTTAATTTGGAAAGTGAGTGTTATGGCTATTGTGGAAAAACCTCTCCTTGGACATGGTACTGGAAACTTTGCATCGGCTTATGGAATGGCTCAGGAAAAATATTTCTCCCAAAAAGAGTTTACATCTACAGAAGAATTAGTAGCTGGAAGTCCTGAATACGCTTTTAATGAATATCTGCAAATAGCTGTAGAATATGGAGCCTTATTTCTATTGGTTGTGTTATTGATTATTGTTTTTTGCCTTTGGATAGGAATAACAGAGAAAAGACTAAGTGCATGCGCTGGTTTGATTTCTGTTTTAGTATTTGCATTTTCATCTTATCCGATGCAAATACCCGGATTTGCTATAGCATTCTATTTTTTATTGGCTGCTTGTGTAGTGGGTTCTTCACGGTTACAAATATTGTTCTTTATTATAATGATTGCTTTATTGGGAAGTTATTATTGGAAATATAATCAGTATAATGCTTGTGAAGAATGGTTTAGGTATAAAATGCACTATAATATAGGCGCATTTCGTTTAGCCAAAGAAGGGTATAAGAAAATTTATCCGGAATTGAATGATAGGGGAGCATTTTTGTTTGAATATGGACATTCTTTACATAAGTTGAAAGAATATAATAGTTCTACAGCAATTTTGAAAGAGGCAATGGCACATAGTTGCGATCCTATGATTTTGAACATAATAGGAAAGAATTATCAGGCTATAGGAAAATATGAAAAGGCTGAAGAGTATTTCATACGATCTACTCATCGGCTTCCGGGAAGAATTTATCCATATTACTTGTTGGCAAAGCTTTATGCGGAACCGGAATATCGACATCCGGAGAAATTAAAACAGGCGATTCAGATTGTATTGACGAAGGAACCAAAGGTACAATCGACTGCAATAAGGGAGATGAGAGAAGAAGTGAAACTGCTAAAATAAATGGGTGAAGAAAAAAAATGACTGTACAAACTTGATTAATAGATATTTTTGTCTAAATTTGGCAAACATGATACAAACTTACATACAATATATAAGAAATTATATGTGAGATAATTTAGAATAAACAAACCAATAAATACGATGAAAAATAATTCTACATGGATTTTATTGTGCCTTGCATGTATGATGACGCTCTCTTGTTCCGACAAGAAGAATACTGCAAATGAATCGGAGAAAGGCGTCTCCACAGTCCTTCCGGATGCAAAGAATGAAGTGGCTTTTCAGATATTGAAGAAGCGTGATTTTAATCACGAACTGGTGAGTAACGGCAAAATCAGTGCCCGTGGCAAAGCTGATCTGCGTTTTGAAACCGGTGAAGTCATCGCTCATATCTATGTGAAGAATGGCGACCGTGTACAGAAAGGGCAGAAACTAGCTGATCTGGATAAATTCCGTCTGGAACAGAAATTATCTCAGTCGGAAGATGCTTTGCTGAAAGCCGAACTGGAATTGAAAGACGTACTGATCGGGCAGGGATATTCTCCTGACGACTTTAGTAAAGTCCCTGCTGAAACAATGAAAATCGCCAAAGTAAAAAGCGGGTATGAACAGTCGAAATCCCAGTATGAACTGGCGAAAAGAGAGATGGAGCATGCTACGTTGATTGCTCCTTTTGACGGTGTGGTAGCCAATTTATTTTCAAAGCCTTATAATCCGGCAAATACTTCTGAAGCATTCTGTACTATTATTGATTCCAAAGGAATGGAAGCTGATTTCACAGTGCTGGAAAATGAACTTGCTTTTATCAGGATGGGAGATAAAGTGGTAATTACTCCTTATGCCGGAGGAGATGCGTTTGAAGGCAGTGTATCAGAGATAAATCCATTGGTGGATGCCAACGGCATGGTGAAAGTGAAAGCATTGGTAAATGCGGGAGGAAAACTGTTCAGCGGAATGAATGTAAGGGTAAGTGTCCGCCGTTCGCTGGGAGAGCGGCTGGTTATTCCGAAGAGTGCCGTTGTATTGCGTTCCGGCAAACAAGTGGTATTTACCCTGAAAGACGGCAAGGCAATGTGGAATTATGTGAATACGGGACTGGAGAATGCGACAGAATGTGTCGTCTCCGACAAGTCGCAGAAAGGTATCGAGGATGGTCTGCTGGAAGGAGATACGGTGATCGTCACCGGAAATCTGAATCTGGCGCATGAGGCGGAAGTCTATGTTAAATGAAGAATTAAGAATTAAATAATGAATCTATGATAAAATTCTTAATTCAGCGCCCTATTGCCGTATTGATGGCCTTTACCGCCTGTTTCATCATCGGGCTGGTGACATACTCTACGCTGCCTATATCGCTGCTTCCCAATATCGCTATTCCTGAGATTACGGTACAGGTGGCGTCTGCCAATACCTCTGCCCGGGAATTGGAAAACACGATTGTCAAACCTTTGCGGGGGCAGCTGATTCAGGTCTCTACCCTGAAGGATATCCATAGTGAATCGAGAGACGGGGCGGGCATTATTCGTTTGTCATTTGAATATGGAACGAATACGGACCTTGCCTTTATCGAGGTAAATGAGAAGATAGATGCCGCCATGAACTATCTTCCGAAAGAAGCGGAACGCCCGAAGGTAATCAAAGCGAGTGCAACGGATATTCCCGTATTCTATCTGAATCTGACACTGAAGAATGACAGTGCTTACGGAGCTACGGAACAGCACTCCTTCCTTGAATTGTGTGAGTTTGCCGAGTCTGTCATCAAGCGCAGGATAGAGCAGCTTGAAGAAGTTGCCATGGTGGACGTGACCGGAATTTTGGAACGGCAGGTACAAATAGTGCCCGACAAGGACAAGCTCGCCATGATGGGACTCTCCATTGGAGATATCGAATCGGCTTTATCTTCTAATAATGTGGAACCGGGCAGCATGACAGTGCGCGACGGGTATTATGAATACAATATTAAATTCTCGACATTGCTGCGTACGGCGGAGGATGTGGAAAATATCTATCTGCGTAAGGGTGACCGCATCGTACAGTTAAAAGACTTTTGCAAAGTAAGCGTCGTACCCGTAAAAGAAAAAGGAGTATCCTTGTCCAATGGAAAACGGGCGGTGAGCCTTGCCGTCATCAAACAGGCGGATGAGAACATGGATAAGATGAAGCAGGCGCTGGTAGGCACGATGACCTATTTTCAGTTAGTATACCCGGAAATCGATTTCAGCATCAGCCGTAATCAGACGGAACTGCTGGACTACACCATCTCTAATCTGCAACAGAATCTTTCCCTGGGTTTTCTCTTTATTTGTCTGGTAGCGGTTCTGTTTCTGGGAGATGTAAAGTCTCCGCTGGTCATCGGACTCAGTATGGTGGTGTCCATCGTGATCAGCTTTGTCTTTTTCTACCTTTGCAATATGTCTCTCAATATCATTTCACTTGCCGGATTGATCCTGGCATTGGGAATGATGATTGACAGTTCGATTATTGTGACCGAGAATATATCGCAATACCGTGAACGGGGATACTCCTTGCGCCGTGCCTGTGTGACGGGAACCAGTGAAGTGGTCACCCCCATGCTGAGTTCTTCTCTGACGACTATTGCCGTCTTTGCCCCGCTGATTTTTATGAGCGGTATTGCAGGCGCTATTTTCTTTGATCAGGCTTTTTCTGTCACTGTAGGACTGATGGTGTCTTATCTCACTGGTATCATGCTGCTTCCCGTACTTTATCTGCTGGTTTACCGGACAGGTGTCCGCACCCGGAAATGGAAGTGGCTTTCTTTCAATTTTAATAACCCGATCAAGGATCACACGCTGGACCGCTTCTATGATGCGGGTGTTGACTGGGTATTCCGCCATAAAACGTTCAGTGTACTGTTCTGTGTGATTTCCATCCCGCTTTGCGTATTCTTCTTTTTCTTTATAGACAAAGAACGGATGCCCGATATCGAGGAAAATGAACTGATCGCCCGGATAGAATGGAATGAGAATATCCATGTGGATGAAAACAAACGACGGGTGGATGAACTTTTCAAAGAACTGAAGGATGAAGTACTGGAGCAAACAGCCTCTATCGGCAGACAGGATTTCATTCTCAATCGGGAACGGGAACTGTCTTCTTCCGAAGCGGAACTTTATTTCCGTACGGAGACTTCCGACGCTATTGCCTCTTTGGAACAGGCGGTATATCGGAAACTGAAGGAACGTTATCCGCTCTCTGTCATTTCTTTCTCTCCGCCGGAAACGGTATTTGAGAAACTCTTTGTGACGGGTGAACCGGATGTGGTGGCGGAATTTTACACCCGTAATAAAGCGGAAGCCCCCAAAGCGGAAGCAATCCGTAGCGTTGAACAGGAACTGGGACGAAAAACCGGAATCAATCCGACAGGTATCGCCTTCGAAAACCAGTTGAATCTGAGTATCAGCAAAGAGAAACTCTTGCTCTACCGTGTTTCCTACAACGAACTGTATCGGGTACTGAAAACGGCTTTCCGGGAAAACAGTGTGACGATGCTGCACTCTTATCAGCAGTATTTGCCGATCAACATTGCCGGGGATGAAAAGACTGTGAACGAGGTGTTGCAGGAAACACTGGTGCAGACGCAACCGGATAACTCCGGGAATGTCGACTTTATCCCGCTTCGGGAATTGATCAACGTAGCTCCCGCCGAAGACTTGAAAAGTATTACTTCCGGACGTAACGGCGAGTATGTCCCGTTCGACTTTTACGGCGTGCAGGATGCGAACCGGCTGATGCGTGAAGTGAAACAGGTGGCGGAGGAAACAGGGGACTGGGATACGGGCTTCTCCGGCAGTATCTTCTCCAACAAGGAGATGCTGGATGAACTGGTCGTGATCCTGTTGATCTCACTGCTGCTGATGTATTTCATTCTTGCCGCACAGTTCGAGAGTTTTCTGCAGCCGTTGCTGGTACTGGCGGAAATCCCGATTGATGTGGCATTTGCCTTACTATTGCTTTGGATATGCGGGCATACGCTGAATCTGATGTCTGCCATCGGTCTGATTGTGACCTGTGGTATTGTAATCAATGACTCTATCCTGAAACTGGATGCTATCAATGAACTGCGCAAGGCAGGCGTTCCTTTGCTGGAAGCTATTCACGAAGCAGGCCGCAGGCGTCTGCGGCCGATTATCATGACTTCGCTGACGACCATCTTTGCCATGGTGCCGTTGCTGTTCTCCTCGGATATGGGATCGGAACTGCAAAAGCCGTTGTCTATCGCCATGATAGGCACGATGTCCATCGGTACGGCGGTCAGCCTCTTTATCATACCGCTGCTTTACTGGTTTATCTATCGGGGAAAAAGCGGGAATCACAAACCAAATGAAAAACATGTTGAATTATGAAGAAATCATCCGTTCTTTTTGTATTGATGGCAGCATCGGGGATCTGTTTCTCTTCAGTATATGCCCAGAAACGTCTGGTGCTGGACTTGAACCAGACCATCGCTTTAGCTAACGACAGCTCGCTGGAGTCATTCCGCACACAAAATATGTACCTGTCCGGTTATTGGGAATACCGGACGTACCGGGCAAACCGTTTGCCGAGTCTGACAATGGACCTTACCCCGGCACAATATAACCGGGATATCACGAAACGTTATGATTCGGGACAGGACCTGGATGTCTACCGTACGCAACAGTCATATTATGCCTATGGAGGATTAAGTGTCCGTCAAAATCTGGACCTGACCGGAGGTACGTTCTATCTGGAGTCGAACCTTGCCTATATGCGTAATTTCGGGGATAATAGTGCGACGCAGTTTACCAGCGTCCCGATACGGCTCGGTTATTCGCAGAGCCTGGTCGGGTATAATCCTTTCAAATGGGACCGGAAGATCGAACCGCTGAAATACGAGCGTGTGAAAAAGGAATTTCTTTATAATGTGGAAAAGGTTTCGGAAACGGCGACGAATTATTTCTTTTCGCTGGCGATGGCGCAGGCGGAATACAAACTGGCAAAGGAAAACCTCGCATCTACGGATACTTTGTACCGCATCGGACAGCAACGGCACCGGATCGCCGCTATTTCACAGGCGGACCTGTTGACTTTAAAGCTGGATAAAGTGAATGCACAGAATACATTGCAGAATAGGGCAAGCGCCTTGAAACGGGCAATGTTCTCACTGGCATCTTTTCTGAATCTGGATAAGAATACCCAGATCGAACTGGAGCTTCCTTCACGCCCAAGTATGATGGAGATTCCGGTGGATGAGGCTTTGAGATGGGGAAGGAGCAATAATCCGCAGTTGCTGGAACTGAAGCAGAATGTACTGGAAGCGGAGCGGAATGTGGACAGAACAAAGAAGGAATCCCGTTTCAATGCCAGCGTGAATGCCAGTATCGGTTTCAACCAGGTGGCGGAAAACTTCGGAGATGTGTATCATAAACCGATGCAGCAGGACTTGGTAGCGGTCAGCGTATCGATTCCGCTGCTGGACTGGGGCGTTCGTAAGGGCAAATACAACATGGCACGGAATAATCTGAATGTAGTGAAGATTTCGGCACGTCAGGATGAGATCAGTATTGAGGAGGAAGTCATCATGACGGTGAGTGATTTTAATATCCAGCAGCAGTTGATTGCCAGTGCGGAAGAAGCGCTGGACCTGGCGATACTGGCTTATAATGAGACAAGGCAACGTTTTATTATCGGTAAAGCGGATATTAATAGTCTGACGCTTTCGCTCAACAGGCAGCAGGAGGCGCAGCGCAACTACATTTCTGCCTTGCAGAACTACTGGCTGAATTATTATAAAATACGTCGTCTGACTTTATTCGATTTTGCTACGAAGCTTTCTCTTTCGGATCGTTTCGACTTTAATGGAGGAAGACTGATTAGATAGTAATTTCTTTTGGGATATAGACAAATGAATCATGCAAGATATAGGTTCTGAAATTAAAAAGTCATCAAAGGCTTCCGCTTTTACGCTCATTGTCGCTTTTATCAGCGTGGCGTTGGTCGGGCTGGCACTTGTTCCGTTGCTGCCGGTGAAGCTGAATCCGTCACGGACCTTACCCGGATTTTCTGTGTGGTTCGGCATGGGAGGGACTTCGGCGCGTGTCGTGGAGATGACGGCTACCAGCAAACTGGAGGCGATGCTTGCCCGTGTCAAGGGAATACAAAGCATATCTTCGACTTCCGGCAATGGCTGGGGAAGTATAAATGTGAGTCTGGACAAGCATGCAGATGCGGCTGTCGCACGTTTTGAGGCTTCGACCATCATTCGTCAGACTTGGCCGGAATTGCCGGCGGGAGTTAGTTACCCGTACATTCAGATGGCAAGTCCGGAGCAGAAAAGTCAGGGACCTTTTATCGCATTCACGATTAATGCGCCTGCCACTCCCAGTCTGATTCAGAAGTATGCGGAGGAACATATAAAGACACGCCTTGCGCAGCTTCCGGGAATCTATAAGATAAACGTCAGCGGAGCCACACCGATGGAATGGCGTCTGGAGTATGATTATGAGCAGTTGCGTGCGTTGGGGGTGAGTACGGATGAAATTAGTCAGGCAGTCGGTCTGCATTATCAGAAAGAGTTTCTGGGGACTTATGATGTGGAACAGGCGGCTTCGGGCAAGGAGTGGATTCGGTTGGTGCTGATGCCCGAACATGATAACCGGGAGTTTGACGCCGGGCAGATACAGGTGAAAGTGAAGGATGGGAGAATCATCCGCTTGGACGAACTGGTGAAGGTCGTCCGTATGGAAGAGCAGCCTCAGAGTTATTACCGGATCAATGGGTTGAATTCGATTTATCTGTCTGTTGTCGCTGAAGAGGCAGCTAATCAGCTGGAACTGAGCAAAAAAGTACAGGCGTGTATGGATGACATCAGGCTGTCGCTTCCGGCGGGATATGAGATTCATACCAGTTATGATACTACAGAGTTTATACATGACGAGCTGAACAAGATTTATTTGCGTACGGGAGTGACGGTGGCTATCCTGCTCTTGTTTGTACTGCTGATTACTTTCAGCCCCAAATATCTGTTTTTGATTGTCACCAGTCTGACCGTGAATATGGCAATAGCCGTTATCTTTTATTATGTCTTCGGACTGGAAATGCAGTTATATTCTTTGGCGGGTATCACGGTTTCACTGAACCTGGTGATTGATAATACGATTGTGATGAGTGATCATTATCTTCGATGTAAAAACCGGAAGGCGTTCATGTCTGTATTGGCGGCTACACTGACAACAATGGGAGCGTTGGTCATCATCTTCTTTCTGGACGAGAGGATTCGTCTGAATCTGCAGGATTTTGCCGCAGTGGTGATGATTAATCTGGGAGTTTCATTATTGGTTGCTCTGTTCTTTGTACCTTCTTTGATTGACAAAATCGGGTTGAAACGACGCAGGAAGTCTTCTCTGACCGGAGTGAAGAGAAAATGGAAAATGGGGAATACCCGTTTCTTAGGATGGCTGCGTTCGAAGATGCGAAGGGGGCCGGTCTATTTCAGTCATTTCTACAGGTGGCTGATACAGAGGCTTTGCCGCTGGAGAGTAGCGGTTTGTCTGTTGCTGTTGCTGGCATTCGGATTACCGGTCTTTCTGTTGCCGGAAAAGATGGATGGGGATGGCAAATGGGCAGAGATTTATAATAAGACACTGGGGACTCCTACCTATAAGGAAAAGGTGAAACCGATAGTGGATAAAGCGTTGGGAGGAAGTCTGAGGCTGTTTGTGCAAAAGGTGTATGAAGGGAGCTACTTTACCCGGAATGAGGAGGTGGTGCTTTATGCCAACGCCAATTTACCGAACGGCAGTACGCTTGAACAGATGAATACACTGATCAAGCGAATGGAAACTTATCTGAGCGAGTTCAAGGAGATCAAGCAGTTTCAGACATCGGTAGAAAGCGCCCGCAGGGCATCTATCAGCATTCGTTTCACAAAGGAAAATCAGAAAAGCGGGTTCCCATATACGCTGAAAGCTAACATGATCAGTAAAGCTCTCCAGTTGGGGGGAGGAGATTGGAGTATTTATGGATTACAGGATCAGGGATTCAGTAATAGTGTACGCGAGAATGCGGGATCATTCCGGGTGAAAATGTACGGATATAATTATGATGAACTTTATAGCTGGGCTACAAAACTGAAAGAGGTCTTATTGTCTCATCGCCGTATCAGGGAAGTTACGGTCGGTTCCAATTTCTCGTGGTGGAAGGATGATTATCAGGAGTTTTATTTTGAGCTGGATAAACAACGGATGATCGGAGCGGGGATCGGAGCCGGAGAACTGTTTGCTGCTATTCGTCCCATATATGGGCGGAATCAGGAAATCGGTTCCGTTGTTACCGAAGATGGAACGGAAAAAATCAAACTCTCTTCCCGCCAGTCGGATCAGCGGGATATATGGGCCATGCAGTATTATCCTTTCCGTGTAGGCGATAAAGAGTATAAACTGGCGGAACTGGCTAAGGTAGAGAAGGGACAGATGCCGCAGGAAGTGGCGAAGGAGAATCAACAATACCGCTTATGCCTGCAATATGAGTATATCGGTGCGTCGGAACAGGGAAATAAGTTGCTGAAAAAAGACCTGGAAGAGTTTAATGAACTTCTCCCGATGGGATATAAGGCGGAAGCGGAAAGTAATAACTGGTCATGGGGTGGAGGTGCCAACAAACAGTATCGCTTGCTCCTGATTGTGATTGCTATCATTTTCTTTATTACAAGCATTCTGTTCAATTCGTTGAAACAGCCGTTAGCGATCATCTTTGTCATTCCGATCTCTTATATCGGTGTGTTTCTGACGTTCTACTGGTTCAAGTTGAACTTTGACCAAGGTGGTTTCGCTTCGTTCATTCTGCTCTGCGGTATCACAGTGAATGCCAGTATTTATATTTTAAATGAGTACAATGCGATTCGAAAACGCTTTCCCTGCCTTTCTCCTCTTCGTGCTTACGTGAAGGCATGGAATACGAAAGTGATTCCCATTTTTCTGACGGTTGTTTCTACCATCCTTGGCTTTATCCCCTTTATGGTGGGAGCAGAGAAAGAAGGTTTCTGGTTTCCTTTGGCTGCAGGTACTATCGGTGGACTGGTGATGTCTGTGATCGGCGTGTTTATTTTCTTGCCGGTACTGACTTTGAATAAAAAGAAGATGATGGGGAAGAATCCTTGAAGAAATAAATTAGCTATTAGCATATTTCGATTAGCTAATAGCTAATTTGTTTTTGCTAATAGCTAATCGAAATAAGGTATAGGAGATAATTTACCAGTTATTTCCTGCATTGCTGCTGCCGATCAGCATCTCTACCCGTTGCTTATACAAGTTAGCTCCCTCAGCGATGTTCTTTCCCGCATCTGCGGTTCCCATTCCGTAAACAACAATAGGCGTTTGCCACGACATCCCCGAATGAATGGCACTAACCTGATAAGGACGTAAAAGCTCATCCACTGTGAAGCGGTTTCTGCCTCCGCTGCGGTATGCTTCATATTCGGAACCTGTGGTGGTTACTACTGTCAATGGTTTCCCGGCTACTGCAGGAGTCTTGGAAAGAAAGGTGAATACCTCGTCCTGCCATTTTTTGAGCAATGACGGCGCAGCCATCCAATGAAAGGGAAATTGATAAATGAGGGCGGAAGCATCGGAAATGATTTTGCTCCATTCGTCAACATCAAAAGAAGCGCCTTGCTGGTCGTAAAGATTGAATACTGCTACGCCTTCAATATCATTCACAGCATCAATCAGTGCTTTGTTTGCTTGTGATTCCTTCATGTTGGGATGCGCCAGGAGAATCACCACTTTTCTTAAATCTTTATTCATAATCAATCGGGTATTTAGGATGAAACAACTACATCTATAATATAAAGGTCTAAAAATAAGAAAAAGTTTTCGAAACTCAATATCTTAATTAAAAATAAAAGAATCTCTCTTTGCTTTTGAATTTGTATTTTTGCAGGCACGTCCGTAAGGCGTTACTTTAGATAATAAATTTATATATGATAGATTTCACCCAATTTCCTTCTCCTTGCTATATCATGGAGGAAGAACTCTTGCGAAAGAACCTGTGTCTGATAAAAAGCGTAGCCGACAGGGCAGGAGTGGAGATTATTCTCGCCTTCAAGTCATTCGCCATGTGGCGTTCATTCCCGATATTCCGCGAATACGTGGATCATTCCACAGCAAGTTCCGTGTATGAAGCACGTCTGGCATTGGAAGAATTTGGAAGTAAAGCCCATACTTATTCGCCTGCGTATACGGAACAGGATTTTCCGGAAATCATGCGTTGCAGTAGTCATATCACTTTTAATTCAATGGCACAGTTCCGTCGTTTCTATCCGATGACAGTAGCCGAAGGAAGCGGAATCTCCTGCGGTATCCGTGTGAATCCCGAATATTCGGAAGTAGAGACTGAACTTTATAATCCGTGCGCCCCCGGTACCCGCTTCGGAATGACCGCCGATTTATTGCCCGATACCTTGCCCAAAGGAATCGAAGGTTTCCATTGTCATTGTCACTGCGAATCTTCTTCTTTCGAGCTGGAACGTACTTTGCAGCATCTGGAAGAGAAATTCTCCCGCTGGTTCCCGCAAATTAAATGGCTGAATCTGGGAGGCGGGCATCTGATGACCCGAAAGGATTATGATACGGAACATCTGATTAAATTATTGCAAGACCTGAAAGCACGATATCCTCATTTGCAGATCATCCTTGAACCCGGTTCTGCTTTTACATGGCAGACAGGAGTCCTGACTTCGGAAGTGGTAGATATCGTTGAGAGTCGCGGTATCAGGACGGCTATTCTGAATGTGAGTTTCACCTGCCACATGCCCGATTGTCTGGAAATGCCTTATCAGCCTGCCGTTCGTGGTGCGGAGATGGGGAATGAAGGAGAATTTATTTATCGTTTGGGAGGTAATTCTTGTTTGAGTGGTGATTATATGGGAGTATGGAGTTTCGATCATGAGTTGCAGATCGGAGAGCGGATTGTGTTCGAAGATATGATTCACTATACCATGGTCAAGACAAATATGTTTAACGGAATCCATCATCCCGCCATCGCTTTGTGGACAAAAGAAGGGAAAGCGGAAATATACAAGCAATTTTCTTACGAAGACTATCGGGACCGAATGAGTTGATAATCAAAACAATTGTTTGTTTGCGGAAACAAAGTGTGCAGATTCTTGTGAAAAAAATATGCAGAATGTTTGCAGAATTACGGAAAATCCCTACCTTTGCAACCGCAAACGAAAAAATGCGGAAATAGCTCAGTTGGTAGAGCATAACCTTGCCAAGGTTAGGGTCGCGAGTTCGAGTCTCGTTTTCCGCTCATGTTTCTTTGAAATGTTGGAAATATAATCTTTGCCCAGGTGGCGGAATTGGTAGACGCGCACGTTTCAGGTGCGTGTGTCGAGAGGCATGCAGGTTCGAGTCCTGTTCTGGGCACAAAGATTTTAACTTTAAAATTCTGGAGAGGTGGCGGAATTGGTAGACGCGCTACTTTGAGGGGGTAGTGACAGTTATGTCGTGGGAGTTCGAGTCTCCTTCTCTTCACAGTCATTAAAGTTATTTGCGGAAATAGCTCAGTTGGTAGAGCATAACCTTGCCAAGGTTAGGGTCGCGAGTTCGAGTCTCGTTTTCCGCTCATGTTTCTTTGAAATGTTGGAACTAAATTTTGCCCAGGTGGCGGAATTGGTAGACGCGCACGTTTCAGGTGCGTGTGTCGAGAGGCATGCAGGTTCGAGTCCTGTTCTGGGCACAAGAAATTCAGGTTTCTGAATGGAGAAAATTTAGTTTGCGGAAATAGCTCAGTTGGTAGAGCATAACCTTGCCAAGGTTAGGGTCGCGAGTTCGAGTCTCGTTTTCCGCTCAAAGTAGTGAGGTTGTCAGTCGATAAGATTGGCAACCTCTTTTTGTAATTACAAAAGTCGGTGTACTTCCCCCAAAAAGAGTGTCATCGACTTACACAGACCTATAATTAATTTAAGAACTTGTGATATGTTAACACAAATCATTAATGCGCGCATCCTCACCCCTCAGGGCTGGTTGAAGGATGGGTCCGTACTTATTCGTGATCATAAAATTCTGGAAGTGACTAACTGCGACCTGGCGGTTATCGGAGCAAAACTGATTGATGCCAAGGGCATGTATATCGTTCCGGGAGGAGTAGAAATTCATGTTCATGGCGGTGGTGGAAGAGACTTTATGGAGGGGACGGAAGATGCTTTCCGGACAGCGATTAAAGCTCACATGCAACACGGAACTACCAGTATTTTCCCCACACTTTCTTCTTCTACTATTCCTATGATCCGTGCAGCCGCAGAGACAACCGAAAAGATGATGGCAGAGCCGGACAGTCCCGTACTCGGACTGCATCTGGAAGGACATTACTTCAATATGGAGATGGCAGGCGGACAGATTCCGGAGAATATCAAAAATCCTGATCCGGAAGAATATATCCCTTTGCTGGAAGAAACCCGTTGCATCAAACGTTGGGATGCGGCACCGGAACTTCCGGGTGCCATGCAGTTCGGAAAGTATATCACCGCAAAAGGCGTATTGGCATCTGTAGGACATACGCAGGCTGAATTTGAAGATATCCAGACTGCTTATGAGGCAGGATATACGCATGCTACCCATTTCTACAATGCCATGCCCGGATTTCACAAACGGAAGGAATATAAGTATGAAGGTACGGTAGAAAGTATTTATTTGATTGATGATATGACAGTGGAAGTCGTGGCCGATGGCATTCATGTGCCTCCTACCATTCTTCGTCTGGTCTATAAGATAAAAGGAGTGGAGCGTACGTGCCTGATCACTGATGCGCTGGCTTGTGCGGCAAGTGACAGTAAGACTGCTTTTGATCCGCGTGTCATTATCGAAGACGGTGTGTGCAAACTGGCAGACCGCTCTGCATTGGCAGGAAGTGTGGCGACGATGGACCGTCTGATCCGTACGATGGTGCAGAATGCTGAAATTCCTTTGGCGGATGCTGTGAGGATGGCTTCCGAGACTCCGGCCCGTATTATGGGAGTGCTCGATCGTAAAGGTACATTGGAACGTGGTAAGGACGCGGATATGATTGCTTTGGATAGAGATCTGAATGTAAGAGCGGTCTGGGCGATGGGACAATTAGTAGAAGGCACGAACAAGTTATTTTAACGACTAAAAAAGAAAACGATGTTAACTCAGATAATCAACGGAAGAATACTAACTCCGCAAGGCTGGCTGAAAGACGGCTCTGTATTGATTTGTGATGGAAAAATATTAGAGGTAACCAACAGTGATCTGGCAGTTATCGGTGCAACAGTGATTGATGCGAGAGGAATGACGATCGTACCGGGATTTGTCAGCATGCATGCACATGGTGGCGGCGGGCATGATTTTACCGAAGCAACGGAGGAGGCTTTCCGTATCGCAGCAACTGCTCATTTGAAGCATGGAGCTACCGGCATATTTCCTACTTTGTCATCTACTTCGTTTGAGAGGATATATCAGGCGGTCGATGTTTGCGAGAAGCTGATGAAGGAACCGGAGTCTCCGATTCTAGGTCTGCATATCGAAGGGCCTTATCTGAATCCGAAGATGGCAGGAAGCCAGTATGACGGTTTTCTGAAAACTCCCGACGCGAATGAATATGTGCCGCTGTTGGAGCATACTTCCTGCATCAAGCGCTGGGATATCAGTCCCGAATTGCATGGAGCGCATGATTTTGCAAAATACACTCGTTCCAAGGGGATCATGACTGCCGTTACCCATACGGAAGCTGAATATGATGAGATTAAGGCGGCGTATGCGGTAGGATTCTCGCATGCTGCTCATTTCTATAATGCGATGCCCGGTTTTCACAAACGTCGCGAATATAAATATGAAGGTACGGTAGAGAGTGTATATCTGACAGATGGAATGACGGTAGAAGTTATTGCAGATGGTATCCACTTGCCTGCTACTATTCTGAAACTGGTTTATAAACTGAAAGGAGTAGAGAATACCTGTCTGGTGACTGATGCGTTGGCTTATGCTGCCAATGAAGGGAACGAGCCGATTGATCCGCGTTATATTATTGAGGACGGAGTATGTAAGATGGCGGATCATTCTGCATTAGCCGGTAGTTTGGCGACTATGGATGTGTTGGTTCGTACGATGGTGAAGAAGGCAAGTATTCCTTTGGAAGATGCCGTGCGTATGGCTTCCGAAACTCCTGCCCGTCTGATTGGTGTGAGCGATCGGAAAGGGGCATTGTCTAAAGGTAAAGATGCTGATATTGTGATACTTGATAAGGAATTAAATGTACGGTGTGTCTGGTCGATGGGAAAAGTTGTTCCGGGGACGGATAGGTTGCTGCATAAATGATAAGTGCTATCTGTTTAATGACATTTTAATTATAGGACATCGCATGGAATTGAAATATCATACCTTCTAGCTGTTCCATGGCTTTATTCTGTATTAATTGTACCTGATGTCCTATTTTAAAATAGAAAGTCCGAACCTTTAAATTGCAAAAAAGCAATTGGGATTCGGACTTTTTCAGTAAGAAAAGTAGTTATGTGAGTGCTCTATATTCTATTTTATCATGAAAATAGAGTCGTTTCTATAAGCTCTTTCAATTGAACCTTATTCATTGTACCGAGTTTCATTATCGGTTTGCCATTCACTGGGCAAAGCAAAAGGTTGGGAATTGTCCGAATCTTGAATGCACTTTCCAGTTCCTCTTCCTGATCGACGTCTACTTTATAAATATCCAGTCTCCCTTTATATTCTTCTGCTAATTGGTCCAATATGGGTGATAATGCCTTGCAATAACCACACCATGGAGCATGAAAATCGACTAAACAAGGTTTATCCCCTTTATATTCCCAATTATCCGGATAAGATTGATAATCAGCAACTTTCTCAACAAAACTTTCTTTGGTTAAATCTATAATTTTCATATTTCCTGTTTTTAATGATTCATTATTTATTTCTACTTTGCAAAGATAGGGGTATGGTAGAGAAAGAGGGATAGCCATTCTTCCTGTTGTGTTTACAATTTTTCCTTTCCTTAGATATTTTCTAATCAAATTCTAATCTGAAATGAGAGCCTTATAATCGCTTTTATCCAGCCTCTACCGTTGCAGAGTTGTACTTTTGTCGGAAAACAAATTAAGGTAACAAAAAGATTGCGATGAACAGAGCATTTTTATTTTTACTATTTCTTCTATTGGCAGGAAAGATGTGTGCGCAACAGGTTGCAGGCACATTGACACTGAAAGAAGCAGAGCAGCGTTTTTTAGAGCGCAATTTATCGTTGATAGCCGAGCGGTACAATATCGACATGGCACAGGCGCAGGTATTACAAGCCAAATTGTTTGAAAATCCGGTCATTTCGCTGGAACAGAATGTCTACAACCGATTGAACGGGAAGTATTTTGATTTTGGAAAAGAAGGGGAAGCTGTTGTTGAAATAGAACAGGTGATCCATCTTGCCGGTCAGCGGAATAAGCAAGTCCGGCTGGAAAAAATCAATAAGGAAATAGCTGAATACCAGTTTGAGGAAGTAATGCGGACGCTCCGTCAGGAATTGAATGAAAAGTTTGTAGAAGTCTACTTTCTTTCTAAATCCATTGCCATCTATGAAAAGGAAGTAAATTCCCTGCAAGTACTTTTGGGCGGAATGAAAGTTCAGCAGGAAAAGGGAAACATCTCTTTAATGGAAATTTCCCGTCTGGAATCGATGCTCTTCTCCTTGAAGAAAGAGAAGAACGAACGGGAGAGTGATTTACTGACTACCAGGGGAGAACTGAATTTATTACTGAACCTTCCGGAAGATACACAAGTTCAACTCTCATTAGACGAAGAAGTACTGCAACAACTGGACCTGTCGCAATTATCATTTGCAGACCTGAAAGCAATCATCAATGAACGGCCCGACCAAAAGATTGCCCGAAGCACAGTGAATGCCTCCCGTGCAAATCTGAAACTACAGAAGTCAATGGCCTTTCCCGAGTTCTCAGTGAAAGGGAATTATGATCGTGTCGGAAACTTTATCAATGACTATTTCGCGATAGGAGTAAGCCTGTCCGTACCTATCTTTAACCGTAATCAGGGAAATATCAAAGCAGCCCGCTTCAGTATCCAGCAGGCGGGAGTGCAGCAGGAATATGCTGCCAATCGTGCCGATATGGAACTCTTCACCGCTTATACATCTCTGGAAAAAGCGACTCAACTCTATCAATCCACTAATATGGACCTGGAACGTAACTTCGAGAAATTGATCACAGGAGTCAATGAGAATTTTACCAGAAAGAATATCAGCCTGCTGGAATTTATCGATTATTATGACAGCTATAAAGAAACCTGCATCCAACTATACGAGATAAAGAAAAACGTATTTCTCGCTATGGAAAACCTGAATACAGTTGTCGGACAAAATGTATTGAACTACTAATAAACCGACCAATATGAAACGATTAAAGATTACAATCCATAAATTATCAAAGACTATGAACTGGAATAAATTCCTTCCTTGTATATTGTTTGGCAGCCTTTTGGGAGCATGCTCCGGAAAAGGAGAACAACCCAAAGTAGAACCGACTACACTATGCCTGACGGACAGCCTGCTGAGAATTGTATCTGTCGATACCGTGCACGTATGTGAAGTGGTAGATGAACTGACATTGAATGGACGGGTCACTTTCAATCAGGATCAGGTGGCAAATGTGTATCCGATGTTCGGAGGAACCGTGACGGAACTGCGTGCCGAAATAGGAGACTTTGTTCACAAAGGAGAAGTGCTGGCAGTGATCCGTAGCGGGGAAGTGGCGGATTATGAGAAACAATTGAAAGAAGCTGAACAACAACTCTTGCTGGCTCGGCGGAATATGGATGCCACACAGGATATGTACACTTCCGGTATGGCATCGGATAAAGATGTACTTCAGGCCAAGCAGGAACTGGCAAGTGCGGAAGCGGAGGAAAGACGAATCAAAGAAATATTCTCCATTTATCACTTCTCCGGAAATGCTTTTTATCAGCTCAAATCTCCCGTATCAGGCTTTATTGTGGAAAAGCAGATCAGCAGGGATATGCAGCTGCGCCCCGATCAGGGAGATGCGCTGTTTACGATTTCCGGTCTGTCCGATGTATGGGTGATGGCGGATGTGTATGAAAGTGATATTAGTAAGGTTTCCGAGGGAGCTGATGTCCGTATCTCGACTTTGGCATATCCGGAAAGGACATTTACAGGTACGATCAACAAGGTCTATCATCTGCTGGACAGTGAAAGCAAGACAATGAGCGTACGCATCAAACTGAAAAACGAGGATTACTTGCTGAAGCCGGGTATGTTTACAAACGTGAGCGTGAAGTGTAAAGCGGAAGATACTTCCATGCCTCGTATCGACTCCCATGCGCTGGTGTTCGAGGGAGAAAAGAATTATGTGGTCACAGTAGAGCCTGACCAGCGTCTGAAGATAAAGGAAGTAGACGTTTACAAACAGTTGAGCAAGGAATGTTATGTCCGTTCCGGTCTTTCCGAAGGAGACAGGGTACTGAATAATAATGTATTGTTAGTGTATAATGCTTTGAATGCGGATTAAAAATCAGAGAATAGTATGCATAAATTCATAGATAATATAGTAGCCTTCTCGCTGAAGAATAAGTTCTTTATATTCTTCTGTACGGTGATTGCGGTTATAGCCGGAGCCGTCTCATTCAAACATACGCCGATAGATGCCTTTCCGGATGTGACAAATACAAAAGTGACGATCATCACGCAATGGGCGGGCCGTAGTGCGGAAGAGGTGGAGAAATTTATCACGATTCCCATTGAGATAGCCATGAATCCCGTACAGAAAAAAACGGATATTCGTTCGACCACTCTTTTCGGACTTTCTGTGATTAATGTAATGTTCGAAGATCGTGTTGATGACTTTACAGCACGTCAGCAAGTCTACAATTTGCTGAATGATGCCGATCTTCCCGAAGGCGTGACTCCCGAAGTACAGCCTTTGTACGGACCTACCGGAGAAATCTATCGCTACACCCTGCGCAGTGACAAACGTAGTGTACGGGATTTGAAAACGATTCAGGATTGGGTGATCGAACGAAATCTCCGTTCGGTATCGGGTGTAGCCGATATTGTCAGTTTTGGTGGCGAGGTGAAAACATTTGAAGTGAGCGTGAATCCTCATCAGCTGATTAATTATGGAATTACCTCTCTCGAACTTTATGACGCGATAGCCAAAAGTAATATCAATGTAGGAGGAGATGTCATCACGAAAAGTTCTCAGGCATACGTAGTCCGGGGAATCGGTTTGATAAACGACCTGGATGAATTGCGAAACATCGTAGTGAAGAACATCAACGGAACGCCGATTCTCGTAAAGAACCTGGCAGATGTTCACGAATCCTGCCTGCCCCGTCTCGGACAAGTGGGACGAATGGATGAGAACGATGTCGTTCAGGGAATTGTGGTGATGCGTAAAGGGGAGAATCCCGGTGAAGTCATTGCAAATCTGAAAGATAAGATAGAAGAACTGAATCAGAATGTACTCCCTAAAGACGTACAGATAGTACCGTTCTATGACCGGGAGGACCTGGTGAATCTGGCGGTAAAAACGGTGACCCATAATCTGATTGAAGGAATATTGCTGGTTACGTTTATTGTGTTAATCTTCATGGCGGATTGGCGGACAACCGTGATTGTTGCGGTGATTATTCCATTAGCTTTGTTATTCGCATTTATTTGTTTACGCGTGATGGGGATGTCTGCCAATCTGCTTTCTATGGGAGCCATTGACTTTGGTATTATTATCGATGGGGCAGTGGTGATGGTGGAAGGTGTGTTTGTTGCTTTGGACAAGAAGGCGAAAGAGGTGGGAATGCCCGCATTCAATGTGATGTCCAAGATGGGACTGATCCGTCATACCGCCAAGGATAAGGCAAAAGCGGTATTTTTCTCCAAACTGATCATCATTACCGCTTTGATTCCTATCTTCTCTTTTCAGAAAGTGGAAGGAAAAATGTTCTCACCTTTGGCATATACATTGGGTTTTGCCTTGCTGGGTGCACTTATTTTCACATTAACGCTGGTTCCCGTCATGTCGTCCATGCTGCTGAAAAAGAATGTACGCGAAAAGAATAACCGCTTTGTCCATTTCATCAATCAAAAGTGCACGGCTCTTTTTGATACCTTCTATGCTCATCGCAAGCTGACTATCGGACTGGCAACCGTGGTTGCAGGAGTCGGTTTATGGCTTTTCTCTTTCCTCGGGACGGAGTTTCTTCCTCAGCTCAACGAAGGTTCGATCTACATCCGTGCTACGCTGCCGCAAAGTATATCGCTGGATGAATCCGTAACGCTGGCAAATAAGATGAGAAAGAAACTATTGACTTTCCCCGAAGTGAGGCAGGTACTGTCTCAAACCGGACGTCCCAACGACGGAACGGATGCAACCGGATTTTATAATATTGAGTTTCACGTAGATATTTATCCGGAGAAAGACTGGGAAAGCAAGCTGACCAAACTGCAGCTTATCGACAAGATGCAGGACGATTTATCCATTTATCCCGGCATTGACTTTAACTTTTCGCAGCCGATTACGGATAATGTGGAAGAAGCGGCTTCCGGTGTAAAAGGTTCTATTGCGGTGAAAGTGTTCGGTAAGGATTTGTACGAATCGGAAAAGCTGGCCGTCCAGATTGATAAGATCTTAAATACCGTGCAGGGAATTGAAGACTTGGGAGTGATTCGCAATATCGGCCAGCCGGAACTTCGTATCGAACTGAACGAACGTCAGTTGGCACGTTATGGAGTGGCTAAGGAAGATGTTCAGTCTATCATTGAAATGGCTATTGGCGGGAAGTCAGCTTCGCTGTTGTATGAGGACGAACGGAAATTTAATATCATGGTGAGGTATAGTGAAGAGTTCCGTCAGAATGAAGAGGAGATAGGTAAGATACTGGTTCCGGCGATGGACGGAACGATGGTGCCTATTAAGGAACTGGCAGATATCACTACGATTACAGGCCCATTATTGATCTTCCGTGACAACCATGCCCGTTTCTGTGCTGTCAAGTTCTCGGTGAGAGGACGGGATATGGGTACGGCAGTTGCCGAAGCGCAGAAAAAGGTAAATGCTTCCGTCCATTTACCGGCGGGATATTCTTTGAAATGGACGGGTGATTTTGAGAATCAGCAGCGTGCTTCGAAACGTCTGGCGCAGGTAGTACCTATTAGCATTGCCATTATTTTCATTATTCTGTTTATTCTCTTCTCTAATGCAAGAGATGCAGGACTGGTATTGCTGAATGTACCGTTTGCTGCCGTGGGAGGTATCGCAGCCCTTCTGATAACGGGTTTCAATTTCTCTATATCGGCGGGTATCGGTTTTATCGCCTTGTTCGGTATCTGCATACAGAATGGCGTTATTATGATTTCCGATATCAAGGCAAATCTGAAACTGGGTTCGCCCTTACAGGAGGCCACTAAAGAAGGAGTCCGATCACGTATCCGCCCTGTGATAATGACGGCGGCTATGGCGGCTATCGGTCTGTTGCCTGCGGCTATGAGTCATGGTATCGGTTCGGAATCACAGCGTCCGCTGGCGATTGTCATTATCGGCGGATTGATAGGAGCGACTTTCTTCGCCCTGTTCATCTTCCCGCTGATTGTGGAAGTAGTGTATGAACGAATGCTATATGATAAAAACGGAAAATTATTGCAAAGACGTATCTAATTCATTTTCTATTCTTTCTATGAAAGAAACGGCATAGATTAAATTTTAATTTCGTTTTCAGTAGGTAGAAGTGAGGAAGGGACAAAAGTCGGTTGAATCAGAAGATCACCCGTACTTTTGTTCCTTTTTCTATTTCCGAAGATATTTCCAGCCTGGCGTTGTAGGCAGATACTATTTTCAGAGTCAGGCTGAGGCCGATGCCCTGACCCGCATAGTCATGTGTGTTGCTGCCCCGATAGAAAGACTGGAATATATGTTCTATTTCTTCCGGAGGAATGCCGATGCCCCGATCTTTTATTTCAAGAACGAGGTGTTGATCTTTACGGCTGAGCGTAATGTCTACTTCCTTTTCTGAATATTTGCAGGCGTTATCGATGATATTCTTTAAAGCTATTTTGAGCAGATAAGGATTGGCCTTTACAGTGGCAGCCTTACCTGTTTCTTCATGATGGAACCGGATTCGTTCGTTCGTTTTTATTAAGTCATTCAGCATATCCGGCAGAGACACTGCCTCCATATTGCTTTTTAAGAGCTCTTCATCCTGACGTGAAAGGAAGAGAAGATGGCGGATCAGATTGGAGATTCGCTTGCTTTCTGACGAGATTCGTTGCAGGGCTTCGATATATTCTCCGGTACTTCTTTCTTTCAGCAGACTGATTTCGCATTCTCCCTGTATGGCGGTTATGGGGTTGTTCAGTTCATGCGAAGCATGGCTGACAAAGGACTTTTCAGCTTTGAAAGCACTGTCCAGACGGTCGAGCATGCTATTCAGTGTTTCGATCATGTCTTCCAGTTCATCGTTGTTTCCGGTCGTCTTTAACCGGCGGTTCAGACTGTTGGCTCGTATCCTCTTCAGCTCCTTCAGTATATGCTGCAGGGGGATAAGAATACGGCCGGAATAGATTTTCCCGACTAAATAAATCAGGATGGAACTGAATAAAACCAGAAAGATGGAGAGAAGCAAGAGGTGTTCTTTGATTTCTGCACCGTACACATTCCGGGACATGACGAGGACGATGAAATTCCCTTCATTATCGGGATAATAAAGGGCGGCTCCCAACTGGTCTTTGTATTTAAAAGAAAAAGGGATGCTGTCTTCACCGGCTATCAGAAGTGCCTGCTGATGCTGGGTCAGATATTTGTTCAGAGTGTCACGGACTTCGGAGAGACTGTCCATATTTAAAAGAATCTCATGAGCTTCAGGCAGGAGTTCGTCATATTTGCGCTGGATAATTTGGTAACTCTGTTCGTCTACTTCGTCTTTTTCCCAGTGCTTTTGTGCGGTCAGATATGCTTTTTCACGAAGGTAGGAGGCATAGAGTTTATTGATAAACTGTGTGCTGAAAAGATAGAATACGGCAATAATGATGATAGTTGTCAGTACACTGAGCAACGTATAGAAGAGAGCTATTTTAGAACCTATTTTCATACACGGATTTATTTGATGGATGTTCAGGCATTCATGATATATCCTAATCCTACTACCGTATGAATCAGTTTCTTGTCGAAGTCACGGTCTATCTTTACCCGCAGATAATTGACGTATACGTCTACGATGTTGGTATTCGTATCAAAGTTCTTGTCCCATACGTCTTTGAGCAGCGTAATGCGTGACAAGGCTACCCCCTGGTGAGTCATGAAATATTCGAGCAGGCGGTATTCTTTTACGGTGAGATCGATATCCGCATCACCTCTTTTTGCCCGTCTGGTGTTACAGTCCAATACCAGATTGTCGCAAGTCAGTTGATTGGTTACAGCCTCCTTGTTTCGTCGCAGCAGCGCCTTGATACGTGCTTCCAGTTCCTGAAAACTGAAAGGCTTGACGAGATAATCGTCTGCTCCTGCATCCAGTCCTTTTACAATGTCCTCTGTAGTGCCTAAAGCCGTCAGCATAATGACCGGTGTCTGGTAACCGAACATCTGCCGATAGAGATGACAAAGTTCGAGCCCGTTTATTTTCGGCATGATAATATCCAGAATTACAAGGTCGAAAGGTGCTTCCTGAAGGATTCTCCAACCCGTATTTCCGTCATGACAGACTGTTACCGAATGTCCGAACTCTTTCAGTCCCCGTTCGATAAAGGAGGCGATATTGACTTCATCTTCTGCTAATAGTATTTTTGCCATAAATCTACATTGTTTAGATGCAAAGATACTTTTTCTTTGCATCCGAAGAAAGAAAAACGGCATACATTTAAGTGTTTCTCCTTTCTGAACTGTATTATATATAAACAGACGATTATACTATGAAAGTAAAACATTTAGTTGGAGCTTTTCTGTGTGTGCTGGGATGCTATGCTTGTAGTAGCCCGAAAACAGAGGTCCAGTCACCGGACGGACATATCAAGATGACATTGACAGTAGACGAAAACGGCAAACCGTTTTATAATGTGTCGGTGGATGACTCCCTCTTGATAGAAAATTCAGCCATGGGCTTTACGGCGGCTAACGGCATCATTCTGGGAGAAGGTTTTCAGGTGAAGAACACGACTTTCAGCAGTGAAGACGAAACTTGGACACAGCCGTGGGGAGAGAATAAAAAGAACCGGAATCATTATAACGAAATGGCAGTCAATCTGACAAATGAAGATCATGTACAACTGACGCTTCGTTTTCGTGTATTTGATGATGGAATCGGTTTCCGCTATGAATACACGGTGCCGACTGTAGATTCTTTATTGATTACCGACGAACTGACTACTTTCCGTTTTCATCGTGACGGAACTTCGTGGTCGATTCCCGCCAGTGCCGAAACATATGAACTACTCTATCAACAACAACCGATTTCCGAAGTGGAAACGGCCAATACACCTTTTACATTCAAGACTGCGGATGGAGTTTACGGAAGTATACACGAAGCCGCTTTGTATGATTTCCCGGAAATGACTCTGAAGCAAATCGGCCATTATACATTGAAAGCGGAACTTGCCCCGTGGCCTGACGGCATTAAGGCGCGTAAGGGAAATCACTTCACGACCTCATGGCGCACCGTACAGATCGCACCGGAAGCTGTCGGTTTGATCAACTCTTCGCTGATTCTGAATCTGAATGATCCTTGCGTACTGGAAACTACGGACTGGATTCGCCCGCTGAAATATGTAGGAGTGTGGTGGGGGATGCATCTCGGCGTAGAAACCTGGAAGATGGACGAACGTCACGGAGCTACTACTGCCAATGCAAAGAAATACATAGATTTTGCCGCAGCCAATCATATCGAAGCTGTCCTGTTCGAAGGTTGGAACGAAGGTTGGGAAAGTTGGGGCGGTATGCAGAGCTTTGATTTCACCAAGCCATACGCGGATTTCAATATTGATGAAATCGTACGTTATGCCAAAGAGAAAGGTGTTGAAATCATGGGACATCATGAGACCGGAGGGAATATTCCTAACTATGAACGTCAGATGGATCATGCCATGCAATGGTATACCGATCATGGTATCCACATCCTAAAGACAGGGTATGCAGGCGCATTTCCGGATGGATATCTGCATCATAGCCAATACGGTGTCAATCACTATCAACGGGTAGTGGAAACTGCCGCCCGTCATAAAATGACTCTGGATGCACACGAACCGATCAAAGATACCGGTATCCGTCGTACATGGCCGAATATGATGACACGCGAGGGGGCAAGAGGCATGGAATGGAATGCGTGGAGTGAAGGCAATCCTCCTTCTCATCACGTGATGTTACCGTTCACCCGCCTGCTGTCCGGTCCGATGGATTATACGCCGGGAACTTTTGATATTCTGTTCTTGAAAACGAAGGATTCTCCGCGCCGACAGAAGTGGAACGATCAGGATAAAGGCAATAGCCGTGTGAATACGACACTGGCTAAACAACTGGCTAATTGGGTAATCCTGTATTCTCCTTTGCAGATGGCTTCGGATATGATCGAGCATTATGAAGGACATCCGGCATTCCAGTTCTTCCGTGATTTCGATCCGGATTGTGATGAATCGAAAGCACTGGCAGGAGAACCGGGAGAGTTCATAGCAGTGGTACGTAAAGCAAAAGGCAATTATTTCCTGGGAGCAGCTACCAATGAAACTCCCCGTACTTTAGAAGTAAAACTGGACTTCCTGGAACCGGGCAAGCAGTATAAAGCTGTCATCTATGCGGATGGCGAAAAGGCTGACTGGAAAACGAATCCTACCGATTATAAGATTACGGAACAGATTGTAACATCAGAAAATACGTTGAGTATACGGATGGCTCCCGGAGGCGGGCAGGCTGTTTCGTTTATAATAAGTAATAGGTAGTAAGTAATAGGTAATAAGTGAGGATGTTAAAGGAGAAAGATTGTCGGAGGATAACAAGATAAAATTAAGTTGGTTAGGTTAGACTGAAAAAACGGTGGACAGAGTTTTGATACCTGTTCACCGTTTTTGTTTTTATTGAGTATGGTTTTGAAAGGATGTGTTATCCTTTCGCTTCCTGATACATAAAGCGTTTGATTGATTTCTTCGCAGTCTTTTCAAATTCCTCGAAGTGGATTTTGACTTTGCTTATCTGAGAATAATTGGGAAGCTGCTGATTCAGTTCAATACGATTGGCTTCCATAACTTTTATGATATCGGTCTGTTGCAAGCCATGGGCAAAAGCATCGTCAAAGTCCGGATAAATCAGTGCGACCAACTTGTCGTGCTGCAAAACGATCAGTGACTCGGCAACATATGGCATATTATTCAGTTTGCTTTCTATCTCTTCCGGATAGATATTCTGTCCGCTGGAAGTCAGAAGCAGATTCTTGCTACGACCGCGAACTGTCACATATCCTTCGTCGTCGATTGTCCCTAAATCACCCGTGTGAAGCCATCCGTTGGCATCGATAATTTGTGCCGTCGCTTCCGGATTTTTATAATATCCCAGCATCATATTCATTCCCCTGCATACGATTTCTCCGGCATGTGTTTTAGGGTCGGGCGAGTCGATGCGGACTTCCATTCGGGTGGTTGCCTTGCCGCAGGAAGCCAATTTCAGTGTTTCCCAACGGCTGGAGCAAATAATCGGGCCACATTCGGTCATACCGTAAGCGAGGGTGTAAGGAAAGCCTATCTTTTTGAGGAACGCTTCTACTTCGGCATTGAAAGGAGCACCGCCGATAATGATTTCATCGAAGTTCCCACCGAAGATTTCCATAGCAGCCTGTCGCGCCAACGATTTGATTTTATCGTTTACAATGGGTACTTTAAGCAATAGTTTTCCGATTTTGCTGTCCACTCTCGGAAGAATATCTTTTTTGATAATTTTCTCTACGATCAAAGGTACACAGGAGATCACTCTTGGCTTTATTTCTGCAAAAGACTGCGCAATAATCTTCGGAGACGGCATACGTGTCAGGAAGTAAATATGCGCTCCGGCAGAGAAACCATATAAGAAATCGTACACCATGCCGAATACATGACCCATCGGAAGCATGGAAACGATGTGATCACCCGCTTTCACGGGAAGCATCTCGAAACAGTATGCCACGTTCGACCAAATACTGCGATAGGGGAGCATGACTCCTTTGGAATATCCGGTAGTGCCGGAGGTATAATTGATGATAGCCAGTTCTTCCGGACGGTCCTTCCGGTAACAGATATGTTCGGGGCGGAAATTCTTCGGATAACGCTGACCGTAAATTGCGTTCCGGTGTTCGAAGGCGTAAGTCAGTTTCTCGTTGCGCGATACCAATGCAGTGAAATCGGTGAGTGAAGCGATACCTTCCAATAGTGGCATTGCGTCTTCATTCAGATTTTCCCATGCCTGATCGCCGACAAAGAGTAACTTGGCTTCGGAGTGATTGACGATATTGTGAATATTATCCGCTTTGAACTCATGCAGAATAGGAACGATGACGGCTCCGTAAGTGATAGTGGCTAAGAAGGTGACTCCCCAATGGGCACTGTTCCGGCCGCAGACTGCTATTTTATCTCCCGGCTGGATACCGGCACTTTCCAATACAATGTGAAACTTGGCTATCTTACGCGCTACATCCTTATATTGAAGCGTGATTCCTTTGTAGTCTGTCAATGCATCTTTATCCCAGTTTTTAATGATGCTCTGTTCAATATAATCAATGAACTGATGTTCTTGTTCCATTCGATTTTTGCACATTTGATTTAAAATTGCGCAAAAATAACATTTCATTAACGGAAACCGAAGTTTATAATTAAGTTTTACGGTTAATTAACGGGGGAGGAAAAGCTGACTAAAAAGTCAGTAGTACCTTAAATGAGGCTGACTAAAAAGTCGGTAGTATCTTGAATCTCCTCCTTCGGGAAGGAGGAGTCCCCGTAGGGGGAGGTGGTAGGTGAACACATAACTCTGTTGTTTACAATAGAATAGGAATAAACCTTATTTTACCTACCACCCCGGCTTTCAGCCACCCTTCCCGAAAGGAGGGGAATTGGAGATACTATTGACTTTTTAGTCAGTCCCTATAAACATCAGGATTCGCTGTTGTCTTCCTCGTCCTCTTTGGGCTTTTCGGAGATGAGCAGTAATTTATCGTTCACATGCAGTTTCAGCGTTCCGTTCGGTATCAGGAACTCATCCCCACGTTTCACAATCATTACCAGCGTGCCTTTGGGGAGATTCATATCTTTTAGCGTATCTGCCTCTTCCAGCATTTCCTGAGTGATAGTCATATCTTTGAGGTCTGTATCAATCTCTTCCGGAAGTTCTACTCCGAAATCATTCCCCGTCTTTTCCAGCGGTTTGGACAGATGTAACAGGCGGGCAACGAAAGAAACCGTTGTTCCCTGCACTACCAGTGAAACGATTGTGATGAAGAATACGACATTAAAGATAATATTCGATCCTTCGACTCCTGCAACCACCGGATAAGTGGCGAAGATAATGGGAACTGCTCCACGCAATCCTACCCAGGAGACGAACAGCCGCGATTTCATTGTTATCTTCCGGAACGGAAGCAAACAGAGGAATACACTCAACGGGCGACCGATCACAATCATGAAGACACCGATCAATAGTGCTACTGCTGCAACTTCCAGCATTTCATGAGGATTAACGAGAAGTCCGAGGCAGAGGAACATGATGATCTGGAACAACCAGGTAAGTCCGTCCATGAACGTATAAATGTCTTTGCGGTGCATGATCTTGTTGTTTCCTACCATGATACCTGCGATATATACGGCAAGGTAACCATTTCCTTTTAGTAAATCAGTGATAGAGAAGGTGAAGAAAACAAACGCCAGCAACAGGATAGGATACAACGCCTGATTGTCGATGTTGAGCTTGTTCAGCATACGGATAGCCAGTTTTCCGAGTACGTATCCGGCAGCCGCGCCGACTATAAACTGAATGATGAAAGAAGCGGCGATAGCCCCGACACCCATACCTGCCGATTGGATAAACTGTATCAGGACAATGGTGAGCATGTATGCCATCGGGTCGTTACTTCCACTTTCCAGCTCCAGCATGGGGCGGAGGTTGTGTTTCAGATTCATCTTCTGCGAACGCAGGATGGCGAACACCGAAGCCGAATCCGTAGAGGACATGGTAGATGCCAGTAGCAATGACGTGGTGATAGGCAGATAGATATTCGTCCAACTCATTCCGGACAGCCACCAGATAAATAATCCGGTGAAAAGAGCGGTTAGTAGAACTCCGACGGTAGAAAGCACGATACCTGGACCTAAAATGGGTTTGATTTCTCTGAATTTCGTATCCATACCTCCCGAAAACAGGATGATGCTCAAGGCAACCATACCGATGAATTGCGCATCTTTTGCGTCATGAAACTGGAGTCCGAGTCCGTCACTTCCGAACAACATTCCTACTACGAGGAACAGTAATAAGGTGGGCACTCCGAAGCGATATCCTGTTTTTCCGACAACGATGCTAACGAAAAGTAAGATAGAACCAATTAGTAGAGTGTTTTCTGCTGTAAATATCATAGGCAATATATTATTAAGTTATTAAATGTGTCGTATTAGGTCTCACCGTGCGAAGTTACACATTATTTAAAACAAATAAAGACTCTTTTTGGATGTATTTTTGTGAAAAAAGGTAGTTAAATTGTCTAAAAAGATTAATTTTGCACTCAATTAATCTACATCATACTTATGGATTCAAACAATCTTACTCCTTTACGCAAAGGAGTGGTAGGAGTACAATTCTTGTTTGTAGCTTTCGGAGCTACGGTGCTCGTGCCGCTCTTAGTGGGGCTTGACCCTTCTACCGCCTTGTTCACAGCCGGCATTGGTACACTCATTTTTCATGCGGTTACCCGAGGGAAAGTGCCTATCTTTTTAGGAAGTAGTTTTGCATTTATTGCCCCGATAATAAAAGCGACAGAACTTTACGGATTGCCGGGTACTTTGTCCGGAATGGTGGGTGTCGCATTGGTTTATTTTGTAATGAGCGCGCTGGTCAAATGGCAAGGGGTGAAGGTGATTGAACGTCTGTTTCCTCCGGTGGTCATTGGGCCGGTTATTATTCTGATCGGTTTGTCACTCGCGGGGACAGGAGTAAATATGGCGAAGGAGAACTGGGTGCTGGCCTTGTTGTCGCTGGTTACGGCAGTCGTTGTTTCGATGAAAGCGAAAGGACTTTTGAAGTTGATTCCCATCTTTTGCGGTATCATTGTCGGTTATCTGGCGGCATGGCTTTTCTATGATCTGGATTTGTCCGGTGTCAGGGATGCGGCATGGATCGGGCTGCCGCAGTTCGTGTTTCCCAAGTTCTCATGGGAGCCGATACTGTTTATGATTCCGGTAGCTATTGCTCCGGTGATAGAGCATATCGGAGATGTATACGTAGTCAATACAGTTACAGGAAAAGACTTCGTGAAAGATCCCGGTCTGCATCGTACGTTGTTGGGCGATGGGCTGGCTTGCTGCTTTGCCGGATTGGTCGGCGGTCCTCCGGTGACGACTTATTCGGAGGTGACGGGTGCGATGTCATTAACGAAGATCACCAATCCGCAAGTCATCCGGATTGCTGCCATATCCGCTATCTTATTCTCCGTTGTCGGTAAAATCAGTGCGTTGCTGAAATCCATTCCAAGTGCGGTACTGGGGGGAATTATGCTTTTGCTGTTCGGAACCATCGCTTGTGCCGGAATAGGTAATCTGGTGAATAACTGCATTGATCTGAGCCGTACAAGAAACATCATCATTGTCTCTCTGACATTGACTGTCGGTATTGGCGGAGCTGTTCTCACGTGGGGAGACTTTTCATTATCCGGCATCGGACTGGCCGCTTTGGTCGGAGTACTTCTCAATTTGATATTACCGAAGGACGATTGACTCTGTTCTTGAAATAATCAGGACTGTGTCCAGGTTAATAGTAACTAAACTAGGACCGACTTTTAATCAGCCCCAGTTTAGTTACTATTGACACCCCTCCTTTTTATATTTAATAGTTAAGGCTTAGAATGTATATACGTCTTGTGTTTATGACAAGAACTTCATAATATCTTCGTCTGCGGTACTGATGCCACCGATTCCGAATTGTTCGATCAATACATTTTTTACGTTCGGTGAAAGGAAGGCTGGAAGAGTAGGTCCCAGATGAATATTCTTCACTCCCAGTGCCAGCAATGCCAGCAATACGATCACCGCTTTCTGTTCGTACCATGCGATGTTATATACGATAGGAAGTTTGTTGACGTCGTCCAATCCGAATACTTCTTTCAGTTTCAGTGCGATGACAGCCAGTGAGTAGCTGTCGTTACATTGTCCTGCATCCAATACCCGGGGAATGCCGTTAATATCACCTAAAGCCAGTTTGTTGTATCTGTATTTAGCGCAACCGGCAGTCAGGATGACTGTATCTTTCGGAAGTTTCTCGGCAAATTCGGTATAATATTCACGACTCTTCATACGTCCGTCACATCCTGCCATAACGAAGAATTTGCGGATCGCTCCGCTTTTCACGGCTTCTACTACCTTATCCGCCAAAGCTACTACCTGTGCATGGGCAAAACCTCCGATCAACGTTCCGCTTTCGATGGCCGTCGGCGGTTGACATTGCTTGGCATGTGCAATCAGTGCGGAGAAATCTTTCGGTTTTCCGTCTTTGCGTTCGGGGATGTAATGTGCTCCCTCCAGTCCGCAGGCTCCGGTGATGTAGATACGGTCTTTGTAAGAAGCGTTGGCACGCGGAGGAACGATGCAGTTACTGGTAAACAGGATCGGTCCGTTGAAACTTTCAAACTCTTCTTTCTGTTTCCACCAGGCATTTCCGTAGTTTCCTGCCAGATGCTTGTATTTTTTCAGTTGGGGATAATAATGTGCGGGGAGCATTTCACTGTGAGTGTAAATGTCTATACCTGTTCCTTCGGTCTGTTCCAGCAATTCTTCGAGGTCTTTCAGGTCATGACCGCTGATAAGGATACCGGGATTATTGCGGACACCTAGATTCACTTCCGATATTTCCGGATTTCCGTAGCTGTTTGTATTGGCGGCATCCAGTTGTGCCATGGCGGAAACTCCGTGCTTGCCTGTTGCCAGAGTAAGCTGAACCAGTTCTTCCATCGTAATATCATTGCGGGTGAGTTCGGCCAATGCACTTTGCATAAAGGCGAAGATTTCCGGCGACTGGTATCCAAGGTTATGCGCATGCTCAACGTAAGCCGCCATACCTTTCAGTCCGTAGTGTACCAGTTCTTTCAGCGAACGGATATCTTCGTCGGGTGTGCGAAGTACTCCTACTGTCCTGGCTTTCTCTTCAAACTCATCTTCATTTCCATCCCAAAGACATTCGTCGGGAGCATTTGCAATGGTTACTTTGCTGGCAAGTTCGTTTTTCAGTTGTAGTCCTTCTTTTATTTTTCTGATGATGGCCGCTTTGTCAAAATTGGCGTTAGTGATGGTGATGAACAGGGCATCGTAGATAAATTTGTCTGCTTCTTCGGAAGGATGTCCTTCCCGGCGCAGATGTTCGTTGTAAACGGCGATTCCTCGTACTACAAAGAGCAGCAGGTCTTGCAGGTTAGCCACTTCGGATGTTTTTCCGCATACTCCTTTTAAGGTACAGCCTGTACCCATTGCGGTCTCTTGACATTGATAACAGAACATACTCATAACTTTTACGTTTTAATTAGTTTTCTTGATGATGAACGCAAAAGTAGGGGGAAAGTTTGAGGTAAGTTTGTAACCAATGTTACATTGGGCGAAAAAATCGGATGCTATGAGCTAAATTATATTAGCTATAATCATATTCCGATTAGCTATAATGAAAACAAGATTAGCTATAATGAAACCGGAGTGAACTCTTGATCATTGAATCAGCCGGATCAGCCATTCTTTCTGTAAGATAGTAATCTGTTTCCGGTCGGCTATGATCATACCGTCTTCCTGCATGTGCGACAGTTCACGTGCCAGAGAAGGACGGGAGACACCGAAGTAATCGCTCAGTTCCTGTTGCGAGCGGTCGAGGGTGATCTGTAGCTGTTGCTGCTGTTTGTATAACCGTAGCAGATAAGATGCTATCTTTTGCCGGATAGTCTTGAAGGACATAAAGAAAAGCTTATCCGATAGGGTGCGGGCATAATTGGCGGATAGATTCATATAATTCTCCAGAAACTGCTCGTTCCTACGGAAAAGCTCCAGTACGCTGGCTTTGGGGATTTCGATTACCTCCGTTGGTTCGTTGGCGGTCACTTCTACCGGAAAGCGATTCTCTTCTCCGAAAAGGAAAAGAGGGGCAAGGGCTCTTGGTGCGGCAATGTCTTCTACTTTGATGAGTCGTCCGGAATAGTCTATCATTTCGCCACGGACACTTCCTTTGGTCAGTATCACGAGACGATTGCACACATCTCCCTGTCGTGCTAGTATTTCTCCTTTTTTATAAGATCGGGTGTGGAAACTAATCTCTTCCAGATTGGCGGATAACTTCTCCGGAGTAATCCCCCGAAACAATGGATTATTGATGAGTGCAGGTGTCATAGGCTAGTCCGTTATTTGAATTTTAATATGAATTTCGTTTCCTTATGGTCCGGTAGCAGGGTGAGACTTCCGCCCGAAAGCCGCATAATCTGACGTGAAATACTTAGGCCGATTCCGCTGCCTCCTTCTTTGGTAGTGAAGAAAGGGATAAAAATGTGCTCCGCTATTTCCGGTGGAATGACGGGGCCATTATTCTTTATCTCAATCAGCACCTCTTCCGTTTCGTTACAATAAACTTGAATGTCGATTTGACCGTCCGGTTGATCGCCGATTGCCTGAATCGCATTTTTCAGAAGATTAATGACTACTTGCGAAATCAGATTCTCATCTGCATGCAGGATCAGGTCGGCAGGATCGATCTTTGTATGGAACGTGATGTGGTCACAAGGATTCTGATGGCGGGCAAGTTCCACCATTCGTTCGATGAATGCTTTCAAGTAAAACAATGAAGGTTCCGGAGTCGGTATCCGTGTGAATTTGCGGTAAGACTCCACGAAAGCAAGCAGCCCTTTTCCCGTGGCACTGATGGTTTGCAGTCCGTGGCTGATCTCTTCATCCTTGTCCTCCACCATCGAGAGAAGCGTATCGCTGAGCGAAGTGATGGGAGTCACGGAGTTCATGATCTCATGAGTCAGTACTCGGGTCAGGCGAATCCATGAATCTATCTCCTTTTCGTCCAGTTCAATATTAATATCATTCAGTGCAAGGATGCGCAAATGTTCTTTGTGTACGTTGATTTCTGACACGCGAATGGACAGATTGACCGTTCCCCGTTCATTGTGAAACACCACTTGCAGCTTATCTCCGGAACAACAATTTTCTATCTTCTTCATCAGCGTAGCATCTACTTTACTCAACTGGCGGACATGGGTGAATACATTCAGTCCCAAAAGCCGGAGTGCTTCTTTGTTTTTCTGATAGACCGCTCCGTTATCATTGAGCACCAGCAATCCCGTGCTGACAAAGTCAAGAATCAGTTCGTAGTACTTTTCCTGTTGGGCAGTCTCCGCTTTTACATTATATAAAATGCGGCCCACCCGATTGAGTGCCCGATTGATCTGTTTACTCTCGGGAGTACCGGACTCTTCGGGGAAACGGAAGGCACTGTCGTTATTTTCCAACGCATCGATCATGAAGAGCACCTGCTTGATGTGCAGGCGATAAAGCCGGACTTGCCAGATGATACTTAAGATCAGCAGACAGGCACTGACACCGAACCAGACATAAGACTGATACACACCAAACCAAACGGTTGCCAGACAGCAAATGACCGTCAGTGATACCCTGAACCAATATTGGTTGGCTACTTGTTGTAGAATCCGGTTCATAATCCGAATTTTTTCATCTTGTTATAGAGAGTCTGTCGGGTAATTCCCAGTTGCGCAGCTACTGCCGAAAGATTTCCTGCACAGGCATCCAGCGCTTTCCGTATCATTTGTACTTCCATCTCTTCCAAGGTGGAAATATTCTTTTCGGATGTTTCTGTCTTTCGGGAGGATAACTGGAACAATTCCGCAGGGATTTGCACCCCGTCGTTAATGATGACCACCTTTTCGATTGCGTGCTCCAATTCGCGGATATTGCCGTACCAGGGATGCGCGGTAAGCTTTTCTTTCGCTGCCGGACTGAATTTCATCGGTTCCTTATCATATTGCTTGCAGAAGCGGATGATAAATCTTTCGGCAAGAGGGACAATATCTTCTTTCCGTTCCCTCAAAGGAGGGATTTCTATATGAATGGTGTTGATACGGTAGAGTAAGTCTTCCCGAAACTCTTCCCGGTCTGCCATTTCCTGCAAATTCCGGTTGGTGGCGCATATCAGACGGATGTCAATAGGAATCGGAGTGTTACTTCCCACTCGCACGATACTTCTTCGTTGGATAGCCGTCAATAGTTTGGCTTGCAGGTGATAGGGGAGGTTTCCTATTTCATCCAGAAACAATGTGCTGTGATCGGCAGCCTCAAATTTTCCTGTCCGGTCGGTATGCGCATCGGTAAAAGAACCTTTCACATGCCCGAAGAGTTCGCTTTCAAATAAAGATTCGGTGATTGCTCCCATGTCCACAGCAATCATTTCCTGTTGCCTGCGGTTGGAAAGAGCGTGAATTTCACGGGCAAGCATTTCTTTTCCTGTTCCGTTTTCACCGGTAATCAGGATATTGGCGTCTGTGGAGGCTACCTTTTCGATCAGCATTCGGAGTTGTTGCATAGACTTGCTTTCTCCCCAATAGAGTGCCGGAGTGTTGACCGGTTCCTTTTTGTTTCCCGTCTTTCGTTCTTGTTGTGCGGATGAGGCGGCAGCCTGTAGTGTTTCTACCAGTTTCTGATTGTTCCAGGGCTTGACGATAAAGTCCGATGCACCTTCTTTGATTCCCCGGATGGCGAGATCGATATCCGCATAAGCAGTAAAAAGTACGACAGGAAGCTCCCGTCGTACTTTCTTTATTTCGTGCAGCCAGAACAATCCTTCATTGCCGGTATTGATGCCCGAAGTGAAATTCATATCCAATAGTACCACTTCCGGCGTTTCCTCCCGTATCACGGTGGTCAGTGTGACCGGTGACGACAGCGTGATGACTTTCGAAAAGTAGTTTTTTAAAAGGATTTGTACCGCAGTCAGCACCCCTTTATTATCGTCTACAATGATGATTGTTCCTGATTTACTCATGTTCGAATTGGTTTGTACGCTACAAACTTACGAAAAAGTAATTCATAATTCAAAATTCGGATTTGAATTTATAGCCATTGGAACTTTAATCCGAATGATAAACTCAGATAATCACGGGGACGGAGGTAACTATTCGTTACGCCACTGATTAGATAAAGATCGCATGTACTTATCTCGTAGAAGAAAGTCACGGACTTTGCCAGAAATCTGCGGTTAGGGTCAATATCATAGGTCAACCGTTGTCCCATGAAAACATGAATACGCACTTTGCTTGAAAAACCATAGTATCCTTTCGGATAACGTTCCGGTTCGCTGACCCAGAACTGATTGCCGAATACGGTATTCAGATACAGTCCGCAGGAAAGCGGTTCGGTAGAGAATCCTTTCCCCAGGTTGATGCTCCAGGGCATATAGTTCTGTTTCAGTGTCATGGTCACTTTTGCCTTCTTGGACGAATACTTCGGGATAAATCCGAGCAACAGGTCAGTTTCCCACTGATTTCGTTTTCCGTAATCCCATCCGGTACCGAAGGAGAGTAATCCCATATTTCCGGCATATTGTATTTTAGAGTGGGTCGGAATGATGCGTTCCCAGTTTTTGCGAAAGCGATGTACACGTTTGTCGTAGCCGGTGCGAAGAACCGGTTCGGCTACATAAGGCAGTACTGTGTCTGCTTTGACTATTGTGAACGCAGAATCACCCTCATGAAAGGCTATGATAGAATCTGCCTTAATCACCAGTTTCAGCGAGTCGGGTTTATAGTTCCTGATAATTGTATCTGTCCTGCAAGTAGCCGAAAGCAGGCTGGGGAAGAGTAGAAGTATAGTCAGTACTCCTGCGCGGATCATATATTTAGTATTCAACCAGTTCATATTCGTATTTTTCCGGGGTTATAGTAAATACCAGATAACTGCGACTTTTCATGCAGTCGCTGACAATATAATGCACATCGTCATCAAAAAGGATTCTGTCATCGAATCCGTGATTATGGGCAGCCGTGCAGAACTGTAGTCCCGGATATTGGGTGATGTAGTACTGGAACGGCTTCGCCACATTATCGTTGAACACATCTGCAAAAGGATGTGCATGCATGCTGACTACGGTTTTTTCAAACTCATCCGCCCTGTCCGTCAGTTCCTGTTCCATAAAACCGAAATTGGGAATAGGCTCCGAATAATCATATTCCAGCGCATTGGTATTAAGGCAGACGAATTTCACATTGCCCGCGATGAATGAGAAGTTGGTAGGTCCGAAAACAGCCTGATAAGTTTCTGCTCCGGTACCCAGACAGTCATGATTCCCGATAAGGACGACATAAGGCACCTTCAGTCCGTTCATGATGTCTCGCTGCCAAAGAAACTCTTTGGTCAGCCCGAAGTCACTCATATCTCCTCCGTGAATGACGAAATCGATATCATCTCTCTTATTGACCTCTTTTACAAAGTCTTCTGTCTCATCATACCATCGCTGTGAATCGCCCATCGTGATAAAACGGATGGTTGTCTTTCCTTTGCACTTAGCTTCTATTTGTTCAATGTTATGAGCATTTACGTCTGTCTCTCCACTGATACGTACATCGTAGGGGTGGTAGTCTATCAGATCGCATCCGGCCAGAAGCAGGCAGACCAGGAGAGTGTATAAATTCTTGTTTACCATAAATAGAATAATTTATTTAATTGAAAACTTGATGCGAAGATAGAGTTTTCAGTTGAGATATGGGCGATTGCTTGGGCGAAATAAGAAAAATGGAACAATAAATAGGCATTAATGCATACTTTCCACTGAGAAAGGAAATACGATTGTCTTTGTCTAATAATTAGACGCATGTGTCTAATTATTAGACAGTAGATGATATGACCGATAACTATAAATGATTGAAAATGAGTATCCTCACTATTGTGGCACGTTATCTGCATAGCATCATTAAGAAAAATAGGAATATATTATATAATCATGAGACAAATCTATTATGTCATTCGAACTTTGTTGCGGGGGCGTAGTTCCAATGTTGTCAAGGTCATCTCTTTAGGGCTTGGTCTGACAATGAGTATTTTATTATTTGCCCGCGTGGCTTTTGAGCAAAGCTTTGATAAATGCTTTAAGGATTATGATAACTTATATCAGGTCTTTTCCATCTTTACGATGAATGGCGAACAACTCGAACCGCAGGATCAAAATTGCGGACCTGTAGCAGGTGCAATTCTTGAGAACTTTCCCAAAGAAGTGGAGGCGGCTACCAGTTACTGCCTTTGGGTGCACGATCCTCTTTATCATGGGAGTGTCCGTTTTGAAGCCAGAAAGCTGGCGGCCGATTCCCTCTTTTTCCAGACAATGGGAATCGAGGTGTTGAGCGGGACCCCGGTGAAAGATTTAGCACAGAAGGATGTCGTTTACCTGAGTGACCGTTTGGCACGAAAGATGTTCGACACGGAGAATCCGATAGGTAAGGTTATTTCATACAGCAAGGAGATAGAACTTACGGTAAAAGGCACCTATGCTGATATACCGGAGAATGCGACAGTAAGACCGGAAGCGGTGATTTCTCTGCCGTCGATATGGAGCCGCAAATGGGGAAATTACTCATGGAGAGGTGGTGACAGCTGGCTGGCGTTCATCCGTTTTCGTCCCGGAGCCGATAAGTCGGTAGTGAATGCCCGGATAGACGCAATGATACAGAAGTATCGTCCTGCGGAAGATCAAAAAGTGGTTGGATATACCGCTTTTGTAAAACCAATCCGTGACGTATATCGTGATAATAAAGATGTAAGGCGGATGCGGAACATCATGACTATTCTGGGTATTACTATTCTTTTCATCGCTTCATTGAATTATGTGTTGATTTCCGTCTCATCACTTTCCTATCGGGCGAAAGCGGTCGGTGTGCATAAATGCAATGGGGCAGGAAACATGACCATATTGAGTATGTTTCTTTGGGAAACAGCGATTATCATTCTGTTTGCCCTGATCCTGATGGGATTGATCTTATTGAATTTTCAGGATTTCTTTGAAGATACGGCAGCTGTCAAGTTAAGCGCTTTGTTCAGCTTGGATCGTATTTGGGTACCTTTATTAACGGTAGCTGTACTTTTCGTTGTGGGTGGGGTATTGCCGGGACGACTGTTTGCAAGGATACCCGTTACTCAGGTATTCCGCCGATACACGGAAGGTAAAAAGGGCTGGAAACGGCCGTTGCTGTTTATCCAGTTTGCCGGTGTAGCATTTATTTGCGGACTGATGTATGTGGTGATGATGCAATATTATTATATCTTGAATAAAGATTTGGGTTATAATCCAAAGCGTGTAGTGGTGGCCAATGCCAGCTTCGGTGAGGAAGAAAAAGGAAATTATGCCTTGAATGTTTTCCGGGATATGCCTTATGTGGAATCCGTGTCCAGTGCCACTTATCATCCTGTCTACGGATATAGTGGAACGATTATTAATGATGAAAGCGGACAGTCACTATTTTCATCCCGTTATTGCAGTACTTTGGATGATTATCCGAAGATGATGGAGATGGTTCTGAAGGAGGGGCGTATGCCCCGTGGTGATGATGAGACAGTTGTCAATGAGACTTTTGCTGAGTGGATGCATTGGGGCAACAATATACTGAATCGTACGGTTTATAATTCGGGATACGTATGTAAGGTAGTGGGTGTGATGAAAGATTATCGCATCGGAAGTTTTACCAGCCCGCAACAACCGTTGCTGCTTATGCACACCAAGAGGTTTGGTGACTGTATCCATATTCGGTTGAAAGAACCTTTTGCCGAGAATCTTCTCAAACTGAATAAGGAGATGGAGAGTGCATTTCCTGATAAGACTATCGAATTTCGGTCGATGCAGCAGATGATCAAAGAGAATTATAACTCTGTTCGTGTTTTCAGTAATGCTACGATGTTGGCGGCAATAACAATGTTTTTTGTGATGTTGATGGGATTGATAGGCTATACTACGGATGAGGTTCGCCGTCGTTCCAAGGAGATAGCTATACGCAAGGTGAATGGTTCCGAAGCAACTGGTATTCTGGAACTGTTGGTGAAAGATGTACTTTATGTAGCTGTTGTTGCAGTTTTAATCGGAGTGGTAGCAGCATGGTACGTCAATGGTATGTGGATGGATTTGTTTGCCGAACATGTTCCGCTCAGTTGGGCTGCCTATCTTCTGATAGCAATTGCAAATCTGGCAGTCATTGTGGCATGCGTACTTTGGAAATCATGGAAGATTGCCAATGAAAATCCGGTTAATAGTATAAAGAGCGAATAAAGAAGAAATAAAAAGTATAACAACATAATAAATGAACAAGATGATACAGATTGAAAACATTAGTAAAGTATTCCGTACTACCGAAGTAGAGACAGTCGCATTAAATCACGTGAACCTTGAAGTAAAGGAAGGAGAGTTTGTAGCCATTATGGGACCTTCGGGCTGTGGCAAGTCTACCTTACTGAATATTCTTGGTTTATTGGATAACCCTACCGAAGGCTCTTACCGATTACTGGGAGAAGAAGTTGCCGGACTGAAAGAAAAGGAACGTACCGGCGTCCGTAAGGGCAAACTGGGCTTTGTATTTCAGAGTTTTAACCTGATAGACGAACTGAATGTCTTCGAGAATGTAGAACTTCCGCTGACCTATCTTGGTATCAAATCTTCCGAACGCCGCCGCATGGTAGAAGACATCCTGAAAAGGATGAATATCAGCCACCGTGCCAAACACTTTCCGCAGCAACTTTCCGGTGGTCAGCAACAGCGTGTGGCCATTGCCCGTGCGGTAGTGACTAATCCAAAGATTATCCTTGCCGATGAGCCTACCGGTAATCTGGACTCCAAGAATGGCGCGGAAGTAATGAACCTGCTGACAGAACTGAACAAGGAAGGAACCACCATTATCATGGTAACGCACTCACAGCACGATGCGAGCTTCGCACATCGTACCGTACATCTGTTTGACGGAAGTGTAGTGGCAAGTGTAACGGCATAAACCGAAACGACAATGAGACAAATCTATTATAGCATCCGAACCTTACTGCGCGAACGCGGCACGAATATTATCAGGGTAATTTCTCTTTCGCTGGGACTTACTATTGGTATTTTGCTTTTTTCGCAGATTGCGTTTGAATTGAGTTATGAACATTGTTATCCGGAACCGGAACGACTGGCTATTGCACGTTGCCTGACCACTAACCTTAGCACGGGGGAGACAATGGGAGACGACGGCAACAATTATGATTACACACTTTTTGATGTGGTTGCATCTACTTTGGCGCAGGATATGCCCGAAGAAATAGAGTTTGCCAGTTGCGTCCTTACCGGACAAGGGATGAGTATATATTACGAAGATAAATTATTATCGGACGTTAACTATATATACGCTGATACTTGTTTCTTCCGGACTTTTGGTATCCCTGTCTTAAAAGGGAACCCGAAAGATATGATCATGCCGGGAAGTGTGTTTGTGTCAGAGCATTTTGCCCGTGAAACGTTTGGAGATGCGGACCCTATCGGTAAAATTCTCAAAGCAGACAGACAAAACGATTTTACTATTCGTGGTGTATACAAGGATATGCCGGAGAATACGATGCTCACTCACGACTTTGTTGTTTCCATCCATCGGGATGGAGGATATCAGGGAGGATATGGCTGGAAAGGAAATGATGTCTTTTACACGTTTCTCCGCCTGCGTAATGCTGTGGATATTGATAAGGTGAATGACAACATCCAACGGGTAATCGAGAAATATACTCCTGCCCAGTATGATGACTGGAAAATGAATTTCAGTGTCATCCCATTGGTGAAGTATCATTTGATATCTTCCGATGTACAGAAGCGTTTGATCATATATGGCTTTCTGGGATTCGCAATCTTCTTTGTGGCCATCATGAATTATATGCTGATATCTATTGCCACCCTAAGCCGTCGTGCCAAAGGAGTAGGAGTGCATAAATGCAGTGGTGCCAGTTCCGGAAATATCTTCGGCATGTTTTTGGCGGAAACGGGAATCCTTGTTATCTTTTCCGTACTTCTTAGTCTTCTGCTGATAGTCAACGCACATGAAATAATCGAAGATTTGCTTTCCGTCCGTCTATCCTCACTTTTTACGTGGGAGACACTATGGGTGCCTTTGCTTACGATTGTGATACTTTTCCTTTTGGCAGGTGGCATACCGGGACGGCTGTTTTCGCGCATACCAGTCACGCAGGTGTTCCGTCGTTACTCTGATGGTAAAACAGGTTGGAAACGTTCGTTGTTGTTTATACAGTTCACAGGTGTCTCCTTTGTTTTGGGACTGCTGCTGGTAACGCTCCTGCAATACAACCATCTGATGAGCCGCGATATGGGAATAAACGTTCCGGGACTGGTTCAGGCAGGAACCTGGTTGCCGAAAGAAACGGTAGAGCATGTCACCGATGAACTGCGTCGCCAGCCTATGGTAGAGGGAGTGGCTGTTGCTACAAGCGGAGTAATCGGACAGTACTGGACACGCGGACTGATGAGTAATGACGGCAAAAGAATCGCTACACTTAACTTTAATTATTGCAGTTATAACTATCCCGAAGTGATGGGAATAAAGATTATCGAAGGCAGCACTCTTAAGAAACAGGACGATTTATTGGTGAATGAAGAGTTGGTACGTCTGATGAAATGGACAGATGGGGCGGTAGGAAAGAAACTGAATGATATACAGGGTACGATTGTCGGTGTCTTCCGGGATGTCCGCAACTATAGCTTCTTTTCAACTCAGGCACCTATTGTCTTGATAGGATCGGAGAATGCCAATCATGTATTTGATGTCCGTCTGAAAGAGCCGTATGATGAGAATCTGAAACGTCTGAACGAGTTTGCCGATAAGACATTTCCGAATGTAGCCTTGCATTTCAGCTCTGTAGACGGTATGATAAAGGATATATACAAGAGTGTATATCGTTTCCGTAATTCAGTCTGGATCACTTCAAGCTTTATTCTGCTGATTGTAATAATGGGATTGATCGGATATGTGAATGATGAAACGCAACGTCGAAGCAAAGAAATAGCTATCCGGAAAGTGAATGGAGCCGAAGCCTCTCATATTTTGCGTCTGCTGATACGCGAGATTCTGTATGTCTCCGCTTCCTCCATATTGATTGGTACCATTGTTTCCTATTTCGTCGGAAAGGCATGGCTTGACCAGTTTGCCGAACAGATTTATATGAACCCGTTATTGTTTGTGGGTACGGCGCTGTTTGTCTTATTGCTGATTGTAGTTTGCGTTGTGTTGAAAGCATGGCACATCGCCAATGAGAATCCGGTGAAAAGTATAAAGAGCGAATAAGAATATTATTATCTTTATAGGCACGGATTACACGGATTAACACGGTTTTTAAGAGATGCATTCATTGCAGAAGTCGTGTTAATCCGTGTAATCCGTGCCTGAATAATATCTCTTTTGACATAGCGTTCTTTTTGCTTTATTCCGCCACTTTATCCGCTATCGGATGTTCTTTCGATACTTTCTTTATATAAATCATCAGACTGATAACTGCCGTAATAAATGCCAAAGAGTCCGATACCGGCAGACTGATCCATATTCCCTTCAGTCCCCACCAATGTGGGAATAACAACAGGCAAGGCAACAAATAAAGCAACTGTCGCGTCAACGAAAGGAAAATACTTATTTTTACTTTGCCTATACTTTGGAAGAAGTTACCGATTACAATCTGTGCTCCTACAAACGGGAACATAAGTACAGTCAACCGAAGACCGTCCACCGCAAGTCCGATTAACTCATCACTATCTGTGAAGACTGCCGATACTGCATGAGGGAAAAACTCGCAAATCAGAAAACCGCTGCTAGTAATCACTACACCGGAAATAATTCCCAGCTTTAGCGTCTGTTTCACCCGGTCTATCTTCTGTGCTCCGAAGTTGTAGCCTACAATCGGCTGCATGCCCATCGTCAGTCCCAGTACGATCATGACATAAAGCGTCAGCAACCGGTTGATGATTCCGTAAGCACCGATAGCCATGTCGCCTCCGTGTTCCTGCAAACTATTATTAATCACGATAACGATGGCACAAGCACAGACATTCATCAGAAAAGGAGACATGCCGATAGCGAAAATACTCTCAACAATTCTTCCTTTCATTTTCCAGACCTTTCCCTCAAAATGCACCGTACTGTCTTTCTTGCAGAAGTGACTCACCACCCATACCATTCCGATCAACTGTGAGATAACCGTTGCCGTAGCCGCTCCCCGCATTCCCCATTCAAAGTGGAAGATAAAGATAGGAGCGAGGATGATATTCGCTACTACCGTCACCATAGAAGTAAGCATCGCTTTCTTTGGATATCCGGTGGCACGCATCACATTATTCAGACCGATCATCGTGTATGTGATGGGAGTTCCCAATAAAATCACCTGCATAAAACTCCGTGCATAAGGCAGTGTATCGGGACTGGCACCAAAGAAAGTCAATATATCATCAAGAAAGATAAAAGACAGGATGCCGAAAAAGAAAGAATTTGTGATACAGAGCATCAGTGTATGTGACAAAATCTCCGTAGCCCCTTTCATGTCTTTCTGTCCCAGACGAATAGAAGCAATGGTAGAACCACCCGCCGAAACGAGAGTACAGAAAGCAACGACCAGATTCATCAGAGGAAAGCTCACCGCCAGTCCGGCAATAGCCATCGCACCCACACCGTGACCGATGAAGATGCTGTCGATGATATTATAGATAGACGTGATTGTCATCCCGATGATAGCCGGAATGGAGTATTGCAACAGTAGTTTACCGATGCTTTCTTTTCCTAATATGTGCGGATCGTTTTTGCTCATGCGCTCGTATGGATTGTTGGATGAAAACGAATGTTACGTTTTTTTAAGTGGGGCAAAGGTACGAATTATTTGCCTGATTCGATGATTATTCGGAACTTTGCACAATTCAATACACAAGGTTTAACGTTTTAGGTAAAAAGAAAGATTACGTATGGATACAACAAAGACAATTGCGGCACTGTTCGATTTTGATGGTGTCATCATGGATACGGAAACACAGTACACTGTTTTCTGGGATGAACAAGGGCGTAAATATCTGAATGAAGAAGATTTCGGCCGTCGCATCAAGGGACAGACGCTGACCCAGATTTACGAGAAATATTTCTCGGACCTGCCCGAAGCTCAGCAAGAGATTACAGCCGGACTCAATATTTATGAGAAAAGCATGTCCTACGAATACATCCCCGGTGTAGAAGCCTTTATTGCCGATCTCCGTAAACACGGAGCAAAGATAGCCGTCGTAACCAGCTCCAACGAAGAGAAGATGCAAAACGTCTATAACGCCCATCCCGAATTTAAAGGAATGGTAGACCGCATCCTGACCGGAGAAATGTTTGCCCGTTCCAAACCCGCTCCCGACTGTTTCCTTCTCGGTATGGAAATATTCGGTGCTACTCCCGAAAACTCGTACGTGTTCGAAGACTCCTTCCACGGTCTGCAAGCCGGAATGACTTCCGGTGCCACCGTTATCGGTCTTGCCACTACCAATACAAGAGAGGCCATCACCGGAAAAGCACATTATATAATAGATGACTTTTCGGAAATGACCTTTGAACACTTATTGGCTTTGCATCGTTAGTTTTTTCTTGTTATCTTCTTGATTTGTCCTTTTGGCCGCCTTCTCATTAACTTGGGGAGGTGTTTGAAAGGATTTTTTCTTTTTCTTTCTCACTTATGAAAGAAATGTTATAACTTTGCCGCAATTTTTGATGGCGTTGACGCCTTATTTAATTTCTAGTTTTAATTTAAAATTTAAGAAACATGGCTGGTTATATATCAGATGACACAAGAAAGGTGACTACTCATCGCCTGGTTGAAATGAAGCAAAGAGGCGAAAGAATATCTATGCTTACTTCTTATGATTACACGATGGCACAGATCGTAGATGGTGCGGGAATGGACGTAATTTTGGTAGGCGACTCCGCTTCCAACGTGATGGCAGGTAACGTGACTACATTGCCTATAACTCTCGACCAGATGATTTATCACGCTAAATCAGTGGTACGTGGCGTAAAACGCGCTATGGTTGTAGTCGATATGCCTTTCGGTTCTTATCAGGGTAACGAAATGGAAGGTCTTGCTTCTGCCATCCGCATTATGAAGGAAAGCCATGCCGATGCTTTGAAACTGGAAGGTGGAGAAGAAATCATCGATACGGTGAAACGTATCATCAGCGCGGGTATTCCGGTGATGGGACACTTGGGACTGATGCCTCAGTCCATTAATAAATACGGTACTTATACGGTACGTGCCAAAGATGACAGCGAAGCTGAAAAGCTGATTCGTGATGCTCATCTTCTCGAAGAGGCAGGCTGCTTTGCCATCGTGCTCGAAAAGATACCGGCTACCCTTGCAGAACGTGTGGCTTCCGAACTGACGATACCTATTATCGGTATTGGTGCCGGTGGTCATGTTGACGGACAAGTATTGGTCATTCAGGATATGCTTGGAATGAACAACGGATTCCGTCCTCGCTTTTTACGTCGTTATGCAGACCTGTATACGGTGATGACTGACGCTATCAGCCGTTACGTATCCGACGTGAAGAATTGCGACTTCCCTAACGAGAAGGAACAATATTAAAACAGTATATGGCAGTTAAATTGTGGACAGTTCATTTTATGCGGATATGCGTAGCTAATTTGCTGTTGTTTATCTCCTTGTATATCTTGTTTCCGGTACTTTCCGTTGAGATGGCAGACCGTCTCGGAGTACCGGTGGCACAGACAGGAGTGATCTTTCTTTTTTTCACTTTAGGAATGTTCCTTATCGGTCCGTTCCATGCTTATCTCGTAGATGCTTATAAGCGTAAGTACGTATGCATGTTCTCTTTTACCACGATGGTGGCAGCAACGGCAGGATATGCTTTTGTGACGAACATCACGGAACTCATCTTGTTGAGCACCGTACAGGGACTGGCTTTCGGAATCGCTACCACCGCAGGAATCACATTAGCCATTGACATAACGAACGCCACACTTCGTAGTGCCGGAAATGTCAGCTTCTCCTGGATGGCACGTTTGGGGATGATTATAGGTATTGTTCTGGGCGTCTGGCTCTATCAGAGTTATTCCTTTAAGAATCTGTTGTCCGTGTCGGTGATTACCGGAGCAGCGGGTGTTTTGATGGTATCCGGAGTATATGTGCCTTTTCGTGCACCGATCGTGACCAAGCTTTATTCCTTCGACCGCTTTTTGTTGTTGCGGGGATGGGTGCCTGCCATCAATATGATTCTGATTACCTTCGTTCCGGGGTTGTTGATTCCGCTTGTACACCGTTTCCTTAACGATTCCGTATTGGGAAGCAGTGGAATCCCTATACCGTTCTTTGTCGGTACAGGCATCGGATATCTTGCCTCCCTGTTGCTGGCGCGTCTGTTTATTCTGAAAGAAAAAACTCTGCGGCTGGTGCTCGTCGGCATCATACTGGAGATTGTAGCCATCACTCTACTGGCCTCCGGTTTTCCGGTAGGCGTACCTTCCGTACTTTTGGGTTTGGGACTGGGGTTGGTGATGCCGGAATTTCTGGTCATGTTCGTGAAATTGTCTCATCATTGTCAGCGGGGTACGGCAAATACCACTCATCTGTTGGCCAGCGAAGTCGGATTCGCATCCGGAATAGCTGTTGCGTGTTACTTCGATTTGGAAGCGGATAAGATGCTCTATACAGGACAGGTGGTAGCTGTGATTGCTTTGATTTTCTTTATATTGGTTACATATCCATATTATAAGAGAAAGAAAGTGAGATAAATCGTTTTGCGCACTATTTCCACGACATGATTGTCTATCATAAATAAAAAGACTGGCGTTATCCTGACGGAGATAATGCCAGTCTTTTTATTAAAGACCTGTCAACAGATTTGCTGTTAGCATAGAGTGCTTAGTTTCTGCTTACCTGTTTGACTCCCTTCACTGTCCGTAACTTTTTGATCAGTGCTTCCAGTCGTCCGGTATCACCCACCATGACTGTAAGCGTTCCGGAGAATAGTCCGTCGTTGGAATCGATTCCGATGGAACGCAGGCTGATTCCATTCTCTTTGGAAATGATAGAAGTAATATTGGTAACAATGCCGATATCATCGTGACCTACTACGCGCAACGTGATAGGATACTGCGTACCGACTGACTTCCCTGCCCAACGCGCTTTAACAATCCGGTATCCGAACCGTTCACGCATCTGATTGGCATTCGGACAGTCTGACCGGTGAATCTTGATACCTCCGCTCACGGTCACAAATCCGAATACATCATCCCCATAGATCGGGTTACAGCATTTGGCCAGTTTAAATTCCAGTCCTTTCAGATTCTGATCAATGACCAGTACATCCTCTTTTGAGCTAGGTTCTTCTTGAGTTGCCTGCAAATTATATCCTTCGGCACTACGATACACAATCTCGTCGTGCGTGTCATTGTCCCGTCTCTGCTGTTCAAGGTATTTATCCAGAATGTCGTTGACATCCAATGTCTCGTCAGCAATCTTCTGATAAAACTCTGTCACGTTCTTAAAGCCCAGCCGCTTGATCAGACGCATCATGGTGGCTTCGTCATACTCCATCTTCCGGTTCTTGAACTTCCGTTCCAGTGTCTCTTTGGCGAAATCGTGCTGGCGTGCTACCATCTCTTTGAGTGCCTGCCGTATCTTGGTGCGGGCTTTGGAAGTCGTCACGATGTTGAGCCAGTCTTGTTTGGGAGTCTGGGTATTCGACGTCATGATTTCTACCTGATCACCGCTGTTCAGTTTCTGTTTGAGCTGTACATTCTTGCCGTTTACTTTCGCACCGATACACTTGCATCCCAGTTTGCTATGGATATGGAATGCGAAATCGAGTACGGTAGCTCCTTTGGCAAGTTTGAATAAATCTCCTTTAGGCGTGAATACGAATACCTCATCTTCGTAAAGGTCCATCTTGAACTGGTCCATCACTTTCAGTGAGTCGTTATCCGCATTTTCAAGCGCTTCACGTACCGAAGTTAGCCATTCGTCCAGTCCTGTTTCCCCTTTGATACCTTTGTATCTCCAGTGGGCGGCGAGTCCCCGTTCGGCGATCTCGTCCATCCGGCGGGTACGGATCTGTACTTCCACCCATCTGCCTTCCGGACCCATCACAGTGATGTGCAACGATTCATAACCGTTGCTCTTCGGAATCGAGAGCCAGTCCCGCAGACGTTTCGGGTTCGGCTGATACATATCCGTTACGATAGAATAGACCTGCCAGCATTCCTGCTTTTCTTTGGCCGGGTCCGGTTCGGAATCCAGAATGATACGGATAGCGAACAAGTCATATATACCTTCAAACGGAGTCTTCTGCTTCTGAATCTTGTTCCAGATGGAATGGATGGATTTGGTACGTCCCTTGATGTCGAACTTCAGTCCGGCTTCCTTTACCTTCTTCTGGATAGGATCGATGAAAGAAGCGATATACTTGTCGCGGGATGCTTTCGTCTCGTTGAGCTTCTCCTTTATATAATAGTAAGTTTCTCGCTGCGTGTATTTCAGCGACAAGTCTTCCAACTCCGATTTCAGTTTGTAAAGTCCCAGCTTGTGTGCCAGCGGAGCATACAGGTAAGCAGCTTCGTTCGCCACTTTCACCCGGTCTTCCTCGTTGCCTGTATCCTTGATCTGGCGCATGATATTCACACGGTCTGCGATCATAATCAGGATGACGCGCATATCTTCGGCAAAAGAGAGCAGGAGATTGCGGAAATTCTCCGATTCGATCGCCGGACTTTTGGAGTACAGTTCGTTTGTTTTCACCAGGCCTTTGATGATACTTCCCACATCTTCGCCATATTCGGCATTCACTTCTTCGATAGACAGGATATGTGCCTTCACTATTTCGTGAAGCATGATGCCGATCAGGCACGAACCTTTCATGCCGATTTCTTCGGCTACGATAACCGCCGTTTGTAAATCTCTGATGACGGGATTCATCCCGAAGTTATTGCGTTGCAGCCCGTTACACTGGGCAGCTTTGATAAGATGTTTCTTTAATTTTTGGCAATCCCTCCAGAAAATCGTATCTCCGGCAGATTGCAACAGATGCCTGTAGAGTGAAAAAAGCTCCTTCTTTTCCTCTGATGTAAAAAAGTCGTCCATATTCAATCTTGTTAATTCGACGTAAAATTACTTTTTTTCCCGGTTATTCGGCAAGAAGTAAATAACATTTTGTATTTTTGGGCATCAATTAATAAAAATAGATATTATGATAACGACACAGGACAAAGAGTTGCTTGCCAAGAAAGGCATCACGGAGGCGCAGATAGCAGAACAGCTGGCTTGCTTCCAGACGGGTTTTCCTTATTTGAAACTGGATGCTGCCGCTTCCATAGAAAAAGGCATATTGGCTCCTGACGCAGAAGAAAAGAACGCATATCTGGCTGCATGGGATGCTTATAAGAATACGGATAAAATCATCGTGAAGTTTGTTCCTGCTTCGGGCGCTGCCAGTCGTATGTTCAAGAATCTGTTCGAGTTTCTGTCCGCAGAGTATGACAAACCTACTACAAAGTTTGAGCAGGCATTCTTCGACGGAATCAGGGATTTTGCTTTCTTCGACGACTTGAATGTAGCTTGTCAGCGTACAGCCGGAAAAGATATTCCGGGGCTGATGGAAGAAGGTAATTACAAAGCTGTAGTAGCTGCCCTTCTCGAAACTGCCGGACTCAACTACGGAGCACTTCCGAAAGGTCTGCTTAAATTCCATAAATATCCCGAAGGTTCACGTACTCCACTGGAAGAACATCTTGCCGAAGGCGCTATGTATGCAGCCGGAAAGAGTGGAAAAGTCAACGTACACTTCACCGTCTCTACCGAGCATCGCGAACTCTTCAAGAAACTGGTGGAAGAGAAAGCCGAAGCATTTGGCAAACGCTACGGAGTAGACTATTACATCACCTTCTCCGAACAGAAACCGAATACCGATACCATCGCTGCCGATATGGACAACCAACCGTTCCGCGACAACGGCAAACTCCTGTTCCGTCCGGGTGGTCACGGTGCACTGATCGAGAACCTGAACGATCTCGACGCCGACATTATCTTCATCAAGAATATCGACAACGTAGTACCCGATAAACTGAAAGCCGACACCGTTACTTATAAAAAACTGATTGCCGGCGTACTCGTGTCCTTGCAGAAAAAGGCATTCGAATACCTCGAACTGCTCGACAGCGGAAAGTATACGCACGAGCAAATCATGGAAATTCTCCAATTCCTGCAAAAACAACTTTTCTGCAAGAATCCCGAAACGAAGAACCTCGAAGATGCCGAACTGGTGATCTACCTGAAGAACAAATTGAACCGTCCGATGCGTGTATGCGGTATGGTGAAGAATGTAGGTGAGCCGGGTGGCGGTCCGTTCCTTGCTTATAACAGTGACGGAACTATCTCACTGCAAATCCTCGAAAGCTCTCAGATCGACATGAACGATCCTGCCAAAAAGGAAATGTTCGAAAAGGGTACGCACTTCAATCCGGTAGACTTGGTTTGTGCCGTACGCGATTATAAAGGTCACAAGTTCGACCTGGTGAAATATGTAGATAAAGCGACCGGCTTCATTTCTTATAAATCAAAGAACGGAAAAGACCTGAAAGCGCTTGAACTTCCCGGCTTATGGAATGGTGCGATGAGCGACTGGAACACAGTATTCGTAGAAGTTCCTCTTACCACTTTCAATCCGGTGAAAACGGTGAACGACCTGTTGCGCGAGCAGCATCAGTAGGATTTAAAACAAGATTGGGTCCAGTCTGTCATTCTTCCTCCTCCGCGGTCGTCCGAATGGCAGATACAGACAAATGTCTCTCCCAATCATTATAATTACTAATTAAGTAAAAGCAAAATCTGAGAGGCTGACTAAAAAGTCAGTACTATCTTAAATCTCCTCCTTCGGGAAGGAGGAGTACCCGTAGGGGGAGGTGGTAGGTAAACATATAACATTTTTGTTATCATTGATTTACGTATTCACCTACCACCTCGGTCTTCGACCACTCCTCCTTCCCGAAGGAGGAGATTTAAGATACTGCCGACTTTTAGTCACTACTTATAATAAAAAGAGTATTTAGGATGAATCAGATAGAAAAGATCATTGACATTGCAACATGGAACAGAAAAGAGCATTTTGAACATTTCAGCGCATTCGATGATCCCTTTTTCGGAGTGACAGTCCATGTAGACTGTACCCGTTCTTATCAGGAGGCTAAAGATAAAGGCGTCTCCTTTTCTCTTTTACTATTACATCGTATCATCACTGCCGCAAGCAAAGTCGAGGAATTCCGCTACCGCATCGAGGGCGACAAGGTAGTCTGCTATGACAGTCTTCTTCCCGAAGCGACAGTAGGGCGTGCCGATCATACTTTTTCTTTTGCCGCCTTTGAGTACGATCCCGATGAGCTCACCTTTATCAGTAAGGCGAAAACCGAAATGGAGCGGCTGCAAGCCACCACCGGACTGAACAAAGGAGGAACTTTCCATCCCAACGCCATTCACTATTCGGCTGTCCCATGGCTGGCCTTTACAGATATGAAACACCCTACGAACATGCGTTCGGGCGATAGCGTCCCCAAAATATCTACCGGAAAATACTTTCGGGAAGGAGAGAAGCTGATGCTCCCTATTTCCGTCACTTGTCATCACGGACTGATGGATGGTTATCATGTTGCCAAGTTTATTGAGACCCTTGATTTATGAAACCGTCAGGAACTGAAGACTAACAATGACGGCACTATGAGAAACAAGACCCTGAGATGGAAAACCATCGCTCTTTGTTCCATCATGTTTTGCCTGCCGGAGATTCCTTTGGCAGGGCAGGAGTCTTCTGGTTTTATCCATCGTTTGGGGATAGAAGCCCGTCCGCAGTATGTGTTTCCTACCAATCCCTTCCTGCAAGGAGAGAACGAACGCTGGAAACCGATTCAGACATCGTTTGCCGCCCACTTGAAATACTCGTTCAAGTTTCGTCCCAATACTTGTGCCGACCGTATTTACGGTGGAGCTTATCAGGGTATCGGCGTATCCCTTACCACCTTTGGTGATAAAAAACAGTTGGGCGATCCTTTCTCATTCTATGTATTTCAGGGAGCGCGGATTGCCCGTTTCTCTTCCCGTGTCTCGCTCAATTATGAGTGGAATTTCGGTCTGTCCGCCGGATGGAAGCCATACGACAATTATTATAATTCCTATAATGGTGCGGTCGGCTCACGGATGAATGCTTATATCAATGCCGGAGTTTACATAAACTGGGCGTTTTCCCGATACTTCGATCTGATTGTCGGAGGCGATTTCACGCACTTCTCCAATGGTAACACTAAATTCCCGAATGCCGGAATCAATACTGCCGGAGCCAAGATCGGACTCGTCTACAATTTCAATCGTACGGAAGAAGACCTCTCGAAATCACTCTACCAGCCTGTCATCACCCGTTTTCCCCGGCATATCAGTTATGATGTCGTGCTGTTCGGGTCATGGCGTCGGAAGGGAGTGTGGGTAGGAGAGAAGCAGATCGCATCTCCCAATGCGTATCCCGTTGCCGGATTCAATTTTACCCCGATGTATAATCTGGGTTATAAGTTTCGCGTGGGAGCTTCACTGGACGGTGTCTATGATGGCAGTGCCAATGTATATAGGGAAGATGTAATTGTAGAATATGGAAGCAGCAGTTCTAAACGTGAGTTCCTGAAACCGGGCATTCAGCATCAGCTGGCCTTGGGACTTTCGGGACGTGCGGAATATGTGATGCCTTATTTTACCATTGGCGTCGGTATGGGAGCCAACGTGCTCAGCCGTGGCGATATGAGAGGCTTTTACCAGATTCTTGCATTGAAAATAGCCGTTACCCGCAGTTCCTTTCTTCACATCGGATACAATTTGCAGAACTTCCAGACGCCCAACTATCTGATGCTCGGACTCGGTTTCCGTTTCCACAATAAATATCCTAAGGTACGTCATTAATAAAAAGAAATATACTAATTTTGCATCACTAACATAAAACACTCAAAATAATGAAGAAAATATTGTTACTCGGTTCCGGAGAGTTAGGAAAAGAGTTTGTGATCTCTGCACAGCGCAAGGGGCAACACGTCATTGCTTGTGATTCTTATGCCGGAGCACCTGCTATGCAAGTTGCCGATGAATTTGAAGTCTTCGACATGCTGGACGGTGAAGCATTGGAACGCGTTGTCGAAAAACATCATCCGGACATCATCGTTCCGGAGATAGAAGCCATCCGCACAGAGCGTCTCTATGACTTTGAAAAAGAAGGAATCCAGGTAGTGCCCAGTGCCCGTGCCGTCAACTTCACGATGAACCGTAAGGCGATCCGTGACCTTGCCGCCAAAGAACTCGGCTTGAAAACAGCCAACTATTTTTATGCCAAGACCCTGGACGAACTGAAGGAAGCAGCCGCCAAAATCGGTTTCCCTTGTGTCGTCAAACCGTTGATGTCTTCTTCCGGCAAAGGACAGTCTCTCGTCAAGAGTGCCGACGAGCTTGAACATGCCTGGGAATACGGATGCAGTGGCAGCCGTGGCGATATCCGCGAACTGATCATCGAAGAATTCATCAAGTTCGACAGTGAAATCACCCTGCTCACCGTTACACAGAAAAACGGACCTACGCTGTTCTGTCCTCCTATCGGACACGTACAGAAAGGCGGTGACTACCGTGAGAGTTTCCAGCCTGCACACATCGACCCTGCACACTTGAAAGAAGCCGAAGAAATGGCGGAAAAAGTAACCCGTGCCTTGACTGGTGCCGGACTTTGGGGAGTGGAATTCTTCCTGAGCCATGAAAACGGAGTCTACTTCTCCGAGCTTTCTCCGCGTCCGCACGATACGGGCATGGTGACATTGGCAGGAACACAGAATCTGAATGAGTTCGAACTTCACCTGCGTGCCGTACTCGGTCTGCCCATCCCCGGCATCAAGCAGGAGCGGATCGGTGCAAGTGCCGTTATCCTTTCTCCGATAGCGAGTCAGGAACGTCCTCAGTATCGTGGCATGGAAGAAGTGACGAAAGAAGAAGACACTTATCTGCGCATCTTCGGCAAGCCGTTTACCCGCGTCAACCGTCGCATGGGAGTCGTACTTTGCTATGCACCGCTGAACTCCGATCTGGATGCGTTGCGTGATAAAGCGAAACGAATCGCCGAGAAAGTAGAGGTGTACTAAATAAAAAAGAATGAGAGTGAGTCAAAAGCAAAAGGATAGTGAATATTGCTTTTGATTCTCTCTCATCATCTCCTCTTATTATATAACTAATAATGAAAAACATGAAAAAGACTAAACTATTGGCAGCTACTGCTATGCTATTACTGACTTCCTGTTCACCTAAAGTGGTCACTCATATTGTAAGAACCTATCCGAATCCCGTTCCGGCAGATTCGGTTTATGTCATCGAACCGGGAGATACAGTTCCAAACACAGCCGAAACGCTCGGAAGTGTTTCTGTTGTAGACCGGGGTACATCCAGAAATTGTCGTTATGATCAAGTGCTGCGCCTGGCACAAGAAGCCACCGGGAAGAACGGTGGAAACGGACTCGCCATTACCGAACATGTGAAACCTTCTTTCTGGGGAAGTTCCTGCCATCAAATCAACGCTTTAATGCTTCGCCTGACGGACACAAAGGTGAATGCGACTGAAGGAAACCCTGTACAAGACATGATTGACCTTGGCCGGGTGGCTGTGAAAGAAGAAAAGGAAGAGCGGAGAGCACCTGCCAACACGTTCGAAGCGAGCTTCGGGTATGGTTGGGTGACCAGCAAGATGTATGATATCAACGGTGCGACTTTAGACTCCAAAGGAGGAATCGATTGGAAGCTCGCTTACGAATATACGTGGAGCAATGGTATGGGAATCGGATTGCAATATTCCGGTTTCAGAAAGTCTTTCTCCGATGGAGGAGACATGACCTTCTCTTATATAGCTCCCGAGTGGGTAGGTCGCTCGAAGTTCGACAGATGGATTTTAAAGTCGGGACTCGGGATGGGCGTTTTCCTTTATCATGATCCCCTCTACAGTGCTACCGGATTTGGTTTTCATGCCACGGTGGGAGTGGAATATATGCTTTCCGCCAATTGGGGACTCGGCTTGACTCTGAACGGAATTAGCGGTAGCCTGCCCAAACAAGACTGGATGCTGCTGAAAGAAGACGAGCGTTGTGGAATCACCCGCTTTAACCTGTTGGGTGGGTTGCGCTATTACTTCTGATGATAACTCCTTCTTTCTAGGAAGAATATCAATGTTTATACTGTACTTAGATTTATAAATAAAGAGAGAGGGCAGAAGTCTGAACCTGCATCCTCTCTCTCGCGTTTATAACATTGTTATTTCTCTGATCTTACAGACTCATCGCATTACCGCCTACAATACCCAGCACTGCCGAAGCCACTGCGATGACTACTTTCAAAATGGTATCCCAAAGGGATCTCTTGACTGCCATAACTTTACACACCTCCTTTCCGACTCTTTACATGATTGATTACTAAGTGAATCATTACCGAATGAATGATTACAAGGCATAACTTTCCTCCTTTACCTCAAAGCACGGGCACGCCTTGATCCACTCCTCCGGCTCAATCTCCCCGTTCCCGTTCCGATCCGGCGACAAGTCGCGATGACCGCACACCCGGCAACCGGGGAATCTCTCTTGCAACTGATGCACCAGCAGCCGGAGCGCTGCCCGCTGTTCCGGTGTCCGTGTATCCGCCGGGCGTCCCCGGCAGTCCAGACCGCCTTCGTAGCAAATTCCGATACTCTCCGCATTAAAACCTTTCGCATGTGCCCCGATCCGTTCCACCGGACGGGTAAGATGCGTTGTTCCATCCTTGCGGATATAGTAATGATAACCTGTCCCGTTGAAACCTCGCCGGCGATGCATCGTATCCAGATCAAAAGCCGTCAACTCCTTGTCTGCCCGCGTAGCGGAACAATGAATCACGATTAAATGAATCTTCCTCATAAAGCCACTAATTCTAACTATCAACCCCTCGTACATTGATTACCAACTCTCCGCTCTCCACTTCTTACACTGTCGGGTCCGGAGCTTCCTCGTCGCCTCCGCCGCCTTCGTTTCCACCGCCACCGGGGTTGTTGTCCTCGCCTGATCCGTCGCCTTTCTTCTTTTTCGGGGCTTCGAGGTCGAGAAACTCGATCTTGTCGCCGGCACGGGTAGACGTCAGGTTGGGGCGGACGCTGCTGGAAGGGCGGAAGTTGATCTGTATAGATTTGATATTCTTCACCGTACACTCTTCTTTCGTGGTTGCTCCCAGCGTATGGGCGGATAGGCTGAATACACCGAAGTCTCTGATATTGACCGATTTTCCGTCGAAGAGCGCCGCTCGCATTGCCTCCACATAGTTGGTCAGTACGCTTTGGATGTCGCCCAGGGAGAGGGAACTCTTGTCTTTCATGATGTAGGCGATGCCGTCAAGGTCTACACTTTGGCCCATCGTCACCAGTTGGGGGTGGTACTTCAGCACCCCGTCAATTTTTCGCGGGTCTTTACGACCCATTCTTTTAAATGGTATTGCCATAATGATAAATTAAAGATTTAGAAAAATATAAATTAATAATTACTGATTGCTGTCACTCGATCAGTGTCGGGAGAGAGAATGAGCTCTGTTTCTTTCTTTCGATGTGTCAAAGATAGCCTGTTTCTAAGCCATGAGAATACGTACTTTATCGTACTTCGTCGTACTTTCGTTCAGAATGTATTTACTTTATTTCTGATTGATTTTATTTTACTTGTTTGCTTGTGTGCGCAAATATGTTTTAGTATATTTGAAGTACGAAAGAACTTAATAACAACGATATGAAAACAGAAAAAGAAGAAGCGGAAGAAGAACCGTTTGTCATCCGTCCGTATTTGAAGTCGGAGCTGGCTCACAAATACAATCCACATTTGCCATTGATTTATGCCATGCAGAAACTACGGGGATGGATCAGAAATAATAAAGAACTTTATGACGCTATGTATAGCGGTGGAGAAGGAAAAAACGATCATGCTTATAGCAGCAGACAGGTGAGGCTGATCGTGAAGTTTCTCGATGAGCCGTGAATCTGTTTCTTGATAAGTCGTCCGTCTGTAAGGAAGAAACAAATTAGCTATTAGCATATTTCGATTAGCTATTAGCTAATTTGTTTTTGCTAATAGCTAATTTCGATATGCTAATAGGCTTATTGGGGAGAATATAGAGAGAAATCCTCCCATTTGTCACCACTTTCTTTTATACTAAAACAGGATTGGTTTGCGAAATTTTTTTTATTCATTCCGGCGCGATTATGAGCTAATTGTTAGTCAATACTATCCCTATTTGAGCTGACTAAAAAGTCGGTACTATCTCAAATCTCCTCCTTCTGGAAGGAGGAGTACCCGTAGGGGGAGGTGGTAGGTAAGCATATAACTTGTTTATTACCATTAATTTACGTATTCACCTACTACCTCGGTCTTCGACCACTCCTCCTTCCTGAAGGAGGAGATTTAAGATACAACCGACTTTTAGTCAGCTCAAATGTGGATACAACCGACTTTTTAGTCATTCTCACTTGATGATACCATTGACTTTTTAGTCAAGATAGTATTTTTTTCTTGTGACAATGAAGTAAAAGTCACGAATTTCCCCTTTCAAAGTCCAGTAAAGTCCAGAAAGTCCATATTAGATTTTCAGAATATACGAACCGTGACCTAACTTGCTGATTCTCCCTGCTTTAATGCCTTTATTCAATAAGTAGTAAACGGTGCTTCTTGAGAGGTTCAATTCTTCTCCCAAAGCACATGCTTCTTTGGCTGAAAAACTCTTTTTGAGTTTCGTCAGAAGTCGCGAGAGATTATCGGGCGATTGTAATGGTTTTGTATCTTCGGCAGAGCTTTTTACCGAAGTACTGACCAGTTTGCTATGTTCGAAGCAACACAGCACGATGGCGAGCGCTGCTTTGAAATGTGCGTCCGAGCAGTATACTTCGGGTGTTTCCATTCTCATGGTTCCCTTGTCGATGGCGGAGAAAATGCAGCAGATGCGTGCCGTTATCACTCCATAACGTTTCACCACCCCCAGCAGGTCATCATTACCTAACTGGTCCGTATCTTTGAGCAGTTGCGTGAATACCCGGTTGAATTCTTTTTTCTGTGTATCTGTCAGCTTTACTTCCGTAGGAGAATCTTTCAGAAACAATGCCATCTGTGCGAAGCGCATGGACAACTCGTTGAAGAGATCGTCCGCACGCACCTTTTCCTCTGCAAACACATCCTGCCATGCTGCCGGAAGTCTGAAGGTATTGATCAGAAAGCGGTTGTACAGCCCTGTCTCCATGGTCGGGATGAATAAAATGAGGCTGGATGGAGTGCCGGTGAGAAAAGCCGACAGGGAGGGATATTCCACTTTCAGCGGATGTCGTCCGTTGATCTTGTAGGACGAACTGATCAGTTCGTGTTCGAATGCCTTGCAGAGGATATCGTCGAAGTGTCCGTAATCTTGGTTGCGGGCTGTGCTGACGCTGCTGGCTTCGGTACTGGTGAGCAAGGAAGAACAACTTTGGTTGTTGATGAGGTGAGTGATGAGCTGTGCACGGCTGATGTCGGCAGGGATCAGCGGAAATGCCAGCTTCGGCTCCTCCGGTTCGTCCGGCAGGTTGGTGGCGGCAGTATTCTTTTTGCGTATCGCCTGCAAGGAGAGGGTGTAGTCCCTGAGTGCTTTCTTGTATTCCTTTTCGATCTTCAGACTCTGCTTCTCCCAATACTCACAATAGTGCTTGTGCAGGCGTATGCCATAGCCGATGAGGTTCTTGTTGGCACCGGAGGAAGCTACGACGATGCAGTAGATGTTGGGCTGATAATTCCGTCGGTTGTAGCGGATGTTTACGCTGGGGAGCATGCTGCTTATCGTGGTAATACATGACAACAAGAGTCCGTCCCTTTCACGCTCGTCTCTTGCGATGGAGACGCACTCCTTGAAGATGGCGGGAATGAGATCGTAAATTTCGTCAGGAAAGGTCGGAGTCTGCTCTCTGAGCTCTTCTCCGATGATTTCATCCTCTTTTTCTGCCGGATTTTCGTTTTCTGAAAATCCTATAACGGACTTTTGGACTTTACTGGAATTTGAAGGAGGATTTTCGAAGCTTTCCGTCTCTGCCGCAGTCATTATATTCTGGTAAGCTGATTTTACAGTACGTGCGATTTCGGGTTCACGGAAGTTGTCTTCTTCCAAGGTGCGAACCAATTCGGTGGTCAGTTCGTTACGGTCGATGCCGCGTTTGCAGGCAGCGCAGCTGAGCCGGAAAACGGTTCCGTTCCGGTCGCCCGTTGCGGCAGGGTAGAGGGTGAGGTAGGACTGTACGAAGGGAGCGGCGGAAATCCGGTTACCCGCCTTTGCAGGCGGATGTCCGTTGGAGAAAGAGGTGGGAGTGCAGGTGGTGCGGGGAGCGGAAGTGACGGGAGCGTAGGTGACGCGCGGAGTGAGTGCACCGTTCGGCAGAAAGTCGTTGACGGCCTTTGCGTCACCGTTGTAGTATGCGTCCGGGTCGTATGATCCGAAGCAGGGATGGGTGATATCCTTGCATTTCCCGTCGTTCTCTACACCGAGAACGGTGGAAACGAGCTTTGCCGTCGCTTCATAAATGGCAGGATAATCGTTCACTCCGTCGATATCTATGCGAATGAACAATTTCACGCCACGGCCGGAGATGCTGATAAACGCTCCCAACACGTATTCGAGCAGGCAGGCACGTACGAAAATATCCTTTGTCTGTTCGTCCGTATGGTCGATGTCGATGCAGAGTGCGAGTGACAGGGAGGTCAGGTTGTTCTTTGCGTGTCCATTCTTGCATACGCCTGCGGGGATGACGCATGCCATGCTGTCTTTGATGGTTTGTGCGTCGTGTTTGCGGTCTTTTGCCAGACAATTGCGGTGGCCTTCTGCGGGTACTTTCCAATGTCCGTTGCGCACCATTGCGAAAAAATCTTCAAAAGTTATAGTCGTGGAATTTTTACTCCAAGTGTTGGTAAATAGTGACACTTGGTACATGTGCTTTCTCATTTGAAATATAATATGTTGGTTGCCGGAAGCGGGCGGTGTCGTTATCACGGGCTTCCGGCTGCGAAGGTAGGAACTTCGCTTTTTTTACCAAATCGACTATTAGGACTGATTTCTGTTCCAATCGTCCCATTGGTCTTTCACCATCTCCTCCAGTTTTCCCAGACAGCTTTTATAGGCTATGGCATGCTTCGGAGAGCGTTCGTCGCGGATTTCGATGCAATGGAACAACCCTTTCAGTACGTCCGGACAGCGTGGCATCAGCGGTATCTGCTTGATGATCCGTTCTTCTTTGTTGCACTCTTTGATGTCTTTATCCTGTACGGATTTCCAAAGGAACTGTTGCTTAAAAATCTCTTTTGCAAGGATTTCAAGTAATTCATTTTGAGTAAATAAGATGGGGAATCCGGGTAGGTGGCATTGAGATATGTCATCTGCTGTCAACGGATTGCCTGCTTTATCTACCATTGTTACGTTTAACGTAAAGTTGCCGATTTTTTCGGCAAAATCCAAAAGGTTTTTTTTACCATAATTTTTAGGATTAATAATGTTGCAAATTTCTTCTTTTTTTATCAAAGTAGAATACTTTATGCTTATTTATCTTCTTGCATTTCTTCCCAATGCGGTAAAATTCTTGAAGTAACGTAACCTCTTGTCAGGCTTGCCCCCAGATTGATGGGTACTAACTTCGTTCCGACTCCATAGAAACGGTTGGCTACGATCGGGAAACGGTAGACTCCTTCGGGGTCGATGATGCCTGTGCCGTTGCCGGTAGAAGAGTCGTCGCTGTCCGATAATGTCACGCGGGTGGAGCGGAGGGTGGTTCCGGAGGCGTTTACTATTTCTATTTTCAGCGTATAGTCGTTGGCGTTCACCGGTGCGGGGGCAGGTACGGGGAGTACGTAAGAACCTTTTGAGAGGACGGTCAGAGCCGTGGTGCCTGCCGGTACGGGGATTTCCACCAATACTTGTCCGCCGGTGGAGGCATTGAGGGGACTGCTGAGATAGTCAAGGAATACGGGCGTTTGCTGCCGTTGCAATAACGGGACGCTCTTATTCTGTTGTGTGTAGAGGGTGATGCGGACGGCGGATACAGTGTTCCCGCCGATTTGCGTGGGGATGTTGGTAAACCAGCCCATCACTCCAGCCACACGACGCCAGAGGTCTACGTTGCCTTGTGTGCCGTAGCTGTTGGGCGTTAGCACGGTGGCTCCTGCGAACAGTTCGGATTGGCGCATGGCAGTCCATGTGGCGGCTTCGCTGCCTGCGAGGGTGGCGATGGCTTGTGAGAGCATGGTAGTGCCGACTTTGATGGCTGAGGGAAGTCCGTAGGTGCTGCCGGAACGGTCGTCCAAGCCGATGGCTAGGAAGGTGTAAGGAGAGCCGTTTGCCAGTCCGGTGTACTTTACGTGATAGCGCATGGTGGAGGTGACGGTGGGCGCCTGATTGCCGAAATAGGCCAGCCAGCCGATGTCTTCGGAGGCAAGGCAGGTGGCATTGTCTCCTGTGCCGTCGAATATATAGAGGCGGACAGAGGTCACGTGCTGCACGTTGTCCGATCCGGACAGGTCGGTACGGGTGGAGAGTTCACCGGCTACGGTGAAGTTGAGTATTACGTTGCTTGTTTCCGCAGGCTTGGCGGGATCGGAAGGAGTTTCGGTGATGTCCTCTTCCTGTCCGCAACCGGCAGCCAGCAATGCCGATGCAAGAAGCCAGCCGTATAGATGTTTCTTTATTTTTCGATGGTTCATGAGTCTGTTATTTTGATGGTTTTATAAAAATAATCCGTGCCTGATGATCAATTCTTTTCCAGATAGAAGCGTCCTACGTTGGTGGAAAGGATGCCGATATCGAGCGTGATCTCCGAAGCGGATAACGGAGTTCGTTTCCCTGTTTGCGTATCTATGAGTGACCAGTTTTTCCAAGCGTCACCGTTGCCGTGAGAGAGTTTCAGTGTTACCCGTGCAGGGTTGTACAGGCTGAATCCCAGCGGGATGCGTGTGGCGTCGTTGAGCTGCTGTATGTCGAGCGCTTTCTCGTCGGCGATACTGAAAACTGCGATCTTCGGCGGTATTTCGTTGTCCATCAGCAGTTCGGAATCTTCTGTCGGACGATAGGCGGTGGAAGCGGACGGATGGAGGCGCAACAGACATTGTGAGGAAACGTTTCCGACGGTGGCGGTCAGTATCAGTGCAGAACGACCGGAGACGGTGGAGCGACCGGAACTTCCGGCATTTTCGATACTGCCCGAAGCCATAGCGCGGGTGCTCCTCAACTTTCCGGACGAACCGGGGGCTTGTGTCAGCATCGCTTCCGTGAACCTGATGGGCAGCGTGGTGGAAGCAACGTTTACCGTGACGAAAACGGATTGCATGGGAGCGATATACATGAAATCGTTTTCGTTTGTCAGTAACGTTCCGTTGGCTTTGATGACGGAATTATTGCTGTTGCCATCGTACACCTTGACGGAAGTGATCGTCGGATTTTCCGTCATGAAGCGGTCTATGCGGATATGTGTCATGAACGGGTTGCCCACTAAGAAAGTGTTTCCGGGAACCTTGTTCGTGGCGTTCACCGTGATCGGGAAAGTGGCGGTTCCGCTGCTGTTCTCGTAGATGAAGCGTCCCGGCAACGTACGTGTAAGGGTTTCGCTGTAGGAAGTGCCCTGACCGGAGACGTTATAGTAATTGTAACGTGTATGCACTTTGGGGAATCGGAAAGTAAGGGTACTTGTCGATGCCGATTCTTTGTCCGCCAGTAGCGAGAAGCCGATGCCCGTGCCATAGTTTTGGTTGAGGGCGTTGAAAGGCGGTGTCCAGTTCGTCTTGTCCGGCACTACGGTGACGGGAGTAAGCGTTCCTCCGCTGATCTTCTGTCCCGGAGCGTCGTGGCTCCACAGGCGCTGGTAGATACGCGGGTTGAAGCGGTTCTCGGGAGAAGTCGTCTCGTTCAGTGTCACGAAAAAGTCGTTGTTCTGAGTGCCGTTCATGGCGGCGGGGATAAACATATCTCCGGTGAAGGTGGCTTTCAGTGGTGCGGACAGCATATAGTAGCGTCCCGATTGTAAGGCTATTGCCACCCATGCCTGCGAGTAAGTGAGATAGTGGGTGTTTACTATTTCGGCGTTCGGGGCGAAATGGAGGTTGTTGCAGTAGTTGGCATCGCCTTGCACGAGCACAGGGTAGAGGGCGCAGTCCGACGGGATGATGACGTCCGTACATTGCCACGGGCTGCCGTCGCTCCAGTTGGTCCACGTGTTCCAGTTGGAGGTGGCGGCGTTGGCTTTCCAGGTGGTGCGCAGCGGGTGGACGGTGGAGTGGATGCCGTTGTAGTAAATGTTGGTACCTCCGGCATCGTAGATCGAGATGTAATAGTCGCCCGCAGGCAAACTTGGGATGGTGAATGTCTGGTTGGTGAGCGTCACGGTCTTGTCCGTCACTTCGTTGTTTTTGGCGGCGTTGTAGAGGCGCAGGAGGTAACTGTTGCCGTTCGTGCCACCCTGCACTTGAATGACGATGGGCGAGCCTTGGCAGAGATGCCCGGTCACGCTGAGGAAGTCGATTGTTTCACCCGATCCGGTCGTTTCGGCACAGTCGGGGATACCGTCTCCATTGCTGTCCTGACGGGTGTATACGCCTGCCAGTTGGAGTGTTTTCAGCGCATCCGTCACTCCGGCAAAGGTGATACGTACTTCGTCGAATGGTACGGTGGAAGGGGTCGTTTCTATGTACTGCCGGCCTCCGTAGCCGATGACGTCGAGTCCCAGCACGCCGCCTGTTCCGGTGCGTCCTACTTCTACGCCGGCATTATATACGGTGAGCGTTGTCCATGAGAGGAGGTCGGCTCCGGCTATCCCCGTCGGGTCTACTACGATAAATCCTACGGGTTGTTTCTGCTGGATCTTGTTGAATTTGACAGCTACGGTGACCGCTCCCAGTACGTTGGTCGTGGTGATGGTGGAGTAGGAATTTACGTCGCTGTCGATCAGGTTGCCCAAGTCATTGAACGAAGTGCCCACGTTGGCGACTCCCGTGCTGCGGGTAGCGGCATAGTTGATGCTGGCGCCGTAGGTAGAAGGAGTCATCAGTTGGAGGCAGGCGTTGGCGGGACTGCCGCTGTAGCAGGAGGCATCGGCGTTTTCCCAGAAAGCGTAGTAGATGCGGAAAGCGTTGAGGTTGAGGTTCAGCACACCGCCTGTCCATAGCTCGATGGAGTCAAATTCCTGATTGGTGGTGACGCCGATGCGCACTTTGTTGCCGTTATCGCCTATCAGTCCGGCGGAAATAGCGTTGTTGCCGTCCGCGGCGCTTTCGAACACTTTCACACCGTTGCGGTATAGCCGGATGATGAAGAGTTTCAGCACATTGGCGCTGAGCAGCTTCGTAGAGGTCTGGATGACGAATCCGGTGCGGATGGAGCTCTTTGCAGCGTTGACAGGCTTGTCGGTGGCAGTGCGGATACCGACGATGGAAGTATTGGCAGCGATGCTGGCTACATTATTATAAGTAATGTAGTTGTCGGGATTGCTGTCTATGAGGTTATTCTTTCCGGTGAAGTTGGTTCCTTCGCCTACGCAGAGCAGGCATCCGCCGCCGGAAGGAGCGTAGACGGATGCTCCGTTACTGGCAAGGGTGATCAGTGTGTTGCAGGATGCGGTATCGCTGATACCATTGGCATTGCGGGTGATGGTGGCGGTCTGCGTATAGGTAGTGCCGTCGGTGGCGGTGTAAGTTCCTGTCACTTTGTAGTCACCGTTGACGGTCATGCCCGTTATCTTGTTGTTGCTGATGCCGGGGTTGGTTCCTGCGGGCGACTGGGTGATGACATAGCTCACGTTTCCGGTGGCGGGAGTCGTCAATTGGTAGGCGTTTCCGGTGATGGTGGCATTGCCCAGCGAGAAGAAGCTGGAAGCATCCACTACTACGGCGTCACGCACGAAGGCGTAATTGATGGTTGTAGTTCCCAAGTTCACGTTGATCCCGGAGAATTGTATCTTGATCTGCGTGCACGGCTTTTTCAATATCATGCTGACTTGCGTGCCGCCTCCGACGATGGCGGAGACACCGAGCAGGCTGCTGACGGAAACTTGCTCCTGTTGTACGTCATTGGCATCGTAGGTGGTCAGTATGGTGGTTCCCAGCAGATTGATGTTGGCGAGTCCGAGATTTGACAGGTTGAAGCCGACTTCGGCACCTACGGGGATGGTTTGTTTAAAGTCGATGGTGGCACGGGGTTGCAATAATGATCCTATCAGGCTGAATGTGGGACCATTGGTCAGGTTGGCGTCTATCAGTTGCGCACTGTTGGGTACGGTAGTCCATGTAAGGTCTAACCCGGTATTATTGTGAACACTAACTCCGTTTGCAAAATGAGTGTTTCCGTTTACGGCGGGCTGTATGGGGTTTTCGCCTACAAAGGCGTAATATAGTTTCAACGCATTGAGCACGGTAGCGGATACACCGTACATTCCTATTTTAATCTCGTCGAAAGGTTTGGTGAGTGAGGTGGTGATGGAGAGCGCCTGCTGGCCGCCGTTGTTGGCTGCGCCGATCAGGTTGAGTTGCAGGGTTTGCACTTCCTGCGTGTCGCTGCCTTTCATTTCCTGTTCCACACCTTTGAGGTAAGTTTTAAGGTAGAATCCTTTCAGTACGTCGAGGGTGAGCAGGGAGGAGTTGTCTATCAGATAGACGAAACCTGCGTTTTGTCCTCCGGCATAGGTGCGGTTGACGTCACGGACGGAAGCTATCTGGTTGCCTATCAGGTTGGCGGTTGCCACACCGCTGAAAGAGGCGTAGTTGGTGAGGTCGGTATCGAGCATATTGGCGATACCATTGTTGTTGGTGAGCACATCTACCAAAGCGTTTGACATATCGTCTACGATACGTCCTTCGCCCACAAGGGGAACTCTTCGGCTGGCAGTCCACGTCTTTCCTCCATCGGCAGAGGTGAGGGCGGAGGCAGAGGCGGAAGTGGCTGTAACGGCTCTCGACAGTTGTTCATCCTGAGGAGCGGATATGATTTCTTCGTCCTGACAGGCAGAGAGACAGAGGAAGAAGGCGTATGTGAGGAAGATATGTTTTGTTTTCATGGCCGAAAAAGGATTTATGATTAGCAAGAAGCGGCATTGCATGGCTGCGCAGCCGCTCATTGCTAATCGTCAGATACTAATCACTTCAATAAACCTTTAAAATGTAATTATTCGATTCCCAGATTATAAATTGTATCCCAAGCGTCGTTCACGGTTACGGTGATCACTGTTTCCTGTGACAAGTCGATGGGGTTATCATTATCGTCGGTTGTTCCGGGGTCGGTGGTGCCGCCATCGATAGAGCTGGCTTTCACTTTCTGACCGATTGAGTAGAAGTAATTACGTCTCACATCATAAATCTTTTTATCTCCGGTAAGCGCGTTGTTCACTACATCCCATGTTTTCAATACGGTTCCCGAAGCATCCTCCAGTTGTACGGTAAAAGTGGTGGCTCCTGCTACCTGAGCAAAAGGAACAAGGAATCTACCCTTCAGGATACTGTTGGGCACGGTAGCAGTCGTTCCGGTGCTGATAGCCGGAATGGAGAACACTTTGGTCAGGTTAGTACCGGCAGCCGTTACTTGGGCAAGATAGTCAGTGATCAAGGTAGAAAGTCCGAGATCCAATACTCTTGTTTTGGTATTATTGCCTGTACCGTTCACATTCAAAACGCTGGGGAAAGTGAAGGACGTCGCATGAGAAGAAGCATATACCCGGACGAATGCAACGGGAGTAGGAAGACCGCTGACAGGATTCGGATACAGTATCGGAACATTCTTGAAATATCCCAATAAACCGGCTACGTGGCGACGTAGTTCTACTTCGCTGGTGGTGCCTGCCTGTATGTTTCCGTTGACTACGTTGAAGGTAGCTTTGCCTGCAAACAGTTCGGATTCATTGGTGGCTGCGGGCAGGGTGGCGATGAAAGAATCGTCGGCACTGGTGCCTGCTGTGATAGTATAGTCGAGTGCTGTATTGTAGCCATAAGCCACAACAGTATATACACCGTTCGTCGCTAACTTATTCAATTTCACGGTCTGGCTGGCTTTGTGATTTTGATTGTTACCGGGCGTTGCGGAGTCCGACGGACCGGCGGTCCATAGCACAGGATTCTGTGTTCCTGCTGCCAGTGCAGCATTGGTTACGTCTGTTCCCGACGGATTGTAGATATACAGTCTGACGGCTGTCACATTGTTGGCAGCCTCCGAACTGTTCACCGGACGACCTGCACGGGTGCTCAGTCCGTCACCGCTGCTGTTGACGGTAAGGGTAATTGCCGAACCCGGCTGAACTGCTTCTTCACCACCTAGGGGAACTGTGTCGTCATTACTACATGCTGCCAACAACATGGCGCCGACAGCGGATACATACAAATAATTTTTCATTTGAGTTAAGTTTTAGAATTAAACATTTTGTGAGAAAAAATAATATGCGAAAACAATTTTAATTAATATCCAGATTGTATATCGTCTCCCAAGTGTCGCCCAGCAACAGGTAGATGTTAAAGTCTCTCTGTTCATCATCGTACACGTATTTCAGAGTCGTAAGCTCGTTACGTTTCAAGGTGATCTTTACGTCTTTGGGGTTAAGTGTAGGGACCTGACGGTCCGCCTTGTCATACAAGTCAAGGTGCAGGAGTGACTGATATTCTCCCGTAGAGGGTGCGAGGATTGCAGACAGGACAACTTCCGAAGCCGGACTCCATGCGTTTTGCTTGCGTATGCTAACCGGATTCATATATTCAAACTTATGGTTGACACGTTCGTATATCTGTCCGATACTGTTGGCCTCGTAAAGTATGGTAGCGGGCAGATTGGTGATTTGAATCACCAGCTTTCCGGTGACGCGTTGCAGGGCTGCGGAGTAGTTCGTGTGCTGAAGATCATACACCAATGTATCATGTGCCAGATAGATGTCGCTTGCTTCCGTCCGGTTGGCGTGCAGGATACTGGTCAGTGATTGATCCGTCAGCGGGGTATTGTCCGGCAGTCCTCCCCATACGGTCAGGACGTATTTGCCGAAAGGCAGGCATTCGCAGAAGGTGACGGATTGGGTAGGTTCGCTGCCCGTTACGCTGAACACTCCCTGCTCTTCAACGATTTCTCCGGTGGAGGCGTCACGCAGCGTATAGTAAAGCGTAGGGACGTATTCGCGGAAAGCAAGGGATTCACTTTTGCGGGCTTCCAACGGCACGTTGTCTATGTTGAAGTAGTTCTTATCTTTTACCGAAATCTCTACTTGCAGGGGCGGACAAGGCTCTACATCATCCCGGATGCAGGAAGAGAGCAGTGGCAAAGTGGCGATGGAGATCAGAAGATACTGGATATTTCTTCTTGCGGACTTCCGGAGGGAATGTCCGCAGTAGGCGGTTGTATTCGTTTTCATGGTGGTCGGGCAGGGGGTTAAAAGATAAAATAGGTCAGAGATATGGCTACTTTGGTAGGCCCGAAGTAGTTTTTATGCTTCTGTTCGTAGCATTTCCCGCAGGGAATCCGTTCGCTCTCCTTGTACCACAGGCGGGCGTAGCCGATGCCGATGGCTGCTTCCAGGTTCCAGTGCGGAGATAATATCCAGTCATATCCATAGGTAAGACCTCCTCCGGCAAGGTATCCGTCATACCTCTTGGAGCTGAATCCCCCGTAATATTGTGCGCCATGCAGGTGTACTCCGATAAAGTGTCCGTTGAATTTTTCGCACGTCCAGTATTTGAGTTCCGGCTGAACCAGCCAGAAACGCATTTTCTTGTCATCCTTGAAGGTCCACGGATTATAGGCTCCTGTCACTTCGATGGTCAGTTTGCTACTCAGAGAAAATTCAGCTCCGATGTTGGGAGTTGTCGTCAGCCAGTAGAGCGTATTCGTCTTGATAGCTACATTCTGCGCTGCCATAATTTGCCAGAATCCGAGAGTGGATATCAGCAGTGACAGTATTCGTTTCATTGTTTAGGTTTTGTTTCGGAGACAACAGAACGTGATTCGAATTTGTTTTCCGAAAAAGGGCTTTTTATCTTTGTTAAGGAAGAAAGGGCCAAGTGGGGTGGGAAGGACTGAAATCATTTGCAGGATGGAAGGCTCCGGGGAGATATGTATTGTTTTCGTGCCCGAACACAAAACTAGTTGCATGCGCTACTATTTTATCGCTCGTTTAAGTGTTTGAATATTACCGTTGAAAGAGAAAACTTGATATTAAGTCAGAGTTTTGCTGATATTTTATAAGTAACAGACTTATTTTACTATACAATCGTAATTGAAATGTTCCGATATTGGTCTGTTTGTAGTCTTTGTTGGCCTAACAAGTGTTATTGAACGACAAATAATGAAAAAGGAAGAACAACGATGCCAATTTGTGTCTACATTTGTGCGGTTGTTTATTTAACTATTTTGTTAAAAAGAAATCGGGCGTGATTGAACAAAAGCTAAATTTAACTGTTTACTATAGTAGATTAAAGTAGATAAAACGCGAAACGTTCCTTGTCATGCTACTAAAATTCGATAGGTAAAGAAAGAATAATATAAATAAAGATTGCTTATGTCACAGATTATCGGACATATCTCACAGGTGATCGGCCCTGTGGTCGACGTGTACTTTGAAGGTACGGACGCAGAGTTAATGCTACCAAGCATTCACGACGCACTGGAGATAAAGAGGCCAAACGGCAAAATACTGGTTGTAGAAGTTCAGCAACACATCGGCGAGAATACGGTTCGTACCGTGGCTATGGACAGCACTGACGGACTTCAGCGAGGCATGAAGGTGTATCCCACCGGAGGCCCGATCACAATGCCGATAGGCGAACAGATTAAAGGACGACTGATGAACGTAGTAGGCGACTCTATCGACGGTATGAAGAGTCTCGACCGTACAGGCGCATATTCCATCCACCGTGATCCCCCAAAGTTTGAAGATTTGACAACTGTGCAGGAGGTACTCTTCACGGGTATCAAAGTAATCGACCTGCTGGAGCCGTATGCCAAAGGTGGCAAGATCGGACTCTTTGGCGGTGCCGGTGTAGGAAAGACTGTACTTATTCAGGAACTGATCAATAATATTGCCAAGAAACATAACGGATTCTCCGTATTTGCCGGAGTCGGCGAGCGTACCCGTGAAGGTAACGACCTGCTGCGTGAAATGATCGAGTCGGGCGTCATCCGCTACGGCGAGGCTTTCAAGGAGAGTATGGAGAAGGGCGATTGGGACCTTTCGAAAGTAGACTATAATGAACTGGAAAAGTCGCAGGTATCCTTGATTTTCGGACAGATGAACGAGCCTCCGGGCGCACGTGCCTCTGTGGCATTGTCCGGACTGACGGTAGCGGAATCTTTCCGTGATGCCGGCAAGGAAGGTGAGAAACGCGATATCCTGTTTTTTATCGATAACATTTTCCGTTTCACGCAGGCGGGTTCGGAAGTTTCGGCTCTGCTGGGACGTATGCCTTCCGCCGTTGGTTATCAGCCGACACTTGCCACGGAAATGGGCGCGATGCAGGAACGTATCACTTCCACCCGAAAAGGTTCTATCACCTCCGTACAGGCAGTATATGTACCTGCGGATGACTTGACGGACCCTGCTCCGGCAACGACCTTCAGCCATCTGGATGCAACGACCGTGCTCGACCGTAAGATTACGGAATTGGGTATCTATCCGGCTGTCGACCCACTGGCTTCTACGTCCCGTATCCTCGACCCGCACATCGTGGGACAGGAACATTATGACGTGGCACAGCGCGTGAAACAGATTTTGCAGCGCAACAAGGAATTGCAGGATATCATCTCCATCCTTGGTATGGAGGAACTTTCGGAAGAAGACAAACTGGTCGTGAACCGTGCGCGCCGTGTGCAGCGTTTCCTTTCGCAGCCGTTTGCCGTTGCCGAACAGTTTACAGGCGTTCCGGGCGTGATGGTAGGCATCGAGGATACAATCAAAGGGTTCAGAATGATTCTCGACGGTGAGGTAGACAACCTCCCCGAACAGGCTTTCCTGAACGTGGGCACGATTGAAGAAGCGATAGAGAAAGGCAAGAAATTGCTGGAACAAGCGAAAAAGTAATCGAAACAACATTCCATGATGAAAGAATTACATTTAAGTATTGTATCGCCCGAAAAGAGCGTATTCGACGGAGAAGTGAAGATTGTCACACTGCCGGGAACGGTAGGATCGTTTTCTATTCTGCCGGGACACGCGCCGATCGTCTCGTCATTGAAAGCGGGAACGTTAGGTTATACCACGATGGACGGCGACGAGCATACATTGGATATTCAGGGTGGTTTTGTTGAAATGAGTGACGGGACAGCTTCGGTATGTGTCTCGTAAGGAAGACATGGTGAACATTAGTAAGACTAAACGGAATTTTATCGCACTGAATACGCTGTTTGCTATACTAAGCGGAGCAGCGGGAGCAGTGATTTTACACATAGCCTTGCCGGGGCATTATTTCGGAGGATATCCGTTTATACCGGTATACTTCTATATCTTCGGTTTGTTTAGTATTTATATGTTCGATGCGTGTCGGCGGCATGCTCCGCAGAAGTTGTCGCTGCTGTATCTGGCAATGAAGATGATAAAAATGATTCTCTCGCTGATTCTGCTGCTGATTTATTGTCTGGCAGTACGCGAAGAAGCCAAGGCTTTCTTGCTGACGTTTATCTCGTTCTATCTGTTGTATCTGATATATGAAACGTGGTTCTTCTTCTCCTTTGAAGTGAACCTGAAACGGAAAAAGAAAAATAAGAATAAAAATGAAACAGTTGCGTAACATAGTAGCTCCGATATTTTTGCTCTGCCTGATGTTGGTAGCTGGTCTGCCGGTCTCTGCGCAGACACAGGAAGATGTGACTCCGCAGGAGCAGAAAGAGAATACGGTCGATGTGAAGGAGATCGTGTTCGGGCATATCGGCGACTCATATGAATGGCATATTACGACGTGGGGTAAAACGCATATTACTATACCATTACCTATCATTGTTTATAGTTCTACTACAGGTTGGCATACGTTCCTTTCTTCCCGTCTCGCTGAGAATGGAGGCACTTATGAAGGGCTCTCCGTCGCCCCCGAAGGAAGTAAGTACGAAGGCAAACTGGTGGAGTATAATGCAGCCGGAGAGCAGGTTCGTCCGTGGGACATTTCCATTACGAAGGTGACATTCGCTTTGTTGTTCAACAGTGTGCTGCTGCTGGTTATCGTGCTGAGTGTGGCGCAATGGTACAGGAAGCGTCCGCAGGGAGCATTGGCACCGGGTGGTTTTATCGGATTCATGGAAATGTTTATCATGATGGTGAACGATGATATCATCAAGAGTTGTGTCGGACCCAACTACCGGAAGTTTGCACCGTATCTGCTGACTGCGTTTTTCTTCATTTTCATTAATAACATCATGGGGCTGATTCCTTTCTTCCCCGGTGGTGCGAATGTGACGGGAAACATTGCCATTACTATGGTGCTTGCTATCTGTACGTTCCTTGCAGTCAACATCTTTGGAACGAAACATTACTGGAAAGATATCTTTTGGCCGGATGTGCCCTGGTGGCTGAAAGTGCCTGTACCGATGATGCCTTTCATCGAGTTCTTCGGAATCTTTACGAAACCGTTTGCCTTGATGATCCGTCTTTTTGCCAATATGCTGGCGGGACATATGGCGATGCTGGTACTGACTTGCCTGATCTTTATCTCGGCAAGCATGGGACCTGCGCTCAACGGTACACTGACGGTAGCTTCCGTACTGTTCAACATCTTTATGAATGCGCTTGAACTGTTGGTAGCTTTCATCCAGGCATACGTATTCACCATGCTTTCGGCCGTATTTATCGGATTGGCGCAGGAAGGTGCAAAAGTAAAAGCGGAATAAACGCGAAGAGAGAGCAAATAAATAAACGAGAAAATAAACCATTTTAAAACTGAAAATTATGTTACTATCAGTATTGTTACAAGCCACTGCAGCAGCAGTAGGAGTAAGTAAATTAGGTGCAGCTATCGGTGCAGGTCTTGCAGTAATCGGAGCTGGTTTGGGGATTGGTAAGATTGGTGGTTCGGCTATGGAAGCTATCGCACGCCAGCCGGAAGCCTCGGGTGATATCCGTATGAATATGATTATCGCCGCCGCCTTGATCGAAGGTGTGGCTCTGTTGGCGGTAGTAGTATGTCTATTGGTATTCTTCCTGTAATATTAAATAGATATGTCATTACTATTACCTGATAGTGGCCTGTTGTTCTGGATGTTTGTCGCATTCGGGGTTGTGTTCGTGATATTGGCGAAATACGGTTTTCCCATCATCATCAAGATGGTGGAAGGCCGTAAAACCTATATCGACCAGTCCTTGGAGGTGGCAAGAGAAGCCAACGCCCAGTTAGCTCATTTGAAGGAAGAGGGCGAGGCGCTTGTGGCTGCTGCCAACAAGGAACAAGGACGAATCTTGAAGGAGGCAATGGAAGAACGTGACAAGATTGTTCACGAGGCCCGTAAGCAAGCAGAGATAGCCGCACAGAAGGAGCTGGATGCGGTGAAGCAACAAATCCAGATAGAGAAGGACGAAGCGATCCGCGACATCCGTCGCCAGGTAGCTGTGCTTTCTGTCGATATCGCCGAGAAGGTGCTCCGTAAAAACCTTCAGGACAAAGAATCCCAGATGGGAATGATCGACCGTATGCTGGATGAAGTATTAACCTCTAATAAGAATTAAGGAAGATGGAAGTCGGAGTACTCTCAATGCGATATGCCAAAGCGATGATCGAATACGCGCAGGAGAAAGGTGTGGAAGACAGACTCTACAACGAGTTCTTTACATTATCTCACAGCTTTCGTGCCCAGCCGGAACTGCGCGAAGTGCTTGATAATCCTGTGGTGTCGGTAAAAGACAAGTTGGCGCTGATATGTACGGCTGCCGATGGTAACGGTGAATCCAGCAGAGAGTTTGTCCGTTTCATCACGCTGGTTCTGCGAAACAGGCGCGAAGGCTATTTGCAGTTCATCAGCCTGATGTATCTCGATCTTTACCGGAAACTGAAACACATCGGAGTAGGCAAGCTGATCACGGCAGTCCCGGTGGACAAGGAGACAGAAGACCGCATCCGTTCCGCAGCAGCACATATTCTGCATGCTCAAATGGAACTGGATACTGTGATCGATCCCTCGATAGAGGGGGGCTTCATCTTCGATATCAATGATTATCGGCTCGATGCAAGCATTGCCACACAGTTGAAACGAGTGAAACAACAGTTTATTGATAAGAATAGGAGAATTGTATAATGTCTGAAAATATAAGAGTAAGCGAAGTATCCGATATATTGCGTAAGCAGCTCGAAGGTATCAACACCAACGTGCAGCTCGACGAGATCGGTACGGTGCTCCAGGTAAGCGACGGAGTGGTACGTATCTACGGATTGCGGAACGCCGAAGCCAACGAATTGCTGGAGTTTGACAACGGCATCAAAGCCATTGTAATGAACCTCGAAGAGGACAACGTGGGTGCCGTTCTGCTGGGACCTACCGACAGAATCAAGGAAGGCTTTATTGTGAAACGTACCAAGCGTATCGCCTCAATCCGTGTAGGTGAAAGCATGCTGGGACGTGTCATCGACCCGCTGGGCGAACCGCTCGACGGAAAAGGGCTGATTGGCGGCGACCTCTATGAAATGCCGTTGGAACGCAAAGCACCGGGAGTTATCTACCGCCAGCCTGTGAACCAACCGTTGCAGACAGGTCTGAAGGCAGTAGATGCCATGATCCCTATTGGACGCGGACAACGTGAGCTGATTATCGGCGACCGTCAGACAGGAAAAACTTCCATTGCGATTGATACGATTATCAATCAGCGCAATAACTTTCTGGCAGGTGACCCGGTGTACTGTATTTATGTGGCTATCGGTCAGAAAGGTTCTACCGTGGCTTCTATCGTAAATACGCTCCGCGAGTATGGAGCAATGGATTACACGATTGTCGTAGCCGCTACGGCAGGCGATCCGGCTGCGTTGCAGTATTATGCACCGTTTGCAGGAGCTGCCATCGGTGAATATTTCCGTGATACCGGCCGCCATGCGCTGGTGGTTTATGATGACCTTTCCAAGCAGGCAGTTGCTTATCGGGAAGTATCGTTGATTCTTCGCCGTCCGTCCGGACGTGAGGCGTATCCGGGTGATATTTTCTACCTGCACTCCCGTCTGTTGGAACGTGCGGCAAAGATCATCAAGGAAGAAGATGTGGCACGCGAAATGAACGATCTTCCGGAGAGTCTGAAAGATATCGTGAAAGGTGGTGGCTCACTTACGGCTCTGCCTATCATTGAGACACAGGCAGGAGACGTTTCGGCATATATCCCTACGAACGTGATTTCTATTACCGACGGACAGATATTCCTCGAAACGGACTTGTTTAATCAAGGTGTCCGCCCGGCTATCAATGTCGGTATTTCTGTATCCCGTGTAGGTGGTAACGCGCAGATTAAGGCGATGAAAAAAGTGGCCGGAACCTTGAAGATGGACCAGGCGCAGTATCGTGAACTGGAAGCCTTCTCCAAGTTTAGCAGTGATATGGACCCCATTACGGCGATGACTATCGACAAGGGACGTAAGAATGCGCAATTGCTGATTCAGCCTCAGTATAGTCCGATGCCGGTAGAACAACAGATTACAATCCTGTATTGCGGTACACACGGTCTGCTCCACGATGTTCCCTTGGAAAACGTACAGGACTTTGAACGCAGTTTCATCGAATCTCTGCAACTCAATCATCAGGAAGATGTGCTGGACGTTCTGAGAACCGGTGTGATAGACGATAACGTGACCAAGGCTATCGAAGAGACTGCCGCTATGGTTGCCAAACAATATTTATAAAATGAAGACGCTGTGTCAAAAGTCAATAGTAACTGAACTGGGACTGACTTTTGACACACACTCATTCTTAATTCTTAATTTAAATAGTTATGGCTTCACTGAAAGAAGTAAAAACCAGAATAAATTCGGTAAAGAGTACCCGAAAAATCACTTCAGCAATGAAGATGGTGGCTTCTGCCAAGTTACACAAGGCACAAGGAGCCATTGAGAATATGCTGCCTTACGAAAGGAAGCTCAACAAGATTCTGACCAACTTCCTGAGTGCCGACCTTCCTGTTGAATCTCCTTACATCAAGGCGAGGGAAGTGAAGCGTGTGGCAATCGTTGTTTTTTCTTCGAATACGTCGCTCTGTGGTGCTTTTAATGCAAATGTGATTAAGATGCTGCTGCAAACGGTCGGCGAGTTCCGTACACTGGGACAGGATAATATCCTGATATTCCCGGTAGGAAAGAAGGTGGATGAAGCAGTGAAACGTCTGGGATTCCAACCGCAGGAGACTTCACCGACGCTTTCCGACAAACCTTCGTATCAGGAGGCTTCCGAACTGGCGCATCGCCTGATGGAAATGTACGTATCCGGAGAAATAGACCGGGTAGAACTGATCTATCATCATTTTAAATCAATGGGCGTGCAGATTCTGCTTCGCGAAACTTATCTGCCTATCGACTTGACACGGGTCGTTGATGAGGAAGAGAAGCAAAAGGAAGAAGAAGTACAAGGAGGTGAAATAGCGAATGATTATATTATCGAACCTTCTGCAGAGGAACTGATCGCCAACCTGATCCCGACGGTATTGAGCCAGAAACTCTTTACGGCTGCCGTGGATTCGAACGCTTCGGAACATGCGGCACGCACATTGGCGATGCAGGTGGCTACGGACAATGCGAACGAATTGATTCAGGATTTGACAAAGCAATATAATAAGAGTCGCCAGCAAGCTATTACCAACGAATTATTGGATATCGTGGGTGGCTCTATGCAGTAAATAACTTTGCACGATAACACTATTTTGTGAATCGGTATTCCGTTTTTAAGCTTTGTCCGGCTAGTAATTAAATAATCTATATATTTGAAAATTATTTGAGAGGTGAGATTGTTTTGATGGGAACAAAACAAACCTTGATAACTAACAAAACAAATATATAGATTATGACACAAAAGCGATTATTCGGCATTTCTGGTGCTATTGCTACGGCAACATTGATTGGTGGGCTGTTGGCTGGATGTATGGAAAAAGATCTGTACGATCCTAATTATGGAAAAGAACCTCTTCCGGACCCTAGCGAGTATTTCGGATTTGAAACACGTGGCGACGTGAAACTCTCAGTAAACTATGATGTCCCCGGACTTGTGGCTCTACTTGAAGTATATGATGAAGACCCGATGGAAGTAGTGGACAACGTTCCGGTAAAGAAAGAAGGAGTTGATGCTTTATTCAAAATTTTCACGGATGGAAATGGAAAATATGAAGGGAAAATGAATATTCCGACTTCCGTAGAAAGTGTTTACTTGTATACATCAAGCTGGGGAGTGCCCCGATGCGTAAAACTAGATATCAAAGATGGGATGGCTAGTTTTGATATGAGTAAAAAGGATTCTTCTACTGCTAAGACTAAAGCAGTAACGCGTTCTTATTCTTTTAATGGAAATGCACCATATTCTATTAATCCTATACTAAATTTATACTCATTATGTGCATGGGATGAGAATGGTGTACCTCGTTCTCCATATATTACTAATGTAGGGAAAGTTGGCGATGAAAATATTGGTGATCTTGTTAGCCGTATGAAGCAATTTTTCAGTAAAAACAATTATGATAATTCTTATTTGTTTATAAGTCCTGATGTGGCAAATATCGCAGTAACACAAGAAGGGACTTCTTTAGATGTTGTATTTGTAAATAAAGATGCATCATATCATAATACTTTCGGATATTATTTTTATCGGACAGACGATATGGGTAATGCTAATGTACATTCGGGGGTGAAGAAATATATAATATTCCCCAATGTGGCATTGACTACAGGAGACGGTTGGGGAGCACCGGTCCTCCGATGTGGTGATAAAGTCCATTTGCTCTATTTTGATGATAAAGGTAACTCTAGTACTACTTTCCCTGCCGGGTATACTGTGGGATTTTTTATTCTTCCTAATGCTTATGACTTTAGTAATAACGAAATAAAGTTGGTTAATTACAATAGTAATTTCGTTACAGTAAAAGATGAAAAGAGTGGGAAAACTATCATTGGTGTAGAAGATGGAGCAAATGATAGTTATTGTGATTTGTTATTCTACGTAGACGCTTCTCCGGAAAGTTCTATTGATAATCCGAACAGACCCAATATTCCGGATGACAATAAACCAATTGAAGTACCGGATGCGGATGAAGGGGTAAAAGGTACGTTAGCTTTTGAAGACATTTGGCCTAACGGAGGCGATTATGATATGAATGATGTGATCGTGGAATATAAATGCACTGTATATTTCAATGCAGATAACATGATAAATAAGATTATAGATACATTTACGCCCACACACGACGGAGCGATGTATGATAATGCATTTGCTTATCAGATAGATGGAGGACAGTTTGGTAAAGTGACTTCGGATAAGGATATAAAAGTGGAGAGCGAAACGTCCTCTATTATTGTATTCCCAAGTGTAAAACAAGCTGTTAAGGGCAAAGTGGGGCCATGTACGATAACCAGAACCTTTGAAAAGGCCACTTTTAATAAGGAGAATCTGAAGATATATAATCCGTACATTATAGTAAAATATGCGGCAGGTCAGCAGAACCGGACGGAAGTACATCTGCCTAAATATTCATCGACATCTTATGCTGACAAATCGCTGATAGGTTCTAGTAAGGATGTCTATTACATTAATCGTGACGGAGCTTATCCGTTTGCCATCGATATTCCGATGTTGAATTTCATTCCGGTGACGGAGACGCATAACATTGATACGGAATATCCTTATTTCAAGAATTGGGCTGATTCTTGGGGATCAAAATCTACAGATTGGTACAAGAAACATCAGTCTCCCAAGAATTAAGAAACAAAAACAATTTCGATATATAACTGTGACACGACTTTGTGTTCTGATTTGATCCGGTCCCGGTGTACTTCAAGCGAGAAGAAACCGGGACCTTTTTTTGTTTATTTGTATACAAATATTTTGGGGAGTAAAGAAATGATGATGAAAATACCGGCGTGATTATTGCTTTTCCTTACATTCAATTTCGGTGGTTGGAATCTATTCAGTACCTTTACCGAAAATTAGAGGAAACATGGAAAATAATCCTGAACTACAACTAGCTTGGCAGTTCATTGAAAATACAGGCACGCATCTGTTTCTTACCGGAAAAGCCGGAACCGGAAAAACTACATTTCTAAAACGATTGAGAGAACATACCCCCAAGCGCATGGTCGTATTGGCTCCAACAGGAATCGCAGCTATCAACGCCGGAGGGGTGACGATTCATTCATTCTTTCAGTTGTCTTTTGCTCCGTTTGTGCCGGAAACAACTTTCAATTCTGCCAAGATGCACTACCGTTTCAGCAAAGAGAAACGGAATATTATCCGCAGCATGGATCTGCTTGTTATCGACGAAATCAGTATGGTACGTGCAGATTTGCTGGACGCTGTGGACGCGGCTTTGCGTCGTTATCGTGACCGTGAAAAACCTTTCGGGGGTGTGCAGTTGCTGATGATCGGTGACTTGCAGCAGTTGGCTCCTGTGGTAAAGGACAATGAATGGGAACTGCTGAAGAATCATTACGAGACTTCATACTTTTTTGCCAGCCGTGCACTGAAGGAAACGGTGTATATGACCATCGAACTAAAGAAAGTCTACCGTCAGAGTGATACTTTCTTTCTTTCTCTTCTGAACAAGATACGCGAAAATAAAGCAGATGATGAAGTGTTGAACGAATTGAATCGTCGTTATCAGCCCGGTTTTCGTCCACGGAAAGAAGAAAGGTATATCCGACTGACAACGCATAACTATCAGGCCCAGCAGGTGAACGACCGTGAACTGGCATCACTGTCCGGACGGGCTTATAGTTTTCGGGCGGAGATAGAAGGAAATTTTCCTGAGTACTCGTACCCTGCGGATGAAGTGCTTACAGTCAAAGAAGGAGCACAGATCATGTTCCTTAAGAATGACGTTTCATCAGAAAAACGTTACTATAACGGCATGATAGGCGAAGTGATGAGTGTTGACGAAAAAGGAATGTCCGTACGTGGAAAAGACAGTAGTGATGTCTTTCAGTTGTTGCCCGAAGAATGGGGGAATTATAAGTATGTGCTGAACGAAGAAACGAAGGAGATCACGGAAGAAATAGAAGGTGTGTTCCGGCAATATCCCATCCGTCTGGCGTGGGCTATCACGATTCATAAGAGTCAGGGTCTGACGTTTGAGCGGGCGATTATCGATGCTCGTAACTCTTTTGCTCATGGGCAGACGTATGTAGCATTGAGCCGTTGCAAGACTCTGGAAGGAATGGTGTTGGAGACTCCTTTGCGTAGGGAGGCGATAATCAGCGATAGCATTGTAGATAATTTCACAAGAGATGTGGAACAGAATAAACCGGGAAGTAAGCAATTGAACGATATGCAGAAGGCTTATTTCTATGATCTGTTGAATGATTTATTTAATTTCTATTCGCTTGAGCAGGCTTATAAGCGGTTGCTTCGGATGATGGATGAAGAGCTTTATAAACTTTATCCGAAGTTGCTTGCTGAGTATAAAGAACTGGCTCCGCATCTCAAAGAGAAGGTGGTGGAGGTCTCTAATCGCTTTCGTAATCAATATACGCGTCTGATTAATGAGAATGAGAACTATGCCGGAAATGAGGAGTTACAGCAAAGGATTCATTCCGGTGCTGCTTATTTCTGTGAAGCATTGCTTCCTGTTCGGGTGCTGTTTGACAAGACCAGTATGCCTCTTGATAATAAAGAGTTGCGGAAACAACTGAATGAACGTTTGCAGGCATTGGATGATGCTTTATGGATTAAAGAGTCTTTGTTGGATGTGATGCGGACGGAGAAATTTACGGTAACGGATTATCTGAAACGGAAGGCGAAAGTGATGTTGAGTCTCGAAGGGGAAACTGCTTCTTCCGGTTTTTCCACCAAGGCTCCGAAGGAGAAAAAAGAACGGAAAGAACGCACTCACAGCAATTCAGGAAAGGTGAAAGTAGAAGTTCCGACGGATATTCTGCATCCGGAACTTTATCGTGCTCTGTCGGAATGGAGAACGGCAAAGACGCGCGAAGTGAATATGCCGGCTTATGTGATCATGCAGCAAAAGGCATTGATGGGTATTGTGAATCTGTTGCCGGATACACCGACAGCTTTGGAAGCGATACCTTATTTCGGCGCAAAAGGAGTGGAGAAGTACGGACTTGAAATTTTGGGCATTGTGCGCAAATATATGAAGGAGAACAAACTGGACCGACCGGAGATTTTTACTTCTGTTTCGGGCGGAGAGGATGTACGTGAACAAAAGCTGGACGCGCAGCATCATGAGGATAAGGAGAAGCAGAAAGAGAAGAAGAAAGATTCAAAGCTGGTGAGTTATGAAATGTTCTGCCAAGGGATGACTATAGAGGAGATAGCCAAAACCCGTGATTTGGTGACAGGAACGATTGCTGCTCATCTGGAACATTATCTCCGCGAAGATAAAATAAAATTGGAACAGGTAGTGACAGCGGACAAGATTAAGAAGGTCCGGAATTATCTGGAAACCCATGAGTTTATGGGAGTGGTGGCTATTAAAGCTGCATTGGGAGATGAAGTTTCTTACGCTGATATTCGCTTTGTATTGGCGACGGCGGGGCATTAAAAAACTCATTTTAATAAAAAAATAATGTCCGAAAAGCTACTGACAGAACGATAGGTCAGATATGCTTTTCGGACATTATGGTATGATGGGGTACAGAGTTATAAGTTACAGAAGAAAGAAACGAATACAGGCACGCTGATATCAATCAGAATACCATGCAAAATAGCGATAGGAATCATTTCTTTTCCCGAATATCTGCTGATGGAAGGTAATAATACATCCATTGAGTTGACTCCTGCCGCCGAAATGGGAGCAAGTTTCCCGAAATACTTCTTGATAAGCGGTGTACCCAAAAGTGCCATCATTTCGCGGAAGATATTAGTCAGCAGGGCAATGGTACCCAGTTCTGTAGCCAACTGTATTCCGATGGTCGGTTCCTTGAACTGAGTGATCAGGATGGAAGACAGCGAATAATAGGCGAATCCGCTTCCTACTGCCATACAGTCGAATACACTCCATTGACTTAGCAAAATGCTTGCCAAGGCAGAAAACAACAATGTGCCGGTAATGGTACCCAACGGAATCAGCAGCATTTTCGGGTGCAAATGTGAGATGATTGCTTTCAGGTTTTTATTGGAACCGATACTGATTCCTACTTGCAGCATCAACGCATAAAGTATATACATGGAAACAGTATGTGTGTCGAACTGGAATTTATTAAAAACTCCCATGATACAGCCTACACAGAAAAATACGATAACGATGAGACTTCCTTTCATTGTTTACCTCCTTTCTTGAAAAATAGTTGTAACACAAGCCGGGCAGCCAACAAGCTCCCTAATACGCCAGATACGGCAAGAATGATCGCCTGCCATCCAAACTTGCCGAGATTATTCACAATCAGGCTATTAGAGCCAATGGATACTCCAAGGATAAAGAGTAACAGGAATATTGTAAGAGAAATTGTCTTTTCAGTCTTTTGTAAGATACTCCAGTTGCGCAATCCGTATCCGATACCGATTCCCAAAAACATGGTAGATATAATAGAGAACATATTGTAATATATTTTAGTTGGTTAGGTTAAACAATTCATAAATAGCATGGATAATCCCCAAAAAGATATACATCTTATTGACAATCAGGTAAAAATACTGTCTGTTGAGTAACGAAATAAGTCAACAGGCAGTTGGGGATAAGAATGGATAAGGGGAATTTAGATGAATCCGCTGAACCAATGTACATGCACGCAACATGACGTGCAGAAATTGGGAATTTCCGCATGAAATATAAGGGCGTTATGTAATTGTAATGTTTGATTCATCTTCTGGTTCTTTAATTCGGGTGCAAAGATAAGAATTTATTGCATATTTTCAAAATAAATATGCAATAATTAGAGTGGGTAGGGTAGCTGAAGCAAGAAATAGAATGTAGTAAAAACTTGGTTATGTAGACCTTAACCTTTATGTATTATGTGCTTATATCATTTTTATTTAGTTGCCAGTTCGATGCCTGAGTCAAATTTCTATGTTGTGTAGAGCACATACTTTCATTTGTGCAAACAATCTGATTAATAGGATTTGCCGGTTAATGTTTCCACTCCATGAGGATGTCTTTCAGCTTTCGTGGCTGGTAACCAAGTATAGTCCGGGCTTTTGCTATGCTCATTCCACTGAAACGGGGACGGGGAGTAGCTTCTTGCATTTCTTCCGTTGTGGCAGGGTGAACGAGCGAACGGTCCAGCTTCATGTAGTCTGCTACCTGAAAAGCAATTTCTGCAATGGTCAGGCATTCGTCGCCACAGATATGAAAAATTCCGTTTGCGGCATTTTCTACCAGGTGTTGCACTCCGGCTGATACATCACCTACATAGGTGGGCGTGCGCCATTGATCTGATACGACACGGATTTCTTGTCCTGCATTCAAACGATTCATCACCAGTTGCACGATGTTTCCATGCTGTCCCGGTAGTGCTTTTCCGTAGACAATCTCTACGCGGGCAATGGCATAGTTACTACAGATTTCAGCCACTTTCTCTTCTCCTTTCCATTTGGTGAAACCGTAATAGTTGACAGGAGCGGGGAGACTTTCTTCTGTATAAAGCTGTCCGGACTTCTCGTCTATCTTTCCGTCAAAGATAAAGTCTGTAGATAAATGAACGAACCGGCTTTTGTAACTTTCGCAGAGATGTGCCAATTGTTCTACTGCCGTAACATTTGTTAGCCAGGCTTCTTCGTGATGCGTTTCGCAATAATCGGGGACGGATAAGGCGGAACAGTTGATGACCACATCGGGTTGTACCTCTTTGAAAAGTTGCTTTACAGCTGCTTCATCCCGTATATCTGTGGTGGTGAAATGATAGTTGTCTTCATTCTTCGGAAGGATATCCGGATGCAGGGAACATCCTGTTACCTTATATTGTGCCTTGCTTGACAGGTCATTCAGTATTTGGCGTCCGGTGAATCCATTGGCACCGATAATCATTATATTCTTCATGGGCTGTTTTATAGTCGTTCGTTTCAGTCATATGAGTTTTTCTCAGTCACATGAGTGAGTTTCGGTTCAGAAATATGGTTTTTCTATATTTATTTTCACAAAAGTAGAAAATAATTTTAGTTACGCAAATAGATTTTGTAGTTCCCTTTTTATTTTGCTCTTTTGCGAATTTAAGCATATCATTATCAGGTCCGATGCGCATGCCGGATGGATTGGATGAAGCACCGGGAGCTTACAAAGATATTGCGCAGGTAATCGCTAATGAGCGGGATTTAGTAAAGCCTTTGGTGGAATTGGCGCCTATGGCGGTGATCAAAGGATAAAATTAGCTGACGAGATGAGGTATGGATATAAAAAAAGGAGCAACGCCTTGCTCCAACCTTTGTTAACCTTAAATCTAATACTATGAAAAACACATTGCAAAGATACGGACTTCTGCGAACTTAGCAAATTATCCAAGAAAAATAGTATGTTTTATAACATTGATTAAGAATTTGAATTCTCGATTCTATTTTTATTAAGAGATTTCCTGATCTTATCTTTTGTTCTTAATGAGTAGCTGCATACCACGCTGTTTCTTCTTTTTTTGAGGCCAGTGAGTGCGTACTTGGATCGGAGATTGTGATACCGGAGAAGGTATTTATTTTCACTTTTCCTCTGCTCATCGAATAGAAATATTCTGTATTTCTTTTGAATAGCACCGTACGATTGAGCTGTTCGTTGAACTGTGCCACTAGAGTTTCATCGGGGCATAATTTTGAAACATAGTCACCGTAGTCAAAGAAGATGACCGGATAATATCCGTCCAGTCTCTGTAAAGAGCTGGTTAGTGAAGGATCAAAAGTATATCGATGATTAATTTCTTTCATAATAGTTACCAGGTTATCAAGTTCTGAGCAATCAGTGACAGCGATTGTTCCGCAGGGTGTGCTATAATTGGAATAAAAAGAGTAAAAACCGTCACAGATACCGGCATAATCTACTTTCCCAATTAGATACTGACCTATTTCGGCGTATGGCATACCATACGCCATCACTTCACTTGTAGATCCTATCAGATAATCAGTTACGTCTTTGAGATCGTAGGCCACTTCTATACTTGACATATAGCAGTCGTCAAAGAGTATATATTCCATTTTAAGTCCGGCATTGGATATTCCTTTGGCAAGTGTGGTTATATCAGTCTGATATTGGGCATTTAATCCTCCGAAGTAGCGTGTCATTGGTACATTTTCGTATTCCCAGTGCATTTTGGTACGAAGACCGCTACGTGATTTAGAATTTGATACGGGTATCCATCCCATGCCATGACAGCCGATGATCATCGAATAGCGTTTGGTGGGAGAGTAGCGTTGCACGTCATTTAGAATGGATGTGATACCTTCTGCTGTGGTATATGCAGGGTCTGTATAGTTCTTTAGAGTTTTACGCACACTCTTGCCGTTCTCATAAGCGAGTTCAAAAAGAGTGGCTTTCGTTGCTGTGGTACACATGAAAATGATTATTCGTTCATCCTTCAGGATATTCTTTTCAACTACACTTTCAAGGTCGCTGATGTTCTGATAGAAATTGGATGTGAGATTATCAGACCAAGGGAGATACATGAATACCGTTTGTTCTGTAGGTACTGGAACAGGCTCTTCCTTTTCGCATGAAGTCATGCCAAAAGAAAGGAATAGTACGATGACTACTGATTTAATCAAATGGTGATATTTCCGCTCTGTCTTCATTGTTTTGTCAGGATTAAAGTTACTTCTTGATATATAACGTAAAAGGAGCACTTTTTGATTTATATAATCTAGATATAATCTGATGTATCTTTTCAAGTGTTACTGCAAATCTACTGAAAAATAATGTAATTCTACTATATACGAAAGTCCAATAGCTCACGTATGGACATAAAAAAAGGAGCAACGCCTTGCTCCAACCTTTGTTAACCTTAAATCTAATACTATGAAAAACACATTGCAAATGTACAGACTTCTGTGAACTTTGCAAATTATCCAAGAAAAATAGTATGTTTTATAACATTGATTAAGAATTTGAAATCTCAATTCTATTTTTATTAAGAGAAAATTCAGTTAGGCATCCTGAAATCATTCGGCAAACAACCGGTGATCTTCTTAAACAGGCGGCTGAAATATTGCGGATTCCGGAAACCGAGTTCCTGTGCTATCTGGCTGAGTGGTTTATCTGTATTTATCAACCACTCTTTAGCTGTCTCGAAACGCTTGAACTGAAGATATTCTTTGTACGATTTCCCCGTTTCATATTCCAGCAAATCATTGAAATATGCGGGAGAAAGACGAAGTACTCTGACGCACTCCTCAATAGTGGGAAGATCGGAGGACTGACTTTGTATAATATTGAAATGATCATCCAAAAGACGGTCAAACCGTTCGATAATCTTTTTGTTAGCCTCATTGCGTGTGATGAACTGGCGTTCGTAGAAGCGTTCGCAATAATCAAGCAGTAGTTCGATGTATTTGGAAATGATCTTCTGACTATAGCAGTCGATGCAGCGTTGCAATTCTTGATTTATTTTATCCAGAAGTTCCAGTATGACCTGCTTTTCACGTAATGAAACATGCAGTGCTTCTTCGGGGCGATAAGAGAAGAAAGTATAGTCACGAATGTTTGCTCCAAGCGCAGTGCCGCAGATCAAGTCGGGATGAAACGCCAGTATCCATCCCTTGGAGGGACGTGTGTTGTCACTATCCTTCATACTGATTGCCTCGCCGGGAGTCAGACAGAGAAGTGTCCCGTCTGAGAAGTCGTAGTACTGATGTCCGTATCTGTAGGCTTCACATTTGCATTCGCTCAACAGAATCGTGTAAAATCCGAATTTGAAATCCGTATGGGAGGATAAATCGGCTTTTGAAAGGTCGATGACACTGACCAGAGGGTGCAGCGTCTTACTCCCCATGCAGCAATTACATTGATGCACACTTCCTATCTTAAGTACTTTATCTCCCATGATGTAACTAATATCCTGATTAATGGAGCTGTTTTAGTTCTGTTGCTTATATTCGTTTGGCGTACATCCGACATTCTTCTTGAACAACCGGCTGAAATGCTGCGGATACTGGAACCCCAGTTCATACGCAATCTGGCTGACCGTCTGGCTACCTTCTAATATCCGTTCCTTGGCAAGTTCTATGATCCGGTGCTGGATATATTCCTGCGCTGTTTTTCCTGTTTCTTTCTTGATCAGGTCTCCGAAGTAATTGGAAGAAAGGCAGACTTTGTCCGCAAAGTATTTTACAGAAGGAAGTCCTTCGGTAAGTGCAGTCTGATTCTGAAAATACTCGTCCAATAACTGTTCGAACTTCACGATGATATCTTTATTCGCCTGATTACGGGTGATGAATTGCCGTTCGTAGAAGCGCATGCAATAGTCGAGCAATAGTTCTATATTGCGGACAATGAGCTGCTTGCTGTGTTTGTCGATGGCATGTTCCAGTTCGATTTGTATTTTGTGGATACAGTCGGTCACGATTTCCCTTTCCTGTTCGGAGAGATGCAGTGCTTCATTCACTTCGTAAGAGAAGAAACTATAGTGTTTGATGTTCTGCCCTAAAGAAGTTCCCCGGATTAAATCGGGATGAAATAAAAGGCCGATAGATTTTGTACGAATTGGTGTCTGCTTGCGGTTATCTATCCCGATAACCTGTCCCGGAGCCATGCAGACAACGGTTCCTTCCTGATAGTCATAATACTTCCGTCCATATCTGAGATCGCCACATTTTGCGTCTTTCAGAAACAGAGAGTAGAATCCGATATTCATACGATAGTAGTCTACCGTCTTTGTCGCTTTCGAAAAGTCGATCACGTTTACCAGCGGGTGCAAGGTCTCTAGTCCGAACAGTTGGTCATACTGGTCAATGCTTTCAATTTTTGTTATTTCTTCCATACGGCTTACAGTTTTGATCTGTCACAAAGATAAGGCTTTTAAATGTATCTTTCTCATTCCGGATTTGCAAAACAGTAATTTGGGTATAAGATTCAGTAATTTGTATACAATGCCGGCGGGCAGTGGGAGGCAAACTCACTTTTTCCAGCTAAATATCAGCGTGTCGGAAACAAAAAAACGGGATAATCACGGGATGTGAATAGTAGAATTAATATATTTGTTCCTGTGAATTTAAAAAGACTTGTTTTATGAAAGCATTATTCATTGGAGGAACCGGTACGATCAGTACCGATGTAGTAGAATTGGCTCAACAGAGAGGGTGGGAGATAACACTGCTTAACCGGGGCTCAAAAAAACTGCCGGAAGGTGTGGACAGTATCATTGCCGACATTCACGATGAGGAAGCCGTGGCGAAAGCTATTGCAGATGAAAGTTATGATGTCGTAGCTCAGTTCATCGCTTACACGGCAGAAGATGTAGAACGTGATATCCGTCTGTTCCGTAATAAGACGAAACAATATATTTTTATCAGCAGTGCATCCGCCTACCAAAAACCGTTGGCTGATTACCGTATCACGGAAAGTACCCCTTTAGTGAATCCTTACTGGCAATATTCACGGCATAAGATTGCCGCCGAAGAAGTGTTGATGACAGCATACCGTACCACCGGTTTCCCGATTACGATTGTCCGTCCCAGCCATACGTATAATGGAACGAAACCTCCTGTAAGCCTGCATGGAAATAAGGGGAACTGGCAGATACTTAAACGTATCCTTGACGGGAAACCGGTTATTATCCCTGGTGACGGAAGTTCCTTGTGGACACTGACACATTCCAAAGATTTTGCCAAAGGATATGTAGGACTGATGGCTAACCCTCATGCCATCGGGAATGCCTTCCATATCACCACAGATGAGAGTATGACTTGGAATCAGATTTATCAAACCATTGCCGATGCGCTGGGGAGACCTTTGAACGCACTCCATGTGGCTTCCGATTTTCTTGCGAGACATGGCGGGAACTATGACTTTCGGGGCGAACTGTTGGGGGACAAAGCCGCAACGGTAGTCTTTGATAATTCGAAAATAAAACGCTTTGTGCCGGACTTTATCTGTACAACTTCGATGGCGGACGGTTTAAAGCAGTCAGTACAATACATGCTTTTGCACCCCGAAACACAGACTCCTGATCCGGAGTTCGATTCATGGTGCGACCGTGTAGCCGACGCGATGGCTGCGGCAGACAGAGCTTTTGAAGCAGAATAAACGTTAGTTGAGTAAATAACCATCTTGTTATTGATGATTGAAATATCCTATTAGCATATTCTGATTAGCTATTAGCTAATCGGATTATGCTAATAGCTAATCAGAATATGCTAATAGCCGAAACAAGTCGATCATAATGAGTAGCGTAGTTAATAAAGACCGTTCCGCCCCTGCTGAACCTCGATCCGGATACCGAAATTACCATTGGAGGACTTCAGTTCGAATGCTCCCCGGAAATTATTCTTCTCCCAAGGCATGGCACTACGGTTGGGCACTTTCCATCCGTCTTTGTCATAGTCTCCGTATGTATTGATTTTCCATCCGTTTTTCAGTTTGAAGGTGCCCATCTGCATGAACTGCGGTGAAGACGACAATCCCCAGCCATACCCATATCCGAAACCGGAGAAAGGGGAAGAAAATGCGTCGGTGAATCCCTGTGTATAGCTGGCGTCTGTATTCAGACGGAATATCTGATTATAGTCTTTACTCACATCCGGTACATCGAGACTGAATTTCGGAAGTTTGGGAGGGGCCACATTCATTAATCCCATATCGAGCAGGAAGCCACCGAATTCCTTTATATTGCTCGACGGAGCACGACGAATACTATCGGAAGGAACCTCCGACTGTGCGGATGCAAAACCGACCGATAATATCAGCGAAAGAAATAGAATCAGTTTTCTCATCTTCGTAAAGGTTGATTGATGACAAAGATAGAGATTTTTAGTCTGACTGCCTGCTTCCGTTATGTTTTCTTAGAGAAAAATCCTTTAAAAAGGAGTGTGCCACTGTCTCGTCGGGATGGTGTCACTATCCCACTAAGATAGTGTAAGTATCCTGTGGGGATAGTGACACTATGCCAGTAGGATAGTGACACTATTTTAGAGCTTAGTTTGCAATGAGTTTATAGCCGATTCCCCGCACATTGACGATACGTATTTGCTCATCCTGCGACAACTTATGCCGCAGTTTCGTGATGAATACATGCAGACTCCGGGAATTGAAGAAACTGTCATCCCCCCAAAGTTCCAGCAGAACGTCCTGCGTATTGACCACCTGATTCCGGTTCTCACAAAGCCGTTTCAGTATTTCCGACTCGCGGTGGGAGAGTTCCTGTCTCACTCCGGCATGCAGCAATGTCTGCGCGACCGGATCGAACAGATAACTTCCTATCTCAAAACGGCTGGATACCTTTGTCTCCGTGAAGCTGAACGCTTTTCCCATCAGCGCCTTGATACGTATGATCAGTTCCTGCATGCCGAAAGGCTTTTTCAGATAATCGTTTGCTCCGAGTTCGAATCCTTCTACCACATCGTTGATGGCCGAACGGGCAGTCAGAAACAGTACAGGTGTCTGCTTGTCCGTCTGCCGGATGCGGCGTACCATTTCGAAGCCGTCCATTTTGGGCATCATCACATCGGCCACCAGCACGTCCGGCCGAAGTTCAAAGAAAAGATGCAATCCTTCTTCGCCGTCGGAGGCGGTATGGATGGTAAAACCGTTTTCCTCGAGCGTATCTTTGATAATCATGGCGAGTGTCAGCTCGTCTTCCACCAACAATACTGTAATGTCGTTTTTGCTCATGGTTCTGATGTTTTAGATAGTAATGGTAAATGTACTTCCTTTGCCGGATTCACTTTTGACGGTGATGGTGCCTCCATGTTTTTCGACCATGCTTTTGACATAGAAAAGCCCTAAGCCGTATCCTTTCACGTTATGAAGATTCCCGGTCGGAACGCGATAGAATTTGTCGAATATATGTTTCTGCTTATCCAGCGGAATACCTATTCCATGATCAGAGACGGTGATAGTCACCGTTTCTTCCGTTTGGCGGCACTGAATCGTAATCTCTGCTTCTTGTTTCGAATATTTCACGGCATTGTCTATCAGGTTACTGATGATATTGCTGAAATGAGTGCGGTCGGCTACTATCGTTAGTGCTTCCGGTTCTGTTTCCAGTGTTATGTGTACGGGGATATCCGCTTTTAGCTGGTGCTGCTCTATTAAAGAAGTAATCAGTTCTTTCAGACAAATCTCTTCGGGGTGCAGTCTGAACGTCTTGCGGCTTTCCATGCTCATGGAAAGAATCTGTTCGACGAGTCCGCTCAAGCGCTGTAGCTGTTCTTGGCTGATGCGCAGATATTGGTCACGTTTGCTCTTCTCTTCCGCCTGGTTGAAATTCAGCAGCGCATCGTTGGCGGCATACGCCACGGCAATCGGAGTCTTTAACTCATGCGTGATGTTGTTCGTAAAGTTGCTCTTCATTTCTTCCAGCGTCTTTTGTTTCAGCAGTGTGCGGATGAGGAACCAGAAGGAAAATCCGAGGATGAGGAAGATGACAAATGAAGTGACTAGGATGCCGGTCATTTGTTTCCATACCAGTGAGGTGATGGGTTCCATTATCAGTTGGTAGCGTTGGCTGTGATGTCTGTTGAATTCGTAGTCGTAGCGGATGGCTTTCGGGCTGGGGATATAGGTGCTGTCTCCTGCGATGCCCAGTGTATCTACGAATGTCTGGGATGAATCCTGAGTGGCTCCGCTGTATATATATAAGGTATGGTGAGGCACATCTATGTTGTGTGCTTTCAGTACATCGGTGAGTAGACTGTCATATTTTTGCAGGTTGATGTCGATGTAGGTGTCCACACCGGAGTGCATACCCTGCTGGACGCTGAGTATGAGTTCTTTCATCGAGTCCTGTTTCTTTAATAATACATCAAGTCCGCTTTCGCTGGAGGCAACGGCGCTGGCATCCGGATCGTTGGCATTGACGGCTAGGGTATCTACTGCTGTTTCCGTGCGTGTATGCAGGGTGTCTTTGTAGGTACTGTCCGTATAAGAGACGGTCTGGCTTGTCACCAGCGACTTGCCGTCTGCACCATATCCGGCGGAAACGGTGACCGAACCATGTTCCACATTATCCTTTTGCAGCTCGTTGACGCGAAGCACGATTTCATTAAAGTCGCTCGTACGCATGGCGTCTTTGATATTATTGTTCATTTCCTGCTTCATCGTGCGGTAAAGCCCTGTCAGCCAATATGTCTGGTAAACAAAGATGCCTGTCAGCGAGCAGATGACAAGGATAATGATATGTTTCAGTGGTAATTTCATACGGACAAAGATAGTATGAAACTATTATCTTTCTTCTCTTTGATAAGACTAAATAACACTAGATAAGCCGGCGATAACGTAAAGTTTCGTTTTTTCTCCCGTATTTTGCAGCATACTCAAAAATAAATGCGATATGAAACGAACTTATTTACTGCTTTTGTTACTTTTTATGTATTGGATGTACGCTTCTGCACAGCAGGTACAGACAGTGCAGGAACCTGCCGACAGCGTAATGAACGTAGCTTATATAGACAGCCTGTATCGGGAACTTCCCGAAGTCATGATCACCGGCGAACGTCCGGTAGTAAAAGCCGAACAGGGGAAACTGGTATACGACGTTCCGAGACTGGTCGGCAGCCTGCCGGTAGACAATGCCTATGATGCGGTAAAGAACCTGCCGGGGGTTGTCTCCATGAATGATGCCCTGACGTTGGGAGGGCAGCCGGTCACTGTGGTTATCAACGGAAAAGTGACCACCCTCTCTGTAGAGCAATTAAGCAACCTGCTGAAATCAATGCCCGTCAGTCGGATTGAAAAGGCGGAAGTGATGTATTCCGCTCCGGCACGTTATCAGGTGCGCGGACCGATGATCAATCTGATACTGACTTCGGGCATGGGAAAAGAACCTTCTCTTCAGGGAGAACTATATACCGCTTACAGCCAATTACACTACGAATCTCTGGCAGAGCGTGCGAGCCTTCTATACTCCGGACGCAAATTTTCTGCTGATCTTCTCTACTCTTACTCTTACAGCCGCGAACGGAGGGAGACAGACAAGGAAGCGCTTCACACGCTCGCCGACGGTTCGGTGCATTCGATGAATATGTATGATATCACTACTTCCCGCCACAACAATCACCAGATACGCCTTGGGATGGACTATGCCTTTACCGACAAGCATTTGCTGAGCTTGGTTTATACCACTGCTTTCACCGATGTCAAACCTTACGCCACAGTCACCGGTGCGCAGAACTCGGTCACCGATTCGCACTCGGAAGGACAGCTCCATAATGCCAAACTCGACTATCAGACTCCTTTCGGACTGAAAGCCGGAGCGGAATTTACCTATTATCATGCTCCCGGCAGTCAGCTGCTTTACAGCACACTGGGAGAAGAAACACTGAACTTCCTGAGCAAAGATAACCAACGGATCAACCAATGGCGTTTCTATGCCGGACAAGAACATACTTTGGGCGCAGACTGGGGATTGAATTATGGTGTTGCTTATACGACCGCATTGGACAATAGTTATCAAATGTATTACGATCCCGAAACGGAAGCATTATTGCCGGACAACAACATGCAATCCCGTCGTCGCGAGCAGACGCTGAACTTTTATGCCGGACTCAGCAAGAGCTTCGGTGAGAAACTTTCGGCGGATGTCTCTCTGGCTGCCGAGCAATATCATACGGATATGTGGAACGAATGGAGTCTGTATCCGGTTGCCAACCTGACTTATTTGCCTGCCCCGGGACATATCCTGCAATTTTCATTGAGCAGCGACAAGGAATATCCGGAATACTGGAGTATGCAGAACTCCACTTCCTACATGGGCGCTTATTCCGAAATTCAGGGAAATCCCTTCCTTAAACCGGCAACCAACTACGAAGCTAACATTAGCTATATATTAAAAGGTAAATATGTGCTGACCGCCTATTACAGCCACACGAAAAACAAGGAAATGCAGACGCTTTACCAGTCTCCGGAACGTCTGGTCGAGATCTATAAATGCTTTAACTTCGACTTCTCGGAACAGGCGGGCTTGGTAATGGTAGTTCCCTTTAAAGTGAAGAAATGGCTGGACTCCCGCATCACGGCAATCGGCTTCCGTTACCGTCAGAAAGACAGTGATTTCTGGGATATCCCGTTCGACCGCAAACTATATACGTTTGTATTGACCATGAACAATACCTTCACTCTTTCCACCAAACCTGATTTGAAGTTTACCCTAAGCGGATTTTATCAGAACAAGGCGATACAAGGCATTTTCGACCTTCCCCGTTCGGGAAATCTGGATGCGGCCCTGCGCTATACTTTTGCAAAGGGAAAAGCACAACTGACCTTGAAATGTGATGACATATTTAATACTTCCACCATTTCGACTAATGTCCGTTTCGGACAACAGAATGTGAAGAATCACTATATGAAGACTACCCGTGCCTTCGGTATTTCCTTCAACTACAAATTTGGAGGATACAAGGAGAAAAAGCGGGAAGAGGTGGATACTTCCCGCTTTAAATAATAAGTATTATCTATTTTTTGCATACTCATCCAGTACGCGCTTGATACTTTGTCCTATTTTTACGTAATCGGCTTCGTTCAGATTGGCGAGCGAAACACGGACACTCCATTTCGGTCCGGCAAATCCGCCGCCGTTCAGCAGGACGAGCGAAGTCTCGTTGGCAAGGCGGAAAACAACGTCGAGCGGATTGTAGGTCTTTTGCAGATAGTCTACAAATTCGTCACCGTAGAATTTCTTCGCCCATACCAGCATGTCGATTTCCGAATAGTACCCGGCACGTAGAGGATCTTCTATCAGCGTAAAGCCGGTGTTGTCCCAGAGTGCATGCAGGCGACGGTGGATGATTTCCTGCATCTTTGCCTTGTACCGGTCTTCCTTGTCGAGAAGGGAGAAGGCGGCGAACAGGCTCATCTGCATTTGCTGGGGCAGCGAGAGTCCTGCGGTATGGTTCAGTGCAATCTGCCGGCTGTCGGCCACCATGCGGTCAATAAACTTCATCTTCTCGGGATGTAAACTGAGGCTTGCATAACGCTTGTTTAAGATTGCTGTTTGCTCCTCCGACAGGCGGGCAATCATTTTGTCGTAGATGTTGTCTTCGTGTAGGGCTATCACTGCATTTCTCCATCCTGTGGCTCCGAAATATTTGGAGAAGGAGTAGACGCAGAGTGTATTATGCGGCAACTCCGCCATCAACGAACGGAAGTGAGGTATGAATGTTCCGTACACATCGTCCGTAATGATCATCAGATTCGGATTGTCATTCTTTACGATGTTGACAATACGTGCGGCAGTCTCCGGGCTCAGCGCGTAACTGGGCGGATTGCTCGGATTGGTGATGAACAACGCTTTTATCTGCGGATTTTTCAGTTTATCGATATCTTCATCTTTATATTGCCAGGTGTGCAGCCCGTCCGGTGTCATCTGATCGGCAGATATTTCGGTAACATCGAACTGATAGCGGCGTAATTCCGGAATCTCGATGTAAGGCGTGAAGACAGGAATCATCAGGGCGATGGAATCCCCTTGATTCAACAGGAAATTTTCCTGCAATGAATCGAATACATAGCACATGGCAGCCGTTCCGCCTTCGGTAGCGAAGAGGTCGAAAGTGCCTTTGGGCGGACGGCGGTCGCACATTTCCTGTGCCAGATAATCCTGTACGATCAGTTCGGTGAAGTGCAGGATACGGTCGGGGACAGGATACTGGTCGCCGATGACCGATTCCGCCCATTCATGAACCAGTCTATCCGGATCGGCTGCGTGTTCCATCAGCATATAATTATAGGTTTCTTTCAGTAACCTGGCTCCGGCTTCTTTCTCGTTCTCTTTGAGGAAAGCCTCGAAGCGGGCGGCTATTCCTTCCTGTTGTGGGATGCCTGCTATTCCTTCTTCCAGGGATTGGACACGGCGACATTCGCAAAGTCCGAATTTTCCTAACAGGAAGAATGCTTCACGCGGTTCGGTCGCAATCCAGTTTGGGTTGCCTCGTCCTGCGTTCAGCATGGTATGGGCCATTTTCTTGATACTCTCGTCAGCCATTTCGATGAGCTTGTTTTTAAGTTCGAAAGGGCTGATCGTTTCCATCTTTTTGGCAAAGTTCTTGGTGATAGCTGTGCCAGTTGTTTTCTTTTCCATAATGGTTTTTATTATTTTGATACTTAATTTTGATTTCCTATACATTCACTATACTGACATTTACATGAGCAATACGATGGCTACTCCCCAGATAATCAGCAGCGTATTGCCGACGGCATACGTCACGGTGTATCCTAACGCGGGAGTGTCGCTTTCCAGTGCGTCTTGAATAGCTCCCAGTGCGGCAGTTGTGGTGCGTGCCCCAGCTGTACATCCCAGAGTGAGGGCAGGGTGGAACTTGAACAGATATCTTCCCATCAGCAGTCCGCTGAGAAGGGGGATGGCGGTTGCCAGCGCACCGACGATAAACAGGCTGAATCCTACTTCCTTGAAACCGGTCACGAAACTAGGTCCGGCAGCGATGCCGACAACGGCGATAAACATATTCAGTCCTACATTATTCAATACCCATAACGAAGGTTCGGGGATACCGCCAAAGGTAGGATGTTTGCTACGCAGCCAGCCGAATACGAGTCCTGCGATCAAGGCACCTCCACTGGTGGACAGGCTGATCGGGATACCTCCCAGGTGAATGGCAAGTGCGCCGACCAGACCACCGAGCAGAATACCCAGTCCCACAAAGATCATATCTGTCTGGTTGGTGGGGCGATCGATATAGCCCATCTGTTTGGCGGCAGTTTCTACTTCGAGTTTTGTTCCGGTCAGTTCGAGGATATCGCCGGAGTCGATCACTGTCTGAGCGAGTACCGGCACATTGATGCCTGCCCGCTTGATGCTGCGGATGCTGACACCGTGCATGAATTTCAGCGCACGGATCGTGGAGACCTTTTCACCTGCGAATGTGCGGTGGGTGACCATTACCGGAAGCGTCTCTGCCGGGAAGTCGAGCAGTTGGGCGTCGATCACTTCCGGACCGATCCAGTCTTCTTCGCCGATTGCATATTCACGGCGGCCGCTTAACACGACTTCATCGCCCGGTTGTAGAAGCATATCCGGGGTGACTTCTTCTATGACGCCCTTTTGCCGTACGCGTTCTACAAACAGCCGTTTATCGTTTTCCACCAGATAGTTCTCCAGTTCGCTGACCGTTTTTCCTTTGCCGAACCATTCGTTGTCTATTTTATAAGCACGGAATACGACGGGGCGGAGGGCGGTGTAAAATCCGGGTTCATCTGCTTCGGAAGTTCCCATTTTGGCTTCCAGCTCTTTGCAGTCCGCTTTCACCTTCTCCAGTCCGCCCAGCATTTTGGGACCGAGTGAAGCCAGAATCCATGCGGAACCTGCCGTACCGAAAATATAAGTCACAGCGTATGCTACGGGGATAGCATTGATAAATGTCGCTTTTTGCGCATCGCTGATGCTTAATTGATTGATCGTGTCGCTTGCCACACCGATCACTGCGGAGATGGTCTGTGAACCTGCCAACAATCCGGCAGCTTCGCCTACATGATAGCCCATGATTTTGGCAAGTATCCATGGGGCGATGAGGCTGACAATGCACATCAGGACGGCAAATCCTACTTGCGGCAATCCGTCTTTCTTCAATCCGCGAAAGAATTGCGGACCTACCTTATAGCCCACAGCGAATAAAAACAGGAGGAAAAAGACAGCTTTCATCGGGCCGTCTACACTAATGTTTAATTGTCCCACCAGTACTCCGACCAGTAGTACGCTGGTTACTGTTCCCAACGAAAATTTTCCTATTTTGAATCTGCCCAGCCAGAAGCCGGCGAATAAAGTGAGGAAAATGGCAAGTTCGGGATGATCCCTTAATTGATTAATAATCCATTCCATATATGTTGTTCTTGTTTAGGTTATGTTCTTAACAACAGTTCTTGTACAAAAAGAGTTTAGGGGAGTATGTGCGTTATCGTCATAGTTTATAAAAATATAAATTAATTGTGCGGAAGTTCCGGGCAAACGAGAGAGCGTCTTAAATTTCTCAGTTTCGCTTTTTTGTTATACTTTTGTCACTTCAAATAAAACTAATCATATTCTGTATGAAATCAGACATAGAAATAGCTCGCAGTGTCGAGTTGAAAAAGATCAAGCAAGTTGCCGAAAGCATCGGAATCCCTCGTGAAGAAGTCGAAAATTATGGTCGCTACATCGCGAAGATTCCCGAACAACTGATCGACGAGGAGAAAGTGAAGAAAAGTAACCTTGTCTTGGTAACTGCCATCACAGCGACAAAGGCGGGTATCGGCAAAACTACAGTATCTATCGGTCTTGCCCTGGGACTGAACAAAATCGGAAAGAAGGCGATTGTCGCTTTGCGCGAGCCGTCTCTCGGTCCTTGCTTCGGTATGAAGGGAGGAGCAGCGGGTGGGGGATACGCACAGGTGCTTCCGATGGAGAAGATCAATCTGCATTTTACGGGAGACTTCCATGCGATTACTTCCGCGCATAACATGATTTCTGCTTTGCTCGATAATTATCTTTATCAGAATCAGGCGAAAGGTTTCGGATTGAAAGAAATTCTCTGGCGTCGGGTGCTCGACGTGAACGACCGTTCGTTGCGCAGCATCGTAGTCGGACTCGGACCCAAGTCGAACGGCATCACGCAGGAGTCAGGCTTCGATATTACTCCGGCTTCGGAAATTATGGCCATTCTCTGCCTTTCCAAAGATGTGGAAGACTTGCGCCGTCGCATTGAAAATATTCTGCTTGGTTTTACATATGATGACCAGCCCTTTACGGTGAAAGATCTCGGAGTGGCGGGAGCTATCACGGTATTGCTGAAAGACGCCATCCATCCGAATCTGGTGCAGACGACCGAAGGTACCGCCGCTTTCGTACACGGCGGACCGTTTGCCAATATCGCTCATGGCTGTAACTCTATTCTTGCCACCAAACTGGCAATGTCATTCGGTGACTATGTGATCACGGAAGCCGGATTCGGCGCAGACCTCGGTGCTGAAAAGTTCTATAACATCAAATGCCGCAAAAGCGGACTCCAGCCCAAACTGACCGTGATTGTCGCTACGGCACAAGGACTGAAGATGCACGGTGGTGTCAGCCTCGACCGCATCAAGGAACCGAACATGGAAGGACTGAAAGAAGGATTGCGCAATCTGGATAAACATATTCGTAATCTTCGCTCTTTCGGACAGACGGTAGTGGTAGCTTTCAATAAGTTTGCCACCGACACGGACGAGGAAATGGAAATGCTGCGCGAGCACTGCGAACAGTTGGGTGTAGGTTACGCCATCAATAATGCGTTCAGCGAAGGTGGTGAAGGAGCGGTAGATATGGCCCGCCTCGTAGTCGATACGATAGAAAATAATCCGTCCGAACCTTTGCGTTATACGTATAAAGAAGAAGACAGTGTACAGCAGAAAATAGAGAAAGTGGCTACCAACCTTTATGGAGCCAGCGTCATTACGTATAGCAGCATCGCCCGCAACCGCATCAAACTGATTGAGAAAATGGGAATCACTCATTATCCGGTTTGCATTGCCAAGACGCAATACTCCTTCTCTGCCGATCCGAAAATTTATGGTGCCGTGAATAATTTCGAGTTCCATATCAAGGATATAGTGATTAATAACGGCGCCGAAATGATTGTAGCGATTGCAGGAGAAATTCTTCGTATGCCGGGACTGCCCAAAGAACCGCAAGCGCTGCATATCGACATTGTAGATGGTGAAATTGAAGGACTGAGCTGATTTTTACTATTTCATTTAGTATATTTCTGTACTGTCAATCATCCAATATAAATCCCCGTCTTTCCACTTCTGATAGTTTGGGAAGACGGGGATGATTGTATATAGAGTCCAGTGTACCGGTATGTTGACCTTGTCTGATACACTGTACGATTGAAGTCGCTGCTGTCCGGAAGAGTATAGTGCGTATTTCAATTTCTCTTTTTGTAGTAAGAAAACATATTTTTGGGCAGATAGTTTGTCTGACTCTGTTAATAAATAAAAAAGAAAAGCCTGTTTTCTTCACAGAAAGCAGGCTTATAAAATTCAAAAGAAATTCTTTATGAAATGTTGAACACAAATGCTGCTAATTCACATTACCGGCATTTGGTTACTCAAAGAAAGAAATCTTAATCAGCAAAAAGAGGATATTTCTTCATTGTCTCATTGACACGTGCACGTACTTGTGCGATCACCTCTTCGTTTTCCACGTTAGACAGAACTGTTTCGATCATTTCGGCAATTTCGATCATCAGGTCTTCTTTCGCACCACGGGTTGTGATGGCAGGAGTACCCAGACGGATACCGGAAGTTTGGAAAGCAGAACGGCTGTCAAACGGAACCATGTTCTTATTCACGGTAATGTCAGCAGAAACTAATGCTTTTTCTGCCACTTTACCTGTCAGATCAGGGTATTTGCTACGCAGGTCAACCAGCATGGAGTGATTGTCCGTACCACCGGAAACGATTGTAAAACCACGGTCTATCAAAGCCTGTGCCAGTACGGCAGCATTCTTCTGAACCTGTTTTGCATATTCCTTGTATTCCGGTTGCAGGATTTCGCCGAAAGCTACGGCTTTGGCAGCGATTACGTGTTCCAACGGTCCGCCCTGTACACCTGGGAATACAGCTGAATCCAGTAATTGAGACATCATTTTGATCTCACCCTTCGGAGTTTTCTTTCCCCAAGGATTAGGGAAATCTTTTCCCATCATGATGACCCCACCACGAGGTCCGCGAAGTGTTTTATGTGTAGTCGAAGTGACGATGTGTGCATATTTAACCGGGTTCTCCAACAGTCCGGCAGCGATCAGACCCGCAGGGTGAGCCATATCGATCATCAGGATAGCGCCTACTTTGTCTGCGATTTCACGCATACGTTTGTAGTCCCATTCGCGGGAATAAGCAGAGCCGCCGCCGATAATCATTTTCGGCTTTTCGCGCAAGGCAACTTCTTCCATCTGGTCGTAGTCTACACGGCCGGTTTCCTGATTCAGATTGTATTCGCAAGGAGTGTAGATAATGCCGGAAGTGTTTACTAATGAACCGTGAGAAAGGTGTCCGCCGTGTGCGAGGTTTAATCCCATAAATTTGTCGCCCGGATTCAAAACAGCCAGAAATACGGCTGCGTTGGCTTGTGCTCCTGAATGCGGTTGTACGTTTGCCCATTCGGCGCCGAAGATTTCTTTCAGGCGGTCGATAGCGATTTGTTCGCTCTGGTCAACTACTTCACAACCTCCGTAGTAACGTTTGCCCGGATAACCTTCTGCGTACTTGTTAGTCAGGCAAGAACCCATTGCCTGCATTACCTGGTCACTTACAAAGTTTTCAGATGCAATCAGCTCGATACCTTTCAGCTGACGTTGGTGCTCTTTTTCGATGATATCGAAAATTAAGTCGTCTCTTTTCATTCTTTTTATAGTATGATTAAATTTCTAATTCGAGATACCTATTTTAAGCGCACAAAGTTAGTGAAAATAAATAAAGAACGAAGGAACTATAAGAAAAATGTTAGTAAATAGAGGAAATTAATAGATAATGGATAATTTATCGTACGGAATGAATAGGAGGTGTCTGTTTTTGCCGGTTGCCGACTATCAAAAGTTAATCAGCCGGTTGTCGGATGTCCCTTAAAGAATGAATCCGAACGAGAAACTTAATGCGCTGTCGCGGCGGCGGAAAATGATAGGGCTGACTCCCGTGCTGCCGTCTGAATTGATATTGTCATATACGATGGATTTGGAGATATTTCCTATCCCCTGTTCGTAGCGGAAGTCGAAAAAGATGCGGGAGATATTGACGCCGACGCCGATCACGACGCTGACATTGAGCGGATACAGCTTTTCATGAATCCCTTTCTGGTCGAAGTTCGTGAAAGTGATTTCGTTCTGCTTTCCCCATAGATACCGGAGTTTGGGACCGGCAAAGATAGACATTCCGTACGGTCCTTTTTTCACTACATTATATCCGTAGAGGACAGGGAAGTCGATACTGTGAAGTACGGATTGTACCGAAGCATAATCGGGTTCGATGGCAGGGTGCTGCGAACCGAGTTTGTCAAAGGTGATCTCGCCTTTGCTGACATTATAGGATGCTTCCGGCTGAATGAAGTGCTTCTTTATATTAAAGCGCATGAAGATCGCGCCGAAATAGCCGATCTTATAATTATTTTGTACTTCGTCGATGGTTACGTCTTTGATTTTCAATTCGGATACCATGAACATGGAGGAGTTAAATCCGGCTTTGATACCGAAGTTAATTTTCTTTGTGTTGGGACGTTCCACTTTATCTGCGTTACGATCTTGGGCGAAAGCTGTGCAAGCTATCGCCATCCAACCGAAAAGAATTATGTTGCGCAGTATATTCATGGCAGTACTTTTTTCTTTATTTCTTCTTTTCTACACTCCAGCCGAATTTCCCTATTTTTTCTCCCAGGTCGTAATATCCTCCGTGTACATATACCAGTGGGTTCGCTTCCGCCAGTTCGAACTTGCCGGTTTCGGGATTCAGGTTCCGGTCGTCTGCACGGACGTTTACCACATCGGCGATAAACATATCATGCGAACCGAGCGAAACAATTTCCTTCACGCGACATTCGATGCAGAGGGGAGACTCTTCGATCAGCGGTGCGCTGACTACGGTGCAGCGTCCCGGAGTGAGTTTCATCTCTTCGAATTTACGATAATTCCGTCCCGAACGTACTCCGCACCAGTCGGTAGGGAACGCCATGTCTTTAGTTGTCAGATTGATGACGAACTCCATATTCTTCTTGATGATGTCGTAGGAGTGTCGTTCCGGTCGTACGGATATATAGCACATGGGCGGGTTTGTACAAATCGTACCCGTCCATGCTACTGTTATAATATTATATTCACTTTCATCTTTTCCGCAACTCACCAATACGGCAGGCAGCGGATAGATCATCGTTCCCGGTTTCCAGTCTTGTTTCAATTTAACAAAAAATTAAGAATGAGGAATGGAGAAACTAGAGGATGGTGATTTCCTCGCGTTTCTGTTCTTTCTCGCAATAATGGCACTTCACGATGCAATTATCCTTGTCTATCACATGAAATAACGTAGGCATAGGTTCATTGTTCGTGATACATTTCGGATTGGCGCATTTTACGATGCCGTGCAGTTCGTCCGGCATTCTGACTTCTTTCTTTTCAACGACTTCATAGTCGCGGATAATGTTCAGTTTTACGTAAGGTGCTACTACCGATATGCGGTTGATTTCTTCGTCGCAGAAAAACTTGTCGGCGATTTTGATAATGCCTTTTTTCCCTAGCTTTTTGCTGTCGAGGTTGAAGCCGATGGTGATGTTACACTTCATTTGCTCCACGCCCAGAAGTTGTACGACAGTAAAGAGTTTTTCTGATGGGATATGGTCAATCACTGTCCCGTTTTTCAGGGCAGCTACTTGCAATGCTTGTTTATTTTCGCTCATAATAAAATATCGTTTTTAACGTCCTCTAATGTGATACCTAACACGTCGCAAAGGATGGCTTCACGGGCATACAGACCGTTTTGCGCCTGTTGGAAATAGTATGCTTTCGGGTTGTTGTCCACGTCGTAAGCAATCTCGTTGACACGGGGCAGCGGGTGCAGGATGCGGAGGTTCGGACGGGTATTTTCCAGCATCTTGTTGCGCAGGATATATACATTTTTCACTCGTTCGTATTCCATCAGGTCGGTGAAGCGTTCACGTTGCACACGGGTCATATACAGGATGTCGGCGTCGGCGATAATTTCTTCGGTAAATTCCGTATGCTCAATGTATTTGATCTGATGCTCTTTGCAGTATAGCTTATATTCTTCCGGCATTTTCAGTTCATCGGGGGCGATGAAGTGGAATGTAGGGTTGAAGTGACGCATAGCCATCAGTAGTGAGTGGACGGTGCGGCCGTATTTCAAGTCTCCCACCAGAAAGATGTTCAGATTTTCCAGTGTTCCCTGAGTTTTGTAGATGGAGTAGAGGTCGAGCATCGTTTGTGACGGGTGCTGGTTGGCTCCGTCTCCTGCATTGACGATGGGCACAGGGGCTACTTCGCTGGCATATCGGGCAGCTCCTTCGAGATAGTGTCGCATGACGATGATATCCGCATAGCTGCTAACCATCATGATCGTGTCTTTGAGTGTTTCTCCTTTTGAGGAGCTGGTTGCTTTCGGATCAGTAAATCCGATGACGCGTGCGCCGAGGCGATTGGCTGCTGTTTCGAAACTCAGACGGGTACGGGTGGAAGGTTCAAAGAACAGGGTTGCTACTACCTTACCTTGCAATAACCGGCGGTTGGGGTTCATTTCAAACTGCTTCGCCATTTCGAGCATGTAGAGGATTTTTTCTTTAGAATGTTCGGCAATGGTTACTAAACTTCTGTTTTCCATTTTGTTATCTTTTATGTGGATAGAACTTGTTTTACCGGAGTGTAAAGGTACGAAGAAAATGTAAAATACAAACTTTTTTTCTCTTTTTATTCGTTTTTCGGTTGGTTTTAAAATATCAAATAAATCAAAAACTCGTTTGCTGTATGCTATATTTTATCTACCTTTGCGGCTTAATTATAAGCATCTTTTTTAAGCTAGAAGAAACATGATTCGAAAAATAATAAACGTTCTTTGGGTATTGTTGGCAGTTGCTTTAATAGCTATCGTAGTAGTTTTTGTGTCTATCTCTAAAGGCTGGATAGGCTATATGCCTCCTGTGGAAGAACTGGAAAACCCCAATTATAAATTTGCAACGGAAGTCTTCTCGGAAGACGGGAAGGTGCTGGGTACATTCTCGATGGAAAAAAACAATCGTGTGTACAGCAGCTATGCCGATCTTTCTCCCAATATCATTCATGCGCTGATTGCGACGGAGGATGTTCGTTTTGCCGAACATTCCGGTATTGATGCGAAGGCACTTTTCCGTGCTATCGTCAAGCGTGGATTATTGTTGCAGAAAAGCGCAGGTGGAGGTAGTACGATCTCACAACAGCTGGCAAAACAGTTGTTTACGGAAAAGGTGGCAAGCAATACTATGCAGCGTCTGTTGCAGAAACCGATCGAATGGGTGATTGCCGTAAAACTGGAACGTTACTATACGAAAGAAGAGATTCTGACAATGTATCTTAATAAGTTCGACTTCCTGAATAATGCTGTAGGTATAAAGACAGCCGCATCTACTTATTTCGGCTGTGAACCCAAAGATTTGAAAATAGAGCAGGCAGCGATGCTGGTGGGAATGTGTCAGAATCCGTCCCGTTATAATCCGGTATCCCGAAATCCGAAAATCCGTGAGAATGCGCTGGGACGTCGTAATGTCGTACTGCGTCAGATGGAAAAAGCTGGCTACATCTCGGATGCGGAGTGTGATTCTCTGCAGGCACTTCCGCTGAAACTTGCATATACCCGTGTAGACCATAAAGAAGGTCTGGCAACCTATTTCCGCGAATATCTTCGTGGCGTGATGACCGCCAAGAAACCGGTTAAGAGCGAGTACCGCGGCTGGCAGATGCAGAAGTATTATGAAGATTCACTTTCATGGGAAACAAATCCGTTGTATGGCTGGTGCGCCAAAAATAAAAAGAAAGACGGCTCGAATTATAATATCTATACGGATGGTCTGAAGATTTATACCACCATCAATTCGCATATGCAGCAATACGCTGAGGATGCTATCAAAGAACATTTAGGCGACTTCTTGCAACCTCTGTTCTTTAAAGAAAAACAAGGAAGTAAGAACGCCCCGTATGCAAGGGCATTGCCGCAGGCGCGGGTGGAAGAATTGCTGACCAGAGCCATGAAACAAACCGAACGTTATAATGTAATGAAGTCGGCGGGTGCTTCTGAACAGGAGATTCGCAAAGCATTCGATACTCCTCAGGAAATGTCTGTTTTCACTTGGGCAGGTGAGAAGGATACGATTATGACTCCGATGGACTCTATTCGCTATTACAAACACTTCCTGCGTACAGGATTCATGTCGATGGACCCGATGACCGGATATGTGAAGGCGTATGTTGGAGGACCGAATTATACATATTTCCAATATGACATGGCAATGGTGGGACGCCGTCAGGTAGGTTCTACTATCAAGCCGTATCTGTATACACTGGCGATGGAGAACGGATTTTCACCTTGTGATCAGGTGCGTCATGTAGAACAAACGCTGATTACCGAAACAGGAGAGGCATGGACTCCCCGAAACGCCAATAATAAACGTTATGGTGAAATGGTGACTCTGAAATGGGGACTGGCCAATTCGGATAACTGGATTTCGGCTTACCTGATGGGTAAACTGAATCCTTATAACCTTGTAAGGCTGATTCATAGTTTTGGTGTACGAAACAAGGCGATCGACCCTGTTGTTTCACTTTGTCTGGGTCCCTGCGAAATTTCTGTCGGTGAAATGGTAAGCGCATATACAGCTTTTGCCAATAAGGGGATTCGGGTAGCTCCGTTATTCGTCACCCGCATTGAAGATAGTGACGGCAATGTGCTTTCTACGTTTGCACCGCAGATGGAAGAAGTTATCAGTGTTTCGAGCGCATACAAGATGTTGGTAATGCTTCGTTCCGTTATCAATGAAGGAACAGGCGGACGTGTTCGCCGTTACGGAATTACGGCCGATATGGGCGGTAAAACAGGTACGACCAATGATAACTCGGATAGCTGGTTTATGGGCTTTACTCCATCATTGGTGTCCGGTTGCTGGGTAGGAGGTGATGAACGTGACATCCACTTTGGTACAATGACTTATGGACAGGGAGCCGCTGCCGCATTGCCTATCTGGGCAACTTATATGAAGAAAGTCTACGATGACCCGACTTTGGGATACAGCCAGACGGAAACGTTTAAATTGCCCGAAGGTTTTGACCCTTGTGCCGGTTCGGAAACACCGGACGGAGAAGTCTTCGAAGAAACGGGACTGGACGATTTGTTTAATTAAACCTCTCATCGTGCATAAATGTATCATTTGTATCGGAAGTAACTACAACCGGAAAGAGAATCTTCTTCTGGCTCGCAGGAGACTGGTGGATTTGTTTCCTACCATCCGTTTTACGTCTGAACAGGAGACACGCCCTTTGTTTTTCAGAAGTCCGGCATTGTTCTCCAATCAGGTGGCGATGTTCTTCTCGGAAGCGGAGGAGGAAAGAGTGCGCAAGGAGCTGAAAGCTATCGAGCAGTCCGCCGGGCGTCGTCCGGAGGATAAGAAGGAAGAAAAAGTCAGTCTGGATATTGATTTGCTCTCTTTCGATGACCGGGTGTTGAAGCCGGAAGACCTGAAAAGAGAGTATGTAGTGAAAGGATTAGAAGAATTAAAATACAATCAGATATGAAATTTCTGGGAATAATACCTGCCCGCTATGCATCCACCCGTTTCCCTGCGAAACCATTGGCTATGCTGGGGGGAAAGACGGTGATACAGCGTGTATACGAACAAGTAGCGGGCATCTTGGATGATGCTTATGTGGCTACCGATGACGAACGTATTGAAGTTGCCGTAAAAGCATTCGGAGGAAAAGTAGTCATGACTTCCGTCGACCATAAAAGTGGTACCGACCGCTGCTATGAGGCGTGCACTAAGATCGGAGGCGATTTTGATGTGGTGGTCAATATACAGGGGGACGAACCTTTCATCCAGCCTTCCCAGCTGAATGCTGTAAAGGCTTGTTTCGAAGACCCTACCACGCAGATTGCTACGTTGGTGAAGCCTTTCACAGCCGATGAACCGTTTGCTGTACTGGAGAATGTCAACTCCCCGAAAGTGGTGGTCAACAAGAACTGGAACGCACTTTATTTCAGCCGTTCCATCATACCTTTTCAGCGCAATGCCGACAAGGAAGACTGGCTGAAGGGACATACCTACTACAAACATATCGGTCTGTACGCTTATCGCACGGAAGTATTGAAGGAGATCACCGCTCTTCCGCAATCCTCTCTGGAGTTGGCAGAATCGCTCGAACAGTTGCGCTGGCTGGAGAATGGATATAAAATAAAGGTAGGCATCAGTGATGTGGAAACGATCGGTATCGACACGCCGCAGGATCTGAAACATGCAGAAGAATTTTTGAAGAACAGAAGCTGATTTATGGATCGTACGATACAACCTGAAATACAGGCCCTGAAAAATTTCCATATCCTTCCTCCCGTCCGGACTATTTTGCCGAACGGCGTCCCGTTGACGGTTGTCAATGCCGGTGAACAGGAGGTGGTCCGTATGGATATTCTTTTTGCCGGAGGTCGTTGGCAGCAGTCGCAGAAGTTGCAGGCGCTGTTTACAAACCGGATATTACGCGAAGGCACGCAGAAGTATACAGCGGCAACCATTGCAGAGAAGCTGGATTATTATGGTTCATGGCTCGAACTGTCCAGTTCGTCGGAGTATGCTTATATCACTGTCTACTCGTTGAACAAGTATCTGGCAAAAACGCTGGAAGTCGTGGAATCCATGATTAAGGAACCCTTGTTTCCGGAGAAAGAACTGCATACCATCCTGGATACGAATATCCAGCAATATCTGGTCAATACTTCCAAAGTAGACTTCCTTGCACACCGTGGTCTGTTGCAGGCACTTTACGGGGCGCAGCATCCATGCGGACAAATCGTAGTGGAGGAAGATTATCATGCCATTACGCCGGAAGTCCTTCGTGAATTCTACGGACGGCATTATCATTCGGGCAATTGCTCCATTTTCTTGTCGGGTAAGGTGACGGAAGATATCATCCGCCGGGTGACCGATGCTTTCGGGACTCCTTTCGGACAATATCAGCTGAAAGCATCAAAACCGGTATTTTCATTCGTTGCCGTTCCCGAAAAAAGAATTTTCATAGAGCGTGAAGACGCTTTGCAGAGTGCGGTAAAGATGGGATGTACTACCATAACCCGCCAGAACCCCGACTATCTGAAATTACGTGTACTGATGACGCTGTTCGGAGGATACTTTGGCAGCCGTCTGATGTCTAATATCCGTGAAGAGAAAGGATATACTTATGGAATTTCTGCCGGAATTATGTTCTATCCGGATAGCGGTTTGCTGGGAATCTCGACCGAAACGGATAATGAATACGTGGAACCGCTGATACAGGAAGTATATAATGAGATAGACAAACTACACCGGGAGCCTGTTCCTATGGAAGAACTGACGATGGTGCGCAACTATATGCTGGGCGAAATGTGCCGGAGCTACGAATCGCCTTTCTCGCTGGCGGATGCGTGGATTTTTATTGCTACTTCGGGGCTGGATGACCAGTATTTCTCCCGTTCTTTGCAGGCTGTAAATGAGGTGACACCTCAGGAAATACAGGAATTGGCACAGCGCTATTTGTGCAAAGAGACATTAAAAGAGGTCATTGCTGGTAAAAAGTTGTCATAATTTGCTTTCCGGTATGGCACTTTTTGGGAGAGAAGTTGTATCTTTGTCCAAACTGTAATTTTAATGAGTAACGAGTAAAACTAATGAGGAAATATCTATATACTACACTTTTTTTGACTCTTCTTGCACAGGGAGGAGTGATGGCACAAGATAACAATACCAGCAAAGGTGGGTTCTTCGGAAAGTTGAAAGACACATTCTCTACAGAAATAAAAATCGGAAATTATACTTTCAAAGATGGTAGCGTCTATACAGGAGAAATGAAAGGACGCAAACCGAACGGAAAAGGGAAAACGGTCTTTAAAAATGGGGATGTCTACGAAGGGGAATATATCAAAGGAAAACGTGAAGGTTACGGAATCTATTCTTTTCCGGATGGAGAGAAGTACGAAGGTCAGTGGTTCCAGGATCAGCAACACGGAAAAGGAATCTATTATTTTATGAATAATAACCGTTATGACGGTATGTGGTTCCAGGATTATCAGCATGGTGCAGGAACGATGTATTATCATAATGGAGACTTGTACGTAGGCAATTGGGCGAACGACAAGCGTGAAGGCGAAGGTACTTATACGTGGGCGAACGGTGCTAAATACAGCGGTCACTGGAAGAATGACAAGAAGAACGGCAAAGGTACCATGAACTGGGATGACGGCTGCAAGTACGACGGTGACTGGAAAGATGATGTACGTCACGGAAAAGGCGTATTCGAATATACTAACGGAGATAAGTACGATGGTGACTGGGCAGATGACATCCAGCATGGAAAAGGTACTTATTTTTTTCATACGGGAGATCGATACGAAGGTTCTTACCTTTTGGGAGAACGCACCGGAGAAGGCGTTTATTATCATGCCAACGGCGATAAATATGTAGGAAACTTCAAAGACGGTATGCAGGACGGAAAAGGTACATTCACGTGGGCAAACGGTGCTGTGTATGAAGGTGACTGGAAAAACAATAAACGCGAAGGCAAAGGTATCTATAAATGGAGTAACGGGGATGTTTACGAAGGAGACTGGAAGAACAATCGTCCTCACGGTCAGGGCTCTCTGAAAACCGTTGCCGGTATGCAATATAAAGGTGGTTTCGTAGACGGACTGGAAGAAGGACAAGGTGTTCAGATCGACAAAGACGGTAACCGCTTCGAAGGCTTCTTCAAACAAGGAAAGAAAGATGGTCCTTTTGTAGAAACAGATAAAGACGGAAAGGTGATCAAAAAAGGAACCTATAAAATGGGAAGACTTCTTTAAAAGAAAGAATTATAGATAAATAAGAAAGCCGGCTAAATCCAAGTTTAGCCGGCTTTCTTTATCTTATCCTTTACTCATCATTCTTCATTTAGATGATATATTGTGAACTGATGGACTCGTTATTCATTACCCGCTTGATTGTTTCGGCAAACATATCAGCGATGCTCAGTTGTTTCACTTTCGCGCATTTCTTAGCGTAAGGGATACTGTCTGTAAATACCATTTCAGTCAGTCCGGATTCCTGCACACGGAAAGAAGCTGGGTCAGACATTACACAGTGACTGGCAATAGCGCGTACGGATTTGGCTCCGGCTTCCATCATGATATTGGCAGCTTTGGTGATGGTGCCTGCTGTATCTACGATGTCGTCGATCAATACTACGTTTTTGTCTTTCACATCACCGATGATTTGCATAGAAGCTACTTCATTGGCTTTTTCACGTGACTTGTTGCAGAGTACCAAAGGTACACCAAGGTATTTGGAGAAAGTGCTGGCGCGTTTTGAACCACCTACGTCCGGTGTAGCAATCACCAGGTCTTCCAGTTTCAATGACTGGATATAGGGGAGGAATACGGCTGATGCATACAGGTGATCTACGGGGATATTGAAGAATCCCTGAATCTGGTCTGCATGCAAATCCATGGTAATCAGTCGGTCGATACCTGCTACTGAAAGCAGGTCGGCTACCAATTTAGCTCCGATAGATACACGAGGTTTGTCTTTTCTGTCCTGACGTGCCCATCCGAAATAGGGGATAACAGCTACGACGCTCTTTGCAGATGCACGTTTGGCGGCGTCGATCATCAGGAGAAGTTCCATTAAGTTGTCTGAGTTAGGGAAAGTAGACTGCACAAGGAATACATGTGCGCCACGAATTGATTCTTCGTAAGAAACGGCAAACTCACCATCTGCAAAGTGGGTGATGTTCATGTTTCCCAGAGGACAATTGAGACTTGCGCAGATTTTCTCTGCAAGATATCTCGAGTTAGTTCCCGAGAATACCATAAAGGGTGCTTTTTCGCTCATTTTGTAATAGATGTTACCTATTTGTTAATTTGCCTGCAAAGGTAGGAATTTCTCTTATTATTTAGAAAGACTTATTGTAGAAAAAATAATTTTCTCTCCAACTTATCGGAAATATTTGTAGATTTGCAAGTAAGAACGAAGAACTGAGAATGAAGAATGAAGAATTATGGACGAAAAACAGAAAATGAAGAGCGAAGAATGAAAGATAGTTATCGCCTGTCTTTTTATTCTCCATTTTCCATTTTCCATTCTCCATTATATATAATAGGAGTATTGTTGCTTTCCTCCCTTTTTTCGTGTACCGACATGGTGCCCACAAAAGAAGTGAGGCTTATCGACTCGCTGAATGGAAAAGCGTATGCTTATCGTTACCGTAATCTGGACTCTTCCTACAAATACGCCTATAAAGCATATCGGCAAGTAAACCTGTATAAGTCGGGGAAAGCGGAAGCTTCCAATAATCTGGGGTTCTGTGCTTTCATGAATATGGATTTCGACCGTGCCGAGGCGTATCATAAAGAGGTATACAAGCTGACTAAAAATGAGCTTGAACTGTTGATAGCAGACATCGGACTGATGAAAATCTGCCAACGGACAGCACTCAACAAAGAATTTTATGATTACCGGAACAGTGCCCTCCGACGGATGAAGCGTATTCGTGAAGAGAGCGACCTCTTTGCCGACCGTCACGAAGCGCTTCGGCTGGATTACGCATTTACCGAATTTTTTCTCGTTTCCTCCATTTACTATTACTATCTCCAGCAACGGCAGGAAGCGATAATCTCTATTGATAATATTCAGGAAGACGAAGCGTTGAGCGATACCAATCAGCTTCTTTATTATCATTATCTCAAAGGATCGGCTTCTTTGGTCGCAGCGAATACTCCGGAAGAACGGAAACTCCGCGAGTTTGACGAACTTTATTTCACTTGGCGGACAGCCGTGAAGAGCAAGCATCCATATTTTGAGGGGAATGGAATGCAGGGACTTGCCAATCTGATGGCATCCCCGTCTAATTTTGAGTTTTTCAAGACAAGGCGTACACATGCGTTGGATCAGTTTGATTTTCCGGTAGATTCTTTGTTTCCTTTGCGTCTGGCCCAACTGGCATTGGAGAAATTTCGCGAATATAATGATTTGTATCAGATTGCCGGAGCTTATGTATCTATCGGCAAATACCTGAATGCGCACGGACGTTATCAGGAAGCATTGGATACTTTATCAAAAGCATTGAACTGTGTGAACCATCATCATATGCTCTATTATCATAATGAAGTGGATACGCTGGATAAATTATATACGTTTGCCGAGGGAGATACCACATATACCGGAGTTCCATGGATTGGACAGGAGAAGGTAAAGACCGTTCCCGAATGGATCTCACGGATAAGGGAGCAGTTGAGCGTTTCATATGCCGGGCTGGGGATGAAGGATGCTTCTGATTATAACCGGAATATCTATCTGGATATTTTGAACTTTACCCGTCAGGATAAGGAGCTGGAAAGCCGTTACCTGTCTTTGGAAGCAGGTTCGCGACAGATGACGGTCGTTCTTTTTTTGGTTATTGTCGGCTTGGTACTGGTGATTATCCTTTGGTGGTTCTTCAACAAACGTTCCAAAATCAGGAATCAGGTGGATGTGGAGCGTCTGCAACGGATTCTCTCTCTTTGTCGGGATATCACTTCTTCTATACCGATGAACGTACCTCTGATTCAGCAAGGCATTGACCAGCTGTTCGGGAAAGGACGTCTGACGCTGGAAATTCCGGAAGAAGGAAAAGCTGCACTGGTACCTTCTTCCCATCGACTGAACCGGGACGAGAAGGCATTGGTGCATGTAGTGGAACCTTATATCGTATGGGCTGCTGAAAATGAACAAATGGTGGCTACGTTGAGCGACGAGCGAAATCAGCTGGAGAAACAGCGGTATATCTACGAGCAGCATATTGCAGGAAACAAACGTCAGAATCTGATAAAGAAGGCTTGTATGGCCATCGTGAACGGGATTAATCCTTATATCGACCGGATTCTGAACGAAGTACATAAGCTGACGGAAAAAGGATATATTGATGACGCCAGGATAAAGAAAGAGAAATACCAGTACATTGATGAACTGGTGACTACCATCAACGAATACAATGATATTCTGGCACTTTGGATCAAGATGAAGCAAGGTACGCTTAGTCTGAACATCGAGACATTCAGTCTGAATGAACTGTTTGATTTGCTGGGAAAAGGACGGCGTGCTTTTGAAATGAAAAAGCAAAAGCTGGAAATCGGACCGACCACCCTGATGGTAAAGGCCGATCGCGCATTGACCTTGTTTATGATTAATACACTGGCTGAAAATGCCCGTAAGTATACGCCCGAGGGAGGAACGGTAAAAGTATATGCGCATGCTACCGACGCGTACGTGGAAATCTCCGTAGAAGATAATGGGAGAGGGCTTTCAGCAGAAGATATCGCGCATATCATTGGTGAAAAGGTATATGATTCGCGTGCTATCGGCATGAAAGACGCGGCAGATCCGGAAGAACTGAAAGAGAATAAAGGAAGCGGTTTTGGTTTGATGAACTGCAAGGGAATCATAGAGAAATATAAGAAAACGAATGAACTGTTCCGGGTCTGTGTATTCGATATAGAAAGCGAACCGGGAAAGGGAAGCCGTTTTTATTTCCGCTTGCCTTCGGGAGTACGTAAAGTGATTGGCGTGTTGCTCTGCCTGTTGCTTCCGTTGGGAATGGCTTCTTGTCTGCATGAACCCCTTCCGTCGATATTGCAGGATAGTGACTCCATTGCGATTACTACAGATTCTACTTATGAAGATCTGCTTGATGCAGCCTCTGATTATGCCAATGCCGCTTATTTTGCCAATGTGGATGAGAACTACGAAATAGCATTGCAGTATATAGATTCGGCAATGATGTCGTTGAATGAGCATTATAAGAAATATACGCGTACCCCGAAGCCGCATCGATACATGAAACTGGTGGGAAAAGGAACCCCTGCTGAACTGTTTTGGTGGAATGAACTTTTTGATTCAGACTATCATGTGATTTTGGATATCAGAAATGAAGCGGCGGTAGCATTCCTTGCTTTGAAACAAATTGATGCCTACAGTTATAATAATTCTGCTTTTACAGATTTATATAAGGTACAGGGAGAAGACCAGACTTTGGAAGGGTATTGCAGGCAGTTGGAACGATCCAACACGAATAAGACGGTTGGTATCATCCTCTGTTTCGTCTTGCTGATCGTTTCTCTGATCGGCTATTATCTCTTGTATATGAGGAAGATGTTGCAGAACCGTTTGAACCTGGAACAGGTGCTTGAGATAAATCAGAAAGTTTTTGCCGCCTCTTTGGTCAGACCTCAGACTCAGGAGAACGAGGAAGCGCTTCAGAGGGAGGAAAATACACTTAAAGAGATTCCGCAGCGCATCGTGAATGAGGCTTTTGGCTCAGTAAATGAGTTGCTGACAATCAGCCTGATGGGCATTGCTGTTTATAACGAAACCACGCATCGGCTGGAATATGCTTCCTGTCCCGGGCAGGAAATGCCGGAAATGGTGCAGCAATGTTTTGAAACAGGGGAATATCTCTCAGAACAGAATTTGCAGGCGATTCCGTTGATGGTGGAAGCCGGAGGTGAGCATCAATGTGTAGGTGTGCTTTATCTGGAACGGAGGGAAGGAACGCAACAGGAAACGGATCATCTTCTTTTTGAGCTGGTAGCACGTTATGTATCGATTGTGGTGTTTAATGCAGTGGTAAAGCTTGCCACGCAATACCGGGATATCGAGTCGGCACACGAGGAAACACGCCGTGCTTCGTGGGAAGACAGTATGCTCCATGTGCAGAACATGGTGCTCGATAACTGCCTTTCGACGATTAAGCATGAGACAATTTATTATCCGAACAAGATTAAACAGATTATCGGTCGGTTGAATATGCAGAACCTTCCGGAAAAGGATGAGCGGGAAGCTGTGGAGACGATTACGGAACTGATAGAATATTATAAAGGGATCTTTACAATTCTGAGCTCATGCGCTGCCCGACAGCTGGAGGAGGTTACTTTCCGCCGGAATACGATTCCGGTACAGGAGCTTTTTGATGCTGCCGGAAAATACTTCAGGAAGGTCATGAAAAACCGGACGGAAAAGGTAGAACTAATCATAGAACCGATGGAAGCCAAAGTGATCGGTGACGTGAATCAGTTGCGTTTCCTGTTTGAGAATCTGATTGATGAAGCATTGGCGGTTCGTGAAGAAGGAGTGATACGCTTGCAGGCTCGTAAGGACAATGAATATATCCGTTTCCTCTTTACGGATACCAGACGCGAGAAGAGTGTGACGGAGCTGAACCAGTTGTTCTATCCGAACCTGGCTCGTATGACTTCCGGCGAAAAAGGGGAGTTGAGGGGAACGGAATATCTGATATGCAAGCAGATTATTCGTGACCATGATGAATTTGCGGGGCGCAGAGGATGCCGTATCAATGCCGAACCGGCAGAAGGGGGAGGATTTACGGTTTACTTCACCATCCCGCGCAGATAAGAAAGAAGACACATAAAAGTTATTAGATAAATAAAATGGAAGAACAGAAGTTTAAAGTTATTATTGTAGAGGACGTAAAACTGGAATTGAAAGGCACAGAAGAAATTTTCCGTCATGAGATACCCAACGCAGAAGTGATCGGCACGGCAATGACAGAAAGCGAGTTCTGGCCGTTGATGGAAGCGCAGCTTCCCGATCTGGTTTTGCTGGATTTGGGACTGGGAGGTTCTACGACGATTGGCGTTGATATCTGCCGGAATATTTTCAAACGTTATAAGGGGGTTCGTGTATTGATCTTTACGGGGGAAATACTGAATGAAAAACTGTGGGTGGATGTGCTGAATGCAGGAGCGGACGGCATTATTCTCAAAACAGGAGAATTGCTGACCAAGACAGACGTACAAGCTGTAATGGACGGCAAGAAGCTGGTATTCAACTATCCGATTCTGGAGAAGATCGTAGATCGTTTCAAAAAGTCGGTAGCGAATGATGCCAAGCGTCAGGAAGCGGTAATCAACTATGATATTGATGAATATGACGAGCGTTTTCTTCGCCATCTGGCATTAGGCTACACCAAAGATATGATTGCCAACCTGAAAGGAATGCCATTCGGCGTGAAATCACTGGAGAAACGACAGAATGACCTGATCGGACGTCTCTTCCCGAATGGAGAACGGGTGGGAGTGAACGCGACCCGTCTGGCTGTCCGTGCATTGGAATTACGCATTATCGATCTGGATAATCTGGAAGCTGATGAAGAGTAAATGGCGTATGCCGCATCCCGCTACGATGTTCCTGCTGTTGACAATGGCGGTGGTCTTTCTTTCGTGGATATGTGATATCTACGGACTGAAAGTAACGCTGCCGCAATCAGGGGAGGATATTCGGGTGCAAAGCCTGCTGAGTCCTGAGGGAATCCGCTGGTGGTTGCGGAATGCTATCAAGAACTTTACCGGTTTTGCTCCGCTGGGTATGGTGATTATCGCCATGTTCGGACTGGGGGTGGCCCAACATTCCGGATTTATCGATGCGTGCATCCGTCTGGGAGTGGGAAACCGGAAAGAGAAAAGAAAAGTTATCCTGTGGGTGATTGTTCTCGGATTGCTGTCGAACGTCATTGGTGACGGCGGTTATATTATTCTGCTTCCCATTGCCGCCATGCTGTTTCAGTGGGTGGGACTTCATCCGATAGCGGGGATTGTGACAGCTTACGTTTCCGTGGCCTGCGGATATAGTGCCAATATCGTACTGAGTACGATGGACCCACTCTTGGCGCATACCACTCAGGAAGCCGCGCTCACACTGATGGGATATCAGGGAAACACGGAGCCGCTGTGCAACTACTTCTTTATGAGCGCTTCGACAGTGGTGATTACAGGGATCGTTTATTGGGTGACTCAGAAATGGCTTCTCCCGAACCTAGGAAAATATGAGGGAAGTGTGAAAGTCGAAGCCTACCGCCCTTTGTCACGGAAAGAACGTCGTGCGCTGATGGTGGCTGTTACAGTGGCAGGGATATACGTTGTCCTTATTTTGTGGCTTACTTTTTCTTCCTATGGTATCCTGCGTGGCGTTAACGGAGGTTTGATGCACTCACCCTTCATAGCCGGTATCCTGTTTCTGCTATCTCTGGGCGCAGGCTTTACGGGAATGGCTTACGGATTCAGCTCCGGTCGTTATCGCAGCGATAATGATGTGATCGAAGGACTTACCCAGCCGATCAAACTGCTGGGTGTATATTTCGTTATTGCTTTCTTCGCTGCCCAGATGTTTGCCTGTTTCGAGTATTCTCATCTGGACAAGTGTCTTGCGATTATGGGAGCGGACCTGCTCTCTTCTTTTGAGCCGGCTCCCTTGTCCGCACTCATCTTGTTTATCCTGTTTACGGCGTTTATCAATCTGATTATGGTATCCGCCACTTCCAAATGGGCATTTATGTCTTTCATCTTCATCCCGATGTTTGCGCAGATGGGGATTTCGCCGGACGTCACGCAGTGTGCTTTTCGTATCGGAGACAGTTCGACGAATGCCATTACTCCTTTCTTGTTCTATATGCCGCTGGTGTTGACGTATATGCGGCAATATGACAAACAGATCACATACGGATCGTTGCTGAAATATACATGGAGGTACTCCTTGTGCATTCTGGCAGCATGGACATTGCTGTTTATCGTCTGGTATCTGTTGAAGATACCGATGGGGTTATAATTCACGATTCAAAATTCCGGTTATTAAAACCGGAATTTTGAGTTTCTGAATTAATCGCTATATTTGCACCCGTCCCTTAAAGAAAAAGAACGAATGAATTTACCAGAAGTCTCTGAAAAACTAATCGAACAACTGAATCACGGTAGCACCAAAGCATTTGATAAAATTTATCATACGTACTATTTATACCTGTGTGCGATAGCTGTTTACTACGTACATGACAAGAGAGTCGCCGGTGAAATAGTCAATGATGTCTTCGTTTCTTTCTGGCAGAATCGCCACCATATCACTTATCCTGCCCTTCCGTATCTTCGTCGGGCTATTCAGAATGCAAGTATCAGTTATTTGCGGTCTTCCGCTTTTAATGAGCGTATGATGACCGAGCAGATGGAGGAAATATGGGCTTTTCTTGAAAATCATATTCTTTCTTCCGACAATCCGTTACAGGCATTGGAAAGCAGCGAAATGAACGAGATCATTCTGCGGAAAGTAGAGGAGCTCCCTGCCAAATGCCGTGCTGTTTTTAAGGCAAGCCTGTATGAAGGCAAGTCGTACAGTGAGATTGCGGAAGAGCAGAATATTAATGTCGCCACCGTCAGGGTGCAGATGAAAATTGCGCTGACTAAATTGCGCGAATCCCTTGGTACTCCCTATATGATAGCTATTTTGATGTTTCTCTAAAAAAAAAACGGTTTTCTTTTAAACGTTTCTTTTTTTATTGCGTATCTAGTTATATACACCCATAGAAAAAGAACGGTTTATGATAGAATATTACGATAAAGAAGAACTGGAATTACAGATTAGTAATTATTTGTCGGGCAATAGCACCGATGAAGAAAAAGAAACGTTGCTTGCCTTTCTGGCTTCCAATGAAGAAGCTGCCCGGACTTTCCGGGAAATGTCTGCCGTATGGGCACTTTCTTCCGTGCCGTCGTTTGCAGAAATAGAAAATTCCAATTTAGTGCAGATAAAGGAGAGAATGACTGCTCCTGTCTCTTCGAAGCCTGTCCGGAAACTGATACCTGTCTGGCTGAAAGTGGCTGCCGCCGTTATTCTGCTGATCGGCTGCAACTATTTCTGGTATACGTATACGGAAAATCTGACGGAAGTATATACGAATGCCGATTCTCCTTACGAAATCAAGGTTCCTGCCGGATCGAGAACGAATATCGTTCTTCCTGACGGGACGGAGGTTTCTCTGAATGCAGGTTCTGTATTGCGCTATCACCGTGGTTTCGGTATCCGCGAACGTAATGTGACGCTGGATGGCGAAGGATACTTCAAGGTAGCGAAAAATGCAGAGGTTCCCTTCTTTGTGAAGACGAACGATGTGCAGGTGCAGGTAGTCGGCACGGTATTCAATGTCCGTGCTTATGATGACGATAATTATGTGATGGTGTCTCTGCTGGAAGGCAGGGTGAATTTATCGGCGTCTGCTAATTCCGTAATGAAATTATTCCCCAATGAACAGGCACTGTATAACAAGAACACCGGACGCATGGAAAAGCTGAAGACCAATGCAAGTAAAGCCTGCGACTGGCTGGACGGCGGGCTGACCTTCGAGAATGCTTCGTTCGCTGATATTGCCCATCGTCTGGAACGTAAATTCCAGGTGAAGATCAGCATAGAAAGCGAACGTCTGAAGGCCGAACACTTCTCCGGTTCCTTCGACAGCAATCAGAATATTTATGATATATTACGCGAAATCAACGTTGAGAAACAATACACGTGGAAAGTCAGTGGTGACACCATCTTTATTACCGATAAAAGAAAGGGGGTAAGATAAAAGAAAGAAGAAAAAACATGGACACAGCCGATAGATATACCGGTAGTCCGCAGCTACGATAAATAACTATATGTTAACCTTTAATAGTGAAAAAAATGAGATTGATAATAAGAAAAACATTATTGATGTTTCTGCTTTTGTCCCTAAGTAATGTCCTGATCGGTTTTCAACTTTCAGCGCAGGAACAAAACAAGAAGTTCAGTGTCAAAGCAGATAACGTTACTTTGAAAGAAGCCATTGAAGTAGTCAGGAAGCAGGGAAATTATTCTTTTCTGATTCGCAATAACGATATTGACTTGAACAAGAAAGTCTCTGTGAACGTGGATAACGGGACGATTCATGACGTGATGGCCCAACTGCTGACCGGTACGGGTATCAGTTATGAAGTAAACGGAAACCGGGTGGTCATATTCCATGCCGCAGTGCCTGAAAAGGAACAGGGAAAAGCGTTTGTCCTGAAAGGCAAAGTGACCGATCCTTCGGGTGAAGGAGTGATCGGTGCCAATGTGAAAGTGCTGAATTCTACGGAAGGCACGATCACGGATATGGATGGAAACTTCTCTCTGTCGGTGACTCCGAATGCACGTTTGTCCGTGTCTTATATCGGATATGCTACGCAGGAAGTCGTCGTCAAGAATCAGACTCCTTTGCACATTGCTCTGAAAGAAGACAGCCGTCTGATTGACGAAGTGGTGGTAGTAGGCTACGGTGTACAGAAGAAAGCGAATCTGACCGGTGCGGTAAGCAGCGTGAAGATGGATGAAGTATTGGGAGACCGTCCGGTAGCGTCGGTCAGCGATGCCTTGAAAGGTGCGATGCCCGGTTTGCAGATTACGGGTAACTCCGGTAGGCCGGGAGAGGAAATGAGTTTCAATATCCGTGGTGTCAACAGTCTGGATAAGAATGGCAAACCGTTGGTGCTGGTGGATAACGTAGAAATGGATATCAACATGCTCGATCCGAATGATATTGAATCTGTAACGGTCTTGAAAGATGCTGCCTCTTCGGCTATCTACGGGGCACGTGCCGCATTTGGCGTCATTCTGATTACGACAAAGAAAGGATCGGATTCAACCAGACTTTCCATTAATTACTCTAATAATTTCTCATTTAGCAGACCTGCCAATATGCCTCGCAAGGCAACACCGCTTCAGACAGTGCAGGCTTATAAAGACATGGGAACCATCAACTATCAGAGTGGACAGAATGTGGATACGTGGCTGGATTTATTGAAAGAATACAATGCCAATCCTTCGGCTTATCCCGATGGGTATGCAATGGTGGACGGATTGCGCTATAGTCTGGCGGAAACCAATCTGTTTGATGACATGATGGAGACCGGTTTCCAACAGACGCACAATCTTTCTGTAGGTGGCGGCACGAAAGATATATCTTATCGTTTCTCTTTCGGTATGGTCGATGAGAATGGAGTGCTGGCCTCGGACAAGGATGCGTATAAACGTTACAATGTGTCTTCTTATATCCGTTCGGACGTATTCTCATGGATTACTCCGGAACTGGATATCAAATACACGAACTCGAAATCAGAATTGCCGGAGACTTCGGGAGGATATGGAATCTGGGGAGCTGCCGTTGCCTTCCCGTCTTATTTCCCTACCGGAACAATGAATATCGACGGAGAAGAGCTGCCGATTAATACTCCCCGAAATCTGATCAGTCTCGCTTATCCGACGACTATCCAGAAAAACAATATCCGTATCTTCGGAAAGGTGACGATTACTCCTTTGAAGAACGTCAAACTGGTGGGTGAATATACGTACAACCATCTGAGTAATGAAAAGACCAAGTTTGAAAAGAAGTTCTATTATGCCCACGGAGGTAACTTTGTGAAAGAGACTTCGACGGCAAACTCTAAATATGAAAACTCCAACGGCATTACCGATTATAATGCCCTGAACTTCTACGGAAATTACAATAACACATGGGGCAAGCATGAAGTCACCGTGATGGGAGGTTTCAATCAGGAGAGCAGTGACTATCGCTATGCGGAAATGTCGCGTATGAACATGATTAACGAAGACCTTCCTTCCATATCGCAGGCTACGGGAGATTATTTTGCCAAAGATAAATTCGAACGCTATACGGTAAGAGGATTGTTCTATCGTATCAACTACTCCTTTGCCGGCAAATATCTGATTGAGACGAACGGACGCTATGACGGCTCTTCCAAATTTCCGAAAAACAGCCGCTTCGGTTTCTTCCCTTCCGTCTCTGCCGGATGGCGTGTGAGCGAAGAAGCGTTTATGAAACCGTTGACATCCGTATTGTCTAACTTAAAATTGCGTGCTTCGTGGGGTAATATCGGCAATCAGAGTATCACTCCATACGCTTATATTCCGGGTATGGATGCCGAGCAGGCTTACTGGACCGTTTCGGGTATCAAGGTTACTACCCTTAAACCAGCCGCATTGGTCAGTAATAGTTTTACCTGGGAGAAAGTGACGACTGTCGATGTCGGTTTTGATCTGGGTTTATTGAACAACAGGCTGAATCTTGTATTCGACTGGTATCGTCGTGATACGAAAGGTATGCTCGCTCCGGGAGCGGAATTACCGGCTGTGCTGGGTGCAAGTGCTCCTTTGCAGAATACCGCCGATCTTCGTTCCAAAGGATGGGAGATCACTGTAGACTGGAATGATCAGATCGGAAAAGTGAAATATAATCTGGGCTTCAACCTTTATGATGCTAAAACCAAGATTACCAAGTATAATAACGAGACAGGTCTCTTCGGCAAGGATAAGAACGATAAAGATACTTACCGTGTAGGCATGGAACTGGGTGAAATCTGGGGATATGTTACCGACCGCCTGTATACTGTTGATGATTTCGATGCCGATGGCAAGCTGAAAGCAGGTATTCCAAAAGTGGAAGGCTACAATCCGAATCCGGGTGATATCCTGTATAAAGATCTGGATGACAACGATATTATCAACGGAGGCACAAGTACGACAAAAGATCCGGGCGACCGTAAGATCATCGGTAATAGTACCCGTCGTTATCAGTATGGCATCCACGGTGGTGCAAGCTGGAAGGGGTTCTCTTTATCTTTCCTGTTGCAAGGAGTAGGCAAACGTGATTTGTGGATTATGAATGACTTGTTCTATCCGCACTATGACGCATGGACGACGGTATATGACACACAACTGAATTACTGGACGCCGGAACGCACAGACAGCTATTTCCCCCGTTTGTATGAGAAAGCTGCCGGAAATACAGCTGCCAATACACGTATTCAGACCCGTTATCTGCAGGATGGTTCCTACCTGAGTATCCGGAACATCACCTTATCTTATAATTTCCCGTCCAAGTGGATGGCTAAGATCGGTGTCAATAATCTGGCTGTCTTCTTTAGCGGTGAGAATCTTTATACATTCGATCATTTGCCGAAAGGACTCGATCCGGAACGTTCGGTAACGGATGACCTGGGACAACGTGGTTTTACCTATCCGTATATGCGGCAGTATTCGTTTGGTATCAACCTTTCATTCTGATTGTTTCACTATTTAAAAGAGTAATTATTATGAAGAAATATATACTGGGTACGGGCATTAGTCTCTGTTTGCTGATGTCGTCTTGTTTGAATGACTCTTTTCTGGAAGTTTATCCGAAAGGACAACAGACGGAAGCGACAGTCTTTACTACCTATGATAACTTTAAAACGTATGCATGGGGATTATATAATGTATTCTTCGGATATACGTATGATACGGGGCAGACGGACGAAATATTCCGCGGAGATTTTGAGTCGGACAATATGATCAAAGGTTTGTCCGGATATGAAGGGCAGTGGGCATACCAGAAGGCGAAGGCGACAGATGAAGCCAAGGAATGGGATTACGACTATATCCGCCGGGTAAATCTGATGCTGGACAATATCGACGGTTCGCAGATAAATGATACGGAGAAGGAGCACTGGCGCAGTGTCGGCTATTTCTTCCGTTCATATAAATACTTTCAGATGCTTTCCCGCTTTGGAGATATCCCCTGGGTGGAGAATGCGTTGAAAGAAGACAGTCCGGAACTGTACGGCAAACGGGATAGTCGCGATCTGGTGGCTTCGAATATCCTGTCCAATCTGAAATATGCGGAGACACATATCGGTGCGGACGATGGCAAAAACACCATTGGTATATCTGTGGTGCAGGCACTTATTTCCCGTTTTGCCTTGTTCGAGGGTACTTGGCGGAAGTATCATGGATTGTCTGATGCCGAGACTTACTTGAAAGAATGTGTACGTGCGTCGGAAGAAGTCTTGAAGGTTTATCCGAATGTGCATCCACAGTATGACGAGCTTTTCAATTCGGAATCTTTGGATGGGGTGACGGGTATTATCTTGTATAAAGCCTATGAAACCGGTCAGTTGATGCATGGCCTGACACGTATGGTGCGTACCGGTGAATCTTATATTGAGGCGACAAAGGATGCGGTAGACAGTTATCTGTGTACGGATGGTCATCCGGTAAGTACTACCACCAGTCGGTATGGCGGTGATAAGGAGATTTGTGGACAGTTCCGCGACCGTGATTACCGGTTGTATCTGACGATATGTCCTCCCTATATGGTAAAGAAAGAAAATGGTCCGAGCACGGCTGACTGGAAATATACGGATGATGCGCAGGACAGAGAGTTTATAGATCTTCTTGCTACAATCTCCGGTGAGACTTATCATCGTTTGCCGTCTTCCAACTTCAAAGGATTCACGGTGCAGGGGCAGCCGCACTTCAAGAATCAGAACTGGGGACAGGGCTGGAATGCTTCTCAAATGGGATTCTGGGTATGGAAGTACTATAATACGCATACCGTAGCTACCAATGCCAACGGAGTGAATACAACGGATGCGCCTTTGTTCCGTGTAGGAGAGGTGATGGTGAATTATGCCGAAGCCATGTGCGAATTAGGTAAGTTTGATCAGACGGCGGCCGATAAATCCATTAATAAACTTCGTGCACGCGGACATGTAGCGAAAATGACGGTCGAAGACATTACGGATGATTTTGATACGGCCCGTGATCCTTCCGTTCCTGCTCTTCTGTGGGAGGTACGCAGGGAGAGACGTGTGGAACTGATGGGGGAAGGATTCCGTCTGGACGACCTCCGCAGATGGAAGAAAGGAGACTATGTCAATAAACGCCCGTTGGGAGTATATGTGACGGGAGCTTCGGCTAAAAATCTGAAAGTGACCGGCGGACCGAACAATGACGAAGGATATGTCTACTTCTTTGACGCTCCGCTCGGATGGCAGGAACATTATTACCTATATCCGCTGCCTCTGAAGCAATTGGCACTGAATACGAATCTGGAACAGAATCCGGTATGGACTAAATAATTTTTTGAGTAAAAACAGAGGCAAGACCTGTAATATTTTGTATATTGCAGGTCTTGAAAATTTAAACTATAAAATGAAGAACGCTATTTCGGTAAAATATACCCTTTTTTGCGGGACAGCTTGCTGTATGGCCTCTGATGTGCAGGCGCAGCGCACTGTCTCCGATGTTTCCAGAATGAATGTTCTTTTTCTGATGGCTGACGATATGCGTCCCGAACTGGGTTGTTACGGAGTGGAGACGGTCAAGACTCCGAATATGGATCGTCTGGCATCGAGCGGAGTCTTGTTTCAGAACGCATATTGCAATGTTCCGGTGAGTGGCGCTTCCCGTGCCAGCCTCTTGACAGGCGTATATCCTCACTATCCCGATCGTTTTGTGAATTTCTCGGCTTATGCCAGCAAGGATTGTCCGGAGGCGATACCTCTTTCCGGATGGTTTACAAAGAATGGTTATCATACGGTTTCGGATGGCAAAGTTTTTCACCACATGAGCGATCATGCTGCATCGTGGAGCGAACCTCCCTACCGGAATCATCCGGATGGATACGATGTCTATTGGGCGGAATATAATAAATGGGAACTTTGGATGAACTCAGAATCAGGCAAGACGATCAATCCCAAGACTATGCGCGGACCGTTTTGCGAGTCAGCGGATGTTCCGGATACGGCATACGATGACGGAAAACTGGCGGAACGTGCCATTCGTGACTTGCGGCGTATGAAAGAGATGAACAAGCCGTTTTTCCTGGCTTGCGGATTTTGGAAACCTCATTTGCCGTTTAATGCCCCGAAGAAATATTGGGATTTGTATAAGCGGGAAGAGATACCTTTGGCTCCCAACCGTTTCAGACCGGAAGACTTGCCGGAACAAGTCCGTAATTCGAGTGAGATATATGCTTATGCACGGGTGACTGATACAAGTGATGCTGATTTTCAGCGGGAAGTGAAGCATGGATATTATGCTTGCCTGAGCTATGTGGATGCACAAATCGGAAAAGTGCTGGACGCTCTGGATGAGTTAGGCCTGGCGGAGAATACGATTGTGGTACTGTTGGGAGATCACGGCTGGAATCTGGGCGAACATGCTTTTGTGGGTAAACATAATCTGATGGACCGTTCTACTCATGTGCCGTTGATTATCCGTGTGCCCGGAATGAAAAAAGGAAAGACCCGGTCGATGGTTGAGTTTGTAGATTTGTATCCTACTTTGTGCGAGTTATGTCAGATACCACAACCTGCAGAGCAGTTGGATGGACAGAGCTTTGCGAAAGTATTCAGCAACCTGAAGGCTAAGACGAAGGATGAAGTCTATATTCAGTGGGAAGGGGGAGACAATGCGGTTGACCAACGTTTTAGTTATGCCGAATGGATGAAAGGGGACGTAAAGAAAGCAAGTATGCTGTTCGATCATCGGATAGATAAAGAAGAAAACAAAAATAGAGTCAATGAGAAAAAATATAAGAGTAAAGTTGAATCACTCTCTTCTTTTATCAAAGTGAAGAAATCATCATTAAAGAAATAATATGAGAACACCAATTATGTCATGCTGCCGCTTGATGGCAGCTGTTTTATTCCTGTTTTGCAGTATGCCGCTCTTTGCTCAGCGGCAGGATATTTTATTAAACGACAACTGGAAGTTCCGGTTCTCGCATCAGGTGCAGAAAGGGTCGGAAATAAGAGTAGATCTGCCCCATACCTGGAATGCGCAGGATGCTTTGTCCGGAAAGATCGACTATAAACGGGGAATCGGTAATTATGAAAAGAAGCTGTTTATTCGTCCCGAATGGCAAGGCAAGCGTCTTTTCCTTCGCTTCGAAGGCGTGAACAGTATAGCAGATGTATTTATCAATCGCCGTCATATCGGCGAACATCGTGGAGGATACGGAGCTTTTGTCTTTGAAATAACCGGAGAGGTGAATTATGGAAAAGAGAACTCTATATTAGTGCGGGTGAATAATGGAGAACAACTGGATGTGATGCCTTTGGTGGGTGACTTTAATTTTTATGGCGGTATTTACAGGGATGTGCATCTGCTGATCACTGATGAGGCATGTATTTCTCCTTTGAATTATGCTTCTCCGGGAGTTCGTCTGATACAGGATAGTGTCAGTCATCAATATGCGAAAGTAAGGGCGGTCGTTGATTTGGCAAATGGCAATAACGCCGGTCAGGAAGTAGAACTAGGTGTCCGTTTGCTGGATGGTCAAAAAGTGGTGGCGGAGCAGAAACAGACACTTTCTCTTGCCGGGAATGCAGCTTTGCAGCAGGAACTTACACTTGAGATAAATAATCCTCATCTGTGGAATGGTCGTCAGGACCCGTTCCTTTATCAGGCGGAGGTATCCTTGTCGAGAGGAGGGCAGTTGGTAGATTGTGTGACGCAGCCTTTAGGACTTCGTTATTATCGGATTGATCCGGATAAGGGATTCTTTTTGAATGGTAAGCATCTGCCTCTTCACGGTGTTTGCCGGCATCAGGACAGGAGTGAGGTGGGTAATGCTTTACGTCCTCAGCATCATGAAGAAGATGCAGCCCTGATGCTGGAAATGGGAGTGAATGCGGTTCGGCTGGCACATTATCCGCAAGCTACCTATTTCTATGATCTGATGGATAAGAATGGGATTATTGTCTGGGCAGAAATACCTTTTATCGGTCCCGGAGGATATGATGATAAAGGATTTGTTAATCTGCCTTCTTTCCGTGCCAATGGGAAAGAACAGCTGAAGGAGCTGATCCGCCAACATTTTAATCATCCTTCCATCTGTGTATGGGGGCTGTTCAATGAACTGCTTGAATCCGGCGATAATCCGGTGGAATATATCAAGGAATTAAATGAGCTGGCGCATCAGGAAGATACTACCCGCCCTACCACTTCGGCAAGTAATCAAATGGGTGACTTGAATTTTATAACAGATGCCATTGCATGGAATCGGTACGACGGATGGTATGGAGGCACCCCGGCCGATTTAGGACGCTGGCTGGACGGTATGCATAGAGATCATCCGGAAATTCGTATTGCCATCAGTGAGTATGGTGCCGGTGCCAGCATTTATCATCAGCAGGATTCGTTGGTAAAATCCGTGCCAAACAGTTGGTGGCATCCGGAGAATTGGCAGACCTATTATCATATAGAGAACTGGAAAGCGATTTCTGCCCGTCCTTATATATGGGGTAGCTTTGTATGGAATATGTTTGATTTCGGTGCGGCTCACCGTATGGAAGGCGATCGTCCGGGAATTAATGATAAGGGGCTGGTTACCTTTGACCGGAAAGTACGTAAGGACGCGTTCTATTTCTATAAAGCTAACTGGAACAAGGAAGAACCTGTGCTTTATTTGGCCGGAAAACGTAACACCGTACGTTCCCGACGCCTGCAAACGATTACTGCATTCACTAATCAGCCTGGGGCGGAACTGTTTGTCAATGGAAAAAGCTATGGTAAGGCAATGCCGGATCAGTATGCTACTTTGGAATGGAAGAATGTGGAGTTGCAGCCGGGAGAGAATGAAATAAAAGTAGTTTCTATCAATAAAAAAATAAAATTGACGGATAGTTTCCGCTGCAAACTATAGCATAATACAATGGAAAGCATTACCTTTACGGACTATGTGTAAAGAAATGATAAATTCAATTGATATACAAATCAGAGAGACCAATACAGATGATTTCGATAGTATAATGACTGTTGAAAAACAAGCGTTTGGCTATGATAAAGAAGCACAGTTGGTAGCCGACCTGTTGGCTGACAAAACTGCAGAACCAATGGTTTCGTTGCTCGCTTTCTACAAAGGTGAGGCTGTCGGACACATTCTCTTCACCAGAGCCTATTTTGATGGTCAGGGAGCACAACAGATGATGCACATTCTTGCACCTTTAGCTGTCAAACCGGAATATCAACGGCAGGGTATAGGCGGAATGCTGATACGGGCAGGCATAGAGAGGTTGCAGGAAAAAGGTTCGTGCCTTGTGTTTGTATTGGGGCATAAAGAATATTATCTGAAATATGGTTTTATACCGGATGCAGCCAGGCTGGGTTATCCTGCTCCTTACCCGATACTGGAACAGTTCTCGGATTATTGGATGGTTCAGGCAATCAGTCCGAAAGGATTTGATGTGGATAAAGGAAAGATCAGGTGTTCGGATGAGTTGAACAAACCTGAACATTGGAGAGATGATGAATCGGACAGATAGTTCTCTGATAGTAGTTTGTTAAAATAGAGGAAATATATAAAGATTTAGGTAGCTTTATTAGTGCACCTAAATATAAGACTTATTTTTGTGTGGGGCTGTCCAAAATCGGACAGCCCCTTTTTTAGATGTATTAGTATTTTCTATTATCTTTCATCGACTTTCTCCATCTCTTAAAAGCCCTCATCAGGCTATCTTCTTCCACTGTACCTACCATATTATAATGTTCCACAAAAAGTTCCATCGAGCGTTTGAACATGATTCCGTTTTTGAATTTATTCTCCAGCAGAAATTCATAGAGTTCCGACCTCATTTCCACTTCGATTTCCTTTTCTAAGATTAATGCGCTTTCCTGCCCGATATAATTATATACTTCCGGATTCTTTCCGTAGGCTGGATTGGGCAGTACAAACGTGATATTTCCTGTTTCTTTCCAGGATACTTTGGATGGATGTGGGACGGATAACTGATAGAGAAAATGATAGATGGGAGTGATGTGTGAGAGATGGATAGGAACCGGTTTTCGGAGAGAGGCTGACGAAGAAGGCGAGGAGCGACTTTCGGATTCGGGTTCTAGACTTTGTGCGTAGCGTACGTACATATACCTCGCCAGATACGGCTTGATGGTAATCGTAACTGTAACCATGGGATTTTAATTCTTGATTGTAAATAAATATTATATGCATCAGACCGCTTCGGGCCATGAATTCCGTTTTGTTTGTTGAGAAAAATCCCATAGGTTGCGGGGACGGAATTCTGCTTTTATAAGAAATTGAAAATCAAATAGTTACAAATGTCTCTTTTTGGTTTAAAACCAAAGGGCCGTTCCTTTAAAACCAACGCCCCGTTTCTTTAAAACCAAGAGGGTATTTCTCGGTGAGAAACGGAGGTATTGGTTAAAACCGAAGTGCAAAGCTAGAGTGAATATTCGTATTTTTCAAAATGGATGAATTGTTGTTTGATAATATAATGTAAAGATGTATGATTTATTCCTCTACTTGTTTAATTTGCGCGCACATGCGTATGAAATGGTGTTAATAAATAGTACATAATTGGCATATGGCATTTTTAACGAAATTTATTACAGCGGTGTCTTTCTGTTGTGTCATCTATTGCTTGTCTATCCTTTTATAACTTGCTCACAACCTTTATTTTGTATTCACAAACAATCCCTAGCTATGCCTGTTTGAGAAAGCACGTGCATAACGTATGGATTAAAATCATGAAATTATGGATAAAAAAGAATTAACGAAAGATGAATTTGTGAAAGAAGGAAAAAAGATGCACTATTTTTCTGAGTGTATGTCGTTTTTCATCAGAGAGTTAGAGGGTGCTGGCAAATATGCTGCTGTACATACTTACACTTGTACGCTTCACTCTTTTACGGAGTTTTTAGGTGGTGAGGCAGTGAAGGCTTCCATAAACGAAATTTTTACTCCGGGCAATCTGAAATCCTATCAAGAGTGGCTTTTAAATAAAGCATTGAGTTGGAACAGTATTTCTACTTATATGCGTACTTTGCGTGCAGTAGTAAACCGCATATTTCCTCCGGGCAGTCCTGGGCATATTCCGGGACTATTTGACAATGTATATACGAAAGTAGAGTCTCAAACCAAACGTGCATTGACCGGGAGGCAGATGCAGACTTTGTTGTCTGTGGATTTCAGGGGAGTCTCCATTGAACTGCGTCGCGCTTTAGGTTACTTCCGTTTGATGTTTCTTTTCCGTGGCATGCCTTTTATTGATCTGGCGCATTTGCGTAAGCGGGACGTACAGGGTAATGTGATCATTTACTGTCGCCATAAAACGGGCAGACGGCTGACGGTACGTATCCCTAAAGCTGCTTTATCGCTATTGAAAGAGTTCTCAGATAAAAATTCGGATTCCATTTATCTGTTTCCTATTTTAGAAGGAAAATTACAGAACGGCGGGGAACTTCACCGATCTTATCAGAGTGCTTTATGTCGGTTCAACAAACAGTTGGTACAGTTGTCCTCACGGCTTCTTTCAGGTGTTAAAGTGAGTTCTTACACAGCACGCCATACATGGGCTACTCTATCTTTTCATCTAGGAACTCCTGTCGGGATTATCAGTGCAGCACTAGGACATTCTTCTGTTCGTGTGACGGAAACTTACCTAAAGCCTTTTGAAAATGAGCGGGTGGATAAAGCGAATGACAAACTAATTACTTCTGTGATAAAATGTAAACAGGAAAATAGTAGTGAATTTAATTTGCTGTATGATAGTTGATTATGTGGTAAATTACTTACCAAGTAATGGAGTATTTCCGGCGGTAAAGTTGAATATATTTTTCCATTAAACCAAATAAAACGCTAATTTTTATGTCAAGGCGCTAAAAAATCTTCATAAACAGAGACACAAACCCAGAAAACACAATATTGCCCACCGCTACCACTAGAAAAGTGCATAAAGCCTGCCATCCATCTTTGACTCTTCAAAAACGGATTGTACTTTTATTTACCTAATGTATAAGTAAAGTGTCTTTTTTTAATCGACAGTCACTTGGAAAACTCCTTTTCCCATAGTTCTGATAGCATAGTTACCATTACTTGGTAAGTAATGGATTTTAGCTATGAATGAATATCAACTTTACAGCAAACAATAACAAATAAAAAACAGGTTTATGCTTACATCCTTAACACAAACAGCTATCGCCCTTCTCTACGATATTTCTAATGGTGGAATTCTTTGTCGTTTGCAAGAGTATTCTTCTTATCAGCAAGAATTACCCACTTTGTTATTTAAGCTCGAAAGGGCCGGATTAATCAGTCTCAAAGAAGGTTGCATTCCAGGATTAATGGATTCTTATCGTTTGACTCGTCCCAGTTACGAGATTTCTCTTTTAGACATTTTGGAATCCATAGGGGAGCATTTGAATTGCAATCATCCCACTCGTGAAGAAATGTACAGTTGTTATCGTCGTGCTGCCAATAAACTAGGCGTGATTAATCATATAACGCGTATTTATCTTTCTGATATTCGTTTGGTCGACTTATAAGGAGGATTATTAATGACTAACGATATTATTCAGTTATATATGAAAAAAGATTTGTTTAAGATATTATTCTTTATCTGTTGCTTTCTTTCTGTATCGCTTAGGGTTAATGCTCAAGAGAAACGGCCGACAGTCCTTTATTTTCGCTTTGACAAGGCTGTGGTAGACAGTGGGTATATGGATAATATTTACAGTCTCCGTCATCTGGATGAAGTGTTTTCTGACACGATCAGGACCTTATTGATCGATTCAATAAACATTCTTTCATTCGCTTCCCCTGATGGTAAATGTTTGTATAACAAACAATTGACGGAACGTCGTTCGTTCGCTGTGAAAGGTTATCTTCTCAGAAAATATCCATACTTGAACGAAGACTGTATTCACTCTTGCCCCCAAGGCGAGAACTGGAATAAACTTCGTCGTCTGATAGTGGCAGACAAGCAACTGCCTGCCCGTGAAGAAGTGCTGCGAATCATTGACAATACTCCTGATAATGACCGTTGCAAGGTTTTGCTGCGTAATCTTCACAAAGGCGTTCCTTATCGTTATATTCAAGGATGGTTGTCGCAATACCTGCGTAATGCTGCCGTCTGTGTCGTATGGTTACGTGCAGATAGTTTGTCTACATTGCCAGGACCTGTCAATCCATGTACGGCAATAGTGGACAAACCGCAAGTTATGTTAAATCCTGTATCGGTAGTAAAGGAGTCTTTTATAACAAAGCGTCAGCTATTCGCTCTGAAAACCAATTTACTTTTCGATGCTGCAATGATGCCGAATATAGAGATAGAAGTTCCGATAGGCAACTGCTGGTCCATCAACGCGGAGTATATGTTTCCTTGGTGGGTATTTGACAGCGACAGATATTGTATGCAGATACTTATGGGAGGGTTGGAAGGGCGCTATTGGCTAAGTAGCCGTAAAAAACGTCAACAGTCAGAAGTGCTGACCGGTCATTTTTTCGGTCTTTATGCCGGGGGTGGTAAGTATGATCTCCAATGGGACGATAACGGCTATCAGGGTGAATTTTTTATTGCCGCAGGCATCAGCTATGGCTGGGCGACCCGCATTGCCAACAACTTACGACTGGAGTTTAACATTGGTATCGGTCTGCTTCGTACCGATTACCGTCATTACCATGCGCGTGACAATTATCAGACATTACTTTGGCAGGAGAATGGCAGATATACTTGGTTCGGACCTACAAAAGCTAAAATTTCGTTCGTATGGCTGCTGAACCATAAGGTGAAGAAAGGAGGCGCAAGATGATTCGAACTATTGAAAATGGAAAGTTAAGAAATAAAGGTGTTTTGTATGGTGTATACGGGTGGCATATGCTGTTTTTCCTCTTATTGTTGGCGCTATGTTCTTGCGAGCGTCGCGAACTGACCTATTACGAAGTGTCTGAAATAACCGTGATGGCGGACTGGAACGATTCTGGCCTGAACGAAGACGAACAACAATATGGCGCTACCGCTATATTCTATCCCCGTGGTGGTGGCGAGCCGAAAATATTTAGGATGGGAGATCGTTCGGGTGAAGTGGTTCGTTTACCGATGGGTGTCTACGATGCGGTTATTTTTAACCGTTCTTTTAATGATTTCGGTAATATATCTTTTCGAGGCACGAATGCCTACCGAACATTGGAAGCTTATGCCCGTAAAGTGGAAACGCGTAAGGACGATGCCTTCCGAACAGAAACTCGTATCATTGTATCCTCTCCCGATGAACTGGCTGTGGGAACACTAGAAGGTTTCACCGTGACGGAGGATATGCTGGGTAACTATAGCCAGATAACTTATGGTCGGGCAATACCTTCCCGTACTGCAGAAGATACACTGGATAAAGAGACTTTTACCGTTCGTCTGTGCCCGAAGAAATTGACTCGTGAAGTGGTCGCTGTACTTCATGTAGAAGGACTGAACAATATCCGTTCGGCAACTTGCCGTCTGGAAGGTGTGGCGGAATCCGTATTTCTCGCTACGGGTGAGGTATCCCCACATACCGTGATACAGGAATTCACCCCTTCGACTTCCGGATTTACTCCCGGATCCCCTTTCAACGGTACACTCACAGGTACGTTCGAGGTGTTTGGATTTCGAGCTTCCGGCAACCATCATTTATACCTTGATGCTTTGTTGGTAGATGGTAAAACCCGATATACGGACGATTACGATCAGGTAGAGGTGGAAGAAAAAGATAATGGCGGAGGAGAAATTTTTCTTCAGGTGGAAGTCACGACTGAAAAGATACCTGACGTGAAGCCCGAAGGTGGTTCCGGATCGGGTTTTGATGTAGATGTGGATGGTTGGGGTGATGAAGTCGGTACGGACATTCCTATCCAGTAATAATGGAAACAACAGATTAAAAACAATTAGTAAATAATGTATAATCACAAAAAAAATGAGACAATGAAAACGATTAATGTAATGATGACATTGCTTGCGGTCCTGCTGTTATCAGCCTGTTCGCAAAATGAAGTGACTGAAGTGAGTCCAGACGCTTACCCACAGGTCGGTTTTGGTGTGTACACCGGAGCATCTGTCCGTGGTGTTGACATGACCACAGAAAGTATGAAAGATGCTCCTACTGATGCTAACAAATATGGTGGCTTTGGCATCATGGCATATTTTACCGGACAGGACAACTTTGAGACGGCAAAGAACGAAGTTACCCCCAGCTATATGCACAATCAGATGGTGGAGTATGACAAAACAAATAGTGTTTGGACTTATAGCCCGGTGAAATACTGGCCCAATCGTCCGGGTGACAAGATATCCTTTTTCGCATACGCCCCTTATGAAAACGATTGGCAGAACGGAACGAAATCGGGAGTTATTCTCTCTGCTGCAAACGAGAAAGGTATTCCTTATATTAACTTTACTCTCAAGCCGGAAGATAAACTTGATAAAATGGTAGACCTTGTGGTAGCTAATGCACAAGACCAGTCATACAGTCCTGTAACGGGAGGAAAAGTCAGCTTTACATTTGAACATACACTTTCCCGCATTTCGTTCAAGGCACAACTGGGTGACGGTGATTTCACAGGTATGGATGGGACGAACAGTTTCGTCTATATCACTCGCATGTGGATTGTGGGGACAGATCATTCTGCTGCAGGCAGCAATCTGTCAATGATAGACACTGCATCGCCTGTCAATACCAATTCTAAATTCTATACAAAAGCTAAATGGTCACAGTTGCATTGGAACTACGGTTCGACGGATGCCACTATTGCTACGGCCGACTTTAGCCTTAACAAGATGCTGAATTTGGAGGAACCGGGTATTGTAGAATCGAATCCTGCCGCCGGACATGCCGGAGCCACCAAGGGGATAAGAATCACTAAAGATTCTCAGGGAACCGACAAGGCTGTTGCCTTGTTTCCTGACAAGCAATACCTGTATCTCATTCCTGTGGGCGATGATAATGCGGACGTAAGCTTGAATAATGGTTGTAAGAAAGGAGATATCAAAATCGGTTTCCATTATGATATTGTGACCAAGGACCAGACTACTGCAGGGCAATACGTTGCCAGTCATGCGGAAGCGTTTATTGACCTTCCTGCCGGACATTTGCAACGAAACAAGTCATATTTGTATACGCTTAAAATCAATCTGCACGAGATTAAGATTGACAAGGCGGAGGTAACGCCTTGGTCGGATTTGAAAGACGAAGCTACAATCGAATAATTATCAGCACAGGCCGGGCGGGGTTGAATGTTCCCTTCCCGGTCACTAAAAAATAAGAAGAAAACTACAAACAAAGACATGAAAGGAATGAAGCTTTTAACCACTATTGCTTTGACGAATGCCGCACTAGTTATGGCTGGTTGTACAGCAAACGAAGAAACGGAGGTTGTTCCCGTCCCACTTTCGTTTTCTACTTCTGTGAACACACCGACACGTGCAGCCACGGAACTGACTACGGACAACCTTACCTCTGCGGGGGTATTTGCCTATTTCACTCAGGGGGATTTTAATGCTAGTACGGCTATCCCTAATTTTATGTACAATCAGAAATTGGAGAAAAACGGTAGTACATGGACTTATTCGCCGGAGAAGTATTGGCCGAATAATGAAAGCGATAAAATTAGTTTCTTTGCGTATGCACCGCATAATATTCCTGAGGTTACAATTTCAGATAAGGCAAAAAAGGGTTGTCCTATATTAAATTATGAAAATATGAGTTGTGAGACTGACTTTTTAGTAGCAACTCCACTAATGAATCAGACTAAATCAAACGGTACACTCCAGTTTAAAATGGAACATCAACTTACTAAAGTCAGTTTTTACGCTAAAAATGGTGATGTTTCACCGGGAGAGAAGAAGATCACAAAATTAAGATTGGATGGCATTAGGAAAAAAGGAACACTTAATTTCAGTTCCACAGGATGTAGTTGGGGATTATCGTCTGACATAGAATATAAAGAACAAACAGGAAGTCTTGCTACTATTCCTGGGAATACACAAAAAGATGAAAAGGTTCGTTTGGCAACTTACTATCTGTTGCCGGAAGCATCGGATATAACTGTATCAATATCCTACAATATGTATGGTAATGTTGAAAGTGGCGATCCTCCTGTTGAAGAAAAAACGGTGACTGATATAAAACTGCCTGTTGATGCAGCGTGGGTGGCAGGGGAAGCTAGATCCTATATGCTGATTATAAAGAAAACCGGAGTGGAGATAGTTGAAATTAGTGATGTTGAATGGAGTGAGAATGATGCTCAGGATATTCGTCTGTTTGAAAGTACGGACGTAAAACTAGGTGATTATTATTATAGTGATGGAACAACAAGCGATGGTGGGTTGCGTGTGATGGTGAATGATGTTGCGCAGGAGTATACTGGCGAGGCACCTGATGGTAGTAAAACAGTTGTCGGAGTGGTTTTTTATGTAGGACGGCATCCGGAGGACAACGGTGTGTATGTAGACAAAAACGGAAATTCGATGGAGGTACATGGTTATGTAATAAACAAATCAGAAACAACAGACCGATATTATAATGGTCCGAGTTCTCTGATTGGCACTTATTTAAGTCAAACCGATTTTAATGGTTATTTCAATACGCAGAAGATGCAGGGACATACAGGATATAATAATCTGATGTCTTATATAAATGGTCTGGCTGGAGCTCCCGATATTACAAGTGGATGGTTCTTGCCATCAATAGGACAATTGGTTTATTTGAAAAGTAATTATAAACAAGGTATACATAAGAATTTTCAAAAGTGTGGATCTATTATGGGAAATGGTTGGCAGAAACTTTATTGGAGTAGCACTGAAGCTACTGCGGCAACTGCATTTTGTATTACTGATTGGAATACAGGAGGAATTGGTACAAAGAATAAATGGCAGTGCGCTCAGACACGTGCTGTTTTAGTTTTTTAATGATATGATTATGAAAAGAAAGTTGCTATACTTTATAATAAGTGGGTTGATTCCGTTATTTTGCAGTTGTAGCCATGAAATAGAAATAATAATGCGAGAATCGACTGTTCCGTTTTGTGTTGAAGTTCATGCTTCGAATTTTGTATCGGAACATGAGCTAGTGAATACACGTACATCGGAAGTGGGTTATACTACGACTTTTACTAATGGAGATAAGATAGGTATCACTATGGTTGCCGGAGGCTCCATAGTCGATGGAATGGATAATGTTTGTTATACCTATAATAACGGAAGTTGGGAACCTGACCCCAGTGTGTCTGGTTTATTTTACTATCCGGGAGTAACTTATCTGGCTTATTATCCTTATCAACCGATGACTATGAATGGGAAGATGAGTATAGCGGATATAAAGTCTACCTTCATTGCTTCCATGAATCTGGAACAAGATGAATATTCTGGTTATACTGCTGCTGATTTGATGACTTGTGAAGTTCAGTCATCTTCGTTAAACAGTGAGAATCCTAAATTGAAAATAGATTTTATTCGCCAAATGTCTTTAGTCATAATTCATCCACGTGGACAACATTATCAGACATCTGACGGTTATGATTTTTATGCGCCTCCTAAAGAAGTTACAACATTTCAGATTGGCTCTGTGACGGCTGCTTATCAGCCGGGAGATTGTACGTATCGTGCTATTGTTCCACCTGGCACGATTGATGTAACAATAAGCTATGTAACAACGGAAGATGTTACTTTGCAATATACAGGCACTCTGACTACTGCAGTTGGGAAGTACAATGAATTGTTATTGACTCCAGCGAGTCCGGCATTACCTTATATACTCTCCGTCGGCGATTATTTTTTCACTGATGGTGGGTTGCTACCCCATAATACAGCAACATTGACTGAAGCACATAAAAAGAATTGTGCAGGTCTTGTGTTTTATTCAGGCAAGCATGCCTCAGATAGCGGAACATATACGGATAAAAATGGTGGGGTAATGGATGTGCATGGATATGTAATTGTGGCTGCCCCGAAAATTTATTCATGTGCTTGGGGAAGTCAGGATACAGATCGGCCTGATGGAGTGGGAACTTCGAAGAATACGAGTGATTTTATGGGATATGATAATACTCAGAAAATAAAGACTAAAGCACTAACAAAGAATTCGGATGCTACGGCAACATCGGGATTATCGACTGATGCAAATAATAATTATCCGGCAACTTATTATGCTTTGTTTGTTTTTGAAAAAGACTGCCCTTCTCCCAAAGGATGCAGCGGTTGGTTTTTGCCGTCATACGGACAATTATCTGCAGTACGTTCTCAAAAAGATAAGTTGACGGAGAATCTGAATAAACTTGGTAGAAACACGTTGTTTACTAACAGGTATTCATGGACAAGTACCGAGACAGGATCGACAGGACAACATTCCTATGGGTACAATCTTAGCACTGGTAGTCCAAACTCTGCCGGGAAAGGGGCAGGATGGTATTCTCCTATTGCTACATTGGCGTTTTGAGACTTTCAGCTGTTGAATGGATATGAAAATCTGAGTACGATATAAAAGTCGTTGATGCAATCAACTTATTCTCTGCTATCGTACTCAGATTATTTTATTTAAAACTTCTTTTTTGGTTTCTTTATATGGGAAGAAACTTGTTTAAGGTTGATATTTAGGCTTGTTGCTTCCCTTCTTTTGTCCCTTTTCTCGTCTTAAACTAGCATTCTTATCTAAAAAAAACAGTTTCTGTATCTCCTGTTTACGATTTTACCTTGTCCTTTCATTCCCAATGAAGATGCCGCATCTTTGCACCGTTAACGTTAGCGAAGTAATAATCATTAGTATTTATCTTAAAAAGAAAGGACCAAAATTATGGCAATTAGATTTAGAAGAGTGTCTCGTTTGTGTGACCCTACCAACAAAGAATTAGGAAAGAAAGTGTATCCGGTAATCTCTTACCAATACGACACAAGTGTCACTCTGAAAGAAATTGCAAAAGAAATCTCCTTTAATTCGGGAGTAAGCGAGGGAACCACATTTAGTGTTTTAAAGGATTATCGTACCTTATTAAAGAAAAAATTGCTGGCGGGTCGTTCGGTAAATATCGAAGGACTGGGGTATTTTTTCCTGTCTGCCCAAAGTAAAGGGACAAAGAAAGCGGAAGACTTTACCGCAGCTGATATTCAAGGGTTACGCATCTGTTTCCGTGCTAGTTCGGACATTCGTCTGTCTACCGGAACATCAACTCGTTCGGATGGCTTGAAATTCAAAGATTTGGATCATATTAATAAATCGGATGTTATCGGAGGAAATCCGGATGACGGGAATGATGGAGAAAACCCGAATCCGGGTGGTGGATCGGGTGACGATGATGAAGCACCGGACCCGACAGTATAATGTGAAAAGTAAGGTAGCTCATTACAACAGAGTGATTATAAGGATGGGGCTTCGGCCTCATTCTTTCTTATAAGCTTTTCGAAAGCTAATTAAAGTCTCAACTTATCTACAAATAAATAAGAGTATGCAAATAACAACAATCTTTGCTTTTATTACTGCTATGGGCGGCCTGGAAGCAGTGAAATGGATAGTACGATACATCTCCTGTCGCAAGACGGATGCCAGAAAAGAGGAAGCTTCGGTCTGTAATCTGGAAGAAGAAAACCGACGTAAGAAGGTGGACTGGCTGGAAGATCGCCTGACTCAGCGGGATGAAAAAATAGATGGCCTCTATATCGAACTGCGTAAGGAACAGGAGGAGAAAATAAACTGGATACATAAGTGTCATGAAGTGGAGCTGATTCAAAAGGAATCTGAAGTGAAAAAGTGTGAGATCAGAGGATGCACCCAAAGAATGCCACCTTCGGATTATTAAATAATGACTAATATATGAATATCATGAGAAAAATAGATTCTATTATCATACATTGTTCGGCTACAAAAGTCGGGCAGGATTTTACAGCAGCAGATATTGATCGTTGGCATCGTGAACGTGGATTTAATGGTATAGGATATCACTATGTTGTCTGTCTGGACGGAAGATTGGAGAGAGGACGGGATATTTCTTTGGTGGGGGCTCATTGCAAAGGCTGGAATGAGCGTAGCATCGGGATATGCTATATTGGTGGGCTGGATGTAAACGGGCATCCTGCGGATACTCGGACGAATGCTCAGAAAAGGGTACTTTATCAATTGATCATGGATTTGCAGAAGGAGTATGGTATCCTTCAGGTTTGGGGACATCGGGACACTTCGCCGGATTTGAATGGAGATGGGGTAATTGAGGCTAATGAATACGTAAAGGTTTGTCCTTGTTTTGATGTGAAGGAGTTTCTGAGAAGTGGGAGGGAAGCCTTGTTTGTATGGTTGGTGGCTTTAATGATTCCTTTTTTGTGCTTGGGGTGCAGAGGTAAGAAGGAGATTGTCTGTAAGAGTCGGGAGGTTAAAATTGATTCGAGTTCTACGGTCGGGCGCAGGAACAGTTTGCTTCAGCAGGCTTTCATTTCGAGAAGTGATTCGGAAGTAGTGGAAGAGCATTGGGAACAGATCGTTTTCATATATCCTGTGGATACGACTTCGTCGGTTTCTGTGAAGATCATGAAGAATTCTCTTGACCGAAGGACAGGGAAGCTGCAGCAGGTGGTTGCCGGCAGTATGTCAGCGGAAGAAGATTCTCTGTCTTTGGAGTCCGGGGTAGAGTTCAGAACGAGTGAAGAGGTGAAGAAAACTGTTTCTGTGAAACGTGTCAATAGGTGGAAAAGAGGGATATTTATATTGGGGGGAATAGCTCTGATTTATGGTGGATGTAGATGGATGAGAAGATTTAAAGTATAAACCGACCTGTGAATTTCAACTTCCATCTTTTTTGTGTAATTCTGGAAGTCTTTTATAACCTCTTTATTTATAAGAGGTTTAAGAGAAAGGTTAAAATAGAGGTAACGAATTGGCAACCGTATTTATTTCTGCGCTTTGCTGTGAGTTGCTGTCAATGTCACTCGTCTTGATGCAAAAGTAACAATAAAAATCGAAAACATATCAAAATGTCCCATGATTTTTTATCATAGGACGTTTCTTATCTTCGATGAATATATCCGGTTTAGTCGTTACCTATATTTCAGTTAATTCCGGCTATGATTGCCTGAATTTGTATTTCAACCCATACTCTTCCAACTTGCTGTACAGCGTTGTACGTCCTATCCCGAGCAGTTCGGCGGCAACCTTGCGGTTCCCGTTCGCCTGCTTCAACGCACGTAGGATACGCTCCTTGTCTTCCGCGTCGTTACGCAGGGCGAAGCTGACGGGTGAAGTCGGTTTCGTCACGGCAAGCTCCAGATGTTCTTTCGTGACAAGTCCGGTCTGCGCCTGTAACACCGCACCCATGATTTTCTGTCGAAGCTCACGGACATTGCCCGGCCAAACATGGGTCAGCAATGTTTTACGGGCTTCTCCGTTAAAACCGATAACATCGCATTCCAGTTCTTTGTTCGCTGCCTCACGGAAGAACTCAGCCAAAGGCATGATGTCCTCCTGACAGTCACGCAAAGGCGGAACTACTATCTCGAAATCGTGCAGCCTATACAGCAAGTCCTGCCGAAAACGTTTTTCAATGACCGCCTGTTCCAATTCCTCATTGGTGGCGGCGATGATGCGGACGTTGAAACTCCTATCCGTCTTATCACCTATCGGTCGGTATCTCCGTTCCTGTATGGCACGCAGCAGCATCTGTTGGGTTTCCAATGCGAGGTTTCCTACTTCGTCCAAGAACAGCGTGCCACCCTCTGCCTCATGGAAATATCCTTTCTTGGTGCTGTCCGCACCCGTAAACGCGCCTTTGACGTGTCCGAAGAATGCCGAGGGCGCAAGTTCTTTGGTGAGTGAACCGCAGTCCACAGCAACAAACGGTTTTCCTGCCCGTTTGCTCTTTTCGTGCAGGTGGTGGGCGATATGTTCCTTGCCCGTACCGTTCTCACCGAATATAAGAACACTCATATCGGTAGGAGCAACCAGCCTTATCCGTTTCATAATGTCTTGAAATGCCGAACCGTCACGGGAGAACACGGGCATACGGCTTCTCCCGGTGTTACGTTCTTTCAGGATGGTGCGGAGCAGCGGCACGAGTTTGTCCTCCACAAGCCGTTTGGGTATATAGTCCAGCGAGCCGAGTTTCATGCTTTCCACTGCCGTATGCACTTCAGCGTAATCGGTCATGATGATAAACGGCTGCATCATGCCTTCTTTGCGCATCCACCGCAAGAGGTCGATGCCGTCACCATCGGGCAGACGCAGGTCGGATACCACTATGTCCTCGTCCGTGGCTTGCTGCAACAGTTTCCTTGCCATTGAGAGGCGGTAGGCCTGCACGGTACGGAATCCTTCCCGTGCCAGCAGGTTGCAGACAAACTGGCAATAGACGATATTGTCCTCCACCACTGTGATTTTTGTCTTATCCATTGTATTTTCTCCTTTCCTCTTTTGCCAGCCGTATGATTTCCGAACCTTTATCCAATACGGCGGTCACGGCTTTGCCTATCGCTTTGTCATCTGGAGAGCCACTTCCATGAAGCAGGTTATAAAGCTCTTTTAATGGCTGGTCGGCTCTGAGTATCTGCCATGAACTTCGCAGGTGGTGTGACAAGGTGTCCAGTTCTTGCATGTCTTTTCGCTGTTCCGCGTTCCTGACAGCCTGCATTTCCTTTTCTGTTTCCGCTATCAGTTTTTCCAGCATGACGGATTCATTGCCGTAGGACAGCAAAGTGGAAAAGTCCGGTTTTTCATTTTGGTTGCCTTTTATGGCGCATTTGTCTGAAATCTCCATCAGTTCCGATATGGAAAACGGCTTGAACAGGCAACCGGCGAATCCACGTTCCATAAGCTCCTCCTTGTCGCAACTGCCCGAAGCGGTTGTTATTACTACCGGGATTGTCTTTGAGTTGCCCACGTTGGACGAGCGCAACAGTTCCAGCAACTCAAAGCCGTTTATATCCGGCATATTCAAATCCGTCAAAAGTAAACTATATTCCTTTTTCCGTATCAGTTCTATCAGCTCCGCCACATCAATGCAGGTATCACAATGTATTTCCTCGTGGGCATACATTTCTTTTAGCATAAGGAGCAATACCTCGTCATTGTCGATAGCGATAACATCATGGTATCTCTCATTGTTGCGGATATAATTCCTGACTGTCTGTTGTGGCTGTTGTTCTTGGGTAACCAGTGCAGGTATTTCCACCGTAAAACGGCTGCCTCTATCTTTCTCACTTTCCAATCTGATTGTTCCGCCGAGCATTGCCACGGTACGCTGCACGATGGACAAACCCAATCCGAAGCCGTCTTTCGCAGCGGCATTTGAAAGGCGTTCAAACGCATCAAACACCCGTCGTTGTTCCTCTTCGGTCATGCCTGTCCCTGTATCTTCGACAAATAATTTCAATATACCGTTATCATAATCCGTTGTCAGGGATACGCCACCGCTCTCGGTAAATTTGATGGCATTTGACAGAAGATTATTCCCGATTTGCAAAATGCGTTCCTTATCGGTCAGGACAACGGCATCCGTGCAGTCTGTAACGGTAAGGGACAATCCCTTGTTCATGGCAATAGGCACAAACTCTGTTTCAAGAATGTGCGTGATTGATGAAATCCTGCATGGGGAAAGGCTGGGCTGTTCCTTGCCGTTATCCAGACGGAAGAAATCCAGCAGCGTGTTGAGCATCCCACGCATACGGTCGGAGGATTGCCGGATATTGTCCACGTACAAGGTGGTTTTGTCCGCGCTGCAAGTTTTCTGCATCAGTGCCGCATAGCCCGTTATTGCTGTCAGCGGTGTGCGCAGTTCATGGGTAATGGTATGCACAGCTTTCTTGCGAGAGGCAATCAGTGTCTCGTTTTGCTCCACAGACTGTTTCAGTTGCCCGATTAGGTCTGTCGTTTCTTTTTTATACCGTTTGATACGGTTGGCATTACGATGTATGATAATATACGAAATAATCAGTAGCAAAAGAACGAACCCTGTCAAGCCCCCTATCTGTATAAAGGATTGCTCACGCATGGCGGTTATCTCGGCTTCCCGCATTTGCAAGTCGGCTTGTATTTTACTTTCTATTTGGCGAATTAAGCCTTGCAACTGCCGGTTAAGTTCTGCGTTCCGTGTTGCAAGGCTATCAGCGTATTCCAGCAAACGGCGGCTTTGCGATTGTTGTTCGGCAATCATGTTACGATTGAGCGAACGGAGCATCGTGGTAATCACGGAAGGTTTGGCTTTCTCTTTCTTCCCTAAAATGCCCAAGAGCCCTTTTCGCTTCGGTTTCTTGGGCTGTTCCTGTACGCTTTTCTGTACGATTACAGGTACTTGACGGGCTATCTTCTCATTGAGAGCTTGTTGCTCATCAAGTACCTGTACAATCAAGCGTATTTGCCGTTCCTTATCTTCAAGAAGATGGCGTACACTGTCAATGCGTTCTGTATGATAAATTCCTTTGAAGTGGCACAGCTTACCGTCCATTGCCATTCGTTGGTTATGGTAATGCTCCAGTTCTTCTTCATTCCACTCCAATATAGTTTCACCCAATAGAAAAAACTCTATCAGTAGTATATGGATGTCACTTATCTCCTTTCGTAATTCTTCATTTTTTCGACTATTAGACTCCCACGTTTTTATTTCTTGCCATTCTTTATACCAAGTATTGGCTATACCATATATAAACAATACTATCAGCAAATAACCAAAAGCAATAATATTATGTATAGATTTCACATCTTGAACTATAATAGCATTTTTATTGTGAGATCTGATAAATCATTTTATTTTTTTTTACTCAATTTATTACACGATAAATTTTGCTAACAATCACCCAGTTGTCAATACTTTTCACCAGTGTAAACATATCAATGTATTCCTGAGTGCCGAATTGGGATTGGATCTTAACTATTGCGACACTTTGATCTATATTGCAATCTAACAATCTATAGTTTGCTGTTGATGCACCGCTTTTATCTACTATGTCATATAAGACTTTGACCGGAACAGTTTTTATTTGCCCGTTTTCAGACCAAGACATCGTTGCTTTGTCTGTAAAAGCTTTTGCCGTGATTTTACTGTTACCTTTTCTTCCACCTTCAACATAATATTCAATGGCTTTAATTATTCCTGCCATTTCTGGATTTGACTGACAATTCGAAATACACTGTTTTTGTATTTTACAAGGCTCTTTCACATTTTGAGCTGACACTAAATTGGTCATAAATAGCATTGCTATACAACAAGTCATTAGCGATATTGAAAATGTCTTCATTGTTCTTTTTATTTTTAATCATGTATAAAATGAGTACGCAATCTTTCCTCATATACAGGTTTATCTATGCCATGTTGCTTTGCCGTTTCCATGCTTTTTAATAACCATGCCATATTCTCTCCGAGAGAGCGCATGGTCTGTAATCCCTCTTTATCCTTGCGGACATCTTCAGTAGTAAAACCGTGTACAGAGTTCCAGTATTGCGATGACACAACAGGCATATTAGATATGGTGAAATATTGGTTTAGTTGCTCAAATGTAGCTGAAGCTCCTCCACGACGACAAGAAACCACAGAAGCTCCGAGTTTTCCAGCCATATCTCCTTCTTTACAGAAGAACAGCCGCTGACAGAATGAGGTAATCTGTCCGGTAGGCTGGCTGTAATATACCGGAGAGCCAAGTATGATAGCGTCAAATTCGGCAAGTCTGTCTTGTATCTTCCTCACAGCATCGTCACGGAAGCAATGTCCTGTTTCAAAACATTTCATGCAAGCGATACATCCGGCAATCGGCTTGTTCCCAAGATACAACATTTCTGTTTCAATATTATATTTACGCAGAGTCTGTGCAACTTCATTCAATGCTGTAAATGTGCAGCCATCTTTATGAGGGCTGCCATTTATCAATAATACTTTCATAGCTTCAGATATTTTTGCCTAATGAATATGCTTTATCTAATGAAGGGTGTCCGGCAATATCACCAATCAGCATAACACCTCCGGCATATACTTCTCCCAAATTTTCCCAACCAAGATGATGAAGCAGTGCATGATAGTAATGCTCTACTGGTTCAAAGTTATCAGGAGTGTCGCCTTCTGCTGCCATAAGCAATACACAATGTCGTTTTGGGGTATGATAGTCAGGGTCTTTTTCAGTAACGGCAAACAAGCGGTCGATAGCGGCTTTAAGTTGTGCCGTAATGCTCCAATAATACATCGGTGAAGCCAACACCAATACATCCGCCGTTTCATAATACGGATATATCTTTGCCATATCATCCTTCTGCACGCAAGGACTTTTCGAATCGCCTCCCCCACCTAAACACCCTAGACAGGGATGAATGTCCATCCGCTGCAAATTAAAAACTTCCACTGTATGTCCGGCTTCTTCCGCACCTTGCTTGAAAGCTTCCACCAGTCCTGCCGTATTCCCTTTCATACGTGGACTTCCGTTTAATATGACAATTTTCTTGCTCATTGTTCCTATTTCTTTTGTATCGTATTTGAATTTTGATTATAAGCTTTGGCTACACACTTCCATTCACCACCGATTTTCAGCAGAAGCAGATAGTCTGTAAAATCAATACGATTTCCCCAACCCTCTTCAAGAACACGAACAACCGCCAGTGTTTCTTCCACTGCCACCACATCAATACGCGCCTTAAATGCTTCACCGCCACTGATAGTGTCTACATTATGGTAGAACTGTTCAATGGAACCATGTTCCAGCTCTCCATCAAGAAAACCGAATAGAACAGCGTCATCGGTAAATAACTCGCGTGCATACTTGCTATCGCCTTCTGCCACACTCTTTACAAACTTCATAGCAGCTTCTTGTACTGCCTCATATTCTTTAATAGAATCTCTCATAATGTTTTTATTGTTTTTATTAATCGTTTGCAAAGTTACGGTGTAACGCCTATATACACAAGTACCGAAAAATTATTCATATACCGAAAAATTATTCGGTATCCTCTAAATTAGATAATTATACTTACCTTTGCAAAGTATTAAAGGAATTACAATATGTACGAAAGAAAAATACCTGTTGATTTAAGTTGTCCGTTACGTCTTACAATGAGTTTGATTGATTCCAAATGGAAGTCTTGTATTTTGGACGAATTGCGCAATACACCCATGCGACCGAGTGAACTTCACAAAGCTTTGCCCGAAGCCACACCACGAGTTCTTGATATACAACTAAAAGAATTAGTTGATGATGGTTTGGTACTGAAAACCATTTACCCAGAGCTTCCACCCCGTTCAGAATACTCTATTACAGACTTAGGACGCTCGCTATTACCAATACTTGATGCCATGATTACGTGGGGAGAAATGAATCATGAAGTTTTTGAGAAAAAATATAATGCAAATTATTGATTTATAATTTCATACTTCTCTTTTGCTTATTTTTCTTCTTTCTACGAAGTATCTCTGCCAATTCCTGATTGGCTTCCGCATCAGCAGCGTTGTAAGATGAGCCACCGCCGTTCAGCAATCCCAACGAATCGTTGAACAACTCACTTTGTACTGTGCCGGGTGGTGTGCTTGGTGTAGCCGATTCATGTGCTTTGGTTGCCATTCTCATACGTTCCTCATGCCTGTTGCGCTGCAAAGCTGCGCCAATTTTGGAATAACTGAAACTCCTGTCCACTTTGGATCCGTTGAAATGATAGCCGTTCAGGGTGAATACAACGCCTTGTATCTCGTTTGTATGCCCTCTGTGACTGAAATATACATCCACGCCCTGCCGTTTCAGATTGGCAACAAGCACATTCCAGTTTCCACACCTGCCGACTTCTGCTTTGAGGATGTCGTAAAGTTCGTACTTTGTCTTGTCCGGCTCTTTCAGGCGGTTACGCTTGACATTGTCCTTTCCGTTTGCCATATACAAACCGTATTTCTGCGTAAGTTCCTTGCAGACACGGGTACTGCGCAAACGCTCGTGCCTGTCCGAAATTGTGTTGCCGTTGTTGTCTATGCGATTGAAAGCTATATGCACGTGCGGATGTTCTTTGTCGAAGTGCCGAGCGATGAAGAATTGGGTGTCACGGATGCCCATCCGCTCTATGTATTCAAGCGCAATGCTTGCCATTACGCGATTCGTCAAGCGTGGCTCATCCTCTTTTGAAAAACTCAATGCGATGTGTCCGACAGGCTTCGATACCTTGTTGTTCATTTGCGACTGTGTATTGAAACTCATGGCGATAGTATCTTTATTTTCCATGAACAAGCCTTCGAATGCAACAACTTTGGCATTCTTTTCTTTGTCAAGAATGTAATTCACAACACCTTTAAAGTCGCTGCCCTTTACAATTTTCGCCATCATATCTCTATCTTGGTCAAGAGTTCGTGAATCCTTGCCACTGCCACCTTGCAGTCCCACCTTTCATCATGAAAGCCTCCGGCGTTCGCCTTGTGCGCAAGCTGGTTGAGATTGTTCGCCATGCCGCAGAGTTGGCGGATGTATCCGGCGTGTTCCTCAGACAATCGTTCTTGCACATGACCGTTCCGGTAACATTCCCTCATGTACTCGCTCGGCGATACGCCCGCCTCATGCGCCCGTGTCAGCAAGCGGAAGTAGTCGGCTGCCACCATCTTCACGCTGATGCGATAGCTCAGCTTTTCAGTCGCCCCTTTCTTCGGGCGACCGCCCTTGTTACGTTCCTTGTGTTCCTTATTCTGTTCCATATTTCATTTATTCTATCACGTTACTGATTTTACTGTATAGACCAACGGGATGCCACCTCCTTCAACATGGATGGTGGGTAGCAAGCGGTTTCGGTACACCCGAAACACAAACTTGCTACCTCCCAATCCTTGAAGAATGAGTTTCGGGCAGCTCCCGTTTTTGCTGTTTGGAATGTCATAGTCCCAATCCTTTCTTCTTCTGTTTTACGATAGTTCTTGGTGGTGGACTAACGGCTAATTCCTGCCGTTTGCCGCACAGGTAATCGTTCAGGTCTTTATGTCCTTTGTAGTTGTCGGAGAAGTCGCGGATGCGTCCGGCAAACTCCCTCTCCAGTTCCCAATACGCCTTTCTTCCCGCCTCGTCATTATCAAGCAGGCAATGGATGCGCCCGTACCCGTGCAGCACATCTACGGCTTTGGAAACATTGGAGACGGAATTGAGGATGACATAATCCTGCCTGTCAAGGTTGGGCATGGCCGGACAGTTCTTCATCCGCAACGTGAGGAAGGAAAGATAGTCCGTCATGCCCTCGAACACGAGGCATTTCTCTCTCAGCTCTCCCTGTTGCCGGATATGGCTGATGTCCTTCGGTGCGATACAGCCTTTGAAGAAACGGTTACGAACCTCATATCCTCCAGCCACGTTCGGGAACCCGATGGCGAAATAGGGCTTGCCGTTATGGATGAAGTGCAGTTCCCTACATTCCGGTTTTGCCAAAGCTATGTTTATACCCCGTTCCTGTAAGTAGCGGAGCAGTGCCGGATGGGTGAGTTCTCCCACTTCCAGATGTTGGAAACTCGGCTCTGATGCCTGCTGGTGAAAAGAGAAAGACACGGGACGGATGTGTGGAGCCTGTTCCGCTATCCTGTTAAGCAGGTACGGTACATGGTCGGATGCGTATAGTTCCTGCGCCAGTGCAATGATGTTGCCGCCCCTACCCAGCCCGTAATCGAACCACAGGTTACGGTCGGTATTCACCTTGAACGAGGCTTCCGTTTCCTGCCGGAACGGGGATTTGTACCACAGGCTGTTTCCCTGTTGCTTTACGGGCGTGTAGCCCAGACTTTGCAGATAGTCTGCGATTCTGATTTGTTTCGCTTCTTGTGTAGTCATAATCTTACAATAGATTTAGTGATGAATGTAAAAACGATGATCTGATGAATCCGTACATCATTTTATAGAATGACAGCATAATACATATTCATCATCCTTTCATCAAAGTACTCGCCAAAAGAGAAATTCATCATTGATAGTGACGGGCATGGTGTGTCAGTCCCATTTCTCCTTTTCATCATCGGAATACTTTTGATGAATATCTGATGAGAATATAAACCTGTATGTTTCAGTATGGTTATATGCTTGTTCATCATTTCATCAAAATAATCAGAGAGTTGTCAGATATTCTTTTGTCACGGTATAGAATCTTCCGGTTTTCCGTATGGGCGAATAGTGACATTCACGGGTACAGTCCACTTGGTAGGTGGTGTAGGTAAGCGTATTGGATGCAGGAGTGAGTTTCCAACATTCCTGTATCACTTTCCGGACTTGGTGTTTTTCCACCTTTACCTGTGAGTGTACCAGTAAAAGAAGAACATCGTTATAGCAGAATGAGAACGTGTCCGTGCCTGTACCGTCCATGATGTCGAGTATAAGCTCGCACATCTCGATTTCCAGACGGTTGCGGTTGCTGCGGATAATCTTCCGCAAGGCTTCGGTATGCAGCAATGACGGAGCAAACCACATCCGGCTTTCTTTTTTCGTTGCCATCATCCTGTGCTGCAAATGATACAGGAAAGCCGGGATTTCCGCTTTCAGTTTTTGCAGGAAATTGGTATCGTCAGATTGCAGGTGGTTTATCTTTCGCACCCAATAACGTGTCTCGCCAGCGTCAATGATGACAGGCAGATACTCGTTGTTGGAACACAGCACGAACTTGGCGAAGAAGGCTATCTCGTCACGGTCTTTGCCCTTTGCTTCGACCTTGTAGGAGAGTGTGGTGCTGAGGTTCTTCAACCGTTCGCTGTCTTCCCTTCGGTTGAGCAGCACCTCGTCCACCACAATGAGCAGTTTGCCCGTCCAGTCGGAATTGAACTGGTTGCGGAAATCCTCGTTGGTGTTGAACGTGACATTGTTCTGAAACACGGCTTTCAGGAAGTTCAGAAACGTACTTTTACCTGTATTGCGCTCTTCCGACACCAACAACAGGATAGGCAGTTTCTGTACAGGTTGCAGGTAGAGCAGTTGCAGGTAATCCATGCCCAACTCGTATTGTTCACCGAAGATGTGGCGCACCAATGACTGGATACAGGGAAACCCGCCTTGTTGCGGGCGGTGCTCTATAGGCTCGTATAGGTTCAGGAACTTGTCCACCACGGGACGGTAGCCCACATGGTCGGGGACGGTGCAAAAGCCGTCATACTTTGGCACAGTGGCGAGATAGTCCTTGCCGTAGTCCTGCCGTAGCGTCTCGTTGTTCCACACGATGCGTTTCTTCACATAGCCTCCGTTCAAACGGGGCTGGTTCACTAACTTATAGAGGGTCGTACCCACACGGATAAACTCCTCCTTTTCTGTATTTTTCTTGTCCATAGGCACATATTGCTTTATGATTGTCGAATGTTTGTCTGGCGCAAAATTCGGCAATACAAACAAGACGGATTGACAACTCACACGTGACTCACGTAAGATTTTCTTGGATTTGGCTTAAAAGCATACGACAAAAGCCCGAAAAAGGTGCTTCTTCGGACTTTTGTTGGTAATACGTATTGCTGGTAAAACGGCAATACGTCTGTTCAACTGACCACAAATACGTTTTATCAGCAGTACGTTTTATTGATAATGCGTTTTATCGGCAATAGATTGACATATAACGATTTGTCGGTTTCACTATTTCATGTCGCCATATCATTGGGCTTTATGCTTGATAATTAGACATATTCATATTGTGAATACCCGGCGAAAAGAAGAACATTGTTTTCTCTTTTCGCAAGTACAGCCTTTCAAATATGGCATTGCGCACCTGCTCCGCACCGAAGCTGTTGATGCGGAAAGCAAGCGCGACTACCATCGGAAAACTGAACACATCGGCATAATACCCGTTCTCCAGCCGGACATATCTCTGTACTTCGTATTCTTTCAATACGCCACTTTTATACACGGCACAGATAGCTGCACGAAGTGTCGGGACAATTATCCCGAACAGTTCCACAAGTTCCGGTTCACTCATCCATATATCAGTGACATTTTCCGGCACAATGATGTTGCCGGATTCGTTCATGGTTATGATGTTTCTTTCCATACTCATGACATCGTTATCCCGTTAAACGTCTTGCTCAATTTATCACCGAACATCGTCAGGTCATTGTCGAGTTTCTGCGTGGTTATCTTTGCGTAGATTTGGGTTGTGACGATATTCGTATGTCCCAATACACGGCTTACGCTCTCGATGGGCATGCCCTTGCTCAAAGCTAATGTTGCGAAGCCATGACGACTGCAATGAAATGAAATTGACTTGGTTATACCACATTCCTTTATCATCCGTTTCAGAGGTTTACAGATAGACCAGTAGTTCAAGCCGGGGAATATGCGGTTGTCTTTCTGTATCGGTCGGTAGCGTTCGATTATCTGCAAGGGTATATCCAGCAGCTTCACTTGGAAGGGGACTTTGGTCTTGTGGCGTTTGGACAATATCCACTTCTCGCCGTTCACCTCCACGATGTTGTCATTCGTCAGTTCCTGAATGTCCACGAACGACAAGGCGGTGAAACTGGCAAAGACAAAGATGTCACGGATGTATGCGAGCTTGCTATCCTCGAACTCATGTGTCATGACCGCTTTCAGTTCATCTTCCGTCAGATATTCCCGCTCCTTCACATTGGGGCTGATGTGGAACTGTGCGAAAGGGTTGCGTGGTATCAGTCCGTTGAAGTGCGCACGCATCACCACGCCTTTCAGCCACATACATTTCTCCCATATCGTCCCGTTATGCAGTCCGGCTTCCGTTGAGAGGTATGCGGCGAACTCCTTGATGAAATCGGGAGTAAGTTCCGGCATAGCCATGTCCGTACGCTTGTAGAACGACTTGATGAACGCCGCAACGTAGTTTCTTGCCACCACACGGGAACGATAGGTCGCCATTGTACGGTCTTTTCCCACACGTTTCCTGAACACCTCGTTCTCACGGTCAAAAGCTTTGAGCAAGGTCTCGTACTCGCTGCCGATTCCCTGAAAGGCGTTGCGCACCATTTCAGCCGTGACGAATGCCTCACGGTCGGATATGCGCTGGTAATGCTTGATGATTTGCGCCTTGATGTTGTCAAGGGCAAGGTTGATGTCCCGCGCCTCGTGGCTCTTGCCTTTTGCCTTGTTCCCTTTCACGTCCCAAAGCGTTTTCGGAATGCTCTGCTTGCAACTGAACTGCGCCACAGTCCCGTTGATTGTAACCCGTCCCATGATGGGGACAATACCGTTTTTCTCCTTGCTGCCGTTCACGTAGAACAGCACCTTGAATGTGCTTCTTGCCATACTCGTTTTTTGTTTGCAAAGTTATTACTCAACGAGTTAGACCTTGATATGCCAACCTGTGCCACAAACTGCCAGATACAACACGGTATGTTAAAAATCACCATCCGGCGGGTAACGATTTGGAGACCGTTCTGCTTCATAAATCCGCTTTCCTTTGCGTTACCCCGATTTTTCGCTTGTCCTCATTTGGCTCCGCAAACGCCTTATTGACAGGCGTTACGAAGACATTTATCCCTTTTTATTCGTCTTTTCCAGAGATTTTTAGTAATTTTGCCCAATCAACTCAATAACAAATAAATAATGGATGAATTAAACAATGGGGAACAAGGACAATATGTTGAACCCGGGAAAAATGAGAAGAAAAATAATACACGAAAAATTGTAAAAAGAACTTTGATTACGGCAGGACTAGCTTTGGCTGTATACATGGTATACTCCATCGTTTATCTGTTTATTTCGCCCGACCGTAATATTCAGCAGATTTATCTGGTGCCGGAGGATGCGGCGTTTATCATTCAGTCATCTGCTCCGATTGAAGATTGGGAAAAGTTTAGTGGAAGCGAAACCTGGCAATGTCTGAGAAAAGCGAAATCATTTGAAGAAGTTGCGAAGAGCGTGGAAAAGCTTGACTCGGTTGTCAAAAGCAATAAAGTACTGTTATCACTGGTCGGTCAGCGGGATCTGCTTATCTCACTTCATAAGACCCGCGCTACCGATTGGGATTTTCTGCTTATAGTAGATATGCAGAAAGCTTCTAAAATGGATTTATTGAAGGATCAGGTCGAAACAGTGCTGGCAATGTCCGGCTTTACTGTCACTAATCGAATGCATAATGGAATTAACATTCTTGAAATGCGTGATCCGGATACCCGTGATGTCTTTTATACTGCTTTTGTGGATAATCACCTGGTAGGCTCTTATACTTCCGGCCTTGTTGAATCTGCCATCAACTCCCGTAATAAGCCTAAGATCGGACTTGACCAGTCTTTTATTGAAACGGAAAAATTAGTTTCCGGTAAAGGGCTTGTCAGGGTATTTATCAACTATGCCCGTATTCCTCAGTTTATGTCCATTTATCTGGGAGCGAGAAATGAATATGTCGATCTGTTCAGTAATTCTATGAATTTTGCGGGCCTTTACCTGAATATGGATAAGGACCGGATGGAAGTGAAAGGTTATACGTTGAAGAAAGATTCGGTGGATCCTTATATCACTGCCTTGCTGAATTCGGGAAAGCATAAAATGAAAGCTCACGAGATTTTGTCCGGGCGAACGGCTCTTTATACAAATATCGGCTTCGATAGTCCGGTAACTTTCGTGAAGGAACTGGAGAACGCTCTGTCTGTTCATGATAAACTGTTGTATGACTCTTATCAGAGTTCGCGGAAAAAGATAGAAAGCCTGTTTGGTATTTCTCTGGAAGAGAACTTCCTGAGCTGGATGTCCGGAGAGTTTGCCATAACACAATCCGAACCGGGGTTATTAGGACATGATCCTGAAGTGATTCTGGCTATTCGGGCAAAAAGCATCAAAGACGCCCGTAAGAATATGGAGTTTATTGAAAAGAAGATCAAACGCCGGTCTCCGGTTAAGATAAAGTCAGTTAATTATAAGGACTTTGAAATCAATTATGTTGAAATGAAAGGTTTCTTCCGTCTGTTCTTCGGAAAGCTGTTTGATAAATTTGAGAAGCCATATTATACTTATGTGGATGATTACGTCGTTTTCAGTAATAAAGCTGCTTCCTTGCTTTCCTTTGTAGAAGATTACGAACAGAAGAATTTACTGAAGAATAATGCAGGATTTAAGGATGCTTATTCGTATATGAAATCAAGTTCCACGATCTTCTTGTATACAGATATGCACAAGTTCTACTCACAATTGAAACCTATGATGAATCCCGCTACATGGAATGAAATACAATCGAATAAAGATGTCTTGTATTCATTTCCTTACTGGACGATGCAGGTGATCGGAGATAACAACCAAGCTTCTCTGCAGTATGTGATGGATTACCGTCCATACGAGCCGGAAGAGGTAGTTGCCGTTGTCAGCGATGAGGAAGATCAGGATATGGACGAAGAGGCTGTGACCGAAAAGGAGCAGATGAGCGAGTTAAAGCGTTTCTATATTGAGAAGTTTGAAGGAAATGTTCTGCGTGAGTTCTATCCGGAAGGAGCACTGAAAAGCGAAGCGGAAGTGAAAGAAGGAAAACGTCACGGACGTTATCGTGAATATCACGAAAATGGAAAGCTCAAGCTTCGTGGGAAATATTCAAATAATCAGCCTAAAGGCACATGGAAGTATTACACCGAAGAAGGTGAATTTGAACGGAAGGAGAAGTTTTAAATGAACTTCTCCTGATTGGATATATATCTTATTTAATATTTTCTTCTGTGCTGGGACAAGAAGTTATCTATAAAGCGGACGATATAAACGACAGCAACTCCGGCTATGACCAATACGATAATACGACTCAACATAGTTTTTGATTTTATATTTAACGGTGCACAAAGATAAATAAGATATATGATATATGGGATATCGGGATAAGAAAAAATAATTCAACCCTAGAACAGGGTTCTGAATAGTACTTTTATAAATTACTGATTTCTAGCTATAAAGAAAAATATGAATAAAAAAGTATCGAAAAGTTTTTGAGTTCTCGCAAAAAGCACTACCTTTGCATCCGCAAATAAGGATGGTTCCGTAGCTCAGCTGGATAGAGCAACGCCCTTCTAAGGCGTGGGTCAAGCGTTCGAATCGCTTCGGAATCACTGATGTAAACGTTGATTATTTAATAATAGTCAACGTTTTTCTTTTGTTTAGGATATATCAGATTTATTGAATACTGATTGGATTTTTATTGCGATTATCCCCTATAAAACAGTAAATGTCCCCCTATGTCCCCCTTTGCTGTATACTATATTGATTTGATAAACAGGCAAATATTTGATTTAATTAAGAATATATTTATACCCCCTATTTTATAAAGCAACTCCCATTATTATTCCTACATTTGCATTCAGAGATTCGTCTCTTTAGTTGGGAAACATAAACCTTTTGTTCATGAAGCATTTACGACAAACTGTACTTTTTATATTGTTAGGATTCTTATTGACTGCTTGTCATCATACAGCCGACCGATTGTTATCTATCGAACAATTGATCAAGCTGAAACCGGACAGCGCTCTTTCTTTACTTCGCCAAATTCAGTATCCAGAGAAGCTGTCGGATTCAAATAGGGCTTTGTATGCATTGCTAATGACTCAGGTGATCAATCAGTCATCTGATGAGGAGCATAAAAGTGATTCACTTATATCTGTTGCAATTGATTATTATAAAGGAACCACGGACTCTGTTCATGCGGCACTGGCTTATTATAATGCCGGTCTGGTAGCAATGGATAATGAAGATTCGGAAGCTTCCCTGCATAATTTCCTAAAGACAATCGATTGGTTGGGAGAGAGTGATAACGATGAACTTCAGTTCATGGTCAGGTATAAAATGAGTCGTCTTTTCAACTTGCGACTGATTCCTGATGAGGAACTACGGTTGGGGAAGGCAGCGTTACCTTATGCCGAACGGACAGGCAACCCTTTGTATATCTGTGCACTGTTGCCGTATATCACTCACGGATTTATGCAGACAAATCAACTGGATAGCGCCTATAAATATTCTGTGCAAGCGATACAACTGGCTGAGAAAGAGAACTTGGTCCGGGCATTATCACATATTTATTCACAGCATGCCCATCTTTGCATGGCGATGAAGGACTATAAACAGGCGTTGATGTATCGCGATAAAGATTTGGCTATTCTATTTGAACTTTTCGGAGAGGAAAATGAATATATCTATGATCATTATATAAATAAGGCAAACACACTGACTGAACTGCATCAGTATGATTCTGCTTTCTACTACATTAATAAAGCGGTGGAAGATACAACAGATATACAATATACAACTCGAAAGTCTTTGGCTAAGGCTGAAATTTATGCTGCTACCGGGCAGATGGATTCGGCATATTATTATATGAACCGACATGCTGACTTGCGGGATAGGCTCATAGAGGAGAGAGATAAGGAAGGCTTACTGACTTTGCACCGGAATTATCACAATGATGAATTGAAAAAAGCCAATACCCGTCTCTGGCAACAGGCGGTAGAAAGGAAGCTGCAACTGTATGTTGTGACTATTGTTTGTTGCCTGGCGATTTTGTTAGGGGTATGCATCTACTTCTTTTTATATAAAAGGAAACAACAGGAAGTATTGCGTCAGAAAGGACAGATTGCCCATCAGCAGGAGTTGTTGAAGTACCGTGAAATAGAAAAACTACAGGCAGAAAAAGACTTGTCGGAAGCTAAGGAAAGGGAAGCGCAGATTCGGGAGAAAGAGGCTTTACTAAAGGTTGAGTTCTTTAAGCGCCTGAATGAAACTTGTATTCCTGTGATTGAAAATCCGAAGACCCAGCAGAATATAATGCTCAAGAATGAGGACTGGAAAGTAATATTCAAGAATGCCAACAGTATCTTCCTGAATTTTACAGAACGTCTGAAGAATCAGTATCCTGCACTGAATGAGGAGGATTTGCGGTATTGCTGTATGGTGAAAATGCAGTTTTCGCAGACTGATATTGCTAAGATCATGCATCTGGAGAAAGATTCGGTGAAGAAAAGACTGAAAAGAATTCGTACCGAAAAGATGGGGATAGCGCAGGAAACGACATTGGAGGCTGTGCTTCGGGACTTTTAAATGATTAAGAATGAGAATGAAATAATTTGTTAAACCAAACATTAGAATTATGAAACAAACACTGAGTTTTCATAGTCCGATCATTGCTTCTACACAGAGCAAGGTGGATGTAGAAGCTTTTGAGAAGAGTACAGATGCTTTTGAAAAGGGAGAGCACTTACAGTCTTTTTATCTGTTGCTGGATTATATTGATCCGGAGTTACGCAGCAAATTTGGTAATGCGGAAGGAACGGAGTTTGCTGTGCCTCATGGTTCCATTATGGTCTATCTGAAGCTGGAGGGTGACCAACTGAATATTACAGCTCCGTTTTTGTTGCTGCCGGAAAAGGGAAGGATACCTTTGCTGCGGCAGGTGGCAGCTTTGAATCTGACAGAACTGACATTAGCATGTATCTCTTTGCAGAATGATAAGTTGTTCTTTGACTTTCATTGTCCGGTGGCCTTATGCAATCCTTACAAGATATACTATGTGCTTGAGGAAATTTGCCGGATAGGAGATAAATATGATGATGAATTTGTGACTAAGTTCAAGGCCGAGCGTATTTATGAACCCAAAATTACTCCATACGACGATGAAACGGTAGATAAGGTATACGAAGCTCTTCAGCAGACCTGCAAGGAATGTATGGACGCTGTAAAATACTTTGAGACAGAACGAAAGTATGGTTATGCCTGGAATATATTATCCAGTACGCTTCTTAAAATATGCTATTTTGTCTGTCCGCAGGGGCAACTGCTGAATGATCTTGATAAGGCGATTACAGATCATGGACGCGAGGATATGCCATTGCCGGAGATCGTATCCCGTACCAAATCTGTTGTCACACGCCTTCAGGAAATGACGAAGGAGCAACTGGCTGCCGATCTTTACTTTGTTGAAACTTTCATTTCGGACAGACGCCGTTCCGTACTGAAAAACATTCAGGATAACTTTGAAGATACATACGAGAAAGCCGGTTCGGCATTAGAATCAGGTGACTTCATTGTTTGCTGCTTGCTTATTATTAATAAGTTCTATGAATTGTACTATTATAATAATGTGCAGGATGATGTGAATGCGGTAGTTGTGAAAGCTATGAAGGCTACCTCTGCCATGTCATGGGAAGAAGCAGCTCCGATATTATATGAAGCGATGGACAATATCATGGAAGGAGAACTGGATGTAGATGATGACGAAGAAGGTGGTGACGAAGACGGAGAAACAATGGGCTTCGACATGTCACAACTACAACAGATGCAACAGGAAATGATGCAGCAGGCGATGCAGAATATCGATATGGAGCAAATACAGAAGATGCAGCAACTTGCTATGGAGAATATGCAAAAGATGATGGCCGGTATGTATGGCAACAATAACAATACGGAAGAGGACACTAACAAATAAAGAACAAGACTATGGAACAGAATATATACAATGCCATTTATAAAGTGAATCATGCCGGTGGCTGCGGCAGTTGTTTTTATCTGAAACAATATGATCTGTTTGTTACCAATTATCATGTAGTAGAGGGATTCCGTCAGGTAGCGATCCAGGATAATGATAAGAATTCGTTCCTGGCCAGGGTCGTTATGGTAAATTCCGTATTGGATATTGCTTTGCTGTCTGTGGAAGGGGATTTTTCCGCTCTTCCGGATATCCGGTTATCGGAGTTGAAAGAAGTCGCGATCGGACAGAAGATAAATGTGGCCGGCTATCCGTTTGGTATGCCGTTCACCGTGACTGAAGGTACGGTTTCTTCTCCCAGACAGCTGATTAATAACAGTTATTATATTCAGACAGATGCTGCGGTCAATCCGGGAAATAGCGGAGGTCCCATGTTCAATGAACGTGGGGAACTGATCGCCATTACCGCCAGTAAGATCACCGATGCGGATAATATGGGATTTGGTATTCCTGTGGATACACTGAAAAAGGTACTGGAGAATATAGAAAGTCTGGATCGCTCTGTTTTCAATGTGCAGTGTAATAGTTGCGATGAATTCATTTCCGAAGAAGATGAATATTGCCCTTGTTGCGGTGACAAACTGCCGGAAGAAATCTTTAAGGAGAGGGGACTGACTGATCTGGCTGTATTCTGCGAAGAAGCCATTGAAGCGATGGGAATCAATCCGGTATTGGCACGTGTGGGATACGAAGGCTGGAAATTCTATAAGGGAAGTTCGGAGATACGTATGTTTGTATACGACCGTTCTTATCTGTTTGCCACCTCCCCGCTGAATATTCTGCCAAAGAAGAACCTGGAACCTGTGCTGACCTATTTACTTCAGACAGAGATTGCTCCTTATCGTTTCGGACTGGATGGAAATCAGATTTATCTTTCTTATCGTGTGCATATTTCTGATATATTCTCGGATTATTCGGAAGATGTTAAGACGAATCTGACCCATCTTGCTTTCAAGGCAGACGATCTGGATAATTATCTGGTAGATACTTTTGGCTGTGAGTTTTCCGAATATGCTAATAAAAACGCTATCTGACCAATAACTAAACTATTTGAATATCACTCCTTTCGCTGAATTATTGAGGCGGAAGGAGTGTCTTTTTTCCTCCCTGCCGGATACTCGCAAATCTATTTTTACGAAGAATAACGAACGTTATATAGGTTTCAAAAAGCTCAAAAAAGGTAAAATGATGTTGCGATTCTCTGTTATTACTTATACTTTTGGACGATTAACAACTAAAAAACACAATAAAGTTATGAAGAAATTGATTTTTTTATTTGCATTTTGCCTTACTGTGACTAACATTTTCGCTCAAACTGACCCTAGCCAATTGAAAAAAGAAGGAAGCGACGCTTTTAATGCCAAGAACTATCCCGTAGCTTATGCTAAATTCAGCGAGTATCTGAAACAAACGAATAACCAGGATTCTGCTATCGCTTATTACTGTGGTATGGCTGCAGACGAAGTGAAAAAGTATGCAGAAGCTGTGACTTTCTTTGATATTGCTATTCAAAAGAAATTCAATATAGGTAATGCTTATGCCCGTAAAGCGCTGGCACTGGATGCTATGAAGAAGACTGACGAGTATGTTGCTACCTTGGAAGAAGGTCTGAAAGTAGACCCGGACAATAAAACAATGATTAAGAACTATGGTCTCCACTACCTGAAAGCAGGTATTGCTGCGCAGAAAGCCGGAAAAGCTGAAGAAGCAGAAGAATGCTTTAAGAAAGTGATTCCTTTGGATCATAAAACATATAAAACCAATGCTTTGTATAGCCTGGGCGTTTTATGCTATAACGACGGTGCGAATATCCTGAAAAAGGCTGCTCCTCTGGCAAACTCTGATGCAGACAAATATGCTGCAGAAAAGGAAAAGGCGGATGGCAGATTTAAAGAAGCTATAGGTTACTTGGAAGAAGCTACCAAAGTTTCTCCGGAAGATACAAAGTCTAAAACTATGCTTTCTCAAGTGCAAGCAGCTATGAAGTAAACTACCAATTCCAGATAGAAAGGGTTGCCGGGGAACATTTTGGCAACCCTTTTTTATTGCTTCTTTTTTTGAATGATCTACTTTTTGCGTACTTTTGCTCTCCCAAAAAGAAAGACTTTATGCAATTATATACAAGAGAAGAAACGATTCGGAGAATGAACCATTTAGGGCAATCCTGCCGGCCTTTTATTTTTATCATTAATTATTTGCAGGATGCCTCTTATGTAGAAGAAGTTGCTTCTGTTGACCCTTCTGAAGTAGTATATAACCTAAATGGATTTACCAACCAATCTTCATTGAATGATGTGCTTTCTTGTTCTGAAGAGCCTGTCCGCTGGAATTCTTATCCCGAATCTTTCGATAGTTACCGTCGGTCATTTGATATTGTCCAACGGAATATATTTGCCGGAAACAGCTTTCTGACCAATCTGACATGCCGCACGCCGATAGAGACGAACCTTAGTCTGAAAGATATTTTCTTCCGTTCAAAAGCAATGTATAAATTGTGGGTCAGGGATCAGTTCACTGTTTTCTCTCCCGAGATATTTGTCAGAATCCAACAGGGAAAAATCAGTTCTTATCCGATGAAAGGTACTCTTGATGCATCATTGCCTTCGGCTGTCCGGCAGCTGATGGATGATCCGAAAGAGGCAGCCGAACATGCTACTATCGTAGATTTGATCCGCAATGATTTAAGCATAGTGGCCGATCGGGTATCTGTGTCCCGATACAGGTATATCGATAAGCTTCAGACGAATCGCGGAACTATTCTTCAGACAAGTTCTGAGATACAGGGGACTTTGCCGGATAATTATCGGGAAAGTCTGGGAAATATTCTTTTCAAACTCTTGCCTGCCGGTTCTATCACTGGTGCTCCCAAGAAAAAGACGATGCAGATTATCAATGAAGCCGAGACGTATGAGAGAGGATTTTATACGGGCGTGATGGGGTATTTCGACGGAAGCAGTCTTGATAGTGCTGTTATGATACGTTTTGTGGAGCAGGAAGGCGACAGAATGTATTTTAAGAGCGGAGGCGGAATAACCTGCCGCAGTGAAGTGGAAAGTGAATATCATGAAATGAAACAAAAAGTATATGTGCCAATTTATTGAAACGATTCGCATAGAAGACGGACAGGTGTATAATCTGTCGTATCACACAGCGCGCATGAACCGGACTCGTGCCGCCTTTTGGAAAGAAGCGGCTCCCATTGATTTGTCCGGCTTTGTATCTCCTCCGTCTCTGTCCGGTATCTGGAAGTGCCGGATTGTGTACGGTAAGGAAATCGAAGAGGTTGGATACGCTCCTTATCAAATGAGAATGGTTTCTTCCTTGCGTCCGGTTGCTTCGGACACTATTGATTATAGTTACAAGAGTATCAATCGGGGAGAATTGAATGATCTGTTTGCCCGGAGAGGGAAGGCAGACGATATTCTGATAGTGAAAGACGGATATCTGACAGATACCTCCATTGCCAACATAGCGTTGTATGACGGACATACATGGTATACTCCGGCCCATCCCTTGCTTCAGGGGACGAAGCGTGCGGAACTGTTGGATAATCGGTTCATTGTGGAGAAAGATATCCGGCAGGCGCAATTGGGCGATTACTCCCATATCATGTTGTTCAATGCGATGATCGATTGGAAACGGCTCATCATACCTGTCAATGAAAAACATTTTATTCTATAACTAAAATTAACGGAATTATATACAGAACCGTTGAACAAAGCCTCTTTTTAATCTGTTATATTTATGTGTTTTTCATAGTATTAGATAAAGATTAATTAAAAGAGATTGTACTTCACTTGTGAAAGCTTAGAGTACATCAGAAGCAGAAGAGTCTGTTTTTTTGATAAATGTGTTAGAGCATCGGTTTTACTAGGCCGATGCTTTTTTTATGTCCTTTTGTTGCGTTTTGTAGTTTATATGAAATAAAATTTGTACGTTTGTAGGGTAATAATAGAAAATGATGAAGATGAACATACCCGTTATCTTTCAGTTTTTAAAAGATCTTTCTGCGAATAATAATCGTGAGTGGTTCAATGAGCACCGGTCAGAATATGAAGTAGCCCGTGCCGAGTTTGATAACTTTCTGGCAACAGTAATCGCCCGCATCTCTTTGTTCGATGAAACAATCCGGGGAATCCAACCCAAAGATTGTACCTATCGTATTTATCGGGATACCCGCTTCTCTGCGGATAAGACACCCTATAAGATACATTTTGGCGGCTATATCAATGCCAAAGGCAAGAAATCCGATCATTGCGGATACTATGTGCATCTGCAGCCTGATGGAAGCATGCTTGCCGGAGGAAGCCTGTGTTTGCCTCCCAACGTACTGAAAGCTGTCCGCCAAGCCATTTATGACAATGTGGAAGAGTATATCTCCATTGTAGAAGACCCCGAATTCAAAAAATATTTTCCTGTAGTGGGAGAGGACTTCATGAAAACAGCTCCCAAGGGATTCCCGAAAGATTTTAAATATATTGATTATCTGAAGTGCAGACAGTTTGTCTGTTCTTATCTTGTTCCCGATGATTTTTTCACTCGGGCGGACATGATGGAGCAGATAGAGAAAGCATTCCGACAGTTCAAGAGATTTGCCGATTTCATCAATTACACAATTGATGATTTTGAATAAAATAATACCTAAAAATATAAACTTAAAAATTAAACTCATATGGTAGTAGATACTTTAGAAAATCTGGAAAAATATGCGTCTTTGAATCCTTTGTTTGCACAAGCTATTGAGTTCTTGAAATCTCATGACCTCCAAGCCATGGAAATAGGCAAGACTGAACTGAAAGGAAAAGATCTGCTAGTGAATATCGCACAGACAAAGCCTAAGACTAAGGAAGAGGCGAAACTGGAAACGCATAATGAATTTATTGATATTCAGATCCCATTGTCGGGAACAGAGGTGATGGGGTATACTGCTGCCAAAGATTGTGTGCCTGCCGACGCTCCTTACAATGCAGAAAAAGATATTACTTTCTTCGAAGGACTGGCAGAAACATATGTAGCCGTGAAACCGGGAATGTTTGCCATTTTCTTCCCGCAAGACGGACATGCTCCCGGCATTACTCCCGACGGAGTGAAGAAAGTGATCGTAAAAGTAAAAGCATAAACCTAATTCAATTCTGATATGAAAGAGACACTCAACATTATCAAAAACGATCCCTGGCTGGAACCTTTCGCAGATGCCATTACTGGTCGTCACCAGTATGCACTGAACAAGGAAGCCGAGCTGACCAATAAAGGAAAACAAACTCTTTCGGACTTTGCATCAGGCTATCTTTATTTTGGTCTGCACCGTACTCCCAAAGGATGGACGTTCCGCGAATGGGCACCGAATGCTACTCATATTTATATGGTAGGTACATTCAACAACTGGGAAGAGAAAGCTGCTTATAAGCTGAAAAAACTGAAAAACGGTAATTGGGAAATCAATCTTCCGGCAGATGCCATTCAGCACGGAGACTTATATAAGTTGAATGTGTATTGGGATGGCGGACAAGGTGAACGCATTCCTGCATGGGCTACACGGGTAGTGCAGGACGAACAGACCAAGATATTCAGTGCACAAGTCTGGGCACCGGAAAAGCCATATAAATTCAAGAAAAAGACATTTAAGCCTACTACGAATCCTTTGTTGATCTATGAATGTCATATTGGAATGGCACAACAAGAGGAAAAAGTAGGCACATACAATGAATTCCGCGAAAAAACACTTCCACGCATAGCACAGGAAGGCTATAACTGTATTCAGATTATGGCCATTCAGGAGCATCCTTATTATGGTAGTTTTGGCTATCATGTATCCAGTTTCTTTGCTGCTTCTTCCCGCTTTGGTACGCCCGACGAACTGAAAGCGCTGATTGATGCTGCTCATGAGATGGGTATTGCCGTTATTATGGATATTGTCCATTCTCATGCGGTGAAAAACGAAGTGGAAGGTTTGGGTAACTTTGCCGGTGATCCGAACCAGTATTTCTATCCGGCTCCTCGTCGTGAGCATCCGGCATGGGATTCACTATGCTTTGATTATGGCAAAAATGAAGTGATTCATTTCTTATTGTCCAACTGTAAATACTGGCTGGAAGAATATAAGTTTGACGGATTCCGTTTTGACGGTGTGACGTCTATGTTGTATTATAGCCACGGGTTGGGAGAAGCATTCTGTAATTACGGAGATTACTTCAATGGTCATCAGGACGGCAATGCCATTTGTTACCTGACATTGGCGAATGAGTTGATTCATCAGGTCAATCCGAAGGCTATCTCTATTGCTGAAGAAGTTTCCGGTATGCCGGGACTTGCGGCCAAAGTAGAGGATGGCGGTTACGGATTTGATTACCGTATGGCTATGAACATCCCTGATTACTGGATCAAGACTATCAAGGAAAAGATTGATGAGGACTGGAAACCTTCCAGTATGTTCTGGGAAGTAACCAACCGTCGTCAGGATGAAAAGACGATCTCTTATGCGGAAAGTCATGATCAGGCATTGGTAGGAGACAAGACTATTATTTTCCGTCTGATTGATGCCGATATGTATTGGCATATGCAGAAAGGCGATGAGAATTATGTAGTCAATCGTGGAATCGCTTTACATAAGATGATCCGCTTGCTGACATCTTCGACGATCAATGGCGGTTATCTGAACTTTATGGGTAATGAGTTCGGGCATCCCGAATGGATCGATTTTCCGCGTGAAGGTAATGGATGGTCTTGTAAGTATGCCCGTCGTCAGTGGGATCTGGTAGATAACAAGAATCTGGCTTATCACTACATGGGGGACTTTGATGCTGAGATGCTGAAAGTGATCAAGAGTGTGAAAGATTTCCAGGCGACTCCGGTTCAGGAGATCTGGCATAATGATGGTGATCAGGTATTGGCTTATGGACGTAAGGATCTGATATTTGTATTTAACTTCAATCCGAGACAGTCTTTTGTGGATTATGGTTTCCTTGTTAGTCCGGGAGCTTATGAAGTAATCTTGAATACGGATAATGTTGCATTTGGCGGAAATGGTCTTGCAGATGATTCAGTAGTTCATTTCACGATTGCCGATCCGTTGTATAAGAAGGAAAAGAAAGAGTGGCTGAAACTCTATATTCCTGCACGTACAGCTGTTGTTTTGAGAAAGAAGAAATAACTCAAGGAATAAAATAAGAAAGCCCTTGCCGAGCATTTGATGTTTGGCAAGGACTTTTTTCTATAAAAATGTTCCCGGACCGAGAATGTCGTACATATAACTGACATTGCGGGTTTTTAGCAACATTCCTTGCGGGGAATAAAAGAGCTGGTATTTGATATCTACATTATCTTGTCCTACCTTAATGACGATGATTGCCTGCCATTTAGGAAATTCCACCATGGTTACATCATTTACTACCCAACTGGCATAAGGACCGGATACAAAGGCGTTGTATACGGTAGGTGTCACCCGGTCGAGACTGACAAGGTCCGTCTGTGTCATTTGCCATTGAGCCTGCGTATTGAACCAGATGTTTTTAGTGAATCCATTCATGATAAAGTTAGCGCAATAATAGCCATCATCCTGCGACCATGCTACACCGTTGGCTTTGGGGTACATCTTTTTGAAGGCAGCCTGTACATTGCCGGGAGGTAAGATTGCGAAGGCAGATAGAGACAATAACAATATGACTGCCAAAAAACTAATTTTCTTCATAAGGTTCTGGTTTAGGAAATTATTTATCTAACTAAACAGCCTTTGAGAATTTTTGTTTTCAGTTGGGGGGAATAAATCAGTTAAGGGAAATAAATAGGTATAATGCGTGGGTGGAATTAACTTGTAAAAGGTTTGAGTATGAGCTAAAGGTATAATTTATAATTCTTCTTAGGCACGGATTACACGGATTTCACGGTTTAAAGAGTTGAGTAACTAAAAACCGTGTTTATCCGCGTAATCCGTGCCTGAACTTTATAATCTTATCTAGCTCCAATCAGAGCAGCAGGCATCAGAATGTAATCTTCAGAATCTTCCCGTTATAGGCCCCTACGGAAACCTCAGTGGCTTTATAAGGCAATAAACAGATTTCCTCTTTGGCACCGGTCAATAAGTCTGTAGCCTGATATTTTTCCATTTGTGGTATCTGTAAGAAATCAAACGCGTGAGAAGGTACGTTGATTGCTACATCAACCAGTTGGCTATCGAAATTGACGATGATGAACAGCAATTCATTCTTATACTTTCGCATAAAAGTATATTGCTTATGTTCGTCGAAACGCCATCCGTTTTTATTGGCGTACATTAGATCGAAGAATACTCCTTTGGCAATGGCTGCTTCTTCATTACACAGCGTCAGTACTCTTTGGTAAATGCTGTACAGGCGTTTATGCTCTTCGGTCAGCATTTTACCGTCAAACTTACCGCCATTGCGCCAGCGACGAATTGTATCTACGCTCCAGTAATCGAATATCGTAGTCCGCCCGTCTCTTCCGCTGAAACCTTCGCTGTCCATTCCCAGTTCGCCGAACTCCTGACCAAAATAAATCATCATAGGATTGGTGTTCATACAAGCAGAAACGATCAGAGCGGGGATTCCTTTACGTGGATCGCCTGCAAAGAAATCGGAAGCGATGCGCTGTTCGTCATGGTTCTCCAGGAAGTTCAGCATTTGCTTTTCTATTCCGTTCAGACTTTGCCAGCAGTGAGTGATGGATGCAGCGGATTCGTAGCCGCAAGATACATTGCGGAGTGTATCGTATAAACCGACCTTATCATATAGATAGTCAAATTTTCCACGGAACAGATAATTGCGGTATTCGTTGGGATTATAGACCTCGGCAATGAAAAGAATTTCCGGATGCGCTTCCTTAACTTGTGGAATAGCCCATTCCCAAAATTCTACTGGAACCATTTCCGCCATATCGCAGCGGAAACCATCGATACCTTTTGAGGCCCAGAATAAAAGAATATCCAGCATCTTTATCCAGGTATCCGGAGTCGGGGAGAAATGGCAAGTGCCGCCATTCAGATAATCTACTCCATAGTTCAGCTTGATGGTTTCGTACCAGTCGTTGATGTTCGGTGTAGCGTCAAAACGGTTGTTACCTGTGGCTTTGGCCGGATATTCGTGGTAAGGCTCCACTGCACCTTCTTTCATGTCGAACTGGGCACGCAACTCGGACTGCGGTATATAGTAGAAATTATTGTACGGACTGAAAGCGTAGTTCGGGTCATCGTTTGCTCCCAGTTCGGTAGTGCCGTCCGGTTGTGCATCCGAGTGATACTGGCGTGCTACATGGTTGGGGACAAAATCTATAATAACTTTCAGTCCGGAACGGTGAGTGCGATGTACCAGATTCTCGAACTCCCTCATTCGTTCCGGCACATCGGTTGCCAAGTCCGGATCTACATCATAATAATCCTTGATGGCGTAGGGAGAGCCCGCTTTGCCTTTCACGATGGCGGGGTGGTCGGGACGTATGTTGAAACGACGGTAATCCGTCTCCGTTGCATGCTCGATAATGCCTGTATACCAGATATGGGTAGCACCCAGTTTTCTGATTTCTCCAAGTGCCTTGAGGGTGAAGTCGGCCATTTTACCACATCCGTTGGCGGTAATGTCTCCATTGTAGACACAATGGTTGTTATTGTTTCCGAACAGGCGTGTAAACACCTGATAGATAATCATTTTATTTTCGTTGTTCATATAGAGTAGATTTTATTTCATATCATAAATGTTTTCGCGAAAAGTAAGGTATTACTTCCATATTTTCCCTTTTTCCGCCAATGTCTGGTCAAGTAAGTCATTGGCTATCTTATAACCTTGCTCGAAGATTTCTTCCGCTTTTTCCAGTTCGGTGTTGCTATATCCATAAAGATTGTATGGCTCGATCAGCAAGTCACATTTTTCTCTTTCGGGGAAAGTATTGGCACGGAACATAAAGTGGAAGGAGCGCATGGCAATGCTTACGATATTCATTTTATAGTCTTGCGCCATGATGGGACTTACGTTGACGGCTACCACCTTGTCGCATATTCTGCGAAGGGTGGAGACTGGAAGGTTCATCATTAATCCGCCATCTACGTAATTGGTTCCGTCGATATTGACCGGAGCAAACATGACAGGCATACAGCAGGAAGCAGCCACACGTTCGGCTATGGAGCCACGGTGGAAATGAACCATACGTCCGTGGTCCAGATCGGTAGCCGTGATGATTAAGGGGATTTGCAACTCTTCCAGATTCTTGGCTTTCAGATTGGTATGGAGAAAGTCAATAAATTCACAGAGGTCAAATAGTCCTTTCTTGGGGATGACTAACTTTGTCAGGTCCTGAAACTTATGGCCGGAGAAGTATTCAATCACTTGGTGAGGTTCATTTCCGTCGGCATAAAAAACTCCGGCAAGCGCACCGGCACTTACTCCGGAGATAATGTCCGGTTTGATATCATGCTCCAGCAGAGCCTGCATCACCCCCAAATGCGCAAATCCTTTAATAAATCCTCCGCTTAAAGCATAGCCTATCTGATATTTACGGCTATTCCAGTTATTTGTGAATACCTCCATGAGTTACTTTCTTTTTTAGTTCGCCACGAATTTAGTGAATTTATTGAAAGTAGGAGGAATATAATGGATAGTTTTTTTGAATTGTATACAATCCTCTGAAAGCTATCCATATTTGGGGCTGATGCTGCTAGAATCCGAAATCGTCTATCTCAACTTTATGTTCTTCTGATTCTTTGAAAGGTTTCGCTTCTTTCTGCACAGGGTTTCCTTCGATGTATACGGCACGGAACGGGCGGGCAGGGCAGACGTATTCGCAGCCGCCACATCCGACACAGATCTCCGTATTGACGTGGGGAAGAGTCAGTCCGTCTTTGTAGGGTACCATAGCAATGGCTTGCGTAGGACAATGCTCTGAACAGGCTCCGCAACTGGTTCCGTCAGTGAGGACAATGCAATTTTCTTCTATAAAGACGACATAGCCCATCTGAGTGAGATGTTTCTGTTCTACCGTCAACGGAGGGATGGCACCGTTGGGACAGACATCGCTACATACGGTACAGTCGAAATTACAGAATCCTTTTTCGAAACTGACCGTTGGCTGCATCACACCTCCCAGACCGTATTCCATGAAAGCGGGTTTCAGTACATGCGACGGGCATTTGCTGACACAAAGATGGCATGATGTACAATGTTGCTGGAAACGCTTCTGGCTGACAGATCCCGGAGGAGTAATCGGATTTTCTTTTTTGTATGCCTTTTTGCCTTCCATCGTCGCAATGGATTCTTGCGCCTTTGTAAGAAGCGTGGGAGTTGCTCCGGCAGTAGCCAGTCCGGCAAGCAGAAAACGACGTTTGGAAGAATCTGCAGTAACGGAAGATGGTTCTGTTGCCGCCGCTTGTTTTTCTGTAGCGGAAGAACGTTGTTGTCCCTTTGAAGCAGGGGCGTAAACCAGCGCTTTCTGTTTGCAGGCACCGAGACAGTCGAAACAGTCTACACAGCGGCTATAGTCAATAGCGTGTTCTTTGCTGTGGATGCAGGCAGCTTTGCATTTGGTAGCGCAAAGTCCGCAACCATTACATTTTGCGGTATCGATACGGACTTTGAACAAAGAGTAACGGCTCAAAAATCCTAATACCGTACCTACCGGACAAATGGTATTGCACCACGTGCGGCCGTGTTTCCATGCTAATATAAGAATGGCGGCAAAGGTCAGTATCGCTATAAGAAGGGAAGAAAGACTTAATACCGAGGTGTCTACCTGATAAAACGTGTAGTTTTCGAATCTGGAAAATACGGATTCCAGCAGGTTGTTTCCCAGCATATACACCGGTTTGAAGATATGTACTACAATGCGTCCGTATGCGCTATACGGGTCCAGCAATCCCAATACCACCGAGAAGCCGCATACGGAGGCAATTACAGTCACTCCGAGCACGGTCCATCTCAGCATATTCTTTGCAGGACTGTACCGATATCTTTTTTTCTTCTTGCCCACAGACTTTGAAATGCGTGCTATAACATCCTGCCATATTCCCATCGGACAGATGGTAGAGCAATAGATACGTCCGAACAACAGGGTTAACGCAATCAGCACAATCAGTATGCCTATACTGAGAGATAGCACGGCAGGGACAAACTGTATATGTGCCAACCGATGAAAACTGTTCGGCAGAATATTAGCAAAATCGAGAAAATAAAAAGTAATCAGTGCAAAAAGGACGACTGATATTCCGATACGTATCTTTCTTAACATGGTGGTTTACATCTTAATTCGCTTGACATTCAGTTTGTCGATGTCCATCGTTCCTACTTTCAGTGCTTCTCCTTTGGCAAGGTGACCTACGGTGTCCAGCGGCATTTCGCGTACTTGATTGAAGAATTTGGCTGCGGCTGTATCTACGGCTACAATATCCGGTGAGATAAAGAGACCTTTTGCCAGTACCACGTCCGAAGCGGAACGTCCTCGCGGTCCGTTGGTCTTCATGATACGGTAGGCGTCTACGACATTAAGCACAGCTTTCTTTTCCAGTGTACAGATGTCCGCAATGCATTGCTGCAGGTCGTTCTGGTGGAAGAAGCCGCGGTCCCAGACGATACCCATATGGTTTTTCATGGAGATAGTCAGATTGGCGCCTCCGTGATTCTTCAGGATAGGGACATTAATCCATACATCACAATTCAGGATGGCTTCATGTATTTTCGCCTTCTTCATCTTTTGTCCCTTTGGCAGATCAACGGGTTTGTAGTAAGATTCCAGGTGGGCGGGCATAACTTTGGCTCCGGCTTCTTTCGCTGCCGCTTCAATACCGCTGTTTTTGTAGCACTTCTGCCAATCGTCGCAGGTATGGTCGAATACGGTGACCTCTTTGGCTCCGGCGGCAAAACATTGTTTGATGATTTCCGTGATCAGTTTCGGATTCGTGTTTCCTGCCAGTTCGGGCACTTTATCCCATCCGATATTGGGCTTTACCACTACTTTCTGTCCGGGCTTGACAAATTGCTTCATACCGCCCAGCTCGCTGATAGCACGACGGAACATAGTTTCCGGTTCGCCGCCCATGACGGCCACCAGGTCCGGTTTGTCACCATTTGCCTTATTGATTGTCTGAGTCAGTATCTCCATCGCCTCTGAACGCTGTATAGTCATGGCGGCACCAGTAATAGCTACTGTCTTTAAAAAATCCCTTCTGTCCATCTTTCTTTTTTAGTTTAGAGTTTTGCAATTGCCTTTAACAGGGCGTATCCGCCAAACCATTGAATGAGCATACCCGGAATACCGATACGGAAATCTTGTACTGCGATATAGAAATCTCCCTCGATCATCCATTCAAAAGCGGTTCCTATGAGTTGATAGGAGAGTATTACTCCAAGGACGGCTAACAAAGAAACGGTTTTCACGGTACGTGCTGCAAGGGCGGAAGCACCGGCAAGCAAGGTTGATTTTATCAATATAATCGGGAGAACGGCCTCGGATGGCATGGCAAACAAGATATGATTGATGACAGGAGAAAGAACAGCTGTCAGCAATCCTACCCGAAAACCGTACTTATAAGCGGCTATTAAGGTAAAAAAGTAAATTGGTAATAAAGTCGGTCCACCGTAAGGAACGAGGTGGCACAGTTGTGGAAGTGCGATGTTGCCTGCTACGAATAACAGGGCGAACAGGTAAGTTTTCACATTGCTGTAATTCAGCGAATAGAGTTTGGCGGATGTTTCCATTTTCATTGATGACTTTAATGTTTAGATTGATGATATCTTAAAGATTAGACTATTCTCGTTTGAAAAAGTTTAATCGGTCTCATAATTTCTTGGCCGGTCAAATCATGATTGGGCTTTGATGTTTACAAAAGTAGTGCAAATTTTCAATGAAACGTATTATTTTATCGTTTTTTGTTTATTCATTGAAGTGCGTGAACCGGAACAGTGGATTTCTCCTTCCGGTGACAATGAAAAAAATGTATGATTTATGAATCATCGGTGTTTGTGTTTATAATAAACTTTGTGATAGTTTTAGTAAAACGGTATCTGAGTTTATTATAAACGATGTAATTCCGTTTATGGCTTTTTATGCTGAAATTTGGCAACAAAAAAGGCTGTGACTTCCAATGGAAGTCGCAGCCTTCAGCTTGTATACCGATGACTCATATCTTATTCTTTATAGGGAAATATATATGTCTTGTTGTAATATTGTACTTGCCTTACGGACTGATCAATCTTGACTGTATGTTACCGTTCATGTGATACATTACAGCAGGTATGTTGAAAGACAGACTTCTTTTCATTAGTTACGGTTTTATAGGTTTATTATTGTTCTGCTTACAAATATACAACATTAAAAGGGCTTTGTCAAGTCCTGACAGAAATAACCCGTTAAACTCTGAGAAAGTATCTTGTTTAGAAATTAATATCGGATACGTTCTTTTTGCATTCTTCAAGTCTTTCCAGCGCCTCCTTGGATAACTGCGGATAATGTAAGTCCAGTTTTTCCATGCGTTCACAGATAATTTGCCCGACGGCATATCGCATGAACCATTTGTTGTCTGCCGGAATCACATACCACGGGGCAATCTCTGTTGAAGTTTCTGTCAGTACATCCGAGTAGGCTTTCATGTAGTCGTCCCAGTATTGCCGTTCTTTGACGTCGGCAGAAGAGAATTTCCAGTTCTTTGATTCATCGTTCAGCCTCTCCATGAATCGTTTCTTTTGTTCGGCTTTCGAAACGTTCAGGAAGAATTTGATGATGACCGTCCCGTTTTCAGTCAGATAACGTTCGAAATCATTAATCTGCCGGTAGCGGCGTTTCCAAAATTCGTTGTCTATATCTTTCGCTTTTAGTATTCCGGGTAGCTTGTTGGATAACAGGATTTCGGGATGCACTTTGGCTATCAGTACATCTTCATATTGGGAACGGTTGAAGATTCCGATTCGTCCCCGTTCGGGGAGCGAACGATTAATTCTCCATAAGTAGTCATGATCCAGTTCTTCGGCAGAAGGTTGCTTAAAGGAGTACACCTGACACCCTTGCGGATTGATGCCGGACATTACATGCTTGATCGTTCCGTCTTTTCCGGCAGCATCCATTGCCTGAAAAATAACCAGAACCGAGTAGCGCTCTTGTGCATAAAGCATACTTTGCAGTTCTGACAGCTTTTCGATATTTTGGGCTAACTGTTCTTTGGCATCCTGTTTGGACATATCAGCAGTAAATGAGGGATTGAAATCGGATACATGATGTTCCTTCCCCGGTTTGGCTGTAAGCTCTTTTAAGACTTCTTTTTTCATTGTTGTATAATTAGGTTGTTATAGGTATATAACAGTTGAATAAAGAAATCAGTTCTTGCCAAATTAAGAGCGTTGAATAGTAATTCCCCAATTATGTATCAACAGATTCCACATAATTCCACACTAATTCCACAGTTATATTTATATTGTCTACTGTTTATGTATTTGATTATCAGTTATATATGACGGAGTGAAACGTTTGGCATCTGCTTTGCCATATATTAAGTACAAGAAACAATAAAAACAATAGTTCTATTATTCACACTTAAAAAATTACGATTATGAAAAAGGTATTAGTAGCAGTAGCATTGGTATTGGGATTAGGTAGTTCTGTAGCATTCGCACAGGAAGTAAGTAACACTCCGGCAGTGGAAACTCAGACACAAGCTCCACAGGATGAGTATACAAAGATTGAAGTGAAAGATTTGCCGGAAGCAGTGACACAGGCAATAGCGAAAAGCTATGAAGATGCTACCATCAAGGAAGCGTATGTTGCCGAAAAAGAAACCGGTAAGGTTTATAAAGTAATTATCACTACAAAAGACGCCCAGGAAGTAACCGTACTTCTGAATGAAAAAGGAGAAGAAGTTAAAGAGATAAAGTAAAACTTCGAAAGTAATAACTCATAGAGAGGTTCCGGTTCGTGATGAATCGGGACCTCTCGTTCTATGTATTAGGTTCTGTATAAAGATAGTCGGCAGTAATATATACGGTAACAAAGCAAGGAGGTTTACGATTTATTTTTAAGTAATTCATAATAATGTGCATCAATGAACTGGCCATTCTTGAAGCAAGCCTTACGATGTATTCCTGTTTTCTGAAATCCTGCTTTCTCCAGCACACGCATTGATGCGGCATTGTGTTCATATACCGTAGCGTATAGGCGTATTACATCTGTATGCTGAAAAAAATGTTCTATAGCTCTTTCTAAAGCAGCTGTTGCAAGGCCCTTGTTCCAGTATGTTTCCGAAATCCAGTAACCGACTTCTGCATTGAAGCGTTCGACATCCGTCCCGCGGACGAATCCGATATTACCGATTGCCTCATGATTCGCCTCGATGCAATATTCATTCTGTTCCACTTGTTCCGAAGCGTATTTAATGAAGGCATCAGCATCTGTTTCTGTATATGGAAAAGGCAGCCCGTCACGGCAGTTATCCCATATCTTCTTATTATTCAGATGCCTTGCTAAGGCTTTGGCATCAGATTTTTTCCAGGGACGAAGTATAAAATCCATATTCTTATTCTTTGTAGCTATTATGGTTTCTTTCCCGAATCTTTCCCCATGCGTGTGTGTCAAACAGGCAACTGCTGCGCATAGTCTCATACATCACCTTAAATCTCGACATCGGAATGGTATAACTCAGTATATCGGCCTCAAAATAAGGGCGTACAGAAGGATCAAAGAATCCGATGAATGTTCTGTATCCGCCTTTACGATTCTCCAGAATCGTCTGTGTGACCACAGAACTACATCCCGACCCGAAAGTGGAAATCACTGTATCCTCCTTATTATTATCGAAGAAAGCCCAGGTGGTCAGTCCGGATAATATATCAGGATTGGCCAGAAAAAGGATTCCTTCCAAATGATCGAACGTTTCCACTTTATCTATACGGGCAAAATGCAGATATTCCTTTTCTGCCCTTGGTACTCCCAATTGTTCAATAAAGCTTTTTACCATTTCCGGCGTCTGCTTATATCGTTCCTTTAGAGATACGAACGTCGGCACGTGCTCGGGCATATCAGTGAATCCGGTATAAAACTTACCGCCGCCGCAACCAATTGTTTCCGCATTCAGGCTGATGGTATTACCTTCCCTGACTTTACTCATGCTTTTAAAGAAGCACCCGTTCACTTTCCCCGTTTCATTTTCAAGAATGTCCGAGTACCAGAATACGATAGGTAATTCGGCATATTCGCCAAAAGCTTCCCGATAGTTTTCGATGAATTTTTTTATTTCCATAATTGGTTATTTTATCTACGTACAAAGTTAAACTAAAAAAGCAAGGAGCAAAGAATAAAGTCCGAAAATATGCGTTTGGTATACGGAGCGATGAAGCACTGAGGGACGCTATCAGATCAAAGTTTCTATGATGGAACTATCGGCAGGAATGAATCTGAATAAATATCTGAAGCTAAGTCTGATAGCAGAGATGGGAGGATTATCGTGCAGCCGGATTGCTTATTACACAACACGTACACTGAAGACCTTTTTCGAAGATATGTCCAGAGATACGGACCCTTATTTCAAACCGGCTGTATATGTTTCGATGGGAATGAAGTATAAGTTCTGAAAAAGTAGTAACTTTATCGCCATGTCAGTGAAACGAACATTATATTCAGCATTAAAAGTCATAGGGGTATTTCTGATCATATCCTTGATATTCAGGTGCCCGGTATCACCGGGATAGAGTTTGCGCAAAGCATTCAATATGGCTTCTGACTTTATTACAGACTCTCACTGGAACACCCATACGTTAAGTTTTGGTCTTATTTCATAAAAAAGGGTATTTTGCAAAAGAAAAAGGAGAGAACATAGTGCATTATTCCCGCGAAATGCCGTTATTTGCACTCACTAAACAATAAAAGGTTTATTTCGATTTGATTATTTCACATGAATCTTCTCATTTATTGAGCATATCCATCTCTGATTAAGAACTTCCAAAGAACTTTGTTATTGAAATTATTAATTTTTTATATTTGTATTTTATGAATTTGTACATTGGAAATCTTAACTATAACGTTAAGGAATCAGACTTGAGAAACGTAATGGAAGAGTATGGAGCAGTTGCTTCAGTTAAATTAATCACAGATCGTGAAACAAGAAGATCAAAAGGCTTTGCTTTTATTGAAATGCCGGATGATACAGAAGCAGCTAACGCTATCAAAGAATTGAATGGTGCTGAATATGTAGGCCGTCCGATGGTAGTTAAAGAGGCTTTGCCGAAGAACTAATTGACTGAATAACAATCAGTATATAAAAAGAAGGTGTGTTGGTGATCCTAACACACCTTCTTTCGTTTCTGCAGAATCCTGCCGGACTATTTCTTAAAGTCCAAAGAATTTATCTCTCTTTTTATTGTCTGCGGTTATTTTTTTCTTACCTTTGATTCACTAACAACAAACCGATAGAAGATGAATCAAGAACTTTTAATGAATCCTAACTGTCTGGTGGCTGCTTTGGAAAAGCCTGCCGCCGAGTTTACTAAGGCAGATATTATTTCTTTTATTCAGAAGAATAATATCCGTATGGTCAATTTCATGTATCCTGCCGCTGACGGGCGACTGAAAACATTGAATTTTGTAATTAATAATGCGGCTTATCTGGATGCGATCCTTACTTGTGGAGAGCGGGTGGACGGTTCCAGCCTGTTTCCTTTTATAGAGGCGGGGAGTAGCGACCTGTATGTAGTGCCTCGTTTCCGTACCGCTTTTGTCGATCCGTTTGCAGAAATACCGACACTTTCGATGCTTTGTTCTTTCTTCAATAAAGACGGTGAGCCATTGGAAAGTTCTCCGGAACATACTTTGCATAAAGCGTGTAAAGCATTTACTGATGTCACAGGTATGGAGTTTCAGGCGATGGGTGAGCTGGAATACTATGTTATTTCACCGGATACAGGAATGTTTCAGGCTACAGATCAACGTGGTTATCATGAATCTGCTCCGTATGCTAAGTTTAACGATTTCCGTACGCAGTGTATGTCGTATATAGCTCAGACGGGTGGGCAGATAAAATATGGTCATTCCGAGGTTGGTAATTTTACATTGGATGGCATGATTTATGAACAGAACGAAATAGAGTTCCTGCCTGTTCGTGCCGAAGATGCGGCAGATCAATTGATGATTGCCAAATGGGTGATTCGTAACTTGGGATACAGATATGGGTATAATGTGACATTTGCGCCTAAGATTACGGCTGGAAAAGCCGGATCGGGTTTACATATTCATATGCGTATTGTAAAGGACGGACAAAATCAGATGCTGAAAGACGGTGTATTGTCGGAAACAGCCCGTAAGGCAATCGCCGGAATGATGGAACTTGCTCCTTCTATTACAGCCTTTGGAAATACCAATCCTACTTCTTACTTCCGTTTGGTTCCTCATCAGGAAGCACCGACCAATGTTTGCTGGGGAGATCGCAACCGTTCTGTATTAGTGCGTGTACCGTTGGGCTGGGCTGCCAAGACCGATATGTGTACTTTGGCAAATCCATTGGAAAGCGAAAGTCATTTTGATACCAGCCAGAAACAAACGGTAGAAATGCGTTCTCCGGATGGTTCGGCAGATTTGTATCAGCTGCTTGCGGGACTGGCTGTTGCCTGCCGTCATGGTTTTGAGATAGAACAGGCTTTGGACATTGCAAAGAGAACGTATGTAAATGTAAATATCCATCAGAAAGAGAATGAGGACAAGCTGAAAGCATTGGCTCAATTGCCGGATAGTTGTGCGGCATCTGCCGAATGTTTGCTAAAACAACGTGCTGTCTTCGAGCAATATAATGTATTTAGTCCGGCTATGATTGACGGTATTATACGCAAGCTCCGTAGTTATGAGGACAAAACATTACGTGCCGATCTGGAAGGCAAACCGGAAGAAATGCTGGAACTGGTACATAAGTATTTCCACTGTGGATAAGCAATAAAAGCATTCTGCTTATAAAAATACTACAAATAAAGGAGGGTGCACTTCACAATCGCGGTGGCACCCTCTTTTAGTTAATCTTCATTGTTATCTTCTTCATCATCTACCAGGTTATTGAGTTCAAGTTCCAAGTCTACCAAGTCTTGTTCCCATAACTTTATGATATCTTTCGGTGTATCTTTGGCTGCCTTCTTGATTCTTTCCTGAGCAACAGATACTTCATGCTCTAATTGACTACGTCTACTCATACAATTCAATATTTAATTAATAAAATTGTAAACAAACAGCCAGGAGAATAGTTCGATGGGATAAATTTAAAAATGGACGGGATGAACTATTTATAAATAAGGGCTGTTGTAGTCTAAAATCTTTTTAAATATACAATTATGCTCAATTTATTAGCCGTGTTTTTAGTCTGTTCAGGTATCGGAATTGCAGTTCACATAGCAATCGATCTGACACATCGTCCACAATCAATGAAGATAATGAATGCAGTATGGATATTGACTGCATTGTGGGGAAGTTACTTAGCTTTATGGGCTTATAATAAGTTCGGACAAGGTGCTCCCATAAAGATGGGAGGTGGTGAAATGAAAATGGATATGTCGGACATGGGGATGGAGATGTCGGACATGAAAGGGATGAGTATGTCCGGTATGAAAGACATGAATATGGATATGTCGATGGGAGATATGTCCGTGAGACGTCCTCATTGGCAGTCTGTGGCTTTATCGGCTTTACATTGTGGAGCAGGCTGCACATTGGCTGATATAATAGGAGAGTGGTTCACTAATTATATCCCGGTAACCGTTGCAGGAAGTCAGCTTATTGGAAACTGGGTACTTGATTTTATATTGGCGTTGATCATAGGAGTTTATTTTCAATTCTATGCTATTCGGGAGATGGAGAGGATATCGGCGGGAAAGGCGCTGTCCCGTGCTTTTAAAGCAGATTTCTTTTCTCTGCTGTCTTGGCAAATCGGAATGTATGGCTGGATGGCAATCGTTTATTTTGTTTTATTTGTCAATGAGCCTTTGCCTAAAGACACATGGATATTTTGGTTTATGATGCAGCTGGCTATGCTTTTTGGCTTTTTCTGTGCTTATCCGATGAATGCTTTATTAATAAAGTTAGGCGTGAAAAAGGGAATGTAAATTTCAGATATTACTTTATCATCGCGGGGATATATTGGTACATAAAATAGAACCACACGGAGAAACAAAAGCCCAAAGCTCTATTTCTCCGTGTGGTTCTGTTTATCTTTTCAGTAACTTAGGAATATCCGAAGGCTCTTGTGCAACTCGTATGCCGGCAGCTTCTAAAGCCTCTATTTTGTCTTTTGCCGAGCCGGAACCTCCCGAAACAATAGCTCCTGCGTGGCCCATCTGTTTTCCCGGAGGAGCAGACTGTCCGGCAATAAATGCTACTACAGGCTTATTTACATGACTGCGAATATATTCAGCAGCCTGTTCTTCCGCGTTTCCTCCGATTTCTCCGATTAACACAATTGCTTTCGTTTCAGGATCATTCTGGAACATTTCCAGTAGTTTAAGGAAATGCAGACCTACTACAGGATCTCCTCCGATGCCGATTGCAGTAGACTGTCCCATACCATTTGCCGTTAAGTGATACACTATTTCATAAGTGAGTGTTCCGCTACGGCTGATGACACCGACATTTCCTTTCTGAAAGACTTGTCCCGGAAGGATTCCTACCATACTTTCTCCGGGAGAAATAAGTCCCGGACAGTTGGGGCCAACCAACATTGCCCCTCTTTGTTCGGCAAACCGATGTGCTTTGATGACATCCAGGGTCGGAATACCTTCTGCGATACAGACTATTAGCCGGATGCCTGCATCCGCAGCCTCCATAATAGCATCTGCTGCAAAACGGGCCGGCACAAAGATGATGGAAGTATTAGCCTGTGTCTGTTTTACAGCTTCATGCATCGTATTGAATACCGGAATACCGTCTACTTCCGTACCTCCCTTGCCCGGAGAAGTGCCGCCAACGACATTCGTTCCGTATTCTTTCATCTTCTTGGCATGAAAAAGCCCGTCTCTACCGGTGATACCTTGTACAATCAAACGGGTGGATTTATCTATTAATATACTCATTGTTCCTTCATTTTTTATGTGATTTCATCTTAAGATTTGATAGCCATTAAAGCGGCTTCCTGCATAGTTGTAGCTATCTGAAAACGGCTATGGTTGCGTAAAAGATCACGTCCGATATGTTCATTGGTTCCTGTGAGCCTGACAATGACAGGTATATCACTCTTAATCTGATCGAATGCCTGAATAAGACCGATGGCTACATCGTCACAACGGGTGATTCCTCCGAAAATGTTTATCAGGACGACCTTTACTTTCTCGTCCTGTAATAGAAGTTTCATAGCTTCAACCACCTTGACAGGGTTCGAACTACCGCCAATATCAAGGAAGTTGGCAGGATTTCCCCCATGAAGTTTTATCATATCCATTGTTGCCATAGCAAGTCCGGCGCCATTTACCATACAGCCTATATTTCCATCCATGTGAACGTAGCTGAACCCTTTGTTTTTAGCATCCGCTTCTACTTTTTCTTCTTCTGTAGGATCAAACAAACTCAGTACATCCGGATGGCGGTAAAGAGCATTATCGTCAAAAACAATTTTGGCGTCAATAGCCATCAATATGCCTTTGGCGGTAAGAGCCAATGGATTTACTTCAACCAGCGATGCGTCATTCTCCATGAAAAATTTGTAGAGTGCTTGCAGAATAGCGGCCATTCTGCCGGCTTGTTCTATGTGAGGGAAGAGCGAGAATGCGAAACGGCGTGCCAGATAATCAGGCAGACCGATGAACGGGTCAATAGCATAGCGAATTATTTTTTCCGGTGATTGCCGGGCTACTTCTTCGATATCCATACCACCGGACGCACTCATCATAAGGATGACCGAGCGTGTATTTCTGTCAATGGTGAAGCTGATATAGTACTCTGCGGCAATATCAACCGCTTCGCTGACCAGTATCTGATTGACAGTAAGCCCTTTAATACTCATACCCAGAATGTTTTTAGCTTCCTGATAGGTATCTTCTGTGTTATCTACCAGTTTAACACCTCCGGCTTTTCCCCGTCCGCCGGTCAGCACTTGTGCTTTAATAACCACTCTGTCTGAGCCCATTCTCCTGTATGCGGCAACTGCACCGGCAGCCGTTCGACATAGGGTATGCCTTTCAACAGGGATCCCATACTTGGAGAAAATTTCTTTTGCTTGATATTCATGTATTTTCATGGTCCGCGAATTTGAATAAATGATTCCTATAATGAAAACAAGTGAAAGATTCGGAATGTTTGCTCGTAGAGAAGACTAATGGTGTGTTTTACAGCATATTAATTGTCTCATGTTTGACTAATAAGCATAAAAAAAGCGTATCGGCAAACTAGTCGACACGCTCTATAGTTGAGAAAAGGTAAAGTATATCTACGAATGCTTATGCAATGCCGTGAGCGCTTACTGTACCATCTATTTTCTTGATCAATCCCTGCAATACTGCACCCGGTCCGCATTCTGTAAAATCAGTAGCACCATCGGCAACCATATTCTTAACAGACTGAGTCCAACGTACGGAAGCAGTCAGCTGGGCAACCAGATTCTTTTTGATTTCTGCGGGATCAGTATGAGGAAGTGCATCCACATTCTGATATACCGGACATTTGGGAGTATGAATTTCTGTTGCGTTGATAGCAGCTTCCAGCTCAACTTTAGCCGGGTCCATCAACGGAGAGTGGAAAGCACCACCTACTTTTAATGGGAGAGCACGTTTTGCGCCGGCAGCTTTCATCAGTTCGCAGGCTTTTTCGATGCCTGGTACAGAACCGGAGATTACGATTTGTCCCGGGCAGTTATAGTTGGCAGGTACGCAAACTTCACCTTCTGCATTAACAGATGCACAGATTTCTTCTACCTTTTCATCCGGCAATGCAATGATAGCGGCCATCGTAGAAGGAGTTGCTTCGCAAGCTTTCTGCATAGCCATTGCACGGGCATAAACCAGTTTCAATCCGTCTTCAAAGCTCAGGGCACCAGCAGCCACCAATGCAGAGAACTCACCGAGTGAGTGTCCGGCTGTCATTTCCGGTTTGAAATCATCGCCCATACAAAGAGCAGAGATAACAGAGTGAAGGAATACGGCAGGTTGAGTAACCTTTGTCTGACGAAGATCTTCGTCTGTACCATTGAACATGATATCTGTAATGCGATATCCGAGGATATCATTTGCTTTTTCAAACAATTCTTTTGCTAAAGCTGAGTTTTCATACAGGTCTTTACCCATTCCTACGAACTGAGCACCTTGACCGGGAAATACAAATGCTTTCATATCTTTATTATTTAATTGATTTTTAAATGCGGGTGCAAAGTTACAGATTTTTATGATACGACCGCACAAAATGTACACATTTGTGCAATGGAGTCGGGAAAATGCCACAGAGGTCCGTTGCCATGACCTATATTCAAGTCTTTGCCTGCAATGATGGCATGAGTAATGTATTCTTTAGCGTGACGGATGGATTCTTTCATCGAATATCCCTTTGCCAGATAGCTTGCAATAGCGGAGGAGAGGGTACACCCGGTCCCATGCAGGTTTTTACTTTCTATCTTTTTTTCTTCATATATATAATAGGTGTGATCCGGAGAATATAAGAGGTCGCACATTTGATTGCCTTCCAGATGTCCGCCCTTGATCAGGATATGGGTCTGATAACTGTGGGAGAGTTGCTTGGCGGCTTCCAGCATATCCTGTGTATTTTGGATGCTGTTGCCTGTCAGCACCTTTGCTTCATCGATATTGGGGGTGACTAATGTAACAAGCGGCAAAAGTTCTTTCTTAATCTCTTCGATGGCTTCATTTGTCATCAGCTTCCGGCCGCTGGTAGATACCATCACCGGGTCATAAATGATGTGCTCCGGTGAATATTTCCGTATACAGTCGGCAATGACATGAACGATCTGAATATCGTTAACCATGCCTATTTTTATAGCGACAGGCTGCAAGTCCTCCATCACCGCTTCGATTTGTCCGCAAACAATTTCGGGTGGTATTGCATGGACGGCGCGTACCCCTAGAGTGTTTTGCACAGTGACGGCGGTGATAGCAGATGCCGCATAGCCTCCTAATGCCGAGATTGTTTTGATATCTGCCTGAATGCCCGCTCCTCCCGAACAATCGGAACCGGCAATGGATAAAATGACGGGATGACGTTCCATTTTAGATTTTTTAATATTTATCCGGCAAAGATAGAATAAAAACGGCAAGATACAAAATGGGATATCGTTTGAAATACAATAAGTCCGTTGCCGGAGAAGACAAGGGGTGAATATGAAAAGTGCTGATAATAAAGAGTCATTCCGCTTTTTGTACTTTATACAATTACTCGTTGCCGGAACGGGTAAAATACATATTGTAATTCAGAAGATAACACTAAGTACTCATATTGTAGATTGTATGATATGTATATCTATGAAAAACAATGTTTTATAGCATATCATTTGTTATTGTTTGAATCATAAAGCGCCCCTATATTTGCATCGTATTAAAGAAAAGGATATGCAAAGTATACAGAAAAAAGCACCCTTGGCAAACAATCACATATCAGTAGACTGTGTAGTGATTGGTTTTGACGGAGAACAACTCAAAGTGTTACTTGTAAAACGTGCGGGCGAAGATAATGGTGAAGTGTATCACGATATGAAACTTCCCGGTAGCCTTATCTATATGGATGAAGATTTGGATGAAGCAGCACAACGTGTACTGTATGAATTGACGGGGCTCAGAAATGTAAACCTGATGCAATTCAAGGCATTCGGTTCTAAAAACAGAACCAGCAATCCAAAGGATGTACGCTGGCTGGAACGGGCTATGCAGTCAAAAGTTGAACGTATCGTGACAATTGCTTATCTGTCGATGGTGAAAATAGACCGGGCACTGGACAAGAATCTGGATGATCATCAGGCCTGTTGGATTGCTTTGAAAGATGTGATGACATTGGCTTTCGACCATAATCTGATTATTAAAGAGGCAATGACCTATATCCGTCAGTTTGTGGAGTTCAATCCTTCCATGCTGTTTGAGTTACTTCCGCGTAAATTTACCGCTGCCCAGTTGAGGACTCTTTTTGAGTTGGTATATGACAAGCCTGTGGATGTACGCAACTTCCATAAGAAAATAGCGATGATGGAATATGTAGTTCCTTTGGAAGAAAAACAGCAGGGAGTAGCCCATCGTGCAGCACGTTATTATAAATTTGATAAGAAGATATATAATAAGGTGAGACGGTAGTAGGTAATAAGTAATAGGTAATAAGTGAACAGGTTGTTTGTTTAAATATATAATTCAAAATTTTAAAAATCATCATGTTTCTATTAGGTTATGATATAGGTAGCTCGTCCGTTAAAGCGAGTCTGGTCAATGCTGAAACAGGTAAATGTGTATCGTCAGCGTTTTTCCCGAAAACAGAAGCGAAGATTATCGCTGTTAATCCCGGGTGGGCAGAACAAGATCCTGAGAGTTGGTGGGAAAACCTGAAGTTATCCACGCAAGCTATTATGGTGGAGTCAGGAGTGAGTGCTGCTGAGATTAAAGCTATCGGTATTTCCTATCAAATGCACGGACTGGTATGTGTAGATAAGAATCAGCAAGTATTGCGTCCTGCCATTATCTGGTGTGATTCTCGTGCGGTGCCTTTTGGGCAGCAAGCATTTGAAACAATCGGAGAGGAGAGATGCCTTTCTCATTTGCTGAACTCGCCTGGTAACTTTACAGCATCTAAACTGGCTTGGATCAAACAAAATGAACCGGCTGTCTATGAGCAGATATATAAGATCATGCTTCCGGGGGATTATATCGCCATGAAGTTAAGCGGAGATATCTGCACGACTGTTTCCGGTCTTTCGGAAGGAATGTTCTGGGACTTCAAAAATAATCGTGTAGCCGATTTCTTGATGGATTACTATGGCTTCGACTCTTCACTTATTGCGGATATCAAACCGACTTTTGCAGAACAAGGACGTGTGAATGCAGTTGCTGCGAATGAACTGGGATTGAAGGAAGGAACACCGATTACTTACCGTGCCGGTGACCAGCCGAATAATGCGCTTTCTTTGAATGTGTTTAATCCTGGAGAAATCGCTTCTACGGCAGGAACATCGGGAGTTGTCTATGGGGTGAATGGTGAAGTGAATTATGATCCTCAATCCCGTGTCAACACCTTTGCGCATGTGAATCATACGATGGAACAGACGCGTCTGGGAGTGTTACTTTGCATCAACGGAACAGGTATTCTCAATTCATGGGTAAAAAGAAATATAGCTCCCGAAGGTATCTCGTACAATGAAATGAATGTGTTGGCTTCCAAGGCGCCGATCGGGAGCGCAGGTATCAGCATCCTGCCTTTTGGTAATGGTGCGGAACGTATGCTGAATAATAAGGAGATAGGTTGCAGCATTCGGGGGGTAGACTTCAATGCACATGGCAAACATCATATTATTCGTGCTGCACAGGAAGGAATTGTATTTTCTTTTAAATACGGTATCGACATTATGGAACAAATGGGAATTCCGGTCAAAAAGATTCATGCCGGACATGCAAATATGTTCCTTAGCTCCATCTTCCGTGATACATTGGCAGGAGTGACCGGAGCTACTATCGAACTTTATGATACGGACGGTTCTGTAGGAGCAGCGAAGGGCGCGGGTATCGGTGCAGGTATTTATAAAGATAATAATGAGGCATTTGCAATACTTGATAAACTGGATGTTATCGAGCCGAATATAGCTAAACGTCAGGAATACGCCGACGCATACGCCAGATGGAAATATAATATAAATAACGATATAATAACTTTTTAAATAACAAGAATTATGGCAACAAAAGAATTTTTTCCGGGAATTGAAAAGATTAAATTTGAAGGTAAAGATAGTAAGAACCCGATGGCATTCCGTTATTACGATGCAGAGAAGGTGATTAATGGTAAAAAGATGAAGGATTGGCTGAGATTCGCTATGGCATGGTGGCATACATTGTGCGCTGAAGGTGGTGACCAGTTCGGTGGCGGAACAAAGCAATTCCCATGGAATGGTAATGCAGATGCTATACAGGCAGCAAAAGATAAGATGGATGCAGGATTTGAATTCATGCAGAAGATGGGTATCGAATACTATTGCTTCCATGACGTAGACTTGGTTTCGGAAGGTGCCAGTGTAGAAGAGTACGAAGCTAACCTGAAAGAAATCGTAGCTTATGCAAAACAGAAACAGGCAGAAACCGGTATCAAACTACTGTGGGGTACTGCTAATGTATTCGGTCACGCCCGTTATATGAACGGTGCAGCTACCAATCCTGACTTCGATGTAGTAGCTCGTGCTGCTGTTCAGATTAAGAATGCGATTGATGCAACGATTGAGCTTGGCGGAGAGAATTATGTATTCTGGGGTGGTCGTGAAGGCTATATGTCTCTTCTGAACACAGATCAGAAACGTGAAAAAGAACACCTTGCACAGATGTTGACGATTGCTCGTGACTATGCCCGTGCCCGTGGTTTCAAAGGTACTTTCCTGATCGAACCGAAACCGATGGAACCGACTAAACATCAATATGACGTAGATACGGAAACTGTAATCGGCTTCCTCAAAGCTCATGGTCTGGATAAGGATTTCAAAGTAAATATCGAAGTGAATCACGCAACTTTGGCAGGTCACACTTTCGAACACGAATTGGCTGTTGCTGTAGACAATGGTATGTTGGGCTCAATTGACGCCAATCGTGGTGACTATCAGAATGGCTGGGATACAGACCAATTCCCGATCGACAATTATGAACTGACTCAGGCTATGATGCAGATTATCCGTAATGGTGGTCTCGGTACCGGTGGTACAAACTTTGATGCTAAAACTCGTCGTAATTCTACTGATCTGGAAGATATCTTTATCGCTCACATTGCAGGTATGGACGCTATGGCCCGTGCACTTGAAAGTGCAGCGGCTCTGCTTAACGAATCTCCCTATAAGAAGATGCTGGCTGACCGTTATGCTTCATTCGATGGCGGCAAAGGTAAAGAATTTGAAGACGGCAAGCTGACTCTGGAGGATGTGGTTGCTTATGCAAAAACAAAAGGCGAACCGAAACAGACTAGCGGCAAGCAAGAACTTTATGAAGCAATTCTGAATATGTATTGCTAATTAATATTTAAAACAGGCGGTAAAGCAGCGGTAGGGCTGCTGCTTTATCGCCTGACTTTTTCTAATCCAACTACTACACTACTTTATCCACTTTTTAAAACTATGAATAATACAACGAACGAAGGAAGTAAACTCTACTTGTATTCGATTACTTCTGTTGCTATTTTGGGCGGTTTGCTCTTCGGTTATGATACGGCGGTTATATCCGGCGCGGAAAAAGGGCTCGAAGCCTTCTTTCTGTCCGCTTCCGATTTTCAGTATAATAAAGTAATGCATGGCATTACTTCTTCCAGTGCATTAATTGGCTGTGTACTTGGCGGTGCTCTGTCCGGTATCTTTGCTTCGCGTTTGGGACGTCGTAACTCATTGCGGCTTGCTGCTGTGTTATTTTTCCTCTCGGCACTCGGCTCTTATTATCCGGAAGTTCTTTTCTTCGAATACGGAAAACCGAATATGGATTTGTTGATAGCATTCAATTTGTATCGTGTTCTGGGAGGTATCGGAGTAGGACTGGCTTCAGCGGTATGTCCGATGTATATTGCTGAAATTGCTCCTTCCAATATTCGTGGAACCCTTGTTTCGTGCAACCAGTTTGCCATTATCTTTGGTATGTTGGTTGTGTACTTTGTGAATTATCTGATTATGGGTGACCATCAGAATCCGATTATTCTGAAAGATGCTGCCGGTGTGTTGTCAGTAAGTGCTGAGTCGGATATGTGGACAGTTCAGGAAGGATGGCGTTATATGTTTGGTTCGGAAGCTTTCCCGGCTGCTTTCTTCGGTCTGTTGCTGTTCTTTGTTCCAAAGACTCCTCGTTATTTGGTTCTTGTACAGCAGGAAGAAAAGGCTTACACTATTCTGGAGAAAATTAACGGTAAGAATAAAGCTCAGGAAATTCTTAATGATATTAAGGCTACTGCTCAGGAAAAAACAGAGAAACTCTTTACTTATGGAGTAACAGTGATTGTGATCGGTATTCTATTGTCCGTATTCCAGCAGGCGATCGGTATTAATGCAGTACTTTACTATGCTCCGCGTATTTTCGAAAATGCAGGTGCCGAAGGTGGTGGCATGATGCAGACAGTGATTATGGGTATTGTGAACATTATCTTTACGCTGGTTGCTATCTTTACGGTAGACCGCTTTGGTCGTAAACCATTGCTGATTATCGGATCTATTGGTATGGCTGTAGGAGCATTTGCAGTGGCAATGTGTGATAGTATGGCAATCAAAGGTGTTCTTCCGGTACTTTCCATCATCGTATACGCTGCTTTCTTCATGATGTCATGGGGACCGATTTGCTGGGTCTTGATTTCAGAAATCTTCCCGAATACGATTCGTGGTAAAGCGGTTGCTATTGCAGTGGCTTTCCAATGGATATTCAACTACATCGTATCTTCTACTTTCCCGGCATTGTATGACTTCAGTCCGATGTTTGCGTATAGCTTATACGGAATCATCTGTGTCGCTGCCGCTATCTTTGTCTGGCGTTGGGTACCCGAGACTAAAGGGAAGACGCTGGAAGATATGAGTAAGCTCTGGAAGAAAAACAAATAAATTAGGTTAGTGTTTTTTATCATGTCATTGTGACGTGAGATTATTAAGATTATGACATCATGCAAATTGTATGATGTCATAATCATATATGGATATTATAATCTGTGAATCAGTGGTTTATTTTGCATTATCTATTTCTGGATACTCCGAACCATCCCGGCACAGGAAAATAAAAAGGAGAACGGATATAGCCCGGATGAGTCAGCTTTCCTTCATCCACCCGCTTTTGTAATCTGCGGAGTGCAGTGGCTTTTCGAAGTCCACATAATGAACAAAGCTGCTGTGTGGTAATACAAGGGTTATCTTTGAAGAATTCAGCTAATCTCCCGTCTATTTCTATATCGCTCAATTCCTGTGACCTGCGGGTCTCACTAACCTTTTCAAAAGTCGTAGCCTTTAATTCGCGAAGCAAATCTTTTTCCGGAGTAAAAACGATTCCGCTGCAATGGATATTTTCGGCACGGATTTCTTTGGGAGAACGTACTTCGGGTGATTCCGCTTTGATACGGAATGAACCGATTCCCGGAATGTGAATACTATTCCCGTTGGATAATTCTTGTTTGAAAACATTGGCAAACTCTATAAAAGACCCTATTACGTCGCTTTGTCTTAAACTACTTCTGGATTCAATCGTTTCGGCTATATCTTCCAGTGTGATGGTGTCCCGTACAACCAGTCGGGCGTGATATCTGGTTTTATTGGAATCTTTAGGTTGGGGAGTCAGGAAGAAATCATAAAGTGCATTCATTGCTTTAGTTGTTTTGTGCGTATCAATTAGCAGACTTACGCAGTCATTTTATTTATTTTGTGCCTTTCTATTGATTGGCTCACATTATGTGCAACAGCTAACTCACATATTGTGTAATAACTGTCGCTCATTATGTGCGACAGCTATCGCACGAATGGTGCTACGCCTAATATGATGCGTCAAAATTACTAATAATTCTAATCAAAAACAACACTCCAAAGGCTTATTTCTGTTAGATCATTTTTCAAAAAAGAATGAGTCGGCTTATTTGCAAATCCGGTATTCGGTAGTCTATTTTTGTGTCTCAAACCTCATAATAATTAAAAAAACAGCAAGTATGAAAACAATAATTAGAGAAATGGTAGAGACAATAAAACAATTGTTTGCACAGAAACAACAAATGCAGGAGCCGGTAGTTGCCAATTACGAGGTATCCGGAATCGTGGAACAAAAGACACTGAAGAAGAAGGAGGAGCTTGAGAAGGCAGGTGAAAAAACGGGTAAATCTAATAAATGGAGTCAATCGTTGACTTTGCAATTAAAAGAGTATTTGAATGACAATTTTGATTTCCGTTATAACAATCTGACAGGAGCTACGGAATATAGGGAGAAGAGTGGAAAGAACTGTTTCCGACCTATTGATGAACGCGAAATGAATGGAATGATTGTGGATGCCCGCCTGGAAGGAATACCTTGCTGGAGAGGGGATGTACCCACCATGATTCTTTCAAATAAAGTGGAGTCTTATAATCCTTTCCATCTTTATGTAAAGGAATTGCCGGGTTGGGATGGAGTAGATCGTGTGACCCCTTTATTGTTACGTGTTTCAGATAATGAGATATGGCTAAGAGGAGGACGTTGCTGGTTACGGGCAATGCTTTCACAGTGGAGTGGGGAAGAACGTCTGCACGCCAATGTACTTACTCCTGTATTGATAAGCGGGAAGCAGGGATTGAGTAAAAGTACTTTTTGCCGATTGCTGATGCCCGACTCATTACGGTATTATTTTATTGATAATCTGAATCTGACAGCAGGTAGTTCGCCGGAGAAGAAACTCGTGAAAAACGGATTGATTAATTTAGACGAATTTGATAAGATTAAAGAGAGTCAACAGGCTACATTAAAGAATCTTCTTCAAATGGTGAATGTTCCCGTTTTTCGCGGCAAGCGACTGGGATGGGTGAATGAGTCCCGTCTTGCTTCTTTTATAGCCACAACAAATGTCTATCAGGTATTGATTGACTCCACAGGAAGTCGTCGTTTTCTGTGTGTGGAGGTGTTAAAACCTATTTCGGAAGAACCTTTGGAGCATAAGCAAATATATGCGCAACTGAAAGAAGAACTGAAATCCGGCGCACCGGATTATTTAAACAAAGAAGAAGAAAAGGCTTTGCAGAAACATAACAAGGCATATTATCGCCAATCCTTACTAGAAGATGTGTTTCATTGTTGTTTCCGTCATCCTTTGGAAACGGAAAAAGGTATCTGGCTGACAACAGCTGAAATATTTCAAGTGATGCGTAAATTCAACTCTGCAGCTTTGAAAGAAGTCTCTGCACGTCAATTGGGTCTGAAACTTTCAGCCATGGGATATATGGTAAAGCATACGTCTTTTGGAAATCAGTATTATGTGTTTAATCTTTCGGCTGAGAAAAAAGAAGTGTCATTGTAATGCGTTATTATACAGGTGGTTATTGTGAAAAGTGATTTGCTGGTATATACATTTTATGCTTACTCCTTGAAAAAATACCGAATTAATTTTGCGGATTAAAATATTGTTCGTAGTTTTGCGAACAATAAATATAGAGGAGATATTGAAGTGAAAGAAAAGCAGTATACAGTAGAACAGGAGCAGATAGCTCGTTTTGCTAAAGCTATGGGACACCCGGCACGAATGGCTATTCTTAGTTTCTTGGCTAAACAGGAAAGTTGTTTCTTTGGAGATATTCACGAAGAATTGCCTATTGCTAAAGCAACCGTTTCACAGCACTTGAAAGAGCTGAAAGATGCAGGATTAATTCAGGGAGAAATAGAAACGCCCAAGGTGCGATATTGTATTAACAAGGAAAATTGGGAACTTGCCCGCAAATTATTTGCTGCATTTTGGGGAGATTGTAAATGTACAGGAACATCGTGCTGTGGATAATAGCACTTTTTTTTGAGGATATTGTTCGTAGTTCTACGAATTACGATTAAGAGAAAAACTTTAATATAGAATAGAAAATGGAAATCAAAGTATTGGGAACCGGGTGTGCAGGCTGTAAGGCATTGTATGAAACAACTAAACAAGCAATTTTTGAATTGGGTTACGATGTCGTATTAATTAAAGAGGAAGATTTATTAAAAATCATGGAATATAATGTTTTAAGTCTTCCGGCTTTAGTCATTGACGGAAAAATCGTATCCGCTGGGAAAAGATTATCACTTGCAGAAGTAAAAGAATTGATAACCCAATAATACTATAGTTATGAAGAAATTCTTTTATTTACTATTCTCAACCATTATCTTAATATCCTGTGGTAATGGTGCAAAAGCAAAAACAGAGGCACAGAGTATGGAAGAAAAGCAGCCTGACCATATTGAGGTGCTTTATTTCCACGGAGCGCAGCGTTGTATCACCTGTCGGGCAATAGAAACTAATATAGTAGCCCTTTTGGATAGCCTTTATTCCAAAGAGCAGGCAGACGATAGGATTATCTATAAGGTTATAGATATTTCAAGAAAGGAAAACGGGCAAATTGCAGACAAGTACGAAGTTACTTGGTCGTCCCTGTTTGTGAATGGTTGGAAAGATGGAAAAGAAAATGTAAACAACATGACAGAGTTCAGTTTTTCCAATGCAAGAAAATCACCGGACAAATTTAAAGAGGGAATTAAAAATAAAGTTGATGAATTGCTAAAACAGTTGTAGGATGGATTTTCTTCAATCACTATTAGACAATAGTTCTGTCCCTGTTATAACAGCCTTTATCTTAGGAATTTTAACGGCAATCAGTCCGTGCCCTTTGGCTACTAATATAACGGCAATAGGTTTTATTAGTAAGGATATAGAAAACCGTCACCGTATATTCATAAATGGGTTACTTTATACATTTGGCAGGATAGTGACTTATACAGTACTTGGGTTTATTCTGATTCCGGTTCTTCGTGAGGGGGCAAGTATGTATATGGTTCAAAAGGTGGTAAGCAAATACGGTGAGATGTTGATTGCTCCGGTATTAATTATCATAGGGATATTCATGCTCGATATTATAAAGCTAAATATACCCAAAATCAATATTGGCGGAGAGGGGCTAAAGAAGAATACAAAAGGTAGTTGGGGAGCTTTGTTATTGGGTATTTTGTTTGCTCTAGCCTTTTGCCCCACCAGTGGAATTTTCTATTTCGGTATACTTATGCCTTTGGCGGCAGCAGAAACGGGCGGGTATTTTTTACCCGTAATATATGCTATCGCTACAGGGGTGCCTGTAATCCTTGTTGCTTGGATATTGGCGTATAGTGTAGCCGGATTAGGTCGGTTTTATAACAGCGTACAAATTTTTGAAAAATGGTTTCGCAAAATTGTTGCTATACTCTTTATAGTCATAGGAATCTATTATGCGGTCGTTTTTTATTTCTGAACAATTTGATAAATTAAAATAAAAGACAGTATGAAAAAGATAGAAATTTTTGACCCGGCAATGTGTTGCCCTACAGGTTTGTGTGGAACAAATATCAATCCTGAATTAATGAGGATTGCAGTTGTTGTCGAAACATTGAAAAGACAGGGTGTTATTGTTATCCGTCACAACTTACGGGATGAACCACAGGTGTATGTGAGTAATAAAACAGTAAATGAATATCTTCAAAAGAATGGTGCAGAAGCTTTACCTATTACTTTGGTAGATGGTGAAATTGCAGTTTCTAAAGTTTATCCTACCACTAAACAAATGAGTGAATGGACGGGAGTAAATTTAGATTTAATGCCCGCTAAATAAATGTATAACAGATTTATATTAAAAAAAATGAAAGCATTCAATTTATCCGATATAGCACTGACTAAATACCTGTTTTTTACAGGTAAAGGTGGAGTAGGAAAGACTTCCATTGCTTGTGCCACAGCAGTTGGTTTGGCTGATAAGGGAAAGAAAATACTTCTTATCAGTACAGATCCGGCTTCTAACTTACAAGATGTTTTCGATCAATCCTTAAACGGACACGGTACAGCAATTTCAGAAGTGCCGGGACTGACTGTTGTAAACCTCGACCCTGAGCAGGCAGCAGCAGAATACAGAGAAAGCGTTATCGCACCTTTCAGGGGAAAATTACCTGAAAGTGTTATTCAGAATATGGAAGAACAGCTTTCAGGTTCCTGCACGGTGGAAATCGCTGCTTTTAATGAGTTCTCAGATTTTATTACCGATGCTGTTAAAGCAAAGGAGTATGACCATATTATTTTTGATACAGCACCTACCGGACATACATTGCGAATGTTGCAGCTTCCATCTGCGTGGAGTACATTTATTAGTGAAAGTACACATGGTGCATCCTGTTTAGGGCAGTTATCAGGCTTGGAGGAACGGAAAGGAATTTATAAACAGGCGGTAGAAACCCTATCTGATACAAGCGCAACTCGGTTAGTATTGGTCAGTCGTCCAGAAATTGCTCCATTGAAAGAAGCTGCCCGCTCTTCACATGAATTACAGCTATTGGGAATTAAAAATCAGTTATTGGTGATAAATGGTATTTTACAGCAACTGAATGAAGCGGATGATGTGTCACGACAACTGCATAACAGGCAGCAAAAAGCATTACAGGGTATGCCTGCTGAACTATCTGAATATCCTATGTACAGCGTTCCTCTACGTTCTTATAATTTATCTGATATAGCTAATATACGCCGTATGTTATACAGCGACAGCCTAACGGATGATATTTGTTATCAGCCGATAAGTGATGCCAAAAGTATAGACGATTTGGTTAATGACCTCTATACTTCCGGTAAGAGGGTAGTGTTCACAATGGGAAAAGGCGGTGTAGGTAAAACCACCTTAGCAACTGAAATAGCTCTGAAATTAATAAAACTTGGTGCAAAGGTACATCTTACTACCACTGACCCGGCAAATCATCTGAACTATGACATCGCTATAAAATCGGGTATCACAGTCAGTCATATTGATGAAGCGGAAGTATTGGAAAACTACAAGAATGAAGTTCGTAGCAAAGCGGCAGAGACCATGACTGCCGAAGATATGGAATATATTGAAGAAGATTTACGTTCGCCATGCACACAAGAAATAGCAGTTTTCAAGGCATTTGCCGAAATTGTAGATAAGGCGGACAATGAAATTGTAGTGATTGATACAGCACCGACAGGTCATACATTGTTGCTTTTGGATGCTACCCAAAGCTACCATAAAGAAGTAGAACGTACACAAGGAGCAGTTACGGGAGCAGTAGCCAATTTATTGCCTCGCTTGCGTAATCCAAAGGAAACGGAAGTTGTAATTGTTACTTTACCTGAAGCGACACCTGTGTTTGAAGCTGAACGCCTGCAAATGGATTTGCAGCGTGCCGGAATTAATAACAAATGGTGGGTAGTAAATGCCTGCCTGTCAATGACAAATACGGAAAATACATTCTTGCAGGCGAAAGCGCAAAATGAAGTGAATTGGATTGAGAAAGTAGAACAATTGTCAAAAGGTAATGCTGCCTTGATCGGATGGAAAAATATATAGGAATTGGATTTTTTGAAAGATACCTGACTGTTTGGGTAACTTTGTGTATTGTTGCTGGTATTGCTATCGGACAATGGTTTCCGGCAATATCGCAAACATTGAGTAAATTAGAATACGCCAATGTGTCTATACCTGTGGCTATCCTGATTTGGTTAATGATTTATCCCATGATGCTGAAAGTGGATTTTCAGAGTATTAAAAACGTTGGTAAGCGTCCGAAAGGAATTATCATCACTTGTATTACAAATTGGCTTATAAAGCCTTTTACAATGTTTGGAATAGCTTATCTATTCTTTTACGTTATTTTTAAGTCTCTAATATCTGCCGAATTGGCCGAGGAATATTTAGCCGGGGCAGTCTTATTGGGTGCTGCACCTTGTACGGCAATGGTATTTGTATGGAGTTATCTGACCAAAGGGGATGCTGCCTATACATTGGTACAGGTTGCAGTGAATGATTTAATCATATTGGTTGCTTTCGCTCCTATTGTTGCTTTTTTATTGGGTATAGGTGGCGTTACGATTCCGTGGGATACATTATTGCTTTCAGTTGTATTGTTTGTTGTCATTCCTCTTTCTGCCGGAATAATAACCCGTATACTGGTCATTCGGCGAAAAGGGATAGAATATTTTAATACTGTATTTATCCGTAAGTTTGATAATTATACGATTGGCGGATTACTATTAACGCTTATCATTTTATTTTCATTTCAAGGAGAAACCATATTGAACAATCCATTGCACATCGTATTGATTGCTGTTCCGCTTGTGTTGCAAACAGTTCTGATATTCTTTGTGGCCTATAGTTGGGCGAAATGGTGGAAATTGCCTCACAGTATAGCTGCACCTGCCGGAATGATTGGTGCAAGCAATTTCTTTGAATTGTCGGTGGCTGTGGCCATATCGCTTTTTGGTTTGCAATCCGGTGCTGCATTGGCTACAGTGGTAGGGGTATTGGTAGAAGTTCCGGTCATGCTGATGTTAGTGAGAGTTGCAAATAATACATACAGTTGGTTTACAATAAAATCAAGTATGAGTAAATAGAATACTCCGGATTGTGCGTACAGGAAATCAAGACATCGAATAGGAGACTTTGAAGTAAGAATGATAAATATTCATTGGTTTAAAAACACTATTAAAGTATAAGCTGTACCTTTGCACTGTCTTTTTATAAAACATGTATTGTTATGGAACAACATCCTATTAAAATCAATAAAGTACAGATACGTAATCTTCAAATTGAAGACTATGCACAGTTATCCCAATCGTTTACCCGTGTTTATTCTGATGGTAGCGATGTCTTCTGGACTCATGCCCAGATAAAGAAATTAATAAGTATTTTTCCGGAAGGGCAGATTGTTACAGTCGTTGACGACAAGATTGTAGGTTGTGCTCTTTCTATTATAGTTGACTATGACAAGGTAAAGAACGACCATACGTATGCACAAGTTACGGGTAAGGAAACATTCAATACTCATAATCCGGAAGGAAACATCCTGTACGGTATTGAGGTATTTATTCATCCGGGATACCGCGGTTTGCGTCTGGCTCGTCGTATGTATGAATATCGCAAGGAACTTTGCGAAACATTGAATTTGAAAGCTATCATGTTCGGTGGTCGTATTCCGAATTATCATAAATATGCCGATAAGATGCGCCCGAAAGAATATATCGCACGGGTACGCCAGCGTGAAATTTATGATCCGGTTCTTACCTTCCAATTATCGAATGATTTCCATGTTCGCAAGGTAATGACCAATTATTTGCCGAATGATGAGGAATCCAAGCATTATGCCTGTTTGTTGCAGTGGGATAATATTTATTATCAGCCGCCTACACAGGAATATATCAACCCAAAGACGACTGTCCGTGTGGGACTGGTACAGTGGCAGATGCGTAGTTACAAGACATTGGACGACCTCTTCGAACAAGTGGAGTTCTTTGTAGATGCCGTATCAGATTATAAAAGTGATTTTGTTCTTTTTCCGGAATATTTCAACGCTCCTTTGATGTCGAAGTTTAATGATAAAGGAGAATCACAGGCTATTCGTGGATTGGCAAAGTATACCGATGAGATCAGAGACCGTTTTATAAACCTGGCTATCAGTTACAATATCAATATTATCACAGGAAGTATGCCGTATGTAAAGGAAGATGGTTTGTTATATAATGTAGGCTTCCTTTGCAGGCGTGACGGAACTTATGAGATGTATGAAAAAATGCACGTTACTCCGGATGAAATCAAGAGTTGGGGATTGAGTGGTGGTAAACTGCTGCAAACTTTCGATACAGATTGTGCGAAGGTCGGAGTGCTGATCTGTTATGATGTGGAATTTCCTGAACTTTCCCGTTTGATGGCAGATCAGGGAATGCAAATCTTATTTGTACCTTTCCTGACTGATACACAGAATGCTTACTCCCGTGTTCGTGTTTGTGCCCAGGCACGTGCGATTGAAAATGAATGCTTTGTAGTCATAGCAGGTTGTGTCGGAAATCTTCCCCGTGTTCATAATATGGATATTCAATATGCACAGTCGGGAGTATTCACTCCATGTGATTTTGCTTTTCCAACTGATGGAAAACGGGCGGAGGCCACTCCGAATACGGAAATGATTCTGGTTTCGGATGTCGATCTGGATTTATTGAATGCACTCCATACTTACGGTAGTGTGCGCAATCTGAAGGATCGTAGAAATGATGTATATGAAGTGCGGCTGAAGAAGTAAAAGGAGACTGTTTAGTTGGTTTCAAACCAAGACCCCGTTGGTTTAAAACCAACGAGGCTTTCCTTTTAAACCAAGAGGGCTTTGGTTTAAAACCAATAAAAGGAATGTTTTTTAACCCTTTCCGGAAGTACCGCTTTCGAGGATGCTGACGATAGAAAACAGTGTGAAGCAAATAGCTCCCAGTCCTACTAAAACTCGTGCCGGAATAAAATAATCAGCGTTTACGGTAGCAAGCTCGAATACAAAGGCAGCCAGAAACAGGCATGTTAATGCTGTCAGTACCGGAATTATAGGGATTCGGTTGGCCAGCTTGAACTCCCGTCTCCATATCTTAGCGAGCAGAATCACCTTGCTGGAAATACTGTAACATACCAGACCAAGGCCAAGCATGATGTATCCGGTAGTGCCGTTTGCACTTCCCGAGTCGGCAAGGATGACGAATATGCCCCATACAAAAGAGATCGATCCCATGAGTAAAACCAGTTTCGGCCATTTGTTACGTTCTCTTTCCGAATAGTCGTTCCGGACCTGACGGGCTATGGTTGCTACCAATGCAATCAGACTGGTACAAATACATGCGAGCCCTACCATCACATGCCCTGCTACAAAATAAGCAGGATGGGAATGACTGTTGCTTAACAGGATGAACGCCCATATCCATGCGATACAGGAAATGACGATTGCGAGAAAGATCATTGCCCGTCTTTGGCCAATAGAGAACGCTCCCTCCGGCACTTCATTTCCGGTAGCTTTGGCATTGGCCGGAATTAAAGAAAATCGGGTGGAAGAGGTAGCGGCGGTAGCTACACAGGCTGTGATAAATCCTACACCGGTTATGACATGCCCTGCGACGAAGGCTGAAGTAGTGGTAGCACTATTGAAAATGCATATACCTCCGATAATTGTTATGATAGCTGCCAGATAGCCCACAACAGGTAAAACGTATTTTGTCGCTTCATTATAGGTATGTATGATTTGCCGGATTATTGTGGCTGCCGTACAGAACAGCGCAATGCATATCATACCTAGTGAAAATACAACAGGACCTGCCACCAGACGGTTTCCCGCATCACCATAACCGTAAATGAATGCTCCGTATCCGAAGCAAAAGACCGCCATCGCCAAAGGGATTGCTCTGAATAAAATACTAATACCGTAATTCATAACTTAAGTGCTTTTTATTTTCCCACTAAAACAAGGAGATATCGGTTTTGTTTAATGCAACATCCATTTATAAACGATAACTTCACATGATTCCAATTAAAAGTCCTTGCTTTTTGCTCAACTAAACAAATGTTTTTGTAAATTTGCACCCTTAAAAATGGGGATACCCCTCAAATTGTAAATTGTAAATAGTAAAATCGTAGATATAGCTATGGGTAAGAGATTTACTGAATATTCGCAGTTTGACCTTTCACAGGTGAACAAAGATGTGTTGAAGAAGTGGGACGAAAACCTGGTTTTCGCCAAGAGTATGACAGAACGTGATGGCTGCCCTTCGTTTGTGTTTTTCGAAGGACCTCCCTCGGCTAATGGTATGCCGGGTATTCACCATGTAATGGCTCGTACCATTAAGGACATTTTCTGTCGTTACAAAACAATGAAAGGTTACCAGGTAAAGCGTAAAGCCGGATGGGATACCCACGGACTGCCTGTGGAACTAAGTGTAGAAAAAGCATTAGGTATCACAAAAGAGGATATTGGTAAGAAAATCTCTGTAGCAGATTATAACGCTGCTTGCCGTAAGGACGTGATGAAATATACCAAGGAATGGGAAGACCTGACTCATCAGATGGGATATTGGGTGGATATGAAGCATCCTTATATCACGTATGACAATCGTTATATCGAAACATTGTGGTGGCTGCTGAAGCAACTGCATAAGAAAGGTTTGCTGTATAAAGGATACACAATCCAACCATATTCTCCGGCTGCCGGAACAGGACTGAGTTCTCATGAACTGAACCAGCCGGGCTGTTATCGTGACGTAAAGGATACGACCGCTGTTGCCCAGTTTAAGATGAAAAATCCGAAACCGGAAATGGCGGAGTGGGGAACTCCTTACTTTATCGCTTGGACAACAACTCCCTGGACATTGCCTTCAAACACAGCGCTTTGTGTAGGACCAAAGATTGATTATGTTGCAGTTCAGACATATAATGCTTATACAGGAGAACCTATTACAGTTGTTCTGGCCAAAGCTTTATTAAATACACATTTCAATCCGAAAGTTGCTGATCTGAAACTGGAAGATTATAAGGCAGGAGATAAACTCGTACCATTCAAAGTAATCGCCGAATACAAAGGTGCTGATCTTATTGGTATGGAATATGAGCAACTGATTCCCTGGGTGAAACCGGTTGAAGTATCGGAAGACGGTAGCTGGAAAGTAAGTGATAAAGGCTTCCGTGTTATCCCGGGTGATTATGTAACGACAGAAGACGGTACAGGTATCGTTCACATTGCACCGACGTTTGGTGCGGATGATGCGAACGTGGCTCGTGCGGCAGGTATACCATCACTTTTCATGATTAACAAGAAGGGCGAAACCCGTCCGATGGTAGACCTTACCGGTAAGTTCTATATACTGGATGAACTGGATGAAAACTTCGTGAAAGAATGTGTGGATGTAGACAAATACAAAGAATATCAGGGTGCATGGGTAAAGAATGCCTATGATCCGCAGTTTATGGTAGACGGCAAATATGATGAGAAAGCAGCACAGGCTGCCGAATCTTTGGACGTCGCTCTTTGTATGATGATGAAAGCAAACAATCAGGCTTTCAAAATCGAAAAGCATGTACACAACTACCCTCATTGCTGGCGTACAGACAAGCCGGTGCTTTATTATCCGTTGGATAGCTGGTTTATCCGCTCTACAGCCTGCAAGGAACGTATGATGGAACTGAACAAGACGATCAACTGGAAACCGGAGTCTACCGGAACGGGTCGTTTCGGCAAATGGCTGGAAAATCTGAATGACTGGAACTTAAGCCGTTCCCGTTATTGGGGTACTCCACTGCCTATCTGGCGTACAGAAGATGGAACGAGCGAAATATGTATCGAATCTGTAGAAGAACTTTATAATGAAATCGAAAAATCGGTAGCTGCCGGATTTATGAAATCCAATCCGTACAAGGATAAAGGTTTTGTACCTGGTGAATATACCGAAGAAAATTATGATAAGATAGACCTTCATCGTCCGTATGTAGACGATGTCATTCTGGTATCGGAAGACGGCCAGCCGATGAAGCGTGAATCTGACCTGATTGATGTCTGGTTTGATTCCGGCGCTATGCCTTATGCGCAGATTCATTATCCGTTCGAGAATAAAGACATTCTGGATAACCGTGAAGTATATCCGGCTGACTTTATCGCGGAAGGTGTGGATCAGACACGCGGATGGTTCTTTACACTGCATGCTATCGCTACTATGGTATTTGATAGTGTGTCGTATAAAGCCGTGATCTCTAATGGACTGGTACTTGACAAGAACGGTAATAAGATGTCCAAGCGTCTTAACAATGCTGTCGATCCGTTTACTACGATTGAGAAGTATGGTTCTGATCCGTTGCGTTGGTACATGATTACTAACTCATCTCCATGGGATAATTTGAAATTCGACGTTGAAGGAATCGAAGAAGTTCGCCGTAAGTTCTTCGGTACCTTATATAATACATATTCGTTCTTTGCGCTGTATGCCAATGTAGACGGATTCGAATATAAAGAAGCAGATGTTCCGATGGCAGAGCGTCCGGAAATTGACCGTTGGATTTTGTCAGTATTGAACACCTTAATCAAGGAAGTAGATACTTGCTATAATGAATATGAACCGACTAAGGCAGGACGTTTGATCTCCGACTTTGTCAATGACAATCTGTCTAACTGGTATGTTCGTCTGAACCGTAAACGTTTCTGGGGCGGTGAATTTACTCAGGATAAACTGTCTGCTTATCAGACATTGTATACTTGCCTTGAAACAGTTGCGAAGCTGATGGCGCCTATTTCTCCGTTCTATGCCGATCGTCTGTATACGGATTTGATCACTGCTACAGGACGTGATAATGTGGTTTCCATTCATTTGGCTGAATTCCCGAAGTATCAGGAAGAAATGATAGACAAGGAACTGGAAGCCCGTATGCAAATGGCACAGGACGTAACTTCTATGGTATTGGCATTGCGTCGTAAAGTGAACATCAAAGTTCGCCAGCCGCTTCAGTGTATCATGATTCCGGTAGTGGATGAAGAACAGAAAGCTCACATCGAAGCAGTGAAAGCATTGATCATGAACGAGGTGAATGTAAAAGATATCAAGTTTGTGGATGGTGATGCCGGCGTATTGGTGAAGAAGGTGAAATGTGACTTTAAGAAGTTAGGCCCGAAATTCGGCAAACAGATGAAGGCTGTGGCTGCTGCTGTAGCGGAAATGTCTCAGGAAGCGATAGCTGAACTCGAAAAGAACGGAAAGTATACATTGAATCTGGATGGAGCGGAAGCTGTGATCGAAGCTGCGGATGTCGAAATCTTCAGCGAAGACATTCCGGGATGGCTGGTTGCCAATGAAGGTAAACTGACTGTTGCTCTTGAAGTTACAGTTACCGAAGAACTGCGTCGTGAGGGTATAGCCCGCGAATTGGTGAATCGTATTCAAAATATACGTAAGTCCAGCGGTTTCGAGATTACGGACAAAATAAAGATCACAATCTCCAAAAATACGCAAACAGATGATGCGGTGAACGAATATAATACTTATATTTGTAACCAGGTTTTAGGAACATCCCTTGATTTGGCAGATGAAGTGAAAGACGGCACAGAACTTAATTTTGACGATTTCTCATTGTTTGTCAATGTGATAAAAGACTAATACTAATATTGATTAACCTTTTAAACTAGTAAAGTTATGGCAGAAAAGACTAGATATTCGGATGCGGAACTCGAGGAATTCCGTGCCATTATTATGGAGAAGTTGGAGTTGGCTCAACGTGATTACGATCAGTTGAAGATGAGCTTGATGGGATTGGATGGTAATGATACCGACGATACATCTCCTACTTATAAAGTGTTGGAAGAAGGAGCTAATACGCTTTCAAAGGAAGAAACGACACGTCTGGCACAGCGCCAGCTGAAGTTTATCCAAGGATTGCAGGCAGCTTTGGTACGTATTGAGAATAAAACGTATGGCATTTGCCGTGAGACTGGAAAGTTGATTCCGGCAGAACGCTTGCGTGCTGTTCCTCATGCTACACTCAGCATCGAGGCTAAGAACAGTGGTAAAAAATAATAGATAGCTACAAGCTACGGATGACGAGCTACAAGTAGCTGCGCAATGTTTACGCACGGCAACTTGTAGCTCGTTATGTTTAATTTATGATGAACAAATGAAGAAACTATTCACGAAGGGTAGAATTGCCCTGCTTGTTATCTTTTCCGTACTGATTATTGACCAGATCATTAAAATCTGGATTAAGACTCACATGTATTGGCATGAAAGCATACGTGTGACGGACTGGTTTTATATCTATTTCACCGAAAACAACGGTATGGCTTTCGGTATGGAAATATTTGGAAAGTTGTTTCTGACCACTTTCCGTATTGTAGCAGTAGGGCTGATAGGCTACTATCTTTATAAGATTATAAAAAAAGGCTTCAAGACCGGATATATCGTCTGTGTGGCCCTCATTCTGACCGGGGCTTTGGGGAATATTATAGACAGTGTATTCTATGGCGTCTTTTTCAATGAAAGTACTCATTCACAGATTGCCAGCTTTATGCCCGAAGGCGGTGGATATTCTACCTGGTTCTATGGCAAAGTAGTGGATATGTTCTATTTCCCGATTATCGACACAAATTGGCCCACATGGATGCCTTTCGTAGGTGGAGAACATTTTATATTCTTCAGTCCGATCTTTAACTTTGCAGATGCTGCTATCAGTTGCGGTATCATTGCTTTGCTACTTTTCTATAGCAAGTATCTGAACGAATCTTACCATTCACTGGATAAAAATAAAAAGGAAAGCGTAGGTCATGAAGAGTAGGTTTCGGTTTCATCTGTGTTGTGTTTGCATGTTGGCGCTTGCGATAGCAGGCTGTAAAGTCAAAAGACCTGACGATGTAATCTCAGAATCGAAGATGGAGAATTTGCTGTATGATTATCATCTGGCAAAGTCTATGGGAGATAATCTGCCTTATAGTGAGAATTATAAGAAGGCTTTGTATCTCGATGCCGTTTTCAAGAAATATGGTACGACAGAAGCCGTATTCGATTCGTCTTTGGTGTGGTACACACGCAACACGGAGGTATTATCGAAAATTTATGAGAAGGTGAGCAAACGCCTGAAAGCCCAGCAGAATGAAATAAATCATCTGATAGCTTTGCGTGACAATAAACCGAAGATGTCGGAACCGGGTGATAGTATTGATGTCTGGCCCTGGAAACGTCTGATACGTCTGACGGGTGAGATGATGAATGACCAGTATGCCTTTGTATTACCTGCCGATACTAATTATAAAGATCGTGATACATTAGTTTGGGAAGTACGTTATCATTTCCTCGAACCGATGCTTGCCGATTCTTTGAGAGCTGTTACGATGGCCATGCAGGTTATTTATGAAAAGGATACATTAAATCGCCTGGAAACAATCACTGATCCGGGTGTTCACCAGTTACGTTTGTATGCAGATACATTGGGTGTGATGAAGGAAATAAAAGGTTTTATCTATTACCCGGGAGTACAGGGAGAGAAAGCCGGTGCATTACTGGCTGATCGTTTTTCTTTAACCCGTTATCATTGCTCAGACTCGCTTTCTGTAGCCGAACGTGATTCGATTAATCAGCTGGAAGCTCTGAAGACAGATTCTTTAAAGAAGGTATCTGATCAAAAAGATACTAAGATTTCGAAAGACTCTTTGCGAAAAGTCGATGATCTGAAGGATAATCAACGTATATCACCGGAAGAAATGAACCGCCGTCGTACGGTGACTCCTGAAAAGAAGCCGGAACAGATTGAAGTAGAGCAACATATCCAGCAGGAGAAGATTGAGCAAAGAAGGGAACGGCAATTGAATCAGCGTAGAAATCAGCAAAGACGTCAGTCACCTTCCCGTTAATATTATGAAACGCTTTGCCGCTCATTATTTGCTTCTGCCTGATGTTGGCTTTATCAGACAACAAGTAGTAGAGATTGCTGATGAAGGATATGTACGGGATGTTTTTCCGTTGACAGAAGAAATAGAGTCTGTTGAATGGATGCCCGGGCTGATAGCATTACTCCCCGTGAATGAAATAAAAAACACTGAGATGTTCAGCAAAAGCATCTCAGTGTTTCAATTTAATCTTCCAATAGTTTCAGGACAAACTTTCCCATGCTTTAAAGAGGCTCTCACAGCGTCTGCAAAGAGGGGAGAAGTACTGTTTCCTTATTTATTTTATCCTTTTGATTTTACTTCCATGCAACCTGTCGCCGGAACTCGGCACAGATTACTGCGGTAGCGATAGCCACGTTGAGAGATTCCGAGGTCTCCTTTCCTTGTGGATAATTGGGGATATAAAGTTTTCGATTGATGAGTGCTTCCACTTCTTTTCCTATTCCGTTACCTTCATTTCCCATTACGATCAGTCCGTTAGTGGATAATGGTTGTTCGTACATGTTTTCTCCATCCAAAAATGTTCCGAATACAGGAGCATCACCGAGTGAATGAATAAATTCGGGAAGAGAGGTATAATGAACCTTAACACGGGCAATTCCTCCCATAGTGGCTTGTATGGTCTTGGGATTGTATACGTCTACCGTATTCTGAGAGCAGATAATATGTTCGATACCGAACCAGTCCGCCAGTCGGATAATCGTACCCAGGTTTCCCGGGTCCTGAATGTCATCCAGCGCCAGGCAAAGAGACTGTCGTACGAAATCCGGACTTAACGTATATTGCGGTTGCTCGAAAACAGCAAGTACTTGCTGTGGCGTTTTTAGCAGGCTGGCACGTGATAGTTCTTCTTGAGAGACTTCTGCAATTTCATTTGCTTGAATGTCGGGATGCGCTTGTAACCACGAAGAAGTTGCTGCTAGAAAACGGCAAGGGAAATGTCCTAGTAAATCTCCTGTTAATTTAGGACCTTCGGCTAGGAATACTTGTTCTTCTTTACGTGTTTTCTTTAGTTCCAGTGAATGGATATACTTTATTTTATTTTTGCTTAGCATTATTCTTTTACTTCTTTATTTACCGCAAAGCTATAAATATATTTTTAATAAATCGGCTGTTGAACAAGTTTTTTGAAAATAATTCTTTCTCATATTAACAATATTTGTATGAATAAAAATTGATTATCTACTTAATTTTAGTAGATTTGCTTAAAATTAGTAGTTTGATATTCAGTATAAAAGATAACGATATGGAAAGATTGACACAACAAGAGGAAGAAGTGATGATTTACTTTTGGAAAATGGGACCGAGTTTTATCCGGGAGATTGTGAATGAAATGCCGGAACCAAAACCGCCATATACAAGTGTTGCCTCTGTAGTCCGTAATCTGGAGAAAAAGAAATTCTTGTCTCCTTTCAAGTTAGGGAATTCTATTCAGTATCATGTGCTGGTGAAAGAAAGCGACTATAAGCGTAGCTTTATGAATGGAGTAGTAAGTAACTATTTTACAGGTTCGTACAAAGAAATGGTTTCCTTTTTTGTCCGCGATCGTAAAATCAGCAAGAAAGAACTCGAGGATTTAATCAATATTATTGAGGATGAAGAATCATAAATCAAGATAGGCATGGAATCTTTTGCAATCTATTTGATTAAAGTAAATGTAGCTTTGATTGTATTATATGCATTCTATAAGCTCTCTTTCAGCAAGGATACATTTTTCAGGCTGAGACGTATCATGTTGCTGCTGATATGTGTGACTTCGCTGATTTATCCATTGATTGATTTTTCAGGCTGGACGGACGAGTATGCAATAGGAGAAACGATTACTACCGTTTACAATAAACTGTTACCGGAAGTGCTGGTTACTACAGCTGTACCCGTTGCTACAACTGAAGTTGAAGGGACAACCTGGCAGGCCGGTACTTGGTTATGGATTATTTATGGATTGGGAATAGGTATGTTGTTACTGCGTAATCTTTTAGAAGTTAGTAAAATACATCACTCTTTAGCCTGCTCTCAGCGCTATTCTCTGAAAGGTGTACCTGTTTATCAGTCGGAAGACGTAGGGGAGCCCTGTTCCTTCTTTCACTGGATATTCATAAATCCGATGCAATATTCGGATAAGGAAATTAATGAGATATTGATACATGAACAAACTCATGTCCGTGAGTTGCATTCATTGGATATAATACTGGTTCAACTGGTTATATTATTATGTTGGTTTAATCCGTTCTCCTGGTTGATACGCAGTGAAATACGTATGAATCATGAGTATCTGGCGGACAAGCAAGTAGTGACGTCCGGCTATGACAAGAAATCGTATCAATATCATTTGTTGGGAATTAAACATACTTCATTGGCTGCAGCAAACTTCTATAACAACTTTAGTGTATTACCCTTAAAAAAACGAATTAAAATGCTAAACAGAAAAAGAACTCATAACATCATGGTAGGTAAGTATCTGATGTTTATACCAGTGGCCGCATTATTGCTGTTATTCAGTAATTGCGCCAATAAGAAAGCGGATAAAGTCCAGTCTGATACCGAAAAAGCAGATACCATAGAGTTGACTGCTGAACCGGAGAAAACAGCAGAGCCTCAAGTTGATATAACGATCACGGAGACGAAAGGTGATTCTATTTATTCAGTAGTGGAAACGATGCCGGATTTCCCCGGAGGACAGAAAGAACTACTGAGTTTTTTGAGTCGCAATATCAAGTATCCGACGAAGGCGATAGAAAATAAAATTCAGGGTCGTGTTATTGTACAGTTTGTGGTTAACAAAGATGGTAGTATTTCTGGTGCGAAAGTAGTACGTAGCGTTGATCCGGATTTGGATAAAGAAGCTCTTCGAGTGATTAATTCGATGCCAAAATGGAAGCCGGGAATGCAAAAAGGGGAGCCTGTATCTGTGAAGTTTACAGTTCCTATTGTATTCAGAAATCAACAAAATTAGGAATCTTATTCGCCACGATTTATAGAAATAATTGCAAGGATACATAGTCAGTAATATATAGGTATTAGCAAAGCATACCTTGCAAATTTCTATAATTCGTGGTGAAAAGAACTTTTGTCGCATTAATTATTGTTTTGATAATTTCCCCGAACGAAAAATATGCTCTATCTTTGTCCCTATATATTTGCTTCCGCTTTTATAGAGATACTGTATGAGGAAAGGATTTCTTTACTTATTTACTTTTGCCGTTATCATTCTGTCGCTCGCTTCGTGCACTGCCACTAAGTATGTGCCGGATGGCTCTTATCTGCTGGATGAAGTCAAGATTCATACAGATCAGAAAAATGTCCGTCCTTCTTCCTTACGAATGTATGTGCGACAGAACCCTAATGCCAAATGGTTCAGTTTAATCAAAACACAGCTTTATGTTTACAACCTTTCAGGACGAGACTCTACTAAATGGGGAAATAAGTTCCTGAGAAGAATCGGGGATGCTCCTGTAATCTATAGTGAGACTGAAGCGCAGCGCTCGCAGGATGAAATTACAAAGGCAATGCGTAATATGGGCTATATGGCGGCCACAGTGAAGCGTTCGACTAAAATAAAGAAGAAAAAGATCAAGCTGTATTATGAGGTGACAGCCGGCGATCCTTATATTGTCAATTCATTAAAATATGATATTCGTGATCCTAAGATTGCTGATTTTCTGAAGCAGGATTCCGCCAAAAGTCTGCTGAAAGAAGGAATGATATTTGATGTGAACGTGCTGGATGCCGAGCGTCAGCGAATTACTGACAAGTTGCTTCGGAATGGTTATTATAAGTTCAATAAGGATTATGTCGGTTATACGGCAGATACGGTTCGGGGTACTTATCAGGTAGACTTGACCTTGCATTTGCACGCCTACAGAGCGCATGTGAGCGATTCGGTGAAAGCACACCAACAATATTGGATAAATAAGATTAACTTTATTACGGATTATGATGTCCTGCAATCTTCTGCGCTGAACAGTATGGATATCAATGATTCTCTTCATTTTAAAGGGTACCCTATTTATTATAAAGATAAACTCTATTTACGCCCGAAGATGCTTACTGATAATCTTCGCTTTGCTCCGGGGGATTTGTTCGATGAACAGGATGTGCAGCAGACTTATTCCAATTTCGGACGTCTGTCCGCCTTGAAATATACCAATATCCGTTTTCTTGAAAATCAGGTAGGGGATACGGCGAAGCTTGACTGCTATGTGATGTTGACCAAGAGTAAACACAAGTCGGTAGCTTTTGAATTGGAAGGAACCAATTCAGCCGGTGATTTGGGAGCAGCAGCTTCCGTCTCTTTTCAAAACAGGAATCTCTTTCGCGGTTCGGAGACTTTTATGATCAAGTTTCGTGGTGCTTATGAAGTGATTTCCGGACTTCAGGCAGGCTATTCTAACAATAATTATACGGAATACGGGGTGGAGACAAGTATCAACTTTCCTAATTTCCTGTTTCCTTTTCTCTCTTTGGACTATAAACGGAAGATTAGGGCCACTACAGAGTTCGGATTACAGTATAATTATCAGATGCGTCCCGAATTTCTACGTACCATGGCATCGGCTTCATGGAGCTATAAGTGGACTCAACGCCAGAAAATACAACATCGTATCGATTTGATTAATATCGGTTTCCTTTATTTGCCGAGAATTTCGGAGAGGTTTAAGGATGATTTTATTAACAAAGGGCAGAGCCATATTCTTCAGTATAATTATCAGGACCGTTTGATTATTAATATGGGATATAGCTATCATTACAATAGTATTGGTGGTGCCATCATTAATAATACAATTGCTTCCAATTCATATTCCATCCGTTTTAATTTCGAATCAGCGGGAAATATCATGTATGCTTTATCCAAAGCAACGAATATCCGTAAGAATAATGATGGGGAATATGCTATTCTGGGCATTCCATATGCACAATATGTGAAAGGAGAATTTGACTTTTCTAAGAATATAAGGATAGATCATCGTAACTCGTTTGCGTTTCATATAGGTATGGGCATTGCTGTTCCTTACGGGAATGCGAAGACTATCCCGTTTGAGAAACAATACTTTTCCGGTGGTGCCAACAGTGTTCGCGGGTGGACGGTACGTGACTTGGGGCCGGGCTCTTTTGTGAGGGATGAAAATACCAATTTACTGGATCAGTCCGGTGATATCAAGCTGGATGCCAGTATTGAATATCGAAGCAAATTATTCTGGAAGTTTCAGGGAGCCATCTTTGTGGACGCCGGTAATATATGGACCATTCGTGATTATGACAATCAGCCGGGAGGAGTCTTTAAATTCGATAAATTCTATAAGCAAATAGCGGTAGCGTACGGATTAGGGCTTCGTCTGGATCTGGATTTCTTCATTCTTCGTTTTGACGGAGGTATGAAGGCGCTTAATCCTGTTTATGAAAAGGGGAAAGATCGTTATCCGATTATCCATCCTAAGTTCAGTCGTGATTTTGCTTTCCATTTTGCGGTAGGATATCCTTTCTGATCAATCATTGCTAATAAAAAAGGAGATGAAACTGGTTGTACGGTTTCATCTCCTTTTTGTTTATGGTATATGCTTTTAACGAGCGGCAAACATCAGGTTGCTCATAGTAGCCTGACGGGCAGCCATCATACCTTGAGCGTCCAATGTAACGTTCATTTTTTCGCCGTTTGGTAAGAACAGATCAGCAGTACCGTCGTTATTCATCTTTAGCAACTCAGAGCTTTCGCCGTTTGCAACTACATTCCAGGTATTAGCTTCTTTGTTGTAGATCAAATCCATAGAAGCTGTTTCGCCTTCCTTCGTGATTGAATAGCCATTTTCAAGCGTTTTAACCATATAGTTACCGTTTTCTCCTTTTACCTTCTTCACGTCGCCTACATTAGCCATCGGGTTGGAACCACTCCAGAATTCGATAGAGTTGATTACTAAGGCATCAGCAAGGTATGCTACGCCATAAACCGGAACAATGTTGAAAGCTAAAAATACAAGTTCATTTACAAATTTGTTTCCGACTCCTTGATTCCAGGAACTTAAACGGTTGAATAAGCCAAATGATCCAACACAGGAGCTGAATAATAAGCTACCACTAAGTACAACCGCTACTAATGTCAGTTTGCTTTTTTTCATGTTTACTTTACTTTTTGATTAATAAAATGTTGATAAATTCTCTTTTTAATAGATGCAAATATAACATTTTTAAATTAATCAAGGTTATTATTTCTTGTTTTTATATCATTTACGTTTGTTGTGTGCCAACTTGTTTCCAATGAAATGATCTATGGAAAATTTACCGGGTCCGGCAATGTACATTAATACAAATACTACTAAGTAGATGAATGCCAATTCTTTTACTGCAAATACGTCATTAGCATGGATGACAAAAAAGGCAACTATCATAGTAAAAATCATCGGGATCATTGCCAAGCGGTACAGAAAGCCGAAGATGAAGCCCATTGAACATACCAACTCACCAAAGATCGCTAAACCGAGGGATATGGAACTGCCCAGCCCGATCGGATCAGGAAAAGCCGTGGATAACTCCTGGAAATTGCTCCATTTCTGTATACCGTGGTTCATTAATAATATTCCGAAAATGATGCGGACTGCCAATAAAAACAAGGATACTTTTGTTGTATTTGGCTTTGTGGGGAATAAAAAATTATAAATCATAAGTCGTTCTTTTTATAAGTTTGCTTTTTATTTATATAAACATAAAAAATATTGAAATTGTTCTCTGAAAACGATAAAACATAGAAACAAAAAAAGATACCGGAAATAAAATGACTGATCAGCCGCTTTGTTTCCGGTATCTTTTGATAAGGACAGGATTTTCTTGTCTATTCTTTGTTTAGAATATAATGTTCGGCAAGTGCTCCCGTTATTTCTTGTTTGTCATCGTTTAACAGACGAACTTTGTTTTCTTCTACTTTATAATAAGATATTTCTCCACCTTCTTCTTTTAAAGTCAGGATATTACCTTCCAGTGTATAAGTTCCTTTTTCATCAAATGAACTGTCCCGGTCGATGTATACAGAGTGAAGAGTAAACGTCTTATCAGGATTTAATGTCAGAGTTGTTTCAATGCCCGGACAGTCGGCAGCAGGAAAGACCCCTTTATAGGTCCCTTCATAATCAAGCGATGTTTCGGCATTATGTATATCAGCCACTTGGGTTGCTGTACTGTCCGCACTTGTACTATTGTTTGTTTTCGCACTGTTTCCGCATGCTGCCAAAAGAAAGCAGGAACATGCCAGAATGATAACTTTTTTCATGATCGTTACTTTTAATAGTTTATCTAATTAAGTTTATAGTTCGTAAAGGTATAAATAATAAGTTGAATCCGGGCAATAAAAAGAACCGAACAACTTAATTTATGAATTTATAAACGGTCAATACTATCAGAGTACTTAGATAAACTTTATAATTGTATGTTAACATATAACTTACCATTTCTTTGAGAAGAGTTCAAGCAACTGACTTTTTTTCAATGGTTTGGCAAGAAATTCATTGCATCCTGCGTCAAGAGCGCTGATTCTGTCAGCATCAAAAGCATTGGCTGTAAGTGCAATAATAGGTATCCTATTATTAAACTCACGGATTTTGCGGGTTGCTTCCAGTCCTCCCATGACAGGCATTTTCATATCCATGAGAACAAGATCGAACTCTTCCTCACGTACTTTATTTACTGCTTCAGCTCCATTTTGAACATGGGTTAGATGGTAGCTTTTGAGAATATGTTGCACTAACGAATAGTTACTTTCATTATCTTCGGCAATTAATATCTTCAGTTCCTTCTTGTCGATTTCGTTCAAAGAAAGCTGGTGTTGCAATGGCAGTGAAATAGTTGGGGTATGTTCCTTCTGAGTGCTGATTTCACAAGGAATCCATGCCCAGAAAGTCGATCCAATACCGGGAGTGGAAGTAAATCCGACTTCTCCTCCGGCTCCTTCAATGATAGCTCTTGAGATAGCCAGTCCGAGTCCGGTGCCCTGGGCAAACTCATTGAGCTTCTGGAAACGTCCAAACACTCGTTCCTGTAATTCTTCCGGGATACCGACTCCGGAATCTTCCACATAGATCCGGATTCCTTCTCTTTCGATGCTGTATCCCATTTTTATATATCCGGATTTGGTGCATTTGACAGCGTTTGTAAGATAGTTCATCCATACTTGCTTGAGCCGGCTTCTATCCAGGAAAATCCAACAGTCCGGACCGGAATTGTCCATTTGAAACTCAACATCCGGATTGGTTATCTTTGGCTGGATCATGGTATAAAGTTCGTTGCATACTTTGGCTAAATTGAATGTTTCTCTTTTGCATTCAAGAATTCCCGATTCAATCTTGGAAAGGTCGAGGATATCATTAATCAATCGCAATAACAACTCATTATTGGATTGGATGATGCTCATGTATTCTTCTTTTTCTGCCGGATCTTCAGAATATACCATCAGTTCGGAGAAGCCGACGATCGCGTTCAGAGGCGTACGTATTTCGTGACTCATATTGGCAAGGAAAGCCGATTTCAGATGGTCGGAAAGTTCGGCTTTGTCTTTCAGTTCCTTTAGTTGCTGTGCCATTTTCTCCCATTTCGTATTGTTGACTTTAATACCGGTGTAGCGAATTACATTGCCTTTCTTGTCTCTTTCCACTGGTATGCCGGTAACAATGAGAGTCTGCCATTCTTTGTCCCATTTAGTTTTGGATCGGAATTTGAAGTTGAGATCCTTAGTTGCTCCTCCAATCATATAATTAATATGGTTGCGGACCAGCTCGATGTCTTCCGGGTGGGTGACATGCAGATAGTCTTCAGGTGTGATTACATTTTCAGAATGGAAGTCATTCACGGGGTCATTAAATGCTTTGAATTGTTTGCTTTTTACTTCAAAATCCCAGTAAGACATGCCTACAGTTTTGAAGGTGAGCTGCATTTTGTAGTTTCTTTCTTCAAGTTCCTCATTCAGTTGATGAAGTTTAGAGATATTTTGTCTGAATCCGGTATATCGTACGTTGTTGCCATATTCGTCTTTCTCGAATGGAACACCTATGATATTACAATATTGCCAGGATTCATCATATTTCGTTTGCATACGGCAAGTGAAGTTAATGGTGAGTTCCTTGCCTGATAGCATAGACTGTATGGCGTCATAGGATGAAGAACGGTCTTCAGGATGAATAACATCCATGTATCGTTGGATGCTCACCAGTTTATCACTGGCATAATCATTGATCGGGTCATTATAGGCTTCGAACTCTTGAGTCCGTACATCGAAATCCCAATGAATGATATTGCTGACTTTCATGGCCAGTTCACGCTTGGCGATTAATTCCTGCGTCTTCTTTACCATTTGCATCCTTTCCGTTATATCCAGTTGGGTTCCTATAATCAGCAATTTCCCAAAATGTTCGAAAGATAACCGCATCATGCTTTCATAATAGCGGTATTGCTTTTCTTCTTCATTATAGAAACGTAAGGTGATGTTTCCTTGCAGAATTTCTTTGTTGGTCAGTTGTGATAAAAGTTGTATTAAAGGTTCATGATCTTGTGGATGCAGTATATTTAGAATCTGATCTAATGTCGTGTTTTTTTTAGCTATAGGATCTCCATGTAATGGATTGAATGTTTTTTTATACACGTCATATACCCAAGACGACATAGAGGCCGCTTCCATTGCCATTTCCAGATTCTTTTTGCTTTCATCCGTACGGAATTCAGCTTCTTTTATGGCAGTCACATCGTTGGAAAGCAATATATGCCCGATGATTTCTCCCTCCTTGCTTCGCAGGGGAACGACCTTTGCTTCATAAATGATCGTGTTCTTATTTTGGGTAGAGAAGTATGCGTTGTCTTTTATCCGGTCAAAGTCGTATTCGAATTCCAGAACAATATCTTCGCCTCTCTGAATGCGATTTTTGAGAGTTTCGTCCACATAAGGACTATTAAAAAGATTGACGATATTAACTACAGTCGTTTTATCAGTGACTCCATACATCTGCAATGCATGTTCATTGATACTGCGCAAGATACCATTTGTATCATAGATCTCAATACTCATTGGCAGACAAGCGTAGATACTTTCTGCAAATAGAAGTTGATCTTTTATTAAAGGGAATGTTTCTGGTGCTGAAGATGACATTACATTTTGGGTAGGTTCTGTTTCACTTGGGTTCATTTGTCCTTTGTTTTTGTCTATGTATGATGCTCTGATTTGTTTGCTATTGATTAATTTATACAACTTCTTGATTGCTGCAAGAAGCTATATGCTCACAAACATACAATAAAAATATGGAATAAAGAAATTAACACTAATAAAAGTGAATGACAACTTTGCTTTTGATTAATGCCAGGAAAGCATGAAAGGCATCTTTTCACTCTCGGGAAATCTATATTATATAAGGTGAAATACTAAAAGTGCTTGTCCGGGTCTGCATATTCTCGTTTTTATCTTTATCTTTGTAGGAAAATATAAAAATATGGCACAACATACTTATGATGAAGAATCGGTCCAGGAGCTGTTGGGCTGGGCGAAAAAGATGCTTGAAACAAAGAATTACCCGACAGAAAAGTATCAGGTTAATGCGTGTACTTCAATCATTGATGGTAAACTTTATCTGGAGTCTTTAATTTCGATGATTTCCAAAAACTGGGAAAATCCGACTTTTCATCCTACCATTGAGCAACTGTGGGAATATAGAGAAAAGTGGGAAGGTCAAAAGGAGTAATGTAAGTTTCAGATCTCCTCAGAAAATGCATAATGCACTCTGAAGCGATGTGCCCGGAGTGCATTATGCATTTTTATTAATGGATGTAAGTCTGATCTTTCGCGTCGGAGATTAAAACGGCAACCATTTTCTTTTTTTCTTCTGACTGGTATTTTCTTCTCTTTGCTGGCTGTATATATCGGCAAATGTCTTTTTCTCTTTTATCATTTCATAGATAATTCCCCAGTCGGGAATGCCGCCGACATTCCGGTCGTCTATAAACAGATCGGCTTTCAGTTTTCGGGAAAAGCCCTGATGATCTCTTTCTTCTTCCGGATAGTCTTTATTGGCTGCATAAAACTCCAGTCCTCTGGCTCTGCACCATTCTATGGCTTCGTCTAGAAGTTCTCCCTCGCGTACACTCCACAAGATTAAACGGTGCTTTTCTTGTTGTAACAATTTCAGCGTTTCAACTGCAAATGGAATTTCTTCACCAATACGTGGATAACGATGCTCTACAATCGTTCCGTCAAAATCAACAGCTATAGTCATTATGATATATTTAGAATACGTAATTTAGGACAAAGATACGGACTGTAAGCTAAAAAAACGTATATTTGCGCTGAATTAACATTTTAATAAAAAAACAGAGATTACATGAACAATTCCCCTCAGCGTGCCGCCAAAGGTTTTACAAGAGCCTTTTGGGTGAGTAACACAGTCGAACTGTTTGAACGTATGGCATATTATGCTGTTTTTATCGTTCTCACTATTTATTTATCCAGTATTTTAGGTTTTAATGATTTCGAAGCAAGTATGATTTCCGGCCTTTTCTCCGGAGGATTATATCTGCTTCCTATATTTTCGGGTGCTTATGCAGATAAGATAGGTTTCCGGAAGTCGATGATTATTGCCTTTTCTTTATTATCTATCGGTTATTTGGGGCTGGGCGTATTCCCTACATTGCTCGAAGCGGCAGGGTTGGTGAGTTACGGTGCGACTACCCGGTTTAATGGTTTGCCGGACAGTTCTTCCCGGTGGATTATCGTTCCTATCCTGTTTATCCTTATGATAGGAGGTTCTTTTATCAAGTCTATTATTTCCGCATCTGTGGCTAAGGAGACAACGGAAGCGACCCGCGCCCGTGGTTATTCTATTTTTTATATGATGGTCAATGTCGGTGCTTTTACGGGTAAGACAATTATCGACCCTTTGAGAAATGTGATCGGCGAACAAGCTTATATTTACATTAACTATTTCTCCGGGGCGATGACGGTGATTGCCTTGCTGGCAGTGATCCTGCTATATAAATCGACTCATACGGCAGGTGAAGGAAAAAGTCTGCGTGAGATAGGGCAGGGCTTTATGCGGATTATGACTAACTGGCGTTTATTGATTCTCATTTTAATCGTAACAGGCTTCTGGATGGTACAACAGCAACTTTATGCCACTATGCCTAAGTACGTCATCCGTCTCGCAGGCGAAACGGCCAAACCGGGATGGATCGCGAACGTTAATCCTTTTGTGGTGGTATGTTGTGTCAGCTTTATCACTCGTTTGATGGCAAAGCGCAGTGCGATTACTTCGATGAATGTGGGTATGTTCCTAATTCCTGTTTCTGCATTGCTGATGGCTTGTGGAAACATATTGGGAAATGATATTATCTCAGGAATGAGCAATATTACTCTGATGATGGTGGCTGGTATTGTTGTACAGGCGCTTGCCGAATGTTTCATTTCGCCGCGGTATCTGGAGTATTTCTCTCTGCAGGCTCCTAAGGGAGAGGAAGGTATGTATTTAGGATTCAGTCATCTGCACTCATTCCTTTCTTCTATATTCGGTTTCGGGCTGGCTGGTATTCTGTTGACAAAATATTGTCCGGACCCTGCCTTGTTTGAAACTCGTGCGGCATGGGAGGTCGCCAGTGCGAATGCGCATTATATCTGGTATTATTTCGCTGCTATCGGGCTGATTGCCGCTATAGCTTTGCTATTATTCGCAAAAATCACCGAATCCATCGACAAAAAGAAGAAATCTTCTCGGTAATTATCTTCTTTTTTATGTATATTTGCCGTCACTTTGCTGTAAAAGTTGACGGCATTTTGCATTTTAATAAAGAAAGATAAAACATGAAAGTAAGATTTATAAGCCTGGCGAGTGGCAGCAGTGGGAACTGCTATTATCTGGGTACTGATACCTATGGAATACTGATAGATGCCGGTATCGGCATCCGTACCATCAAGAAAACACTGAAAGATTTCAATATTCTGATGGAAAGTATACGTGCCGTATTTGTAACGCACGATCATGCGGATCACATCAAGGCTGTAGGGCATTTGGGGGAAAAGATGAATATACCTGTTTACACCACGGCTCGTATTCATGAGGGGATTAATCGTAGTTATTGTATGACGGAAAAGCTCAGCACATCGGTTCGTTATCTTGAAAAGCAAGTGCCTATGATGCTCGAAGATTTCCGTATCGAATCTTTTGAAGTTCCTCATGACGGGACGGATAATGTAGGATATTGTATAGAAATAGACGGCAAAGTCTTTTCTTTCTTAACCGACTTAGGGGAAATCACTCCGACGGCGGCAGATTATATCAGCAAGGCAAACTATCTGATTCTGGAAGCGAACTATGACGAAGAAATGCTTAAAATGGGACCTTATCCCCAATATCTGAAGGAACGGATCATGAGCAGGACCGGACACATGAGCAATTCTGCTACTGCTGAATTCCTGGCAGAAAATATCACCGAGCACCTGCGTTATATCTGGTTGTGTCATCTGAGCAAAGACAATAATCATCCGGAGCTGGCATATAAAACGGTAGAATGGAAATTAAAGAACAAAGGTGTAATTGTAGGTAAAGATGTGCAACTACTTGCTTTAAAGCGAAATACGCCTTCTGAGCTTTATGTGTTCGAATAATAACGAAAAAAAGATAGTAAAAAAGCTGCATTATTGTTTGGTCAAATGAAATAAAAGACCTACTTTTGCAACCGCAAACGAGGAAATAAGCACTCTTAGCTCAGTTGGTAGAGCAACTGACTCTTAATCAGTGGGTCCAGGGTTCGAATCCCTGAGGGTGTACAAATCCAAAGTTGCAATATAAAAAAATGTTGCACTCTTAGCTCAGTTGGTAGAGCAACTGACTCTTAATCAGTGGGTCCAGGGTTCGAATCCCTGAGGGTGTACAAAGAATGAAGAAGTAACTTAGTTACTTCTTTTTTTGTTTATATGAACTGCCTTGTAAGGGATCAGTTGTAAATCTTGTGAGGACTACTCTTCAACTCAATTTGAGCCTACTCTTCGGGACTTGTTGCTCCTTAGCCCGAAAGATGCTTGCCGATTTAATCAGACCTGCCTGGTTTAATAGTCTATGCTTCGTTGATTAATCCCTTTTGTATGCTAAGTTAATGTCTTTTGAAAGCAATAAGAACAAGTTTCAGGTACGTGATCCCATCGGTTCATGTACGTGGGCTGATGGGATCACGTGCGTAGTCTGAATGTTTCACGTACGTAAAACGAGAGCATATATCCTGCAAAATGTATTAATCAAGGCTTGTTGATGTATTAGGTATACCGGCTTTAACTATTATACATGCCATCTAAAATCTCTTAGGAGGCCAAAGAAGCATCGTTTAATGCTTTAGCAAATAAAATTTTGTTGTTGACTGGAGGGAGAAATAATGGATTAATAGGAATTATAGAAGGCAAAAAGGGGGTGAAAATACAATTCTCGGGTCGAAAATACAGTTCTCTGTGATAAAGAGAAAAAGATGTTAGTTTCTGTTTAAATGTTGGTAATCAGTGTAGTAGGAAATATGGGTGATAATAGAAGGTGATAAATGAATTCATATAAATTCTATTATCACCTTATTATCACCGCTTATTGTCACCACTATTTTATTGATTACTAACTCTTTAACTATAAAAGGTGACAAGTGACAATAGAATCGTATATGAAACTACAAGGAGAGGAACGTTAGTTTTAAAAAAAAATACCGCTGTGGAGCATCGTGCCCCGACAGCGGTATTACTATTTAGTAATTCTTGTTTTAGAATTTGAAGAAGTTCTTGGCATTGTTGTAGCTGATGTCTTCGATCATCTGATTTACGCGATCCATTTCAGATACCGGAATTTCTCCGTTCTCCACATCACGTCCTACCAAATTACATAATGTACGGCGGAAGTATTCGTGGCGTGGATAGGAAAGGAATGAACGGGAGTCTGTCAGCATACCTACGAAACGGCTCAAAAGTCCAAGTACTGACAACGCGTTCATTTGTTTTTCCATACCATCTTTCTGGTCGAGGAACCACCATCCGGAACCGAACTGAATCTTGCCGGCTATCGAGCCATCCTGGAAGTTGCCCAGCATAGTGGCAATCACTTCATTGGCGCAAGGATTCAGGTTATAAAGGATTGTCTTGGTCAACTTGCCGTTAACGTTCAGGCGGTCGAGGAATTTAGACATTGCCTTGGCTGTTGTAAATTCGCCGATAGAGTCGAAGCCTGTATCGGGTCCTAACAATTTGAACATCTTCGTATTGTTGTTACGGATAGCACCGTAGTGGAACTGCTGAGTCCATCCTTTTTCCCAGTCCATTTCTCCGAAGATTACCAACATAGCAGACTTGAATTTCAGAATTTCTTCTTTAGTCAATTCAGCTCCGCCATATACCTTATTAAATATAGCTTTGATTTCTGCGTCGGTGTAATCTTCTGCATAGAACTCTTCGATACCGTGGTCGGACAAGCGGCAGCCCTGTTCGGCGAAGAAGTCATGACGTTTGCGGAGAGCCGCAATCATATCGTCGAAATTGGAGATTGTCACGCCGCTTACTGCAGACAGTTTTTCTACATAAGCGCGGAAGTCGGCAGGAACTTCTACTGCCATTGCCTTGTCCGGGCGCCAGGTAGGCAACATTTTGATTTCAAAACCGCTTTCGCGTGTCTGGATATGATATTCCAGAGAATCAATCGGATCGTCCGTAGTACATACTACTTCCACGTGGTAACGACGCATCATTCCGCGAGCTGAGTATTCTGGCTGAGCCAACTTCTCGTTACACTCGTCGTAAATCTCGCGTGCAGTCTTGGGGCTTAAAATCTTGTCGATGCCGAAAGCAGTCTTCAATTCCAGGTGTGTCCAATGATACAACGGGTTGCGGAAGGTATAAGGAACGGTTTCAGCCCATTTTTCGAACTTTTCCCAGTCTGTGGTATCTTTTCCTGTACAATAGCGTTCGTCTACGCCATTTGTACGCATTGCACGCCATTTGTAATGGTCGCCACCCAACCAGATTTCAGTCAGTGATTTAAACTTGTAGTCGTCAGCTACCATTTGGGGGATTAGATGACAGTGGTAGTCAATAATCGGCATTTTAGCCGCATGCTCGTGATACAACTTTTGTGCAGTTTCTGTCTGCAGCAAGAAGTTTTCATCCATGAAGTTCTTCATTGTTACTGTGTTTTTAGTATATAAAATTATTACTTTCTGCATTTATACCTATATAGTATTGATTTTAAAGCTAATAGGTGTAAATCTTCGTTTTAGTTTTATTAACCGTTATCGAACACAAAAATAGAAAATTTACTTGGAGTAACAAAATAATTCGTATATTTGCAGCGATTATTTATAATATTTAAGTTTTAGCACTATGGAGGACCAGAACTATACCATCAAAGACATTGCCCGTATGGCGGGTGTTTCCGCCGGAACGGTTGACAGAGTGCTGCACAATCGCGGCGACGTATCTCCTCAAAGCAAGGCTAAAGTACAAAAGGTATTGGATGAAATTCACTACCAGCCTAATGTATTTGCTATCGGACTGGCTGCCAAGAAGAAATATTCTTTCGTTTGTCTGATACCTTATTATATAGAGCACGACTACTGGCATTCGGTAGTGGGAGGCATCGAGCGGGCACGTCAGGAATTGCGTCCTTTCAATGTGAGTGTGGATTATCTTTGTTACCATCAAGGGGACAAGGACAGTTATCAGGAAGTGTGTCGCAGGGTTGAAGAAAGTAATGTCGATGCTGTACTGATTGCTCCGAACTTCAGAAATGAGACATTGGCTTTGACAGACTATCTGCAAGCTAAAAAAATAGCTTATGCATTCATTGACTTCAATATGGAGGAAGCGAACGCACTGACCTATATCGGACAGGACTCTTATAAAAGCGGATACATTGCCGCCAAAATATTAATGCGCAACTATCAGGCCGGTGAGGGGCAGGAGCTGGTTTTGTTCTTGAGCAATAATAAGAACAGTCCGGCAGAAATACAGATGCAACGGCGTTTGGCAGGATTTATGAGCTTTATCACCGAAGAGTATGAAGAGTTGGTGATTCATGAAGTGGTACTGAACAAGTCTAATCAGGAAAATAATCAAAAGACATTGGATGAATTTTTCCGGCTGCATCCGAAAGCTACGTTGGGGGTCGTATTCAATTCCAGAGTTTATCAGCTGGGCGAATATCTCCGTAGTGCGGGACGAAGCATGAAGGGGTTGATAGGATATGACCTTCTGAAAGCAAACGTGGAATTGCTGAAATCCGGTGATGTGCATTATCTGATCGGACAACGTCCGGGGCTGCAGGGATATTGTGGCGTAAAAGCTCTTTGCGACCACGTCGTTTTCAAGAAATCCGTTGAACCGGTAAAGTACATGCCTATCGACATTATGATAAAGGAAAATATTGATTTTTATTTCGAATTTGTATAATATCAACTTTATAAATTACAACTAACATGAAAGCATTAAACAAAGAAACAGCTCCTAAAGTACAACGTCTGGAGCGCATTATCCAATTTGGCGAAGGTAACTTTTTACGTGCATTTGTAGATTGGATTATTTACAACATGAACCAGAAGACTGACTTCAACAGCAGTGTGGTAGTGGTTCAACCGATTGATAAAGGTATGGTCGATATGCTGAATGCACAAGATGATTTGTATCATGTTAACCTTCAAGGATTGGATAAAGGAGAAGTGGTTAACAGCTTGACAATGATTGATGTAATCAGTCGCGCATTGAATCCTTATACGCAGAATGACGAGTTTATGAAGCTGGCTGAACAACCGGAAATGCGCTTTGTTATCTCGAACACTACAGAAGCCGGAATCGCCTTTGATCCGACTTGCAAACTGGAAGATGCTCCCGCTTCATCTTATCCGGGCAAGCTGACTCAATTGCTGTATCATCGTTTTAAAACATTCAACGGTGACAAGACGAAAGGTCTGATCATTTTCCCTTGCGAACTGATCTTCCTGAATGGCCACAAGCTGAAAGAAACGATTTATCAGTATATCGACCTGTGGAATCTTGGCAATGAATTCAAGACTTGGTTTGAGGAAGCTTGCGGAGTATATGCGACATTGGTAGACCGTATCGTTCCGGGATTCCCTCGCAAGGATATTGCTGCTATCAAGGAAAAGATACAGTACGATGATAACCTTGTTGTGCAGGCTGAAATCTTCCACCTGTGGGTAATTGAAGCTCCGCAGGAAGTGGCAAAAGAATTCCCGGCTGATAAGGCAGGGCTGAATGTGTTGTTTGTTCCGTCGGAAGCTCCTTATCACGAACGCAAAGTAACTTTGCTCAATGGTCCTCACACGGTTCTTTCTCCGGTAGCATACTTGTCGGGTGTGAATATCGTGCGTGATGCTTGCCAACATGAGGTAATCGGCAAGTATATTCATAAAGTGATGTTTGATGAATTGATGGAGACATTGAATCTTCCGAAAGAGGAACTGAAGAAGTTTGCAGAGGATGTATTGGAACGTTTCAACAATCCGTTCGTCGATCATGCGGTAACAAGCATTATGCTTAACTCATTCCCGAAATATGAAACTCGTGATCTTCCGGGATTGAAGACTTATCTGGAACGTAAAGGGGAACTGCCGAAAGGACTGGTACTCGGATTGGCTGCTATTATCACTTATTATAAAGGTGGTGTACGTGCAGACGGGGCTGAAATTGTACCGAACGATGCTCCTGAAATCATGAACTTGCTGAAAGAGCTTTGGGCTACCGGTTGCACGAAGAAGGTTACCGAAGGTGTACTGGCAGCAGAGTTTATCTGGGGCGAAGATTTGAATAAGATTCCGGGACTGGCAGCAGCTGTAAAGGCTGATCTGGATTCTATTCAGGAGAAAGGTATGCTTGAAACGGTAAAGGGTATCCTTTAAGTAAGTAATATCATATAAAAACAGCGTCACTGTTCGTTGTGAATGGTGACGCTGTTTTTATGTGTATATATGATATCAAAGATAGTTCTGATAGAAAGGAGAAAAACAGTTTTCTTTCTATTCAGCTTCAGCTGTATGAAGAATGAATGTGGTAGCTCCGATAGTTACGATTGCTCCGTCTTCCATGCGGACGCGGTCTTTATCTCCCAGAATCTCATTCATGAGAAAGGTACCTGTGAGGCTGGGGGCGTCCCGTAATGTGTAGACAAGCTTTCCCTGTTTGTTACGCTTCACATTAATGATGCAGTGGCGTCTGTCCATACTCATGTCACCGCTTTCGATCGGAGTATTGATAACGGTACCCACGCAACGACGGCCTATCACATTATCACCTTCTTGCAACGGAAGTACTTGTTTGAAACCAAACACGTTTTCAATAACCGTAATATAACCGAATTCTTCTTTATGAACCTCCGCTTCTTCTTCCAGGTTCTCTTCCTTTCTAAGGGCTTTTACTTTGCTTTTTCCGAGACGGATGCTGAATTGTTTGCCACAATGTTCGCATTCGAATACAAGCGATTGACCTTCGCTGTATTTGGTTTCATCAAAAAAAAGGTAATTCTCACATTTAGGACAAAGAACTCGTTTCATGTTTCAAAAGGGGATTTATTTTGCCAGTAACCAGGCATTCTTATAAGTTTCGTTTTTTCTAAGCTCCAGTAGTTGTTTGGTAGCTTCTTCGCGATTTCCGAATGAACGGATGCTGACACGTACTTTGCCATCGCTGTTCAAGGCTTTCGCTTCGGCAAATCCTTTTGCCTTTAATTGTTCTGCCATTGCTTCAGCATCTTTCAGACCGATTCCTCCTGCTACGATAATGTGAAAGGGATGATTGGCCTGTGGCTGAACTGCGGGTGCAACCGGAGTTGTCACTGCGGTTGTAGTCGGTATTGTTGCTGTCGGTGCGGCCGGTGTTGTTTCCTGCTTGGCAACCTTGACTTCTTTGACAGCGATAGGTCTTGAAGTTCTGGCTTTATCAGCGGTAACTTTCTTCGTCTGACCAGTCGCATTCTTTTGATTATGCTTTGTTTCTACAGAAACAGGAGTGACTGCAACCGATTGTTTTTCTATTTGCTCAAAAAGCTCGGCAGGCAGCAACTGGGCATAATTGTTCTTCTCGACATACGTATTTTCTACAGGAGTAGAGAATGCGAAGAACATAACGATAACGGCAATCATTGCCGCAGCATTACGAAGAAGGGTACGGCTGATGCTGATTTCATACGTTTTCTTTTCTTTCGTCAGACTGGCAGGTACCAGTATTCTTTCTTTTCGCTGCAACGCAGAGAGCTCACGCATCTCAAAAGAATCCAATCCATATAATGAAGGAGTCGTTATCTTATGATCATAAGGAGTGAATTCGTAGTTCCCGTAAATGTTATAACGGATTTCACCCACGTTTTCCAAATCGGCTTTACCTTCTTCATGAAGAATCTCGACGAAGGCGTTCACTTCTTTCTCCACCATACGGGTAGCATCGGCAAAACTGGTGTCATGCGCAGACATATAGGACTGTACCAACACGCCGTCATTCAGTTTAAGCTGAGAATTGAAACCGATGATACGGGTAGGAGGTAAAAAAAGATTTTCTTCTTTTACATAGGTTGCGGGAGCGTAGTGTGCTACGAATCCGCCAAAATTAGGAACGATTACGCAATCGTTCTCTAACAACAGAGCCTCTATGTGTTGTGCTAATTCAATCATAGTGCAAAATTAAGAGATTAATTGAATATATCCCAGAAAACTTCGAAAAAATCACTACTTTTGCATCGTTTTACTTATTACTACTAACGATGAACTATATACAGACAGAAATAGATGGGGTGTGGCTGATAGAACCCAATGTTTATTCTGATGAACGGGGCTACTTTATGGAAGCCTTTAAGAAAGAGGAGTTTGAAGCGAAAATCGGTCCGGTAGACTTTGTGCAGGATAATGAATCGAAATCGTCCTTTGGCGTATTGCGGGGACTGCACTATCAGAAGGGTGAATACAGCCAGGCAAAGTTAGTTCGCGTTCTGAAAGGAAAGGTGCTGGATGTTGCTGTCGATTTGCGCCGGTCGTCACCGACTTTTGGAAAACATGTCAGCGCATTGCTCAGTGAAGAAAATAAAAGGCAGTTTTTTATTCCCCGTGGTTTTGCTCATGGCTTTGTGGTGTTGAGCGAAGAAGCTGTGTTCATGTATAAGGTAGACAATAAATATGCTCCGCAAGCGGAAGCGTCTATAGTATATAATGATGAAACGTTAGGCATCGACTGGATGCTTGGGGAGTCGCAGATGCTTTTGTCGCCCAAGGATAAAGAGGGCATGGCTTTCAGAGATGCTGTATATTTTGAATAAACTCTAACAAACGATAGATATGAAAATAGCGATTGTCGGAACCGGTTATGTTGGTTTGGTAACTGGAACATGTTTTGCTGAAATTGGCGTAAATGTAACTTGTGTAGATACGAATAGCGAGAAAATAGAATCTTTGCAGAAAGGAGTGATTCCGATCTATGAGAATGGATTGGAAGAAATGGTACTTCGCAATGTCAAGGCAAAAAGACTGAAATTCACGACTTCGCTTGAGAGTTGCCTGGACGATGTTGAGGTTATATTTAGTGCTGTCGGTACGCCTCCGGACGAAGATGGCAGTGCTGATTTGAGTTATGTGCTGGAAGTTGCCCGCACCATCGGTCGTAATATGAATCAATATAAGTTGGTAGTGACGAAGAGCACGGTTCCTGTAGGTACTGCGCGCAGAGTTCGTGCCGCTATACAGGAAGAACTGGATAAAAGAGGAGTAAACATTGAGTTTGATGTGGCTTCCAATCCGGAATTTCTGAAAGAGGGCAATGCTATCAGCGACTTTATGAGTCCGGACCGTGTAGTGGTAGGAGTGGAGTCTGTCCGTGCGGAGAAACTGATGTCGAAACTCTATAAGCCGTTTTTATTGAATAACTTCCGTGTTATTTTCATGGATATCCCATCGGCTGAAATGACGAAATATGCGGCTAACTCCATGTTGGCAACCCGTATCAGCTTTATGAATGACATCGCGAACTTATGCGAACTGGTAGGTGCCGACGTAAATATGGTACGTAGTGGTATCGGTTCTGATACTCGTATCGGACGCAAGTTCCTATATCCGGGTATCGGATATGGTGGCTCCTGTTTTCCTAAAGATGTGAAAGCATTGATCAAGACTGCCGAGCAAAACGGGTATACTATGCGTGTACTTCGTGCGGTGGAAGATGTGAATGAGGCGCAGAAAGGAGTCTTGTTTGAAAAACTGATGAAGCAGTTTAATGGTGATTTGAAAGGTAAGACCATCGCCTTGTGGGGATTGGCTTTTAAACCGGAAACGGATGATATGCGTGAGGCTCCGGGATTGGTATTGATCGATAAACTTCTGAAAGCAGGTTGTCAGATACGTGCATACGATCCGGCTGCAATGAATGAGTGCAAGCGTCGTATCGGTGATGTTATTTATTACGCCCGCGATATGTATGATGCGGTACTTGATGCTGATGTCCTGATGCTGATTACCGAATGGAAAGAATTCCGTCTGCCTTCATGGGCTGTCATTAAAAAGACTATGAATCAGCAAATTGTGTTGGACGGACGCAATATCTATGATAAAAAAGAAATGGAAGAGCTCGGATTTATTTACTCATGCATTGGTAAATAAGATAATTAGAGTATCTTTATACACAAAATTTAGACAAATGACAAAATATGTAGCGATATCGTTAGTAGCGATCTTGCTCGCAGCATGTAACAGCAGTAAGAATCCGCACTCTTCCTCCGGACAAGAGGAGGATTTGAGTGCGAAAGAACTGTTGCAAGGAATATGGCTGGATGATGAGACTGAGAGCCCCTTGATGCGTATAGAAGGGGATACCATCTATTATGCGGATTCTCAGAGTGCTCCTATTACATTCAAAATCATACGGGATACTCTTTATACTTATGGCAATGATACTACCTATTATAAGATAGATAAGCAAGGTGAGCATATTTTCTGGTTTCATTCGATTACGGATAATATGATCAGATTGCATAAATCTGAAGATCCTAATGATTCATTATCTTTTGTCGGTCAGGAAATGATTATTCCCACCTATACGGAAGTAACGAAGCGCGATAGTATTGTGAACTATGATGGTAGCCGCTATCGTGCTTATGTATATATCAATCCATCCAAAATGAGGGTGATCAAGACGATATATACTGAAGACGGTATTAGTATGGACAATGTGTACTACGATAATGTGATGCACATTTGTGTGTATGAAGGCAAGAAGAGCCTGTTTGCCAGTGATATTACCAAGCAGATGTTTGAAAGTGTGGTTCCTGCGGATTTCCTGGTGCAGGCAATCTTATCTGATACTAAATTTGTAAAGGTAGACCGGAATGGTTTCCATTATCAGGCTGTTTTATCCATTCCGGAAAGTTCTATTTACAGTATAGCAAATTTGACTGTCAGCTTTAGCGGCAAGTTGGCTATTACTCCGACGAAATAACCAAGTGTTTTTTAGTTTCTTGCAGGAGAAGAGGGGCGGTTATTGCCTTTTTTCCCATTGTTGTTATTCCTTTTTCCTCCGAAGCTTCTTCTTTTAGAACTGTCACCTCTCTTATTGTTGTAAGAGCGGGGCTTGTATTCCGGTGCTTCTCCTAATTCGGCGGGAACGGGAATTTTATATATTTCTTTTTCAAGAAAGTTCTCGATGGATTTGAAGTTGCTCTGTTCTTTCTCGCTGATAAAGGTAAGTGCCACTCCGTCATTGTTGGCACGTGCTGTACGTCCGATACGGTGCACATAATCCTCGCTGTCATGGGGTACATCAAAGTTGATAACCAATCGGATGTCGTCAATATCGATACCACGGGCCACGATATCCGTAGCAACCAGAATATTGATTCTTCCGGCTTTAAATTCGTGCATGACCACTTCACGTTGTGCCTGTTCAAGATCCGAATGCATTTCTCCTACATTCAGTTTCATCATTTTCAGAGCCTTTGTTACTTCTTTAACCTTGATTTTGGAGGAAGCGAAAATAATCACACGTTCGGGTACTTCGTCAGTAAAAAGGCTGCGTATGATACCTAGCTTCTGATTCTCGTAACATACATAAGCTGCCTGGATGATTTTATCTGCCGGTCTTGAAACGGCAAGTTTGATTTCCGCCGGATTATTCAGAATCGTTTTAGCCAGTTGCTGTATTTTGGCAGGCATAGTTGCCGAGAACATGATTGTCTGTCGTTCTTTCGGCAAATATTTCACGATTTGCATGATATCTTCGTAGAATCCCATATCAAGCATACGGTCTGCTTCGTCCAGTATAAAATAAGAAACCTTGGAAAGGTCTACGTATCCAAGGCTTAAATGGGCTATCAGCCGTCCGGGAGTAGCTATTACTACATCTGCACCTAACGTAAGTCCCTTCTTCTGTTGTTCGAAAAGGATTCCGTCGTTTCCGCCGTATACGGCAACACTCGATGCGGGCATAAAATAGGAGAAGCCTTCCATTTGCTGGTCGATTTGCTGCGCCAATTCCCGGGTAGGGGACATAATGACACAATTAATGGCATCTTCGGGATGTCCTCCTTCGGATAACTTATTCAGGATAGGCAGCAGGAATGCTGCTGTTTTACCAGTGCCCGTTTGTGCAACCGCTATCAAATCTTTACCTTCTAGTATGATTGGAATTGCTTGTTCCTGTATAGGCGTGCACTCGTCAAATCGCATGGCGTCAAGCGCATCAAGCACATTTGCATTTAGTTTTAGTTCGGAAAACTTCATTACTTCTTTTTATTTGCCGACAAAGATAAAATAATTTTTGGTCTCAATTACATATTCAAATAAGAATCTTTGAATCCCAGGAAATAGAGCACTCCGTCAAGCCCGATGGTATTGATGGATTGTTTGGCATTTGCCACTACTTTGGGCTTTGCGTGGAAGGCGATTCCCAGTCCGGCGATTCCCAGCATAGGAAGGTCGTTGGCACCGTCTCCAACGGCTATCGTCTGAGCAATATCTACTTTCTCTACCTGAGCGATCAGACGGAGGAGTTCGGCTTTTCGTTTGCCGTCTACTACGTCTCCCAGATAGCGTCCGGTTAATTTGCCGTCTACAATTTCCAATTCGTTCGCATATACGTAATCTATGCCGTATTTCTTTTGCAGATACTGACCGAAATAGGTGAATCCTCCGGAAAGAATAGCAATTTTGTATCCATACTTTTTCAGTACATACATCAGGCGGTCTACTCCTTCCGTAATAGGAAGGCTTTCTGCTATTTCCTGCATGACTGATTCATCCAGTCCTTTCAACAGGGCCACACGACGTGTGAAGCTTTCTGTAAAGTCTATTTCTCCACGCATGGCGCTTTCTGTAATGGCCTTTACTTCATCACCTACACCTGCACGGATAGCCAGCTCGTCGATTACCTCAGTTTCGATCAAGGTAGAATCCATATCGAAACAGATCAGACGGCGCATACGGCGGTACATATTATCTTGCTGGAAAGAAAAGTCCATCTCCTGTTCGCTAGCCAGCTGCATCAGCCGCTCCTGCATGGCGATACGGTCTTTCGGGGTACCGCGTACGGAGAACTCGATACAGGCACGGGTACGGGTATCCGTTTTGTCCTCATCCAAAGGGATACGCCCCGTCAGACGTTTGATGGCATCAATGTTTAAGTCTTGTTCTGCTAGTACGCGGGTAGCGGCGGATATCTGGCGGGCGGACAGTTTGCGGCCCAATACCGTCAGTATATAGCGGTTTTTCCCCTGCATACCTACCCAGTTCTCATACTGGTCGGTTCCTATCGGTTCGAAACGAATGGTTACTCCCAATGAAGATGCCTTAAACAGCAGCTCCTTCATAATGAATCCGGAATGCCTTTCTTCGCTTCTGAAAAGAATGCCTAACGACAACGTATTATGGATGTCCGCCTGTCCGATATCAAGGATAGTAGCGTCATACTTGGCAAGTATTTCAGTTACGGAAGCGGTAAGTCCCGGACGATCTTCGCCGGTAACTCGAATCAGAATCAATTCAGTATTTGATGGTTGCATAAGAAAATAGACTTTAACGCTACAAAAGTAGGGAAAAAAGTTCGTTTTTATGCTAAATAACATAAAAAGTTATACCCAAAAAGTAAGAAAATGGCTTGTTTTTTTGGAAGTTAATTTAATAATTACTTACCTTTGCACCCGGTTTCAAAATTAAAGGCACTGATAATCAGCGGATTCCTCTTCGCCTGATGCCTGAAAAGACAACGTTTCGGGAAGAAACCACTGTTTAAGGACAGTCCCCGGATAGTATTAACTAAAACCGCATTACATGAATTCTTATGTAAAATGGATTTTTGTTGTATTACTGATTTGTTCCTTGACCGCTTTCGTTGAGAAAGACAAACCTACCGGAGGTTTGAGTGAGGGTGACGTAGCCCCTGATTTTAAAATCGAATCTGCGTCGAATGGGCAACCGGCTTTTAAGTTGGGTAATTTGAAAGGTAAATATGTGTTGCTTAGTTTTTGGGCAAGTTATGACGCGCAATCCCGGATGCAAAACGTAAGTTTGAGCAATGTGCTTCGTTCTTCCCGTAATGTGGAAATGGTTTCTGTTTCGTTTGACGAATACCAGTCAATTTTTAAGGAAACCGTTCGTAAGGACCAAATAGTTACGCCCACTTGTTTCGTGGAAACAGAAGGCGAGGACTCCGGATTATTTAAAAAGTACCGTTTGAATCGGGGGTTCACAAACTATTTATTGGATGGAAATGGTGTGATTATAGCCAAAAACATCTCTGCTGCAGATCTTTCTGCTTATGTAAACGAGATTGGTTGACAGTCTCAAAAAAGTAAGGAGAAAGAGGGATTTTCCGGATCACCGTTTGGTGATTAAAATGGAGAATAGACAAAAGAGGAAATGGATACAACAAAAAAGTTCCGCCTGTACTTGCTTTCGGCAAGAATAGGCGGAACTTCTATTTTTTATCTCCTGAATCTAAGTTTTATGTTTCCTTATTTAGGTGCTTTCTGATACAGATAGAATGCGATGCCTGCATAGAGAATATTGGGAATCCAGACTGCAATTGCAGGAGGCACGTTACCGTTTATGGCAAAGGTAGAAGTGATTGTCTGGAACAGGATATAAGAGAAGCTAAGCCCTAATCCGATACCCAGATGAAGTCCCATACCACCCTTCGTTTTTCGTGATGAAAGAGAAACTCCGATGATTGTCAGAATAAACGAAGCAAATGACATTGCAATTCGTTTGTGGTACTCAATTTCAAACTCTTTGATATTGGCAAATCCCCGTCGTTTCTGCTTTTCGATATATTCGCTCAGTTCCGGACTGGTCAGCATCTCCTGTTGATTCTTCATGATCAGGAAGTCCGACGGGTCCATATTTATAATAGAGTCGATCCGGTCTCCTTTGGTGATTTTTTCTTTTAGTCCGTCCAGTTCACGTACCATATAGTCGTGAATGGTCCATTTGTTGACCGTTGTTGTATCGTAAGTGATACGGCGTGCCGTTAAGTGGGAGACAAGTTTCTTGTCGACAAATTTATCCAATGAAAAGCGGTTGCCGGTTTTCATTCCGTCATTGTAATTATCGATATAGGCTATGACACCACTGTCCACTTCCAGCTGCACGTTCCGGACCGAGTTGACTTTCTTGGGTTTGATGTATTTATCTTCAAAGTTCAGACGGGTAACACTGCCTTTGGGAATGATGAACGAACTCATCATGAATGTTGCCGCGGCAATGATGGCGGCAGAGATCATATAAGGTCGCATCATTCTTTTGAAACTCATACCGGTGGAGAACATGGCAATGATCTCAGAGTTCTCCGCCAGTTTGGAGGTAAAGAAGATAACGGCGATGAATACGAACAGCGGGCTGAACAGATTGGAGAAGTAGGGGATGAAGTTCATGTAGTATTCAAAGATGATCTTGTCCCAAGGGGCCTCATGCTCCATCAGCTTGTCCATCTTCTCGTTGAAGTCGAACACCACCGCAATTGAGATAATCAATGCAATGGCAAATACGTATGTCCCCAAGAATTTCTTGATGATATACCAATCCAGCCGTTTTATTAATCGATTGCTTTTCATTCTTTATAATCTTGTTGACACTCTTTTTACCATCATCGGCTTCCAGGTAGAGAAATCTCCGGCAATGATATGTTTCCGGGCTTCACCTACCAGCCACAGGTAAAATGCCAGATTGTGTATAGAAGCAATTTGCATTGCCAGTAGTTCTTGTGCGTGGAAAAGGTGACGCAAGTATGCTTTGCTGTATAGCGTGTCTACAGCAGAAGCACCGTCCGCCTCGATGGGAGAGAAGTCTGTTTCCCATTTCTTGTTTCGCATATTGATGATGCCGTCTTTGGTAAACAACATGCCATTTCGTCCGTTTCGGGTAGGCATAACACAGTCGAACATATCGACTCCGCGTTCAATGCCTTCAAGGATATTTACGGGGGTACCGACTCCCATCAGATAGCGGGGCTTGTCTTTGGGAAGAATCTCGTTGACAACCTCTATCATCTCGTACATCTTATCTACCGGTTCGCCTACGGCCAGTCCGCCGATTGCATTGCCATCCGCTCCTTTGGAGGCGACGAATTCAGCGGATTGCTTACGCAAATCCTGATAAACACATCCTTGCACGATGGGGAAAAGAGACTGATTGTAACCGTATTTCGGTTCAGTTTCATTGAAACGCTGAATGCAACGATCGAGCCATCTGTGTGTCAGTCCTAATGACTTTTTGGCATATGCATAATCTGAATCTCCCGGAGGACATTCATCAAAAGCCATCATGATATCAGCGCCAATGGTACGTTCTATATCCATCACCTTTTCCGGGGTAAAGATATGTTTGCTGCCATCAATGTGCGAGCGGAATTCGGCCCCTTCTTCCCGAAGTTTTCGTATCCCTGCTAATGAGAATACCTGAAAGCCACCGCTATCGGTCAGCATAGGACGATCAAAGCCATTGAAGCGATGCAGTCCGCCTGCCTTTTCAATTACATCCAGTCCCGGACGCAAGTATAAATGATAGGTGTTGCCCAGAATAATCTGTGCCTGGATATCTTCTTTCAGTTCTGTTACATGTACCCCTTTAACAGTGCCCAGTGTTCCCACAGGCATGAAGATAGGTGTTTGTATCTGCCCGTGGTCTGTTGTTATCAGACCGGCACGGGCATTACTTTTAGTGTCTGTATATTGTAACTCAAATGTCATTCCTGGCTGGGTTTCTTTACAGATAAATCAATGGCATCCGCAACTTTTTCGTTTGTCAGTGCAATTGCGAATACTTCTTTTATGTCGTTTACATAGTGGAATTGCAGTCCTTTCAAATATATGTCCTGAATTTCATCTATGTTCTTTTTGTTTTCGGCACTCATGATAATTTCCTTGATTCCGGCACGTTTGGCGGCAAGAATCTTTTCCTTGATGCCACCGACAGGAAGCACTTTGCCACGGAGGGTGATTTCTCCTGTCATGGCAAGATTGGCTTTTACTTTCCGTTGGGTCAGGGCAGAAGCTAAAGAAGTGGCCATGGTAATACCAGCTGACGGTCCGTCTTTCGGAATGGCACCTTCGGGCACATGGATGTGTATGTTCCAGTTGTCAAAGATGTCTTCATTCAGATTGAGGATTGAAGCGTGTGCTTTGATGTATTCAAGTGCCAGCATAGCTGATTCTTTCATTACATCTCCCAGATTACCTGTTAGTGTAAGACGTGCACCTTTACCACGGCTCAGACTCGTTTCTACAAAGAGTATTTCACCGCCGACGGCAGTCCATGCCAATCCGGTGACTACGCCTGCATAGTCATTTCCCTGATACTTGTCACGTGTATACTCCGGCGCTCCCAAGAATTCATACAAATCAGTCGGTTTAATCTCTGATTTGGCGAAATAACCGTCTGTTGCATATTGACGGGCAGATTTGCGGAGAATCTTGCCGATTTTCTTTTCTAGTTCACGGACGCCGCTTTCACGGGTATATGATTCGATAATCGCTTCCAAAGTATCTTTCGGAATCTTGATATCCGTCTTTTTGAGTCCGTTTGCTTCCAGTTCTTTCGGCAACAGGTGCTTACGGGCTATTTCAACTTTTTCTTCTGTGATGTATCCGCTGACTTCAATCAACTCCATACGGTCGAGCAACGGGCCAGGGATCGTATTCAGATTATTGGCAGTTGCAATGAACAGTACTTTGGAAAGGTCATAATCTACATCCAGGAAGTTATCATGGAAAGAGGTATTCTGTTCCGGATCAAGTACTTCCAGCAAAGCTGATGACGGATCGCCCTGACGGTCGGCACTGACTTTGTCGATCTCATCCAGTATAAATACAGGGTTAGAGGCTCCTGCCTTAATCAGGCTCTTGATGATTCGTCCGGGCATAGCGCCAATATAAGTTTTGCGGTGACCACGAATTTCTGCTTCATCGTGCACACCACCCAAAGACATACGGACATATTTTCGTTTCAGTGCTGATGCGATGGATTTTCCGAGGGATGTTTTCCCAACTCCCGGAGGGCCGTACAAGCAGATAATAGGTGATTTCATATCGCCTTTCAGTTTTAATACGGCAAGGTGTTCCAGAATACGTTCTTTTACTTTTTCCAGTCCGTAGTGGTCTTTATTCAACGTCTTTTCTGCATTTTTCAAATTCAGATTATCTGTTGTATAAACACCCCAAGGCAGGTTGAGCATTGTTTGCAGGTAGTTGAGCTGTACGCTGAAGTCCGGTGATTGCGGATGTGTACGTTCCAGTTTCGCCAGTTCCTTCAGAAAAGTATCTCTTACTTCCGCATTCCAGTGCATTTTAACTGCTTTCAGGCGCATTTCTTCAATTTCCTGCTCCTGACCGCTGCCGCCCAGTTCATCCTGGATCGTTTTGATCTGTTGCTGGAGGAAGTATTCACGCTGTTGCTGATCGATATCCTCACGGGCACGCATTTGGATGGATGCCTTGATTTCTGCCAGCTGTACTTCGCGATTCAAGACTTCCAATAGATGATAAGTACGCTCTCTTAGTGAGTTGATACTTAATAAATCCATCTTCTCATCTTTCTTGAATGGCAGGTTGGCACAAATGAAATTAATGAGGAACATTGGATTACTGATGTTTTTTATAGCAAATGACGAGTCCTGATGCATTTCTGATGATTTGATATAACGCATCGTCAAGTCCTTGCATGTTTCCACCAGAGCCTGAAACTCTTTATCGTCTTTGTTTGGGACATCTTCTTCCAAAAGTTCGACCTCGCCCTTCAGATAAGGGTGTGTATCTACAATATCTTTCAGACGCAGACGTTTCATTCCCTGAAGGATGACTGTTGTTGTCTGGTCAGGCATTTCCAGTACCCGTACAATTCGTCCGACAGTGCCGACATTGTGCAAATCTTCCAGTTTGGGGTCTTCCGTGTGTGCCGATCTCTGGCAAATCACTGCAATATCTTTGTGTTTCTTTTCAGCTTCGCGAACCAGCTTTAATGAAGCCTTTCTACCTACTGTAATAGGTAAAAATACTCCGGGAAACAACACCATATTACGAAGGGGGAGAACCGGAAGAATATCACCGGATTTTATATTCACATCAAACACATGTTCGTCATTGCCATCATAGTCGGTAATCAGTGAGAAGCCGTTCTCACCAACTTCTTCTTCCAATAAGTATCTTTCTTTCATCTTTTCGTTTTAATTTAGTTTATGTCATACATAATATGCATAAATCGTTTGCAAAGTTAATTGATTCTCTTTAATAATAAAGCACAGTGTGGAATAAAAACACAAAAACAATGCCAAAATATCGGGCGTTAATGGATTTATTCCATAATAATTATTTATTTTTGACGGTTTTCAGCAAAGATCAGTAAAAAACAGGTTTAGATGGCTAATAAGATGGCGAATCCTTTCTTTCAGTTTAAGCAGTTTACAGTATGGCATGACAAATGTGCCATGAAGGTAGGTACGGATGGGGTACTTTTAGGGGCGTGGGCTTCTGTTCAAGGGGCTCATCGAATTTTAGATATTGGAACCGGGACGGGGTTGGTTGCTTTGATGCTGGCTCAACGTAGTCTGCCGGATGCAAATATTGTGGCGCTGGAAATAGACGAAGCCGCTGCCGTGCAGGCTAAGGAAAATGTAGCTCGTTCTCCCTGGAAGGATCGGATAGAAGTGGTGAAGCAAGATTTCTTGTTCTATCAGTCTTCGGATAAATTTGATGTGATCGTTTCCAATCCTCCTTACTTTGTGGATTCGCTTAGTTGTCCGGACCAACAGAGAAGCATGGCACGACATAACGATTCTCTGACTTATGAAAAGTTGTTGAAGGGCGTGGCTGATTTGTTGAAGAAAGAAGGTGTTTTTACAATCGTAATACCGACAGACGTGGCTGACAGGGTGAAGACTGCAGCTTCCGAATATCATTTATATGCAACTCGCCAGCTAAATGTAATAACCAAGCCGGGAGGAACTCCAAAACGGACCTTAATTGCTTTTTCTTTTGACAATGGAGGATGTACTGTTGAGGAGCTGTTGACTGAAGTAGCCCGTCATCAATATAGTGAAGAGTATAAAGCATTGACCCGTGAATACTATTTGCATTTGAAATAATATTTTTTCACAAATAAAAAAGGAGCTACTTAATGTAACTCCTTTTTCGTCGGGGTAGCGGGATTCGAACCCACGACCCCCTGCTCCCAAAGCAGGTGCGCTAACCGGACTGCGCTACACCCCGAAAACTTTTAACCGAACTCCCTTTTTCTTTGTAGTCGGGGTAGCGGGATTCGAACCCACGACCCCCTGCTCCCAAAGCAGGTGCGCTAACCGGACTGCGCTACACCCCGCTACTTTTAAAGGGTTGTTCTTTTCAAAAGCGGTGCAAAGATAGGGAGTATTTTTTAATTATCAATAACTAAATGAATGTTTTTTGTTGATTAAATTACAATCGACTGAAATTCATCTGTTTGCAAGTCAACTTTTTTTCTTGGCAGAAATAAGAAGCATCATTGGACGCCGAAGTTCGTCTTGCATTTCCGGAATAGTATCCAGCATCATTTCACTTGGTTGGGGCTCTATTAATTCGCAAATTTCAAATCCAGTCTGAAGAAGACTATTAATATATGTAGTTAAAGTCTTATGATACTTCACGACTTCTTCTCCTAAAAAAACAGCAGTACGTTTGCCTTCACTGAAATAGCGGTCTACAGGCCAGTGAGCACGTTTTCCATCTTGGTCGTAATACCAATCCTGATTACCATAGGCTGTGAATATCGGATGTTCTACTGAAAAAACAAAAGAACCTCCTGCTGTGAGGCAGCTGTTGACTTTACGGCATATATTAATAAAAGATTCCAGATAATGAAAGGTCAAGGAACTGATTACGATATCATAAGTATCCGGTTGAAAGTCGAAATCCTCGATTGACATACATTTATATTCGATGAGTGGTGAAGAATTTCTTTTTTGAGCTTCTTCCAGCATCTTCCCGGAAATATCAATTCCTGTAACACACTTTGCACCATGTTCGATGGCATAGATACAGTGCCAGCCAAATCCGCAGCCTAAGTCCAGTACTCTCTTGCCTGTAAAGTCCGGTAGCATTTTCTGTAATATATGCCATTCTCCGGCACCTTGCAATCCTTTTACAGAGCGTGACATTTGAGCATATTGGCTGAAGAAGCGGTCATCGTCATATTTATTTTCTTTCATAACTTCAATGAGGTTCATATTAGATGGGCAAATATATGCATTTATGCGATTATTGGGACGAATTAACTGAAAATAAAATCAGATAGGATGAACCATCTTTTGCTGTTTTCTGTTTTCAAAGTAGAAAACTAAAAATGAAAAAGCCATATGAAAACGGAAAAACAAAAAGAAACGAATGAAAAGGAAGTTCATTTGTTAGAACAAAAAGGATATGAAAGAATGGTCAATGAGATTGTTCCGGTACAACAAGCGGAAACTTACCGTAAACCGACCCAGAAAGCGGTAAAAGATGCTGTAAAGGAGTTGAATCCTGATACAAATAGTTTGGGTAGCAGAGGATGATTGAGTCCTCTGCTTTAAGTAGACGATCGGCAGGCTTAATGAATATTCGGGCTATACCGGACTCAGATTAGTCTATTCGTTTAGTGAAAAAACGATCATTCTGAAAAAAAGAATATTTAAACAGGCAGGAAGGGCTATAATTACATCTGTCATAAGCTAAGAATCAATAAACGCCTGCATTTTTAAATAGGAAAGTACATAATTTTATTAATTGTCTGATATACTGATCGACTTGAACTGTTCTTTCCCTTGTTACTAATCATTAAGCTGGATGAATGGCTTAATGATAATCATTATGCTACTTCTTACCTTGCTTATAATTCTAATAAATCAGATGAAAATAAGCACCGAATCGCCTTTTTATCTCTTTCCCATGAATGAAAATAGGTTCCTCGGTGAGCAAGGTAGCGTTGGTTTAAAACCAACGAGGTGTTCCTTTTAAACCAATAAGTGTTTTGTACATACGAAAAGATGTATATATTATGTCGTTTTATGCAATATCAGGCTGCGTTTTCGCATATTATTGCATTTATTTATGCAGTTTATTTTCTGGTTTGTTGCTTTTGGTACAATAATTTTGGGACGCAATCTTAAGAATAACACATCAAGATGCAAATATCAAAGGCTCTTATTTAGGAAAAGTAAGGATAAAACTGCTTCCTTTACCTACTTCCGACTTAACATTAATACTTCCTTCATGCAAAGTCATGATTTGCTTGCATAAACTTAATCCGATACCTGAACCGGATGTTTTGGTGGTAAAGAAAGGAACAAATATTTTATCTAATACATCGGGCAGAATACCTTCTCCATTATCAGATATTGTTAATGTAGTATTTCCGGCAGAAAGTCTTCTTACTTTTACCTGAATCTTCTTATCTGATTTCCGACTGCATGCTTCACGGGCATTTTTCAGCAAGTTGATAAGAATCTGTTCTATTTGTGTTCGGTCCACATTTAATTTTAGTTCGGGCGAGGGAATCTCAAACTGAAACTCTTCTTCCGGAAATAATTTCTTTAAATCCGTGAATAATTCCGTAATAGAAATTTGTGTACGAATAGGAGCAGGGATTCGTGTGAGCCGGCGATAGTTCTCTACAAATTCCAGTAATCCTTTGCTTCTTCTGTGAATGGTCTGCATGGCTTGCAGCATAACAGAATATTCTTTTTCTCCCAGTTGACTGGGGATTCCTCTCTCGCTTAATGTTTCCGAAAGAGAAATGATTGGTGTGATAGAGTTCATGATTTCATGAGTCAGCACGCGTATCAGCTTTTGCCAGGCTTCCATTTCATTGCGTTCCAATACAGAATGAATGTTTTTTAAACTGATTAACTGCTGTTCTCTACCTTGAGTGGCAAATGTAGTGCGTGATATGGCCATTTCCAGCACAATGCTATTTTGTTCGATACGGATGACGGGGGTGTCATGGGCAACAGAAGCCTTCAGCAATGTTTCCGGCAATTGTGATATTTGTCCTAAGTGGATAACGGCCGCCTGATTCATCCATTCTATATGTCCGGCTTTATCGGCAACAAGCACTGCTGTATCAACTTTGTTCAATAAGTTCTCGTAGTATTGGTGCTTGATCTCTTCTGCCAGCAATCTTCCCCGAAAATCTTTTAAAGTATCCGAAAGTTCTTCCGCCCATTCATTCATTATTTTGTTTTTGAAAGGTGGATGGAAAGTTTGCATCATGTCATTATAGCGAAGGCCGTCTGTCAGTCGTCGCAACAGGGCAATTTGTTTGAACTGCATACGGTAAAGGTGTATAGCCGTGGTTATCAGTAATATAAGGCTGATAGTAGTACTGAACCATAATTGCTTTTGAAATAACAGGTAGCTGCCGATAGAAAACAATACTATCAGTAAAATATGTAAAATTACTCTGAATGCAAATCGTCTCATAAGCCTAGTTTTTCAAGTTTGCGATATAAGGCAAAGCGGGTAATGCCTAAATAGTCGGCAGCACGTGAGATATTCCCTTCACTAAGTTTCATTGCTTTTTCAATGGTTTGCCGTTCCAGTTGTTCAAGGTTCAAAACAATTTCTTCTTCCTTTTTTTGCTTGGGGGTGACGTGGAACTGGAAGTTTTCGGGTTTTAACAAAGAACCGTCTCCCAATATTACGACACGTTCCATTGTATGTTGCAACTCCCGTACATTGCCCGGCCACGTATATTTCAGTAACTTATTTTTGGCTTCCCGTGTCAAGCCACGCATTTCTTTTTTATATTTGCGTGCATAACGGTCCAGAAAATATTCGGCAAGCAGAATGATATCATTCCCACGTTCGCGGAGCGGGGGAATATGTATTTCAATTGTATTAATACGATATAGTAAGTCCTGACGGAAACTTCCTTCATCCACCATACAGCGAATATCCGCATTCGTTGCGCAAATCAGACGAACATCAATAGGCACGGCCTGTGTGCTTCCTAAGCGGCTGATCTGCCGTTTTTCGATCGCAGTGAGCAGCTTCGATTGCATGGGAAGCGAAAGATTACCGATTTCATCAAGGAATAAAGTACCATTGGTGGCAACTTCCATCCGTCCGGCTTTTGACTTTTTAGCATCGGTGAAAGCTCCTTTTTCAAATCCGAACAGTTCACTTTCGAAAAGTTGTTCGGGGATACTTCCCAGGTCGATGGTGACAAAAGGTTTGCCGTATCGGGGAGAGCAGCGGTATAGCAGTCGGGCAATCACGTCTTTTCCCGTTCCGTTTTCTCCCAAAATCAGAATGTTGGCATCTGTACTGCTAAGTTTGTTTATGGTTGCGAATACTTCCTGCATGACCGGAGATTCTCCGATAATATCCCCTTCCGGAGAACTTTGTCCGCTGAGTGCTTCTACTTGCTCTTTTAAGATGTTTACCTCCCGTTGAGATTGGCGCAGACGCATACCGGAGGTGAGAGTAGCCAGCAATTTCTCCTTCTCCCAAGGTTTGGGGATAAAATCTGTTGCACCGGCTTTAATAGCCCGTACAGCTTTATCTGTATCCGCATATGCAGTCATGAAGATGACAATAGCTTGCGGATCAATCTGCAAAATCTGCTTCAGACTTTCAAAACCTTCCTGACCGCTAATTGCATCACGGCTGAAATTCATATCTAATAAGATAAGATCGGGCTGAAAGGTAGTCATAAAATGCTCAATCCGGTCGGGAGTGGTAGCTACCTTTATCTTTTCCGTATAAGGTTCGAGTAGTAGATTGAGGGCAAAGAGCACATCTTCGTTATCATCTACAATGAGTATCTTTCCTAGTTTGTTGACTTCATCCATAGGGTATGGGGTATATGATTCGTTACTTATCCTAAAGTTTTAATGCAAGGGCAAAGATATGGATAATAATCATGTGTTGTATGTGCGATTGCGCACTAAATTTGTGCGTATTTGCACGCTGCTTGTAATAGTGTGGTAAATGTAAATAGCTGAATTATAATGAAATATAAGAATGGCACAGGTTTTGAATAGTAAATAACAAATAAATCTAAGAATGAATCTGAAAATACTCTATATAACACTCGGAATCCTGTCGACTGAACTGCTGGCTGCTCAAAATCAAACAATGGAGATGTCGTTGGAGCAGGTGGTGAAAATAGCCCGTCTGGAATCACCTGATGCACAGACTGCACGACATAGTTTTCGTTCGGCTTACTGGAACTACAAATATTATCGGGCTAACTATTTGCCATCTTTGAGTTTGTCATCTGATCCTAATTTGAATCGTGCCATCAATAAGATTACAATGGGGGACGGTTCCGTTAAGTTTGTCGAGCAAAATCTGTTGAATACCGATTTGACTTTGAACCTGTCGCAGAATATTCCCTGGACCGGAGGTTCCCTTTTTCTCGAAACATCTGCGCAACGTATGGACTTGTTCAGCGAACATAAATACTCATGGCAAACTTCTCCTGTCATGATAGGATATCGCCAGTCGCTTTTTGGTTATAATAGTCTGAAATGGGATAAACGTATAGAACCGGTACGCTATCAGGAAGCCAAGAAAAGTTATGTGGAAACACTGGAACTTGTTTCCGCCAATGCAATTAATAAATTCTTCGCTTTGGCTACCGCTCAAAGTAATTACGATATTGCTTCTTTCAATTATGCAAATGCCGACACGCTCTATCGTTACGCTCAGGGGCGCTACAATATAGGCACGATCACAGAGAATGAAATGCTGCAGTTAGAATTGAATCGTCTGACCGAAGAAACAAATCGTATGAATGCCCGTATAGAAATGGATAATTGTATGCAGGAACTTCGTTCTTATCTGGGCATTCAGGAAGATCGGGAACTTCGTGTGCGTATCAACTCCCAAGTGCCGGATTTCAGTGTCAATCTGGATGAAGCATTGGCATTGGCATACGAAAATAGTCCGGATATACAGACGATGAAACGAAGAAAACTGGAAAGCGAGAGTGCTGTGGCAAGAGCCCGTGCCAATGCGGGACTGAAAGCAGATATTTATCTACGTTTCGGACTGACGCAGACTGCCGAAAAGTTGCCGGATGCTTATCGGAATCTGTTAGACCAGCAATATGTAAGTCTGAGTATCGCTCTACCTATTTTAGATTGGGGAAGAGGGAAAGGACAAGTGCGGGTAGCCCGTTCCAATCGTGATCTGGTATATACGCAAGTGGAGCAAAACCGGACGGATTTTGAATTGAATGTCCGCAAACTGGTGAAACAATTTAATCTGCAAACGCAACGGGTACGTATTGCTGCCCGTACAGATGAAACGGCTCAACGAAGAAATGAAGTTGCCCGCAAACTTTATATACTGGGAAAATCCACTATCCTCGATCTGAATGCTTCCATTGCCGAGAAAGATACTGCCCGCCGTAATTACGTGTCGGCTTTGTATAATTACTGGAGTTTATATTACACACTTCGAAGTATGACACTCTACGATTTTGAACGAAACACGCTGTTGACCGAAGATTACAATCTTCTGATAGAATAGCAACTTACTCATTCAGCTGTAATAAATAAAAATATAAAATACCTGATAAAGTCATGGATATAAAATTAGAAAAGAAACCTTGGTACATTCGGTACAGATACTATTTGATAGGCGGACTTTTGTTTGCTGCCTTTCTGATTTATGTAATTGTTCTGTCATTAGGCCCCCGAAAATTACGTATTGATGCCGAAAATATTCAGATAGCGGAAGTGAAAGAGGATAATTTTATGGAATATGTAGATGTGGAGGGTCTGATTCAGCCTATACTGACTATCAAAATCAATACCCGCGAAGCGGGAAGTGTTGAAAGCATCATTGGTGAGGAAGGAAGTCTGCTCCAGCAGGGGGATACCATCATCGTCCTTTCCAATCCGGATCTGCTCCGCAGCATCGAAGACCAGCGTGACGAATGGGAAAAACAAATGATCACCTATCAGGAACAGGAGATTGAGATGGAACAGAAAAGTCTTAATCTGAAGCAGCAGGCTCTGACGAATAATTACGAACTGGAACGACTGAAAAAGAGCATTGCCCTTGATCGGGAAGAGTTTCAGATGGGAGTAAAGAGTAAGGCTCAACTACAAGTAGCCGAAGATGAATATAACTACAAACTAAAAAACGCGGCATTGCAACAAGAAAGCTTGCGACATGATTCGGCCGTTACGATGATTCGTAAAGAACTGATTCGCAATGACCGTGAACGGGAGCGCAAGAAATATGAACGTACCCACGAGCGATTGAATAACCTGGTGGTGACGGCTCCTATAAAAGGGCAACTAAGCTTTGTCAGAGTCACTCCGGGGCAGCAGGTTTCTTCCGGCGAAAGCATTGCCGAAATAAAGGTACTCGATCAGTATAAGATACATACTTCGCTAAGCGAATATTACATTGACAGGATCACTACCGGACTGCCTGCTACCGTCAATTATCAGGGAAAGAAATATCCGCTAAAAATAACGAAAGTAGTCCCTGAAGTAAAAGACCGTATGTTTGATGTCGATCTTGTCTTTACCGGTGATATGCCCGATAATGTGAGAGTCGGCAAAAGCTTCCGTGTACAGATTGAATTAGGTCAGCCAGAACGGGCGCTCATTATTCCACGGGGTAATTTCTATCAGTCTACAGGAGGGCAGTGGATTTACAAAGTGAATGCTTCGAAGACAAAAGCAATCCGTGTGCCATTAAGTATTGGGCGGCAGAATCCGCAGCAGTATGAAATTACAGAAGGTTTACAGACGGGAGATTGGGTAATTACGACAGGATATGATACCTTTGGCGATGCAGAGGAGTTGATATTGAAATAAAAATAGAGATTAGACAAAAACAGCATAGTAATGATGATAAAACACTATTTAAAAGTTGCTTTTCGTAACTTTCTGAAATATAAGACACAGAATTTTATATCCATTATAGGACTGGCAGTCGGATTGCTATGCTTTAGCATTTGCTTCTATTGTAGCCGATACATGCAGAGTATGGACCAATGTTTTGATAATTATCATCGTTTGGTCGATATACGTCTGTCTGGTGATGGAGAACCGTACGCAGGTACTCCCGCCGTATTAACAGAGAACTTAATAAAAGAGCACGGACAGCTTGTGGAGGGCTATTCAAGAGTATCATATATTCGGGATCGTCCTTTTAATGTATATTTAAATGATGAAAAGAAACTACCTTATACTTTTGATTGCATAGAGGTTGATTCACTTTTTGATCGTTTGTTCACTCCGGATATTGTAGCCGGTTCATGGACAACGGCGGCCCATACTTTTAATGCCATAGTATTGACGGAAAGTACAGCACGTAAAGTTTTTCCTTATCTTCAGGATGCCGTTGGCAAACGTATGGTGATAACTAGCAGATTATATACTTCTCCCGAAACAACTCCTCGGGACGGAGGGATTACTTATACCATACAGGCTGTGATTAAAGATATTCCTACCAATGTCAGCATGAGTTTCATGCGAAAGATTGATGCCTTGGTTTTGAATGACAGTGAAGGATTATTTAGAATGAAGGGTAACAATGATCAAACAGGAACTTATACCTATGGCTTGTTGTGGAAAGGACAAACTGCGAAAGATTTAGAGAATCAATATAAAAAAGTCAAATTTACTCATCGGATGTTTGGTCAGGATTGCGATGTACTTGTTTCTCCTATTGGCAAAGAGACTGATAGTTCTAAAATTGCTATGATTTTTAGTTTGACGACTAGTATTGTCGGCATTCTTATTTTGTTGGTATCATTGCTTAACTTTTTTCATTTTCAGATTGGGAGCATGATAAATAGACAGCGCGAGTTTAGTATTCGAAAGGTATTGGGTAATGGCACAATTCAACTATCCATGATGCTTTTTACTCAATTATTTCTTGTTATCATTCTGGCTTCAATATTTATGTTTGGTTTTATAGAAGTTTTAGCTTCCGGAATGCAGATTTCATTTTTTGATTTAACGATGTCTGTCGAAAGAGATAGTTTGATGAACCAAGCCGGAGAATATATTTTATTGCTTCTTTTAGTCACTTTATGTATTTGTTTTTTGGTTTCTTACTACATTCGCAAAGTAAGTGTACAGACTAGTATCCGCAGTCATCATATAAGAGGGAAAAACCGTTTTCGTAACATTATGTTAGGTATACAGTTCTTTATTTGCTGGCTCTTTGTATCTATGACTGTTGCGCTCTATCTTCAGACAGAAAAAACGACTTCTACCTTATTCAATACACTGACTAAAACGGAAAAAAGTGAAATTCTGAGTATTGAGCTCGATTATGCTTTTATGAAGAATGAGGAAAAGTTAGCCCTTGTTGACCGTATCCGTCAGCATTCCGGTATAAAAGACATCTTGCTTGCTGATATTGGATATTTAAAAGGAGTATCAGGTACAGGCATGCAAATTGAAAAAGATAATCCGGATAAATATATGGAAGCGAATGTTATGAATGTAAGTCCTAATTTTATATCTTTCATGCAGATACCTTTGTTGGTCGGACGGAATATGGAAAGTGATAGTGATATGTTTGTAGATGATGTATTCAGAGATAAAAATGGAAAAGATATATTGGGAATGTCTCTTTATAATTATCAAAATGGATATATAGTCTGTGGTGTACTTTCTTCTTTCAATCCTTCAGTTTATAGTCGTGGGGCAGAACAGCCTGGATATGTGTTTTTACCCTCTGAATTTGATTATTATGTTGGTCATTGCTATATAAAGTGCTATTCAGGAAAAGAGGAAGAAGTTACTCAATGGGTTTATCAAATCTTGCGAGATGTGCTGCCGGAAAGTATTGACCCTGAAGTATCCACTTTCCTGGAAGACATCAATGAGGAACAAGCATTAGAAACCAAACTCAAAGATATTATCTTGTTTTTCTCTGTAGTAAGCTTGATTATAACCTTGCTGGGAGTATATGCAGCTATAACTCTTGATACCGAGCGCAGGCAGAAGGAGGTAGCGATTCGTAAAGTGAATGGGGCTGGGATGAAACAGATCATTATGTTATTTGCCCGATTATACATGTTGCTTTTAATAATAACTGCCATATTAGCATTCCCTGTCATATGTATTATTCTTCAGATGTGGAAGGAAATGTATCAGGTATTTTTCAGTTATGGAATCCTATATTGGAGTGGTATATTTGCAGGAGTAACTTTATTGACTGCAATAACAGTTCTCTTCCGGATATTGAAGATTGCCCGTCTTAATCCGGCAGAAGTAATTAAAAACGAATAAACACAATAACTTTTAAATATTACAATTATGATCAAAACAATTAATTTACAGAAGATTTTCAAGACCGAAGAAGTAGAAACTTGGGCGTTGAATAACGTAAGTATCGAAGTGAAACAAGGAGAGTTCGTTGCCATTATGGGACCTTCCGGTTGTGGAAAGTCAACATTGCTCAACATTCTTGGTTTATTGGACAATCCGACAGGAGGGGAGTATTACCTCAATGGAACAGAAGTTTCCAAGTACACAGAGTCACAGCGTACCAGCCTTCGTAAAGGAGTGATCGGTTTCGTCTTTCAGAGTTTCAATCTGATAGATGAATTGAATGTCTATGAAAACATTGAATTGCCTCTGCTCTACATGGGTATCTCGGCCTCCGAACGCAAAAAAAGGGTGGAGACTGCTATGGAACGAATGGCTATCACACATCGCAGCAAACACTTCCCGCAACAACTTTCCGGAGGTCAGCAGCAGCGTGTTGCTATTGCCCGTGCAGTAGTTGCCAATCCTAAGCTGATCCTGGCCGATGAGCCTACTGGTAATCTGGATTCAAAGAACGGTAAAGAAGTGATGGGGCTATTGAGTGAACTAAATAAGGAAGGAACCACTATTGTGATGGTAACACACTCACAGCACGATGCCGGTTATGCCGACCGTATCATTAATTTGTTCGACGGACAGGTAGTAACGGAAGTCAGTATGTAATATATTCATAAAGTACCATGATTAAACACTATTTGAAAGTAGCCTTTCGCAATTTGGTAAAGTACAAGACACAGAGCCTTGTCAGTATCATTGGATTAGCTGTTGGTTTCACTTGTTTTGCGCTGTCTGTCTTATGGATTCGTTATGAAATGACTTATGATACTTTCCATAACGGGGCCGACCGTATCTATATGGTACGTGCGCATTATACTGATTCCCCCAGTAGTACATCCAATGTTACTCCTTACCCTTTGGCGAACTATTTGCAGGAGAAAATGCCGGAGATAGAAGCTACTGCTTCCACTTCCATATATCGGGATATGAAATTCCGTCTGGGAGATAATGAACAGGAAGTAGTAATGGCTACAGCAGATTCTGTTTTCATGAACTTTTTCAATATACAGCTGCTGAAAGGAACTGTCAACTTCCTGAAAGAAAATGACCCGGAAATCGCCATTACGGAAGAGTTTGCCCGAAAGCTTTTCGGCAGTGAAGAGGATGCTTTGGGGAAAGAAGTAGAACTGAGCGGACGTCCCCGTAAAATAGGCGCCATTGTGAGCGGATGGTCCCGTCATTCCAATATACCGTATAGTGTATTGAGTTCGGCAAGGCGCTATCCACGTTGGAGTAGTAAGGGAGAACAACTGTTTATCCGTGTTCGCGCAGGAGTGGATAGGGATACTTTTCAAAAGAAGATGGAAGACATTGATATTTTGGATATTCCCAAAGAGAGCGAACTTGTGAAGCTTCTGATCACGCCCATTTCGGCTTTGCGTTATTCGGATTATGTTTCTAAAGTAGATGTAGTCATCTCCTTCAGTTATATTTTCTATTTCTCTTTAGCAGGCGGATTGGTCATTATTTGTTCCTTATTCAATTACCTGACGCTTTATATCAGCCGGCTTTGTATGCGTAGTCGTGAAATGGCGCTTCGTAAAGTAAATGGTGCAAGTAATACATCTTTGTCGGTTCAGTTTGCCATTGAACTGTTATTGATTCTATGTATCGCCCTGCTATGCGGATTGTTGATGATAGAGGTGAGCATGTCCGGCTTCCTGAACTTCACACAGATAAAGACAGGTTCATATTATGGAGAGATCATTGCATATCTTTTGATTGTAATCATTCTGTCTTTTCTGTTAGCACAGATGCCGTTATCTTATTTTCGCCGTCGGACATTGCAGGAAGCGATAAAAGGAAAAGTGGTAACTACCAGACCTTATCTGTTTCGTAAGATAGGAATTATCATGCAGTTAGTTGTCAGTCTTGCTTTTATCTTCTGTGCGATTGTTATGATGAAGCAGCTCTATTTTCTGAAAAATACGGATTTAGGAATGGAACGTCATAATGTCGGTAATGTAGCCTTATGGAATGGAGATATCAAGCAATGGTCGGGGAAGATAGCTGCTTTACCCATGGTGACAGAGACTTTGCCCCCTTCGTATTTCCCGATTATTCCTACAGGGCCGATGATGTATGCCGAAATAAACAACTGGGATGATTCGCCGAAAGCGGTTGAAGAACCTTTAACTGTTGGTATGATGCCTGCTAAAGAAGAATTCTTTGAATTCTATAAATTGAATTTATTGGAAGGCGAGTTTATATCGGACAAGAATCAAGAAAATGAAGTAGTGATAGATGAAAATACATGCCGTAAATTTGGATGGAAACGGGCTTTGGGCAAAAGTTTCTATCATGAATATAATGGTCAGCGTAGCTTATATAAGGTTGTCGGAGTAGTCAGGAACTTTAGCTATCGTTCTCCTACGAGTGAACCGGGACTGATTGCTTTTCAGCATCCTAAAGCGCAAGATTATCTGTTGAATCGTGCCAGCATTCTGTTTAAATTTAGAGAGGGCACTTGGAATGAATGTCGTGCGACTATAGAGAAACTATACAGAGAGGAATTTCCAAATGCTTATATGCGATTGTTCAATGAAGAAGAGGAATATAACAAGTACCTCCGTTCCGAAGATGCACTGATGAAATTATTGAGTTTTGTATCATTGGTTTGCGTCATTATTTCTGTATTCGGAGTTTTCTCATTGGTAACGCTGTCTTGTGAACAGCGTCAGAAAGAGATTGCTATACGTAAGGTGAACGGAGCGCAAATCCATCATATCCTGCAAATGTTCTTCCGGGAATATTTATTGTTATTGATCATAGCTGCTGTTATTGCATTCCCCGCAGGATATGTTGTAATGAGGAGATGGATCGATAGCTACGTGAGACAAACATCGATAGATAGCTGGGTATATATAAGCATCTTTGTTGTGATAGCTATTATTCTTTTGCTTAGCATCATTTGGAGAGTATGGAAAGCTGCCCGGCAGAATCCGGCAGAAATTATCAAGAGTGAATAACGTAAACACAATATCATGATATATCATTATTTAAAAATAGCTTTTCGCAATCTGATCAAGTACAAGACGCAGAGTATTGTAAGTATAGTCGGCTTGGCAATCGGTTTCATCTGTTTTGCATTGTCTGCCTTATGGATACGTTATGAAATGACATACGATACGTTTCATGAAGGGGCGGAACGCATCTACTTGGCAGGTAACAAGTTTGAATTGCAGGGGGACGGATTCTCTTATTTTTCTCCTAATTTATTGGCTGATTATATAAAAACAAATTGTCCGGAAGTAGAGAAGGTATGTCATATCCGTTATGATTCGAGCAGAAAACCGATGAAATATAAAGATACAGAATACAAGATGTTACAGATGGAAATTGATTCCAGTTTTATTTCTATGTTCAATATTAGTGTGTTAGATGGAAAAAGTCGTTTAATATTAGATAAAAATGAAATAGCCATTACAGAGGAGATAGCAAAACAGATTTTTGGAAAAGAAAATCCGATAGGTAAACAATTACTCTTTCCGCAGAGTAATAATTCTGAAAAAACTATCGTGGCGATTGTAAAGTCATGGAAAGGGCATTCTTTACTTTCTTTTGATATTTTATTGTCCTATGAACCTGATGATCTCAATTGGAATAGATCAGAATGCCAAACTTTTTTACGTGTCTATCCTGATAGTGATATAAAAGTACTGGAACAGAGACTGACAAACTACGAGATAGAACAAGATTCACATAAATGGTTAAGATCAACGCCAATTGCTTTATTGTCAACATTGAGAAGTACTCACCCAAGGAAGGATGTAAATGTCAAGTTGAATCATGTTCGTCTTTTTGCCTGTATGGGTGCTTTGGTTATTATTTGTGGATTGTGCAACTATTTAACGATGCTTGTTACTCGTATCCGAATGCGTAAACGTGAATTGGCATTACGAAAAGTAAATGGAGCTTCTAATGCGAATTTGCTATCGTTACTACTTTCGGAACTGGCCTTGATACTTGTTCTTTCTGCAGGGATAGGTGCTATGTTAATGGAGTTGATTCTGCCTGTTTTTAAATATTTATCTCAAATAAATGAGAATACTTCGTTTTTTTATAGCGAAGTACTGATTTATATCTTGTCTTTAGTTGTAATCACCGTAGGCATTGCTGCTGTGCTTATACACTATATCAATAAGCAGACTTTACTTGAAAATATCAGGCAAAAGTCAAATCTTCATCTTTCTGGTTGGCTTTATAAAAGCAGTATTCTGTTGCAACTCTTTGTTAGTATTGGCTTTATTTTCTGTACTTTTGTTATGATGAAGCAATTAAACTTTCTACAGAATTCAAGAGAACTGGGGCTTGAACGTCATAATGTAGGAGTGATTGCCCATGCTTTAGGCTGTGAGAGTGCCGCGGTAAAACAGATAGTAGATCAGATACCTGATATCACAGAACATTTGGAGGGATTCTATACCCCGATTCCAAAAATGTTATATTCTACTTTTAAAGTGTGTGATTGGGAAGGGAAGTCAGATGAGGAGCAAAGTTTCAATATGGAAGATGAAACTATAAATCAGGATTTTGTCGATTTTTTCCATATCGAGATTTTAGAAGGTAGCATACCGGATGAGAAAGATGAAAAAGGAACAGTTGTCATTAATGAGGCTGCTGTAAAGGCTTTTGGATGGAACGAACCGATAGGAAAAAAGTTTAATAAGGAATATAAAGTAAAAGGTGTTATCAAAGATATATATTACAATGCTCCCATACATTCGGTGGCTCCCGCTATGTTTTCTTTGCAAAAGGGTCGTGAAAATGGACATATTATTTTTAAAGTAAAGGAAGGCACATGGAATAAAGTATCACAGAAATTGTATGAGGAGGTGAATAAGGTTAATCCTAATGCGATAGTAGATTTGGTAAATATGGGAGATACCTACAATGAATACATGAAGTCAGAAAACACATTAAGCAAGTTATTGAGTGTTGTTTCTCTTATCTGTATAGTGATTGCCGTATTTGGTATATTCTCCTTAGTGACTTTATCATGCGAACATCGTCGAAAGGAGATTGCCATTCGGAAAGTAAACGGTGCAAGTGTTAAAGTTATTTTGAACTTATTCTTTAAAGAGTATTTGATTTTACTTGTCATAGCGTCATTCATGGCCTTTCCATTAAGTTACCTTATCATGAAACACTGGCTCGAAGGATATGTAAAGCAGACGCCGATAAATCTTTGGATATATGGAAGCATATTTGCAGGTATGTTACTTATAATATTCCTTAGCATCATCTGGAGAGTATGGAAAGCTGCCCGACAGAATCCGGCGGAAGTAATCAAAAGTGAATAACATCCTTATTATAAAAGCAATATGAAGAACCAATTATCTGCTATCAGGACTTTATCCCGTTTCAGAACATACACGATGATCAATATTATCGGGCTTGCAGTCAGTGTGGCTGCAACGTTGATAATTGTACGCTATATCCATCAGGAGATAACAGTTGACCATTTCTGTAAGGACCTGGACCGATTGTACTTGCTGACTATTCAAAGGAGTAATGGCAGCATTTCGATCGCAGATAATACAGACAGGAATAATGATCCTAATTTTATAGACCCTTTAAAGAATCCGGAAGTAGAAGCATATTCTTATAGTGTTTCTTTTGACGATGATTATATTGTAGTCGATAATCACCGTTACCGGGCCAATGTTTTGGTAACTGATAGCTTGCTTTTGCAGTTGATGGACTATCCGATAGTTTCGGGAATTAAAACTATTCAGAAACCGGATGATGCAATTATTACCCGGAAATATGCCCGGCATATTTTTGGTGACGAAGATCCGATAGGGAAACAATTAACTTCATCATCAGGTTCTGTACTTACCATTCGTGGCATTGTGGATGAACCGAGTACCAAGGCATCTTTGCAATTCGACCTGATAGCTCCGGTGAATCAGGGGAAATATGCAGACTGGAGTCGGGTGGGATTCTGCATGGTCCGGCTGGCAAACGGAACAGATCTGAAAAAGTATAATGAAAAGATTTCCAAGCCACAGTCATTAATATGTTACAGTCATTCCCCTATACAGTATGGGCTTACTCCCTTGAAAGGATTGTATTTCAATAAGATTGTCGAACCTTCGGGAACTTCTTTTTTGCGAGGGAATATCAACCATGTGATGATTTTGACTGTAGTGGCTTGTATGCTGTTGTTGGTGGGAGTCTTTAATTTTATCAATATCTACACGGTTATCGTTCTAAAGCGGGCACGTGAGTTTGGTGTAAAAAAAGTATATGGCGCAAGCGGCTTTCAGATATTTACCCAGATTTATGTAGAGAATATATATATGGTGGCAGTCGCCTTGCTTATTATCTGGATGCTGATCGAAACTTCAGCCGGGATATTCGCCTCGGTATATGCAATTCCTGTAAAACCGGATATCGCTTTTGATCTGTCGCTGTCTCTCATTTTATTGTTCGTATTGCCGTTGGTGACGTCTGTCTTTCCTTTCTTACGTTACAACTATTCTTCTCCGATCACCTCTTTGCGTTCTGTAAATGCCGGAGGAAATTCAATTGTTTCCCGTGCAGTATTCTTATTTATTCAATATGTCATTACGTTCAGTCTGATAGTAGTTGCACTGTTTTTTGTTCGCCAGTTGTACACAATGCTGAATGCGGATTTAGGATATCAGACAAAGAATATCATTTCATGCCAGTTCCTGTCATTCGAGACACAAAACAGAAGATATGCAAATGATGAAGAATGGCAGAGAGAACGTGACTTGGAGCGGCATAAAATACAAGTTATCAAACAAAAGATGGATGCATGCCCTTTATTCATTTCATGGGGATATGGTGAAGCCCCTATCAATCTGGAACCATACGTCAATGTGGAGAGTAACGGAGAGAAACATAAAATGGCTATCATGTATGTTAATAATAATTATATGGATATGTTTGGCCTGAAGTTGAAAGAAGGAAGAACGTGGAATGATAAGGACCAGTTTGCCCAATATAAAATGATGATAAATGAAACAGCCAGAAAGCTCTTCCAGATAAAAGATATAAATGAAGCTTCACTGCAAACTGAGTCCCGTCTATGGTGGAGTGTGGGGACAGATGAAAGTAAAAATCCTGCTTATCAGGTAGTAGGTGTGATAGAAGACTTCCGGACCGGACACTTATCTATGGGGGATGCACCACTGGCTATTCTGTATGATGAAGGAGAAAACCCTACCGAACCTTTAATGGCTAAAATAGCCGAAGGTAAACGCAAGGAAGCCGTTCAATTCTTGAAGGAACTACACAACGAAGTAATGGGTGAGGGGGAGTTCAATTATTCCTTTGTCGAAGATGAAGTTGAAAAGCTGTACGATGATGACAAGAGAACGACCCGCATCTACGTCACCTTTGCCGGATTGGCTATCTGCGTTTCCTGTCTCGGACTGTTCGGATTGTCATTGTATGACATTCGTCAGCGCTATAGAGAAATTGCATTGCGTAAAGTGAACGGAGCTACAGGCAAACAGATCACTTTGTTATTGGTCAGGAAGTATCTATCTATTTTGGGAGCCGCCTTTGTTGTTGCTATTCCTTTGGTTTATTATATTATTAATGACTATACCAAAGACTTTGCGGTGAAAGCTCCGATAGGAGCAGGGATTTTTGTGACAGGCTTCATCCTTAGCTTGCTTATCTCACTGGGTACATTACTCTGGCAGGTACGCAAAGCTGTCCGCATCAATCCGGCATTGATCATGAAGAACGAATAAGATTAAAAACGACTAAGATTACAACGAATGGAACGAACTGCTATGGAAAACCTCGTACTATTAAAACTTATATTCAGAAACTGGTGGCGCAATAAACTTTTTGCGGTCATCTCTTTGGTTAGTCTTGTGGTCGGTATTTCCTGTACCAATCTTCTGATTTCGTTTGTCATCCATGAATATACGATAGAAGGGGAAAATCCAAAGAAAGACCGTATCCTGCGTCTGACCCAGCAACTACCATCCATGCAGAGCACCGGACAAGTATCATTTGTCTACGGAGGATCGGTTGCCGGAACGATAGCTCCGTTTCCGGAGATTGAATCTTATCTCCGGCTGACCGAGAAGGAAGTAACTCATATCGAAATTGAGAACCAGTGCTTTCCTCAACAGGTCATTGTTGAGGCCGACAGTTCTTTCTGCCGTTTTTTTCCGTACCAGATATTGTCCGGCAATATGAAAGAAGCCTTGACCAAGCCGGACTGTATTGCTTTGAGTGAAGAAAAAGCCATGCAATACTTCGGGAAGATCGATTGTATCGGGCGGGAACTGTCTTTGGTATATGGAGATAAAGTTGAAATGAAAAGGGTATCTGCTGTATATCAGTTTTATGCGCAGTCAGCCCTACGTATTGATTTGCTCGGTAATTCTCAGAACCTGCAGGAAGAAGGAACTTCCTGTATGATTCTTCTCAAAGAACGGACTGACGTGTCAGCCTTTCGCGAACGTTTTGAGTCAACAGAACTGCCTACAGTGACAGGTCCCGGATATTATAAACTCCAGACATTACAAGAATCCTACTTCGACACAAAACTGGCTGATTCCGTGAAAACATTCAGTCACCGGCAGATCGCTTTATTGAGTATCGGTTTATTATCAGCCTTTCTGGTCTTATTCATCGCTTGCTTCAATTACGTAAACCTAAGCTTTTCGCGCCTGCTGAAACAAGTAAATATGATTCATGTAGAGACATTAATGGGAGCTTCTCATTCATATATTTGCCGGCAACTTTTTATCGATACATTCCTTACTGTATTTATCGCTTTCATCCTTTCCATTCTTGTAATGGGGGACATACTTTCTCTTTTTAATTACTTTTTTGATGCCCGTCTGACTTTCAGTTTCATTCTTTCATGGAAAGTCTTTCCATTTATCCTTCTGTTTGTTTTTCTTTTGGCCATTATACCGGCCACCTATATGGCGAAGAAACTGAACCGCATTTCTATCAGCGGATATCGGCAATTCTTTCAAGGGAGAAAAAGAAGAAGCCTGGTAGCGATCCTTGTAGGCGTGCAAATGGTTATCTCCATCGGATTGATGACTGCCTTTATGATGATACGCTCTCAGCTTTCAACCATAGAAGAGCAGGGTGAACGCTTTAAAGGAGTTATAATCTTAGGTAATGAGGGGACTGCCCTGACTATCCCTTTGTATAATGACATTAAAAAACTGCCCGGTATCCAAACTGCCCTGTTATCCAAAGGGCGGATAACGAGTCCTTTTAATATCATCATTCCACTAAACAGGAATGGGCAGGAAGTAATGATAAATAAAGTTTTATTGACCGAGAACTATGAACTGCTGGACTTATTCAACATAGAACTTCTCGAACCGGAACGAACGGAGGATTTATTTTCCAAGGTAGCCCATCCGGTAGTTGTTAATGAAGCCTTTGTACAGTTCTTTGTACCGGGAGGAGAAGATCCGGTGGGGCAGACCTTAAGCAAATATGAGCAGGACAACGCCGGTGAAGGAACTATTATCGGTGTGTGCAAAGATTTCAGACTGACTTCTTTCAACTCTGCCATTACTCCGATGCAGATTATTCTTCAAGAGATTCCGGTCGATCAGGCAACCTACCTGTCTTGTCGTATAGATGAGGGCAGACGCAATGAGATAGTAAAAAATCTCCGGTTGCTGTGGGAGAAACACGAGCTGGGACATTCTTTTGTTTACATAGACGCCTATCAGCAATATATATCCAACAATACAGATATGGTGAATTTCTCCCGATTATTACTGGCTTATGCTATAATCAGTTTGTTCCTGACCCTTTTTGGTATCTTTGGAATTACATGGTATGCGGTAGAACAACGAAAAAGAGAAATTGCGATTCGTAAAGTACACGGTGCCTCTTCCCGCCAAATTCTATTGTTGTTGAATTGTCCGTTCTTCTATTATATTCTGATAGCCGACATGATCGCTGTCCCCATCGTATATACCTTGATGAAACGGTGGAGGGAACAGTTTGTGTATCCTGCGGATTGGGGAATAGAAGTATTTATAGTACCTGTCGTCTTATTGATGCTTGTAACGTTTGTCACAGTTGTCCTTAACGGATATCATACGGCATTAAGTAATCCGGCTGAGACTATTAAAACGGAATGATCACTATGAATATGTAGTTCTTCAGTATCCAGTTTCTAAGAAGATAAAACGTTCTTCTTTTGCCGTTGACTTTGAAGCTAATCAACCGTTGGAAAAACAGGAAAGGTGGCATCGGACAAAATAAAAGCTACTCTCTTTGGGGGAAGAGAGTAGCTTGACTTCAAGATACACTATAGAGTGCACTTGCTATAAAATACCTATCGAATGCTCATGTGTCAGTTAATAATAGTGCCCTTTACATCCAGTTCTCTGATAGCAGCGACAGTACTGTTTCCTCCATCATCGGGAATCGTGAGTCTGATGTAGCGTGCTTTGATCGATTTTACATAATATTCCAGGGCAGCATCCTGATTCGTGAATCCGAATCTGCCGATAGGAGTCCAGTTCACGTTATCTTCACTAGCCGCAAACTCGACCACTTTGATAGGATTGTTTGAACCTCTGCCGCGTGGAAGCAATTCCACCTGTGCTATTTGTATGTTTTGCTTCATATCTATTACAATATCATACGGTAGCGGGTCGCTTCCACCTTGCCATTTGGCATGCCAGAATGTTTCGGTGTCTCCGTCTATCAGACATTTGGCTAATCCATTGCCGGCTCCTTCTCCCGAAGCTTCCTGTGTCGTAAAGGACAGAACTTCCCAGTTGCTTTTTGATATTTTCGTTCCTTCTTTTATGATGCAGAATCCTGTGTAGGTGTCTTTATCCGCACGGATAGTGGCATCGGAAGTAACTTCGCCTATTTGCACAGGAAGCATATAATTTCCCGGAAGAATGTTATCTTTCAGCTTGTAACTGACTGTGGTCTGATCAACTCCCTGAGACAATGACGGGGATTCGGGTTTGGTATAACACTCTGCCGGCAGAAGACTGAAATAAGTCTGATTGGCACTGTTGTACGTATCTACTACCGACTGGTTGTTGACTAATGTACAGTTGATGTTCCATTTATTGCTAAAAGGTACTCCAATGGTAATCGGCAACTCTTTTACATTGTCGACGTTGGTCTCCTGTATACCATCGTTTATGATAGTTACAATGGGTTCGGAAACTTTAAATCCCAGCAGAAGGGTGGAACGGTCGGGATTCAACTTCTCTCCTGTAGTGCTTGCCTTGAGTGGGAGAATGTATCGAACATTGTCATAGCCGCACAACGCATGAATCTTTGTCGGGTCGTATACGATAGTGCCTTTTGCCAGTCTGTCATCGGCAGATACGTTAACCGTTGTGTTAGTCATTTGATAACAATCTTCCGGAAGTATCTGGTAACTGGTTCCGTCGGCAGTATTGAGTGAGTCGAGCAAGCCTTTGTCTACGGTGAAGGTGACGGTACTGTTGTTCAGTTCCAGCCCCCCGTGTTGTATCCATAAGTCAGCATTGTATTTTTCTCCTACATTATACGATTGCAGAATAGTCAGTCCGTTTTCAGACAATGACAGAATCCCTTCGGATGTATTGCTCGTATCAAAGGTTTCATCACAACCGATAATAGAGAGAGTGATGCAACCTGATATTAGTATATAACTTATTTTTCTCATAATGTTCATTGATTTATTGTGCTTATACAATTACCAGCCCGGATTCTGGACGAGGTTTTGTGTCTTTCTCATTTCATGATCCGGTATTGGCTGTAAGTACATCTTTCTATTGAATACAATTTTTTCAGTTTCCACTACACGGTTGAACTCTTCAGTATCATTAATAGTTCCCCGTACATTCATACCGTGTGCATATCCGTTCTGGCGTCCTTCACCGTCTTTGTCGGCAATCATCCATCGGCGTACATCGAAATAACGTTGACCTTCCGTTGCCAGTTCAATCTGGCGTTCGCGCTGAATGGCTGCTCTTTGCAATTCTTTATTACCGACGATGCCGGGATTCAGTACTTCTATTTTCGGTAAACCTGCCCGTTCGCGTACGAGGTTCAGATAAGTCAGTACGCGTGAGTCGCTCGGATTTACTTCGTTGGCAACTTCTGCATATATCAGATAGAAATCCGCCAGACGGAAGATTATGGAAGGGCGGTTCTGACTGGTTACCCCCGGGCTGGTTTTGCTGATTGACCGGTTGAAGCGCTTGAAAAGCATATATCCGGTTGTAGTGGCGTGTCCTTCCTGAACGCCTGCATTACCTCCATTGTAGAATTGGACTTGTTTGCAGGTGACAGGCCATTGGCGTCCGTTAAAGAATACAGTATTGTAAAAACGTGCTTCACGATTCAGATAGCGGTTGCTGACTGTAACGTTGGTGTAGTTCTTAGAGTATTTTCCGTCATTCTTATCCTTGTAAGTTCCATAACCATCTTCTTTATAAAGTGTTGATTTCGGCAGATAGTCGGTTTCCTTGATGGGAAGTCCGTCGTTCATATAGAATGCATCTACCAGCTCTTGCGTTACTCCGGTCGAACCTAAACCGTTCTTTTCGCAACGAGGGACGATTCTTCGGTCGAATGCATCGCCATCCAGACCTCCCCAGTCGTTGTTGGCGGTACCCCAGATGATTTCTTTGTTGTATTTTTGGAAGAGATTGTAAACTGAGGCATCTACGTCTAGAAGCTGCTCACCGGTGCTGCTTGTTGTATATTCTTTATACAGTTCGTAGCGGTTTCCGGTTTCTGCATAATCAATAAAGTCTTTGCAAGCGCTTAATGCTGTATTCCATTTGTTGTCATCACGATCGGGGAAGAGTCTTGTACCGTCCGGGTTGGTCAGGGACAGCGCTTCTCTGTATCCACCGTTGAGAAGAGGACTGGCTGCATATAGCCACAATTTGGCACGTACTGCTAATGCGACACCTTTGGTGGGCCATACACGGTAAGATTCATTCTCGTGCATCGGTTCCTGTGGCAGCTCATTGGCTACTTCACGTAGTTCTTGATCAATATACTCTATTACTTCATCTACAGTATTTCTTGGAACGTCCTGGGTCTCTGTTGCCTCGTACACTTTATCTTTTACGAGGATGATGGGACCGTATTGTTCAAACAGAAGATAATTGTAAAACGCACGCATGAAGCGTACGTTGGCACGCATCTCGTTCAGTTCATCTTCTTCCAGTCTGTCACCTTGCGTACCGCTGGTTGTAATCACATGAGCTTTCTCCAGAAAAATGTTAGCCTGCCGGATGTATTTATAGCAGTCGCCATAGCGGTGAAAACCAGCGGTTGCCGCATTCTTGTCCGAGTTGTTGCCCTTCGCGGCATTTCCATAACCTACTACCAGTTCATCGCAGATTGCAGCCCACGGATTTTTAAAAGCACCTACATTCAGGCTATTTATTCCCGAATAGTCGGGGATTCCTGCAAAGACATTGGCATACCATCGTTTGGTATAGGATACGTTTTCAAATATCTGATCTGTATTTTGCAAGCCTCCTGACATTTGGTCCGAAACAGCCAGATAATCGCATGAACTGACGGAGAAGAATAATCCCATCAGCATCATATATATGTGACTTTTACTTTTCATATTTTTATCTTTTATGGTTTTTAGAATGTGAAATCAAGTCCGATTGTGTAGGTTCGCGGCAGCGGATAGTTAAGTCCGGCATTCGCATTTCCGGCTTCCGGATCGAAATATTTGATATGATCCCATACTGCCAGATTATATCCCATCAAATAGATACGGGCAGCCTCGAAGCCGATTTTGCTTAAGAATTTCTTAGGTATCTGATAGCCGATTTCAATATTTTTCAATCGGAGGAAAGAGCCGTCGCGCAGCCACCACGTGCTGGCAACCCGGTTATTGGCATTGTTAGCATTGTTTTTATGCAGGCGGGGAATGATTACATCCTGACTTGGATTATTCTCTGTCCAGCGGTTTAATGCAAAGGTACGATAGTTGGACTGGTCTACACCCCATGAGAACGGGTACCATCCTTCGGAAGTCTTTCCACCCAATAATACAGAAGTGTTTCCTGCTCCCTGAAAGAAGATGCTGGCATATATTCCTTTATATTCGGCATTTAAACCGAATCCGTAGATGATTTCCGGAGTTTCCGGATGGCCGATTCCTCGTACACGGTCGTAAGAGTCGATGATTCCGTCTCCATTAACATCCGTATATTTGATATCGCCGGGGCCAAGGAGTCCGCTTAAGGTTGGTTGTGGAATTTCCGAGCGGAGTTTATAAGTCTTCAGACCGTTAGCGTTGGTGCTTACGGTAAAGTCGTCTTCGGTATAAAGTCGTTCTGCGATGTAATAGAGGTTATCTTTATCACTGACACGTTTGCCTGTAATAGCCTGGTAATCATACTTTGGAGGAAGTTCATCAAATTCCAGAATTTTGTTGCGGGTAAATGTAAACGTACCCCTTGCACTAAGTTTTACCTTGCCTATATTTTGGTGAGCGTTCACAGACATGTCAACACCTCTGTTGCGAACCTTACCGAAGTTTTGCCACGGATCGTCTCTCAGACCGCCAAGTTGGGGAACAGTCTGACGTTGCAGCAGAATCTGGCTTCTGGTAGAATCGAAGTAATCAAAGATGATTTCAAGACGGTTGTCAAACAAGCCGATATCGAAACCGTAGTTTTGTTTGTCTTCTACTTCCCATCCTAAGTAAGGAGCTGCAAAACGTCCTTCTATGATACCATTGCCGATACCGTTCAGACCGCCTCCGGTATCATTGTAACCTTGCGTAAAACCTCCGGCATCCATTTTGTAGGTTGGACGGTACAAGAAACGGGTTCCTCCTGTGTTGTCGTTACCGGCACGTCCGACAGAGGCTCTTAATTTGAGTTTGGGGACATACTTTTTGATCACTTCCGGGTAGAAAGACTCATTGGATATATAGTAGGCAAGACCTACTGCCGGGAAGAAACCGAAACGGTTGCCCGAAGCAAATGCTTCCGAACCGGTGTATCCGAAGTTGCCTTCAATGAAATAGCGTCCGCCGTAACCGTAAGTTAAACGTCCTACCAGACCTTGCTTACGATAGGGAAGTGCTACATTGTGATATTGGGTTTCCTTTTGCATGTACAATAGCATGGCACCTACTTCGTGCTGGTCGAACGTACGTTTATAGTTGATGGCAGCATCTATGTAAATCTTCTTGGTTGCGCTTGTCGCACTATTCTTAGGGTCCTGCAATTCAGGGTTTCCGGATACGACTGTGGCAAATAATAGATTGCCGTTTTCGTCGCGTCCCGTAGCATGATATCTTGTCGGATTATATTCACGGCGAACGATCATTTCACTATCATAGTCATAACTTGCGTTCAGGCGTACAGACAAACCTTTGGTGATAAAATCCAGTTTCTGGTCTACATAAACTTTGGATTGAATGGCAGTACGGTATTCTTTGGCGTATCCGGAGTTCATCAATAAGTTGTACGGGTTGCGCATGTTAGCGTCACGTTCCTGTGAGTAGGTTGAAACAGTACCATCACTGTACACAGCCGGAAATGTATAAGGAGGAGTAATCAGCATGGAACGGAATATATTGGCAGTTCCTGTTCCCGGATAATTATTAACCAGATACTGAAGTGCGAGGTCAACTCCTACAGTTGTAGTGCTTGATACGTTCATATCAATATTTGAACGAAGATTGATACGGTCGATGCCGATGTTTGTATTATATTGTTTGGTAGGACTTCCTTTGAAAATACCACTTTCGTTGTAATATGCTGCCGAAACAAAGTATTTTGCTTTTTCTGTACCTCCACGTACATTCAAGGTATATCTGTGTGTGAATGTGTTTTTACGTAACATTTTGTCGATCCAGTTGGTATTTGGATATAGGTCCGGATCGTCATTGTTCCGGTAATGTGCAATTAAGTCATCCGAAAACTGCGGTAATTCCCCATCATTATGGAGTGCTTCGTTGAACAGGTCCAGGTAGTCGGCCGAACCAACGAATTCGGGAAGACGGGTAGGGGAAGAAATGGTGTGTTCTGTCTTGAATGAAATCTTAGCCTTTTCTACACGTCCGCGTTTGGTAGTGACAAGTACTACACCATTGGCTCCCTCGGCACCATAAATGGCTGTTGCAGCGGCATCCTTCAAAACCGAAAACGTTTCGATTTCGTCGGGTTCAATGTCACTCATGCTTCTGGGTACACCGTCCACAAGTACCAGCGGAGATGTACCACCCGCAAAGGTACTTACGCCTCGAATCCAAAACTCTGCGTTATCATATCCGGGTTCACCCGAACGTTGTACCGCAATCAACCCGGCGACTTGTCCGGCAAGACTGTTATTCAGGCTTCGCGAAGGGACAACGATATCCTTTGGTTTGATGGAACTCATAGAAACGACTACGCTTTCCTTTTTCTGCTGTCCGTAGCCGACTACTACAACTTCATCCAGCGCTTTGGAGTCTTCGTTCAGCATCACATTGATGTTGCGGCGTCCTTTTACTTTTATTTCTTCGGTTACGTATCCAAGGTATGATACTTGCAAAATAGCATTGTCGGAAGGAACCATAATCTGATAACGTCCTTCTACATCGGTTATTGCTCCGACGTTTGATTGTCCTTTTACTACAACATTGGCTCCGATGATAGATTCTCCTTTGCTGTCTGTTACTACTCCTGTTATTTTAATCTTATTTTGTTGCGTTGTTTCTGAACTCTCTATGCCATTCATCGGCTTTTCCGCATTGCCGGCATTTATGAGTGGAGAAAAACATAAAGAAAAGAACAGAACACCGATTCGCGCGGTTGTGTGTACTTTGTTTGAAGTAAATAAAATGTTTTTCATAATTTTGATTTTAAAATAATAATTAGTTTACCGGTTTTGTTTGTAAACGATAGGGATAGTAAATCATAATACTGTAATATTTCCATAGGCATTGATTGTGTGTTGATTTTTGATTAAAAACTAGGTTATGAAATATAGAATTGAGTAAACTCTAAGGCGGTATAAGTTCATGGAGAACTTGGTGGGATTAGTATTATGAGTACATATTAATTTCAAATACCCCCGGAAATATTACTTTATCAGAATTATAAAAGGAAAAGATAGGGTAAACGAAGAAATAACCTTTAAAAAAAGCATCAATTTATAGCGTACTTCTTAAAAATATAACTATTTTTGTCGCCAACAAAGCAAAGAAAGTCATTCAATATTTGTAAACCTTAAATTTTCAAAAGATGAAAGCTTATTTTTCTAAAATCTGCTACCAAGTTCTCCATGAACTTATCTGAATACATTCTTGGTCTTCCTATTATTTATTTGATTATTAACGTGTTAGCTGTTTAGTTGAAGTGAGCATAAAATAGTATTTAACATATTTCTGTTTTGTCTGTCTTATCTTTATTTTACATTTTGTATAATTATATATGTATTATTATTTTGTAATGAGCGTATGCCAGTATAGAAAAACTGTTAATGCCTTATTTCAATTAATTTTAAGCAGGTTCATGGGAAAAACAATTTTAAAAATTACCTTTGCAATATTCTAAGTTTTATCTCAAATAAAAAGCATATGAACAAAATGAGAGTTTTTTTATTGTTTGCTGTTTTGGTTGGTGTGACAAGTGCTTGTCAATCAAAGAGCGGACAGACTGCGGGACAAGAGCAGGATGCTATGGATGATAGTCTGGCTGTCGCTCCTACAGAAGATGAGAAAACAATCTTCGGGGTAGTAGAAGATGCTTCAATGAATAATTTTATGTTGGTTACTTCGAAAGGAGATACGGTGTTCGTCAGTACGATGGATCAGGAACCGAGTGAAGTCGGTGGCTTCGAACTGGGAGACACCGTACAGGTGAATTACATAGAAGAAGAGGAAGAGCCGGGATCGAATACGATACCAACTGCAAAGAAAGTGATTGTAGTAGGGAAGAAGGCGAACCGGACAAATGACTAATTAATAATCTAATCAGAACTACAGAATGAAAAAGAAAATGTTGGCAGCAACTCTGCTAATGGGTTTATTGGCTGCATGTGGAGGTAACTCAGCCTCAATTGTTGGCTCATGGGTAGAACCCGTGCCAGGTATGGAAGGACAAGTACAAGGTATTAAGATGGAAGAAGGAGGCGTTGCTTCTTCTGTCAATATGGCTACCTTGGTTTATGAAAGCTGGAAACAGGAAGGAACTAAACTGATTCTGACAGGAAAAAGTATCGGAAATGGCCAGACGATTGAATTTGTGGATACGATGGATATCAAGAGACTGACGGCTGATTCTTTGGTTCTGGATAACCAAGGAATGGAAATTCGGTACGCAAAGCAGAAGTAATTTGTGTTGCTGTAGAATTTAAAAAGCTACTTTCCAGATGATTTGTCTTTCGGAAAGTAGCTTTTTTTATAGCTTTTCAGAGATGCTGCTTACAAAAGGTCTAAAGCCTTGAAAGCTTTCACTAACTTTTCTACAGCACTGTCTATTTGTTCTTTGGTGTGAGTAGCCATTAATGCCACGCGTACCAATGTGTCTTGTGGAGCACATGCCGGCGGAATGACCGGATTGATGAATACGCCTTCGTCGAAAGCTAACTTAGTAACCATGAAAGTCTTCTCCGTATCGCGTACATAAAGAGGAATGATAGGAGATTCGGTAGCACCGATCTCGAAGCCTGCTTCACGGAAACGTTTCAGAGCATAGTTGGTTGCTTCCCACAGAGCGTTCAGTCTTTCCGGTTCGTTCTGGATAATATGAAGCGCTTCCAAAGCAGCTGCTGTTGCAGCCGGAGTGTTGGATGCACTAAAAATATAAGTACGTGCATTGTGTCGCAGCCAGTTAATGATAGAAGAATCAGCAGCGATAAAACCGCCGATAGAGGCCAGTGACTTACTGAAAGTACCCATGATCAGGTCTACTTCGTGTGTCAGACCGAAATGGTCGCATACACCACGTCCCTGTTTTCCGAATACACCCAGACCGTGAGCTTCGTCTACCATGATAGTAGCATTATATTTATGTTTCAGGCGAACGATTTCGGGTAGGTTTGCCAAGTCACCTTCCATAGAGAATACACCATCTACTATGATCAGTTTCACTGAATCCGGATTGCACTTCTGAAGTTGCTTTTCCAGATCCGCCATATCGTTGTGTTTATATTTTAATTGCTGTGAGAAGGAGAGACGACGACCATCTACGATAGAGGCATGGTCACGGTCATCACATATTATATAATCATTTCGGTCGGTCAGGCATGAGATAACTCCGGAATTAACCGTAAAACCGGTAGAGAAGCAAAGTGCTTCATCCTTGCCAACAAAGGCAGCCAGTTCTTTTTCAAGTTGAACATGAAGATCGAGCGTACCATTCAGAAAACGTGAACCGGCACAACCGGAACCGTATTTGCGCATGGCTTTGATACCTGCTTCAATCACTCTTTCATCTCCCGTAAGGCCAGTGTATGCATTGGACCCGAACATTAACACATGTTGTCCGCCCATTTCTACTTCTGTACCCTGCTTTCCCTCAATCTCACGGAAATATGGGTAAACGCCCTGTGCCATAAATTTCTGTGGCAGGTCGTACTTAGCTAACTTCTCTTGTAATAATCCCATGAATTATAATTTATTATACTCATACTCAGATCATTCGCTGATGATCTAATTTCCTTTTATCTTAACAAGTGTTTAAAACAGGGGGCAAAGATAACAAAATTTGCTTTTATCTGTTCTTTTTAAAAGAAAAAAGTTGCTCCCATGAGATTAGAAACCTCTAATAGATCAAAATTTAATATATTTGTATTACTTTTGTCGTCTACAATTGACAAAGATTAGCATGAACGAAAGAATGAAAAGAATAATATTCGTCGTCAATCCTATTTCGGGAACACAAAGTAAAGAATTGATTCTTAACTTGCTGGATGAAAAAATTGATAAGGCGAGATACACTTGGGAAGTAGTGTATACGGAAAGAGCCGGTCATGCAGTAGAGATAGCTGCCAAAGCTGCGGAAGAGAAAGCTGACATCGTTGTGGCTATCGGGGGGGACGGAACAATTAATGAAATAGCTCGTTCGCTGGTACATACTGATACCGCATTGGGAATTATTCCCTGCGGATCGGGGAATGGACTGGCGCGGCATCTGCATATACCTATGGAACCTAAGAAGGCACTGGAAGTGCTCAATGAGGGATGCCTGGATACCATAGATTATGGTAAGATTAATGGTACGGACTTTTTCTGTACTTGTGGAGTAGGGTTTGATGCATTTGTCAGTTTGAAATTTGCTCATGCCGGAAAGCGCGGACTATTGACTTATCTCGAAAAGACGCTGCAGGAAAGTCTTAAATATCAGCCCGAAACATATGAACTGGAAACGGAAAACGGAGTCAGCAAGTATAAAGCTTTCCTTATTGCCTGCGGAAATGCGTCGCAATATGGAAACAATGCATATATAGCTCCGCAAGCCACATTGACGGATGGTTTGCTAGATGTGACCATCCTCGAGCCTTTTACCGTTTTGGATGTACCCTCTCTTGCTTTCCAGTTATTTAATAAAACTATTGATCAGAACAGCCGGATCAAGACATTCCGTTGTAAGAAGTTGTGTATTCGACGGGCTGTGCCGGGAGTCGTGCATTTTGACGGTGACCCGATGGAGACGGAGGCGGATGTAAATATCGAACTTATTAAAAGCGGATTGCGCGTAGTTGTGCCGAAGACAGAAGAAAAAGATGCGGCCAACGTTCTTCAAAGAGCACAGGAATATGTGAACGGAATAAAACTGATTAATGAGGCGATTGTGGACAATATAACAGATAAAAACAAGAAAATATTGAAAAAGCTGACAAAGAAAGTCTGAAATAAATGCCGATTTCTGATTTATTGTGTACTTTTGCAAGCTACTTAACGAAAAATATCATAAATATTAGAAAATATGTTCAGAACGCACACATGTGGAGAACTGAGAATCTCCGATGTAAATAAACAAATCACGCTGTCTGGATGGGTACAGCGCAGCCGTAAAATGGGAGGTATGACTTTCATTGACCTTCGCGACCGTTACGGTATTACCCAGTTAGTTTTTAATGAAGAAATTAATGCTGAACTTTGCGACCGTGCCAATAAACTGGGTCGTGAATTCGTGATTCAGATCACAGGAACAGTGAATGAACGTTTCAGCAAGAATGCAAACATCCCTACCGGAGATATTGAAATTATCGTTTCCGAACTGAACGTTCTGAACACCGCCATGACTCCTCCGTTTACAATTGAGGATAATACGGACGGTGGTGATGATATCCGTATGAAATACCGTTATCTGGATTTGCGTCGTAATGCCGTACGCTCTAATCTGGAATTACGTCATAAGATGACAATCGAAGTACGCAAGTATCTTGATAGCTTGGGCTTTATAGAGGTAGAAACTCCTGTGCTGATCGGTTCTACTCCGGAAGGTGCACGTGACTTCGTGGTACCTTCACGCATGAATCCGGGACAATTCTATGCACTTCCGCAATCTCCGCAGACACTGAAACAGTTACTGATGGTTTCCGGTTTCGACCGTTATTTCCAGATTGCAAAATGTTTCCGTGACGAAGATTTGCGTGCCGACCGTCAACCGGAATTTACACAGATTGACTGTGAAATGAGTTTTGTAGAACAGGAAGACATCATTTCTACTTTCGAAGGAATGGCCAAACATCTGTTCAAGACTCTTCGGGGTGTTGAACTGACCGAACCGTTCCAGCGTATGCCTTGGGCTGATGCCATGAAATATTATGGCAGCGACAAACCGGATTTGCGTTTCGGCATGAAGTTCGTAGAACTGATGGACATCATGAAAGGTCACGGTTTCTCTGTATTCGATAATGCCGCATACGTTGGCGGTATCTGTGCGGAAGGGGCTGCTACCTATACCCGTAAACAACTCGATGCCTTGACCGAATTCGTCAAGAAACCGCAGATTGGTGCGAAAGGTATGGTGTATGCTCGTGTAGAAGCAGACGGTACGGTGAAATCAAGTGTAGACAAATTCTATACACAGGAAGTGCTGCAACAGATGAAGGAAGCATTTGGCGCTAAACCAGGTGATTTGATTCTGATTCTTTCTGGCGACGACGTGATGAAAACACGTAAGCAACTTTGTGAACTCCGTCTGGAAATGGGTTCTCAACTGGGATTGCGTGATAAGAATAAGTTTGTTTGCCTTTGGGTGATTGACTTTCCAATGTTTGAATGGAGTGAGGAAGAAGGTCGTCTGATGGCTATGCACCATCCGTTTACGCATCCGAAAGAAGAAGATATTCCATTGCTGGATACTGACCCGGCTGCTGTGCGTGCCGATGCTTATGATATGGTTGTCAACGGCGTGGAAGTCGGTGGAGGATCTATCCGTATTCACGATGCCCAGTTGCAAGCCAGAATGTTCGAAATCCTTGGCTTCACACCGGAGAAGGCACAGGCTCAGTTTGGCTTCCTGATGAATGCCTTCAAGTATGGTGCACCTCCTCACGGTGGTTTGGCATACGGTCTTGACCGTTGGGTGTCTCTTTTCGTCGGTCTGGATTCTATCCGTGACTGTATTGCATTCCCCAAAAATAACTCAGGACGCGATGTAATGTTGGATGCACCGTCTGAAATTGATCAGACTCAACTTGACGAACTCAACCTGATCGTTGATATCAAAGAAAATAAGTAAACGATGAACAAATATCGTTCTCTTTATAATACCACCCTGTCACTCATAATTAATTTATTATTAGTGATGGGGTGCTTTATTCTCTGTCGTGTCATCTTTCTGATAGAAAATCTGAAGGCTTTTTCCGATCTTTCAGCCGGACGAATCTGGAGAATGTTCGAGGGAGGATTCCTTTTTGATACTTCTGCCATTCTTTATACGAATCTTCTGTATATTTTCCTGATGCTGATTCCGCTTCATTATAAGGAAAATGTAATATATCAGAAGATTACAAAGGGGATTTTTGTGACAACCAACCTGATTGTCATTATTATGAACTTGATGGATACGGTTTATTTCCAATATACCCATCGAAGAACGACTGCGTCCGTATTCAGCGAATTTAAGAATGAAGGGAATCTGGGAGGTATTATAGGGACAGAATTATTGAATCACTGGTATCTGACGTTGTTTGCCATTGCTTTTGGTTATGCTTTATTTAAATTGTATCGTAAGCCGAAGCCGGTAAAGGTAGAGCGTATGCCAGTTTATTATACGGTTCATTTGCTTACTTTGGGGCTTGGAGTGTACTTGTGTATCGGCGGAATGCGTGGCGGATTTACCGGCATGGTGCGTCCAATCACAATCAGCAACGCCAATAAGTATGTAGACCGGCCGATGGAGACGGGGATCGTACTGAATACCCCTTTTTCTATCTTCCGCACGTTTGGAAAGACCTCATTTGCCATACCTCAGTATTTCGATAAAGAGAAGATGGAAGCTTTGTACACGCCGGTGCATATGCCTGCGGATAGTGTGCAATTCAGGCCGTTGAATGTGGTTGTTTTTATTCTGGAGAGCTTTAGCAAAGAGAATAGCGGCTTTCTGAATGAAGAATTGGACAATGGAACCTATAAGGGATATATGCCTTTCCTTGATTCGTTGATGGCTGAAGGTCTGACTTTTAAATATTCATTCTCTAATGGTATGAAGAGTATCGACGGAATGCCTTCCGTATTGTCAGGTATCCCGATGTTTATAGAACCGTTCTTTCTGACACCATCTTCTTTGAACACGGTATCCAGTATAGGCGGGGAGTTGGGCAAAAAAGGATATTACACCGCTTTCTTCCACGGGGCGGACAATGGCTCTATGGGATTTGAAGCTTTTGCACGTACGGCAGGGTACACCAATTACTTTGGTCGTACGGAATATAATGAGGCTAATCCGGGTAACAAGGATTTTGATGGGCATTGGGGAATTTGGGATGAGAAATTCTTCCAGTTCTTTGGCAATACTTTATCCGGTTTTCAGCAGCCTTTTGCAGCTGCGTTGTTCAGCCTTTCTTCCCACCATCCGTTTGCAGTTCCGGCAGAATACGAAGGCGTTTTCCCGAAAGGGAATAAAGCTATTCGTCAGTGCATCGGATACACGGATCATGCTTTGAAGTTGTTCTTTGAAAAGGTTTCGAAAGAACCGTGGTATAAAAATACGCTGTTCGTATTTACAGCAGATCATACCAACTCGCCGGAACGTCCGGAGTATGAGACGGAAAGCGGGTTGTTCTCTGTTCCTGTAGTGTTTTATCAGCCGGGAAGTAATTTGAAAGGTTTCCGTAAAGATGTGATAGCACAACAAATTGATATTATGCCTACTGTATTGGGGTATTTAGGGTATGACAAACCATTTGTTTCCTTCGGGTGTGACTTATTGAATACGCCTGCTGAGGATACGTATGCCGTAAATTATATCAATGGAATATATCAATTCTTTAAAGGTGACTATTTATTGCAGTTTGATGGCCGGAACGCCGTAGCCATGTATGCGTTTAAAACGGATAAGTTGCTGGAACATAATCTTCTAGGACAGATTGATGTGCAACAGTTGATGGAAGATGAGCTGAAAGCAATCATCCAGCAGTACATGATACGAATGAATAACGACGAACTTGTTGTGAAATGAAAGAATCAGTGCGCATATTTCGCTTTATAGTAATCGGAACGATGAATGCTTTGATCATGGCCCTTGTTGTGTGGCTGATGATGAGAGAAATGTCATTCGAAGGTGACTATATGGTGGCTAATGTAACTGCGTATATTATAGCCCAGATTCATAACTTTATCTGGTGCAAGTATTGGATATTCCCCGTAGAAAAAAGAAAGAACAATGTCTGGAAACAGATACTGTTCTTCTGTTCTGCTTTCGGGGTTGCTTATACTGCGCAGTTTTTATTCCTTATTTTGTTGGTAGAAGGTCTGGATGTCAATGAATATCTGGCCCAGTTCCTTGGATTGTTTATTTACGGAGCTGCCAACTTTATTGCTAATAAGAAGATTACTTTCCAATAAAAAAGGATATAATACGGAGGTCCACAAGAGTTGCTATTCAGGCTTTTACTCTTGTGGACCTCTTGTATTATTTCTATCGGTGATCAATTGTGATTCTGCTCGTTAATCCAAAAAACGTTTGGTGAGTCCGTCATATTCATCAATTCGACGGTCACGGAGGAAGGGCCACCAGCGGCGAACGTTCTCCGAACGTTCCATGTCTATTTCAACTACCATGTTTTCAGGATGATCGTTGCTTGCCTGTGCCAGAAACTCTCCTTGCGGTCCGGCTACGAAGCTGTTTCCCCAAAACTGTATGCCATTCGTTTGACCGGAAGGGTCGGGCTCGTGCCCTACACGGTTGACAGAGATAACCGGAAGACCGTTTGCCACTGCATGAGCACGTTGGGAGATTATCCACGCATTGAGTTGGCGGGCTTTTTCGTCGTCCGTATCGCTACTTTCCCAGCCGATGGCGGTAGGATAAATTAGAAGTTCAGCCCCTTTCAGAGCCATCAGGCGGGCAGCTTCCGGATACCATTGATCCCAGCATACCAGTACTCCCAGTTTGCCTAAGGATGTCTGAATCGGTTCGAAACCTATATCTCCGGGGGTGAAATAAAACTTTTCGTAATAGGCAGGATCATCGGGAATGTGCATTTTCCGATATTTTCCGGCAATACTTCCGTCGCGGTCGAAAACGACAGCTGTGTTATGATATAGGCCCGGTGCGCGTTTTTCAAAGAGTGAAGCAACAAGCACTACCTTATTAGCTGCTGCCAGTTCGGAGTAGAAACCTGTAGATGGTCCGGGGATAGGCTCGGCAAGGTCAAACAGATTCGTATTTTCTGTCTGGCAGAAATAAAGTGAATTGTGCAACTCCTGCAGCACGATCAGTTGTGCTCCGTGAGCAGCACAGGCTTCAATGCTTTTAGCGAGGTTCATCAGGTTGACCCGAATATCTGCGGTATTGGATTGTTGGATTAATCCTACTTTTATCTTTCTCATGATGAATAATTATTTAATATACTACTGAAATGTCCGTTATTGGATAACACCTGACGGATACTGCATGGTGACGCAATGCAGAGAACCGTGTTGCTTGATCAATGCCCGACAATCAATCCCGATGACCTGATGTTTAGGGAATGCTTGTTGTAATACTTCTCCCGCCTTCCGGTCATTATCCGGCTGTTGATAGGTGGGGTAAAGAATTGCATCATTCATAATCAGAAAGTTGGCATAGGTAGCAGGCAGTCGTTCACCGTCTTCTTCTATCTTGTCTGCCATTGGCAAAGCCAGCAGGCGATAGGGCTCTCCTGCCAATGTGCGGAATGTTTTTAATTGTTCCTCCATGGCATGCAGTGCTTCATAATGTTCGTCTTCGGTATTGTCGCATTTCACGTAGGCAATGGTGTCGGTGGAACAGAAGCGTGCCAAGGTGTCGATATGACTGTCGGTATCATCGCCGGCCAGATAACCGTGATCCAGCCAGAGGACTTTCTGCAGGTGGAAAGTTGATTTGAGATATTCTTCTATCTCTACTTGATTCAGTTTACCGTTCCGGTGGGGAGAGAGCAGGCATTCGGTGGTGGTAAGCAGTGTTCCCATACCGTCGCTTTCGATGGAACCTCCTTCGAGAACGAAGTCAAGACAGTCTATATACTGGCCTTTCAGCGCTCCGGCTTTTACAGCCTGTCCGGTAATCAGATTATCCAGTTCGGAGGCGAACTTCAATCCCCAGCCGTTGAATGTGAAGTCGAGCAGGGAAGGGTTGCCGGTATCTATCATGGTGATAGCTCCGTGGTCGCGTGCCCATGTGTCGTTTGTCTCACATTTCAGAAAGCGGACATTGTCCATGTTTACGGTAGCCACTATCTGTTTCTTTACTTCTTCGGGCTCGGGAGTCACGATTAATAATAACTCACGTTTGGCAATTTCTTTGGCTATGTTGACAAAACATTCTTGTACTTCTTTCAGCATATATGCCCAATCTGTACCGGCATGCGGCCATGTCAACTGTATGCCGCTTTGCAGATGCCATTCGGCAGGCAGGTGAGGAACTCTCATTTCTACCTGTACAGTCATATTCTTTCCAAAGTTTAATTGCAAATCTTTTTCCGAGCCACTGGGGCTGGGAAGTCCAACCATGATTCCCATCAGACTATATTATATTTAGTTATAAAATCAGTTTATAAAATGAGCAGGTACCAGTCTTTTGACACATACCTTATGCTTTGGCTTCCTGTTTCGGCTTCCGGTCAAAGAATGGATTCTTTGAAGAGGCGCTCACCGGAATAGCCATAACCATCTTGCAGTCTTTCAGCCAATTGAGGTGTTGTGCTGCCAATCCGGCAGAGAACATGACACGGGTATCTACACGCATATCGGCTGCTGTGGCACAAGCGGAGCCGATGGCGATGCCTACGTCAATACTGTTCAATGCACAGGGGACGTCTTCCGTGCGTCCGGCACATGTCGCAAATCCGCAATGTCCGCAATTCAAGCCTTGTGCCTGTTCGCGTGTTCCTATCAATACAACACATTCGGCGCTTAAGATGTTGTCGGCATCCCGAAGGAAAAACTTCATTCCGTGTTCTTCCACCATAGCTATCATTTTGTCCGACAACAGTTTAATATCTTCATCGGTAATCAGGGCCACTTCAATGATATCAATCCCTTTTCCTTTCGGAGCAGTGCGTGCGGCAGTCATCATTTGGCGTGCTACCTGTAATATATGCTCATGACGGGCATCTCTTTCATTCAGTATCATAACTTTTCTCGAATTAATTAGTGAGGCAAAGATAACGTTTTTCAAGAAAATACTACCTTTGCCGGAAAGAAAGAATTGAAAACGCCATGTTACATATCAACAATGCTTGTATCGCTTTTGGGACAGAAGTACTTTTCTCCGGATTAAATCTGAATCTGGAGAGGGGAGAAACTGCCTGTATTGTAGGACAGTCCGGCTGTGGAAAGACTTCATTGCTGAATGCGGTGATGGGTTTTGTACCGTTGAAGGAGGGGACCATAAAAGTAGGAGATACCTTGTTGGATAAATCAACTATAGACATAATCCGGCGGCAAATTGCATGGATTCCACAAGAACTGGCCTTGCCTTTTGAATGGGTAAAGGAAATGGTAGCTCTTCCGTTTGATCTGAAAGTAAATCGTTCCGTCCCTTTTTCGGAAGAAAGGCTCTATGAATATTTTGATGAGTTGGGGCTGGAACATGATTTGTATACTAAAAGGGTGAATGAAGTCTCAGGCGGACAACGTCAGCGTATCATGCTGGCAGTGGCTGCGATGCTCAACAAACCTTTGATCATTATTGATGAACCGACATCAGCGTTGGATGCCGGGTCAACAGACAAAGTGCTGGCTTTCTTCCGGAGGCAGGCAGAGAAAGGGGCGGCTGTGTTAGCTGTATCACATGATAAAGACTTTGCTTCGGGCTGTCATTATTTAATAGAACTATAAACGATATTTAATACTAGCATAAAGGGAATTTATTTTGGGAACCATCGATATTTCATATTATAATTTATTTATCGGCTTGCTATTGCTTGCCATTCCGTTCTTTTATCTTTGGAAGTTCAAGACGGGTTTGTTGAAGCCTGCCATGATAGGTACGCTTCGAATGATTATTCAGCTGTTTTTTATCGGTGTATATCTGAAATATCTTTTCTTGTGGAATAATCCTTGGATTAATTTCCTTTGGGTGATTATCATGATATTTGTTGCCGGACAAACGGCGTTGGTACGTACTCAACTGAAACGGGGCATCTTGCTGATACCGATTTCTATAGGTTTTTTGTGCAGTGTAGTAGTGGTTGGATTGTACTTTATCGGTGTTGTCCTCCAGTTAGATAACATTTTCAGTGCTCAGTATTTTATTCCAATATTCGGAATTTTAATGGGAAATATGCTTTCAAGTAATGTGATCGCATTGAATACTTATTATAGCGGGCTGAAGCGGGAACAACAATTATACCGTTATTTATTAGGAAATGGAGCTACACGCCAGGAAGCTCAGGCACCATTTATAAAACAGGCCATTATCAAGTCATTCAGTCCTTTGATTGCGAATATTGCAGTGATGGGATTGGTGGCTCTGCCGGGTACGATGATCGGACAAATTTTGGGAGGAAGCAGTCCGAATGTGGCAATCAAATATCAGATGATGATTATGGTTATCACCTTCACGGCTTCCATGCTATCACTGATGATTACTATTTCACTGGCTTCCCGAAGGTCATTTGATGCATATGGGAAGTTATTGGAAGTAACGAAAGAAACGAAGAAATGACTGTTACCGACCGGATATTTCAAAATGTGGCGGAACTGTCTGTTCCGCATTTTTTCATTACTGTAGAGTTCTCGGTAGTGGGAAATGAAATGCCGGAACATATCGAATCCTTCATTTGGGAAAAATATCAGGCTATTCTTCATGGCGCAAACGGACGCAAATTTGTCTATACAGAAGGAGAGTGGCGTCTTATTTTCACTTTCTTTCCTACAGACAAAGTGGTAGATGAACGGTATGCACTAAAGAATAAGGTGCAGATGAAGTTTCACAAATAAAAAAAGATTCCTCGTTTCTGATTGGGAATCAAATAAGTTATTTACCTTTTAGTTTTTCCCACATGCAACGAAGCTGAACGAATTGTTCTCCCGGTTGTATATATCCGCTTTCCAACATCCGTTCAGAAACTTGGAATTTAGCAAGATGATGGCGTATATACTTCTCTAAATCTGTTGACTGTTTTTTGACGAAAGACTGAAAATCGACTTTTCCGTCTTCATGGACAAATACTTTAGCTTTAACAGTACGGAATCCATATTCTTTGCAATGCTTGACTTCTGATTTGTCTATCCAGAAGATAGCGGTGGCTTTTACGGTATCTACCATACAAGTTTCTGTACTATCAACACTCATGTTTTCATCGATTGAATCATCGGAATTCTGATTCAGTTTCATTTGGCAGGAAACAGCCAGAATAATTACCAAACAGCAGGATAGAATTGTTTTCATCGTGTTCTAATTTTAAGGATATGCGACAAATTTACTAAAAAAACGATAAGATGGGAGTTTATTCCTATTTTATTTGCTATATTTGCAACCAAATTTTCTCTAAATAATGAAAATTAAGGAAATAGTAAGCGCCCTTGAACGATTCGCGCCTCTGCCATTGCAAGACGGTTTTGATAATGCCGGCCTGCAAATCGGATTGACAGATGCGGAAGCAACAGGGGCTTTGTTGTGTCTTGATGTTACTGAAGCTATCTTAGATGAAGCTATCGCGTTGGGGTACAACCTCGTCATATCGCATCATCCTTTGATATTTAAAGGTTATAAATCCATTACCGGCAAAGATTATGTGGAACGCTGTATGCTGAAAGCAATAAAAAATGATATTGTGATCTATTCAGCACACACTAATCTTGATAATGCACAGGGAGGGGTAAATTATAAGATAGCCGAAAAAATCGGATTGAAACATCTGAAAGTGCTTGAACCAAAAGAAAATAGCCTGATGAAGCTGGTGACTTTTGTCCCCATTGCTCAGGCGGATATTGTAAGGAACGCACTTTTTGCTGCCGGTTGTGGTAATATCGGTAACTATGACTCATGTAGCTACAATTTGGAAGGGGAAGGAACATTCCGTGCCAAAGAAGGAACACATCCTTTTTGTGGAGCGATTGGAGAACTCCATCGGGAAGGAGAGGTGAGAATTGAAACAATTCTTCCTGTATTCAAAAAGTCGGAAGTAGTCAGGGCACTATTGTCTGTTCATCCTTATGAAGAACCTGCATTCGACTTGTATCCGCTGCAAAATGAATGGGCACAGGCAGGATCGGGAATCGTTGGCGAACTGGAAGAGCCGGAAACGGAGATGGAATTCTTGAAACGTATAAAGAAAACGTTTGAAGTAGAGTGTCTGCGTCATAACAAACTGACCGGGAGAGAAATACAGAAAGTGGCATTGTGTGGAGGTGCCGGAACATTTTTGCTTCCGCAGGCAATCCGGTCGGGAGCCGATGTTTTTATTACAGGTGAGATTAAGTATCATGATTATTTTGGTCACGAAGGAGATATCCTGATGGCAGAAATCGGTCATTACGAAAGCGAACAATATACAAAAGAAATTTTTTATTCCATAATCCGGGATTTATTTCCTAATTTTGCGCTCCAATTGAGTAAAATAAATACGAATCCCATAAAATATTTGTAAGTAAAATGGCTAGAGAAGCAAAAAAAGATCCGAATGAGTTGACGGTGGAACAGAAGTTGAAAACACTGTTCCAGCTGCAAACTATGTTGTCTAAGATTGATGAAATCAAGACATTGAGAGGTGAACTTCCATTGGAAGTGCAGGACCTTGAAGATGAAATCGCTGGTTTGAGTACCCGTATCGACAAGATCAAAGCTGAAGTGGATGAACTGAAGTCTGCTATTGCAGGTAAGAGAGTCGAAATTGAAACGGCAAAAGCTTCAGTAGAAAAATATAAGTCACAACAAGACAATGTCCGCAACAACCGTGAATATGATTTCTTGACGAAGGAAATTGAATTCCAGAGCCTGGAAATCGAACTTTGCGAAAAAAGAATCAAAGAATTCAGTGCGGACAGAGAAGAAAAAGAAGCTGAAGTAGTAAAGAACGAACAAATACTCAGCGAAAGACAGAAAGACCTTGAACAGAAGAAGAGCGAATTGGATGAAATTATCTCTGAAACTAAACAGGAAGAAGAGAAGCTAAGAGACAAAGCCAAAGATCTGGAAACTAAGATTGAACCGCGTTTGTTGCAGTCATTCAAACGTATCCGTAAGAACTCCCGCAATGGATTGGGCGTTGTATATGTACAACGTGACGCATGCGGTGGTTGCTTTAACAAGATTCCGCCTCAGAGACAGTTGGACATCCGTTCTCGTAAGAAAGTGATCGTTTGCGAATATTGCGGACGTATCATGATCGACCCGGAATTGGCTGGTGTACAAATTGAGCATAAAGTAGAGGAAGCTCCGGCTACTACTACCAAAAGAGCAATCAGAAGAAAAACTGCTGAATAAGATACCATATTTGAATATGTATTCGAAAGCCTCGCATTATTGCGGGGCTTTTTTATTTCTTCTAACTTTACTACCCCCTTTAAACAAACCTAACCTTGAATTGTTATCTTTTCATTTCATAAAAACCTGAACCGAATATGAATGTACGAGCGTGGAGCATATCGCTCCTTTTGTTTCTTTCAACTGTAACTGCGGTTGGACAGACAGTGAACCGCTATTTGAATACCCCTCTTCCTAAAGAATGGGAAGAGAGTGGAGAAGTGTTTCAACAGACTCTTCCGGTGGACGACCATTGGTGGAAGTCTTTTCAGGACACCAAACTGGACTCTTTGATTGCTTTGGCAGTAGATCGCAATTATTCCGTAGCGATGGCAATTAATCGTATAGCTGCTGCACGTGCCAATCTTTGGGCAGAACGTGGAAATTTCTTTCCATCTATCGGACTGAATGCCGGATGGACCCGACAGGAAACCAGTGGAAATACCAGTACCTTACCTCAGTCTACAGATCATTATTATGATGCTGCACTCAGTATGAGTTGGGAAATCGATGTCTTCGGCAGTATTCGCAAACGGGTAAAGGCGCAGAAAGAAAACTTTGCCGCCAGCAAAGAAGAATATGCGGCGGTTATGGTTTCTCTGGCATCAGAGGTAGCCTCAGCTTATATTAACCTGCGGGAATTGCAGCAGGAACTTGAAGTGGTAAATAAGAATGTAGCTTCTCAGGAAGAAGTCTTGAAAATCACGGAAGTACGGTATAATACCGGACTTGTTGCCAAGCTGGATGTGGCACAGGCCAAATCCGTTTTATACAGTACTAAAGCCTCCATACCACAATTAGAGGCAGGTATCAATCAATATATTACGACACTGGCTGTTTTGCTGGGTATGTATCCGCAAGAAATACATCCTGTATTGGAAACTACCGGAACATTACCTGATTATATGGAACCGATCGGAGTAGGTATGCCGGTTGATTTATTACTGAGAAGACCGGATGTGCGAAGTGCGGAGAGAAGTGTGAATGCCCAAGCTGCATTACTCGGCGCTTCCAAGTCCGATTGGCTGCCGAAGATCTTTCTGAAAGGCTCGTTTGGCTATGCAGCCCGTGATCTGAATGATCTGGTGAAAAGTAAAAGTATGACCTATGAGATTGCTCCGTCTTTGAGTTGGACTATTTTTAGCGGAGGACAATTAGTGAATGCAACAAGACTGGCTAAGGCACAGTTGGATGAATCTATCAATCAATTTAATCAGACAGTTCTGACTGCGGTACAGGAAACGGATAACGCCATGAACTCCTATCGGAACTCAATCAAGCAGATTGTAGCTTTGAGGGAAGTGCGTAATCAAGGTGTTGAAACTCTGAAACTTTCACTGGAACTTTATAAACAAGGGCTTTCTCCTTTTCAGAATGTGCTTGATGCACAACGGTCTTTGTTATCTTATGAGAATCAACTGGTACAGGCGCAGGGTAGCTCGTTACTGCAACTGATAAGTCTTTATAAAGCGCTGGGAGGTGGTTGGAGAGAATAAAAGAATCTATAAATAAAATATAACCTAACGGATATGAAAAAACTAATGTATATTTTTCTTGTGTTGTCGGTATTGACTGGTTGCAAGGAGAAAAAAGACGCCGGAGCAATGAAGGGAATGCCGACTCTGGCAATTAGCGTAGCGAAACCTATAGTGAAGGACATCACTCTGACGAAAGATTATCCGGGCTATCTGACAACGGAAAAAACTGTAAATCTTGTGGCCAGAGTGAACGGAACATTACAGTCTATCTCTTACGCACCAGGTGGACGGGTAAAAAAAGGGCAGTTGCTGTTTGTAATAGAACCTACCTTATATAATGATAAGGTGGCACAAGCGGAAGCTGAACTGAAAACTGCTCAGGCACAATTGGAATATGCCCGTAATAATTATAGCCGTATGAAGGAGGCTGTGAAAAGTGATGCTGTGAGTCAGATACAGGTGTTGCAGTCAGAATCGTCTGTGACAGAAGGAGTAGCAGCTGTCAGCAATGCGGAAGCTGCTTTGAGTACAGCGCGTACAAATTTAGGATATTGTTATGTTCGTGCCCCTTTTGACGGGACAATCAGCAAGTCGACAGTGGATGTCGGCAGTTATGTCGGCGGTTCTTTGCAGCCGGTTACGCTGGCTACTATTTATAAGGACGATCAGATGTATGCGTATTTTAATGTTGCTGATAATCAATGGCTGGAGATGTCGATGAACAATCAGCAGCCAACGAAGGAGCTTCCGAAAAAGATCATGGTTCAGCTGGGGAAAGAAGGTACCGAATCCTATCCGGCAACACTGGATTATCTGTCACCGAATGTAGACCTGAATACAGGAACTCTGATGGTACGTGCCAATTTTGATAATCCGCAGGGAGTACTGAAGAGTGGATTGTACGTCAGCATTACCTTACCTTATGGAGAGGCCGATCATGCAATTCTTGTGAAAGAGGCTTCCATCGGAACCGATCAGCTCGGTAAATTCCTGTATGCCGTCAATGATTCGGACATAGTACACTATCGGCATATTGAAATAGGACAACTGATTAATGATACCTTACGGCAAGTGTTGGGAGGACTTTCACCACAGGAACGATATGTTACCGAAGCTCTGATGAAGGTCAGAGATGGAATGAAGATAAAGCCGATACCTTGATGCGGTCGGCTTGTTGGTTATCTTCAGACGATGATGCAGGTAACTGTTTGTCCTTATATAAATATTAATCGTAAACTTATATATTATGTTTTCTAAGTTTTTCATTAACCGACCAATTTTTGCTACCGTACTTGCCCTGCTCATTGTGGTAGCCGGTTTGGTCGCGCTCAATATATTGCCCGTGGCGCAATTTCCGGAGATTACACCTCCGACGGTTCAGGTATCGGCTGTCTATCCCGGTGCGAATGCTGAAACTGTAGCCCAAACGGTAGGGCTCCCCATCGAACAGCAGGTGAATGGGGTGGACGGTATGCTCTATATGTCTTCAAATTCTTCTTCTTCGGGAGCATATTCGCTGACAATTACATTTGCTGTCGGTACAGATATCGATATGGCTACCGTACAAGTACAGAACAGGGTAAGTGTTGCGCAATCATCCTTGCCGGAACCGGTAGTGGTGCAGGGGGTAACTGTGCAGAAACAGTCTTCGAACATTGTCATGTTCCTGACAATGACTTCGAAAGACTCCGTCTACAACAGTCTCTATCTGACTAACTATGCCAAATTGAATTTGGTCGATCAGTTATCACGTGTGCCTGGCGTAGGAGCTGTTAATGTCATGGGAGCAGGTGATTATTCCATGCGTATCTGGCTGGACCCTGAAGCTATGCGTATCCGGAACATTTCTCCGGCACAAGTATATCAGTCCATTCAGTCTCAGAATATGGAAGTGTCCGCCGGCTATATCGGTCAACCGATCGGACAGGACAATAAAAATGCCTTTCAATATACACTTAATGTACAGGGGCGACTTACTTCTCCGGAACAATTCGGGAATATTATCATTCGTCGGGAACAGGATGGGGCAATGCTTCGCCTGAAAGATATTGCGCGAATAGATTTGGGGTCTGCTTCTTATAGTGTAGTATCACGATTGAAGGGGATGCCTACTGCAGCGATTGCTATCTATCAGCAGCCTGGCTCCAATTCGCTGGACGTTTCAAAGGGGGTGAAGGCTAAGATGGAGGAACTGGCGACCAGTTTCCCTACAGGAGTAGCCTATAACGTAACTTTGGATACAACGGATGTAATTCATGCTTCTATTGATGAAGTAATGGTGACATTTTTTGAGACAACGCTGCTGGTAGTACTGGTTATTTTCCTGTTTTTGCAGAACTGGAGAGCGGTTATTATTCCTTGTATCACAATTCCTGTATCGCTGATCGGTACATTGGCAGTTATGGCGGCATTTGGTTTTTCGATCAATACGCTGACTCTGTTCGGATTGATTTTGGCAGTTGCCATTGTAGTGGATGATGCTATTGTGGTGGTTGAGAACGCTTCAAGATTGCTGGAGACCGGACAATATTCAACTCGTGAAGCAGTCACAAAAGCTATGGGGGAAATTACGGGGCCGATTGTCGGAGTGGTGCTTGTTTTGCTTGCCGTGTTTATTCCGACGATGATGATCAGCGGTATTTCGGGGCAGTTGTATAAGCAGTTTGCACTGACAATTGCTGCTTCTACCGTATTAAGCGGTTTTAACTCACTGACACTGACGCCTGCTCTTTGTGCTCTATTCCTCGAAAAGAGCAAACCGTCTAACTTCTTTATATACAAAGGATTTAATAAAGCGTATGATAAGACGCAGGGAGTTTACGATAGTACGGTAAAATGGTTGCTTCAACGTCCGCTTGTCTCTTTTGTATCTTTTGCTATTCTGACAGTGATTGCCGTAATACTCTTTATGCGTTGGCCGTCGACATTTATTCCGGATGAAGATGATGGTTATTTTATTGCTGTTGTTCAGCTTCCTCCGGCAGCCAGTCTGGAGCGTACACAAGCTGTCGGGGATAAAATCAATGCTATTTTGGATTCTTATCCGGAAGTGGAGAATTACATTGGAATCACTGGTTTCTCCGTGATGGGCGGAGGTGAGCAAAGTAACTCCGCGACCTATTTTGTTGTCTTGAAAAACTGGGACGAAAGGAAAGGGAAGGAGCATACGGCTGCTGCCGTTGTCGACCGTTTTAATGGCGAAGCGTATATGGAGATACAAGCGGGGCAGGCATTTGCTATGGTTCCTCCGGCTATTCCCGGATTGGGTGCTTCCGGTGGCTTGCAACTTCAATTGGAAGACCGGAGAAATCTGGGACCGACAGAAATGCAGCAGGCTATTGACGCATTGCTTGCTTCTTCTCATTCCAAACCGGCCTTAGCTTCTGTATCCAGTCAGTATCAGGCAAATGTCCCGCAATATTTTCTGAATATCGATCGTGATAAGGTGCAATTTATGGGCATTGCTCTGAATGATGTATTTTCTACATTAAGCTATTATATGGGGGCGGCATACGTTAATGATTTCGTTGAATTCGGTCATATTTATCAGGTAAAGATCGAAGCGCGTGATCAGGCACAACGGGTCATTGATGATGTTTTAAAACTCAGTGTGGCGAACTCGGCAGGAGAGATGGTACCCTTTTCTTCTTTCACCAAAGTGGAAGAGCAGTTGGGACAGGATCAGATCAATCGTTACAATATGTATTCAACAGCTGCCCTGACTTGTAATGTAGCGCCCGGAAGCAGTTCCGGACAGGCTATTCAAGAAATGGAAACTTTGTTTAAAGAACAGCTGGGAGATGAATTTGGTTATGAATGGACGTCAGTTGCCTATCAGGAAACGCAGGCGGGAAATACGACCACCATTGTTCTGGTCATGGCCTTGATTGTGGCATTCCTTGTTTTGGCTGCGCAATATGAAAGCTGGACCAGTCCGGTGGCTGCTGTGATAGGTTTGCCGGTGGCCTTGTTGGGAGCAATGCTAGGATGTATGATAATGGGAACTCCGGTCAGCGTATATACACAAATTGGTATTATCCTGCTTGTTGCACTTTCGGCAAAGAATGGTATTCTGATTGTAGAGTTTGCCCGTGATTTCCGTGCTGAAGGAAACTCAATTCGTGAGGCTGCATACGAAGCAGGACATGTCCGCTTACGTCCGATCTTGATGACCTCTTTTGCTTTTGTATTGGGAGTAATGCCTTTGCTGTTTGCTACCGGGGCTGGTGCGCAGAGCCGTATAGCGTTGGGTACTGCGGTTGTTTTCGGTATGGCGATGAATACTTTATTAGCGACAGTCTATATTCCTAATTTCTATGAATTGATGCAGAAACTGCAAGAGAAGTTTAGCAGGAAGAAAAATGATGATGTGAAAAAAAATACGGATATGTAAAAATAGAATATCGATTGCAAAGCCTTCGGAGACAAGAAAAAGATAGTGTCACTATGTGCTTGGGATACTTACACTATGTGTGTGGTATAGTGTAAGTATCCTGACCTTATAGTGACACTATCTTTATAGGGCATTATAATCGGGAATATCCTGAAGAAAGGTATAGCTCTGATGTGCATAATCCATCCGGCAACAATAATGCTGCATTCCATTACTTACTATCAGATAATCAACTTTCAACACCATATTATAGCGGGTTATCTGATCGAATACCGCTTGTGTGATTTCGATGTGCGGAGCTTTGTATTCTACGATCATTCGTGCTGAAAGGTCTCTCCGGTAAAGCACCGTATCACATCTTTTAGTTGTGCCGTTCAGCTTTACCATTACTTCGTTGGCAAGGAGTGCGTTCGGATATCCTTTGTGTGCAATAAGAAAGTGAACAAAGTGTTGCCGTACCCATTCTTCCGGGGTAAGTGCGACATATCGTTTGCGAATCACGTCGAAAATTACATTTTTTCCGTTTCGTACGTTTATTTTAGTGTCGAATACTGGTAGGTTTAACGATAACATTTATTATTTTTGTAAGTTAAATAACGGTTTCCATTATTGGAACCACAAATTTAATAGATAATTATGAAAACGAAAGAAGAAATCGTAGCTAATTGGCTGCCCCGTTACACAAAACGTAACCTGGAAGATTTTGGAGAGTATATTCTGTTGACTAACTTCAACAAGTACGTAGAGATTTTCGCAAATCAGTTTGATGTTCCTATTTTGGGTAGAGATGCCAATATGATTTCCGCTACAGCCGAAGGCATTACAATGATCAATTTCGGTATGGGGAGTCCTAATGCCGCTATTATCATGGATTTATTGGGAGCTATTCATCCGAAAGCCTGCTTATTTTTAGGTAAATGTGGTGGTATCGACAAAAAAAATCAAATTGGCGATTTAATTCTTCCCATTGCCGCTATTCGTGGTGAAGGAACATCCAATGATTATTTTCCACCTGAAGTTCCCGCTTTGCCTGCATTTATGTTGCAGCGTGCTGTTTCTTCGTCCATTCGTGACTATGGCCGTGATTATTGGACAGGTACCGTCTACACCACCAATCGCCGTATTTGGGAGCATGACGAAGCATTCAAGGAGTATCTGAAAAAGACACGTGCGATGGCGGTTGATATGGAAACGGCCACTTTGTTCAGCTGTGGCTTTGCCAATCATATTCCGACAGGAGCATTGTTATTGGTATCTGACCAGCCTATGACTCCGGATGGAGTGAAAACTGATAAAAGCGATAATTTGGTTACCAAGAACTATGTAGAAGAGCATGTTGAGATTGGTATCGCTTCTCTGCGTATGATTATTGATGCAAAGAAAACTGTAAAACACTTGAAATTCGACTGGTAACTGCCGGTCTTTCTAAAAAATATATATGGCAAAACAAGAGCTGACCTGTGATGACATCCTCAAAGAACTGAGGGCAAAGCAGTATCGTCCCATCTACTATTTGATGGGAGAAGAATCGTATTATATCGATTTGATTGCCGATTACATTACTGATAATGTCTTGAACGAAACGGAAAAAGAGTTCAACCTGACTGTAGTGTACGGTGCTGATGTGGATGTAGCGACAATCATAAATGCTGCAAAACGCTATCCTATGATGTCCGAGCATCAAGTGGTGGTAGTCAAAGAAGCGCAAGCGGTCCGGAACATCGAAGAATTATCGTACTATCTTCAGAAACCGCTTCATTCCACTATTTTGGTGATATGCCATAAGCATGGAACATTGGATCGCAGGAAAAAGTTGGCAGCTGAAGTAGAAAAGACCGGTGTTTTGTTCGAGTCTAAGAAGATAAAAGATGCCCAGCTTCCGGCCTTTATTGCTTCCTACATGAAGAGAAAAGGAATAGATATGGAACCTAAGGCAACAGCTATGCTGGCTGATTTTGTCGGATCGGATTTAAGTCGTTTGACAGGCGAATTAGAAAAGCTGATTATCACTTTGCCTACGGGACAGAAACGTGTAACTCCCGAACAAATCGAGAAGAACATAGGCATAAGCAAAGATTATAATAACTTTGAATTGCGGAGTGCATTGGTTGAAAAAGACATTCTGAAAGCAAATAAAATAATAAAATACTTTGAGGAAAATCCCAAAACGAATCCAATTCAAATGACATTGTCTTTGTTGTTCAGCTTTTATTCAAACTTGATGTTAGCATATTATGCGCCTGATAAATCGGAGCAGGGTATTGCTAATATGCTAGGGTTGAGAACTACTTGGCAAGCTCGGGATTACGCAGTTGCGATGCGCAAATATAGTGGAGTAAAGACAATGCAGATTGTTGGTGAAATACGATATGCCGATGCAAAATCAAAAGGAGTGAAAAATAGTTCAATGTCTGATGGAGATATTCTTCGTGAATTAGTGTTTAAAATTTTACATTAGGAAAACTGAATACTCTAAATAAACAAAGGGCATATACTTTTACTGTAAAACAGATTAAGTATATGCCCTTTTTATATACTACAAATTAGTCGTGTCAAACTCATAACCAAATCTCCTTTTTCAGACGAATATTTTACAAAGGATCTGTTATTCTCTTTTTCTTGGCCTTTATGAAAATGGAAAGGAACTAGAAGGTCTTTTATTTTCCTTCTTTAAATTCTATTTTGGTAATTTCCCTCTTTTCTAGTTTTTGAGATTATGTTATATTCATTTTCTAAATTGAAAAAATCTGATTTTATTCAGACTATAAATATAGAATAGCAAATCGTATTAGCATAAATGGTTTTGCATAAATTGGAGGAATCATCTTTCTTCTCCTAAACTGATAAAATGTCATTTTGATAATTTGTGGGATAATTGGGATATTTTTCTGCTATTTTTCTAGTTGATCTTAATTTTGATATTGACAAAATAGGGGTAATTTATTGTAATACAATAAATTAATGCAATTTTAAAGCTTCTAGAATTGAAAAAAATCAATTGATCGACGGAATGTACGGAAATATGGCAAGGATTTACGATTTGCGAGGTACTTCAGAGAAAATGTAAAAGAAGATTTGAAGAGTTCTTAATATACATAAGTAAATAATGCATTTTATTCTTTGATTTATTGTTTTTGCAACTATTGGTATTTACGTTTGTGTAATTACGTCTGTATGCTTGTGGATTTTATATCTGTGAATGTTCTACAAATGTACAACGATAGAATGTATCACAAAAGTACACGGTCGGTTTTACGCTAGTGAAATAATATGTATAAATGTAATAGGAGAGTGATTAACATTCTGCTTTTTGTGTGTTATGTTATTGTATATCATATGAATATACTATAATATTGAATTATTACTCTAAAATTGCAGTTTGAATGAAGTGTATTTTTGTGAATTTCTTATTTGTTTGTTTTCTGTCGAAGATTATATCATTATAAATCAATATATTATGCTCTTTTGTTAAATTTAAAATATCATTGTATATTGCATCTTGTTTTGTACTATACAAACGTATTATTCCGATTGTGATAAATCATATACTTCTGTAATATTTATATTTTTATATTTGTAATTTGCATTTGTGATTTGTAATATTTACCTTTGTATATCCGTAGTGGTTATTGGTATTTTTGTGAAACCAACGTTTAATACATACAATTGTAACAAGAAAGAAGCTGTATGGAGATAAAAGACAGAATTAGAATGATAATGGAGAGAGAAAAAGTTCCTCCAAGAGTTTTTGCTGAGACAATTGGAGTCCAGCAATCTACTCTCTCGCATATTTTGAATGATCGGAATAAACCAAGCTTGGAGGTTGTAATGAAGGTACATCAGACCTATAATTATGTAAATCTTGAATGGTTGCTTTATGGTAAAGGCGAAATGATAGCATCTGCAGAAGATGCTTCTGCAGTTTCTTCCAATGGAGATTATCAGCCTTCTTTGTTTGATGAGAATCCTGTAAATCCGTCCAAAGAGACGATTAATCCGGAAAATCGCAAGGAAATGGCATTAAGAACAGCCGAAAATGCACCTAAAGAGATTGTAAAACAGGAGATTAGGTACATAGAAAAGCCTGCCAGAAAAATCACTGAAATAAGAATATTCTTTGATGATAATACTTATGAAACCTTTCGACCTGAAAAATGAGAGGTAAAATCGGTGGTTTGAGCAAATTCCTGTATCTTTGCACCGGAATACGAATTTATACTTTTATATCCATACATGAAGAAATTTATTTTAGATCTGACAGTTACTGAGAATATCAGATTGAATGCAAACTATGTATTGCTGAAATTGACTTCTCAGTCATTGCTGCCCGAGATGTTGCCGGGGCAGTTTGCCGAACTTCGGGTGGACGGTTCATCTACTACATTTTTACGCCGTCCTATTTCTATTAATTTTGTAGACAAGCGACAAAACGAAGTGTGGTTCCTTATTCAGTTGATTGGAGACGGAACAAGACGTTTAGCAGAAGTAAATTCGGGCGATGTGATCAACGTAGTACTTCCTTTGGGGAATGGCTATACAATGCCTCAAAAGCCTTCTGATAAGCTTTTGCTTGTGGGCGGAGGTGTCGGAACAGCCCCTATGTTATATTTAGGTGAACAATTGGCGAAAAATGGTCATAAACCTACCTTCCTTTTAGGAGCTCGTAGCAATAAAGACTTGTTGCAGCTGGAAGAATTTGCTAAATATGGAGAGGTATATACTACTACAGAAGACGGAAGTCACGGAGAAAAAGGATACGTCACCCAGCATTCTATATTAAATCAGGTACATTTTGAGCAGATTTATACTTGTGGTCCTAAACCGATGATGATGGCTGTGGCAAAATATGCCAAAAGTAATCAGATAGAATGTGAAGTTTCTTTGGAAAATACAATGGCTTGTGGAATTGGAGCATGTCTCTGTTGTGTGGAAAATACGACAGAAGGACATTTGTGTGTATGTAAAGAAGGTCCTGTTTTTAATATAAATAAACTACTATGGCAGATTTAAGTGTAAACATTGGTGAATTGCAGATGAAGAACCCGGTGATGACTGCATCTGGTACATTTGGATATGGTGAAGAGTTCTCGGATTTCATTGATATAGCGCGAATAGGCGGTATTATTGTAAAAGGAACTACTCTTCACAAACGTGAAGGTAACCCATATCCTCGTATGGCAGAGACTCCTTCCGGTATGTTAAACGCTGTAGGACTGCAAAATAAGGGAGTTGACTACTTTGTGGAACAGATATATCCTCGTATAAGAGACATTCAAACGAATATGATTGTAAACGTGTCAGGGTCTGCTATTGAGGATTATGTGAAAACTGCAGAGATCATTAATGAACTTGACAAAATTCCTGCTATAGAACTAAATATCTCGTGCCCCAATGTAAAGCAAGGAGGTATGGCTTTTGGTGTGTCAGCAAAAGGTGCTTCTGAAGTAGTAAAAGCGGTACGTGCAGCTTACAAAAAGACACTTATCGTTAAACTCTCTCCGAACGTTACTGATATCACAGAAATTGCTCGTGCAGCAGAAGAAAGTGGTGCGGATAGTGTATCATTAATCAATACATTGCTAGGAATGGCTATTGATGCGGAACGTAAACGTCCCATTCTGTCAACAGTGACAGGAGGAATGTCCGGTGCTGCTGTGAAACCGATTGCCTTGCGTATGGTTTGGCAAGTTGCAAAGGTGGTAAATATTCCTGTCATAGGATTGGGAGGTATTATGAACTGGAAAGATGCTGTTGAGTTTATGCTTGCCGGTGCTTCTGCGATCCAGATTGGTACGGCAAATTTTATAGATCCGGCTGTTACAATCAAAGTTGAAGATGGTATAAATAATTACTTGGAAAGACACGGATGTAAGTCAGTAAAAGAAATTATTGGTGCGCTTGAGGTATAATTGAAAACATACAATAACTCTTCGCATATAATATGAAAGAAAAATGCTATTTTACTTTTTAAGTATACTGAGTAAAATCAATGCCGGAATGATAGATGAAAAGAAGATTCCCAGTGCGAAGAGTAAAATAACAGATTTGTCTTTCTTGTAGAATATAAATAAAAACGACGGTGAAAATTCTCATATTTCTCACCGTCGTTTTTATTTACATATATCTTTTAGTCTTCCAGTAAGTCAGGGCGAAGTTTTTGGGTTCGTTCTAAAGATTGCTGTAGCTCCCATTCTTTTATTTTTGCTTCATGGCCGGATAACAAAATATCGGGTACTTTCCAGCCTTTATAGTCAGCAGGACGAGTATATACAGGTGCCGCCAACAGATTATCCTGAAAAGAATCAGAAAGTGCCGATTGTTCGTCTGAAATCACTCCGGGGATGATACGGACAATTGCGTCCGCCATGACTGCTGCTGCCAGTTCGCCTCCTGTCAGCACATAATCTCCGATACTGATTTCTTTGGTGATCAGGTGTTCACGGATACGATAATCAATACCTTTGAAATGTCCGCAAAGGATAATCAGGTTTTGGGCCAAAGAAAGGCTGTTGGCCATTGGCTGATTGAACTGTTCTCCGTCGGGGGTCGTAAAAATCACTTCATCATAGTCGCGTTCAGCCTTCAGAGCGTTAATGCAGCGTTCGATAGGCTCTATCTTCATGACCATGCCGGCGAATCCGCCAAAAGGATAATCATCGACACGACGATATTTTTCTTCGGTATAATCGCGCAGATTGTGGATATGTATTTCTGCAAGTCCCTTATCCTGAGCTCGTTTCATGATGGAGCAATTGAAGAAGCCTTCAATCATCTCGGGTAAAACTGTTATAATATCAATACGCATAATCTTTATAATTTTTCGCAAAAGTACAAATATTCAAAGATAAACCTGTATTTTTGCCTTAAACAATCGAAGAAATATGGATATAAAGGAAAAAATAGAGGAATTGCGTGCTGAACTTCATCGGCACAACTATAATTATTACGTTTTGAATGCTCCCGAAATTTCAGATAAGGAGTTTGATGATAAGATGCGTGAACTCCAGGATCTGGAGCTGGCACATCCGGAATATAAAGATGAAAATTCGCCCACTATGCGTGTCGGCAGTGACATTAACAAGAATTTCACGCAGGTTGCACATAAATACCCCATGTTGTCTTTGGCAAATACGTATTCTGAAGGCGAAGTTACAGATTTTTATGAGCGTGTACGAAAAGCGTTGAATGAGGATTTTGAGATTTGCTGTGAGATGAAATATGATGGTACTTCCATTTCTTTGACCTACGAAGATGGAAAACTGGTTCGTGCTGTTACACGCGGAGATGGAGAAAAGGGCGATGATGTGACAGATAACGTAAAGACAATCCGTTCTATTCCACTTGTACTCCATGGTGACAATTATCCTTCTTCTTTTGAGATTCGTGGGGAAATCCTTATGCCCTGGGAAGTATTTGAGGAGTTGAACCGCGAAAAAGAAGCACGTGAGGAGCCGCTTTTCGCTAATCCGAGAAATGCGGCCTCAGGAACATTGAAGCTTCAGAATTCTTCTATTGTAGCTTCTCGCAAGCTGGATGCGTATTTATATTATCTTTTGGGAGATAATCTGCCTTGTGACGGACATTATGAAAATCTTCAGGAAGCCGCAAAATGGGGATTTAAAATCTCAGATTTGATGCGTAAATGTCAGACATTGGAAGAGGTTTTTGAATTTATCAATTATTGGGATGTAGAACGAAAGAATCTGCCTGTAGCTACTGATGGAATCGTCTTGAAGGTAAATAGTCTGAGACAACAAAAGAATCTCGGTTTTACGGCGAAATCTCCCAGATGGGCGATTGCCTATAAATTTCAGGCAGAACGTGCATTGACACGGTTGAATATGGTAACTTATCAGGTAGGCAGAACAGGTGCTGTCACTCCTGTTGCCAACTTAGATGCTGTTCAGCTATCCGGAACGATTGTCAAACGTGCCTCATTGCATAATGCGGACATTATCGAAGGGCTTGATCTGCATATCGGAGATATGGTTTATGTAGAAAAAGGTGGTGAGATCATTCCTAAAATTACAGGAGTGGATAAAGATGCCCGTAGTTTTATGCTTGGTGAAAAGGTCAGATTTATTACCAATTGCCCCGAATGTGGCAGCAAATTAATTAGATATGAAGGCGAAGCTGCCCATTATTGTCCTAATGAAACTGCATGTCCCCCTCAGATTAAAGGTAAAATAGAGCATTTTATTAGTCGGAAAGCCATGAATATTGATGGATTGGGTCCTGAAACGGTGGATATGTTCTATCGTTTGGGATTGATTCATAATACGGCGGATTTGTATGAATTGAAAGCCGATGATATCAAAGGGTTGGATCGTATGGGAGAAAAATCTGCTGAGAATATTATTACGGGGATTGAGCAGAGTAAGACAGTTCCTTTTGAACGTGTCATCTTTGCTTTGGGAATTCGGTTTGTTGGCGAGACGGTAGCAAAGAAAATAGCCAAGTCGTTCGGGGACATTGACGAGCTGCGACAGGCTGACCTTGAAAAGCTGATAAGTATCGATGAAATCGGGGAAAAAATAGCGCGAAGCATTCTTCTGTATTTCTCAAATGAGTCTAACCGAGAGTTAGTTGGCAGGTTAAAAGAGGCTGGGTTACAGCTCTATCGTACAGAAGAAGATATGAGTGGATATACGGATAAATTAGCCGGTCAGTCTATTGTGATCAGCGGCGTATTTACGCATCATTCACGGGACGAATATAAAGATCTTATTGAGAAAAATGGCGGTAAGAATGTGGGAAGTATCTCTGCTAAGACCAGTTTTATCCTTGCCGGTGACAATATGGGGCCAGCCAAACTGGAAAAAGCAAAAAAACTTGGAGTAACCATACTAAGCGAGGACGAATTTCTGAAACTTATATCGTAAGATATGAAAAATATTCGTACTTTTGCGCCTAATAAAATTAGAGATTATAATTAAAACTCATGATACAGACTAAATTGAAAGGAATGGGGGTAGCACTGATTACTCCTTTCAAAGAGGATGAAAGCGTTGATTATGATGCGTTGATGCGTTTGGTAGACTATCTATTGCAGAATAATGCGGATTTCTTGTGTGTGCTGGGGACTACAGCCGAAACACCGACTCTTACCGAAGAAGAGAAGAAAACCATCAAAAAGATGGTGATTGACCGCGTTAACGGAAGAATTCCTATTTTGCTGGGTGTAGGCGGTAACAATACACGTGCAATAGTAGAAACATTGAAAAATGACGATTTTACAGGAGTTGACGCTATATTGTCTGTAGTGCCATATTATAATAAGCCATCGCAAGAGGGAATTTATCAGCATTATAAAGCCATATCGGAAGCTACGGAACTTCCTATCGTGTTGTATAATGTGCCGGGGCGTACAGGAGTAAATATGACTGCTGAGACGACCTTGCGCATTGCTCGTAATTTTAGTAATGTAATCGCTATTAAAGAAGCTTCCGGTAATATTACTCAAATGGATGACATTATCAAGAATAAACCGGATAATTTCAATGTTATTTCCGGTGATGACGGTATTACTTTTCCGTTAATAACCTTGGGAGCTGTTGGAGTGATCTCTGTAATCGGCAATGCTTTCCCGCGTGAATTCAGCCGTATGACACGTTTGGCGCTTCAAGGTGATTTTGCTAATGCACTCACTATTCATCATCGATTTACTGAGCTATTTGATCTTTTGTTTGTGGATGGAAATCCGGCAGGAGTAAAATCCATGCTGAATGCAATGGGGATGATTGAAAATAAACTTCGATTGCCGTTGGTTCCGACTCGAATTACGACATTTGAGGCAATACGTAAAGTCTTGAACGAACTGAATATTAAATGCTGATCTGATACTGAGAAGTATCGATTCTCCATACATTTTATAAATAGGTATTCCCCCTTCACCTTTTTGTCATGCCTCCCATGAACAGGCAGATACAAGGTGAAGGGGGATTTTTTTTAGTTCTTTCTATTTTTTGCTATTAGCATAATTTGATTAGCTAATAGCAAAATCCGATAACCTAATAGCATATTTGATAACCTAATGTAGTATAAAAGTGAAACGCTTTCCCTTCATCCTGTATCCGCTTGTTTATAGTGGTTTCGAGCAAAAGGTGAAGATGAAAGTGCATTGTTTGAACATACGTTGCCATGCACTTTTTAAACTTCCCAATGTTTGAAAGTAAACTTCTTGATATTTGAAAATAACTATTAAAGTGTTTTTATAAAACATCCTATTGATTGTACATAATCATACAGTCGTTTGATGTGAAATGACCGCTCGATTTAGATAAAATAACCGCTTAATTTTTTTCTCGTGATGCAGGATTTCTTCGATGGAATGGGGTAAAAAACAAAATCCTCCACAAAGAATGCAGAGGACTTTGGTGATCGCGACAGGATTCAAACCTGTAACCGGCTGATCCGTAGTCAGCTACTCTATTCAGTTGAGCTACGCGACCTTGTTAAATGTTGGTAGAAGTAGAAGTGACCGCGACAGGATTCAAACCTGTAACCGGCTGATCCGTAGTCAGCTACTCTATTCAGTTGAGCTACGCGGCCATTCTGTTTTTCCGAAAAAGTGATCGCGACAGGATTCAAACCTGTAACCGGCTGATCCGTAGTCAGCTACTCTATTCAGTTGAGCTACGCGACCATTGTTTCGTTTTAACGGGTGCAAAGATACGTACTTTTCCCGAATTAGCAAGCATTCGGCGACTTTTTTTTGTAGAAAATTATTCGATGAAACGGTAATTAAACAGTTGGAAACCGATACTTAACCCGACATTCCACTCCCTTCTCGGTGAGCTATAATGATTTACATAAGCAGAGATGTCTCCGAACGGTAATTGACACACAACAGAAATTTCTCCTAAATATTCGAATTTAGAGAAGGCTTTTCCATAATATGCCTTATTTAATGAGTTTCTTTCAATCGGATATATAGGCATAAAACCATAAAATTCACCTCGCAGATGGAACATTTGATTGAGACGATAGATGGGACGAATGCCGGCTCCCACAAATTGATTGGCGCGGAAAGCTTCATTATAGGTGAGTTTGCTATGTAGAGTAGGTGAAAACTCACCTGCTTGCATCATAGTCGCCGTATAATTCTCGGAAAAGTTCTTGGAAGCGTACAAAGCTTTTAAATACCATCCCAAAACCCAGTGTTCGCTCATCGTATGGTATTTTTCTTTCATATATGATAATTGCAGCCAGGAATGGTGTTCTTTATTTATTTGAACTCCTTTGGTCTCTTCACCTGGATAGAATCTTTCCCGTCCCATGAATATCTGTGCAACAAGAGCTTCTTTGTAACCTTGTGTCGGGTATTGCCGTGAATTAAGTGTGCTTCCATTGAAGCTGATAGAGCCGCCGAATAAATCATAACGGCTTCTGTCGAATCTGTCTTTCTCAAAATCGATAATATTTCTCTGGAAATATTTGTCTTCTATTCTGGCGATCCCTATTCCAAACTCAGCTCGTTTACTTAAAAGGAACGGTAACCCTACCTGAAGTTTAAGGAAGCGCTCGTCTTTCTGATTAAATGCCGGTTTGTCATTTCTGGAAAATAACTTGTCTTTTTTAAAATAATCGAAAGTAGTAATAGATGCGATAAAGCGGTAAGAGGTCGGGATCGCAGTAGAAAAGTCGATCTTAGCCATGAATTGTGCATTATTATAGACTTTCCCGAGTTGACCGTCAAAAAGAAATTCTTTCGCATAGTAATTTAAATCCTGATAGCTGAGTCCAAGATAAATCTGGTTCGAGTTGGACGTGGAAATATTCCCACCTAATCGTACGGCAAAATTATTTTCCAGTTTGACTTTTAAATGCAGGTCATACGTTTCATCCTCCGGATTATATACGGCGTGCGGGATGATTTCGGAAATCATGTTGTCTGAAAGCAGCCGGAAATAGCCTTCTTTCAAGTCTTCGTAAGTGAATTCCTTATTGTCAGAGCTATGAAATTCTTTTTTAATATATGCTTGTTGTTGGGGATTGGCTCCGTCAATAATGATGTTTTTGAAGCGTAATTCCGGATAGTTGCTTCGGTATACCATTCTTCTCAAACGTATATTATCCAAATTAACCCTCCTTTGTATACGGCTTTTTATAGAATCCATCATGCTTATGGTTCGGTTATATCCGATATCATGCAATTCATCTATTCGCTGAAAATCCATCAAGCTGACATTGTCATATTTGAATGTCATCAGAATACCCATTGAATCCGGAATAGAATAGTCGGTTTTTTGCATGACCATGTTTTCTATCTGGCTCATGAGGTCATTTTCCTTGGGTTTGGTGGGGTTTGTAGATACCACACTTCCAATTATAATATCCGGATGAAAATCGTCTCTCATAACGTCTGTTGGGAAATTATTGTAGATCCCTCCGTCATATGCCAGTACATTGTCAATCTCTATAGGCTTAAACATAAAGGGAAAGCTCATGGAAGCTCGGACGGCATCTCCCAAATCTCCGTTTCTCATTACGAGTTGCTTTTTATTGTAGACATCAGAAGCTATGCATCGGAAAGGAACGAACAACTTGTCGAAATCGCCTTTACACGAAGCTGTAGCGCGTGCATACAAATCTACAAAAACCAGATTCATCTGTATGGGATTTACTACGCTTGTGGGCAGAAATTGTGGTTTGAAGTTTTTTAATGAGTCTTTGAATGAGAAACGGATATTAAAAAACTCCGGTGTCGGGACATTTTTCTTGAAGTGGTATACGTATTTCTCTTCTATTTGTCCAGAATACCATCTTTTAAAGTCTTCTGACTTCAATAATTCTTCCATATCATCAGGAGAATACCCCATCGCATAAAGAGAGCCGATAATGGCTCCCATGGAAGTTCCTGTAATATAATCGATAGGAATGTTATTTTCTTCTAAGGCGCGAATGATGCCGATGTGTGTCAATCCTTTGGCACCGCCACCACTTAAGACAAGACCTACTTTTTGGGCACAGACAGTCGGCATGAATAACCATATAGCAATTAACACTAAAAGTATTTTTCTCATAACCCAAATCAAACAATTGAAGTATTTATCATTTAGTGTTCAAATATATACAATACTTTCCAATTTATCGATATTTTAGCGTTCGTTTTATGATGAAAAAAGAGCATTGCAACACGTTTTAGTGTTGAATGCTCTTTCATTGATTTATGTTATAAATAAAGGGGCGGTATTAAATCAGCTCAATACTGCGCTTCACGAAGTTGTTCAGAGCTTCACCTTTTAGCATATTGTTTTGCAATAAAGCCAGGTCGATGAGTTGACGGATTACCTTGTTGTTGCTGGCATATCCTGCAAAGATGCCTTCTTTTTTATTTTTCAGTTCATCCCATTTTTTATCCAGCTCATTCAATTCATCTTTCTCTGCAGTAGGAATATCTTCTTCCTTCTTGTCTTTTTGGCTGTCTTTTAGTTCATTGCGACGCTTGCTGACACTATTCATCTCTGTTTGTATAGGAGCTACTTCTGGGTGACAAGCTGCTTCTTCTTCGTCAAGCACTTGCTTGATAAGCTTATGGTCGGAGTTCAGAACCAGATTGAACATATCCGGCATCTCTCCATAGAAGCTCATTCCGGCCTGAATATTTGCCATTTCCTTCATACGACGCATATATTCGCTTTGAGTAATCATCACCGGAGCTGAATTGTCTCCCAATGCCTGTGTCATTACATTGAACTCAACTTTATCCATTTTGGGCAATTGGCTCTTGAAAGCAGTTGTGATAGCTTCTTGCTTTTCTCCTTCCAATGTCTCGTTTTTCTTGTCTTCTTTGATGATAAGGTTGTCGATAACATCGCTGTCTACACGGGTGAAGCGAGATTTCTCAAACTTCTGTTCCAACATACTTACCATAGCTACATCTAATTGACCATCCATAAGCAGAACATTGTACCCCTTGTTGGTGGCAGCCTCGATATAACTGAATTGTTCATCCTTATTATTAGCATACAAATAGATCAGATTTCCATCTTTGTCTGTCTGATTATCTTTAATAAGGGTCTGATACTCTTCAAATGTATAATGTTTGTTATCTGTATCGGTGAAAAGGGCGAATTTTTGCGCTTTCTCATAGAAATCCTCTTGAGTAAGCATGCCGTAATTGATAAATATTTTCAAATCATTCCACTTCTCTTCAAACTGTTTGCGGTCGTTCTTGAAAATCGATTGCAGGCGGTCGGAAACTTTCTTCGTGATATAGGTAGAAATCTTCTTCACATTCGAGTCGCTTTGCAAATAAGAACGGGATACATTCAATGGAATATCCGGAGAATCAATAACTCCATGTAATAAAGTCAGGAAGTCCGGTACAATTCCTTCTACAGAATCCGTTACATATACTTGGTTGCAATATAATTGAATCTTATTTTTATTCAGCTCAATATTGCTCTTTACTTTCGGGAAATAGAGGATACCGGTCAGATGGAAGGGATAATCTACATTCAGATGAATCCAAAATAATGGCTCGTCTGACATCGGGTACAACTTGGTATAGAACGACTTATAATCCTCGTCCGACAGTTCGCTCGGCTTACGAGTCCACAATGGAGTGGTATCGTTAATAATATTGTCTTCAGCGGTTTCTATCTGTTTGCCATCTTTCCATTCTTTCTTTTTTCCAAATGCAATGGGGACAGGAAGGAAGCTGCAATATTTCTTCAGAAGCTCAGAAACACGTGCTTCTTCGAGGAATTCTTTGCAATCGTCATCGATATATAAGATGATATCTGAACCACGATCTGTCTTATCTACTTCTTCAATAGTGAATTCAGGGCTACCATCACAAGTCCATTTTATAGCTTGTGCTTCGTCTCTGTAGGATTTGGTGATAATTTCAACCTTTTTTGCAACCATAAAGGCAGAATAGAAGCCTAAACCGAAATGTCCGATGATTGCATTTGCGTCATCTTTGTATTTTTCCAGAAAATCATTTGCTCCTGAAAATGCAATCTGATTGATGTACTTTTCTATTTCTTCTGCAGTCAGACCAATACCACGGTCGGAGATAGTAATAGTGTCTTTACCTAATTCAACGTGAATTGTCAGATCGCCCAGTTCACCTTTAAACTCTCCAATGGAAGCAAGGGTATTCAGTTTCTGAGTGGCATCTACTGCGTTAGACACTAATTCGCGAAGAAAAATTTCATGGTCACTGTACAAGAACTTTTTGATGATAGGGAAAATGTTCTCTGTTGTAACCCCAATATTACCTTTTTGCATAATAACGTATATTTTTTTGGTTTATTTATTAGAATGTTTTTAATTGATATTTGTTCAGATAGAGACAAAAAAAATGCCAGACCCTAAGGTCTGACATTCTGGCATATTTTATGACTTATCTTATTTAAGTAATCTTCTTTCAAGATGCAATAACTTTCATCTCCAATTCACCTTTCTCTTTATTCAGAGAGACTTGAATGACATCTTTTTCTTTCAGAGAAGAAGTTATAATGAGTTCTGACAGTCCATCCTCCAGATGAGTTTGAATAGCTCGTTTTAAAGGGCGGGCTCCGAATTGCACGTCGTATCCTTTTTCGGCCACAAATCTTTTTGCTTCATCATCAATAACTAGCTTATATCCAATAGATTCAATACGATCATATAGTCCTTTTAGCTCAATATCAATGATTTTCGTGATAGCTTCCAAAGAGAGTTGGTCAAATGTTATGATTTCATCGACACGATTGATAAATTCTGGCGCGAATGATTTGTTTAATGCTTTTTGTATAACACTTCGCGAGAACTCTTTATCATCCAGACGGCTTTGTGTAGCAAATCCTACACCACGTCCAAACTCCTTTAACTGGCGGGTGCCAATATTGGAAGTCATGATAATAACTGTATTTTTAAAATCAACCATTCTGCCATAACTGTCAGTTAGACGGCCTTCGTCCATCACTTGAAGAAGGAGATTGAACACATCCGGATGTGCTTTTTCGATCTCATCAAGCAAGACGATAGAATAAGGTTTGCGACGTACTTTTTCAGTTAATTGTCCGCCTTCTTCATATCCTACATATCCCGGAGGAGCTCCGACCAGACGTGAGACAGTGAATTTTTCCATAAATTCGCTCATGTCTATACGAATCAGTGCATCGGAAGAGCCGAACATATATTTTGCCAATTCTTTGGCTAAATGGGTTTTACCTACACCAGTCGGGCCTAAGAACATAAAGGTTCCAATGGGCTTATTGGGATCCTTCAATCCCACACGGCTTCTTAAAATAGCTTTAACCAGTTTCTCTATAGCCGGATCTTGTGCGATCACTTTCGATTGCAGATCCTCCTTCATGCCGGCTAGCTTAATTCCTTCGGCTTGCGCCATACGCTGTACCGGAATGCCGGACATCATAGAAATAACATTGGCAATTTCCTCTGCATCAACAGTCTGTCTGTTCTCTTTCAGGCTGTTTTCCCATTCCCGTTTCATTTTGTCCAACTGAAGCGTAAGCTCTTTCTCCTTATCTCGGAAACTGGCAGCGAGTTCAAAATTCTGCGATTTCACAGCTTCATTTTTCTTGCTTTTAGCTTCTTCTATGAGTTTTTCCTGCTCTTCGATTTCCTTGGGCACATTGACGTTGGTCAGATGTACACGTGATCCTGCTTCATCCAAAGCGTCAATAGCTTTATCGGGGAAGTTACGGTCCGTAATATAACGGTCTGTCAACTTGACACAAGCTTCCAATGCTTCATCTGTATAGTTCACGTTATGATGATCTTCATATTTATCCTTGATGTTACGCAGAATCTGAAGAGTTTCGGCAGCAGTAGTGGGTTCCACCATAACTTTTTGGAAACGACGTTCCAAAGCACCGTCTTTTTCTATATTCTTACGGTATTCATCAAGGGTAGTAGCACCAATACATTGTATTTCGCCGCGTGCCAATGCGGGTTTCAGCATATTGGCTGCATCCATTGAGCCGGCTGCAGAACCTGCACCTACAATTGTATGGATCTCATCAATGAACAGGATCACATTCGGATTCCTTTGTAACTCGTTGAGAATGGAACGAATACGTTCTTCAAATTGGCCACGGTACTTTGTTCCTGCCACAACTGCGGTCATGTCAAGAGCTACGACTCGCTTATCAAACAAGATGCGTGAGACTTTCTTTTGAATAATTCTCAAAGCTAGTCCTTCAACGATTGCTGATTTTCCTACACCAGGTTCACCGATCAGAATCGGATTGTTCTTTTTGCGGCGACTCAGAATTTGAGCCAAGCGTTCAATTTCCTTTTCTCTGCCTACTACAGGGTCCAAACGTCCTTCTTCTGCCGCTTTTGTCATATCTGTACCGAAATTGTCAAGTACAGGCGTGTCATTGGCCGGTTTTTTTGAAGCTGTTTGTGCCTGTTGCTGGCGTTCTTCCGAACCGCTTCCACCAGATCGGGGAGAAGACATTTCTTCATCATCATCGTCTTCCGGGAATCCCATACCGGAATTTACATCCGGTTGCAATGTGGCTTGTTCCAACACTTTCACGTAATTAACGTCATTAGCTTCGAGCACGGAAGCAGCCATATTGTTTCTTTCTCTTAGGATCGCTAACAAAACATGCTCTGTATCAGCTATATTACTTTTCATTCCACGTGCTTCTAAAATACACATTTTTAATATTTTTGCCGCGTCATTAGACAACGGTATCTCTGCATCAGGCAATAGCATATCATCAGCTTCTGTCTTCAGCCGAGCTTCAATCTGCTGCTTTACTGCAGCTAAATTGGTGTTGAGTTTTGACAATATCTCGATAGCTTTTCCTTCACCGTCACGAAGCATTCCCAGAAGTAGGTGCTCAGGTCCGATATGCCTACTCCTCAACCGGTTAGCTTCTTCCTTGCTATAGACGATAATGTCGGAAACTCTTTGTGAGAATTGATTATTCATACTTTTTCCTTTTCTTCTAAGGGGTTATTTACTGGCAAATATACGCATTTAATCAAGTTTGTATTGCATATTTGCTTTATTTCTTATATCTACAAATGGCGTGCCATAAAAACAAGGCTTTGTATTATATATATAAGGTATAACAAATATTACTCCCTGTTTTTCACAAATATGGTCTCCTTAATGGTAGTATTTATTCTTTTTCTCATTTCTTTTTCTAATATTAATGGTTAGAAGTCAATTCGTTCCTTGAAATTTTTAATTTTAATAACTAAATATAGACAAACAGACTGTCCTTCAAGCAGAAAAAAACTTTCTTCGGAAAAACTTTCGTATATCGTGGAAAAGTAGTACTTTAGCGTGGTTTTTCACAGACCATACAATGTATAATTAATAATCATTTTAAATGCTTGAACAAGACAGAATTATAAAGATTAACATCGAGGAGGAAATGAAGTCATCGTACATTGACTACTCCATGTCGGTCATTGTTTCACGTGCCCTTCCGGATGTTAGAGATGGATTTAAGCCCGTTCACCGTAGAATTTTATACGGAATGATGGAATTGGGTAATACTTCAGACAAACCTTATAAAAAATCTGCAAGAATCGTGGGTGAAGTACTGGGTAAGTACCATCCGCATGGAGACTCTTCAGTTTATTATGCTATGGTGCGTATGGCTCAGGAATGGGCAATGCGTTATCCTTTGGTAGATGGCCAAGGTAACTTTGGTTCTGTAGATGGTGATAGCCCCGCTGCCATGCGTTATACGGAGGCTCGTTTAAACAAGTTGGGTGAAGCGATGATGGATGACCTGTATAAGGAAACTGTAGACTTCGAACCTAACTTTGATAATACGTTGACAGAGCCGAAGGTGATGCCGACCCGTATTCCTAATCTTTTGGTTAATGGTGCTTCCGGTATTGCGGTAGGTATGGCAACTAATATGCCTCCTCATAATCTTTCGGAAGTAATTGATGCTTGTGAAGCATATATTGATAATCAGGAAATCACAGTAGAGGAACTGATGACTTATGTCAAAGCTCCGGATTTCCCTACAGGTGGTTATATATATGGTATCAGCGGAGTACGTGAAGGATATCTGACAGGTCGTGGACGTGTAGTAATGCGTGCAAAAGCGGAAATTGAAACCGGACAGACACATGATAAAATCGTAGTGACTGAGATCCCTTATAATGTTAATAAGGCTGAACTGATCAAATATATTGCTGATCTTGTTAATGATAAGAGAATAGAAGGTATCTCGAATGCAAACGACGAGTCTGACCGTGACGGTATGCGTATCGTTATTGATGTAAAACGTGATGCTAATGCAAGCGTAGTGCTGAATAAGCTGTATAAGATGACAGCCTTGCAGACTTCCTTCGGTGTGAATAATGTTGCATTGGTTCACGGACGTCCTAAGACATTGAATCTGAGAGATATGATTAAATACTTCGTAGAGCACAGGCACGAAGTAGTTATCCGCCGTACTCAGTTTGATCTGCGTAAAGCAAAGGAACGTGCACATATCCTTGAAGGTTTAATCATTGCTTCTGATAATATTGATGAAGTTATTCGTATTATTCGTGCAGCTAAGACTCCAAATGATGCTATTGCAGGTTTGATAGAACGTTTTAATCTGACAGAAATACAGTCACGTGCAATTGTAGAGATGCGTTTGCGTCAGTTGACTGGTCTGATGCAGGATCAGCTTCATGCTGAATACGAAGAAATCATGAAACAGATTGCTTATTTGGAAAGTATTTTGGCTGATGATGAGGTATGTCGTAAGGTGATGAAAGATGAATTATTGGAAGTTAAAGCGAAATATGGTGACGAACGTCGTTCTGAAATCGTTTATTCTTCCGAAGAGTTTAATCCGGAGGACTTCTATGCTGATGATCAGATGATTATCACAATTTCTCATATGGGATATATCAAACGCACGCCATTAACAGAATTCCGTGCGCAGAATCGTGGTGGAGTAGGCTCTAAGGGAACAGAAACTCGTGATGCGGACTTTGTAGAGCATATATATCCGGCTACTATGCACAATACCATGATGTTCTTTACACAAAAAGGTAAATGTTATTGGCTGAAAGTTTATGAGATACCGGAAGGAACGAAGAATTCCAAAGGACGTGCTATACAAAACCTGTTAAATATAGACTCTGATGACAGTGTAACTGCATATTTGCGTGTTAAGAGCCTGGATGACACTGAATATATCAATAGTCATTACGTATTATTCTGTACGAAGAAGGGTGTTATCAAGAAGACATTGCTTGAACAATATTCACGCCCGCGTCAGAATGGTGTAAATGCTATTACAATTCGTGAGGATGACAGTGTAATTGAAGTTCGAATGACGAATGGTAATAATGAAATCATTATTGCTAATCGCAATGGTCGGGCTATTCGTTTCCATGAAGCTGCAGTTCGTGTAATGGGACGTACGGCTACAGGTGTACGTGGTATTACATTGGATAATGATGGTCAAGATGAAGTAATAGGAATGATATGTATTAAAGATTTGGAAACAGAATCCGTAATGGTTGTTTCTGAACAGGGATATGGTAAGCGCTCTGAAATTGAAGATTATCGTAAGACTAATCGCGGTGGCAAGGGTGTAAAGACCATGAATATTACTGAAAAAACAGGTAAGTTGGTAACAATTAAGTCAGTGACCGATGAGAATGACTTAATGATTATCAATAAATCTGGAATAACTATCCGTCTGAAAGTTGCCGATGTCCGCATTATGGGACGTGCTACTCAAGGTGTTCGTCTGATTAATCTTGAAAAACGTAACGATCAGATTGGTTCTGTATGTAAAGTAATGACAGAAAGTCTTGAGGATGAAGTTCCCGCAGAAGAAGCAGAAGGTACTATTGTCAGTGATCTGACTACTGATCAGGATGTTGACAATGCAGATACTGCTACAGATGTTAATGAAAATAACAACGAAATTGAGGAATAGACATAATATTAATAATTAATCAAACAACAATCATGAAAAGAGTATTATTTTCAATGGTTTTATTGATGGCCGTAAGCTTATCATTCGCTCAAATGAAGAATGTAAAAGAAGCCAAAAGCATTGCCAGTGATGTAAAACCGAATTTTAATCAAGCTGAAAAGCTGATTAATGAAGCCATTAAGAACCCTGAGACCAAGGATCTTCCTGACACATGGGACGTTGCTGGATTTATTCAGAAACGTTTTATCGAAGAAGAACGTGATAAGAAAGGTGTTCTGAAACAGCCGTTTGACACATTGAAGGCATACAACAGCATTTTAAAAATGTTTGAGTATTATACTAAATGTGATGATCTAGCTCAAGTACCTAATGAAAAAGGTAAAATTAAAAACAAATATAGAAAAGCAAATGCTTCAACTATATTGGTTGAACGTCCTAACTTGATCAACGGTGGTATTCAATTCTTTAACCTTGATAAGAATAAGGAAGCTTTGCAATTCTTTGCAACATACGTAGAATCAGCTTCTTATCCTATGTTGGCAGAGCAAAATTTAGCTAAAACAGATACTCTTTTGGCACAAATAGCATATTACGCAACATTGGCTGCTGACAGAGTAGGAGATAAAGATGCAATTATTAAATATGCTCCTGCTGCATTGGATGACAAAGATGGCGGTAAGTTTGCAATGCAATTGATGGCAGATGCATATAAAGCTAAAGGTGATACTGCGGCATGGGTTAAATCATTGGAAGAAGGTATTTTAAAATTCCCTGGAAATGATTATTTCTTTGCGAATTTGGTAGATTACTATACTAGCTCTAACCAAGCTTCTAAAGCTATGGAATTTGCTGATAGAATGTTGTCTACTGATGCCAATAACAAGTTGTATCTTTATGTGAAAGCGTACCTTTATCATAATATGAAAGAATATGATAATGCTATTGAGTTCTACAAGAAAGCTATTGCTGCAGATCCTGAATATGCAGAAGCATATTCTAATGTAGGATTAGTGTATTTGATGAAGGCTCAGGATTATGCTGATAAAGCTACAACAGATATCAATGATCCTAAATATGCAGAGGCACAAGCTACAGTGAAGAAATTCTATGAAGAAGCTAAGCCATTCTACGAAAAAGCCAGAGCTTTGAAACCTGATCAAAAAGATTTGTGGTTACAGGGTCTTTACCGTGTTTACTATAATCTGAACATGGGTCCTGAATTTGAAGAAATCGATAAGATGATGAAATAATTATATTAAGTCAGTTATTATAAAAGACTATCCCAAAATTTAAATTGGGATAGTCTTTTTTTATTTTTACAAATAAAGAAGCTTGAATGATGATTCTGATTTTTATCAAACTATATAATGATGATTCTCTTTTTGTGAGAAAATAAAAAAGAGGCTATACCAATTTTCTATTAAACATAATCATTATTATTCCCTAAACGTAAACAGCTTATTTTCGTTCTTTCTCATCATCCGTTAATAACAAGCAATGGCGTATCAGAATGGAAAATCATTTTACGAGCAATGCTCGGGTTAAATAATCGTGCAAATATATTCCTCTTATAGGAAGTTAATGTTATTATATCTATTTGATTATCTTTGATATATTGATCAAGTCCTTTTAATAGATTATCATTCATTACCACATCATAATGAATTTCAAGCCCGGGATATTGTTTTTGGAAATAGTCTTTGATACCTGCAAGTTTAATTTCATTCCAAGTATCTTTGGATTCAGCCAGATGTATTAATGAGACTGAAAAATGGAAAGATTTCCATGTGTTGAAAAATGCTTCAAAAGCAATCAAGTCTCTCTGATCAAAATTGGTTAAGAAAGCAATACGTTTTACTTCATTGAATTCTTTGAACGGAGTATTTTCTGGAATAGCCAATACTGCTGTGCGGCTTCGATCAATAATTTCAGCTGTTACACTGCCAATTAAGTCAATGTCTTTCTGGCTTTTTCCACGCGTTCCCATAATGATAACCTTAGGACGTTGCTCCTTGGCATATCTTAAGATTTCTTCCTCCGGAATTCCTTCTCGTAAAATACAATTATATTTGATATCTGGAAATTCTCCAGATGCAACTTTTTCCTTAATCTTATCAGATAGTGCGTTGAGATCTGAATGGACCTGCTGGATGATTGTTTTAACAGATTCTTCATCTCCGATCTGATAATTGAATACATCGCCATATGGTAATGACGAAGCGTATATCGGTGTAAAGTAAACATGTAATAGAATCACTTCAGAATTCTCAGTTTTGGCCAAATTAAAGCCAAATTCACACGCTTTCATCGAATAACTGGAGAAGTCGACAGGTATTAAAATTTTGTTCGATTTACTATCTACCTTAGGTGTCTTCTCTCCCACTATACTTTCAGATAACCAGGTAGAACTTTCCGTTATTTTTAATGCACGTGGTAGATCACTTTCTTTAATTCGCAGACGTACTCCTGAAGATACAACAGGTTGTATTTGATTTACGTTATGAATGTATGTTTCTATTCCTTCATTTTCGAGGACATTCTTTAGAATCTGAGCTTTTGTATAAGTCAGAATAGCTAAGGTTACTAATTTATCTTCCATAATAATCTGTTTTTGAAGGTAAACAAATAAGAAATCCCAATTGTTTGGGCAATTGGGATTCTTGTTTTATATTTTAAATTTGCATAGGTTCGGTAGCTTGTTCTTTTTGCATACTCATGTTTATTTCATCTAAAATTTTTAGAGCCCGGTCGAGAACAGTTGTGTCATCCAGCATTACAAGCCCACCATCCGGACCGGGCTCAAGATGTATTCCGACACTTTTTCCTTCCTTGAAATTGTGGCCTCCGAAGAAGTTGCGCACTGTATCTACGTGCAAACCAAGTTCGTCTGCTATTCTATGCATGCTACCGCTAGGCAATGAATCTTTAATCTTGCGAAGTTCATTAAATGTTATTGTTCTCATGTCTCATAAATTTAATGGTTAATACTATATTGTATTTAATTTTTTATCACGCTATAAACTTAAGCAAAAAAAAAGATAAAACAAATTATTTGCTTATCTTTTTTCCTAAATTCCTAAATTCTGTTTACGAATTTTATATCACTTCAATAGCGGAAGCCGGTACCCATCCTACTTTGCCGTCTTCCAAGCGAATTTCTTTCCACTCTTTCATTGAGTTATCTTTGATACTGATCTTGCGTCCCTCATGAAGGATGAACAAACTTGTTCCACTTTCACTCGGAGTGCTGCGAACTGTTACACTAGGATTCATGACGATCGCTTCGCTTCTATTTACTAAACGTTCTTTTTGCTCTGAAGCAAAAAGATTAGAGCATATCACAACGATTAAGAAAACGATACCTGATATAAATCCTGTTTTTTTCAGTATAATCTGCTTGGAGAAAATAAAGAAGTAAAGAGCGATGATAAATAGAATAAAGGAGACAATTCCCCATGTAGCCCATGCGTCTACACTCATACTGTTTATCAAGGCTTTGGTCCATGATACAAAGAAAACTTCCGGAACAGGTTCTACTTTATCTATTGTTTTAGCGCGTGCCACTTCCAGATTGGCACGGATGTCGCTGTTTCCTGGTTTCATAAGCAAAGCACGTTCGTAGTTGAGTACGGCTTTTGCAATTTCTCCAGCTTTGTAGTAACTGTTTCCTAAATTATAGTACACATCCGCAGATTCCCCATTTTTTAATAAGGATTCATATATTTGGATAGCAGTTGCATAATCATCTTTTATATATGCGGAATCTCCTTCGGCTTTTGTTACATCTTCCAATTTCCTATCAGAAAATGTATGTGAACCCGCATGGATAGAATCAGCTTCAGTTATTTGTATAGAATCAATGCTTTGAGTTCCTTGTCCGAAACAAGTGACTGACATTGATAATAATATAAAAAACAATATTTTTTTCATGACACAATCTCTTCTGGGTTAATGTTTTATTGAATTTTCCATTCTGCTTATCACTTCTATTGAAGAAGAATAGACTTTATCCATTGCCTGATTTTCATCACCTGGAGCGAAACGAGCAAATTCACAATCATTCAATGCATTCAGGAATTCTTTAATTAGTTCTTCACTTACTCCATGGTTTCTCAGCTTCTCTTCAATATTGTCTTTCGACAAACGGGAAACCGGAATACTGAGTTTGTCGCTGATATATCCCCACAATGCTTTCAGTACTTCATCATAGAAGGCATCTTTCTTGTTTTCAGAGAGCAACTTACCGGCTAGTTTCATGCGCTTGGTTGCTACCTTATTAGCTTTCTTTGTTTTCATCTTAGCAACATTGGCATTTGCAGCGGCTTGTTTGCGGTAGATGATAAAGAAGATGATGAAGGCTAAAGCAGGAATGATATAGAATAGCCAATAGGTCATTGAGCCATAGAAGAAACTACCCTTAGGTTGGAGAGTAACTTCATTTTGCTTAATGTAACGGATATCTTCACCCAATACTTTCAAGTCTTCTTTATTGGTGAAATTGGCAATCACCTGATCAGCATTTCCTGCACCTTTCTCAACATTGATTACGTAGTCTTCCGTTTTCAACGTTTTGTAAGATTTTGAACGGATATCGAAATAGCTGAAAGATACCCCCGGGATTTTATAATTGCCTGCATGTCTTGGAATAGCCAGATATTCAATGACTTTGTTTCCTGTAAGACCTTCCTGAGTTAATCTGACTTGGTTGTCCACCTTCGGATCATATACTTCAAAGTCATCCGGGAACTTAATTTCCGGATTAGAAATCAGCTTTAGGTTTCCGGTGCCGGAGATTACCAACTTAATGGTGATAGCATCATTAGTTTTCAGCTCCTTGCTATTAATGGAAGAAGAAATGTTGAACTCTCCCACTCCACCTGAAAAGTTTGCAGGTTTACCAGCAGGAAGCGGATTGACATTAATTGCTATTTTAGGAGTAACGATAGATTTCGGTACTTTAACTACATTGCTTCCACCATTGAAAAATGCATCAAAAGGATCGTCAGATTGTACAGCTTTACCTACCGTCATCTGGAACTGTGCCGGTTCTATAAATAACTTACCTGGTTGCTGGGGAAATAATACGAATTGGCGATAGATTGTCGTATTATAGTTACGTCCTTTATAATGCTCCTGTGTCCATCTTGCATTTGCATTCATTTCAATTTCTTGAGAATGAAATCCTTTAAAGTCAGGCAGTTTGGCATTATTCAATTGCAAGTCATGTTCTCTGGTGTATATTTTATAGGTTAAGACAAATGCTTCCTGCTCGTATACATTCGTTTTACTGGCAGTTGCTGTGATAAACAAATCCTGGTTAGATACACTTGTACCGGATGAAGAGCGTGCAGATGAGCTACCGTCATTTTGTCCTCCATTACTAGCTTGGTCTTGTGGCAAAACCTTCACCTTTACGGAGTTTGAAACCATCTGGTTGCCATCAGCTACAATAGAAGCTCCGGGGATTGTATATTCACCGGCAGTATTTGCCATCAATATATAAGTGAATGTAATACTACTTGTAGAGGTGACATTACCATTCATTATCTGTGTACTGCTTTGCTGAGAACGGCTTGGCCCCATCAGGACGTCGAATCCTTTGATAGACGGTGCCTGAAAGTCTTTAACTTTTTGTGTGGTTACTGTATAAGATAGCCTGAATTGATCCCCTACCACCACTACATCGGGAGCGGAAGCAGTGAATGACACCTTGTCGGCAAGCGCTTGGGTGCTATATGCTATCAATGCCATCAATATAACAATCAGTTTTTTCATTGCTTATGAAATTTATATCATCAACTTTTTATTATTACCAATCTTTTTCCAGACGACCGCCCTGAATAACTTTCTGTTGTTTCTTCACTTTGTCCTGTACGTCTTTCTCATCCTGCATCACAGAATTAAGTAACTGCTCAGCATTTTCCTTTGACATCTGATTATCTTGTTTTTCAGGCTTCGGCGGTTGTTGCTGATCCTTTTGGTCGTCTTTCTTCTGATCGTTCTGTTTATCTTTGTTTTGATCCTGTTTCTGGTCTTGTTTCTGCTGCTGATCTTTATTCTGGTCTTGATTTTGATCTTGATCCTGCTGATTCTGTTGGTCTTTCAACATCTTTTGGGCGAGTGCCAGGTTATACCGTGTTTCATGATCTGCAGGATTGTTGCGCAGCGACATTTTGTAGGCATCCACTGCTTTTGCATAATCTTTACCAGCTTGAAAAAGCACCCCCATATTATGGTAGATGTGTGCCAATTTCATTTTATCCTTTTCTATTTTGCTGGCAGAATCATATTGCTCCATGGCTTCCTGAAACTTTTGTTGTTGTGAGAGCGTATTTCCCAAATTGTACATGGATACAGCAGATTTAGGATTAACTTCCAAAGCCTTGCGATAATTAACTTCTGCATCTACGAATACACTATCATTGAACAGACGATTTCCTTTGCGGATATAGTCACGCTCTGCTTTCTGTGCCGAAACGCCGGCAGCCGATAACAGAAAAGCAGCAAACAAGATATATTTCATTTTTAACATACGCATAGCTTACTTCTTATTAGAGAACAGATGAACGTTTTTGAATAATGGATTCTTACGATCCAAAATTAACATCTCAGCTAGTAACAATAGTAAAATGATCCATGCAATAGCCTGAAACTGTTCGTTGAAATCTGTATATATTTTCGATTCCACATCAGACTTAGCCATCTTACTTATTTCCTGACTGATAGCCTTTTGGGCAGAATTAGAATTATCTACCCGTACATAGATACCCTTTCCGTCTTTGGCTATTTCTTGACACATGCCCTCATTCAGACGGGTTACAATTACATTACCTTCGCGGTCACGACGATAATCATTAGTGCCTTCTACCGGAATAGGAGCACCTTCGGGCATACCTACTCCCAGCACACTTACCTGAATCCCTTTTTCGGCAGCAGCTTTAGCAGCTTCTACAGCGCCACCTTCATGATTTTCACCATCCGTGATGACAATGATAGCACGTCCCACTCCTTCTTGCGGAGTAAAACTGCGGGTTGCCAGGTTAATTGCCTCTCCGATTGCTGTACCCTGCTTGGAAATCAGCGATGGGCTGATAGATTCCAAAAACATTTTGGCGGAAATATAATCGCTCGTGATCGGTAGCTGGGTAAAAGCATCTCCGGCAAATACGATCATACCGACTTTGTCGTTATCTAATTCATCTACCAATCTGGATATTAATCTCTTGGCTTTTTCCAAACGGCTGGGCTGCACATCCTGTGCCAGCATAGAATTGGATATATCCAGAGCTATAATCACTTCCACTCCTTTACGTTTCACCGTTTCCTGCTTGGAACCGAATTGCGGGCGAGCCAGCAATACTGAGAATAAGCCGATAGCGGCAAAGATGAGCCAGAATTTCACATCCGGTCGATATTTAGATACATCCGGCATTAATTGCGCTAACAATTCCGGATCTCCAAAACGCCGGATATTTCTCCGTCTCCTGTAATTGGAATACAAGTAGAAAGCTGCTAAAAACGGTAGTAGCAGCAATAAATATAAATATGCAGGTTCTTCAAATCGAAACATCTTCTTCCTATTTTACGTTACAAATCACGATTGACGAAACATTCCTACGGAATTTTCTTGAGTATTGAATTACGCAATAAAACTTCCAGTAGTACGCAAAGGAAAGCAGCCAGTGCAAACCAGCGATAGTCTTCTTCCCGTTTGCTATACTCTTTTACGTTCAATTTTGTTTTCTCCAGCTTGTCAATTTCTTCATATACCTCTTTCAGTTTCGAGTTGCTCGTAGCTCTGAAATAGTTACCATCGGTAGTACCGGCAATCTGAGTCAGTGTTTTCTCATCGATTTCCACCGGCATATTGATATACTGTACTGTATTGCCGACCGGATAAGGATATGGAGCCATTCCATTCGTACCCACTCCGATAGTATACACACGGATACCGAAACTTTTGGCAATCTCAGCGGCTGTCAATGGCGAAATATCTCCTTTATTATTGGTACCATCCGTCAATAAGATGATAACTTTTGATTTCGCTTTACTGTCTTTCAGGCGAGTTACAGCATTTGCAACTCCCATACCAACAGCTGTACCATCTTCAATAAGACCACATTTGATATTATGAATCATATCCAGCAATACGGCATGGTCCACAGTCAGCGGGCATTGAGTGAATGTTTCTCCGGCAAACAGAGTGATACCAATATTATCATTCGGGCGTCCGTTAATAAATTCGGCAGCTACATCTTTGGCTGCTTCCAGTCTGTTTGGCTTCAAGTCTTCCGCCAGCATACTGGTAGACACGTCGATAGCCAGCATAATATCAATTCCCTCTATTTCGCTGTTTTGCCACTTATTAGTGCTTTGCGGACGCGCTAATACCACAATAATCAAAGCCAATGCAATGACGCGCAGTATAAATGGAGCATGTAGCAAATAATTCTTATAACTTTTAGGAGTATGCGCATATACCCGTGCATCCGAAATCTGAAGGGTAGCTTCAGTTTTCTTTCGCTTCAAGATATACCATACAATATAAGGTATAAGCAATAATAGCAAAAACAGATATTCAATATTGGCAAAAACCATTTTATTTTCGATTTAACAGTTTACTATTTAGTATTCACACCACATTATGCAAAGAGATCATAAAGCTGCATACCTATATATACAAAAGTACCTATTAATGCTGCTGACAAGAATACAATACCGCAGATTAATAATATTTTGGTACGCAGAGAACGTTTCTCGATAATTGTGATTTCCGTTGGTTGCGGTTTCTGATTCTCCTCTTCCGGTTGCTTTGTTTCGTTGATAAAGTCGATTGCATTAATCAAATTCGCATCATTTTCATTCATTTGCGGATCATGCTTGGCAAATTTTACTAAATCAGCTGTCTGGAAGAGTTCCTTCAAATCTGATATTGCCTCTTTATCATTCATTTCCAATAACTTATCGATAATTTCAGAAGAAGTCATCTCTAGTGCATTGAATCCGAAACGATCTTTAATATAAGTACGAAGAGTATCTGTCAATTCCGTATAATATGCCTTCGGCTGTCCTTTCTGCCATACTTTCTCATTCTTGATACGTTCGATCTCCTTCATAGCAGCCTGATGTGGCGGCAACTTAGGTTCTACTTTTATCTTGCGGATAATCGGTTTGTTATCACGTATACGAATGATCAGATAGATCAATAAGCCGAGTAAAGGCAATGCAAGGAATGAGCAACCGATCAGTCCATACCAATCTTCCCATGCGAAAGGCGCTTTCATCACCGTTTTCTGTCCGAAGAACTGGTCCGGATGCAATGTGTCAACTGGCATCGAATATACTTTCAATGCCAGAGCTTTCGATCTATATTCTTTGCCATCCACTGTGACGGGCATTGGCGGAAGATAATAGAGAGCTGAGTCAAACGAGGTAACGATGTATTCCTGAGTAATCAGCATTCGTTGGCGATCATTCAGAAATTGTGTATCCGGTTTGACGGTTTCTATAATTTCTACCCCACGCACCAGTGTATCGGTATAAGCAGGAAAGACAGCACGTTGTTTGGCGTCCATCGCTACTTGTAATTGTACTTTCGCCTGTTCGCCAATTAATATCTGCAACGAATCTATCTTGGCTTCCACCGTAACAGACTGTGCCACAGCTCTACCTATAGAAAGCAGACATAACAATGCTATCAGAATAATATTTCTATTCATCTTTGATTCCATTAATTTCGTTTGGCAAATAAATTCAGCAATGCCTTTACGTAATCCTGGTCGGTTCTCACAGATACGGAGTCAACATTACTTTTGGTAAATGTGTCGTTCAGTTCGGTCTGTTTGTTTATCCACCAGTCACGGTGTGCCCGGCGTACAGCTTTGGAAGAAGTATCGATCCATTGTTCATGCCCGGTTTCCGCATCTTTTATTCGCATCAGTCCCACCGGAGGAAGATCACTCACTCTCCTATCGTAAACCTGTAATGCCACTACGTCATGCTTTCGGTTGGCAATAGTCAGAGCGTTCTTAAAGTTATCCTGATCGATGAAGTCAGATAGAATAAACGCTGTACAACGTCTTTTCATTACATTGGTCAGATACTCCAATGCGAGACGAATATTTGTACGACGGCTTTCCGGCTGGAAGTCAATCAATTCGCGGATAATATATAGAATGTGTTTACGTCCCTTCTTAGGAGGAATAAACTTTTCTATCCGGTCTGAAAAGAAGATCACACCAATTTTATCGTTGTTTTGTATAGCAGAAAATGCAAGAGTAGCTGCAATTTCCGTTACCATATCCTTCTTCAGTTGTTTGACCGTACCAAATTCCAAACTTCCGGAAACATCGACCATCAACATCACTGTCAGTTCGCGCTCTTCTTCAAACACCTTCACATAAGGTTTGTTGAATCGTGCCGTCACATTCCAGTCGATGTCGCGTATATCGTCGCCGAACTGATACTCACGGACTTCAGAGAACGACATACCTCTACCTTTGAAAGCCGAATGGTATTGGCCTGCAAAGATATTGTTAGACAGTCCTCGTGTCTTGATTTCAATCTGACGAACCTTTTTTAATATTTCACTTGTTTCCATTTATACAGTAGTTAAAGTAGTAAGTAGTCAGGTAGTTAAGTAAAATGCACTTGACTACCTTTTACTGCATTGCAATATGATAGCAGATTAGGGCACTTCAACCTTGTTCAGAATCTTGCTGATGATTTCGTCCGAAGTCATGTTGTTGGCTTCCGCCTCGTATGTCAGTCCGATACGGTGACGAAGAACATCATGCGCAACAGCACGTACATCTTCCGGGATTACATAGCCGCGGCGTTTGATGAAAGCGTATGTGCGGGCAGCCAGTGCCAGATTGATAGAAGCACGAGGTGAACCACCAAATCCGATCATGTCTTTCAGTTCTTTGAGATCGTATTTCTCGGGGAAACGAGTAGCAAATACAATATCTACAATATAACGTTCTATTTTCTCATCCAGATAAACTTGGCGAACCACCTTGCGGGCTTCGATAATTTCTTCCGCTTTCAGGATAGGTTTCACATTGAACTTCTCGCCGTTGATATTCTGACGGATAATCAGTTTTTCTTCTTCCAGCTTCGGATAGTCAATCACTACTTTTAGCATGAAACGGTCTACCTGTGCTTCAGGAAGCGGGTAAGTACCTTCTTGTTCAATCGGGTTCTGAGTAGCCAATACTAAGAAAGGTTCCGGCAACATGAATGTTTCCTTACCGATAGTAACCTGACGTTCCTGCATGGCTTCCAGCAAGGCACTCTGTACTTTGGCCGGAGCACGGTTTATTTCATCCGCCAATACGAAGTTGGCAAAGATAGGTCCTCTTTGTACTTTGAAAGATTCATCTTTCTGACTGTAAACCATGGTACCAATAACATCGGCCGGCAATAAGTCGGGAGTGAACTGAATACGGCTATATTTCGCATCGATCAGGGAAGCGAGTGTTTTGATAGCCAAAGTTTTTGCCAGACCGGGTACACCTTCTAAAAGAACATGTCCGTCGGAAAGCAATCCGATAAGCAGTGATTCAACCAAATGTTTCTGACCAACGATGATTTGGTCCATACCTGTCGTAAGATTGGTAACGAAAGCACTTTGTCTTTCAATCCGCTCATTCAGTTCGCGGATATCAATTGATTCAGCCATAAATACTTAATATTTTATTATTTAATTCTCATTAATAAGGTGTAAGACTTACCAGTGTGTAAGGCTTCTAAATTCGCTCCCAAAAGTACGCCATATAATTAACGATTGCAACTAATTTTTATTAAAAAACAATGCGAAATCTTTAGATTAAGGTACTTTCATACGCTTTTGTACTTACGTAACATTTCACCCGGCTATACATTGCTGTATGAGCCGGGTGAATGGGTGTTTTTTGTTTTTATTCTTTTGTAAGTTCCGGTATCTCGATTGTCGTACCGTATGGTACGTTATCGGGGTTCTTGATTACTTTCGGGTTATGTTTTACGATGTATGGCCACATGGCTTTTGTACCGTAAAAGCGTAATGAAACTTTCGTTAAAGTCTCTCCTTCTTTAATTGTGTATTTTGTTTTGGTACCGGTTATCTTGTAGGATGCGGAATCCGAATATGCCGAAGCGGCTGGTTGTTGTTGGGCAGGTTTACTTTCTGCTTTGACAGGTTCCGCTGTCGGTTCCTTCTTGACAACAGGTTGCGGTTGGACTGCTTCCACCACAGTATCCTTGTGTGCAATTGTATCTGAAAGTTGCGCTTCCGGCTGCACAGGTTGAGTAACCTCCGGCATATCAACCACATTCTTATCAGACGAAGATGAGAACAAATCCGGATAATAAATAAACAGGATAGCTCCTCCACACAGTAGTAAGACTATAATAATAGTTGCTATTAAATAAGGAATAGCTGATTTTTCCTTTTTATTACTGTCTTTATCAGTATAGGTAGCTTTCGGTTGTTCTATTTCCGGTTGCATTTTGGGAGTTACAGGCTCCATATTTGCTTTATGAAGCTCCTGGGCTATAATTTGCTCTGCGGTAACTTCCGCTTTTTCTGCAATAACCGTTTCCTCTTCTTCTGCCTCCGCTGTTTCAGTCTCCGGTTTCTGCTCTTCTATAATTGTTTCTTCCGATTGCTCCTCAATAGGTTCCTCTGTCACCGGACTGAAGTCAGGTTCCAAAACAGCTTCCGAAGATTCCTCTACAGGCTCTTCTTCTGGGGCTTCCTCAGATACTGATTCCGGTTTCGGTTCAGTTTCCACTTCCGACAATTCTTCAACTTCAGGTTCTTCTGTTGCAACTGGTTCCGTTTCCGTTTCAGTTTGACCGGTTTCATCCGCGTCAGTCTCAGGAACTTCAGCTACAGCTACTTCTTCAGCAGTCGGCTGCTTTTCGATTACAGGTTCTTCCGGTTGTATTTCTTCCTGAATATCTCCACCGACATTTTCATTTCCTGCTATTTCGGAGTCGATCATTTCAGTCTCAGTATCAGAAACCGCACCTTCCTCCTCATCGGATTCTTCCATCGGGGTATCTTCCAATACCGTACCTTCATTTAATACTACCGTTTCAAAGTGTGCAAAAGGCTTATTTATCGTATCTCTCAGATTGGTGTCCGGAGTAAACGATACTTTGGTATGGCCTTTTATCTGAAAACGTTCCCCTGTGTTGACATTAACGCTTTCCCGGCTATCCACATCCACAAGTTTGAAAGTCCCCAATCCTTTGATTTTCACAGTCTTCTCATTCTCCAGGGCTTGTTCTATCAAGAGAAAAAACTCTTTGACGAATGCTTCGGCATCCTTCTTGGTCATGCTATGTTTAGCCGCCAATAAGTCGATAAGGTCTTGAATTGTCAGTCTTTCATTCATAATGGGAAATATATATTATTTAAACTTGTCTTTCAGTGTATTGCTGGGTCTGTACGTCAATACCAATTTAGGAGGAACCAGCATACGCTGCTTCGTGGACGGATTGATCGAAATGCGCTCCGCTTTTTTCTTCACTTCAAAAGAACCGAAGCCCTGTATTGCAATCGCATTCCCGTCTTCCAGTTCCTGTGTCATGTCAGACAATAAAGAACTTATCAGTTCAGAAGTGTCTTTGATAGTATATCCCAGTCTGTCTGCCAGTTCCGATGTAAATTCCTTATTATTCATACTTGTTTAATATCTTTGCATATAAATCAAAATCGTCCGCATCGGTTACTTCTGCCTGATAGAATTGTCCGATTTCAAGTTCTTCTCCGGAAACGCTGATCAATACTTCCGGGTCTACCTCCGGTGAATCAAATTCCGTACGTCCGATATAATAATCTCCTTCGATCCGGTCGATGATGACTTTCATCTGCTGACCAATTTTTGCAGCGCTCAATTCTGCTGAAATGCCTTGCTGGATGTCCATTAGTTCGTCCAGTCGGGCTTGTTTAACCTCCTGTGGTATAGAGTCTTCATATTGTTGGGCAGCATAAGTTCCCTCTTCTTCAGAATAAGCGAAAGCTCCCATCCTGTCGAAACGCGCCTTGCGTACAAATTCTTTCAACTCTTCAAAGTCTTCTTCCGTTTCTCCAGGATGTCCTACCATCAGCGTAGTGCGCAGATGGATGCCCGGTACTTCTTTACGGAACTGTTCGATCAACTTGTACGTATCTTCTTTGCTTACCTGCCGACGCATCAGTTTCAACATGTTGTCACTGATATGCTGCAAGGCAATATCCATATATTTGCAGACATTATCGCGTTCCCGCATCACACGAAATAAATCCGTTGGAAAATGTGCCGGATACGCATAATGTAGACGAATCCACTCTACACCCGGAATTTCCGAGATACGTTCGATCAATTCAGGCAGCATTTGCTTTTTATACAGATCGACTCCATAATATGTCAATTCCTGAGCAATCACCTGGAACTCCTTTACTCCTTGCGATACCAGATACCGGACTTCATCCACTATTTCTTCCATCGGCTTGGATATATGGCGTCCTGTAATAATGGGAATAGCACAATAAGAGCACTTGCGGTCACATCCTTCTGAAATCTTCAGATAAGCATAATGCTTGGGAGTGGTCAAAGTACGCTCAATATACAATTCCTCATGGTACGTTTTTCCCAAGTCTTGCAAGAGTTCTTTCCAGTTGAATTTACCGTAGAACTTGTCTACCTGTGGTATTTCAATGGCCAGTTCTTGCAAATAACGCTCGGAAAGACAGCCCATTACAAACAGTTTCTTCAAGTCGCCTTCTTCTTTTCTTTCTGCAAATTCCAGAATTATATTGATAGACTCTTCTTTCGCGTCACCGATGAAACCGCAGGTATTGATTACCGCTATCTCCCCTTCCGGGTTTTCTGTATCATGAGTTACACTGTATCCTGCTTCTTCCAGTTGACGCATCAACTGCTCCGAGTCTACTAAATTTTTAGAACAACCTAAAGTTATAATATCTATTCTCTTTCTTTTCATGCATTCTCTCCAAACAGGGAATCAACAAATTCATTTTTGCGGAAGACCTGCAAATCTTCCATGCCTTCACCCAATCCAATGTATTTTACAGGAATCTTGAACTGATCGGAGATACCGATCACTACTCCGCCTTTGGCGGTTCCGTCCAACTTGGTGATAGCCATTGCAGTCACTTCCGTAGCCAATGTAAACTGCTTGGCCTGCTCGAAAGCATTCTGTCCGGTAGAACCATCCAATACCAGTAGCACTTCATCCGGTGCATTGGGTACTACCTTCTTCATGACGTTCTTTATCTTGGTAAGCTCATTCATCAAGCCTACTTTATTGTGCAAGCGGCCGGCCGTATCGATAATCACTACATCCGCATTGTTGGCAACAGCAGAACTCAGTGTATCGAAAGCGACAGATGCAGGGTCCGCACCCATTTTTTGTTTGACAACAGGCACGCCTACGCGTTCACCCCAGATCATCAACTGCTCTACGGCAGCTGCACGGAATGTATCGGCGGCACCCAGATAAACAGATTTGCCTGCTTTCTTGAATTGATAAGCTAATTTCCCGATTGTTGTTGTTTTACCTACCCCGTTTACTCCCACTACCATGATTACATATGGCTTTTTCTCGATAGGTACATCAAAGTCCGCTACGTCATCCGAATTATTTTCGGTCAAAAGGGCTGCAATTTCATCACGCAGTATGTGATTCAACTCCTGAGTATTCACATATTTGTCTGCAGCTGCACGTTTTTCGATGCGTTTGATAATATTCAAAGTTGTCTCTACCCCCACGTCAGATGTGATCAAAACTTCTTCCAGATTATCCAATACTTCGTCGTCTACTTTCGACTTACCAGCCACGGCACGAGCGATTTTACTGAATACGCTCTCTTTGGTTTTAGATAATCCTTTATCTAAAGTTTCCTTCTTTTCCTTTGAAAAAAAACTAAAAAATCCCATATCAACAGTTATTTGTATAATACATTATGCTACAAAGATATAACAAAGGATTGGAAAAGTAAAAAAAAGAAGCAATAAAAAATCCCCTCACTGTTTGCCAATGAGGGGATTTTGTGTTTATAGCGTTTTATGCTATTCTGATTATTTTTTGAAAAAGTCTTGTACTTTTTCGTTTGCAACCATTTGTTCATCAAAAACGTAAGCTCCAGTTTTCGGAGATTTCACCATTTTGATAACCTTGGTATAAGCACGACCTTCTTTAGAACCTTCGTGCAAACTTGCTACTGTTTTCTTTGCCATGGGTTATACTATTATTATTTAATTTCCTTATGTACTGTTACTCTCTTCAGAATCGGGTTGTATTTCTTCAACTCAAGTCTTTCAGTTGTATTCTTTCTGTTTTTAGTTGTGATATAGCGAGATGTTCCCGGCATTCCACTCTCTTTGTGTTCTGTACATTCCAGAATCACCTGTACTCTGTTACCTTTTGCTTTCTTTGCCATTGTAAGTTTTCTCCTCTACGTTTAGCCGATTACTTTAATGCTTTTCCAATCACAGAAACCTTTAGCTACTGCATCGTTCAGTGCAGCGTCCAGTCCTTTTTTGTTGATGATACGCAGACCGTTAGCACAAAGGCTAAGGCTGATCCAACAGTCTTGTTCTACATAATAGAACTTTTTGTTAAACAAGTTCAAATCAAAGGTTCTTTTTGTTCTTCTCTTTGAGTGTGAAACATTGTTGCCAATCATGGCTTTCTTTCCGGTAATTTGACAAATCTTCGACATTTCTATCTTATTTTTATAGTTTTATATCTATACTTATTTCAAACAGGACGCAAAGTAAGCACTTTTATCCGTATAAAACAAGGATTTCTTAAAATAATTCACTTCCAGACACCAATTTTTCCTTATTTGAGCAAATCACGAAGAATTAATAGCGCATTATTGCCCGCTCTTTCAATATTCATGGCTCTTCCGCGGTTCGTTTCCTGCCTGTAAGTGCGAATTTCATTTTTATAACCAGCAGCGATCCAGACAGTGCCTACCGGCTTCTCCGGCGTTCCACCTCCGGGACCGGCAATTCCCGAAGTTGCGACAGCGCAGTCGGTTTTCAGCGCTTTCATCGCTCCTTTTACCATTTCGATCACAGTCTGCTCACTGACAGCGCCATACACTTCCAGTGTTTCCGGTGAAACATGGAGCAGATTCATTTTCACTTCGTTAGAATATGCCACTATTCCTCCGTTAAAGTATTCCGAACTTCCGGCAATGGACGTCAGACGTGCCGCAATGCTTCCTCCGGTGCAACTTTCTGCGGTGGAAACGGTTAAATTCTTCTTTTTCAGCAGTTCGCCTACGATTACCTCCAGTGGGATATCTTCTTCGCTGAAAATATCATCGCCCAGTATCGCTTCCAGCTTAGCCTGCTCGTCGTTCAGTGCGCTTTCCACTTCTGTCTTGTTCTGTCCCCGTCCGGTCAGCCGCAAGCGGATGATTCCAAGTTTGGGCAGATATGCCAATTTGATGCTTTCCGGCAAGGCTGTCTCCCACGGTTCCAGTTTTTCAGCAAGTATGGATTCGGGGTAATGTTGTACCAGAAAGGTCCGGTGCATGATTACATCCGTCTGAAACTTCTCACGTAGCTTGGGCAATACAGACTCAGTCATAACGGTTGTCATTTCCTGCGGAACGCCCGGCATGGATACGAGCACTTTATTGTCTTTCTCAAACCAGCTGACAGAAGCGCTTCCTACCGGATTGTTGATGACTGTGCAATCTTTGGGAACCATTGCCTGACTCTTATTCAGCGCATTCATCGGTATTTTTCCGGCAAGCACCCGCTTCACGTTCTCAAATACTTCTTCGCTGAATATCAGTTCGGTGTGGAAGTATTTACAGAGAGTTTGTTTGGTGATATCGTCTTTTGTGGGGCCGAGTCCTCCGGTTACCAGAACAATATTCACCCTTTTCATCGCGTTATCTACTGCTTCTATGATCTCTTCTTCCCGATCACGGATCGAAACAATGCGTAGAACTTCGATACCTATCTTATTTAATTCCTGCCCCATCCAGGCAGAATTTGTATCGACTACCTGCCCTATCAGCAGTTCGTCGCCAATGGTAATAATCTCAGCAAACATTTTTTCCTGCGTTAGTTAATAGAATATGCTACCTATATTAATAAGGTATATACACTATGTTAAGTCATTAGGTTTACTTCATTTTTTCGTTCCACATACGTGATCCATTCGGTTCATGTGCGTGAGCTGAATGGATCATGTATGTGAACCGGACGGTTCACGCACGTGGAACGAAGGAGTGCTATAAACAAAGATTCTTAATGAAGGCTTCTTATATCATTAATCCTCCTTTGTTTCCCTATTATATATAGGTGCATTTTGTTTTCAGCAAGGCTTCTTTATGTCGCCGCCTATTGGGGCGGTGACATTTTTTTCGGCGTTTGCCGTCACTATTGTTGTTGTCGTCACTTTAAGTGTCACTGTTTAATTTGCTATACTTCAATTAGTTATTGAATAAAGTAACGATGACGGTAAAAAACTGTTTTATAATGTAACACGGGAATAAGCCGGAAGATCGATGGAGCAGAAGTCTTTATCCAGATACTTGAAGTATCCGGTAATGGCAATCATGGCTGCATTGTCGGTCGTGTAGCTGAATTTTGGAATAAAGATATTCCAGCCATACTTTTCGGCATGTTCCCGGAAAGAGTTACGCAATCCGTTGTTGGCAGAGACTCCTCCGGCAACGGCTACTTCTTTAATCTTATATTCTTTGGCAGCTTTCCGCAGTTTGTCCATCAGGATGTCTACAACAGTTGCTTCCAGAGAGGCGGCCAAATCCACTTTGTGATGCTCGATGAAATCAGGATCGTCTTTCATCCAGTCACGCAAGGAGTACAGGAAAGAAGTTTTCAGTCCGCTGAAGCTGTAGTCCAGCCCCGGAATATGCGGTTTGCTGAAAGTAAACGCTTTCGGATTGCCTTGACGTGCCAGTTTGTCAATGATCGGTCCGCCTGGATATCCGAGCCCCATCACTTTTGAACATTTATCGATTGCTTCTCCGGCAGCGTCATCAATTGTCTGACCGAGAATTTCCATCTCATTATAGGCTTTTACCAATATAATCTGTGAGTTTCCTCCGGACACCAACAGGCAAAGGAACGGGAATTTCGGTTGGATATTCTCTTCTCCTTCTGCTTTAATAAAATGAGCTAAGACATGTCCTGTCAGATGATTAACATCTATCAAAGGAATACCGAGTGAACGTGCGAATCCTTTGGCGAAAGAGACGCCTACAAGCAAAGATCCCATCAATCCCGGTCCACGTGTGAAAGCTACCGCGCTCAGTTCTTCTTTGGTAACTCCTGCTCGTTTCAGTGCTTCGTGTACCACCGGAACAATGTTTTGTTGATGTGCCCGCGAAGCTAATTCGGGTACTACTCCGCCGTATGCTTCGTGTACGGCTTGACTTGATACCACATTTGACAGCAGATAACCATCCTTGATTACGGCTGCCGACGTATCATCACAGGAGGATTCAATTCCTAATATTATTGCACTCATATGTTTTTAAACTATTAAACGGTGCAAAAGTAATGATAAAACTACGATTCATAACGAACTATTTTATATTTTTGTTCGCTAAATAAAAGTTATCGCTTATCAGAACGCTGAAAAAGACTGTACGCTGGGTAGTTGGTATTGTACTGGGAGTATATATCGGAACTATTGTTTTGCTGAATATTCCAAATGTTCAGCGAGCAATGAGTGTGTTTATCGCCAAGGAATTGTCCGAGGTGCTGAATACACGCCTGACTATCGGCAAAATAAATATCGGTCTATTAAACCGTATTATCATTGATGATGTGCTGCTTGACGACCAAAGCGGCAAGGAAATGCTCAAAGTAACCCGCTTATCGGCTAAGTTTGATATCCTTCCTTTCTTTAAGGGAAAGATTTCCATTAGCAGTGTCCAGTTATTCGGCTTTACCATCAATCTGAATAAAGAGGCTCCCGACTCTCCTCCGAATTTCAAGTTCGTATTGGATGCTTTTGCTTCCAAGGACACTGTAAAAAAGGAAAGTTCGCTGGATTTGCGTATCAATTCCGTTTTGATTCGTCGGGGAAGGATGGCTTATCATGTATTGTCAGAGGAAAAGACTCCCGGAAAGTTTAATGCCAAGCATGTTCAGCTTCAGAATATTATAGCCAATATTTCATTGAAGGCGATGAACAGGGATTCTTTGAATCTTGGTATCAAGCGTCTGAGCTTCGATGAAAAGGCTTCCGGATTCTCTTTAAAAAAGATGAGTCTGAAATTGGTTGCCAATGATAAACGGACTAATATAGAGAATTTCGCCATCGAGCTGCCCGAAACTTCACTGAAGATGGATACCATTCATTTGGTGTATGACAGTCTGAATGCTTTTGATCAGTTCTCGGAGAAGGTCCACTTTTCTTTCCGTACGTTACCCTCGCAGATTACTCTGAAAGATATTTCCCCTTTTGTACCTGTATTGGCGCATTTCAAGGAACCGATAACGCTGGATATGCAGGTGAAGGGAACGGTCGACCAGCTCACCTGCTCTCATCTGGAGATTACGGCCGACGATCGCCAGTTCCGGCTTTCGGGGGATGTATCACTTCAAGAGCTTTCGAGTCCGCAGGATGCGTATGTATACGGGAAACTTTCCGAGCTTTCCGCCAACAGTCGCGGCGTCGGTTTTCTGGTACGTAATCTGAGCAGCAATTATAATGGGGTACCTCCTCTTCTGGAACGTTTGGGGGATATTGATTTCCGTGGAGAGATTTCAGGATACTTCACCGATCTAGTTACTTATGGACAGCTGCGTACCGGGATTGGTAATGTAAAAACCGACTTAAAGTTAAGTTCCGATAAAGCTAAGGGGTTGTTTGCTTATTCCGGTGCTGTCAAAACAGAAGAGTTTGAACTGGGCAAGTTATTGAATAATGAGAAGTTTGGGGAAATCACCTTTAACCTGGATGTACATGGACGGCATATCGAAAACCAGCTTCCTGCTGTGGAGTTGAAGGGATTGATCGCTTCTGTGGAATATAGCAGATATAAATATGAGAATATTACGCTGGACGGCGAATACAAGCAAGGCGGATTTAACGGGAAGATAGCGCTGGATGATCCGAATGGGTCTATTTATCTGAACGGAGATGTGAATGTGGCATCCAAGGTCCCTACTTTCAACTTCCTTGCCGTTGTCGACAAGTTCCGTCCTAATGATCTAAATCTTACACCTGACTACCAGGATGCGGAGTTTTCTCTGAAGGTAAAAGCCAACTTTACCGGAGGTTCCATTGACGAGATGATTGGAGAGATCAATGTGGACAGTCTGGAGTTCAGGGCACCGGACAAGGAATATTTCATGAAGAACATGAATGTACGGGCTACCCGGCAGGATAATGAAAATCAGCTTAAACTGACTTCTGAGTTTCTGACGGCAAGCATAGCGGGAAAATTCCAGTACCACACCTTACCGGCAAGTATTTTCAATATCATGCGTCGGTATGTTCCGTCTTTGATATTGCCTCCGAAGAAACCGATAGAGACGAACAATAATTTCGCATTCGATGTACATATATATAATACGGACATTTTATCTACGATATTTGATGTTCCGTTGACTGTATATACACATTCTACGTTGAAAGGGTATTTTAATGATGCCTTGCAGCGGCTACGTGTGGAAGGATACTTCCCCCGTCTGCAATATAAGAACAACTTTATCGAGTCGGGTATGATCCTGTGTGAGAATCCTTCGGACCATATCAGTGCGAAAGTGCGTCTGACCAGTCTGAAAAAGAATGGAGCCGTGAATCTTTCTCTGGAAGCACAGGCTAAAGAAGATAAAGTCAGCACGACTCTGAACTGGGGAAATAATGCCATAGCGACTTATAGCGGAAAGTTGGCGGCTGTTGCACAATTTCTGCGTACAACAGGCGAAAAGCCTTTGCTGAAAGCGATGGTGGATGTGAAACAGACCGACGTTATCTTGAATGATACGCTTTGGCAGATACATCCTTCGCAGGTAGTGGTAGACTCGGGCAAGGTGGATGTGAATAATTTCTATTTCAGTCATCATGACCGTTATGTGCGTATCAACGGGCGGCTTTCCGACAATCCGGCGGATACCGTAAAAGTGGACTTGAAAGACATTAATATGGGATACGTATTTGATATTGCAAACATATCCGATGACGTAAATTTTGAAGGAGATGCTACGGGAACAGCTTATGCCAGTGGCGTGTTCAAGAAACCTGTGATGAATACCCGCCTCTTTGTCAAGAACTTCTCGCTCAATCAAGGCCGTTTAGGTGATTTGAACGTATATGGTGCCTGGGATAATGAGAAAAGAGGAATCTATCTGGATGCGTCTATTCAGGATATATCACCGTCACCATCGCGAGTCACCGGTATGATCTACCCGTTGAAACCGGAAAGCGGACTTGATCTGAATATCGATGCCCATGAACTGAATTTGAAATTCCTCGAATTTTATATGAAATCGATAGCACAGGATATAAAAGGACGGGGAACGGGAAAAGTACATTTTTACGGAAAGTTCAAGGGATTGAATCTGGATGGGGCTGTTATGACGGATGCTTCCATGAAGTTTGATATTCTGAATACCCACTTTGCCGTTAGAGATACGATTCATCTGGCTCCTACCGGATTGAAATTCAATAATATGCATATTGCCGATATGGAAGGGCATTCGGGAACCTTGAACGGGTATCTGCGTTTCCAGCATTTCAAGAATATAAATTACCGTTTTGAGATACAGGCTAATAATATGCTCTTGATGAATACGAAGGAATCGACGGATATGCCATTCTTTGGAACGGTATATGCTACGGGAAATGCGTTGCTTGCAGGGAATGCGATACAGGGACTGGACGTAAATCTCGCCATGACGACCAACCGGAATACGGTATTCACCTATATCAACGGAAATGTGGCGTCGGCTGCCAGCAACCAGTTCATAAAGTTTGTAGATAAAACGCCCCGTCGAAGCATTCAGGATTCCATTCGGGTAAATTCCTATTTTGAGCAGATGCAGCAGAAGCGTCAGGCGGACGAAGAAGAGCATCAGACAGATATTCGTTTGAATATTCTGGTAGATGCTACACCCGATGCCACCATGAAAATTATTATGGACCCTATAGCCGGAGACTACATCAGTGCGAAGGGAACGGGAAACATACGCACGGAGTTTTATAATAAGGGGGATGTGAAGATGTTCGGTAATTACCGGATCAGTCAGGGAATATATAAGTTCAGCTTGCAGGAAGTGATTCGCAAGGATTTTATTATCAAAGATGGAAGTACGATTACTTTCAACGGTGCTCCTTTGGATGCGAATATGGATATTCAGGCTTCATACACGGTAAACTCCGCTTCACTGAACGACTTGAATCCGGATGTTTCCTCCATTGCCCAGCAGACTAATGTACGGGTAAACTGTATCATGAATCTGAGTGGGATTTTACTGCGGCCGACCATTAAGCTGGGTATCGAGCTTCCGAATGAAAGAGATGAAATTCAGACGTTGGTGCGCAATTATATCAGTACGGAAGAGCAGATGAATATGCAGATTCTTTATCTGCTGGGTATCGGTAAGTTCTATACGGAAGATGCTGCACGGAACAATCAGAACTCGAACGTGATGTCATCGGTACTCTCTTCTACCCTGTCCGGTCAGTTGAATAATGCCTTATCTCAGGTTTTTGAGACTAATAACTGGAATATCGGTACCAATCTGAGCACGGGTGATAAGGGATGGACGGATATGGAAGTAGAAGGTATCCTGTCCGGTCAGTTGCTGAACAACCGCCTGTTGGTTAATGGTAATTTCGGCTATCGGGACAATCCGATGGCGAATACCAACTTTATAGGCGACTTCGAAGCTGAATGGCTGATCAATCGCTCGGGAGATATTCGTCTGAAGGCTTATAATGAAACAAATGACCGTTACTACACAAAGACAAACCTTACTACGCAGGGAGTCGGTATCATGTATAAGAAGGATTTCAATAAATGGAGTGACCTTTTCTTTTGGAATAAATGGAAACTGCGCAGCAAGCGGAAACGTGAAGAAGCCGAAAAGGTGCAACAGCAGCAGACAGACAGCATTGCCGATGATAAAGCTAAGTCGGAGCTAAAGAGAAAGCGGGCACAGGAATAAAACAAAATGAGTGTGTGCCAAAAGTCAATAGTGACAATATTTTGGACACACACTCATTTTATTTTTATTTGAGAATCGTACCGTCTGCGGTTACTTTAATATCTATATCCGGAGAATTATTTCCTTCCAGTTCAATCTGATAATAGGATGTTTCTGTTGCCATCTCAAAGTATTCGGCATCATCCATCTGATACCCTGCATACTCAACGCTGATGGTATTGGTCACTGCTGTGGGCAGTTCGTTTCTCCGTACCTCCCATGAGGTAGAATACCACTCTCCGTCTTTATCAAATAGCACTTCTTTGGAAACGTTGCGGTTCAAGCCACTGTCGAAATGGATGATATCTACTTCTATAAATCCGAACTCCCAGTCGTTTTTGTCATCTTCCACGTCTACTTCCACAATTCTTGCTCCTGCATATTTTCCATCAATGAAAGTCTTTATGGCGGCGGGCAGTTGAGTGGTCGGAAGATGGTCGTTTTCATGATCGTCTGTGTCTGCAATGCTTTTAATCAGCACTCCATCGGCAGAATAATACAGATCGACTTCCTGATTCTGGTTTTCCACCTCAATGACGTAGACTGTTTCGATGCCTTGCCGCTCGAGTTTATCCACATCGTCTCTTTTCCATGTCTTATAGTCACCTACTTCGAATGCACTCTTTACCGGATCGGGCAATGCGGTGTACGGGATATCCGTTTCAGTCATATGCCAGTTGCCATCCGTCGTAAACCATGCGGATGCCTCATATCCATCATAGAAGTCCGCTACATAATATCCTGCCTTTGTTTCCCACTTTACGTTCTTGATGTTAGGATACCTGGTCGAGAATGCTTCTTGCAATGCGGTAGGAACAGCAATTGATTCATCGTCATCGTTGTCGCAGCTGTGCAGGCTCCATGCTGCACAGAATGCTATCAGTAGTGTATAAATTCTGAGTTTCATTGTTGTCGTAGATTTTAAGAAAGTTAATTATCAATATCAATCAGATTAAACTTCAGGTCAAATTTCAGTTCTGTACGGTTGGACAGCTTTACTTCGTAATCTTTCTTATCACGTTCTATCTTCAGCACTTTTGCATCCGGATAATTAGTTGTTACATATTTCTGAATGGCGGCAGGAATAATGGCAACAGGTACGGAGGTGTGCTTGCAATCTACTTCCTCCCAGTTTCCCTTCTTGTCAAATTCCACTTTGTTACCATTCGTAAAAATCACTTCATAGCTTTTGTAAAGGAAGTCACTTTCCATTTTTGCCAGTGCCACTTTGCTGTCAGAGAAATGCTGTTTGATAAACTGTTGTGCTAATTGTGGCATTTGAGTCACCTGGATAGGTTTATCGTCATCTGCACGTGCTACTGTCTGTAAAGTGAACAAGCATACTAATAAGAATACTAACTTTTTCATAATCGTTGTTTTTTTAATTGGTTTTACTATTATCATTTAATTTATAATGCAAAGATGAGAGGAGAATCTGAAAAGATTTGGGAATTTTGGGCAAAATCCGAAAAAAACAAAGGAAATCTTTCTTATTGTATTCTTTTGTTTCTTTTAACAGCAACTAATAAATTCATCGCTTATTTTTGCAGGCACAAATTTGACAATATTCATATTAAATCAACCATAAGAACTTTCGTATGACTATGAGAACAAATTGTTTTTTATTATTAACTGTTTTGCTGGGAATACTTCCCATGAGTAACACACACGCTAACGACTCTATACCTAAAAGCGTGATCTTGTACACACCTTACACAAAAATCTCCGTTTCACCGGGGGCGTCTATTGACTACAGCATTGACCTGATTAACAATACAGACAAGTTGGTGAATGCCAATCTTTCCGTCAGTGGCCTATCAAGCAGCTGGAAACATGAAATGAAATCCGGTGGTTGGAATCTCAGTCAGTTGGCCGTACTCCCTAAAGAAAAGAAGACTTTTAATCTAAAGGTAGATGTTCCTTTAAAAGTAAGCAGAGGCAGCTACCACTTTGTAGTGTCTGCCGGAGAAGCGCAACTCCCTCTGAATGTCGTTGTGGCACAACAAGGTACTTATCAGACGGAGTTTACCACCGACCAGCCCAATATGCAGGGAAATTCCAAATCAACTTTCACCTTTAATGCCACACTGAAGAATCAGACTGCCGATCAGCAACTGTATGCGCTGATGGCTAAAGCACCCAGAGGCTGGAATGTTATTTTCAAACCTAATTATAAGCAGGCAACTTCCGCACAAGTAGAAGCCAACAGTAGCCAGAATGTAAGTATAGACATCACTCCTCCTGCCAATGTGGAAGCTGGCAGTTATAAAATTCCCGTACGTGCCGCTACAGGCAATACTTCGGCTGAACTGGAACTGGAAGTAGTTGTCACCGGTTCTTATCAGATGGAACTGACCACCCCGAGAGGATTATTAAGTTCTGACGTGACTGCCGGTGATACCAAACGAATCGAACTGGAAATTAAAAATACAGGTTCTTCTTTATTGAAAGATATCCAGCTGTCTGCCAACAAGCCGGTTGACTGGGATGTAGCTTTCGAACCGTCAAAGATAGAAATGCTGAAAGCCGGAGAAACGGCTACTGCTGTAGCCATCTTGAAAGCATCTAAGAAAGCGCTTCCGGGTGATTATGTAACTACGATGATGGCTAAAACTCCGGAAGTGAATGCAGACGCTCAATTCAGAATTGCCGTAAAGACTCCGATGATTTGGGGATGGGTAGGCGTTCTAATTATTCTGGCTACTATCGGTGTTGTCTACTATCTGTTCCGTAAATATGGAAGGAGGTAAATTATGGGCGAACAAGTGATCGTACTTACCGAATTAACCAAACAATACGGTAAATTTACTGCTGTAGATCATATTCGCCTGAGTATCCGGAAAGGAGAAATCTTCGGTTTGCTGGGTCCGAACGGTGCCGGAAAGTCAACTACTATTTTGATGATGCTGGGATTAACGGAGCCCACATCGGGAATTGTCGAGATTTGTGGAATTAATTCTACCACTCATCCTATTGAAGTGAAAAGGAAAATTGGCTATCTGCCCGAAGATGTGGGATTCTATGACGACATGACAGGTCCGGAGAATCTGATGTACACAGCACGGCTGAACGGTATCCCTGACAAGGAGGCGAAAGTAAAAGCACTGGAGCTGATGAAGCGCGTAGGGCTTGAAGATCAGCTGAAAAAGAAAACCGGAAAGTATTCCCGCGGTATGAGACAACGTCTTGGTCTGGCCGATGTGCTTATTAAGAGTCCCGAAATCATTATTCTGGATGAGCCGACTTCGGGAATTGACCCTGCGGGTGTTCAGGAATTTATCGAACTGATTCGCTGGCTGAGCAAGGAGGAAGGGCTGACGGTTTTGTTTTCTTCCCATCATCTGGACCAGGCACAGAAAGTATGTGACAGAGTAGGATTGTTCAGTAACGGCAAAATACTTGCTCTGATTGATATGGCAGAGCTGAAAGAAAAGAAACAGGAATTGTCTGATATTTATAACCATTATTTTGAGGAAGGAGGCGAAGGGCATGAGTAAAGTCAATCATCCTTTTTGGGTTATCGTACATAAGGAAATATCCGATCATGTCAAAAGCTGGCGTTTTCTTATTCTGATCGGTATCATAGCACTTACTTGTATGGGATCGCTATACACGGCGCTTACTAATATCGGTGCGGCTATCAAACCGGATGATCCGGACAGTTCGTTCCTCTTCTTGAAGTTATTTACAGCTTCGGACGGGACTCTCCCCTCTTTTGTGCTGTTTATTAACTTTTTAGGTCCTTTGTTGGGAATTGCTTTAGGATTTGATGCTGTCAATTCGGAGCAGAATAAGGGGACATTGAGCCGTATGCTGTCTCAGCCCATTCATCGTGATTGTATCATTAATGCGAAGTTTGTGGCTGCTTTGATCGTGATAGGTATTATGCTGTTTGTACTGGGCTTTTTGGTGATGGGATTCGGATTGATTGCCATTGGCATTCCTCCTACGGCTGAAGAATTCTGGAGAATCGTTTTCTTTCTTATAACGAGTATCTTTTATGTAGCCTTTTGGTTGAACCTGGCCATCTTATTCTCACTCCGTTTTCGTCAGGCTGCTACTTCTGCGCTGGCTTCCGTAGCCGTTTGGCTGTTTTTCAGCGTATTCTATACGATGATTGTCAATTTGGTGGCAAAGGGATTAAGTCCGTCGCAGATGGCGTCTCCTTATCAGATTATCAGTTATCAGAAATTTATTCTTGGATTAATGCGTCTGGCACCCAGTGAATTGTTTAATGAAGCTACTACAACGCTGCTGATGCCTTCTGTCAGAAGTATCGGACCGCTTACGATGGAACAGGTACAAGGAGCTATTCCGAGTCCGCTGCCGTTGGGACAGAGTCTGCTTGTTGTTTGGCCACAGCTCACGGGGCTGATTGCAGCGACTGTTATCTGCTTTGCAATCTCGTATATTATGTTTATGAGAAGGGAAATCCGATCCCGATAATCATATGCGGAGTCCAAACCAGACACTGTCATAAAGTGTAATCTTAGACAGTACCCAATTAATTCTGCCATCCAGTACATTATTTTGTTCTGGATGGCAGATGTGTTTTATCAGTTGTTTTACTTCTGGTTCTTACTGGAGATTTCGAAACAATGTTCTCCTTGTTCGAAGTAATATCGCAAGTTCAGCTGTTGCAGACGGCAGATGGAATCGGTTATTGCCAACCCTAATCCGGTAGATCCTTCTTTTTTGTGTCCTTGATAGAAACGTTCAAAGATGTGAGTCTCATCCAGTGGTTGCTTCTCTCCGGAATTTCGGAAGGTGATGCTATGTTTGGTTATGATAATCCGGATATGTCCTTCGTCTACGTTATGCACGAATGCGTTCTTTAACAGGTTTGTCAGTAAAGCAATGGCCAGAGACTCGTTCATGGTCACATGGAAATTTGCCTGTTCTGTTATACTTACTTCTATGTTTTTGTAGTCGTAGACTTCTTTATAATCTTCCAGGTATTGCCTGAGGAGTACGTTTAAGTCTACCTCTTTGGTGTCGGTGAACTGACCGTTATCTATTTTTGATAGCAGCAACAGAGATTTGTTTAGTTTGGTGATATATTCCAGTGTCTGATGGGTTTTCATCAACTCTTCAAGCTGGTTCTCGGACAAAGAATCGTCCTCCATCAGCATTTCCAGCCGATTGCGGCAGATAGCAAGCGGTGTCTGAATTTCATGTGAGGCGTTTCCGATGAATTGCTTCTGTTGTTCGAACATTTGTTCTGTTCGCTCTACGTAACGGGCGGCCGCATCATTCAGTTTGCGGAATTCCGTGATCCGTGTATCGTTTTTCAGAGGTTTGTTTTTCTTTCCGGTCTGATAGCTGTCCAGCCAATGAAGCAGTACATACAGCGGTCGCATATTGCGATAAAATACCCATACGGATATGATGATGATACAAAGTAACAGAGCTACATACAGGAAAATAATCCAGACCTGAATCGCACTTTTCAAATCATCTTTTTCGATGCTGGGAGTGGATACGGTCAATTCGTAATAACGGTCTTCGTCATCTTTAAAGATAGTGGTCAGGATACGTGCCGGTTCTGTTTCCTCTTTTTCTACAATGTATACCATGGAGTCTTTATATTGGATATCTTCCTGGCTCTTTGCATATTCTTTGGTTATTTCCTTCAGGTAATATTGATTATTGGAACCGTTGTTTTTGGAGGGAAGTTCCTCTCCTGCCAATGCGCGGATAATGATTGTTTCCGAATAATCTTCCAGTGAATCATCCACTTCATCGTTGACTTCATCGATCATCGTAACATAGAAAAAGACTGCCCAGACAGTCAGGATAAGAGTCAGAGCCAGGGTGATGCGAAGAATGATATAATATATAAGTTTCATGGATGGTCCTTTCTGGTTTCGATTATTCTACAATCAGTTTATAGCCGAATCCGTAAACGGCCTTGATTTCAATATTTGCTTCTGCATCCTTCAATTTTTTGCGAAGATTTTTGATTTGTGCATAAATGAAGTCAAAGTTATCCACTTGATCGATGTGGTCTCCCCATACCGATTCTGCCAGTGTGTTTTTATTGACCAGACGGCCGGGACGATTTATAAAATAAAGGAGGATATCATATTCTTTTCTGTTCAGTTCCAGCTCCTGTTCGTTAACAAACACCCGGTACTTGTCAGGTTCTATCCTTACATTTCCCTGACGGATATCGATTTCTCCATCATGTTGATTCCGACGGATTACACTTTTGATCCGCGCATTTAATTCTGCCAGATGAAATGGTTTCGGCAAATAATCGTCAGCGCCTAGTTCCAGTCCCAGTACTTTGTCTTCCAGCGAATCTTTGGCAGAGATAATAATCACATTTTCCCGTTTGTGGAGAGCTTTCAAGCGTTCGAGAAGGTCAAGGCCGTTCCCGTCCGGCAGCATAATATCCAGTAAGACACAATCATAGTCGTAATCTTCTATTTTGTATAATGCACTGCTGAAGTCTCCAGCCGTCTCTACGACATAACGTTCTTTTTCCAACGAACGTTGTATCAATTCTCTTAAAGAGGGTTCATCTTCTACAATTAATATCTTCATAAAATCTTCTCCTTTCTTTATTACTGTCTACAAAGAAAAGGGATATTTCTGAAATAAAACTGAAATGGATAAAAAAAGAGTCAGATTCTCAACTTTGAAAATCTGACTCTTTTACTATTGAAATAGATATGTGTTTTTAATAAGAACGTGCAAAAACGACGCGACAGGCAGAAGGTTTACCCGTTACCATACATTTACCCGGTTCTTTATCACCTTCAACGTATGAATCGAATGGGATACAACGAATCGTTGCTTTTGTATCCTCTTTAATCTTTTCTTCAGTTTCGGTTGTTCCGTCCCAATGAGCCAGGATAAAGCCGCCTTCTTCGATTTTCTCTTTAAATTCTTCGTAAGTATCTACAGTCGTGATTTTAGAATTGCGGTAATCCAATGCTTTTTTGTAGATATTTGCCTGAATTTCTTCGAGCAGTTTCTGAACATATGTTTCGATGCCATCGCAAGTCACAGTTTCTTTTTCCAGTGTATCGCGGCGCATTACTTCCATTGTATTGTTTTCGAGGTCACGTCCTCCCATCACCAGACGAACAGGGACACCTTTCAATTCATAATCTGCGAATTTGAAGCCCGGACGTTTGTTGTCCGCATTGTCATATTTCACAGAAATGCCCAGTGCTTTCAGTTTGGCAACAATGCCTTCCACTTTCGCGTCGATTTGTTTCAGTTGCTCGTCGTTCTTATAGATAGGAACGATTACTACCTGAATCGGAGCCAGATGTGGAGGTAATACCAGACCGTTATCATCGGAATGAGTCATAATCAGAGCACCCATCAAACGGGTAGAAACACCCCATGAAGTTGCCCATACATATTCCATCTTATTTTCCTTATTTACAAACTGAACATCAAATGCCTTGGCAAAGTTCTGTCCGAGGAAATGAGATGTACCGCTTTGCAATGCTTTTCCATCCTGCATCATAGCTTCAATGGTATAAGTATCGAGTGCACCAGCAAAACGTTCGTTAGCGGATTTTACACCTTTCACTACCGGAACAGCCATGTATTTCTCAGCAAATTCGCTGTATACATTCAGCATTCTGATTGCTTCTTCCTCTGCCTCTTCGCGTGTGGCATGAGCGGTGTGTCCTTCCTGCCACAGGAATTCGGCAGTACGCAGGAAAAGACGGGTACGCATTTCCCAACGGAAAACGTTTGCCCACTGATTACAAAGAATAGGCAGGTCACGATAAGACTGAATCCAGTTTTTATATGTATTCCAGATGATTGTTTCTGATGTAGGGCGAATAATCAGTTCCTCTTCCAATTTGGCAGCAGGGTCTACTACTACGCCGGAGCCGTCTTCTGCATTTTTCAAACGGTAATGAGTCACTACGGCACATTCTTTAGCGAAACCTTCTACGTGTTCTGCTTCGCGGCTCAGGAATGATTTTGGAATTAATAATGGGAAATAAGCATTCACGTGTCCGGTTTCCTTGAACATATCGTCCAGTTGACGTTGCATCTTTTCCCAAATTGCGTATCCGTAAGGCTTAATCACCATACATCCGCGTACGGCAGACTGTTCTGCCAAATCAGCTTTTACCACCAAATCGTTGTACCACTGTGAGTAGTTTTCGCTACGTTTGGTGAGGTCTTTCAGTTCTTTTGCCATTATATTTTTCTATTTAAGTTTTCTTGGATGTTAAAACAGGGTGCAAAAATACGAAAAAGGAACGAACTGCCCTATTCTTCTCGCATTATTTTCTTTATACCGCCTTATGTGACTGATTTATCCATTTATAGTTACTATTATAGTCACTTTACTTGGTGTCATGGAAGAGTATATCTATGGATTTCACTCAGATGAAGAAATTTATTGTTATTGGACTACTATTCCTAATATTCATTTCTGCTTTACTGGGATTTTATGGTATTTATCTGATACATAAAATATCAAGAAAATGAGTTAAAAGAACTCTTGTAAAAATATAAAAACAGATAGTCATTGTCTGACTACCTGTTTTTTCAGTAGAGCGGTAAGCGAGACTCGAACTCGTGACCCTTAGCTTGGGAAGCTAATGCTCTACCAACTGAGCTACTACCGCATTACTTGTATCTTTCATAAAAGCCTTATGAAATGGTGATGCAAAGGTAAACATAATTTTTATATCTCAAATAAATTTCTTCAAATTTTAGTAGAGGAAAATCTATATTATAATTTCTATTCCAGATGAGAAAAAGAATCGGATATGAAAAATCGTATATTCGATTGCTGTACAATTTAAAATATACAGGTAGAAATAAAATGATTCGATAAAATCCTCTGGATTTCTAATCAGATATTTTCAGAACTTAATATTATTGGACTTACTTCTTGTCAATATGTTCGATTTTATCAGTTTATGCTAACGATAAGTTAATTGTATGCTTACTAACTGATTCAATCTGAAAGATTGAAATGATTGAGATTTTAGTCGTATCCGGAACAAATAACCTGTTTCACTTGTGTTTTATTCATTCCTTTTAAGGGAGCAGAACGTTCCTCACCGACCAATGTCCCGTTGGTTTAAAACCAAGGAGTCGTTCCTTTAAAAGGAAATAGCTCAAATAACGTTCTTTTTCTGTATAATCCGATAATATATATGCAAAAACGTGTTGAAATTCTGCATATTGTTACATGCTTTTATACATTATTTCTGCTGTTTGATGAAACATGTACGGAGCTATTCTTTGTCTAATCTTAAATATAGAACATTTTTTTAAGATTCTTTCTCTGTTTGTTAAAGTGAACAAACCCGTCCTCTCATCTGTTAGAAAGTCTCAATTTTAGATTTAACCTAACCAGCATGAAAAAAAATAAGATACTTTTTGTACTATGGGCTTTGTGTTTTTTCGTCATTCGGACAAATGCACAGACACCGCTAAGTTTCGAAGAATCGTTGCACCTGCTTAATCAGGGAAATCAGAGCTTGAAGATAGCTGATAAAGGGATAGAGATTGCCAAGGCAGAACGTGACAAGCTCAATGCTTTTTGGTATCCTACCTTGCAGTCTACAGGTGCATTTGTGCATATGTCTGAGAAGATTGAAGTGAAGCAGCCACTGTCTCAGTTTACTGATCCGGCAAAAGACTTTGTACATTCCGTTATTCCGGATGACCAGATAATCTCAGCTATTCTGGATAAAATAGGAGCCAATACTCTTGTCTTTCCACTAACTCCGAGAAACTTGACGACTGTTGATCTGTCAGCAGAATGGGTGCTCTTTTCCGGAGGAAAAAGATTTCGTGCAACAAATATTGGTCGGACAATGGTGGATCTGGCGCGAGAGAATCGTGCACAGACTGCTGCAAGCCAGCAAAACCTGTTGGCGGAAAGTTATTATGGTCTGCGACTGGCACAACAGGTCGTAGCGGTGCGTGAAGAAACTTATAAAGGTCTGCAAAAGCATTATGAAAATGCTTTGAAACTGGAAGCTGCCGGAATGATAGACAAAGCAGGACGACTGTTTGCCCAAGTGAATATGGATGAAGCAAAGCGGGCATTGGAAGCTGCACGAAAGGAAGAAACAGTGGTGCAAAGTGCCTTGAAAGTTTTGTTGAATAAAAAAGATACGGATGAGAATATCGTTCCTACTTCTCCCCTTTTCATGAATGATTCGTTACCACCCAAAATGCTTTTTGATATGTCGGTCAATAGTGGAAACTATATGCTTAATCAACTGCAGCTGCAAGAACATATCGCCAAACAGGAAGTACGGATTGCCCAAAGCGGATACTTGCCGAATATAGCCCTTTTTGGAAAACAGACCCTCTATTCGCATGGCATTCAAAGCAATTTACTACCGCGTACCATGGTGGGGATCGGTTTTACATGGAATCTCTTTGACGGACTGGATCGGGAAAAGAAGATCCGGCAATCAAAGCTAACCCACCAAACGCTGGCTTTAGGGAAAATGAAAGCACGCGATGATCTTGCTGTCGGAGTGGATAAACTCTATACACAATTGGAGAAAGCTCAGGATAACGTAAAAGCGCTGAATGCGACCATCGAACTGAGTGAAGAACTGGTACGTATCCGAAAGAAATCCTTTACTGAAGGGATGGCAACCTCTACCGAAGTGATTGATGCTGAAACCATGCTTGCCAATGTAAAAGTGGCTCGTCTGGCAGCATATTATGAATATGATGTGGCATTGATGAATCTTCTTTCACTCTGCGGCACACCGGAACAATTTGTAAACTATCAACCTAAACCGTAACAAACAATGAAACCAACTAGTAGAACCCTTTCATGGGCATTCGTCATTATTATGCTGGCAGTCGGTATTTTTACTGCTCTGGGAATAATATTGATGCACAAACAACCGCTCGTCCTGCAAGGGCAGGCAGAAGCGACAGAAATCCGTATTAGCGGGAAACTTCCCGGACGTATCGATACCTTTTTGGTTCAGGAAGGTGACTGGGTACGTCAAGGAGATACTCTCGTTGTGATCAACAGCCCCGAAATACATGCCAAGTATCAGCAGGTGAATGCATTGGAGCAAGTAGCCGTACAGCAGAACAAGAAAATAGATGCCGGTACCCGCCGACAGATTGTTGCTACCGCGCTGCAGCTATGGAACAAAACAAAAAGTGATCTTACACTGGCTAAAACAACTTATAACCGTATTCTTACCTTATATAAAGACAGTGTTGTCACTTCCCAGCGGAAAGATGAAGTGGAAGCTATGTATAAAGCTGCTGTTGCAGCCGAACGGGCAGCCTATGAACAATATCAGATGGCGGTAGACGGTGCACAGAAAGAAGATAAAGAATCTGCCGCCAGTATGGTGAATGCTGCCAGAAGTACGGTGGAAGAAGTGTCGGCACTATTGGTCGATGCTCGGCTGACAGCACCCGAAAACGGTCAGATAGCTACCATCTTTCCTAAACGTGGGGAATTGGTTGCGCCGGGAACTCCTATTATGAACCTGGTTGTCATGGACGATATTCATGTAGTTCTCAATGTGCGTGAGGACTTGATGCCACAATTTAAGATGGAGGGCACCTTTGTTGCGGATGTGCCTGCCATCGATAAAAAAGGTATTGAGTTTAAAATCTATTATATCAGTCCGTTAGGAAGTTTTGCTACTTGGAAATCAACGAAGCAGACCGGAAGTTATGACTTACGAACCTTCGAGATCCATGCCCGTCCCACTCAGAAAGTGGATGACCTGCGCCCCGGTATGTCCGTATTACTGACATTAAATGAATGATAGAATGAGTTTATCACAAACATATTCTCCTTTTCGTTCCGTGCTGCTCAGGGAGTGGCGACGGATGACTTCACGACGCCTTTATCTGGGTGTGTGTATCATCCTGCCGCTATTTACCCTTTTCTTCATGGCAACAATCTTCGGCAACGGGCAGATGGAAAACATTCCCATCGGTATTGTCGATCAGGACAATACTGCCTTTTCACGAGCAATCGCCCGAAATATATCTGCTGTGCCAACATTTAAAGTGACAAGGCATTTTGTGAATGAGGAAGCTGCCCGAAAGGCCGTACAGAAGAAAGAAATTTATGGCTATCTCTCCATTCCTCCCAAATTTGAGCAAGATGCTATTTCGGGAAAGAATGCGACTCTCTCCTATTATTATCATTATGCGTTGCTTTCGGTAGGTGGCGAATTGATGGCTGCTTTCGAAACGTCGCTGGCTCCTGTGTCGCTCTCTCCCATTGTGATGCAAGCTGTCGCTCTCGGAGTGGAACAAGACAGGATCACTACATTCCTGTTGCCCGTACAAGCCAGCAATCACCCTATATACAATCCGAGTTTGGATTATTCGGTTTATCTGAGCCAACCGTTTTTCTTCGTCTTGTTTCAGGTATTGATTTTACTCATTACTGTATATGCAGTCGGAATTGAGATTAAATTTCGCACTGCCGATGAATGGCTGTTTGTTGCCAAAGGAAATATGGTAACGGCTGTTTTAGGAAAACTACTCCCCTACACCATTATCTTTATTTTGATAGGATGTCTGGCAAATTATGTGATGTTCGGCATTCTGCATATTCCTTTTCAAGGAAGCTGGTTATTGATGAATATGCTGACAGCGCTTTTTGTCGTGGCAACACAGGCATTGGGATTATTCCTGTTTTCGCTATTTCCGGCTATCTCTCTGATCATAAGTATTGTTTCCATGGTCGGCTCTTTGGGAGCTACTTTATCCGGTGTCACTTTTCCGGTGACCAATATGTATCCTTTGGTACGAGATGCCTCCTATCTTTTTCCTGTCCGTCATTTTACGGAAATGATGCAAAATATGCTCTACGAGGGGAGTGGTTTTATCCACCTTTGGCCATCGGTTGTGATACTATGTATCTTTCCGTTGCTGGCTTTAGTGTTGCTTCCTCATCTGAAACGTGCCATAGAAAGTCATAAATATGAAAAAATTAAATAAGTTACAACAGTTATCGTTCATCATCCGACGTGAATATCTGGCTATCAGTACCAGCTATGCTGTATTACTAGTATTGATGGGTGGAATCTTCGTATACGGATTGCTCTATAATTATATGTATGCCCCCAATATTGTGACGGATGTCCCGGTTGCCGTAGTCGATAACTCACATAGCGAGTTGAGCCGTAACTTCATCCGATGGCTGGATGCTACGCCTCAAGCGGAAATTTATGATCAGGCTATGGATTATCACGAAGCTAAGGAATGGATGAAAGCTGGAAAAGTACAAGGTATTTTATATCTCCCTCATGATTTTGAGGAACGGGTATTTCGTGGAGATGAAGCCGTGTTTTCTCTGTATGCCACTACCGATGCTTTTCTCTATTTTGAAGCCTTACAAGGAGCTTCTTCACGTGTGATGCTGGCTATCAATGATAAATATCGTCCGGACGGAGCAGTCTTTCTGCCTCCTCAGGGATTATTGGCGGTAGCTATGGCACAGCCTGTAAATGTAGTGGGAACCGCACTCTATAACTATACGGAAGGATATGGATCTTATCTGATTCCGGCCGTTATGGTCATTATCATTTTTCAGACATTACTGATGGTCATTGGTATGCTGACCGGAGAAGAGCATATGACAAAAGGCATCCTTGCTTATACTCCCTTCGGAAAAAGCTGGGCAGTCGCTATACGTATTGTATCAGGGAAAACGTTTGTCTACTGTAGTTTGTATGCTGTTTTTTCATTCTTTCTATTAGGGTTGCTTCCTCATTTCTTTAGTATTCCCAATATTGGAAACGGATTGTATATTGTATTGATGATGATCCCCTACTTGCTGGCGACCTCTTTTCTGGGGCTGGCAGCCTCCCGATATTTCACTGATTCGGAAGCACCATTGCTTATGATTGCCTTTTTCTCGGTAGGACTGATTTTTCTTTCCGGTGTTTCCTATCCGATGGAGCTGATGCCTTGGTATTGGAAAGTTGCTCATTATATTTTTCCGGCAGCACCTGCTACACTCGCCTTTGTGAAGTTGAACTCAATGGGAGCAAGTATGGCTGATATCCGGCCCGAATATATTACTTTATGGATTCAGGCAGTTATCTATTTTATATTAAGTGCATGGGTATATAAAAAGAAACTCAGCTGAAAGTAGTATTTTAGTTGCATATTTTAAACTGATATCGTTCAAAAGTATAATATTTCAACCAACGAATAATTAACTATGGAAATAAAAATGTTTTGTTGAACATTTTACTTGATTATCTCGTCCTTTTTTATTTATTTTGTTAACTATTATTTGGAGATAGACCATAGTACTACTTTAAATACAACTATTTATATGAGGAATATTATACTATTTTTATTATTACTGCCGTTAATGGCATATGGACAAACATACAAACATATTGGAGTAGAGGATGGTTTGAGCAATCGGAGAATATACAATATTCAGAAGGATCACCAAGGATATATGTGGTTTCTTACTAATGAGGGTATGGACCGATATAACGGTAAGGATATAAAGCACTATAAACTTATCGAAGAAAACAAACAATTGAGTTCCGAAATACATCTCGGATGGCTGTATGCTGATAAAGAAGGCGGGATATGGGTCATTGGAAAAAAAGGACGTATTTTCCAGTATGAAGAAAAGTATGATCGTTTTACGATGGTCTATAAGTCACCGAAAGTCACTGATGCCATCAGTTACGGTTATTTGGACCGTAACAACAATTTATGGTTATGCGGCAAAGATTCTATTTTGTTGTATAATACTAAGACTACTCAGGTTATGCGGCTTCCTAATTTGTTGGAAGATAATATTACGGTAGTAGAACAGGCTGATGACACTCATTTCTTTATAGCAACAGAAATGGGGGTCCGGTATACTCAGTTTGAAAACGAAGCTTTGAAAGTCATTCCTTTAGATGTGCTTGATCATGTCTATACGCAAATTAACGGTCTCTATTTCCATCCTCAGCTTCACAGACTTTTTGTAGGAACTTTTAGTGATGGTACTTTTGCCTATGATATGTCTGCTCATCAAATTATCAAATCAGATACGAAGTTGGGTGATGTGAGTATTACTCATATCAGACCGTTGAATCAAAAGGAACTATTGGTTGCTACGGAAGGAATGGGAGTACACAAAATTGATGTAAATACTTGTAATACCTCTCCGTTCATTGTGGCAAACTACGAAAGTTATAATGAGATGAATGGAAATAATATAACCGATATTTATATTGATGAAGAAAAAAGAATCTGGCTTGCCAATTACCCGGCAGGAATTACAGTAGTCGATTTCCGTTATAAGAATTATCGTTGGATAAAGCATTCTATCGGTAATAAGCAGTCTATCGTCAATGATCAGGTACATGCGGTTATTGAAGATAGTGAAGGAGATTTATGGTTTGGAACCAGTAATGGGATAAGTTTCCAGGATTCAAAAACCGGTCAATGGCATTCTTTTCTGAGTTCTTATGATAAGCAGCTGAAAGATAAGAACCATATTTTCATTACTTTATGCGAAGTTTCTCCGGGTGTTATCTGGGCAGGAGGATATACGTCGGGTATTTATAAGATTAACAAGAAAACATTGTCTGTAGAGTACTTTTCGCCTTTTCTTCTTAGCTCTGTCAACATACGTCCGGATAAGTATATCAGGGATATGATTAAAGATTCAAAAGGATATATATGGTCGGGAGGGTATTACAATCTAAAATGTATTGATCCTAGAAAAAATACTGTCCGGTTGTATCCCGGAGTCAATACTGTTACGGCGATTGAGGAAAAAGATACTAATTTCATGTGGGTGGGGACAGCTACTGGACTTTTTCTGCTTAACCGGAATTCCGGTGAATATCAGTATATATTAATGCCTGTGGAATCAATATACATCAATACTCTTTATCAGGCCAATGACGGATTACTGTATATCGGTACAAACGGCTCGGGAGTACTTATATATGATCCTGGAAACATGAGTTTTGAACACTATTACGCTGATAATTCGGCACTTGTATCTAACAGTATTTATACGATTCTTCCGGAAATGAACGGACAGATAATGATGAGTACGGAAAATGGAATTACCAGCTTTTCTATAGAAAAGAGATCATTTCATAACTGGAGTCGCGAACAGGGAATGATGTCTGCTTGTTTTAATGCAACTTCCGGTGCGTTACGTAAAAATAATAATTTTGTTTTTGGCAGTGTTGATGGGGCAGTTGAATTTCCGGCAGGTATAAAGTTGCCGGATTATGAATATTCGAAAATGATATTCAGCGATTTTCATATTTCCTATCAACCGATTTATCCGGGAGAAAAAGATTCTCCTTTAGAGAAAGACATTGATAAGACTGATGTGTTGAGACTTAAATATGGTGAGAATACTTTTTCGTTTCGTGTTTCTTCCATCAACTATGATTTTCCTTCTCATTCAGTTTATTATTGGAGGTTGGAAGGCTCTTCTTATAATGAATGGGTACAACTGAGTGGCAATAGTTTAATTCGTTTTACCAATTTAAGTCCCGGCAAATATAAACTTTATGTACGTGCCATATCGAAGGAAGAACCTAGTATCGTTTTCGAAGAACGGCAAGTTGGAATTATCATATCGCAACCTGTATGGCTAAATGGCTGGGCTATATTCATATATATGCTTCTGATTGTCTTTGTTTTCAGCATTGCTTTCCGGATAATGATTCTGAAAAAGCAGAAAAAGATATCGGATGAGAAAACACATTTCTTTATTAATACAGCTCATGACATCCGCACTCCGCTTACGCTGATAAAGGCTCCTTTGGAAGAGTTTGTTGAGGAAGAAACACTGACAGAGATCGGTTCGCAGCGTATTAATACGGCATTGAGAAATGTGAATGCCCTTTTACGGTTGAGCACTAATTTAATCAACTTTGAACGGGCTGATGTTTATTCTTCCGAATTGCGTATCTCAGAATATGAACTGAACACGTATATGAATGAGATATGTAATAGTTTTCGTTCGTATGCCAATATCAAGCATATTGATTTTACTTATAAGAGTGACTTTAATTATCTGAATGTATGGTTTGATAAAGATAAGATGGATTCTATCTTAAAAAATCTGATTTCCAATGCGTTAAAATATACTCCAGAAAATGGGATAGTCAGCGTATCTATTTCTGAGACTAAAGACTCATGGAAGCTGGAAGTCAAAGATACGGGAATAGGCATTCCGGCAAACGAACAGAGTAAACTGCTTAAGATGCACTTCCGGGGTACAAATGCTATTAATGCAAAGATAACCGGTAGTGGAATCGGACTAAAGCTGGTTGATAAATTGGTGCACCTTCATAGTGGTAAGATAAATATAGAGAGTGTTGAACAACAAGGCACTACTATCACTGTTGTTTTCCCGAAGGGTAATAAGCATTTCCGTCACTCGAACCTGATAGATCCGGAAAAAACTGGCAGACAGGAAGCTGTACTGGATGCTCCGGTTATATCCGAAGCGGCGGAAAAGACAAACGATGAGAATCTGCAACGTATTCTTATTGTCGAGGATAATGATGAACTACGTGCTTATCTGGTCAATTCATTATCACCGATGTATAATGTACAGGCTTGCGGTAATGGTAAGGAAGCATTGATCATTGTAAAAGAATTCTGGCCGGAGCTTATTCTATCCGATATTATGATGCCGGAAATGCGGGGTGACGAACTGTGTTCCACTATTAAGAATGATATTGAAACATCACATATTCCTGTCTTGCTACTTACTGCTTTGGGTGAAGAACAGAATATTCTCGATGGTCTGGATATTGGTGCTGATGAATATATTGTAAAACCGTTCAGCATAAGAATCCTGAAAGCCAGTATTGCTAATTTATTGGCGAATCGGGCATTATTGCGCAGCAAATATGCGAATTTGGAAATAGATATAGAGGTTAAGACTCCTTTAGCGAAATGTACTAATAGCCTTGACTGGCAATTTTTATCGGCTGTGAAAAAAACGATAGAAGACAATATCAATAATCCTGCCTTTTCTGTTGAAGTTCTCAACGATTTGCATAATATGAGCCGTACACGTTTCTATTATAAACTGAAAGCAATAACAGGACTATCTCCTCAGGAATTGATAAAAACGACCCGGCTGAAACGTGCTACGCAGCTATTAAAAGAAGGTGAGTATAATATTACTGAAATCTCGGAGATGTGTGGATTTTCAGAATCCAAATATTTCCGGGAAGTATTCAAGAAAGAATATAAGATGAGTCCGAGTCAATATGCTAAGGAATATAGTATTTCTTCTTCCAGTATTATAGAAGATGATTCAGATGAATAAAATAATAAGCAGCTTTTTCTTTGCAGAAAAAGCTGCTTATTATTTTATGATTAGAAACATTATTTACGTACGTATCAAGTATTTAATAAGCAAATAACCTCCTGATACTTGCAGGCACATTCCGGGAATACCGATGCGGAAGTTCTGGACGGCATTGTAGAAATTTCCTATATACATCCACTCTCCCAATGTTCCGATGATCTGATAAAACAAAACTACTCCTGCTAATACAGGGATAGAAATGCGTCCGAAGCGTTGCGCAGCCCATCCGGCGGCGATAGCTAATAATACGGATTTCAATAGGATGGCAGGCAATACTGCGGGCACTGGCATACCAAAGAGCAGAGAGTTTATGACTGGAGACAAGATAGCAGTTAGCAAACCGACCTTCCAGCCATATTTGTAAGCACCGATCAGAGTGAAGAAATAAATAGGTAGCCAGGTTAATCCACCTAGTGGAATGAGATGAAAGAGCCTAGGAAAAAGGATATTGTCAACGATGAATAACGAGGCTGCCAAATAGGTCTTCACATTACTGTAATTCAGTGAATAGAGTTTTACTGTTGTTTCCATATCTTTATTCTTTTAGAAATTCAAATTAATACCACCCATGAATGTTGCCTTGGGCATGGGATACCCTGCATTTATTTCGTAACGTTGTGCCAACAGGTTTTCACCTTTCACAAAGATGTTGGCAAAATTACAAACACGATAACTTCCTCGCAGATTCCATAAAACAAAACTATCCTGTTGCTTGGTGCCTTTATTATTAACGATTACAGAAGTGTAAAGTCCCTTAATATATTGCATTCCTGTCGATACAGTCCAGCGACCTGCGGTATAGTCTGCTCCGACATACAATTTGTGTTCAGGAGCGGCGAGAACCGGATTCTCCATGTGCAACCAGCTATAGTTGGCATTCACATTCCAATGAGAATTAAACCGATAACCGATATTCGCTTCAATTCCCCAGTTTTCTATTTCTCCGGAATTGACGTTCAGCGGAGGTGTCAAGCCATTGCTCATAATAATATTGTCACCGTTAATATAATACAGGTTCAACCCGTAATATAAGGCTCCTTCCAATAACCGTTGAGAATAGGAAAGTTCATAACTGACCAGTTTTTCCGGATTCAGTTCCGGATTGGCAGGAGCAAACATATACATTTCCCGGATGGTAGGGTTGCGATATCCTTTGCTCACCATCGCTTTAAGTTCTGCACTTTTGGGAAGATGAAAAGCCAGTCCTCCCTGTGGAATCCATTCAGTACCTACATGAGAGTGATGATCTACACGAACACCCGCATCCAATGACAACCAGCTATTTATATCCTGACGGAAATCGACATATCCTGCAAATTCATCCATTTGCTTGTCTACTCCCGGTTTCCGCTCTCCGGTAACCAAGACTTTGTTCCATGATTCGCCTCCGAAGTGCTGATAGTCAAATCCTACCGTCAGACGATTGCCTGTAAAGAACGTAGCACTCTGATACCAGGAAATGCCGAGCATCTTGTCTTTAGAATTAAAGTGTGATGTTTGCGGCTGTTCTCCTGTTTTATATCCGTCATTGATTTTATGCCGTCCCCAATTATAGAAAAAGCTCAAAGCTCCTGATGTCTTCTCATAATGGTTTTCCAAGGCAAGCGAGGTTATACCACGTGTAATACGCGAATCATTGTCGATAAGTGGAACTTGTATCGTTCCCGGATTGGAAGCATCGAAATGGGTTACATTTACATCTCCCCAGAGTTTCCAAGAAGAGCTGAAATCATATCCTAACTTCGCGTATCCTCCATATTGTTCGAACTCCATATCGGGACGATGTCCGTCCGTACGATTGTAAGAACCGGTAACGATACTGCTGAAACGTCCTTTCTTTACACGGTTGGAAAATTCCGTCTGCAAAGTGTTGTATGAGCCATACCCTATCTGCATATTCGTTCTTACTCCCTCATCTTGCTGTTTGCGGGTGACTATATTGATTACTCCGCCCATTGCATTTGAGCCATAGAGTACAGAGGCAGGGCCGCGCAAGACTTCCACTTTCTCTGTCAACATAGACTGATATGCATCCGCAATCGGGTGTCCCATCAATCCCATATATTGCGGATGTCCATCGATCAAAACCAATAAACCTGCCGTCGGACTGCCTCCGATACCACGCAGACTCATGCCACCTGCCGCACCTGTGGATACACCATATCCCATGATACCACGGCTGGTAGTAAAGAATCCGGGAACCTGTTCCGTCAATAGCGGCAAAAGCGAAGGTTCATATCTCTTCTCTATTTGTTGCCTTCCTACTACTGAAATAGTCATGGGAAGGTGACGAATATCCGTCTCGTTCCGTGTTCCGGTAACTACGACTTCGTCGATAGTATAGTTTCTTTTGACTTGTGTGCTGTCTTTTCCGGGTTGTGCCATTCCTGAAATGGAAAGCAGGCTGCCGAACAAAAACAAACAAACTGTATTTGTTTTCATATTCTGTTTCGCGCTTTTATTTCTCCTGCAACTTTTTACCACTTCTTATTTTTTCGAGGAAATCACGAATCAGCGGCAATATGGCTTCTGCCGATTCTTCTTCGCTACACATCGTTTCTACCGGACACCAGCCTGTGTGATCACGATTCCATATAAAAGGTACTTCTTGTACGAAATGGACTTTTATATCCGAGCTTCGTAATAAATCCAACGCTTTCGAACTGATGATGTCTGTATGAAGTTCCCGGATACCTCCCAAAATCATGAGGGCGGCAGCCCCCTTCCCTACTACTTTGTCGGCTATCGAAGCTCCTTTCAGGAAATCCGGTTCCTGTGTCAGCAAATCATATAAATCCGCTACGCCACGTTGGGTAAAGGTACGTATGTTGTCTCCATTGGCAATCACACAGGAATATCCTCCCGAGTGTAATAAGTTGATTAATTCTTCCATTATAAGGTTCCTTGTTTCAGTTGTTCTACAAATTGGTCAATCCGGTGCAGTTCTTTGGGTATATCTATGTTTTGAGGACAGTGGGGTACGCATTGATTACATCCGATGCAATGACTAGCCTGACGGAGTTTAGGTACACTGCGGTCATATCCTACAAGAAATGCCCGGCGGGCTTTGACATAATTCTCATCCTGTCCGTTTTTAGGAACATTGCCTTCATTGACACAACGGTTATAATGTAATAAGACAGCCGGAATATCCAGGCCATACGGACATGGCATACAATATTTGCAGTCATTGCAAGGGATGGTAGGATACTTCAGCATTAACTGTGCTGTGTCTTCCAGAAAATCCATCTCTTCATCAGTCAGCGGTTCCAATGGAGAATAAGTGCGCAGGTTATCCTGCAAATGTTCCATATACGTCATACCGCTTAATACAGTCAATATATCGGGGAACGTTCCGGCAAAGCGGAAAGCCCATGAAGCTACGCTGCTTTCCGGACGGCGTTGTTTGAGGCGTGCCACCAGATTGTCATTCAGTTTAGACAAGCGACCTCCCAAAAGCGGTTCCATGATAATGGATGGAATCCCCCTTTTATGTAGCTCACCATACAGATATTCGGCATCGGTATTCCGGGCATTTGTCTCTTTCGCATGCTCCCAGTCCACATAGTTAAGCTGTATTTGTACGAAATCCCACTTTATCTCATCGTGTCGGGAAAGCAGATAATCATATACTTCGATGTCGCCATGATAGGAGAATCCGAGATTGCGGATGCGACCTGCTTCACGTTCTTTTATCAAAAAGTCAAGCATTCCATTATCCAGATATCGTCCTTTAAGGGCGTCCATTCCACCCATACCGATGCCATGAAGCAGCATATAATCGATATAGTCCACCTGAAGGTCTGCAAAAGATTTATGATACATTTTGAGGGAAGCTTCGCGTGACCATGTATCCGGAGAGAAGTTGGATAGTTTGGTAGCAATGAAGTATTTATCACGTGGATAACGGCTTAGCGCAATTCCTGTGGATTTCTCAGAAAAACCTTGTACGTAGGCCGGAGATGTATCGAAATAGTTTACTCCATGAGCGATGGCGTAATCGATTAATCCGTTCACTGCATCCTGATCGATCACTTCACCCTTACCGTCGGGAGCCGGTTTGAGAGGCCAGCGCATACAGCCGTATCCTAAAAGTGACACGCGGTCGCCTGTTGTTGGAGACGTGCGGTAAGTCATTTTGTCGGTAGGAATTTCCCCTTCTGCCGATGCACTGCTTGATGAAGAAGTGCCTTTTGACGAGCATCCGTATAGTATCGCTGTCGATGTAGCCGCACTGATACCTACGATTTTGATAAAATCTCTTCTGTTTATGTCTTTCTTATTTTTTTCTTCCATAATCTTGTTCTGATTTAAATCATACAATTCTGTGCATCTGATGTCCGGTCACGTAAATGGCACTGAAAGGACGGGATGGACAAAGATTCTCGCAAGCACCACAACCAATACACCGTTCGACATTGATTGCCGGAATCTTCGGTGAGTCCGCTATTTCGGGATCGGAAGCTACCATCTGAATAGCGGCTGCCGGACAATGGCGGGCACAGTTGCCGCATTCCATTCCATCAGTCAGCGGTACGCAGTTCTCCTTGATCCATACAGCATGCCCGATTTGGATGGCGGATTTCTCTGCCAGGCTGGTCAGATGAATGGCATCTGTAGGGCATACTTCCGCACATTTGGCACACTCCGGACGGCAATAACCACGCTCATAGGACATTTCCGGTTGCATGAGAGTTGCCAGATTACCGGATGGACGTAATACCTGAGTAGGACAAACAGAGACACATAGCTGACAGGCAGTACAATGTTGGGCAAAGTTGCGTGCATTTAATGATCCGGGAGGATAAATCGGATTCTCCCGGTTGGGAATCTTCTTGTCTTCAATGGCTGCCAATCCTCCGTCTACCTTTTTCTCCTGTGCTTTCAGTATGGTAGAAGTAGCGAAAATAGTCGATGCCGAAAGAAAACTACGACGGGCATTGTCAATCTGTTCCGAGGTTACAGATTTTATTTTAACCGTTTCCGTATTAACCCCTTCTTTCTTTTGAATATGTCTGGTATATTTAATAGCTCCTTGCTTACATTTTCCCAGGCAATCCATACAAGCGACACAACGGCTATAATCAATTTCATGGGCTTTGGCATTAATACAGGATGCTTTACAATTACGTGCGCACAATCCGCAGCTATTACATTTGGAAGTATCGATCACAGGCTTGAAGATGGAGTATCGTGATATGAATCCCAATACGGTGCCGACAGGACAAATGGTATTGCAATAAGTACGTCCGTTACGCCATGCCAAAACAAAAAGTACAATAAGTGTAATCACAGCAATGATCAGCGTTGAAAGACTTTTCATCCAGACATCCACTTCATAGAAAGCATAGCTTTCTGCCCGTTCGGCAAAATATGCCAAGAGATTATTTCCCCATTGCCATACCGGAGCCAGCAGACTGGAAACCATCCGGCCGTATGCACTGTAAGGTGCCAGTAGAACGACAAAAGCATTCAGTCCGGCAACCAAGGCAAGGATGAATACGGCCAATACACCATATCTCAGCCATTTTAAAGCCGGAGAATAACGGAAGCGGTTCTTTTTCTGTTTGCCGGAGAACCATGAAACAGCATCCTGAAATACTCCTAACGGGCAAATGACCGAACAATAAATACGCCCGAATAGTAATGTGAGCACAATAAGGAATAGCACTACACCTATGTTCAAGGCTAATACTGCCGGCAGGAACTGAATTTTCGCCAGCCATCCGAACCATGTGTGCAATGTTCCTGTGAAATCAAGGAACAGCAGGGTAATAAGTGTGAAACACACGATTGCGGCTGTAAGTCTGATAGTACGCAACATAAATTTATTAGATTTTCAATTTATAGTAGTTATATCTTAATTATTTTCAATTTCATTAGAATCGAATCTTATGCTTTTTAACCGATGCAAATTTAAGCAGAGTGATTGATTTTTGCAGTATATAAATTACAGAAAGTTATACCAATATTACTGATTAGGATTTTTTTTAATTCTGGATTGTTATATCATAATTACCGAAAGTCATTGTACATAAGAGTTTCTGTCATTCAGAACATTTCTCTTGGTAACGGGAGGTCTGAATGACAGAGCATAATGATTACTTTTAGACATTTAGGATTTTAGTTTGTCTAGAAATAAATCTTATAACTTATATTGGGAATTAACCCTGTTCCTTCTTTCTCTTCAATTTTAAGGGTCTTTTCATTGTATTGGTAAAAGTGCATTCCGGTGCGCATACCTACATTCAGAATCTTCAATGAGAACTCATGAGATACTCTTTTCTTATTTATCCGGAAGCTGATAGAAACGTCACCGTTTATGGAAGGACTGAATCTTTTACTGTATGCTTTCGTTTCATCAAAAACGATGTCATGCTCTGCCTGACTTCTTTCTTCGTTTACAGGTGTATAGCGTTCCCCTCCCTGAAAGAATAAACGTCCGTTGAGACTCAGTACGTTTTGTTTAAGTTTGCCGACCATCCACTCTTTTCCGGCAAGCAAGTTCAGCAGATAGTTTTTATCCAGTCTTGTATTACGCCAAACGTTATCTCCTCCCCTATATTTCGATTTAAACAAAGAACCTGTAATCATATAGTAGAAGCCATTTTTCATATATTGTTCCAGCGTGATGTCTATTCCATAATTTCTGCCTTGACCAGTGTTGGTCAAGATTCTGTCCAAATAAAATTCCTCATGGTTAATGACCGAGAAGGAGGAGTTCTTTTCAACCGGTATACGAAGTAAATATTGGAAATAAGGCTCTATCTTTAAATGCAGGTTTTGATTGATATTCCAGTCGTATGTCATCCCTACATGATGCGCTCGGGAAAAATCCAGATATCGGTTTGACTGGTTCTTGCCGTTGACAACCTTTTCTACAAAATAATAATCCAGCTTTTCCCTGCGACTATGCAACCCATAGGCTAACGCCAAAGAATGTTTCGGATTTATTTTCCATTTTAGGGCAACCCGTGGTTCGATGGATAAGTTATTGTTCAAAGTAAAATATTGGGCTGTTACTCCTAAGCTGGTGACCCAGTTATTATTCAGATTGATAACCGAACTGCTATAGGCCGAAAAGACTGTGCTTTCGCCATTGCCTTTTGAAATCTGCTCCATAGGTCTGTTTAATCCGAAATAACGGCTGACCTGATAATCAAGATCATAGTGAAGGTTTGTAATCGTAACTCCCGTTCTGTTAGTATGTCTCGGACTGAACTTCGTATTCAGATAAGAATTAAAAACGAAGTCCCACCTGCTGTTCCGGATATCTCCTACTCTGATTAGTTTGTCATCTGCTAGTTGATCTACCACTGTATGATCTTTGGAATAAGTGGCAGACAGGGAAGAACGGACATACGTGTTTTCATTTATCACATACTTGTGTGCCAGCCCTCCTGCCATTTTTTCGAGCCTGTTTTCTCCCGATTGCCGGTCTCCCAGAGTTTCCCATTTGGAACGCTCCTCTATTGGAGCTTTGTTCCTGTCAATCAGACCTAATCCCCAAATAGAAAAGGTGCCGGCTTTGGAGGTCGGAAAGTTTAGCTTGAATGCTAAATCCTGATATTTAAGATTCAGGTCATTGCTGGTAGCCAGTGATGTAGTAGAAAAACGATAATTAACGAGATAAGAACTTCCTCGCTTTTTACTGATTGGTCCCTCTGATGACAGATCGATACCCATTAGTCCGACTTGAAAAGCGTGTTCGTACTTTTGATTATTTCCATTGCGCAGGTGCATATCGAAAACACCCGATAATACATTGTTATATTCTGCGGGAAAAGCTCCGTTATAAAAATCCGAATTTCCGATCACCTGTGTACTCAGAGCTGACAGGAAACCTCCGCCTAATCCCGACAAATCAGCAAAATGGGTCGGATTAGGTATTTCGATTCCTTCCAGCTTCCATTGTGTGAATTGCGGGGAGTTTCCGCGAATGGCTACGGCATTGGTGCCGATGTCTCCCGCTACTCCTGCGAAAGCGACACTTAATCGTGCAGGATCATCGAAGCCGTTGGCAAATCTGCCGGCTTCTTCCATGCTGATCATACGGCCACCTGTGATAGCCATAGGATTGATCGTCCGGTCTTTCTTTATTTCCGGTTTCACGAGGACTTCTGCCAGGTATTGGATATTCTCGTCCATCGGGATTTCTACATATACTTCTTTGGATGAAGTTACGGATACTTCACTGATTATGCTTGTGTGATATCCCGTAAAAGACGCCTGGATATTGTAGCGGCCAATAGGAACATTGCCGATTCTGAAGTTTCCAAGACTATCTGTGGAGCTGTTCAAGGAAGGTTCCCCTAATATATAGACGGAGGCATACTCTATCGGAACATTGGTTTTGGAATCGACTACGATTCCTCTTATAGTTTGCGTCAGTTTTTGTGTCTTTTCGTCGATTGTTTCTGTTTTTTGGGCCGGCAAAGAGATAATAATATGATATCCCTTTATTTTGTATGTGTATCCGGTACCTTTCAATATTTGTGTTAATGCCTTCTCTATACTTGCGGACTTTAACGACAATGATTGCCTCTTTTTCAGGTTCAGGTTTGACTGTTCGTAAGCTATGCTATAGTCTGTTTGTAGTTCTATTTGCTCAAAGGCTTCTTTTAAAGAGATATTTTTGTTTTGAATTGTAATTTTCTTTTCTGCATTTTGGGAAAGTGCCATCAATGACAGAATAGAAAAAAACAAAAGAATGATCATCTTATCTGGCTTTTTATTCGCATTAATTCGATTCATTATTTTATATTTGTACGTTGATACTTCGTTTTTACTTCGCGGTTTAAATGAGGATAGACATTTCAGAACTGGGAAGAGGGTCTCAAGCTGCTTCCCGGTTCTTTTTGTTCATAGGCTGTTTTTTTGTTATTTGGTTATTATTATTTTGTTCCCGCTCTGCCGATAGCTAAAGCCGATTATATCTCCTAATATATTCAGCATTTCATCCAGATTCTCATCTTTCAGGAATTTGACGGTGTATCGCCTGGAGGCAGAAAAATTGGCAGAATGATCGATAACAGTATCATAACGTCGTTCCAGCGTTCTGAATATTTCTTCGGCAGTAGCATTGGTGAAGATTATTTTCCCTTTTACCCAGCTGTTAGTGTCAACAGTGTCTACTGTCGATATCTCAATATCTGATGTCGATTTATCATAGGTGAGTCGTTCGTTGGGCTTGAGAGTTTGAGGAGGACGGGATTGCGTACTCACTTCCACTTTTCCACTAGTCAACGTTGTGGTAATATTCGCATCATTAGCATATGCCTTTACATTGAACTTCGTTCCAAGTACCTTGACGGATAGTTGCGATGTTTCTACTATGAAAGGTTTTGCATCATCTTTTCTGACTGAGAAATAGGCTTCACCATCAAGGGTTACGACACGATTCTCTTTGGTAAAAGTTTCCTGATAAGTAATTGTACTTCCTGCATTCAGCCATACTTCGGAACTATCCGGCAGCACTAAGCGTTTTTGTTCGCCATAGGCTGTGGATATTTCTATCTGCTCGTGTCCGGAAGGAATATAATAGAGCACTCCCCCTGCCAATAAGCATATGGGAATAACGACGGCTACAATGCGGACAAACTTATGATATAAAACAATATTTTCAAGATGTTCTTTGTTGTATCCTGTTCTTAAATTGACCCGCTCTAAAGCACTGTATGTTTTTGAATCGGCTTCTGCATCCAGTTCGTTCCAATATTCCAATGAGGCTTTTTCTTTCTCCTCCGCGTTTTCTTCCTTCATAATCCATCGCTGTACCTTTTCCTCCGTTTCAGCAGAAAAACGTCCGGAAAGGAACTTCTTGATGATTCTGGTGATAATATTACTCTTTTCCATTTTTGCTGTATTTACTATATATACAGTTTGATGGCAAAAAGCTCAATGAAAAAGTGGATGTTTTTATAAAAAAGACAATAAAAAGCACGAGATAGCTTTCCGTATCTCCTTTAATGCGAGGCTTAACTGACTTTCGACGTTTCTTTTAGTGGTATTGAGCTGTATTGCTATCTCGGCATTGCTCAACCCTTCCTGACGGCTCAATGTATAGATCATTTTCCGCTGTTCCGGCATTTTTCCGACAACGTCCTCTATCAATAAGCCTAATTCTTTGGCTATAAGGTCTTCTTCGGAAGTAGAACTATATTCTGTCTCCTGATTATTGTTCAGATAAGTATCGTGTACATACTTATGCTTTAAAAAGTTTATGGCTGAGTTTCGGGCAATCGTATGCAGATAAGAACTAAAAGACTTGGATGCATCAATCGAATCATGATTGATCCAAAGATTGACAAAAAGGTCTTCTGTCAATTCTTCGGCATCCGATTCCGATTTTATATATCCGTCGATGAAAGCCTTTGTTTTATTGTAATAGGCTATAAAAACAGTTTCAAAAGCCTTGTGATTTCCATCCTGGAAGGCTTCAAGCGTTTTTATGTCAATGTTATTACTCATGTTGTCCGACTTTCATTTTTATTAGTGAGGACAAAAGAAGTAATTATTTGGCTTAAAAACGCATTCTTTTGAAAATATTTAAGATGTATCCCTGCTAATTATTCTTTTTTGTAATATAAATAATGCCAACTACATTCAGCAAATAACCGAGTAAACAAATAATGGGTGCAATACATATACGAAGTCTGCTGAAGATATCAGGGTTATAGGCGGCAGGGGTACTCCCCTCGCCGTTCATTAATATATATCCTGTGATAATCAATATCGAACCAATCGATAGAATAATATAATTTATTTTACTCAATGCATTTCTCATACTTCTGATAGTTTTATTGTTTTCAAGTTTATATTTCCGGATTTTAGTTTCTAAGTCCCACGATTTGAGAGAATAAAGCATATTTCTCCTCAAAGCGCTGATTACTTAGCCTGTATTCCTCTTTATCAATCTCTTTTACAAGTTCATTATACTGATTCCATTGCCAGAACTTATACAGGCAATCTCTCTGGACCATACTGATCCTGTTGTCTCCTAATGAGAATGCCCAGTTGATGTAATCTTCCGATTCGGCTGTCAGGTACTTTAGCAGAGGCATTGCTTTCGTCTTTTCTCCTAGGGCAGCATAGGCTTTGGCTATGTCGAATGACCCGCTTTCATAGATCTCGGGGACATTGTACGCCGGAACAGCTTGTTCTGCATAGGCAAGTACCTTCCTTGCTCGGGTATTGTCGCCCTGCCTGATCAGTTCCTTTGCCAGTTGGGCGAAAAGCCTCCGATGATAATAGCAGGTTCGCAGGGTGGTTTCATCCAGATAGAGTCCGGGAGTGTCCAGTCCGCCATACTTATATCTGTTCATTACATTTTCATACAATCTCTCTACATCTATCGCATAGTTATTATCTCCTTTGACATTTCCCCATTTTTTATAATCAAAAGGTGTGAAACGAAAAGCTAATCCTTCCTGAACGAAATAATGATCAAACTTCAGCTTGCTGACCTCACCGACGGATATTGCCATGTACAATGGGCGTTCCCAATTGCAGTTGGCAAGCATTTCCAGCATCAGCATATCTACTTTGGTTAGAATACGCATATCTTTCAGAGAAATATAGATCTTATCCGGTATCGCATTTCTCAGTTCTTCACCTTTCAGATGACGGATGGAGTCTGGAAGCATCATGCCTGATCGAAGCACTGCATCTTTATCAATATTGATGCTGATCGTATCGGTAGGGATTACGTGAAAGTCCTGCTTCTCCGATAATGCCCAGTATTTCAGGATGTTTTTTACCTCAAACGGATCATCGCCAAAACTGTCACGGGCTTCTTCTGGATGTTTCTGATAGAGCTCTTCTATCTGTTTTTTCAGTTCCGGTCGGATGGCTACGTATTCGTTTTTTCCTTCCTGATATTGATCTTTACTCCAGGTAATGGGTAATCCGGGTGCATCATACAACGGGCATTGCTGCTGATAAATATACCAATCTGTTTGCGCATAACTCAAATTGCAGATGCGGGTATCTCTGCGTACTCCTTCCGTATCCTGATTATACCACAAGGGGAAAGTATCATTATCTCCGTTACTGAAAATGATAGGATTTCCTTTGTCGGGGAGTGTCATCAGATAATTGGCTCCAAAATCACGGCAAGTGAAACGGTTACTCCGGTCATGATCATCCCACGTCTGACTAGCCATCTGAACCGGAATCAGCAGGCAGAGAAACATTAACAGGCTGACCTGAAGTACTGACGACTTCTTTTTTCGAAGTGCGTCACACAATCCGGCAGCTCCCATTCCTATCCAAATAGCAAAAGCATAGAATGAACCTGCGTATGCATAATCCCGTTCACGGGGCTGACCGGGAGTCTGGTTCAAATATAGCACAATAGCCAGACCTGTCATGAAGAAAAGGAAAAACACAACGCTAAACTGTTGCATTCCCTTCTTGCCTCGCATCCATTGCCAGTAAATCCCGATTAATCCCAATAATAGCGGCAAAGCATAAAATACGTTATGCCCTTTATTCTGACGCAGAGATTCGGGCAAAAGTTCCTGGTCACCAAGTCTTAGATTATCTAACAGAGGAATCCCCGTGATCCAGTTTCCATGTTCCGGTTCGCCATGTCCCTGAATATCGTTTTGACGCCCGACAAAATTCCAGAGAAAATAGCGCCAATACATATAATTGAGCTGATAAGTGAAGAAATAGGTAAGATTCTCTTTTTGCGTGGGAGCTTCGTCCGTTCCTCCCGACCAGCTTTTGTAAGAGGAAGCCATGCGATCATTCCACATTCGTGAAAACAACATGTTTTGAGTATAGCATACTTCCTCTTTATTTCGAATCACCTTGTATTTTCCCTCTTCCTTATTCGGTCTGTAGACAGCACTACCCGTTTTCATTTTTACTTTGTAATAATCTCCTTCGGGCACATACTCTGGTTCGGAGGCATACGTTTTGCCGTAAAGTAAAGGGGCGCTTTCGTATTGTTCCCGGTTCAAATAGCTTTTGAGTGCGAAAATATTATCCGGAGCATTTTCATTGAGCGGTGTATTGGCATTGGCACGAATCAATATCACTGCATAGGTGGTATAACCTACGGTAAGCATAAGTATGCACCATAAAGCTGTATTGATCAATCGTTTTTTGAAACGATAGATACCGGTTATGAGCAGGAAAAATGTGATAGCCAGAAAGACAATCAGTCCTGTTTGGAAAGGGAATCCCAAGGCGTTGACAAAGAGTAGTTCGAACCATCCTCCAATATCCGCCATTCCGGGAATGTACACAAAAAGTATCAATACAATAAGCAAACCGGATAAAGCAATCGCCGCAATAGCTCCTTTAAGCGAAATCGTTTGATATTTCTGATAATAGAAAACCAGTACAATCGCCGGAATGCAAAGCAGATTGAGCAGATGTACTCCGATGGAGAGTCCGATTATATAGGCAATCAGAATAATCCATCGGTCACCATAAACGGTGTCCGACTCATCCTGCCAGCGCAGAATCATCCAGAAAACCAAGGCAGTAAGAAAAGAAGAGAAAGCATATACTTCTCCCTCTACTGCGCTGAACCAGAAAGTATCACTAAAAGTATATGCCAAAGCTCCTACCAACCCGGAGCCGAGAATGATAATCACGTCGGTTACTGACAGATTCTCTTTTTCTTCCTTCAGAAGATATCTGACCAGACGAGTGATACTCCAAAAAAGAAAGAGGATGCATCCTGCACTCAGCAGTGCATTCAGAAAGTTGACTGTACGTGAAACTTGGGAGGGATCGGAGGCAAACTGTGTAAACAGATTACCTACCAGCATATAAAAAGGTGCACCGGGCGGATGTCCGACCTGTAACTTCTCGGCGCATGAAATAAATTCGGGACAATCCCAAAAACTGGCAGTAGGTTCGATTGTCATTCCATATACGAAAGCTGCTATAAGGAAGACAAGCCAACCACTGAAATCATTCCATCTTTTAAATAATAAGTAGTTCATAGTTCTGTAACTTTTTTGTTTGCAAAGTTATAGAACAGTGATATAAAACTGGCATTTTTAGCCGGACGGATACGGACACCCCATTCCTATAAGATATTGAAAAACAAAGCTTTTTGTCAGGCAACTCCGGACAAATGCGGACTACAATGATTTGATGTAGTCTTCCAGTGATTCTTTGGAACTTACAAGCATAAGTTTCTCCGTTTTTATTCTGGATATTCTTCGGGTAAGAGTTTCTACAGTCAGTTTCATTAGATCTGCAAAGCAAGCAGGCTGGATACCTTCGCGCAGGAAAGCACATACTCTCAAATCTTCTTCTGTAAGTTTAGGACTTATCTCTTTCAATTTGGAAACAAGTCCATATACTCCCTCCTGTAGTCTTAATAATTCACTCCAGTCTTTCTCTGAAAAAGAAACAACCTTGGAAGGGGAAACAGACCGTTCTTTTATTTGCCGGACTTTCGATACTACCGGAGAACTTTCATAAATATGCTGTTGAAGCGACTGATATTTTTCTTCCAGATAGTTACATTGCAACATCAGCTTATCCGACTCTGCCTCTTTTCGCAACATTTCATCTTTAAAAGTAGTCAGTTGAGAATATACAAACTTATTCTTCTTCCAGAGCAGCCCGAGTAACAAGGACATCACACCAAAGACTCCTAATGCAGAAGAAAGAATAATCTTCGTATCGCCTGCCTGATCGTTCTGCATTAACTGGCTGGCATAGGCTTTTCTTTCCATTTCCAATGCTTCGTTGAAATGACCATATTTCTGATAATAAAGGCTGCAACGTCTGCACACCTTGGCTACATAATCGTACTTCTCTGTAAGAGTAGCAAGCTTTATTGCTTCCTTGAAGTGGGTCTCCGCTTCCTTTTTCTGGTCAAGATCACTCTCTACACATGCCAGATAAAAATAAGCCTTTGATTTCTGAAGTTCATCGCCGTGTTGGTCAAAGTATGAAACTGCCTGACGGATTTGCTTATCAGACGTATGGGCGATATTTTTATCTTCATTCAGCTGGGTACACAACAGATTATATTCTGCCAGCTGTGCTTCGTTCATCTGGTTGATCTGGATATTCTCGAGAATAATAGATGCCGTATCCGGGTCCTGTCCCATTAGCTGTGCGGCTTTGTCTAATCCCTGCTTTACATTAGTCCCTTCCGGATGGCATGCAGCCAGTGAAAGGACAACCACGTATAATAAGATTCGAAGATTATTCATAACTCTGCTTTTATCTTTGTATACAAACGATTGGATTTGCAAATATAAAAAATAATATGATACATACACCTCTATAAACCATACAAAAAATGGTGTCACTATCCTCCTCTCATAGTGACACTATACTGTGATCATAGTTACACCATCACGGCAGGATAGTGTCATTATATTATTTCTTCTTCTATTATTAGGTATATCGCAGGTTACCCTCATGTTTTTTTTGACAAAGATCAAGCGATGACGGGCTGTTTATTAAGAAGATTAGCCGTATCTTTGTAACAAATAAAAATTGTATATATCATGATTAAGAACATTGTATTTGATTTTGGTGGAGTGATTGTAGACATTGATCGCGATAAAGCAGTTCAGGCGTTTATCAAACTGGGATTGGCGGATGCCGATACTCGTTTGGACAAATACCATCAGACCGGAATCTTCCAGGAACTGGAAGAAGGAAAGTTGAGTGCCGATGAATTTCGGAAGCAATTGGGAGATCTGTGCGGTCGCGAACTGACGATGGAAGAAACCAAACAGGCGTGGTTAGGCTTTTTCAATGAAGTGGACTTGCGAAAACTCGATTATATAATGGAGCTTCGTAAATCATATCATGTGTATCTCTTGAGTAATACCAATCCTTTTGTTATGTCATGGGCATGCAGTCCGGAGTTTTCATCCGAAGGGAAACCGCTGAACGATTATTGCGACAAGCTATATTTATCTTACCAGTTGGGACATACCAAACCGGCTCCCGAAATATTCGACTTTATGATAGAAGACAGCCATATCATTCCTTCCGAAACGCTCTTCGTTGACGATGGAAGTTCTAATATTCACATTGGCAAAGAACTTGGCTTCGAAACCTTTCAACCGGAAAACGGTGCTGATTGGCGGGAAGAGTTGACCGCTATACTAAATAGTTGAGAAGAGGTATCTCTATGCTCCTCCTACTGGAAGGAGGAGTCCCCGCAAGGGAAGGTGTCAGGTAAACAATTTCTAAAACCTTTTCAACTCTTTCTTTTCGAACGTCCACTCCGGTGTATACAGTCTGCCACTGTCTGTATCTGTCAGTTCATACCAAGGTGACAGATTCCGGTTGGCAGGATTGACGAGAATATGTATTTGCTGGGCGGGCATATAACTTTGTGCCAATAAAAAAACTTTCTTTTTTGTCTTCGGGTGAATTGCCACATCTACTACTATCACGGCATGGCCCGGTGAACCTCCTTTGATAAACACATCTCCTGCTTGCAGTGAAGTATAAGGAACCGTACGAAGCTCTTTTGAAAGGGAAGCAGTGCCGGCATACATAAATACCATATTCAAGTATTTACGAAAAGTCTTATATGAATAGTCTTTGCCTCCTGCGGCATACCACTCTACTTTATTTCCGGTTACTTTGATACGGTTTCCTTCCGCCCATTTCTTATATTCTGCCGGAAAGCCATTGGTAAAGTTAAATTTGATTTCTCCGTATCTTTTCTGTGCCCATAGGTATTCTGCCCGTAAGCGCATGACTGCATCCGCACATTGCTGTAAATCACGATTGCCTATTTCCATATCTACTACGGCGAATGCGGCTGCCTGATTCCTTTTCTCCTGTCCGTTGTAAAGTAAAACCTTACTCCCTTTGGGCAATAATGGGAGTTGACGCAGATAGGCGGCAAATGAATGTTCATCGCATACCTCACGAGTGTAGCCTGTAGGAGGAAGAATGGTGCTTTCCACTGACTGTCCCAGCGATACTATAATTGAAGTCAGACATACTATGCCGAATATAAGTATTCTTTTCATATCGTTATTTTTCCCGAAGATAGGATATCTTTTGCAGAAAACCAAGTTTTGCAGGAGGAAGCTTCTGAATCCGTCTTATCAGAATACTATTCGGCAAAAACAGTATTTTCGGATATTCTCTTTATCTTTGCCACAAATAAAAGAATATGCAACCACAAATCATACTCATAACCGGAGCTTCTTCCGGATTCGGAAAGATTACTGCGCAAATGTTATCAGAACAAGGTCATATCGTTTACGGTACGAGCCGGAAACCTTCAGAGAATATAGGTAAGGTCCGAATGCTTGTCGTTGATGTAACGAATAGTATTTCTGTTCGTCAGGCTGTAGAACAAATAATATCCGAGCAGGGACGGATGGATGTACTGATTAATAATGCCGGTATGGGAATTGGCGGAGCATTGGAGCTGGCTACCGAAGAAGAAGTGAGCATGCAGATGAATACAAATTTCTTTGGCGTGGTCAATATGTGTAAAGCGGTGCTCCCTTATATGCGCAAGGCACGTCGGGGAAAGATCATCAATATCAGTTCCATTGGTGGAGTGATGGGCATCCCCTATCAGGGATTTTATTCTGCATCCAAGTTTGCAGTAGAAGGATACAGCGAGGCCTTGGCGCTGGAAGTTCATCCGTTTCATATCAAAGTCTGCCTGGTGCAGCCGGGAGATTTTAATACCGGGTTTACCGACAACCGGAATATCTCTGAACTGACCGGACAAAATGAAGATTATGCAGACAGTTTTCTGAGATCATTAAAGATCATTGAAAAAGAAGAGCGTAACGGATGCCATCCCCGTAAGCTGGGTGCTGCGATCTGTAAAATAGTAGCACGTAAAAATCCTCCTTTCCGGACTAAAGTAGGTCCGTTGGTGCAAGTTCTGTTTGCTAAAAGCAAGAGCTGGCTGCCGGATAGTGTGATGCAATATGCTCTCCGAATATTTTATGCTATCAGATAAAAAAAAGTTTCATGCCTTGAAACTGTTGGTTTCAACGGCTGAAACTTTTTGTTTCAAGCAATGAAACTAATCGTTTCAAGGCATGAAACTAATAACGTGTAATAGTGCGGCAATCAGTTCTTCGGAACTAATTCCAAAAACATAGTAGTCGTCAACAATATAGCCAGCCCGATACAGACTGTTATCAATAACCAGTTAATATATTTAGCTTTGGGCTTGGTATCTGCGTGCAGATTATTCAGGAAATATTCTCTGAAGAAGAGATAGAGTCCCGGAATAGTCGCACTTGCCAAAAGGAAGTCTTCCGGAATCTGGAAGAAGTAAGTCTTGGATAATCCGATCAATGACCAGTGGCAAAGGAACAGTACCAAAAACATATTTACCTTGTGTGCAAACAGCAACAGCAGTCCGATGGTAAATACCACTACAGAGCAAGGCATCACCGGAGAAGTCATTTCCGGGAAAGATAGCCCGCGTGCCAACGATACCATAGGATAAATGAAAGGCATGGCCAGCAACACATAAGATAGCAGATCATATTTGTGTGTACGTTCGAAAGTCGTATATCCGGTGATCGCATCCCATATCCAGATAATAGCCATCACTCCCCAGAACATCGCCATTACCCCGTTATAGCTGCGTTCTTCGCAGTAGATAAAGTAATAGACAATGGAAATCCACGAATAAAGACCTATCATATAAATCTTCATTCCCATCTTCACCCACGGACGTGGTTTGCTGATCAGCAATGCGGTCAGCACAATACCGATCAGAATGACAATAATCTGCAAAAGCCAGGTGGCTGAATTATAATACGCAATTGTTCTCCAAAAAATCTCCATAAAAGTAGTTTAATTAATGTCTTGTTAAAGAAAAGGCTCTGTGCGGGAACAGGAACATCGGGAATGTAGCTCCGACCGCAAGCATGAAAATTACTGTACTTGCCACCAAAGTGTTGGAGAAGAACATCTCCTGCATCTTTATATACTTATCATGCAGTTCCGGTTTATTCGCTGTCTGCAAGCACATAATAAGAGAGAATACCATGTTGTACGCAAATTTTCCCGGAATCATCGGGAGCAATGCGGGAATATACAGCACCGTCATCGGGCAATATACTCGCTTTCCAAGCCATAAACTGCCGAACCCGATTACTAATCCACCGAATAAAGAAGCCGTAGCAATATCTACACCCAAGTAAGTCATCAGACAGAAACGGCACGCATGTCCCAATGCCGCCAATATTGCAATCATTTTAAATGCACGCAACGGAGGATCGGAAATTGCGCCAAATCCGATACCTGCTATCGCTGCAAAGAAACCATCAGAAAGAATATCAAGTGCTACCATATCAAATTAAACTGTTTTTTACCATTAATAATGTAAAGGAAAGGCCGATGGCAATGCTGACAATCAGCAAAGAGGCTTCTGTCAAACGGGCAAATCCTGTCAAAACGTATCCTTCGACAACATCAATCACTCCATTAATCAAAGGAACACCGGGTACAAGATATAGAACGCTGGTTGCCAGTGCGATCTCGGAAGTTGTGTCGAAAATCAAGGCGGTAGAAGCGCAGAGCGACGCAACGAAGGCCGAAACAATGAATATAATATAATGATTCATTTTCTTCTTTTGCATCTGTTGTTTCAGGTATAGTCCTGTAATAGTGGCGGAGAAAACGATTCCCATTGAGATTAAGTCGCCGCCAAACAGTTTGCAGAATGACGCATTGGCAAAGCCTACCAATATCAAAACGAACAGAGGATGTATCATCGGAGCAGAGACTATCTTTTTGTATTTCTCTTTCAGTTCTTCCAACGATAACTGTTTGTCTATTGCTTCCCAACTCAAAGCGCTTAGTTCGGAGTTATGCTCAAAACTGATGGGATGTGCAGGAATATCTATAACCTCGTTGCAGGCTTCGTTTGTCTCCTTATCGATGATAGTAAGAATGATATTTTTATGAAATACGCCCAGTTTGACATCTAAGCCAAAAGCTTCTCCGATACGTTTGGAATTGCGTACAACACGGGAGGTATGTACCCCCGCTCCCATTAGATGGGCTGAATATTCGGCTATGAATTTACCTATAGATAATAAAGATTCGCTTGTCTTCATGTATGTGATATTTTTAAATCGGCTGCAAAAGTACAAAAAAGAGTAATAGCAGGAAAGGTAAAACACAAAAAATAAATACCTTTGCCTCCATTAAAAAAATGACTCATGAACAACCAATTTACATATCCGAAAGAGAAAATACGTTTTGCCATCCTTACTTTCTTCTTTGCCCAAGGACTCTGTATGGCAAGCTGGGCAAGCCGTATCCCGGATTTCAAAGATGTATTTGCAGCCAATTATGCATTTTATTGGGGGCTGATTTTATTTATGATACCGGTCGGCAAGTTTGTAGCAATTCCTTTGGCGGGTTATCTTGTATCTAAATTAGGGAGTCGCACAATGGTACAAGTCAGCATTTTGGGATATGCCATGTCCTTACTTTGTGTCGGATTGGCTCATGAAGTCTATTTGCTGGGATTCCTGCTTTTTTGTTTCGGAGTGTTCTGGAACTTGTGCGATATATCGTTCAATACGCAAGGGATCGAAGTGGAGCGCTTGTATGGTAAGACAATCATGGCAACTTTTCATGGGGGATGGAGCTTAGGAGCCTGTACCGGAGCACTTATCGGCTTTGTGATGATTCTGACGGGCACCTCTCCTGTCTGGCATTATATGCTGATAGCCGCTATTATCCTTATCATAGTACTGGCAGGACGAAAATATCTGCAAGAAACAACGCTTCCTATAAATGAGAATCCGAAAGCGGGCTTTGAGACAACAGACAAAGCGGCTGATAAAGCTCCGAATGGATTCCGTCTGTTATTCCAAAAGCCGGAAATGCTCCTTTTACAATTAGGTTTAGTCGGATTATTCGCGCTCATCGTAGAGAGTGCCATGTTCGACTGGAGCGCTGTTTATTTTGAATCGGTTGTCCATGTGCCTAAATCATTGCAAATCGGCTTCCTTGTATTTATGGTCATGATGGCTACGGGACGATTCCTGACGAATTATGCTTACCAGCTTTGGGGGAAGAAAAAAGTACTGCAACTGGCAGGCAGCCTTATTTGTATCGGCTTCTTCATTTCCGCATTGTTGGGCAATACGTTTGAGTCAATGGCAATGAAAGTGATCATTAATTCATTAGGCTTTATGCTGGTCGGACTAGGTATCTCATGTATCGTACCTACTTTATATAGCTTTGTAGGGGCCAAGTCAAAGACGCCCGTCAGCATTGCGCTCACTATCCTGTCGAGTATCAGTTTTATTGGTTCACTGGTCGCTCCTTTGCTTATAGGCGCTATTACACAGGCATTTGATATTCGTATTGCTTACATGATTATAGGTATATTGGGAGGTTGTATCGTACTTATCGTCAGTTTCTGCAACGCATTCGATATTCGGGAAGAAAATAAACTGTAAATATATAAAACACAGTCTCTCACAGTACTTGATCACTCAAGCGTCTGTGAAAGACTGCGTCAATCTTTTTACTAACCTTAACTAACCTAACTTCTATCTAATCTAACTACAAAATGTTCGAAAAATCTTTTATACTACTAACAATTCTATCCTTTAAATCTTGGTTTTCAACCAGTGAAAAGTCGCAGGCAACATCTGCCGGAGCCAATAATACGGCCTTAGCTTCTTCTGCATCTGCTATCTGTTCCGGGTGTTCCCTGAAATAAGTTTCCCATTGGGAAGCTGCTTCCGGAGTTACACCCAGTGCATAATTGATGAAATCATCATCCGTCAAAAAATCTTTTACCTTAGAGCACATATCGCATCCTTTTTAAGCGTTTACATAGATAGGACGCTGTTACCCTGTGTATGTACTCAACCAAATATCCTTTTTACTAAAATTAACTTGCCAGACTACGCAATTTTGTCAATCCACGGTGCATCAGGTTGCGTACGGACTGATAGTTCATATTCATAATCTCACAAATATCCTCGTATTTCTTTTCTTCTATATAATATAATGTAAGTGCTTCACGCTGCCGGGGAGAAAGCTGGTCCAGTAAACGCTTCACCAGCGAGAACTCATTTTTGCGTTGCTCTTCTTCCATATAGTCATCTTCTACGTCTGTGGGAGCTACTGCATTTACATCTTCTATGGCTGTATCAGACATATACATACGTTTGCGGAGCTCATCGCAGAGTTTGTTCTTTAATGAGATGAACAAATAAGACTTCAAATTATCAATAGTTCCTAATTCATCCTTTTTAGTGTAGAGCTTAACGAAAATATCGTGGATGCAATCTTTCAGTAACTCTTTATCAATGGTCAACTTCAATCCGTAATTAAAAAGAATGTTGATGTGCAAATCATATAGCTGCGAAAAAGCTGCCATATTTCCCGCTTGAAAAGAAGCGAGTAAAGTGTCGGTTGAATTATTAGTCTGTTCCATCATAGCATTAATTCGATTGATTTGATGTTGCAAAGCTAAGCAGAACTGACCTCAACCACCGGTAAAATCTGGTTTGTAGGTTGAAAAAATAAGTATCATGTTTTATAACACTCTTTTGTTAGAAATTACCTATAAAATGGAAAAATCCCGCTGATGACTGATCAGCGGGATTTTTTGTTTCAGAGTTTATGGAACCAATAAATACCTTCTTTCTTATCCGGTACCTTTAATTTGTATACTCCATTAATTTTCAATGATTTATCTATAATATTCATCTTCCCTGAACCGGGATGTATGTACTTTAAGATATACTTTCCGGACGATAATTGAACAGGAATTTCTGTTCCGGACTTGGAATAAATGATACTGCCGATATCAGATTTTACCATTTTCTTATAGTTGTCGGTATCGGTTTCTTCCACTTCCATAGCCGCTGCATCCTTCAGGAATGTTTTATCTGTGCACGGGATTACAGGACATGAACCGCCGGCCATGAGTACAGCCCATCCCATAGCCGGATAATTCTGTGCATAGAAGGTTACGGCTTTCTCCGGGAACTTCTGACGATATTCGTGGACAGCCTTGTAGGCTTCGGTGAAAGTAACCTTTCCGACTTTCATCTTACGCATATGTTGACGGGGAGCCATGTTCTTCCCTCCTTCCGGTGCAAAGACTCCATCCGTTTTATAGTGCCAGTAGCGGATATCAATAATATCCACCACAGCCGCACGCTTCGGATCGGCAAGGATAGCGTCCTGTACATCTTTTGTGGTACTTAATGCTACTTTGGCCTTCTTTCCGGTTTCAGTTTCCCATTCGGCAATCACATCCAGCCAAAACTGTACAAAGTGTAGTGGACCTGTAAATTCGGCACTTGTCAGCTGAATGACATTCGGGTTATCTGCAAAGTTGTTCAGACACTGGCGGATGTATTGTCTGTGTAACTCACGGCGAACCGGATGAGTGATATCATAAAACATATCTGCAACAAAGATTCGTTTGTCTCCGGCAAACGGAGCAGGTTCCGGAAATCCGGTCTGATTGATATTATTGGTGCTTCTCCACGGACAATCTACCCAGTGTGCACCTGCTTCCAGAATATTGTGCTGGAAATAGTTCTCATGGAATAGCAATAGTCCATCTTTACTTCCTTTTTCGGCAAACTCTTTCAATCGTGACCAATACCATGCATTAGGGCGGTTCAGATCATATTTGCTCAGTCCTTCCCAGGCAGTACCCTGACCACTGCGTCCGAAAGGTTGTTCGTAGAAAGGTCCCCATACATCTCCGTCACGACGGCGCACTCGTTCATGATCATCCCGGCGACGGTCATACCAAAGTCCGTAGTTTTGATCAAATACCAATATATTCTTTTGTTTCATATAGCCGATTACGGAATCGATGCGATCTGTCAGTCCCAATCCTTCACGTCCGGGGACAAAACGGGTGATGGCAGGACTTGCTTTTTTCAGAAAGCTGGTTTTAAGTTTTCCATTCCACCAAGGGGTGGTATGGCTACCTCCTACCAACAAAGTACCGTCCATTTGGATACGTCCGTTTGCAATAGTTACTTCCGGTTGTGCTGATGTCTTGTTCGGAGTTATCTTCTTTTCTTTCATATCATCGATTGATTTTACTCCGGACATAGCTATTGAAGGAGCAAAGGCTCCTTGTTCAATCCAGTGTTCCAATGTCAGGCGGGGATTGTAAGCCTCTTTGGCCAGTTCCATAGCAACTTCAACGGTCGGACTGCTGGTGGCGCTTGTATTCCTTGGCAGGATACGGGCACGTTCTGCACATTTCTTCTGCAAACGATCCTCCAATTGAGCATAGAAAATGCTTCGGGGCTGCACATGATTGTTTGATTGTGCCCATTCGCCGTCACCGGAGAATTGTGCCCAACATCCGTACGCACGGTTCATGGCATCTTTTGCCGGAGCATAACACTCTATTTCGGCAGCGGTACATTGCCAGAACAGACTATTTGCTGTATTCCATCCCGCTCCGTTCTTGTCCTGTCCCAGATTCTTGAAACTCAGATTATGCCCGTCTATATTAACCACGTCAAACAATAAACCGCACGCCCATGCGTCAATAGATCCGCTGAAACCAAAAGACTCATACGAATCACATTGTACGAAAGCATTCGGTCCGGCAGCACAATATCCGGCTGCAAAGTCATGAATACCCTGTTCCGAATAGCAGCGCTGGAAAAGTGTCTGTTGTCCTAAGGTATAGAAAGTACAGCGGCGCATTCCTCCGATTTCAGAAACAGGTTCCCGTGAGATACAGTCCTCAACCGTGATTTGGGAACCGGTACGCTGAACAAGGATTGCACTTCCTGCAAAGTGCTTAAAATTCACCCTGCGTACCCAGCAATCTTCCGCATCTTCGATAGAAATACCTGTCCAGCAATGATCTTCATCTTTAGGGTACCGTTTGTCATAGTCGGAAATCAGAGTCATGTTTTCTACTCCGCACTCCCGGATGCGCCCGTTCCACTGATAAGTAATCACGGAAGAAGTACCGTATTTAGCATCCAGCGCCACTGTCAGCGGAGCGTCCAGCGTTATCTGATTACCGTTTACTTCTGTCACGGTTCTATCCCAGGTAAGATCCATATCTCCTTCTTTCCAGCCCAGTGCACTGATTCCTCCTCCAAAGATATCACATCCTAACGAAGCAATCCATTCTTTGCCGGACGGACGGTTCACCAGCACCCGATCTCCCTTTCTCAACGAAGTACCTGAAACAACTTCCAATGTCCTCGCATTTACCGGAACATACTTCGAGAGTACCTGCAATGTATCCTGCACCTTCAGATCGTCTGTCCCTTCCATATAGATCAGGGCACCTCTGTCCACTCCTTTTTTTAGAAGTATCGTTTTCTCTTTATCCACTCCACGCAGTACGATGCCGGAGGCATTTATACGAAGGCTTCCGGATAAAGAAAATTCTCCCTGATCCAATAACACGGCTCCCCTGAAACCGGAAGCATCAGGTACTAATGAGGCGACATAGTCAATGGCGCGTTGAATACGTGATGTATTATCTCCTGCTGTCCAAGGTACAAACACGGCATTGCGGACAGAAGGAATATCCTGTTCGGAGCCCTTGTAGCCACAGTACGAGAAATCAAGAATCCGGTTTCCCTGTTCGTCATTCAAGTAAGTGATCCGGTCATCCTTAACCTGTAAAGCAAAGGTTTGCGCATATCCCTGCGCAAACCCTATGCTCAATAATCCTAAAAGGATAGTTCTTAATTGTATATTCATTACAATAAACGTTGTTTTCTAATTATTCAATCCTGAAAGATCATTTGACCATAAGAAATCATACGATTAAAACAGACTTTTCCGTTTGGATAAGGTATCGTAGTTGTTCTTCAGATCTGTCCAGTCTATTTTCTTCTTTGTATCCAGCCCATTGATATATTTCTCGATATTGGTATAGCCATCTCCATTACAGTCCTCCTTTGCATCAGTCGGATCGTTCGGATTCAGTCCGTTGGCAACTTCCCATGCGTCCGGCATACCGTCACCATCCGAATCAAGATATGCTTCTCCTTTGTACTCAGGAAGTCCGCCCACCTGACGGATATCGGTGATGATGCCTTGTTTGTAAGAGTCTGCCGGCAAGCGTCTTTTCACATAAGGAGAGACAAATTCCGGAGCGTCTTTCGCATAAATCGCTTTTCCTGTCTGTACAGTCTTGATGACGCGTGCGTCTACCGCATCCCGTTTCGGGAGAGTAGCACCTACATTATCCAATACAAAGTTATAAGCTTTTTTGGTATCCATAATCGTCACGGGCGACATTTTGAATGCTTCGTCCACTCTGATTTGCGGTAAGAACTTTCCTTCATCCACTTCACTGGCAAGCTGAACTCCGCCATCCCAGTTATCTTTTGTCACTTTAGCATTTCCGTGAACGATGTTACCGTTTACATAAGCTTTTCCGAAGGACATCGGTTTGCTTTTATCGCGTCCGGCTTCCGGTTTCAATATACGATAAGAGATAGGCTTATCCAACGGGGTGATAGGACCGGGCTTAAAATAGTTATTGATTATATTATAAAAACTCTTGTTATCTCCTCCGTCGACAGAACGGTTCCACCAGTTGAAGACAACATTGTTTACGAAGTTAAAGTCTCCGTCCATACCCACCGAACTGTTACGACTGATATTGGAAGCGAAAAGATTACGGCAGAACATACTATTATGTCCTCCGATAGTGGCGCCAAACGCATGATTATAAGTATCCAATGCTTCCGAGAACATCGAATTCTGAATGGTAATGTTCACAGTAGGCAACTTCAGTCCGTGCCCGGTTTCATCCCTGTTGTAGACGTGGCGATAGATAGACATATTTTCATCCAGTCCCCAGCTTGCCGAACAGTGGTCTATTATAATATTGCCGACTGCATTTCCTCCTACTGCATCATCACGGAAAGCAACATCCTGTGCCCCCCGACGGAAACGCATATGGCGAATCACTACATCATGAGTATCGATCAGGAAAGAATGACCGGTCACGCAGATACCGTCTCCCGGTGCTGTCTGTCCGGCAATCGTTACATAAGGGGCACGTACACTGATCGGGCTTTTCAGGCGAATAATACCTGACACATTAAATACGATAACACGTGCACCACCGGTTTCACAGGCTTCGCGGAATGTGCCGGGACCGGAATCTTCCAGGGAAGTTACCACAATCACTTTGCCTCCACGACCGCCGGGAGTGTACATACCACCACCTTCCGCGCCGGGGAAAGCCGGAATATTACTTTTTATCAAATCCTCCGGTTTGGAGGCCCAAGGTTTGTAAGGTCTTCCTAACCTTGCTTCTTCCAAAACTGTTGGCAAGGCTTTTTCCCATGCCGCATTTGATTTCTGTTCGAACTCTGCCTCTTGTTTTGCTCCTCTTTCTTTTACCGAGTCGGGGATCACCGGATATTGGGCTGCCACAGGTAGCACACAGGCAACCAACATCCATGCTGATAATACTTTCTTAATCTTGTTCATTCTTCCGAATCTTAATAGGTTTTAAAAAAAGACGATTAAGAAAGTATTTTGTAATCGGTCTTTCTATCCTTTCCGCCATTCATTCATATATTCACGGGGAGTCTGATTATATTTTTTGCGGAAACACTTGCTATAGTAGCCCGAATCTTTGAATCCGACAGCAAACGCCACTTCCGAAACACTCAAATCCGTATTTTTAATCAGTTCGATCGATTTATTCAGGCGAATCTCCTTTACCAGGTCGACAGGTGCCAGTCCGGTAAGGCTTTTCAGCTTTTTGAAGAATGCCGAACGGCTCAGTCCGATGCCGGAAGCGATCGTATCAATATTGAAATCACTGTCGTCCATGTTTTCCTCGATCACTTGGTGTATCTTTTCAAGGAACTGCACATCTTTCTTCACCAGATATTGTTCGTAGCTGTCTTCTTCCGTTGTCGTCTGGTTCTCCATTTGCTGGCGGATACGTTCGCGGAACAGTTTCCGTTCGCCGAGCAACTGATCGATCCGTGCCAACAGATACTCTTTGCTGAATGGTTTGGTTATATATGCGTTCGCACCCAGAGTGATCGCTTTGGTCTTGGCACCTTCATCGTTCTTGGCTGTCAGAATAATAACAGGGATATGGCTGATCTGAAAATCCTTCCGGATAGATTGCAGCATTTCCAGTCCGTCCATTTCCGGCATCATCTGATCGGTCACTACGATGTCCGGATGATACAGATGCACTTTCTTCAGCCCTTCTACGCCGTTATTGGCTATATGGATGTTGAATTTATCTTCCAATTGCAGTTTTATCAGCTGGCACAGGTCTTTATTATCCTCTACCAGCAGAAGAGTCGGTAATGAAGCATCAATTTCCAGTTCCTCCTCCGGTTCCTTTTCTGAATCGATAACCATCTTCTTGTCTGTAGCGGCAGGAGCAGTTTCCGTATCACTGACATAGAAGTCTACTTCCGACGGACGATAATGGTCCTTGTCCAGCAATAGCTCTACAATAAACACGGCCCCCTGCCCTTCCGGACTTTCGGCACGGATGATACCGTGATGCAGGTTTACTATTTCTTTGGAAAGTGCCAGTCCGATGCCCGTACCCTGATAATGTGGATTATTCGCATTCTCTCCTTGTGAGAAACGCTCGAAAATTTCACTCAGCTTATTTTGCGGAATGCCGACACCGTTGTCTTCTACCCGTACATAGCAGGATTTTCCATCATCTGTCAATCCGGTAGTTACATAAATACTTCCACCGGAAGGAGTAAATTTGAACGCATTCGATATGACGTTGCGGATAACAATACTCAGTTTGTCCTTATCTGCCCATACCATAATCGGTTCGTCCGGCAGTTGGAATGTGAAACTGATTTCATTTTCCTCCGAAAGTACACGGAATTCTTTTTGGAAGGAAGCTATCATTTCATTGAAATCAATCAATGATACGTGCAGACGCATCTTGCCATTCTGAATCTTTCGGAAATCAAGAATCTGATTGACCAGTTGTAACATTTGGTTCGTATTCTTTTCCATCAGGTCCACGTATTGCAGTCCTTTCGGAGACAGTTCTTCCCGCTCCTTCAGTTCTTGTATCGGTCCTTTTATCAGTGTCAGAGGAGTACGAAGCTCATGAGAAATATTGGTGAAGAACTTGATTTTCATTTCCGAGACTTTCTGCTCGATATAAATGTCGTTCTTCATCTTAATCATGAAGAAGGCCAGGCGCAGACCGAAATAGAGGGCCGCGATGCCAAGGATTACATAGATAAGAGTGGCCCACCAACTCAGCCACCACGGCGGAAGAATGGTGACAGCCAATGTACATGTGGATACAAGTTCCGGATTAGCTTCATCCATCGTTTCTACACGGAATACGTAGTCTCCGGGAGGAACATTGGTATAAGAAGCAATACGGTTTTTGCCGTTATAGTGCCATTCCTTCTCATACCCTTCGAGTATGTAACGATAAGATACGCGATTCTGATTGTAGAAATTTAATGCGGCAAATTCGATTGTGAACATAGACTGATTATACTTCAATTGAAGTGCATCGGTGTATGTGATAGACTCCTGAATCGGACAGTCGTTCAAACTTCGCAGATTACGATTGGATACTTTAAAGTCTACGATACGGGTGTCATAGTTGGTATGTTGTGTCTCCAGTTTATCAGGAGAGAATGTCAGAATTCCCTGTCGCGAACCAAGCCATAAGTCTCCGTTCAATGCACGCAACGCACTGCCTTCTTCCAGTTCAACATTCAGGAAACCATCGTATTTGTCGTAGTTACGGAACTGCTCTGTCGCCTTATTAAAGCAGGACAGACCAATCTCGGTAGTAAACCACAAATTTCCGTTTTTATCTTCCACGATGGACTTGACCACATCGTTATTCATTCCTTCACGTATGCCATATGACTTGAATATCGGTTCACGTTTTTCTTTGTCATAGCGGACCAGCTTATTCAGACCTCCGCCGAATACACTCACCCAAATTTGCGAATCACTGTCTTTATATAGTACATAAATGTCATTGTCTGCCACATTAGAACGATCGCTGATCTGTCGGTACGTCTCAAACTGAATCTGTTCGGGAGTCGTAAAATGTCCGTCAAAAGACATCAGACCATCCATCGTACCTACCCAGATACGCCCGTCTTCATCTTCTGTCATTGTACGGACTTCCATATACAGACCATAAGCGGGATATTGTTTCAGTCCGTTGTATTTATGCTTGAATACAAGTGTCCCGTTTTCTTCGGAAATCAAGTTCAGCCCTCCGCCCAACAGACCGACCCAGATACGCTCCTGACTATCCTGATAAGTGAAATACACATCATTGTTACTGATAGAATTCGGATTCTTGGGATCATTCTTATAGCGGGTAAAACGCAGACCATGTGGTGAGTTCATATCCGGTTCGGCTTTGACAAGTCCGTTTCCCTTAGTGGAAAACCACAAGTTTCCTTCTTTATCTTCCATGATATGATATACGGCGCCTATCAGATAATTCTGATCCGTAAAAACCTGTTTTATCTGCCCGTTGCTATCCAGACGATAAAGTGCCTGCCAACGGGTACCGACCCAGATGTCTCCATTCTTAGCCTGATACAGTGCACGTATCCCCTGATTCCAAGAGGTCGCTCTTTCTGTGTCTACAGGGACAGGAGAAACTTCTGTCAGCAGTTGAAATTGCTTCTTGGGAAAGTTAACCTTGTATACTCCGCTGCCTGTAGATGCCAGCCAAAGAATACCGTCTTTATCCAGCAACAGATGAAAGAAGAGCTGATCGGGAAGGTCGTCGGAAAAAGGTTTCAGTTGATTGATACGGGTCATTTCCAGTTTCTCCCTGTCGAAGAGCAGAATTTCTCCACCGGGGGTGAGGAAAAACATACCCTGTTCACCGGCATCCTGCTTTTCAAAGTTACCGATGGCATTTTGTTTGGGGAAAGGAAAGCGATGATTGCTTTTGTTCAGAGGATCATAGTACGTCAATGCCTCATTACCTTCCTGAAACCAAATTTTGTCATACTTGTCATTGAATATCATTCCTACTTTTTTCCCTGCGATGGAGAACGGTAGTTTGGTCAGTTGTTTGTAGCCTATGTTATATTCATACGCACCATCAACGGTGGTGATATACATTAATCCTGATTCAGTGACCAGTATATTGGAAATCGGTTGATCAATCTCCGGTATTTCGTAGCGGTTGACTACTCCATTTTGCGGATCGACGCTATAAATATGTCCGTTCTTATCTCCCAGCCATAAGAATTTGGAACTGTAGGAAGCACAAGTGAACTGGTCCGGATTGGCAGAAACTTTCTTTTGAATAAAGTCGACAGGCTTATCTTTCAGAGCCTCTCCTTTTCTTAATGAAAGAATCTGATAGTCCATACCGATCCAATTGATAAACTCGGCAGTTTCACAAAACACATTATGCTTGAGGCGTAAGTCGTAGACGTTGACATTGGGACGCGAATCGTGCAACTGCTTCATGGTGATTTTACCGTTCTGGTCTGTATTTGCACGCAGCAGGCTTTTATCTTTGGTCAGCAGCAGTACGTCTCCGTCATCTGTCGTCTGTATCTTGATAATCTGAATGTTTTCAGAGTACTCTTTTACATCGTCATACACTGCGTGGAAACTTTCATGTTTCTTATCAAACAGATAGAGTTTGCGGTCGATAGTCTTGATCCAAAGGTATCCGTTCTTGTCTTCTACAATACGCTGAATCTTACGGGGAGGAATATCTGCGGAGTAGAATCCGTCATGATTATCATAGGAACGGAATTTGGTACCGTCGAAACTGCATAGTCCGTACCAGGTACCAAACCATACAAATCCGTCCTGCCCTTTCAGTGTACAATTGACGATATTATTGGGTAAGCCTCGTTCGGCCGTATAATGTTCAACAATCATGTTAGGGTAGGCAAAAGCACAGATTCTCGTCATCAAGAGAAACATAAATATAAAAAAGAAGTGTTTCTTCATTGTATATTGTATTAGTGGAAATGAATCTTGCATCAAAGATACTATTTTATCTTTAAAAAAGAAACTGAATTTTATAACTTATCTTTTTTATCATCGAAGATATTCATTGAAATTTCGCGAGAATTTCAGTGCTAAAGCTGAACTGGAAACAGCCCCAAAGCAATGATCCGAAGCAAAGATTCAACAAAAGCGAATGTCATATTTAAGTACTTACATTAAATGCTGTATTTCGATCTAAACTACCTCATTTTTCATTCTCAAATTCCAGTAAAGTCTAAAAATCCAGTATTAGGCTTTTCAAAAAGAACAAAAGGGGTAAATAAACCTATAAAAACTCATCTATAAGCTTTGTAACGCCTATTTGCTTTTTTAGAAACACGATTCTTGCTACCGGTTCCCACTATGTTCGGGAAATATTTCATGATAGGATATAAAAACAGAGCCTGTTTAAGGTTTATGTATATATATATCACCATTATTCCCTTTCCGTGAGAACTTATTTTCTTCATTTATGCATTTTTGAAAAACCTAATATGGACTTTTAGACTTTACTGGATTTTGAAGTCCCGAAATTAAGGTGTCAGCAAGCCAAAAATTAGCTATTAGCAAAACTGAATTAGCTATTAGCAAAACCAGATTAGCTATTAGCTTATTCATTTTTGCTAATAGCCTGTGTTCGATATAACTCAGGTCTGAAAGAATGAAGCATATTGATCTGTCATTCAGTTTCGACCAAGCTCACTTTTCTATTCCAAATTCAGTTTGTTGCCGTTCCACTTCATCCAACACCCGTTGTCGTTCTTCTTCTGTTAGTTGCACTTTGCCGTCGGTTGCATTCTCGAATGAAGTAGCTTTTACAGTTAATGAGGGTGTGTCCTGACTAATACAGTACTTCTCGTCATAACAGAAAGGAAGCTCCGCAGGAACACTTTCAAATTCCATTTCAGCGGCAGTCGGAGCCTGAGTCCCTTCAAATTGTACATGAGCTTTCACTTTAATCTTCCCGGCTTTTCGTGTGGAACGGATCAGCAGAGGAGCCGAACCGAATTCTACGGCACGAGGGTTGGCGCCGATCCTTGCGTCACCAATGATTTCTCCTTCCCCTTCTACCGTGAATACGATATTTTCCTTTGCCAGACGACGAACGTTTCCGCTATCGTCCGTCACTTCGGCAACTACTACTATAAAATCCGAACCGTCCGCTACCAAGTTTACTTTTTGAGTATCTGCATACAAGCGAAGTTTGGTAGACCGGCGGGAAGGCATTTTCTTTTGTGTGCATACTACTTTCCCGTCGATAATACCTTCGGCAACCATATTTACTTTCTGCCAGTTCTTTTGAGTATAACTGTATCCGCGCGCTTCCCAGAAATCCCATACATTTTCGAAGATGACAGGTGCGTTCGGCATATGCCCTTTGGCATGTACCACAGGTTTGGTCCATGTTTTTGTTCCATCGTAGATAGAAAGGCGGATGGAGTCACAGTTACTGAATACCACTACATCCTTATCGGAGAATTGTGACATTTCATGAGCAAGGAATATCATCGGTCCGCATTCTGCCAACGGATGTTGGAGGCTTGCCGGAGATTGGCTGCGGAACATTTCATACGCATACTTTTTCTGACGGAAAGCGTCATAAATGCCTCCCCAGTATGGATCGGGGTGATAACCACGCTGGTGATCGAATGGATGCCACTGTGTGCCACCGATAAACTGACCGGTAGTGCGGTACATCTCATCATAACTTTTAGCCAGAGAAAGTGCCTGTATCAGCAGCGGACGTTCACCCCAACTGCGGCTTGCACGGTTATTGTTGTTGTGGGCATACCAGTCATCTACGTTTTCTCCGAATTCACGGGTGAAGATGCATTGTTCCGGTTTGTCCTCCTTTTCGTCATCACCCGGCCAGCCGTAGACTACATCGTAATGTTCCTTTACACCGGCAGAATGCACATCGGCAGCGGCTATTGGACGTCCCGGATACGGATATTCTTCCTTCGTAATTTCAAGTGCCTTCAGTGCAAAGTCGAGCGGATAGCGAGTCTCATTCAGAATGGGTTCCCACATCAGCACGGAAGGATGATTGCGGTCACGACGAATCATCTCACGGGTATTCTGATGAACCAGTTCTCCGAATTTCGGGTCTTTGTTCCAGTATTGCCAGCCAGGAGTAGCGACGATGACAAACAAGCCGAGTTCATCACAGGCATCCATAAAGGATGGGTCCTGCGGGTAATGCGCTACACGGATGATGGTACATCCTGCATCACGCAGACGCTTTGCATCACGCCATTGCTGTGAATTGGGAAGAGCATTGCCTACGTATGCGAAGTCCTGATGACGATTGGCTCCGACTAATTGTCCGAAAGGTTTTCCATTCAGCCAGAAACCCTCCTTGCCACGAAATTCCGCCAGGCGGATACCGATACGGGTCGTTCCTCCGTCAATGGAACGGTTTCCTTTCTTTATGCGGGATTGTACTCTATATAGATAAGGAGCATCCGGTGACCAGAGTTTCGGATTCCTCACTTCCATCTGCTGACGGATTGATTTCTTTTCTCCGGAGTTCAGAGAAAGTTTGCCGGACGTACGTTTGATAACGTTGCCTTCGGCATCTGTAAGGGTCGTTTCTATAGTGACGGATTCCGAACGGGTATTATCGTTCTGAATCTCCGTTTCTACATATACTTGTGCGCTCTTTTCGCTGATCTTGTCAAAGTGAACGAATACGCCGCCACCGCCAACTGTGCGGGAGTCGATGGCATCGGTAATGGCAACCGGAGATTTGGCAATCATCCATACATCACGATAGATACCTCCATGATAAGCAAAATCCAGTGTGTATTGGGGCTTTCCGGGAGGGTATGATTTATCGTTGCTGTTGTCGGTATAGACGGCAAGGAGGCAGGAGTCTCCGGCTTGTACGCTGTTTGCCGTCAAGTCCAGTGTGAAAGGCAGATAACCTCCAAGATGTTCCTGGACACGTTTGCCGTTCAGGTAAAGTACTTGCTTTCCCATTGCCGCTTCAAAATGAAGGAGTACACGCTGTCCTTTCGTCGCGGTGGGAACTACAAAATGCTTGCGATACCACGCAGGACCCTGATAATTGCGGCAACCACTGCCTTCGGCGGGCATCAGTTCCACTGTGTGAGGAGTAGAAACGACCTCCCAGGAACAATCGTCAAAATTTACAGCTTCCGCCCCCCGGATATCGCCTTTGAAGAATCGCCATCCCGGATTGAAGTTATATACTTGTCGCCCGCAATCGGGAAGCGGAATAAATCCGGCAACCGATGTTTCGGGACGGTAAGTATCTGCTGCCTGCCCATCGAAGGAGAATAGCAGTAGAAATAGGGATAAGATTAAAAACGGTCTTTTATTCATAGTGCTTTTTATTTATGTATTCTTTTTTTTTTATTTTTCTATCATTATAACAATGTCTTTCTTTCTGCTTTCCGGTGACACCTTTAGGATTGTTACTTTTCCGTCTTTTAAAGTTGCTTCTACCGTCGTATTGCCCGGAGCATGGAGTTTGAAATGGACGTTCCATTCTTTGGGCCAGGCGGGGAACAGAAGTATTTGTGTTCCATTCGTTTGTAAGAGCATCTCCTGAAGTCCTATCATGCCGCTACCTCCCCAGTTGTGGTCGGGTGTCCAGTCATATCCCGGTCCCCAGAAGGCAGGAAAACGGTGGGGACCATCTGATAGCTTTGCCAGAGAAAGGCTTTTGGCTTCTTCGGTCAGCCCCAGACAGGCTGCCCAGATGTTGTCTTGCTTCCATCCGGTGTGGGAGCGGAATTTGAGTGCGTCGGGGTCATAGAAATACGTATCACGAGCTATTTCCAGATTTTCCTTGCCTACTCCGTAGATGCGCCAGGGAAAAACCGGGTAGAGTTGTGGTGTCTCTATATTGTTGATTCGTTCCCAGCTTTTGGCGGGAGAAATCGTTTGTTTCCATGCCGGAGTCATGGTAGAAGTCTGAAGATTAAGAGAATCCTTGACTTCGATATAGCGTAATGGAACCGGAGGAATTGTTTCCAGCATCTTTTGCCACTTTTCGTTGTTGCAAACCTTGATGTAAGTCTCCAATACAGTTCGCAGTGCGGCGATGGTGCTGCTGGCGTTGTTGGTCATCTTGTAAGTTTCGCAGGCAGAGCCGGGGAACAGTATCAGGTGTCCGTCACCATCCAGTGCTTTGCGTCCCCGACGGGAAGCGAGTAGCCGATAATGTTCGTCGAAAAAGGTCAGCGAACTTTCAATCAAAGGCAAATACGGAGTTATGTCGGCACCGGCATAATTCTTCGTTTCCAGAATCATCTGGCAAAATTCAAGAATAGTATCCCATTCATATTCCAGCCACGCATTGTATTCCAGTCCTTTGTCAAACCAAGCCGGACGTTTGAAACCATATTCTGCGGGATTGGGTAAGCCGAAGTTTTCTATCTGTTCACAGAAGCAGGCTCCCTCGTGTTGCCAATATACATGGCTGCGGAGTTCCGCATTCTTCAACATCCGGTTATAGAAATTGAATTGGGAAGGCATCATGTCGAAGTCACCGCTTTTCAGCATCGGCCAGTAGACAAGACGCTGATTCTGTGCAGTCATCGTTCCTCCTCCCCACTTTCGGTAGTCAGGAGTGAATGCCTGCTTCTCGTCTATGTGGCAGGGATCGAAGGTGAATAAACCACCGTTGAATTTGGTAGGGACACTGCCATAAGCATTGCAGCCCAGCATATAGCGGAAAAGAGTGTAGTTTCGGGTGATTTCCTTCAATGCATCTTTCGCGTCGCTCTTTTCTTTATTTCCAGTTTCTTTTTCTACTTTGCTGTTCTCCTTGTTTTCGGTTTCACCGATCGTTTCGATAAAACTCCGTTGCCAGAAAGCATTCCACCATAGGCGGGTTTGTTTTTTATCCTGTGATACCACTTTAGACGATATCTTTCCTTGTGGGGCAATTCGTTGCCAGGCTGTTTTCAGACCTTGCTCCCATTGGGTGACGGTTTCCGTCTGTTCTGTGTGTAACACAACTGAGAAATGATGCTTTTTAGAAGCTTTCAGAGAACGAAATCCCCAGGCGCGGTAATCAGTTCCGGCATATACACTGTCTGAAGTGCCTATATATTCCAAATTCTCTCCTGACAGATACCCTCCGAAAGTCAGATTTTTAAGAGGATTCATCATCTGCGACTTCACTTCATTCATCCCTTGCTGGGCAACTGCCACGTCAAACACTGTCTCTTCCGCATTACGATGATAAAACAAAAGGCGTTTACTATCCTTTTCGGATGAATTCTCCAATGAAATGAAGTCGGCATGCGTCATCGTTCCTTTTGGAGGAGCCCACTTATAGGAACATTGCTGCCCCTCTCCTTTTCTGATCAGCCGATCCTGGTATCTCCAGTTTTCATAAAAGATTTCCGCCTGCAAAGACCGGTCATTAACCACTTCGATGTGTACTACCGGATGAAAGACATCTGCCCAGAGTTGTACTTGTGTCCCTTCGGCGGAGATTTCAACATAACCGTCGATCAGCTTTAATTCCTGCCGGAAATCCTTTGCGTCTTCAAAAGGATTGGGAGATAACCGGAGACGAAAACGTCCCTGCTTCAACTGACAGTTGTTTTCATCGAACGTACCGCTTCTGCTCAGATAAAACAGTATATCCCCCTCTTCTACCCATACATTCATGCCGATATCTCCCCCGCCGCATGGCATCGATTCGGAGGAATTCCGGCTGGGAGTATCCCAAACGACATTGGCATGCTGGCTCCAAAGAACCGACACGCCAACGAATATCATTGCTATAGCCAGATAAAATCTCTTCATATTTTCAAATTACCAGTCGTCCGAACGGAAAGACCCCAACGGCAGCCCATCACAATATACATCTCCTTCCACATAATTCTCAAATCCATAGCGGACAGCTACCGGATGCGGAACTTTATCACTTTTTACTAGCATTTTGCTGCGTTCGATCCATGCTTTCGCCGGGTAGAATACTTTGTCTTCACCTGCCACCTGAAAGTTTTTCGATTCAAAACAGTTTTTACCGCTGATCCACATATTCGCACGTTCAAAGCTGACGACAATAGTGTCATTCTTGATTTCAATACTTTTGTAATAAGGGCTTTCTCCGTTTACTCCCTCTATTCCGTACGTCTTTGTCAGTGCAAGGAGTGCCAGACGCTCTCCGGCAGCCTGTTTCTTTGCGGGATGAATTCCCTTTTCCATTCCAGCATCCAGCAGTACAGCCATACCGCTGTTAGACACACGATGTTCTACCTTTGCCTGTGCTTCCCGTAGATAAGCAGAATTAATCACCTCTTTACCTTTTTCAGTGATAATACCATAGTCATAAGGAGCTATCTGACAATAGTAGAAAGGAAAATCACCTTGTTTCCATTCGGCACGCCAACCGTTAATCAATGTGGTAAACATATCCGCATAGGTATGGGCACGATTCCAGTTATCTTCTCCCTGATACCAGATCACTCCTTTCATGGTCATGCCGATCAATGGATGCAACATACCATTATAGAGTACGGTCGGGGTACGGTTTTTCGATTTGATATCAGCTTCCGATTGAGGTATCTTTGCATCCGGAAATGCTTTCAGCCAATCGGCAGTCATCCATGCCTCACAAGCAGAACCGCCCCATGCCGCTACTACGAGTCCTACCGGAACTTCTAATATTTCATTGACCAGTCTTCCGAAATAATAGGCCGTCGCACTGAAATCACGGACACTGACCGGAGCCGCTTCTTTCCATGAACCGACTACGTTGTTCTGAGGGGTAATGGTAGAAGTTCGTTTTACCGTAAACAGGCGGATATGAGGATTTTTGCTGCGAAGAATATCCATATTGGCATTCTCTACAGGTTGGTTCTTGAATCCTTTCATCGGCATTTCCATGTTGCTCTGACCGGAGCACAGCCATAATTCGCCTATCAGAATATTATTCAGTGTCTTTTGGGTTCCATCGTCGAAAGTGATGGTATACGGTCCGCCGGCTTCCGGAGTGGAGACTGAAAGTTTCCATGAACCGTTCTTGTCTGCTGTTACTGCATATTGTTTTCCGTTCCAGCCGGTAGTGACTGTTACTTTCTTGTTCGGAGTTGCCGTTCCCCAAAGGTTGGCATTGGTTTGTTGCTGCATCACCATGCCGTCAGAGAAAATAGCGGGCAGTTTCACTTCCGCACGCATTGACAGGCAGGCAGCGAGCAGAAAGCTTGCTAATACTGTGCTTGTTTTAATTCCTGAACTTTTCATTCTTATTTGTTTTTATTCGCTACATCAAAATTCAAAGGTCCGAGCAATCCTGCAGGAAGCAGGGTGTTTTCTGCTCTCCGGTATTTGGCATTCGTCCATATTTCATCGAAAGGAGCTTTTCCTTCATCGGCTCCTTTGAGTGCATTCGCCCAAGTATTGGTTACTTCAATTTCCAGTTCATTCACACCTTTCTTTAAGGCTGCCGTAATATCAGCCCGATAAGGAGCTGTCCATATCGTTCCGCAATCTATGCCGTTCACACGAACAGTAGCCAGATCACATACTTTTCCCAGATTCAGATATACTTGTTGGTCTTCTTTCACTTTACTTTTCCAGCGGAATGTTGTTTTATACACTGCTGTTCCGGAGTAATAGCGTATTTGCTCATCTTCTTCTTTGCTCCAGTCAAAGAGTTCCTGTCTTTGGATAGTCTTACCGTTTGCTGTAAAAGTCACGGTATATTCTGTTGCTTCCAAGCCTGTCTCCGAAGCTTCTTTTACCGAATCCTTCTTTTCCTTGCGCTCTTTTTCCGAAGTTTCCTTATCATCTTCTTCTGCAGGGTATACGATGAAGACAGACTCATTCGGAGCTAATGTTAAAGTGATTTCCGTACGATGGCTTTTTTGTTCGTAAGGAATGTCAGCGTTAATCTCACCCGTCACCGGATTCCAGCATTCCGGCTTTCTGCCGTCGATGCGCATACTGGCGGTAAATGTACGTGTTTCTTCCAGTTGGTTGGCGATAAAATAAATATCCCCCTGTTCTCCTTGCCGATGTGTCCAGGCAATGTTTTCCGGTACGATCAGATCACGTTCCAGACCGTATGAGGAGAAATCATCTTCTTTATATGGAAGAGAAGGAATCAGTATGCCTGCTTCTTTCAGTTCATTTATCTTTTGTTTTACTTCCGGAGACAGTTCTGCGGGGTCCGGATTCATCGGACGTGGAAGTGGTAATACTAACACTTTGTAACTGGCTCCACCCGGTAATGTCATCCTGCCGTTTTCCGCTTTAGCCAAACGGAGTAACGCGTCTTTGTTAAAGCTGTCATAAGCATATCCTCGAAGTGGATTTACCCACTTTTCAGGATCAGCCATATTGGCGGAATGTGTTACGCCTACAGGACGCACACGTAAGGGTTGTCCTTCGTTTGCCAAACGGATTCGTTCGCTTTCCACCCGCTCTGCACCGAAGATGCCCGGTAAAGAAGGAACTAAACGTTCCGGCAATATCGAACGTCTTGGCATCTCTTCTCCTGTAAAAACTGCAATATCCGCCACCGGATGCCCGTATTGCAGCAATGATTGGCAACGGGTGATGTATTCACAGAAAGCCTTTGCACCCTTATTCCACCACGTCTGGTCACGCTGGAAGAAAAGGCCGATACCATCCAAAGTCATTCCCGGTTTGCGGTCCAGCCAAGGATTATGGACATATACATGGAAGAAAAGGCGGTTGATGCCTAAAGCATAGTTGCGGTCCAGTAAGGCTTTCAACATTCCCGGATGTTCGTTCCATGTTCCGCGTACTTCCGTGAAACCTTCTGCCTGGATGATATTCTTGCCGTAGATATGCGCTCCGCTGATGGCATCCAGCATATCATTCGGTTTGTCGTGGGTTGGGCTGTTCAGCCAGAATTCTCCCATGGGAAGGTCTACTTTCTGATAATGCAGTAATCCGTCACTTACCATGGTAGGCGCTACGCATTCGGCTGAGAACTGGCAATCATATTCTTTCGCACAGTCGGCCAAGACTTGATAGAAAACATCGACGACCAGTTCACCTATCGTTGTGCGGACATCACGCAGAATCTTTTCGCTTCGTTCGGCACTCTCCATCGGAATACCTGCCAACAATGGTAAATAAGGCATCAGGTCGTATCCACGGCGTTTCCGGAATTCTGTGGCAAAAGTATTGCTCCAGTTCTGGCTTCCGCATTCCCAACTATCCACGTGCATGTATTTTAATACACGGTGGGCAACGTCCGGATTTGTCTTTACAAATGCTTGCGCAAACCAGTTGTCGAACTGCTTGCGAACAGCTCTTGGATTAAACTTATCGCATTCCAGTCCTTTTCCTCCTCCGGCAGTTGCGTTCGTATGTCCGGTGGCGGTATGTCCCATGCGGAGTAGTTTCCACTTTCCTTTGGGGAGAGTAGTTGTCAGTGTTCTTTCTTTAAAATTGTCGCTCGGACTATTTTTAAAGGGATCTGTCAGGTTGATAATCTGTGAAAGGGCATAGCAATCTTGCTCCCCTATTTCTTCTTTCTTCGTGGAAGGGGCTACACGCCATACCAGTCCAGCTTTACCTTCCCACTGATCCAGTCGGGCTTCCCGGTGCAGACGCAGTTCCTTGATTTTCAGATTTGGTTTCCATTTTGCGGCATCCATATCTTCACTTCCCGGTTCACTGCCTTCGGGTGTCCAGTAGAAGCGGAAATAGCGGGCAGTTGTAGCAGGAATTGCATGAGTGGAATTTTCATCTGTATTCTGCCATCCCTGGCGTGCAGGGACGAGCTGTTTCACCAAACGGTAGTTAATCCCATCATCACTTGCCATCACTTTCAAGCGGTGCGCCTGATAATTATTGCCACTTAGAATGATTTCAATATTGCGGCAGGTGAAAGGCTGTTCGTATTCATATTGAATATAGCAGGGATATGATGAACGGATGACTCCGGCATCATCCATGTTCACAGTCTTCTTGATGTCAATATGATTTCCTGTGGCTATATTGGCACAGGTTATTTTGGCCGGCATAACGTCTGCCGCTTCTTCTTTTACAGGCAGGGCAAATAAAGAAATATCTTCATAAAAACCTTCGTATGCCTCCGGTTGCGGTAAGTGTAGTCCTTTGATTTTGCCACCATCAACGATTGTATCACTCCAGACTACCTTTTGCATCGATTCTTTCGGAGTCATCCACGGACCACCAGCCAATGCGAAACCATCACAAATATGCATTCCTAACTTTAATCCCAAGCGGTCGGCTTCTTCCATGCTGAAACGAACCATTTCCCACCATTCGGGTGTTAGTTGTTGCGCCTTTCCATTGTATTGTGGGCCTTCTTTGATACCTTTGATAGGCATCAGATAAGTACCTCCCAGCCCAGCACGTTTCATTGCTTCCAAGTCAGCCGTAATCCCTTCTTTGGATACGGCTCCAAACATCCAGTACCAAAAAGTCCAAGGCTTTGCTTCGTCAGACGGATTTTGGAATTGTTCGCGAAGTGAATGTGTTTGCAGAGCATTGGCAGGAGATATAGCAGTGCATGCCAATAATGAGATTGCAAATATTTGTTGTTTCAGTCGGCTTTTCATTCTAATCTATATTTTTACTTATAGATAAGACGAAAAACGGACTGTTTTGTACTCACAGTATTCTCCTTGCTCAAATTAAACTATTTAATTTCTTAGGCAGTATTGCTTTCTACAAAATAAGTCTCATTTCACCGCTTCTTCTATTCGGGATACTAACTGCGGATTACTGGGACGTGCCGCAGTTCCGAAATCAATAATCTGCCCCTTTCTATTTATTAATACATAGTAAGGCATCCTGTCTATTTTCCATTGCTTACGAATTTTCTGATAGTTATCTATTCCCAAATAATCAGTCACATGAACACATTCAATTCCCCGGTTTTTCAATGAATACTCATTCAGGCATTCCTCCCATTGTTCTTTGGGTTCACTCACACAAATGGAATATATAATCAAATCATCTGTAGAGAATTTGCTGCGCAATTGTTTTAAAGGTTCCATTTCTGCCAGACAAGGAGGACACCATCTGGCCCAAAAGTCGAAATAAATCACTTTTCCACGATTCTTTTCGAGCACATCATAGACAGGTTTCATGTATGGCATACGTGTTGTATGCTTTGAGTTCTCATGGAATTCGCCATATAATAAATTGTCGGAAACAGGCTGTGGATTTTTTAGATACGATTTGGTCTGATTATAGATCTGCATCACCTGTGCACGTAGATGTGACATTTTAACGATTGAGTCAAACTGTGTACGTTTTTCGTGAAAAGCAAGTGTGTCATTAGTACATAAAGAACCGGCTATCAACTTAGTATATAAATACTGATTCATCTCACTCTCCCCCATTGTAGCCATGATCTCTTCTATTGAAGGATTCTTTTTATCTCTGAAAGCGATCCCATAAGCAATATATCTTTCTGCTTCATCAGCAACATCGTATAAGCGTGCCGAGAGTATACCTTTAGTATATAGTCTATTGATTTCAGGTAAAAGTGTATGATAACGGTCCATCTCTTTTCTCGTTTTAAACAAGTATGACATACCATTGAATAACAGCGCATAATAATAATCCTGCTTCAGCAATTCTTCAGTAAACAGTACTACATCTTCCATTGGCTTGTACTTCACCAGATACTCATTCCTACGTTCCAAACGAAAATTATAATCCTTTTTTAATTCAGCCTCAAAATCCTTAACGTCTGATTCCGGTTTCATATTGTAATTCTGTATATAGTAATATGCACTTTCAGTGAACGCCAATATCTCCTGATTAAGCTTTTCGGCATCACCTGTCACTTTAGGATGAAAAAGATCTTTGAAGTCTATTTCTACATGTATGCTGTCTCCCGGGTGGATATAAAGATGTTCTGCATAGTTGCGGATAGAAACCTCCCTTAATTTGGCATAAACCGGAAAGCGGAAAGAGAATGAACCATCTTTTTGTATGGGCGAACGATACTGATTTCCCATATCTCTGAAAAATGGGATAATGAGAGTCAGTTCCTTTTCCTGAGGATAGAAATCCCGGTTTAGAACTTTGCCTGTAATGACTGCTTCTTCAGCATACTCTTCCAATGAGGGATTGCTTTCCTCTGTTTGTGCAGAAGATTCGGACTGGAAATTACTCTGGGCTTTTTGACGGCATCCGGCAAACAACAAGGTAATTATTATCAGAAAGTATAAACTGTGTTTCATTGTGTTTGAATATTAGTATGTTCGTAAATCTAACATTTAAGAGTTCTTGCCTCTAAATGTATGAAATTATTTTTAGAGGCAAGAACTTTTGACAGGTTATCTGTCTCAATTTTAGATATTTCACATTATATATACATAATTTGTGGGATAAACAGGCCGAATGCTATAGCCAACGTACAAACTTCCTGATATACCAGTTCTTTACCAATTGCGTCAGGATACAATAGGAAAGCAAAATACCAATCAGCCAGGGAAAATAACCCAAAGGAAGAGCCGTCAGGCCGATGGAACGTCCGAAAGCTGTGAAAGGAATAAGAATGCCTACTGCCATAATTAAGAACGTCAGCCCCATAACAGGCCACGTGGCCCGGCTTTGTATAAATGGTATCTTACGGGTACGTATCATGTGGACAATCAATGTTTGGGATAACAAACCTTCTACAAACCATCCGGTCTGAAACAAAGTCTGATGTTCGGGACTGTTACAACTGAACACATACCACATGACCAGATAGGTAGCAATATCAAAGATAGAACTGATAGGCCCTATATAAATCATAAAGCGACTCAGGTCGGATGCATCCCATTTGCGCGGTTTCTTCAGAAATTCCGGGTCCATACGGTCGAATGGAATGGTTGTCTGTGATATATCATATAATAGGTTCTGAATCAGCAAATGTATCGGCATCATGGGCAGGAACGGCAGAAAGGCGCTTGCAAACATCACGCTGAACATATTGCCAAAATTGGAACTGGCAGTCATCTTTATATACTTATTGATATTACCAAATGTCTTTCTACCTTCGAGTACGCCGTCTTCCAATACCATCAAATCCTTCTCCAGCAAGATGATATCCGCACTTTCTTTTGCTATATCTACTGCCGAATCGACAGATATGCCAATATCTGACTGACGCAAGGCGCCTGCGTCATTGATGCCATCTCCCAGAAAACCAACTGTATTACCTTGCTCCTGCAACAGAGAGATTATTTGCGTCTTCTGCAATGGAGTGAGTTTGGAGAATAAAGTGGTGTCTTTTACTGTTTCTTTCAATGTTGTTTCATCCATTTCCTCCATTTCTATTCCGGTAAGGGAGTGCCCGATATCAATCCCCACCTGACGGGCAATAGCTTTCACTACGGTATCATTGTCTCCCGATAATATTTTGACTGCTACTCCATGCATATATAATTGTTCGATGGCTTCAGCGGCAGAAGGTTTGGGAGGATCAAGAAAAGCAAGATATCCGATCAACACCATTTCCTTCTCATCTTCGATGGCAAAATTACACTCTTTTTCGATGAAACTTTTCTGGGAAACCGCCAATACTCTCATACCTTGCCGGTTCATTTCCTCACTGATCTTTTGCGCTTTTATTTTCAAGGAGTCAGTCAAAGGATGTATCTCTCCGTCGAACTCGGCATACAAACAGACATCGAGAATCTCTTCTACCGCTCCTTTGGTAATAATTTGCCGCTTCCCTTGCCTGTCTTCTATAACGACAGACATCCTTCTGCGTGTAAAATCGAAAGGAATCTCATCGACTTTGGTATAGGCATCCTTCAAATGTTCCAGATTCAACTCTCTTACATGAGAGAGGATTGCCTTATCCATCAGGTTTCTCAAGCCGGTCTGAAAATAACTGTTGAAGTACGCGTGACGAAGAATACGTTTACTGTTGTCATCGCTGCCGTCTGCATTGATATACTTCTCCAACACAATTTTATCGCAAGTCAATGTGCCGGTTTTATCAGTACAAAGTATATCCATTGCTCCAAAATTCTGAATGGCATTGAGGTTCTTTACGATTGTTTTCTTTTTGGACATGGCGATTGCTCCTTTAGACAGGTTAGCCGTCACAATCATAGGTAACATTTCGGGAGTAAGACCGACTGCCACAGATACGGCAAAAATGAAGGCTTCGAACCAGTCACCTTTCGTAAAACCATTCACGAAAAACACGAACGGAACCATGACCAGCATAAAACGAATCAATAAAAAGCTGACCTTGCTGATACCTTTATCAAAGGCTGTAGTGGCACGATGTCCGACCAGACTTTTGGCTATCGTACCCAGATAGGTTTTATTCCCCGTCTCAAAAACAATTCCTTTTGCCGCACCGCTAATCACATTGGAGCCCATATAGCAGATATTATCCAACTCTATAACACTTCCCTTACGAAACTGTTGTCCCCGTACTTCCGGAAACTTTTCTATCGGTTCGGACTCACCCGTCAATGAAGCCTGACTGATAAACAAGTCTTTTGAATCGATGATACGTATATCGGCAGGAACCATATCACCGGCTGCCAGGTACACAATATCTCCCGGAACGAGTTCTGTTATATCGATCTCTTCTTCCTGTTCTCCGGCACGTTTTGCCAGACAAGTGTTTTTTACCATCCTCATTAAAGAATCTGTAGCTTCACTTGCTCTCCATTCCTGCCAAAAACGAAGAATAGCACTGAATAATACCATGGACGAAATAATGATTACCCCTGCCCATTCTTGCTCTCCGGGTTCAGCCATCAACACATCCAGAAACAAGGATATGATGGCAAGTCCTGTCAGAACGCCTATGAAAGGATTGATAAACGTTCTGACAAACAGTATAAACGGATTCTTTTTCTGTTCATGGATGACTTCGTTTCTTCCATAAATGGATTGTCGCTCCTGTACTTCTCTCAGCGTTAGTCCAAGCTTTGTAGTCTGCAAACAGGAATAAATTGACTTACCGGGTTGCGTGGCAACCAAAAATACTCTCTCTGAATTGAATGTGTACTGTGATGAACGCAGTTTTTTCTTCCAAACCATACTCTCTATTTTTTTTAAGTTACTAACTGCATTTATTAATTCGATGCAAAAGTAAGGAGGACTTCGGGAGGAAGCCGTTAGAGAATGATTAGAGTGGTATTAGAAAACTATTAGAGTTTCTTAGATATGCGGGAGTTTTACCACAAAGGTAGTTCCCTCGTCCTTATGAGAAGCTACGGTAAGTTCGCCTTTGTGAAGGTGGATGATTTTCTGTGTCAAAACCATACCTATACCATTTCCGGGAGCTATATTCTTATTGTCTCCCCGGTAAAACAGTTTAAACAGGTTTTCTTTGTCTGCATCGGACATTCCTACGCCATTATCAGACAAGCGGATAATAGCCCATTGTTCCCAATAAGCTATCAGGACGGATGAAGTCCGGTTGGAAGAGTACTTGCAGTTATTCTCTACCAGATTCACAAAGGCAGTAGTCAACAGATAGCTGTTTCCAATTACGGTCAGCACGTTATCTTCCTCAGCTTCCTGCTCAAAGACTAATTCGATATGATAATCCGGATGGGCTTTTAAGACTAATTCTCTGGCATCCAGCAACAGTTCATCCAACCGGACCTCTTCCATTGTAATCTGTTCCGACTGATAGTCGGCTTTTGCAAGATTCAGCAATCCGTCGATCAGGTTTATGATCCGTCGGGAATCTTGTAGTGCATTGCCGATAGCTGCCTGATATTGTCCGGAGGTGCGTTCTTTCAACAGGGCCAGATCCAGTTCGGCTGTAAGGGCTGCCATAGGTGTACGTAATTCATGAGATACATTGCTGACAAACATCTTTTGCGAATTGAAGGACTTCTCCAAACGTTCCAGCAGTGCATTGAATGTAATACTCAGTTCTCCTAGTTCGTCCTGTTCGTTTTTCACTGGCAGTCTTTTGTCGATATGTGAAGCGGTGATTTTCTCCGCTTCTTTCACGATATTGCGTATAGGCTTTAAGGTGCTTCGGGAGAGGATATAACCGACAATCACCAACATGGTCAATCCTCCGATAAATAACAGAATGAGCATATTTCTCAGTGCATCCCGGTTAGCGTATCCATAGCCATCATAGGCAGCGGCAGTGACAATGTAGTCTTGTCCTTCAAACGGATACACAAGTCCTATTGCCTGATATTCGTCCACATAGAAACTGATATTCTTTCGTTTCAGAATACGTTTTACCATTTCGGGTGTTTCCTTGACTATGTCGTTTTGAAGGGCATCATGATATAGTATTTTAAAATCTGTAGTATAGACGGCTACCTCTACTTCATTAATAAACTTCTGATTATTCAGGTAAATAGACTGCATCGTTTTTGCATCTACCTGATTATTAAGAAATAAGTGGGCTTTGGTTATAGCTTCACTTTGCAGGTTGCGAAAGAAAGCATTGCTGCGCGAATGCTCGCTTACGTAATAGACAGCTATGACAAATGCGAAGAATACCGCAGCTGTAATGCCCGCATATTGCAGAGTCAGCGTTGCCCGGATTTTCATAATTTGTCAGTCAGTATGAAACCCATCCCTGCTTTGGTATGAATAAGTTTCGGTTCAAAGTTACGGTCTATCTTTTTGCGAAGGTAGTTGATATATACATCAATGAAGTTGGTTCCCGTATCAAAATGTGTGTTCCATACTTTCTCCGCTATCTCTACCCGGCTCAATACTCTTTCGGCATTTTCGACCATATATAACAGCAGGTTATATTCTTTCGGAGAAAGTTTAATGGAAACGTTATTTCGTTCTACGTCCTTCCGCTGAAGATCAATGCGCAGATCCGCATAAACAAGTTCCTGCGGCAATTCCGGTACATTTCCTGAGACACGTTTCAATAGAACTTTGATTCTGGCATTCAACTCTCTGAAATCAAAGGGCTTCACCATATAGTCGTCTGCACCGGCATCGAAACCATCCAGCTTATCGTTCGTTGATCCTAATGCCGTCAACATTAATATAGGAATACGGGGATTGGACTTACGGATTTCTTTCGTCAGCTCAAATCCGTCCATCTTAGGCAGAACAATATCAGATATAACCAGATCGAACGTATGTGCCTGAAAAAGCCGCAGCCCCATTAATCCGTCATAAGCTACCATGGTCTGATAACCATTTTCTTCCAGCCCGTTCATCAGCAAACTTGCCACTCTGGGTTCGTCTTCTATAATTAGTATTGTGTACATAGGAAAGAACTCGTTAATCTGAATCTATAAAACGAAACAAAAATAATGATTATTCCTCACTTATGACTCTTTTAAACCATTTTATATTTGCTATATTTGCGCAATTATCATCAGTTGAACTTATGTCAGGTATTAAAGAGTTAGAACTATTATTATCCAATATGGAGCCTGTGTTGGATGAGCGGGATTTTGTTTTTTGTTCTTTCCCAACGCTCGATTGGGATCAAATGCGGGAGCTGAACCCCATCGGGATTTTCCATGAGAAAGAGGGTGTAACCTTCATTCTTGACACGAAAAATGCTGTAGACAAAAAGATAGATTACCTGTCCGTTTACAGACTTATCACTCTCAATGTACATTCAAGTCTGGATGCGGTGGGGCTGACTGCTGCCTTTTCTGCCAAGCTGGCAGAAAAAAATATTAGTGCTAATGTGGTGGCGGCCTATTATCATGACCATATCTTTGTGCCTGAAGAGAAAGCGGAACAGGCTTTGGAGGCTATTCTTGAATTACAAAAAAAGGTACCCAACGCAATGTGAGTACCTCTTTATTTCATTTATTTATTCCATAAACCGGAAAATGATTCGTCCGCTCTGCGGACCATTCACCCATTTTGGCTGCGATGACGGGCCACATAGATCAGTCGAATTTACTTTATTACGTACAGGAGGAATCACATTCAAGACAGAAATTCCACTTTCAGGAAGCGTATAAAGTAAGCGGTCACGACCGTCACGCGGCTGATATACTCCGATATAAGCATCCGGAGTTTCATTGGTCAGGCTGATAGTACCCTCTTTCGTACGGATGTTCATCCAGGAAACACTGCCGAAATATCCTTTGAATTCGGGATATGTGAAGGTTTCACCCGGAATAGGATCGTTATAGTCGTTTTCCCAGACATCGTATTGCGTGCCATGAATACGGTTCTGCCATACACGGTAGGGCCCCGCTCCCAGCCAGCGTTTACTGATCACTTGATCTTCGGGATAGTCGAAGCAGATTCCCATTAAATCTACCACACCGGAGAAATTGTAGGTATAATCCAGCACCGCTTCTCCACTTGGATTGATTGTCCATTGCGCTTTATCCAGATTACCCAGTTTATAATTGGCAGTAACAATCAGATTGCCTCCGTCTTCTTTTACATCCAGTTTCGTGAATACAGCAGCATCAGGGAATTCGCTGTAGGTACGATCCTTTTCTTTCGCTTTTTCGTCATCGTGATTATAAAACTGATCCAATGAGCGGTCGGCACGACGGGCACCGATGAAACGAGGGCCGTTGGCAAAGCTGATCTTGCGATTGTTTACGGATACACCTTTCAGCTGACCGTCTTTTTTTGAGAAAATGAAAGTATGATTCTTCGCTTTTACGGTAAGTTCATTTTCTGTTTCTGTAGAGGTTACCTTCTTAGATAAGGGAGAAAGCACTTCATTAGCCTGATTCAGTTTGTTCACAGGGAAAGTCCAGCGCCAAAGTTCATGACCGTATCGGTCGATGGCTGTGAGGAAAAGGGCATCGGCATCCGGAAGGATCGTTGTTTTAATATCCAGCACACCTGCCGAATGGGCTGCGACATCACTTCCTTGTACTTCCCCTTGTTTCAGAACTTGGGCAGTTGTATTAGAAGCATCTGTTGCGGTAGGGAACTTCACCTGTTTCCAAAGGAAACGGCAAGTGTTCAGATTCAGAAAATCATAACGGTTTTCTACGGAGAACTTACCGTCAAACTGCTTGTCGACAGAAGTATTCATGATTTGTACCGGACTCCATAACTGCTTGATTGTGTAGAAACTGCCTTCCTTTTCATGATGTGGCCCTACAATACCGTCAGCGCCGAAATTTCCTTGATTATCAATGAATCCGTCCATATCGACACGCTTCACTCCTTCGTCTGCCAGTACCCAAAGGAAACCACCGATACAGCGGGGATGTTTACGCATCATTTCCCAATAGTCGTATAATCCGGCACCATGACCGCCATCATACAAACCGTGGAGAAATTCTGTCGGCATAAAGATTTCCGGCAAGCGCATATAGTTCTGACTTTCTCCGTAAGAACGGTAATGCATGGTTTCAAAACCTGAGAAATTGCCTTGCGGGTGAATCACCGGACGTTTCTGCGGATCGTACTTGTGAAATTCTCCATCGAGTTCGGTATTCCATCCTTTTTCATTACCATTACTCCACCAAATAATAGACGGGTGGTTAACGTCACGCTCTATCATTCCTTCGATCAGGCGTACTCCGGTCGGAGTATCGTATTTGCCATGCCAGCCTCCTAATTCATCCATCACGTAAAGTCCCAAAGAATCACAAGCTTCCAGAAACTCCGGATCAGCCGGATAGTGACTCAGACGGACGGAGTTCATATTCATGTCTTTCATCAAAAGAACATCTTCGATATTTTTCGCTTTACTTAATGTACGGCCACTTTCCGGACGGAAGCTATGGCGATTGACACCACGCACCATAATGCGTACGCCGTTTACGTATAATCCGTCACTTTCGCGTACTTCGATGGTACGAAAACCGAATGTTTCTGTCTCGTTGTGCAGCACTTTTCCGTTTTTGTCCAGCAAAGAAAACTGAGCTTTATAAAGATTCGGTGTTTCGGCTGTCCATAGAGCCGGATCAGAGACATTGAGCTGTAAAGAAGTCCAGTCTCCTCCTGCTTTTACAGCTACGGTCGTTTCAGTTAGTTTTTTGCCTTTATTATCCAGAATCTGTGCCCGGATACTCATTCCGTCATTAGACAGATTGGTATAGCAATTGGCACGGAAGGAACCATCCATTTGTGCATCGATGGCGATGTGACGTAAATTAATCGCAGGTTTTACTTCTAGAAATACCGGACGGAAAATACCTCCGAAATTCCAATAGTCGGCACGTCGCTCGGCAAGATTCACACTGGCATTTTCGCTTTCCTTTGAAACGGTTACTTCCAGCAGATTCTTTTTTCCATACTTAAGGAAATCTGTGACATTGTATGAAAAACGATAGAAAGCTCCCTGATGTTTCGAGCCGACTTTACGCCCGTTTACTTTAACTTCGGTATCTGTCATCGAAGCCTCGAATACCAGATTTACCTGCTGCCCGCGGAACTTCTCGGGGACCTCAAACTCGTACTTATACATTCCTTTTTCATCGGCGATACCTTCGGGGAATGCTTTGCCATAAAAGGTGATTCCATACTGATAGGTGCCAAAGCCCTGCAACTCCCAGCATGACGGTACGCCGATCTTCGTCCATTTGCCGGAATTGCGTCCGTCAGTACAGAAGAAGTCCCATTCTACCATATCATCACATCCGTGACCGGAAAGGTATTGCCGTTCCGTTTGCGGAAGGGTTTGAGCAGCCAGAGTAGTTGCCAACGCCAAGGTTGATAATAAAGTGGTTACTTTTCTCATTGTTACTTTTATTATTGTGTTAGTTACTATTAATTGTATCAATTCTTATTTTACTGCTTGCTGATGCGTATATGCAGCGTATGTTCTTTTTTCTCAATAGCATACTTCTTCAGTACGCCCGGTCCGCAGCTGCTATTCCCTAATCCGAGCACGGCCGCGTCCATACTGAGAATAATTTCGGGACGTGGCTTCAGATTGCAGTCATGGGTTTCTTTATATAAATCCTGTGCAGTATAATGCAAAGCAGAGGCCGAAAATACATCTTCTACCGCGTCTACACGGATACCTTTATTCTGTTTGTCTGTCAGCGTAAGAAATTGTACTTCTTCCTTATTTCCGCTATCCTGCGGACGAGGATAATGTACATACTGTTCTGCTACCGTTCCCTTCCAGAGCCCTGTTGCGGCAGATGTCTTGCGATCGGGATAATTATCCTGTGGCCCTCTGCCATACCATGTAAAGGTATTATAGGCAGGAGCCAGACAGAATGCAAGCCCTAAACGAGGCAATTCCGGAAGTACTCCTTGTGGTAAGAAAGTAGTTTTCAGATCAATGGCTCCATCGGAAGAAATGGTATAGACGGATATCGTTGTCACGTTGCCTTCTTTATATAAATTAGTTGTCCGGATACGTACTATGACTGCCCCATCTGCACGTACTTCATGATCGAAAGACTCCAGACTAATCAGAGGATGGTCCATGCCATGCAGTTTCCAGTCTTTTGCCAGCCAGTTTCCGAAACTCTTGTCATTGTCTGTCGGAGCACGGAATGCTTGCGTGACAGGCTGAACCGGAAAATGATTCTGAGTCAATATTTCTTTGTCATTGTACATAAGGGAAGTTATACTTCCGACTGTTTTCTTTTCCCACTGAACCGAGAAACCGCGTCCGCTAACCGATAAAGATTTATCATCCTCTTTTATTTGCAGTGCTCCTTTATTGATCAGATCGGCAGACAACAATTCTCCTTGCTGTAAGCAGAATTGTTCCCAAGTAACTTCATGACCGGCTTTTGCCCAAAGGGCATCAGATTTCAATACGATGCTTACTTTTAGCTGACAATCAGAAAGCGTATTCGTTGAGTTGCTGTTGTTGCTTTTTCTGTTTAAAGCCTTCTTGTCCGATAAGGAACGGAAAGCAGGTAAAGTAATTGTTTCACTCTCACCCGGGGCGACTTCCGGTAATGTGATTTCTCCCTGTTCTTTCTGTTTACCATCTATTGTCAATGTCCATAAGCAGCGATACTGAGATAAGTCTATATGATGATTCCTGTTTGTAACGGTCAATTGTCCATTGTTGACGGCCAACTGAATCGGTGCATATACTTTCTTTACTTCCCAATATTTCGGAGTCGTCTCACGATCACTCATCAATAGACCGTTAAAGCAGAAAGCTTTCAGATTCGGCTTATCACCGAAGTCTCCGCCATACGCCACCATAATGCGGCCATCAGGCAATTCTTTATAAATTCCCTGATCTACCCAGTCCCATATGAAACCGCCCAGCATACGGGGATTGCTATATATTTCATCCCAATATTCTTTAAAGTTGCCCAACGCATTTCCCATCGAATGGGCATATTCGCTTGTCATCACCGGACGGTCGTCATTGGTACGTTCCGCTATTTCCAACAGCCGTTCCCAACGTGCATTTTCCGCACGTTCTTTGTCTTCTCCTTCTGCAATGCTCGGATTCAGATATTCTTGTTTCACACGGGTATAAAAACGGCTGATCACATCGACCGTCTTCGGATCAGGATTGCCATCTACTCCCTGCGCACCTTCATAATGAACGGGGCGTGTAGGATCAAAATCGTGTAACCATGCAGAAATAGCTGCAAAGTTCGGTCCGTAGCCGCTTTCATTTCCCATACTCCACATCACGATACTTGGATAGTTCTTATCACGTTCTGCCATGCGGACCGCACGATCCATAAAGGCAGCATACCAATCGGGAGTACTTGCCAGTGTCCCGCGCAGACCATGCTCTTCGATATCCGCTTCATCCATCACATAAAGCCCTAAACTATCACAGAGTTCATACCAGCGGCTCACATTGGGATAATGGCTGGTACGAACGGCATTGATATTTGCCTGTTTCATCAGCAGTATATCCTGAAGCATTCTTTCTTCACTCATTACGCGTGCCGTCCGTGGATCGTGTTCATGACGATTCACACCTCTGAAGCGAACCGGATTACCGTTAATCAGTAATTGTCCTTTATTGATTTCTACAGTACGGAAACCGACCGACTGCTCTGCCTGTTCTATCACTTTTCCCTCCGCATTCTGCAAAGTTAGGTGTAGTTTATAAAGATAAGGTGTTTCCGCTGTCCATCTTTCCGGTGATTTTATTATGGCTGACAGACGTCCTGTCTTACGTGGCCCACGCTGCGGATACCACTCATTCATCCGGCTTGCTTTGTGCTCCAAATCCAGTATTTCTTCCACCTCTCCCTGCAACTTTACTATCTCCTTTCCACTTGCGTCTTTCAACACACCTTGCAAGGTATATCCTTTTCCGGTCATACCTCTGTATACACTAAATTGCGGATCGATCTGCAAAATAAAGTCCTCATAATTGCCGGCAGATGCAGGAAGAGTGCGTATCGCATAATCACGCATACGAACATCAGGTGTATGTATCAGATGAATGCTACGATGAATACCGCCAAAACGCCAGAAGTCCTGATCTTCGAGATAAGACCCGTCACTATAACGGTACACTTCCAGTGCTATCTGATTCTCACCGGTCTTCAGATAGTCGGTGATGTTAAATTCACTTGGCTCCATACTGCCTTGGCTATACCCTACCCGTTCGCCATTTATCCAGACATAGAAAGCACTCATCACTCCTTCAAAGCGAAGAAAAGTCTGTCCGTCCGCTTCCCATTCCACAGGCAAAACGAATGTGCGCCGATACTGTCCGACCGGGTTTCGTTCTTTATAGGTCGTATAGTCGGCTTTCGGCTCTCCCATTACCCGTGGAGGATCTATCTTAAACGGATAACCAGCAGATACATAAATAGGCGTGCCATATCCGTTGACTTCCCAATTGGCAGGAACAGGAAAGTCCTTCCAGTCTTTATCATTAAAATCAGTCTGATAGAAATCTATGATTCTTTCGCCCGGAACAGGAGTCCATCGGAACTTCCATGTTCCGTCCAAAGACATCGAACAGTCTCCTTTCTGTACGGAGAAAGGAGTAAAAGCAGCTCGTGCCGGTTCACGATTGATCTGGAGAACATGATGATTCTCCCAGTCATGCATTGTCTGTGCCTGCATCGGGCAAGCGACCAATGCTCCAAGCAGTAATGTATATATTTTCATTCGTTCTTTTTTTTTCATACCAAGAAGACGGACGAAGGGGCATTTTGTACCCCTTTCTTTTACATTAATATTAAAGAATAATAAAAGGAGAAACACTCTATGAAGGGTTGTCTCGCTTCACACGCACAGTATGAGCATACGATTGAAGATCCGGAACTAAAACCGTAATTAAAATAAGAATATCAATTATTAAAATGCAAACATCGTTTTAACAATTAAGGTCTTGCGAATTAAAATACTCCTTCAGATAGGGGTAAAAACATATATGAATATCGTATTATCTTCCGGGAAATGTTTTTCTTTGTTATACATTCATGTCATTTATCTCATGTTCTGCATTAAAAAACAAAAGAAATGGAAGAGAATAAACAAACACTTTACAATGATGAGTTGCTAAATATCCTGCCTGACGGAGTTATTATATTTAATGTAAATGGAGAGGTTATCCAACTTAACCACCAGGCCTTAACCGAACTTCATGTCCATTCATCAGTCAATACAATGATGCCTCTTTCAACCAATATTCTTTTCAAACTATTAAATAATAAAGAAGATATTCTTTCTGTCATTTTAAAAAAGATTCGTCAGGGTGAACAAACATATTCGCTTCCGGAACAAACATTCATGCAAGAACAGGTGGATTATACCCAATTCCCGATCAGAGGTGATTTTGCAACGATCAAAGAAGAAGGTCATCTGAAAAAGATCTTATTCTTTTTTCGCAATATCACAATAGAACTGACACAAGAGTATATTCTGAACACAGCCTTGCAAAGAACCAAAATATATCCGTGGTATTATGATATAAACCGAAGTGAATTTACTCTTGACAACCGTTATTTCGAACATTTAGGTATTTCGGCCGGAGAAAACAACACTCTGACTATGGAAGAATACGTAAACATGATTCATCCGGACGACCGGCAAGCTATGGCCGACGCCTTTATTGTGCAACTTAGCGGCATGGAAACGTTCGATAAATCTGTCCCCTTCCGCCTGCATCGTGGAGACGGAACTTGGGAATGGTTTGAAGGCCAGTCTACTTATATTGCCAATATCTCAGGGCATCCCTATCGGTTGGTCGGTATCTGTATGAGTATTCAAGAATATAAGGACATAGAGAATACCTTAATCGAAGCACGTCAGAAGGCAGAAGAAAGCGACCGACTTAAAATGGCTTTTCTGGCAAATATGAGTCATGAGATTCGTACACCACTAAATGCAATAGTCGGCTTCTCTGATGTAATTGGTTCTACGTATGATGAATTAAGCGAGGAAGAACGTGCCGATTTTGTGAGATTAATCAGTATCAACAGCGAACACTTAGTAAGACTGATTGATGATGTACTTGATTTATCCAAGATTGAATCAAATACGATTAAATTTACTTTCACAGACTGTTCTCTCCGATCTCTCATGATGGATATAGAGAAAGAACAGGCAATGAAACCTATATCGGAAATAGAGATCAAAGCATCATTACCCAATGAAGATGTCTATATTAACACAGATGCTACACGTCTGAAACAAGTCATATGTAACTTTATTAATAACGCCCGTAAATTTACCGAAAAAGGGTATATTCATTTTGGTTATGCAGTTGATCCAGTCAATGCAGACTCTGTGAATATCTTTGTGGAAGATACCGGTTCGGGAATTCCTCAAGAATGCCAAAAAGAAATATTCGACCGTTTTTATAAAGTAGATACTTTTAAACAAGGAACCGGCCTGGGACTTTCTATCTGCAAAACGATTGTGGAACATTTGCAAGGAGACATCTCTGTAGAGTCTGAAATGGGAAAAGGTAGCCGGTTTATCGTTACTCTTCCATTTGAAAGGCAGACAGAAGATTAATGTCCTCTGTATTCCTGCGGAGTGACACCGGTATGCTGCTTAAAGAATTTATTGAAGAAAGAGATATTATTGAATCCCAAAGACAAAGCGATATTCTTCACAGGTTCATTACTTGACTTTAAACGAGACTTAGCATCCATCAGAATGACGGAAGCAATGACTTCCAGCGGGGTATTCCCCGCTGCCTTTTTAATTGTTGAACAAAAATGAGGCAGACTAAGTCCCAAATGATCAGCATAAAAAGAGGCACCATGATGAACTGTATAATTCTTCATGACCAGTTGCAGGAACTCCTGATATATCTCATATTTTCTTGATTGAGTAGATAAATACCGATTGCTCTGTAGCTTATAAATCTCTGTTGCCCCCTGAATAAACATAGTGAGTACAGCCTTTACGATTTCTTTATTGGCCAATGTCTTGGCAGAAGCATACGCAAGAATCAATGACTCATAAAACATCTTATAGCTACAGGCTTGCAATGGAGACAAATTGATAACCGGATTTTCTACTATTATCGGAAGCAGATGCTGGGTGGATTTCATCAGATTTATATTTTCTATGAACTGAGATGAAAAGCCTGCATAATAAATCTGAATATCAGATGAAAACTCATGAATTTCCATGAAATAATTAGGTGGCAGAGTGATTAAATCATTTTCGACAATATTATATCGTTCTCCATTAATTGTTGCCTGTATTGTCCCTTTCACACAAAGTATGAAGAATCCTGCCTCTATTTTACAATGAAAATTCTTATACCCATTCAGTAAGTTTATCCCAAATCCTTCTCCCACTATATAATCAACTGTTAAATCGTACCTCGGTATATCGCTTTCCATCGTTATTTTGTTTTTTACTTCAAATATAGAGATTATTTAAAATCTACGCTCGAAATAATTAAAATCTGACTATCGAATCATAAAAAAATAACATATATATTCTATTATATAGGAAAAAGGTTTCAAAATAAGAAACGGGATGCAGAAAGCTATACAAGCTTCTTTGCGTCCCGCTTTTTTACTACTATTGCAAAAGTTCAGTCTGCTAACAGATTTATTGAATATCCAAGGCATCAAAAGCCAGACCGTCCATATTTTCCGCTGAAAGTAATACTTTATAATGTCCGGCGTTGATAAAAGTTCCGGTGGTGGTACTCATCATCTTCCATTTGTCCGGTGTTTCCGGGAAGGTCAGAATGTCTTCTTTGAGCACTACTCCCTTTGAATCGATGAACTTCATTAAAACAGGCATTGGTTTTCCGGTAGTATTCATATATTTAAAGCGAAGGGCATAAACCTGTGCCAGTCCGGTAGAGATATTCCATTCAATACTGTTACCTTTTCCTTTATCAAAGAATACTCCCGTTTGCTTGCGATGTTCTTTCTTCCGGAACTTGCCTTGCAGGGTTGCCGTTTCAGCTTCATACGCTACACTGACACGGGCATTCTTGTCTTTGGGAAGCAACTCTTTCGGTGTTTTTTCCATGATTTCTATGCCGGCCTTTTCCCAACTCCAGTCGGATGCGGGGAATACAGTAGGTTGCAGATTCGAGTCAACAGAAGCAATGGCAATACCTGAAATCAGCCCCTGTCCTGCTTTCACTTCCGGGAAATGAATCTTCAGTACTCCACCTTTAACTGTAGCGTACACTACTTTCTTGCATACTCCGTCGTGTCCACTCTCCGCCCAAATATCAAGATCATCCAATACTACCGAATCATTCACTGCCACATCGAAGATGCGCAACCCCTCGCAGTCGGTGGAAGCACTGCCTCCCGTCCCATGCCAAGGCTCTGTGAAGTAGAGTTCAATCCGATATGTTCCGTCAGCTACCGGGAAATTGTACTCCAGTTGATGACGTCCGAAACGGAAGTGCTGGAACAACTTCCAGTCACGGCTTCCCCGAATCGGATCATTCGTCGTGCGCTGACTGGCAAGGTATGGATTCAACTCTTCAAAGTTCGTTGCCCATGAACGGGAATAATGGGTATTATCCTGCATCCATAACTGACCGAAACTATCTGTATAGTCGTCTCCTCCACAGTTGATACGGTACAAGTAATTATATCCGTCTTCCCCTTTCAATACAGGTTTAGCATTCTGATATAGTACGTCAAAGTGGGGAGCTTGCTCCAGTCCGTTGAGTACAATTATGTCTTCGGCAACCGGTTTCCCTTTGTAATATCCTACAGCACGAAGTACATTATAACGAATATCCCGATTCTCCCACATGAAGTGGGTGCCTGTTCCATTATTCTTTTTGCGTCCCAGATAAGTCACTTTGTCATTGACCATGTCGTTATAAAGCAATACGGAATCACAATTGCTGTAAGCCTCGATAGTAGCCCGACGACGTCCTTTCTCAAAACGATCCGCCCAGGTATGTGATACCAGGTATACCATCGGGTCCTTTGCCGCCGGCACATAGTTGGCACGATACATATAATATACATCCAGTGGCTCTTCCCACGGAGTCACCAGTCCTTTATAGTTGAACGGACCTACTTTATCTATTTTCCGGAATGCTTCATCCGGCTGGCGACGTCCGGGATTGTCGTGGCTGCTGAAAATCCATTGGAACTGTCCGCAAACACTGTCTTTGGCCTGTTCCGCCAGACGAATCTTTGTTTCCATCAACTGACACATACGACTTTCGCTCCATACTCCATTCACTTCAAATTTGCCGGGTTCCGTATGCAGATCAATACTTCTCCATGCACCATATTCTCCATTCAGCAACTGGTTCTTCTGCGAAAGTTCCTTTCCGTATTTCGTAACATCTCCTCCATACGTACCACTCCAATTCTGAATAACATTCCAGTCGGTTCCTTCACCACCGTTGCAGGTGGTGATGATACGCATCGTACGTGCTGTCGGGTCCATTTCGCGAATGATTTCACTGCATTCCTGTGCAAATTCACGAGGCAATGTACTTTCATTCTGCAATCCCCATATCACTACCGACGGAGAATTACGGCGTTCCTTCACCCATTGACGAAGCAGCTTTTTAAAGTTCTCTCGAAACTCCGGTGTGTCATACCATACATGGGCAGAAAGTTGTGTCCAGAACAAGACGCCTTCTTCATCCCAATATTTCTGATAATCGAGATGATGGGGCTGATGGGCATCACGGAAAGCGTTGAAACCTGCCGCACGCATTTGTTTCACTCTCGCAGCTACCTGCTCCCGACTGAAGGCATGACTTTGCCCGAACTGATGCTCATATTCGCATACACCATTGATAAAGACAGGCTTTCCATTCAGATAGAAACGCCCATCTTCGTCATTTCTCTTTACCGGCCAACTGATTGTACGGATACCGAAAGGCGTAGAGATCTCATCCGTTGTTTGGGTATCACGCTTAATCATACTTGCCAATTTATAAAGATAGGGATTCTCCGTATCCCATAAAACAGGATTCTCTACAGGAGACTGTTGGCGAATCACCTTCATCTCTCCCGGAGCCAATGTTACCTTCTCTACGAGACGGAACACTTGTTTACCGTCCGCATTACTCAACTTATTGACTACTTCTATTGTCTCCGTGGTCTTACCATAGTTCTTTACTTCTGTTTCGACAAAGACATTAGCCGCCTTTTCGTCATTCCAGATGTGTACTCCGAAGGGTTCAATACGGATCTCGTCTGTTGCCTCCAGTACCACCGGACGGAATATACCTAACGGCTGAGATCCTTCACTGAATCCCCACTCCGACGAGCAGCCACCACATACCCACGGCATATCGGCTATCATTTCCGGATGCTCTACTTTTACTTCCAGACGATTCGTTCCCTGTTTCAACGCGTCGGTCACATCCAGTGTCAACGTGGTACGTCCTACCGGATAACGTCCGAAATCATGTCCGTTCACTTTAATAGTAGCATACGTACCTACCCCCTCAAAACGGAGGAAATAACGTTTTTTTAATTGAGAATTGACAGTTGACAATGGATAATTATCGAGGGAGAAGTCTTTTACATACATAGCTGTTCCGTGCAGGTTGCCATGAGTCAGTTGGCGATAACCGTAATAGTCATCCCAATTATGAGGTATTTGACAATTAATAATCGGGGATTGGTGATTGCTTTTTGAATTGTCAATTAACCAGGTTTTCCAGCCTTCATTCAGTTCAGTGATCATCCGGCGATTCTTCGTTTCCGGCTTCGGGAAGCGAACGGCAGAGCGTCCCATCGGCTTACTTGTAGCAACAGCGATACCACGCTGTTCGGCATTGTTCACCGCACAATAGAAATGATAAACCACTCCGTCGTGTTTGATCACATAGCTTTTATGCGCAAATAATTCGTCGTAATTCTTGGAAGGAATGATCAAATCAGCTCCATGCCAGTCTGTCCAGTTGACGAGATCATAACTTGCAGCAAACGTATTAAAGGCTTTATACTTGCGTGATGGCTCAAAGGCAGAGAAATAAAACATCACGTACACGTCACCCATCTTCTGAATATGAGCATCACCGGTGATTGTTCCGTCCGCTTCGTGTGCAAAGACCGGATTGCCGGGATAACGTTTCCAGGTTTTCATATCCTTGGAAAGTGCGATTCCTACCCGTTCACCCTTTAAATCAGTTTCCGGATGACGTCCTCCCGCATTGTAAAACATCACAAACGGAGCACCCAGTGCTTTGTCTTTATCCCAGTAAACGGTACTTTTATATTGAGTCAACTTTTCCCACCACTGTGCATCTTTATCATGGATGCTCAGAATCGGTTTGTCCAGAGATTCCCATTCATGAGCGGTGGAAATATCTCCTTTGGTAGATGCCAGTCCGACAAAGAGTGGTGCTTTTACAGCTTCATAACCTGTACCTTCTCCACCGATGTAAGTCATCCAGTGGCGGCCTTTGTAGGTCTGAAGTTCGTAGCTTCCACCCCACTCCATATCCGGCAGCGCGGGGAATCCTCCACGCTGATTACAATCCCATTTACCGTCCCGATAAGAAAGTACACGTCCTAAAGTACGCCAATCAAGCAGATTATCACTTTCTGCAATCCAGGTTTCGTATCCACGGCCATCCGTGCCGGTTTTGCCATTATAAACGACATAAGTCATCAGCCACTTGTCTCCCTGACGAAAGACAGTAGGACAATCAATCTTATGATAATTGTCGGTCGGGGCAACAGCAAGTCCGTACTTATAGGGCGTCTTTACCTCTTCATAAATCTGCTCCATCCGTTCCTGCGTGACTTTACGTTGGGCATACAGTGAGCATACGGCAGCTATACTTAAAAATGTCAGTAATAACTTCTTCATTATACTTTTGTCTATCATCTTTTTGTTGAGTTGCCGCTATTTGTTTCAAGCTTTGGAACAAATGGTTTCAAGTCATGAAACTAATAGTTTCAAAGAGAGAAACCAATAGTTTCAAGCCTTGAAACTAAATAGCGGCTTACAGCAATCGTTCATTAGTAAAACAACCAGTCCATCGTTTCTTCGTCTCCGGCAAGTCCGGCATTACGAACCTTCATATCCGCAGTCGTAAATCCAAGGACCTGAAGGCAGCCTTTGGGCAACATCAACGTATGTTTTCCTGCCGGAAAGCTATATGCGTGTACATTCGCTAATGGCATTCCATTGATATGGATTGCATTGGTCAGTACAGGTTCCGCCTGACCGTAATCGTTGGCAGATGCATCAATCTCCAGTTTCGGAGCTTTGGCATACTTCTTCTGATCGTCTTTAAAGTAGGCTACTAATAGTTTGACCGGAGCATTTGTTTCAAAAGTAATGCTTGTTCCTTTTTCCCGTTGTTCATTTCCATTAAAGCGGAATGCCTTCATTCCCTTCAGTTCAGGAGCTATTGCTTCTATTTTGCCCAGAAGATTTGTGAACAAGGAAGTTCCTTCATTCAGTTTCACTGTCGGATAATTCGATATTAAGTTCACATCCGCAGGAGCCCAGGCAGCGATCTCTACCGTTTCAGTCACCGCATTGCCATTTTGCTTTTCTTTCAGCATGGCAAGGTTCGCTTTGAAGTTCTCCAATTCTTTTTCGTAGTGTACCAGCAGTTCTTTCCATGTCTTATTATGACCATCGTCCCCGCCGATAGGAATACGGCGCTGGGCAGTCTGCATACTGTTGGCATATAAATAATGCTCGTCTGTCAGTTCCACCAGTTTGCGGTAATGTTCCAGACTTTGTTCCATCAGAGGGATGGCTTCTTCCAGATTTTTCATGTCTTTTCCCCACTGATAGTCCAACACCAGTTTCGCAGCTTTCACTTTCAGATTAAACGCATAGGCAAACTCACGGTAACAATGCATATCATTCTGCAGACGTGCGAATTCTTCTTTGTTAGAGGAGATGGAACCGGCTGCTTTGTCAATCGCTGCTATTGCCTTATCACCGTGTTCAATCACCTGAGCGACAATGTCCAGCGGCATCTCACCTACATGAGGCTGATTTTTCCATTCTTTCTCTACAAATTCGATCAGCTTTTCGCCTTCCGGTCCGCAGCTTTCATAGAATCCCGGATAGATGGTATATTTGTACGGATTGACAAGCTGGCTCATAAACATACCCAACAATAACGTCTGACGGTTTCCTTCTGTGATACCAAAACGGCGTAATAACTTCGGAGCAATTTCTCCGCTTTCTTCATAAGCAATGCGAATATTGCCTGCATTCTCGTCGGATGTTCCGTAGAACTGTCCCAGTTGATGATTCCAGTAACCGATCTCGTCAGCACGATCCCGATGGCTGTTCCATGCATAACGTCCCCAGGTCTGATACCAGATCCAGTCGCGGTCCAGTTGGAATTCCCGTTCGCCATTCGGCAGTTTGTCGGCTGTATACGGCCAATCCCAGTACGAAGCCTGCGGATAAAGGTGCAGTGCATTGGCACCGTGCACGTTGTGCATCGCTTGTACCGCCTTCTGTACGAAGTCTGGAGAGCCCCAACGGAATGGTTCCAGATTTGCCAGGATATGTACATTACTGATATGAATAGATCCTAAAGAGCTCAAATCCGTATGAATCTTCGACCAGGGACCACGAGGTTCGTAAGTTGTCAGTGATTCACCATTATACTTATGCATCGTATAAAGATTCTTATATATCGGCAATGCCGCATCCATTACCAGTTTGCAGTCTGTATCGTGTGCACGCAGCAAAAGAGGCGGTTCGTCGGTACGTCCCAATGCCTGTAATCCGTCTTTTACACCCGGAATGATGGTCTTTGTGAACCATTCCACATCATCTTCTACCGTACACATGGCTTCTCCCAGGCAAACCAGCAGTCCCACATTCGGATATTTCTCTATAAATGCGGCAATGCTTTTACGGGTATAGTCTGCAATCAGAGGAGTGATGGGACGGTTACGGTCCTGCGTTTTCAGTCCATAATGCTCTGCAAATGGTTTGGAGAGGATGATATTGTAGAACATCTGTATCACGAAGATACCACGTTTATCCGCTTCTTCCGTAAGGAAAGAAAACATCTCTTCATTCTTCTTGAACGTCTCTTCGTCTACTTCCAGCGCAAACGGATAATCTTCCAGTTTGATCAACGATGCAAACGGATGACCATTCCAGAGATACAGGGAATTCATGCGGTTGGCTACCAGCATATCGAGGTATTTAATCCATTGTTTCTTATCATAAAACCAAGGGAAACTTTCCGGAGTATACGGATACTCATACACACCGTGTCCCGGCAGGTAAGTCATCTTCTGCAGACCGACACAAGCGCCGCGGAGCACCATTTCCGGACCATCTTTCAACTCTTCCGGAAAGTCAAGCTTGCCATCAGAGTCGTTCACACGGTCTATCAGTTCGCGACTTCCGTAGATCACTCCGCTTCCGTCTCTGCCGCTTACTCTTGTCAGATTGCCGGTAGTCGTAATATGAAAGCCTTCTTTCTTAAGCGTCGTATCATTCACTTCCGTCAGCAGAATCGTCTTTATTTCAGGATCGGAGAATGTGGTATCCCCTTGTTGCATCATTACCTGATAACCGGCTTTATCCAAGGTAGTCTGTAACTGTTCCGCACTGAACAGAATACGGTTTGACGCATCCGGCGGAGTCATTATTTTCACGGTTTGCTTACCACACGCAGCTAAGAAAAGGGTGCATGCCGCAAACATGAACAATTTGGTATTTTTCATTCTTCTGATATATATTATAAAATGTATAATTTCGTCCTTTTATAAAAGAAAGACGAAGTAAGTCCTTGTTTGTACTCATTTATCCACTCTTCCACTTTTTGATACCATATTACCACATTATTCATCCAAAACATCTGTAATCCCCTTTATTCTTTAAAATAATATCTATATTTGCCGGACAGTATTCTATAATAAAAAAAGAAAACAAGAGCAAACAATATGGAAGGGCAATTGAATTTGGACTGTGAACGATTTCAACAAATTACTCAAATGGCGAAAATGGGATGGTGGGAGTCTGATGTAAAAAATCAACAGTATATTTGCTCTGATTTTATCGTTGATCTGTTAGGACTTGAAAGCCATCGGATCAGCTTTCAAGAGTTTCATCACAGGATACGCGAAGATCACCGCACGCGTCTCAGAAACGAATTTATCTCTCATTCAAATCTTGAAACTTATGAGCAAATGTTCCCTATCCAAGCTAAAAACGGAGAAATATGGGTATATTCCAAGATCAGTTTCAGAAAACCTGATAAAGAAGGATACAGAGACATATTCGGTTATTTGCAATACGTGGACAAACCTGCGGAAAACAGATGCGGAAACATCGACTTCTTTCATGTAAACAGTCTGCTTTATCAGCAAAACAGCATCTCCTATTCATTGCTCGCTTTTCTGCAATCCGATAATATCGCGGAGATAATCAATCAAATATTAGGTGACCTGCTTAAACAGTTCGGAGGAGACCGTACCTATATCGTCGAAATAGACAGAAAGAAAAGGGTTCAGAATTGCATGTATGAAGCTACGGCGGAAGGGGTATCCGAAGAGCGGGATAATCTGCAGGATATACTTTGGGATGAATCTTTTTGGTGGAACAGGCAGATTTCAAACAGGAAGTCCATTATTCTGAATACTTTGGACGATATGCCCCAAGAGGCTCAGGAATACCGCAAGCTGCTCGAATCACAGAATATTAAGTCACTAATGGCAGTTCCGCTCATATCCAAAGACAAAATATGGGGATATATGGGCATTGATATGGTGAAGGCTTATCGCAGTTGGAGTAATGTAGATCTTCAGTGGTTTTCTTCATTGGCAAACATTATCAGTATATGCATAGAACTGCGCAAGTCCGAACTTCAAGCGAAGGAAGACCGACTGGCACTGGATCATAGAGAAAAGATTCTCCGTAATATCTATAAGAATCTGCCGGCTGGTATCGAACTTTACGATAAAGACGGTTATCTGATTGATATCAATGATAAAGAACTGGAAATATTCGGCTTAACTGATAAAAATGAGGTCTTGGGGATCAATCTGTTTGACAATCCCAATATTCCGCAAGAAATAAAAGAGAAGCTAAGGGCGCGGAATGATGTAGACTTTTCAATCAATTATGATTTCTCCAAAATAAATAAATATATAGAAACTCAACGGAAAGGAGTCATTAACCTCACTACGAAAGTAACTACGCTTTATGACTCTCAGAATCAGTTCATCAACTATCTGTTTATCAATATAGATACAACAGAAACCACCAATGCATACACCAAGATACAAGAATTTGAGAATCTGTTTCTCCTGATTGGTGATTATGCCAATGTGGGGTTTGCACACTTCAATGTACTGACCAGGGATGGCTATGCCCAAGATACATGGTATCGGAATTTAGGTGAAAAAGAAGGGACTCCTATGACTGAAGTAATTGGAGTATACTCACATGTACATCCTGAAGATCAGGCGGTTCTGAAGAGTTTTGTCCGAGGAGTCAAAGAAGGGAAAGCTACCAGTTTGCGGAATGAAGTCCGTGTTAGCAGAGAGAACGGGAAATATACATGGACCAGTATCAATGTTATGGTCAGAGATTATCGTCCGGAGGAAGGCATTATCGAAATGCTGTGTATCAATTATGATATTACCACTCTGAAAGAGACTGAACAGAAACTGATTATCGCCCGTGATAAAGCGGAAGAACTGGACCGTCTGAAATCTGCTTTTCTGGCTAATATGAGTCACGAAATCCGTACTCCGCTGAATGCGATTGTCGGCTTTTCCAGCCTGTTGGCAGAAACCGAAAGCAAGGAAGAATGTCAGGACTATATCAAGATTGTACAGGATAATAATGACCTTCTCTTGCGACTGATATCTGACATTCTCGATCTTGCGAAGATAGAGGCAGGAACATTCAACTTTGTATATGCCGACTTGGATGTAAATGAGGTCTGCTCTGAAATTATCAAGTCCACTGGTATGAAAGTGAAAGGAAATATCAAGCTCCTTTTTGAAAAACAAATCCCCGAATGCCATATCTATACAGATAAGAACCGGTTTATGCAGGTGATCACTAACTTTATAAATAATGCACTAAAGTTCACCCATGAGGGGACTATCGCTTTGGGATACGAACAGATATCTTCTCAGAAAATAAGGTTCTATGTGCGCGATACAGGCGTTGGAATCCCTACCAGCAAGATAAACAGCGTATTCGAACGTTTTGTAAAACTGAACAATTTTGTCCAGGGAACGGGACTGGGACTTTCTATCTGTAAAAGCATCATTACACAGATGGAAGGAGAAATCGGGGTAGATTCAACTGAAGGAGCAGGCTCCTGTTTTTGGTTTACACTTCCTTACCACACAAATGAGTGAAAAAAGGTATATCTTTGCACTTCATTTATTACCATTATTATGCAGACTTACATAGAAACATCCCGTTTAATTCTCCGCGATTGGAAGGAAGAAGATATTCCGGCTTTTGCCCGCATGAACGCCGACCCTCATGTTATGGAATTTTTTCTCCATCCGCTGACTCCGGAAGAATCACTTGCTTTTTATCACCGTATCCAAAATGAGTTTCAGACCTGTGGCTTTGGCTTGTATGCTGTAGAACGTAAAGAAGATCATGCTTTTATGGGATATACCGGACTGCATCAGATCACATTTGACGTTGATTTTGCTCCGGGTATAGAAATCGGCTGGCGATTGGCGCACGAATATTGGGGACGTGGTTATGCTCCGGAAGCAGCAACCGCTTGTTTGGAGTATGCTCGTAAGAGTTTAGATATCAAAGAATTGTTCTCGTTTACTTCTCTTCCCAACCAACGTTCGGAAAGGGTGATGCAGAAAATAGGGATGGAACGGGTTAGAGAATTTGGTCATCCGCTTGTTCCGGCTGAGCATCCGTTACATAGACACGTGTTGTATCACATAGATTTAAGAAAGCATTCATCGTAAGGTATTCAGTGCAATGACATAAAAAGAGAAAGGGAGTAATGTATCAATAATTTATCGATTCACTTAGAAGATACAGAACTTTTCAAAATCAGCACCAACATCTATACGAAAGACATTGACTAATGATACAGTAACTTCCAGTCATTTTAATAAATTCTTTCATCGTTTATTATAAACGTCCCCCAAGTTTATTATAAACTAGGATTTCGATCTTACTGCAAGGAATATCAATTTTAAGCAACAAAAAGGGCTGCAATTCCCATAAAGAATCGCAGCCCTTAGCTTGTGTCAGACTATCTAACAAGCATTACCCGGAGTGGGAATGCCTGCAAACTGTTATTATATTATACTTATTATTGCTCATTTTTTCGTCTATATTATCAATGTTATCGAATTTACTTCCGGTTTTCACTTACAAAGATACAACATTAAAAGTGGTTTGTCAAGTCCTCCATGCTTCTTTCATACATCCATTCAGATTTATTCCGTCTTTATAATCTCCGCAGGATTAATTCGTGCCGCCTTATTCACTTGCCAGAACAATGTACCTGCGGAAATAGCTACGACAACCAACAAAGCCATCACAAAGATAGAAATGCTTACCGGAGTTTTGACCACAAAATCTGATGTATATATGTATATCAGATAGTATGATAATGGCATCGTGAGTAATGTTGCACCGCCTATAATCCATATATATTTGCGGAACAGGATGGAATAAAGATTTCTGAGCCGGGCACCATTCACTTTCCGGATGGCTACTTCCCGATATCGCTGGCGGATATCAAATAACGAAAGACCAAATAATCCCAAAGCGGAAACAAATATAGAGATAGTGGCAAAAAGGGTGAAGACAGTTGCAATGCGGCGGTCGTCCTGATACAGTGCCCTAATATCATCTTTTAGCCAACGATAATCGAATTCATTAGAGTTATATATGTCTTCCCTGCATTTCTTAAGATAATCAACTAATTGTTTTTCTTTTCCCGGCACACAGGATATTTGACACTGGGCATTAATTCCTGCGCTGGATATCATATATATAATCGGCTTTTTACCAGCAGTCAAATGTCCAGAGTAATAATCTTCAATAATAGCCTGTACAGGCATCAATGACAATCCACCTTCTACTATTTTACCATTAGATATAGAACTCCAAAGTGAACTTTCACCTTTGACGAATGCATCTTCCCGACGGGTATAACCAAAAGCTTTTAATGCCGCTTTGTTCATAGCTACCAGATAATCGGCATGTCCATTTACTTCATCGGGCAATGAACCATCAACTATATGCAATCCATATAACTTAAAGAAATCCACTGTTACCCACATCATTGCCATATTTAACTTTCCTCCCTTATCATTTATCATACTTGACATGCTACCAGCCGATAAAATGCCTTCGCGACCAGTATCTCCGGCAAACCAGTGTTCAATATATGGGCATTCATTCAGCTTCTGTTCCATAACTTCTCTGTCATGCCACCGCTTATTTTGTATTTCCTGGCTATCCTCCCACCATTGGTTAGGAAGCTTTGGCATCAGATCAGCATATAAAATTCCTTCGGTTCTGAAACCCGGAGGTGTATTCAGCAGGAAATGAAGATGATTACTAAAATACAACGATAAGATGATCAGTAAAAGAGTGATACTATATTGCACAAATAAGAAAAGGGTGCGTGTTTTCACTGACTGACGTGAAGTACCAATCGTACTTATAGACACGACCGGAGGCAAATAATTGTATTTAAGATAAGGATAAATCGTTGTCAGCAGTGGCAACAATATAAATATTACCAAAGAGAGCTGCCAATCGAAAGCTGTATACATAACGTTGCTTTCCAGCAAACGATTGGCATATCCTGAAAACATCTCTATAAAGAACCATGCGAAAAATAAAGCGATGAGTACCATCAAGACATTCTCTGTCCATAACTGAAGAAAAAGTGTACGACCTCTCATGCCAAATACTTTCCTGATGCCATACTCCTTGGAACGCTTTAGCATAAAAACCAAATAGATATTGACGAAATTGAGAATACCTGCCAAAAGGAGCAACAGGCATACACAGGACAGTACCCATAAATGAAATCGACTGCTGTAATGCCACATTTCCGGTGCGTCGGCTTTTGCTGCTAATATCTTATTCCAATAAAGTTCACTGACAGGAATAAAATCATAACGTATACGGTAACCGCCATCAGCTTGACGGTAAATATTACTAATAGCGTTAATGGCATCTACATCCACTCCCGGCATAAAACGGATAAGTTCAACCAGCATCTTTCCCCATCCTCTTTCTCCATTCTTGAGTTCGAGGTTTAAAACGATGTCAAATGTTAACGAAGATTTACATGCCGGTTCATCCAATACACCACAGACAGTGAGAAGATGACCACCGGAATAACTTAGTTTTTCTCCAATTGGATTTTCCTTTCCAAATACACGCTCGGCAAACTGGCGGGTAACAAGTACATCATTGGGAGCTTTCATTGGTGTACCACTGAGGGGATACGTGAAGAAATGAAAGAAAGCGGTATCTGCCGCTAATAATTGTACGGTATACGGCTTACCATTTATGGCAACATTATCATTGCTGAAAGTTACAAAACGGGCCTTTTCCTTCACAGCTTCCGGAGAATAGAAAACTGTATCTGCTCCACTATATCCATCTGATACACTACCTGCAAATACATTCCCATCAATATCCCGAAGCGGTATATATACATTTTCAGCATCTATGCAATGAGTATTTACTTGTGTCTCCTGATGAATATAACGTACCAGTATGATTGTACACGCCAGACTTAATGACAAGCCGACAATATTAATGACTGTATATGATTTGGAGCGCACAAGGAAACGCCATGCATACTTTAGTGTTTTCATTATATTCTGTTGTTTGCAGAAGAATACTTCAAATCCTGTGCCAAAACATAAAGCGTTATATACTAGCAATTTATATTTATCAGCATATATTCTTTTTGTGCATATACGCACAAAAAGAGTGCGATAATGCACAGATAGAAAGACCTCCGGCCTATTGCCGCTATAGCAATACAACCGGAGGCCTTATTTCAATCTGAATCTCTGACTACAAACGATAGGTAACAATCCTTTCTTCCGGAGAATCAATCCAAAGGCGCCATACACCTTCCGAAACCTTCTCCACTGTTCCCATATTGGCTTTTGGCTGACGGCGACTCTGGATGGTCAGATAACCTTTTCCTTCCGTGGCCTTCACTTTAATGGTTTTATTATCCATGTAGACATGAAGGTCTCCGTTCGGAGTAGGTACGGTACCTTTCATCCATTTCAAGCCTCCCAATACCGGACTGACAGCAAACTCTTTATAACCCTCTTTCGTTGGTTTGACTCCCAGATAGTATTTGCCCAGCAGATAAATTGGACTTGCTCCCCAAGCGTGGCACAAGCTCTTTCCGTATGGGCGGCCATACATGGCAAGATGCTGTGTTCCGCTTTCCTCCGGATTATATTTCTCCCAAAAAGAGGTTGCTCCTTCTTTCAACATTCCACCCCAGTAAGCTTTCATTTCTTTCATTACAGTCTCCTGCTCACCAAGAGCACAAAGGGCTTCCAGTTCGTAAAAACGCATATAAGGCGTCGTTATTTTCAGAATCTCATCATTCAGGAGAACGGACTGTTTAATGGCCTGCTGCTTATCCGCATTCAGATAATCAAAGAAAACAGAGAACATATTAGCGTATCGGGTTACGGCATCACTCTGACGTCCATCCACACAATTGTGCACAAATGCCTGTTTCTGATTATTCCAGAAAGCCGGCTCTAATTTTGCTTTTAACGCAGAAGCTAACTTCTCATATTTTTGTTGTCCGCTCTTATCTCCGACTAAGTCTGCGCAAAGTGCCATCGTCTCCAGACTCCGGCAAAACAAAATCTGTTCGAAAGAAAGTTCTCCCTTTTTGTCTAAATAGCCATCCGCCCAGTCCACAAATACCCAGTCGCCGGACATTCCTTCCACCATACCATTCTTATTCGTACGTCCCAATACATAATCCATCATTGTTTGCATACGTGGATATAGCTGGTTGACGAAATGCCGGTCACCGCTATACATATAATAGTCATATACGCTTAAGAACCAGTAGAAAGTGTAATCCATAATGGTGTTGCTATGGCTGGTCACCGGATCTTTTCCACGAAGTAGCCAGATGGTACGCTTCACGGACTCACTGTCAAAGAACAGATAATAATTCATCAGATAACTTTGGATGGCATCGCCACTCCATACCCAACGGTCGCGCTTGATACCGTCTATAAAAAACTCGCGTGTAGTAAGATGCATCGTGTATGCTCCCACTTCCCAGATACGGTTCAGTTCCTCGTCGTTACAACGGAAGTTGCCACGATATTCTTCGGGAAGATATTCATATTGCATGGATACTTCACCAATTTGTACTTCCGGTTCGTGAGTGATGTATACATAGCGGAATGCTTTGCTGTTCTCCAGTGTATATTCATTATCAGAATGATGCAAAGGAGATGTGCTGCGAATAGCGAGGTCAGTGATCTGTCCAGGCTCCAGCAGGAGTTTATCTAATGTTTCGCAATATGCTTTGTCTTTCGCCTCTTCCGGACTTTCACCATAATAGAGGTCAATCTTTCCTTTGCCCGAAAGATTCTTTAATGTGATAAATCCGAAAGTTTCTTTTCCAAAATCATACAGTATGCCTCCTTCCGGCTGTTCTGTTTTAGCGACAGGTTGCTGAGGTTCACGCATCAGGCTGAATTGGGAAGGACGTTGAGTGGCACCGTCAAAGTTCCAGCATCCGGCATCCATATAGATGGTGGCAGATGTGTCACTAGCCTTACCGCTTTCATCGATCCATTCCTTATCTTCATAAGTTACCCGCCAGGACGAATCAGAGTTTACCGTCTTTCCTTTCACATAGATAGTGGGAGGCGTTGCCTGATTCCATACTTTAATATTCAGGCTATGTTTTCCTGCCGGAAGCAGCAAGGTTTCAGGCATTCCGAACTGAAGTTTCCCGTCTAGCTTCACATTATATGTTCCCTCGGCTGTAATAAACACTTCTTCCGGTTCGGAAAGATTCAATACTTTGCTGAACTCTACGACTACATAATGACTGTCTGTTTTCCAAAAAGGAGGAAAAAAAGCACCACGTTCCGTACGTCGGTTGTTCATCTGGTTGCCCAGCCAGATTTCATAGTCCCCCGGATACCATATCCAAGTTTGGGCAAAGGTGCTGCTTGCCAATGACAAGGCACCCAGAAGTATCATGCATTTCTTTTTCATTTCTTCTTATTTCTTCAAGTCCCTATATCCGGCTTCCAATCCTGCACGTTCACGAATGACTGTATCTACCTGCGGACCATTGTTCTCCCATACATTTCCGGGACCGTTCGCATTTTGCAGATACTTCTCCCCTTCCGTCCAGTTATCGCGTACAGTGATAAAAGAAGAGCCTTCGTCCGTATAGAGATAAAACCAATGATTGGGATCGTGTACATAACTTGGCTTATAAATGCTATGTACGCAATTCTCAGTTACATAACTTTTCGGCTGCGAGCCCAGTGTATAAATTCCGGCTACGTCATACATATGCTTTGCATAGTGATGAATCAGATTCGCGTGCACTCTGTTGTTACGCATACAGTTCACTGTCTGCGTCCAGCCCCAGCCAAGGCTGATGCCGCTATAAGGAACTTCGCAGATTTCATTGTGTTCTATATTAATATCTTTCACATACCCCGCAAGGATTGCAAGACATCCCCAATCTTCATTACCCACTTCGGTAAAGTAGCAATTACTGATTTGTTGATGCGCGCATACTTCCCGAAGGTCGGTAGGGTCATAAGGCAAATGTGTTTCATGGGCAGCCGGAGAGAAACTGCCGACCACCAGTCCGTTCCCCGTAATATCACGGAAAAGACAGCCACGAACGACACCACCCTGCACGGCTTCTTCATAATCCAGTCCGGTTGAGCCTAAATGCTCGAACCGGCAGCGCTCAAAGTCGATCTGATTGGCAGCAGCCACGCTTACAGCTGCGGCAGGACGTCCCAGCCATCCTTGATTATCCAAGGGATGATTCAGATAGTCCCGTTCCATTTTCGGGTCAATACGATAACCGTCTGTCAGATACATTCCCGCCTGAAGAGGAACATGGCCTTTCTCAGACGGACGCATCCAAGTTGTATAAGAGAACGTAATTTTCTCAAAACGGATATGTGAAACAGGACGGTCGAACGTCCCTTTTACTTGTATCAATGTCTCTATGGCAGGCACTATCACTTCCGTGCCGGCATCCTGCATCTTCTCTTCTTCCCGAGGATAATAATAGACTTTACGGGCATCTATATCGTGATACCATTCTCCCGCTACATCCAGTAGTTCACGGGCATTCGTCAGATAAAAAGCAGAATTATGCCCATCTGTCGTTACCATCGGACGCGGCCAGGGATGCTCAAACTGAATCCGGCTCTCCGGCTGATGAAAACGTATGGCGGCACTGTCTCCAGCCAGTTCGACAGAACGAATACGAAGATTGGCCACACACCACATCTGATGCAATACCATCTCTGCGTATTTGGCCTTCAAAGCCCCTTTTCCGTCTACCAGTCTGCGTATGGCAACCGCAGGAACATAAAGAATCTCATTCTTCTCATCCACACTGCAAATGCGGTTCATCTTCTCAAAATCCTCTACGTCACGGGCACGGACAGCTTTCTTACCATTCACCCATAACTGACGGAAATCCAATGGCCGCCCGTTGAACATGGGCACATCCGCTACCCAAAGTTTTCCCTGCTTCTTCCATCCACCGATCCGGATGCCGCCACTCAATACCACTTTTTCATCAGCTACCGGACGGATCACCGTGGGAGAATCCTCCGTCCCGCTGTCTTCCGGACGAATAAACACCGGTTCATAGAGTGCATATGTACCGCCTTCCATGCAGATCGTAATTCCTCCCCGCACCCGTTCATCATCTGTCCGGCGCCATTCGCGTGCCTGGCGCAAAGCAGAAGTCAACGTCGCTTTCGGAGATGGACGTGTGCCGTCATTGAGATCATTCCCCTGCGGCGAAATCCAGATTTCACCTGCTGACAGCAGATGTGCACCCAGCAGGCATATAGTTGTTACTAATAACTTTTTCATTTTTCTTTTGTACAATAGGTTATCTTGCAAGCGGTATCCATACTGTCATCTCTCCTTTACCTCTGTTTCCCCATGCATAATAAGGAATCAGACGAATATCCACTGTTTTCTCTGCTTGGACAACCGGACGATAAAGCACGCCTTCCCAAGACTCAGACGATGCCAGACGCGCTTTCCCTTCCAGGGCTACTATCGAACTGCCTTCAATCGTCGTTTTCTTCGGAGTCAGCTTTATGTCGGCAGGAATCAAGATGTTATCGATCTTTTCTCCATTTGCAATGTCCATACTCTCCAAGCAGTAAACCAACGGACCACGTTTCACTACCACCTGATTACGGATTTCTTCTGCCAACGGATGAGCTTCGAGCAGACAAACAGGCATATCCATGACCAGTTCTACCACATCTCCTTTCTTCCATGTACGGTTCACTTCCGCATAGGTATTTGCCTTGGCATTCATGGATACTGGTTGACCGTTCACTGTCAACGCAGCTTTCCCGCACCATTCCGGAATACGGAAGAAGAGGGAGAAAGCACCTGCTTTACGGGGCACTTTGTTCAACGTTACACGTACATTACCTTCCCAAGGATAGTCCGTTTCCTGCACCAAAGCAAGTTCCCCCTTGTCTTTCCAGTTTGTAGTCAATGTATTTGCACCGTACAGGTTGCAATAAATCCCTTCCGGACTCAATGTATAGGCATAATTCTGCGCCTGACAAAGCGTGCGCAATGTATTGGGCGGACAACAGAAACAACTGATATATTCCGTCCGTTCTTTCGGCCAACGGAGTGTATAAGGCAGATCGGCACTGATACGAAGAGGATTCGTATAGAAATACTTCTTTCCATCCAGACTTATACCACTCAATACACTATTATAAAGACAGGTCTCCACAAGCTCCGCATACTTGGCATCTCCCGTTACTTCCAGCATGCGCCAGTTGAACAGCATATTACCAATGTTGGCACAAGTTTCGTTATGTGCCGTACTGTTCGGCAACTGATACGGACGACCGTAGCTCTGATGCACTTTCTGAATGCTATCCGGTTCATAGCACGTTCCATCCGGTGAGGTGCCGTCATACAAAGCACCGCAAGCTCCGGTCACGTACATCTTTCGGGTGACAATATCGTTCCAGATACTAGTCAGGTTCTTCATCAGTTGTTGTTCCCCCGTCTCCGCATACACATCTGCCACACCTGCATACAGGTAATTGGCACGTACGGCGTGTCCCATTGCACGATATTGGTCACGGAAAGGGATACGGTCCTGATTATCGTCCGTGCCGCTTTCTACCATACCGCGAATGTCAATCAGGTTTTTTGAAAGTTCCAGATAACGGGGATTTCCTGTAGCACGATACATCTCCACCACTCCCATATAGTGTGAAGGGCAAATTGCATTGCGTGCCAACTCGGCAGAAGCCGTCTCATAGAAGTGGCAAAGGAAATCCGTAGCTTTCACGGCAGCATCAAAAAGAGTTGTTTTTCCGGTAGCACGGTGATGAACGATACCTGCCATCATCAGGTGTCCCAGGTTATACGTTTCAAAATTCAACCGATTGGCAAATGCACCTTTTTCGTCCTCGGAGCCTACTTTCGTACCAATCACTGTCTGTTGTTGGGAATCAGCCAGCGTATGGCTGTCTATTCCCTTATTCAGTTCTTCTATAACAACCGGCGTATGTATATAACCATCTGCACGCTGGGCTTTTACGACACAAGCAATAAAGTTGTCCATTAACTTGTCCAATTCCGGATCTTTATTGACAGCATACACAGAAGCGACTCCTTCCATCCACTTGTACATATCTCCATCATGGAACGGAGGTCCCCAATGTTCTCCCTTGCATACACCGGCAGCAATCTCAAAATTACGGAAACCATGAGAAACTTCCGGCGTGTTCCATGTATTCCACATACTCTGCAAGGAAGTTCCGCTAAATACATTAAAACGCTCTCCCCAGAATCCATTCGTCCAGTGTACGGCATCTATTCCGGTATTCGCCATCTTTGCATAACGGCTCTGACTCATATCCGTCAGCCCATTGCTCTGCGCAAATGCTCCCGTGACGGAGGCGGAAGCTAAAAAAAATAACAGCTTTATCTGTTTCATTTAATATGGATAATTTTAAAATTTACACACTATCTCTTTAAGGAGAGACGTGATTATCCATATTTTGTACTCAATAAAGGGATGTGAAAGCTGTCCGACAGCCTTCGCATTCCTTTATTCCTATTTGTTCTTTCGTTATTTTTCGGGAGTATAATTCAGTTCCGCTTTCCTCGCCTGTGAGTGCTGGAACTGTCGGGCGACTTTATACTCATGTCCGTCTTTCAACAGATAACTTCCTGTCTGCTTGAACCAGAAACCGACATGAGCTTCCACACATTGACGGCGAATGTCCAACACCCAGTCATAATTGCAAACGCGGGCTTCCTTACCGGACTCTCCTCCTGCCACTACCTGCTCTACCCATCCTTCCAATTCTCCCCTAAAATCAATCTGACTAAGAAGGGGTTCACAGATAATAATTTTATGTTTAATAGGACTTTCTTTATAAATAGGTAAGCGATAATCGACTCTGTCCTGATTCTCCATTGTACAACAAATTGTCACATTGTCGTATCCATCTCCCCAATCCGGTGGCAGGCACTGTTGCAGTCTGTCTATCCGCTTCGTAATAAATATAAAATGAAGGTCCTGTCGTATCCGCATCATTTCCCATGCTTCGGCACGCCATTCATCCGCATCTTCAATCAGAAAATCAGAGGTAAAACAGGTATATACTAAATTTCCCGAGGGTATCTTATACTCTCCATTCTTTTTCTTCTGCAAAGGCAAACCGAACTTTTCCGTCTTTGTCACCACCGAACTGTCTTTTCCGTATTTGCCATCCGTACGATATACATAGCAGTGGCGGCAGCCTTCACTCCATTTGTGACAGCCGTGCCATAAGTTCCACATTGATGCTTTCCCGCCCATCTTCTTTTTTTCTTCAAATGTATGCTTTATCTGTTTCATAGGCAAATTTTCATTCAATATCCGATAGTCAGGGTAGATAGATATAAATAGTGCATCTTCTTTCTCGCTTGAAAAAAGATGCACCAAACACAAACAAAACAAACAATAGAGCTACCTTCACAGGCGGCCGGTCCGAAAGGACCAATACTTTTGATAGTGAAATCTCACTTCACAAATATCCGTATATTTGGGGACTAGCCAAACTCCATCCATGTCGGATACAAACAATCAATGTTTCGAAAGGTGACTAATACTATGACTCAAGGAAAGAAATGTTGCGGAATATAAAAAATAAGACCGGAGAAGAAGATCCTTTTGTACTATTTGTATAATCAAGAAAAAATAAATTTCATTTATTAAAATTCGATTAAATCACGTCGGTAATCACTCCATAGCAGTTTATATAATGTATAAAAGTACACTTCCTGCCCCGCCGGACACAGAAGTGTACTACAAAACAAACAATATAGTCACATTAATAAATCTACTTTTGTTCTAATATTGCTCAGAAAGCCAATACTGGGCGAAGGAACTTCCGACCATACTCCGATCCTTTGTTGCTGTCACCTATTATACTTTTTCCTAATGGGGTTAAGAATGTACTTTTTCTGTCATCAAAACGCATACTCCAATTGTGTGTTGTGCTACTTTCCGAGCTACAGTGAAAAAAGGCACTGCGAGTACTACTGCCCGAATTTAAGCTGAAAGTACCTCCGGCTGCATTCATTTTAGTTTCTATAGTATCACGCGCATCGGAGGTTCCTTCCCATCCTCCATTATAATTTGAAAACGATTCCATATTGATCTCTCCCAGATTCGTCAGTATATCATACCATTGTCCACAACTAGGCACATACCAGGGACTATAGATTGCATTAGACATACAAGGGTTTTGTTTGCGGTAATACAATATCTGCTGTACCACTCCATAGCGGTCATCCGAAGCATAAGAATTGATCAAGGCTTCCGTCTCCGTATATCCCTCCTTATTGGCACGAGATAGAGAAAGGCCAACGCAATTTATCAAGAAAGGTTCGTCGTAATTTGAATTAGTACTCCAGCATTTAGTCATTATATCGTTCGGGAAGTTTTCTTCTTTGGCAGCCATCACATACCCGTGCGTCCAGCCATGTCCCCGGTCGATGTCGCTGGTGGCGAGGCTGAAAATAAGACCAAGGCAGTTCTTTTTCCAACTATCTGTCATGTTGGCGTCTTTAGGCACGATAGCACCGTTCGCCATGTAGCGGTCGCCCAAAGTGATAGTGGAGGGAGTTATACTGGATCCTGTGGTGAGGTTGATTTTGCTGTATTTCCCTTTTGTCGGGGTCATTGTAAGGGTATAAGACGGAGTTCTGCTTTCGGCTGTGGTGTAAGATATTGCTATATCGGTAGATACTGACGGAGAAAGGATGAAGCGGAGCGTTCCGTCTCCCGGTTCGTAACCGGCTGTGACGCCTCCTGCCTGAAGTGAGGTGATTGAGGTGTACAAACTGTGATATTCATAATCTCCTGCTATGTATTTGTTGCCTTGCGGGCAGAGTACAACGAGGGACATGTAGTGTTGCAATGTAACTTTCAGTTCTGTGCCGGATAGGGTGCCTGTGCCTATCATCAGGTCGGAGGCGGCGAAGTTTTTCCGTGTGCTTTGGTCGGCATTCGGGATAAAGCTGCTTAGTTTACCGGCCAAATCAGCTTCGCTCACGGCACCGGTTATTGCTGAATCATATGGATAGTAAATCAGATAGGTAGCGTCGTCATAGGCATAGAGGGGATGAGTGCCGTCGGTAACCCATTGTTCGGTGCTGACGTTGTAGGTGACGGGGATATTATTTATTTTGTCCACTATCTTTCCGCCTTTTACGATGGTAATTCCTATTTTGTCGCCATCTGTGAAAAATGTTTCATAACCTTTGTCGGTTGTACGGGTGGTTGAATTGTCTGTAGGGAAAAAGTTTTCTGCTTTTATTTCCAGTGTCAGCGTATTGGGCGAAACGGGTATTTCAGTTTCGCTCGTGCATGAGTTTAATAATAGAAGTATGAAAGCGATATGTAGTATGAGTGGTTTATTTGCCATAGCTATATCTTTTTAGGGGGTATATTAAAAGGTGAAGACGGGACGGGTGGCATCACGGCCTCCTTTCCAATAGGAATTTAGAAATCCGCTATTTAGACGAAATCTGTCAAACTTGTATGCTGTACCTGAGCCGGTTTCGGTACTTGTCCAATAAGTGCCGTTATTGGCGCTACTTCCTATCAGTGTTTTACCTAATTGGTCCAGAACAACTTTAAGTGCTGCTTTATATTTATATAAATCCAGCATTTGTCCGGCTGAAGGCATATACCACCCACTGGTAGCAGAAGGTGCGAGCGGACTATAATTGTTCAATACTTTGTTAGGAAGATAAATACCTTTATCCCAAACTCCTCTTTCTTTGGCGGTATGTTCAATCAAAAGTGTATTGGAATATCCTCTATAATCATCGGTATCAGTTGGAGTTCCTACTAAATATAGAACTTCTTTTTCTTCAAAGCCACCATAAGTATAATAAACCCACCCTCCCCCTTTAGTATCATTAGCTATTCCCAAATCAGTTAACGAAACAACATAGCCATGTACTTCTTTCATGCTGGTTCCCGCTTTAGTAGCATAAACACAGTCGTCTTTGGGATGCCTTCCTGCATAGAATACAACTCCTATACAAGTTTTTCCGGTTTCCGGTTTGGATAAAGGGTTTGCAAAAGTGCAAATTCCGGTAGTCATATTTTCTACACGTAATCCTCCATCGCTATATGTGCCATCGGTGTAATAATAGTCTCCTAGTTTTAAGTCTCCGGCAATATAAGTTTTTATTTCAGCATTGTTGCTTGTGTCTTCCTCCCACCAGTTACTGGTGTCTGTGTCAATTTCCACTCCTGTCTTTTTAATAGTAATCGTATAATTCACTTCTTCACCTGCTTTCCATTCGGATGCTTCCGGCATCATCTTGTCTGTAACGGTTATCGTGCGTGTAGGAGCAGTACCTCCTGTCTCGATAGTGCCGTGTATAGTGTATTTCATGGAGAAGGTAGCATTTGTTTTATCAGGTATCAGGTAGAGGGAAGCAACGGTGGTTGTACTTCCTTTCGTTACGTTGAAATTGTTTTTAGAAATAGTATATGTGGTGGTAGGAGAACCGTCTGTATTCCAGTTGAATCCGCTTGTCGTATAAGTCAGTTTACCTTTCCCCTTTGCTTTCAGGGTGAAACTGTCCAATACTTTGGGAGTGTCGTCACTTTCCCCGTCTTTTACGATGATATTTACTTTCGCAAGGGTATGTTTCATGGTAAAGTTCAGTTCCTCTCCATTTTTGTTGAGTAACGGTACTGATACCAATAAATCCGTCTGGTTGGCTTCTGCCGCAGGCACTGTGTAAGTCAGATAAGGATATCCTATATTAGTGTTGCTACAGAGGGTTACTCCTGTAGCATTGTGTGGTGCATAGGCAAAGAAACTGACTTTATCGTTCAGGTTGTTCGGCCAGTATTTTACCGGACTGTATGTCCAGTTACCTCCCATTTGTTTACTTACAAGTTGGTTGTACATGAAACCGGGAGTAGAAGAAGATTCCTCAAAATCTCCATGAGTGAAGTAGGCGAACACTCCCATTGATTGAAGGTTGGCAGTGGTGATATCTCCTGCCCGGGTAGCCCTATCGTGAGATGCAGCGTTATGGGAAGTCCCCGTCACCGTGGTGGAAAAATCAAGAGGACGGGAGGAAAGAATCTCTTCCGTTTCATTTGTTCCGCAAGAAAAGAATAACGGAATGGCCGCAACGGAAAGAATCCGGTTCAACAGGTTTATTTTGATCATCTTTATGCTTTCAAGAACATTACTTTTTCTACAATTCTTTTTTAATTATTATGTGCCCGGAAAAGGACATTCAACCTTGTCCGGGCTTGGAGAGGGATCGTGGTTTACTCCATTGTGAAGCCATCACCTGCCGTACCCCACGGGGTGACACTTGTTTCAGCCTTCACTTTAATTTCTCTCAGGTTGATGGTAAATGTATAGGTGTACCATTTACCACGTTTCATGTGATGTGCCGGAAGTGGAACGGAAGTCTCAAAATGGCTCACTGAATATTTAGCTGGAGAACTGCCTACTATTTTAGTAACAATGTCATAATGGAAGCCAATCATGATGTCACCTTCTTCACATCCGCCCTGGCCCTCTGCAGCTACTGTCTTATCAGTATCGTTTACCGGAATCAGGTAAAGGAACTGGTTGGTTTTGAATAAGTCTTTCGGGGTATCTTTATTGGCTCTTACCAGCTTGATTCCTGAAACGGAGTTTGTCGAACCATCTTCCCATATTTCGGTGATTTTCTCCGCATCCATATTCATAATTTTTTCGATGCTGAAATCCGCTGTAGGAATCTCTGTATACTCGGATTCATAATTCCAGTGCAAATCTGCCCATTTAGCTTTAGTATAGAATTTGGAGTTGCTGTTGACTTGTGCGGGAGTTTGCATAGACATGCTTCCGTCTTTGCCTACAATCCACATGTGGGTAATATATACGAAACTATTGTCTCCGTCCAGGTCGGCATAGTCGTCACCCAGTTTGGCTTTAAATCCCATTTTGGAGAGAGTGTGGGCAAACTGGAATCCGATGGTTCCGTCATTATAAGTCTTATCGAGCGCATCGGCTACCACAAGGTCCACCATCTTATCCAGATTATCTTTGTTTTTTAGTGTAAATTCGATGCTGGGTATTCCGGTATCCGTTATACCGGAAGGAACGATGCCTACCCTGCTTCCATTATTGCCGGTTTCCTCATAGGGGGCATAGGCAAAGAAAGATACTTTATCGTTTGTATTGTTTGGCCAGTATTTTTTGGGACTGTAGGTCCATTCACCTGTACCGCTGTTTAGGGTTGCATCCCACGTCACCTTTTGGTTATACATGAAAGTGGGTGCCACATCTCCTTTGGCGGTATCCCATGCTTTGCTGCCGGTATAATAGCCCATAATGCCGAATCCGCCGAAGTGCGTGGCGTCACACGTACCTTGCATTGTTGTAGTCGAAACGTCCGTACCTCTGGTCGGCACGCCCGTATACACATTGAATCCCAGTACAGGATTTGTGTCCTGTCTCATTTCCGTAACCTCGTTCTGCGAACAGCCTGCTATCGACAGTGCTGATACAACCATCAGAAAATTTCTTGCTTTCATATTGTTTTTGTTAATTAAGTAATACTTCCTATGCGTTTGTCTTTGTTTATTAGCGTTATATATGTTAATCAATATATCCCGGTACCGTTTTACAAGGGAAATTCTGTATTCTCTTCCTTGCCCCACTGGTCAACGTCGGCGTTGAAGCCCGAATCCGAACCATCTTCTTGTTCGACATCGGGAAGTTTCTCCGGGGTACTTGCTTCTACATTCACTACAATCGTGCCAGTTTCATCGGTTGATTCGGCAATATGAACATGAACCAGCGATTGAGAAATTTCGGTTTTTTCATCTACCAATAGAAAGACGGTTTCCACGTTATGTTCTTCCGCCTTGTTGAAGCCGAAGACATTGAACTGTCCTGTAAGACTCCCTTTGGGGTAATCGTCTTCATTGAAAACGGGATTACCAACGGGAAACTCCTGTGTCACCCGTCCGCTACTTGAATGCCCGGTAGCAAGGAAGACGGAAACGGGAACTCCACTCAACCGACAAGTAGCTTTCCTGACATTGTTCAGCCCGTCTACGTTTATTTTCACTTTAACCGTGCAGGTCAGTTCAAGGGGGACGAAGTGTAGGGAGCAATCCTGCGAAATCTCTTTTTTACTTTGGGAAGAGACAGGAGTATAATTGTTACCCAGCATGTTTTCCGTTACTTCAAATTCTTCTATTACCGCTACTGCCAGTTTATCTGGAGAACTGACGATGGTTTCAGGAGTACTGCGGTTTTCCACTTGCCGGGCATAGGCTTCAATTGTATTAAAAGAGTTTATTCCACGGAAGCCTATCGCACTAAAATCATCGAATGAGCGGTTGAACAGCACTGCGCTGTAGTGTCCCTCAGGCAGTAGGGCGATAGTCCGGTTGCGGTTGCCCATCAGCACTATTTTAGGTTCTCCGCCGGTTTTAGGATAAAAAACAGCGGTGGCTCCGTAATTGTCTTCACCTTCCAAACCAGATTGGCTCCAGTCGGCGGTGAGAGTCACTTCCGCTGTTTCATAGTAGGTCAGTTCGCGGCGGTCACAAGCCGTCAATAGGAAGGGGAGGATACAGATGTACCATATATATTGATTCATGCAGAATTTACGTGCCTTATTCATCTTGTGCCTCCTTTTTTTATTTTCACCTTGCGGTTCAGCAGCCATACCAGCGAGATTTTCGCCTTTGTCGGTCCGAACCAGGTGTAACGCCCATTATTTTGCCACAGTAAAGTTTGGTAGTTATCACGGGCATGGTAGTAACGATAATCAGTTCGGAGTATACCGATACCGATATTAAATTCCAGATGCAGGTTGCGGGCAATACGTGTCGCCCAGCCATAGCTGATGCCGGCAGCGATAAAAAATTCTCCTTGATAGCCGTCTTCTTTCCATTGCAGGTCGTATTTGCCGCCTCCGGCATACAGTCCGAGAAAATGTCTGGTAAGCACTTCCGAGTTTATCCGTTTTTCCTTACTGCCTAGCCAGTAGCGGCCTTCCAGCCCGCCCATCAATATTTGCATGGAATATTTGTCACCATCGAACAACCACCACGGGAACATATACTCGGCATTCACAGACCAGCGTCTGCCAATCGGTATCTCAAGCTCTATGTTCGGCATCATTGCGACATCGAACAGTAAGTTTGTTTTCAAGGCGAAAAGAGGATGGTGGCAGGGGGTAGCTACTGAATTTCCTTGTAGACGTGGAAGAATAGTACTTCTGTCATTTCTATCCCTCAAGCCGTTTATATCCAAAGGGGTAGCTGTGGGAAGTGCGGACAGGCTGTCCGGATGCATCCATACTATACAGAGAGAAGCATTACGCAGATAACGCAGTAATCTGTCTCGGATATATCGGTAGGTACTTCCTCCGTTCAGTTCCTTCAGTAATACCTTGCAACGATCGGTGTCAGGAGTACGGTCTATGATTTTCAGCACTTCTTTCCGGTTGGGGAGTCGTTTGTCACCGGCTATCAGTTCTCGGAGCTCTTTCCAGTTCTCACCCTGTGGACGGGGATGGATGCGGGATGGGACAAGATTCGAGTATTTCCATATCAGATAGTCCTTTACGACTGTCGAGCGTTGCCGGGCCAAGCGTTCGTTATACTTTCGTCTGCCTTCGGGCGAGGCAAAAGACAGGATATGGATAGAGTCGATTCGTTCCGTCAGACTGAGGTTGGAGAATATTTCATCCAGATAACGGAGGGTACGGGCATTATCCATGTATTCGCTATCCACTACAGCCTCGTTGATACGGAATTGGAGTACCATCGGCTTGCTGAACGTATCTTGCACGTATATATTGTGATTGTATCTTTCCTGTGCATAGCTTGACAGTATGGCAAACAACATTCCGCAACTGAGGAGAAACTGTTTTATATGTACATTAATTATAGTCATAAGCTGGTTGTTTTCCGATCGGTTACCAATCAGAAAGTTTTATATCACCTAGAAACACGCGTATCATGTGGTTGACAACACCCATTTTGTGGGCTATCCTACCGTGACGGGTATAGAATGATTCGGGAGTGGGACATTTACAATTAATAGGTTCCCCTGTCGCTTCGATCACATCGAGCAGGGAGAGGTCGTACAAGGGACGGCATAATTCGTATGACTCTTTCTCTTCGGGCAAGCGTCGAACGAGTCCTTCGGCTTCTAACTTGTGGAGCAGTATACTTAACTCTTCTTCCGATAACTGGAAGTTTGCTGATTGCAGACATGCTCCTAATGAGATGTCGTATAAAACGGATATAGCGGCTTGTGTCAGAACTGTTAGCATTTGTTGTTTTGTTTATTGTTACTGTTACTTACCAAGTAACAGGTTGAAAAGAGGTTTATTACTTACCAAGTAATGGTAACTATACTTTCAGAACTATAGGAAAAGGCGTTTTCCAAGTGACTGTCGATTGAAAAAAGACACTTTGCTTAGACATTAGGTGAATAAAAGTACAGTCCGTTTTTGAAGAGTCAAAGATGGATGGCAGGCTTTATGCACTTTTTTAAGTGGTAGCAGTGGGCAATATTGTGTTTTCAGGGTTTGTGTCTCTGTTTATGAAGATTTTTTAGTGCCTTGACATAAAAATTAGCGTTTTATTTGGTTTAATGGAAAAATATTTTCAACTTTGTCACCGGAAATATTCCATTACTTGGTAAGTAATACACCACACTAATCGCTGGTATACAGTGTGTTACAAATCATACTTTTAGCTAAATCCCGCCTCACGACCGAAGTAATTAGTTTATAATTCGCCCGGTCTATCCGTTCCCCGGCAAAAGGCTTAAGGTAAGTTTCAGTGACACGAACGGAAGAATGCCCCAACGCTTCACTGATGATCCCAACAGGAGTACCCAAATGATAGGACAATGTAGCCCACGTATGCCTCGCGGTGTAAGAACTCAACTTCACACCCGGCAAGAGTAACGAAGCAACTTTCACCAAACGACCATTAAAGCTGCGCAAGGCATCCAGATAGCAACGGTGAAGTGCCGCCCCGTTATCCAAACTACTATCCAGAATGGGGAATTGGTAAATAGAACCCGGACGCCTGTCGGAAAACTTCTTCATCAACGGTAAAGCCTCCTTGGGAATGCGGACTGTCATTTGACGCCCGGTCTTATGACGGCAATAAACAATCACATTACCCTGAACGTCACGTTTACGCAAATGGGCAAGGTCAATAAATGGCATCCCACGGAAAAGAAACATCAGCAGAAAATAAGCAAGCGAGCGTCCCGTATCCTCAGGCAATAAGCCTATATCACTCTCCAAAAGCAGACGCATCTGTTTCTGCGTCAAGGAACGTTTGGTACGGGATTCCACCTTCGTATACACATCATTGAAAAGACCGGGAATATATCCGGAACTGCCCACAGGAAAGATACGGTTGAATACCGCACGTAAGGTACGCATATAGGTGGAAATGCTGTTCCAGCTCAATGACTTGCTCAAAAGCCACTCCTGATAGGCTTTCAGACGACCGGGAGTAAACAACTCGCATACAGGCAGCAGTCCTGACGTATCACCGGAAAACTCTGTAAAGGAACGCAGCGTACAGCTATACGTATGCACGGCGGCATATTTTCCCGCAGCTTCCAGTTCACTGATAATGGCTGACATACAAACGGGAAAGCCGGTAACCATCCTTTCATTTACAATTTCTTCTTTATCCATAATTTCACGATTTTATATCCGCGCGATATGCGCATGTCTTTCCAAACAGGCATACACGGAGATTGTTTGTAAACGCAAAATAAAGGATGTGAGCAAGTTATAAAAGAATCAGAAGGCAGTGAATGACGCAGGGAAGTGATTCGACTGTAATAAACTTTGTTAAATACGCTGTGTACAATTACTGTACTATATATTGACATCGCCTTCCGCGTATATACGCGCAAATTTAATTGGTAGCAAAAGATTCTTATTTCATTACATATTAATATCAACCGGTATTTCCTCCATTTTGAAAAATACGAATATTCACTCTAGCTTTGCACTTCGGTTTTTAACTAATCGCCCGTTTCTCACCGGGAAACACCCTCTTGGTTTTAAAGAAACGGGGCGTTGGTTTTAAAGGAACGGCCCTTTGGTTTTAAACCAAAAAGAGGCATTTGTAACTACTTGATTTTCAATTTCTTATAAAAGCAGAATTCCGTCCCCGTAACCTATGGGATTTTTCTCAACAAACAAAACGGAATTCATGACCCGAAGCGGTCTGATGCATATAAGATTTATTTACAATTAAGAATTGAAATCCCATGGTTACAGTTACGATTACCATCAAGCCGTATCTGGCGAGGTATATGTACGTACGTTACGCACAAAGTCTAGAACCCGAATCCGAAAGTCGCCCCTCGCCTTCCTCACCGTCCTCTCCCCCAAAACCGGTTCCCATCCGTCTCTCCCACATCACTCCTGTCTATCATTTCCTACACCGCCTGTCCGTCCCGCATCCACTCAAAGTATCCTGGAAAGAAACAGGAAATATCACGTTCGTACTGCCCAATCCAGCCTATGGAAAGAATCCCGAAACGTATAATTATATAGGAAAGGAAAGCGCATTGATCATAGAAAAGGAAATTGAAACGGAAATGAAGGCGGAACTCTATTCGTTTCTGCTGGACAATAAGTTCAATAAGGGGGTGATGTTCAAGAAGTCAATGGCACTATTTGTGGAACACTATGAAATGGTGGAACTGGTACAGGAAGAGAGCCTGATAAAAGCATTTCAAAGGTGGAGGAAGTTAGTGAAAGAAGAAAGAAAGTAATACTCAAACTCTATAAATATGAAAATTTCAATAACATCAAATCTTACGATAAACTTCCTCAAACGGTACCCTGCACCGTTCTCCCCAAATTCCTTTATTTCCATTCCGGATTCCACAAGAAACTACCATATTTATTTCAGCACCATGAGGCAACTTAAGCAACCTTTTGAGCCGTCGGCTATCCAAGCCTTCCAAGGGGCAGGTATCATATCCTTCGTTCGCCATAGCAATCATAAATGTCTGAGCTGCAAGCGCACAGGATTTATGTACTACCACACGCACATCACCTTCAGATACTTCGAGCATCATAGGGCGGAAAATGCTGATAATATTAGCAAGTAGTACTCTGAAAAGTCCTAAGATACCGCAGAAACGGGCATAAACAAACGGCATCAATATCCCATAGTACAGTTTTCTGTCTTTAATACGTTTCTCCTGCCTGTCTATAGGACTATTCCGCCGTATATTTCCTGTCTCGAAATCAAGAACGAATTTCGCCCGCTTCCGATACAAGTCACGACGTGTGACGAAAACAACAATCTGCGAAGCCGTGGAAGTTGCTTTTTGGTCAAGACAAGCTCTTGATACCTTTGCCATCAATTCAGGCTGTGTGATGTGATAAAACTCCCATAGTTGCATATCAGAACTATTGGGAGCCAAAGTTGCCAATTCCAGGCAATGCTTTACTTTCTCTGTATCTATTTCCTTTTCTTTATCATATACCCGTACAGAGCGACGATAATTTAAAACTTCATCTAAATTCATATACTACTTGACTTAATTGAATAATATTTCATAATGTGCAATATCAGAAAATACAGATAAGCCCATATAAATAAAACAGATCTGCAAGTTAATTGTATCTTGGCTAACTATATTTTTAACATATTGTCATTGTATATACTTCGATAAGAGATCTATGAATGTCTGAATAAAAGCGGGCAAATATGTGATAAATAACATATTTGCCCGCTTTCTATAAAAAATAAGATTCGTATCTTACTTACCGGTAATCGAATTTTTCTTCCCCTGCTTATTTACAACTGAAGGGCTTCCTTTATATTCAATATCACCACTACCACTAACTCTCGCATCTAACTGTCTGGAAGCGTAGCATACTATATCACCCGAACCTGCAACTGTAGCAACGACATTAGTTGCAGCCAGTTTTTCAGCACTAATATCTCCGGAACCATTTACTGTCAGTGTCGCCTTCTGTGCAGAACCTTTCATATTGATATCACCGGAACCATTAACTTCTGACACCACAGTAGTCGCTTTCACATTTTTCAAATCAATGTCCCCGCTTCCTTTCACCAAAGCAAATATATTAGTATATTGCAGATTCTCCGCTTCGATATCTCCGGAACCGGCTATATTCAAATTCAGGTCATTCCCTTTGATTGTACCTTTCAGATATACATCTGCCGAACCTTTAATATCTACCTGATTCAATGAAGGGGAAGAAGCTATCACTTTCAAACGACGCTCTCCACTAAGAATCTTGACACCCTTTTTGATATTCACCTGCAATACTCCATTTACTGTAGAAACTTCCAGCAAGTCTACCAAATTATCCGAACCGTATATAGAAACTGTCGTTTTAGAACCATTACTCTGACGATACTCAACATCAGGACTGCCTAATACGCTGATTGAGCTGAAGTTGCTTACGTTATTCAGTTCTTTTGTGATATATTTCTTACTGGGAGTAACGGTCTGCGCCTGTATTCCTGTGACCAACAGAAACATCAGCACTACCAACATAGATGTAACCTTTGAATTTCTCATAATTTCTTTTCATTAAATATTTTAATGACAAATATAGGAAGTATATTTCGAATTACAAGAAAAGAATTACAATTTTGCCAACCATTCTCCAAGTTCCTGAAGCCACTCCTGCTTATACACAAAACTATCATTATAACCGAATCCATGTCCTCCCGCAGGATAGATGTGCAGAGAAATGGGGATATCTGCTTTCTGTAGTCTGGCAGCATACATAATACCATTCAGAGGGCTTACCACAGCATCATCTGCAGCTGCTACAATGAAAGCGGCAGGTGTGTCGGAAGTAATATGCTCAATCGGTGAATACTGCTCCATCTTATCCGGTGAATAGGAATGAGCAAACATTCGTTCACGGCAAGGAAAATGTGTCAAACGATCATCGACACTGACTACCGGATACATCAATATCTGAAAATCCGGCTTCTCATCATCAGGCAAAAGCGTAGCTGAAAAAGTTGCCAGATATCCTCCGATAGAAGCCCCCATCACTCCCAGTTTATCACAAAACTCCGGAAACTTTTCTCGCACAACCTTCAATGCCAACCGGATATCTTGTTCGGGAACATCAGGATTACCATGAGGCATTCTATATTTAAAGACGATATATGTAATTCCCAGCTTCGTAAACCATTCGGCAAAATCAATGCCTTCATTCTCCAGATTAGTCTTCAGAAATCCACCTCCGGGACACATAATAACACTGCTTCCATTGGGCCTGTCACAAGTAAAAACAAACAAAGTTCCTTCGGAAGCATTTTCTACGATTCCAATCAGTTCGGCATTGTCCACTTCCGCCAAATCATAGGTCGTCATGGATAAGTCCTCATACAAGCTAATACAAATTAATTTCTTCATATCGATTAATGTTTAAGTTTCTTCCCTATTTTATGAACAACAGAAGGACCGGAATAGATAAATGCCGAATAAATCTGTATCATATCGGCCCCTTGGGAAATCATATTGGCTGCATCCTCTGCTGTCATTATTCCTCCTGCCCCGATAATCAGAAAGTGGCGGTCGGTGTGCCCGGACAGATAACGCACTACCTTCTGCGATTTCTTTCCGATACCCCGACCACTGACGCCACCGTTACCGATCTTTTCCAACTGTTTTGTTTTTGTCTGATGCAATTCTGAGCGGTCCATCGTCGGACCCGTGGCTATAAAGCCTTCTATGGAATATTTATATGCAAGGGAAATGACCAGATCCAATTCCTTCTCATCAATATCGGCCGGGAGCTTAATGAAAATACTGCACCGTTTGTTCACTGCCTCACGGAATGTTGTGAAGTTTTCTAAAACTTTAGCAAATGATTCTTTATCTATACTACCCCAGTTCAACGTAAAATAATCTACACTTTCATATAAACGAGTGAAAACCAGCTCAAAATCTTTGATGATCTGCTCACCGGCAGAAAGCGGATTCTTATTGATATTTACTCCGAGTATGTAAGAATGTTTTCTGTGTCTTCTGATATGCTCCAGAGCTACATCGACACCGCAATTATTGAACCCTGTACGTGAGATCAGTGATTCGTCTTCTACCAGCCTGAAGATACGGGGAGAAGGATTTCCCGGTTGATAATCAGGAGTTACAGTCCCCACTTCCAGAAATCCGAAACCAAAATCTGCCAACTCATCAAATGTTTCCGCATTTTTATCGAATCCGGCAGACAAGCCTATCCGGTTTTTGAATCGCAGGCTTCCGTATGAAAAAGGTTCGTCCACTTGATAGTGTCCTCTTACGCATGCACGAACCGGAAGCAGATAGCGATAGATTTTTAACCAGTTCAAGAGCATCCGATGTACTTTTTCAGGATCAATGAGAAATAATAACGGTCTAACGATTAAATTATACATTTTCAATTATCTGTTTTTTAGATTAAAGATATGAATCCACACTCAGGAAACAACTTCTTCCTAGTGCTCTTACGTATGCAAAGTAAGACCTTTTTGAGCAGATATTGAAGTTCATTTTTTTTATACCCGATAACTTTTGATTATCCCTGCTTCTTATTGCCTGTATATTGGGTACAAAATTCCTTTTTAATCGTCCTCCTATAAAAGTATAAAAGCGATTAGATGAAAATGAATAAAAAGAGATTAATCGGATATCTGTTTGTAATGGTCTCTACAGGATGTATTCATGCGCAGGAGAAAAAAGTATCTGCACAGGAATATAAGCTATGGTATGACCGTCCCGCACAGGTATGGACCGAAGCTTTACCCTTGGGAAACGGGCGTCTGGGGGCAATGGTATATGGAACGCCGGGAACAGAACAAATACAACTAAACGAAGAAACCATTTGGGCAGGACGCCCCAACAACAACGCAAACCCGAACGCACTGGAGTATATTCCGAAGGTACGTGAACTTGTTTTTGCCGGAAAATATCTGGAAGCACAAACGCTCGCTACGGAGAAAGTGATGGCAAAAACAAATTCGGGAATGCCTTATCAGAGTTTCGGCGACCTGAGAATTGCCTTCCCCGGACATACCCGCTATTCCGATTATTATCGGGAACTGAGCCTGGACTCGGCACGTGCCATCGTCCGTTATGAAGTAGACGGAGTCCAATATCAACGTGAAACGATCACCTCATTTACCGATCAGGTAGTTATGGTACGACTGACCGCCAACCGTCCGGGACAAATAACCTTCAACGCACAGCTCACCTCCCCTCATCAGGATGTAATGATTCACTCTGAAGAAGGAAACTGTGTGACCCTTTCAGGGGTGTCTTCCTTACATGAAGGACTGAAGGGAAAAGTAGAATTTCAGGGAAGGCTGACCGCCCGCAACCAAGGAGGAAAAATAGCTTGTACCGATGGCGTCCTCTCTGTAGAAGGAGCTGACGAAGCCACAATCTATGTGTCTATAGCCACCAACTTCAATAATTATCTGGACATCACAGGCAATCAGACAGAACGTGCAAAGAGCTATTTGTCCGAAGCGCTGGTTCGTCCATTCGCAGAAGCCAAAAAGAATCACGTAGAATTTTATCGTCGATATCTGACCAGAGTATCTCTGGATTTAGGGGAAGACCAATATAAAAATGTGACAACCGACAAGCGTGTAGAGAATTTTAAGGACACACATGACGCGCATCTGGTTGCCACTTACTTCCAGTTTGGCCGTTATCTGTTAATCTGCTCGTCACAACCGGGTGGACAACCCGCTAACTTACAGGGTATCTGGAATGATAAACTTTTCCCTTCCTGGGATAGCAAATATACCTGTAATATCAATCTGGAAATGAATTACTGGCCATCGGAAGTGACTAATTTAAGTGACTTGAACGAGCCACTTTTCCGGCTGATAAAAGAGGTAAGCGAAAGCGGAAAGGAAACGGCAAAAATCATGTATGGAGCCAATGGATGGGTATTGCATCATAACACGGATATATGGCGTATCACAGGAGCACTGGACAAAGCCCCTTCGGGTATGTGGCCGAGCGGCGGTGCATGGTTATGCCGTCATCTATGGGAACGATATCTGTACACCGGAGACACAGAGTTCCTGCGTTCCGTTTATCCGATATTGAAAGAATCCGGACTGTTCTTTGACGAGATTATGGTGAAAGAACCTGTACACAACTGGTTGGTAGTCTGCCCGAGCAACTCCCCCGAAAATGTACATTCCGGCAGCGACGGCAAGGCAACTACAGCCGTCGGATGCACGATGGACAATCAGTTGATATTCGACCTTTGGACAGCTATTATTTCAGCTTCCCGAATTTTGGATACGGACAAAGGATTTGCCGCTCATCTGGAACAACGCCTCAAGGAAATGGCTCCTATGCAAGTAGGACATTGGGGACAATTGCAGGAATGGATGTTCGACTGGGATGATCCGAACGATGTACACCGCCACGTATCCCATCTATATGGATTATTCCCCAGCAACCAGATTTCTCCTTACCGCACTCCGGAACTATTTGACGCTGCACGCACTTCTCTGATTCACCGTGGAGATCCGTCCACCGGATGGAGCATGGGATGGAAGGTTTGCCTGTGGGCACGCCTCCTTGATGGTGACCATGCCTACAAACTGATAACCGACCAATTGACTCTGGTACGTAACGAAAAGAAAAAAGGAGGTACCTACCCTAACCTGTTCGATGCTCACCCGCCTTTCCAAATCGACGGAAACTTCGGTTGTGCTGCAGGTATAGCCGAAATGCTGATGCAAAGTTACGATGGCTTTATTTACCTGCTTCCGGCACTTCCGACTCTTTGGAAGGACGGTTCTGTCACAGGTATTATCGCCCGTGGAGGTTTCGAACTTGATTTAAACTGGAAGAATGGAAAAGTAAATCGCCTGGTTGTGAAATCTCATAAAGGTGGTAACTGCCGTCTACGTTCACTCAACCCACTGACCGGAAAGGGCTTGAAACGTGCCAAAGGAGAGAACCCGAACCCTCTCTATGCAGTCCCCACGATTCCCCAGCCATTGGTGAATGAAAAAGCCAGCCTGAATAAAGTGGAAATTGCAAGGACTTACTTGTATGACCTGCCTACCAAAGCAGGGCAAGAATATATATTGATTGGAAAATAATAACTCTACCTATATGAACAGAAACTTGTTAAAACTGATTGTTGCTTGCGGAGCTGCTTGCTTCATCGCCTGCACAGCACCTCAAAAAGCAGAAACAGAAAAATGGAGCGAACGTATGGCACGCTCTGAGATGAAACGTTTTCCCGAACCCTGGATGATTGAAAAAGCAAAAGTACCCCGTTGGGGATATACCCACGGACTTGTTGTAAAGTCTATGCTGGAAGAATGGAAACATACCGGAGACAGCACTTACTATGAATATGCCAAAATCTACGCAGACAGTCTGATCGATATGGACGGCCACATCAAAACGATGAAATATCTTTCATTCAACATTGATAACGTCAATGGCGGCAAGATTCTTTTTGATCTTTATGCACAATCAGGAGATGAACGCTATAAAATAGCCATGGATACCCTACGTAAACAGATGGCAGAACAACCCCGCACAAGCGAAGGAGGATTCTGGCATAAGCTAAGATATCCCCATCAGATGTGGCTGGATGGCATCTTCATGGCTTCTCCTTACTTGGTACAGTACGGCAGTACTTTCCAGGAACCGGCACTATACGATGAAACTGTGAAACAGATTCTTCTGATAGCACGCAAAACATACGACCCCACCACAGGACTTTACTATCACGGGTGGGATGAAAGCCGCGAACAGAAATGGGCAAATCCCGAAACCGGTTGTTCTCCTAATTTTTGGAGCCGCAGTATCGGATGGTATGGAGCAGCCTTGGTAGACGTACTGGATTATCTCCCTCAGGAAACGACCGGACGAGACAGCGTCATGCAGATTCTTCAGGGATTGGCAAAAACTTTAGTGAAATATCAGGATCCTCAGTCCGGCACCTGGTATCAGGTAACAGATCAGGGAGCGCGTGAAGGAAATTACCTGGAATCTTCGGCAACCGCCTTATTTATCTATACACTTGCCAAAGCTGTCAATAAGGGATATATCAGCAAGGATTACATCGAACCTACCCGCAAAGCTTTTGATGGAATGGTCAAGACATTTACCCGTCTTGAAGAAGACGGTAGCTATACCATTACGAATTGTTGTGCGGTAGCCGGACTGGGCGGAGACTCCAAAAAATACCGTGACGGTTCATTCGAATATTATATCAGCGAACCGGTTATAGAGAATGACCCGAAATCAGTAGGATCGTTTATTCTGGCGGCCATCGAATATGAGAAAATGACAGACAAATAAATGTAAAGATATGAACTCCAAAAACGATAAAGTACAATGAGAAAATTTAAGATTCTTCCTCTCTTATTGCTGCTGTTGACATTGGCAACCTCTGCCGCAGCACAAAAGAAAACACAAAAGACGTATATCCCATGGAGCAACGGCAAACTCGTCGTTTCTGAAGAAGGACGTTATCTGAAACACGAAAACGGCACTCCTTTCTTCTGGCTGGGAGAAACCGGCTGGCTGCTGCCTGAACGTCTGAATCGTGACGAAGCCGAATATTATCTGGAACAATGCAAACGCCGCGGATATAACGTGATTCAGGTTCAGACATTGAATAATGTCCCGTCTATGAATATCTACGGACAGTATTCCATGACTGACGGCTACAACTTCAAGAATATCAATCAGAAAGGTGTATATGGTTATTGGGATCATATGGATTACATTATCCGTACCGCAGCAAAGAAAGGTCTTTATATCGGCATGGTCTGCATCTGGGGAAGTCCGGTAAGTCATGGCGAAATGAATGTAGATCAGGCAAAAGCATACGGCAAGTTCCTGGCAGAACGCTATAAAGACGAACCTAACATTATCTGGTTTATCGGTGGGGATATCCGTGGTGATGTGAAGACTGCCGAATGGGAAGCATTGGCAACCTCCATCAAAGCAATCGACAAGAACCATCTGATGACCTTCCACCCGCGTGGCAGAACGACTTCTGCTACTTGGTTCAACAATGCACCGTGGCTGGATTTCAATATGTTCCAGAGCGGACACCGCCGTTATGGACAACGTTTCGGTGACGGAGATTATCCCATCGAAGAAAATACGGAAGAAGACAACTGGCGTTTTGTAGAACGCAGTATGGCTATGAAACCGATGAAGCCCGTTATAGACGGTGAACCCATCTACGAAGAAATACCGCACGGTCTGCATGATGAGAACGAATTACTTTGGAAAGATTATGATGTACGCCGGTACGCTTACTGGTCTGTATTTGCCGGTTCTTTCGGACATACGTATGGTCATAACTCCATCATGCAGTTTATCAAACCGGGCGTAGGCGGTGCTTATGGTGCTAAAAAGCCTTGGTATGATGCTCTGAATGATCCCGGATATAATCAAATGAAATATCTGAAGAATCTGATGCTGACTTTCCCATTCTTCGAACGAGTACCGGATCAGTCTGTCATCGCCGGACAGAATGGCGAACGTTATGACCGTGCCATCGCAACACGCGGCAATGACTATCTGATGGTATATAACTACACCGGACGCCCGATGGAAGTTGATTTCAGCAAAATCAGCGGTGCCAAGAAGAACGCATGGTGGTACACTACCAAGGATGGTAAACTGGAATATATCGGTGAATTTGACAACGGTGTGCACAAGTTCCAGCACGACAGCGGCTACAGCAGCGGAAACGATCATGTCTTGATTGTAGTAGACAGTAGTAAGGATTATGTGAAGAAAGACTGCTATCAAATTGACACTCATGAATAAAAAGATACTTATATTATCATTCTTTTCTGTTCTGTTTCTTGCAGCAGGTCCGATACGTGCAGCCATAGACGTAACCAACCTACGGACAGAGCAGCTAAAGAATCCGTCGGGTATCGATACGCGCCAACCCCGACTGGGTTGGCGTATCGAATCGGACGAACAGAATGTGATGCAAACCGCGTATCACATTCTCGTTGCATCTTCCCCCGAGCTATTGGCACAAGGGAAAGGAGATATGTGGGATTCCGGAAAAGTAGAAACAGATGCTTCCCAATGGATAACCTACCAGGGAGAAAATTTGAAGCGCAATGCTCCCTACTTCTGGAAGGTGAAGGTTTACACCAATAAAGGTGAAAGTGATTGGAGTAGTCCGGCTTTCTGGAGCATGGGACTATTCAATGAAGCAGACTGGCAAGGTCAGTGGATCGGTCTGGACCGTGCAGCTCCGGGGGACAGTGAAACTCAATGGAGCCGCCTGGCAGCCCGTTATCTTCGCAAGGAATTTGCCTTGAAGAAAGAAATAAAGCGTGCCACAGTGCACATTGCCGGAATGGGATTGTATGAACTGTTCATCAACGGACAACGCATAGGTGATCAGGTACTAGCCCCCGCTCCTACCGATTACCGGAAGACAATCTTGTATAACACATACGATGTCACTTCCCAACTTCAGCAAGAGAACGCCATCGGTGTTACTTTAGGCAATGGTCGTTTTTATACCATGCGTCAGAATTACAAGCCATACAAGATTCCGACCTTCGGATATCCCAAACTACGCCTGAATCTGATCGTTGAATATGCTGATGGCAGTAAGGAGACAATCGCTACGAATACTTCATGGAAACTGACAACCGAAGGTCCTGTCCGCAGCAATAACGAATATGACGGCGAAGAATATGACGCCCGCAAAGAACTGGGGAGCTGGACGCAGACAGGTTATGACGATACAAAATGGATGCCGGCAGAACGCGTCAGTATTCCTTCGGGTACACTTCGTGCTCAAATGATGCCGGGGATGAAAGTAACGGAAACGCTGAAACCTGTTTCTATCCAAAAAATGGGTGACAAATACATTATGGATACTGGTCAGAATCTGGCAGGATGGGTACGTTTCCGTATCAAAGGCCAGGCAGGCGACAGCATTCGTCTTCATTTTGCAGAACGTCTGGAAGCAGATGGAGAAATCTTCACGAAAAATCTGCGCGACGCACATTGTACGGATATATATGTAGTTAGCGGACGTGAACCGCAAGGTGCCACCTGGGCTCCCCGTTTTGTATATCATGGTTTCCGTTATGTGGAAATCAGCGGATATCCGGATGCCAAGACCGAGGATTTCGTAGTGGAAGTCGTAGAAGATGAGATGGATCATACAGGCTCTTTTTCCTGTTCGGACGAAACATTGAACCAAGTTATACGTAATGCATTCTGGGGGATTCGGAGTAACTATAAAGGTATGCCGGTAGACTGTCCCCAGCGTAACGAACGTCAGCCCTGGCTGGGAGATCATGCAATGGGCTCTTGGGGAGAAAGTATGTTCTTCGACAATCATGCCATGTACAACAAATGGGCACGTGATATCCGCGAAGCACAGCGCGAAGACGGCTGTATTCCTGATGTAGCTCCGGCTTACTGGAACTATTATTCGGATAATGTCACATGGCCTGCTACCCTGCCCCTAGTCTGTGATATGCTCTTCACCAATTATGGAGACATACGTCCGATAGAAGATAATTATCCGGCTATCAAGAAATGGATATCGCACATCCGTGAGTATTATATGACAAAGGACTACATCATCACCAAAGATAAATATGGAGACTGGTGTGTTCCACCCGAATCGTTGGAAATGATTCACAGTCAAGATCCTGCCCGCAAAACGGATGGTGCCTTGATTGCTACTGCCTATTACCTGAAAGTGTTGCAACTGATGCATCGCTTCGCCAGTCTTCAGGGATTGACTGCGGATGCCAAAGAGTGGGAAGACCTGGAACATAAAATGAAGGATGCATTCAATGCACATTTCCTGCATATAAAGGAAGGTACTTCACTTGTACCCGGTCATACTCTGTATCCGGATAGTGTTTTCTACGGGAATAATACTGTAACAGCTAATATTCTGCCACTTGCCTTCGGTCTCGTGCCCAAAGCGCATATCAAAGAAGTAGCAAAGAATGCAGTAACCACCATTATTACAACGAACAAAGGGCATATCAGTACCGGAGTAATCGGTACGCAATGGCTGATGCGTGAATTGAGTCGTCGGGGGCATGCAGATGTAGCTTATCTGTTGGCCACCAATGATACATATCCTTCATGGGGATATATGGCAGCACAAGGTGCCACCACTATTTGGGAACTTTGGAACGGTGACACGGCAAATCCCGGAATGAACAGCGGAAATCATGTTATGTTATTAGGAGACTTACTCCCCTGGTGTTTCAACAATCTGGCAGGTATCCGTGCCGACCGTTGGAAATCCGGTTACAAACATATTGTTTTCCAGCCTGCTTTCGAAATTCAGGAATTGAGTAATGTGGATGCTTCTTATATGAGTATCTACGGAAAGATTACCAGCCGATGGAAAAAGACTCCTATGCATTTGGAATGGGATATCGAACTTCCTGCCAATACTACAGGAGAAGTACATCTGCCGGATGGACGAAAAGAAAAAATAGGTTCCGGCAAATATCATTTCAGCGTAGATATACCGACACGGAATGCTGCCATCATCAGCGATGAATTTCTATACGAGAAAGCTTCTTTCCCGGAATGTCACGGGGCGACCATTGTAGAACTGAAAAACGGTGACCTCGTTGCTTCTTTCTTCGGTGGAACCAAAGAACGTAATCCGGATTGCTGTATCTGGGTTTGCCGCAAGCCCAAAGGTGCCAAAGAATGGACGGCTCCCAAGCTGGCTGCCGACGGAGTTTTTTCACTCAAAGATTCGCAGGCTGCTTTAGCCGGCATAGATTCGACCTGCACTCCTGTACTGGATGCCAAAGGAAAACTGACTGCCCGCCGGAAAGCTTGCTGGAATCCTGTACTTTTCCAGATACCGGGAGGAGATTTAATTCTGTTCTACAAAATAGGATTAAATGTAGGCGACTGGACCGGCTGGCTGGTTCGTTCAAAAGACGGTGGGAAAACTTGGGGCAAACGCGAAGCCTTGCCGGAAGGATTTCTAGGTCCTATCAAGAACAAACCGGAATACATCAACGGTCGCATCATCTGCCCGTCAAGCAGAGAGGGCAAAGGGGGATGGCGTATTCATTTTGAATATTCGGATGATAAAGGCAAAACCTGGAAAACGACAGAGTCGGTACCTGCCGAACTGTCTGTCCCGACTCAGAACCGTAAAAAAGGTGGTATTAACGTAGATGATCAGGAAGCGGGAGAAGCTATCCAGGGAGAAGGGGCACAACCGATTCTTGCCATCCAACCCAGTATTCTAAAGCATAAGGATGGAAGATTGCAGGTACTTTGCCGTACACGCAATGCAAAGATTGCAACATCATGGAGCAGCGACAATGGTGAAACATGGAGTAAAGTGACATTAAGCAATGTTCCGAACAACAATTCCGGAACAGATGCCGTGACAATGAGTGACGGACGTCACATTCTCATTTACAATCATTTCTCCACATTGTCAGGCACACCAAAAGGTCCCCGTACTCCTCTCTGCGTAGCCATATCAGAAGATGGAATCAACTGGAAACCGATTCTGACATTAGAAGACAGCCCTATCAGCCAATATTCTTATCCAAGCATTATTCAGGGAAAAGATGGAAAGTTACATGCAATCTATACCTGGCGTCGCCAACGGATCAAGTATACGGAGATAGATCTCTCAAAGTTTAAGTAGTAGCTGAATAAAAGAAAAACAGATTCTCTGTTATCATTATACCGCACTGACAATTATCGTATCAGTGCGGTATTTTGTTGTTTACAGGTTTATCAATACTCCTAATTGCTGTATAAATTGCATAGACCACATAAATATATTATTTTTGTTCCTCAGATTTAAATGTAAAACAATCATGGCAGATAATTATATAGAAAGACAACAAGAACAATACGAGGCTAGAAAAGCTGCTTGGAAACAGGCACAGAAATATGGGAAAAAGAAAACGACTACCAGCAGTCAAGTCAAAACGGAGGTAGCAGGTGAAATAGTTTCAAAACCGGACAGCCTGAAAAAAAGAGTATTCGTGACAGGCGGAGCGGAAGGCATAGGGAGAGCAATAGTAGAAGCATTCTGTAAAGACGGACATCAAGTAGCCTTCTGTGACATTAATGCTGTGTCCGGTCAACAAACGGCAAGAGATACCGGAGCCATATTTCATCCTGTTGACGTTAGTGATAAAGAAGCACTTGAAAGCTGTATGCAACAGATATTGGATGAATGGAAGGACATTGACATCCTCATCAACAATGTCGGTATCAGCAAATTTTCTTCCATTACAGAAACAAGTGTCGAAGATTTCGACAAGATTCTTTCTGTCAATCTTCGTCCTGTATTTATTACTTCACGGTTATTTGCCATTCATCGTAAAGCACAGTCTGATTCTAATCCTTATGGAAGAATCATTAATATCTGCTCAACACGTTATTTGATGAGTGAACCGGGAAGTGAAGGTTATGCAGCTTCCAAAGGTGGTATCTATTCTCTGACTCATGCATTAGCTTTATCATTATCCGAATGGAATATCACAGTAAACTCCATTGCTCCGGGGTGGATACAAACACAAGATTATGATCAGCTCCGACCGGAAGACCATTCTCAGCACCCTTCCCGACGAGTGGGCAAACCGGAAGATATTGCCCGTATGTGTTTATTTCTCTGCCGGGATGAGAATGATTTTATCAATGGTGAGAATATAACCATTGACGGAGGTATGACGAAAAAGATGATTTATACGGAATAAAGTTCTGTATTCAACGCATCCCGTGTAATCTCTATTCCCGTCTCCACAATAGAAGCTGCATGATGGAACTCCAGCATATCATAAGCATTGCCGGACATCTGAATTAAGATATCCGGCTGACAACGTTCTATTTGATAACGGGTAATTTGCTGCATCATCATTCTTGAAGATTCTGTCAACAAGTTATAAGGACTCATTTTCTTTTTCTTACCGCAATCAATCGGAGCATTGACATCGACTGCTATCAGAATATCCCCTTCCGTACGATGCACCTGATTCAGCGGAAGGGGATTCAGTATTCCTCCGTCAATCAGAACCATACCATCTTTCCGTAAAGGCCGGAAGAGCATCGGTATAGAAATAGTAGCACGGATAGCATCATACAAATTACCACTATCGAACCTCACTTCCTGATCGCAAACAATATCAGTAGCCATTGCTACGTATGGTATAGGCAAATCTTCAATATTCATAACGGGAATAATCTGCTTCAGTTCTTTGATAAAACGATCTCCCTTCACCAAGCCGTCCCGACTTAATGTCAGATCCGCCAGTTCCCACATCTTACGTTTATCCCAGCTATAGAGCCATTCTTTACATTCCTCCAGCTTTCCCGAAGCATACATTGCGCCTACCATCGCTCCCATCGAGCTTCCGGCAATAGAAGTTATCTCGAAATTATGACGTAACAATTCTTCAATAACTCCAATATGCGCAATACCACGTGCGCCACCCATAGAAAGGACTAATGCTACTTTTTGCTTATCCATATAATATACGTTTTTATTAGCTGTCCACAATATAACACATTTTCCGCAATAAAAGATGTCCGACCAGCTCTATTATTCTACAAGCAAATGAAGCAAAAAGCAGCAATTCTCTCTATGTCAGAGATATTGCTGCTTATAGTATGCATTAATAAAAAAGTATCTTTGAGGCTCTATTTCCCTTCCTTTGCTTTTTCCGCCTTTCGCTTTTCTGCATAGTCTTTATACATTTGGCGCCAGTTACGGCCATGTTCATAGAAATACAGTTCGATCTTCGTTTTATAAGCTTTAAAGATAGCAGATATCTGTTTCATGCTTTTGTAATCAACAGCTTGTTCGCGAGCCAGTTTCAGCTGTTCAAGTATAAAGGCTGTTTCTTCCTCCGTCATATCAGGAACAATCTCCTGATACCCTTTCATGGTAAAAGCGACTTTGCCAACTGTATATTTATCTAAAATCTGCTCAACTTGTTCTTCCGTCAGTACTCTGCGCAACCCTTTCATCAGTCTTTCATGAACCTCCTTGGGCATAGCTGAGTCTGCTATTATCTCACGTTCGAGCTGAGTTAACGGTTTGCCCGTTGTAGGATTGATACCCGCAGGTATTGTCGTATATGGATGATCATTATGCCAGTCTCGAACCTGGCGAAGATGATTATAAATAGTCGTCACCGCAAAACCTGATTTCTTTTCATCATCCAGATTGAGTGAAGCTACCCATTCCATTGCTTTCTTTTCAAGAAAAGCATCCGATTTCAATTTGGCAAAAGCCTTCTTATCAAAATAAGCAGCCACCTTGTCGAACGAACGAATTGCATTTTCCGGTAGTAACTCCCCTTTCTCTCCAAAACTGTACATGGCAGACTCCGGTTCGATAGTTACTTTACTCTCATCCAACATCTTTTTATCTAAATCGAAGACTTCGGCAAAGAAATCATAGACTGCATTTCTTTTATTCGGACCGAAATCATGTTTTTCTTTGGGAAGATGAACGTTCGTCACGTTGTCTTTCGCATCATAGAATCCATAGATACGCTGCAAATACGGAAATTCAAGTGCAGGAACACTTGCTGTCCAGTCCCCGCCATCAGAAACCACTAATTGCGGACGGGGAGCGAATGTTGCAACCAGTTCAGCATTACAAGTACCTCCTGCCGATAGCTGAATAGGCATACCGCTTTCACAAGGACAACCACCATCGAAATGAGAAGCCAGACTAACCACCGGGGCAGAAGCAGTAAAACGGTCATCCAACGTTGTCAGTAGTACAGTATGCGTTCCACCACCGGAACCACCGTTGGCACCAATACGCTTGGTATCGATATCTTTACGGGAAGCAAGCATATAATCGAGAATCAACAATCCATTCATTGCCTGAATAGTATGTGCCGCACTACTGCGATGCGCCGCACTTCCCACCTGGAGAATTGATTCTCCCCAGCCAAACAAATCATAATCGACACAAACAGCTCCCATACGAGCTAATGTGCCCATACGCTGCTGCTGATCTTCCCGATAACGACCGCCACCAAAATGTCCGTTCGGACAAATAATCAGAGCGTGTTTCCCTTTCGATTGAGGTGTATAAACAGACCCGCAAACATATAGTCCCGGAAGAGTTTCAAGTGCGAAATTCTGCACAGTATAGCCATCAAACTTCCGTATTTTCGATAAAATGGGGGTAGAGTTTACACATTGGGCCAATAAAGTATCGATCCCCAAACGTTGACGGACCTCTTTTCTCAGTGAATCGGCACGAAGTTCAAAAGCCTGCTTATCCGCATAAAGCGTATTGAGATAAGCCAGCATTTTTTCTCCGTCAGCATCTGTACGACGAGGATATTCATAAGCCTTCAACTTATATAGATTACCGCTCTGTCTGACAAATTTATAATCGAATGGTGACAACACATTCGTCAAAGATTCTTCTACAGAATAAGGGCGGATACGGAAATCAGCATAAGGTAAAATCTTTCCTACCGTATCAATATCATATTTCAGACGGATTCCGAAACGATTTTGAACATCTGCCAATACTTCATTCAAGGGACGGGCAAATTCCGTCTCGTATGTCTGCGTCTGTGCTTCTGCCGAAAGAGATGCAGCGAGAAGCAATGAGAAAAGGATTCGTTTCATTTTCTTATATTTATAAATATGTAACCTCCCAAGAGGTTTATTTCAGTTTCATTTCTTCACCGTTAATGATTACGTCATCCATAGTGATACGTTCACAATCTTCAAAGATACACTTCTGTCTGGCTCCCTGAATATGGATGTCACGCAATACAATGTCAGAAATCGGAGCTTCTTCCAGTCCTACTATTTTAATCGGAGTCTTTACATCCGTCACAGTCATACCACTGATATGAACATTACGAAATATCGGAGTACGCTCACTCTTTGCTTCTGCAGGCATTTGGCTGTATTTCAGATTCAAGACGACAGCCTCCTGCTTGATGTTACTCATTACGATATTGCTGACACGGATATCCTCTACGACTCCTCCCCTTCCACGGGTTGACTTGATGCGGATACCACGGTCGGTTCCGTCAAATACACAGTTAGAGATTGTGACCTTACGTACACTGCCACTCATTTCACTGCCGATCACTACACCACCATGACCGGCAAGCATCGTACAATTGGTAATAGTAATATTCTCACACGGCACTCCCAAGCGGCGGGCTTGTGCGTCTCTTCCGGATTTAATCGTAATGCAGTCATCGCCTACAGAAATATGGCAATCACTGATATGTACATTCCGGCAGGATTCAGGATTGATTCCATCCGTGTTGGGAGAAGGGACATTATTTATTGTGATCCCTTTGATGGTCACATTATCACAAAACTCCGGATTAACAGTCCAGAAAGGAGAATTGACAATTTTCACTCCTTCAATCTTCACCTTCTTGCAACGAACAGGCTGAATGAACGGAGGGCGGAAAAAACGACGCTGCAAAGTGCTGACATAATCTTTATTCGTCTCTGCATAGATGGCAGTCGTATCATTCTGAGCATCCCACATCGGCTGATATTTATTAATATCACGCATACCATTATCTTTTAGGTCAATCATTACACGAAAGAACTCCATCCACCACTTCTTACCTTGACCATCCAGTGTACCTTCTCCCTTAATAGTAATATTTTCCGCATCAACCGCATAGATTAACGGCTGGAAACTTTTCATCATGACTCCTTCGTGACGTACTTCTACAAAAGGAAGATAATCATCAAAGTTGTCTGAAAAAAGCAGGGTAGCTCCGGCTTCCAGTTCCAGTGTAATGTTACTTTTCAGATGGATACTTCCCGTCAGATACGTTCCGGCAGGAAAAAAGAGCGTACCTCCGCCTCCACGATTCAAACGGTCAATCGTTGAATTTATCAGCTTTGTATTGAGAGCTTTCCCATTTGCTTTTGCACCCGCTTTCAACATATCAACGCGTTCGGCACGAAGGATCGCTGTTGCGCAAAGGCAAAGAAAAGCCAAAAGAGTAATTCGTAAATTCATATTCTATATTATTAAATAGTTCTTCTTTTTTATATCTTATTCGGCAGCAACAAACTTATATGTCCCGCTTTGTACTTCTTTCGGTTCTTTTTCACCCGGAAGATAAACGATAGCAGTGGTATTCACCGGTACAGATACATTCAGAGTAAAAGTTCCGTTCTGACGAGTCCAGTCTACCAGAATCGTACCGTAGAGAGTCTCATAAGTTGATTTAACGTATTTCAAGTCTCCTACCGGCTTCGGAGCAATGACAAACTTCTGATAACCTTGCATTGGCTCATCCTTTTCATTTACAGAAGCTGATAATGTTGTAGACGGACGAATACCAATCAATGAATTAAAGAACCATTCATCAATCTGTCCCATCATGAAATGATTCCATGAAGAACCCTGACGCGGGTCCCACTGCTCCGTCAATGTAGTTGCACCAAACTTCAGCTGGAAGCCGTATCCGGGAGCTTCTTCATGATTGAACATCTTATAAATAAGCTCATGCTGTCCATTACGTGCCAATGTCTGAATCAGATAGCGGTTTCCCACATCTCCGGTAGTCAAACGATTGCCGTGCGATTCCACATCTTTAATCAGATTCGTCAACACTTTGGCAGCCAGACTTGCATCCGGCGTGTAATCTCCTTTATCTCCTGCACTTTGAGTCATCTGAAGGAAGATGGGAAGTGCATTACTAGCTTGACTCCCTGTACCATATTGTGCTGTATTACTATCCAGGAACCGTTTGTTAAACGCTACCATTATATCGTATGCCAATGAACTGTAATAACGAACGTCAAATTCATTACCTACCATTCGGGCAGCCTTTATCAGATACATAACAGTCATATAATAATGTGCCGTAGCCACCAACGGAACAGGTGTATTACGGGAGAATCCGGCGCGGAAATCTCCATAATCATACCAGTCACCCAATCCGAAAGAAAGAATACCGTTATCTGCCCGAGTCTTAAGATAGTCAGTGTAACGACGCATATGCTGATAATACTTCTTAATCAAAGAATCATCCCCGTAAGTTTCATAGTACATAAACGGGAAAATAACCAGTGAACCTCCCCACTCCGGGGATTCGGCAAAAGCATCCATTCCGGGACCTTCAAAGACTACATACTCCGGAGCCGTTGTGGGCATTGCCCCATTCGGATGCTGGGCGTCTGCCATATTCTGCATAATCTGTGGAGCATACGCTGTCAGATCATAATTATAGAGCAGCCCCGGTCCATTGAGGTGCACCTGTTCCAGCCATCCGAGTTTCTCCCGATGCGGACAATCAGTAAATACGGATTGCATATTACTGCGAACCGCCTTCTCAATCAATCGATGAGCTGCATTGAATATTCGGTTGGAAGATTCGAATGTAGAGACTTTCTTTGCCGAATTATAGATAAAACAGGATTGAATGTTTTTAAGGACAGGCAGTTTCTGAGGATTTTTCTGCCCTTTCAATACAGCACCTTCTACCTGAATGTACCGAAAACCATAATATGAAAAACGAGGATGCCAGATTTCGTCACCTTCACCTTTCAGTGTATATTCATAATAATGCTGACGCCCTGTCTGACGCTGATTACAAGCTCCTTCATCCGTCAATGCTTCCGCTACTATCAAGGTGACTTTCTGTCCTCGTTTACCACGTACGGTTATCTTCGGAAAACCGGCCAGATTCTGTCCCATATCCAAAACAATAGCAGAAGGGTCTACTGTTCGTTTGGTAGATTTGGAAGCAGCCATCACCTGTTCTGAATTCAGCTTGGTTACTTTCTGAATATCATACCGTTCCATAATCTTCACCGGAGGTGCCATCTGCGGACGGAGCACTCCTTTCGGCGCTTCCTGAACCACTACCGGACGCCAGTGGCTATCATTGAAACCAACTTGATTCCATCCTTTCTGTTCGCGACGGGCGTCATAATCTTCCCCTCCATAAATACAATTAAAGGTTATCGGACTCAGATCATATTTCCACTCATGATCCGAACGGATCGTCTCGCGTGTTCCATCCTCATAATTGATTACTAATTCAAATAAAAGTGTGGGAGGACCAAAACTAATCTGCAATTTGCGATAGCGCCCTCCCTGTACATTGTAGAATCCATTCCCCAATAAGATTCCTACAACATTCTCACCATCCCGTAACTGCTCTGTTACATCGTATGTATTATAATAAACACTCTTATCATAATCGCTCCAAAGCGGAGCAAATTCACTATCTCCTATTTTTTTGCCATTCAGAGAAAACTCATAGAATCCCAGGCCACAAACATACGCAGTAGCTTCCACGATTTTCTTTCCGGATTTCCGATTCGCATTCTTCCCTTTTGTCTCTCCTGTCTGAAACGTTCTTCGCAAGCAAATACTTTTCTTTGCCAAAGTATCTACCGCTTCCCAAGCAGCTTTCACCTCCGGTTTCTTCAATTCGCCGCCATGAAACTTTCGCCCTTCGGGAAGGTGCGAATCCTTACGAGTGATGACGCCGATCCATTTCCCTGAAGAAAAGCCATCGGATGCCAAACGGAATTTTGATTCCTGACTCCATTCGGAAGGAGTATCCGTCTCATCCCAGACACGCACACGCCAACTATAATTAAATGGATTATTCAGACATATATCCGCTCCTTCAGTCGGAACCAGCTGACTCTGTGAAGAAGTTACCTTTCCACTATTCCAGACGGAACGTCCGGTAAAAGCCTCCCTAATCTCTATTTCATAAGCAGTCTGTCTCGTGCCATTCTCCGGTGATTCCATTGCCCATCCCAAACGGGGACAGCTTTCAACGACCACCAGCCCTTCCTGCATTTCGCAGGTAAGGCGGCTGATCGTTATATTCTTTGCCTGTACGAAGCATGGCAGACAAAGTAAAAGAAGAAGATATTTCTTAAAAGTCATTATTCGTTTTTTAATTCGTTATGAATAATCGTTTAGGCACGGATTACACGGATGAACACGGTTCTTCCCACATGGTCAGTCGAAGCAAAACCGTGTAATCCGTGCCTAAATATATCACTTTAATGCATTCTCGCAAACAAGTCTTGTCAACGTATCTGTATGTCCTACTTCTTTTCCATTCACAAAGATACGCAATCCCTTTCCACAATGATAACGATCGCCATTCTTATCCCAAAGAATCGTTAGATTATAACCATGATATAAAACATTATCCAGACAGAACCAATCCCATTTATCTGTCGGAATCAGCGGATTCACCTCTATCGTATCATCCAGACGCGGACGAAGTCCGACCAGTCCGGTAATCATCAAATCATTGAAAGTAGAATGGTTATAGTAACGGCTCCGTTCCTGATCGCCTTTCAGCCAATATCCGGTTACTTCGTCCAGATACTCGCCAATATATGGACGTCCACGATGATACTGCGACTCTACATACAATTCCATCTGACGGAAATATACGCTGTCAGACAAAACTGTCTGAGGATAATTATTCATGAAATTAGCCATGGCAGTTAACGTCTGTGCAGAAGCAAACGGCCAGATAGCCCCGTCCCATTCACATTTACCGACTCCGCGCGTGCGGAACTCAGGATGACGGCGTTCTGCCGTAGTCAATCCATAAGGAGCAGAAAATCCTTTCTCATCCATAATTTCTTTCCAGGCAACTTCATATTTCTTTGTTGTGTCCGGTAAATTGAAATACCACGGGATATACCCGATTGCCTCGCGCACATTGGCGGAAGAGTCAGTACGCATCGTTTCAAAGAACTGATGGCGTGTATTCCATAAATCGTTTTCTACGAGACTCTTTAATGTATCCGCTCTCATACCATACCTCATAGCCATTCCTTCATCACCGGAAAGGATTCCCATTATCGAAAGGGCTTTTGCATTACCAAACATATAGCTGTTAATCGTCGGACGGGCATATTTCTTTTTTCGGCCGCCACTGATGGATTCCTCCATGCCATCCTGTACATCACCCTGCCAATACAGTCCGTTCTTCAAACGGTTGGTACGTTCCCAACGCTGATATTCCGTTTCCAGATCCTTCGTCATATCCAGCATGAAATCCTTATCGCCATCCACCATATAGCGTGCCAGTACAGCATCTGCATTCCATGAACTAAACTTATCCATCTTCTTCATCGGTCCTCCATCATTGCCACGATACCATGTATGGATAATCTGATCCAGATATTTCGGATCACGCAGCCAACGACTTTCATAAATATGATGTCCGATAGCACAGGCAATCAGGTTATACTTATCCGAATAAGAACGCTGAACCAAAAACTCGGTCATACCATATCCGACGGGAGTCTCCTTGATATGCTTGCGCAATGACCACCAACGATAATAATACATTTCTTCAAAATTACGCTGCGGGCATTCAAACAAAGGGATATTTTCTTCCATCCATTCCGAAGCTTTGGCATTGGGAATTGCCTGAACAATATTTTCATCTTCCATGCCATTGAAAGATTCGGCATAATGACTAAAGTCTGCATATTTCAAAAAAGCGGAAGAAGCGTCCTTACCAGTGGACGAAGTCTTTACATTGGCTATACGATATTCTGCCAATGGTTCCTGTCCGCCTGCATCGGGCAAATCATACGTTTGGTCGGCAGGAGTATCCACAGTCGGGAATGTACGCATTTCTCCGGTACGGAAAGCGATCCGTTCAATCGTTGCTACCGGAGCATAAAACATACGCAGCCCTACCCTCTTACCATCCACATACACTTGAATATTACGATCGGCAGTCGAAAGAACAGCTTCTACATGATAAGTCTTTCCTGCTTCATAGTTCATCATATTTGCAAAACGTGACCCACCTTTCATACGGAAAATACCGTCCGGAGTGAGTTCCAATCGCGAACAGGCAATGCTGTTCCCATCCAGGAAGTCAATTTGAAGTCTACCTTTATCATTCTGTTCTGCCAACAAATCAAATGAGACTTTCAATTCTTTCGAAGCCGGAATCTTACGTTCTACCTTCGCATAGTCGAAGGGATCTTTATCCTGTAGCTTCAGCCAAGCTCCTTCTAAAGAAACCGGTGCCCAAACCGGAGAGTAAATATTCCAGTTGGTCAACTCAGCTATTGATCCAAATTTCGAAAAATCATCATCCGCATGTGCAGAAGCATTAATCTCTACCGGAACAGGAATGCGGGAAATCCACATATCTTCTTTATTCACACTATATGAAACCCATAAATCACCATCTGCAGGCACTCCGTTTCCTTCCTGAATGCCACGGGGATATTGAGGACCATATGATTTGTAATTTCCTCCATAGCGCATCGGAGTAATTTCACCATGTACTAAGTTTAATGTAGTATACTCCAATCCGTCCTTACTCAATGAGATAGCCAACGGCCAGCGGAATTCCGACGGATTATAAACCGTAGCGTAGGTTCCATCGCTCAGACGTTGTCCCCAGATTTTCGCATTACTGTTGACAAATCCTTTTGCACGAAGCACCGGTTCTGCCCAGGTATGTCCCCCATCTTCACTGATCGAAGTCAAAGCGTGTTTCCAAAGACTCGCAATGCGTCCATCGGGCAATGTATAGCAGTTGAATGCTTTATATCCTTTTTTCAGTGGAATGATCGGATCTTCACGGTCAGCTTCTTCTACCCATTGCATCATATAAAGCGGATTATCCAGTATTTCCTGACAAGCCTTTACGAACTCCCGGTCTTTGCTCTTTTTAAAATAGGGATAATCGGTATTCTTTTCGTTGAATCCATGATTGTAATAAATGAAATAAATCGGTCCGAACGAACCGTCCTTCTTAATCTCACGTACTACCCGACCGATACCGTTTCCGTCGTTCGGATCATCTTTCTTATCCAAAGCTACTCCGTAATTTCCCATCGTAATCAATCTGCCCGACTTAGATACATAAAAGCCTACACGCTGGTGCATGATAGCAATCAAGTCTTTTGCCTGCATACCCGGACGGGATTCTTTGGTATATCCGTCCGGCACTTTGTAAGGAGGGAATACTATTTCCGGATTTGTCCATTGATAACCGTCTTTCGAGGTCATGAGGAACGTTTGGGAAGGTGGTACATGTTCATCTGACGGATCTGCCAAATACTGATAATAAAACTGACCGTTCCAGTAAGCCAGCATAGGCTGATGATTGTAAGTCCATCCATTGCCGTTCAACGCTTCCGGATGCTCGCGATTGGCACGCACCAGTTGAATATTATGCACTCCCACTACCGGAGATAATTGTCCGTCGTGATAGGTGGGATTCGATAATTCTTTTCCTGTGTAATGGATTCTATCCTGCGGAGTCTGCGCCTGAATGGTAGTCGCCATCCATCCGGCAGCCAATACAAGAAGAATCTTCGTTGAGTTGTTCATGATTTATTTCAGGTTTTAGTTTATTCCGGATTCAACTTATCCGGTTTAAGTTTATTTCTTCTTGCTTTCTTCCAGCAATGTTTTAACATCTGATTCTGAAGCTTTAAAGATGGTTCCGTGTTTATGCCCGACAGGCACACTCACACTTTCTGTGATATCCGTGAAGTTCTTAAAATCACGGGTACACATGGCACCGTATATTTTCTTTTTATAAACATCAAAATAGATCAGATAATCATCACCTAATTTCTCGACAGACGGTCCCTCTACAAACGATTCGGTAAATGGTTGTGATGACGGCGAATAAGGTCCTGTCAGAGAGTCTGAAAAAGCAATTTTCAGATTACGTTCGGGACGTGTATTATCTTTGAGTACCATTACATAATCATTTTTCGCACGCTTTACAATGACAGCGTCGATTGAGCTGAAACCGGGATCATATAATACTTTCGTCTTGGATACTGTCTTAAAATCCCTTGTAGTGATGTAGTATAAACGATGATTATTCTCTTCTTCTTCGATTCCCTTTTCAAAACGACCTGGTACACATGAAGCCCATACTACCATAAACTGTTCGCTCTCGTCATCATAAAAAATCTCCGGAGCCCATACATTGACAGTGGTCGGTTCGTCTGCCATTACAGGAATCATTTGTTGCTCCGACCAGTGAATCAAGTCTTTGGAATTTGCATAACCAAAGCCTAAATCCCCTTTCCAGCTGGTGGTCCATACCAAATGATAAGTACCATCCGGTGTACGCACCATGGAAGGGTCACGCATCAGGCGATGTTGTCCCAATTCCGGCTTCAGCCAGACACCGGGAATACTGTCCCAGTGCATTCCGTCTTCACTATACAGATATCTCAAACCTTCATCAGCCGGCTCATGAAATGAAGTGAACATATAATAATCTTTATTCCCTCCACAAGAAGCTAAAAGCAGGATGCTTATTGCAGCTAATGTATTTCTTAACTTTCCCATTTCTATGATTGATTCTTTTACACTATACTAATATCCTTTATACAGAGACGATGAAAAGCCGGATTTGTACTCAAATAGATTGGAAGATTCGTCAGAATCAAAATTTAGAGACGATAAAAAGGGCGACTCTCCGAGCCACCCTTTCCTCCATCAAACAAACTAACCATTTAATAATGGGAAAGAATTCCACTTCTTTTTATAGTATCTCATTGGTTACCAATCCTTTCTTACCAGATTCTATACTTTTACAGCGTTCCTCCCCGTGCTTTCACACGTTTGGCCCACTCTTCACGTTCTTTCGTCAAATTATATCCCCGCTTAGCCAGATAATTGTTGATACGTCCTTTGTACTTGCCGAAAGCCGCATGTTTCTTATTTGAATTTTCCGCATCCATGGCAAACTCACGCGCTTCCACCAACCAAGCATAGATTTGTACCTTTTCTTCTTCTTTCAAAGAAGGAATCATATCAAGCGTAGCTTCATAAGTCACTTTCACTACGCCATAAGTCATTCCATCTTTTACGGCTTCTATCTGTTCCTCATTCAAAAAGAGAGATAAACTGGCAGGAAAAGCAAAGTGAGAACGGTACAAAGCTGCATCTTTTTCATTTTCAGCAGCCTTCAACGCTTCATTTTTCGCATCACCGGTCAAACCTGATTCCTTAACGGTTTTTACTTTTGCATCACGTATTTCATAAATATCATTCAGTTCGAAATAGCGATTGGCAATAATATTACAAACGTCTTCGGCTGCTTTCACATCCGTAAGTCCTAGTTTATCTACAATTTTCTGCGAACGATTGACTATAGACTCTACATATTTCGGATCACGATTCTCTTTGTTCAAATCGACTGCTCCGGCAGATATCCAACCGCAAAGCAACAACAGAGACATTAAAACTATCTTTTTCATTTCATCTTATTTTTTATACCATATGCCAAAAGGAAACCCAGTTCCGGCATCTTATACCGATACCAGTTGCAGATTACATTAATTTTCCTTTCTCAGCCAATGTATCGTAGTTATTTTTTAAATCTCTCCAGTCTACTTTGTGTTTTGTACTGATTCCATTGATATACTTTTCAATATTCGTATATCCGTCACCTGTACAATCTTTATTAGCATCACTTGGATCATTCGGATTCAATCCATTAGCAATTTCCCATTCATCCGGCATACCGTCACCATCCGTATCCACATACGGAGTTCCTTTATATTCGGGGAAACCACCCATCTGACGAATATCAGTAATGATACCTATCTTATAAGAATCTTTAGGTAAACGACGATATTTAAACTGACCGTCTTCTCCCATTGACTTAGGAGACAAGCCTGTAAGATCACCATTAGCATCCTTCGCAAGTTTCTTGTCATAATAAGGAATACCTGTTTTTACTTCTTCTATGATGCGTTCGTCCACGATATCACGGCAGGGTATATTGGCACCAACATGTTTTGTCACATAATCATAAGCATCATTAGCTGATGTAATTTTGATATAAGGCATTGCAAACGGCTCATAGCTCCGCATATTCTCAGTATATCCCTCTGTATTTGGCTGACTCTCGATTTGGATACCACCATTCCAGTTATCTTTCGTGATTTCCGGATAGCCTTCCATAACGTTACCATCAGCATACACGCGACCGTATACCTTATAATTCAGTTTACTGCGTCCGGCTTCCGGTTTCAGAATACGGCAGCCTACCGTATTATTCTTTGGAGTAGCAGGACCGGGTTTATAATAGTTATTGATCATATTGAACATGGCGGTATAATCGCCACCATCAGAAGAACGATGCACCCAATTAAATACTACATTATTAACGAAGTTGAATACTCCATTCCAGCCTACAGACGGATTGCGACCAGAGTTGCTGGCCCAAAGGTTACGCATAAATGCACAGTTCTCACCTCCCAGCGTACTGCCGAATGCATGGTTATAGGTATCCAGCGCTTTCGCAGAAATTGTATTCTGAATAGTTACATTGACTGTCGGAAGCTTCAAATCCTTGCTTTCATATTGACCTTCACTCGGATCGTACATATGACGGTAGAAAGATATATTTTCGTCCAGTCCCCATGTACATGAACAGTGGTCTATCATGATATTACCAATCGGATTACCACCGAAAGAGTCGTCACGATGCCATACTTTTGTTTCTCCACGACGGAATCTCATATGACGTACAACTACGTCGTGTGTATCCACCCAAAATGATTCTCCGGCAATGCAGACACCATCACCCGGTGCTGTCTGTCCGGCAATAGTAACGTAAGGAGCACGAACGATAATCGGAGAATTCAATTTGATAATACCGGAAACATTAAACACAATGATACGGGCACCACCAGTCTCACACGCCTCACGGAAAGAACCCGGACCACGGTCATTCAGATTTGTAACCGTAATTACCTTACCACCACGGCCACCAAAACTATACATTCCGCCTCCTTCAGCACCCGGAAACGAAGGTATTTTAGCCTGTGGCAAGTCATAAGGACGACCGGCCCATGAAATATAAGGACGTCCCTCTTTGGCTTCTTTCAGTACTATTGGTAACGCTTTCTCCCATGCTTCATCAGAGAGACGACGTTCTTCTGTCATCATCTTTTTATAATTTTCTTTGGCTTCGTCATTTATTTGCGGGTATTGTGCCCAGACAACAGTCGGAGTCAATATTGCAGCAGCAAAAGCTACTAAAAGTACATGTTTCTTCTTCATTTTTATTGGGTTTTGTGAGATTGTTAATTCAAAAATACAATAATAAGACGAGAGAGAAAAGAGTTTGTAATCAGGAAAAAGAGTTTTTTATTTAGTGGAATAGATTTTCTTTTTTAATCCAGACAAAAAGACAAATAATGAACTCAAAATATCCCTTTAGAGAAAGGAAATACGTTGAGTTCACCTTTTTATTAACTTATTCTTTTCTAAAAATCAGAAAAGTTTTTATTCTGCCAATGGATCAAATGTCCCCATACCACCGTGAGAATAATCTTCCCAACCGATAGTCTGATATAATGTTGCATTTGTTTGCTGAGCACTTTGACGCAATCCTAAGAAATAATATCTTGGTTGAAAAACAGGATTAACATCAACCACGTTACCATCTACACTTATATCTTTACGCTTGAAATATGTGTCATAGAAGTCGCACACAGCTTTTACAGTTGCGTTAGCAATGGTTGTTCCATCTGCTTCCGTTCCGATTTTTTCATTCAGAGTCAAAGCCGCGGGACGTTCTACATCTTTCAAAGGATCACTACTATCAGCAGCAGAGCCCAAATCGTCAATATAAACTTCGATACGGTGTCTCTTGCCACGATCATTCATTGAAGTCACACCTAGATAATTACAAGTATTGCCACCAAATCCGGTTAATGCCCAACTAGGATTCAAATTACCTTGTCCTACACCACCATCAAAAAGCATCCAACGACGCATGTCATACGCACGTTTACCTTCGAAAGCCAATTCTATCTGACGTTCATACAAAATCGCTTCAAATAATTTAGCACGATCTGTTTCAATAGCGGCATCCAACCCATAATTATTAGACTCTGTATATCCTACCCGACCACGTACAGCCTTCAAAGCTTTTACTCCTTCTGCGTGATAACTTCCACCTGCTCCACAAGCAGACTCTGCCAGATTCAGTAATACTTCCGCATAACGGATTTCCATGTAAGGAGCTGCCGAACGTCTAAACCCTTGCTGATCGCCGCTACTTTTATCAGAAAATACATTAAGACTACTGGTAGGATCATCATTCGAACGTTTACGTACATAGATACCTCTGTTTTTTGTTCCCAACATATCAGCAGCAAAGCCACTTTTGTTTGCATCGTCACGCTCTGCCTCGGTAGCATACCAGCAATAGTTCCATAGCTCGTAGTCATTACCGCTTTTATAGCGGCTTGGACATAAATTGACCATCGTTTCTCCAGAAAAATCGACATCTCCGCTATTGAACTGCCATTCCACACCCGGGAATGCAAAAGTACGATAGAAGCGAGGATCACGATTCATAAAGAACTTGTTATGATGGTAGTCATATTCCGATTCTGTAGGCTTTTTACCATCAGCCATCGGGAAAAGATCTATCAGCTCTGAGGTCGGAGTTTTACCTCCGCTTCCATTAATATTACCAGGACGGATTCCTTGTTCCCACAAATTATATTTGTGTACATTCTGTGAAGCGACAGGAGATATGTTATTATATAAAGTAATGAACACACCTTCATCAGCTCCTGTATAAGTAGCAAACATCTGGGCCCATTTCTTGGCATTACTCGTTCCGCCATCACTTTCGTAAGCAAGTCCGAAATTACCTGCTTTCAATGCAGTTATAGCAGCTTCGTTAGCCTCATAAGCATCTTTCCAACGTTCAGTATTATCAGCACGGTTGAATAACGGGCTAGCATAAAGCAGCAATGTACGGCCCTTTAAAGCAAGTGCGGCACCGGAAGTTATACGACCATAATCCTGACCATCATTTGGCCAGCGTGCAGGAAGATATGAAGCTGCCAAATCCAGGTCATCACATATAAACTTCACACAGTCTTTGGTTGAAGAACGGGGAATTACCAGGTTTTCACCATTTCCGTCACCAATAACCGGATTTTGGACATGATCTACGATAGGTACACCGCCATACATCTTCACTAACAGATAGTAACGCCATGCACGGAAAAAGTGAGCCTGCCCAAGCAACAATTCTTTTTCTTCTTTAGAGAGTGTGGCACTTCCTGTTACACCCTCAATGACATCATTACATTCACGGATACGTCCCCAAGGACTCGTTTCACCATTGATAACGTAAAAATAGTCAGGAACAGTCTGTATCGTCAATATTTCCGATGGATTATTAAATGCAGAATAACCTCCATATTCTTCCGTACATTTTGAGAAGTCATCATCTCCTCCGGCACTGGTTATATCAGTCAAAGCATTGGAACCTCCTGTTGCGCTAGGCAACAAACACTGGTATAGATAATCCACACGGCTTGTAGCCGTTTCGTAATTTTCATATACAACTGAAGAGTCGTAACTTCCATATACTTTCTTATCTTTCAGAAAATCATCGCTGCATCCGGCAAAACAGATTACCGCTGCTACCGTCAATGCTTTCAAACAATATATATTTCTCTTTTCTTTCATAATCTTCTTTTACTATTAGAATGAAACATTAACACCTAAAGTGAATTTACGCAAGTTAGGATAATTTCCATAAGTGCCTGCCCATGTGTCCCATACACCACCATCGTAAGGGTTGTAGAAACTCAATAGATTCTGGCAGGTCAGGTTTAAGCGACAACTACTGATACCAAGTGGCTTCATCCACTCTTTCGGAAGGCTGTAAGCAACTGTCAGATTACGCAATCTGATGTTGGCTGCGCTAACTTTCCAGAATGTAGAAGCCTGACCATTGATAGCACTGTATTTCAAATTCGGATATTTTGCATTCCGGTTCATTGCTGCCGTCACATTTCCACTTGCATCCAGTACATCTTCATATATATACATATCTTTCCAGATTGCCGATACATTTTTGTACTCCATATTGGAATAGCTTTCTTGACGTAAATTTGTCTGCATCAGAGCATAAGCACCCCAGCTGGCACCAAACTGTGCACTAAATGAGAAGTTCTTATATGAAGCTCCAAAGTTCATAGTCAATCCATACGGGTTATTAGCACGATGAGAAATCTTCACATAGTCATTTTCATCAATCACACCATCCTTTTCACCATAACTTCCGTCAGCATTACGTTGTCCACGCACGTCACGGTAAATCAATGTTCCCGGATGTATATTCTCTTTAGAATTTCCTAAATATGAAGTAATATTATTCGTAGCAAAATATTCCTCAATTTCCTGATAGCTGCGGAACATACCAAGACATTCATACCCCCATACACCACGGTCAGAACGTTCACCACGAACAATGTCATCAAAACCCGGAGTAGCCTGGAATCCTGCTTCCTTAATCTTATTATCACTATAACCAGTAGTCAGTTTTACCCAATATGAGAAATCTTTGCCGATTTTATCTTTCCAGTTCAAAGTCAGTTCAACACCATATGTATCAACCTCTCCAAAGTTTTCAGGAGTAGCCTGTGTACCCACAGTGGTCGGATAGAAAGAAGTTCCGGTGAAAGTTGTAAACAACTCACGTCCCATATCATAATATGCATCCAACGTGATACCGAATCGGTTATCTAACATTCTGACATCAATACCCAAGTTGGTTTTATAAGTTTTATCCCAATGAACATCTCTGTTTACACCTCTCTGAGGCATCTGGAATGATGCACCACTGGACGTGTTGCTAGAAGTACCAAATACGGGGCCCTTGTCTGCATTACGGCTATAAAGCTGTGTCCACAACCAAGGTTGTATATTGTCACGTCCCAAAATACCGAATGAACCACGGATTTTCAAGAAATCAATACCCAATTTTTCTTTATTAAACCAGCTCTCCTCTGACATTACCCAACCTGCTGACCAGGACGGGAACATTCCCCAGTAATTTTCAGGAGCAAACTTTGTAGAAGCATCCGAACGGAGCAGGAACTCAAACAAGTATTTGTCGGCATACGAATAATTCAAACGACCGATATAAGAAAGCATACCCGATTCTGTACGGCTGAAAGTTGTTGTTTGAGTAGCGCCGGTAGCAGTAGAATTAGACTGTCCGTCAGTGAAACTGAAAGGATCGGTAATATTGCCTGTTACATATTCATATTCCGATTCAGCCTTTTCAATTGAGAATAAACCGCTAACATTGTGCAGACCGAACTGACGGGCATAACTGAGCGTTAAGTTCATCTGATAGCTATCCGTCTTATTCATCGTACGAGTCAGTAAGTTGCCATTATCCAAAGTAAAAGTACCAAAGTTACTTTCATCAAGATCAATATCATCACCTGTATATAGATGACCGCCACTACCGCCACGGTTCAACAATCTGTATACATTTATTTTAGTACCAATATTATTGCTCTTGCCATTTACGATATTTCTGGAGTAAGAAGCTTTCAGTTTCAATCCCTTTGTCCACTTAAACCAACCGAAATCATGTTCCAATGAGCCATTGATAGACATATTATTAGTCTGATTCTCTGTATTATCCGGAGAATTCTGAACAGCTCTGAAATTGTACAACTGCACAGCTGTTAAATTGGAAGATACATTCTGCATACCTGTATAAACAACAGGGCGACCACCAATATAATCGGGCACAAAAGGCAAGTGAGTCATCAGTGAATTGAAATCAGCATCTGTTCCACCACCACTTATACCATTACGCGCATTATTCTGTTCACCCATATCACCTGATATCTGAAAAGAAGCTTTTGTCCATTTACCAATATTGGCATTTACACCTGCACGGAAGTTCCAACGGTCATAATCCAGGCGTCCCATGTTACCTTCCTGACTAAAATAGGAAGCGCCTGCGAAGTAAGTTGCTTTATCCGTACCACCATTAATATTCAGACTATGACGCTGAGTCCATGCTGCACTCCATTCCTTGTCTACCAAATCATAGTTCAACCCTCTCATTGTATCCAACTCGTCTGTTTGGAAATACTGCGTCCTTAAGTTGTCCGATTCCGTATCACTGGTAGATGTACCAGCTGCACGAGCCGCATTATAAATACGTCCATAGTCATAAGCACTCAGCATCTTAGGAAGCTTCAGCGCATCAGTGAAACCAAACTGTCCGTTATAAGAAATCGAAGGTGTACCTACTTTACCACGTTTCGTTTTCACCAATATTACACCGTAAGCTGCACGAGCTCCATATACGGCTGCCGAAGCATCTTTCAGCACAGTGATACTTTCTACTTCACTTACATCAAGATTATTGAAAGCTTCTTCTGTAGAAATAAAATCATCTATTACATACAGCGGACTCGGGTCAGCATCTCCACCTCTTGTGGAAGTAGGAGTAACACTTGTATTAATGCTACTTTGACGAATCTGCAAACTCGGCGTACTACCCGGACGACCACCGCCCGAACTTACATGCAAACCACTCATCATTCCGCTCAATGCATCTCCCAAGCTACCTACCGAAAGGTCTTTAATCTCATCTGTGGAAAGAGTTTCAATGGCACCTGTCACGTTTTTCATTTTTTGCGTTCCATAACCGACCACCACTACTTCATCTAATTTAGCCACATCTTCCATCAGAACAATTTTCGGATTATTCAGATTCGTTATCGTCTGAGAAATGTATCCTATAAATGAAATTGTCAGCTTAGATCCCTCCTTAACGGAAAGGCTGAATTTACCATCAATGTCTGTAACCGTACCGACCGGAGAGTCCACTACCTTGACTGCAGCACCGATAATCGGTTCTCCCAAATCATCCATTACTGTACCAGTTACCGTCCGTGTATTTTGGGCGTAGGCAGACAGAGTAAATGCCAGCAAGAAAACCAGACATAAATTAAATATAATATATTTTTTACTCATAGTATCTTATTTTTATTTTATACATTATTTATTCATCTCTCCTCAAGGAAGCCAGCGCGGGTCTCCAGTACGGGCAGATAACTGTTCATCTCCACGAGGAGTAAAGTCTTTCGCTGTTTCAACAGCATTACCCGGATCAGTCAGTTTAGGATCTGTTTCAATCGGATTTGATTCATAAGTGGCAATAGATCCGTCTGTAGAATAATTTTCTCCGTACCAATAAGAATTTCTGGAGAAACTCTTTATTACGTTATTATTATTATTCGTAATTCGTCTGATAACCTGATTATTTCCGCTGTCTACAAAAATATTATTTGAAATATTCATGAAAGTAGTATTCTGAAGCATTCCACTCCAATTAGCCATATCTCCCTTGTTGGCAACATTATAGAATGTACAATTCTGAATAATAAGGCCACCTCTGTATGACACACCATTATACATAGTACTGATACCATATACGTCACTCTTAAGTTGATTAATAAACCAATGTGGTCCACGAGAACTAAAGTGTATGAAACGTTGATTAGACGCTACAGTACTATAAAGAGTACTATTCTGGAAAGCCAAGTGTGCAATGAATGCATTAGACGAATTCATGTGAATAATAATATTAGATTGGTTAAAACCCAGAATACAATCGTTTACAGTGAATTGTTTCACACAATATGACGTACTGTTACAGTAAATCAGATGTCGGTTAATGCCTCTGACTTCGCAAGACTGAATCATAATAGGATCAGTAATCACAAATTGACCGGGAGCTGATGCCGTCAAACCGGCTCCGCTTGCATCGTTGCTAAGCAGAATAAAGGAGTTACTGGAAGAGCCGCTTGATGCCGCATTACAATCAAAATCAATGAATTTGATTTTCAGACCTGCACAAGTTACGAATCTGGCAGATTCTCCAAAAGTTACTTTCGGATGATTCACTTTATCGCCACGGAAGGTTACTGCACGAGCTCCGAAATCAACAACGTCATTCATTGTATATGTACCACCGGCAACCAAATCATAAGCAAGTTCCGTAGCCGAATCCGGTAGAGGATTTGCCTTGAAATATTCGGCAATGTCCGTGCCTACAGGAATAGTTCCGGTAGTCTCAATCAACGTGGTGAAATCTTTTTCAACTGCAGCTTTCGCTTCCGTATTGTTTAACTGAGTATTTCCCAAAGTTCTGACGCAGGCCAGATACTTAGTATCATCACCAATATCACGTGTTACACTACATCCATCTACAAATTCGTTTTCCTCTCCAACCGGAACCTTTTCTTCCGGATTATCTACATTATAAAATGAGACCTCGTATCCACCGGCACCTTCCACGACATTCCATTTGATTGTGGCAGTTCCATCGTTGTTATTAGCCACTATTACCTCCGTCGGAGATTCTAGCTGTGCATTTTTCACGTTGGAGGTCCAAGTTGCATTTTCGTCGTACCCTATAGTACAACCACTAAAAAGTAGTACAGCAACCACAAAGGCTAGGCCATACATCTTTCTACGCGAAAATAAATGTTTATTCATAAATTAAATTTTAATTAATACAAAATAACTGCATATTCACACCTTCAATTTTTCTTTAGAATTGTTCCTTTTTTCATCTGTTTACTTTAGACATATATAACTTCATATTGCCATCCGCTTAATATACTAATGACGTACAACTTAAAAATATGTAATCACTCAAAAAGAATAAAAAATCATAGAATCTAAAAAATGTCCTATTTACAAGATATAATCAAGCGGTTGATCTGAATACATCAATTGGTCGATCAGAAAAAAAGATGCGGTCGATTGGGTCAGATGAAGCGATCGATTGAAGTAAAACGAACGGTTGACTGCACTCAAAGAAGCAGTCGATTAAAACATCTAAGATATTCTATTGAAATACCTTTTTCAGATATTCAATATTCGTTCCATAATTCTTCTTCACGTTCCTCACATCATCCTTGTCTCGTGAGCGTTCTACAACCAGCCAGCCCCTCCAGCCCATTTTGTCAAGCGTCTTTTTTACCTTATTCATATCCAGCCGCTCATTGAAAGGAAGAGTCACTCCATCCGTATCTGTACAGTGAATCTGGCAAATTCTATTTTTTCCAAGAATCTTGAGTTCCTTACATAGATCTCTTCCATTCTCTAATGCATTCTGAAATTTAAAATAGATCTTGATACCGGGAGAATTAATCTCTTTCAATAGTTTCACTTCTTCTCTTGCATCCAATTGAGTTTCAATGCCAATTACAACTCTTTCCGAAGCAGCCATATCCCCTACTTCCTTCAGCCGTTTTATTAAAGCTGTCCGAAGTTCCGGAGTTTCCTGCCAGCCTGCTTCCACTCCACCCAAAGGGAGAAAAGCGACCTTGGCACCCATTACTTTCATTGCATCCAGACAATCCCGGACTAATTCTTTATAATTAGCACGATCTAAAAAAGACTGTCCATAAAAACCGGACATAGCAATAGAAGGAACCTCTAAATTATAGTTCTGAGCTGTTTCACGAAATAGCTGCTGGAAATGGGGCTCACGCAATTTGTTATCGAACATTTCTCTTTTACCGAGACTACCCATATCCAACTCGACTCCATCTCCTTTCAACTCATGCACCAATTGGAACGAACCAATCTTCTGACGTTTCAATATCATCCAGTCACATACGGCGATCTTGTAACGTTGTTCTTTTTGTTTCGATGCAGCAACAGCCAGCATTGGAAAACATTCTGCTACGATTAATATCCAAAGGATATGTTGAAATAATTTCTTTCTATTCATCATCTTAATTATACGCTGATCGTATAAAAGACGGATGAAAGGAAACTTTGTAATCGGCTACATTCCAAATATTTAATACTAAAACGGAAAAGGGGATATTTATAAAAATAAGATAATGACACTATCCCAGGTAAATGGTGTCACTATACCACTGATATAGTGTCACTATCGCAGACATATAGTGACACTATCTTTTTGAAAGGATTATTCAGGTAAGATGTAAAAAAAATAGGCTGCCGAACCCTGAAAAGTCCGACAGCCTTGTCAACCCAAAAACGATACCTATGAAACACTGTGTGTTATTTCAAATCAAATATCAAGCGTTTACCATGAACAAGTTCATCGTGGGTAATGCGGTATTTATTGAACTTCTTACCATCCAATAACACCTTATTTATATAAAGAGTTTCCGATCCGGTACGATTACTCTCAATTACCAGCTCATTTTCCTTATACCATTTAGGATCCAAGCGGATCGTTACTTTATTAAATACCGGAGTAGTCAATGTATATTCCGGCAATCCCGGACAGTCGGGATAAAAACCTATCATATTGAAAATAGCCCATGCAGACATCGTACCTGTGTCATCATTTCCAGGGATACCGTCCGGTTTGGTCGTAAAGTACTTATCCAGCAGTCGCTGTGTCTCTTTCTGTGTACGCCATTCTTCACCTTTAAAGTAAGAGAACAGATGAGCGTAAGCAATATCCGGTTCGTTAGCCGGATCATATAGTCCTTCATCAAACACCATTTGCAGCTTATTGACAAAAGGTTTCTTTCCACCCATCAGTTTAGCCAATCCATATACATCATGTGGTACATAGAAAGTATAATTCCAAGAATTACCTTCGTGGAAACCGGGATTCGGTTCAAAGTTCTCTCCCTGCCTCGGATTGAACGGACTGTAGAAAGTTCCGTCCGGAAGAATAGGTCGGAATGTACCGAACTCCTTACTATAATAATGCTTATATCCCAAAGAGCGTTTATAGAACATTTCCGCATCTTTCTTCTTTCCTAAAGCATCCGCAAAACGGGAAAGGGCAAAGTCTGCGATATAATATTCCAGTGCATGAGATACGGAGTTATCATATTGTTCACGAAGCGGCACGTATCCTTTTGACATATAGTCATCATTGTCCGGACGCATCAGATTTTCCGCCCCGGGTAATGTAGCCGACTTGTACATAGCTTCATAAGCCAGATCTACGTCAAAGTCACGCAATCCTTTCATCCATGTATCCACAATCACTGGGATACTTGGATCACCTTCCATCGTAAGAGTCTCTCTTCCATACAATTCCCATTTAGGAAACCAACCATGTTCACGATACATATCGAGCATGGTACGTACCATTTCCATCTGACGTTCGGGATAAACCAAAGTCAAAAGCTGATGTACGTTACGATATGTATCCCACAAAGAGAATACAGTATATCGGGTACCTTTCGTTGTCAAAATCTGATCGCTCTCCATAGCCGGATATTCACCATTTACATCCTGCAGAACGTTCGGATGAATCAACAAATGATAAAGTGCCGTATAAAAAACTGTTTTCTGTGCATCCGTTCCTCCTTCTACAGTGATACGTGACAAGTCATCGTTCCACTGTGCACGGGCATCGGAAAGCACCTGTTCAAAGTTTTTTCCCGACTGTTCTTTATCCAAATTCAAACGGGCATTCTCTATGCTTACAAAGGAAACTCCCATCTGTACTTCGACCTGTTCTCCTTCCTCTGTTTCAAAAGTGAAGTAAGCGCCCACATCGTCACCTGCTATTTCTTTTCCATAGCGGGTATACAATTTATATTTGCCTTGGTCTCGATCCCATTCTGCTTCCACACCTGTCATCGGACGTTGCTTTTTCCAATATCCGGTTGTGGTGGGAACTTTGTTCACTCTCATCACAAAATAGATGGGAAATACAGCTTGGGGATTATAACAGAAAGTACCCAATAGTTTCATTCCCTCTATTTCGCTGTCACTTACACGACGAAGCATGGCTCCACTCTCATTGGTCAGGCCTTCGCCCAAATTCAGAAGTATATGACTCTTTCCTCTAGGAAAAGTGAAACGGGCAATACCTGTACGCGGAGTAGCAGAGACTTCTGTCTTTATATTATACTTCGTCAGATAATTGGAATAATAGCCGGGAGAAGCCTGTTCATCCTTATATTTGCTCCCATATTCCTTATAGTCTACATTCAGTTCTCCGGTAGTAGGCATCAGCAATAAAGAACCCAGTTCAGGACAACCGACACCACTCAGATTTACATGAGAATATCCTGTAAAGAAACAATTGGTATATTCATAAGGCGTGGACCACCAACGTGCATCTTTATCATAAGTATTATCAGCAGAACCCATCACATTAAAAGGTACTACGGACATCATTCCATTCGGGCAAACAGCTCCGGGATTAGTGGTACCGAAATTTGTCGTTCCAATAAAAGGATCTACATAATCTATCAACAGACTCTTTTCCTTATTCATAGGGGGGGCCTTACCCTCTCCCCCAAATACGGGGAGAAGGGTGAAAGCCATTGTGCAAGTTAATAATATACGTCTCATATCCTTCTTAGATAATGCTCGTCCGTTTTGTAAAATCAATTATTTCCTGGATATAGCCGAAAGCCATTCCTACAACAGTATCTGCAGCTCCATAATAAACAGCTACACGCTCACCATCCTGCAATGCCGCACATGGGAATACCACATTGGGCACATCACCTTGAAGTTCATAAGGTGCAGCCGGACCTATCAGATATTCACGGGTACGATAAAGTACCTTTTCGGGATGATCCTTATCGAGTATCGCCGAACCCATTGCATAACGGAAACCGTTGCAAGTAGTGATAACACCATGATAGAAAAGCAACCAGCCTTCATCAGTAAGGAAAGGTACCGAACCTGCACCAATCTTGGTACACTGCCAGGCACTTTCAGGGAAAGGAGTCACTTTCATAACACAACGGTGTTCACCCCAGTATTTCATATCCGGACTGTAGCTGATATAAATATCACCGAACGGTGTATGTCCATTGTCGCTGGGGCGACTTAACATAGCATATTTGCCATCTATCTTTTGCGGGAAAAGTACTCCATTACGATTGAAAGGCAGGAAGGCATTCTCGCATTGGAAGAAATCTACAAAATCAAATGTATAGGCAATACCGATAGTAGGTCCATGATAGCCGTTACACCAAGTAATCCAATATCGGTCTTCAATCCATGTAACACGTGGGTCATATTTATATTCGGATTCGATCATTTCCGTGTTACCGGCTTTGAACTGAATCGGTTCATGACTAATATCCCAATGAATACCATCTTTACTGAATCCTGTAAAGATATTCATCTGTACAGCTTTGTTGTCACAACGGAATACGCCGGCGAATCCATCTTTGAAAGGTACGACAGCACTATTGAAAATACTATTGGATGAAGGAATATGATAGCGTCCGATGACCGGATTTTGCGAGTAACGCCACATTACATCTGTACATCCGACAGGACGTTCTTCCCAGGGAATTTGAATCTTATTCATAATAATTATTTATTTAGTAATTGGTTATCTATTATCACTCAAAAATAGCAATTTATTTTTTCTTTTTTGAATCATCATACGTAAAAGGTATAAAATAAGTCATCAAAAAAGCAGGAATTGTTGCGATCAGTACATAGATAAAGAAACTACGGTATCCCAGTAAATCACTAAAATAGCCGCTGATCATTCCCGGAAGCATAACTCCCAGATTCATGATTCCCGAAGCAAATGCATAATGTGACATCTGATGTTTGCCAGGAGCAATCTGCTGCATCATGAACAAGGTCAGTCCGACAAATCCGAAACCATAGCCGAAATACTCCATTGTGATACATGTTCCGATCAGATAAAGACTGGTCGGCTGGACTACAGCAAGGAAAGTATAAGCAAGGAAAGGAAGGTTGAACACGCAACAAAGCATGAATAAAGTTTTCTTCAATCCATATCTGGCCACAAATATTCCACCCAGCAATGAACCGATAACAAAGGCGGCAGAACCAAAGACGCCATTCAATGTTCCGATTTCTGTCAATGACAGCCCCAGACCTCCGACCTCTCTGGAGGCACGCAGAAACAAAGGAGCAACCTTCATTATAAATCCTTCCGCCAATCGGTAGAGAATAATGAAGAAGATATAATATACTATATGTTTTTTAGTAAAAAAGTTCCCAATCACATTTACCAAATCCTGCATGATTTCTGAAGTAGTTTTTTTTCCGGTAGCAGGAACTTGTGTAGAAGGCAACATCTTTATATGATAAAGACCGAGCAATACCATTACTGCAGCAATTACGGCAAAAATAATCATCCACGCAGATGAATATGCACCCTTATTGGCATCTATCGAAGCTCCTTCTATTGCCCCGAAGTGTTCGGCCAACATACCTGCCAAAGCAACTAATCCACCATTGGCTACCAATTTTGCCACATTATAGAAAGCTCCCTGTACTCCAATATATTTAGCCTGATTCTCTTTATTCAGTTCCGCCATATATACACCATCGCAGGCGATATCATGTGTGGCTCCACTGAACGCAATCACCGCCATAGTGGAAATACTGATAGCAAAGAAATAATCAAAGAATAACGAAAAAGCTACTACTCCAAACAATATACCACTCAACAGTTCGGTTACCAGTACAAAAAACTTTTTGGTCCGATACATTTCAAGAAAAGGACTCCATAAGAATTTGAGTGTCCAGGGCATCATGATAAGAGAAGTCCAAAACGTTATCTGAGTATCAGAAATACCCAAATCCTTAAACATGAATACGGAAACCAGATTGATAGCAATAAAGGGAAGTCCCATTGCAAAATAAGCGGTAGGTACCCAATAAATCGGGTTGATAGTTTTTCCTTGAGAAGCAGTTTTATTCTGTTGCATAGTTCAATAGTATATAGATGAAAGGGTCGTTTTTCTGACCCATCTATATATAATACAACTAAGAAGGGCAAACTACTAACGCTTGCCCCTACTTTTTTTTATTTTATTGTTACTTCGTCGATAAAGAACCACGAAGGATGCCCTACACCATAATGCCATTCGGGACATTCTTTCGTACCGGTGACCTCAACTTTCACATAACGGGCATGCACTGGCATTTCCGATTCAGTCTTCACTCCGCGGAACTCCACTTTCCCCGAACGGTTTTCCGGCATATCATGTGTTCCCCAATGTGTATAATTCTCTCCATCTTCAGAATAGGAATAAACCACCTTCAGAGGGAAAAGAATCCAGGCTCCGATCTGATGCAGGAAATCCGTCTCTATACTATGTATTTCTTTCTCTTTACCCAAATCTATAACAAAAGTACCGTCTGTTCCTTCCCAGCCAACCCAGCTTTCAACGAAAGTAGATCCTCCGAATAATCCGTCCACTAATGCCGTTTTTCCGATCTCTGCATATTTACCGGTAGGAGGAATAAGATAAGTAACCTTCGCTCCTATCGCAACGCTTTTTTCTGCACGGGGCATATATCTCTCCCGATACAACTGGCAATATTCCACAGGAGAATTGAAACGTTCATTCAATGTCGGTACATTAAATTCTTTCACCCGTTTTTCAAAAAGTGCCAATTTCGGACTGATCTCATTCATATCCGTACCAGTCTCAGTACGGGCAATTTCCAATTCCGAATACTGAATGGGCAAGCGGGCACGCTGCACACGCTTCAGGAATTTATTATCTTCAGCCACCGCTTTCTCTGCATCATCAAACAGTTGATTATAACGTCGCATCAGTTGTGGTTTCAGCATTCCGTATTTATGGGAAACAGGAGAATCATAAATCCACAATCTTTGTCCGCTGCCTATCAACGCTCCCTCCATCACCTTGATATACTGATAAAGGTATGGCGCAGCCTCTCCATAGTATCCATGCAGGAAATGCTGCATCAAAGAATCAACATTCGCTTCGGGGTTCCACATTAACTTAGATACCAGATAGGCACGTAACTCAGCGAAGTCTCCTCCCCTGCTTCCTGCAATCTGTGAGAAATGCATAGTGGCATGATTCTTTTTGAACAGACGAATATTATCCTGCAAGATATGAAAATTAGGGAACGGAGCCAGATAATTATCAAAATTAATACCATAATCCCACACGAAAATATTATTAGTGATGGCAGCCCAGCCTTCCATTGCTTTCACAAACTCTTTACCTGAGGCATTTTCCGTCAAAGTCACTTCACGGTCACAATCTATATCACAAAGCATGATATTCACATTCGGCAATGGCTTCACATGTTTCGGAGGATTCATCGTATACAGATAGGCAAGCGTGGAAAATTCCTTATCAGGAAAACGGGCAGCCAGCTTATTCAAAAAAGTAATGATACTTCCTGAGAGTGCTCCTTCATAATCATCTATCGCTTTGCAGGCATCACATGTACAATTGGTATAATTACCATCATTCTGACTCACAGACATAATATGCTTATCCGGATTTGCCTTAAAAATAGAATCAATCCGCTGAGCCACGATTTCAAAAACTTCCGGGTTACTCAGACACCATTGGCTTGCTTTCCCGGGATGGCGTTTGCCTTTAAAATAAGAATAATATTCCGGATGGTCTGTTCCATATACGGAAGCAGGAAGCAACTTATCAAAAGTATGTACCCAATAACCGGCAGCAAACACTTCGTTTGGCTCTTCCAGCCTGTTCCACCATTTATATATGGAGTCTGTACGAATAGCATAACATTGTGTCTGGCGGTAACGGAAAGCCGGATTATCTATTTTATCGATAAGCGGCAGTTCGATTGTCTTCGCAGGGTTAAAAGAGTATTCGTTTTCTCCCCAGTAATCCACTCCAAGATATTGTTCGAGTAAAGTTACAACTCCGTAAACTGTCCCATTTCCGCTGCCTGAGATACGTAAGATTCCATCTTTCGTAGATAGGCTGAAGCCGTCTTCAGTCACTCCAGCTGGGGGTTTGCTACTGATTATAATATCTCCTTTTTTTGCATTCTGCCCTTTTACAATGGGAAATGTACAACCTGAAATTCTCTGAAGGAACAATTGAAATAAATTTGCTGATATTTGATTAATCTGGTCATTTTCTGATAGAATAATCCTGGATTTAGTTTTTCCATTATCAACTAAAACGACTTGTGCTGTTGCAGGAATATAACAACATGCTCCCAACAAACAAAGCAGCTGAAAAATAATACGGCGAATGATTCTCATAGCATTTCCTTTAATTAGTTTTTAGATAATACAATCCAAAAATATAAGATACTCAAGAAAAAAATCAGTTCTAAGTTTTATTAACAAAGAAAACTTAGAACTGATCACAACATGATATAAACAGCAAATAGCCCAAGCTCATTCAGTAATAAACTTGGGCCATTTTTTATTCAGTTTCAGTATAAATACCTACAGTATTAATATAAGGAGAATAATAAAGAGCTCCATGGAAAGTTACTCTTATATATTGCGCTTGTTTAGCCACAAGAAGAAGAATATAACTTGTCTTATTTGCAAATCCTGAAGCTACACCAAGATCCTCATATTTCTCTCCATCATTACTTATCGCTATACTTGCACTTTCCGAAGAATAAAACCATTCATAGAAATGTAAAGCAATAGTTTTTATATTCTCTTGTTTTCCCAAATCGATATCAAGTATGCTGCCATCCGGAACATAATCATACAAGTCGCTAGATTGTCCATTCAAAGTAAAACTCCAACCCGAATGGTCATTTATTACAGAACCTACCGGTTTGTCTACACAAGATAAAAATCCGACAAGTGCTGTTTTATAAACAATATATATAACTTTATTCTCGCCTATATCTGCTCCTACTCCATCAACATTCGTGATTGTCACTGGAATAACATAGTTAGTACCCAGCTGCACAGAAGCCATATCATCCGAAAAACTCAAGGCAACACTCTCTTCCGGAGTTATTTTCCCTTGTTTAATCATTATTGTCGATTGCTTCAAACTTGCACTAGTCAGTAAAGAATAATCTGTGCCATGCAATGCGTTATACGTTCCAACTAATGCCGGATTAATAGCAAGAGTAACTTTGGTGTCACCATCTGCGGCCCATGCCGATTTTAAGATACCGTCAAGCTTCCATTCACTGCTTAAATTTGTAAATCCTTGACTATACTGATACTCTAACAGATATTCTTTACTTGAAGTCAGTGTGACATGATTTGGTTTGTAAGTCGATTCAAATGTCAAGAATATCTTACTATTACTTTCACTCGCTGATACTCCTGTTCCATTAATAGAAGTTATAGCAATCGGGAGAATATAATTTTCCGATCCGTTCTTAAATTCTTCCATATTAGTATAATGCACTTTTAAAGTATCTGCAGAGATATATTCCCCTTGCTTTATATACAAAGTTGCATTTTCCAGTTCTGCATTTTGTAAAGCTACATAGCTCGTTCCATATTCACTGTTGTATGCATCTACCAATGACCTGTCAATAGCTAATTGGATGGTCAAATCTTGTGGTGCAGGTTTAGTACACCTGACAGGAGACAAAATATGTTCGGTGGCGATTTCTTTCAAAAAAGTTCCGTCTCCTTTATACTCTAAAGTAGCATTTGTTTCACTTGGTTTATAAATATAGACATAATTGATATCATACGGATCTGTTGCTTCGTCATCGTCACATGCTGTGACTAATGGCAATGACATAGCAAAAAATGTACTGTATAATATATATTTAAATAATGCTTTCATATCATACTGTTTTAAATTATTGAGCAAATGAATATGTTTCCCATGTCACCTTTTGACGGTTTTCGTTACCCAGGTTAGAATTGCCAATTTCCACATCATGACCATTACCGGTTACATCGTGTAGTATTGTAGCTCCTTCACCTTCATTCATTGGCAGATACAACAACAAATTCTTGTCTGTATAGTCAACTTCGGTATACATAGATTTCTTTATCTGATTAACTGTGCGTGTAACTTTCCAAAAACGAACCTGACACATTTCACAGAAATCCGGAAAATATTCTTCTCCTGAAGAAATCATCTGAAATTGATCAATATTCATCGGTTGTCCTATTGAAGAAGATAATGAGGCAACTACAGTACCATTTTGGTACAATAAAGTAGTACCGGATGCTGCATCATAACTCACTGCAAAATGATACCATTTTTGTGCTTCTAAACCTTTTCCCTTAGTTGGATCACCTGTATCAAACTGAGACCCCATCGTTTTTACTTGTAGGAAATTATTTTTATAGCTACCATTCTCGGAATAGATTAAGTCACCAAACCGTATATATAGTTCTGTCCCTGAACCTCCTGAGTTTATTATAGCCTGATTATTCTTAGTATATCCACCGTTCCCTGATTTAGAGGTGACTTTACTCCACCATTCCAATGTATAATTTGGCAAAGCTAACCCCCAAGCTCCTTCCGGAGCTGCATGCATACCATTATACCATGTTAATTTAGGAACAGCTTGTTTCAAAGGCTTCACAAGAACCAATAAAAAACTGGAAGAGGATTCCGACCTCTCAATACCTCCTTCCACATTCTTAATACTGATGGGAATTGCATATTGAGCACCGCCTTCAGCTTCAAAACTTTTAATATCAACATTCACAGGATCTGCACTTACAGAACCTGCTTCAATTGTCACTGATTCAGGAAATGATATATATTCTTTAGGAGGCATTTTATAATTAGTTTCATTCTTCTTATTATAAGCATCTAATACAGATTCGTCAATAAATAAATTAGCTTTTATTGTTTGATTAATAATATTCACCAAACGTACAGTTAACGAAGTACGCGTCGTACCCTCTGTCAATGTCAATTCTTTAGTTTTGGATGTAGACGCTTCATTTATATAGACTAAATTATCTATAACATCATACTTAGCATTTTCACATGCAGTATGGACCAGTGCCAGTACCCCAAATGCCATTATTTTAAGTAAAGATATTCTCTTCATTGTTTAACCCTTTCTTTTAGTTATTAATAGGAGGATTCTGTGCAGCAATAGCTGCACGCACTGTGGGATAATCAGGATTTCCAGGATAATCATACTCAATATGATAAGCCCCCATACCTGCATGTTCTATTCCACAAGCCGGATGATAGCTCTGTTGCTCGGTAAAGTAATGCTTATCCACTGCTCTTTCAAAAGTTGCAGTCACAATAGATTTCCCCATAGCTTCTTTAAAGACATTAGGGTGACTTCTACGTACAGCTTCAAAGAAAGAATCCAATCCAGAATGTCCTAGTTCATAGGTCTGCCAAGCTATATAATCAAGACTTAGAACTGTTTCCTCTGAAAGCACTTCATAAAAGCTCAACCAACCTGCACCACCAGGGATATCAGCAACCAACATTTTCCCTGTCTTATCAAACTCCTCACGTAAAGTCTTCATAAACGCATTGGGTACTGATGGCATACTGGAGTTCATTAAAGTCCCCCAATCCTCAATATCATAATCAAATCCATCGATATTATATTTGTTACATGTATCTACAATAGCAAGTGCATATTTCTTAGCAGCCTCAATGCAAGATTGCTCATCTTTAGGATCAAAGCCCCAAAACGCTTCCTTCACTGCATCATCGTTACCCCCCGGTGTGAGATTATCACCAATATCTCCTGCGCGCCAACAAAGCACTGCTCTGGAACCCTTAGCCTGAAAGTCTTTTAAATCAGCCTGTTGCTCAACCGTCAGATTTCCCCAACAGAGCCAAAGGCTCACAAAATCCGTACTGTCCGGTAATCCACATAAAGCATATTGCATGGAAGAACCTCCCTTACCTGCCCAGTTACCAAACCAGCCAAACATAATCTTATGTGGAGAGTTAAAATAATCCTTCAAATTATTTTCATAACCTTGCGTAGGAGGTTCATAATAATCTTTCGCCTCTATGTCGGTCCAATCACTACATGCGGTATTTAAGAATCCCTGCGAAAAAAAGAGAGAAATTCCTATTCCGTATATTATTTTTTTCAATTTGCTCGTTTTCATAATAAAAATTATTTTAACGTTCTGATTTAATTTTTCTTAGCCCACCAAAGATCTGTGGCAGAGTTATCTGCACCACCTAACATTGATACAGCTGCTTTCACATTTGCATTATTCGTATTATATTCTGACTGAGGGAAAGGCAAACGACGCATACCACGCTGCACTGTCACTCCGTCTGTATTCAGATTATTCACGATAGGGAATAGTTTAGGATAACCTGTACGACGAATGTCAGCCCACGTTTCCCAACCATTCGGAAAATTGGCAATCCACTTCTGAATCAAAATACGCTCCAAATTCTCTGTAACACTTGCTGATTCATTATATTTCGGAGTTACAGTTGACACTGCTGCTATGTCCTTACCTGAATCCGAAGGATCACTGTAAGCAGCAGGAACCTTTTCACTTTTCAAATAATCGCCAATAGTAGCTTTACGTTCTTCCATAGACACTGTCACTCCTGCGTCATAAAGTTCTTTGGGAGTTCCTCCCATATTCCATTTATACATCAATGCAGCTTCTGCACGTAAAAAATAAGCTTCAGATGCAGACATAATGAGCAATTCATCATCTATACCAATATTCAGGCGGGAGAATTTTGTATAATTTGCCTGAGTTGTAGCACTTTGGTAAATACCATTTCGTACTCCTATTTGTCCTCCACCGATAGAAGCATCTGCTTCTGATGCATATTTAGCCAAACGAGGATCATTATAACCGCTTAAATATGAAGTGATATTAGCACTGATACGAATTTCATTCCATGAAGAAGTAACACGATAATATGGATTCATACCGTCATTATATTTACTATATGCAGCATCTGATGCAGAAGTCATCACACCAATTACATCAGAAACAGCTTCTTCTGCTTTCTCCTTGGCAAGTGCTGGAGAAACACTAGAAATGCGCATTGCCATACGAAGCTTTAAAGAATTGGCAAATTTCACCCATTTGTTAAAATCTCCATTAAATACAAGATCGTATTCTGATAAAGAACTCATATCTTCATTACCTAACACAGCTACTTTAAAAGCAGAAATCGCTTCATCCAAATCATCAAACATATGTTTATAAAGATCCTCCATATTGTCATATTCTACAGTAAAAGCAGTTCCTGTAATTTGAGAATAAGGAATCGGTCCATAACAATCACTAATTTTAAGTGAAGCTGCCACACGAAGAATCTGTGCCCATTGATAAGCCAATCCTTTGCCATCAGAAAGATCACGTATCTGGAAATATCCGGTATAAATCTGTGGCATAGTAGTATCAAACATATTTCCATACCACCCTACTCTTGGATTGTAAGTATAATAATTACCTCCATTACCCCATTGGGCGATACAAGTAATTTCTCCACCATATTCAGATCCAATCATCTGATCCAACATCTGTGAATTGTTCTGTTGTCCTTGTACTAATGCAGGAATCATGCTTTTAATCAATGATCCGGTGATTGCATTATCACCCAGCATCTGGTCAGGTTTAGGTCCAAAGGGATTTGTATTATACTCTTCAAATTTATCGGTACAACCTGTTCCTAGTGCTACTAACAAAGTATACACAGACAGTTTTGCAAACTTCTTTATTATCTTATTCTTTTTCATAATCTAAACTAGAATGTTAGTTTGACATTAAATCCGAGACTTCTCAAACTAGGTTGTTGAAAATAGTCAACCCCCTGATAGAAATTACTAGTGACAGAAGATGTACTTTCCGGATCATAAGGTGCTTTACAATAAATCATCCATAAATTCTTTCCTGTAAGCCCCAGTGTCATATTTACATGATTTTTGAACCATGTTTTAGGAAGTTGGTAGCTCAAGCTCAGTTCAGAAAGGCGAATATTCGTTGCACTATATGTATAATAAGTACCAACAGCGGTAGTTACTTTACTATAATATTCCTCAGCATCCACTTTACTGCCTCCAACCCATACACCGCCTGCTTGACGAGCAACTGCAGAACTTTCAGATACACCATATTTATCAATCATGGCTTGTGTATCCGATACAACTAATCCTCCAAAACGTCCGGTGAATGCAAATCCAAGATTCCATCCCTTCCAAGCAACACTACCATTCCATCCCAAATAATATTTAGGAAGAATAGAGCCAACCTTGCGGTATTCCGTATTTTCAATAGCCAAACTTCCATTGGAGGGGTCTTTCCAAATATATCCATTAGGAGACTGACGCAAACGCTGATTGATATAAATATCTCCCATTGATCCGTCTTCATAGAGTCTTAAAGTCGGACCACCACTAGTTCCCAATGTTCCTTTTGAGTAATACTCCATTTCGATAGCTTCGCCGGTTTCCGGATTGATGGCACCATTCGCTAAACTAACGATCTTGTTTTGATTAAGAGTGTAAGTGAAATTTGTAGATACCTTCACTTTATCAAATGTATCAGAATATCCTAAAGCCAGCTCAATACCCTGATTCTGAATATTACCAGTCTGCACAATATTATTCTTATATCCGGATGAAGCCGATGCATCAACATAGAATGTCTGATTGAAGGTATTAGAACGATAGAAGGTCATATCTAAATTAATACGGTTGCCAAGGAATTTAGCATTGACGCCTAGTTCCCATGACTTTGTATTTTCTGGTTTCAGATTAGTATTATAATGACTTGCAGGATATTCATATGTATTTGTTTGCTCATTATAAGTATATTGCATTTGGGTAAGGTATCGATTAGGGGAAGAAGCGACCTCCGCCCACGAACCACGAACTTTCAAATAAGAAATAGCTTTTGGTAGCTTTACAGCTTCACTAACAAGCCATGACAGACCAACAGACGGATAAAAGTAGGAACCTTTGCTAGTAAAAGCTAATTGAGATGCCCAGTCATTACGCCCAGTGACAGTCAAATACAATTGATGATTCCATCCTAATTCTGCACTTGCAAAAACACTCTGTACTTGATCATGCCATTTTGATTCATTACGCTTGGAAGTATTGACATTGATATTGCCATAATGGAAGAAATTAGGAATTTGCTCCAATCCTCCCTTTAGATACATAGCATCTTCCTGGATATCATTAATAGAAGCACCAACAGTTGCATTCAATGAAAGTTTGTCATCAAAGAAATTCTTATTTATGCTAGCCATTACATCAGCATAAACAGACCGATCATTTTGTTTAGTATGTCCATAATAACCTTTAGAACTACTTTCTGTAAAAGTACCTCGTGTACTAGCATAATACTTTTCATAACTATCGCTATCTGAATTATCCACACGTACTCGCCCTGTTACATTCACCCAATCTGTTATATCCCATTTCAGACTAGCATTAAACATATAACGACGTTTAGAAAGCTCATTCTGCATCCGATTCATAATCCAATATGGGTTTTGCATATCCAAATCAGTACCAAATATAGATTCCGGCCAATATTGTACCATAAGGTTTCGAGCCTCACTATAGCGTTCATACATCTGTACTTCCTGAAAGTTTTCACCTCGTGGGAAAAGATAAAGAGATACCAAGGGATTAAAATATTGTCCACTACCTACCATATTCTTATTATTTTGAATAATATATTGAGCTCCCAAATCAAGACTCAACTTATTATCACAGAATTTAGCGGTATTACGAATAGAGAAATTATAGCGGTTATAAGCATTATTAGGTAAGATACCTGTGGAGTTTGTAGTAGAGACAGATGCGTAAGTTTGATTTTGTTCAGTACCGGTGGTCAACGTGAAACCATTCATCTCTGTCATTCCCGTATTGAAGAAGTCAGATGGATCAAATTTGTTAGGAGTATCCATCAAGCTCCCCCAACTGCCTAACTCTCCTTCACGATTACCATAAATATTCTGAAACTTCGGCATCATCATCGGAGATGAAAAACTTGTACTATTACTATAAGAAATTTGCACTTTTCCTACAGTACCTTTTTTAGTAGTGATAAGAATAACTCCATTAGAAGCATCCGAACCATACAAGGCTGCAGCGGAAGGTCCTGTTAAAATTGTCATGCTCTCAATATCTTCAGGATTAATATCAGCTACGCTATTAGATCCTGGCTGTTTGTTCATCGTACCTCCAGCATTATCTCCTGAATTTACATTAAACATTGGAATACCATCAATAACATAAAGTGCATTATCATTTTTCTCCAAAGACTTTGTACCACGCATAACTACACGAGCCGCAGCCCCAGCACCGGCTGAAGAAGCATTTATCGTTACGCCAGCTACTTTTCCTGATAAAGCATTAATAAAGTTAGCATCCTTTATATTAGTCAATTCATCTCCTTTTACTTGCTGTACATTATAACTCAATGCTTTTTGTTCACGTTTGATACCCAACGCAGTAACTACTACTTCGTCCAAGGTTTGCGTATCTTCACCCATTGTGACTTTTAGGGGTTGGGCGTTAGCAAGCGTGATTGCTTGGGAGGCATAACCGATATAGGAGATTTCTAACACATCACCTTTGGCAGCTTGTATTTTGAAATTTCCATCCATATCAGTAATTGCACCAGTAGCGGTTCCTTTCACTAGAATACTAACTCCAATTAAAGGTTCACCTTGTGCATCTGTTACTGTTCCTGTTGCAACGATTGGTGTTTTTTTCTGTTGTTCTACTTCTTTCTTAGCAGAAAGTACAATATGTTTATCGACTATTGAATAACTGATATTTGTTCCTTTAAACAACTGACCCATAACGTTAGTCAGCGACTCTTTAGAAACTTTAATAGATATGACACGATTAATATCGACGTCATTTGTGTTGTATACTACTGACATTGAAGTTTGTTTCTCTATCTCTTTCAATGCAGTATTTAGAGGTACCTTCGATAGATTAAGGGTAATCATTCGTTCCTGCCCATAAGCTGAGGCAAAACTCGAAAACAATAAAAGGAAAAATAACAAGTATGGAAACTTGTGTTTTATAATTTCTTTCATCTTATTCTTTTTAATTAGAAATAGTTTTTAGGTAGTTAACAAACATGTGCGGGTAATAAATATAACCGCCACTCATACAAAGGATCTATGTATCTCTGTTTCTCATATTTATAAAATTAAAGGTTACACTAAAAATGATTTTTCATAAGCGCTTATTCATCAGTAATACATTTGATACTGCAACCATACTAAACGAAAATAAGATTTTTTTTCGTAAAAAATGGTTAGACTAGGCTTTCTTTTGAAAAATAAATACATAATCATTTGATAAATAGAGTATTAAGTAATTCTAAAAAACTATTCAATTTATTACATTTGCATGCAATTTGCATATATTCAAATAACAGATAGATATAAAGAATCATTTTATGTTCAAATATTCAAAAGATGGAGTTTCTGTATTGACCATATTAGACACCAGAAGAGCTAAAATTAATGGATTATTTCCAGTTAAAGTTCAAGTCGTATTTCGGAGAAAGCAGAAATATTATTCTACGGGGAAAGAATTATCAAAAGAGGACTGGGATAGATTATTAAAGGCAAAAAGTCAGTTATTAATGGAGGTAAGAACTGATATAGAAAGTAGTTTTTCTATTATAAAACAACAAGTCAGCGAACTTATCCAAAAAGGAGAATTTAGTTTTGAAATATTGAGTATCAGACTTGGAAGGCATACGAAAGAAATTAATCTGCGTACAGCTTTCGAATTAAAGATGAAGGAATTAGAGGATAATGAGCAGGCAAGTACATATTTAAATTATCGAAGTGCTTTGAAGAGTTTAGAATGTTTTGGTGGTACCAATATTCCATTAGACAGAATTACAGTGGAGTGGCTGAAGCACTGTGAGCGGTTTTGGATTTCTAACGGTAAGAGCTATTCAAGTGTGAGTATTTATTTTCGAACTTTAAAGTGCATATTAAACCGTGCAGTACGAGATGGAATATTGAAAGAATCATCATTCCCTTTTGGAAAGAATAAATATGAAATACCAGAAGGACATGGTCGAAAGCTGGCTCTCACTCTTCCTGAGATAAAAAGAGTCATGTCTTTCCAGGATTCTACCAATGAATTAGAGGAATTTCGTGATTTATGGTTTTTCTCTTATTTATGTAATGGAATTAATTTTATGGATCTGTTATTTCTCCAGTACTCAAATATTGTAGATGGAGAAATCTGTTTTATACGTTCCAAAACATCCAGGACTACTAAACATAGTAAAGAAATACGCGCTACTATAACTCCTGAGATGTGGGATATCATTCATAAGTGGGGAAACCCTAATATAAGCCCACAAACCTATATTTTCAAATATGCCAAAGGGAATGAAGATGCTTTTGAAAAGATTAAATTAGTGCGTCGTATCGTCACTAAATGTAATAGAAAATTAAAAAAAATAGCCCAAGGTACAGGTATTGCTCAACTGACTACTTATACAGCAAGACATTCATTTGCGACAGTACTAAAACGTGGTGGAGCCAAAACGTCTTATATTTCCGAAAGTCTTGGTCACTCTAATTTAGCTGTTACTGAGAATTATTTAGCATGTTTTGAAAAGGAAGAGAGGATTAGAAATGCCCGATTACTGACTAATTTCGATAATAAAATGTAAATTTGAATGGTGCATGCAAATTGTATGCACAACGCTACTTTTGGTGTTTATTGCATAGGCATAAAATAAATGATTATACGATAATATGATGAATTATAGAAAAATCTCATTGTGTCTAATATCATTACAAGATATGATTAGCCATATGGCTAATCATATCTTGTAATGTCGCATTTTATAAATAATAGAAAATATGAAATCAGTAAAATCAGCACATTCTTAAAAAAATGCATATTTAATGTGTCTATAATGTATATATTACACTAAACTATATAAGAATTTAGAAATAAAGCCTTTATTCTCGATTTGTTTTCAACAGCTTGATTCAAATAAACGTTATTAATGATTATATAGTTATTAAATCGTGTAAAACACAGATGTTTTAATATAAATAACAATATATATAATCATATTATCATTTCAGAGTCAGGCGAAAAATTAAATCAAATAGAGAAAAAGTTCTTTCAAAGTGCCCATATTTATCTTGTTTTTAAAGGAACTGGTGTTTCCTTTAAAAACAAAATGCCGTTCCTTTTAAACCAACGACTGCCCCATTCGTATATTATAAAGCTCTTTCATAGAATTGAAGATGGCATTTTTATGCACTAAGCAATTGTTTTATGCAAACACATCGCATAATCTTGCAATAAATTATACGTTTTTTTTGCTATTTATCAGATTTCATAGACTTTGACTACCTGGCTATTCTTAAAAATAGAACATAAAGAAGTATAAAAACAGCTATAAATTCATTACTCCCAATCAATCACATTAGCTAATACACAACCACTAAAAATAGTAATGGGAGAAGATACTCAAACATTAGAGGAAGTAGTTGTAACCGCATTGGGTATTAAGCGTGAACAGAAGGCATTAAGTTACAATGTGCAGCAAGTTAAAGGTGATGAGTTGACAACTGTGAAAGATGCCAATTTCATGAATTCATTAGCTGGAAAAGTTGCCGGTGTCCAGATTAACAGTGGTGCAACAGGTGCTGGCGGTGCTGCACGTGTTGTTATGCGTGGTTCCAAATCCATCACAAAAGACAACAATGCTTTATATGTAATTGATGGTATTCCAATGTTTAACGTAAGCTTTGGTGAAAGTGAAGGACAGTTTGCAACTCAGGCAGGATCCGATGGTGTAGCTGATATCAATCCTGATGATATTGAAAGTATAAACATGTTGACCGGACCGTCAGCAGCTGCTCTTTATGGAAATGCAGCAGCAAATGGTGTTGTACTTATTAATACGAAAAAAGGAAAAGCAGAACGTACTACATTAACCGTAAGTAATAACACTACATTTTCTAATGCATATATTATGCCTGAGATGCAAAATACCTATGGTAATAAGTCTGGTGAATTTGCAAGCTGGGGTGATAAAACATCTTTGAGGTATGATCCGAAAAAGTTCTTTAATACAGGTGCAAACGTTATTAATGCAATAACTTTCTCTACCGGTACAGATAAAAACCAAACTTACGCTTCAGCCTCTACTACAAACTCTACTGGTATCCTACCCAATAATTCATATAGTCGTTATAATTTCTCTATTCGGAATACGGCTAGTTTCTTGAATAATAAATTAACATTAGACGTTGGTGCTAGTTACATTGTTCAAAATGATAAAAATATGATATCTCAGGGGCAATATTTTAATCCGCTTCCTGCTCTTTATCTATTCCCTCGTGGCGATAGCTTTGAAGAAGTGCAAATGTTTGAACGTTATAATGAAGCATTAGGTGTTAAGACGCAATACTGGCCATATAGCCACCAAGGTATGAGTTTACAGAACCCTTATTGGATTATGAAACGTATGAATCGCGAAACTGAAAAGCAACGTTATATGATTAATGGAAATCTGACTTATAAAATTGCAGATTGGATTGACATTTCCGGTCGTGTGAAAATAGATAATTCACATTATAGACTAACTCAGAAACGTTTTGCTTCAACATTGGGCAACTTCTCTGGAACTAATGGTTTTTATTCAGACCAAACCCGTACTGACCGGAATATTTACGCAGATGTTATGTTGAATATAAACAAACGTATTGATGATTTTAGTATTAATGCTAACATCGGTGCATCTATTAAGGACTTAAAGTATGAACAAGCTGGTGGCGAAGGTAATTTAGCTGGTATACCGAACTTCTTTACTTTAAATAATTTAGATTATACCTCTAATTATAAACCTAAGCAATATGGTTATCACGATCAATCTCAAGGTATTTTTGCCAATTTGGAAATTGGTTGGAAGAGTATGTTATATTTAACTTTGACAGGACGTAATGACTGGGAGTCTCAATTAGCATTTACGGATCATTCTTCATTCTTCTATCCTTCTGTAGGTTTGTCTGCAGTATTGACTGAGATGATTAAATTACCAGAATTTATATCTTATGCCAAAATCCGTGGTTCATATACTTCTGTTGCATCTTCATTTGATCGTTTTTTATCCAATCCGGGATTTGAGTTTTTAGAACAATCACATCAATGGAGTACTTCTTCTACTCGTCCGGCTGTCAATTTGAAGCCAGAAAGAACGAAATCATGGGAAATCGGTTTAAATACTAAATTTTGGAATGACTTAAGCTTTGATTTCACATTCTATAAGTCAAACACATATAATCAGACATTCCAAATTAGCCAATCTTCAGCCAGTGGATTCTCTACTGCTGTAGTACAAAGCGGTAATGTACAAAACTATGGTATTGAAATGGGTATAGGATACAGGCATAAGTTTGGCGATGTTGAGTGGAATAGCAACTTTACTTTCACCATGAATCGTAACAAGATCAAAGAATTGATGGAAGGTGCTAAAGATCCTGAAACAGGTGAATTGATTGCTGATGAAGAACGTCGTGTCGCTACATTAGGGGCTGCTGGATATGCACCTGTAATTATTCTACGGAAAGACGGAGGTATGGGAGATATTTATGTAGAGAAACATTTGGCAACTGATGGCAATGGAAATATAAAAGTCGATTCCCAAACGGGTAAAGTTAGTATTGCAGAATATCCGGAACCACGTAAAGTAGGTAGTTTATATGCTAAATGTAATTTAGGATTCAGCAACAACTTTACTTATAAGGGCATAAACTTAGGTTTTACTTTAACTGCTCGTGTAGGAGGTTTAGTTGTATCCAATACTCAGGGGATCCTTGATTACTATGGCGTCTCTCAAACTACTGCTGATGCCCGTGATGCAGGTGGTGTATGGATTAATAATGGTTATGTAGATGCACAGAGTTATTATCAGACAATCGGTAGTTCTTCCGGTGGTGTTGGCGAATATTATCTGTATAGTGCTACGAACGTTCGTTTGCAAGAATTAAGTTTAAGTTATACACTTCCTAAAAAGTGGTTTAATGACAAAGTAGGAATTACAGCCGGTATTGTTGGAAAAAACTTATGGATGATTTATTGTAAAGCTCCTTTCGATCCGGAATTGACTCCTTCTACAACTAGTAACTTCTACCAAGGTGTAGACTACTTCATGCAGCCAAGTACTCGCAACATTGGTTTTAACTTAAAATTCCAGTTCTAATACAAGTTGAATTATGAAAAGAATAATAATAAAAACGATTGCAGCTGCAGCATTAGCTCCTATATTCTGTGGATGCACTTCCAATTTTGAGGATTACAATACAAATCCTTATCAGCCTCACGATCTGAATCCGCCGATGCTTTACACTACAATGATTACATCAGGAGTAAATGTACAGCAAAATGATAATCAGATGATTGATCAGATGGTAGGGGGACCATTCGGAGGATATCTCTCAATGTCACAGGACTGGGGTAGAGTAAATAACTTCTATACCTACAATGCTGATGATAATTGGAATCAAATTCCATTTAATACTCCATTTGAAAAGTTTTATGCGAACTATTATAGAATTCAGGAAGCCACTGGAGAAAAAGGACACTTCTGGGCAATGGCTAAATTGCTTCGCGTGAACACCATGCATCGTGTAACCGACGCATACGGTCCAATTCCTTACAGTCAAGTATCTAAAGGGGTTGCGGCTACTCCGTATGATTCTCAAGAAGACGTGTATAAACATATGTTTGAAGATCTTGATTATGCAATCAATATACTAAAAGAATATGTTACAGAAACCGGTGGTATGAAACCGCTTGAAGGATATGACCCTGTATTTAATGGTGATTATAGTAAATGGGTACGTTTTGCTAACTCCATGAAGTTAAGATTGGCATTGCGTATTAGTTCTGTTGATCCCGTTTTGGCCCAGAAAAAGGCTGAAGAGGCTGTTGCTGATAATGGAGGACTGATTGAAACTCCTTCAGATAATGCAATGTGTAGTGTCGGTGCCGAACCTAACCCATATCAACTAGTTGCTAACGATTGGGGCGAAATTCGCGTAAATGCTACGATCGCAAGCTATATGAATGGTTATAATGATCCGCGTCGTTCTGCTTATTTTACAGCATCTACCATTGGTGGAAATTATGGTACATATGTGGGTATGCGTTCAGGTATACAAGGAGCAAAACCTGCTACATATGCCAATTTCTCAAAACCTAAATATGAAAAGATAGACCCTATCACTATTTTCTATTGTTCAGAAACTGCTTTTTTGCGTGCAGAAGGGGCATTAAAAGGTTGGAATATGGGTGGCACTGTACAACACTTCTATGAAGAAGGCATCAAGTTATCTTTTAGTGAAAGAGGGATTTCTTCCAATGAAGCTGAAACCTACATAAAAGACAGTGAAAGTACTCCTGCAGCATACAATTCTCCTGTCGAACCGGGTAAGTGCAGTTATGTTCCTAAAACGACTATAACTGTTAGCTGGAATGAAGGGGCATCTGATACAGAAAAATTAGAACGTATCATCACACAAAAATGGATTGCAAATTTCCCATTAGGATTCGAAGGATGGGCCGATTACAGAAGAACAGGATATCCGGAAATTTTCCCTGCTGTAGATAATTTAAGTGATTGTGTTGATTCAAAACGTCAACAGCGTCGTTTAAGATTTCCCAAGTCAGAGAAGGATAACAACAAAGCTAATGTAGAAACTGCTATACGTTTATTAGGTGGTTCCGATAACGAAGCTACTGATTTGTGGTGGGCTAAGAAAAACTAATGTTTTAATATTAATAGTAAATGAATATGAAAGTAAGATACATTTATATAGCACTTGTAGCATTGCTTGGAGGGATATTCTGGGGATGTAGCGATTGGACGGAAGTCGAATCAAAAGACTTTTTCACTCCACCTTCAGATAGTTATTATGAAGCTTTGCGTGAGTATAAAAAAAGTGATCATGAAATCTCTTTTGGCTGGTTTGGTAACTGGACAGGAGTAGGTGCTTCATTGGTAAATTGTATGAGAGGGATTCCGGATAGTGTCGATGTTATTTCTATTTGGGGTAATTGGCGTAACTTAACTGAGGATCAAAAAAAAGATTTAAAGTACATTCAAGAAGTAAAAGGCACCAAAGCTCTAATGTGTTTTATTATAGCAAACATTGGTGACCAACTCACCCCAGAAGAAGTACGTACTAACTATGAAGCGAATGGCTTTAATTCAGAAACAGAAGCTGTAAAAGCTTATTGGGGATGGGATGATAATAATCCTGAAAGTATCAATTCTGCAATCATAAAATACGCTAACTGTATTTGTGATACGATTGATAAATACAATTATGACGGTTTTGATATTGATTATGAACCTAACTATGGTGCAGCAGGCAATATGTCTTCTTATAATGAACGTATGTTTTTATTTATTAAGACACTTCGTGAAAGATTGGGAACAAGAGAAGAAACTGGAAAACTAATAGTTGTAGACGGTGAGCCGCAGACTATCGCCTCAGAAGCAGGTAAATATCTAGATTATTTTATTGTACAAGCCTATCAATGTTATGGTGATGCCAATTTAGATTCGAGATTACGATCTACTATTAATAATTTTGAGGGACACTTATCCCCCAAGAAGTAGCGAAGAAATATGTAGTAACAGAAAATTTCGAGTCTTATGCTCAAGATGGTGGTGTTGCTTTTACTGATCGCTATGGAAACAAGATGCAATCACTTGAAGGTATGGCTCGATGGACACCAATAATAGATGGAGAAAAAGTACGTAAAGGAGGAGTCGGTACTTATCACATGGAGTATGATTATCCATTTACTCCAGAGTATAAATGGCTTCGTGCAGCTATACAAATCATGAATCCTTCTGTTAAATAACTTAATATACTGGAAAAATGAAAAGAAATAATATAAAGAACTATTTTATAGCATGTGCGGCTCTAGTTTCTTTCATGACTGGATGCGATAATGCCGACTATAAAATATTAGACAATGCAATCTATTTTTCAGAGGCGGAAAGTGGAAGCTTTGAGAAGATTACGGCCGATCCGGAGAATGTCACAACCACTTCTCTCAATATTCGTTTGGCAGAAGCATTGGTAGAAGATGTAGAAGCAACTCTGATAATTGATCCTTCTATCTTGGAAGAGTATAATGCAGCGAACTCTACATCATATGAAGTATTACCGGGGAAATATTACACTTTTAACAAAGATATAAAAATCAAAGCTGGTGATGTGAGTGCAGAAGCAACTGACTTTTCCATCAAACCTTATGCAACTCCAAATGGAGAATCATATGCTATACCAGTTGCTATTAGTGTTACCAAAGGTAATGTTTCAACAATAGGTACTTCCGGTAAATATTTAATTTTGCTGAATCAGCCTTTAATTCAAGCAGTACCAGTGATGAACTGGAAAAATCATCCGAGTACTGATAAAGAGAAAAAATGGAATGAAAGTGTTACAGAATATTCCCTTGAATTCTGGGTGCAAATGGATGGATTCCGCATTAATAATCAAGCTATTTTTAATTCTGAAGATATTTATATTCGTTTTGGAGATGCTATGATTGATTATGACTTGTTACAGATAAAAACGCTTGGATCACAAGTCAATACTGTTACTCATTTCTTACCCAATAAATGGTACCATGTGGCATTTGTTCATGACGCTTCCGGATTACTCACAATTTACATAAATGGAGTAAAAGATGTGACTTTACAGACTAAAGGTGGGCCTTTAACATTTACATTCCTTGAAATGGTATGTAGTGGTTCTACCTATTTTAGAAATAATTGTAAATTGGCACAAGTACGTTTATGGAGAAAAGCCATTACTCCTACTCAAATAATTTCCAATATGTATTATGCTGTAAGATCTACAGATCCGAATCTGATGGGATATTGGAAGCTAGATGAGGGACAGGGAAATACGTTTGAGGATTGCACTGGGCAAGGACGAGACATGGCAGTTGAAGATGAACTAAAATGGGAGAATGATGTCCGTTTCGATAAATAAGATGAAAATCATTAAAGCTAATTGATTATGAAGAATTTCTATAAAATAATACTTATAACAGCTCTATCCTTGGGGGCTGTTCCCTTCGTCACATCCTGTAGTGATGATGAAAAAGCTGATGAGTGGAATGCTACCTATGTATATCTACAAAGAGAGGACTACTTAGTCGGCAATGTAAAAACATTCAATCTAACTCATGATGCAGAAGGAGTTGGAGGAGATGAGATAAGTATGACTTTTGCAGCCAAGACTCAAAAACCTGTATCAAAAGATATTATTGTTTCGTTGGATGTTAAAAGTGATACCGAAGGGCTTGATGTAAGCAAAATATCTTTGAGTTCAACTCAGGTTACTATTAAGGCAGGACAACAAGTCTCAGAAGAGGTTATAGCAACAGTGGATCGAACAATATTTGGTACTATCGATGATAAAGTTAGTTACTCATTTAGTATCTCGATCAAAAATATAAGTACAAGTAATGGAAATACAACTATTAGTAGTAACTTAAAAACTTTACCTGCTGTTATTAATAAATCAGCTTTCTGTAACCTAAGAAGTGGTACTCCAGCAGATAGCAAGCTTTGGACTGCCAAAACCGAATGGAGCTTTACTTTCCAAGACGGAGTAGAAAATCAAAATTCAAATTCTGTTATTGGAAATGGTGGAAGCGATGTCGCAACCAATGGAGTCCCATTTTGGTTGACAGTAGACCTTAAAACAGTTAAAACGATAAAAGGGATACAGACTAGACACTGGGCTTCTACTTTTGCACCTACTCAAATTGAGGTGTTTTCTTCCGATAATGGAAGTATATGGAAGTCCATGGGTGTTCTTGATATTAAAGGCGGCACACAAAATGTCATTTTCATAGCTCCAGTCACAGCACGCTATTTAAAATACCAAATGATAAAAGTGCCTTCTCGTGTAGATATAACAGCATTTTATGTTTATATTCCGAATGAATGACAAGTTTAAAGTTTGATAAATAATATGGCACGAGAAAGCTGGCTCATTTTACTGGGTCAGCTTTCTTTTTGTAAATATCTAACCCCAAAACATGTACATAAAAAGATCTCTTAAATTTGTATTTTTGAAGACATTATAATGCTGTTCAAATCCTAATAGTAGGATGCCTATGGTATTTTGAAAGTTTCTTTTTATTTCCTTTCTCCAGTTTCTCCCAAGCAATCACGCTTGCTAACGCCCAACCCCTAAAAGTCACAATGGGTGAAGATACGCAAACCTTGGACGAAGTAGTAGTTACTGCGTTGGGTATCAAACGTGAACAAAAAGCATTGAGTTATAATGTACAGCAAGTAAAGGGAGAAGCTTTAACAGCGGTGAAAGATGCCAACTTTATCAATTCGCTGGCAGGTAAAGTAGCCGGTGTACAGATCAGCAGCGGTGCTACAGGTGCCGGTGGTGCTACACGTGTTGTAATGCGGGGTATGAAGTCATTGACCAAGAACAACAATGCTTTATATGTGATTGATGGTGTACCTATGTTTAACACCGGTTCAAGTGGTGGTGACGGTCAGTACGGATCAATGGGTGGTTCTGATGCAGTAGCAGACTTAAACCCGGACGATATAGAAAGTATAAGTATGATGACCGGACCGTCAGCTGCTGCCCTTTATGGTTCTGCCGCTGCCAATGGAGTGGTCCTGGTTAACACGAAGAAAGGGAAAAAAGAAAAGATATCACTTACAGTTTCCAATAGTACGACCTTCTCCAAGGCATATATTATGCCTGAGATGCAGAACAGATACGGAACAAGTTCAGGTTTGTTCAGTTGGGGAGATCTGACAGATAAAAGATATGATCCGAAAGACTTCTTCAATACCGGTAGTAATATCATTAACTCCATCACATTATCGACAGGAAGCGATAAAAATCAGACTTACTTCTCAGCTTCCACGACAAATTCAGATGGTATTTTGCCAAATAACAGCTACAACCGCTATAACTTTACCGCACGCAATACAACTAACTTCCTAAATGATAAGCTGACACTGGATATCGGTGCACAATACATCATACAGAATAATACCAATATGGTATCTCAGGGACAATATTACAATCCCCTACCCGCTTTGTATCTGTTTCCACGCGGAGATAATTTTGATGAAATCCGCCTGTACGAACGTTACGATACAAATTACGGATTTATGAAACAATACTGGCCTTATGGCGACGGCGGCCTGTCTTTGCAGAATCCTTACTGGACTCAAAACCGTATCAGACGCACCTCTGACAAAAAACGCTATATGCTGAATGCCTCTCTGAAATGGAAAGTTACAGACTGGTTAAATATCACCGGACGTGTCAATCTGGACAATTCGGATTATCGTAACAAAACAGAAAAATACGCTTCAACACTTGCCACTTTCTGTTCTGTCAATGGTGGTTTTGAAGATGCTATGCGTCAGGAACGTTCTTTATATACCGATTTAATGGCTACTGTTGATAAAACATTCGGAGATTTCCGTCTGAATACCAATATCGGTATGTCACTTTATCACACATCCATGCAGACAATCGGCTTTGCAGGTGACCTGATAATCCCTAACTTCTTTGCACTGAATAATATTAATTACGCTGCAAACTATAAACCGCTGCCGGACGGATACGATGACGAAGTACAAAGTATATTCGCTAATGTCGAATTAGGATGGAGAAGTCAACTTTACCTCACGTTGACCGGACGTAATGACTGGGATTCCAAACTGGCTTTCTCCAATCAGTCTTCATATTTCTACCCTTCTGTCGGCTTATCGGCTGTACTGACGGAAATGTTCGCTCTGCCTAAAATTATATCTTATGCAAAAGTACGTGGTTCTTACACAGTTGTAGCCTCTTCTTTCGACCGTTACCTGACTAACCCGGGATACGAATATAACAGCCAGACTCACAACTGGGCAAACCCGACAGTTTACCCGATGGACAATCTGAAACCGGAGAAAACCAAATCATGGGAAATCGGTCTGAACTTGAAGTTCTGGGAAAACCGCTTCAATCTGGACGCAACCTATTATCGTTCCAATACTTTAAACCAGACATTTAAGGTAGATATTCCTTCTTCCTCCGGATATAATAAGGCAATCGTTCAGACTGGTAATGTACAGAACCAGGGAATCGAGCTGGCGCTCGGCTTCACCGACGAATGGGCAGGATTCAGATGGGCATCAAATGCTACTTTCACTCTGAACCGCAACAAGGTAAAACGTCTGGCAGGCGGTAGCACCAACCCTGTAACGGGCGAACTGATTGATATGCCAAACATGCCTGTAGGATGGCTTGGTAAAGAGAATGTAGCTCCCCGAGTAATCTTGACAGAAGGAGGTACAATGACCGACATATACGTGTACAATGAATTAACCAAAGATAATAACGGAAATATAAAAGTGGATGCTCAAACCGGAGGACTTAGTATGCATACGGCAGAGACTCCTACCAAAGTCGGAAATTTGAACGCTAACTATAATTTAGGCTGGACCAACAATTTCACTTACAAAGGAATCAATCTGGGAGTCGTACTTTCCGCACGTGTAGGTGGTCTGGCATACTCAGCCACGCAAGGTGTTCTGGACTACTATGGTGTATCAAGTATCACGGCAAATGCACGTGACAATAAAGGTGTACCAATGAATAACGGAAAAGTGGATACACAGAAATACTATCAGACCATCGGTACCGGTGAAGGCGGTTACGGAAGATACTATTTATACAGTGCCACCAATGTCCGTCTTCAGGAACTCAGTCTTAGCTATACACTTCCCAAGAAATGGCTGAACAATGTAGCCAATGTAACCTTCGGGCTTGTAGGACGCAACCTGTGGATGATCTATTGCAAAGCACCGTTTGACCCTGAATTGTCTGCTTCTACATCCAGTAATTACTATATGAATGTGGACTACTTCATGCAACCGAGCATGCGCAATATAGGATTTAATGTAAAAGTACAATTCTAAATTAATGAGAAAATTATTATGAAGAAATATCTAAGAAATATAACAGTCGGTACTGCTTTGGTATTAGTTGCCGGGAGTTGTACTGGTAATTTTGAAGAATACAACACCAATCAATTCCAGATTCATGAAGCTGACCCTTCTACTTTGATGAAGTCAATGATTGAGACGATCGTAAACATTCAACAGAATGACTCGCAGATGATGGATCAGATGGTCGGTCAGTTAGGAGGCTATCTGACATGTGCGAATGTATGGAGCGGCACTAACTTCGGCACATTCAATCAAAGTGATGCCTGGAATGCAGGTCCCTGGAATACTAATTTCGAGAAAATATACGGTAATTTCTTCCAGATACAGGAAGCAACTAATGAAAGCGGGCACTATTATGCTTTTGCACGTATGATACGGGCCATAACCATGCTGCGTGTTGCCGATTGTTACGGTCCGATGCCCTACAGTCAAGTGAAAAAAGGTAACTTCTATGTAGCTTATGACACAGAAGAACAAGTCTATAAGAATATAATGGAAGATTTTGCAAGCGCTGCCAACGTACTCTATAACTATTACAAAGATACCAATGGTAACGCACCGCTCGCCAGCAACGACCCTGTATTCAGCGGCAATTATGCCAACTGGGCAAGACTCGCAAATTCCATGCGACTGAGGGTGGCTATCCGCATCAGTACAGCATATCCGGAGATGGCAAAAGAAAATGCGGAAGCTGCCGCATCTCATGAAGCCGGACTGATCGAAGCAAATAATGACAATGCCATGATGGATTGCGGCTCGCAGACAAACCCTTACCAATTGGCAGCTGTAAGCTGGGGTGATTTGCGTGTCAATGCCAATATCGTTGATTATATGAACGGATACGGTGATCCGCGTATGTCTAAATACTTCAACCATTCAACATTCACTGGTCACACTCAGGAATATGTGGGCATGCGCTCCGGAGAAGATGGTTTTGCCAAAAGTGACGTTGCAGGTTATTCCATACCGGCCATCACAGGAACTTCAAAGCTATTGGTATTCTGCGCTGCTGAAACAGCATTCCTCCGTGCGGAAGGCAAACTGAAGAACTGGTCTGTCGGCAATAAATCGGCTAAAGAGTACTATGAAGAAGGAATCAAACTCTCCATGGAACAGTACGGCACAACAATGCCTGACAATTATCTGACAAATACCGAAAAACCGACAGTATCACATAATAATGATCCCAGAGGCCATGCATATACCATCTCCAACACCGTTGCCGTTGCATGGAATGACAACAATGAAGAAGAAAATCTTCAGCGTATCATTACTCAGAAATGGATAGCCAACTATCCGTTGGGACTGGAAGCATGGGCTGAATATCGCCGTACCGGTTATCCGGAACTCTATCCTTGCATCGACAATCTGTCTCCATCAGGAGTAGACAGCAAGCGTGGTATGCGTCGTCTGAGATTCCCTTACACGGAAGTACAGAACAACCATTCCAATTATCAGCAAGGTGTTTCGTATCTGAAAAATGGTGGTCCGGATAATGAAGCCACAGATTTGTCGTGGGGAAAAACTAATTAATATAACCTCCTAACTAGAATTAATATGAAAAAGAATTATTTACTATATTTTTTATTGTTAGCGTTGAGCACCCCAATATGGGTGAGCTGTAATGACTGGACAGAATCAGAAGCAAAAGATTACTTCGAAGGTCCTTCAGAAGAATACTATGCAGCCCTGCGCGCATATAAAAAGTCTGATCATCCCAAAGCTTTCGGATGGTTCGGCAACTGGACAGGCGAAGGCGCTTCATTAGTAAACAGCATGGCAGGAATACCGGATAGCGTGGATGTCGTTTCCATCTGGGGGAATTGGTCGAATATTACAGAAGCACAAAAGAAAGATCTCAAGTTCTGTCAAGAAGTAAAAGGAACTCGCTTCACTATGTGCTTTATCATCACTTCGGTAGGTACACAGATCACTCCGCAACATATATATGACAATTGGGAATCAATGGGATTTGCAAGCCAACAGGAAGCCGTTAATGATTTCTGGGGCTGGCCTTCGGACGAATCTGATAAAGAAGCCGTCGAAGCATCTATCCGCAAATATGCAAGTGCTATCGCTGATACGATCAACAAATACGGCTATGACGGATTCGATATCGACTACGAACCGAATTATGGAAACAATGGTAACATTGTGGACGACGATGACAGAATGTTCATATTCGTAGACGAACTTGGCAAACACTTCGGTCCTAAATCGGGAACCGGCAAGTTATTGATCATTGACGGCGAACCGCAAAGTATAAAGAACAGACCCGATGTAGGCCCTTACTTTGATTACTTTATCATTCAGGCCTATAAACCCGGTAATGACAACAATCTGGATAAACGTCTGATAGACGGTGGTGTAGCAGGTCCGGGACTCGTTCAGACTTACGGTAGCGTAATGTCCGAAGAGCAAATCACAAAGATGACCATCATGACCGAAAACTTTGAGGCTGTAGATGCTGCTATGGATGGTGGATATCCTTATACCGACCGTTATGGCAACAGCATGAAATCTTTGGAAGGAATGGCACGCTGGCAACCGAAAAATGGTTTCCGTAAAGGCGGAGTAGGAAGCTATCATATGGAAGCGGAGTATCCGACAAACCCAGAATACAAGAATCTACGCAAAGCCATCCAGATTATGAATCCTTCTACCAAACCGTTAATTAAATATTAATTCACTATGAAACAGATTAAAAACATAAGAAACTTCTTGTTGATATCGCTTATCGCAGGCGGTGCATGGATCGGCTGTGACGATGCGAATTATAGTACATTGGACACACACGTCTTCTTCGAAGAAGCTTTAACTGCAACAAGCACCAAAGTGACTGTTATGGGCAGCGGTGAAACCAATGTCACACTGAACGCGCATATCAGCAATACACAACAGAAAGACAACAGCTATAGTCTGGCAATAGATCAGGCTGCTCTTGACGCATACAACAAGGCTAATGGTACAAACTATATCGCATTGCCGGAAACCCATTACACCCTTCCGGACAATATAACGATTAAGGCAGGCGCTTATAATGCAGATCCCATTTCCATACATATCAAAGCATTCTCCGAAGAAATGAATGCATCCGGTGAATCATATGCTTTACCCGTACGCCTGGTAGCAAAACAAGGTAGTATTGATGTAATGCCCGTTACCGGCAGCTTGGTGATTCTTGCCAATAGTATCATGGAATTTTCCGCCCCGCAATTTGTCGGAAGTACAGAACTCGTAGCCCAAAAATTCTCTGAAGCTCCTGAAACCTACAACGAGTTTACTGTCGAAGTTCGTTTCCAGGTAAGCAATACAGCCAATCGTAACCGTGCAGTATTCAGCACATCCGGTAGCGACGGCAAGAGCTTGTTATTGCGTTTCGAAGATCCGCAAAGCGACAATAGTGACCACAAAGCTCACTCATTAGTTCAGATTCAGACTCATGAAACCTATCTGAACCCGACCTACTCTTTCGAACCTAATAAGTGGCAACATCTTGCTGTGACATACAACGGTTCTAAATATCGTATCTATATTAACGGTAAAGACGGAGGTTCAAAAGACGTTGCCGGTGGGCCTTGCATATTTGGTAATATGAGTTGGTTCAGTGGCGGTAGCTGGTGGAGCGGATGTAAAATCTTGGTAAGTGAAGCCCGTATCTGGTCTGTATGCCGGTCGGAAATTCAGATTCAGAACAACATGACTATCACAAGTCCGAAATCTCCGGGATTAGAAGCTTATTGGAGATTCAATGAAGGTAAAGGTAATGTATTTGAAGATGCTACCGGTAAAGGGCATACTATTACCACAACAGTCACTCCTGTGTGGATAGATAAGATTCTGTCTACCGACGAAGCTACTCCATGGAAATAAAATGATGGCACAATTTTAATATAGTTACTATGAATAAAGTATTTCAACCAATAATCATTGCACTCATGAGTGCAATGATCCCTTTCTTCTCATCTTGCAGCGATGATGATTCGGTCAGCGAATGGGATATGAGCTATGTTTCTTTATTGCCGGCAGATTATTTGAGACCGACTCCTTCGTTTACACTGAAGCATGTGGAAGAAGAAGGAATTGAAGGCAATGTTGAGTTTCAGTTTATGGCTACAACACAAAAAGCTGCCGCCCAGGATATAAATGTAAACATTGACGCTACCTGTGATGGAATCTCAGCAGATAAAATCAACTTAACTTCCAAAACAGCCGTAATAAAGGCAAATGCTACAGCTTCAGAACCTATTACCTTAAGTATTACGGACTGGGATGAGTTGGAAAGTATCAAAGGAGAGGCAAACTATACTCTGAAAATAAAAATAACAGGTATAGAATCAACAGCAACAGATGTTGCTAATGCAGCATACTATCAGGAGATAGTGCTGAAAATCTCTAAAAGCGCTGAAAGGAAAAAAGAGAATGTACTGCTCACCAATGCTAAAGACTGGATCTTCACCTTTATGGAAGGAGTAGAAAATCCTGAATCAAACTCGGTCGCAGGAACAGGAAGCAGTGATGTTGCAACCAACGGAATACCTTTCTGGTTGACTGTTGACCTAAAAACAGTGAAAACTCTGACAGGCATTCAAACCAGACATTGGGGAGCCGGATATGCTCCTACGAAAGTCGAGATTTTCACATCTGAAGATGGCGAAAAATGGGTATCCATCGGTCAATGGACCACAAAGGGAGGAACTCAGACTATCACTTTTGAAGAAAGTGTCAAAACACGCTATCTGAAGTATCAGATGATCACTGTTCCCGGTCGTGTAGATATTACAAGATTCTATATATATTCTTGGGAATAAGCGTATGGAATAGGTTTTCCATCTATTAAATACCGGACAAGAGCAGACTTACAAAAAAAATGTATAAGTTTGCTCTTGTTTTTATATAGAGCTACAATCCACCTTTAGCAAACATAAATTAGATAAAATGAAAAAACATCATCTATTAGGAGCCATTCTTTTATGCAGTGGACTATTTTCCTGTTCTTCAGGAGTTATTCAGCAGGCAAACTACGAAGTTATTCCTCTGCCTCAGGAAATCAAAATTACGACCGGAAACTTTGTACTAAATGACCGTACTTCCATCGTCTATCCGAAAGATAACAAGGAAATGCAGCAAAATGCAAATCTGTTGGCGGAATACATTCATCAGATGTCCGGCAAAAAGCTGAAAGTCACTGACGAGCCAGTCACTTCAAATGCAATAATCTTAGCAACAGGTCTGAATGCAGACAATGCCGAAGCATATCAACTAAAAGTAACCCAAGACAACGTAACCATCATAGGTACTTCAGAAGCAGGAACTTTTTATGGCATACAGACTTTGCGGAAGTCACTCCCAATTACAAACAAAGGAGACATAAGCCTTCCTGCTGCCGAAATCAACGACTATCCACGTTTCTCCTATCGCGGGGTACATTTAGATGTTTCACGCCATTTCTTCCCGGCCGACTCTGTCAAACGCTTTATTGATATGATGGCTTTACACAATATCAACCGTCTTCACTGGCATCTGACCGATGACCAGGGATGGAGAATTGAAATCAAAAAACGTCCGGAGTTGACCACTATCGGTTCCAAACGCTCGGAGACAGTCATCGGACATAATTCCGGAGAATATGACGGCATTCCCTATAGCGGTTTTTACACACAGGATGAAGCTAAGGAAATTGTAAAATATGCACAGGAACGCCATATCACAGTAATACCGGAAATTGACCTTCCGGGACATATGCAGGCTGCGCTTGCTGCTTACCCCGAACTGGGTTGCACGGGCGGCCCCTATGAAGTATGGAAAATGTGGGGAGTATCAGAGGATGTGCTCTGTGCAGGAAATGACAAGACACTGACATTTATAGAAGATGTCCTGAATGAAATTGTAGATATTTTCCCATCCGAATATATTCATGTCGGTGGTGATGAATGCCCGAAGGTACGTTGGGAGAAATGCCCGAAATGTCAGGCACGTATCAAGGAACTGGGGCTAAAAGCCGATAAAGGTCACACAGCCGAACAAAGACTTCAGAGTTATATCATAAATTATGCGGAACAGTTTCTTAACGGCAAAGGACGTCAGATCATTGGCTGGGAAGAAATACTGGAAGGAGGACTGGCACCCAATGCCACTGTCATGTCATGGAGAGGCATAGAAGGAGGAATTGAAGCAGTGAAGCATAAACACGACGCAATCATGACACCCAGTTCATTCCTGTACTTCGATTACTATCAGACCATGGATACAGACAATGAACCGCCTGCTATCGGAGGGTATGTACCTTTAGAAAAGGTATATAGCTACGAACCGGTTCCTCAGATACTCACTCCCGAAGAAGCTAAGCATATCGTAGGCGTACAAGCCAACTTATGGACGGAATATATCCCTACTTATAGTCAGGTAGAATATATGGAACTACCCCGTATGGCCGCATTATCAGAAATACAGTGGACTATGCCGGAGAAAAAGGAATATGCGGATTTCCTGAAACGATTACCCGGACTGATCGCTGTCTATGACATCAATCAATATAACTATGCCAAACATATCTTCCAGGTAAAGTCCCAATATATCCCTGATACCGAAGCCAACGTATTGAATGTTGTCTTATCTACTATTGATAATACTCCGGTCTACTATACACTTGATGGCAGTGAACCTACAGCCAGTTCCAATATATACACGGACACACTGAAAATCGGCCAAAGCTGCACACTGAAAGCAATCACTATCCGTCCCAACGGCAGTAGTGCAGAGTTGAAAGAGGATATCAAATTCAACAAAGCCACCATGAAGCCGATCACCATGCAGCAGCCCATTAATGAAAAGTATAAATTCGAAGGAAAGAATACACTCATTGACGGACTAGCAGGAAGCAGAAATTACCGTACCGGACGATGGATTGCCTTCTATCAGAACGATCTTGAAGCAGTGATTGACCTGCAACAGGAGACTCCGATAAGCAAAGCATGGGTACGCACCTACGTAGAAATAGGAGAAGAAATTCTTGATTTACGCAAACTTTCCGTAGCCGTATCAAACGATGGGAAAGAGTACAAAGAAGTAAAATCCGAAGTTTACCCCGCCGTCAGTAAGGAAGATAAGAATGGCATCTATACCCATGAACTTTCTTTCGATACAGTGCAGGCACGTTATGTGAAAATAACAGCCCGTCCGGAATATAACATACCGGCATGGCATTGGGGTAAAGGAAGACCGGCATTTATATTCGTAGATGAAATAGGACTGGAATAAAACTTAAAAAGGTATGCCGCCCAGCGACATACCTTTTTTAAACATTCTCTTTATCCTCTTTATTTTTTAGACAATCGAATAATCCGTCCTTCCTTCTTATAGCTGAAGTGATTTGTATGCATCAATACATTCAATATTTCGTCCGGAAGATTATCAGTAGAGAATTCACCGGTAAACCGTTCGGTCTTCAGACTTTCGTCATCATACACAAACTTCAAGTCATATAGTTTCTCCATAATATTTGTAATCTCCAGCAATGAATGTTGCTTGAATTTCAGTTTTCCGTTAATCCACAGAAGAACTTCGGTCGGCTCGGCATATTCTATTAATTCAGCCTGATAGGTCGTTGTATTAATGTTCAACGTTTGTCCCGGTTTCAGCAGATAGCCATTATTGACGGTTCGTGGAGATTCCATTCGTACAGAACCTTGTAACAGAGTGGTTACTACCCTGCCCTCTTCTTCACGTGCCCGTACATTAAACTTTGTACCCAATACACAAGTCTTAATATGCTTCGTATTTACGATAAATGGAGCATGCTTGTCACGAGCCACTTCAAAGTAAGCCTCGCCCGACAAATCAATCTGACGATCCGTACTCCAGAAAGAGTTACGGTAAATGAGCTTCGTAGATGCATTCAGCCAAACCTTACTACCGTCCGGAAGTACTGTTTGCGCTCTCTGTCCGCCGGTAGTCATCACTGTATAATCAGAAAGTTTATTGGAAAGCAGTCCCCACGCAATTCCGCCTGCGAAAACAAGACCTGCGAGAAAAGCGGCTGCCGCGGACGCATAACGTCCCCATCGAACCGATATACTTCTTCGCTTGGCTTTTTTCTCCTTTTCACGTACGAGCGACTTAAACTTCGTCAGTGACGCTTCTGTGTCTACAGCATCCATCACTGCCATACGGTCGCCTACAAAAAGGGTATAATATAGCTGCTCTAGTATTTGTCGGTTTTCTGGCGCTTCTTCACACCATAGTTCTACCTGCTGACATTCTTCGTCATTGCATCCTCCCCTCAGGTAGTTCATCAAGATAGATTCATCCATGTTCAATCATCCTTTTACTATAAAAAAAATATAATACCTCTGTTATTAATACAGTTGGCAGCGCAAATATACTAAACTAAAAAAGAAAAAAATATTTTCTTCCGTTTTATTTCGTTTCTTTCATTGCTTTCATTATTTTTGCTCTGCATAAAAAATAATGAAGAATGCAACAACCTCCTATATACCTAGATATTAACAATAATAAATCTATCATCACTGCCTTGAAAGCAGGCGAAGAATATGTATTCGACGCTGTCTACAGGCATTATTTCCGTAGATTGTGCGCCTTTTGTTCGCAATATGTCAGCGAGCAGGAGGAGATTGAGGAGATTGTACAGGACACGATGATGTGGTTATGGGAAAATCGCTGTAGCCTTATGGAAGAGCTTACATTGAAAACACTTCTCTTTACGATTGTCAAAAACAAAGCCCTGAACCGTATTTCCCATTTCGAGATCAGACGAAAAGTACATCAGGAGATTACAGAAAAATTCGAGAAAGAATTCGACAATCCTGACTTTTATCTGGAAAATGAGTTGTTCCGCCTCTATGAGAATGCTCTGAAGCAGCTTCCCAAAGATTATCGGGAAGCATATGAGATGAATCGTAATCACCGGATGACTCATAAAGAAATTGCAGAAAAGCTGAACGTCTCTCCCCAAACCGTTAACTATCGTATCGGACAGGCTTTAAAGCTATTACGCATTGCCCTAAAAGACTATTTGCCTTTATTTATTCTTTATTTCGGGCTTGACATATTCAAACAATCATGAAACAATTCATATCAAAAGCATGAGTGAACTCCTAGTCTATAAAGCCTCGGCAGGTTCAGGCAAAACCTTTACCCTTGCAGTGGAATACATAAAGTTGCTGATACTGAATCCACGTGCCTATCGGCAGATTCTCGCCGTTACCTTTACCAATAAGGCAACAGCGGAAATGAAGGAACGTATCCTCAGTCAGCTATATGGCATTCAGATCGGCGACAAAGATTCCGAGGCCTACCTGAACCGCATCAAAGAAGAAACAAAGAGAACAGAACAAGAAATACGGGAAGCCGCAGGAATCGCCCTCGGATATATGCTGCACGACTATAGTCGCTTCCGTGTAGAGACCATCGATTCTTTTTTCCAGTCCGTCATGCGCAATCTGGCACGTGAACTGGAACTCAGTCCGAATCTGAATATCGAACTGAACAATGCGGAAGTACTCAGTGATGCGGTGGACAGCATGATTGAGAAGCTGGGTCCCACCTCTCCTGTCCTCGCATGGCTGTTAGATTACATCAACGAACGAATAGCCGATGACAAACGCTGGAATGTATCGGATGAAGTCAAAAATTTCGGGCGCAACATCTTCGACGAAGGATATATAGAAAAAGGCGAAGGTCTCCGCCAACGCCTCCGCAATCCGGATACCATCAAAGAATACCGCAAGCAGCTGAAAGCGCTGGAAACAGAAATCCTGGAGCAGATGAAAGGATTCTATGATCAGTTTGAAGGAGAACTGGAAGGACACGCCCTTACCGCAGATGAACTAAAAAACGGTTCACGGGGAATCGGCAGCTATTTCCGTAAGCTGAATAATGGCATTCTAAGTAATGACATCCGCAATGCCACTGTAGAGAAATGCCTAGAAGATGCCAAACACTGGGCTACCAAAACATCTCCACGGTTTGCCGATATTATTGCCCTTGCGAAATCCAGCCTGATGCAGATACTGGAGGATGCGGAGAAGCTGCGTTCTAAAAACAATCTCCTGCTAAATAGTTGCCGGCTTTCCCTGCAGCATCTCAACAAGGTACAGCTTCTCGCCAATATCGACGAAGAAGTACGACAGCTGAACCATGACAATAATCGGTTCCTTTTATCAGATACCAATGCCCTGCTCCATCAACTGGTTAAGGACGGAGATTCCTCTTTCGTGTTCGAAAAGATAGGGACCAACATCCGCAATGTCATGATCGATGAGTTTCAAGACACCAGCCGGATGCAATGGGGAAATTTCAAACTACTCCTGCTCGAAGGGCTTTCACAAGGAGCAGACAGCCTGATAGTAGGAGACGTCAAACAGTCCATCTACCGCTGGCGAAACGGTGACTGGGGAATCCTTAACGGTCTGAACGACCGCATCGAGCATTTCCCCATCAAGGTAAAGACCTTAGCCACCAACCGGAGAAGTGAGACCAATGTTATCCGGTTCAACAATCAGATATTCACTGCTGCTGTAAATTACTTGAACGAAGTCTACAAAAAACAGTTGGGCAAAGATTGCGATGATCTTCAGAAAGCCTATGCCGATGTGGTACAGGAATCTCCGAGAAGTGTACAGAAAGGATATGTCAAAGCCACTTTTCTGGAACCGGACGAAGCGCACGACTATACTGAACAGACACTGATAAGTCTCAGTGAAGAAGTAGAGCATCTGCTTTCTTCCGGTGTACGGCTGAATGACATAGCTATCCTTGTACGCAAGAACAAAAGCATTCCCCGCATCGCGGACTACTTCGACAAAGAGTTACATTATAAAATTGTATCAGACGAGGCCTTCCGCCTCGATGCCTCTCTTGCCATCTGCATGATGATAGACGCACTGCGATTTCTATCTGACGAGAACAATAAGATTGCACGGGCCCAACTGGCAATAGCCTATCAGAACGAAGTTCTGCAAAAGAATCTGGACTGGAACACCCTTCTGCTCCTTCCGATAGAAAACTATCTGCCGCCCGCATTTCTTGAAAAGCAGAAAGAACTCCGTCTCATGCCTCTCTACGAATTGCTGGAAGAGCTATTCAGCATCTTCGAAATGAGTCACATTGAAGAACAGGATGCCTATCTGTTTGCCTTCTTCGATGCCGTAACGGATTATTTGCAAAGTAACTCCTCGGAGCTCGACAGTTTTATCCGCTACTGGGATGAGACGTTGTGCAGCAAAACCATTCCCAGCGGTGAAGTGGAAGGTATCCGAATCTTCTCTATCCACAAATCCAAAGGATTGGAATTTCATACAGTACTCCTTCCCTTCTGCGACTGGAAACTGGAGAATGAAACGAATAACCAACTGGTATGGTGTGCCCCTCAGGAAGCTCCGTTCAACGCCATGGATATCCTCCCCATCAATTACTCGACACAAATGGCCGAATCCATCTATGGGAACGATTATCTGCTGGAACGTCTTCAACTGTGGGTGGATAATCTCAATCTGCTTTATGTAGCCTTCACCCGTGCCGGAAAGAATCTTATCATCTGGAGCAAGAAAGGACAAAAAGGAACCATGTCCGAACTGTTGGCCAATACACTGCCTGTAGTTGCCCTCAAAGAAGGCATCGACTGGGAGGAGGACTGCTATGAGCAAGGAGAACTCTGTCCTTCGGAAGAAGAAAAAGCAAAAACTTCGACCAATAAACTGACTCAGAAGCCAGATAAGTTGCCTGTCCGCATGGAATCCATGCGTCATGAGATTGAATTCCGTCAATCCAACCGCTCCGCCGATTTCATTCAGGGGATCGAGGAAGAAGAATCGGATGACCGTTTCATTCATCGCGGACGTATGTTGCACACGCTATTTTCTGCCATAGAAACAGCAGAAGATATTGATCCGGCTATTGAGCGCCTCATTTTCGAAGGGGTCATCGCTAGCAGCGAAAAGGCTGAAGAAATACGGGAAGTAGCCCGAAAAGCATTCTCTTCCCCGGAGATTCAGGACTGGTATTCGGGGGAATGGACCCTGTTCAACGAATGTGCCATCATCTACAAAGAAAAAGGGGTGTTGCAAACCCGGCGTCCCGACCGTGTAATGATGAAAGACGGTCAAGTAGTTGTAGTTGACTTCAAATTCGGAAAAGAGAACCTCCAATATAACAAACAGGTAAAAGGATATATGCAACTGCTTACTAAGATGGGATATAAAAATATCACCGGCTACCTGTGGTACGTAGATGAAGAGCTAATTGTAAAAGTGAAATAATGAAAGCCGCACCGCTCATAGGAATTAGCCGCCATCGGCTCAGTACTGATGGAGAGGGAGTCACTACTCTGGTGGCTTTCCATGGTTGCCCGCTACGCTGCAAATATTGCCTCAATCCGCAATCTCTTCACTCGGAAGGTATATGGAAGAACTATAACTGCGAGCAGCTTTATGAGGAAGTCCGACAGGATGAATTATACTTTCTCGCCACTCACGGAGGCATTACATTCGGAGGCGGAGAACCTTGTTTACAGAGCGATTTCATTGATGAATTCCGTCAACTCTGTGGACAGGAATGGCAGCTTTCCGTAGAAACGTCACTCAATGTAGCACAAGAGAATATAGAGAAATTAGTACTTGTTGTTGATTCTTATATCATCGATATCAAAGACATTAATAATGCCATATACCAGAAGTACACCGGAAAAGATAATGAAAAAGTCCTGCATAATCTTCAATATTTGATTGAGCACGGAAAAAACGAACAAATCATTGTTCGTACCCCCGTCATTCCCGCATACAATACAGAGAACGACGTCGATTATAGCATCCGTTTACTGAAAGAAATGGGAATCACCCAATTCGATCGGTTTACTTATAAAACACCTAACAATTATCAGCCATGAAACGAGGAAAACAAACCTGCAAGATATTGAAGGATATCCGCAGACAAATAGCAGAAGCTAATGATATTGAATTCATTACTTCCGAGTGTCAATATCAAGGTGATTGTCTGGGCACTTGTCCCAAGTGCGAAGCTGAAGTACGTTATCTGGAACAGCAACTGGAACGTAAACGGATGGCTGGAAAGGCCATAACTATATTAGGATTATCTGCCGGACTGGTAGCAATGGCACCAATGACTTCATGTAGTAGTTCTCCTAATAAAGGGACTAGTCAGGAAACTATCAGTGACTCTACCAATGCAAGTGTAATGTTTGGAGAAGTATGCCCGACTCCTGTAGAGGATACTATACCTATGGTAGAGAAAGATACAGTAAACAAACAAGAATTACCTGAACTACCCCAAAACATGGGATTAATTGAGATTACCCCTATATCAGGTGAAATAATAACAGTAAAAGACTCGCTTACTGAAAAAGACTCGCTTACCGACGTATTAGAAGTAGCTGCTGTCATGCCCGAATTTCCGGGAGGAGCACAAGAACTAATGAAATTCATTAGTGCAAACATAGAATATCCCGAAATAGCCCAAGGAGACATGGGACAAGGTCGCGTCATCGTTCGATTTATCGTTGATAAAGAAGGGAATATTATTCAACCTAAAGTGGTACGTAGTGTAGATCCATATTTAGATAAAGAAGCATTACGTATTGTCGGTCTTATGCCTAAATGGAAACCAGGAGAACTGGATGACGGAACGAAAGTTGCCGTCCACTTCACGATCCCTGTAATGTTCAGGCAACAATAAACAAATATATAAGATAGAAAATATAGAACAAATATGCAATCATTTCTCCAACTAGTCGCTCATGATTTATATGCCAAGATAGGAAACGATCTGTCTCGTACAGTACTCGTCTTCCCTAACAAGCGTGCCAACTTATTCTTCAACGAATATCTGGCAGGAGAATCCGACCAACCGATCTGGTCTCCTGCCGCAATGAGTATCAGCGACTTGTTCCGGAAGTTATCTGTGCAGAAAGCGGGTGACCCTATCCGGTTGGTCTGCGAGCTATATAAAGTATTCCGTGAAGAAACAGAAAGTCAGGAAACACTGGACGACTTCTATTTTTGGGGCGAGCTGCTGATCAGCGATTTCGACGATGTAGATAAAAACCTGGTAGATGCGGATAAACTCTTCAGCAACTTGCAAGACCTGAAGAATCTGATGGACGATTACGAATTCCTTGATAAAGAGCAGGAAGAAGCGATCCAACAGTTCTTCCAAAACTTCTCTATCGAGCGCCGTACCGTACTCAAAGAGAAGTTTATCTCCCTTTGGGACAAACTGGGTACTATCTACCACCGCTACCGTGAGAACTTAGCGGAACTCGGAATAGCCTACGAAGGAATGCTCTATCGCAATGTAATCGAGCAACTCGATACCACCCGACTGAAATATGACAAATACATCTTTGTCGGCTTCAACGTGCTCAATAAAGTAGAGACCAAATTCTTCCAGCTATTACAAGATGCGGATAAAGCCATGTTTTACTGGGATTACGATATCTTCTATACCACTCAGATCCCCAAACACGAAGCCGGAGAATTCATCAACCGTAATCTGAAACGATTCCCGAATGAATTGCCCGAAAGTTGTTTCGACACTCTGCGGAAGCCGAAGAACATACGCTATATCTCTGCTTCTACCGAGAACGCGCAAGCCCGCTTTCTTCCGGAATGGGTACAAAGTACTCTTTCCACTGCCAACGAAGAAAAAGAGAACGCCGTAGTCCTCTGCAACGAAGCCTTGCTGCTTCCCGTACTCCACTCCATCCCGCAAGAAGTGAAGAACGTCAACATCACGATGGGTTTCCCGCTTGCACAAACTCCAGTATACAGCTTTATCAATGCCGCTATGGAATTACAAACCAACGGCTATCGTACCGATACCGGACGTTTCACCTACGAAACCGTATCCGCTATACTGAAGCACCCATATACCCGTCAGCTGTCCATCAACGCCGAACCTCTGGAACGGGAACTGACCAAGACCAACCGCTTCTACCCACTCCCTTCGGAACTGAAAATGGATGATTTTCTGATCAAACTTTTCACTCCCCGAAGCGGCATCAAGGAGCTATGCGACTACCTGACCGAATTAATCAAAGACATCTCTCTTCTCTATCGGGAAGAAAACGAGTACAACGATATCTTCAACCAACTTTACCGGGAATCCCTCTTCAAGAGCTATACCACTATCAACCGTCTCTATAGCCTGATAGAAACCGGAGAGCTGAACGTACGCACCGACACACTAAGACGCCTGATCAGCAAAGTGCTGACCGCCTCCAACATTCCTTTCCATGGTGAACCTGCCATTGGTATGCAAGTCATGGGAGTACTGGAAACCCGTAACCTTGATTTTCGCAATATCATCCTTCTCTCTCTCAACGAAGGACAGTTGCCTAAATCAGGAGGAGATTCTTCCTTTATTCCCTATAACCTCCGGAAAGCTTTCGGTATGACCACCATCGAACACAAAAATGCGGTCTATGCCTATTATTTCTATCGACTGATACAACGGGCGGAAAACATCACCTTGCTTTACAACACTTCCTCCAATGGGCTGAACCGTGGAGAAGAATCCCGTTTCATGCTGCAACTACTTGTAGAAGGACCTCACAAGATTACCCGCGAATATCTCGAAGCCGGACAATCTCCCCAAGGCACAACAGATATCAGCATAGAGAAAACTCCGGAAGTATTCGAACGACTTCGCTGCTCTTATGATTGTTCGAATCCCCAATCGTATATACTTTCTCCTTCAGCCCTCAACGCCTATCTCGATTGTCGGCTGAAATTCTATTACCGTTATGTAACCAGACTAAAAGCACCGGACGAAGTCAGTGCGGAAATCGACTCCGCATTGTTCGGAACCATCTTCCACCTCTCCGCCCAATTAGCTTATACAGACCTGACCGCCAACGGGAAAATGATACAAAAAGAAGATTTGGAACGCTTGCTGCGCAACGAAGTCAAACTACAAAACTATGTTGACCTCGCTTTCAAGCAAGAGCTTTTCAAAGTTCCGGCAGACGAAAAGCCCGAATACAATGGTGTACAGCTTATCAACTCCAAAGTAATCGTCTCCTACCTGAAACAATTACTGAGGAATGACCTGCAATACGCCCCCTTCGAAATGGTTGCCATGGAAAAGCCTGTTGCCGAGAAGATAACGATTCAGACCGGACAAGGTCCCATCACCCTCCGATTGGGAGGAACCATCGACCGTATGGATGCCAAAGACACCACCCTACGTATCGTAGACTATAAGACCGGAGGAAGCCCCAAGACGCCTGCCAACATCGAGCAATTGTTTACTCCGTCGGAAACGCGTCCCAACTATATCTTCCAGACTTTCCTGTATGCCGCCATTATGAGTCGGCAGCAATCTCTGAAAGTAGCTCCTTCCCTTCTCTACATCCATCGGGCAGCCTCTGAAAGCTATTCGCCCGTCATTGAAATGGGAGAGCCACGCCAGCCGAAAATTCCGGTCAACAACTTTGCCTTTTTTGAAGATGAATTCCGCGAACGCCTGCAAAGACTGTTAGAAGAAATATTCGATGAGAATGAGCCTTTCACACAGACTGAAGATACAAAGAAATGTACTTATTGTGATTTTAAGGCCATTTGCAAACGATAAAATGCTGAAAGAATAATTTATAACTATCAAACAAAACTGTCCTGTTATTCTGAGTTGTCATCACTTCTCTAAAGTAATGTCCACTCAGAATAACAGGACAGTTTTGTTAACCTATATCGAGCTTATATCAGCTTTCCAACAACGGAATCGAGAAACTGAACGTAGAACCTTCTCCCTTCTTCGAAGTGAACCAAAGCTCACCACCGTTCTTGGTAACAAAGTCCTTGCAGAGCAACAGTCCGAGTCCCGAACCTTCTTCATTATTGGTACCGAAGGTACTGAAATGCGTATCGGTATGCAGCAATTTCTTCTGATTCTCTTCATCAATACCACAACCACTATCCTTCACGCTCACTATCGCCATGTTATCCTCTTCTCTCAGTGATACCAAAATTTCCGATCCCTCGTTACTGAACTTAATAGCATTACTTATCAGGTTACGGATAACTGTTTTAATCATATCGATATCCGCACGTACTTCCATGCGTTCTTCCGGAACTTCCATTGCGATGTGGATACTCTTCAGTCCGGCTACCATCGTAAAGATCTCGCTCACTCCTTCCACGACCTCTACCATATCGATATTCTGGTAAACAACCTTCAACTTGCCAATCTGGCTCTTCGTCCATTTCAATAAGTTGTCAAGCAAGGAGAATACATCCTCTGTTGTCTGATTAGCCATCGTCAGCAGTTCATACATTTCAGGGCCGATTGTTTCACTCGGTAAATTCAGAATCAACATATTGAGTACCATCTTGATAGAGCCCATAGGCGAACGAAGGTCGTGTGCAATCACGGAATAGAGTTTATCACGTCCCATAATAGTCTTGCGTAACTCTTCTGTTTGTGCCACGATAATCCGTTTAGCCGCCACTAATGATATCTGATGCGTTACACGAATAATCAATTCCTCTTTATTGAACGGTTTGGAAATAAAATCATTACCGCCCACTTGAAATCCTTTCACGATATCCGCCGTACTATTCAAAGCAGTGAGGAAAATAATAGGAATTTCGCTCATTTCCTCATCCGCCTTCATTTGCTGTGCTACTTCGAAACCGCTGATATCCGGCATCATCACATCCAGCAATACAAGATCAGGTTTTTCTTTCTTCACCTGTTCCAAAGCCTGGGTACCATTGCCTGCTGTTACAATATTGAACTTCTCATTGGTCAAAAGCACCTTCAGCAGAAGGACATTTGAAATTACGTCGTCCACAATAAGGACCTTATATTCGGAAGGATTAATTTCCACATTCATATCATTCTATTTTTTATATTACATCAGATATTTTTAAAATACTCAATCATACGCTTCAATCCGTCTTCCAGTTCAACGGTAGGCTGCCATCCCAGTTTCTCCTTAGCCAACTTTATATCCGGCTGACGCTGTTTCGGATCGTCGGTCGGCAGAGGTTTAAAGACTATCTTCGAAGTAGAGCCGGTCATCCGGATCACTCTTTCCGCCAATTCAAGAACCGGAAACTCATTCGGATTTCCAAGGTTCACCGGACCTGTAAAGTCATCCTCCGTATCCATCATCCGAACCATTCCTTCTATCAAGTCATCGATATACTGAAAACTGCGTGTTTGTTTTCCATCACCATATATCGTAATATCTTCATTATTCAGCGCCTGTATGATAAAGTTCGAGACCACACGACCATCGTTAGGAAGCATCCTCGGACCATAAGTATTAAAGATACGGATGATCTTGATGCGAGTCTGATTCTGACGGTAGTAATCCATAAACAAGGTTTCAGCACATCTTTTACCTTCATCATAGCACGACCGGTAGCCTACCGGATTCACATTTCCCCAATAACTTTCCGGCTGGGGATGAACGATCGGGTCGCCATACACTTCACTGGTAGAGGCTTGCAGTATTTTGGCATCCAGTCTCATCGCCAATCCGAGCATATTGATAGCACCCATCACAGATGTTTTGGCAGTTTGAATCGGATCATGTTGATAATGAATCGGAGATGCCGGACAAGCCAGATTGTAAATTTCATCCACTTCGGCAGAATAAGGATAAGTAACGTCGTGCCTTACAACTTCAAAATGATGGTTTCCCATCAAATGCTTAATATTGTCTTTAGAACCTGTAAAGAAGTTATCCAAACATATAACGTCGTGTCCTTCATTTACAAGTCGAGTACAAAGATGCGAACCAATAAATCCGGCCCCGCCACTTACCAATATTCTTTTCATCTTCTAATTTTAACTATTGTTTTTCAGAGAAGATAACTTCCCCGTCTTGTTTATAGAGGCAAATGTAAACGATTTGCTCATAATATACAATTTTAGAGGTGGATATTTTTTAAGAAAAGCAAAAATAAAATTGTTTCAGTTTCCGAAACAACTTCCCAGTGTCAAGTGTTATTAATGGAAACAAACCACTAATTCAATTGGATTATGATAATGAATGAACTTAATACAAACCTGATAGAAGCGGCCAAAGAAAAGTTCCCTGCAAAAGGACAATTGGCAAATATACTAATGGATACCCTCTATATGGGTAAAGAAGCTATCTACCGGAGGCTGCGCGGCGAAGTCCCCTTCACTTTCCAGGAAGCAGCTATTATTTCAAAAGAACTGGGGATATCATTAGACAGAATTGCAGGAGTCAGCTTCAGCAACAATGCGATGTTCAATATCAATGTAGTAGATCATGGCGAGCCCTTCGAAACCTACTATGATTTCCTGAACAAGCACGTCAAGTTATTCCATACATTGAGGGATGACCCAAGTGCTACCCTGGGAACTGCTTCCAACGTTATTCCCCAAACGATCTATCTGAGACATGAGCTTCTGGCCAAGTTCCGTTTCTTCAAGTGGATGTATCAGAATGAACATATCAACTGTAAGCATTTCGAGGAACTGGATATTCCTCAAAAGATAATCAATGCCCAACAAGATTTCGCAAAGCTTTCTCATCACATTCATTCTACTGATTACATCTGGGACAGTATGGTGTTTCTTCATCTGATCAATGACATACAGTATTTCTCTGATATTCATCTCATTTCAGACGAAATGAAGCAAAACCTGAAAGAAGAACTGCTGATACTTACAGATGAGCTGGAAAAACTTGCTATAAAAGGAAAGACAGACTTTGGTAACGACGTGCATATCTATGTGTCACAGATCAACTTCGAGGCAACTTACAGTTATCTGGAGACAAATACACTGCAACTTAGTCTGATACGTGTTTATTCCATTAATTCACTCACTACGCAGGACGTTCAGATGTTCCAAAGTCTGAAAGAATGGATTCAATCACTAAAGAAATTCTCAACACTAATTTCGGAAAGCGGCGAGATGCAACGCATTCAATTTTTCAAGCAACAGCGGGAAATTATTGATGCTCTGTAGTTTTTTTCCTCATTTTCGATAATCGAAACTAACTAAAAATTATAGTTCCAAATCATGAAAGTAGACAAGCATCTTGCCTACTTTTTTCCATTATACGTCCTCTTTCTACCTCTATTCTATCAAATAAGAAAAATCCCTTACCCCTCAAAGCTGTTTTCCCACACAAAACTCTCGTTTACATGCCGTAATTTTGCATAGAATGTATCACATAGAGTATTAACGTATATAAAAGAGAACAAACAATGAAAAATGGTATTGTAAACGAGTTGATTATTGCAATGAAAGAGCGTATCCCTAAAGGACAAAATCTAGCCAATTCTCTGGCAGACATTTTGTATATGGGAAAAGAAGCTGTCTATCGCAGGCTTCGGGGCGAAGTAGCCTTCACTATCGATGAAGTAGCACTGCTATCCAAAAAGCTCGGTATTTCTATTGATCAAATTATAGGTAACCATCTATCTAACAGAGTTACTTTTGACATGAACCTGCTTAATTCACCTAACACCTTAGACAGTTATTATGAGATTATTAATCGTTATCAGAAGATATTCGAATATGTGAAAGGAGACGAAACCACGGAAGTATATACAGCTTCCAATCTTCTCCCCTTCACCCTTTATTCGTCTTTTGAATACATGTCCAAGTTCCGTCTCTGCCGATGGATTTATCAGAACGGACAGATGAAGACTCCCAATTCACTGGCGGAGATGCAGGTTGATGAAAAGATTGTAAATGCACATAAGAAACTGAGCGAAAGCGTAAAGCAATGTCCGAAGACCTACTTTATCTGGGATAGCAACATCTTTCTTTCATTCATCAAAGAAATCAAGTATTTCGCCAGTCTGAATCTAATTACGGAGGAGGATGTAGCTCATCTGAAAGAAGAGCTTTATCAGCTACTTGCAGTCATGGAAATGCTGTCGATCAAGGGAGAATTCAGCGAAGGACATAAAGTATCTTTCTACCTCTCTAACATCGATTTTGAGGCCACTTACACCTACATAGAGAAAAAAGACTACCAAGTCAGTCTGCTCCGGGTGTATTCTATCAATTCAATGGATTCGCAAAGTCCGCAAATCTGTCAGATACAGCGGAACTGGATCCAGTCACTGAAACGCCACTCTACACTGATTTCAGAAAGTGGAGAAGCCCAACGTATCGAGTTCCTGCAAAAACAGCAGGCTATCATCGATACGCTGTAAAAAACAGGCAGACCAGATCGTTATCAATCTGGTCTGCCTTCCCTTTTCAGGATTATTCATCCTGTCCCACTAATAATAGTTCCCCACTATTATATTTCTTTATATCTTATTGATTTTCTTCCTGAATACGATGCACCCATCCATTGACTACAATCTGAACGGCAAGCCATGACTCAGACATGAAAAAGATGATATGATATTCACTTTGACGATCAAAATATTCTTGTACACCAATATTATACCCTTCCATTTTAGTCATAGCAAGGTAGGCAATCAAATTGATATCAAACACTTTTTTCCCTGTTGCTTTTTCAGTCACGACCAAACGGGTTTCCCGATCTTCCATTAACCTCATTGTGTTTAAATCAACAAAAGCGGTAGCCGGATCCTTTTGTTCCATATAATAAGGCCGGAAGCTCAATACATCATCATTCAACAATGAATTATCATACCCCAAATGTCCATTGGATTCTATAATCTCATAGTCATAATCATTCATATCTAATGTCCAGTTGCCTGTATAAGCCTGAAAGCCGAATCTCACCATTTTTGTATCTCTGATAAGATTGATAGTCTCGGTCTGATGTTCAGTGCCGGTAAAATTCACATCGATAATTTCACCATACCAAAGTGTCTCTATCTTTTTATCAATGACAAGAGATGTTTCACGTTTCAATTTTAGCTTTAAGTCTGAAATAGTAGAAACGCCCGGAGTCAATGCAGTTATATCGTATGAATCACGTGCACCAGCCCATGCCATAAACTGATACTGCCCGACAGGAAGTTCGACCTCCATCTGATAGTTGCCGGTCGATAATGTACTCCCCTCTTCTGCTTGTTTAAACAGGTACTTTCCGTCTTTATCAAATACATAAAGCTCTACTTTATCCACCTGAGTATGAAAAGCATCTGTAAAAAGCATATTGTAGTCATACTTAAATTTGACCAACAAGCGGCATTCCGGCAGGTCTTCGTTGAAGCTGTCGCATGAAGTCATTATTCCGGAGGCTAATAAAAGAACTCCCAGAGTAATGTGACATATAAAGCTTTTTAGATTCATATTTTCCTTTTTTTCAATTATATATAGAGGAAAAGAAACATTTCTTTTCTCGTTATTTCCAAATGAAGGGACAGAATAACCATTGATTCCGTCTAAAAGTAATATCCCGAAGTTTTGCAAAAAGTTTCCGGAAACTTTTTATTGAGTTGAGAGTAAAGTTGCGGGAGATACTCTCCCACAACTTATTTAAAGAAATTGAATTCAAATTACTGATTCAAAATTAGAATTCTTCAGTCTGAGTGTACCAAGTCCAAGGATTAGTCTTAATTTCAATAGACAACCAACCTTCGTCATTTTCATCTGGAGTCTCTTTTTCCGGATCTGGAATACCAGGATATCCCGGATTATTGAACTTCGTAACATTAATATCATAAACAGAGTTACGTACTACACCAAATTCACCCAATTCATTTACTGCAGCACTTGTATCATCATGTTTGATCATGATTTTGTAGTAACTAACAGCGTTCACATAATAAGTAAGACCCACTACAGAGATAGCCCTTTCCTTATCAGTCTTAGCTAATAAAAGAGGCTTCTTATCCTCAAAATCCTGTATAAGACCAGCAACAACAGTTGGAATATTAGCCGGGTCATCAACTTTAGCAGGCAGAGAAACTGCTCCAACACCAACAGCATCTAAATATCTGTTCAATGCAGTAGTCCGGGTTGTCGGGAAAGTAGCAGGTTCCTTATCTGTATACTTTTCAGTCAATTCTGCTTCAATCCATACCATTAGTGTAGTATAAGTATAAAAACCACCACTGATTAACATCCAGTCACCTTTACCCGGTGTACCTGCCGGATCACTTTCACCTTCCTGATCAGTAGATTTACCGTCATTAGGCAAACCATATTCAGACGGAATAAATCTGGCCTTCAACAAAACATGTGTAGTATAAGCGTGCATGTTATGTTCAGCTGTTTGAGTATTTTCGAGACAATACTCGCTAGCTTTATCAAGGTTCCAATTTATCAGACTTACATCACTGTTACTATCATACGCATTATAGTTAGTTAATACCTGAGTATCATAATTAGGGTCAATTCTATATGAACCTATCTTATACTGGTCAAACGGAGTAATACATGTTCCACGACCTGCATTACCAATACCTGCATTTTTATTTTCAGGCTTTTCATTCCAAGTCAATGTTCTCTTAGATATAGGGAAGTATGTCTTATTAGTAGCATTTAATATCCATCCTGCATCAGAAATAGTAGCTTTAGCTTCTGAAGTTGTAGTTATATAAACACGAACTTTTGCAACAACACGGTCTATTCTAATTGACAGTGGATTACTATTTGCAGCCGCTTCTGTTTTATAAAGACTCAAATCAATCGGATCTCCTAAATTCAAAGTCGCATGATTTTCATCCTCATTTGAAGGTTCCAAGGATCCCTTAGAGTTAGACATCATAAAACTACCTGCAGTACTCAAATCACCTGCAGTATCATCCAGAGCAGCATTTACTGTTGCATAGGTAGTAGTTCCAGCAGGCCATTTACCATCCGTAGAAGCAGTCTTAGCTTCAAACTTTGCAGACGGATTCGCAATAATCAATATTCGTTTAGAAGTTGCAGGAACTTTAAAAGCTTTACCGGCCCCCGAAGGTATACCATTGCTACCAAGACCAGCTTGGTCATTAGTCAATGTGATATCAGCAGTAACAGTAGCGGCATCTTCATTAGCATCGTTTGCTGTAAAGAAAATAGCACGTACTTTCGTGATTTTTGACTCAGCCTCAGTTGCAGGCTCCTGATTCGGGTCATGTAATGCACGAGTCTGCGGAGTCTTTACTGCTAAAGCCACCCACGCATCTCCAGTCGGGTCTGTCACCAGTTGATTATCTCCACCCGGATTATCCGTCGGCACCAAGTCTTCATTACTACATGCAGCAAATGCCATAGCAGCAAGCGCTAACATAAAAAAATTCTTTTTCTTCATTGTTTTGTACAAATTAATAAAAGCGTTTCTAACTAGTTTATTTATCTCTATTTTTTTTCTCTATTTCAGCTGCATTCGTTTTTTTCTTAGCCAGTTCCTCCAGATTGTGTCCGGCAGCTTCCAGACCCGATTCGGCAGCGGCTTTCAAATATTTCTCCGCATTTTCATACTCTCCTTTTAATAACATTAATACACCCATAGCATTGCTATATTCCGGCAATTGCTTATTAGCATTTACCACGTTCAAATAGCGTTCCGCAGACACCAAGTCATTGCGTGAAAGAGCTGCTGTAGCAGCATTGATATTAGCGATTTCATCCTTAGGATACATCCGGACAGCTGTCTCGAATACATCGATGAACTCTTGAGAACCCTTCGGGTAGGTATTAGCTACCAAAAACATCTCATTCAAGCTCAAATTCTGAGGACGCGTCTTTATCATTTCTTTCGCTTCGTCCACATTGAAATTCTTAATCTCATAATTCACTTTACAAATAGCCACACGTAGACTTGGGAATATATACTTCAATAAATATCTGTAAGGTACTCCTCCACGAAGCTGCATCAGCTTCGTTTCTCTTCCATTTTCTATAGGAATGTTGGTAATGATGTCCATCACTTCATTCTTATAATCTATATCGATCGTATCCAGCGCTTTCACCAAACCGTCCCAGTTTTCACCGCCAAAGATGATGTAGTACTGATTTCGTGAGAAGTCATATTTGGATGCCAGATAATCACGCAATGCCATCGCACGTCCTTCGGACAATCGCTTATTGTTGGCCAATGAACCTTCAGGTGAAGCATATCCTACAATATCCAGGCGGTTCACCTTTATGCTGGGATCAGACTTCAATTCATCGATCATTGCACGAATCTTCGCCAGTTCTTTCGGATTATTCATGTATTCGGGACGAATATTAACTTTATTCACCTCGAAATCAAGGAAACATTCCGCCTGTATATCGCGACTTTTCACTTCTTCGGCAGCAGGCTGAAAATAAGCAAAGTAGGGCATCACTACATATGGTTCCAGTACGCGTTCCAGATTAATCGGTCCAAGGGGATCCACCCCCATCAGTGCAGTTTCACCACAACCGCATTCGTCACGCTGCACGTCTACACGTGCATCATCCATCCACGTTTCGTATGGCAATATATATCTATATTGAATCGTACCACTTCTTCTCTTATTCCCCTTCTCTACGACATACGGTTTCTCGTAGCTATTCTTTTCCTTCGTACTCATCAACGAAAGCCAGCGTTCATAAGCCAGGTATTCATTATGACCTTTGATCGACACTTTCGGAAGAGCAAGAGTACGCGCCGGAGCCACCAGTTGTGGAATAAAATCCACTCCGTGTGCTGACTTCACCTTGACATCATCCAAAATAAAATCAATATCTATATGAACTACTTTACCACGCTGCTCCAGTTGTACCGGTGCCACAGAAATGGTTCCGTCATAAGAGCGTGTCTGGGCGGTAGCCGAACCTATATTCTGACATAAAACAGCCAACACACATACGATGAACTGTATATTTCTTTTCATCATTCTATTCTCTTTTATTTAATTACATAAATAAGTGATACACTCGCTTTCGTAGGACCGAAATAATTCTTGCTGGTATCTTTCAGTTTGGTACCACAAGCTTTACATGGATACTTTTCATATACAATGTGCGCATATCCTACTCCCACAGATGCCTCTATACTCCACCGTTTCTTCAATATCCATGAATGACCGACAGAAATACCTCCGCCATACAGATGCCCCTGATAACGGCTGTTCTGCATATTCTCACTGATAAACGACCAGTCGGGGAATCCTCCGACATTGAAATCGGCATAATGTCCGTGCACTCCAATGAAGGTACGTCTGAAGCTTTCGCAGAACCAGTAACGGATTTCCGGCTGGACTCCCCAATGCCGGAGTCTGGCTCCGTCATTAAACTTCCAAGGATTATAGTTGAATGGTACATCAAGCGTCCATTTACGTGCCAGCCCAACCTCCAGTCCGAGATTCATGGTAGTAGTAGCATCATAAAGAAGATTACTTTTGACGGCAACTTTCTGCGCTTTACTGTTCACTGCAAATGTGCAGAGCATGACTAATATGAGTATGAATACTTTCTTCATTTATCAGTTTTTTATTTTTTTCTATTATCAAGATCCTTTTTGATATAAATACGCTTTGATTCGTCTCGGCATATCTTTGTCATCCTCCAAGGGTTTATTCGGATTTCTTATAGTTGTCAGATAGATCACCGTATTTCTTGCAACAGAGGTGGAAGCCACATGGATATCAATTACTCCATCCTCTACCATAATACTATTAGGATCGGCACTGGTCACACCGTATTTGTTCTTCATTGTAATCCATGGCACATTGGCACTATTATCTACTTTTGCCGTAAGAAGATAATATTCAAAATCATATGCGCCGGCATTTTCCGTATAATAGTTTACCACCGCTCCTCCAACCGGAATAATAGATTTTCTTACCACGTTGACTGTCTGTTCGATATTACCAAGCTTGATATTAATACTTGATTTATCGGCACTGCCGGCAGGAAGCTTTACTATCACTTCTGTCGTGACCGGAGAATTTGCATTCGCGGCAGAAGGAATTCTTGCAGGTGTGGGAGAAACGATACTCATCGCACCATTCGACACTTTCAGATAGTTGCTTTTATCCGAGAATTGATGCGCATAAGTACAATCCGTTGTCAGCGTAAAAGCAATATACTGATTTCCCGAACTCTCCGTATCGTCATATATGATACAAAGCCGGTTACTTACAGCAAGAAAATATTCACTGTTGGCTTTAATCTCATAAGAAGCAAGATCTGTTATTTTAACCTCATGCTTCAAGTTCATGTTATTAGGCTTCGACAAAAGCGCATCAGCGTAAGTCGCAAATCCCGGAGAATTAGCAGATACTATCGTGAACTCATATTCGTGATTACGCTTTATATCCATATAATTAAAATCACTATCAGCTATAGCCATTTTATAATAATATTCAGTTCCTTTATAGAGTCCATGTATGATCATGTAAGTATTACTATTCGCCTCTGCTTCATATACATATATAGGATCTGCTATATTAATAGTTGCAAAGACAAAATCTTCATCGGTGTCACTTTTGATATAATCAAGCACATTTGTTGCCGTTTCCGGAACGCCGGAAAGATTATGCAGCACCGTATTTTTGTTCATATTGTATACCGAATGCACTCCCAACAAAGTGAAGTCAGCAGTATTACTTTTCACAACGATCTTGGCTACCGCACGCGTCAGTTCCAATGGAACGTCAGACGTACCTATTTTCGTATTTACATTAATCCCTCCTGTAGCCTCATACAGGTAGCTCATCGGCAGTGTTTTTCCGACAAATGGAGGCTCATTTACAGTACTCATCGGTATAGCCGAAATCTGAGAAGTCACACTGGCAAGCGTCTGACCTGTAAAACGATTATTGAAATTATCAATCGAAAAGTCATAAGCCATATTGCCAATATAGAACTTTTCCTGTGGATTGGCCAATATCAGAATCCATGAGGTAACATTCTGTGGCTTAAGCAACACATAACTTTTGTTACCGACATTAATGTTTGCCTGTGCCGCTTCTGCAAATACCGCATTATCAGATACGCCCCCACCAACATCTGTGAATACAAGAATCCAAGGATCTTTGGACACTTCATCTTCCTCCGCTTCCGCTCTGGACACGGGAGTATCATATGATCTTAGCCTTGTAAACAGCTCGATGCTGACTTGGTCTACTTCTTCAGCAGGAACCAAAGAAGCCACCTCCTCCTGTACGCATGATACCATGCATAGAAGTAACCAAAAGAGCATATATGTTTTAATCTGCAATCTCATTCTTTACTCATTAATTCATTCATTTTTCACACATCTTAAAGACACCCCATGCTTAAACGAGGTGCTTATAGGTGCTGGTTCTATATAGCTTAATTCCATGTTCCATATAGAACTCCAATCAGCCCATACTGTACCAGGTTTTTCGGGTATATCGGCAGCCGATGCCGTCATATAAAACCCACCACTCGGATGTTCCAATATGCCTGCTCTCTCTTTTCCGGCTATTGTTTCTGTTCCTGCACCATAATTCCGTCTACCCGCAGCAGGGAAGAACAAAGACTTGCTACCATTAAAGAAGAGACACCCCCAGTATGCGGGGTCTGCACTATGTATTCCAACTCCATATTGTACTTTGTTTTCCGGGAGAAAATTCTGTTCTATCGGACGTCTGTCAAAATATCCGTCTGCATAAAAACCGAATGTCATATTGTCGGGAAGAGGTACAGGTTTATAATATGAGGGCGCAGTACCTACTTGTCCATCATTTGGAGGATTCGAATTATAATACAGATTAGCAGGATCATACATTTCATTCCCATCCCCTGTCATTGGTTCCGCAAATATGGACGCTCTCCATTCTGACGCATTCGCTTCCGCAAGTGTACTGTTATGTGAAGCCCCTCCGGATATACTTCCGTCATTCGGCCGATGATAACCGGTAGGGCAGATTTCAAAATCGTTACTATAACTATCGGATGCATTTCCATTATCCCATATCAGATACTGATTATATTTATAATAGCTCCATCCCCACCCTGTAAGATTGATAGCATTCATATCTGGACGCGGATTCAGTGCTCTATAACCAAAATTATCATAGTCTGTGTCCAATTCCAATCCTTCGGAGTAATTACCGTATGATCCAGGTTTCAGTCTTGCCCATTGGAAATGCGCTCCCGCTTTTGTCGGGAAATCGACTTCCGAAGCATTTCCTTTATTAACTTCCACACTAAAAGGACTTGTTGCAGGAGCAGTTAGAAAACTGCTATGAGTCATATTATAAACTGCAAATGCTCTCGATCCTTTTCGTCCGGAATATAAATAATCCGGTTTTTCGCCCTGTCTCAAGTAAATTGTAGCTTCTTCATAATGCCATCCCCACAATCTATATCTCAATTTTACTGTTGCATATCTTGGGGTGCTCCTTGTATTCGCACCTGTCAATCCGACACGAAAATAAATACGTCCCTTTCCATTTACACTCCTGCCATCCTCTCCTTTCAGGAGATTGGCCGTTACCCGGAAATTCTCAGCATCTCCCGGATTAGATGTTCCGACATTAGGATCGAGGCTAGGTGTCGTACTCAATATAACCATATTATAGGGGTCATCATCTACCCATGCATTCCAATCCGGAAGTATCTCAGCATCTGCTCCGGCTCTGGCATGTTGTCCCATAATAATACGTTCTCCATACTGATTGTCCTTCCAGAAAGCGCCGGTATAACCAGTCGCACCATTTGCCTGATAAGCGGCAGGATGATAGAATTGAAGACGTTTACCATTTTGTTCAATCTTCACAGTGATCTCCCTTTGCAAAGCATTACTACCATCTTCATTCTCTGCCGACAAGGTAATTTTATATGTACCGCTTACATCTTTTGCCATACTATAATAATCATTTTCCCCACTTCCCCAATAATCATTCTCAACCCATCCATCAGCCAACAGATCCATATATCCTGTACCCGACAATTGTCCGCCATCATTTTGAACTGTATACATAAACCGTTCGGGAGCATTAGTACCGTTTGCAGTGGTCTGGAACGCAAGGCTGTTGAAAATACGATTGGTCTCTACCTCCACAGGCACACCGGTAGTTACATTGTACGCTTTGGGCAACACTTTGACTACAGGCATATTTGACGAGAATGAAATCCGGGCACCGTTAAAGTCTGTTATCGAAGCATCCGTATGCGAAATTCTCAATATACGCTGATTATCTATATCCCAATCGTTATCTTCATCCACCCACTTGGAAGCCTTTATATTTACCTCCAGTGGTTCCTTGACAACACCATGAAAATCCAGCATTGTATTAATAGGCAAACTGTAATCCACCGGGTTCGAAGCTATCTTCAGCTCACAAGAAGGACTATAATGGTTTCCCATATCCAACGTAAGAACCACTGCCTTCGTTTTATCTTCTTTTGTCTTCAGTTCCTTAGCAGGTAATATAATTCTGCTTATTTTCTTCGCCCATACTCTTCCACTGCTCGGAGTTGCATCTGAGAAATAACTTTCATTATCTGCTCTGGTGAGAATGCGCACATTATCCTGTCCGATCGTACCTTGATAATTAGAAGTAAGAGGCACCGCATCCGGAATGTTCTCAAATGTAAGTCCTGAGAAAATATCCTCCAGATCATCTTCCGACTCCAATACAACATCTATCCGCACAGCTAGTCTGTCAAGCCCCAGTTGCAATGGATTCACAGTTGAATTATCACTCAATACAGCTCCCCGTCCACCCGGCAGAACTTCCACGCCTTTAATCTCCTGCATCATCGGAATAATCTGTTCGGACGAAAAATAGCGTTCAGGATATGCTATTCCATCCAGATCAGTATATTCCTTTATTCCATCCAACCCACTTATAATAAGCGTATTGGACGGTTCATTGGCCAAAAAGACAAAATCGTAATCTCCGGGATTAATGGGATGTTTTATAATATCCCCGTTAGCAGCAGTATACAGCTTGTTAGATACACATTTTCCATTGACTTGTTCAAACGCCAAAACACGAATTGATTTAATAACATAATCATCAGGAATATCTCCCGGGTTCGTTGCAGCCCGCGTCGTCGTTCCTCCTATCATAATATATGAGCTATTGCTTGTGCTATTGTCTGTGAAAGTTTCATCAATACAAGATGAAAAAATCAACATCAATAATAAATTGAACAAGCCCTTAATATATATACTTCTAATTTTCTCCATTCTCTATCAAACATTCCTTTTTCCAACTGGCTCTTGTAATAGTCTAAAATCTCATAATGCAAATTTCGGAATATTCCATGAAAGGAAGAATTACATTCATTTCTCATACAGACAATAATAGTCACAGAATAAGACTATTATTCATATTATCAAAAAACAGAATTACATATTATGAAACAAACCGATACATAAAACAATTTATTACACAACAAGAAAAAATAAGACCATAAAGTTTCGAATTTCGAAATTAAATTACTATAATAGTATATATAAACTCATTATAAATAAAAGCCCTTGAATGTAATTATTCAAGGGCTTTTATTTATCTCACAGCTATAATTTACTGTCCCAGTTGCATGATGCTTATCTTAATCCGTTTCACCGTATTACTTCCTGTATACGGGGAAGTCGCGACTGTTGCCAAATGTACAATACCTGTTCTGGATTCGGAAGTCGGGTTAGGCAGTACCTCGATGAATATCTTCCCGTCTTCCACAATAATGCGGTCTGTCATTTCTTGTCCGGTCATTGAAGCTGGACACAATCTTATCCAGTTTTTAGGGTCATCATCACCATCTTCAATTTGCCCGGTAAGGCAAAAACAGTTCATTTCATCACCGTTTGCGTTCATACTATCAGCAGGCATATACTTCAGTATATCTCCGGCAGCAATTACTATTCTCTGTTTTAAATGAATCAGTTGTTCCAAATTTCCAAGTTTTACATTTTATAAAAAGATACGTCTTTACCAATAGTTGATATCTTCCAAATTTCACCCTGCAAAATTCGGTATATTCTACGGAACGATGAATTCCATTCATTTCTCATATAGACAACGAAAGTTCAGCAGAAAGGCTAATAATGAGATTATTAAGAAACATGATTGCGAATTTCGAAAATCAAAAATACAGAAAAGGCACACTTTTTCGAAATAAGAATCTAAAAGAATCAACAAGGTTCGTTTTTCGAAACTACACGAACCCTGTTATATATCTGAAAAAGCCTCTGAATGAGTTCATTCAAAGGCTTTTATATCTGTTTGTATATTCAGTCGGAGAATTAGAGAGATTTCCGTTCCGTCTCTGTAGGCGCTACTTCATCGGGTATGCTGAACTCCCTGTTGGCAAACAAATCCGCCAGTCCCGAAATCTGCTTCAGACGCAGCAGTTCATCCCGGTCCATTCCGATATTTTTCATGATCCACTGGTCGGACATACCGGCTCTGTCCAGTTCCGCCACGATGTTACACATCAGCTCGATATTATGCATCCCACGGGCACGGTTGTGGCGAATGGTAGAACTCATGCGATTGGACAAATCCTTATCGATTACTACGATCGGAAGCAATCCGTTCTCACGCTTATAAATTCGTTTCGATGTCTTCAATACCGTATACCGGTGATAACCATCTACGAGGATATAATTATCTTCCTCTTTATTGTAATAACACACGCAAGGCATCGTAAAACCGTCTTCCCAGATCGAAAGCTCCAGTAACTTCATTTCGGGAGGAGCTACAACATTCGGGTTATAATCGTTCGCTAATACTTTTTCTACGGGCACTGCTTTCACCTCGTAGACTGGACTTTTATCTACACTCATGATACTATGATTCTATATTGTTCCATTACTTGACTTCTCTTACTCATCTCCTCCTTTGTAGGCGAGAATCCCATATATTTGCAGGCATGGTCATTCTTGAGGATACAGATACACATACGTTTGTAAGTCGGTATTTCCCTGAATTCCGGAATATCGATATCATCCTGATATTCCATGCGTACCGGCTTCTTCAATGTCTTATAGTTGCTGTTATCCATCACGATAATCGGCACTTTGGCATCAATCAGTTTCTGAATGGTCGAATCGCTCAGACAACCTCCTTTGGTTCGCCAGAAGTGTACGCTGACAGACAGTTTGCGAAGATATCCCTTTCGTGCCCGTTCAGGCAAGGTAGAGAGCAGGAAGTACATAAACTCCCTCCAGGTATACCCTTCCGGAAGTTTGACCATCTGCCATCCCATGGCGTGCGTACCGCCATACATACCGGTGAAATTCACACCATTCACCCGTCCTATCATCTTTCCCCAGGTGTTAGGGTCGAGTACCCGGTAGAGCGCCAGACTCTCCTGCGCTTCATTGATGAACGGGCTTGCCACCCGCTGACGTTCCAGATTCACACCGGCACGATAATACAGGTCATACAGGATATTATAATCCCACTGGAATTTTCCATTCGCCGTCCACACATCCGTCGTCTTCCAGTCGAAGATGGGATAGGCATTATAGATGTCGTTTCCTACCTTTGAAGTCCATCTATACTTGTGATACATCTGGAATTTGCGGCTCATGTAGATACAGCGCCAGCGGTTAAAACTTTCCTGCGTACGGATGCCGATCAGACAGCAAGTGCGCACTGCATCCTTTTTCTGATGGAGCCACTGCGCAAAACGCATCTGGAATTCATAATCCCACATGGTCGTATTATAAAAAGGAAAATCCTCCTTCTTCATGGCCTTCTTAGGCATGGAGCGTACCCAGATATCTTTCTTGTTATCCTCCCAGGGGCGCCAGAAAGACTGATACATGGATGTACACGTAGATACCCGGAAAGGCACGCACACCCGGTATACATCCAGAATGTCCTTGTTCGCCTCCAGTATTCTGTCCACATAGTCGATGGTCATCTTGTATTGAATCTCATAGTCCATGTGAAATACTCCCAAACGTATTTTCAGATTATTCCGCCTGATATAGTCGATACACATATTCAGCAGTACCCCACTATCCTTTCCCCCCGAGAAAGATACATAAATATTATCAAACTCGTTAAATATTACCTTCAGTCGCTCTTGTGCTAATTCATATACATTTTTTGTTCCTGTGATTGTTTTTTTTCCCATAATTCATCTGTTCATTTTTACATAGCGTGTCCACTTCTTGTCCATAGATGCAAACTCGAATTTCTCAAAAGTTTCCTGATCTTGTATCAGCGTGACAGAGTTAAGCGTCCAACCCGCAGGTATAAATGCCGTGACTACAGAAGATAGCAGAAGCGACAAGATCTCTTTTCGTTTCTCGTCCACCGCAGCTACATAATAATTATTAATGACAGCCTTTTTCCCGCTTTTCTGTTCAATCGGGATAAAGCCTATCACATCTCTGTTATCAATCGCAATGTACCAAACGAAATCTTCGCTTGTTTTGAACGGATAGTTATTATTTGCACGTATTACATCCGGATCCATTACTAGAGGCGCCAAAAGCTGATATAAATGTTTGTCTTTTCCTTTTAATTGTATTACCTGTATCATAGCATTCAAAAATAGACAGACAAAAATAGGTAAAATTTCCTCGTTTCAACACAAAGCATGCGTAAAAAATTTGTTTTTTAGCAATTACCCCTCTTGTTTCATGATAATTTCTAGTTCCCCCACCACCTGATGCGTACGTTTATCCAATCGGACAATGGCGATTTCTTCTTTGTTTTTTATCGCTTCTTCCACCATGTCCAAAGCCAGAGAAGTTTCTATTTTCATGTTCCGACAGTCGAACAGAAAAGAAAAGAACTCCGAATAACTCATCAGTTTGCAATCTTTCCCATGTGTCATAGCATTTGCCTTTCCCGATCCGCACGAAAGTTCTTCCCTTATCGCACGGAAAGTTATATGGCCTTTTCCTTTTCCCTGCAATATTTTCTCAATTCTTCTTACTCTTTCCAGTAAAGTCTCTTCATTATTTTCCATATCAAACTTTTTAGTATACCTATTTCTATTTTACTTATAAAAATTATTTTCTTTTTGTTCCCGAAAACGGGAGCAAAGACTATTTTTTTCAATCTAATTTTGCCACCGCAGAGCTGGAAAATCCAGTTCCATCTCAATTCATTATAAACTCTATAAACATGGATAAACCTGAGCTCAACGAAGAAGCTAGTTTATTTAAGGGTATGCGGGACAAAGCTCCCGTACCCGTCACGATGGAGGAACTCCATCGTCTTATAACCGGTGATTCTCTTCACGATTCTACCGAGAAATTTCGTTACTTCACTTCTGTCGGTCTCCATACAGATGCCGACAAGGAGAAAACGAAAGCATTGTGCTTCACTCCCAGTGTGACCTGCAAAGGAGGACACGCCCAAAAGCATGTAACTGCCTACACCGGTCGCTGCATGGTCGATTTCGACGATCAGCCTATGGAGAAACTTCTCCATGCCCTGGAGTTGCTTGCCGATGATCCTTATGTGGTGCTTGCCTACATTACCATTTCCAACGCAGGGCTGCGCATCATCTACCGGACAGACGTGACGGACATAGCCTGTCATCCGCATGCTTATTCCCAAGGCAACGAACATTACGCACGCCTTCTTTCGTTCAAAGCCGATCCGAAGTGCAAGGATGCTACCCGATGCAGTGTATTGTGCGAGCACAAGCATGCCTATTTCAATCCGGAGGCAGAGAGGATGCATATTGAAATCCCTTCCGAAGAAAAAAAGACGAAAAAGAAACCGGGTCGCCCACGCAAGATACACAGTACCGAAGTCGGACTTGCCGAACCCGCCGTTTTGGACATGCTCGCACAGCAAGGCAAGGCGTATACGGAAGGACGCTACAATGAATATGTATCTTGCGCCCTTTATCTGATGAACGGTTTCGGAGTACCCGAAGAAGATGCCTGTGACTGGGCGGTGAATCATTTCGAGGATTATAACTCCTCCGTCATCGCCTCCATCTGTCATTCGGTCTACCAGCATACCGAAGAACATGGTAGCCGGCCACTTCCCCACCCTTCCCGAAAGCGCAAAGATACTCCCGAATTTAACTACGCTACAATAGAGGAACTAGAGGATTTTATCAATACTCAGACAGAGGTTCGTATTAATGTCTTCAATCATCGCCGGGAAATCTGCATGGTGGAAGAAACAAAATTCCGGCCATTGACGGATAGTGATGAAAACACTCTTTGGCTGCGCGCTCAGAAAAAAGGATTATATACTTCCTATAGGATTTTCTCAAGCATCCTGAATTCGGAATTTATAGGCAACTTTCATCCGTTTCAGACGTATGTCGAGGGACTGTCGAAGTGGGACGGAGTAACCGATTACATTTCTCAGGTAGCCGATCTGGTTGAGACAACCGACCGCCGTTATTTCCAGCATGTTTTCAAAAAATGGTTCGTTGCGTATGTGGCATCCAATCTCGTTCCGGAAGTCATCAACCATGAGATACTGACACTCATTGGCGAAGAAGGAGTCTATAAGACCACTTTCATCAAAAAACTGATTCCACCGGAATTGCAAAAATATTTCTGTCCGAAAGTCAGCACCGGTGCATTTACCAAAGACGATCTGCTGGAGATTGCCGAGAGCCTGATCATCTGTCTGGAAGAGATCGACAGCATGAGTATGTCGAAAATGAACCGGATCAAGGCAAGCGTGACGCTGCCCGAAGTCAATACCCGTGCCGCGTATGCCCACAACAGAGAATACCTGTCACACTGCAGTTCTTTCTGTGCCACAGGCAACAACCGGTATTACCTGCCGGATGGGTACAATCGCCGATGGCTCTCCATATATGTACTCAACATCAATGCTTCGGCGCTGGATTCCCTTCCTTACGATGGAATGTATGCTCAGGCTTGGTCACTCTACTGTTCCGGTTTCTGCTACTGGTTTGAGGGAGATGAAGCACAAGATGTCAAAGAGCACAATGAATGGTTTAAGGAACCCAGCATTGAAGAAGAATTGGTTCTGGAACATTACCGTCTTCCCCTACCGGGAGAAAAGCCGGTGTTACTGTCCGTTACCAGAATCATGACGACTGTCAGCCTGGGAACCAAGTATGTACTTTCGCATACGAAAACCCGTCAGGCTTTGGAGAAATTCGGGTTTCGCCAGGCACGTACCAAAAAACTCCGGGGATTTCTGGTCATAGAGCTTACCAATAAAGAGATTGCTGAAAACCAGCGCTATACTCCTTCAAAAGAAGAGACAGATGGTCCTGATATCTTTTTCTAAATAAGTAGATGGGTGACAAAGTGGCAAAAATAAACTCTGTTTTCTAACATATATAGGAAAAATAAATAATTAATAGAATACAGAAAAAATAAAAATAGATATTTAATTATTTTCCTATATATAGTCTTTTACTCCTTTTATGCTTTGTCATTTTGTCACCCGTCCCTTTACCCACGTCCTATATTGGCATGAAAAACGACCGCTCAATTAAGTGAAAACGAGCGGTCGTTCTGATACAAAGATACGGTTGAGTGGAGTAAATCAAGCGGTCATCTTTGTTCAATCAAGCGGTCATTTTAGTCTGATCGAGCGGTTGATTCAGTTTAATTGAACGGTCGATTATTCCGATTCTCTTCCGAGGCCGTTGTGTATCCGTCCGGTTCTCCCAGAAAACGTACAATCAGGCGAACCTCCCGTGCGCTGAACATTTTCATTTTCGGATGAAAATCTCCTGCCGTCAGCTCTTCCATCAGTGGCATGCAATTGCGCATCCACCGGCGCAGCTTTGCTACGGATACCGGATTACTAAGCTTCGGGAAATACATTTTCGCCAACTCTACTTTATCATAACATCTCACACTGAATTTAATATCTTCCATTTTGTTTGGATTTGTATGTTCTTTAATGATATAAAGATACTGCTTTTTCTGTAGAATATCAAATATTTAGTCAAATATATTAACCATAGTTTAGTACCGTTCACTGTCGTCCGTTCTCTTTCCCTTGTGTTGTATCTTTGCAGAGTAATCAATGAGAAAAGGATCCTGACTTGAGAACAATCAATTAAAAAAGTAACCATTAAATTGTAAATTAAAGTATGTCACAAAAGTATGTATTAGTAGCGCGGAAGAATCCGCTTAAACCATTAGAGACAGCGAAGTTCTATGCAACGGCTCACAGTAACCGCAAGGTGGATACGAACGAAGTCATCAAGCGTATCTCCGAACGTTCTTCTTATTCCATCGGTGAATTGAAAGGCTGCATCACTGAGTTTCTGTTAGAAATCAAGAATCAGTTGGAATTGGGGAATATCGTCATTCTCGGTGATTTGGGACGCTTCCGTGTGACGATTGTTACCGGCACTGCCACCGAAACAGCCAAGGAGTTCAAGGCTTCCAGCTGTATCAAAATTTCCCGCGTACGCTTCCATCCCGGCTCTATGCTTATGGATATGTGTAAGGCGATGAAATATTCGCTGATTAAAGCGGGTAAGGAGGAAGAGGATGACGACGATGTTGTCGATCCTAACCCGAACCCTAATCCCGGAGGAGGTGACGAAGAAGCACCGGACCCGACAGTATAATTCTAACATAAAATTCAAAAATCATGAAAAAATCAATTTGGAAACAGATTCTTCAAATCATCATCACAGTAGCTACTTCTATCGTGTCCGCCCTGGGTGTGACCTCATGTATATGAAAGAGGAATATTTAGCACGAAGCATTCAGTACATCGTAGTACATTGCAGCGCCACCCGCGTCAATATTCCTTTCACAGAAGAACAACTGCTTCAATGTCATCTGCAACGCGGCTTTAAAGGCATCGGTTATCATTTTTATGTCACCAAGGATGGAATGCTTCACCATACCCGTCCCATGGCACAGATCGGTGCTCATGCAATAGGTTTTAACCTGCATAGTCTTGCCATCTGCTATGAAGGCGGTCTGGACGAGCAGGGAAAGCCGGCCGATACACGGACGCCTTTACAGAAAGAAACGCTTCGGCGGGTATTGGGAGAATTGAAACAACTTTATCCCGAGGCAAAGATTGTGGGGCATTATCAGTTAAGTGCGAGTATTCATAAAACGTGTCCTTGTTTTGATGCGAGGAAGGAGTATGAGAATTTATAAAAGTCTTTTATAGGTATTAAAAATAAAGGTGGTTTTCAACCACCTTTATTTTTGCATTTATGAAAACAAATGATCATGCTTATTTTCTTTTAGCGGTAAAAATCCAGCTGTTTCTTATTTTTTTAGTCTTATAAAAACCTTTTTTGTGAACTCTAATGCAATTCTATTCCTAAATAGAATTAGTGAAAAGCTATATCCTAAAACAGATGCAAAAACGCTTATACATAGTGTGAAAATATCAGGCATGCCAAGCTGTCGAATTAGAATGCAGATAAGTGAAACCACTATACATCCCAAAGCAACTGTCACAATGTTATTTACTACATCAGAATTCAGTCTCACAACTTTCAATCCATAGTATAAACAAATAATCATCATAATAGCCTCTGCTACAACCGTTGAAAATGCTGCTGCATTTTCTTTCCAAACCGGAATCAATACGAAGTTAATAACAATATTTGCAATTGCACTAACAATCGTTGCTATTAAGACTATTTTCTCTTTTTTTGCCGGAATCAATACACACTGATTAAAAATCCACCCGAATATACAAAAAGCAAGCGCAATGCTAAGCAATTGCAAAGAAGTTACTGCTTGAATATATGTAGCATCCGAAATCAATAAAACAATCTCTTTACTTAGTAAATACAATCCAACAACAGCCGGCAGAACCAAAATAGTCAATACATTAAATATCCGCATGAGAGTTTTCTTATACTCTCCCATACGATTCTGTCCCATTAACAATGCCAATCGAGGTATAGACACGACAAGAACTGATGAAAGCATCATTTTTACTATCCTATAAACTTTAGATGACACAGAATATATGCCCACCTCATAATTTGTAGCCATGAAGCCCAACATTGTCATATCCGAATTCACATAAATGGAGGTAGCCATAGTTGATGCGAATATAACCAGAATTGGAGCTATATGTTTTCTCCAATTACAATCTAATGTAATTCTTAATTGACAGTACTTTTTGGCATGAATAAAATTCAAGATATTTGATCCTGCATTCGCAAAAACTGTAATTCCTGCATAAATAATATAATCTTCTGGTTTCCTTACTAAAACCAGCAATAGAATGATGGAAACGATCTTAAATACAATACTGCGAATCGTAATATATGCATACTCTTCAAAAATCGAGAAGATCCATTCGGTACCTATAGTTGTAAATATGAGTTCAATACTAAATATCAATATGATCAATCTGTAACTATAAAACTTTGGAACGGTTATAAGACAAATAACCATAAGCAAATATGCTACAATAGTTGACACTAAATTGATAGAGAAAATCTCGCTGGCAAACTGATCAAATTCTTTTCTCTGGTCTCTATATTTTGTTCCCTCTCTTATCGCATATGTTGTAATTCCCAGAGCAGCAATCAATAGAAAATATTGATTCAGTGACAATGCAAAATTATACTTACCTATATTCTCTACTTGAAGAACACGTGACACATAAGGAAAGGTTATGATCGGAAAAAGTAAATTAAGTACTGTTCGTATCCCGTTCAATAAAGCATTTACACCTAACGATTTATTTTTAGTCATGATCGCTTTCTGCTATCTTCTACTATTGATAATCAAACATTAACACAATTAGACTTGTTACTTCTTATACCGTGTCTGCTATATAAATTGACGAAAAGAAAAACCACCAAAAATGGTCCCCAAGAATTAAAATATAGAAACTGACCAAAAAATGAATCATAAGTGGCACGAGGTGCTTTAAATATCGCATCTATTATAAACAATCCAACCGCCATCAGCCATATATTACCTTTTCGCATTGAGTTTTTCAAAAGTCTGCATAATAAAATACCATATAGCATATTACCCAAAAAGACTCCTATGTAACCAAAATCAACATATAATTCCTCAATATAGCAAGAACCGTATCCCATTCCATCCAAGTAAATATTGGAGTTTGCATTATATGAAACAAAATCTGCCAGATATGTTCCTGTTGTTGCTGTCTCCGGTGATTGTCTTCCAAATGCAAATGACATATCTAAATTCAAGAGTTTGTCAATCCAACTGTCTTGTAGCCATCTCAAGGTATTATACAATGAATAATAAGCATCCGGATTAAGTCTCAGTTCAAATAGTTCTGTATATTTTATAACATTAATTGAGGTTCCCTGGCGAACAAAAAAACCGAATAAAGGTGAGTATTGTGATGCAGTCCCCACATAATTTTCTGATCGTATATATTCAAACAAATACATCAATATCAACAAAAATGGTACTACAATACAAATCCTGATGATATTCTTTTTACTGATCCAAGGTTTTGCCTCCGGATGAATAACATTCCGCAACATCATATAAGCAAAAATTACTAGTAAGCCAGTCATAAAATAAATACGTCTCCCTGTCCCCAACGACAAAAGTAGATAGATAGAGTACATAATTATTGGAATTTTTGCTTCTTTCTTTTTCGGCATTGTAGCCAAATATATGAACAATGCTGCTGGAGCCATATATCCTATTTCCCTCATAACCGCAGGTATTCTGCTCGAATATGACAAATAGTAATTAATATATCCATACTGTACTACATAAAGAACAATATCTAACAGAATTAGAATCCACAGAAAATACGTTGCATAAAAATAGTATTTACTTATTTTCCTCACGTTTTTGTAATAACCACTATCATAATCAATAAGATTTACAGTTTTTTTCTTTTTCGTCTTCGTCTTATCAACAAGTATATACCCTAATAGTAATCCAACTAAGCTTATCAATAAAACAAAATCTGTATGTATCTCAATCTTTTCTGGAAAATCATAACCATACACATGCATAATTTTATTAAGAACCTGACCACCTAATAAAAAGGTAAAGAAACAAACCAGAAACGAAAACAAGAAAATATTATTGTAAAAATCTCTTAAGGCATATTTCATCCCTAAGCAGAAAATGATACATGGAAGGATAATTAGTAATGAATAGCTTTCTGTAAGCAGAATATAACTTCCGCACACACCAAAGGCTACCCCAAAATACAATATATAATTAAAAGTTTTCTTATCTATTTTAAACATTTAGAATTCTCCTGTTATCTCAAACAACCGCTTATTTCATTTCTCTATTATATTTCAACAGAAATCTCCAATACACAGCGACATACATACCCATTCGCATTAAAAAATAATAAGCCCGGAATTTTCTGACACCTTCCGATATTCTCATCCGGCATATAACTGATTTAAGATCATCATCACTGACAATTTCATATACTTCTTTTCTGAATACATCCTTATTATTACATCTTGCCGAATTATTAAGTGCTATCAGGGAACGCTGAATAAGCATCACATCCAGCCTCTTCGTTATGTCTTCGTCTTTTGGAAGCCTATCCCTCAACCCAAAGTATATTTCTTTCACAGAATTCCAATATTTAGGCACATATCTATGAGTTATGGAGCTATCTATCTCCATATAATGATAAAGCGGTTTGTCCGTAAGCAAAAACAAACGATTTATGCGAAAATGAAGTTGAACAAAAAAATAATAATCCTCACTTCGTATCATTCCTGCGGCATATCGTATTTCAGGCTTATCTAATGAAGTTTTCAAAACCATCCTTATCCAAGAGTAAGGCGGGATTCTGGTATTAGAGACATCACTTATTAATTCTTTTGCTATTTTTCTTGACTCATCTCCTACATATAATCCAGGAGCATAAGAGAATTCGTGTTTTTTGATCGTTTCTGAAAACTCCTGATAATACCCGCAAATAACCATTTCTGCATGATTATCTTCCGCAACACTAATCATCTTTTCAATCATATTACTCTCAACATAATCGTCAGCATCTACAAAAGACAAGTATTTGCCTCTCGCACGATTTATTCCGGTGTTACGTGCCGTTGCCGGCCCTGAGTTATTCTGATTGATTAATAGCACCTCCGAAAATCTATTTGCATATGACTCACATATCTTCTGACTATTATCAGAAGATCCATCATTTATAAGCAGTATTTCGATATCCCTGTATGTTTGCCCCACCAAACTATCAAGGCATTTACAAAGTGTTTTCTCAGCGTTATATACAGGAACAATAATCGATACTTTTGGCATTCCTATCTATTTTATAGTTTGACATTTTCTTACGCATGCATTCGTTGTATTTTATTTACAATTCCACCATTGCAATTCTCGGTTCAACACAACAGCATGGGCGCATACACACCACACGAACACCACTGGCTCTTTGCGGACCGACTTTCATAAAAGTAGCAAGTACAGTAGTATTGCCACCTAATCCCAAAGGCCCTACACCAACCGCATTTACTCTAGCTGTTATTTCTTTCTCCATGTCGTTCTGTTTGTCATAGGTCCCATCAACCAAAGCCTGAAGCATCATTGACGAAGCCTCATAATGAGAGCGACCGACACCTACAGCCAAAGTACATGGGGTGCATCCGAGCATAGTTGTTCCTTCCGTTGCCCATGATATAATCTCATCCAATACTGTTTGCACATTATGCTTATGAAAAACACGATAAGTTTTTCCTCTGATAGCAGGACCACCACCAAACATTAAAATATGAAGTTTTATTACATTATCTTCAATATTTCGAATCAAAATTGGTGCTGCTTCCAAAGCGGCAGGATCCTCATCCAGCCCCAATGACTGATCAATTCTGTGGCTATCATCACCTTTCACTGCCATAGGGCGTCCTGGTAATGTTCTTAATCCTTGCCTTATTCCTTCTTTTATAGATTCCAGCATATTGCCAGTCACTACCCTATCAGGTCCTACTTCTAATATCAGATGCGGTATGCCCGTATCGTCACAAAGAGGGCTTCTATTCTTTTTTGCAACCAATGCATTCTCCCAAATAGCTTTCATCGCCCACTTTGCCTGTTCATTAGTTTCGCTCTGGATTGCTTTCTCATATGCTCTTATTTTATCCGGAAGGAAAGTCGAACCGGAACTAACCAATGTTTCGCATACTCTATTTACAATTCTTTTATCATACCTCATGCCTTGTCCTCCTCAATAAATACTTTCATTATGTGCAGCGCCAATGATCGCTGGATAATCTTTTACCTCCAACTCATAAAATGCCTCCATTCCTAACTCTGGGAAAGCAACCAGTCTTTGCGAGAGCATGTTCTCCCCAAGCAATGCCGTGACTGGGGGGATCACTGCAAAAACGGAATTATATTCATCAAGTGCAGTAATCGTATTTTTCCCAATTACTCCTTTTCCCAAATGCATTTTCACTCCTGCTTTAGAAAGCAAGGGAAAACTTTCCTCTATCTCCAACTTATTGCTGGAAGTTGGCCCAACTCCTGCCGGACTAACAGCTGTATGAAAAATAACACTCCCCCGCAAATCAATATCGTATTCACCTAAAGTTTCATTTTCTATCAACTTGCAAATTTTCGGGAGTACAGCATCACGTCCACAGTATATCTTACCTGTTATCAGAACCATATCTCCAACATGCAAATCACTAGCCATTTCTTCTGAAATTGGTGTCGTTATTGTCTTCATTGCTTCTCCTTCGTTTATGAGAACAGCTTAATATAGCTATTTTCGTTATCGATCACCCCATAAGCTCGGGATTTCATATACACCTTGGTCGCCCAGTTTGTATGAGGTTTTACTTCATTCATTTTATTACCACTTTCACCTTTAAAAACACCTCCTTTGTCACTATTAAGAATATTCATCGCATCTTGATATTCTTCCTTTGTCACAGCCTGCATCGCATTAACATATTTAATGTGAGATGGATGAATGACAGTTCTTCCTACAAAACCATTCGCCTTGTCTAAAACGACCTCTCTCAACAATCCGTCAATTTCGGTATTTACAATAGGAATCCTTTTTAACAGACAGTCTTCAATATCATAATTGGGAAGTTGTTCGAACATCATTTGTTTACTCACACGAAAATATTCCCATACAGGACCAGAGATCACATAGTCATTATTTCTTCCAAATACATTAATAATATCAGATAAAATTTCCCTGACTGTCAATACATCGTAAATAGAATAATCTACTCCTCTACGTACTCCAAAGCAAGAAGAAAAATCAGTAGCACCAACTCGTACTTGCAAAACTATATCCTTATAATTATCCAGTATTTCTCTGATGCCAATCAATTCCGTCATTCTCGTCTCTCTAAATGCGACTTCAGAGTCTTCTATAATCGGCATTCCATAGATGATATCCCCTAACCTCTCATTTAGTTGCTTCAAATAAAACATATATACGTTTCCGTTATGAGCATTGAATTTCGGGAAATTAATACCTGTTAAAGCCTTCACATGGTGTTTTGTGAGCTGCCCTGCAAATCGAATAAACTGCTCCTGATTTCTGACACGACAGAAAATAAGTGGTAAATTATCATAAGTAAGTTTTCCATTATCAAGAGCTGTAGAAAGTACATCCAGTACATGAATTACATTTCTTTCCGCTTCTTCTACCTGGCTCTCTGGGCATGCATCCTCAAAACAAAATACCATGGAAGTTAAGCCCGGTATTTCATTATCCAATATTTTTTGAGAAAAATCTTTTGTCCCCGGCATATACATGGTCGCTCCAAGACAATATTGGAGTATTTCCTTATACGAATACTTGTTAAACTCTTCCGGTTTTACAATAAACTCAAAATTCGGATTATATTTATGGTGTCTCATTTCTTCTTTGCTTTTATTTATATTTCTTTTATCGAATGCTTCCTTTCGGTGACAAAAGTGCTTCAGGATAGTATTCGTCAATTATTCTCTTAACTAATGCAACCTGTTTCGCACGCTTCCTTGCATCATCCTGTGTACTATCCCAACTATGTGTTTGCGCAACCGATCCACCGGTCTTAAGATAAATCGGAGCTGCAATACGAATCATCTCCGGAACTTCATAATGGCGTATGAAGCCTCCTGTCGACTTTGGATTTTCCGTATGAATATCAATAGGACAATCTACTGCCTGACGCATTGCAGACAGCATTTGTAACTGAATATCACGAACCGGATTTATAGAGTTTGCACCAATCTTCTCCAAAACCTTAGCAGAACATGGATTACCGTGACCGGCATGTGCTGAAACTTTAAAATGACATTCCTCCGGAATTTCTCCTGCTTTACGCATTTCATTAAGCAGCCACAAACACCCCTCATCATAAATAAGGAAAGAACGACAACCCAAACGGGCTGCACGTTTCACATCTTCTACAGCGCGTACAATCTGCTCCTGACCACGAAGACGATACCCCATACGGACTCCTTCAGGAGTATTGACAGACGCACTAGTATCGGTAGTTGCACGAGGACCAATAGCCAAAATCAAGTCTGTACTCCATTGGTGTGCCAACTCTACCATTCTAACAATCTCATCATCAGTCAAACGCATGATACCTTGTGTCTGTGTTACGCGATGCAGACAGATTCCATAGTCATCCATTGCTTCAAGCAACGCTTGCATAACTTTAGGTCCCTGGATACCAGGCACTTCAAAACGGTATTGACCTCCATCTTCAAATCTCTTTATGGATGTCGGCAAATTGTAAGCATCACCTTCCGGCAAACCTATTGATTTCAAAAAGGCCCTTGTTTGTTCCATACTATTATTCACTTTCATATCCTCCCTGACCTTTCAGTCTTTCTTATTTAATTCTTTTATTAAGTTATCAATGGCTTCTCTATGCGAAAAATCAAGTGGTGGAAGTTTCCCCCTCATCCCTTTATGAATCCGCACATCAATGAATGCTGCAAAAGGCTCTTTAGCCAATATTTCAATAGCTTGAGTCAGTTCCTCCCGAGTCGTTACGGAATGCCCTATAGTCTTGTATCCACAAGATTCCGCTATTTTTGTAAAGTCAATCAAATGTCCCGCTGAAGGTTGTCCACCTACAGACTCGTGCGCTCCATTATTCAATATAATATGCAGATAGTTCGGTACATTATACTTATGCAACATTGTCATAGCTCCCAAATGCATCATTGCGGCAGCATCTCCGTCAAGGCAGACCACCTTCCTTTGAGGTTTTGCCAAAGCAATACCAAAAGCTACTGACGAAGCATGCCCCATAGAACCAATATTCAAAAAATCTGTTTTTTTACTCTCATTTCTTTTTTCTCGCAAAAAGAATAATTCCCGTGTTGCACGCCCTGTTGTTGCACTATAAATCGTATCAGCAGGCATATGATCAAGTACTACCTCTATTGCCTCTTCACGACTCATAGGATATGTTTGATCTTTGTTATTCATTTTTTCTCCTGCCATCACTCCTTTAGGAGCAATTAATGCATAAGGCTTCCGATTGCTCCTTGCCAGCAAAACAGCCTGTTTTAAAATGCCTGTCACTTTATCATTGTCATCCGGTAAGATATCATACGGAATATGCATCAAATCCAATAATCCGGGGGTAATCTCTCCCTGAAGTTCATGTTGTGCCCAATCTCCAGTGCCCGGTTGCCCCCTCCAACCTACCAACAGAATCATAGGAATCGCATAAACCTGTTTATCAGCAAGTGAAACAAGAGGATTTATAGTATTGCCCAATCCGGAGTTCTGCATATAAACAAGGGGAATCTCCTGAGTAGCAAGAAAATGACCGGCAGCTATGGCAATTGCATTTCCTTCATTAGCCGCTATAACATTCTTTTCCTGTGATATATTCCTTAACAAATAGTCACAAAATCCATTCAAATAGGAATCTGGTACTCCGGTGAAGAATTCCACACCTTCCAACTGCAGTGTATGCAAAAAGATTTCTTGATTAATCATATTCTTAAACTTCTTTTGTGTTTTTACTTTTTGGGTACATAATATGTAAAATATTCCGGTGCATCCATTTTACTTATTTCCCATGCATCATTAATAATCTCGACTATCTCATCCGGCAAAGAACCTTTTTCCACCGTTGCCATATTCTGCTCCAATTGAACTAATCTCGACGCACCTATAATAATTCCATCTCCACGCTCTACTTTTAGCATTGAATGGTATGCCAACCATCGATAAACCGCTTCTACAATATTCATATTATGTTCAGCACAAACTTCTTTTATGCGATCGATCGCTTCAAAGAACGAATCTTTCCAATAACGTTTTTGATAATTTGGCCGATTTATAAATCTACCAGCTTTTATTGTTTTGTCTTGACTGGAATATTTATTTGTCAACATTCCTCCAGCTAAAGGATTATAAGCATAAAAGCGCATACCGTAATTATTTAATGCTCTATCCAATTCCCGCTCTGCATGCCTACTTAACGGATTATAAAGTCCCTCATATACTTTGGGCAACATCCAACCATGAGATTTACAAATATGCCAAACTTCGGCTACCAGCCATGCGGGAAAATTACTCAGTCCCAGTTCCAAAAATTTCCCTTCTTCATAAAGCTGTGCACAACCCTCCAATACAGATTTCACAGGTGTTGCCGGATCTGGAAAATGTAGATATAAGGTATCTACATAGTTTACTTTAAGCCTTTGCAATGATTCATTCAACTGTGATATTACTGCCTCCTTATCCAATCGTCCGGTAATCCTTGGGTTTGCTTTTGTTGCAACTTTATACGTATCTCTATCCAATTCTTTCAAAGCTGTCCCCAACAAACGCTCACACTCTCCTTCATTATATACGTAGGCTGTATCCAATTCCTTATAACCGTGATTCAGATAACTCTGAACCATACATTTTACATCCTCACCAAATACTTGTTCCCCGAAAGTCATTGTTCCGAGGATTAGTTTTATATTTTCTTTCATTGATTTTGCTCCTTCCTTGTTATTTTATTTTGGTTAAAAATGATAATATCGGAGTAAAACGATCATCATCATTAATACATCGACACTTTTCTACAAATAGTCTTGCCTGTTCTGCTTCAACAATTCCTTGCGAGCATGCCTGCATTTTCATTTGTATATCATCCCAATTAAGTGAATTGATCCCTTCACCTTTTGGGATGAGTATAGTTTTCTCAAAAATTCTTCCATTACAAAGAATTACTTTCACTCTAGCTCCTCGAATTCCTTTCTCTCTATTCTCCATTGAATCATCAATTATCAACTCTATCTTTTTCGATAAATTATCTATTATGGTATGATCTTGGTTTCCTGTATCAAGATCCTCCAAGGAAAAGTTGCCTTTACTAAAGGCAGTTGCCACTGCATAATGAATCGAAAACTTGGCTTCCTCTTGTGATTGTGGGTTGCTAATTGTCCCTGCTGACTTAATCGCACTCGGATACACGAAAACATAGACTTTTTCTATATCATATAAGAGGTAATTACTTTCATAAATTTGTTTCCTGATCTCTATAGCAGCGTCAATGCAACTATGCGTATGACGACAAGTTGGATATAGTTTTAGATAACTCTCACAAATTGTAAAATCTATACCAAGACCATCCAAAAGAACCGTTTCATTAACTTGATCTGTAAAAGCATGAAACCAGCCTTTTTTACTCTCCAATGGATTCCGAGGAGTTACCAGACCTTTTTCAGCCATCATAGCAGCAATTACACCTGTTCTTGCTGCATTCGCAGGATTCACAGGCTTACAACTTTGCCCACTTTCATCTATAATAATTAACCCACTTGACTGAAATGCAGCTAAAGAAACGCTATTATAAATTCCATTTCTATCCAACCCCATTAGTTTGGCACAGGCTGCTCCACTAGCTATCGCACCCGCAATTCCTGTTGAATGAAAACCCTTACTATAAAGCCCTGGTTGTGCAGCCCCAGCTACCCTGTTGAAAAAATCATACCCGATATTAATTGCAACAATAACATCCTTCCAAGTCACATCCAACTTTTCACTTAATGCAAAGACAGAAGACATTATGTGTGTTCCTATGTGTCCTCCAGATTTTCGATTACCATCATCCATATCCGCACCATGCGCATAAACTGCATTCATAAAAGCTGCATTACTTATTGGATATTTCTTTTCTTCAAACAATATGGATGCTTGCTCAGTACCTCCTTCTTCTTTCAGAACAGCCATTACCACTGAGTTAAACTTTCCATTAACCCGATACCCCGCCAGACTCGCCGCATAATAATCTGCAATGAACATTTTAGTTTGCTCAATAACACTATGAGACAGATCCCTATATTCGATTTCCGCAGCAAAATCCACTAATGCTTTTGTATAGTTCTCCATAATCTTCTATACCTTACAGAATATTGATTTTCTGATAAAGCTTCATATCTTCCCCATCTACTCCTCTAAGTTGAATGGTATTATATATTGTAACTATTACTTCATTCAGTTCTTTTCTACTTCTAGCTTCTATTTGAAATCTTGCAAATACCTGTTGCAAAGTACCTACCATTCTCACTTCATCACCAATGTTAAGTAATTGCAATGATTTAAAAACTTCCGGCATCTGCATGACAGTGTCCATACCATATATTTCTGAAATGATGCCAGCCTTTGCCAAAACAGAATAATTCGCTATGTATCTACCGTCCATATCCACATTTATCTTCTCAAGAGGGTTCTCTTCACCCAAGTACATCTGCCCTACAAGAGCTGCATTTATCATAAACTCTAAAGGATTAACACCAAAAACATATTCTGTTATAAAGTACGATAATCCACCAGAAAACCTAATACCCGGATCATAGGGACGAATAACATCTCCATCCACAAATGCCTGAATGAACATCGTTCCATTATAGAAGTTAAACTCATTAAAGATTTCAACCATTTTTGAATGCATAGTATCCAAATACAGTTTTGTATATTTCGATGGATATACGGTACAATTAGCAATTGCACCTACGTTTTTCTGTTCTCGATTAACATACCGATCATTTACTTCCCAAAGATATATACTACCACGATCAAATAAATATTTAATAGTGATCTCGGGGCAGTCCATATACTTCTCACACAAAAAGCGTTTTGTCCTGGAAAACGATTCTGCTTTCTGCATAGCCTGTTTCACTTCTTCGCTAGAATTACAGATTGAAATACCTTTTGATCCGCAACTATCGGCAGGCTTCAAAACTACAGGATAGGCATTCATTGGAATTAGTACTGTATCACAGCTATCTGCCAATTCATATGTCTCCACTACTGAAATGCCATGTTTTATACAGTTCTTCTTGAAATTTCTCTTATCCTGTAACTCTGTCCATTGTTCTCTATTTACATAGAACTGAAGTCCGATGTTCTCTGCAACATCAATTACACAAGTAATGATATCCTCATTACCTATAACTAATATACCATCAACTTTTTGCTCTACCGCAATCTTTTTCAGACATTCCCTATCAGAAATGTCAACCACATACTGTTCATCTGTTAAAGCTATCATTTCATCAGAAATCACTTTTCCAGCCGTCAGCAATTTGATTCCATTTGCTTTTGTATAACTTGCAATATCAGTTACTGATGCACTACCTCCAATATACAAAAGACGTTTTCCTCTCAAATTCATGATAATACTCCTTTTTATATCATATTCTCAAATCAAATAATCAAAACTCTTAAATAGTAATGACTATTTGTTTTATTGCATTCTCACAACAGATAACAGCATCGTCTACAGTACTTGCCTGAGTAATCACATACCCCATACGATCAATGCTACTGCCAATTTCCCCAACCTTATCTCCTAATGTTTTAACAAGTGTTATTTGTTTAACACCATCAATTTTTTCTGCAATATCAATACCCGAAATACCTTTAATAATACCATATTTCTCCTTTAAATAGCGTATCGCGGCTCCTTTTTCAAACTCCGGCACAATATTAGGTTTTTCTCCCAACGCTATTTGTATTGTTGCTTTTACCATATCAATCCCCGTAGATAGTGGAACAAGGTGAGTGGTAATGCAATCTCCTCCCATTCTAGCCCCCAGTTCAATCATTCTCGGCCCTTTGGAAGTCAACATAATTTCAACATGAGCAGGTCCCCTATCAATACCAACAGCCTTCACCGCTCTTATAGCCAAATCCTTAATTACCTCCACATTTTCATCGCCTAAACGACTCGGCTGGCTGTGTCCCATCTCCACAAAATGAGGTGCTCCCGTTGTCAGTTTATCCGTAACCTGCAACACATGGACATCACCATCAATAACCATGATCTCAACACTTACTTCATCACCTTGCAGATACTCCTCAATAATTACTTCTCCATTCCGTCCATTTGATGAACTATATCGAACTGCGTTCTCTAATTCTTTACTGCTTTCAACCAACATGACTCCCCTACTACCTGCATTATCTACGGGTTTACTGATACAAGGATATGTGATCTTTTGAATTACCGTACCCAATTCTTCCGGCGTTTGAAGTATATAATACCATGGATGCTCCACGCCTGAAGATTCAAACGCTTTTATCATCTCTCCTTTATCAGTTGCCTTAACTGCAGTATCATAAGTAATTCCTACAAGGCCCAATTTTTGTGTAGCGTAAGCAACAGCCCGCATCGGCATATCAGTAGCAAGTGTCATGATGCCATCAGCCTTAAACTCTTTCGCTACTTGGTAAACACCAAATTCGTCTATCGTACTTACATTGAAATATTCGTCAGCATAAGAAATCCCCATTGCTTCCGGATTAAAATCTGCTACACCCACATATAACCCTAACTCTTTGGCTTTTAAAATAGCTGGTAATTGAAGAATAGACGCTCCAATAATTAATAATCTTTTCATCTATAAGTCTCCTCCCTTAGCATTACCTCCAATCATAGTTTTTTCTTTGGAAACATAAATATTTTCATGCTTCAACACCGATAAAGCTGTTTTTAATATTATTCTAAAATCCAGCAGAAACGAAACATGATCTACATAATGTAAATCATAAATAAACTTATCTTTCTGTGAGATAGAATTTCTATAATAAGCTTGTGCATAACCTGTAATACCAGGTCTCACATCATATCGCTTCTTTCTCTCCATCTCAACTTCATCAAATGATTTTGATGCCAAAGTAGGTCTCGGACCTACAAAGCTCATATCTCCTATCAAAACGTTTAGCAGTTGCGGAATCTCATCTATAGAGGTCTTTCTCATAAACTTACCAACTTTTGTTACTCTTGGATCATTATCACCATTGAACGTCGATCCATCCTGATTCCTTATATCAGGCGAGTTGACATACATAGAACGGAATTTAAACATTTTAAAGGCTTTTCCACCAATACCTCTTCTCAATCCACGATAGAATATCGGACCAGGATCGGAGATATAAATAATAGGAGTCATGACAATGATTAAAAGCAAAACAAATGGTAAGATTATTAATGCGAGAATAAAATCCAAGCACCGCTTTATATATTTCTTGTACAAAACATTTTTCATTGTTCTAAACATTTTCCCACACATTCTATCACATAGTCCACATCCTCATCTGATAAGCAAGTATGTAAGGGTAATGTTACCACATTTTTAAACTGTTCATAAGCCATTGGATAATCTTCTATTCTAAACCCAAGTTTCTGATATCCAGTATGCATAGGGAGAGGTTTATAATGAACATTTGTAGCCACACCAAGCTCCGCCATGTTTTCTATAAACTTATCTCTTTGTTCCGCTCCACATCCATCTAATTTCACAATGTACAAGTGTCCTGAAGATGTATAGCTATCTGTATAATGTGTCACTGCAGAAAGAGGAAGATCAGCGAAAGCCGTATTATAACGATTAATTATTTCTTTCCGGCGAGTTAAAATCTGATTATATCTTCTCATCTGTCCTAAACCTATTCCCGCACATACATCCGTCATATTACACTTATACCATGGTCCTAAGATATCATATTCCCATACTCCTAATTTTGTTTTTGCCAACGCATCTTTACTTTGACCATGCAGACTCAACAGCATATATTTATGATATAACTCATTATTATCAATATTACAAATATCCCTCCAAACTACAGCTCCTCCTTCTGCAGTTGTAAGATTCTTAACTGCATGAAAAGAAAAATTAGTAAAATCCGCAATCGACCCTATAGGACGTTTTTTATAAAAAGCACCAAAAGAATGGGCTGCATCGGCCATAACTATCACTCTTCCTATAGCCTGTTGAATGCTATTATCACTTGGATTAAATAATCCTTTCTTCCGCTCTACAATATCAAAAATCCTATCATAATCACATGGAATTCCAAATAAATCTACAGGAATTATAACTTTAGTTCTCTCAGTAATTACAGCTTCCAATCTTTCATAATCCATTGTAAATTTTCCCGGTTCACAATCAACCATTACAAGAGTCGCTCCAACGTGTTCTATAACACTGGCAGAAGCTGTATATGTGTAAGCCGGAACTATCACTTCATCCCCTGCCCCCACACCTAATATTCGTAAAGTCATCTCAGCACATGCTGTATTTGAATTTAAACAAACAGCCTTTGATGTATGACAACATTCTGCAACCATTCGTTCCAATTCTTTAGTCTTAGGTCCTGTTGTAATCCAACCAGACTTCAATGCGTCAACTACTTCGTTAATTTCTACCTCCGTAATATCAGGAGGACTAAATAAAATATTTCTCATACTATTTCTTTTTCTTAATCTCTGCTTCGAAACCATAACCATATCCATACCCATAACCATATCTATAACCATATTTCTTGCCATAGCCGTAACCATATTTTTTACCATAGCCATATCCATAAGTATTTTTGCGCTTGTTCAGGTCAATTCCATTGATCACTATCGCCAGTTTATCAAACTTCTTTTCATCACGCAAAACATTGATATAAGAGAAACCAGCTTTTGAGGTTACATCTGCTCGACAAACATAGACACACATATCTGCTACTCTACCGATAATTGCCGTATCAGTCACCATACCAATCGGTGCAGTATCTAATAGTATATAATCATAACGTGCTTTTAATAAATCAATAGCTTTCTCCAATGCATCACGAGCCACTAGTTCTGTCGGGTTTGGAGGGATTGATCCACCAGGAAGAATGTCCAAATTCGGGCTAATGCCAGAACTTCTTACCAAATTAAAAAGATTAATACCTTCCGGATCCATTAAATAATTAGAGATACCCTCTGACTTTTTAGATAGGTCGAACACTTTATTCAAACCTGGTTTCCGGATATCCATACCTACCACAACAACCTTTTTTCCCAGATAGGCCAAACTGACTGCAAGATTACCTGTCACAAAAGATTTCCCCTCACCTGGTTGTGTAGAGGAAAATAAAATCACTTTTTGATCCTTATTCAGCATAAAGAGCAGATTAGTACGTAGTCCCCGAAAAGTTTCTTCCATAATATCATTCTTATTCTCACGTACCACAATAGCTCCTTTTCCTGAATGCACGTCACTTAATGGTAGCTCACCCAGAATGGACACATCTGTTAGTAGCTCCACATCACCCCGGTTTTCTATTTTATATTTCAACAACTCTACAACGAAGATTATAACGACAGGAATAAACAAACCGATTACCAAAGCTGCTAGAAAAAAGAATAACTTTCTCGGAGCAACCGGATCTTTAGCAGCTAATGGTTCCTCAATAATTCGACCGTTATTAGCCGTAGAAGCGAGAGTTATCGCATTTTCCTCCCGTTTCTGTAATAACATAATATACAGTGTCGCTTTAATCTCTTGTTGCCGGGAGATTGTCATAAACTCTTTCTCCTGTTTTGGAACATTACTGATCCGGCTCTCAAATTTGCTTGCTTGTCGTTCAATATCCGTTTGTGTAATCTGTAAGCCACGTAAGACACTGTTCACAGTTGTCTGAACATTACGTCGCATTGCCTCAATCCCCGTATTCATATTAATTACCGCTGGATTACTATCTGACGAAGTCCGCAACAGCCGCTTTCGTTCGATGATCATTGTATTGTATTGCTCAATTACCCGCGTTAGATTCGGATCCTGTAAACCTACGTTTGCAGGAATTACCTCATCTTGATTTGCAGGATCATTAATATAAGTACGCAAGAATTGCACCAGACGAATCTGAGTAGCGCTCTCCGTGCTCTGTTGCTCATATTTTGAACTCTCTTGTAAAGCCAAGCGAGCATCACTCGTCAAATCCGTTAAACCAGATCGCTGTTTGAAATCTGCCAGTTCACTTTCTGCACTACCTAATTCATGATTAATGATGCCTATCCGCTCTTCAATAAATTCTGCCGTCTTTTGCGCCACTTCATTTTTTTCATCATTAGCATCTTGATTATAGATAGCTACTAGACAATTAATGAAATCCACACCTCGTTCTTTCACCGTATTTTTAACACTAATCTTTGCGATAGTTGTTGTTTGAGACGATGCCGTTACACTCAGGTCCTTCATATAAGTCTCAGTGGTTTCAGTAGGTGTGTTAATTGTTGCAATCAAATTGACCTCATTATTCTTCATATATAAAGAATCCCCTTGTGTAAAACTTAACACGCCCACTGGAGTCGGGAATACAGCTGGTAATTGATCAAAAGATTGCTCTACCTCTTGTTTCTCATCATTCAATGCATATTCAACCTTAGCTGATAGCTTACCGGATTTCGTGTAAGTGATATCTAGTTTTATCGATTCTTTCAGATTTTCTGCTTCCTCAGGAGTCATATAAACCCTCACCGGAGTATTTTGATAAAGTGGAATCGCATAGCCGAACGGACGTTTTTCTGATGTTCGGATGTATAGTCCTAAATCATTCACTACTTTCTTTATTAATGAACGAGATTTTAATATCTCTACTTCATTATTAAAATTGTTCGTCATAGAAAACATACCTAAATCTTGGATGGCGGCTAATGGATTAGCTACAGATCCACCACGTTTGTCTTCTTCTTTAATCAGTACCGAACTGGTGATTTTATATACTGGCGTTTGATAACGTAGAAACAGGTAAGTTACTATACAACATACTAATACGCCAGTAACAAACCAACGCCAATAAAAAAAGTATTTAAAAAAAAGTGCTATTAAATCAATCTCCTGTTCCGCTTCAATGTTGTCGGTAGAAATATTTCTTTCGTCTGTCATTTGTCTAGCTATCTAATTATTTAAGGATGTTCACTAACAAACTTGCTATAGAAACAAGAATGGACGTGGCACTAACCCACAAAGTCGTACTATTACCTATATCTGAATTCTTCGCTTTCGTTTTGTTCGGAGTTACATATATAATATCGTTTTGTTTCAAGTAATAAAATGGAGATGTAACGATACTAGCATCATTTAAGCTTAAATTAATGATACTACGCTTGCCATTGATATCTTCACGTATCAACTTCACATCGTCACGTACACCGTAAATTGTCATGTCACCTGCCATCGCCAAAGCTTCCAATACATTGACTTTCTCATTGCTGATTGTAAAACTACCCGGACGGGCAACCTCACCCAATACAGATATTTTATAGTTCGCCATGCGTACCGTCACTATCGGATCCTCTTTTAAATATGGCTTTAATTTTTCCCGAATAAGAGCCTCTGCCTCGTCTTTTGTCAGTCCTCCTACTTTCAATGTTCCGAGTACTGGAAAATCAATCTCACCAGCATTATTTACCAAGTATTGCTGTAATGATGGCTGAGTAGTAGTATTAATATTAGTCAATGCTGCATTCAATGGGGTTTGCACAGTTAAATTGAATGGAGTAGCAGCTTGAGGGTCTGTCGTATTAATAGTGATACTCAACAAATCCTTCGGCATGATCTTTGCGTCATACAGAGGAAAAAACTCACTAGAATTATTCACAACCTCCGGATTCTGAAAATAAGGAACATTTTTATAGGAGGTACAACCAGCTATTGACAAAGCCAGTGCCAGCAGTAATAGATTCTTTTTAAACTTCATATATATATCTTAATTTATTATCTAAAAAAACGAGAGAAAAAGCTTTTAGATCTTGCCGGTTTATATTCAGACTCATATTTTTTCATCAAATCCTCAAAAGACATTTTTTGGTTTATCATCTCATAAATTGTCCCCCAGTCTGGAAGCCCCCCTAGATTACGGTCATCTATGAAAATATCCGCCTTTAACTTGCGAGAAAAATGGTTATTCTTACCCTTCTCCTCTTCCGGATAATCACGGTTCACGGCGTAGAACTCTAAGCCACGCTCACGACAGAAAGCCAAAGCTTCCTCTAACAAATGTCCCTCACGAACTGTCCACAAAATCAGTTTATGGCGTTCATCTCTTATCTTCTTTAATGTCTCGATGGCAAATGGAAGCTCTTTCCCAATCATCGGATATTTATGCTCGACAATTGTACCATCGAAGTCTACCGCTATGATCACGATTCTTATTTTTTATTATTTACACCTTTTCTTTATCTAATTTCTCAAATTGAGAATTCTGACTTTTAAACTCTGGTACAAATGTCTTCATCTCCCTAACCATCGGAAGGATTTGTACATGAAGTGACATTTCGCCCAAAGTTTGAATATGTTCGACAACATCTTTATATACATACTCACGAACTGATGCTACACGAATCTTTTCATGTGAAGTCTCCTTTGTATTTTCCTTGCAGTTTAAGAGTTCCTCATACAATTTCTCTCCGGGACGGAGACCAGTATATTTTATTTCGATATCCTTATCAACTTGCAGACCAGACAATTCTATCATACGCTTAGCCAAATCTGCAATCTTTACAGGCTGTCCCATATCGAAGACAAAGATCTCTCCACCTTGACCAATCGTACCAGCTTCCAGCACTAACCAGCAAGCTTCCGGAATCGTCATGAAATAACGAATAATATCTTTATGCGTAACAGTGACAGGACCTCCATTCGCGATCTGCTCACGAAAACGGGGAATCACTGAACCATTACTACCCAACACATTACCAAAACGAGTTGTAATGAATTTCGTTTCACCCTTAACCTCTCCCTTTTCAATCGCCATGTTCAAACTTTGGACGTAAATCTCTGCCAGGCGCTTACTACAACCCATAATATTCGTTGGATTGACAGCCTTATCTGTACTGATCATCACAAACTTCTCAACGCCGTAATTCACTGCTGCATCTGCTATCACGCGAGTACCAAATACATTCGTACGTACCGCCTCACAAGGATTCTCTTCCATTAGCGGAACATGTTTGTAAGCAGCTGCATGAAATACGACCTGCGGGCGCCAATTGCGGAACACATAGTCAACACGATCTAAATTACGAACATCACCTATTACCGGAACAAAATTCAAGTCACTGAACTTCCTCTCCAGTTCCAGACGAAGATTATGCATGGGAGTTTCAGCGGAATCCAAACAAACCAGTTGACGAATCGGGAAATGTGCCAACTGGCGACATATCTCACTACCTATACTTCCAGCAGCTCCTGTTACCAAAATAGTCTTTCCCATCAGCAAATTTCCAATCTTATCCAAATTGACCTTGTTTTCCTCTCTTCCCAACAAGTCTTCAATACGAATCTCACGTATGGAATGTTTTACCTCACCACCATGTACCTCCTCCATATCCGGAACAACCAGAATCCTCAATGAACCTTGCTCACAATAACGAACTAAACGATCACGTTCACGTTGTACGGCTTTTATGTTCGGAAAAAGAACACCATCCAAATTATTTCTCGGGATTAAGCGCAATAAATCATCCATCTCAGCTATTTGATAAACCGGTAGTTCTGCTATCCGAAGATTCCTCTTAGAATTCCCAAATGTCAGGAAACCGACAACACTATAATTTTGCATAAACACATGCCGATTGGGTGATGTAGCAATCATCACACTCTCTTCACCCGTATCAAAGACAAGAACGCGTTCCTGTTTTTTACCTAACTGAGACAAGACACTATTATATACATTAATAACGAAAACGCGTAAAGCCACCAACATGACAATTGTCAACGTACAATCCGCAATTCCACCTACCAAATAAACCGAGAGGCTGAAATCTGTTCGTAATGCAACAAGTATCAAATACATCAAGATAGATTTAAGAATACCAACACCACCAATTCGCCACAACCCACGCAATGTCGAATGCCGAATGACTCCATGATAAACCTTGAAAACCAAAAACGAAAGTACGCTTGCCACAAACGAGCTACATCCCACTTTCAAAACATCCATTCCTCCCACATGCACATGTAAAATGGAAAATAGACCTAACACTCCTATTAAGGATACACACAAGGATACAAAGAGATCCGAGCAGAATATAATCCAGCGGTTGATATACTGCAAATTAACTAAGCGACCAAACGCCAAACGCCAGCGATAATAACGTAAATTCATCTTTTTTTCTTGTAACTACTCAATAGCATAACATTGAGTTATCTTCTTGATTAATAAATAAATTAGTTTAGTAAATACCCTTTGTATGTTATTCTAATAAAAACATACTTGGCATAAAAGAATGGTAGAAAAAGAGTATATGTGCCAAATCGAAGAACTTCGCGCACGATTATTGATTTGAATAGTAGAAACATTGCCAAAAAAGATTAAGCGAATACCAGAATATAGTAAATAGAAATATGCTATTAAGCCTGTGTGTATCATTATTTATTTTGAAAATTTCAACTGAATTCATATAACCCTTAACTCATTATAAACTGAAAGCAACTGTTCTTTCAAACTTGAAGAAGACAAATTTCTCAGAACAATTCGAGTACGAGTCAAAACATTACGTTTCTTCTCTTCATCATTTGGATTGGCATTAATAGAAACACTATATCCACGCAAAAGAGCCAAACATAAAGCAAATTCTTGTTCTATTGTTATACCTCGGTAGGGATACAAGTCATTGATTAGTTCATTAATTTCATTATTGAACAGGAAAAGATCATCAGCATATATATATCTTCTATTCTGACCCATACGGAGTAATGTGCAAGCTATACTCTGAAGTTTATCTATTTTTTCCTCTAAACACAAAACCTCCATTGTCAATTAGTTTTTCTCACCAAGACGTTCAACATAGCCAACAGGCATATCAACACAAGCACACCCCAACTTATCCAAACGAACAGCGACTTTGCTTTTCCCATCTAATGTGACTAGTTCGCCAATCAATCCAGTTAAAGGTCCTTTAACTACTCTGACCCTCTCACCACGAGCCAAAGGAGAGCAGTTCATAGAAATTGCCTCTTCTGAATAGTCAAGCATAAAACGAAAACGTGCCATTTGTTCGTCAGGAATTACAGCAGGCTTTCCCTCACCACGTAAGACCATATAACGACTTACCGTAGAAATGGTCAAAGCTGCCATTCGTTCTTTCTGATCAGCATGAATAAATACCATCATTGGTAAAAGAACAGCCTCAACTAATTTACGACGATCACTCCATTGATGAATCTCCTGTTGAACCGGAACAAAAGTTTCAATTCCCATTTTCCCCAAAAGTTCGGCTACTTTTTTTTCGTGATGTATGCGAACATGAGCCACATACCAGCGTTTTAAGCACGCTACGCCCTCCCCTGTCCCATTTTTGGTCCCGAGGATGGCTGATTTCTCTTTTGTTAGAATCATGTTTTTTTACCCCATATATTTCCGTTACTTCTTAGGTAACGGAAAAACATACATTAAATCAAAAATAATCAAGAAAGCAGAAAAACATCTACAAATATGCCGTAGGAGGAGTTTATGCCCTAAAAGAAGATATATATTATAATAAGAAATAGGCATATAAGGGCAGTACATGAAAATAAGTATTTTTTCATGTCCAGATACACTTTTGCCTTATATTTCGGATAAAACTAAAAAAAGTGGGATTTTATTTGTTTATTACCTGTGTTTTTGTCTATCTTTGCGCCAAATTTAAATCCGTTACCTAAGAAGTAACTTACATACTTTAATACTGATTATTAATATTTTGCACATTTACGCCCGTCCTGCAACCCAGTCCTTCACGTAAGATAAATTCTTTCGATTCACTTCTGTGCGTTCTTGCAGGCCGAAACCTTTCAGATAAATCTGAGTAGTCTTGATCGACTTATGCCCCAACGATTCGCTGATCATTTCAATAGGAACACCACGATACTTGGCGGTAGTAGCCCAGGAATGACGGATGGTATAGGAAGTGACGGGAGAAGTCAGCCGAAGAGCTTTTGCCAGTCCTTTCAGACGATTGTTAAACCTGCGGAGAGCAGACTGATATTCCCGATACGCACTTTCATCCTCCCTCTTCTTGTCACCAAGAAGGATGTTGAACAGATAGTCTGGGCAATTCGGGCGGGAAGGCCGGCAGTTGCGAAGCTGGCTGATCATATCCTGTGCAGTATCCAGTATTTCTACACTCATCGGAGTTTTCGTCTTGACACGGTTATACCGGAGGATATTCTGTTCCAGTGACGATTTCTCCAAATGGGCAAGGTCAGCGAAAGACATTCCGCAGAATTGGAACATCAAGGCAGCGATAGCCTGCGTACGACGCAAACGTTCCGACTTGGGATCTTCATAGAGAAGACGGTGAAGTTCGCCGACAGGCAACGCTTTCTTCTGACAAATATCCACTCCCGTATAAACATCATGAAACAGACGATGCACATACGGAGCCTTGCCCGACTCTACTCCTCTATTATAGATACTGCGAAGCATACGCATATACGTTGATACCGTATTCGGCTTCAGACCGTAGCTATAAAGGTACTGCCCGTAGCAACGCAAACGCTCACGGGTGACTTGCCTGAATGACACACTGACAGTACCACAAAACCGGGTGAAAGAAAAAACAGCATTCTTATAAACATGGGCCGTAGAATGACGCCCTTCTTTTTGTAAACGACCGATGTACGACTCCGCACAGCGGCTAAATCCATTTTTATTCATATATATCCACTAGTAAATTTACACAATGATAAGACGAAAAAAACGATTTAGCAACCAATTGTTTTAACTATCGCAAAAACTACTTAAAACCAAGCGCAGACAGCCAAATGAGCAACAGACTATAAAAAGGAAAACCGAATAAGAAAAAATTCTCGTCTTTGCCATATCCCATATACTCTCCTGAAATCTAATTTCACAACATTACGATATAAAGTGAAATGCAAAAGAATCCTTCCATTAAAAAGAGAACTAAATTGGATTTATTACAAAATTGGATAATATTCATTAAAAACACCACTTTTACCCTATATAGCACCGAAATAGAACACACTTTTTAAAACTTTCCTCGAAACCTGTTGTTGTTATAATCCCAAATGAAACCTACGTAGAATGAATCATAAAGGAGAAATTTATCAACATTTATTTTTTAAAAGACATGAATATTAAACAGCTATTATTAGCAGGGATCACAAGTATAGCATTATTTTCCTGCAGTGACAAAGAAGAGTTTTCGAGTTCACAGGACGAAATAAAATCTCTTTCAGTATCAATAAGCGGAATTAAGTCGAGAGCGTCCTCTCCATCGGACATCATCACATCTGACGTAAAAGACGTGAGCAGTGTATTAATCAATCTGACCGACGCCAGTGGAAAGATCATCACTTCCAAGACAGTCACCAAAGATGAAGTACTCAACTCTGACTGGAACAAGCTTACCGACCCCACCAAAGGATTGAAATTTATCAATACACCTCAATCTGTATCTAAAGTGTACATTTACGGAAATCCGGGCAATGCCGTAAACAATAATGTGATCAATACCAAACTGGCAAACCAGCAAGGCAGCGCAGTAATGTATTACGGTATGGACGATGATCTGAAACCAATCGTTAATGAGCCGATAGAGCCGACTCCAACAGCAGGAAAAACTTATACTGCCGAAGTAACCATAGCTCCTATCGTAGCACGTATGCAGATTACAAAAATCTCTTTCAAAAACGCAGGAAACTTCGAATTTACCCGTTCCATTGACGGAGTAAACAAGAAAGCAACTGTTTCATGGACAGGATTTACGGGTAATGTAAAAGGGCTTTATATGAACAACTTCTATAATACCTTCAACCAACCGGGAACATTGCAGGACCTGTTACTTAACTCTACATTCGAGAACCATATCCAAAATGGTATGTGGATATTTGATACCACTCCTAGTGTAGACGCAGCTGCATTTGCCAGCTATATTCTCTATAACAGCGCTGACAATGCATACGGTAACCTGCCGCTGGACTTAGCCGGCAAGTGTTATGCATTCAACTTCTTCCCGGGCACTGCCATACCGCAACTGCATCTGGATCTTGCTGACTTGAATATAACTGGACTGGCATCCACCGACCTCGAAGTATTTAACCCCGAACTGGCCAACAACGCCCGTTTTGCCAACCTGGTGAAGTACTACAAAGAAATCAATACGGAAATGACTGCCGCCGACTTCAAACCCGGTACGCTGTATAACATGGAAATCGAGTTAGTCCCCATGCTGGACAACGACCTCGGAAATGTGCAATATAATGTATTGGTACATGTCACCATCGCTCCATGGAATGAAGAAACAATCACTCCAGGATTCGATCTGGAACAGTAAACCTCTGCATCCTTACAATAAACCAAAGATATGAAGAAGGCAATGATTCTATACATCCTGTTACTGGTGACAGTAACGGGGTGTATAAAGGAAAATCTGGATGATTGTGAAACAACTTTATACTTCGATTATCTGGGTGACGGCACAGAGGATATCTTTCTTCAGAAAATAGAAAAAGTGGATATGTATGTATACAACGAAAACAACGTTTGTATACAAAAGACGGTTCTTGACAAGAGCGAGCTGAGACGGCAACAGGGTACGACCCTGAACTTACCAAGTGGTCAGTATCATGTGGTATGCTGGGGAAACTCTCTCGATGACACCCAAATTAATGATGGTGCCTCCCCGAAAAACAGTATTGTCGGGGCACCTCATTACTTCACCAAAGAACTGATATCGACTAATGACAGCCTGTATTTTGGAGAAAGAGATATTGTGATTATCAACGAAGGCTACAAGGTGGACACCGTTCCTTTCAACAGTGCACATATCAAAATGCGCATCGAACTGGAAGGTCTGGATGCAAGTGATATGCGGGCAGAAGCTCTGCCTGTCAGTATAGAAATGGGTAACCTGAGTTCGACAGTGGACTTTACCAAAACGTTCTCGAACGAACGTATCACCTATTATCCCACAGTCAGCTTTGATTCCGGCACACAGAAATTTGGCGCGAAATATAATGTTTTACGATTTAATAATGAGAATGAAGTATACCTGCAATTACGAAACACACAGACCGGAGAAGGGCTGTATACCTTGCAATTGAAGGACTTCATGAAAGATAATGATATTACCGTAGACGGTATCAACGAAGCTGCAATAGGTATTCGTATCTATTTCAACGGAACTGCCGTCACTGTAAAACCCTGGGACGAAGAAGTGATCAGACCGGGGCAATAACCCCTTACGTATATGAAATTAAAATTTAAATATCGGATCTATTTACAGATGTTTGTCCTGGCTCTCCTGGCTTACTCCTGTAGTGAAAACGAGAACCCGGTATCCGATGCAATCAACGATCAAGCCCGACTCAATCTTCTGATCCAAACAACGCGGGCAAACGATGTTCTGAATAAAGGGAATGATGGAAACTTTGCTAGTCTTGCTCTGTATATATTCAACCAGAAAGACCAGCGTCGCGAATACTCGGAACTGATTCCGGAATTTACTCCGGAGAGGCTGCAGGAGATTTCGCGCTCCGTCAACGTGTCGCCACAAACAAAGATCATTTATGCAATTGCCAATTACAACGACCCGAACAAGACGTTCTCCACACCGATAACAGCCGATCTGACGCCGGACCAGCTGGATCAGCTGACTGTAGAGGGAATTGGTCTGGATGACAGCAGCATTCTGATGGTCGGCAAAAAGGTAGTTCCGATCAACAGTAGTTATGTGGTAGCAGAAGTTCCGATGGAGCGACTGGTGGCACGGCTGGATATTTATATGTTTAAGAATCAAGGATTGGAAAAGGACAATGTGACGGTGACTTCCATCGAGTTTAACAATCAGGTACTTACTACATATGGCAATCCGGAGACGGTAGCTATGACACCGGATGCCAAGTATCAGAAGGTGGCGCAGCCCATCACTGAGAACGGAACGTTGCAGCCTATGCCATCGGATTTGTCAGGAGTAGTTCCCGCCAATGCGCATGCTTCTTTCTATACGTATCGTAATCTGGTCGCTTCCGGTACGCCGGATGCAAATACTCCTTATATCCGTATAACGGCATCGTTCAATGGAATCAGCCATACCTACCGGGGATATATCACAGACTCAGGCCAAACGGAAAACAAATATAGTCTGCTGCACAATACGGTTTACCGTGTGATGGCTATGCTCGATCATCCGGACAATCAGCTGATCATCAAGACGACTCCTTATCCATGGGAGGTAGTAGACTCAGAGATCGGTCAGGAAGTGAAGGTAGGAGACTATAAACTTCAGCCTTATAATGGCAACGACACCGGAGCTACTACAGGCATCGTACAGTTTCCATATATATGGAACGGAGAAGCACGGAACGAAACATCATACGCCGATTACAGCTTTAGTCTGACCGCCCCTGCAGGTGCTGTATGGACAGCCACACTAACCAACGGCCTTGATTTTTCTTTCAGCACGAACGGTTCCGTGAACGGAATCCCCGCCGTCTCTAAAGGGATAGCAGGAAGCGATGCCCATGAAATAAAGATCGGAGCCGCCAAACCTTGGAACGGCACTTTGAGACGCACTTACTTCTACATTACAGTGGAAGGAGTAAAACTCAAGATCAATCCGGTACAAAGCAACGGCAGCCGCCAGTTCCCAGGTGACAATGACACCGATATTTTAATCAGTCAAACTGAATACAAATAGTATGAATTATGAAACGAAACAGATTATACATCATTCCATTAATGCTCTTGATGCTCTGGGGAATCACTTCTTGTGAGAACGATTCGCCGGCAGAGCAGCCAGCAGGAACTGAAGCCGGAAGCGGTATCACGCTGAAGCTTTCGATTCCCCGCCCTGCCGCCTCCCGCGCTGCAGAAGAACCCGGAGAAGACGCATTGAATGAGAACACAATAAAAACACTGGATGTGTTCATCTATCGGGAAGGAGCGGACGAGTGTCTGTTCTACCAGCACTTCTCTCTCACACCGGAACTGACCGGCACCGGAGAACACCGGGAAACGCTGAATGTGGAGCAGGAAAAGTTCGCACTGAACACGAATCATACTATCTTTGTAGTAGCCAACAGTACGGAAACCATCCCTTCCACCGGGCTTTCCCTGACTCAGTTAAAGGCACTCCCCGCTTCTACGCTCGATGCAGACAAGAAACAGGATACTTTCGCTATGGACGGCCAGCAGACAATGGTACTGAATGACGGAATAATCGTCAACAAAGAGATTCCCGTCATTCTGAAACGTGCTGCGGCTAAAATCAGAATCAGCCTGAACTATGTGAACGGATATACTCCACTGGAGAATAATATACCTTATAAGAAACTGGTGAATTATGCAGCCGACGGATCAGCGATTACACAAGGAACGCTTGTCGTTTCGGATCTGCAAAGCATGAGTTCGTTTACGGAACAAAACACAGGTGCCGGATACAACGATCAGATCATTCTTTATTCGTATGCCAACGACTGGACGAAGGATACGAACCGGGAAACGTATGTACTGATCAATGTACCGGTAAAGAATACCGAAGGAACGACTACGACACAGAATTATTACAGGATACCCGTAAACTATCGTTTACCGAACGGAAGCACAGGGCAAACGGAAAGCCTTTATAAGCTGGAGCGCAACCATCTGTACGATATTCAGGTAAACATAGACAAGAAGGGTGATACCGATCCGCATACCGCCGTCACACTGGATGCCGCATACACCATACAGGACTGGACAACTCACGAAATACTGGTATCAGTAGAAGGTATCAACTTTATCTACGTAAAAGACACCAAGATATCAATGCCGAACAGTACCCAGTACACCACAACTTTCCAGTCGTCAACACCGGATGTGGAAATCAGCAAGATTACCGTAAACGGAGTGACGGTTGCCAACGGAGGTAAGGAAGTCAATATCGCAGCGACTCCGAATGCCAAATCGGGCACGATCAGCATCACCAGTCCGCTTCCCGAAAACTTCCTGGCGAAAGAAATTACGTTCCAGGTGAAGAACGGTGCAGGATTGACACAGGATGTCACGGTGTCGCAATATCCGGCTTTATATATCGGTTCGGATATCTCTGCCGACGCTCCGGGCGGAAGTCAGGGTCAGAACAATACGAAAATGTACATCATGAATTCTTTCGTTGCGGACTTCTCCACACTCCCCGATCCGGATGAGTTTGATGAAGCATTCGACAGCGGATTTACGCATTATGCACCGGACCCGGTATTGAGTGCATCGTATGCCGCTTATATACGTAACAATGCCGTACTGGGATATCCGCTGACAGACAGCGACGGAGCCAGCATCGACACGGAAGAAAATAACCGTAGAATCTCTCCGCACATGATGCTTGCGTCACAACACGGTACAACAACAGCCGCTACGTATGCAGCTTCAAGAATCAAATGCCGCGATTATGTGGAAAGGGATGCGACTACGGGAGAAACATACTCTGACTGGAGAATGCCGACAAAAGCAGAAATTTATCTGATAGACATTCTGCAGAACGTCAAGGTATGCGAAGTGAAACAAATACTTGAAGGTCAATATTACTGGAGTGCGGATGCAGAAAGTTCCGTCCGCTTTATGGACCCCCGCGTGGGACAAGGAGGAAACTCCGGTTCTTTATACGCATCCGTACGATGTGTTCGGGACATCCGGTAACCAACGAGTGGATTAAAATTTGAATTGTATGAAAAGATTTACCTACTATATAGCCCTCTTCAGCCTTCTTCTCATCTCTTGTACAGATGAAGAGAGACTGAACGATCATCCGTCAACGGAGAAGAATGAAACTGTCTTTCGCTTCTCTGTGGATATACCTGATTACAGGCCGGTGCTCAGTCGTGCCGCAACCGGTGAGAATGCGGTCAATGACCTTTGGCTGATGACATTCGATGCCGACGGGCTCTTCATCGGGCGGGCGCATGCCTCCCTCCTGACCGCCAATGACAACGGTACAGGAACGTTTCAGGCAGAAATACCCGACAACACTGGGATTATTCATCTCATTGCCAACTATGACCAATGGGGGACTTTTGACGAACGTGCCGCCCTGCAAAAAGATGAACGGGAGCTGATTCCCGCTTTAAGCAGCAGCAAACTGACTTTCTGGGGCAGACAGACAATTTCTTCTGCCAGCGACTCACCGAACATCGTTCTTTATCGTAACCAGGCAAAAGTGACAGTGGAAAATGAAACGACCAACTTTGAGGTGACAGGATACGCCCTCGGCAACTATACTACCAGCGGAACGGTGGCTCCTTTTAATCCGGATGCCTCTCCCACTCCGTTTGTGCTGCTGGACGGCAAACCGACCCTGCCTCACGGAACAATCACCAAAACCAGTCAGACAATGAATGACTGTACGATGGAACCCAAGTACATGTTTGAGAATGAAAACTATTTTAATGACCAGGCCTACATCATCATCAAAGGAAAACTGGAAGGCAAAACGGAGGAACTGTATTACAAAATCCAGCTGCTCGACGCCAACAAGCAGCCTTATCCGGTAGTAAGAAATGCCCATTATAAAGTGGTGATCAAGTCTTTCAGCGAAAGCGCCAACGGAAGTACAAGTTTCGAGGATGCCAAGAGCGCGGAATCCTCCAATAACATCTACGCGGAAATATTCAAGGAATCACCCTCCATTGCCGACAACAATAACAATGTGCTGAGCGTGAACCGGCTTCACTTCTTGTTTGTAAAGGAAGGAACGCTGAATGTGACGACTCAATACACGCATAATGGGGTGGCTGACAATTCAAAGATCAGCGTATCGGTAGCGGAAGATAAAGGTAATATACTGCACAATCTGAGCTATGACGGAAACGGTACGATCACGGCTGATGTATCCCGTATCATCGCAGGCCAATATGAAGCGACCATCACGGTGAAAGCCGGAGTGTTGTCACGTACTATCACGGTAGTATCAAGTGCCCTGTATGAGTTCGATCCCGCATCTTTGTCACCGGAGGTATATACCGCCCGTGACCAGGATGTAGCGTTACAGTTCACCATTCCCGCCAATATTCCTTCTTACCTGTATCCGCTGAAATGCGCGATCACTACCACACGGCTTTATCCGGTAGCTCCCAACAAGAATCTGCAGATAGAGTATATAGACGGCGGATATCAGTATATCTATTGGGCGACCGGTCCCGGTGCAAAGACATTGAATTTCCGCACCAGTCTTGAGAATAGCGACGAGACGATCTCGATAACCAATGAGATATTCAAAACGAAATATCTGGATGTAAAGGCACGTCACTTTACGAATGTGAGTGTCAACGGAGAGAATCTGGTGAATTACGGAACGAATAGTACAGCGCAAGTGATGTTCACCATCCCCACCTATCCGGAGTATCCTGCCACCTATCCGTTGACGGTATTCATTGCCACGGAGAATCTGCAGACATCGGAAAGCGGATGGACGGCTGTAAATGGTGGGTATCAGTATACATACACTTCACAGCCGACAGGTGCGCAAACCATCACGTTTACTTCCAAAGAAGAAATCAGTGATGAAGATATTACGATATCCGCTCCCGGATTCAGCCCCACAACAACCAGGATTGAAACGATTCTGGCACATGGTGTGACAGTGAGCAATACCATTCGGGTATTCCAGAATAACAGTCTGCTTACGATAGCTAATTATACGATTACTTCTTCGGATACAGGCATCGTACCAAGTTTCACTGTCAATAACAGAAGCAACTACTCGTTCACGATACATGCCGGAAGCAAAGTAAACGATGTGGTAACGCTTACGCTGCGAGGATATAATTACAGTGCCATATATAAAGTGAAAGATTTACTTCAAAGTCCGGCTATTGTACTACGATAATAAAAAAACAATGATATGAAAACAATCAAATTTCTTCTGTTAGCAGTCTTGATGCTCACGTGTGCCATCGGTATGCACGGACAGGAAAAGAACTACTATATGCCTAAGTTTGCCATCAAAACGAACGCATTGTACTGGGCTACGACCACCGCCAATCTGGGCTTCGAAGTCGGGCTCTCCAAAAAACTGACTCTGGATGTATCCGGTAACTATAATCCCTGGGAGTTCTCCAATAATAAGCAAATCAAGCATTGGCTGGTACAACCTGAACTCCGGTACTGGCTTTGCGAACGGTTTTACGGACATTTCTTCGGCTTGCATGCTCATTATGCAGAAGCGAATGTAAGCAATCTGAATATATTCGGCCTCGGGGATTATCGTTATCAGGGAAACATCTACGGTGCCGGTATCTCTTACGGGTATCAGTGGATATTGAATAAGCGCTGGAGCATGGAAGCGACAGTCGGCGTAGGATATGCCCGCTTAAACTTTGATAAATACAACTGTGGCACGTGCGGAAGCAAAATCGGTAAGGAACACAAAAATTACTTCGGGCCGACTAAAATAGCCCTCAGCATTATATACGTTATCAAATAAGACAGCCATGAAAAAGAAACTTATATACTTTGTTCTGTGTATCGCCGCAGCACTGCCTGCCGGCGCACAGAAACTCTATAACGATGCGATCAGCATCACGAATGCTTCCCTCTGGCAACAGGGAGAATCACTTTATATCGATATGCAGATTGATATGCGGAATCTGAAAGTCAGCAGCGACCGTACGCTGACGCTGACTCCTATACTGGCAGACGCCAGTCATAACGTAGCCTTACCCGATATCATCGTCAACGGTCATAGAAGGCAAAAGGCGTATATCCGCTCAATGACGCTGGACAAGATGGCCAATATGGAAATTCCTTATGACAAAAACGAAGTGATGAGTTATACGCAGGTAATCCCCTATCAGTCGTGGATGGAGAATGCGTCACTGAATCTGGAAGAAGAACTATGCGGCTGTGGCGGACATCAAGAAGTGGTGACACAAGAACCTATCCTGACCGGTGTTTCTACAGAAATCAAACGGCTCGCTGCCATCCGGCCTGTTTTTTCTTACATTCAGCCTCTAGCTGAAGTAGTAAAAGCACGTAGCGAGCAGTATGAGGCTCATCTCGATTTCCCGGTCAATAAATCCGTTATCCTGCCCAATTTTATGAATAATCAAACGGAGTTACGGAGTATTCAAGAGATGCTGACGAAAGTGATGAATGATAAAAAACTGACTGTAACGGGCGTATATATCGAAGGTTTTGCTTCTCCGGAAGGGGCCTTGAAGTTGAACGAGCAATTATCGAAGAGTCGTGCCGAAGCATTAAAGAGTTATCTGTCCGCCCGTGAGAATATAGCTGCAAATCTCTATCATGTCTCCTTTGGCGGTGAAAACTGGGATGGATTAGTGAAAGCTCTGGAGGCTTCTGATCTTAAAGAAAAGGAAACATTGCTCAGCATCATACGAAATACGAGTGATATCGCCCGCCGGAAAGAGGAAATTAAAAGACTGAATGGCGGCGCTCCTTATCGGACTATGCTGAAAGAATTGTATCCGGCACTCCGCAAGGTGAACTGTCGTATTGACTACACTATCGCCAACTTCAAGGTGGAAGAAGGGAAAGAGATCATCAAGACTCAGCCTCAGTATCTTAGTCTGAATGAGATGTATCTCGTAGCCAACAGTTATCCCAAGGGCAGCGATGATTTCATCAATGTCTTCGATATAGCAGTACGTATGTATCCTAATGACGAAACAGCAAATCTGAATGCTGCTGCAGTCGCTCTGTCTAAGAAGGATTTGGGCAATGCACGGAAATATCTGGATAAGTCGGATAAACAGACTGCAGAATACGCTAACAATAATGGCATCTACTATCTGCTGAACGGTGAGACGGAACAGGCGATTGCCGAGTTCGGTAAAGCTGCTCAAAAGGGTAATGAGGCCGCACAATATAACTTAAGGGAAATAGAAAAGGTGGTAAAGATGAAAAGGGAATAATGATGCAGGGACACGACAAAACTTGTTATTTATTATGGACATTTCTCGACAAGATAAATAAGAAAAGCTCCGATCCCGTTAAGAACCAGAGCTTTTCCTAATTATAAAAATCAAAAGAAGCGGTGCGTACGGGACTCGAACCCGTGACCCCATGCGTGACAGGCATGTATTCTAACCAACTGAACTAACGCACCAAAATTTCTTATCCTTTGCATCTCTCTCGATTGCGGATGCAAAGGTAGACATTTTTTTGAAACCTACAATAGCAAGAGTATCTTTTTTCTGAAAAAGTGTGTTTATTAAGAATTATCATGTACATTTGCAAGCATTACTATAAATAGAAAATAGAATGAAAAATACACCAATCGAACGAAATGTGATTGACGAAACGATTAATGAGTTTCAAATTGTCGACTTTTCGAAGGCTACTATCCGTGAAGTGAAAGCGATAGCTTCAAAGGCGGAAGCAGTATCAGGCGTTGAATTTATCAAGATGGAAATGGGTGTTCCGGGACTTCCGGCCTCTGCCGTAGGAGTAAAAGCGGAAATCGAAGCGCTGCAAAACGGAATTGCCAGCCTGTATCCCGATATCAACGGACTGCCGGAACTGAAAAAAGAAGCGTCCGACTTTATCAAAGCATTCATCAATGTAGATTTAAGTCCGGAAGGATGCGTACCCGTCACCGGCTCTATGCAAGGGACATTCGCCTCTTTCCTTACTTGCAGCCAATGCGATGAAAAGAAAGATACAATCTTGTTCATTGATCCGGGATTTCCCGTACAGAAACAGCAGTTGGTCGTGATGGGACAAAAGTATGAAACATTCGATGTATACGATTATCGCGGCGACAAGCTGAAAGAAAAGCTGGAAAGCTATCTGAAAAAAGGAAATATATCGGCTATTATCTACTCGAACCCCAACAACCCGAGCTGGATTTGCCTGAAAGACGAAGAACTGCGCATCATCGGCGAACTTGCTACCCAATATGACGTAATCGTACTGGAAGACCTGGCATACTTTGCGATGGATTTCCGTCAGGATCTGAGCACTCCTTACCAAGCTCCGTTCCAGCCTTCGGTAGCTCACTACACAGATAATTATGTGTTGCTGATTTCCGGTTCCAAAGCCTTCAGCTATGCCGGACAACGTATCGGCGTAAGCTGCATTTCCGACAAGTTGTATCACCGCAGCTATCCCGGACTGACGAAGCGTTATGGCGGGGGAACATTCGGCACGGTCTTCATCCACCGCGTACTCTACGCGCTGTCTTCCGGCACAAGCCACTCCGCACAGTATGCGATGGCTGCCATGCTGAAAGCTGCCAACGAAGGTCAATACAACTTCCTCAGCGAAGTGAAGGTATACGGTGACAGAGCGCAGAAGTTAAAAGAGATTTTCCTTCGTCACGGTTTCTATCTGGTATATGACAATGACTTGGGCGATCCGATTGCCGACGGATTCTACTTCACCATCGGCTATCCGGGAATGACAAGCGGCGAACTTGCCAAAGAACTGATGTACTACGGAGTGAGCGCCATTTCACTGGTCACCACCGGAAGCCATCAAGAAGGATTACGCGCGTGTACCTCTTTTATTAAAGACCATCAGTACGCGCAGCTCGACGAAAGAATGAAACTGTTTGCCGAACATCACCCGATTGCCTGACAGCCGAATACCGGATTTATGCCGGAACTGATGTTCATATCAGATGCGGATATTCATAAAAGCTGCTCTTAAAACAAAAAAAATGGGAAAGTATGGCTATTATTCCATTTCTTTTCTTATATTAGTGGCACGAATATCAATCTGATGGCATGAATATAGACTCTGACATATTTAAAATTCAATCGAATAATGTATTGCCATCACGAGGAAAGATTCTCATCTCCGAGCCTTTCCTTCGTGATGCCACATTCGGCAGATCTGTAGTTCTGTTGATCGACCATACCGAAGAAGGCAGCATGGGGCTGATTATCAACAAACAACTGCCCATATTTGTCAACGACATTATCAAAGAATTTAAGTATATCGAAGACATACCTTTATACAAAGGCGGGCCTATCGCTACAGATACCCTGTTCTACCTTCACACACTGGCAGATATCTCCGGTGCCATACCTATCAGCAAAGGCCTGTTTCTGAACGGTGACTTTGAGGAGATAAAAAGATACATACTGCAAGGAAACCAAGTAGACCGCTACATCCGCTTCTTCCTGGGATACTCCGGCTGGGAAAGCGAACAACTGAGCACCGAACTCAGAGAGAACACGTGGCTTGTCTCCAAAGAAGAAAATGCCTATCTGATGAACGGTGACACCAAAGATATGTGGAAACAAGCCTTGGAGAAATTAGGCAGCAAGTATGAAACATGGTCACGCTTTCCGCAAGTACCGACTTTCAATTAATGTTTCTTCGGATTCAGATACTGGAAGATAGCAGCATCTTTGTAACATCCACCGACCTGTAACCAATCCTTCAACAGTCCGCATTGGACGAAACCGCAGGAAGTAAACAACTTCATGCAGACTTCATTATCCGTAGCCACATGGGCATAAAGCTGAGTCAGCGACAAGAAATCGAAAGCATACTCACACAGCAACTGCAATGCGTCCGATGCGTAACCTTGCCGGCGATAGTCTTTGTGAACGGCAATGCCAACCTCGCCACGAGAGTGGAGAGGCACAAAATCCGTGATATCAATCGTCCCCAATACCCGATGATCGGACTTGCTCATTATCATCAGGCGCAACTGCTTGTCGGCAAACACATCACACTGGGAACCCTCTATATATTGCCGCAGCACGTAGCGGGAATAAGGAACGGTAAAATTACTGATATCCCACATGGAAGGGTCATTCTCCATCTCATACATGATATCCATATCTTCCGGCTCTACCGCACGAAGATAGATGCGGTCATTGGTTAAAAAAGACTGTTTCATACCGGCTTATTCTTTATTTATATGGAGTTCGTTACGAAGTCTTTTCTCGCTGGGCAGACAGAAAAGGGAAGCGGTCAGCCCGATCAGCATACAGAGATTTCCGGTGTTGCTAAGGGTCAGATAATAGCACAATACGTTGAGGACGATGGCCACTTCGAGCAATCCGAGGCGTACCATGCTCCACTGCACATAACGCTTCAATGCAAGAGGAATCGTCAGGAGGTCTATCTTCTTTTTCAGTACCAGACTGAACAGTTTCAAGGCAAGCGGCACACACAAGGCGGTCAGCAAGATACCTGCCGTCTCCATATAATAGGTGGCCTGTGGGTTATCGACCAAAGCTCCCACAGGAAGAAGGTCGAACTCCCCTGCCCCAAGCAAAAAGGCGGGAAGCACCCAAAAGAAAACATAACTGATATTCAAATTTCTCACTGCGCGTTTTATCTGTTCTTCCATGTTAGTTACGATATTCGTTCAAAAATAATTAAGTTAGATTATACGGTTCCGGTGAAAAGAGTCCGGTTGACAATACTGCGTCCCAAAGTGATCTCATCGGCATACTCCAGTTCGTCGCCAACGGAGATGCCCCGTGCTATTACGCTGAGTTTGACACCCATCTTCTCCAGTTTACGGTAGATGTAGAAGTTGGTGGTATCTCCTTCCATCGTGGTGCTCAAAGCGAGGATGACTTCCTTGATTCCTCCTTCGGACACCCGCTGCACGAGACTTTCTATTTGCAGGTCGCTCGGCCCTACCCCGTCCATCGGCGAGATCACTCCGCCCAGTACGTGATAAAGTCCCCGATACTGCTGGGTGGCTTCTACCGCCATTACGTCACGGATATTCTCTACCACACAGACGGTAGAGGCATCACGCTGCGGATTGGCACAAATCTGACAAGTCTCGGTATCAGATATATTATGACATACTTTACAGTACTTTACTTCACGTTTCAGCGTAATGATGGAGTTGCCGAATGCCTCCACAGTGGCCGTATCCTGCCGGAGCAGATGTAATACAAGCCGCATCGCCGTCTTGCGCCCGATGCCCGGAAGTTTGGAAAATTCGCCTACTGCCTTTTCGAGCAGTACGGAAGGATATTGTTGGTTCATAGATTACGAATGAAATTCTATCTGTTTCGGGCGCAAAGATACGGATTATTGTTTTTAATACAAAGAAAGTATTACCTTTGCAGCCGATATGATGATATTAGTCATTATTATATGCTATTTTGCGGGCTTGTTGTTAATAGCCCACATCACCGGACATAAAGGCGGATCAAATGCAGCGTTCTTTAAAGGAGAAAACAAATCACCCTGGTATATAGTCTCCTTCGGCATGATTGGCGCGTCTATTTCCGGCGTGACCTTCGTATCCGTGCCGGGCATGGTTCGCGGAATGGACATGACGTATATGCAGACCGTATTCGGATTCTTCTTCGGCTATATGATCGTAGCGCACATATTGCTGCCTCTTTACTACAGACTGAATCTGACGAGTATCTACGGATACCTCGGCACACGCATCGGCGTGAATGCCTACCGCACCGGCTCTTTCTTCTTCCTGCTCTCCCGTATGCTGGGAACGGCAGCCAAACTATATCTCGTCTGTCTGATCCTCCATACGCACGTATTTCAGGATATGCACGTCCCTTTCTGGGTGATTGCCGTCGGCTCCGTGGCCCTCGTGTGGATATACACCCACAAAAGCGGCATCAAGACAATCGTATGGACAGACACCCTGCAAACATTTTGCCTGATCGCAGCCCTGCTATTCATCATCTACTTCACCATACAGAAGCTGGATGTAGGCTTCGACGGCATCGTACAGACCATCCGCCACAGCGAACACAGCCGCATCTTCGTATTCGACGACTGGATGTCCCGTCAGAACTTCTTCAAACAGTTCTTCAGCGGCATCTTTATCGTCATTGTCATGACCGGACTCGATCAGGACATGATGCAGAAGAACCTCTCCTGCCGTAATCTGCACGAAGCCCAAAAGAATATGTACTGCTACGGATTCTCGTTCATCCCGCTGAATTTCCTGTTCCTGTGCCTGGGCATTCTGCTGATCGCATTAGCGGGACAAATGCAACTGGAACTACCGGCCATGAATGATGATATCCTTCCCATGTTTGCCACACAAGGATATCTGGGACAGTCGGTACTGGTTCTTTTCACCATCGGCATCATCGCCGCAGCTTTCAGCAACTCAGACTCCGCGCTGACCGCCATGACCACCAGCGTATGTATAGACCTGCTGAACACGGACAAGGACACGGAAGAAACAGCCCGCCGCAAAAGAAAGAAAGTGCACCTGGGTCTCTCCATCCTGCTGGCTTTCTTCATCTGCCTGGTGGAGATGCTGAACAACAAAAGCGTGATTGACGCGATCTACATCATCGCCTCCTACACCTACGGGCCCTTGCTGGGTATGTTCGCCTTCGGACTGTTCACCCGGCGCCGGACTAAAGACCGGCTGGTCCCGCTCATCGCCATCGCCTCTCCGGTGCTCTGCTACGCTCTGGACTGGTGGATAAACAAAGAAACCGGATATAAATTTGGCTATGAATTGCTAATGTTGAACGGAAGCCTTACCTTTGCGGGGCTCATGCTGCTGTCCGGAAAAGAGAAAACGGTGGAAACGCCTTGAAAACAGGCGTCCGGAGTTTATAATAAAAAGTAGTGGAGTTTATTATAAACGTGACCATAATTTATTATAAAGGATAAGAGAGTTTATTAGAAGTAGAAAAACAAAGAAATAAATGACAATAAAATGGAAATAACGAGTGCAGAATTTGTGATTAGCAACACGGACGTGAAGAAATGTCCGACAGGAGTATTTCCCGAATACGCCTTCATCGGGCGGTCGAATGTAGGAAAGTCGAGCCTTATCAATATGCTGACTGCCCGCAAAGGACTGGCGATGACCTCCGCCACACCGGGAAAGACAATGCTTATCAACCACTTCCTGATCAACCAAAGCTGGTACCTGGTCGATCTTCCCGGATACGGCTACGCCAGACGCGGACAAAAAGGAAAAGACCAGATACGTACCATCATCGAAGACTACATCCTCGAACGGGAACAGATGACCAACCTGTTTGTATTGATAGACAGCCGTCTGGAACCGCAGAAAATAGACCTGGAATTTATGGAATGGCTGGGCGAAAACGGCATCCCCTTCTCCATCATCTTCACCAAAGCAGACAAACTGAAAGGCGGACGTCTGAAAATGAATATCAACAACTACCTGCGTGAACTGAGCAAGGAATGGGAAGAACTTCCCCCGTATTTCGTATCTTCTTCGGAAAACCGTACAGGACGCACGGAAATCCTCGACTACATAGAAAACATCAGTAAAGAAGTCTATAAAAATAAGTAAACGAAAATGAAAAAGAACATTTTATTTATTGCATGGGTTGCATTATTCTCACTCTTTGTAAGCAACAGTCAGGCACAATCATTAAAGGATCTGCTCAACAAAGACAACATCTCCAAAGTAGTAAATGCCATCACCGGGACACCCGAAACGATAGACATGACAGGCACATGGACTTACAGCGGTTCGGCAGTAGAATTTGAATCGGACAATCTGCTGATGAAAGCAGGAGGAGCCGCAGCCGCCACGATGGCAGAAAACAAATTGAACGAGCAATTGAGTAAAGTGGGCATCAAAGAAGGACAAATGAGCTTCACGTTCAACGCCGACAGTACTTTCACCAGCACCGTCGGAAAAAAGAAACTGAGCGGCACTTATTCGTACAATGCTTCCACCAAGCAGGTAGACCTAAAGTACTTGAAACTGCTGAATCTGCATGCGAAAGTGAACTGCACTTCCAACTCTATGGATTTATTGTTCAACTCTGACAAGCTACTTAAGTTAATGACATTCCTCGGCAGCAAGACAAACAGCACAGCACTGAAAACTGTCAGCTCACTGGCTGAAAACTACGACGGGATGATGCTGGGATTCGGGTTGAAAAAATAGTGTTTTATTTGCAAAACCAAAAGCTCTGAAACGCCTTCTGGCAGGGCTCGAAAACCGAATCCTAACCGAAAGGGAAACCGAACCTTAACCAGTAGAGAAGAGTAGAGTATATAATTCTATTCTAAAGAAATAGAATTACTAAGAAAGAGAAGAAAGAATTTCGCCGCCGATTCACTTTCGAATGAAAAATGAATCAAACAGTAGTATCTCCATTGGGGGTGACTAAAAAGTCAATAGTATCTTCATTCTCCTCCTTCAAGAAGGAGGAGTGGTCGAAGACCGAGGTGGTAGGAGAAATAATGTTTATTCCTATTTCTTTATAAATGACAGAATTATGCATTCACCTACCACCTCCCCCTACGGGTACTCCTCCTTCCCGAAGGAGGAGAATGAAGATACTATTGACTTTTTAGTCGGCCCCATTTTAAGATACGATTACTATCATTTAGCTCAATTCCGTGTTGAAATGAATTAATTAAGCGAACAGAGATCGGCAGTATTCACCTCGCTGCCCACTTCTGCTCGTCTCGGTGCTCAGCGTTTCTCACCTCGGTGCTTATTCTCATTCAGCTCGGCGCTCAGTATTCCTCACCTCGGTGGTCAGGATTGCCAAGCCCAAGGACGATGATAAACAGAAGTTATTTTATTCCCTTTTTCGATAAAATTAACTCTGCCGACGGGATAGTTTCAGGGAAAAGCGTTACCTTTGGCGTTTGTAATCAATAAAAAGAAGGAAAAATGAAAAAGATACTTTTTTTAATGACCTTGTTAGTGGTAGGAGTAAGTTTCGCTTTTGCCCAGACTAACGCTGATATCAAGTTTGACAAAACAACACACGACTTTGGAAAATTCTCTGAAAACAGTCCGGTAGTAAGCTGCGTATTCACTTTCACTAATATCGGTGACGCTCCTTTAGTAATTCATCAGGCGGTAGCGTCTTGCGGATGCACAGTGCCCGAATATACCAAAGAACCGATCCAGCCGGGAAAGAAAGGTACAATCAAAGTAACTTACAACGGAACAGGTAAATATCCGGGACACTTCAAAAAGTCGATTACCCTACGTACCAACGCAAAAACCGAAATGGTACGCCTCTACATCGAAGGCGATATGACCCCGAAAGACGAGAAGTAAGAAAAAATAGACATAACGTAAAGGAGAATCTTTCGATTCTCCTTTTTTTTTGTTTACTTTGAAGTCCATTAAGCATAAACTACTAAAAATATAATATGAAACAAGAAGAAGACAAATTCACCGGACTACCCGAGAACGCGTTCAGAGAGTTAAAAGCAGGAGAAGTGTACAATCCCCTGATGAGTCCTTCCAAAAATTATCCGGAAGTAAACTTCTGGTCAGTAACATGGGGTATCGCCATGGCCATCCTTTTCTCGGCAGCCGCCGCCTATCTGGGGCTGAAAGTGGGACAAGTATTCGAAGCCGCTATTCCGATAGCCATCATTGCCGTAGGAGTCTCCGGTGCAGCCAAAAGAAAAAATGCGTTAGGAGAAAATGTAATTATCCAGTCTATCGGGGCATGTTCCGGTGTAATCGTTGCCGGAGCCATCTTTACCCTCCCCGCCCTTTATATCCTTCAAGTCAAATATCCTGAGATGACAGTCAGCTTTATGCAGGTATTTATCAGTTCGCTGCTGGGTGGCGTACTGGGTATCCTGTTTCTGATTCCTTTCCGCAAATATTTCGTCAGCGATATGCACGGCAAATATCCTTTCCCCGAAGCAACGGCCACTACACAGGTGCTGGTATCCGGAGAAAAGAGCGGTAGCCAAGCCAAACCGCTGTTGATGGCGGGAATGATCGGTGGATTGTATGACTTCATCGTGGCCACTTTCGGCTGGTGGAACGAGAACTTCACCACCCGCGTATGCGGAGCCGGAGAAATGCTGGCCGAGAAAGCGAAACTGGTATTCAAAGTAAATACGGGAGCTGCCGTACTCGGTCTGGGCTACATCGTCGGACTGAAATATGCTTCCATCATCTGTGCCGGATCACTGGCAGTATGGTGGATCATCATTCCGGGAATGTCCGCCATCTGGGGAGACAGCGTGCTGAACGCGTGGAACCCCGAAATCACTTCTACGGTAGGCATGATGAGCCCCGAAGAAATCTTCAAGTATTACGCCAAGAGCATCGGTATCGGCGGTATTGCCATGGCGGGTGTCATCGGTATCATCCGTTCATGGGGAATCATCAAGAGTGCCGTCGGACTGGCTGCCAAAGAAATGGGCGGTAAAGGCAATGTAGAAAAGAATATCGTGCGTACACAGCGTGATCTTTCGATGAAAATCATCGCTATCGGCTCTATCCTTACGCTGATTCTGATCGTGCTGTTCTTCTACTTCGATATCATGCAGGGAAATATCGTCCATACGCTGGTAGCGATTGCGCTGGTAGCAGGCATTTCCTTCCTGTTCACGACGGTAGCTGCCAATGCGATTGCCATTGTAGGCACCAATCCGGTATCGGGAATGACATTGATGACACTGATTCTGGCTTCCGTAGTGATGGTAGCTGTCGGACTGAAAGGTCCTTCGGGCATGGTGGCCGCACTTGTGATGGGTGGCGTAGTATGTACGGCACTGTCTATGGCGGGCGGTTTCATCACCGACTTGAAGATCGGTTACTGGCTGGGTAGTACGCCTGCCAAACAGGAAACATGGAAATTCTTGGGAACCATCGTTTCTGCTGCTACAGTAGGCGGTGTAATGATTATACTGAACAAGACATACGGCTTCACCAGCGGCGCACTGGCTGCACCACAGGCCAATGCGATGGCTGCCGTTATCGAACCGCTGATGAGCGGCGTAGGCGCCCCCTGGTTGCTGTATGGCATCGGTGCAATCCTTGCTATCGTGCTGACATTCTTCAAGATTCCCGCACTGGCCTTTGCGCTGGGTATGTTTATTCCGTTGGAGCTGAATGTGCCGCTGGTAGTAGGCGGTGCCGTCAACTGGTATGTGACAAGCCGCAGCAAGGATACGGCACTCAATACGGAAAGAGGTGAAAAAGGAACATTGCTGGCATCCGGTTTCATTGCCGGAGGTGCATTGATGGGAGTAGTGAGCGCGGCAATGCGTTTCGGCGGTATCAATCTGGTCAACGAAGCCTGGCTGAACAATACCTGGTCGGAAGTGTTAGCATTAGGAGCTTACGCTTTATTGATCCTCTACTTTATCAAGGCTTCCATGAAAATAAAATAAGATGAGGAAACTGTTATCTGTTATAGTATCACTTATGACTGCAATGGCATTTGCACAACAGCCCGTCGAGCTACCTTTGTGGCCCGACGGTGCTCCCAACTCCAACGGGCTGACCGGCGGGGAAAAGGAAGTGTCGCCCCACAGACTCAGCAATGTCACCGACCCCACCATAACCGTTTACCGTGCACCACAGCCGAACGGAATGGCTGTCATCATGTGTCCCGGAGGTGGCTACAGCCGCCTCGCCATGGATCATGAAGGGCATGACATGGCACCTTGGTTCTGCGGACAGGGCATCACTTACGTTGTATTAAAGTACCGGATGCCGAACGGTCATTGCGAAGTCCCCTTATCGGATGCGGAAAGAGCGATTCGCATCGTACGCGAGCATGCCGGAGAATGGAATATCCATCCCCGCAAAATAGGAATCATGGGAGCATCCGCCGGAGGACATCTCGCCTCTACCCTTGCCACCCATTACAGTGCGGCATCCCGTCCCGACTTTCAGATTCTGCTTTATCCGGTGGTCACCATGACGCAAAGTACTCATGGCGGTTCGAGAAAAGAGCTTCTGGGCGGAAATCCGACCGCAGAACAAGAGGTACTCTTCTCCAACGAACTGCAAGTGACATCCGATACTCCGCAAGCCTTTATCGTCCTGTCTTCTGATGACGGTGCCGTGCCTCCTTCCAACGGAGTGAACTATTATCTCGCTTTACAGAAAAACAATGTTCCCGCATCGCTTCATGTCTACCCTACCGGCGGACATGGCTGGGGATTCCGGGACAACTTCAAGTATAAGCAACAATGGACACAGGAACTCGAAAAGTGGTTGCGTGACGGTGTCGTATTTCCGAAGGAGACAGCACCGATGCTGAGAATCGGAAAGACGTACCTTGGAACAAAGTATGTAGCCAACACACTGGATCAGGGAACGGAAGAAAAGTTAGTCATCCTGCCCCAAACGGTAGATTGCCTTACTTTTGTCGAATATACGCTGGCTCAGGCGATGGGGTCTTCTTTTGCCGATAATCTGCAAAAGATACGTTATCGGGACGGTGTGATCGACGGATACACTTCGCGGTTGCACTATACCTCCGACTGGATTGAGAACGGTGTCCGCCAAGGATTTCTGGAAGACGTTACTGCACAAAACAGTACGCAGACCACCAAACTGTCTCTCTCTTATATGTCCACCCATCCCCAAAAGTACAGGCAACTGACGGATTCGCCGGAGAACGTGAAACGAATGGCCGAGCATGAGAAAGCATTGTCCGGAAAAAAGGTACACTGGCTGCCTAAAGGCAAACTCCCCGACGCAGGACTTCCGTGGATCATGGACGGTGATATCATCGCCATCACCACGAATCTTCCGGGACTGGATGTAGCTCATGTAGGGATAGCCGAATATATAAACGGAAAGTTGCATTTGCTTCACGCCTCTTCTACGCTTGGCAAGGTTGTTGTCAGCGAAGAGCCTCTCAGCCAGATGCTTCACAAAAATAAATCATGGAGCGGCATACGTGTCGTCCGGATGTCTCACCCTTAAAACAAATGATTATGAAACGAGTAAAACATTTACTTCTCGCGTCGTGTCTGTTGCCTACTTTTCTGGGAGCACAGGGAGTGGCAAACGCCTCTTTTCTGGAGATTACTCCGGATGCCCAATCGGCAGGTATGGCCGGCACAGGACTGGCTATCACAGACAATGGAAGCACGGCTATCTTTCATAACGCTTCCACCATCGCTTTCTCGCAGGATGTAATGGGTGCCAGCTACTCATACGCTGACATAAATAAAGACTTTGGAATGCATAGCGCATCCCTTTTCTACCGCATCGGACGGGAAGGGAAGCACGGATTTAGCGTAGGATTCCGTCACTACAAGGATGCTGATTTTCATTGGCAGGACGGTGCGGAAGATCATGCCCGCGCATGGAACGTAGAAGCCGCATACTTCAGAAATGTAGCCAAGAACCTGTCCCTTTCATTAACGCTCAGATATCTGCAGGCAAAAGCCTATAAGGATGCGGACAGCAAAGGGTCAGTCTCCGTAGACCTCGGTGCCAGCTATCATCGCAGTATGGGTATTCTGGACGAAATGGCTTCATGGACTATCGGATTTCAAGCCGCCAACCTGGGCAGCAAGCTGGACGGACAGAAACTGCCTGCCCGACTGGGACTGGGTGGTGCCATCGACCTGCCGTTCAGCATGGACAACCGCTTGCAGATGGCTCTTGACTTCAACTACCTGCTCCCGTCCGAGTACCGCCATCTTCAAGCCGGCATCGGAGCGGAATATAATTTCCTGAAATATGGAATTATCCGCGGAGGATACCACTTCGGGGATAACGACAAAGGAACAGGCAACTACGGTACACTGGGCTGCGGAATCAACTTCTGGCCGATTCGCGCGGATTTCTCTTATGCACTGGCTGATAAAGACTGTTTCATGCATAAGACATGGCAGCTCGGCATTGGAATCGTCTTCTAGGCTTTTCCTTCGGGCAGTCCGCTAAGTTTTATCATTGAGCAGTCTGCTAAGCTCGCATTCGAGGCGTTGCTTCACTTCGTCCATAGGCACTTCGTGCTTCAGTTCCTGACGAAGAGAAGTGACGCCTTTATCTATAAAGCCACAAGGATGAATATAGCTGAAATAGCGTAAATCCGTATTCACATTCAGGGCCAGTCCGTGCATGGTGACATAATGACTGCTCCTCACTCCGATCGCACAAATCTTACGGGCACGGGGCGTACTCCCTTCCAGCCAGACACCTGTTGCCTTTTCAAGCCGTCCCGCTTCAATGCCATAGGAGGCACAGACACGTATCACAGCCTCTTCGAGCAGGTGCACATATTCCTTTAGCCCCAGATGAAACTCTTCCAGATTCAAGATCGGATAACAGACTAACTGTCCGGGACCGTGATACGTGATATCCCCTCCCCGATCTATATGGAAAAGGGTAGCCTGAATGGCTTTCAGCTGATCGTCATTCAACAGCATATTATTTTCTTTTCCGCTACGTCCCAAAGTATAGACGTGCGGATGTTCGCACATAATAATACGGTTTTCATAGGCTTCTCCCTGCGCTTTTGCGCGGACAAGGGTATCAAACCATTCCGTCTGCCGCTGCCATGCTTCGGCGTATGGAATCAAATTCCAGTCTACTAATACAGTTTTCATGAGGACAAAAGTAAGAAATAAAAAGAAAAATCGTACATTTGCGGACCGAATATAACAAGCACTCTAAACCAAAGATAACAAACACTCTTATGAAAATGGAAGTTCCACAAGTAGATTTGCCACTGGAGGTGTTGGCATGGACTAAAGTAACCGAAGATATTCTGAACATCTACAAACAATCGTGCCGGCTGCAGGCGTGTATTTTCGCCATCTGTACGGAAGGAACCATGAAAGTCTCCATCAATCTGTTGGAATACGAGGTTCACCCGAATGACCTGATTACATTACTTCCCGGAACAATCATACAGTTCCGTGAGAAAGCGGAAAAGGTAAGTCTTTGTTTTGCCGGATTCTCCGCGAAATGTATCGGACATATCAACTTGCTGACCACCATCGGGAACGCTTATCCCAAGCTGATAGAACAGCCGATCATCCCTCTTTCCGAGAATATCGCCGACTATCTGAAGGAATATTTTGCCTTGTTGTCTCATGCCAGTTGTGACGAGTCTTTCAAGATGGACTCCAAATTGGCGGACTTGTCACTCCAGACTATTCTGACAAGTATCCAACTGATGTACCGGAATTATTCGGGAAACAATCATTCGAACCGTAAGAAGGAGATTTGCCGGAAGTTGATTCAACTGATCACTGAACACTACAAAGATCAGCGTTGTGCACAGTTCTATGCCGATCAACTGGGAATCTCTCTGCAACATCTGAGCACCACCGTAAAACAAGTGACGGGGAAAAGTGTATTGGATACTATTGCTTATATTGTCATTATCGACGCCAAAGCGCAGCTAAAGGGAACGGATATGACTATTCAGGAGATAGCTTATTCGCTGAATTTCCCGAATCCCTCTTTCTTCTGCAAGTTCTTCAGACGGCACGTAGGGATGTCGCCGCTGGAATTTAGAAATAGTTGAGTCCGTTACTTCTAAAATCAATGGATCAGTCCGAAATACCGTTTTTGATTCCAGATGTACAGATTTGAGTCAACTATCCGCATGGATTCCCCGCCTTCTCGAAGGAGGGGTGCCCGTAGGGCGGGGTGGTAGGTAAAACAAGGTTATCTCTAATTTATTGTGAATGAAAGAATTGCGTATTCACCTACCACCTCCCCCTGCGGGTACTCCTCCTTCCCGAAGGAGGAGATTTAAGATACTACAGACTTTTTAGCCAGCCCCATAAATCCATAAAAGAACATTAAGCAGGCTCTCTTCTTAAATCTTCCTTCTTCCCAAACTCAACGAATTGAGCACTACACTCACACTGGAGAACGCCATTGCGGCACTTGCCAGCATCGGATTCAGTAACAATCCGTTTATAGGGAACAATACTCCGGCAGCGATAGGAATACCGATCAGGTTGTAGATAAATGCCCAGAAAAGGTTCTGATGAATCAGTCGTACAGTCTGTCTGGACAGTTCGAAGGCTTTGGGGAGTAACAGCAAGTCGGACGTCATCAGCGTCACCATAGCGACATCCATAGCAATATCCGTACCCTTTCCCATAGCAATGCTGACGTCAGCCAACGCCAGTGCCTGCGAGTCATTGATACCATCGCCCACCATTGCCACTTTCTTTCCCTGCATTTGCAGCTCACGCACAAATTCGGCTTTATCGTCCGGCAAGGCATCTGCCACAAATCGCTCGATACCCAGACGAGAAGAGACTGCCAGAGCCGTCCGCTGACCGTCACCGGTAAGCATACAGATATCGATGCCCTGACGTTTCAGTTCTTTCACTGCTTCGGCAGAAGTAGCCTTGATCGGATCGGAAACGGCAATGATAGCCAAAAGCTCATTCTCACGTCCAAAGTATATGATTCCGTTTCCGTCTGATTCGTAGTGTACCAGCATATCCGCCATGACATCGCTCACTGTAGCGCTGAAATCTTTCAGAAGTTTATGGCTGCCCACCCAGTAAGTTTTACCTTGATAAGACACCTTTATACCTTTGCCTGTGATGCTCTCAAAACTGCTCAAAGGAGCGGGAGTTATCTTCTCCTCGTCTTGGAGTACGGCGACAATCGCGCCTGCCAACGGGTGTTCCGATTTCAGCTCGGCAGCCAGAAGTACATCTTTGAAGTGTTCTTCCTGCGGCTGTGCCCACAACCATCCGGTAGCGGTAGGATGTCCTTCGGTCAAAGTACCGGTTTTATCCAGTACCACCACATCTACTTTACGCATCTGCTCCAGAGCGACGGCGTCTTTTATCAGAATATGCTGTCCGGCAGCTTTACCGATTCCTACCATCAGCGCAGTAGGTGTAGCAAGTCCCAAAGCACAGGGACAGGCTATGACCAGAACGGATACGGCAGAAAGAATACCATAAGAAATATACTCACTGCCACCGATAGCCACCCACAGCACAAACGTCAGAATGGCAATTCCCAACACGACAGGAACGAAGATGCCTGTAATACGGTCTACGATACGCTGCACAGGAGCTTTGCTGCCTTGTGCTTCCTGCACCATGTGAATGATGCGTGCCAGCACAGTATCGCTTCCCACCTGAGAAGCACGAATGATGAAGGAACCGCGCTGATTGATTGTTCCGGCAAGGACCTTATCGCCCTTTTTCTTCTCTACCGGAATCGGCTCACCGCTAATCATACTTTCATCCACATACGAATCGCCCTCCGAAAGCTGACCATCCACGGGAATCTGTTCGCCGGGACGGACTACCACCATATCGCCTACCTGCAACAGGTCTATTTGTATCTCTTCCTCTACCCCGCCACGCAATACACGTGCCACTTTGGGCTGCATTCCCATCAGTTTGCGAATGGCATCCGAGGTATTTCCTTTGGCACGTTCCTCCATCATCTTTCCGGTCAGAACGAAAGCAATGATCACTGCGGAAGCTTCGTAATAGACGTGCGATTCCAATCCGCGATCTGTCCAGAACTGCGGAAAGAAGGTGTTGAACAAACTGAAAAGGAAGGCTATCGAGGTACTCAACGCAACTAGCGTATCCATATTGCTACGACCGATCTTCGCCTGTTTCCATGCCCCCGTAAAGAAACTTCCTCCGAAGAGCACCATTACCGGAATAGCGAGCAACATTTGTATCTCGTTAGAATATGGCATGTGCATTAATAACATCGAAAAGATAAGCAGCGGCACTACAAATATCCACGCACCGACCACTTTCCGTTTCAGACGAAGGTAGCGCTTATGCTGTTCTTCTTCCCGACGTTCTTCTTTATTCGCCTCTTCTACTATCAGATCGTAACCGGCAGCAAGTACTGCTGCACGGATTTCTCCGGGGGTGAGCTTGTCGTCCTCATAAGAAATCGTCAATGTATTTGAAGCAAAGTTGACGGAAGCATCAACGACTCCCGGCAACTTTTTCACTGTCTTTTCTACATTGTTAGCGCATCCCGCACAATGCATATTAAGCACGGGAAACGCATTCTTTGCTATATTACCCATATAATCCTTTACTCTTTAATTAATTAGTATTTATAAAACAAGCAAATACGGGTATTTGTTCGATTACTTCTTATCGGCCTTCTTATCCTCTTTTTTAGATTCTTGTTTGCCGTCTTTCTTGCCGTCCTGCTTGGTTTCCTTCACAAACTCGGCCTCGTAATTGAACTTCTTGAATCCTGCCTGCAACTTCTTCACATCTGTCTTTTCGGCATCGTAGGTGATGGACACGGTTTTGTTCTTCAGTTCGGTGGAAAGTTCCTTCACGCCTTTCTCGAAGCGCATGTTATTTTTCACTTTCTTCTCGCAGTTCTCGCAGTGCATCTGAGAGACTTTGAATATGACTACACGGATATCCTTTGCCAATACGGCTGCTACGCTCAAAAGAGCCACCACGCAAGTGGCCATCCATCTTTTTGTTCTCATTTTTCTTATTCGTTTAATGGTTATTATTCATTTCTTGCCAGGTTGAAACGTATTCCGATATAGGCTTTTGCCCCGTGCACAGGTCCCCATATCATCGTTGAGTCGAAGTTTCCTCCCCACGGGTTTGCCGCGTCGATGATCGGATTCTTCTGTTTGAAGTTTGTCAGGTTCTCCCCTCCTACGTAGATAGACCAGCGGCGGAAATAGCGGGTAACCTGAGCACTCAGTTGCTCGAAGCTGCCGTAGCGGCGCTCCCAAGATAGCTGACCGTCTGCCAGTTCATAAGGGGCGGGCATTCTCCCTCCGCCATTGAGCTGGAGCGTAGCGTCAAACTGCCATATTCCGAGCGGAGTCTGGTACGAAGCAGTCAGCAGTCCTTTGTATTTGCTGGTCAACGGTTTCTCCATCCGCTGGCCTTTGTAGGTGGTCTGAGCATCCGTCAGACGGTAAGCTCCCGTCAAGGTAAATCCTTTAAAAAAAGGATAGCTTGCCTCTACTTGGAATACATGCGAATAGGAACGCCCGTCCAGATTGTAAAAGGCTACTTCGTGAGGATTACTGTCCATATCCACCACGACTTGCTTCAGAAAGTCTGTGTAATAATATTCGGCATTGATATTCAGCGTTTTGCCAAATACAGGTACGTAGGTGGATACACTGACACCATAGTTCCATGCTTCTTCCATGTCCAGTCCTTTCGCTATTTCGACCTTTCGGCTACTGGAAAGCAGGTAGTTGTTTTCTGCCAGTACATGATTCGTACGGTAACCTTTTCCGGCAGAGAGGCGGAAGTGTACGTACTCATTCGGATTGTATTTAAGATGTGCACGGGGAGTCACGAAGAAACCGTGCTCACTGCTATAGTCACCACGCAGACCTGCCATCAGCATCCACTGATCATTCAGATTCAGCGTGTATTGCGCATAAGCTCCGGGAACCGCTTCTTTGGCAAAAGCCTTGATGAGCGGCAATTCCGTTTGATTCTCCAACCGATAATGCTGGTCATAAGCGTCATAGTTGAAACTCAGCCCCGCCGAGAAACTGTTCTGCTTATTAAACTCTGTTTCAAACATCAAAGAAGCATACACGTTTGTCTGGTCCACATTATAGAGTTTTCGTCCGTACATGGCATCTTGATTGTGCCAGCTGGCAGAAAGAATCAGTGCCAGATTCGTATTCTTCTCCTTATTGAATATATAAGCATTCTTGGTGAAAAGTTCGTAACGTTCGGTATCGATTCCTACTTTATAAAGATCGCCCGTCTGCATATCCGTATGATGTGCCTGTCCGCTAGTGCGACTTTCGGAAAGGGCCTTGAAACCTGCCTGAAAGACATAATGATCTCCCATATAGGCCCATCGGTTCCACACGTTATACTGCTCTACTTGGGGGATATCCACGAAGCCGTCATCATTGCCGTCGTGCGCTTTGGTTTCATTCTCATAATGTGCCAGTAAAGAGGTACTCCAACGTTTTGACAACTTTAAGGTGGCGTCCGCATTCGCCTCATACCGGTTGGTACTGCTCGCGAAAAGATTGGCGGATACCCAGTCGGCCTCCGGCAACTGCGGCTTTTTGAATTCTACATTAATCTGTCCCGTGATGGCTTCGTAACCATTCTTCACTGATGAGATTCCTTTGGAAACCTGTATGCTTTGCATCCACGGACCGGGGACATATCCCAGACCATAAGGAGATGCCGCACCGCGATAGTTCGGAATATTCTCCGTGAGCATCTGTACATAAGTTCCGGACAATCCGAGCAGTTTGATCTGCTTGGCTCCCGTTGCCGCATCCGAATAGCTCACGTCCACCGAAGGGTTGGTCACGAAACTTTCTCCCAGATTACAGCAGGCAGCCCTGCTCAATTCGGCACTGCTTATCATCTCTTCGTTCATCACGCTGCTGCGCAACTTCATCGTTCCCATTCTGCGGCTGACTACATTCACTTCGTTCAGTTCTACACCTTCCCGAAGGGTAATGTCCAGTTCCTGATTCTTCTTGCTGACATGAATCGTGTCATTCTGAAAACCGATAAAACTGATTACCAGCATGTGACTCTTCGAAGGTTTGGAGATAGAAAAGCTGCCATCTTCCTTGGTAGTTACACCCTGCTCCGTATTCACCCAGAATACATTAGCACCCGGAACAGGCTCTCCGGTATTATCTTTGACTATTCCCCGCACCTGCGCTTGTGTCGTAACTGCAAGTAATGAGAACAGTCCCATTATTATATATTTCATTCTTTCTTGGACTTAGTTTTGCGATACAAAATTAATTCATTTCTCTTGCAACTGAGTTGCATTCATTCCCCTTGCTTTCATACCCTGCAAAGGCTGAAAACAAAGTACAATCGGACAAAAAAGATGAAATAGCGGCTAAATCAGAAAAACGGAATGTAACGCCAGCTTCTGCCTCGGACAGGGAGATGGCGGAGAAGGAAGACTGGAAAAGTCCACCGTCCGGTCTATAGAAGTGAAAGCAAATAGTTGACAATACTGTTCGCAGAAAAGTGTTATCACCGGAACGGAAACTGTCAGTTCGGAAATATGCTTCATCAAATCGGGCTTATAGATAGTTGCCGTACAGCCCTTTTCTCTGCAATCTTTCTTTGAATCGCAAGTATGAGACTTCTTACATTTGGGACAGCCATCAGCACAACAGCCCTGCACAGTCTCGCAACGGGAACAGCAATAATGAACAATAGATACTCCCGCCCCTGAATAGATAATCAGGAGAGAAAGGATCACTGCTGTTATGTAGGCTAGTCTCTTCATTTCGGGAGACAAAGATAAGGTATTCCGGCAACAATATCAAATTAAATAATTCTCCATTTTTATTCGTACTACTGATATTATCCGTATATTTGACCGCATATTAGTTCTTTTAAATACATCATGTCATGGAATATCATCGTATATCTTTCATCCACAACGATACAGAGTATTCGTTCATTAAAGCTATAAACGGGAACTTAACAGGATACGCTTTAATGTCAGCTTGCCGGATAGAAGTCGTCAATTATATGAAAGAAAATAACTTGAAAGGCAGCTATATACTAACCGGAATGTCAAAGGCTTAATCACATGAAAGCTAAAAGAGAGCAGATATTAATCAGAACTTCCTGGATAAGTACTATTGGTAATGCCATACTTTCCGCATCAAAAATTATCATAGGTTTATGGGCAGGTAGTCTTGCCGTGCTAGGCGACGGTATTGATTCGGCAACGGATGTGATCATCTCCATTGTCATGATTTTCACAGCACGCATTATCAGCCAGCCGCCTTCCAAGAAGTACGTATTCGGCTATGAGAAAGCCGAAGGGATTGCGACTAAAATTCTTTCGCTTGTGATATTCTATGCAGGGGTGCAAATGTTGATATCATCCATCGGAAGTATCTTTTCCGAAGAAGCAAAAGAAATTCCGTCAGCCATTGCCATATACGTCACGATCTTTTCGATTATCGGCAAACTTCTACTGGCTTTGTATCAGTACAAACAAGGGAAGAAGATAGATAGCTCCATGCTGACGGCCAATGCCATCAATATGCGCAACGATGTTGTCATTTCCTCCGGTGTGCTACTGGGACTGATATTCACGTTCATATTCAAACTGCCTATACTCGACTCCATTACAGGACTAATCATCAGCCTCTTTATCATAAAATCTTCGATTGGCATTTTCATCGATTCGAATGTGGAATTGATGGATGGCGTCAAAGATGTCAATGTGTACAATAAGATATTCGAAGCAGTAGAAACAGTTCCCGGTGCGAGCAACCCACACCGGGTAAGATCAAGAATGATCGGGAATCTTTATATGATTACCCTCGATATCGAGGTAAATCCGCAGATAACCATCACACAGGCCCATCAGATAGCCGACGCTGTGGAGAAAAGCATAAAAAGCTCTATAGACAATGTCTATGATATCTTAGTACACGTGGAACCTGCCGGCGAATGTCAGACAGACGAGAAATTTGGTATTGACAAGGGTATGGTGAATTGACGGAAGGCATTAAGGAGCAAGTATATGCTCCCCCGAAGCTGTTATGATTACTCCACCACAATCACTGACCACCGTCTCGTGCTTTCCATCCGGAGTGACTATGATGGAACCAGTCTGTATGATATGCTTTCCGTCCATCGTCACACGTATGCGGGCGCTTGTTTCTTCTTTTTCTTTCTTTTCCTTCTTTGCAGATTCCTCCTCTTCCTTATCCTCTATGGCTCTGTTCCGGTCCATACAGCCATTGGTATGATAACTTTTCATCTTAGTCACCCGGTCATCAACGAACCAGATATTAACGACTCCTGCAATACTTGACTCGGAAGTACGAAATTCCAGCATCTCACTCTCTTCGTCAAAACTTCGATAGCTCGGTTTACCCATAATGGCTATTACTTCTTTAGAAGACATCCCACGTTGGATAATACTCAAATTCTCATAAGTAATTCTGCTTGCATAACAACTGCTGAGCAATATCACCAGCAGCAAAGACATAAGGATCTGACTCTTTTTCATAATAGGTATAGTTTAGTAGTTTTTTGAATACCCCAAATGTAGTATGAGAAAATTCCCTTCGCAAAGACTTCTTCCTACTTGCAAATAGGAATTTCCCTATCTATGAAAAACGACAGGTATAACCTATGACTACTAACATTTCTTCTCTCAACTATCCTATTGGCTTATCTATCATACCGTCCGCCACAGAGAATCAATGACTGCATACCTTACTGATATCAACCGTAAATTCCTCACCGGCAGGCATGAACTTCCCTTTTCGTTTAAGAAATCCGATCAGTTCGTCCACTTCCATATTATCTGCCGAACAAGTATAAAAACGCTGATGTTCGCCAAACTTCTCTACGATTGCAGCCCTCAGAGATGCCTCAGTATAACTATTTCCCTCCATCATGTGAAGGACTTCGTGTGCATGTAACTGTTCCATAATCTATTTTTTCTGCAAAGATAAGTACGGCGTACAGATTAAAACTGTAACATATGATACAGAAGCAAGAAAAAAAGAATCATTAACAATGGCATCCCCTATATACATTGCCGAAGAAAGTAGCTGAATATTTTTCCTTTTTTATTCGCAGTATTCGGTAATTTCATTTATATTTGTCGATAGTGATAGATATGATCAATGTTGAATTTATAGAAAAAACGAGTATGAAAAAACAATATGTCAGTCTGCTTGCGGTTATACTTTCGGTAAGCGGCTTTTTGTTTTCTTGTCATGACAAGATGAACAAAAACACGGGAGCATTACAATTCGATAGTATACAGGTTAACGAGACGGCACACCTCTTTAATGACACCGCCAAACCCGCGTGCAATATTATCATCAACTTCGCCTATCCCGTCAAGTCGTCGGACGAGATGCTGAAAGACAGTCTGAACGCTTACTTCATCTCCGTCTGCTTCGGAGACAAATATATCGGCGAAAAGCCAGAAGCGGTAGTGAAGCAATACGCCAAGAATTACATTGACGAGTATCGCCACGACCAAGAGCCGATGTACGCCGAAGACGAAAAGAATAAAGAAAGCGATGCAGTGGTAGGCGCATGGTACTCCTATTACAAGAGCATCGAAAGCCACGTGCAACTTTATGAGAAAGACCTGCTAGTATATCGCGTTGACTACAACGAATATACCGGAGGCGCACACGGTATGTATATGTCGACTTTCCTGAACATGGATCTCACTCTGATGCGTCCGCTCCGCCTCGATGATATTTTTGTAGGCGACTTCCAGGAAGCCCTGACGGATCTGATCTGGAACCAGCTGATGGCTGACAACAAAGTAACTACTCACGAAGCGCTGGAAGACATGGGATATGCTTCGACCGGAGACATCGCCCCGACAGAGAACTTCTATCTGAGTAAAGAAGGTATCACCTTCTACTATAATATATACGACATCACACCGTACTCGATGGGACCTGTCAAAGTTACCATTCCATACTCTATGATGGAACATCTGCTGGGCAGCAACCCAATTCTTGGAGACCTGAAAGATTAAACAGCTATTAAAAGATTGAACACCAATGAATATCCTGTTGTTATTGCCCCGTGTGATGCAGAAGGATATTCATTTCACTTATAAATCAAAATTCACCATTCAAAATACTTAAAGTGGAAATCATACTGAAATATTTTCCGGATCTGACGGAAGAGCAGCGTAAACAGTTTGCCGCTCTATACGACCTCTACATCGACTGGAATGCGAAAATCAACGTTATCTCCCGCAAAGACATCGAAAATCTGTACGAGCATCATGTTCTCCATTCATTAGGCATCGCCAAAGTGATTCAATTCCGTCCTGGAACCAAGGTCATGGATCTGGGTACAGGAGGAGGATTTCCCGGCATTCCGCTCGCCATCCTGTTCCCCGAAACCAAGTTTCATCTGGTAGACAGCATCGGCAAGAAAGTACGTGTGGCGACAGAAGTGGCCAATGCCATCGGACTGAAAAACGTCACTTTCCGTCATGCCCGTGCCGAAGAGGAAAAACAACAGTTCGATTTCGTCGTGAGCCGTGCCGTAATGCCTTTGGCGGATCTGATCAAGATCATCAAAAAGAACATTTCCCCCAAGCAGCAGAATGCATTGCCCAACGGACTGATCTGTCTCAAAGGAGGCGAACTGGAGCATGAAACGATGCCGTTCAAGCATAAAACAGTCATCCACAGCCTGAGCGAAAACTTCGAGGAAGAGTTCTTTGAAACAAAGAAGGTAGTATATTCACAAATATAGGAATCAGGAGTTATCAAAACCATGAAAATAAAGAGATTTGAGTTTAATATGTTTCCCGTAAATTGCTACGTTTTATGGGATGACACAAAAGAGGCGGTTGTCATCGATCCGGGCTGCTTCTACGAAGAGGAAAAACAAGCACTAAAGAAGTTCATCCTCACCAATGAGTTAACAGTGAAACATCTGCTGAATACTCACTTACATCTGGATCACATCTTCGGCAATCCGTTTATGCTGAAAGAGTTCGGTCTGTCGGCAGAAGCCAATAAGGCGGATGAGTTCTGGATCGATGAAGCTCCGAAACAGAGCCGTATGTTCGGCTTCCAATTGCAGGAAGAACCGGTTCCGTTGGGAAAATATCTGCATGACGGAGATATCATCACCTTCGGACATACCAAACTGGAAGCGATCCATGTCCCCGGACATTCGCCCGGCAGCCTGGTATATTATTGCAAAGAAGAAAACTGCATGTTCTCCGGCGACGTATTGTTTCAAGGCAGCATCGGTCGTGCCGATCTGTCGGGTGGCAACTTCGACGAACTGATCGATCATATTTGCAGCCGTTTATTCGTACTTCCCAACGAGACAGTCGTCTACCCCGGACACGGTGCGCCAACGACTATCGGAATGGAGAAGGCAGAGAATCCATTTTTCAGATAAAAAAAAGAATACAAGTATTAGGTATTAAGTATTAGGTATTAACCGTAGCTTCTGGCATATTTATCCGCATGGATAATACTTAATACCTAATACTTAATACTTAAAAACATCCCCCATAAATTATGAAAACAGATTTGTTAGCTAGCCGTCACATCGGCATCAATGAAGAAGACACAGCTGTGATGCTCCGCAAAATAGGCGTAGACTCACTGGATGAACTGATCAACAAAACCATCCCTGCCAACATCCGACTGAAGGAACCGCTGGCACTAGCCAAGCCGTTGACGGAATACGAATTTGGAAAACACATTGCCGACCTGGCAAGTAAAAACAAACTGTATACGACATACATCGGATTGGGGTGGTATAATACGATTACTCCTGCCGTTATCCAACGGAATGTATTCGAAAATCCCGTATGGTATACTTCTTACACGCCTTATCAGACAGAAGTGTCGCAAGGAAGACTGGAAGCGTTGATGAATTTCCAGACTGCCGTCTGTGACCTCACCGCTATGCCGCTCGCTAACTGTTCACTGCTGGATGAAGCGACTGCCGCCGCCGAAGCCGTAACCATGATGTATGCTCTGCGTTCGCGTGCCCAACAGAAAGCAGGTGCCAACATAGTCTTTGTGGACGAAAACATCTTCCCGCAGACCTTGGCAGTAATGACCACACGTGCCATTCCACAAGGCATCGAATTGCGCACAGGCAAATATAAAGAGTTTGAACCCTCACCGGAAATCTTCGCCTGCATCCTGCAATATCCTAATTCCAGCGGTAATGTGGAAGACTATGCCGACTTCACAAAAAAGGCACATGAAGCAGACTGCAAAGTTGCCGTTGCCGCTGACATTCTGAGTCTTGCCCTGCTGACTCCTCCGGGAGAATGGGGAGCGGATATCGTATTCGGTACAACACAACGTCTGGGTACACCAATGTTTTACGGTGGCCCTTCGGCAGCCTACTTCGCCACACGTGACGAGTACAAGCGGAACATGCCGGGACGCATCATCGGATGGTCCAAAGACAAATACGGCAAACTCTGCTACCGAATGGCTTTGCAGACACGCGAACAGCATATCAAACGCGAAAAAGCCACTTCCAATATTTGCACGGCTCAGGCATTACTCGCTACGATGGCAGGTTTCTACGCTGTATATCACGGACAGGAAGGAATCAGAACGATTGCTTCGCGTATTCATAGCATCACTGTCTTCCTCGACAAGCAATTAAAGAAATTCGGATATACGCAAGTCAATGCACAATATTTCGATACGCTACGTTTCGAGTTGCCGGAACACGTTTCGGCGCAGCAGATTCGCACGATCGCACTAAGCAAGGAAGTGAACCTGCGCTATTACGAGAATGGAGACGTAGGTTTCAGCATCGATGAAACGACAGACGTAGCAGCTACGAACGTGTTGCTTTCCATCTTTGCCATTGCCGCCGGGAAAGATTATCAGAAGGTAGAGGACGTGCCGGAAAAGAGCAATATTGACAAAGCACTGAAACGCACCACGCCTTTCCTCACGCACGAGGTGTTCTCCAACTATCATACGGAAACGGAAATGATGCGCTACATCAAACGTCTGGATCGGAAGGATATTTCATTGGCCCAGTCCATGATTTCCCTCGGATCGTGCACGATGAAGCTCAACGCAGCCGCTGAAATGCTTCCTTTAAGCCGTCCGGAGTTTATGAGCATGCATCCGTTGGTGCCGGAAGATCAGGCGGAAGGATATCGTGAATTGATCAGCAATTTGAGCGAGGACTTGAAGGTTATTACCGGATTTGCAGGTGTCAGCCTGCAGCCGAACTCGGGTGCTGCGGGAGAATATGCCGGTCTGCGAGTTATCCGTGCGTATCTTGAAAGTATTGGTCAAGGACATCGCAACAAAATATTGATTCCGGCTTCGGCACACGGTACGAATCCTGCATCTGCCATACAAGCCGGATTTGGAACCGTCACCTGCGCTTGCGACGAGCAAGGAAACGTGGATATGGGCGACCTGCGTGCCAAAGCCGAAGAGAACAAGGAAGCACTGGCTGCACTGATGATCACCTATCCGTCAACGCATGGTATCTTCGAGACGGAAATAAAGGAAATCTGTGAAATCATCCACGCTTGTGGCGCACAAGTATATATGGACGGTGCCAACATGAATGCACAGGTAGGATTGACCAATCCGGGATTTATCGGTGCAGACGTTTGTCACTTGAATTTGCATAAGACGTTTGCTTCACCGCACGGTGGCGGCGGTCCGGGTGTAGGCCCTATCTGTGTAGCTGAGCATCTGGTTCCATTCTTGCCGGGACATTCGATCTTCGGCAGTACGCAAAATCAGGTTTCCGCAGCTCCGTTCGGCAGTGCGGGTATCTTGCCTATCACATACGGCTACATCCGGATGATGGGTACCGAAGGCTTGACCCAGGCTACTAAAATAGCCATTCTCAATGCCAACTATCTGGCTGCTTGTCTGAAAGATACTTACGGCATTGTTTATCGGGGAGCTACCGGTTTCGTCGGACACGAAATGATTCTGGAATGCCGCAAGGTACATGAAGAAACGGGTATCTCAGAAAATGACATTGCGAAGCGTCTGATGGACTACGGTTATCATGCACCGACTCTCTCCTTCCCTGTTCACGGCACATTAATGATTGAACCTACCGAAAGCGAAAGCCTGGCGGAGTTGGACAACTTTGTAGACGTCATGCTGAATATATGGAAAGAAATTCAGGAAGTGAAGAACGAAGAAGCGGATAAGAATGATAATGTATTAGTCAACGCCCCGCATCCGGAATATGAAATTGTGAATGATAACTGGGAACATTCCTACACACGTGAGAAAGCAGCGTATCCGATAGAAAGTGTGCGTGAGAATAAGTTCTGGGTGAATGTGGCTCGCGTAGACAATACGTTGGGAGACCGGAAATTATTGCCGACCCGCTACGGAACGTTCGAATAAGAAGAAACTTTCAAAGGAAATCCGTACATGAAAAAATAAGCCCGGAGCTCGCGTCTGCTGAGCTCCGGGCTTACCTTTGTTAAGCACCGAGCGTATTCCGATAAGCACCGAGCTAAGTGAACATAAGAAGCGATGCCGAAACCTTACGGTTATCATGCTACTCTTCATTCCATGTTTGTCGGAAACATAGCCTGAGGTTCTATCTGACAACAGTCACTGTTCCGGCTTTTACAGTTTTCTCCCTTAGTGAGATTTTAGGATCAGCATATCCTAAAGCTACACAGCCATATACTTTATGATTCTCCGGTACCCCCAAAGAGCTTATAAATTCACGAACCTCGGGATCATCGCAAGTCGTACCTAACTGATTGATCCAGCAAGATCCGATTCCCAAAGAATGGGCAGCCAAAAACATATTCTCAATCGCGCAGGCACAATCCATACCGGCCCACCATTGAGTGGGTTCGTTGGACACGATCACCAAAGTCGGGGCATGATAATAACAGCAATACGCCTTGCTATGACCACGTTCCTGTAATTTCGGTTCATCGCTTTTAGCAAAAGCGCCTTTAATCCGTTCATTCAATTCTGCCAGTTTATCCGCATTCTGAATAGCGGTAAAATGCCATGTCTCCAAATGCATCCCACTGGGTGCAAAAGTGGCAGTTTCCAGAATAGCCTGCAAGTCTTCTTCCGAAACTTGCCAGTCGGTATAAGCCCGTACACTACGACGTGCTTTGATGTTTTCTAAAACTTCATTCGTTTTCATATACTATATTTACTATACTTACAACTCGTTCACCACTTGCATCATCGTTTTACCAATCCGATCTTGGCATTCAGTTTGAAGTAATACGTTCCGTTCTCTCTTTCCAAAAAGCCGTATTTGTCCTTATCCAGAGAACCTTTCTCCAAACGGGTATTCAGGAACAAGAAGTCCTCCATAACCGGTTTCTCTGACTTGTGGTAGCATAGAACTTCCCCACTCCCATCCATCAGCAGGATACCTTCAACAGCCGAATCCTGTCCTGTATAGATCTTTGCCGGACGCATCCCCAAGGCTAATGCCATCAGGAACTGCTTCACTTTAAACTCATAAAAACCATGTTTGTTTACCAGTTCATCTTTTATTTTCAACGGGTTCATCTGTTTGATTACTTCCGTCAGTTCACTGATACGGGTGATGTCGTCCAAGTGCATGATGCGCACCATTTCTGTAAGCACACGAGGAAAGTGTAAGTCAATCATTAAAAGATTGCTACGGAATACCCGATCTGCCACGTCTGAATATTTAAGTACTCCACCCAACCGTTCAATCAGTAGCATTCGCTCTGCTACTTCATTAGGGGCTTCCGGCAAGGCATTAATCTTATTCACGGTAGGAGTTGCGAATTTAACTCCGCTCTGTTCCAGTTTCAAGTTAGCCGCACGGCCTCCGTCCAACAACGGATTCATAGCACCCAATCGCGAACGAACGCTGAACCCGCTCAACGGTGCCTCCGGATGCCAAAAGGCAATATAAAAATCGGTACGATCTTCCGTCTTCGCTTCCAGATCGAAAATTGCGACTTCATCCAAAAACTCTTCCACCCCATCCGGAGAAGTGACTTCATCCTCCGAAGAGGACTTGACAGCCTGCAAAATCAAATCTGCCACAATCCCGAAATCTTCCCGGGGAACGGATTTCTCACTGTTTTCTCCTTTGATGCGGACCATCTCTTTTTCTATATAGTAGCAGCGCGTTCCGTCATGTTCCTCCCGTTGAATCATTGCGATAGGCCAGTCGATTTCTCCTTTCTTTGCCTTAGCCGTACCCAACGTTACTTTTCCTTCTGTCAGCAGACGGAAGAAAGTATACAGTTCACACCATTCTCTTTTTGTTGCTTCAAATGCCATATATTCTTGTTTTTCTTTATTTTACTCTTCATCAAGAATCCTTGCGGTCTCTACTTTCTCCAATCGTGCACGCAGTTTGGGCATCATGGAACGACGGATACGCAACGTCATGCTGCAATCCATATCGTACGATTGACTGAGAATTTCCGGTTCTTCCTCCTTGACAATACGCATGATATCGTTCATAAAAGGATATTCAAACATTACGGTCACTTCTTCATCTACCGTTTTTTCTATAATGGTAGCGGCAGATATTGCTTCGGCAGCAGCTGCTTTATAAGCTACAATCAGTCCGCTCGTTCCTAACTTGATTCCACCGAAATAACGGACTACAATAATCAGAATATCGGTCAGTTCATTAGAGTTAATTTGCCCCAGAATGGGCTTTCCCGCCGTTCCCGAAGGTTCACCGTTATCATTGGCACGAAAATCCTTTCGCGCTGCACCCAACATATAAGCATAGCACACGTGCCGTGCATCATAATACTTCTTCTGATACGTTTCAAGATGCGCTTTTATCTCATCAAGGGTACGCACAGGCAAGGCGATGGCAATAAACTTGCTTCGCTTTTCTGTATAAATACCTTCGGAAGGTTCGACGATAGTTTTATAAGTATCTTCAGCAGTCATGCCGCAAAGATACGGCTTTCTTGACGAAATTCCATCTGCTGTTCGAAAATATTAGAGCTTCTCATTGAAACGAGCGCTTCATTTCATACAGTCAAACGGTCGATGGGGTGCAATCAAGCAGTCAATTGGAGGTAGTCGGGTGGTCGTTTTAACGGAATCGGGCGGTCATTTATACAAAAACAAGCGGTCAATCTCTCACAATCAACAGGACATTTGTGAGAGATTGACCGCTCTATTTTCTACATAGAATATGTCTTAATCCAACTTATGGATAACCAGTCCTGAACGAAGTTTCGGTTCGAACCAAGTCGTTTTGGGAGGCATAATGTTGCCAGTATCGGCAATATCCATCAATTGCTTCATGGATACGGGATAAAGAGCCAGAGCTACTTTCATTTCTCCACTGTCAACACGCTTCTTCAATTCTCCCAAACCGCGGATACCGCCTACAAAGTCGATACGCTTATCCGAACGGAGATCTTTGATTCCTAAAATCTCGTCTAAAATCAGATTGGAAGAAATAGTAACGTCAAGCACGCCGATAGGATCATTGTCATTGTATGTACCTGCTTTTGCCGTCAGACTATACCACTTGTCGCCAAGATAGAGAGAGAAATTGTGCAAACCGGACGGTTTATAGATATCGGTACCCTTTTCTTCTACAACAAAGTTCTTATCCAATGCAGCAAGAAATTGTTCGGGAGTCAGCCCGTTGAGGTCTTTTACTACACGATTATAGTCGATGATAGTCAATTGATTGGCAGGGAAACATACAGCCATGAAATAGTTATACTCTTCATCGCCACGATGATTCGCATTTTGCTTTGCTTTCTCGGCACCTACCAAAGCAGCGGCAGCGGAACGATGATGCCCGTCGGCAATATATAGTGCCGGCATTTTAGCAAACTCTGCAGTAATTGCAGCGATATCTTCGTCCTGGTCAACAATCCAGAAAGTATGTCCGAAGCCATCACCCGGAGCGATAAAGTCGTAAACAGGCTTTTCGGCAGTGTATTTCCGGATGATTGTATCCAATTTCGCATTATCGGGATAAGCAAAGAATACAGGTTCGATATTAGCATTGTTCACACGAACGTGCTTCATACGGTCTTCTTCCTTATCACGACGGGTAAGCTCATGCTTCTTGATGATACCGTTCATATAGTCAGGAACATAAGCGCCTACTACCAGTCCGTACTGGGTTTTCCCGTTCATGGTCTGGGCATAGATGTAATAGTTTTCCTTAGCATCCTGCACTAACCAGCCTTTATCCTGAAACAGCCGGAAGTTCTCGGCAGCTTTCTCATAAACACATTCATCGTGTTCATCCGTACCAACAGGAAAGTCAATCTCGGGCTTAATGATATGATAAAGGGATTTTTCGTTTCCTGCTGCTTCTGTACGCGCTTCTTCTGAGTTTAATACATCGTAAGGACGGGAAGCAACCTGTTCAACCAGGTCTTGTGGAGGACGAACGCCTTTAAAAGGTTTGATAATAGCCATAAGTCATGGTATGTTTTAAGATTAGTACAACAGATACGCCCTCGCAAAAGCCGAGGGCGAAATCTGATAACATATTTCTGAATATACTGCTTAATGACCAGCACCTATCATCAAATAAGTGACTGAGCAACGATAAGCAGTCTTACGATTCATCTCATTATTTGTTTACTCTGAACTTCTCGCAGCCGTCTTTCAAGAAACCGACAATCTGTTGAGCAGCAGCAATACCGGCATTGATATTCGCTTCGGCAGTCTGTGCACCCATCTTCTTCGGAGTAGAGAAATAACGTCCTGCGAACTTCTCAGCAAATTCCGCATTAGCAGCAGGCATGATATCTGTCATATACTTGAAGTCGGCACGGTCTTCCATCAATTTGATCAGCTCGGCTTCGTTGATCACTTCCTTGCGGGCAGTATTCACCAACATAGCGCCTTTCGGCATATCTTTCAGCAGAGCGTAGTTGATAGAGTTCTTCGTTTCAGCAGTTGCCGGGATATGAAGAGACACTACCTGACAAGTCTTGTACAGTTCTTCTGCAGAGTCAAGTGCCTTCACGCCATCTTTTTCGATCACTTCTTTCGGGCAGAAAGCGTCGTAAGCGTACACTTCCATTCCGAAGCCTTTAGCTACACGGGCAACGTTACGACCAACGTTTCCGTATGCATGGATACCCAGTTTCTTGCCCATCAATTCTGTACCGGAAGTACCGTTATAGAAGTTACGAACGGCGTATACCATCATACCTAACGCCAGTTCGGCAACAGCATTGGAGTTCTGTCCCGGAGTATTCATCACGCAAACATTGTGAGCGGTAGCAGCAGCCAGGTCTACATTATCGTATCCGGCACCGGCACGAACTACAATCTTCAGTTCTTTAGCAGCATCCAGCACCTCTGCATCAATAATATCACTACGGATAATGATAGCGTTAGCATCTTTCACTGCATCCAGCAACTGTGCTTTATCGGTATATTTCTCCAGCAAAGCAAGCTCATATCCGGCTGCTTCGATTTCTTTACGGATACCGTCTACAGCAACTTTGGCAAACGGTTTTTCAGTAGCTACAAGTACTTTCATAATTTATCTGTATCTTTTAAAAAAGATTCACCACAGATTTCACCGGCCTACACACTATATTCAATAAGATTTCAGTGTAAATCCGTGCAATCTGTGGTGACTCTATTTATATTATTAATGAAGTTTTTCAAATTCCTGCATGCAGTCGATCAAAGCTTGTACGCTTTCTTTCGGCAGAGCATTGTAGCAAGATGCACGGAAACCACCCACTGAACGGTGTCCTTTGATACCTACCATACCTTTTTCTGTAGCGAACTTCATGAAGTCAGCTTCCAGATCCTTGTATTCGGGAGCCATCACGAAACAGATGTTCATGCGTGAACGGTCTTCTTTGGCAGCAGTACCTACGAACAGTTTGTTACGATCGATTTCAGCGTACAGCATATCAGCCTTTTCGATAGCACGACGTTCCATTTCTTTCACACCACCCTGTGCCTTAATCCAACGCAGGTTCAACAGTGCAGCATAAATAGGCACTACCGGAGGAGTGTTGAACATAGAACCGTTATCGATATGAGTCTGATAGTTCAGCATTGATGGGATGTAACGAGAAACTTTACCTACCGCATCATTCTTCACGATAACGAATGTAACACCGGCAGGAGCCAGATTTTTCTGCGCACCACCATAGATACAGATATATTTGGAAACGTCGATCGGACGAGAGAAAATATCAGAAGACATATCGGCAACCATCGGAACCGGAGAGTTGAGATCTTCTTTTAATTCTGTACCATAAATCGTGTTATTGGTAGTTATGTGGAAATAATCTGCGTCAGCAGGAATTGTGTAATCTTTCGGGATGTAAGTATATGTAGCTTCAGCGGAAGAAGCAACTTCTACGACTTCACCAAACCCCTTAGCTTCTTTCATTGCTTTCTTTGCCCACACACCTGTATTCAGATAAGCAGCCTTTTTTTCAAGGAAGTTGAAAGGTACCATGCAGAACTCCATACTAGCACCACCACCAAGGAACAGTACCGAATAACCTTCGGGGATATTGAGTAATTCCTTGAATAATGCCTCTGCTTCGTCAACCACAGGTTGGAAGTCTCTGGCACGGTGACTGATTTCCATCAGGGAGAGACCAGAGCCGTTGAAATCTAAAATAGCCTTCGCTGTATCCTCTATCACCTCACGCGGAAGAATGGAAGGTCCTGCATTGAAATTATGCTTTTTCATTTGAAGTTTGTTTTTGGTTTAACATTTCGTTAGTTTATGTCTTTTGACCTTGCGAATTTACGAATTTATTTCCGGTGCACAAATCTTTCCTTATAAAAATACTGTTTTAAAGCAGATTTCTCTTTCTTTTTATTGGTTTATACAAGATATATACACCATATTGTTATCTATACATATCAAGCAAGGGATAAAAGGCGAAAATATAACCTGTGGAAAATAATCGGTTATAGAATGAAAGGAAAACGGTTATAAAATGAATATTTATTAAGAAAGACAGAGAAAAACGAGGATTTCTCACCCTAACAAGCGATGAGACTAAAATTATAAAAATAAGTCAGAAAGAAAGGAGTCTCCAATACCTTCCCAAAAGAGAAGAAATGGAGACTGTCACAGAATTGTTCTTTACTATCATTTTAGTCTGTCATCCATGAGAGACGTCTCTCACTTCAAAAGAATGATATTATTTGTAATGACAAAGCCGATCATTTCGTCATTGTCAGCATCCCAATCACCTATTTGGTTCTTGCAATTCACCTTTCAGCTTTGAGAATACCTGTTGTTTTTCAGTTCCCTTTATTTGGCTTCCTCAATGATAGTCTTCATTCCTTTGATTTTTTCCCCTTGAATAAGATTCAGGAGTTGCTTCACTTTTGCCCGACGAACGGCAACAAAAGCATAATGTTCTTTCACATCAATCGCACCTACATCTTCACGGGTCAGATTACCTTTTTTATAAAGGAATCCGGCAATGTCCATCCGGCTCAGTTTCTCCTTCTTTCCTTTACCTATATATATAGTAGTCCAGACAGATTTGGGAGGACGTGAAGGATTTTCCGGCAGTTCCATCGTTTCTATACCTTCGGGAATATATTCAGGTAATTTCTCTTCTGTGTGAAGAATCAGATAAGAAGTACCTGTTGCATCCCAACGTGCCGTACGTCCGTTACGATGTGTAAACGCTTCTTCGTTTACAGGCAGATGATAGTGAATGATATGCTCTATCTCCGGAATATCAAGTCCACGGGCAGCGAGGTCGGTAGAGATCAGTACATGACAGCTTCCGTTACGGAACTTATACAATGCCCGTTCCCGATCCGGCTGTTCCATACCGCCATGAAAACGTTCGGCTGATAGTTTCTTATCTTCGAGTAGCTTGTGCACACGATCTACCGCATCCCGATGATTACAGAAGACAATGCTGAAGCTGCTTCCCAATGAACAAAGCAAGTTGTAAAGCGTATCAATCTTATCTTTGGAAGGAGAAAGCACCTTCATCAGCTTCAACCGGTTTTCCTGTTCTTCGGTTGCCTCCGGAAGAAAATCCAGTTTGACTGTCCGGTTCAGTCCCGTAAACTGAGGAATTTCTTCGGCATCAGTAGCCGACAGCAGCATACGTTTCTTTAATCCCGGAAGCTGGGTGATGATCTCTGCCATCTCATCATAAAAGCCGAACTCCAGCGACTTATCAAACTCATCGATAATCAAAGTCTCGATTGTTTCGGGATCAAAATTCCCTTTGGACAGATGATCAGTGATACGTCCCGGAGTACCAAGGATAATGGCAGGATGATTTCCTGCAATGCTTTTCTTTTCTTCGGCAATGGGATGCCCGCCGTAGCAGCAACACGTTTTCCAGGAAGTTCCCATGCTCCGGAACACGGTATCTATCTGTAAAGCCAACTCACGGGAAGGCACCAGAATCAGCACCTGCACGCTGTCATCATTCGGTTTTAGGGTAAACAACAGAGGCAAAAGATAAGCCAATGTCTTGCCCGATCCTGTCGGTGACAACAGGATAACATCTTTCCTGCCCGTGCCCTGTTCGAGCGCAGCTTCCTGCATCGGGTTCAAAGATTCAATCTTCAAATTCTGAAGAGCGGACTGTATTATTTCATTTTTCTCTAACATGGGGACAAAGATACAAAAAGGACGAAAAGATTCGGTAAGATAGTGCATAAAGAAAGCGGGAAATCTGAAAAGCACCATTGTCTTTTACAGATTTCCCGCCAGTTTCTTTATGTTATTCTTCCGGTCCTTTCCGACCGGAGATCAACTTCCGAAGATTATCCTCCAAAGTTATCGAACATCAGGTTCTGAGCCGGAACGCCCAGATCGTCGAGCATCTTCTCTACAGCTTTCGACATCGGACCAGGACCACACATGTAGTATTCAATATCTTCAGGAGCTTCGTGGTTCTTCAAGTAAGTTTCATAAATTACGTTGTGTACGAAACCCGGAGTATATTTCACACCGGCAGCATCAGCAGCAGGATCCGGACGGTCGAGTGCCAGATGGAATGTGAAGTTCGGGAAATCCTTTTCAATTTGCAGGAAGTCTTCCAGATAGAATACTTCGTTCAGCGCACGGGCACCATAGAAGTAAGACATCTTGCGGTCGGTCGTATGCAATGTTTTCGTCAAGTGCATAATCTGTGCACGCAACGGAGCCATACCGGCACCACCACCGATCCACATCATTTCCTTGTTAGAGTCGAAAATCGGATGGAAGTCTCCATAAGGACCACTCATTATTACCTTGTCACCCGGTTTCAGCGTAAAGATATAAGAAGAAGCGATACCCGGCATTACATCCATAAATCCGGGACCTTGTTCTTTCGGCTTGAACGGAGGGGTAGCGATACGTACAGTCAGCATGATACGGTCACCTTCTGCAGGATAGTTGGCCATAGAGTAAGCACGGATTGTTTCCTCTTCATTCTTACATTTCAAGCCCAGCAAACCGAATTTCTCCCATGCAGGCAGATATTCTTCACCGATCAGGCTCTTATCAATGTCCTTATCATAATCCATTGAGAATTTAGGTATCTTGATCTGTGCGTAAGAACCCGGGATAAAGTCCATGTGTTCGCCTTTAGGCAATGCCACGATAAACTCTTTGATAAATGTAGCCACGTTCTTGTTGGAGATCACTTCGCACTCCCACTCTTTCACACCGAGTACAGACTCGTCGATCTTGATAGCCATGTCACTCTTCACTTTCACCTGACAGCCCAGACGCCAGTGGTCTTGTTGCTGTTTGCGGCTGAAGTGAGGAACTTCAGAAGGCAGGATTTCGCCGCCACCTTCAAGTACCTGACATTTGCACTGTCCGCAAGAACCCTTGCCACCACAAGCGGATGACAAGAATACACCGTTTACGGCCAGCGTATTAAGCAACGTGGAACCGGACTCTACTTCCAGTCCTGTTTCACCATTGATCGTTAGTTTCACGTTACCTGACGGTACCAGAAATTTCTTGGCAACCAGCAAGATAACAACAAGCAACAGAATAACCACAAGGAATACCCCAATGCTTGATAATATTAAATTCATATCCATTGTCTTATTCCTTTCTTTTTAGATGTTCAAACCAGAGAAACACATAAATGCGATTGCCATCAGACCTACAGTGATAAATGTGATACCCAGACCTTTCAGCGGAGCAGGTACATCAGAGTAAGCCATTTTCTCACGGATAGCAGCCAGACCGACGATAGCCAGCAGCCAGCCGATACCCGAACCGAGTGCATACGAAAGAGCATCCCAGATATCACCAATGTATTTCGGATCACTCGGACCTACGTTGATACGTTGTTGCATAAACAGCGAAGCACCCATGATAGCACAGTTAACGGCGATCAACGGCAGGAAGATACCCAGTGAAGCGTACAGCGACGGGCTGAAACGTTCTACCACCATCTCCACCAATTGCACGATACCGGCAATAACGGCAATGAAAAGAATAAAACTCAGGAAGCTGAGGTCAACACCTTCAATGATAGCGTTGGCAGCCAGCACCTTGGTTTGCAATAAATAGTTCACCGGAAGCGTAACCAGCAACACGAATGTTACGGCTATACCCAGTCCTACGGCAGTCTTCACATTCTTCGATACAGCCAGATATGAGCACATACCCAAGAAGAACGCGAATATCATGTTGTCCACAAAGATGGAGCGGACGAATAAACTTAATAAATGTTCCATATATTTTAATTAAGAATTAAGAATGAAGAATTTCGAGTTTATGAGTGTTACCTTCATTCATCCTTCTTCACCCTTCATTTATATTAATTACTTTCTTCTTGCAGTTCTTTGTGACGTGCACGCTGATACCAGATGATGCAAGCTACGATAATCAATGCCATCGGCGGCATCAACATCAGACCGTTGTTTACGTAACCGATATTCTGGATAGGCTCATAATTCAGGATATTGAAACCAAGCAAAGTTCCCGAGCCGAGCAGTTCGCGGAAGAAAGCTACAATTACCAGAATCTTGGCATAACCCAGACCGTTACCAACTCCGTCAAGGAATGATTCCCAAGGACCGTTCTGCATGGCAAATGCTTCCAGACGTCCCATCAGGATACAGTTGGTAATGATCAAACCTACATAAACAGAGAGCTGTACACTTACATCGTATGCAAACGCTTTCAGAATTTCACTAACGATGGTAACCAAAGCAGCAACCACTACCAACTGAACGATGATACGGATACGATTTGGAATCGTCTTACGCAACAGTGAAATAACGACATTGGCAAACGCTGTAATCACAGTAACTGAAAGTCCCATCACGATGGCGGGTTCCAGCTTGGCAGTAACAGCAAGTGCAGAACAGATACCAAGCACCTGTACGGTTACCGGATTATCGATTCCCAATGGAGCAGAGAATACTTCTTTATTCTTCTTTGAAAACAGTTGTCCCATATTCTTTATCCTCCTCCTTATTATTTAGTTAAGAAACTTATGTAACTATTCAGGCAGGCCTTCAGCATAGCGTCCACACCTACCGAAGTAATTGTACCACCAGAGATACCGTCCACCTGATATTCAGGTTTCTCTACCTTACCGTTCTTTACAACGCCCAGAGTAACAGCACCGTTCTCCAGCGTCTTCTTGCCTGTAAATTCACTCTGGAACTTGTCAGTTGCGATTTCAGCACCCAACCCCGGTGTCTCACTTGCGTGTGAGAAATAAACACCGTAAACAGTGTCTTTATCCTCGTTCAAAGCAACATATCCCCAGATAGCACCCCAAAGACCGGCACCGTAAACTGGAAATACATATTTAGTCTGGCCATCCACATCGCATACAAATACGTGCAGACGTTGTTGTTCTTTTGCTTCTTTCTCGTAGTTGGTAGCAAACTCACCTGTGTTTTCAGTCAGCGTGCCGTCTACGTTCATCAGCATATCACCTTTTACATATTTCTGATATTCGGCATCAGCGTCTTCTACATTTTTAATGTTCAATGCAGCAAGAATCTGTTTTTTAGTGTCCAACTGCACATTCTTGTCTTGTGTAGCTTTCAGTGAAGAACTAACGAATGCCAGCAGGAATGCAACGATAATAACCATTACCGAAGCATAAATGATAGTATAACTATTACTATTTGTATTCATTTTCATTCGGTATTATTGGTTAGACTTAACAGCGCGTTTCTCGCGACGGCTGATATTACTCTGTACTACACAGTAGTCGATCAGCGGAGCGAAGATGTTCATCAGCAGGATGGCAAGCATCATACCTTCGGGATAACCCGGATTCAGTACGCGGATAATGATAGCCATCACACCGATCAGAAATCCGAAGATGTATTTACCTCTTTCCGTACGTGCGGATGTCACAGGGTCGGTAGCCATGAACACGGCACCGAAGCAGAAACCACCCAGTACGAGGTGTTCGTACCAAGGCATCTGAGCCATTGTGTTGTTTTCCATGCCGATAGCATTGAATACCCAGGCCATGAATGCACCACCAACGAATACAGAAAGCATCGTCTTCCAGCTTGCAACGCCTGTCCACAGCAGGATAACGGCACCGATCAGGATGGCGATCACACTTGTTTCACCGATAGAACCGGGAATAAGACCTGTTATCATATCCATGTTGAATGCAGGAACCGTACCCGTTGTAGCGGCTTGTCCCAGCGGGGTAGCCACAGTCAGACCGTCTACAGCCTGTCCCATACCGAAAATGGTATCGCCCGATACCCAAACGGCGTCACCGGACATCTTGGTAGGATATGCGAAGAACAGGAATGCACGGGTGATCAACGCTACGTTGAACACATTCATACCCGTACCACCGAATACTTCTTTTGCAAAGATAACAGAGAATGCAGTTGCTACGGCAAGAATCCAAAGCGGACAGTCTACCGGAACGATCATCGGGATCAGAATACCGGAAACAAGGAATCCTTCCTGAATTTCCTCCTTCTTCCATTGAGCTACGACGAACTCAATCCCCAGACCAACAACGTATGATACGATAATTTTAGGCAATACAGCCAGAAATCCGTAAATAAACATTTCGATGAAGCTGCCAGTAGCACCCGTGTGGGTGAAATGCTGGTAACCTACGTTGTACATACCGAACAGCAGCGCCGGTACTAACGAAATAACCACAATCGACATAATACGCTTGCTGTCGATCGCGTCGTGTATGTGCGTTCCCGTTTTCGCAGTCTTGCTGGGCACGAACAGGAATGTTTCGAAGCCGTCGAACACCGACTGGAATGCGTGGAATTTACCGCCCTCTTCAAAGTTCGGCTTTATCTTATCGAGATAATTTCTTAACGCTTTCATTAATATATTACTATTTTACGATTTACAATTTACAATTTGCCATGCGGATTATGCCATTTCAGCACGGAGCATGTCGAGTCCGACACGGACGATGCGTTGGAGTTCCATCTTCGAAGAGCAGACGAACTCGCAGAGTGCGAAGTCTTCAGGAGCCACTTCGTAAATCCCCAGCGCTTCCATGCGGTCGATATCACCGGCGATGATCGCTTTAATCAGATATTCGGGCATGATGTCCATCGGGAATACCTTGTCATATTCGCCGGACATGATCATGTGGCGTTCGCCGCCTTTGATACGTGCATCCAGCGTATATTCCTTTTTGCCCATCAACCAGCTGAAATATGAGTGGTTGGCACTGAACTGGTTGAAACGCGGCATGATCCATCCGAACATTTCGTGAACATCATCACCTTCGGGGATTACAGTCAGCTGGCTGTGGAAAGCGCCCAAGAATCCGTTAGGAGAAATTTGTTTGCCACTCAGCACGTTACCGCTGATATAGCGCAAATCTTTGTCAGTTGTTACGTTTCCGGCAAATACGTTGGTCAGCAATGCACCTACCTGAAGTTTGCAGTAAGCAGGTTTCAACACTTCGGAACCTGTCACAGCTACTGTGCGGGTGAAATTCACACGGCCTGTATTGAAGAGGCGACCGATGAAGATAACGGCTTGCGGATCGATTGTCCACACAGTTTCGCCCTTTGAAACGGGGTCGAGGTGGTTGATCTGAACGCCTACGTTACCGGCAGGGTTCGGTCCGTCGAAAGCGGTGATTGTAACGTTCTTAGCCTGTGTCAGTGCAGCGGCTTTCTGTTTCACGCTGATGCTCAGGTAAGTTTTTGCCATTTTGGCGAGGGCATCAAGACCTGTCTGGAAGTTTGCTTCTTCGCCTTTCAGAGCAAATTCGAAGTCGGGAGCCAGCGGATTGGTATCGAATGCGGAAACAAAGATGCCCTTCGGTGTTACCGTCGGGTCTGCAATGATGTCATACGGACGTTGCTTGATAAACGCAAACAGACCTGCTTCAAGAAGCGCGGACTTCACAGCAGCTGCATCCATAGAGGATACGTTCTTCTTACCAAATTCTTCGTAGTCCTGCTCTACGGCAGCTTCCACTACGATGTTCAATACCTTACGGCGAGCACCACGTTCAACGCTCGTCACTACGCCACTCACGGGCGAAACAAATTTCACTTCAGGATGATACTTGTCGATAAACAAGGGTCCACCAGCCATCACATATTCCTGCTCTTTCACAACCACTTTCGGTGTCACTCCAGGAAAATCATCGGGTACGAGTGCGTAAAATCCCGGCTCTTTCACTGTTGTGTACGTCTCAGCAGCTTTACCTTTCAGGTTTATGTCAAGGCCTTTACGTAACTTTATTACATTTGCCATGCTATATAAAATAATGGTTTCATAAAATTTGCCGCAAAAGTAATAAATAATAATGTGATTCGGGAGGAAAAAAGAAAGGAATTACGGAAAAATATCCGTAATTCCTTTTGTGTTCGCACACGTTCTTTAATAAAGTAGGCTGGAAGACCTGCGCGCACAAGTCTATGCAGCGTGATTGTCGGTTGGTTATTCTTCGCCGGCAAACATTGGATCCCACGCCGGCAGGCGGATCGGTTTTTGTTTCAAGACTTCGAGTGCTTTCGGGGTCACGTATTTCGTTTCCACAACAAGACGGAAGGTATATTCGTCGAACCATTCGTCGGTCATGATGAGATGTCCCTGATAGCCGGCTCCGGCACCCCAACTATTTTCAACCATCCATTTGGTCGGTTTTCCGTTTTTGTCCAGATCGACTGCCATGAGGGTCATGGCGTGACTGGAGCTGCTGGCAAAGCTTTGGATACGCTGCTTCTTGTCCATGCCGAAGGTGGTGCCCATCAATGAGTCGTAATCATAGTTTTTGACGTCGAGCAGACCACGGTCAGAGTTCAGGAACTTGCCGACGTCGCAGGAGTAATACATCATGGTGCTGTCTTTCAGAGAGGCGATGGCCATCTCCTTGATGTCCTCGATCGGGAGGTTGACGTATGTCCAGTTCTTGCCGTCGTAGCGGTGGCGGTCGTAGTCTATTTCATAACATTTGTAGTATTCGCGGCTGGGATCGTTCATGAGCATGACGTAGTTGTCGATCAGCTTTTCGTCACCGTATTTCTTCAGGAAAGAAAGCGGGGTGTAGGCAGCAGTTTCTACCGGCTCGCCTTTGGTGTTATATTGCGTCCAGGTAAATTCTGTGGGAGGTACGCCCAGATTCAGGACAAGCATACGGTAGATGGTACTCAGCATTTCCACTTTAGCGTTCTCTATAGCGGCAGGTTTGGCTTTTTTCGAGGCCATGTCACGGAGTTGCAAACCCTGTTCGCGAAGTTTCAGAGCGATCAGACTCGCCATGCGGGCGGTGTTTTCGCTGCTGTTCGTTTCGGGCATCACGTCTTTGGGGACGAGACCGTATTTGCTTACGATGTCCGCTACTCCGGTGAATGTGCCGCCGTCACTCAACGGATTGCGGAACAGCCATTCCACCATTTTATCGTTCATAGGCTTGTCACTGGTGTCGATGACTCCTTGGAGGAAAAGGTTGGCCTTTTCCAGCTGGTCGAAAAAGAAAGGATAGGTTTGCGAGAATTCGAAAGAACCCAGATTGTATTTGTCGATGGCTTTGGCACGCATTACGTTCAGGCCGGTGAAGAGCCAGCAGCGTCCGGATGATTTCTGGTCGGTGATCCCCTTGGAGTTCACTTTGACAGAAAAATGCGTATCCATCCCCTTCATATTGTCCTGGTTCAGGGCAAGCTTGCGGATGTCGTTGTTGCTGATGGCGTTCCGGATAGCCTTGTCGGTAGAAGTGCCTTGATAACTCTGTTTGATTTGCTGCATCATGTCAGCGCTGATGCCGCCTTTCGCGTCCTGTGCCAGTGCAGAATAGTAAAGGGCACAGCAAACAAAAACTGATAAAATTCGTTTATTCATTATAGATCGTTTATAAATTAACTTTGCCTGTATGCTAATAGTAATCCGTTGGCAATTTCGTTTTACATATTATTAATTGGCAAAAATACGATTCTTTTTTAGATTTATTATCTATGAGAATGAAAACTAATCGAAATAAAATAGTTTCCTTTGCAGCGGATTTCAAGAAAGAATATGAAAAGATATATAATAGGTATATTGATGATGTTTCTATTCATCAATATTTCGTTAGCTCAAACGGCTGACACGGCAGTAAAAAGCGATGAACTGCAAACGACTACAACTTCTGTTGACGAAGTCGGGGTAGCCCCGACAGATTCCACCCCCACCCTTTCCAAAAAAGAATTGCGACGTCAGCGTGTAGCCAAACGTAATCTACATTATAATATATTAGGTGGCCCCAGCTATACTCCGGACTTCGGATTACTGATCGGCGGTAGTGCATTGATGACGTTCCGGATGAATCCGAGTGATACGACCCAGCAACGTTCGGTGGTGCCGATGGCCATCGCCCTGATGTTCGAAGGAGGACTGAACCTGTTCACCAAACCGCAGCTTTTCTTCAAGGGCGACCGCTTCCGCATTTTCGGAGTCTTCGCATATAAGAATACACTGGAAAACTTCTACGGCATCGGATACAGCACCAACAAGGACTATCCGCGTGGCGAAGACACCAGCGAATACCGTTATAGCGGTGTGCAGGTGAATCCGTGGTTTTTATTCCGTCTGGGGAAAAGCAACTTCTTTGCCGGTCCGCAGATCGACTTCAATTATGACAAGATCACTAAACCTGCCGCAGGAATGATAGAGCAACCATCGTACATTGCCGCTGGCGGTACGGATCACGGCTACTCTAACCTCAGTTCCGGACTCGGCTTCCTGCTAACATACGACACCCGTGACGTTCCCGCCAATGCTTACCGGGGAACGTATCTGGACTTTCGTGGGATGATGTACAACAAAGCCTTCGGAAGCGATAATAATTTCTACCGTTTGGAAATAGACTACCGCCAATACAAGACCCTCGGCAAACGTAAAGTATTGGCTTGGACGGTGCAGACAAAGAATGTATTCGGCAATGTTCCATTGACTAAATACGCGCTCAGCGGCACTCCTTTCGACCTTCGCGGTTACTACATGGGACAGTTTCGCGACAAGTCATCCCACGTGATGATGGCAGAATACCGTCAGATGATAAATACGGACAAAAGCAATTGGGTGAAGAAGATGCTGAATCATGTAGGCTATGTAGCGTGGGGAGGATGCGGTTTCATGGGCCCTACTCCGGGCAAAATCGAAGGTGTACTTCCTAATCTGGGACTCGGTTTACGTATTGAAGTTCAGCCCCGTATGAATGTCCGCCTCGACTTCGGCAGAGACATGGTGAACAAGCAGAATTTGTTCTATTTCAATATGACGGAGGCATTCTAAACAGATATTTGCCGATAATTAACAAGAAAGATGATAAAATGATTCCATAAGAACATCATTAAATAAAATTAATCCTTATATTTGCGTTGCTATAACACAGCAAAAGCAGATAATAGGGTTAATTTATGAAACAAATCAAATACCTCTTCGGAGGATTATTATTTTTGTTTGCCTCCATGGGAAGCGTAACTGCGCAAGAGGTAAGCGATTACTCAAAACTACAGCCAAGTGATTATTCCAGCATTACACTTCCACCGCTGGATCTTCTTTTCGAGAACGCAAAAAGCGCTCCAACTTACGAATTAGCTTCAGTAAAAGAACAAATTGAACGGAAACTTCTGGCAAAAGAGAAGCGTGCCTTCTTAGGCTTTTTCAGTTTACGGGGCAGCTACCAGTATGGTATGTTCGGTAACGAGTCTACTTATACCGATGTAGCGATTGCACCTTACCTGACCTATGCAACACAGGCACAGAACGGATATACGGTAGGTGCAGGAGTCAATATTCCTTTAGACGGGCTCTTTGACCTGACAGCACGGGTAAAACGACAAAAATTAAACATACGTGCTGCACAACTTGAAAGAGATGTCAAATTCGAGGAGATGAAAAAAGAAATCATCCAATTATATGCCACAGCTACGGCCCAATTAAGTATAGAGGAGTTCTATAAATTAAAATATTGTAGTACAGTTGTTTATATGGTTCCAAGAGCGTAAATTTGCAGAAAATAAGAATTTTATAATGAACAAGTTATCCCGATACCGTAAGCTTCGTTATAATCAACTATTTGAGTCAGAGAATCGTGAATTGCGTTTGAATGAAATGGGCAATCCTCTTGAAGTGTTGTCTCAGTATGTTGATTTTGAGATCTTTCGTCCTACTCTTGAATCAGCCCTTTTTACCGGAGAGCGCAAAAGTAATGCCGGTCGTCCGCCGATAGACTGTGTGCTGATGTTCAAGGTCTTGTTTCTTCAGCGTTATTATGGTTTGAGTGACCATCAGATAGAGTATCAGATAGTTGACCGTACGAGTTTCCGCAAGTTTCTTGGTATTGAATGTGTTGACGATGTTCCTGACGAGAAGACGGTGTGGAAGTATCGCGAACTCCTGACAAATACAGGCGTTTATGACAAGCTTTTTTCGGAATTTCATAGTTTCATGGAAAGTAAGGGTCTGCAATTCAATGAGGGTCGCATCATTGATGCCAGTTTTGTTATTGCCCCTCGCCAACGTAACACCCGTGATGAAAATGAGCAGATAAAACAGGGAGCGGGTGATAAGTTGTGGAATGACAATCCCCACAAGAAGTGCCACAAGGATGTAGATGCCCGCTGGACAAAGAAGCGTGATGAGACTTTTTACGGCTACAAGCAGCATACTAAAGTTGAGAAACGCAATAAGATCATACTTTCTTATGATACCACGTCGGCAGAAGTGCATGATTCCAAAGGCTTTGAAGGACTGCTGGATGAAAAAGACGAAGGCAAGGACTTGTATTTGGACGCCGGTTATGTCGGACAAGAGGAGATTGTAAAACAGCATAAGATGAATCCGATAATTTGCGAAAAGGGCTACCGTAACCGTCCGCTTACCAAGGAGCAGAAATCAGACAATAGGAAAAAATCCAAGACACGTTGCCTTGTCGAGCATGTATTCGGGTTTGAGGAACAAACCATGCGTGGACTTGTGGTGCGTACAGTAGGGCTTATTCGTGCTAAAGCCAATGTAGCACTCACCAGTCTTGTGTATAACATCAGTCGTTACACGCAAATAATCAGGCTGAAACCTGAGTTGTTGGGGTGAATTATGCCTGCACATCCAATTTTTACAACAGACACAAGTTAATTATTGTAAAAATTGGGGGGGGTAGAAAATATTCGCTAAATTTGAAAGACTAAAGCTCACAAATTGGGCAGTTAAAGAGTTCTGCTGTCTGATACAAGAGGATAAATTGAATTGATAGAACTCACCTATACTTAAGTTAAGCGCTGAAGCTCTTACATTAGCTAATGTGCAATATAGTATAGCTGAAAAGAATTTTTCTAACGGTATCATTGATTCTGGAGAATTAACGACCGAGAAATCACGACAATCAATAACACAGGAAAAGTTTGAAATGAGTAAATTCGAACTAACCAAAAGTTTGATGATACTTGAAGCCATCACTCGTACCTCAATTCTCAACAACAAATAAAACTCTTTTCTTATGGAATATATCCTTTATATCAGCAGATTCCTATATCGTATCCGTTGGTGGTTGCTTATCGGCACAGGTGTAATCACGTTCACAGTCTATTATTTAGGCAAACGTATGCTAGGTGAAACGTACTATGTAGAAGCTACACTTTATACTGGGGTAGCTTCGGGATATGATATCGAAAAAGGAGGCAATAAAGTGGATTGGGCAACGGCCCAAAACGCAATGGATAATTTAATAAGTATCATCAAAGCAGAGAGCACATTACAGCGAGTGTCTATGCGACTATACGCTCGCAGTTTAATAAAAGGAAATCCGAATGAAGATAATGAATATATTAAAGCCAATAACTATAATAGAATATATAATCATCTAAAAAACAGTCCTAATGGAAAAGAAATATTAGCTTTGGTAGACAAAAGTAGTGAAGATAAAACAGTTGCTAATTTTTTCCGCTATATGAAGCCAACTAAAGATAACTATCTTTATGGAGTATTTTATTATTATTTACATCATTACAGTTTTAGCGATCTCAAAAATATTCAGGCCAACCGTAAAGGGGTCAGCGACCTGATACAAGTGAATTACATGACAGACGATCCAGGTATTGCGTACAATACTATTGAAATTCTTACGAAAGAATTTGTTAATGAATACCGTTCCATCCGTTATGCTGAAACAGATAATGTTATCAAATATTTTAAAGGAGAATTAGATCGTATCGGAAAAGACCTCAGTATAAAAGAAGATTCTCTTACTAAATATAATATAGATAATCGCGTCATCAACTATTACGATGAAACTAAAGAGATTGCTTCTATAAATAAAGAATTTGAGTTACGTGAACAAAACGCACTTATCGATTACAACAGTGCGAAAGCAATGCTAAGCGAGTTGGAGAAACATATGGACAGTAACGCCAAACAAGTGATCAACAACTATCAATTCTTGGACAAATTAAAGGAAGCTTCTTCGCTTACAGGAAAAATATCAGAAATGGAAACCATTACTGATAACAAACCAACTCAAGGAAACTCACTTCAAGATTACAAGAGTCGCCTAGAGACTACTCGTAAAGAGCTATCAGAGTTATCCAACAAATATGTAGAACATCAATATTCCAAAGAGGGGGTATCTAAAAATAATATCATAGAACAGTGGTTGGATCTGACTATGCAATTAGAAAAAGCAAAATCAGATTTACTAATTATACAAGATAGCCGCAGAGAACTCGATAAGAAATATAGTTTTTTTGCTCCTGTAGGATCTACTATCAAACAAAAGGAACGTAAAATCAATTTCATAGAACAGAACTATTTATCTGTACTAAGAAGTTACAACGACGCCCTTATGAGAAGGAAAAATCTAGAAATGACTTCTGCTGCATTAAAAGTACTAAACGCGCCAGCATATCCTATCAATCCGATGCCAACCTCTCTTAAAAAGGTAGTAATGGGAGCTTTTGCAGGTACTTTTTTATTCATCTTAGGATTCTTCCTGATATTAGAACTATTAGACCGTACTCTACGCGATTCTATTCGTGCACGTCGCTTGATTGGTCTTCCCATATTAGGAGCTTTTCCGAAAAATTCGATCTTAGAATATCATGGTTCCATTAAAGAAAGTGAAAAAATAGCTATAAAACAGCTAAGTAGTAGTATCCTCCGATTCTGTAACAAGCGAAAAGACGGTTTACCCTTTATTATTAATTTTATTAGCACAGAGGCGGGCGAAGGCAAGAGCGATGTCATTCGTGAGTTAAAAGAATATTGGGACAGTATTGGACTCAAAACACGTTCAGTGAGATCTAACAGTGATTTTGACTCATCGTCGCGTGAATACATCCTTGCCAGAAGCATTACAGATCTTTGTGTTCTCAATGGAGAAGATATACTTATCATCGAATACCCTAGCTTACGAGAAGCCAATATCTCCCCGGAATTATTACAAGAAAGTAATTTAAATATATTAATTGCAAGAGCCGATCGTGGTTGGAAAGAGACTGATAAATTATTAGTAGAAAAGTTACAACAGCAAGTTGCCAAAACACCACTATATGTGTATTTAACGCGTGCTTCGCGCAATGTGGTAGAAGACTATACAGGTATGCTTCCGCCATACACGCTTCGGAGAAAAGTGTTTTATCGTCTATCTCAATTAGCTCTGACTGAGAGCATTCATATCTTATTAAAGAGAAAAAAACAGTCAACGGAAGTAAATGACGAAGATGACGATTGACAGAAAAAAATATAACAAATATTTGACGTTAGTTAGTAACTATTTTGCGAGCAAAGGATGGGCATATTTGTTACTGATGAGTTGTTTGTATATCCTATATAAAGCGATTTTTCGAACATCTCTGCCTGTGTTTTTGGCGCTCAGCTTGATGCCATTAGGAATATTTGCTTTCATCTTAATGATAAAATATTCCCTAAAAAGCTTCTATACTCTTTTTATTCTGCAATTTCTTATAATTGTAATAGGTATGATAACTGAGATCCCATTAGGGATAGCCACATTGGGATGTACTTTATTTGTGGTAGTCTTACTTCTGTCATACACGATGTTCGAAAAGGTTAATTGGAAAGAAAGCCGTAATGGAATGCTTTCACTCTTTCTCATTTGGGGAGTCTACTGCATATTAGAAATAGCCAATCCCAATAATGTCCAAGCTGCCTGGAATATTTCTATCACCCACTATCTTATATATCCCATTGTGTGTGCAGTAATCGTACCATTAGCTATTCGCAATATCAAGGGCATTCAGTGGCTATTGATTATTTGGTCAATTTTCATTCTCATTGCATCATTCAAAGGCTATTGGCAGAAAAATCACGGTTTTAATGCACAAGAATTACACTTTTTATATGACTTAGGAGGAGCAAAAACTCATATTATTTGGTCTGGTATTCGATATTTTTCTTTATTTAGTGATGCTGCAAACTTTGGTGTTCATATGGCCATGGGGATAGCTCTTTTTGGAATTTCCATATTTTATGTGAAAAGTTGGTACCTAAAACTCTATTTCGGAATTGTCATTATTGCAGCAGCATATGGTATGGCTATTTCCGGAACCCGTTCTGCAGTAGCTATCCCATTTGGTGCTTTAGGTACATATATTTTTCTCTCACATAATCTAAAAGCACGCATTGCGGGAATATCCGCTTTAGTGATCCTCTTCCTGTTTTTTACATTCACTAGTATTGGTGACAATAATCAGTATATTCATAAAATACGATCTGCATTCCGTCCTAGTAAAGATGCATCCTATCAAGTACGTGTATACAATCGAGATAAGATGAAAGAGCTTATGATAAACAAACCATTCGGATATGGACTAGGTCTATCTAAAGGCGAACGTTTTTATCCCAAAGAACGTATGCCCTATCCACCAGATTCCTGGTTGGTATCTGTGTGGGTGGAAACCGGAATTATAGGACTAATTCTTTATCTTGCCATACATGGCGCTCTTTTTGTATGGTGTTCTTGGATTTTGATGTTCAAGATAGTGAATAAACGACTACGCGGACTACTTATTGCCTGGCTCGGTACAGCAGCCGGATTCTATTTGGCAGCATACGTTAACGACGTGATGCAATATCCAAACTCCATCCCCATATACACAGCCTTTGCCCTCTGCTTCGCAGGACCGTACATTGACAAGCGGATGCAGCAAAGTAAAGAAACAGAATCGAAAAACGAACAATAGATTATGATGAACGAACCTCAAGTCTCCTTTATCACAGTTTGCTACAACGGCTATAAAGACACTTGCGAATTAATAGAATCGCTGCAAACACATGTACATTCCGTGAGCTATGAAATCATCGTCGTAGACAACGCCTCGCGCGAAGATGAGGCGGCTAAAATCAAGGAGCTATATTCCGATATTATCACCCTGCGGAGCGAGTCGAACCTAGGCTTCTCCGGCGGAAACAATTTGGGGTTCAGAGTAGCCAAAGGAGCCTATATCTTTCTGATAAACAATGACACTTATGTTGAATCAGACGGATTCCACTACCTGACAGAGCGACTGGAAAGTCAGAAAAACATCGGAGCCGTCTCTCCGAAGATACGCTTTGCCTTTCCTCCGCAAAACATACAGTTTGCCGGATTCACCCCCCTGTCGGCAATCACTATACGCAACGAAGTGACAGGTTTCGGCTGTCCGGACGACGGCACGTTCGACACCCCGCACATGACCCCCTACCTGCATGGGGCGGCACTCATGGTAAAACGTGAAGTCATAGAAAAAGTAGGAGAAATGCCGGAAATATTCTTCCTGTATTATGAAGAAGTGGACTGGTGTACACAGATGACAAATGCCGGTTACGAACTATGGTATGAGCCCCGTTGCACCGTCTTCCACAAGGAAAGCCAGAGCACCGGACAGCTCAGCAAACTACGTACCTTCTACATGACGCGCAACCGTTTGCTCTACACCCGCCGCCACCGGAAAGGTGCTCAGCGGCTGCTCTCCATTCTTTATCAATCTACCATAGCTGCCGGAAAAAACAGCCTTCAGTTTGCCGTGAAAGGTCGTTTCGATTTATTTGCCGCAGTATGGAAAGGAGTTGTCAGAAGCTTTTCTGTCACCTCCCCTATCCGATAACCCTTAAAAATGAAAGACCATGTACACCTTTATTGACTGGATTCTCTTTATTCTCCTGGCACTTTGTGTCAGTTATCTGCTGTTCTACGCCATCGCCTCCAAGTTCTATCGTCCGCGAAAACTTTCCGAAGCACGTATTCAGCGTCGTTTTCTTGTACTTTTCCCAGCATACAAGGAAGACAGGGTGATCGTCTCCACCGTCCGTAGCTTCCTCAATCAGGAATACCCCAAAGAAATGTACGACATTCTTGTCATCTCCGATCAGATGCAGCCGGACACGAATGCTGCTCTACAAGCACTCCCCATCTGTTTGCAAATAGCCGACTATACCAACAGTTCCAAAGCCAAAGCCCTTACGTTGGCAATGAACGTCACTGCCAACGAATCTTATGACGTAGTAGTGATCATGGATGCTGACAATGTAACGACACCCAATTTCCTCGCAGAAATCAACCGCGTTTTTGAGTCCGGCCTGCATGCCGTACAAACCCACCGCACAGGAAAAAACATGAATACAGACATCGCTGTTCTAGATGCGATCAGCGAAGAAATAAACAATGGATTCTTCCGTAGCGGGCACAACGCGATAGGATTGTCAGCCGGATTAGCTGGTTCCGGAATGGCATTCGACGTTCATTGGTTCCGCCGAAATGTAGGACATCTGCAAACATCAGGCGAAGACAAGGAGCTGGAAGCCCTGTTGCTAAAACAACGCGTTCACATCGAGTATCTGGAACAACTGCCCGTGTACGATGAAAAAACGCAGAAAAAAGAAGGTATCAAAAATCAGCGTAAACGATGGATTGCAGCACAATACGGTGCATTGCGGGCTTCTTTGCCCGATTTCCCAAAAGCACTGATTCAGGGAAATATCGACTACTGCGACAAGATACTTCAATGGATGCTGCCTCCCCGTCTGATACAACTGGCGGGAGTTTTCGGTTTCACCTTACTCTTTACCGCAATCGGCTTACTAATGAGTCTGCAAAGCGGAGGAAACGAATGGTATACGGCCATCAAATGGTGGATACTGTCAGCCACTCAAGTTGCCGCCATGATCATACCTGTGCCAGAAAAGTTGCTGAACCGGAAATTAGGAAAAGCCATCCTGCAAATTCCGGCACTGGCACTGGCAATGATAGCCAATATATTCCGATTGAAAGGAGCGAACAAAAAGTTTATTCATACCGAGCACGGAGAAGAATAAAATCTCCTCCATTAAAAATAAGAAAAGGCACGGATGTAACAATCAAGTCCTCCCTCATGCAAATGTCGATGCTTGTCGGATTAAATCTTTTCGCATGAGCTCCTATCTGTTCAATCGGGTGACTAAACCGTATGGAAAAGAATGGATTCAAAGTCTAAATAGTAATTGCATGCAAAACCTTATCATAATCACATTTTCCCATAACCCGCTATTATACAAACACATAAAATGCATCTTCTTTTACTGATAACATACCTTCTCCCTTCATATTTGGATGTTACCACTATTCTTTTTATGTATGATATTGATTGCCACACAAATGCTGCAATAGCTGACTCACATTATGTGCGATAGTTGTCACACATAATGTGAATCAGCTGTTGCACATAATGTGAGTCAATATCTATACAAATCATTTTTACAGAATGACAGATCCAAATCAGCAGACTATATGCCTGTTTGTATTAAAAGAATAAGAAGGTGCATTATAACAAACTGAGTAACAAAATAATAGATAAAAACATGATTTACTGACGAGGCTTTATCTCATGCATAACAATATGTTACCACTATCAGAAATACCTCTACGAGCAGCATATCCCCTTCGACAACAGAGAAATAAAACGGACACACGCAAAGAATGACGGTACAACACTGAAAAAAAGCAAAAAAGATGAAAACTATCATATCTTTTATTACCTTTGTATATGGCAAAAGCCCACCAAAAAACAAAGAAATAAGCATGAACGACAATGAAATAGGCAATCCACCGATAAAAGCATTAATCGTTTTCAGAGATAATGGGGATACGGATAATCTTTATGTTCCCATTTTATGCGATGCTATCAGGACGACGGGGATTGACGTACGATGTTCCACGAATGAGTTTTGGGACTCGGATACACCTTATGACATCATCCACTTCCAATGGCCCGAAGAGGTAATGGGATGGAATTGTGACGATCCGGACAGGATTCGCCGCCTGGAGGAACGTATCACTTTTTTCCGGTCCCGTGGGGCCCGGTTCGTGTATACGCGCCACAATGTCCGTCCGCATGATGCGAACGAGGTGATCGGCCGTGCTTATGACATTATCGAAGAGCAAAGTGACGTGGTGGTGCACATGGGACGTTACAGTCTCGACGAATTTGCAGCCAAACACGCGGACAGCCGGAATGTCATCATTCCTCACCATATTTATCAGTACACGTACAAGGAGGATATCAGCGTGGAACGTGCGCGCCAGTATCTCAATCTGCCGCAGGAGGCGTTTATCGTCACGTCGTTCGGCAAGTTCCGGAATCGTGAAGAGAGGCGGATGGTGACCGGAGCGTTCCGAAAATGGGATGAAGCAAAGAAGTTCCTGCTTGCTCCACGACTCTACCCCTTTTCGAGATTCAACAGGTATGGCAGCAACTTTTTCAAGCGCTGGACATCCCGGGCAGGATATTACCTGCTTATACCCTTGCTCAACCGTCTGCGCAGAATGCACGCCAGAGCCAGCGACGAACCTATAGACAACTGCGACCTGCCTTACTACATGGCCGCTTCGGATGTAATATTCATCCAACGAAAAGATATTCTGAACTCTGCCAATATACCTCTCGCCTTCCTTTTTCACAAAGTGGTCATAGGCCCTAATATCGGAAACATCGGAGAAATCCTCCATGACACGGGCAATCCCGTCTTCCACCCCGACAACAAATTTGATATCATACGAGCACTGGAGGCAGCCCGCCAACTGTCCGCCCGAAGGAAGGGGGAAGACAATTATGCATATGCCATTGAAAACATGAACAGCGGAAAAATAGGAAAAGAATATGCGGAGCTTTATAGAAAGTTAGCAGATAATCAACTATATTAGCAACGTAATAATCGGAAGCATTTTACAAACATCAAACAATTAAATACATTCAAAATGACAAAGATCTGCTTTTATTGCGACTCCATTTTTAGTTTTGGAGGAGTACAACGTGTTCTGGCAGTGATTGCTAAGGCATTATCAGTCAATTATGAAATAACAATATTGACACATGACAAACCGGAACAGGAAGACCGGAGTCTGTATGAACTAGGACAAACAAATATCCGATTCCGCTATATCAGTCTGCCTAATATTAGTCGGTGGGAATATTTACCGTGTAAAACATATAGCTTCTTATATAAAAAGAAAATTCTGCCACAGACCCCCATCACCTCACAATGGTATGGTCATAGTTCATTTCCCCGCTCCCAGCGGAAAGTGCTTATTCATGAATTGAATAGCGAAAATTACGACCTAATTATTGGAGTACATGCATTCCTGTCACTCCAGCTTGCCAGTATCCGTCATCAATTGGAAGCTAAGCGGGTGATAGGATGGATGCATACCTCTTTTGACGCTTTCTTCAACACACAAGGTTTCTACCTGTACGAACAGAAAAGTCAATTCCGGCACGAAATGCTAAAACTAGATGGATTAATCGTTCTGACCAACTGTGATCGTGAACGTTACGAACAAGAATTAAACCTTTTTCCTAAAACAATACACAATCCCCTCTCTTTAGTACCAGAAGGAGAAGGAAGCCCATCATATAAACAATTTCTTTCTGTAGGGCGAATGTCATACCTGACAAAAGGCTTCGACATACTTATTGAAGCATTTGCCCTCTTTGCACGCGATAACAAAGAATGGACTTTAAATATTGTCGGAGAAGGTCCTGAAGAGCCCGTACTCAAAGAACTAATCAGCAAACATAAACTGGAAAACAGAATTACAATATCTCCTTTCACTAAACAGATACAGAAATATTATGCTTCATCCAGTGTATATATATTGAGTTCACGATGGGAAGGATTTCCACTGGTATTGGCAGAAGCCATGAGCCATCGTCTTCCCATTATCAGTTCCAATCTCCCCATTACAAAAGAACTTCTCAAGGAACAAAACAACTACCTCACTTTTCAAAATGGAAATACAGAAGAGTTGGCAAAACTTATGAAAAAAATAGCCGAACTATCGCCTGAACAATTAAATCAGATGGGTGAAACATCTTTGGAGATTGCAGAATCTCTGAAATTACCAACGATTATCAAGAAGTGGGAAGAGTATCTAGAAACCATTAAATAAAAGGGATATCCTTTGCATTGTTATTAAAATATAAATATATTTGTAGCAGAAAGACTCAAGAATAAACAAAGTGACAAACAATATTAAACAACAACTCTTTTCAGGAGTATTCTATACCGCATTAGCTAAATACAGCGGTATTATCGTTTCATTAGTCGTAGCCGGAGTTTTGGCACGCTTACTTTCTCCTGATGATTTCGGGATAGTGGCTATTGCCACAGTTATTATTACTTTTTTTGGTATCTTCACCGACATGGGGGTATCTCCTGCCGTTGTACAAAACAAAACACTTACTGAAGACGATTTGGCTAACATTTATTCCTTTACATTTTGGACAGGAATAATAATCGCTCTTCTTTTTTTCGCGGCCTCCTGGCCTATTTCTATTTATTACAATAGTCCCATACTCCGTACACTTTGCCAGCTGCTATCCATCAACCTATTCTTTGCATCAGCAAACATTGTACCAGGGGCCTTGTTCTACAAAAACAAGGAGTTCAAGTTCATTGCCATCCGAAGCTTTATCATTCAAATCGCAGGAGGTGTGGGAGCTGTCACCGCAGCTCTTTGTGGTGCAGGCCTATATGCGCTCATCATCAATCCGATTTTATCAAGCATATTGATATTCGCTATCTCATTCCACCGCTATCCACAAAGTTTGCATGCAACCTTAGGAATACAATCCATCCGAAAAATTTTCTCCTATTCCGCCTATCAGTTTCTCTTTAACATCATCTGCTATTTCAGCAGGAACCTGGACAAGCTACTGATTGGCAAACACATGGGAATGTCTGAATTGGGATATTATGAGAAATCATATCGATTGATGATGCTCCCTCTGCAAAACATCACTCAAGTGATAACGCCTGTAATGCACCCCATCTTCAGCGATTATCAGAATGACAAAAAACAGCTAGCAGCTTCTTACGAGCGTGTCGTACGTTTCCTTGCATTCATCGGTTTGCCTCTCAGCGTACTTTTATTCTTCACAGCAAAAGAGATAACGCTTATTATCTTTGGAAACCAATGGTTGCCGTCTGTACCTGTATTCCAGATACTGGCACTTTCTGTGGGGATACAAATCATCTCGTCTTCTTCCGGATCCATCTATCAAGCCTCGGGAGACACACGAAGCCTTTTCATTTGCGGCCTGTTTTCATCCGTATTAAATGTAATAGGAATGTTGCTTGGAGTCTTCTATTTCGGAACTTTGACAGCGGTAGCCACATGCATTGTCGTGACATTCTCTATTAATTTTGTGCAATGTTATTGGCAAATGTACGCAGTAACATTCCGAAGAAACGCATGGGGATTTGTCAAACAGTTCTTTTCACCTGTCATCATCAGCTTAATAATAGGCTCAGCACTTCTCCCTGTACAATACGCAACTGAAAACATGAATATTTTCCTTACACTTATTGTAAAGGGTATGCTGAGTTTTGGTATCTTCGTTATATATATACAAGTCACACGTGAATACAATATTATAAAGAAAATAAAAGATGTGATTCATAAGAAAAAATAGCAGGAAATTTCTTATTAACTGACTTTAAACAAACAATAGTATGAGAACCATTTATTTTTACCCCATATTAGATGCTCCTAGTCATAAAGACTGGAGTATAACTGAAAAAGTAACATACATGCCAAAATGTTATTCAAAAATGGTGTGACTTATTCGAAAAATCAAAAAAGAGACCATGAAAATGTTATTCCTCATATACCACGGATTCGAAGAATACAACGGTATCAGCAAAAAAATAAACTACCAGATGCAAGCATTTCGGGAGTGTGGAATTACTACACATATCTGCTATCTGACTGATCAACAAATGTATAAACGCAGGTGGATTGACAATCAGATAATCAGAGATTATGGGAATACATTACAAGCTAAAATTTGGAAACGAACTGATTTTAATTGCATTGTTAAGTACGTAAAGCAAGAAGAAATTTCTCTTGTCTACGTACGGCATGATCATAATGCAAATCCTTTCACGATTTCCCTTTACAAGAAACTACAAAAGGCAGGTTGTAAAATCGCTTTAGAAATACCTACATACCCGTACGATCAGGAATACTTAGGTTTCCCGCTTACAGAACGACTTAATTTGTTTATCGACAAATGTTTCCGGAAAAGAATGGCACATCACGTGGATCGTATTGTCACTTTCTCTACCGAAAAAGAAATTTGGGGCAAAAGAACTATACAAATTTCTAATGGAATAGATTTCGAACAAACTCCTATGAAACAGCATCATAACTCTAGAGAAAATGAAATACATTTAATTGCCGTAGCAGAAATCCATCGCTGGCATGGTTTAGACAGAGTATTAAAAGGATTAGTGCTATATTACGAGAAATCTCCTAGAATAACTGTTTTTTTCCATGTAGTAGGTCAAGCTAATGAAAAAGATGGTGAGGAAATGAAAGAGATTATCCACAACGGACATATTGAAAAGTACGTTACATTTCACGGCAGAAAGCATGGTGAAGAATTGAATACGCTGTTCAAGATAGCTGATATGGGCATTGGAAGTCTAGGCAGACATCGCTCCGGTATCACTAACATAAAGACTTTAAAGAACAGAGAATATGCAGCGAGAGGCATTCCTTTTACTTATTCTGAAACAGATGAAGACTTTGACAATATGCCCTATGTCTATAAAGTTCAACCGGATGAGAGTCCTATAAATATATCCAATCTTGTTGATTTCTACCAAAATCATCCGTGGTCTCCAAAAACAATAAGAGATTCCATCAAACATTTGTCATGGAAAGAACAAATGAGTAAAGTTATCAATGAAATGAAGGGAGTACAAGAATGAAAAGAAAAATAGCCTATTGCCTTCCATCTCTTTATATACCCGGAGGAATGGAACGAGTACTGACCATCAAAGCTAATTACTTTGCTGAAGAATTGGGATACGATATATATATTATTCTCACTGATGGCAAAAAACTTACACCTTTTTACCCTCTATCTCCCAAAGTACATATGATACATCTAGATATAAATTTCAACGAATTGTGGGATAAGCCTCTATACAAAAAAACTTTAATTTATATGCGTAAACAGCGTTTATATAAAAAACGCCTAACCCGATGTCTGCTTGAAATATGTCCAGAAATTACAGTTTCAATGCTCAGAAGGGAAATTAATTTTATTAATTCAATCCATGATGGTAGCGTAAAAATTGGAGAAATTCATATAAACAAATCGAATTTTCGGAATTTGTCTGAAGAAAAAGGCGCCAGCTTTATTAAAAATCTGCTATCTAGACTTTGGATGAAGCAATTGGATCGACAACTCAAGAAACTATCAAAATTTATCATTTTAACTGAAGAAGACAGAAAGAATTTTTCATATTATTTAGACAATACTACGGTGATTTACAACCCACTCCCTTTTTACCCGGAGCAAACTTCTGATTGCACAGCTCAAGAAGTGATAGCAGTGGGCAGGTATACTCAGCAAAAGGGATTTGACTTATTAATAGAAGCGTGGCGAATAGTAGCTGAAAAACATCCTGACTGGAACTTGAGAATATATGGAGGAGGAGACAGGACCGAATTCCTAGCATTAAAAGATAAATATCATTTAAAGACACTCTATTTGGAAGAGCAAACACAAAATATTATTCAAAAATATTGTGAAAGTTCCATTTTTGTACTTTCTTCTCGCTATGAAGGTTTTGGTATGGTGATCACGGAAGCAATGTCGTGTGGTGTTCCACCGGTTTCATTCACGTGCCCATGCGGACCACGCGATATTATCCATAATAATGAAGATGGACTCTTAGTAGAAAATGGCGATATTGAACAACTTGCTGAAAAAATATGCTATCTTATAGAAAATGATACAATAAGAAAAGAAATGGGTAGAATGGCTAAAATCAACTCAAAACGATTCAAGATAGAAAACATTAGCAAAGAATGGGAAGCACTATTTAATCATTTATTAAAATGAAAGCAAGAGATGAAAAGAACCAGTATCAACTCACAATCATTATAAAACATGAAACATCTGTTATTTATCAATAATTATGATATGGCCAAATCAAGGGAATCCTACTTAAATGGGTATTCTCCAAGTCATCATCAGTTCGGAACAAGTGAATTGATTGAAACTGGAGAATATATAGTAGACTATATACTTGCAGCACCCAAGAATTATAATAGCAGAATTCTAAAGCTACTCTCTTTATTCCCCGTATGGTTTCATATCTATTGGAAAGCAAGAAAATATGATGTCGTATATGGTGGAGCCGATTTTACAGTTGACTTCTTGGGATTTATGAAGAAATTAAGATTATTCCGCCCTAAACTGGTAGCAATCTTCCATCATCCTCCCTTCCCTTTCCGATTAAAGTATGGGAAGTATGATCATGTCATTTTTTTAAGTACTTTTGCTCACAAGGAAATGACAAAATTATTTCCCCAGAAAGCTGTGCGCATGACATTTATACAATGGGGACCGGATCTCCCTTTTTATCAGAAACTAGCTCCCATCCCCAATCATCTGAAAGGACAAGAGGAGATCATCTTTATCAGTAATGGGAAAACCAAACGAGATCATGAATTGTTGGTTGACGCTACGGAAAATATAAATGCACATACTATTATTGTGAGTGATGAACATAGTCTGCCTTTGAATTATCACAAAGATACTTGTATACATACAGAAATATTTTTTCAGAATAAACCTAATGATACAAAAATGGTGAAGTTACTAAATAAATGTTCTGTATTAATAGTTCCGACTCCACCAACATCGCATAAACTAGGTCCTATCGGATTGACTTCTTTCTTAGATGCAATAGCTTTAGGAATGCCCATTATAACAGCAGATAACACAGTATTCACAGATATCATTATTTCCCATAAAATGGGACTTGTTTATAAAGCAGGAGATGAAAACGATCTGAAAAGAGCTATGGCTTTCTTCGTTGATAATCCCCAATATATTGCTGAATATGGAAAAAATGCATATGAATTCGGGCAAAAAAACGATATAAAGAAGTTTGCTAAACAATTATATAAACTATTCGACAACTAAAAAAGAAAGAGTATGAAGTGGTATTCAAAGTATCTACAGGTTTACGAAAAACCTTTTGCGACAGCTCCACAAAGCGTTATCAACGAAGTACGCGAAAAGTTGCGAAAGTTACAAAGCGATAAACCACTTGTCACTGTATCATTAATAGGATATAATGAAGAAAAACATCTACTATCCTGCTTATGGTCACTGAGTGATATGCAATGTAAATATCCTATAGAAATCATTGGAGTTGACAATGAATCAAAAGATCGTACTGCTGAAATCTTTCAAGTATGTGGAGTCCCTTTTTATACAGAGCTACAACATAGTTGTGGCTTTGCCCGCCTTTGTGGACTTAGCCACGCAAAAGGTAAATATCATATAAACATTGATTCAGATACTATGTACCCACCCCATTATGTAGAGACAATGATTAATGCACTCGAAAAGCCAGGAGTAGTAGCAGCAAGTGCATTATGGAGTTATATACCAGATAGTTCTCATTCATGGCTGGGTCTGAAAATATATGAAGCTACACGTGATCTTCATTTGTGGCTGCAATCATATAAACGACCAGAACTAAGTGTACGGGGATTAGTATTTGCATATCGCACAGACTATGCTAAACAGGCAGGAATTCGAACAGATATTAAGCGTGGAGAAGATGGCTATCTCGCTCTACAATTAAAATCATATGGAAAAATCGTTTTTATACATACCCGAAAGGCACGTGCTGTAACAGGTTATGGCACAGTTAGTGCTGATGGCAGCCTATTTAACAGTTTCAAAGTGAGAGTAATTAAAGGAATGAAAGATATTACAAATATCTTCACAGAGAAAAAAGAGTATAAAGATGAGGATTCAAATCTCATTAAATAAGATCTTATTTTCCAAATAAGAGATTGAAATAAGCAGTTAATAAGTAAACAATAAAGACATGAAAAAAACAGTATTCATTTTGTTCATTGCAGGAGTACTATTGACAGGATGCATTAAACAAAATAATCTATTTATCGATAAGGGAAATATCATCTCTTTCAAATTTGAGAAAGATAAGAATCCACAACTTTCTCATGATATAGAATTGCGTGTATATGGAAATAATAAAATAGCCGGATACCTTGATGAGAAGGTGGATATTAGCAATTTAGTTGCTACATTCAATGTAGAAAGAGGAAAGTTATACGTCAATGATATCATACAAATTAGTCAAAAGACTCCTAATAACTTTGGTAATCCCATACACTATAAATTAGAAGGTGACAATAATAAGTTTACTGAATATACTGTAACATTAGTTCCATATACAGGACTTCCAATAGCAATTATACAAACGGATCATTTTTCATCATTAAAAGACAGAGAAAATTGGCTTTCCGGCATTTTGGAAATAGATGGTATGGGAAAGACTGAAAACTTCAGAGACTCTATTAAAGTCAAAGGACGAGGAAATGCTACTTGGAAATATCCCAAAAAACCATTTAATATCAAACTCAACAAAAAAGAAAAAGTCTTAGATATGCCTAAACATAAAAGATGGAGTTTTTTGGCCAATTACAGTGATAGGACATTATTAAGAAACCATGTTACTTTTCATCTAGGAAATATAGCAGATAATCTAGAATGGACTCCCAAAAATCAATTTGTAGAAGTAATTTTTAATGGAGAATATCAAGGTAATTTTCAAGTTTGCGAGCAAATTAGAGTTGATAAGAATAGGGTTAACATAAAGGAGATGACAAATGAAGATATAGAAGAGGATAATATTACAGGGGGATACCTTTTAGAATATGATTCATATTATGATGAAATAAACCGATTCAGATCAACCATTAACAATTGGCCTGTCAACATAAAATCACCTGACGAAGAGGTCTTAAACACTCTACAACTGGATTACATCAAAAAATACACCAATAAAATAGAACATCTCATGAGCGAAAATGAGTTTGTATTACTTTATGACGAATATCTAGATATCAAGTCCTTTATAGATTATTGGATGATACAAACCTTGGTTGGAAATAGGGAATTAAATACCATACACAGTGTATATTGCTATAAGGACCGTGGAAATAAACTACATGCAGGACCGTTATGGGATTTTGATTATTCGACTTTTACTGTTGATTCAGAATACAATAATAAAAATGCTGTTTGGTATAAATATCTCTTTCAAGACCCTATTTTCAAAGAAAATGTAAAGATGCGATTTTCGGAGTTGAAACCGATATTTACCACAATTCCACAATATATTGAAAAACAAGCTGCAATTTTGACTCCATCTGTAGAATCGAACTGGGAAATATGGCCAATAGATCTTTCATATATTAACGAAAAATCTCGTAATAAAGATGAAACACTCACTTATCAACAAGCTATTGAACGTATGATATACATCTATCAAGGTAGACTCGTATATTTAGAGAACATTATTGATGAGCTTTAATTAAATAATTATGAACAATAGAGATAAGACAATCGATATTGCTAAAGGTATAGGCATAACTACAGTTGTTTGGGGACATGTAGGACAATCTTGCCCATGCAAAAGTGAAATTTTTCTATTTCATATGCCTTTATTCTTCTTACTGTCGGGGTATTTCTTTAAAGATAAAGAACTCACATTTATAAATGTGCTAAAAAAAAGAATACAATCTTATCTTATTCCCTACATTGTATTCTTTACGATTATACTTTTATGTTTTATCTTATTATACGTATCCATTGGATATAGTGACAGAATTTATTTATCTCCTGGAATAATCGTTTATCCATATGGAGTTGTTGGTGCATTATGGTTTTTACTAGCACTCTTTGAAGTACATATGGGATATTATTTGATAGCAAAGTATATTCAAAAAGAATGGATCAAGTTTATCATTTGCCTGATATGTCTCATTGTTAGTCAAACAGCTTTCAGATTGGGAATCAATATTCCTCTATATATTGGATCATCATTATCAATGATGCTCTTCTTCCATATAGGGTATATGATGCATAAATATCGTATCCTTGATTCTTCAAAATATAGATTAATACTATTGGTAATTTCAATTCTATGTTATACAGGAGGTATAGTTTCGGGAATTGATATCGATATTAAAGAAAATAAAATGGAAGGAAATTTACCTTTGGTTTTTCCAGCAGCTTTGGGAGGTTCTTACATAATAATTTATCTTAGTTACCTTTTAAAAGAACATAACAAAATTTCATTGATCAACACGGTTTTAAACTATCTTGGGCAAAATACACTTCTTATATTTTCAATGCATCTATTATGTTTGGAACTTGCCAGATGTTTATTCAAATTTCCACCAGCAGATGAAGCTACTGTTCTCGATGGAATTTGTATTACCATTGGGGGAATCATAGGTTCTCTCATAATAGGCATTCAAATAAAGAAATACATTCTGCCATATATAAAAATAACTAAATTAAAGATACTGTCATGAACACAACCCTCATCCTCGAAATCATCTTCTGGTTCGCCCTGTTCATGGTGTTCTACACCTATCTGGGCTACGGCATCGTTCTCTACGCCCTTGTCAAGCTGAAAGAGCTTTTCGTGAAACCCGTGAAACGGGTGCTGCCACCGGACAGTGACCTGCCGGAAGTAACCCTCTTCATCACCGCCTTCAACGAAGAAGACGTGGTGGACGAAAAGATGGAGAACAGCCTCGCCCTGGACTACCCTGCGGACAAACTCCGCATTGTCTGGGTGACGGACGGAAGCGATGACGGCACAAACGACCGTCTCCAAACCCGCTGGAACGGAAAAGCAACCGTCTACTTCCAGCCGAAACGGCAGGGAAAGACAGCCGCCATGACACGAGGAATGACACTCGTCCGGACCCCGCTTGTCGTCTTTACGGACGCCAACACGATGGTCAACAGCGAGGCAATCCGTGAAATCGTACTAGCTTTTCAAAACCCGAAAGTGGGCTGCGTGGCAGGAGAAAAACGCATAGCCGTACAGACGAAAGACGGAGCAGCCGCCGGAGGCGAAGGCATCTACTGGAAATACGAATCGACACTGAAAGCGCTCGACTCCCGCCTCTACTCGGCTGTAGGCGCTGCCGGAGAACTGTTTGCCGTCCGCCGCGAACTCTTCGAACCGATGGAACCGGATACGCTGCTCGACGACTTCATCCTCTCTCTCCGCATCGCCATGAAAGGATACACCATCGCCTACTGCACCAATGCCTACGCCATCGAAAGCGGATCGGCAGATATGGGTGAAGAGGAAAAACGAAAAGTGCGCATCGCTGCCGGAGGGTTACAGTCGATCTGGCGTCTGCGCCCGTTGCTGAATCCTTTCCGTTACGGAATCCTGAGTTTTCAGTACACGTCACACCGGGTATTGCGCTGGTCCGTCACTCCCTTCCTGCTGTTTGCGCTGTTGCCGCTGAATATAGTCGTTTTGCTACTGGGCGGATCTCCCCTGTTTTACGGCATCCTGCTGGGGTTGCAGATTCTTTTCTACGGAATGGGATACTGGGGATACTACCTCTCTACCAGACAAATAAAGAATAAAGTACTGTTTATTCCCTATTATTTCTTATTCATGAACGTAAATGTGCTCAAAGGAATCGGCTATCTGAAAAGAAAAAAAGGAAGCGGTGCCTGGGAAAAAGCAAAACGTGCCGAAAAATAAGAACAGAGAATCAAATATTTTGCTATCTTTGCATGAAACAGAATCTTATAAATCTAATCGGACAAGCATGAACAGAACATTACATGAGGCAGATAATGCGCAGAGAATACTGAAGTTGACCGCCGACACCATGCTATTAGTCGATAGAAATGGCATTTGCATTGATATTGATATTCATAGCAATTTATGGTTTTTACAAGAAGAGAGGCTCTTAGGAAAAAATATATTCGAACGGATGCCCGAGCACACCCGTGAGAAGGTTTACAGCACCTTCCAGACCGTGCTTCGGGAACAGCGAAGCATCAGCAAGAACTACAAGCTGGAACTGGAGGATAATACCTATTATTTCAAGTGTATCATGTATCCTTACGATGACATGGTGCTCTGCCAATATCGAGACATCACACAGCGAAGCAACGTGAAACGCCAGCTGGAACAGGTGAACCGAAATCTGAGGGAGATACAGAAAGTGGCTCAGATCGGACAGTGGATGTACAACACCCGCGACAATGTCTTCTATTACATGGGCTACACCGGAGTATTGTGCGAGGAATCTTCCAGAAGCATCTCTCTGGAGAAATATCAGGAATTTATCGTCGAAGAAGACCGCCTGAGCTTCACCAACTGGTGCCGGAAAAATGAGGAAGGACTCAACGAAGATAGCATCAGCTATCGGGTCCGTGTCGCCGGAGAGATTTACTATATGCGCCTTCAGGCTTATCTGCGCGACGAACTACCGAACGGCAGCTGCAACATCGAAGGCTACATACAGAACATCACCGACATACAGCGTCGCAGAAACGACATCAACACGCTGACGCACGCCATCAACAACGCAAAGGAGAGCATCTTCGCCGCCAAAGAGGACGGTACGCTGATCTTCGCCAACCGCCAGTTCCTCCACAACCACGGCATCCCGGAAAGTGAGGAGATCGGCAAACTGAAAATCTATGAAATCGCCGGCGATATGAACACGCAGAAAGACTGGCATGAACGCTGCAAGGATATCCTGCACGGAGGAAGCAGAAGTTTCGTCGCCCATCATCCTTCGAAAGTCAGCAAGAATATACTGGCTTACGAGGGAATCATGTATAACGTCACCAACGACTCCGGTGAAGAAAGTTACTGGTCATTCTCCCACGACATATCCGAGCGACTGCACTACGAAGCGCAAATCAAACGGCTCAACCTGATCATGGATACTACCATCGACAACCTCCCCGCCGGAATTGTCGTCAAGGAGATCAACAACGATTTCCGATATATCTACCGCAACCGGGAATCGTACAACCGGAATCTGTGCATCGGCGAGTCTATCGGCAAGAATGACTTCGACTACTATCCCCCCGAAGTGGCAGAAAAGAAAAGGGAGGAAGATACACTAGTTGCCACCACCGGACAGGGACTGCACTGGACAACCGAAGGGAAAGACAAAAACGGAAACGAGATCATCCTCGACAAACGGAAAATACGGGTGGACGGAGACGAACTTTCCTCCCCCATCATCGTCAGCATCGAATGGGACATCACGGAGCTGGAAAAGATCAAACGGGAACTTCAGACATCCAAAGAGAAGGCCGAAATGTCGGACAAACTGAAGTCTGCTTTCCTCGCCAATATGAGTCATGAGATACGCACACCGCTGAATGCCATCGTCGGCTTCTCGCATCTGATAGCCAAAAGTGAAAATAAGGAAGAACGTAAAACATTTTATGAGATCGTCGAAGCCAACAACGAACGTCTGCTGCAACTGATCAACGAGATTCTTGATCTTTCGAAGATCGAATCGGGCATTATCGAGTTCACCAGCGCACCGGTAAATATCAACAGTCTGTGTAAAGAAGTACATGACGCTCACGTATTTCGCACACCGCAAGGGGTACAACTGATCTACGAGCCATCCGAAAACGGACTGGTGATAGAGACTGACAAGAACCGGGTGTTCCAGGTGTTCTCGAATCTGATAGGTAACGCATTCAAATTCACGAAGGCGGGCAGCATCAGTTACGGATATAAACTGGTGGGGAATCAGATCGTTTTCCACGTGACTGATACCGGTACGGGCATCGAACCGGAGAAGATAGGACGTGTGTTCGAACGTTTTGCCAAGTTGAACAACTATGCACAGGGAACGGGGCTCGGACTGTCTATCTGTAAAACAATTGTCGAACGGCTGGGAGGTGAAATCTCCGTTTCTTCGGTGGTAGGTCAAGGGACGACTTTTACATTCACCCTACCTTACGAGTCGGATCAATCAACCGGAAATACGAAGGAGGAAAAACGGCAGGAAGGGAATGCAAATGGAAATCCGACCGGCACGGGTTCGATGATGATTGACATGGCTTCTACGGAGACGCCAGCAGAAACGTCTGTCAAGGAGGATTCTGAAAAGACTTCCAGAAGTACGGACGATGATAGTTCCGGTAGTATTTCCGCCAATGCCTCTCCAAGCCAGCGGACTATTCTGATAGCGGAAGATGAGGACAGTAACTTCGACTTGCTAAAAGCTATTCTTGGAAGAAAGTACAGGCTTATACGTGCACGAGACGGTATGGAGGCCGTTACCTCATACGATGAAGCGAAGCCGGACCTTATTCTGATGGATATCAAAATGCCTAATCTCGACGGTCTGGAGGCTACGAAGATCATTCGTGAGCTTTCTCCTACTTTGCCCATTATCGCACAAAGTGCTTATGCTTATCAACAGGATCAGATAGCTGCAATGGATGCCGGATGCAGCGACTTCATCGCCAAGCCGATCTCTCAAGCGAAGCTCAAGGATATGATTAATAAATGGTTACCATAAAATGAAAGCCTTATATAGATTACTTTACTACCTGTCTATCCTGCTGACGAGCATTCTGGCAGGTTTCACATTAGCCGGAGCCTTCGCCGGAGATGCTTCGCCGGGCGGCTTTAAGCTGATGCCCTTTATCGGATTGGTTCTGCCGATGCTTTTGCTGGCTAATGTCGCCTCTGCCATCTATTGGACGGTTCGCTGGCGATGCTGGGTTTTCATTCCTTTAATCGCCATACTGGGAAATTGGGGGTATCTGACCCGTGTCCTCCAGTCCCCGCTTTTCGATTCGGCTTCCCAACCGAATGAATCTTCGTCTCTGAAGAAAAACGAAAGGGGCACCGAATCAGCACTGACTATTGCCACCTATAACGTTAACAGCTTTAATCACGAGCACACAGGTTTCTCATGCAAGGAAATCGCTGCTTATATGAAGGAGCTCGGTGTAGATATCTTCTGTTTTCAAGAGTTTGGGATCAATCATGAATTTGGTATTGACAGTCTTCGCACCGTTCTTTCCGAATGGCCGTATTATTATGTACCTTCTTCTCCTGCCGGGGAGAGTCTTTTGCAACTGGCTGTGTTCAGCCGTTATCCTATCAAGGAGAAGCAGCTCGTCACCTACTCAAATTCCAACAACTGCAGCCTGTGGTGTGATATCGACATCAACGGCCAAACAATCCGTCTGTTCAACAATCATCTGCAGACTACGGAAGTCAGCCGCAACAAGCGTAAACTGGAAAAAGAACTTCGTGCAGACGATACCAACCGTGCGGAACGTGCCGCTCTCACCCTTGCCGGTGGTTTGCATGAGAACTTCAAGAAACGTGCCGCACAAGCTGAACATATCAATCAATTGATTTCCGATTCTCCCTATCCCACCCTGGTATGCGGTGACTTCAACTCTCTTCCTTCTTCATATGTATACCAAACGGTAAAAGGAGAAAAGATGAATGATGGTTTTCAGACCTGCGGACATGGGTATATGTACACCTTCCGATATTTCAAGCATCTGCTGAGAATCGACTATATCCTCCATTCGTCTGAGTTTCAAGGGGTGGATTACTTCTCTCCGGATTTGGAGTATAGTGATCATAATCCGGTGGTGATGAGGATGAGGTTATAAGCTTTACGCTGTATATCACTATATAGTAAGGCTACAAAAAAGCCAGTTAACTCATTATGAATTAACTGGCTTCCCATTAAAATAAAATCCTTCTTTTTAACTTTAAAACTTGTATTAGAAAGTAACTTTTACTCCTAATTGCATAGACCATGCACTACCAATGGTATTGGTATATTGCCATGATGATCTTTCTTTAAAAGCTTCACGTGAATTAGCATTTATCTGGTAAGTCAAGGGTTCACCAACTTTGCTAGCAGTTTTTAATAACTGTACATTGTCATAACTCTTGAGACCACAAGATTGATATGCTCCCCATTTTGAATTAATCATATTTCCTACATTCAGCATATCAAGGCTAACCTGTATTCCATATTTACGCCCACCTAAAGTTGCATAAAAATCCTGAGCAATTTTAAAATCAAAGCGATTAATCCAAGGTGTCAAAGATCCATTACGTTCCACATATTTTCCCTTACGATCTTTAAGATAAGAATCATTGTTCACAAAATCCCAAAAATCTTTAGCTTGATCTACAGCAGAATAAGTAATAGCACCACTTTTATCTGTAATATCAACAAAGGTCATTTCATCCTGAGAGTTAGGCACGTATATTAAATCCGAATAATTGCCATCACCATTCATATCATTATAATATGTATAGGAATAACGTCCAGTATGATATCCTGAATAAAATAACGAGAACGTTGTCTTTAAGCATTTAGCATAATTAATTTCGTAAGAGGCATTAGCAATAATACGATGGGGCGTAGAAAATAAAGAATAAGATACTCCAGGATCATTCAATGAATTTACTGCCACATTATTTTGCCATGCTGAATTAGGTGCTGACCCAGGATTTGCAGTCAGATCTTTAGCCATTGTATAAGTATAGCCGATAGACCCTGTAAAACCAAAATCGTATTTCTTTGTCAAAATAGCATTAAAAGAATATTGATATCCTTTATCTTCTCCATTAGAAAGTTTTACTACTACATTCTTACCATTAGTATAATCATTATACTCGTATTTTTTTGAAGCCCAATAAATACGATCCGGTTGTTCATTATACACACCCGTAGGCTCAGCCTCATTCATATTGATCTGCGCAACATTATAAATATCTCTTGTATACATTGCTCCAACAGATAACATAAAATCATACGGCAGTTGAATATCCACATTCAAATTACTACGCCAAACTTGCGGCATCTTAAACTTAGGATCTACATACGCTATAACATCAGGTGCTTGTTCTGAAGGTGTAGAAGGAAATAAACTGGGATATTTCTGCAGAGTTTCTCTATAATTAGGATTAAAACCAAAGTCAGCAGGTAAAGAGCCCGGATTTTTTTGTGTATTATACTCTACCATATTTTGGTATAAACCTGAATTACTTGGTTGATTAGTAAACCATACAAAAGGTAACAATCCAGTAAAGATTCCTGTGCCTCCTGATACAATTACGGAGCGATCACCTTTTACATCCCAATTAAAACCGACTCTTGGCGAAAACAAGACTTGCGTCTTCGGCCACTTAGAAATATCGACATGAGTATTATTTACAAAAGCTAATTCCTCTATTGACTTGTTAGAATCCAATGAATTCATATATATTGGCATATCCAGACGTAAGCCATAAGTCAAACGAAAATTAGGAGTAAGAGACCATACGTCTTGGACATACACACCAGCCATTCCGAATGTCAACTCAGAACCTGGAGCATCATTACCATTATAACCATATGTGATACCATAAATGGTAGGTACTTTTCCCTGCATAAAATCATCCATTGAATCATAACGATAATATCCGTAAGGGCCTCTCAAATAAGAATTTTTAAAATATTGGCGTTCAAAAGAAACACCAGCAAGCAATTCATGTTTTCCTAATGATATACTCACATTATCAACAAGACTAAATACATTATTGATAACCTGATTATTAGGAGTAAACACTTCTGTACCTAAAGTTATATATTGCTTTCCATCCTTATAGATATCGACAAAAGGAAAATCAGAGCCTTTCTGCTCACGTGTATCACTAATATGAGTATATGTGGCTAACAGTTTATTCTGAACATTATTCGAGAAACGACTATTTAACTCACCTGTTATCGATGTTACTACGTTTTTCATCTTATAGTTTGAATTACCAAAAGAAAAGGCATCCAAACCATAACGATTAGAATTAGTACTAGTTATAATAGTGGACTTAGCGCTTACTTCTCTGTCATCTTCTGAGGAAACAGAATTAAAACGTACTGTCAATTTATGATTCTGATGTATATTCCAATCAATACGAGCCATTAACTTCCAATTATCACTTTGGAAATTATTGAAGTTCTCATACTGTCCAGGGTCATAATCATATTTAGTTTTAACAAAGTCACTGATAGTACGCATATCACCCACCCAAGTACGTGAGATACGTTTTCCACTATCCCCTGTTCCATTTTGATCTTGATTAGGAAGCCAAGTTACCCCCGGAGTTTCCTTATTTTCAATTTCAGCATTCAAGAAGAAGAAAAGCTTGTTCTTAATGATTGGACCTCCAAAAGTTACACCATATGAATGAGAGTTGTATTCTTTTGCTTTAAGAATATCCTCACCGTCAATAGAACTCCCTGCAAATCCTCTTGGTTTATGATAAGTATATGCAGTACCCGAAAATGAGTTTGTTCCACTTTTTGTTACAGCATTAATAGAAGCACCTGTGAAGTTGGAATATTTAACATCGTAAGGAGAGACATTTACAGTAATCTCATCGATTGCATCTAAAGATATGGGTTGAGAATCTCCTCCAGGTAAATTATTAGAACTTAGTCCAAAACTATTATTAAACGAAGCACCATCAATCGTTATATTGTTATAACGTCCATCACGTCCCGCAAAAGAACTGCTTCCACCTGCATAAGGAGAGAGCTTTGTGAAATCTGTTATACTTCTGTTAATAGTAGGTAAAGTGTTCATCTGACGTTCACTTACATTAGTAACAGTACCTATTTTTTCGATAGTTTTTGGTGCTGTTACTACTACTTCATCCAACAACTCTGAACTTTCTTTCAAAGAAACATTCAATACGTAGTTTTCTCCTAATGACAATTGGATACCCTTGTAAATGGCTGACTGATAGCCAACATAGGTGATTTCGACTTTGTAAGGGCCGCCCGTACGCATACCTTGCAGATTGAATTGCCCACTGACATTGGTCACTGTACCATAACGGGTACCGGAGGGCTCGTGAATAGCAACGATTGTTGCTCCAATAATAGGTTCATCTTGTGCTGTTACTTTACCACTCATACTTGCTGTGGTAACCTGCGCACTCATCGTAGCAGTAATCAGTAACATTACGACCACTAAAAAAGACCGCATTCTCTTCAACATAATGTAATTTATTAGTTAATACTAATTGTTTGTTTCATTGAAACTGTGCACAAAGATAATTAATATTATTTAGACTTAGATGACAATTATGCTACATTCTTTTAAGAGAGATAAACATTTTATTGCTTTCGAAAACAATAAAGGCCCTGCAATGTTTGCAGAGCCTTTCACTTTCGTATATTAAGCGAGATTTAACTTGTAATCTGTCAGTAAATACTAGTCAGTCATTAGGTTTCTATAACGAACACGCTTCGGCTCTTCATTGCCCAGACGCTTCAATTTATTTTCCTCATATTCTGAATAGGAACCTTCAAAGTAGAATACATTAGAGTCTCCTTCAAAAGCAAGGATATGCGTACAGATACGGTCGAGGAACCAACGGTCGTGAGAGATGACTACCGCACACCCTGCAAAGTCTTCCAAACCTTCCTCCAAAGCACGAAGGGTGTTCACGTCAATGTCATTGGTCGGCTCATCGAGCAGCAGAACGTTACCTTCTTCTTTCAAAGCGATCGCCAGATGCAGACGGTTTCTTTCACCACCGGAAAGAACACCGCAAAGTTTTTCCTGATCGGCACCGGCAAAGTTGAAACGGGACAGGTACGCACGTGCATTGATATCACGTCCGCCCATACGGATCAGATCATTACCACCGGAGATTACCTGATAGACGCTCTTGTTCGGGTCAATGTCTTTATGCTGCTGATCTACATAGGATACCTTTACGGTCTCTCCTACTTCAAACTCACCTTTATCCACCGTTTCCAACCCCATAATCAGACGGAAAAGAGTCGTTTTTCCTGCACCGTTAGGACCGATGACACCGACAATGCCGTTAGGAGGAAGCATAAAGTTCAGATCATCGAACAGCAGTTTGTCGCCGTATGCCTTCGCTACGTGTTTTGCCTCGATTACCTTATTACCCAGACGGGGACCGTTCGGGATAAAGATTTCCAGCTTCTCTTCTTTCTCCTTCAAGTCTTCATTCAGCAACTTGTCGTATGAATTAAGACGGGCCTTTCCTTTCGCCTGACGAGCTTTCGGAGCCATGCGTACCCATTCCAACTCACGCTCCAGTGTTTTACGACGCTTGCTGGCGGTCTTTTCTTCCATTTCCATCCGTTTGGTCTTCTGTTCCAGCCAGGATGAGTAGTTTCCCTTCCAAGGGATACCTTCGCCACGGTCGAGTTCGAGAATCCATCCGGCAACGTGGTCGAGGAAGTAACGGTCGTGAGTTACGGCGATAACCGTACCTTCGTACTGTTGCAAATGTTGTTCCAGCCAGTCGATAGATTCAGCATCCAAGTGGTTGGTAGGCTCATCGAGCAACAGGATGTCCGGTTTCTGCAACAACAAACGGCAAAGAGCGACACGACGGCGTTCACCTCCGGAGAGATTCACCACCGGCTGATCTTCGGGCGGACAACGGAGTGCGTCCATCGCACGTTCCAGTTTGCTGTCCAGATTCCATGCATCGGTTGCGTCGATGATATCCTGCAATTCTCCCTGACGGGCGAAAAGTATATCCATCTTGTCCTGATCTTCATAATACTCGGGCAAACCGAATTTCTGATTGATTTCTTCGTATTCTGCCAGTGCGTCAACGATCGGTTGCACACCTTCCATTACTACTTCTTTTACTGTCTTTGTGTCGTCCAGATAAGGTTCCTGTGCCAGATAGCCTACAGAATATCCCGGAGAGAAGACCACTTCTCCCTGATAGGATTTCTCCAGACCCGCGATAATCTTCAATAAGGTAGATTTACCGGAACCGTTCAGACCGATAATACCAATCTTCGCTCCATAGAAGAACGACAGGTAAATGTCTTTCAGTACATTTTTATTTGGTTGGAAAGCTTTGCTCACTCCCACCATTGAGAAGATGATTTTTTTATCGTCAGCCATATATTAATGATTGTATATTGTTGATAATGGCACAAAGATAAGAAAAATGTTTGAAATGCTTTGGAGTTCTAAAAAAATGTTCTACCTTTGCACCCGCAATTCGAAAGAAAGCAAGATGGATTGATTCAGTAGCTCAGCAGGTAGAGCACAACACTTTTAATGTTGGGGTCCTGGGTTCGAGCCCCAGCTGGATCACGGAGTAAAAAATCTCTGATAATCAATGATTATCAGAGATTTTTTTTACTAATATACACAGAACATAGATATAAGCCTCTACATAAAGCCAAAAACAGATCCGATATCGAATCGATGACAAACAGACCTACACCAAACAATCAGCTCATATAATGATAAACTTCTTTTTCCAGTTATTGTTTCCATCTTTACCTTATATATTATAAAAACGCGGCAAAGATACAACTTTAAGAAATAGCGAAAATGAACATTTGTTAATAAAAAGATGGCTATTCCGGACAACTGTTTACTGAAAAAATAGCTTATTTTTGCAAAGAATGCAAGATTAGTCAAATGGTTGAATCAGAAATAAATAAAAGATATTGCCAAAGCTGCGGAATGCCGCTCCGCTTCGACGTGGAGGAATATTTAGGCACCAACTCCGACGGTTCGAGGAGTGATGAGTTTTGTTATTACTGCCTGAAGGATGGGAAATACATTGTCGATATATCCATGTGGGAAATGATCGACATCTGGATAAAATATACAGATAAATATAATGAATACGCAGACACAGACTATTCTCCGAAAGAGCTGAGGGAGATACTGGACAAACGTCTTCCCACGCTGAACAGGTGGCGGCAAAAGCAAGAGACAAGCAGCCTTCATCATAAGATGATTCAGAACATAATAGTGTACATCAACGGCCATCTGATGGAAGCACTGGATACCGACACGCTGAGCTCGATGAGCGGACTGTCCAAATTTCATTTCAGAAGAGTGTTCCGCACCGCTACCGGAGAGAATATCGGCAGTTACATACAGCGTTTACGCATAGAACACGTTGCACATCTGCTGATCTCTACGGACTATACGCTAAAGCAAATCATAGAACAAACGAGTTATCAGACTAAATACAGTATCGCCAAAGCTTTTAAGAAACATTTTGGTATATCAACTTCTCAATACAGAGAGAAGCACAGACCGAACGGTGAAAATCCGGCAACAGACATAAAACCGGAGATAAAAGTGATCAGCCCGATAAAGATATTCTGCATCGAAGTGGGTGAAGCGTATAAAAACAAACTAAAATACAGATTACTTTGGAATAAACTACTGCATCATGCCGAACAGTATGAAGCAGACCCACGATATGACAAGTTTATCAGCCTTAGTATGGACGATCCGTCAATTACGCCTACGGAGAAGTGCCGGTTCTATCTGGGCATCACCCTTCACGATAATACTAAAGCGAGACCGGCACCAGGAATCATGCAGATTCCCGGAGGGCGATATGCCGTGTTCAGGCATACGGGGAGCTATTCTTCCTTACACAAGGTGTACAGGAGCATTTATGAGGAATGGTTTCCGAAAAGTAAATACCATCCCCAAAGCACATTCAGCTTTGAGATGTATATGAATCATCCGTCTACCACGGAAACGTCAGAATTACTAACAGAAATATATATACCGGTCATACGGAAATAATCACCATTAAAACAGAATCTATGGCAAAAATATCAGAAATCATGCTTTTACAGCAGCCGGAACAGTCCGCTTTGGCTATTGAAGTACAAACCGACATGAAAGGTATGTCACAGGCTATCGGAGAGAATTTTGTAAGAATAGACTCTTTATTCAAGCAACAGGGAGAAGTAACCACGGATATCCCCTTCGTAGAGTACCCCGACTTCGAAAGTCTGACCGAAGATCGTATAAAAATGATTATCGGACTGAAATCTTCGAAACCTTTACAAGGTGACGAAAAAATACAATCTGTCATCCTCCCCGCCAGAAGAATAGTCGTATGTCTGCACAGAGGAAATTACAATGAACTGGCACAGTTGTACAATGAGATGACCGAATGGATAAAAACAAATGGATATAAGGCTTCGGGAACATCAATAGAGTATTATTACAGCAATCCGGATGTACCCGAAGAGGAACATGTCACAAGAGTTGAAATGCCTTTACTCTAAAAGCAAGAGAATAGTTGCCGTAAACTCTTACCAAACAATAAGAAGCAGAGAAGCCGTCATACAGTATCACCTTGTCTGATAAAGTACCGGCATCCCCTGCTTCAATAGTTCTTTAGAAATTAGCCTTGCGTTTCTTCACTTCTTCTACGAGTTTCGTAAAGGATTTCTCCTTTTTACGTTTTTCATGTTCGGAAGCGGAGAAATGCCATGCTTCTCGTCTGAGTTTCAGATAACTCTCATATACCTTATAATCTAACGTACCATTATGTACCGCCTCTAAAACAGCACAACCCGGCTCGTCGATATGTTTACAATCGCTGAAACGGCATGATTCCGCATAGTCGGATATTTCAAACATTTCGGTGAGCGAATCGGGATTGTCAATCGCCAAACCAAATTCCCGAACACCCGGAGTGTCGATTAAAACACCTGAGCCATCCATCAATACCATTTCCCGACGAGTCGAAGTATGCCGCCCCTTCCCTGTAGACAGGCTTATATCAGAAGTATTCAATACCGATTTCCCGCAAAGGGCATTCACCAAAGAACTCTTGCCGACACCCGAAGAGCCGACAAACACAACTGTTTCGCCTTTTGTTATGGATTCCCGCAACCGAAGAATCGTTTGAGGTTGACGAATACTTGTGATAAATACAGGAAACTGACGGGCAATGTGTTTGATCGCTTCATCTATTTTCTGTCTGTCACAACCTAAATCGGCTTTATTGAGCACTAATACCGGTTTGATATTTTCTTCCATTACCTGGGCTATGAAACGTTCCGCCCTGCGAACATTGAAATTATCATCAAGGCTTTGCACAATAAATGCCTTATCGACGTAAGAAGCAATGGCCTGCCGGTCGGCTACCCTTCCGTTCTTCTTTCGATACAACGCCCGTTCACGGGGCAATATATCAACTATAATCCCTTTGTTTGCATCGAATGGCTGAAAAATCACCCAATCGCCCGTACAAGGATATTCATCAGGCATTCTGCCATAAATCATATTTCCTGTTAACTCGCACAAATATACACCATCCTCTGCAACTACTTCATAACAGGTTTTATGTGTCACGATGATTCGTCCATGAGACATATCTTTATATTGTGAGATTTGTTTTTGCCGGAATAGATTATCACTCCAACCATATAATGACAGATTATTATTTTCGTTACTCATTATCTTAATATATATAGCATACACGTGAAAGCACAACAATGCTTTCGCTATTGTATGCGGGTATAAAAACTAAAGTTATATAATATAGGAGAATCACTTCCGGAAAGATTATCCGAAAGTATGGAAGTTCGAATCTGTTAAAGTGAACAGATTCTTATCAGACCAAATCCGATGTAATAAATGATGAGTTAAACATCCACTAGTTTTAATGAAACATTATAATTTTAATGCGTCAAAGATATGAGAAATAAATAACAGAGCCAAATGAATGATGAAATATGTGTCAAAAGCCAATGGATACGCGGCCTGACGTTTCCATTTTCCATTCTCTTGATTTTTTGTCGTACTGGTATTCCGCACCGACACTTACTTCCGTATTCTTTTTCACATCGACCGAGATAGAGGCTCCTACCCCTGTATGTGGAAATAACGGATTATAAGCCGGAGGAGGTGTATTTCCCCCCATAAAATATTGTCCCCAGACATTTAACCGGACATTTCTGGCTAAAGAATAATGCATTCTCGTATATATTCCCGCTATATCTTGCCTCGCTATAGGCAAAGCCAAATAGAATTGCCGGCTTAAGGTTCCTCCCGCTTCAACGAAAAATCTTTGAGAAGGAATCCAGCGTATTCCGGCATTTACCGCTACATATTGCCCCAATCCCAGATAAGTCTTTTGTTCTGCACTCCCAATAAAGGAAAGTTGTCCATTCATAGAATGCTGACGAAAATTATAAAAATCCGTCAATGTCGGATTACTTTCCAGCAATGCCGGAAAATCGTAAGAATAGGGAGATAAGCCCGATGCAGGACTTGAAGGTGTCAGACCGTATGTCTGCATGGACTTATCATCTGTTGCGAGCTTTTTAGCCTCTATATCCGGTAACTTCGGTTCTATGTTTTTTGCTTCGGGCAACTGCCGTCCGCTCACTTCCGCGGAGCTATTTTTCTTTTGCACATCTATTTTATTCTCCTTTTCTATAGTTTGAGAAAAGGCAGTAGCAACACAAGCAAAAGACACAAAAACAAAGACAGTAACTGTTCTAATCATAATATTCTCCTTTCTTTTATCAGGGGCTATATTATTAATACAATTATCCGGTTAAAAGCTCAATGATCGGTAACATCTTTTTTATTTTAAAGCAGAGATAGATTGATAGACAGCTTTTGCCATTACCTGCGCTCCCTTTTCGTTCGGATGAATACGGTCCGGAAAGAGTTCGGGCATTCCGTCCATAGCAGTATGGAGGTCTATAACAGACAGGTCGTTTTTCTTGGCGAGCTTCTTGATCATCGGAATGATTTCTTTAGAGATAATATCATCGTTGATGCCGTCACCTGTCAGATAAGCTTTGGAAGGATAGCAGAGATAAATCTTCGGCTGTGAAGGAAGATCTTTGAAAGCGTCGATCATGGTCTGCGCATCTTTCATGAAGTCTGCTTTGTATTTCCAGTTGAATGATTTGCTGTCGTTTGTACCAAGTTTGATAACGACGATGTTAGGATTAAAAGCTAACGCATTCTTATAAGCAGGTTCGTTCATATAAGGATGATCTCCTTTGTTCAGCATGGTACGGGCGCTCACTCCGAAGTTTTTCACCCAGTAGCTGTCGCCCAGCATACGGGCCAGTACGGAAGGATAGCTGTCGCGGCTGCGATTTCTTATTCCTGCTCCGAACGTAATACTGTTGCCGATGCAAGCCACACGGACGGCATCTTTGCGAGGAGCCTTGAAACTACGCAACCAAGAAGTCAGTTCGTTCTGCATTTCACTCTTGTAGAGGAAATCTTCACGGATTCCCCAACCGTGTCCGCCTGTAGGATAAATATGGAGAACGGAAGGAACACCTTTCTTATTTAAAGCCAGATAATAGTTGACTCCGTTGGCAGGAGGAACTACCTTGTCATCATCGCTATAAACAATGAAAGCACGGGGAGTCTCTTTGGTCACCTGCTTCTCGTTAGAAAATTCTTTTTCCAGTTCGGCAGAAGCATCCTTACCCAACAGATTGTCATGAGACCCCATGTGAGTGAAAGATTTGTCCATCGTGATCACCGGATAGAAGAGAATCTGGAAGTTGGGACGAAGTGCTTCAGGCGCATGTGTAGCGATGGTCGAAGCCAGATGGCCTCCGGCAGAAGACCCCATGATACCAATATCATTCGGATTCAGATTCCATACGTCAGCACTGTCACGTACCATTTTCATGGCTGCTTCGGCGTCGGAGATCGGGAGGGTGCGGTCGCCTTTCGGCATCCGGTATTTGAGAACAATCAATGCAATTCCTTGTTTGTTGAAATACGGCGCCCAGTCATACCCTTCGTGATTGACCGCCAAACCGGAGTATCCCCCACCCGGACAGGCTACCACAGCACGACCTGTCGCCAGTTCCGGTGCCGGCAGGAAAACACGAAGAGAAGGCTGTTCAATATCAAATGGTTTTGGCGTACTTTGTGCCGAGACTTGCAGTCCTGTCAATAGCAGGACCAGCAATACAAAAAGAGAAGAGAATTTCTGTTTCATAGTATCTGTATACTTTGATTAATGAATATTTGATGTGCGAAGATAGTAATTTTATGTATCTTTGCGCCTCCTTTTAAATAGAAAAAGTGATATGCAAGGAATTAAGAATCTGACACACGGCCCTATCAACCGCCAACTTTTCAATCTGGCGATGCCTATCATGGCAACGTCGTTTATACAGATGGCATACAGCCTTACAGACATGGCATGGGTAGGACGACTGGGCAGTGAGGCAGTCGCCGCCATCGGTTCGGTAGGAATCCTGACGTGGATGTCCGGTTCTATCTCCTTATTAAATAAGGTAGGGTCCGAAGTCAGCGTAGGCCAATCCATCGGCGCGCAGAATCAGGAAGATGCACGCCAGTTCGCTTCACACAATATCACGATTGCTCTGATCATTTCGATCTGCTGGGGCGGACTGCTGTTCATGTTCGCAAGCCCCATTATCCGCATCTATGAACTAGAAGAACACATCACAGCCAATGCCATCGAATACCTGCGGATTATTTCCACCGCATTGCCGTTCATATTCCTGTCCGCTGCCTTCACAGGTATCTATAATGCAGCGGGACGAAGCAAAATTCCATTCTATATCAGTGGGACGGGACTGATTATGAATATCATTCTCGACCCTCTGTTTATCTTCGGCTTCGGACTGGGAACAAACGGTGCCGCCTACGCTACATGGCTCTCGCAGGCAACGGTTTTCGCCATCTTCATCTATCAGCTGCGTTTCCGCAAAGACGCCCTGCTCGGCGGTTTCCCCTTCTTCTCCCGACTGAAGAAAAAGTACACGCGGCGTATTCTGAAACTAGGCCTGCCCGTAGCTACCCTAAACACACTGTTCGCCTTCGTCAATATGTTCCTCTGCCGTACCGCATCCGAACAGGGCGGACACATCGGACTGATGACTTTCACCACCGGCGGACAGATAGAAGCCATCACCTGGAATACCTCCCAAGGTTTCTCCACCGCACTCAGCGCCTTTATTGCCCAAAACTTCGCTGCCGGACGAATAGAACGGGTACTGAAAGCCTGGCACACCACCCTATGGATGACAGGAATCTTCGGAACTTTCTGCACGCTGCTGTTTGTCTTTTACGGCAATGAGGTCTTTTCGATCTTTGTCCCCGAACAGGCGGCTTACGAAGCCGGAGGTGTATTTCTGCGTATCGACGGATATTCTCAGCTGTTTATGATGCTCGAAATCACGATGCAGGGAGTGTTCTACGGCATCGGGCGTACCGTGCCTCCCGCCATTGTCAGCATCGTATGCAACTATATGCGTATTCCGCTTGCCATCCTGTTTGTACGGATGGGCATGGGAGTAGAAGGTATCTGGTGGGCAGTATGCGTCACAACGATTGCCAAAGGGCTGATTCTCCTGGGATGGTTCACCATGATCAAGAAAAAATGCTTAAATCTGCCTTCCGTGTCAACAAGGTAGTCGTGTCGTTTGTTATTTTACATATACAAAGATCATCCGGAGTTATTTTAACTTAAAAAGTATGACCTTGGCAAATAATATGTATCTTTGCGTTGTTAATTTATTAAAGTATTATTTTATAAACCTATTTAAAAAACATTGCATTATGAACAAAATGAAATGGATGGTTCTCTTCATGAGTATAACCATGATATTCAGTGGCTGCGCAAGCATGAACAATACGGGCAAAGGTGCCGCAATCGGCGGTGGTTCGGGTGCTGCATTGGGTGCTATCCTCGGCGGTGTTATCGGTAAAGGCAAGGGTGCTGCCATCGGTGCGGCTATCGGTACTGCAGTAGGTGCAGGAACAGGTGCCCTTATCGGAAAGAAGATGGATAAAGCGGCAGCAGAAGCAAAACAAATTGAAGGCGCACAAGTAGAGCAGATAACTGACAACAACGGATTGCAGGCAGTAAAAGTTACATTCGATTCAGGTATTCTTTTCACTACCGGTAATGCAACTCTGAGTGCTGCTGCCAAGTCTGCATTGAGCAAGTTCGCCAACAACGTACTCAACCAGAACAGAGACATGGACGTATCCATCTACGGATATACCGACAATCAGGGCTGGAGAAACAGTACTGCCGAACAAAGCCGTCAGAAGAATCTGAACTTGTCACAGGAACGCGCACAGAGTGTAGCCAGCTACCTGTTAAACTGCGGCGTTTCTTCCAACCAGATTAAAGGTGTGCAGGGAATGGGCGAAAGCGATCCTATCGCCAGCAACGACACAGCTGCCGGAAGAGAACAGAATCGTCGTGTAGAAGTTTACATGTACGCAAGTGAGCAGATGATTAAAGATGCACAGGCCGCTTCCAATTAAAAAAATATTGCGTTATGCGCGCAACCTGCTGATTTTCTTCTTTGCATCTACCATTCTGGCTGTGATCGTCTACCGCTTTATGCCGGTGTATGTCACTCCGCTGATGGTCATCCGAAGTGTACAGCAGCTTGCGTCAGGAGATAAACCCACGTGGAAACACACGTGGGTTTCTTTTGATAAGATATCTCCTCACCTGCCGATGGCGGTCATCGCCTCCGAAGACAACCGCTTTGCCGAACACAATGGATTTGACTTCATCGAGATAGAGAAAGCGATGAAGGAAAACGAGAAACGGAAACGGAAGCGCGGAGCAAGTACCATCAGTCAGCAGACAGCCAAGAATGTGTTCCTATGGCCGCAATCGTCTTGGGTACGCAAAGGTTTCGAAGTTTATTTCACCTTTCTGATAGAGTTGTTCTGGTCGAAAGAACGGATTATGGAGGTATATCTTAACTCCATCGAAATGGGAAAAGGGATTTATGGCGCACAGGCTGCCGCAAAGTATAAATTCAACACAACAGCTGCCAAGTTGAACTCAGGACAGTGCGCACTGATTGCCGCTACGCTCCCTAACCCAATACGGTTTAACTCAGCGAAGCCTTCGGCTTACCTATTGAAACGACAAAAACAGATATTGCGATTAATGAATCTGGTTCCTAAGTTTCCGCCTGTAGAGAAAAAGGCGGTCGATAAGAAAGACACCAGGAAGAAGAAAAAGAAATAAAGCAATCCCTTTATCACAGTCTATTTCATCAAGAAACAAGACAAGGATAAAGGGATTACTTTTTTCTGTTATTATTTGAGATACAGACTATGCCGGTTCCTCACACCTCTCGATATACGCCAATGGTTCGCCTTTATCTACCAATGCTCCCTGCTTGGCACATACCTCGATCACACGACCGCTAAAATTCGCCAACACCTTATCATATGTATGCCAAGGAGTAGCAATATAGCAAAACACATCGTCCGGATCATATTTATGTCCCACTTCGGGCGGCATAGAAGGCGATTCCACATCGATCTCCCAAATGATCTGCCCTTTCTCCATTGCCGTCACCGGTTCGGCTTTGGCACGTTTCATCCGTTTCACTTCTTCTTCGGAGAATCCCTGTTTTGCCAATGCGGCATCTTTGGCACGCTGCAAATCATCTTCGAAACGTTTCTTGGCAATACCCGATTTATAATCCCGATATTGGCGGTCGTGCATTGCCAGTTCGAAAAGTTCTTCATCATCCTGTCCGAAATCCCAGCTGTTTTCTGTCATTTCCTTACGATACTCGTCCAGTTGATCCGGATAGTTCTTCTGCGGGTCTTCGTCCGTAAATTCGTATCCTTTTTCTTTTGCCAATGCGATAATCTCCGGAGCAAGTGCACCGGGCAAACGACCACTCTTACCCAGAATCATATCCCAGGTATGGTTGTCGATCATCGTCCAACGCTCCTCTCCCTTGATCAGAGACATCACATTCATCAATGCCACATTCTTCACATATTGGCTGAACGGAGTCACCAATGGAGGATAGCCGAGTTTCGGCCACACATATTCCACTTCGTCAAACAGCATCACGAGCAAATCGTCGATACTCAGTTCCGGTTCGTTCTTACCTCTCAATATCAGATTGATGCCGGAATGTACTCCTTTCAGATCGGCCATCATAGACCCCATCATGCCTCCGGGAAGTCCGCATTTCAAGAGCAAAGAAGACATATGCTTGTTGGTAGGGTCCATAAAATAACCCAGAAAATCATCAATGAACTCCTGTGTCATGGCACGGGCTTTCATGTAGGCTTTCATATTAATCTCCGGCACCTGAAATCCCGCGTCTTTCAGCATAGCCTGCACGGAGATAACGTCCGGATGAACTTTCCCCCACGAAATCGGTTCCATTGCGACATCAATAATATCCGCGCCATTCTCACAAACTTCGAGGATAGAAGCCATCGAAAGCCCCGGTCCGCTATGTCCGTGATACTGGATGATGATTTCGGGATGCCGTTCCTTGATTGCTTTCGTCAGACGTCCCAGCATTTCGGGGCGACCGACACCTGCCATATCTTTCAGACAGATTTCCGGTGCACCGGCCTCTATCAGACGCTCGGCGATGGCAGTATAATATTCTACGGTATGCACGGGCGAGAACGTAATGCATAACGTTGCCTGCGGAATCATCCCCGCTTCAAGGGCATAATGAATGGAAGGAATAATATTTCTGACTTCATTCAAGCCGCAAAAGATACGGGTAATGTCCACTCCCTGCGCATGTTTCACTTTATACATTAACCGGCGCACATCTGCCGGAACGGGATACATTCGAAGACCATTCAGACCACGGTCGAGCATATGAGTTTGTATGCCGGCTTCGTGGAAAGGTTTCGTGAAAGCCCGGACGGCTTTGTTCGGGTTCTCGCCATACAGTAGGTTGACTTGTTCGAACGCGCCTCCGTTGGTTTCTACACGGGAGAAACAACCCATTTCGATAATTAACGGAGCAATTCTTACTAACTGATCGGCACGCGGTTGATACTTGCCGGACGACTGCCACATATCCCGATAAACGAGACTGAATTTGATTTCCTTTTTCATTGCCGTAAATAGATGAGATTTATATTACTTAGGTTAACTAGTTGATACAAATATATTGAGTTTCCTGACATAATAACAAATATAGAGAGAATAAGTTGGGGTATAAAGATATGTTTAATATCATATTGTCACAAAATCAAAGGAGCAAGCGAGTTTTTACTCGTTGCTCCTTACCTGAATTAATTGTTTGACTAATGTGTTATCCCTATTTATACAAAATCTTTCAACTCTTGTTGCAAACGTTGGCGTGTGAAGAATATGCGGCTCTTCACCGTTCCGAGGGGCAGGTCCAGCTTCTCAGCGATCTCACGGTATTTAAAACCGGATACGTGCATTGAAAATGGTACTTTATATTCCTTCGGCAGCGCGTTGACGATGCGGTGCATCTCTTTCAAGTCATAAGCGCCTTCCGTACTTTCAAATCCTGAATCTTGGGGGAGATTCAAATGATACAGATTGTCAGTCTGATCTACGAATGTCTGGTCACGTACTATTTTACGGTAGTTATTAATAAAGATGTTACGCATAATCGTGTACATCCATCCTTTAAAATTTGTATCGGGAACATATTTTTCCTCGTTATCCAAGGCCTTTAATGATGTTTCTTGCAATAAATCATTTGCTTCTTCACGATTGGCAGTTAATTTATAAGCAAAACGAAGCAACTCTTCCTGAACTCCAATTAAATCTTTTCTGAAACTTAAACTTTTCATACTTTAAGGGTTTTACGGTTAATATTTCGTTTCTTTCTTGACGTTTGCAAGTTTAAAGGTATTTTATGAGTCGAACAGGGGGAAATTCGTCATTTCTTAGGGGGTGAAACTGTCAAATGATAGATTTTAGGTGCTTTTTGATAGTTTTTAGGTGGTTTAGGACGTTTTTTATTCTCTTCTTCTTGCTTGGCAATACAAAATAACTTACTTTTGGGTAGTATTATTAACTTAAAGTAAAAGACATGACTATACTTATTATCGTAGGAATAATCGTACTGTTGGGAATCATTTTTGCTTCTATGTACAACTCATTGGTGAGACTGAGAAATAACCGTGAAAATGCTTTTGCAGACATCGACGTGCAGCTGAAACAGCGCCACGACCTTATCCCGCAACTGGTGGATACCGTGAAAGGATATGCCGCACACGAAAAAGATACCCTCGAACGGGTGATTCAGGCACGTAACGGTGCAGTCAGCGCCAAGACAATCGACGAAAAGATAGCAGCAGAGAATCAATTATCTTCCGCTTTATCGGGATTGAAAATCACGTTGGAGGCTTATCCGGACCTGAAAGCAAACCAGAATTTCCTGCAACTGCAAGAAGAAGTATCCGATGTAGAGAATAAATTGGCTGCTGTACGCCGTTACTTTAACTCGGCCACGAAGGAATATAATAATGCGGTTCAGACATTCCCGTCCAATATCATAGCAGGCATGGCAGGTTTCCGCAGAGAAATCATGTTCGACCTGGGTACCAACGAACGTGCGAATCTGGAACAGGCACCGAAGATCAGTTTCTAAAAACGAGCACGTATGCAGTACGTCGGAATCCAAACACAGCAGAGCCGGAACAACCGGCGCTCTGTTCTTCTGTTATTTCTATTTCCCTGCCTGGTAGCAGCATTGCTTTATCTGGCCTGTTATCTGTTGGTCGCCTTTGGGCACGGTGAAAGCATGGAAGTAAGTATCCTGGAATTGGCTAATCCTCTTTTCATCAATGCCCTCCCCTATACGATGGGGATCGTATTGATTTGGTTCCTGATTGCTTTCTGGGCGAATACGAGTATCATCAAAGCCGCCACAGGTGCCAAACCTCTCGATCGCAGAGAAAACAAACGTGTCTACAATCTGGTCGAGAACCTCTGCATGGCAAACGGAATGAAGGCTCCGAAAATCAATATCATCGACGACGATTCATTGAACGCTTTTGCCAGCGGTATCAACGACCGCACTTATACGGTCACTCTCTCGAAAGGGATTATTCAGAAGTTGAACGACGAAGAACTGGAAGCAGTCATCGCCCACGAACTGACTCACATCCGCAACAGGGATGTGCGCCTCCTGATCGTCTCGATTGTATTTGTCGGAATCTTCTCGATGCTGACGCAAATCACTTTCTATACTATTACGCACACGCGCATACGTAGCAACGGAAAAAACGGTGGAGGAGCTATCCTCATCATACTGATTGCCTTAGTAATAGCGGCTGTCGGTTACTTCTTTGCCAGTCTGATGCGCTTCGCCATTTCACGGAAGCGTGAATATATGGCGGATGCCGGTTCGGCGGAGATGACAAAGAATCCGTTGGCATTGGCAAGTGCCCTGCGCAAAATTTCCGATGATCCGGATATAGAAGCAGTAAAACGTGGCGATGTAGCGCAATTATTCATTCAGAATCCGGGCGACCAGTCGAAAAGTGCCCTCAGCGGACTTAGCGGACTCTTTGCCACGCATCCCCCTATCGAGAAACGAATCTCCATTCTGGAACAGTTCTAGGGATTTCTGTTTAATTTTCATTAAAGAAAGCAGGAGGACTCCTTATTTTTAGTATATTTGAGTGTTATACATATATACACTAAACTGTAACTGATATGAAAACAAGAAAACAAATCCTTATGCTACTGCTGGCTATGCTAGTAGGAATCCCGACTCTTTCGGCACAGACCAAGAAGGAGAAGAAGGAACAGAAGAAAGAAGCTGTCAAACAGCTGATCGTATCAGAAGACTACAAGATAGACGTCAACACTGCTATGCCCATGCGCGGACGTTCTATACCTCTGACTTCACAATACTCACTGCAAATCAGAAATGATTCGGTATTCTCTTATCTCCCCTATTACGGACGTGCTTACAGCGTTCCTTATGGCGGAGGAAGCGGGCTGATATTCAACGCTCCCCTCAAAGAATACACAATGGATATGGATAAGAAGGGAAACGCCGTTATCAAATTCTCCGCACGAAGTCCGGAAGACTTCTTTGAGTTCAGGGCGAAAGTGTTCCCCGACGGCACCACCAGCATCGATGTCACGATGCAGAACCGTCAGGCAATCAGCTACCGGGGAGAAGTGGATCTGGACAAGAAATAAAATCTTCAAGAATCACCGTCAGTCTCTTCACTACCTTTTAATATAGGAAGGCAAATGTGATATTTCACGGCAAGGATGCGTGTAACAAATACCGCCGATCCGCCAACGAGCTGACAGACATAAGATTCCATCCCTGCGGCATCGCACAGCCAGTAAGCGATGCCGCCTACTACACACGCCATCGCATAGATTTCTTTTCGGAAAATCAAGGGGATCTCATTGATAAAGACATCACGAATCACACCTCCTGCGGCACCTGTGATACTACCCATGATGATGGCTACCCAAAAAGGATAGCCTAAAGCGATACTTTTCCCCACACCGACCACCGTAAACAAAGCCAGTCCGATGGTATCGAATATAAAAAAGGTATTATTCAGACGGATCAGCCAGCGACCGAAGCAGATCACCCAGATCAAGGCAAGTCCCGTACAGATCAAATAGATAGGGTTCGTCATCCATCCGGGTGTCACATCCAGCAGTACATCACGGATGGTACCGCCACCGATAGCGGTAGCAAGACCTACGACATAGGCTCCGAACCAGTCGAAACGCTTTGCCGAAGCCAGCCGGATACCACTAATAGCAAAGGCAAATGTGCCTATAAAATCAAGAATTTGAACGAATGTCGGCATATATTTGTTATTTTGTATGCAAAGTAACGAATAAATTCCGTAAGAAAATGTACTTTTGCTACACGAATTAGATAGAAACAATATGAAAATAACAATTGTTGCCGGGGCACGCCCCAATTTCATGAAAATAGCCCCTATCGCACGCGCCATCGAAGCCGCAAGAGGGCTGGGTAAAAGCATCTCCTACCGTTTGGTGTACACAGGCAGACGGGACGATACAAGTCTGGATGCTTCCCTGTTTTCGGATCTCGACATGAAAGCTCCCGATGTCTACCTTGGAGTGGAAAGCAGTAACCCCACCAGTCTGGCAGCCGGAATCATGATCGCCTTCGAACAGGAGCTGACGGAGAATCCGGCACACGTCGTCCTGGTAGTGGACGATCTGACAGCAACCATGAGTTGCGCCATCGTAGCCAAGAAACAAGGAATCAAGGTAGCCCATCTGGTAGCCGGCACACGCTCGTTCGACATGAAGATGCCGAAGGAAGTAAACCGGATGATTACCGACGGAGTATCCGATTATCTGTTTACCGCCGGCATGGTGGCCAACCGAAATCTGAATCAGACAGGCACGGAAAGCGAAAACGTATATTATGTCGGCAACATTTTGGTAGATACCGTTCGTTTCAACCGGAACCGGCTGCTCAAACCGGTATGGTTCTCCGTACTGGGACTTCAGGAGGGCAACTATCTCCTGCTCACCCTCAACCGACGTGTACTGCTCAACAACAAAGAGAACCTGCGGAAGTTGATGCAAACGATGATCGAAAAAGCTGCTGGTATGCCTATCGTAGCGCCCATGCACACATATGTGCGCAATGCAATCAAAGACCTCGGCATAGAAGCCCCGAATCTTCATATCATGCCCCCGCAGAATTATCTTTTCTTCGGATATCTGATCAATAAAGCCAAAGGAATCATCACGGACTCCGGCAATGTAGCCGAAGAAGCTACGTTCCTCGGCATCCCCTGTATCACGCTCAACACATATGCCGAACATCCGGAAACGTGGCGCGTGGGAACGAATGAACTGGTCGGCGAAGATCCGGCGGCACTCGCTCAGGCTATGGATACGCTGATGAAAGGTGAATGGAAGAAAGGCGAGCTCCCCGAACGCTGGGACGGACGAACAGCCGAACGAATCGTACAAATTTTAACAAGTAAATGACCGGAGTGGTTGACCGGGCTTGATAATCAACGAGTCCGGCTCGATAGCCAGACAGAAGAAGCCGGTCATTGTCAGATTCATTAAGTGTTTCAAAAAGTTTCAAGCGCTTGAAACTTTTAGTTTCATGCCGGGAAACACTTTGTTTCATTGCTTGAAACACATTGTTTCAAGGCGTGAAACTTTTGGTTTCAACGGTTGAAACTGATTTTGGAACTACGGAGGACAATCGGAGCAAGTCGGTTCGCATGATGTGACATACGTTGAAAAGGGAAGGACAAAAAGGACCAAAACAATCTGCCTCCTTCCATTGTTGAATAATATAAGCTTGTAAATAACAAAAAACGATGGGTAAAAAAAGTTATATACTCTATTTTACTCAGACTTATTTGTTAACTTTGCAGCCCTACTACGAACGTTATGATACAACGATATAACAAAATAATAATACTGCTCTTAGTCGTATTTGCAGTTTCAAATGCTTTTGCGCAGCAAATAAAGGGGGTTGTAACTGATTCAGTCACTCATGAACCACTAATGTATATCTCTGTCTATTATCAAGACAAGAGAGAAATGGGTACTGTCACCAATATTGACGGAGAATATAAGCTCGACGCACGGAGAAACGGAGGAACGCTCGTTTTCTCTTCTATCGGATATGTCACCAAAACCGTCAAAGTAGGCTCCGGAAATCAGACCGTCAATGTCAAACTCTCTCCGGACGATGTAATGCTCACCGAAGTAGTCGTAAAACCACAGAAAGAAAAATACTCCCGCAAGAATAATCCGGCAGTCGAATTCATGAAGAAAGTGATCGAACACAAAAAAGCACAAGTGCTCGAAGTGAACGATTACTACCAGTACGACAAGTACGAGAAAATGAAAATGTCTATCAACGACCTGACTCCGGAGAAACTGGAAAAGGGTATCTACAAGAAATACTCATTCCTCAAAGATCAGGTGGAAGTGTCGGAGACGACCAACAAACTGATTCTCCCTATCTCCGTACAGGAAACGGCCTCACAGACCATTTTCCGGAAAGACCCCGAAAGCAAAAAGACCATTATCAAAGGAAAGAACTCCAACGGTATCGAAGAGTTTTTCTCCACAGGAGACATGCTGGGGACTGTTCTGAAGGATGTTTTTGCCGATATCAACATCTATGATGATGACATCCGGCTGCTCCAACAGCGATTCGTAAGCCCTATCGGCAACAATGCCATCTCATTCTATAAATACTACCTGATGGATACGCTGATGGTGAACAAGCGCGAATGCGTACATCTGACGTTCGTACCGCAGAACTCACAGGATTTCGGATTTACAGGCCATCTTTATGTGCTGAAAGATTCGACCTATGCCGTTCAGAAGTGTACGATGAACCTGCCTAAAAAGAGTGGTGTCAACTTTGTCAACCGCATGGACATCGTGCAGCAGTACGAGCAGCTTCCCAACGGGAACTGGGTATTGGCGGATGACGACATGACGGTAGACCTTTCATGGAGTTCCAACAAAACCTCGGGAGGGCTACAGGTGGAACGAACGACTAAATACAGCAATTATAAGTTTGATCCGATAGAACAGCGGTTGTTCCGTTTGAAAGGTCCTGTGATCAAGGAGGCCGACATGCTTTCGAAGAGTGACGAATACTGGGCAAGTGTACGCCAGGTACCGTTGACCAGAAAGGAAAGCAATATGGATGTATTCGTCAACCGTCTGGAACAGATTCCGGGATTCAAATATATCATCTTCGGTGCGAAAGCATTGATCGAGAACTTTGTGGAAACAGGCAGCAAAGAGCATAAGAGCAAAGTGGATATTGGTCCTATCAACACCATGATTTCAAGCAACTACATCGACGGAACCCGTTTCCGCCTGAGCGGTATGACTACTGCTCACTTTGACAAGCATTGGTTCCTGAGCGGATACGGAGCTTATGGTCTGAAAGACGAAAAGTGGAAATATAGCGGAACGCTGACTTATTCTTTCAACAAACGGGATTATGTAGTATGGGAGTTTCCCAAACATTTTATATCTGCAACGTACAGTTATGATGTAATGTCGCCGATGGACAAGTTCCTGTTTACGGACAAAGACAACATCTTCCTTTCAATGAAGACGACAACGGTAGACCAGATGTCATACATGCGTGACGCTACCATCAACTACGAACTCGAAACGCTGACGGGATTCGGAGTGAAAGCCATGCTCCGCCATCGAAATGACGAGCCTACCGGAAAACTGGAATATCTGCGGAATGACGCCGCACAAACCCGTGTACATGACGTCACGACTTCCGAAGCGAGTGTGACCCTGCGTTATGCTCCGGGAGAATCTTTCGTCAACTCCAAGCAACGCCGTGTTCCGGTGTCGCTGGACGCTCCTATCTTCACGCTGACTCATGCCATGGGCTTCAAAGGCGTGCTGGGAGGAGAATACAACTTCAACCGCACGGAAGCAAGCATCTGGAAACGTTTCTGGCTTCCTGCTTCGTGGGGAAAGATAGACTGTAGCGTAAAAGCAGGAGCAGAATGGAATGTCGTACCTTTCCCGCTATTGATTCTGCCGGAAGCCAACTTGTCATATATCACTCAACGTGAGACATTCTCCCTGATCAACAATATGGAATTCCTGAACGACCGTTATGCGTCCATGTCCCTCTCTTACGACATGAACGGAAAGTTGTTCAACCGCATCCCGCTGATCAAGAATCTGAAATGGAGAGAAATGTTCCGTATCCGCGCATTGTGGGGGACATTGACCGACAAGAACAATCCATTCAAGAGCAGCAACCCCGACCTCTTCCGTTTCCCGACACGCGACGGCAAGTTCACCAGTTTCGTGATGGACCCGAAGGTGCCGTATATCGAGGGAAGTATAGGTATCTACAACATTTTCAAGTTGCTGCACGTTGAATATGTACATCGTTTCACCTACCGTGACAATCCGGGTATCAACAAGAACGGTATTCGTTTCATGGTATTAATGGTATTCTAAAACTATGCAACCTTTAGCAGAACGGTTACGACCAAAGACATTGGATGATTATATCGGTCAGAAACATTTAGTTGGACCGGGGGCTATCCTGCGCAAGATGATTGATGCGGGACGCATTTCTTCGTTTATCCTCTGGGGACCTCCCGGAGTGGGAAAAACCACATTGGCACAGATTATCGCCAATAAACTGGAAACTCCGTTTTATACGCTGAGTGCCGTGACTTCGGGCGTCAAGGATGTGCGCGAAGTGATAGAGCGCGCCAAGAGCAACCGCTTTTTCTCGCAATCCAGTCCGATCTTGTTTATTGATGAAATCCATCGTTTCAGCAAGTCGCAACAGGATTCTTTGTTGGGAGCTGTGGAAAACGGTACGGTGACGCTGATAGGCGCAACGACCGAGAATCCGTCATTCGAAGTGATCCGCCCTCTCCTCTCCCGTTGCCAGCTTTATGTGCTCAAATCTTTGGAAAAGGAAGATTTGCTCGAACTTCTGCAACGTGCCATCACTACCGACACCATACTGAAAGAACGGAAAATCGAACTCAAAGAAACGACAGCCATGCTGCGCTTCTCCGGCGGAGACGCCCGTAAACTGCTCAATATACTTGAACTTGTAGTGGAATCGGACACAGAGGAAACGGTTGTCATCACCGATGATATGGTGACCGAACGTCTGCAACAGAATCCGTTGGCTTACGACAAGGACGGGGAAATGCATTATGACATCATTTCCGCTTTTATCAAGTCTATCCGTGGCAGTGATCCGGATGGGGCTATTTACTGGCTCGCCCGCATGGTAGAAGGTGGTGAAGACCCTGCTTTCATTGCGCGAAGACTCGTTATCTCTGCCGCCGAAGATATAGGTTTGGCCAATCCGAATGCATTGCTGCTGGCGAATGCCTGCTTTGAAACTCTGATGAAAATAGGTTGGCCCGAAGGGCGCATCCCTTTGGCGGAAACAACGATCTATCTGGCAACGAGTCCTAAAAGCAATTCGGCATACAGTGCCATTAACGATGCATTGGAGTTGGTGCGTTCCACCGGAAACTTGCCTGTGCCTCTGCATTTGCGCAATGCTCCCACCAAGCTGATGAAACAACTCGGATATGGACAGGAATACAAGTACGCCCACAGCTACGAAGGCAACTTCGTGAAGCAACAATTCTTGCCGGACGAGCTGAAAGAAAAACGAATATGGCAACCTCAGAACAATGCCGCCGAACAGAAACATGCAGAACGGATGCAGCAGTTATGGGGAGAAAGGTTCAAATAAGTAATAAGTTATAGGTAATAAGTAATAATCGTAGCTGTGAAAGAAAACTTGATGAAAGAGAAATCAACAAGGTTTGCAATTCGAATAATTAATCTATATAAATATTTAAGGGATTGCAAAAAGGAAACGATTCTTTCAAAACAATTATTACGTAGCGGGACTTCGATAGGAGCTAATATAAGAGAGGCTGTCTATGCTGAGTCTCATCTTGACTTTATACACAAATATTCCATTTCTCTAAAAGAATGTTCTGAAACAGAATATTGGCTATATTTACTTCAACAAACAGAATATATAAGCGATGAAGAATATGAATCAATTAATACAGACTGTCTGGAAATACTTAAATTACTGACAGCCACAATTGTAAGACTAAAAAACAATGGGAACGCCCCATAATATTTATTACTTATTACTTATTACTTATTATGAAAATAGTAGTTTTAGACGGCTTTGCCGCCAATCCCGGTGATTTATCATGGGAAGGTTTGAAAGCTCTCGGAGAATGTACCATCTATGACCGTACTGCCCCCGAAGAAGTATTGGAACGCGCAGCCGGAGCTGAAGTGATTCTGACGAATAAAGTAATCATCAACACCGATCACATGGCTGCCTTGCCCGAACTGAAGTATATCGGTGTGCTTGCTACGGGATACAACGTAGTGGATACGGCAGCAGCCAAAGAACGTGGTATTATTGTAACTAATATCCCTGCATATAGCACAGCTTCCGTTGCACAAATGGTATTTGCGCACATTCTTAATATCTGTCAGCAGGTACAGCATCATTCGGAAGAAGTCCACAAAGGTCGTTGGACCAATAACAAGGATTTCTGTTTTTGGGATACTCCGTTGATAGAGCTGCGGGATAAGAAAATCGGTCTTGTCGGATTGGGAAATACAGGATATACTACTGCTCGCGTTGCCATCGGTTTCGGTATGCAGGTATATGCTTTGACTTCAAAGTCTCACTTCCAGTTGCCACCGGAAATCAAGAAGATGGATTTGGATCAGTTGTTCAGCGAGTGTGATATTATCAGTCTGCACTGCCCGCTCACTCCGGAAACTCACGAATTGGTGAACGCACGCCGTCTTGCCATGATGAAGCCGAATGCTATCTTGATTAACACGGGTCGTGGCCCATTGATCAACGAACAAGACCTTGCGGATGCTTTGAATAGTGGTAAGATTTATGCTGCCGGAGTAGATGTACTTTCTTCGGAACCTCCTCGTGCAGACAATCCGTTGCTGACTGCAAGGAACTGCTACATTACTCCGCATATCGCATGGGCAAGCACAGAAGCTCGTGAACGTCTGATGAATATTGCCATTAGCAATCTACAGGCTTATATCTCCGGAACACCGGAAAATGTAGTGAATAAGTAAATATATATTTGAATTATACAGAAAGGGCTGTTTCAAAACAAAAATGAAACAGCCTTTATTTTCTAACCGATCCTTCCATTCCTTAAAAGGAAATTAAATCTTATACTAATCATCAAATCTCACGAATATGTTCGAATCAAAGTTCTTCAATCTGAAAGGCACAATCAATAGAAAAGAGTTTCTGCTATCCATGATCCTATCAATTATAAACTTCATTGTATGTTTGGCAATATCTATAATTGATCTATTTATACACTTTGGAGTTGACTATAAACCGGGAACAACACCTTCATTAAGTTTTTGGGGAGGAATTATACTATTTACAACCACGGTTATGATTCTCATAACATTATGGTATTTCCTGGCACAATGCATAAAGAGATTGCGCGATATTTCGTTATCCAGTCTATGGCTATTGGTATTAATCGTTCCAATAGCAAATATCTTCTTATTGGCATACCTATCATTTGTCAAGAGTACTGATAATACCCAAGAAAACATTTCTGCCTGAAACAAGACTTCTTAATTACATAAAAAAAAAGCTATTATAGAGGATATTATAATCAAAAGAAGAGACTGCCTCAAAATAGATTCTGCTATCATTTAACTCTGTCATTTAGAACAAAGTTAATAATATGCCAATCGCATTTTGAGACAGTCTCTTTCCAGTAAATCCCAATAAAAGATTCAATCTGTTATTCTATTCGGGAAAAGCTATATTTAATAGGAATGTCCTCCTTCATCCATCTCCTTCTCCGTAATCTTATGGCGGTCGATACTACGCCATGCATAGAATATGTAAGCTATCACAAACGGAACAAGAATAGAAACATATGCCATAGTCTTCAGCGTAAATTCACTCGAACAGCTGTTAGCCAATGTCAGCGAACTTTGCAAGTCCGTATATGAAGGATAATAAGCAGTGTTATTATATCCGGCTACGAGTAACAAAGCCAGAACTGTCAGCACCGTACCTATCCCTGCAAACCAGATTCCTTTGTCGAAAGTCTTTTTCAGAACCGTCTTGCCGATTCCAAAAAGTACCAATACTACACCTATCAGGAAGATGATCAGAACTACCGGCATTTCTATAAAGTTGATAAAGTACTTATAAGGCTGCATATAAACCTCCAATGTATCCGGATTGACAGCAAATCCGTCAGAAACCAATGTACGGATTACAAATGCCAAAAAGAATACAAGGAAGAAAATAGTATTATTCAATACTGCACGGCGACACTTATCAGTCAGTTCCTTATCCGCTATATTATTAATGAAATATAGCGAACCCAATACACGCGCCAAAAAGAAAACAGCCAATCCGAGAATAACATTCCATATATTAGTCAACGCGTCCAGCCCGTGCCATCCATTTCCCCAATGACTGATAACCGGCATAATCGTATCCGTCATATTCGCCTTATTGATATAGAAATCAGAACCGGTGAAGAAAGTAGCAACTGCTCCACCCAGCAACAGAGGTCCTACTACCCCATTAATTACCAAGAAAGTCTGATAGGTCTTTTTCCCCAGCAAATTCCCTGCCTTGCTCTGGAACTCGTAACTCACAGCCTGCAACACAAAACTGAAAAGAATAATCATCCAAAGCCAATAAGCCCCACCGAAACTGGTACTGTAAAACAACGGGAACGAAGCAAAGAAAGCACCTCCGAACGTCACCAGCGTAGTAAACGTAAACTCCCACTTACGTCCGGTAGAGTTCACCATCATCTTACGATGTTCCTCTGTCTTACCCAAACAGAACAACAAAGAATTTCCTCCCTGCACAAATAATAAAAATACAAGTATGGCCCCCAGCAAGGAAACGACCAGCCACCAATATTGTTGTAGAAATATATACATAATATGTAAGTATTAAGTTTTAAGTATTAAGTATTAGCTCAAGTAATAAGCAATATATAGTATCAAGTAATAAGTAATAGATAATAAGTAATAACGTCAACCATAATGACAAATCAGGCAGCAGCTACGATTAATACTTAATACTTATTACTTAATACCTATTACCTATTACTTATCTCTTCTTCCGGTCCTTTCTTAATTGCCTTCACCATAATCCCTATCTCTGCAATCAGCATTACGGTAAACAAGATCAGGAAGATAAAGAAAGTAGCCTGAACGGAGCCTACATCCAATTTAGAGATAGCCGCCGATGTAGGAAGCATATCGCGGATAGCCCAAGGCTGGCGACCGCATTCGGCAACCACCCAGCCTGCCTGTCCGGCAATGTAAGCCAAAGGAATAGTCAACAGAGCGATCCAATGCATCCAGCGCATCTTACTCAAATCTTTCTTATATATAAAGAAGAGCACAACGATGAAGAAAAGGATAAAATATCCGCCCAGAATGACCATTATACGGAAAGCGTAGAAGTTCAGAGGAACATTCGGAACCAGCTGATTCACATCTTTAATATATCCGTATCCGAAGTATGGCATATTCTCCTGCAAAACCTGATAGGCAACAGCGGCATCTTCCTCATGTCCGGCGCTCTTCGCTGCACGATAAGCAGCCAGCGCTCCGATAGCGGTCTTACCCCGCTCTATCTTTTCGGCTGCCGACAAAGCAGTCGTACCGTCTTTCAGCTGATAACCGCCTTCGATAATATTGGTAATTCCGGGGACATATCCGTCCACATCCCGCTCGGCAAGGAACGAAAGCATACTGGGTATCTCAATCCGGAACAGGAAAGGGTCTCTCCCATCATTATAAGTCTTCTTTTCGGGGTTCAGCATTCCGATTCCCACCAGACCTACGTTGGTTCCTCCTTCATAAAGTCCTTCTACAGCCGCCAGTTTCATCGGTTGGGTCTGTGCAATCTGATAGCCGGAACCATCGCCCGTCCATACAGCCAGAAGCGAAGCAACCAGTCCGAAGATGGCACCGATCTTTATACTTGCAAGCGCAAACTCACGATTACGCTTCTTCAAGAGAAACCAACAACTGATTCCTACAACGAACACGCCACCAAGTACCCATCCGGACAATACTGTATGAAAGAACTTGTTGACCGCCACAGGCGAAGTTGCCACCGCCCAGAAATCCACCATCTCATTACGCACTGTATCGGGATTGAACTCCATACCTACCGGATGCTGCATCCATGCGTTTGCTACGAGAATCCACCAAGCGGAGATCGTAGCCCCCAGACCAGTCAGCCAGGTAGAAGCAAGGTGGAAGCGTTTGCTCACCTTATCCCATCCGAAGAACATGACAGCGATAAACGTGGCTTCCATAAAGAACGCCAGAATACCTTCGATGGCAAGCGGCGCACCGAAAATATCACCTACAAACCAAGAATAATTACTCCAGTTCGTACCAAACTCAAACTCCAGAATCAAGCCTGTCGCCACACCGATGGCGAAGTTAATACCGAAAAGTTTCATCCAGAACTTGGCTGTCCGCTTCCAAAATTCATTGCCTGTTTTATAATACAACGTCTCCATTATTCCCATCACCACAGCCAGTCCGAGGGTGAGCGGAACGAAAATCCAGTGGTACATGGCTGTCATCGCAAATTGGGCTCTCGACCAATCGATCAGCGAGGTGTCAATACTTTCAATCATAATCTTATGTAGTTTAAGAGTTAAAAATCAGTGGTTTTCTCCGGAAGTGCACGCTGTATCAGCTCATTTCCCACATACGTACCCTTGTCGGCATCTGTAGGATGATCGCCAAGAAAGTCGGGAAAGAAGAATATTTTGAGGATGAAGAACATAATGAATAATTTCACTAAGATAATAAGCCACAAAGTACGACCTAACGTCATACTACGGAAACCCTCCAAATAAAAGTTCCATATTGCAAGCAGTGTATTCTTCATAAGCTGACCTTAGAATTTGTAATGAGTACAAATATACAATTTTTATAATTAAAACAAACAAGTAAGGCAAAATGTTGCATGATTTGTATGGTTTTTCTCAAAAAACCTGCCTATCGACAGAAAAAAAACATTTAACGGCGAAAAAGTGCCATCTGTCTATCGCTTTTGCAGCTAATATAATATGTACGTACCTTCGTTCCAGTAAATCAATAGACATATAAAAATATGATAAATGTAAGAAGATTGACAGTGATAGCATTTCTTGGAGCGGGTCTGCTGCCCGGTATATCCGCCCAAGAATCTTCTGTGCAGACAGTCGCCCAGAGTGAGATGAATCTCCCCGCCCAATGGGATTTACAGTCGTGCATCGACTATGCGTTGCAACAGAACATTACGATTCGCAAAAACCGGGTGAATGCGGAAAGTACACAGATCGACGTGAAGACAGCCAAAGCTGCCCTGTTCCCCAGTCTGTCGTTCTCTACGAGCCAGAACATGGTGAACCGTCCGTATCAGGAATCAAGCAAGACGATCAGCGGAAGCGAGGTGATCGAGACAACCAGCAAGACCAGTTACAATGGCAATTACGGTCTGAATGCTTCGTGGACCATTTATAATGGTAGCAAGCGACTGAACACCATCAAACAGGAGAAGCTGAACAATCAGGCAGCCAATCTGGATGTAGAAACGTCCGAGAATAGTATTCAGGAATCTATTGCTCAGATTTACATTCAGATTCTCTATGCAGCGGAGTCCGTCAAAGTCAATGAAAATACGCTGCAAGTTTCCATTGCGCAACGCGACCGCGGACAGGAACTTCTGAATGCCGGAAGCATAGCCAAAAGTGATCTGGCACAGCTGGAAGCTCAGGTCAGCACCGACCGTTATCAATTAGTAACAGCGCAAGCCACTCTGCAGGACTACAAATTACAACTGAAACAACTGCTCGAATTGGATGGAGAAAATGAAATGAACGTCTATCTCCCCGCCCTGTCCGACGAAAATGTACTTTTACCATTGCCCACCAAGAAGGATGTGTATATGAGCGCGCTTACCCTCCGTCCGGAGATCGAGGCGAGCAAACTGAGCGTAGAGGCTTCGGAACTGGGTATCGATATCGCCAAAGCGGGATATCTCCCCACCATCAGTCTGAGTGCAGGTATCGGAACGAACCACACCAGTGGCAGTGACTTCACCTTCGGAGAACAGGTAAAGAACGGATGGAACAACTCCATCGGTGTTTCCGTCAGCGTTCCTATCTTCAACAACCGTCAGACCAAGAGTGCCGTGCAGAAAGCGAAGTTACAGCGCGAAACGAGTCTGCTGTCGCTGCTCGACGAACAGAAAACGCTGTATAAGACCATCGAAGGACTTTGGCTGGATGCGAACAGTGCACAGCAACGTTATGCGGCAGCGAACGAGAAGCTGAGAAGTACACAGATCAGCTACGACCTGATCAGCGAACAGTTCAATCTGGGCATGAAGAATACAGTAGAGTTGCTGACGGAAAAGAACAACTTGCTACAAGCACAGCAGGAGCAGCTTCAAGCCAAATACATGGCGATACTGAACACTCAGTTGCTGAAGTTCTACCAAGGAGACAAACTGGCATTATAAGCCTTCTTCCTTACTAAAAGCGGAATATAAATAAGTAAAACAGAATATAGAATGAAAACGAAAAAGATTATCCTGATCGCTGTGGCAGTTGCCGTAGTAGTGGGCGGAGGAATCTGGTTCTTTACAGGTTCTCCGGCAAAGCACAAGGTGACGTATGCCAGTGCGACTGTCAGTAAAGGCGATATCTCCAATTCGGTGACTGCCACCGGAACAATCGAACCGGTGATAGAAGTAGAAGTCGGTACGCAGGTATCCGGTATCATCGACAAGATTTATGCAGATTACAACTCGGTAGTAACCAAAGGACAGCTGATTGCCGAAATGGACCGTGTCACTTTACAGAGTGAACTGGCATCCCAGCAGGCAACTTACGATGGTGCCAAAGCCGAATTTGAATATCAGAAGAAGAACTACGAACGTAGCAAAGGATTGCACGATAAGTCATTGATCAGCGATACCGACTACGAACAGGCTCTCTATAATTATCAGAAGGCCAAGAGCGCTTTCGACAGCAGCAAGGCATCTCTGGCAAAGGCAGAACGTAATCTGTCATACGCTACGATTACTTCTCCGATAGACGGAGTAGTCATCAGCCGCGATGTAGAAGCCGGACAGACCGTAGCTTCCGGATTCGAAACTCCTACCCTCTTCACCATTGCAGCCGACCTGACACAGATGCAGGTAGTGGCAGACGTGGATGAAGCTGATATAGGCGGTATCGAAGAAGGCCAGCGTGCCAGCTTTACTGTCGATGCTTATCCGAATGATGTGTTTGACGGAGTCGTGACACAGATTCGTCTGGGAGATGCAAGCAGTAGCAGCAGCGCCAGTTCAAGTACCAGCACGGTAGTCACTTATGAAGTGGTGATCTCTGCTCCGAATCCGGACTTGAAGCTGAAACCGCGTCTGACAGCCAATGTGACTATCTTTATCCTTGATAAGAAAGATGTATTGTCTGTCCCCAACAGAGCTTTGCGTTTCACCCCCGAAGCACCGTTGATCGGTAAGAATGATATCGTGAAAGATTGCGAAGGCGAACATAAGGTATGGACGCGCGAAGGAACCACCTTTACGGCCCATCCGGTAGAAATCGGAATCAGTAACGGTATTTCCACAGAGATCATCAGTGGTGTTGCCGAAGGAACCAAAGTCGTCACGGAAGCCACTATCGGTGCTATGCCGGGCGAGAGTATGGATGGAGAACCGGGTCAGGGAAACGGAGAAAGAAGCCCGTTCATGCCAGGCCCTCCGGGAAACAACAAAAAGAAAAGCAACAAGTAGCCAAGTATGAAAAAAGTAATTGAACTTCAAAATATCAAACGAGACTTTCAGGTGGGAGAAGAAACCGTCCATGCGTTACGGGGCGTTTCATTCACCATCAACGAAGGTGAGTTTGTGACCATCATGGGTACTTCCGGTTCGGGAAAGTCCACACTGCTCAACACGTTGGGCTGTCTGGACACTCCTACCAGCGGGGAGTATCTGCTCGATGACATCTCCGTGCGCACCATGAGCAAGCCTCAGCGTGCCGTACTGAGAAACCGGAAAATCGGCTTCGTCTTCCAAAGCTACAACTTGCTGCCCAAGACGACGGCTGTGGAAAACGTAGAGTTACCGCTGATGTACAACTCATCAGTGAGCGCTTCCGAACGTCGCCGGCGTGCCGTCGAAGCGTTACAGGCTGTAGGTTTGGGCGACCGGTTGGAGCATAAGTCCAACCAGATGTCCGGAGGACAGATGCAGCGCGTAGCCATCGCCCGTGCACTGGTAAACAACCCTGCGGTCATCCTTGCCGACGAAGCAACCGGAAACCTCGACACACGTACGTCTTTTGATATACTTGTCCTGTTCCAGAAACTTCATGCGGAAGGACGTACCATTATATTCGTAACGCACAATCCCGAAATCGCGCAATACAGCAGCCGGAACATCCGCCTGCGCGACGGTCATGTCATTGAAGATACAGTCAACTCTCATGTCCTGTCCGCCGCCGAAGCACTGGCCGCATTGCCAAAAAGCGACGAGGATTGAAGATAAGTAATAGGTAATAAGTATTAGGTATCAGGTATTAAGTATCAGATATCAAGTATTAAGTAATAAGTAACAGTAGTTTATGAATGGAACTAACTTATTTAAGATAGCTCTCCGGGCATTGGCGAACAACAAGCTGCGTGCTTTCCTCACCATGCTTGGTATCATCATCGGTGTCGCTTCCGTCATCACGATGCTCGCTATCGGTCAGGGATCGAAGCGAAGCATCCAGCAACAGATATCGGAGATGGGATCGAACATGATCATGATCCATCCGGGAGCCGACAGACGGGGTGGTGTCCGGCAAGACCCTTCGGCCATGCAGACGTTGAAGCTGACCGACTATGAGGCCTTGCGCGATGAGACCAATTTCCTATCCGCCATCAGCCCCAATGTGTCTTCGTCGGGACAGCTTATCGCGGGTAACAACAACTACCCGTCATCCGTCAGCGGTGTCGGGCTGGAGTATCTCGACATCCGTCAGTTGAGTGTAGAAAGCGGAGATATGTTTACGGAAGCCGACATACAGAGTTCGGCTAAGGTCTGCGTGATCGGTAAGACGATTGTGGATAACCTCTTTCCGGACGGAAGCGATCCGATAGGGAAAATCATCCGCTTCAACAAGATACCGTTCCGGGTGGTCGGTGTGCTCAAAGCCAAAGGGTACAACTCTATGGGACAGGATCAGGACAATATTGTACTGGCTCCTTACACCACCGTCATGAAACGATTGCTTGCCGTCACCTATCTTCAGGGTGTCTTTGCTTCTGCCCTATCGGAAGACATGACCGAGTATGCTACCGATGAAATCACGGAAATCCTGCGGCGCAACCATAAGTTGAAAGCTTCGGACGAAGACGATTTCACCATCCGTACCCAACAAGAATTGAGTACGATGCTAAACTCTACCACCGATCTGATGACCACCCTGCTCGCCTGTATTGCCGGAATATCTCTGGTAGTGGGCGGTATCGGTATCATGAATATCATGTACGTATCCGTCACCGAACGTACCCGTGAAATCGGTCTGCGTATGTCCGTCGGCGCACGTGGCGTTGATATTCTGAGCCAGTTCCTCATCGAGGCTATCATGATCAGTATTACGGGAGGTCTTATCGGAGTCATCATAGGCTGCGGAGCCAGCTGGATCGTGAAGAGCGTGGCACACTGGCCTATCTTCATCCAACCTTGGAGTGTCTTCCTTTCTTTCGCTGTCTGCACCGTCACCGGAGTCTTCTTCGGATGGTATCCTGCAAAGAAAGCAGCAGATTTAGACCCGATAGAGGCTATCAGATACGAATAAAAAACTATCTTTGTCTTTATGAAACAAAGCCTAACATCCGCACGTCGTCCCCTGGAAGCACTGATACATATTATCGGCTGGGGGATTATGTTCGGTTTTCCGTTCTTCTTTGTAGAGCGTGAAAACGGAAACATCAATTGGATGGCATACGTACGCCATTCTGCCGTACCGTTGTCTTTCATGATCGCGTTCTACGTCAACTACTTCTTGCTGGTTCCCCGATATCTTTTCCAGAGCCAGACCAAGAGGTATATTACTTACAATATTCTCCTGTTGTGTGTCATCGGTCTGATGCTGCACCTTTGGCGGAGTCTGACATTCGATCCTTCCTTTGTTCCCAAACCTCACCGGTCGGGAGCTCCTCCGGGATGGTTGTTCTTTGTCAGAGATATGCTGAGTCTCGTCTTCACCATCGGACTGAGTGCCGCCATACGTATGAGTGCCCGATGGACACAAGCGGAAGCTGCCCGTAAGGAAGCGGAACGGAACCGTTCGGAAGCGGAACTGAAGAATCTGCGCAATCAACTGAACCCGCATTTTCTGCTCAATACGCTGAACAATATCTATGCCTTAATTGCTTTTGATACGGACAAGGCGCAACAAGCTGTGCAGGAACTAAGCAAGCTCCTACGCTATGTGTTGTATGATAATCAGCAGACCTATGTCCCGCTGGGCAAAGAGACTGACTTTATCCGCAACTATATCGAACTGATGCGCATCCGCCTGTCCTCCAATGTACAAATGACTACGCAGATTGATATCCTGCCGGACAGCCAGACTCTTATCGCACCGCTTATCTTTATCTCGCTGATCGAGAATGCCTTCAAGCACGGTATATCGCCTACGGAACGGAGTTTTATCCATATCCATCTTGCGGAAAATGAGACGGAAGTGATCTGCGAAATAAGCAACAGCAACCACCCGAAGAACATAATGGACAAGAGTGGTTCGGGGATAGGACTGGAACAGGTGAACCGACGACTGGAGATTCTTTATCCCGGCCAGTATACCTGGCAGAAAGGAATCTCAGAAGATGGCAAAGAGTACAGATCTAGGTTGAGCATCCGTGTGAGGGAGAGTATTAATAAGTAATAAGTATTAAGTAATAGGCAATAATTGAGAGTATATTCGGTTTAGGTAATTAAATAAAATATAGAGAATTATGATATTACGTTGTGCCATTGTAGATGATGAGCCATTGGCTCTGGGCCTACTGGAAAGTTATGTGAATAAGACTCCGTTTCTGCAACTTACAGGAAAGTATTCCAGTGCAGTTCAGGCAATGAAGGAGTTGCCGGGCGAAGAAGTCGATCTTCTTTTCCTTGACATTCAGATGCCGGAACTTAACGGACTGGAGTTCTCACAAATGGTAGATTCCCGTACGCGTATCGTATTTACCACCGCATTCGGTCAATACGCTATCGACGGTTATCGTGTCAATGCACTCGATTATCTGCTGAAACCGATCTCGTATGTCGATTTCCTGCAAGCGGCCAATAAAGCCCTGCAATGGTTCGAGCTGGTGCAGAAGCCGGAAGAGATAGACAGCATCTTTGTCAAGAGCGACTATAAGCTGGTACAGGTAGAACTGAAAAAGATCATGTACATCGAAGGACTGAAAGATTACATCAAAATCTATACGGAAGATGATGCCAAACCCATCTTGTCACTCATGAGCATGAAAGCCATGGAAGAGCTTTTGCCTTCCAGCCGGTTCATACGTGTACACCGTTCATTCATCGTCCAAAAGGACAAAATACGGGTGATCGACCGTGGACGTATCGTCTTTGACAAAACGTATATCCCCATTAGTGATAGTTACAAGCAGGTTTTTCAGGCATTTTTGGATGAAAGAAGCTGATGATTGTCGAATTTATCGGCAAAAAAGTGAATTTTGTCGATTATAGTTTGTCAGAAATCGGTTTTATATGTAACTTTGCAACGAACAGAAAGGGATTGTGAAATTCCAAGAATAGAATAGTTTAGTTAAGTCTAGTTTAGTTTTTGTGTTGAGTGCTTCCTCGTCGGCGGACGATCTAGGAAGCACTTTTTATTTATCTATTTATAGAACAAGCTGAACGATAGCACTAAATCAAAGAAAAATAACATAAAGTTTGATTATACATAAAGCTCTTTTATATTCTATTAAATCTTAATGCATTTCTTTGAGCGAGCAAAGACTTGACTCCGTTTGTTTATTAGGGAATACACATCGGTACTAAACAAACAAGTTATGAACAAACAAATAGAGATACATAAGATAGATATATCCAGCAGCCTTCCGTTGCAATTTGCCGATGAAGGAATAAAGGCTGGCTTCCCCTCTCCTGCTCAGGACTATATGGAACAGGCGATTGACTTGAACAAAGAACTGATCCGTCATCCGGCGTCAACGTTCTACGGACGTGTGACGGGAGACTCGATGAGAGACGAAGGAATAGAAGAAGGTGACATACTGGTCATCGACAAGTCATTGGAGCTGATGGATGATGATTTGGCGGTATGCTTTATCGATGGTGAGTTTACCGTCAAAAGAGTAAGACTGGAGCCGGAAGCTATCTGGCTGGTCCCTTCCAATCCGGATTATCCACTGATAAAAGTAACCAAGGAGAATGACTTTATGATCTGGGGAATCGTTACATTTACAATCAAAAAGAATCGGAGGAAAAGATAATGTTCGGACTAATAGATTGCAATAACTTTTATGCTTCCTGCGAACGGGTATTCAATCCGGCTCTCAACGGAAGGCCGGTCGTTGTGCTTTCCAACAATGACGGTTGCGTGATAGCACGCAGCAACGAAGCCAAGGAACTGGGAATTAAGATGGGCGTCCCTGCCTATCAGATTAAAAGTCTGATAGACAGTCACGGAATCGCTGTCTTTTCGTCAAACTATACCCTATATGGCGATATGTCCGGACGAGTAATGTCGATACTTACCGAGCTGGCTCCGGAAATCGAAGTCTACTCGATAGACGAAGCGTTTCTGAATCTGGACGGCATAAAGGAACTGCAATCGCTGGGGACAAACATCGTAAACAGAGTGACCCGTGGTACCGGCATCCCCATGAGTCTGGGAATAGCCTCCACAAAGACGCTCGCCAAAATAGCGAATAAATTTGCGAAAAAGTATCCTGCATACAATCGGGTGTGTATCATCGATACAGAAGAAAAGCATCTCAAAGCCCTGCAACAGACAGAGATAAGAGAGGTATGGGGAATCGGACACAAGCAAGCCATTAAACTTGGAAAGCAAGGGATAAAGACGGCCTATGACTTCATCCAACTTCCCGAAGCATGGGTACGCAAAGAAATGACCGTGACAGGCGAACGCACCTGGAAGGAACTTCGTGGCATTTCCTGCATCCGCATGGAATCCATTCCTCCGGCAAAGAAACAGATTTGTACATCCAGGTCTTTCGGAAAGATGATCTCCGACATCGATACCTTGATAGAAGCTATCGCCACACACGCATCGACCTGTGCCCGAAAGCTCCGGAAGCAGAAAGCGTATGCCCATTCTCTCATGGTATTTATCCACACCAATAACTTCCGGGAAGACCTTCCGCAATACTGGAAGAACACCGTCATCCATCTTCCCGTACCGAGCAATGACACGCAAGAGATTATCCATTACGCACTTATCGGACTGAAAAACATCTTCATGCAAGGCTATCAATACAAGAAGGCAGGCGTCATCATCACCGAAATAACAGAAGATGCGCAACTCGGACTTTTTGATTCCGTCGACCGTGAGAAGCATAATAAACTCATGCAAATCGTAGACAAGATCAACGGTGAACACGGTCAACGCATCAAACTGGCCGTGCAAGGAAACGGAAGAGAATGGATGCTCAAACAAGAACAGCTCTCCGGACGTTATACTACTGATATCAACCAAATTATAAACATTAATTGCAGATAATATGTGTTTCCATAACTCCATGTCAGCCAAAGCCATCAAAGTTGCCGCCCGCTACGGACGCCAATCGGATGTAGTCGAGATATACCAAAGCATTCTTGACGAACAGTATCATGTGAATGCGTTCACTTTCCCCAAATATCCCATCATTACTTCATCGGACGAAGTACAGGTTTTCAACTGGGGGCTCATCCCTTTTTGGGTAAGAAGCGAAGAGGATGCGACAGAAATAAGAAAGATGACACTCAACGCTCGTGTGGATACCATTTTCGAGAAACCGTCTTTCCGCGAACCGATCATGAAGAAACGGTGTATAGTGCCCAGTACCGGCTACTTTGAATGGAGGCATGAAGGAGCAAACAAGATACCTTATTATATATATGTGAAAGATGAACCTATCTTCTCGATGGCCGGCATCTACGACCGTTGGCTGGACAAGGATACGGGAGAGGAACACGAAACTTTCTCCATCATCACCACTGACACCAATTCGCTGACCGATTACATCGATAACACCAAGCACCGGATGCCCGCCATACTCACCCAAGAGGAAGAAGTAAAATGGCTCAATCCCTCATTGAGCAAAGCCGAAATAGCTTCTTTACTGAACCCCTTCGATACAGAGAAGATGGATGCATACGTTATCAGAAACGATTTCTTAAAGAAATCTCCCAATGATCCGACAATAGTACAAAGGGCATAGGAAAAAGACGACTTCACATATATCTTAAAAAAACGGTAATAATCCCCTTTTCGTGACTGGAATGGGGATTATTACTTAAAACGAAATAAAACACCATTCTATATTAAAAAAACTTATTATTTTAATTCAAATCCAGCCATTATTGGTAATTTATACTAATTTTGAAAGACTAATTATAAATCAAACAGAACAACTAATTATGCACATTTTTATCAGCAAAACATCACATCTATTACTATTCATTATTCTCACACAAAGTATTTTCCTATCCTATTGCTATGCCCAAGAAGCACAACAGAACTTATCAGATAACAGTATATTAATCATCAACTCCTATACAGAGTCTTCGCAATGGAGTAATGAATTTATCAATCCGATATACGATCAATATGGCATAAATAATCAGACAGATATATATATTGAGCACATGAACATGCTCACCATCGACACTGAAGAAGTTTTGGAAGAATATAAAAAGAACTTGCATCAAAGATACGGTAATATAACTCCCAAACTGATTATTCTATTAGGCAACTCCGCTTGGGCATTGATGAACAAAGAAATTGAAAAGGACTGGAAAGGTGTACCGGTACTCTTGTGTTCGGAGAAAGATTATATAGGTAATCCAAGCACTTATTTAACTAAAGAACTCATCCCCGTGAGTGACCGCAAAACATTGAAAGACTACCAAGGTAATATCCACTTGACCGTCTTTGACGCACACTTCTATATAAAAGAGACAATAGAACTGATGACAACCATTACCCCTCAGATGAGTAAACTTATCTTTTTGTCAGACAAAAGATGTATCAGTGCGCAATGTCGGGATGAGGTCGACAGTATAATAGCAAACAGCCATCCGAATATTCAGGTAGAACACTTGATAGCAGGCGACATTGCTAATGACAAACTGATCAGTTATCTGAAAACTCTCGATTCCAATACACTCGTATTATATCTCTCTTGGTTTAAGACGAAATACCAGCAAGGGAATGCAATCTTAACATCCAGTCTATCCAGACTATTAGGCAGCTACTCAAAATCTCCCGTATTCACGTTAAACAGAGACGCCATAGCTACAAACGGCTTAGTAGGAGGATGTTTTTGGGAAGAAAACGTCATAAAAAGCAAATTCTTACAAACAGTAAAAGAAATACTTGCCAACTCGACATCCCCAAAGTACAGATTCGTGCAGATGGGAACACCGGCCCCTGTAATAAACTATGTAGACTTCACGAATCTTGGACTGAATATCAACAAATGCCCGTCCAATACTATCTTTTACGCAAAGCCGCCGACTTTCTTAGAACAAAACTATCAGATTATTCTCGTCTTCCTTTTCTTTCTGGGTTGCCTGTATGCATGGTGGAACAGAAAAATTGCCGATGAACGGGGGAAAAAGATTAATGCCCTGACAGGCTATAGCAGTCTGATACAAAATATGCCTATTCTATACGCCAAGGAAGAATTGATTTATGATGAAAACGGACAGATTATAGACTTCATCTACAGAGAAGTAAATCCGACATTTGAAAAACATATCGCTACCAAAGAACAGACCTTAGGGAAAAGACAAACTGATCTTAAAAAGAATGCCAGCGTAGAACTCTTTAAACTATACAATACATTAATCCATAAAAAAGAATTCACTTTTCAGTACTACTACGAAAAGACTCAAAAGTACTATACGGTAATTGTTGTGCATTCCAGTCAGAAAAACCATCTGGACGTTTTCTGTGTGGACAATACTGAGTTATCCATCACTCAACAAATGCTGCACTCCGCCAATCATAAACTTTCAGCAGCACTAGAAGTAGCGGATATAACCCCTTGGAAGTGGGATTTGGAAAAGAAAGTCATACTCTGCGATGTCAATCGACCGGTAGAACTACTCGAAAGCATTGGAAACGTCAGTGAACAACAATTATCTGTTCCCGATTCGGCTTACTTCTCCAAGATTTGCAAGCAGGACAGAGAGCGCATAGAAGCGGCCTATACCAAGCTGATCAATGGAGAAGTTTCAAAAATCAAAGAAGAGTTCCGGATCATTAAAAAAAATGATTCCTCACATTACGAATGGGTGGAAGTACAAGCCACAGTAGACGAGAAAGATAAAGATGGCAAAGCCAAAAATCTTGTAGGCTCTTCACTAGTCATCACCCAACGAAAAGCAATGGAAGAGGCATTGGTGCAAGCCAAAGAAAAAGCAGAAGAATCGAACAAACTTAAATCGGCCTTCCTTGCCAATATGAGCCATGAGATTCGTACTCCATTAAATGCAATCGTAGGATTTTCCGGCATTCTGGCTTCAACCAGCGAAGAGGAAGAACAAGAAAGAAAAGAATATGTACAGATTATAGAAAATAACAACAACTTGCTTCTACAGCTTATCAATGATATCCTAGACATTTCAAAAATAGAAGCAGGGACATTGGACTTTATTTACAGTAGTGTGGATGTTAACGAACTGTTCTTTAGTATCGAAGATTCGAGCAAGTTGAAAAACACCAATGAGAATGTTCGTATATTCTATAATCAGCAGATGCCCGAATGCTGTATCAATACCGATAAAAACCGTCTGACACAGGTCGTTACTAACATGATCAACAATGCAATGAAATTCACCCAAGAGGGCAGCATTGAATTCGGGTATTATCCGAAAAATAACGATTTTCTTTATTTTTATGTAACAGATACAGGATGCGGTATCCCCGAAGATAAACTACACAATGTGTTCGGCCGTTTCGTGAAGCTCAACAACTTTGCCCAAGGAACCGGATTAGGGCTATCCATCTGTGAAACCATCGTCAAAACAATGGGAGGAGAAATCGGAGTCAGTTCTAAACTGGACGAAGGAACAACTTTTTGGTTTACACTCCCCTATGCCCCAACCTGCAAAACTGTGCATGCAACTAAAGATATCGAAAACGCAAGACTTATCAGCAAAAAGGAAAAATTTGTAATCATGGTGGCGGAAGATAATGAAAGCAATTATAAACTGTTTGAGTCCATGCTCAAAAAGCACTATACGCTAATTCACGCATGGAATGGCGAGGAAGCTGTACAACTGTTCAAAGAAAAGAATCCACATCTCATTTTGATGGATATCAATATGCCGAAAATGGACGGTTATGAAGCCGCCAGGCTTATTCATGAGATAGCTCCGCAAACTCCCATTATTGCAGTAACTGCCTTTGCTTATGCAGAAGATGAGCAACGCATAATCGAAAACGGGTTTGATGCCTATACCACCAAACCTATTCAGCCGAAAAAACTGCAGTCACAAATAATTGAATTGCTGAAAGAACGTTTCCTATTTACACTTTAGTGAACGTTTTCTGTGTACACTTCATCGAAGTATGTTATCGGAAAATAAGTCTTTTATTCTGCAAAAGTGAGGGAAGTGAGAGAGGAATTGCAACTTTTATATTTTTATTTCACTGTTTCTACTATCTAATTTTCAACTAAAAAAAATACGAATGTTAGAAATCCTCTCTCACTCCTCTCACTTTTTCCCCTTTATTTCATGAAATTTGGAAGAAAGTGCCAAAAGAAACAGAGTTCAAAGAACAAAACGTGGTGGGAAATCCGGAAAACATAACCATCTTTTCCGAACTTCCCACCACGTTTTATCTAGTTCGCACCGTCCGGTGATTTACTCACCCAACTCGCCCAGCAAATCATACGACGGCGCAAAGAAAAGCGTCCCCGTTATTGCCGTACTGAAATCGAGCAAGCGGTCGGTATTGCCCACCGGACTGCCGATAAACATATTCTCCAACATCCGGCGAGTCGTGCTGAACGTACTAGCATACCCAATAAAATACGTACCATACTCCCCTTTCGAAGTATTGGCAAACGGCATATTGGCACGTACAATCTTCAGATCATCACCGATATTGGTCACAGCATTATGTGCATTCTCCGGCTTCTCTTCGTCCGACAGCTCCACATCATTGAACTTATGACGTCCGATCACCTTCTCCTGCTGTTCCACCGGAAGCGCATTCCACGCAACCATATCATGAATGTACTTCTGCACAAATACATAACTGCCTCCTGCAAAATCCGCATCCTCCTCGCCTATCACCGCAAAATGATAGGGATTCTCATCGACAGCAGGATTCTCCGTACCGTCCACAAAGCCGATAATCGCCTTACCATCCATATAGCGGAATCCATGCGTCTCATCAACAGACACCACAGCCCCTTTGAGTTTCTCATCAAGAATAGAAGCAAACTCGAAACACAGCCCCATCTGCTTCGCCCGAATATGGAACAACAAATCACCGAGAGTAGAAACAGCCGTATACTTCTCCCCTTTTATCTCGGAGAAAGTACTCAGTTCTTTCGGTTTACCCTTATCGGGGAAAAGCCGCGTCCACGCATCAGCCCCGAATCCCATCGTGCAACTGAATTGCATATCAGGAAAACGATTGCGCATACTACGGATCATTGCCGAGAAATTGGCACATACATCCTTTACTTTATCAACGGTATCGGGGGAATCTGTCAGGTTATAAACTATAAATATTACATTCTCTCCCTGTTTTCCGGCCACATCCTGTGGGATATGACCGCCAAACGAATTTTGAAATAGATTCATATTCCTTTAATTTTAGTTTTTTAGTTTCGCCCATAAGATATATCCGGTGATGTTACTCTCTCTTCTTATATATAATATACTTTGTCTTTATATTGTCTCTCTCTCCTGTAACTTCTCTCTTCAGTCATTCCGCACATACATCGCGGCTCCGGCATCCATAAAGAGTTCGACATTCTCCGCATGATGCGCTATATAAGCCGCCGGTCCCGTATCTCCCGAGTGGCAGATTTCTTCCACCACTTCCGCCTTCGCTTTTCCGGTAATCAGAAAAATAACAAGGCGGGCGGTCAGAATCGGGAATCCGGTCATCGCAATACGTTTCTGTCCGTTGCGGGGATGAGTGCTGGTCACATAAATCTGGTCGGAAGAGAGCAAAGCCTCCTGTCCAGGGAAGATAGAGGAAGTATGTCCGTCATCTCCCGCTCCCAACAGCACAATGTCAAATTCGGGCCAGCCATTTTTCTTGGGTACCTGCCGGCTGACAAGTTCGGAATAGCGGGCTGCTTCTTTTGCCGGTTTTACTTCTCCGCGGATGCGGTATACATTTTCGTAAGGAATGGGCACTATCCCCAAAAGCAGGGAACGCATCATTCCATAATTACTATCAGAATCTTCGGGAGGAACGCAACGTTCGTCTACCCAATAAAGTTTCATACGCTTCCAAGGAGTAATATCAGCGTATTCATTTGCCCATAAATCAAACATCAAGGCGGGAGTGCTGCCACCACTCACTGCTATGTTGAACGTTTTGTCCGGTTCAGCATTCATGATATCCACCAGGTGGAATATCAACGAACGGGCTGTCTCCATAGACGACGGGAAAACAGATAGTTTCATAGTTCGCAATATTGGTCTGTATTTGTTAAGTTCTTACACGGGTTGGTCCAGTCTGCCCCATGCTCGTGCATCATAGCTTCACTTTCGAGAGGTCCCCACGTACCTGCCGGATAGCCGTACAAAGGTGCGTCCGGATTATCTTTCCAATAACGTAAGACCGGATCAAAGAAGTTCCAGGAAGCCTCTACAGCATCACTTCGAGTAAATAAGGTCGGATCTCCCTGAATGCAGTCGTCAATCAGACGGGCATAAGCGTCACCACTCGGCACGCCGCCCAACTGTGCGTAACTGAAATCCATCGTCACCTGACGGACTTCGAAACCTGCACCCGGAACCTTCATTCCGATCTTCAGCACAATACCCTCGTTTGGTTGCAAACGAAGGATCAACTTATTAGCCCTCGGACAGTTACCGCCGGAACAACGGAACATCTGATGGGGCGTCTCGCGGAAATGAACGACAATCTCCGTCACCTTCGTCGGCATCTGCTTACCGGTACGGATGTAGAACGGTACCCCGCTCCAACGCCAGTTACTGATGCCCAACTTCATCGCAATATAAGTCTCCGTACGCGAGTCGGGAGCCACTCCCTTTTCCTCACGATACCCCTTCTTATTGCCCGAAGCCGTATATTGTCCGCGAACGATATGTTCATTCAAGTCCGTCTCCGTAAGCGGAGTCAGTGACTCATAAACCTTCACTACCTCATTCCGGAAATTATCCGCATTGAATACCGCCGGCGGCTCCATAGCCGTAAGAGCTACGAGCTGAATCAGGTGATTCTGCACCATATCCCGCAAAGCCCCCGCCGTCTCGTAAAAACCTCCACGCTGCTCAATGCCCAGATTCTCTACAGCAGTAATCTCCACATAATCTATATAATTACGATTCCATAACGGCTCAAAAATACCATTGGCGAAACGGAAAGCAAGCACATTCTGCGCCGTCTCCTTACCTAGAAAATGATCGATACGATAAATCTGATGCTCATCAAACACAGAAGAGTAAATCTTATTCAACTCAAGCGCCGACTCCAGATCATACCCGAACGGCTTCTCAACAATAATACGAGAATGAGGAGTATTCAGCCCGGCCGCCTTCAAATGCAAAGGCACCACCCCATACAGCGAAGGCGGAGTAGCCAGATAGAACAACAAATTATCCGGATCGACCTCCTTCGTAAGCTCTACCAAACGCTCCCGCAACTGCGAATATCCCTCCACTTTCGCAGGGTCCATCGGCAAATAATACAAATGAGAAACAAAAGAAGACATCAGCTCCAAATTCTGCTCTTCAGCCTTTACAAACTGCTGCAACTCCCCAAGTATATATGAACGGTAATCTTCATCAGAATAGACAGTACGCCCAATTCCCAGAACAGTAAAACTCCCCGTCAGCCGTTTATCCCGATACAGAGAGTACAATGCGGGCATCAACTTACGTTTAGTCAAGTCGCCCGAAGCACCAAAAATAATCATTGCAAATTTATCCATCGTCGTATTTTTAACTTTCTACCTTTTATCCATCCATCACCGCACCTAAACCAACCGCCCTAACGCATAATCACCCACCCACTACTAAAACCCACCTACAACTTTCCATCCGAACGGTCTCCCGGCCTCACCGAAGGAGCGTCAAGCGGAGGCTGTATCTCCGGCGTGAAGAAGGGCAGGCTGTTTGAGCGGAGCGAGTTCCTGCCCTTTAGCCGGAGATGCGGCCGGAGTAGCTCCGTAGGTGCAGCCTTGATTTTTTCTTTTGGTACCTTTCTTTTGCATCAAGGCAAAAGAAAAGTACTCACACATTATAAGTCCCCGACTTCGTCTCCCCTCCGTGCCCCGTCCAATTCTCATGAAAGAACTGTCCGCGCAGCTCATCCTTCCTCTCAAACGTATGCGCACCGAAATAATCACGTTGCGCCTGCACCAGATTGGCAGGTAAATTGTCAGAAGTCAGCGAATAAAAATAATTCAAAGCCGAAGAGAAAGCCGGAACAGGCAATTCCTCCTTCATCGCCTCCGCCACCAGATTCTTCCATCCGGGGAGCAAAGACTTGATTTCCTCACGGAAGTAAGGAGCCAGCAACAAATGCTTCGGCTTATCCGCCGCCTCAAAAGCAGCAGCTATATCATTCAGGAAAATACTGCGGATGATACATCCCCCACGCCACATACGGGCAATGGAAGCCAAATCCAGATTCCATCCGAAAGAATCAGAAGCCTGCTGCAACACAGCAAAACCCTGCGCATACGACACCAGCTTGGAAGCGTAAAGCGCAGAAAATATCTCCTTCACCAATTCCGCCTTATTATATATAGGTAATGTATGCTTGCACAAGAACTGCTTGGAAGCCAGATGACGCAACTCCTTCTGAGCCGACAGACTGCGTTCGAACACCGCCGTGGCAATCAGGCCCAACGGCATGCCCAACTCCATCGCATTGATGACAGACCATTTTCCCGTCCCCTTCTGTCCGGCAGCATCGAGAATCTTATCGATCAGATACCCACCGGATTTATCCTTGTGACGCAAAATATTAGAAGTAATCTCAATCAGATAACTGCGCAACTTCCCTTCATTCCAACGGGCAAAAACGTCCGCCATCTCCTCATTCGTCAGATCAATGAGATTCTTCATCACCCAGTAAGCCTCGGCAATCAACTGCATATCACCGTATTCGATACCGTTGTGAATCATCTTCACAAAATGTCCCGATCCGGCAGGGCCTACCCACTGGCAACAAGGAGTTCCGTCCGGCGCTTTCGCCGCGATGCTCTGCAAGACAGGCTTCACTTCCGGCCACGCTTTCTCCGATCCTCCGGGCATGATGGAAGCACCGTTCAACGCACCTTCCTCACCGCCCGACACTCCGCTTCCTACAAACAAGAAACCTTTCGATTCAGCTAATTTTACACGGCGATTAGTATCTTCGTAATTAGAATTACCACCGTCAATCAGAATATCTCCGGGAGAAAGTAAAGGGAAAAGCTGATCCATCAGTTCGTCTACCGGACTGCCGGCACGTACCATCATCATAATCTTGCGAGGGGTGGCAATTGATTCCACAAAAGCCTTTATATCTGTAAAACCTTCAATGTTTTTACCTTTAGCACGACCATTCATAAAGCGGTCTACTACTCCTTCTTCCACTCCGGGGACGGTACGATTATAAACAGAGACGTGCCAGCCCTTGCTTTCCATATTCAAAGCAAGGTTCTCACCCATCACTGCCAGACCGATCAACCCGATATCTGTTTTATTCTGATTTGCCATATCTTATATATTTTAAAATATTGTTTATGTAAGAAACACTTGAAAAGCACATTTGTTCGCTAGTTTTAGATTAAAATACTATTTTTGTAGTCAACAAATAACTATCAGAATGAAGAAAATCAAGATCGACCTGCTGCCACGCATCATTATTGCTATCATCTTGGGTATTGCCATTGGTACTATTTTTCCGGCTCCGCTGGTGCGAATATTCGTTACGTTCAACGGAATTTTCAGTGAATTTCTTAACTTCTCCATTCCGCTCATTATCGTCGGACTGGTCACTGTAGCCATTGCCGACATCGGCAAAGGTGCGGGAAAGATGCTGCTTGTCACCGCCCTCATCGCTTACGGTGCGACGCTCTTCTCCGGCTTCCTGTCCTACTTCACCGGTGTCACCGTGTTCCCCTCGCTCATCGAAGTGGGCGCGCCGCTCGAAGAAGTCAGCGAAGCGCACGGCATTCTCCCCTACTTCTCCGTATCCATCCCTCCGCTGATGAATGTCATGACGGCATTGATCCTTGCCTTCACACTGGGATTGGGACTGGCGGCACTGCACAGCGATGCTCTAAAGAGTGTAGCACGGGATTTTCAGGAAATCATCGTACGCATGATCAGTGCGATCATCCTGCCTTTACTGCCGCTTTACATCTTCGGCATTTTCCTGAATATGACTCATTCCGGACAAGTATATGCCATTCTGATGGTCTTTATCAAAATCATCGGAGTTATCTTTCTGTTGCATATCTTCCTGCTCGTCTTTCAGTATTCCATTGCGGCACTCTTTGTCCGTAAGAATCCGTTCCGGTTGTTGGGCAGGATGATGCCGGCCTATTTCACCGCATTGGGCACGCAATCGTCCGCCGCCACCATTCCGGTGACGCTGGAGCAGACGAAGAAGAACGGAGTATCCGCTGACATTGCAGGATTCGTGATTCCGCTCTGCGCCACCATTCACCTGTCCGGCAGCACGCTGAAAATCGTGGCCTGCGCACTGGCACTGATGATGATGCAGGGAATGCCGTTCGACTTCCCGCTGTTTGCCGGATTCATCTTTATGCTGGGCATCACGATGGTAGCCGCACCGGGCGTTCCGGGAGGAGCCATCATGGCAGCACTCGGTATCCTGCAATCGATGCTTGGCTTCGACGAGTCGGCACAGGCGCTGATGATCGCACTCTACATCGCCATGGACAGTTTCGGGACTGCCTGCAACGTGACGGGCGACGGAGCCATCGCACTGATCATAGACAAAGTGATGGGAAAAGGAACGGGAAAATAAAACTGACTTGGTTTGCATATACAGCATAAAATAACGAAATTTGTCCCCCATATTTTCAAATAAAAAATAAAGGAATATGAAAACAGCCCTTATATCAGGCATCACCGGACAGGATGGTTCTTATCTTGCCGAATTTCTCTTGCAAAAAGGTTACAAAGTACACGGTATCCTCCGTCGTTCTTCCTCATTCAATACCGGACGTATCGAACATTTGTACTTTGACGAATGGGTACGCGACATGAAACAAAAACGTACCATCAACCTGCACTACGGCGATATGACGGACTCCAGCTCACTGATCCGCATCATACAGCAGGTGCAACCGGATGAAATCTACAATCTGGCAGCACAGAGTCATGTGAAGGTATCGTTCGACGTGCCCGAATATACTGCCGAAGCGGACGCTATCGGCACACTGCGTATGCTCGAAGCCGTACGTATCCTGGGACTGGAAACGAAAACAAGGATATATCAGGCTTCCACCTCCGAGCTTTTCGGTAAGGTGCAGGAAGTTCCGCAGAAGGAGACGACTCCGTTCTATCCCCGTTCTCCCTACGGAGTGGCAAAGCAGTACGGTTTCTGGATCACCAAGAACTACCGCGAAAGCTATGGCATGTTTGCCGTTAACGGCATCTTGTTCAATCACGAAAGTGAACGTCGTGGCGAAACATTCGTTACCCGCAAGATTTCTCTCGCTGCCGCACGTATCGCGCAAGGCGAGCAGGACAAGCTGTATTTAGGTAATCTGGATGCCCGCCGTGACTGGGGATATGCGAAAGATTACGTGGAATGTATGTGGCTGATTCTTCAGCATGACGTTCCGGAAGATTTCGTAATCGCCACCGGAGAGATGCACACCGTACGCGAATTTGCCGCACTGGCATTCAAGGAGGCAGGCATCGAACTTCGTTGGGAAGGCGAAGGCGTGGACGAAAAGGGTATCGACGTGGCTACCGGAAAAGTATTGGTAGAGGTTGATCCCAAATATTTCCGTCCGGCAGAAGTGGAACAACTGTTAGGAGATCCTACCAAAGCCCGGACATTGTTGGGATGGAACCCAAGGAAGACATCGTTCGGAGAACTGGTAAGCATCATGGTGCGCCATGACATGGAGAAAGTAAGAAGAATGATTGCCACCAAGCACTAACAGACCTCAAACCGAACGCGGATTACGCCGATTGAACGTTCTTCTTTTTTTTACAGAAGATGCGCATAACCGGAGTAATCCGTGTTCATATATGATACTTAATCATGGAAAAGAATGCTAAAATCTATGTAGCAGGGCATCACGGTTTGGTGGGTTCTGCTATTTGGAAGAATTTACAGGATAAGGGATATACCAATCTGATCGGGCGTACGCATCAAGAACTGGATTTGCTCGACGGTGTAGCTGTCCGCCGTTTTTTCGACGAAGAGCAACCGGAGTATGTGTTTCTGGCTGCTGCATTCGTAGGCGGCATCATGGCAAACAGTATTTATCGTGCCGACTTCATTTATAAGAACCTGCAAATACAGCAGAACGTCATCGGTGAAAGTTTTCGACATAACGTCCGGAAACTGCTGTTTCTGGGCAGCACCTGCATCTATCCGCGTGACGCCGAACAGCCGATGAAAGAGGAAGTCCTGCTGACTTCACCGTTGGAATACACGAATGAGCCATACGCCATCGCCAAGATCGCCGGACTGAAAATGTGCGAAAGCTTCAACCTGCAATACGGCACGAATTACATCGCCGTGATGCCGACCAACTTATACGGTCCGAATGATAATTTTGACTTGGAACGCAGCCATGTCCTGCCTGCCATGATTCGTAAGATTCATCTTGCGCACTGTCTGAAGGAAGGAGAGTGGGAAGCTGTCCGCAAGGACCTGAATCAACGTCCCGTAGAAGGTGTCAATGGCGACAGCCCCAAGGCGGACATTCTGAATATCCTCCGCAAATACGGTATCAGCGAAACGGAAGTGACTCTGTGGGGCACGGGAACTCCCCTGCGCGAGTTTCTCTGGAGTGAAGAAATGGCCGACGCCAGTGTATTCGTAATGGAACACGTGGACTTCAAAAATACCTACAAAGAAGGTGACAAGGATATACGCAACTGCCATATCAACATCGGAACGGGAAAGGAAATCACCATCCGCCAACTCGCCGAACGAATTGTAGAAACGGTAGGCTATCAAGGCAAACTAACCTTCGACAGCAGCAAACCGGACGGCACTATGCGCAAACTGACCGATCCGTCCAAACTACACTCTTTGGGATGGCATCACAAAATAGAAATCGAGGAAGGAGTACGGAGAATGTACGAATGGTACTTGAAATAACTATCCGCACGGATTAGGGTAACTAAAAGTCGATTCTATCCACATCGAGGGGCTGACTAAAAAGTCAATAGTATCTTAAATCTCCTCCTTCGGGAAGGAGGAGTACCCGTAGGGGGAGGTGGTAGGTGAATACATAACCCTATCATTTACAAAGAAATAGGAACAAACATTATTTCTCCTACCACCTCGGTCTGCGACCACTCCTCCTTCCCGAAGGAGGAGAATAGAGATAGAATCGACTTGTTAATCACCCCAATAAAAATATTATCAGCTCTAATTCAGCTCATTTCCAAAATCAAAAAGAAACAAACCGTTTTTTCGGATTAATCCATGTTAATGACTGCGACATGCATTGTGAACTGTCTTAACAAGCATTGTTAATGACATTACCATGCATTCTTATCGACCCTAACAAGCATTGATAACTTCCCCACACCTTCCCCTTACTTCCACATCTTAGTCCCTTATTACCCCAAGACTCCTCATTTCCAAAAAATCTTCATTCTTAATTCTTCATTCTTAATTTAATTACTATATTTGCACAATTTAATACCAAATGTGCAAAAACAATGGAAAAGAGTTTTATAGCTTACATTGAAAATAGTATCAAGAACAATTGGGACTTAGACGCCCTGACAGATTACAAGGGAGCCACCCTTCAGTATAAAGACGTTGCTCGAAAAATCGAAAAACTCCATATCATCTTCGAAGAAAGCGGAATCCGCAAGGGAGACAAAATCGCCGTTTGCGGCCGAAACAGTTCCCATTGGGGAGTCACTTTCCTCGCCACGCTGACGTATGGAGCAGTCATCGTCCCCATCCTTCACGAGTTCAAGGCAGACAATGTGCACAACATCGTCAACCACTCCGAAGCCAAATTACTATTCGTGGGAGACATGGTGTGGGAAAACCTCAACGAATCGGCAATGCCCCTGCTGGAAGGTATCCTGATGATGAATGACTTCACCTTACTGGTATCACGCAGCGAACGACTGACGCACGCACGCGAACATCTGAATGAAATGTTCGGCAAGAAATATCCGAAGAACTTCCGCAAAGAACACATCGAATACCACAAGGATGAACCCGAAGAACTGGCAGTAATCAACTACACGTCCGGTACAACGAGCTACTCAAAAGGAGTCATGCTCCCCTACCGCAGCCTCTGGTCGAACACCAAGTTCGCGTATGAAGTGCTCGAACTGAAAGCCGGAGACAAGATCGTCTCCATGCTTCCTATGGCACATATGTACGGACTGGCCTTCGAGTTCCTCTATGAGTTCTCCGTCGGCTGCCACATCTACTTCCTCACCCGTATGCCGAGTCCGAAGATTATCTTCCAGGCATTCGAAGAAGTAAAACCGAATCTCATCGTCGCCGTTCCGCTCATCATCGAAAAGATTATCAAGAAGAGCGTACTCCCGAAACTGGAAACGCCGACCATGAAAATCTTACTCAAAGTACCTATCATCAACGACAAGATAAAAGCAACCATACGCGAAGAAATGATCAAAGCGTTCGGTGGAAACTTCAGAGAAATCATCGTAGGTGGAGCAGCCTTCAACCAGGAGGTGGAACAATTCCTTAAAATGATAGACTTCCCTTATACGGTAGGCTACGGCATGACAGAATGCGGTCCGATCATCTGCTACGAAGACTGGACAAGATTCAAGCCGGGTTCGTGCGGAAAAGCCGCGCCGCGTATGGACGTACGGGTGCTGTCTTCCGATCCGGAGAATATCGTTGGCGAAATCGTCTGCAAAGGCCCTAACGTAATGTTGGGATATTACAAGAACAGCGAAGCGACAGAAGCAGTGATCGACAAAGACGGCTGGCTGCACACGGGCGACCTCGCCTTGATGGACGCCGAAGGCAATATCACCATCAAGGGACGCAGCAAGAATATGTTGCTCAGCGCCAGCGGACAGAACATCTATCCGGAAGAAATCGAAGACAAGCTGAACAACCTGCCATACGTATCGGAAAGCATCATCGTACAGCAGAACGAGAAACTCGTCGGACTGGTTTATCCGGACTTTGACGAAGCATTTGCCCACGGCTTGAAGAATGAGGATATCGAACGGGTAATGGAAGAAAACCGCGTAGCACTGAACGCCATGTTACCGGCATACAGCCAAATACTAAAAATGAAGATATACCCCGAAGAGTTTGAAAAGACTCCGAAGAAGAGTATCAAACGCTATCTGTATCAAGAAGCGAAAGGATAAAGGAAGTCTAGGATTAAAGGAATACTCTGTGAACCTAAACTGAAAAAAAGAGTTATAATAAAGATGAAGATAATAAAAACAATATTCACGGCAGCTGTTCTGATGGCTGCCGTTTGTTTGCCGGCACAGAACAAGAGTGCGGGCATCAACCTTTCCTTCTGGAAAGATATCTGCACACAGCCGTATGACAGCACTCAGACGACTTATGTAAACCTCGGTCTGCTGTCTACGCTGAACCGTCTCAACGGCGTTGGCATCAATGCGCTGGGAAGCGTCATTCATGGAGATATGAACGGAGTACAGATCACAGGATTAGCCAATCTTGCCGGTGGTACGATGCGGGGTGTTCAGATAGCGGGTGTCAGCAATATCAGCGGAGACAACACCGTAGGGCTTTCCGCCGCCGGACTGGTGAATATCACGGGTGACGGCTCAAAGGGCGTCATTATTTCGGGACTTACCGGCATCGGTGGGGACAACAACTCGGGAGTAATGATAAGTGGTCTGATGAATGTGACGGGAAACATGGCTTCGGGATTTCAGTTTTCCGGCGTGTCAAATATCACGGGACAGAGTTTCAACGGTATGATGACTTCCGGACTCTTGAATGTGGTAGGCGAAAACATGAACGGTCTGCAGATTGCCGGTATCGCCAACATCACCGCTAAAGACCTGAATGGCGCACAGATCGGGTTATGCAACTATGCGACGAAGGCTCATGGCTTTCAGATCGGTCTGGTCAATTACTACAGGGAAGATATGAAGGGATTGCAGCTCGGCCTCGTGAACGCGAATCCCGATACAAGGATACAAATGATGGTATATGGCGGTAACGTCACGCCCGCCAACATAGGAGTGCGCTTCAAGAACCAACTGTTTTATACGATCTTGGGAGTGGGTGCATTCGATCAGAATCTGAACGATAAGTTTTCTATCAGCACGTCTTACCGTGCCGGACTGGCGGTGCCTGTTTACAAAGGTTTGTCCATTAGCGGTGATCTCGGATTCCAGCATATAGAAACGTGTTCCAACAAGGATGAAGTGATTCCCCGACGGCTTTATGGATTGCAGGCACGAGCGAATCTGGAATATCAGATCAGCAAGAAATTCGGCATCTTTGCCACCGGTGGTTACGGACTGACACGGTATTACAACAAATCCGGTAATTTCGATAAAGGAGCGATCATAGAAGCGGGCATTGTCCTCTTCTAAAACTAATTAGGGGGGACTAAAAAGTCAGTAGTATCTCTAATCTCCTCCTTCAGGAAGGAGGAGTACCCGTAGGGGGAGGTGGTAGATAAATACATAACTCTATCATTTACATCAGAATAGAAATACACATCATTTTTCCTACCACCTCGGTCTTCGACCACTCCTCCTTCCAGAAGGAGGAGAATGGAGATACTACCGACTTTTGGGTCATCCCCAATGAAGATAGTACCGACTTTTTAGTCAGCCCCTACCTATTATTACTTATTTATACTTTCTCTTTAATCAACCCGATGCGATAAGCCACAAGCAACTTCTTCAAATCCTGAATCTGCGTCACAAGTTCCTTCCCTTTATCGGTGTCTTTCACCATCATCCGTTGCGAATTGAACTCCAGCACAAAGTTGGTTGACTTGATATCCAATCCTTCTTCAATAGCTTTCTGCCTAGACTGGAACGGCTCATGCTGCACCAACTGCATCCCGTGAGAATGGTAGACAAGCGTATAGCCCGCAATTCCCGTCTCCGGCTGATAGGCTTTGGAGAATCCTCCGTCAATAACGAACAGTTTGCCATTTGCCTTCATCGGCTGTTCACCTTGAATTGTCTTTACAGGCACATGACCATTGATGATATGAGAATGAGGTCCCAATGCCCCGAACTCATCTAATATCTGATCGCAGATATCTTCACGATTGCGAAGCGTGTAGTAATATCCCTTCTTTTCCTTTTGTATCTCCTTGTCTTCCAGAAAATAGCGTTCGAAAGTCGCCATCTTATCTTTATCAAACAGAGGAGCTTCCGGACCACACCACATATACCAGATATAGTCCATCGCAAATTCTTTATCATCCTCTCCTTCTTCGTCAAAGTATGCGGTACGAATCAGCTGATCGGCCTTATCGAGCAACTTACGTCCCCAATACTCCTTGCCACGTATCTTAACATGCTTGAAACTGCCATCCTCATTCAAAGGTACCGAAGCATGATAAAGAAGATTGGAATTGGAAACCAAATACATTCCGCCATACGTAAACAGGCAACGCATATGCTTCTTCAACTTCTCACTATTCATAAACGAATAGTGAATCTTTTCCACAAGTTCCCGTTCTTCGTCGGTCAGTCGATAAGGATCGGCAGGGTCTACGGTCGGGAAGTTTGTGTCACGCAGGGCATATTCTTTGCCTTCGTACACAAAGACTCCACGCTCAAAATCGATCTTCTCCAACAGCTTCCGGTTACTCATCCCGAACTCCGGACGACGGTCTATTATTTCAGCTTCCAGCTTAAACTGGATAATCGTAATCGCCTTATGCATCTGAGTGATCAGACGCAAAGTCTTCTCATTGTAATTGCCATCGGCAAAATTCATCTTCGGCATAAAGATGGTACACGGATCATCGGCATAAGTATCCATGGCGAAAGTTGCCAAAGGAAGCAGATTGATTCCATAACCGTCTTCAAGAGTACCCAGATTGCCGTAGCGCATGGACATACGGATTACGTTGGCTATGCAACTGTCATTGCCGGAAGCGGCTCCCATCCACAGGATATCGTGGTTGCCCCATTGAATGTCGAAGTTGTGGTAATTGCACAAAGTATCCATGATGATGTGTGCTCCGGGACCACGGTCATATATATCACCCACAATATGAAGAGAGTCAATGGTCAGACGCTGAATCAGATTACACATAGCTATAATAAAGTCATCCGCCCGCTTGGTAGAAATTATGGTGCTGATGATGACATTGATATATGCGTGCTTATTCGGCTCGACAGACGTTTCGTGCAGTAATTCCTGAATGATGTAAGAGAACTCTGCAGGCAGGGATTTTCGAACTTTGGAACGGGTGTATTTGGAAGATACATTCTGACAAACCTTCACCAACTGGTTCAGAGTGATCAGATACCAGTCGTCCAGATCCTTCTCGCGGGCTTTTACCAGCTGAATTTTCTCTTCCGGATAATAGATCAACGTGCAGAGTTCTTTCTTCTCCGCTTCGCGCAGGGTATTGCCGAAAATCTCGTTCACTTTGCGTTTTACCGCACCCGAAGCATTCTTTAATACATGTTGGAAGGCTTCGTATTCACCGTGTATGTCTGTCAAGAAATGCTCCGTTCCTTTAGGCAGATTCAGGATAGCCTCCAGATTAATTATTTCCGTACTTGCATCGGCAATAGTAGGAAAACTCCGGGAAAGCAACTGCAAGTAGCGGAGATCGCCAACTATGCTTTCAGGAGTTATATTACTTTGAGCAGTCATTATATGTACTATTTTACTATTTACAATATGCTATTTATCGACTTATCGTTTATCGCTATAAATATAACGATTTATCATCTACTTATTACAAATTCCAGCCTTTAATGTTCATCGTCAGCCCAATAAAAACATCAACAGCACCTGCGCAATGATCACACGCAGAAACATACACAACGGATATACCGTAGCATAAGCGACGGAAGGATTGTCATCCGGTATCGTATCGTTGGCATAATTCAGTGCCATCGGATTCGCCATACTGCCGCACAACATACCGGATACACTGCCGAAATCTATCTTCATAATCTTGAAAGCGACAAAGCCGACCATAACTGTCGGGATAATTGTCAGCCCGGCTCCCAAAGCTATCCAAAGTAATCCTTCCGGACGGAAGACGGTATCGAAGAAATGGGCGCCGGCATCCAGACCAAGACAGGCTAGATACATGGAAAGCCCCAAGGCGCGCAGCATCAGATTGGCGCTGCGGGTAGTGTAAGTGATCATGTGTATCCGTGGGCCGAAAGTTCCCAGCAGGATACCCACGATAATCGGTCCGCCTGCCAGCCCCAGCTTCACGGGGGTACTGATTCCCGGTATGGAGAACGGGATCGCTCCCAATGCCAATCCTAATACGATGCCTATAAATATGACAACAAGATTAGGTTCTTTCAGACTTTTCACTGCATTTCCCAATACTTTTTCTACATTCTGAATGGCTGCTGCCTCACCTACTACCGTCAGGCGGTCGCCCAGCTGGAGAATCAGTTCCGGAGTAGCAAGCAGTTGCACACCCGAACGGTACACACGGCTGATATTGATTCCATAATGGTTTCTTAGTCTCAATGAGCCAAGTTTCTTTCCATTCAGTTCGGGGCGGGTTACGACGATACGCTGCGAGATCAATTCGCTGTCAATTGCATTCCAGTCTATATCTTCCTTGTTCCAGTCCGTATTTTCTTCCTGTTCGCCGAAAAGTACTGTCAGAGCCAGGACATTCTTTTCCGCTGTGATCACCAACAGGCGGTCGCCTTCCTTCAATACCTTGTCGGAGGTAGGAATACTGACATGACCGTCACGCCACAAACGGGAAATCACAAATTTCGGATAACTCATCTGAGCTATATCCTTGATACTTTTATTAAAAATAGCGGGATTATGCACTTGAAACGCTGCAATAAAGGTTTTGTTAGCATCGTCCTTTTCTTTGATCTCCAAGTCTTCTTTATGAACCAGGAATTTACGAATCAGCAGTACGGCAAGAATCACACCGATCACTCCCATCGGATAGGCTACCGCACACCCCAAAGCCGGAGTACTGCTTTCTATGCCCATTTGTTTAAGTGTCTGCTGCGCAGCTCCCAAGGCAGGAGTATTAGTAGTGGCTCCGCAAAGGATACCCACCATATCAGGAAGCGACACACCTGTCGCATAACTGGCAACAACAGTCAGCAAAGTACCCAACAGAACTACGGCCAACGCCAACATATTCAGCGTCACCCCTCCTTTCCGGAAAGAACTGAAGAAACCGGGCCCTACCTGAAGCCCCAGTGAATATACGAAAATAACCAATCCGAAACTTTCTGCATAATTCAGCATCTGTGGGTCAACCGAAAGCCCGAAATGTCCGGCAAGGATACCTGCAAAAAAAACAAAAGTGACTCCCAGAGATACTCCCCAGAAATGCACTCTTCCCAGCCCCAGCCCAATCGCAGAAATCAGTGAAAGCACCACAACTGCCTGTAAGGCAGAATGTTCGAGAAACAGATTATATAACCACTCCATGAATTAAACATACTAATAGGGCGCAAAGATAAAAACTATTTAGTCCCATTCAAAACTTTTAAGCTTTCATTTCGCGCCCTATCTCTTCTCTAAATTCTTAATATCCTGAAATCTTATATGTTATCCTTTAAATTATCTGTCTGTTATCCGCAATCTTTTTACCTGTCACCTCCACCTATCGCTTTTTACCTTTTCAACCTATTCCATGTGGTATCTTTCTACCTGTCGTTATCCGAAATCTCTCTACCTGTCATCTTTTGTGTAATCATCATTTTCTTTTCATTTGCCGGCACTTTCCATCTGCCGGCTGTTATCTCACCTACCTGTATATTCTACGAAATTATTCCGACCATCCAGATAACCGCTCAACCGATTTCCTCCGATGTATACATCATCCAGATAAGATACATCATTGCGACCGTAATCCATTCGAATGGAAGTCTGTGCATAATTCTCCCAGTTCCAGCGGAAATGGTATTCGAATGTCTCCACATGTCCATTAGGATATTCCACCCGAATAAAATCAACACCTGTCCGGTCCAAATAAAAGTCGAGTTCCTGACGGCAACGGTTACCGTCCACATCCCGATAAAAACTTACCCATGTACGACTACATAAATCAGAAGAACGATTGTAGTAACCACCACCAATATTATCATCATCATAAAAACTATCGATTTCTACTTCACAAGAAGTCAGACTCAACGTTAACACAGCCATTAAAGCCAGTCCTAAGTATCTAAATGCGTTCGTTTTCATATTCCTTTATTTTTAATGGTTCCTTTATTAATCCTATCATTTATCTTTCGATATCACAAAAGTAGAGAATGAATTCTCCTTATGAAATTGAAAATTCCTACTTGTTTAGGGGAATTCACCTAATGGAAGAGGTAAATCCCCCCAACGTACTGGATACCTTACAGATTCCCAGATAGCCAAGAAGACACGCTCCCAGCCCTCTAAAACCTTAATAAACATTGAATCAAATATTCAATTATTTAATCAATGTTATAAATCAAGCCATTTAGCCCGATTTATTTGCAGATATCACAAAACTCCGTATATTTGCAATGTGTTTTTCATAGTATTAGATTTAAGGTTAACAAAAAGATTGGCTGTCTGGGATAGATAGCCTTTTTTTATGCTCTTTTTTTTAATAAACTTCTCAAGAAGCCATGGAGACAAACGTAAAATGGCAAATACTGATGTAAAAAATCTGATGACACCACAGGCTTCTATAATAATTAATAAGGTAATCGTTTTCTCCCATGAATAGTGAGAAAAAATATTCTCAAAAAAAATAATCCGTTTAACATTTGAAACATAGCAAGTTATCTCTTTCATCAAAAAACAAGTAAAAAAAATCTTGCTAAAAGATTTGCGTAGTCCAAAAGTTCCCCCTATATTTGCACCGCATTTGAGAGAGAATGCGGGTTCAAGGAAGTTTGGGTGAGTGGCTGAAACCACCAGTTTGCTAAACTGACGTACGGGTAACCGTACCGGGGGTTCGAATCCCCCAGCTTCCGCAAGATTCTCTAGATAAAAAGAGCTAAGTTTTATAGACTTGGCTCTTTTTAAATCTATCAAAAGCCGGTGGGTTCGTCTAACGGTTAGGACACATGCCTCTCACGCATGTAATACGAGTTCGATTCTCGTACCCACTACTCTTATTTTAGTTAGCCTCTTACATTGAAGTAAGAGGCTTTTTTATTGGGTTCATATCTCAAGAAATGGAATATAACGTAAAAGAATTAAAAAAGGTATTGATTGAACAATGCAAAGAAGAAGGTATTTATTACGCATTGATAGCAATCAACAAACAGACGAAAGAGATCGTTTTGCCACAAAGCCTTGATAATGCTTTAAATAATCCGGATTACTGCGTCTTTAAATGCAGGAAAGTTAAGGATGAATATAAAGTAGAAGAGGTAAAATAAGCATAATTAAAAAAAGAAGAATATGCTTATTGGTATTGTATTAAGATGTTAAAAGATTTAATAATTATTTGAGCATTCAAAGTTTTTTCTGTAAAAGAATGTTATATCCATGTAAAACGATTGTCTTTCACATGGATACCCGTCAATAAATGAAGAAAAACGCTGCTTACTTACATTTCTTCACTCTGCTCGTACAATTCAAAGTAAGACTCTTTATCAATCCGCAGTCGGACTCTGTTTTCCCGCTTCTGACCGGCCAGATTGATAAATAAATTGAAGTATAATTGACTAAAAGAGAGGTCGGAACGATCATAAGTGATATCGAAAGTACAGGTTCTTCGGAACGAATCGAAAGTCCCCAACTTCATACCTCCCTTGCACATAAAGACTTCGGGGAAATTCGCAGGCGGATAAGGCTGAAACAAGCTGGCCAGCTGCGCATACACATAATCGATCATCCATTCATCACCGGACACAAGCAATTCTCCTTTCAGACGAAGTTTGACTGCATATTTAGCTGTGACGTCCTGAGAAGTATAAATAGGAACCTGACTCTCCGACGGGTAATTACCATCCTTATAACCAAGACTCATAGTCAGTTTTGATTTACCCACTCCGTTGAAATCTGCGACGTTCTGATCTTTCTGTTGATTTTTCAAGTCAATCATAAACGTCAGTTTACCCAAAGTCGGATCATTCGGATATTGGGCTATCGTATCCAGCACATAATCTTCTTCATTAAAACTCCGCCCTACCAATACATCCCCCTCTCCGACTTCCAACGCCGGACCTCCTCTTTCAATATCCACATCGCCTACAGGGTAATATATTGCATCATTATCTCTGACACACCCTGTCAGACAAAGCAGTAAAGCTGCCATTCCTACTATCTTATTCATTATCATATACATCCTTATTTTGGAGACAAAGATACATCTTTTTTGAATCAACTTGATTTATATCAACCGTTTTTAGTACTTTTGCACATAACAAGACTATAATGACATGGATACACTACTAAGAGAAACTGTAAATGCCGTCGTAAATTCCCGCTTTCCCGAAATGAGTATAGAGGGACGCCGGCAGATAGAAAGCATCCTGATACGTGAAGAATATCCTAAAGGAGTGATCGCACTTAATGAAGGAGAAGTAGCCCATGAATTAGTTTTTGTCGGGAAAGGGATGCTCCGGCAATATTATTATAAAAACGGAAAAGACGTTACCGAACACTTCTCATACGAAGGCTGTATCCTGATGTGTATCGAAAGTCTGCTGAAACAAGTCCCTACCCGATTGATCATAGAGACACTGGAGCCTGCTGTCATATACCTGTTCCCTTATGACAAAATGATGCAGCTGACAAAGCAAAACTGGGAAATCAATATGTTCTATCGGAAGATACTTGAATATTCCCTGATTGTATCGCAAACCAAAGCCGATTCCTGGCGTTTCGAATCCGCCCGCGAACGTTATAATCTATTGCTCGAAACTCATCCGGAAATCATCAAACGGGCACCTTTGGCACACATCGCTTCTTACCTGCTGATGACACCGGAAACATTGAGCCGAGTACGTTCAGGCGTTCTGTAGTTTTGTAATTTTGGGAGCTATCTGCTTTTCCGGTATTCTTTGGGAGACATACCGGTATAATGCTTAAAGTATTTACCAAAGAATGACTGGTTGGCAAAGTTTAAACGGTCGGCTATCTCCTGTATGTTCATGCTCGAAGAATTCAAGAGTGCCTTCGCTTCCAGAATCACTAATTCGTCAATCCACTCCCCTACCGTCTTCCCGCTGACTTCCTTGACAACTCCGGACAGATGTTTCGGCGTAAGACACAACTGATCCGCATAAAACTTCACGCTACGCTCCGACTGATAAGACTGAACCAAAGATTCATAGAAGCGCTCAAATATATATTCTTTACGACTTTTACTTTTGACAACGGCAGAAGCATCCGGAGCATAACTGTTGAAGATATTGCAAAGCTCAAAGAAGAAGCCCTGCATCAATCCCATTACTACCTCCCTACGGTACCTATCGTCTTTGTTTTTCAATCTCTTTCTGATAAAAGCGTGATACTCTTTAATCATTTCCTGCTCGTGCAAGTTGAGATCAAAGCAAGGGTAATCTTTCAGAAAGAAAAAGAAGGAAAGCACATTACCTACTTTGGGCAATGATTCCAACAGACTTTTTGATACAGCAAAGAAAATCCCTCTGAAATTGGAACTGAACTGACGATGTTCGATAATCTGATTGGGCAACGCAATAACCATTCTTCCCGGAATCAGTTCAAACTCACGCAGACTGATATTAAAACGAGTAGAGCCTTCCAGACAAAGTCCGATGCTCACCACTTCCAGTTTACTGGGGCCATTATAAAGGGAAATAACGCTCTCCGTGTCGAAGAGCGCTATATCATTGCCAACCACATCAATACTATCCGGATCTATATGTTTAGAATGAACTACCGAAGAAATACCTATCTTAGGAACAACTTGAATATCCATACACTCTCTCTTTTGGTTGCGACAAAGATACCAGTAATAATGAGATATTCAACCTAAGGCGAGAGATTATCTGCCAAAAAGAACACTTTTGCCTACTTATTGACTATCTCCGAATAAAAACTTATAATCACGTTCGGCAGCCGGAACAGTCCACTTTTCAGGAACGAATTTCCATTGGTTCAATGCCTTCGGGTCCATAGTACCTTTCTTTTCTATATAATTCATCAGATAGAAACGAAGGTCCTTATCCGTAGAGAAGATGATACGCTCTTTCAATTTCTCCTGAGGGATGCCTGATCCTTTCGTCAGCAGTTCTCCACCGCCATTCCCCCGATAAGAGTTCAAAGCCACCTTATAAATCTTATCCATGAAGAAAGGACTGCCGTCTGCCATGCTGACAATCGTTATCTTCTCCCCTTGCGGCTTGGTGACGTCTACGGTATAAATAATTCCCGATGCCGAATCAAAATTGAAGCTGAAATTTTGGAAAGAAGCTCTGTCCTCCGCACCTTCGCGACGTTTCTCCTTAAACCAGAGCAGATGATCGTCCGGAGACTTCATCCGGTTGGTCCACATGAAATAAGACATTTCCAGATAATCCTTGATTTCTTTTCCGGATAAAGTCATCATATATAGCATATTCTCATACTTATACAGATTGAACATATCGCTGACAAACACATCTCCTTTATTAATTTTCGCATCAAATGAAAGCGGTGCCGCAAAGGATATCTCCGCACCAGTGATGTCAAGCTGCAAGGTATGGATCAAGTCGATAAAAGCAGACGGTCCGAAGAAAGAAGGACGCGTTGAGATACTCTCGGTGAATGTACCGATCTTTTTAGAGACAAAGTTACGGACAGTGTCATATTGAGGAGCAAAATGCTTCATAAAGTCCTCGCTGATTCCATAATCTTTCGTTTCGGTCAATACTCCTTTTATATCTTTGCTGCGCACCTTTCCATCTTTCAGTTTCAAGGTCACATCGATGTTGGACAGAACAATTCCGTTGCTTGCCGGATCGATGACCAGCACCGAATCACCTGCCACATTCATCACTTTCTTACATTCGCGCGCATGATCGTGCCCCATCAGTACAATGTCAAAACCGGGGACATTCTTTGCCACACTCAGAGAAGCGTTTTCGTTATACTTGCCGGACATTTTGAAAGCCTCCTGTCCTGCATGGAACAAGCCGATCATCAAGTCCGGATTTTCTTTTTCACGGATGATCTTCATCCATTTGCGTGCAGTCTCCTCCATGTCGTCGAAACGCAGTCCCTTCCACAGATTCTCCGAGAGCCATGCGGGGATGGCAGGAGTGATCATTCCAAGGATTACGATTTTCACTCCGTCACGTTCCATGACCTTATAAGGAGGAAGATGAGGTTCTCCGGTCGATGTATCGATGATATTAGCTCCTAATACAGGAAAGTCACAGGTATTGATCCAGCGGTCGAACACGGCTCGGCCCGTCTCCACATCATGATTACCCATATTTCCGGCATCATATTTCATGTAGTTCATCATTTCCGCGCAGAGGTGGGGTGATACTGTATCTATATAATTATAGTAATAGGCAGTCGGTTGCCCCTGCAATATGTCGCCGTTGTCGAGTAAAATAAGATTCTCCTTATATTGTTCGCGTTCTTTCTCCACAAAAGCGTATATTCGTGCCAGACTGCCCTGCCAATCCTTACGGGTAATAAAATTATAAGGATAATAATTACCATGTACATCACTTGTCTGTACAATTTTCAGCTTCACTACTTTTTCCTGTGCCGCAACTGAGAGCACGAGGCAAAGAAGCCATACGTAAACACATGCAAATCGTTTCATTCTTTTTCTATTTTAAGCGGATGTGAGAACATGAACCGTGCACCTCCTGTATATTCGGAGTCGATCCATATATCCCCTTTCCATTTATGCACAATCAATTTACAGATAGATAATCCCAAACCTGTTCCCTGGGCATATTCGTTCAGCTTCTCGAAGCGCTCGAATACCTGTTTCTGTTTCTCTTTCGGGATGCCGCACCCCGTATCCGTCACGGAGAATACAGCCATCTCCGTCTCTTCATTCACCGAAAATTCCAGTATTATCTGCCCTTTCCTAGTGAACTTATCCGCATTAGACATCAGATTGATAATCACCTGCTGCATACGCTGTATGTCTGTCGTCATCCGAAACGACTCATAATCGCTGACAAACAGGAACTGATTGCCGGACTGCCGTGAAACGCTGACAGATGCCACCACCTGCCTGCATAGCTGCACCACGTCACACTCTTCCCAAGTCAACGTGACCCTGTTCGCTTCCAAGCGTGAGAGATCGAGAATATCATTGATCAGGCGAAGCAACAAATCCGAGTTTGTCTTGATAATCTGATAATAGGTCTGCTGTTCTTCTTCCGTATTGCCACCCACAGCGAGCACATCCGAGAAACCTACAATCGAATTTAAAGGCGTACGTATCTCATGGCTCATATTGGCGAGGAAAGCACTTTTCAGGCGGTTCGATTCTTCTGCACGGTCTTTTGCCACCCGCAGGTCTTTTTCCGACTTCAGCAGATCGTCCTTCAAACGTTTGGTCCGGAAATAGTAGAAGAGCGAGATACACAAGCCCAGCACAAGGATGACAACCAGCGCACATGCCGACCAAATCTGATAAGTATATTGCTGATAGAATGATACGGTCTGATTAATAATCTGCACATCAAAAGGAAGGATGTCCGGGTCCAGTCCCCACTCCTTCACCTTCCGGCTGTCCAGTACGGCCTTGCTGCCAATCACGGAAAGGTGCTGCTGCTCATCCGCCGGATATTGATCAATCTGTACGGATGCCAATGCCATGTCCATCCCCAGTTTCCGGTAATCGGGCAGCACTCCGCCGATCGCCCAATACCCCAGACTCACCGATGAGGGAGTAAAAGTCGGAATGGTCGGAGTAACCTCCATCATGGCATAGGTAGCATTCCGCATGAAATAACCTTCGTTCATATCCACACGCCACGTGCCTACCATGATCACCGTATTCTCCGGCAAATGACGCAACTCTTCTACAATTGTATAGATAGTATGCCGCCGGCCGTCCATCAGGATCAGGTCGATTTCGGGAAACTTTTTCATTTCTTTCCGCACCAGTGCCTGCATGGTGACGCCGCCGTAAGTATTGTCCGAAATAAAAGCGATGTGTTCCGTCTTCGGATAAAACGCCTTGATCATCCGGACATTATCTTCTATATTGTACTGATTGATAAATCCCGACTTCAATTCCGGTATATTCATGTGGTCGGTAAAGAGATCGACCGATTCCGGCATCCATGTGTCCAGTCCGGCAACCGTATCCTCGGGCAGTATGACGATATTGCTGCTGACGAGGCTGCACATCACCGGCACCTTCACCTGTATCGAATCCCGTTGCGACAGATACGCCGCCCATGCTTCCTGTCCCAACAGAATAATTTGCGCCGGATGCTTCTCCCCTTGATATTTAGAAAGAATCTGCGTCATCATACCGCTCCAAAGCGGGGCTTCGGAGAAACTTTTGCAGTTCATGTTTTCAATGATAATATCGCGTTTCCCTCCCAATTTGCTATATTCTTCCATATAGTCGGAGATAGTGACCGAAGTTTGATGAGCGGCGGGATTGTAGGAGCAGATAATCAGGATAGGTTTCTGATCGTTAGAGACAGCAAATAACGCTGTGGCCCGAAAAAGCCATAGCAAACAGATAAACAGGAACCCTATATATCTCATCATACTCGTAAGTTTTGAAGTGTTACTATCTCATTTTAGCTTGCAAATATACTAAAACTTGTCGGCTATAACAGATTTATGTGTATTTTTGTCGCTCATTCATTCGCAAAAAAATTGTTTATGGAACTATTTCACCAAATGATTTCCGGATTACTGGGGATACCGGAAAGACAAATCAGCAGTACCCTCCACTTGTTGGACGAAGGTGCCACCATCCCTTTCATCAGCCGTTACCGTAAGGAAGCTACCGGCGGACTGGACGAAGTACAGATAGAGAACATCAAGGAGCAACATGACAAGTTGTGCGACATAGCCAGACGGAAGGAAACCATCCTCAGTACCATCAACGAGCAAGGGAAACTCACTCCGGAGCTCGAAAAGCGCATCAACGCCACCTGGAATCCTACGGAACTGGAGGACATCTACCTCCCCTACAAACCCAAACGGAAGACCCGTGCCGAAGCGGCCCGCCAGAAAGGATTGGAACCGCTGGCCATGATCATGATGCTGCAAAGGGAGCCCAACCTCACCGCCAAAGCCGCCACCTTCGTCAAAGGCGACGTCAAGGATGCGGAAGACGCACTGAAAGGCGCCCGTGACATCATCGCGGAGCAAGTGAACGAGGACGAGCGTGCCCGCAACGCCATACGTAACCAGTTCACCCGTCAGGCGGAAATCACCGCCAAGGTAGTGAAAGGAAAAGAGGAAGAGGCCGCCAAGTACCGGGATTATTTCGACTTCTCCGAATCACTGAAACGCTGCACTTCCCACCGCCTGCTTGCCATCCGCCGGGCAGAATCCGAAGGCTTGCTGAAAGTATCCATCAGTCCGGATGACGAAGCCTGTCTGGAACGCCTTGACCGCCAGTTCGTACATGGCAACAATGAATGCAGCCATCAAGTAAGGGAAGCCACCGCCGACGCCTACAAACGTCTGCTCAAACCTTCCATCGAAACAGAATTTGCCGCCCAGTCCAAAGAAAAGGCCGACGACGAAGCCATCCGCGTATTTACGGAGAATCTCCGCCAACTGCTTCTCTCTCCCCCTCTCGGACAGAAACGGGTGCTCGCCATCGACCCCGGATTCCGTACCGGCTGCAAAGTCGTCTGCCTCGATGCGCAAGGCAACTTGCTGCACAATGAGAATATCTACCCACATCCTCCGGTCAATAAAACCGGTGAAGCGGCCTCCAAACTCCGCAAGATGATAGAAGCCTATGAAATTGAAGCCATCTCCATCGGCAACGGAACAGCCAGCCGCGAAACGGAAGACTTTATCAATCATCAGACCTTCGACCGGCAGATTCCTGTCTTCGTGGTCAGCGAGCAGGGAGCTTCCATTTATTCGGCATCCAAGATCGCCCGTGACGAGTTTCCCGATTATGACGTAACGGTGCGTGGAGCAGTCTCCATCGGTCGCCGACTGATGGACCCTCTGGCGGAACTGGTAAAGATCGATCCCAAATCTATCGGTGTAGGACAATACCAGCACGATGTAGACCAGACGAAACTGAAGAAAGCCCTTGACCAGACAGTGGAAAACTGCGTGAACCTGGTAGGCGTGAACCTGAATACCGCCAGCAGCCATCTGCTGACGTACATCTCCGGTCTGGGTCCGCAACTGGCACAAAACATTGTCAACTTCCGTGCCGAGAACGGAGCTTTCAGTTCACGCAAGGAGCTGATGAAAGTCCCCCGCATGGGTGCCAAAGCCTTCGAACAGTGTGCCGGCTTCCTCCGCATTCCCGGAGCAAAGAACCCGTTGGACAACACAGCCGTGCATCCGGAAAGCTACCACATCGTAGAGCAAATGGCAAAGGACTTGAAATGTAGCGTAGACGAACTGATCGCGAATAAGGAACTCCGCCAAAAAATCAAGATATCGGACTACATCACGCCGACTGTGGGCCTGCCTACCCTGCAAGACATCATGCAGGAACTCGACAAGCCGGGACGCGACCCGCGTAAAGCGATCAAGGTATTTGAATTCGACAAGAACGTGCGCACCATCGCAGACTTGCGCGAAGGCATGATTCTGCCGGGCATCGTAGGCAATATTACCAATTTCGGAGTTTTCGTCGATATAGGCATCAAGGAGAACGGGCTTGTACACCTCTCCCAACTAGCCGAACGATACATCTCCGATCCTACAGAAATCGTGTCCATCCACCAGCATGTCATGGTCAGAGTGATGAACGTGGATACCGACCGGAAACGGATTCAGCTTAGCATGATCGGGGTACAGCAAGACTGATCGCCTCCCGTTTTTCTCCCCACCAGACAATTAAAATCGTAAAGATAATCATCAGTACTGTACAAATGAGCGAGCCTTCAAACCCGAAGGCTCCGCCATTCAGTACGTTCTCTTCGGGCAGATGCAGCGTCAGCAGGGAGGTTCCCAAGTCATTTCCACTTACCTGATAGCCCAGTATCGGGCCCTGAATCCAGTTCCAGAAAAGATGAAGGGAAATAGGGAAACAAAGATTGCGCGTATATAAATAGGAAGCGCCGATAAACATACCTGCAAGTAACAGATTCAGCATAGGCAGGAAGGCAAGATTCGGGTTGAAGAGGTGCAGCAATGCGAACAGCAGTGCGGAGACAAAAAGAGACAGGAATTTATTCATCCGGGTATGCAGCAGACGGCCGAGTATATAGCCACGCACCATGATTTCTTCGGCTAGAGCCACCAACAGGCAGAACACAAAGGTAGCAAGCAGATTCAGAGGATCGAACTGAAAACCGGTTACTTCCACCTCACCCAAAACCAAAGACAGTCCAAAACCGATCAAGTAGAGAAGGATGGCTGCCAGCAGTCCGTACCACAATCCCCGTGCATGACCTTTCAGTGTTAGTCCCAGGTCAGAGAAAGGGCGGCGTTCAAAAAAGAGCAGAATCACTGCCGAAGTCAGCACGGCCAGCAGCATGCCGGCTTCTGCCACAATATCTCTCAACAGTCCGGGATGCCGTGCTTCATCACCAAGAATCAGAGATAAAACTCCGAAGCCTATCGTACTATATAACCCAAAGGTGACGAAAAGCCCCAGTGCAAACAACAGGATGCACGCCCATACGGGAAGTCTCTTCGGTTCTTTCTTTTCTCTGATTTCTTCTGTCTCCATTTTTACTTTTTGTTAATCACGCTACAAAATTAGATATAAAACATAAAAAAACATCGTGTCTTACCTATTTTTCCTATATTTGTCTGAACAAATCTGTATAATTATGAAAATAAGACAACTACTGATAAGTTTTTTATTGGCTGCCAGCACATTGGGAGCAACCGCACAAGTAAGCAAAACGTATTATGTCAGCAAGCCCGGCACACTGATCTCGATGATGACGGAAGAAGAAGCTAACAGCATCACTCACCTGACACTGACAGGAAAACTGAACGCAGAAGACTTCAGACATCTCCGCGACGAGTTTCCCAGCCTGAAAGTGCTCGATATCTCCAACGCCGAAATTAAGATGTACAGCGGAAAAGCCGGCACGTATCCTAACGGAAAGTTCTACATCTATATGGCCAATTTTGTCCCTGCCTACGCTTTCTCGAATGTGGTGAACGGAGTAACCAAAGGTAAACAGACGCTGGAGAAAGTGATCCTTTCCGAAAAGATAAAGAATATCGAGGATGCCGCCTTCAAAGGATGTGACAACTTGAAAATCTGTCAGATACGCAAGAAGACAGCTCCTAACCTGCTGCCGGAAGCGCTGGCGGACAGTGTGACCGCCATCTTCATCCCGCTGGGCAGCAGTGATGCCTATCGTTTTAAGAACAGATGGGAGCACTTTGCATTTATAGAAGGTGAACCGCTGGAAACAACCATACAGGTAGGCGCAATGGGCAAACTGGAAGACGAGATTATGAAAGCAGGTCTGCAACCCAGGGACATCAACTTCCTGACCATCGAAGGGAAACTGGATAACGCCGACTTCAAACTGATCCGCGACTATATGCCGAATCTCGTATCTCTGGATATTTCTAAAACAAATGCGACGACTATCCCCGACTTCACTTTCGCACAAAAGAAGTATCTCCTGAAGATCAAGCTGCCACATAACCTCAAGACCATCGGCCAACGGGTATTCAGCAACTGCGGACGGCTTGCCGGAACACTTGAGCTGCCTGCCAGCGTGACGGCTATCGAGTTCGGAGCGTTCATGGGATGCGATAATCTTCGCTATGTGCTTGCTACAGGTGATAAGATTACAACGCTGGGCGATGAACTCTTCGGAAACGGGGTGCCGAGCAAGTTGATTTATAAGAAATAAAAATGAATTGAAATAGAATATGCCCTAAGATAAAATAACTGTTATGAGTTAATTATCTCAGGGCATAATAACAAAGACAATTTACCAAACTTCCAGCCAATACATAGCATCATTTTTTAAGATAGCAACGCCTTTTGTATAACCATGCAGCCATTCTTTAGGTAAGCCTACACCGGATATGGGAAGGTTGTCATCTTCTAAAAAGCGCCCTTGTTTTGCATCAAGAAGATAAATTTTAGCATCTTTCAAGAACTCAGGTGGGAAATAGACATCCCAATTCTTGAAATTAGAGACTGGCAGTGTACGAGGAGCTATACAGTTCTTTAAAGTGTCAGATTCAATAATTTTAAAATTTTCATAATTATATGGTATAACCATCAAACAAGAGTCTGTTATAGCATAGATACCCTTTGCTTCTGTCATCAGTCTCATCTCTAGCGACCTAATCTCTTTGTCATCTAAAGACAAACCAAGATGAATATAACTCATATACTTCCCGCGCGGAAAAATGAGATCCATAAATAGATACATTCTATTTTTTATTGTTTTTGGAAATCCTGCAACTAAATCTGATGGGTACAAACTTATGATTTTTTGATAATCTTGTATCTCTCTTTTTTCAGGACGCATCTGCGACAAACATGTCGACTGCATAGAAAACAAAAAACTAAAAACCACAACTATTATTCTCATAACTATTTTTTATATTTCAGAAGACCTCCTTGTCCTTTAGTTGATTGGGAGTAATCGTTCCAATTATTATAAATGTGAACATTTCGATAATCATGTTTACCTACTGTAACTGTATTTGCCACTTCATAAAGAGCTCCAACTGCATTATAAAACTTATCATCAAATTTAGATTCTTTATAGGTGATATAGTTCCTTTCAATATAATGGGTTTCTTTTCCTCCCGTTAAAAGTGTAGATGCTATATCATATATAATATGATCGGATTTATTCTTTAATATCTATTTCTCCTAGGCCTTTGTCTATTTCTATGGCCTGAGACTCATATTCAAGTTGCAACATTGCAAATTGAGGATCATCCATTACTAACTTCAGCTCTATTATTTAAAATATCATTTTCGCCATAATTAACAGTGGCGACGAGAAAAGGTGTATATAAAAAAACTACCCTAACGTAAAAACAGTAGAATTTGCAGTCAAGGTAGTTATTTCATTTTTAATTACTCTATATGTTGCATATAGAGCCATTCCATTAGCGTAGTATTCTCAAAGTCAACTATATGTCTAAATTTTTCAGGATCTATACAGGTGAGAGTTATGGTTTTACCAGTTTCTCTAAAGAAAAGATCAAGGAAAGTACCTCCACAATAGAATGTATATCCTTTATAGTAGAATACAGCTTCCGTCTCTATCACATGATTTATACTTTCAGAAGAATAAAAACCTTCGACTGCAAAATCAGCAAATTTCCCTGAAGAAGTGAGTTCTCCTACTATATTGAAAGTGAATACAACTTTATCTTTGTACCCTTTACCTTCAAGACACTCTTCTGTTTCTACGAGAATTGAATCAAGAGTAGGATGTAGCCATTCCTTTACCTCATATACCCTTATTTCTTTTCTAATATAGTCCCTCGTCTTATAAGGTTTAAACTTTACACTTTTTTCACTAGACATACATCTGGCAAACATAACTGTTGATAATAGTATTAGCAACAAATAAACGAATTTCTTCATAATTTCTCAGTTTATTACTTTCTAACCTTATTTGTATAGTCATAATATATTCCATTGTTTAAAATTCTAAAAGTAGCATTCGGAGATTTTTTTAGTATTCCTTTTGCTTTATCTATATCCCCCCATCTGTTGATGGAGTATTATGTCCAACTATTGGGTGAATATGATCTGCTCTGATTACTCGAAAACCCGGTTTGGAATACATAAAAGTCTTGGCCTCCTTCATCGTTCACCTTTGATATATATCCATTTTGATTAACTGTATAACCTGTAAAAAACATACCTGTCTGATCAATGATATTTTACAGGATTGTTATTACAATAAATATACGGACTTATTACACAATAGTTCTCCGCCATCGGATCAATGCTTGTAAAGCGTCCGGAGACAGCTTCCATCTGTCGGGCATCATAATCATACCAGTTCAAGCCATTATTCATATCCAACTCCTTATTATTATATTTATAAGGTTGTTTATCTCCGTGAGTACTCTCTGTAAACGATATGCCGAAAGGATAATAATGATTTGTTTGAATTACTGTCCCGTCCGATTTAGCCACCACACGATTATTACCCAAATGGTCCTGCAAATACAATATGCCCTGAGATAAAACAGCTATCATGAGTTAATTATCCCAAGGCATAATAAAATAGACAAACTACCAAACTTCTAGCCAATATATAGCATAATTCTTAAAGAGGGTAACGCCTTTCGTATAGCCATGTAACCACTCTTTAGGAAGACCTACACCGGATCTAGAAAGATTATCATCTGCTAAAAAGCGCCCTTGCTTAGCATCAAGAACATAACTAGTTGCATCTTTATAAAAATCAGGTGAAAAATCTATGCCCCAACGTTTAAAATGGGGGATAGGTAGTATGTGAGCAGCATTACAATTATGTAGTGAATCAGAAAACACAACTGTAAAATTATTATAATCATACGGTATAGTCATTAAACAAGAATCAGTTAAATGATAAACAGCTTTGGCTTTTGCTACTAATTCTGTTTTTAATGATTGCGTTTCATTATCATCCAAAGACAATCCTAAATGAATGTAATTCAGATATTTTCCTCGTGGGAATTGAAAATGTGTTATTACATCTGCTCGTTTATCTATCTTATTCGGAAATTCTAAAACAAGGTCGGGAGGATACAAGCCTATTATTTCTTGATAATATCGTATCTGCCTTTTATCAGGATGTACCTGAGATGAGCAAGCTCCAAAAAGAAAGCCTAAAACTAAAATTATTACCTTCATAATTTATTTCATATATTATTATCAATAAATTCCTATTAAAATCATACTAACTTCGACATGATCAACGAATTAAATTCCCGTTCATATCGAAGTTAGAGAAAAAGAGAACCTAATTGCCCCTACATTCGCCTAAGAATATGGGCCCCAAAAAGAAAATTACAAAAATTATTTCCACATTCCTTTTTACGGAATTATTTATTTTCGCAATCTCTTCAAAAAGATTGGTTTTGCACCCTTTTATCAACCAACCAATCAGTACTACCAACCACATAATCAGAGTGCCAAAATAATCAATACCTCTCATCGTCTTTTCTCTTTTTATTAATATACAAAATTCCATCTATACCATCATTCATCTTTTTAAACGCATTTGGATTACGATTTATTTCAGTAGCCCTCTTCATCTCCATATCATAAACAGTATGTTTATTTTTTTATATGCCCCAAGATAAAATAACCACCACGAGTTAATTATCTCAGGGCATAATTAAGAAATACGGTATCAGATGGATTTATTCTTCCTGTTTTATGGATATCGGAGGATAAATATAATACTCCTCTTCCGAATCACTAATAATTATATCAAAAGGATCTTTCTTTTTTATCTCAATAATATCACGAGGATAAACAATACTATCAATCATTGACTTATCTTCAAACTCATCAAGTCTACGTTGATAATCCGCTTGTATCGGGACATACACAAAACGGCATTCCTTTAAATAATTATAAAGTTGTCTGACCCAGTCTTTTCCTACACTACTCCAATGATGTAAGAAAGGTCTAAATACAGGATGATCCTCGGAATCTTCCACACCTTCAATTGTTGCCCAATATGCAATAGTATCTTTTCTATTATTAGGAATCAAAGAACCATAATAGGTAAATAATGCAATAGTATCGGATTTGTTTATCATTAAAAAACGACCTATTTCTCCATAGTCTGAACTATCCCAAGCAGGGCGATAATAATGTTTGGTATTAGAACCAAACAAAACCGGTTTATGGGTATGGTTATACATCAAAAACTCAAAAGTCAGACTCACAGGAACAGTGTCCCCTATAATTCCTCCTTGAGGACTTGGATGGATATTACTTCTCGATACATTTAACAATTCAAGTTCCATTGAAAGTTCTTTTACTTGAGCATGTGAACTCATTATAAATAATATAATACTAAACACACATAATATTCTTTTATTTACCACGTTTGCTGTAATAAAGATTATACCTTTCTTTAATTTCATCTTGTTGATATTTAGGTAATTTTTTAAAAGTGGGATGATTCAATTGAGCATTATAGCATTTCCAGTGAGTACTTGTTTTACTCCAGTTCATTATTCCATGCCCATAATACTCATGAACACCTAAATAATTCTGAATACTCTCCACTGTATATAAATCATGTTGATTATAGCCAGATTCTACTGTCACCCGAATTTTCCCTTTTACATATGTCGTAGAATATTTAGGCTTCTCTTTATGTCCATATGGGTCATTATAACCTTTTCCCATATATTCATTAAGACCTACTCTGACCACATCATCCACAATTGACACTTCACCTTTATAAAGCCCAGACATATCAAGCTTAGCATCTGTACTTTTCTTCAATACATCTGTATATATATGAGCCTGAGAAGCAAGTTCTATAACGCTTGTTTTCAACGGAACAGTATTCTTATCTCCCTGTATCTTCTTTGAGTCAGCAACTCCCTTATTTGAGTATTTATCAAAAGTAGCTTTGTTAGTAATGTAAATCGCACCGGTAAATCCTTTCTCGTCTACGCCCAGGAAAGTACCGTCTTCTGTATAGTAAGGAGAAGTCAAAGTACCTGTTGGGTCTACAAACTTTATCGGATTTCCCAAACAATAACTATAAGGCGACCAGCTATAATACTTCTCTGCCATCGGATCAATACTTGTAAAGCGTCCGGAGACAGCTTCCATCTGTCGGGCATCATAATCATACCAGTTCAAACCATTATTCATATCCAATTCCTTATTATTATATTTATAAGGTTGTTTATCTCCGTGAGTACTCTCTGTAAACGACATGCCGAAAGGATAATAATGATTTGTTTGAATTACCGTCCCGTCCGACTTAGCCACCACACGATTATTGCCCAAATGGTCCTGCAAATAGAAATAGTAAGTACCATTCTCAATGTAACCACCATCCACCAATATACGCTTTAAAGAACCATTCTCATAAATCATATTACCGACATAATCAGTACGATTCTCTGCGGAAGATTTATGAATGACGGATAGCTTCTTTCCATCGGCAGAATAAACATACTCATGAGTAGATTTGTTTGTGTCATTGAAAGTAATCCGTTTTGGCAAATTTAATAAATTGTATTGAATATCAGCTATACTTTTATTTAAATCTTTAATCAGATTACCATTTTCATCATAGAGGTATTCCACATCCTGATTTGTGCCATTCCTGAAATCCATAGATGATGCCGGAAGATTTGAATCTGACGCAGTATCTTCAACCTTTATTAACTGATTACCACGGTAATTTAGAGTTAAGTTATCAATTACTCCATAGGCAGCATTCTGATTCCCGGAACGCATCAGAGAGACTATATTACCCTGCTTGTCATAACTATAAGAAGTGTTGAAGTTATGATTGCGAATATTATTCTCAAGATAGTCCGCATGGAGCAAACGGGAAAGATTGTCATAAGAAAAATCATAACCACGCTTTTTATCGCCATTTACATTCCAATCCATACCGGAGATATTACCATTATAATAATGAGTATTTGTTTGGTTGGGACGCGCGTCATTATAATATAATGTCTCACAGAACAGAGGACAGCTGATCGATTCAGTCCATGAACGGAGATTATAAGTATAACTCGTATGAAGATTGGCTTGACCATTACGCCTGTTACGTTGCAGACGCCCCAGTTCATCATATTCATTATTGACAAGAGTCATTACCGGTCCATTATTCAAACGGTGCGTAGTGGTTTGCAGCCGATCCGCATAATCATAGGTATATGAGTAGAGTTCGGTCTGGGTCGTTTTGCCGGTAGCCGAATGGATATGTTTATGCCTTGTCGGCTGACCGATAAAGTTATAAGCCATATAGTCTTTTTCGACTCCACCATTCAGGTGACTGACTGACTTGCTTTGTATTACCCTGTCGTGATCATCATAATACATCACGGTATAAAGATAAGACTGCCCTTTCTCATCAAGACACGCTGTCAGACTCCCCGTAAGTATATCTTGAGAACTTGCCGAATAACGCTTGCCAAAGCCTTCCGTCTCTGCACCGGCATCATAACAAACGCCGGCATCTGTGGAAATCGGAAAACCGTTTCTACCCAAGAAAGAGTAATCATCATAATACTTGACTGAAAGCAAGCCGGGAGAAGTCAAAGTAAGCCCCGACAGGCTATAACCTTTATACGGACCACTGCCAATGGCAGCAGTAGAACCGGAATACCAGGAGGCATTGACGACGGAAGAAAATAACGGATCGGAAAAAGGATCCAGTACATTCCTGCAAACGCCTGAGAAACACTCACGTCCAAACATATCCGGAATGCTGAACGACCATTCACCACGGCCATGCTGATTGCCGTCCTGAGAAAAAATCAGCCGCCTTCCCTTGTCATAGATATAAAAAGACCAGTTGCAGCCCGGAAGTTTCTTGGCTATCTGAAGTTTACGGCTATCATATTTGTACAAAAAGGCATATTGCAGAAGCGTTGCATCCGTATTACTTTTCCAGCTTGTAGTGCTGCCACTACCGAATATGGTAGCAGCAGCCGGAGGAAGCACAGCTACCCGATTGCCAAAATCATCATATATATAATAAGTATCATACAGTTCCTTGTTCCCTCCGGTCCGCATGATCTGACGAGTCAAGACAATCTGTCCCAGTTTGTCTTTGAACTCGAAAGACGGATTCCCATCTTCGTCTGCCATACGGGTAACATAAAGTTGTCCCGTTGCATAATTACCGATGCGACTGATTTGTATAACAGTATCACTTGCATTCGTTGCAGTGAAATGAATGCAGTTTAATGTATCCGTACCTGCTATATTGGTCAGGTAGTCACTTTTCACACTATGATGATTATCCTGCCAGTCTTGCCCGGGACCGTATTGTTCCAGAGTACGATCCAGCGGAGAGGCTTCATATACCGGACGGGAATAAGGTGCATTATCAGCATACGTGGCTGTCGCCTTACTTTTTACCACATCAGGAAGAATGAACTTTCCTCCGTTATTTGGAAATGTAACAGGCAACCATTCTCTGGAGATACGCCCTTGGGGATCATATTCCTGATACATCACCATGTTATTATTATGATGAGAGTATCTCAAGACAGATTGCTCCAAACGTCCCAAACCATCATAATAGTCTATCTTATCCTGCCATGCAGCTCCCGTCTCTTGAGTGTATGTACGTGTAGCTATATGGTTCTTGTCAGCAGATAATAATTCCATCCATGAATTATTTGTCTGGGCATTACTTTCGCCGGAGAGTAATGCGCCAATAAACATACAATATAAAATCTTCTTCATATCTAATTGTATTTTAAAATTAATAAGTAAACGGATATCCACCTATAACATAAGTATCCTCATAACCCATATAATCTCCCATGTTATAATTTATATCAAAATCATAAGGAGTGGATTTTATAGAAGGTACTTCGTTGGCCCAGTGATTATCTTGAGGTGCAACACGAGCGTTTCGATAATATCTTCTAGGAATATAAACTTTAACCGGTTCATAATCGTTAAGGACATCTCCTGTATCCGCAATCTTGCGACTGGGTGGTATTTCATAATAATCAGTAACAATACTTCCTTGAACTCCCCAATCAAAGGTCAGGAAATAATCTTTTTCAAATGGATTATAAACAGATATGATTATGTTAGAATTACATTCCGCATGTTCGTTAGCATATTGTTGCCCATTATTTTGCATATCGATATAGGCTTTCTGATTAGCGTCTTCCTGTGATAAAGTTGAGCTATATTTCTTTGCAGGCACTACATAATCAATAGATTCTCCTCTTTCTCCTAAAGATGCGTCACAAGTATTCCGGGTAAAAGTTTCTCTGATTTCCTTATTATAATAAGTCACTTCAGGTTCTACGGATTGATTCTGATAAAAATAATCATATTTTTTAATGACATTCATATCATTATCCATCACAGATACCAGCCTGCTAAAGTCATCATACCTATAAGACTCCGTTACGCCCCTTTCATTTGTCATACTTCTTAATCCTACAAGGGGATAATAGCCATATGTAGTTATCGAAGCATCCTTAGGATATACACGGACATCATCTATAGGATATACTCCTTCATTTATTGAATCCCGACCGTTAACAAAATCATGCTTCATATATTCCCACTTTCCATTCTTAAAAACCTGATAATCTATCACATATTCCCTTTCCGGATTAGTTGCTAAAGAAACCGTATAAGGACCGATACAACTATTACTACTATGATATCCGAAAGAAGCAGGACGTAAATGAGTGGTTTCAAAGTTTTCATAGAATACATCATCTGCACCACTTGTTTCGGGGGCAATACTTTTTCTTGTCCAATAGGAGAAATGAATATCCCCATCATATACACTTGTCGAAGATTCTTTACACGCATCAGTGCTGAGAATACTAAATGTATGATAACCGGCCGAGACATAAAATGTAGCACTGTACGTATAGGCATTTTGATAGTCAGTCCAGGGCCTGCCCATCTGATCAGAGCTTCTCACCTGGACCAGATTGAAAGCCTTATTGTCAAGATGTCCTGACACATACCAGTTAAATCCCAATGCTCCGGAAAGGACTATTTCAACATCCCCTGCTTTTGATGTATAAAAATTATATGATTCTACATTAGACGACAATGAGTTGTATTTCAGCTTTACATACTTAGTTGTTCTCTCATCTCTATATTGAGGAACAGACTTGAAAGTATTCCGGGCATTTACAACTTTAGCTACTGGATATTGTCCATTGTATCCCCAGATATAGGCTGTATTTATGCCAGTCTTATCCACTACATTAGTCGGATTACCATACGAGTCATAATCAAGATATTCCATCTCAAGCGCACATCGGTTGTCCATAGAATATTGAGTTGAGTTCAACAGTTTAAAGGAAGAGTAATTACTTAACGGCACATCGCTCTCCAACTTATACTGCTTATCCTGAACAGCGAACTTATCAGACTGTTTGTATGTCATCACTTCTGCCGAAGTGACTTTCCCATTCCGCTTAACAACCGTTTCTACAGGATAAGACAACAATCCTTGCGTTCTCATTGTATCATAAATTTTTAATGGAGAACCAGAGGAGATAGAACCGGAATTGCTACTATCATACTCTTCCATCAAATCAGAAAGATATTTGGATCTTGTTTCCAGTATGCTGTTATCATTCGGATTGTTAGTATACTTTTTCGTAGCCGTCAGCAAGCGATATTTATTGTATTCATATTCTTCCGTCTCGTTTATATTGCCATAATCGGTATAGAGAATCGTTTCTTTCTTTTGCAGGAAAGGGAAATAGGTGTATATCTTGTTTGCACTGACTCGTATAGGTTGTAGTCCCATAACAGCGAAACGATTTATTGATTTTAGATTATCCGACAAATCAATATGATACTCAAAACGTTCTTGCTTTAGCGACTTATTAAACGCATCGTAATACTTGACAGACTCCAATAAGCCCCTGCCGAGTTTCCTAGACGTATATTTATGATACAAGGCATCGGTCATTCCAAAAGCCATGTCTCCGGCTGATGGTTCGTCTTTGACTTGATCATAATTGATAAAAGAATAAACGGTTTTTGAACCGTCGGAGAGCAGTTCTGTAACCTGGGAATATCCCATATGAAATTGATCTATCCAATTTATGTGGGTATCAGATCTCACAATATATGAATAAGTCCCATGCATATTCATATTATTACGATCGTAATCAATTCTACCTTCTCCACTGGCAACATACTGGGGGACAACGGACAAAATTCCACTGGAAGTTCCATCATCATTCAAATATAGATACTCCTTCGTTTTGTTCATAAGCGGGCTTTCCTTATCAAAATAGGTTATTTTTTTTATTCGTACTCCACCTGCAAATCCATTTTCCGCTTTCATTTCAAAAGGGTATTGTGTTGCTACTTTAGAATAAGAATGCAGTTCATATTGAAAACAAGTTTCTCCTCCGGTAGGATGTATTATCTTCTCAAGAATCTCTGCTTTAACATAAGTAGAGTCTGGCTGTCTGACATCGTAGAGTCCTTCAAAATTCAAAATATTGCTTTTAGGATAATATTGTTTTCCATTATAATATCCCCAGTTATCCGTAAGTGTCTGTCCATAGGCTGGAAGAAGAAGCGGATTGTATTGGAATTTGTATATCTCATCACAGTTGATTTTTAATGAATCCAGTTTAAGTCTCCGATCTGATTGATCCGTATAAAAGAAATTCACCGTACTTCTTTTAGTTTTCATCTCATCCAACTTAAACGAGTAACATTTATCATCTACAATGACTCCGATAGTTCCCCCATAATTATCCTTTAAAAATAGTTCCCACTCTCCATAGTACCCATACGTTACCATATCATTCCTTTTTGATGAAGTGAAATTTACAAAATCTCCATTGCTAGCATGAATACTATTGAGTAATGAAGGATAGACAATATCGTATGTCTTATCTTCCAATAAATAATATTGGGGATTCACGTCATCAGGAATCATTGCTGTGGGAACAGTAGAAGAATTGACTTTCTGAAAAAAATAGTTTGATGATGTACTACTATGCAAATCAAGTCTTTCTATAATATTCACACTACTTTTTAAATAATCAAATTTCATGTATTCTCCATTCGGCAATATGATTTGTTTGATATGCCATGTAGAAGGAGTCCCAAACAAAGTAGAATGAAAATCCTCCCAATTTTTATCTGAATATATTGGAAATCCCCATGAGTCTGTTCCTTTAATCTTTCTTCTCCCATATTGGTCAAAATCATCAGAATAATTGGGATCTTCATTATGTTGACATGAAAGATCAACAGAACTTATATCACCTCCAAACACATAAATGACTCCATTCGCATCAACGATGGTAATTTCCTTAATTAATACGGGTCTGGGTTCAATTGAAACTTTAGGATAAAAAGTCCGATTCAAATAAGGATTATAAATATCCGCTTCCGCAAAAGGAACTTCCGGAAATGTTCCAATTTCTACACTTTTCACTTCAAAATAGGGGCTATTCTGAGAAGAAATTTTCGTTATAATCTTCCCTTCTCTATCTTTATACATGTAAAATGAAGCATTAATCTTGCCGATATTGATAATAAACTCATCCAAGTCCGGTTCTTTAAGTAAGTCTTCATTTGAACCTGACTGGTCATAATACTTATACAGATTCGATTCTTGATCCCAGTCCTGCATCCCGGTTCTGTCCATATATTGAGAAAAAGTATAAATCTCGTCCGGATATCCATTTGCAATCCTATATATCTGCCCATTCGTGACAGACCATCCTAACCCAACATTGCCTACGGGCATATCCGGCTTATTTCCTTCCGCATTGTAAAGTAACTCTATGTCATAAGTAAAATCTTTGAGAGCTATAGAATATAAGGGAATAGATATATCCGGACGCCCTGTATACATATTAACAGAGGCATCCTGTACTCTTAATAGTGAGCCGACTTCCGGTGAACTGGAATCATAGCTGAGTATCGACTGCGCAAAGATGTCGCCATAACAAGCGACTAAGATGACTAGCAATAAACACCTTTTATATTTAAAAAATACATTATTCATGTTTTCGTTTTTTATAGTTATAAAAAATGAGGCAGAAGCTATTCACCTCTGCCTCTTCATTTCTCTGTCTTACAGATTCATCGCATTACCGCCCAACGCTCCCAGCACTGCCGAAGCCACTGCGATGACTACTTTCAAAATGGTATCCCAAAGGGATCTCTTGACTGCCATAACTTTACACACCTCCTTTCCGACTCTTTACATGATTGATTACTAAGTGAATCATTACCGAATGAATGATTACAAGGCATAACTTTCCTCCTTTACCTCAAAGCACGGGCACGCCTTGATCCACTCCTCCGGCTCAATCTCCCCGTTCCCGTTGCGATCCGGCGACAAGTCGCGATGACCGCACACCCGGCAACCGGGAAATCTCTCTTGCAACTGATGCACCAGCAGCCGGAGCGCTGCCCGCTGTTCCGGTGTCCGTGTGTCCGCCGGGCGTCCCCGGCAGTCCAGACCGCCTTCGTAGCAAATTCCGATACTCTCCGCATTAAAACCTTTCGCATGTGCCCCGATCCGTTCCACCGGACGGGTAATAAGCGTTGTTCCATCCTTGCGGATATAATAATGATAACCTGTCCCGTTGAAACCCCGTCGGCGATGCATCGTATCCAGATCAAAAGCCGTCAACTCCTTGTCTGCCCGCGTAGCGGAACAATGAATCACGATTAAATGAATCTTCCTCATAAAGTCATTAATTCTAACTATCAAACCCTTGTACATTGATTACCAACTCTCTACTTCTTACACAGTCGGGTCCGGAGCTTCCTCATCGCCTCCGTCTCCACCGCCCGGATTCGGATCAGGAACTTCGCCACCGTCGCCGGAACCGCCTTCACCACCGTTCAGCGCCTTCAGTTGCTGTTCCAAGTCTACAAAATCCAGACGGTCTTCCGCACGGGTGGCGGCAAGATTGGGACGTACACTGGCGGATGCACGGAAATTGATGCGAACCCAGCGGATGTTCTCCGGCAGACAAGCCTTCTTCGTATCAGTACCCACCGTGGTGGCAGACAGGCTGAATACCCCGAAATTCTCAATATTCACGGCATGACCGTTGTACAACTCGCTTCGTGTCACTTCCACGAAGTTGGTCAGTACACTCTTGATGTCGCCCAGGGTGAGCGAACTCTTCTCCTTCATCTGCTTGGCAATGGTATTCAGTGTGGCAGGTTTTCCCCAGGTGATCAGCTGCGGATAATACTTGCCTGTACCCTCTTTGTCAAATGGAGACTTTCGTAAAATCTTTTTAAATGTTACAGACATTGTTTCTTCTTCTCTTTTTAATGAATGAATTTCTTGTTATTTTCTCTTCGTTCCCCGGATGAAGGTTGCGGTGACGTCTTCCGGACTCTCCTCTCAGGAACACGACAAAGGTAGTGAACAGGCTATCCACGGGGGTACGTATATGTACATACCGGTCTCTACAAGTAAGTATCGAGACGTAGTTTGACGAAATGAATGCTACTGTTACCTACTTATCCATACCCGTATCATTATCTTTCCATCAAAGGAACATTATTCTGCCAAACGACTTTGATTTGTCAGAATAAATACATATCTTTACCGTATAATCAATCAGGCGGATAGCCGATATAAAGAATACCAATGATGGAAACTGCACAAGAAGAATTTCAAATCCGGGTATACCTGAAGACAGAACTGGCACAACTGTACGCACCCCACTTAGACCCCGAAGCCGCATTGAGAAAGATGCGAAAATGGATTCACCGGAACCCCGACCTCTACCGCGAACTGTATGCAGGCACGGAAGGGAAAAACGAACAGGCATACAGCAAAAGACAAGTGGCTATTATAGTGAGGTATCTGGAAGCTCCATAGGCACCGCCTTCTCCCTTTCCGGAGATTTCTACATTATTATATACGCGCAGGCGCGATAGAATATTCTATTTTATACGGAAAAAAGCGTGTCACCGAGGGTAAGGACCTTACCCTCGGTGACACGCTTTTTTTATCAAATATATTATATATAGAGAATAAACAACAGAGATTAGGAAGACACAAAAAATAAGTTGTACCTTTGCGTCATTTTTAAACACAACATTTTTTAACAACCAACATCAACCATTAATTTTATGAGTAAAAAGACATTTTCTCCGAAGGCTTTGTCTATCAAAACAAGCAGGCTATAACACTCGAAAAGGGAGAATTCCCCGCCATCTCGCCGTTTATCACTCAACTGCTGGACAATGTCAACAGCATGTACATCAATCGGATAGAGGTAAAGCCTTCTGACAGAAAGAGGTTTCTTAGCCCCATCGTCCACCTCTGTTACGATCCCTCCTCTCCTTTTAACATTAAAGGGCCTAAATTCTTTGCACAGTTGCTGTTTCTGACAGTAAACTTCTGGAAGCACGACCACCCTAATGAGTCTTTGAGTATAGAAGAGATTGATTATGAGATACAAAAGATGAAAAGACTCCTGTCCAACGATTAACACTTCACAGATTACGTTAAAAAACTGTTTTTAGGCTCCTAAAAACAGTTTTTTTATTACATCCAAAAGCTATTCCTTTGCAAAATATTAATAACGGAAACAATTAAAAATCATCAAGAAAAATGGAAAAGATTGCAATAACCACATACAGGGGATTATCGCTCGTGTCAGGAAGTATAAGTATCCTGGAGTTATTCGAATATATTCGGGGAGATATTTACCGGGACAGAGTCCGGAGAATCCGGGAAACACTAAAATCGGGGGACACCGGAAAAGCAGACCGGATGAAGAAGCAACTGCCTTACCACACCGCCACAGCCACCTACACCAAGGAAAGACTCGCTTACAGTCTCAAGGCATATCAGGATATCATCACCCTCGACTTTGATGATATGGAGGTAGAAAAGATCCCGGAATACCGCCAGTTGGCGAACGACTGCCCCGATACGCTGGGAAATTTCATCAGCCCCCGCGAGCACGGACTCAAAATCTTCGTCTACCTCACCGGCGAAGAGCCGGAAGCACTACGCGCCGAACTGAACGCACTGGGAACCATCGACCTTCCCACCTTAGAGCGATATCACCACCGCATGTTCACCCTGGCAGCCGACAAGTACCAGAAACTGCTCAACACGAAGGTCGATACAAGCGGAAGCGACCTGAGTCGCGGAGTCTTCGTTTCGCACGATCCGGATGCCTTTCTCTCCCTCGAACGACTGGAGAATGTGAAACCGCTGACCATAACCGTGACACTGCCGACCGAAGAAGAATGCAAAAAGAAGAAACGCAAGAAACCTCTTTCACTCCCTCCGCTCCTCCCCACACAGGAGAATACGGCCCCCCTCGACCTGCAAGTACAGCTCGACTTCCGCAAAGCAGTGGAATACACCAAGCGGAAAGAGCGCCTCGAAACCGGCAACCGCGACAACTTCTTCTACTGCCTCGGCAACCAGTGCTACCGCCGCCACATCATGGAAGCGGAAGCCGTCAGCCTGACACACAGCTATTTCGGCAACCTTCCCGACTTCGACTTCGAAGCGCCCCTGCGCAATGCCTACCAATACACCTCGAAGACGGATCAGGCAGAAGAGGAGTCCCAGGAACCGAAGATCTTCAAAGTCATCAGATTCATGAACGAATATTACGAGTTCCGCAGAAACATAGTGAAAGAACAAATCGAGTTTCGCCCGAGACCGGCATCGGCTGCCGACTCCGCCCCCTCCGACTTCATCACCCTACGCACCAAAGACATCAACACATTCTACATCAATGCGCAAATGAAGGGAGTAAGCTGTTCGCAAAATTACCTCAAAGCATTGGTCGATTCGGATTACGCGAAACCGTTCAACCCCTTCATCCACTATTTCTATTCCCTCCCGCCGTGGAATGGAAAAACCGACTACATCACCCAACTCGCAAAAACGGTCAAAGCAGCAGACCAGTCCTTTTTTGAGGACAGTCTCCGCCACTGGCTGGTAGGAATGGTGGCTTGCGCCATCAACGACGATGCGCAAAACCATCAGTTGATGTTACTTTATGGCGAACAAGGGAAAGGTAAGAGCGTTTTTATCCGACGTCTTCTTCCTCCGGAACTAAAGGGGTATTACCGTCACGGCATGATCAAACCCGACAAAACAGACCATCTGCTACAGCTTTCTTCCTGTCTCATCATCGACTTGGATGAGTTTGACAGCATCTCACCCTGGCACATGCAGGACCTGAAAAGATTGATCACACAAGATGAGGTAACAGAGCGGAAAGTTTACGACATACAAACGTACAACTACGTCCGCCGTGCCTCGTTCATAGCCAGCACCAACAATCCGCACTGCCTGCAGGACATCAAAGAAAACAGACGCATTCTGTTTAACACTATCCTAAAAGTTGACTATCGTAACCCTATAAATTACGAAGGAGTATACTCACAAGCCTTGGCGCTTTATCAACAAGGATTTCAATACTGGTATGAGAAGGAAGAGATCACTTTCTTGAACGATCGCAACGAGAATTTCCGCCTGAAGGACCCGGTGGAGGAAAATCTGTTTTTCTATTTCCGTGCGGCTAAAGGAGGAGAAATAAACGCGCAATGGTATCCCGCTTCTTATATCCTTTCAATACTGAGCATGAACGGACGCACCCAGTCCAACCAACAGGCACAAAAGATATTGGTCACCGTGCTCGAAAAGAATAATTTCCATAAACGGGTCACCTCGGACGGCGTTACGGAATATATGGTAGTAGAGTATTCGCGGGAAGAGCGCAAGGCTAATTCGACATTGCCGCAGTTGCCGAAACAGGGGAAGTTTGAGTTGTAAAACGGAGAATTTCGGAGTGATAAACAATAAACAGTAAGCACACTCGACCGTGAATGTAGGATAGGATGTTTCGGGTGCTAACAAGCAATGAAAAGGAAAGGGAGAAGCAATGTTACGACAGTTAACAAGCATTTCCCTTTCCTTGACAGTAAGAGAATGAGCATACTATTTAAACATATAGAAAAAAACACATAGCAATAAACCCAATAATTCCATCAAAAGAAATTGGTCATATCATTTTTTTTATTTACATTGTCAGCAATTTCAAGACACACATATAAATCAAACATAACGAAAATATGAAAAGTATCCTAATTCTCATTTTACTATTGTGCTTACCCCATATCCATGCACAGGAGGATCAGTTGCTAACTCCTGAACAACTAAAAGAAGATGCGGATTACTATTTCAAAACACTTTATACCAATCATCCAAATCCTTATTATTACTATTCGTTAAAGGAATTTGAAGATAAAAAGAATGATATTTATGCTCAGTTGAACAAGCCCCTAACTCATGAACAATTTGCATGGATTATCGGTGAGATAAACTCATATATTGACGCACATTCCAAAATCTATATTTATCTACAAACTTTTTGGAGAAAACAAATTGATATCGACAAGAAAATCTTCCCTGTTGTCAGAATCAAAAATGATAAAGTCTATCTTAAAGAGAACAATGCTGAAATCAATGAAATAAATGGTATAAAAGCAGATACAATCCTTCATGAATTTAAAAAATATTTTAATTGGAAACTACCTTATGAGATAAACAGACATTGGATGGAAGCGTACTTCAGCAGCTTCCTTATAAATAAGTATAACATTGAAGCTCCATTTAAAGTGAGACTAGATAGTTCCTCTAGTGATCAGGTACTTGACGGTTATTCACTCTATAAATTTAATCAAGAATCCGCTGTGGGAATTCGGGGAGGAGAAATTAGCTTATTCAAAATATATCCATTTAATTCAATTGCGATTTTTAGGATAGATGGCTTTCAAGATGGAGGTAAAGAAGCACTAGAAAGTGCACTCAAGGTCTTTTTCAAAGGAGTCAACAATATGAATATACAAAACATATTCTATGATCTATCAATGAACGCAGGAGGATCATTTGATGCTTTATATTCGGCTCTTAAAGCGTTGGATATTATAAGACATGACACAATCACTTTCCGTTTGAATGAGACTAAGCGCATTGATCAAGTTAACAAGAAGTATAATCGCAACAAAAGAATACTACAACCTAATATTACTGACGAAAATGTTCCAAAAGAAAGGAAGTTATTTGTTCTTCAAGGCATTAACACTGCATCGGCAGGAGATTACTTTTGCAGAATTGTCGCTGAAAACAAATTGGGTACATTGGTCGGACAGCATTCAGGAGAGCCAACCGTTGCTTTCACTCGCAATTTCGGCTACACAATGCCCAATTCTAAGATTAATTTTTCTGTAGCCACATCCTTGTTTGACTTCTCTGATTACTTCAAGGAAGAGACTTTGCATCCTGATGTATATTGGGACGTAAATCATACTAAAGAGTTCACAGAACAAGAGCTGATTAACATTATAGAGCACTGTAAAAAGATAGAACAACAGAAAAATTAAGTGACTACAACTATTTCCATTGTTTTTGATCGTTTACACTCATCAAAAAATATAACGTAAGTAAGAACTAAGCCCGGGAATGAAGCTGAATCATTCTCGGGCTTAAAGTATCTTATTTTACACAATAAAAGGTAGTTTCCTTAATTATTGATTATCGTAAAATATCATTCACCGTATAATTATTTATCACCGTACATCTTCGCCCTCAACTCCTTGATATGATCCGAAGTGATATATTCGTCATATTCCATCATCTTGTCGATGATACCGTTCGGAGTCAGTTCGATAATGCGGTTGGCAACCGTCTGAATAAATTCGTGGTCATGCGAAGAGAAGAGGATATTTCCTTTGTATGTCTTCAGGTTGTTGTTGAAAGCCTGAATAGATTCCAGGTCCAAGTGATTGGTCGGAGTATCCAGAATCAGACAGTTCGCATTGCGGAGCTGCATACGTGCAATCATACAACGCATCTTTTCACCTCCGGAAAGTACGCTGACTTTCTTCAGTACCTCTTCGCCGGAGAACAGCATACGTCCGAGGAAGCCCTTCATGTACACTTCGTTACCTTCGCCGAACTGACTCAGCCAGTCCACCAGGTTAAGGTCAGTGTTGAAGAAGTCCGTATTGTCCAGAGGTAGGTAAGCCGTTGTGATGGTTACTCCCCAGTTGAACTGTCCGGCATCCGGCTTCATGTTTCCGTTGATGATTTCGAAGAAAGCGGTCATCGCACGCGGGTTGCGTGAAAGGAATACCACTTTGTCGCCTTTTTCGATGTTGAAGTTCACGTCACTGAACAGCACTACGCCTTCTTCCGTCTTCTTGCTCAGTCCGGAAACTTCGAGGATCTGGTTGCCCGGCTCGCGTTCGGGAGTGAAGATGATGCCCGGATACTTGCGTGAAGAAGGTTTGATTTCTTCTACATTCAGTTTTTCCAGCATCTTCTTGCGGCTTGTGGTCTGCTTGCTCTTCGCTACGTTGGCACTGAAACGGCGGATAAATTCTTCCAGCTCTTTCTTCTTCTCCTCAGCCTTCGCCTTCTGGTTCTGCTGCTGACGGAGCGCCAGCTGACTAGATTCGTACCAGAAACTGTAGTTTCCGGCAAACATATTGATCTTTCCGTAGTCGATGTCTACAGTGTGCGTACATACGGAGTCGAGGAAGTGACGGTCGTGGCTTACCACCAGCACGGTGTGCTCAAAGTTGGAAAGGTATTCTTCCAGCCAGGTCACTGTCTCCATATCGAGGTCATTGGTAGGTTCGTCCAGAAGGAGGTTGTCGGGGTTGCCGTACAATGCTTGCGCAAGCATCACACGCACCTTTTCCTTACCGCTCAGCTCACCCATCAATGTATAATGCTTGTCTTCCTTGATGCCCAGACCGCTCAACAGCATGGCTGCGTCACTCTCCGCATTCCATCCGTCCAGCTCGGCAAATTTCTCTTCCAGTTCGGATACTTTCAGTCCGTCTTCGTCCGTGAAGTCTTCCTTGGCGTACAATACTTCACGCTGCTTCATAATGTCCCACAACACGGTGTGGCCCATCATTACGGTGTCCATTACCGTATAAGCATCCCATTTAAAGTGGTCCTGGCTCAACACCGACAGGCGTTCGCCCGGTCCCAGGGCAATCGTACCGGTCGTCGGGTCCAGATCTCCGTAGATTGTACGGAGGAAGGTGGATTTTCCCGCACCGTTCGCGCCGATAATACCATAGCAGTTGCCACTTGTAAATTTCAGGTTCACGTCATTAAACAAGACTCTTTTACCAAACTGCACCGAAACGTTTGAAACTGTAATCATTTTCTATTATTTACTATTTTACCAGTTACTATATTATTATTTGAGCGTGCAAAGGTAGACATTTAAAATGAATTATGAGCTATCCGGAATGTGTCAATCTGGCATAAATGTATTACCTTTGCCACGTTTTTTGGCAAAACGGTCAGATTGGCAAAGTTTTTGCTTGGGAAATTGATATTATGAATAAAAAATAAAAATAAGATATGGATCCAAAAGAAAAAGAAAAGATGGCTGAAGAGCTGAATGTGGAAGAAACAAAGGATACGGCGGAAGAACAACCGCAAAACGATCAGGCAGAAGAGACCGCTCCCCTGACTCATGAGGAGCAGCTCGAAAAGGAGCTGGAAGATGCTCAGGCTGTCATCGAGGAGCAAAAGGACAAATATCTGCGCCTGTCCGCCGAGTTTGACAATTACCGCAAACGTACCATGAAGGAGAAGGCGGAACTGATTCTGAATGGTGGCGAAAAGAGCATCAGCAGCATTCTGCCGGTGATCGATGACTTTGAGCGTGCCATCAAAACGATGGAAACTGCCAAAGACGTAAAAGCCGTGAAGGAAGGTGTCGAATTGATTTATAATAAGTTCATGGCTACTCTTGCACAGAACGGCGTGAAGGTCATCGAAACGAAAGACCAGCCGCTGGATACCGATTATCACGAAGCCATTGCCGTCATCCCTGCCCCGTCGGAAGAGCAGAAAGGTAAGATTCTGGACTGCGTACAGACGGGTTACACGCTGAATGACAAGGTGATTCGTCACGCGAAAGTGGTAGTTGGGGAGTAAATACAAAAGTTAGTTTAGTTAAGAAGCATGGCAGAAAAAAGAGACTATTATGAAGTGCTGGAGGTGACAAAAACCGCCACAGTAGAAGAGATTAAAAAAGCCTACCGCAAAAAAGCGATCCAATATCACCCCGACAAAAATCCGGGTGACAAGGAAGCGGAAGAGAAATTCAAGGAGGCTGCCGAAGCGTATGACGTGTTGAGCAATCCGGACAAGCGTTCGCGTTATGACCAGTTCGGTCATGCGGGAGTAAGCGGTGCGGCAGGCAACGGAGGTCCGTTCGGTGGTTTCGGTGGCGAAGGAATGTCTATGGATGATATCTTCTCCATGTTCGGTGACATCTTCGGAGGTCGTGGCGGTGGTTTCAGCGGCGGCTTCGGAGGTTTCGGCGGTTTCGGTGGCGGTGGCGGTGGTTCACAGCAACGTCGTTATCGGGGCAGCGATCTACGTGTCAAGGTAAAGATGACTTTGAAAGAAATCTCGACAGGAGTAGAAAAAAAATTCAAACTGAAAAAATATGTGCCGTGTAATCACTGTCATGGCACGGGGGCCGAAGGCGACGGCGGTTCGGAGACTTGTCCGACCTGTAAGGGTAGCGGTTCGGTGATCCGTAACCAGCAGACGATTCTGGGTACGATGCAGACCCGCGCCACTTGTCCTACTTGTAACGGTGAAGGTAAGATCATCAAGAACAAGTGTAAAGAGTGTGGCGGAGACGGTATCGTATATGGCGAAGAGGTAGTGACGGTGAAGATTCCTGCCGGAGTGGCAGAAGGTATGCAGCTCTCGATGGGCGGCAAGGGTAATGCCGGAAAGCATAATGGTGTGCCGGGCGACTTGCTGATTCTCGTTGAGGAAGAACCGCATCCGGACTTGATCCGCGACGAGAATGATCTGATCTATAACTTGCTGCTGAGTTTCCCGACTGCCGCACTGGGTGGCGCTGTGGAGATTCCGACAATCGACGGCAAAGTGAAAGTGAAGATCGACTCGGGTACTCAACCGGGTAAAGTGCTGCGTCTGCGCGGTAAAGGTCTGCCGAATGTCAATGGTTATGGTACGGGAGATTTGCTGGTCAATATCAGCATTTATGTGCCGGAAGCATTGAACAAGGAGGAAAAGAGTACGCTGGAAAAGATGGAGGCTTCGGACAACTTCAAGCCGAGTACGTCGGTGAAGGAGAAGATCTTCAAGAAGTTCAAGAGCTTCTTTGACTAGCTTTCTTTGGCTGGGTCTGTTTTTAAGATCATAGTCATTCACACAGAGATATAATAAAGGCTTCGGTGTTCGTTATGAATGCCGAAGCCTTTTAGTTTGTATTGGGATATTATAGCAAATGAATGGATGAATCCGGCTAATATCCCGGATTCTGCTCCAGTTTTGTATTCATCACCCGTATCTTTTCCGGAATCGGGAATACAGTAGTATATCCATTATTCTCAGCAGGAAGTTCCGGACGACTGCTGTATGCTCTCGTGAACGCTCCAAAACGAATCAAGTCCTGCCGTCGCCAACCTTCCCAAGCCAGTTCGAGCTGTCGTTCGGCAAGGATATTTTCTAATGTAGCCGTTCGGGAGGAAGCGTTGACACGCCCGCGTACTTCGTTCAGCTCGGCATACCCGTCTTCCCCATTACGAACCTTTGCTTCACTCTTCATCAGCAGGACATCTGCATAACGGAACAGTACAATGTCGTTCTCCATCAGTTTACCGTCCTTGGTAGCCGTTTCGTCTACTTCGTACTTTTTCATGCGTGCTCCTGCCGTCTGCTCATAGGGAGTGTTCGAGATATCCAGTTCGACTTTCCACGGCAAATATTCGAGAACGGTCCCATCGTCCAGACGGACTATATTTCCTTTTAAATCATACACGACTCCGGCAAAATAGCAGATGTCGAAACGCGGGTCCTGTTGCGCCGTTTCATAGCCGAAGGTTTCCAGAGCTTCGATAGTGGCACTCGGTCCGTTTTCACCGCTCAGTCCGTAGGCTTTGGCGTGATTGTAATGGCGGGAACGGAAAAGGTATTGCATCTGGTTGGTGTACAAGGTCTTGTTCATCGGGATGGTGAAGATGTTCTCGACAGACGGTTCGTTGAATACGGCAAAGTTGGTTTTGTAATCCGGTTCCAGACGATAGCCCATTTCTTGCAGTTGGTCACAGTATGCGATAACCGTCTGCCAGGCATTGAGGCGGTTGCCGTCTACTTCGAAAAAGAGATTCTTTCCGTCGGGACGCTGACCGTCCGTCCAGTCGTTGTCGGTATAGACTTCGGCATTCAAGGCAAGCTTCGCCAAGAGGAAAACAACTACGGGACGGGTGATTCGCCCGTAATACGGACCGGACTGGTTGCTGTGGACTTCGGCCAGCAAAGGGGCGGATTCTTGCAGTTCTTTGAATACAAAGTCGAATATCGTTTTCCGTTCGCTCTGCACTACGTCTTTCATCGACGGGGATGAGGTAAGTACAAGCGGGACACGTCCGAACAGATCCATCAGGTAATAATAATACATCGCCCGCATAGCGCGTACTTCGGCACGATAGGCGGGAAGTTCGGCATCTGTGTGGGTGGCACTGAATTTGTCTATTCGTTCGATGGATTTGTTGGACAGCATCACCACTTTATAAAGATATTCCCAAGTGGCTTGGATGGCATCGTTTTCTATTCCCCATTGGTGCAGGAACAGACCTTGCCAAAAGCCACCGTCGTACCAGTCGCCGCCACGGGTGGGGATAATGGCTTCGTCGGTGGTGAAGGTGTTCAGGTCATAGACTCCCCTACCCGTCCCCTGCAATCCCTGACTGTCGCTATAACCGCCGATGTAGGTGTAAAGTGAGGCTACAGCATTCAGATATACATCCGAAATATTGTTGTAGACTTCATCTTCCGGCAGTTTGTCTTTGGGACTCTCTTCCAAAAACTTGTCGCACGAGAAGAAGGTAATGCACACAATAAGAAAGACAACTGTCTTTTTCAGGTTCATCTTCCCCCCAAGCAGAGTTGCTTTTCCATCATATAGAGATTTACTCTCTAAATGCCATCCTTGCTGCTGCAAATATCGCTTTATCTTTTTCATTATCGTTTTCCTCCTCCGTTAAAAGTTAATACTCAATCCCAACGTGTAAGTCCGCGCTAACGGATATCCGCGTTTATCGTCCAGCCCCAAAGTGGAGTTGACCGTCGAACTGTTGATCATGGGCGAAAGACCTGAATAGCCGGAAATCGTCGCAAGGTTGTTGACTGTAAATGCCAGTCGCAGGGAGCGGACATATTTCTTTAGTTTCTGCACCTTTTCTATCGGTACGTTCCAGCCGAGTGTCACGTAGTCGAAGTTGACATACGCTCCGTTTTCCAGCCAGTAGTCGGTGGCGGTCTGGTCTTTGATATTGCGTGCGGGAGCTTCCTGCATCACATTGTAGTCGGGGAATATATTCATGTTCATATAGGTCAGGGAGGTTCCGTTGTATATTTTGTGTCCGAAGGCACCGTTGATCTGTACTGAAATATCGAAACGCTTGTAACGGAAACTGAGGTTCGATCCGAGAATTGTTTTGGGTACGGCTTGCCCGGCCACATAGCGGTCTTCACCATCTTCGAGGCTGACGCCGCCGCCATTGAGGTCGGCTATGTCATAGGTGTAGCCGCCGTTTCCGTCGGAAACGAGTCCGTTGGCACGTGGCAGGTAGAAGACGCCCAGCGGCTGGCCTACTACTTGGTAAACGATGTGGTTATAGCCTCCGTGAAAGCCGGCTCCGTCGAGACTGGCGAGACTCTTGTATTCGGGAGCGGAAATCAGTTCGCCATTGTACATACCGCTCAGAGAGAGCAGTTTGTTCTGCTGGAAGGTGATGTTGGCGTTGATGTTCAGTTCCATGTCCTGCGTCTTCAACGGGGTGATGCCGATGGCTATTTCCAGACCGCTGTTGCGCATGGAGCCGATATTCGCCAGCAGGGTGTTGTAGGTAAAGGGCGGCACGCTTACGTTGTAGAGGTAGAGCATATCCGTCGTTTTGGAGTTGTAATAATTGGCGGAGAGCAGCAGGCGGTTGCCGAACATGGCCAGGTCAATACCCGTATTGAAGGTATGTTTCACTTCCCATTTCAAGTCGGGATTCGTGTTTCGCAAGTCGCCCAATGACACGGCTGCCGAGTTTCCTACGGGAATCACTCCGTTCGGTTTGACAAGGCTCAGCGTGGTGTAGGAGTCGATACCGCTCTGATTACCAGCCAGACCGTAGCCTATACGGAACTTCAGATTATCAATTACAGAGAGGCGTTTCATGAACTTTTCCTCACTGATCACCCATGCGGCGGAGACGGAGGGAAAGAATCCCCATTTGTGATTGGCTCCGAATTTGGAAGAGGCATCGGTACGGGCGGTCATTGTCAGACTGTAGCGGTCGGCATAGGTGTAGTTGAAACGTCCCATGAAGGAGGCCAGATGCGGTTGCTCGTAGTACGAGTTGGTTCCTTCCCACGGACGGAGGGCGCCGGCTTGCAGGTTGTGGTAGCCGAATTTATCTGTATTGAAATTGGTGACTGTGGTATAAAATCCGGTATATGTCTCCTTCTGGAGTTCCGCCAGTGCCAGCGCGTCGAAGTAATGCTTCTTCCAGCCTTTCTTGTAGGTCAGCATCAGGTTACCTAGGAGGGATTCCATCTTTTTCGTGCCTTTGTATGCCTGTCCGTGCGCCCAGACGGAGGTGGGCAGGTATTGGGAATTTTCGACTATATTATAGGTATAGGCGCCGAAGAGTACCAGTTTCAGTTCGTCCATCAGATTGAAAGTCAGACGGGCATGAGTACTTATATGCGAGGTGGCGTCATGATCCTGCACTTCCATCCATGCCAACGGATTCGTGATCTGACTGGCGGTAGTGATTCCGTCCCATGAACCGGAATCGGGATCTTTGTGATTGGGGTATGTGGGATTGAAAGTAGCGGCAGAATAGAAGGTTTTCTGAAGGTCTACCAGATTGTGATTCTTCTGGATAGAACCGAACATGCCCAGTTCGCAGTTCAGAAAACCGTCGAACATCTTTTGGGTCATGTTCATATTGGAGGTGAAGTTCTTCATGTCTTCGTTCAGTATGACTCCCTGACGGTCCATGAAACCGAGGGAGACACGGTAGCTGGATTCATTCGAGCCTCCATAGAAGGCGATGTGGTGGTTCTGTTGCAATCCTGTCTGTTCTATCTCTTTCTGGAAGTCGGTGTTGTTTCCTTTGTCCAGTATGGAGATGCCACGTTCAGATGCGACCCGGCGGAAGTCATCTGCTGACAGCATTTTCAGATTCTTATAGACGGTGGATATACCGAAAATACCGTTATAACTCACTTGCGTTTTACCGCTCATCCCCTTCTTGGTGGTGATTTCGATGACACCGGAGGCGCCTCTTGATCCGTACTGTGCCGTTTCGGAAGCGTCTTTCAGGATGGTGAAACTCTCTATGTCTGTAGGATAAATGGAGGTAAGCATGCTCAAATCGCCGAAGACTCCATCGACGATAATTAGCGGGTCGTTTCCGCTGGTCAATGAGGTGGTTCCTCGCAGGCGGACTGCATCTAAGGCGGCGGGACCGTTTGTCCCACGCTGGATGGTCAGGCCCGGTACTCGTCCGCGTATGGCTTCCAGCGGATTCGTGATCTGGTCTTTATTCATCTGTGTCTCCGTGATTTTCTCCACTGATCCGGATATGGTTTTTAAACTTCCGGTGGCGTATCCTACCGTTATCAGAGAGTCTATCGGAGTGATCGTTTTTCTCTGGGCAAAGGCACTTCCACTGGAAGTGATCAGAAAGAAAAGGCTCCAAATAGTAAGTCTGTAGTGTTGTTTCATAATTATCATTTTTTAAGGGATAATACAAATATAACAAAAAAAGCGGGTATCTGGTTGTCCGGATACCCGCTTTTCTTTGATATGGGATATAAAAATTATATTGTCAACGTAGATGAATACAACAAACCGCTTGATTGGGGAAAATCAAGCGGTCGGCTATATCTGACTGACTATATCTTGGGGGATATACTGTGGTCAATCAGACTGAAACAGGCTATCGTTTATTCTCAGGTTTATTCTTAGGTTTATTCTTAGAACCGGATTACGGTTTAGTACCTTTTTCCTGTCCGTAACCGTATCCGTAGCCATAGCGTTTGCCATATCCATAGTACTTGCCATACTTACCGTAGCCGTAGTAGTAGCCATACTTCCTGCGTTTCAGGTCTACGCCGTTGATTACGGTACAAAGGTTAGGCAGTTTCTTTTCTTCGGCAAGTTCGTTGATCAGTGTGTACTCTACTTTATGGGTATAGTCGGCACGGCATACGTAGACGGACAAGTCCGCTACACGACCGATCAACAAGGTATCGGTAACCATGCCTACCGGTGCGGTATCCAGAATCACATAGTCAAAGTTCTTCTTCAAGATCTCTATTGCCTTGTCCAGACCATCACGCGCTAACAGCTCGGTCGGATTAGGAGGAACCGTTCCACCGGGAAGGATATACAGATTCTGATTAATATCCGAAGGTTGTACCAGACTCATCAAATCTGTTTCCGGGTTTGCAAGGTATAAGGTAATACCTTTCTCTTTTGTCGAAAGACGGAAGACTCTATTCAATCCCGGTTTACGGATATCAAGCCCTATGATCACCACTTTCTTTCCTAATAAAGAGAGACTGATGGCTAAATTGGCGGAGATAAATGATTTTCCTTCTCCACTGACGGTAGAAGTCACAAGAATCACTTTCTTGTCATTCTGAAGCATGAACTGAAGGTTGGTACGGATGTTTCGGAAGGTCTCGCTCATCAGGTTGTTCTGATTCTCAAAGACGGCAATAGAACCGTCTTTTTCGTTCTTCTCGTCGGTTAATGGGATATCACCGACGATAGGAACGGTTGTCAGTTTCTCGACATCTGCACGGCCTTCGAGTTTGAACTTGGTCAGGCCAATCAGGTAGATGATGCCTACAGGGATGCCAACGCCTAATACTAAAGCGATCAGATAAATCATTCTACGCTTAGGAGAAACAGGGATATCATCGGCGATAGCTTCATCAATGATCTTTGCATTGTTTGCAGTAGCTGCCAATGCTATGGCGTTCTCCTCACGCTTTTGTAAAAGCATCAAGTACAGTCCGGCCTTGATTTCCTGTTGACGGGCAATACTTACAAACTGACGTTCTTGTCCGGGAGCATCACTAATACGACGAGAAAAACGGCTTGCTTCACGATCAAGGTCCGCTTTTGTAATCAGCATTCCCTGCAAAGTACCATCGAGAGTAGCTTGTACATTCAACTTCATGGCACGGATACTTGTATCCAAATTGATGATGGTTGGATTATTTTCTGTAGAAGTACGTAATAAGCGCTTCCGTTCAACTAACATTTCATTATATCGTTCAATCGTTGCAACTAATGCAACATCTTGTAACCCCACATTACTAGGTAATACTTCATACTCATTCCCTCTTATATACTTACGCAAATCTTCGATCAAGCTGATTTGTGTCCGAATCTCCACCCTCTTCTTCTCATATTCAGCATTACCGGTCAAAGCTATTTGTGCCTCGCTACTTAAATCTGTAATACCCGCATTACGTTTGAAGTTCTCCAGATTTGCCTCAGTACTTCCTAATTCCTTCGAAATAATATTAATACGTTCATCGATGAATTCAGCAGTCTTCTGTGCAATCTCATTTTTATCGTTATTTGTATTACGGTTATACATTTCAAGCAGCTGATTGATAAAATCCTGTCCACGTTGCAAGCTAGAGTTCTTCAATGAAATCACAGCTACCGAAGTCGTTTTAGAAGTAGGTTCAATACTCAAATTCTCACAATATGCTCTAGCCACTCTCATCGGTGAATTAATTGTAGCAGTAATATGACGCACACTTTGAGTTGAAGAATCTTCTATTGTATCCTTCTTCATAGAAAGTGAATCTGGCGATTGAAAAAAAGCTAAAGTACCCTCATTCATCGGGAATACAGCTGGTAATTTCTCAAAATGCTTTTTATATTCGTTATCTCCAACTGCTACATTCACATCAAGCCCTCCTTGAGTATATAATGCCATCTCAACAACCATTGGGGCACTCAACTTCTCAGCTTCCTGTGGAGTCAAACTAACTATGACTGGAGAAGTCTTATATATATTTTTTGAAGGGAACTCATCTTCATCTGTATAAGAGACATACAGCCCCAATTGTTCTACAACTTCTTTCGCGATAGTCTTAGACCGCAACACTTCTACCTCATTATCAATGTTCTGCGATGAAGACACAAGACCATCCAAACCTAAATTCTCAAGTCCAGTAATCATACCTGCCGCCCCGCCTTTTTTATCATCCTTTATAAGAACTGTAGCTGAGATGTTATATATTGGGGTAGCCATACGTAAGTAAATCCAAGCACCAACAAGGCAAATCAACACTGCGCCGACAAACCACGGCCAATGGATAATATATTTGAAAAGCAATTCCTGAATATCAATTTTCTCATCAGCAGCATCGGGGTGTCTTTCGTTTATTATTTCTTCTTTCATTATTCCAAACGTTATTTTAAGATATTAAATAATAAGCTTGCAAGTGATACTAAGATGGATGTGGCAGAGAACCATAAACTCGTGCTGTTTCCTATATCCGAATTTCGAGCTTTTGCTTTATTGGGAGTCACATAAACGATATCATTCTGCTGGAGCCAATAATATGGAGAAAGAATCGTTTCTGATTTATTCAGGTCTAGAGTAATAATTTCTTGTTTTCCTGTAGCATCCTCACGAATAAGTTTCACATTATCACGCAACCCATAAACAGTCATATCACCTGCCATAGCAAGGGCTTCCAATAAATTTACTTTCTCATTTGAAATTGTAAATGTCCCCGGACGAGTAACTTCACCTATCACTGAGATTTTATAATTTACCATACGAACTGTCACTATAGGAGTCTCTTTCATATAGGGCTTCAATTTATCCACTATCATTTGCTCAGCCTGCCTTTTCGTCAATCCTCCCAACTGCAATTCACCTAGTACCGGAAAAGAAATCCGACCTCCATTATCTACCAAATAAGTTTGCAATACAGGTTGCGTAGTAGCTAACGTACTTGCTGCAGCCAGATTACTCGGACTGGCTACTGTCAAATTGAACGGTGCTGCTAATTCCGGACTCGTACAGGACACAACGATAGTCAACAAATCCTTAGGCATGATTTTAGCATCGTATAAATTGTCCCTTTGTTCTGTTTGACTTATCACTTCTATGTCCTGCAAATAAGGTACTTTTTTGTACGACTGGCAGCCAGCTAGTAAAAACAGCAGCAATAACCAGCAAATTCTCTTGTTTAGTCTTCTCATCATATATTCAGTAATTTAAATTTTATCAAATAAAGCAAACTGGAATTCGTAATTATCAATAAGCTTCTTTATCCCCACGAATAGCATTGTATACAGTTCTATATACAATATACAAATCCAATAAAAATGTCCAGTGTTCAATATACCAGATATCGCGTGTCACACGACCTTCCATCTGCCATAATTCTTTTGTCTCACCTCGATACCCTGTGACCTGTGCCCAGCCAGTTATACCAGGTTTCACAAAATGACGAACCATAAACTTATTAATTAATTGAGAATATTCTTTCGTATGCTTTAACATATGTGGTCGTGGTCCGACAACAGACATATCTCCACACAAAACATTTATAAACTGAGGTAACTCATCAATACTTGTCGCCCGAATAAATTCTCCAATACGTGTTTTGCGCGGATCATGTGCCGTAGCTTGTAATGTATCACACTGCGCATTCACCTTCATTGAACGGAATTTGTAACACCAAAACTCACGACCGTCTTCACCACTACGTTTCTGTTTAAAAAAGATAGGTCCCGGGGAACTTACTTTGATGGCAATCCCCACAACCAAATAAATAAGAGGGAAAATAGTACATAAAAACAAAATAGAACAGACTATGTCAAAACTGCGCTTTAAAATCCGGTTCTCTAACAGTTCAAGAGGCTCACGACGAATGGATAAAACAGGAACATTACCTAACATTTCAAAATACATTCTTCTTTTCAAATAGTTGCGAACATTCGGAACACTGAAAAAACGTATCAAGTTATTCTCACAATAGTTTATAATCTGAACAATCTCAGCACTACGTGCGGAAGGAAGACTACAATAAAGTTGGCAAACTTTCCCTACATGTTTTTCTAAATAAGCATTTACCTCTTTAGGTTGTCCCAAATAAGAAACTCCATCAGGATAACAATCAGATGGTACATCCTCAAAATAACCGAGTACACGATATCCCGAAGTAGGGTCGTCTGTCATCGCATGATAAAGTTCCTGCATATTTTCGTGACTTCCCACTAATACGACTCTGCGAATATTCCCGCCTCTTTCACGATAAAGTTCCAAAAAACGACGGAATGTCAAACGGTAACTGACTATCACCATTATCAAAATAAGATAGTATACCCCAAAAAAACGAGAATTAGAAAACTCAAAATCAAACAGTAATAAAAAACAGGTCGACAGTAAAACAAAAGGTACCATATTACGAAGTACGCGAATCATTATCTGTTCAGGGCGAACTACCGAACGATATAGGATTACACCAGAATGTATATTACAAAACAAATAGCATAAAGTAATTAATGCCATTCCCTGATATATTGAACCACATTTATCACACCAGAACCGATCACCAAAAAGAAATTCAAATCCCCATAAAAGCAGATTAAGTAGAATAATATCCCCAAAAAGGACACTAGATTTTAAAACTTTATTAAAACGCCGGACTTCCTGCATAATTATACTTATTTTTTTTATCAATACCCACCTCTTGTACACTAATAAAAAACATATTTCTTGTAAACCTATACGAGATATATGAAAAAAATAAGGCCCCCATTTTTCTTATGTTACCGCTAGCTGCAATTACTATTAACACTATCCCGCTATTTACTTCAGAGATTTATTAAATGGATTTCGATACAACCCTAATAATTGGAGAACGAAATAGTAAAAAAATTGCATGTCATCTATAAAATAACGTTTAAAAAGCCTCCTTGGCTCTCTTAAACAGCGGTATAGCCATTCCATCCCTATTCTCTGCCAAAATAAGGGAGCACGCTTCAATATCTTTGCTTCAAAATCAATCGTAGCTCCCAACCCCATAAATAAATCAATCTCGGGAAGCTGCTTACTGTATTGAGCAATCCATTTCTCTTGTTTAGGAGCCCCAACTCCGACCAAAAGAATATTAGCCCCCGAGCAACGTATAATATCAAGAATCATATTACATTCATCTACATCTTTTTCAAAGCCATAGGAAGGAGAAAAGGCTCCCACAACTATTTCCCGCCCTACTTTCAGGTTTATTTCTTCCATCGCTTTTACAGCCACTCCTTCTGCCGCTCCCAGAAGAAATATCCTACAATTTTTATCATCTTTATGATATTGATAAAAAGCAGTAAAGAAACTAGAACCAGGAATTGCTTCAGGTAATTTTTTCCTTAGCAATTTCGACATTAAATATAAAACTTTACTATCACAAATCACCCAATCAGCTTTTTGATAAACTGCGTAAAAACCAGCATCTTTTTGAAGTTTCACCAAATGATCTACATTCGGAGTGATTACAATGCCCTTCTTCAGATTTTGTAAAAGTTCCTGCTGAGTAATAGAGTGTATGTCCACATTCAATATACGGACTACATTTTCAACCATAACTAATTATATGAATAATAAATAACTATTTTCTCCCAAAAGCTATTCCAATAATGAATGATAAATAGTAGTAAGCTGTTTGAACACATTTTCAGGGAAATAAGGTTGAACCAGCCGAAAACTTTCCTTCCCATAACAAGAAATTAAATCAGGACGTTCTATAAATACTTTCAAAGCATCTCTCATTCCCTGTAAATTTCCCGGTTCTATCAACATACCATTTACCCCAGAATATACAACCTCGGGGATTCCACCAACTGGAGTAGAAATAACAGGATGGCTATAGCTCATAGCTTCCAATATTGCAACAGGAAGACCTTCATTATAAGAAGGCAAAATATAAATATCTTCCCAATTCAAACAGTCAACTTTCTTTTGACCGGAAATCCATCCTTCATAACTTACAAAAGAAGATAATTCATGTTGTTTTATAAAAGCTCTTATATCCCCATCTACTTCGTTGCCACCTAGTCTTACACTTAACTTATCTTTAAAATATTCCCGATTTTCACTTAATGTCAGCAATAAATCAAAAGCTCCTTTTCTTTTACTAATTTCACCCATAAACAAGAGATGAACTTTATTATCTTCTCGCTTCGGAAATTGAATAATCGGAGGAGAAACAATATTGTTCAACACATATATTTTTTGTCTTTCCACACCTATAGAACAAAAGAAGATCTTCCAAGACTCAGAAAGTACGATCAATCGCTCACAAATATTAATTGCATCGACAATCTTTTCTTTATTTGTTGCTTTGTTATAAAAATCAACAAAATCTGCAGCATGCTCGTGTAAAATAACTTTCTTCTTAAATATTTTTACTAATTGAATAAAAAGCTTACAACGATAAAATGAAGCATTGGCAGCGCCATGAATATGAACTATTTCAATATCTTTATCAAATATACAAAGAAAAAACGTACGTATTAATGCCTGCAAGGCATACCACGCTTTCACAAACTTATTCCCTAGTTTCCATGTGGGAATAAAACGCATGTTTTCAATGTATTCATCATAAGAAGTAAGTACAGCAGTCATCCCACCTTTCGTCTTCATTGAGACTCCTAAAAAAAGGATTCTTTTAGACAACGGTTTTGATATGAAATAAGGCATATTAATTTATATGTTTTTAGATTCCAAATATTCTTACTTAAATAGATATCTGTTAATAAGAGCTGAATAAGAATTGATCTATTACTTTCCCTACTAAATTGTATTTCGAGGGAGCTCCAATGCGTTTTTCAAAAAAATAATAGATTCTTCTCTTAATATTGAAAGCTTCCTATTTACATCATTATAATCAATATTATTTTTTATAGAACAAATGTCGCCATTATATAACCGATCTGATAAATCAAAGTACTCCAACAAACTATCAATACGGGAATTTCTAGAAGTAAGAGAATGCTTCTTAAAGCGATAAAATGTTAAGAATTTGCGTTGAAATATAATGGAAAAGACTGTGCAATGAAAAGAATCAGTACAAATATAAGAGGCTTCACTAATATATTTAATAAAATCATTAGGACTGACATTGTATGGAGCCTCATCACCAAAAACGTCATCACTAGGCACAAACTCATCCATATGCCTAATAGCAACCACCTTATACCCAGTTTGATCCCTCAAATTATTAACGGCTTCTCTTGCCTCTTGATTTGTTCCTAAAAAATAACAAAAGATATACGGCTCCTTTTTCTGAATATCTGATTCTGCAATTTCTTGCTGCCATTCTTCTCTAGTTAATAACATTGTAGGGTCTGCCACAACCGTAGCTTGATTATCAGAGATTGTTTCCACAATTTCTTTACCACGAATTTCTCTAACCCCTATTTTATTGAACCGGTTTAAGAATCTTTTTGTTTCCTCATGTTGGAAAGAAGGAATTATAGATACTCCAAAACTCGAAGCATAGGCAACTTTGGGCACCCAATCACTAACAAACAGCAGATTATAATATTTACTATATAAACTTAGTGGTGTCCAAACCTGGTCACTCCCAACTAATACAACATCATAATTTAATGATCCTTGGCACAATTTTTCATAGCCAACATACTCATGAAATAAAGGAATCAATCGTTTCAATTTATACTCATTAACAGCATCTGTTCTTTCCTGAATATTTTTCTTGTACATAGGGTGAAGTTTCATATTCAAACGTTCTTTTACAATGCGTATCTTATCCATTGTTCCCCCACAGCGAAACATCAGATATATAAGCTTGATTTTCTCAAATAGAGTCAATTGCTTTTTATAACGGATTATTTCGCAACCATATCCCAAGTCTCGTATTTTTTTTATTGTTGCAAAACCTTGAAGTGATGTTCCATAATTATTATGATTATCAGAATAAGCAATCACACATCCTATTTTTTTCTTATTTCTCATATTCCATTATTCTTTTAATCAATTGTTGTTTTTTTCTTGAGTACACTTATAATATTCCAAAGCGATTTATGGTTGCCAACAAACTGTTGTAACATATTGAATCCATATGAAAAGACTGATCTGCACACAAAGCTATCATCAAGTTTAACATCATATTTTGGTACTTTACGACCTAATATTCTATCTATTTTAATAAAAGTTGATGCCCGTTTTTTTTTTTGCTTTACTGCAATTTGTGATGACAATAGCACATCTTCATTCAGATCTGACAAAGATATCGCTCGCTCGCTCGCTGCTTCATAAAGTAGTTCAGTCATTCCTGATTTTCGTGTTACTAAAGAATTTATTCCAACTTTATCTAACGAATAAGGCATTACATGAATATCACCAAAAGAAATATCAGCCAATTCAGCAAAATGATCTATACAAAACAAACATCTTCTAGGAACAAAAAAAGACCGTAAAGGATGGCTATATTTCTGATAATCTTCGTAGAACCTATATGATTGTTTTGATTGAGGATCAACACCTTTTGCGACCATTCCTCCTAAACATCCTTCATCTCTATAAGATAAATATGATAGCCCTTTCATATTTATATTATATTTATCCAAGACATACTCTGTTAAATAAAAACTTTTACTTCCAGAACAATATAGACCAAAATAAGCAAAAACCTTGTCCTTAAACTTTTTATCTATTTTTTCATATTTACGGAGACCATGGATATGGCAAGGTAATCCTACAATAACAAATTTCCCCTCTCTAGCTTTTATATCATGAATGATATTATTTAATGTAACAGGTGCATATTTAGAACTTTTCGCAGAAAGAATTTCCTCTTTAGTTGTAGCAATAAAAGAATGAACCAACAATTCACTTTTTGATCTAAAGGCCGTAACTGCTGCACCGTCAATAAGTTTTTTTTCAAGCATCCAAACAAGTAACTGAGTAACCATTCCTCCAGACGCGCTATGATATCGCACATCATAATTATTACTGTACCCTGTAAAACATTTCCTATAATATCCTATTTTCCCATTATAGAATGTATCAGCTCCGCTAAATTCCTCTTTCGCTATACAATTGAGTTTAACTCCTACCCCAGGACAAATATCATAACAACGATGGCAACCCTTATCATTCTTACATGATTTCTGATCAACCACTGGTAGAAATCTTCCACTTTTGACGTGCATTGTAATTGAAGTATTTGGACATGCCCCTTGACAAATGCCACATCCGGTACACAAGCCATTACTGACCGTATATAGTATACTCTTTCCCATTATTACAATAAATTATTATAATATTCAATATAGAGTTCTGCGGTTCTAGAAATGCTGTATTTTTCAATAAATGGAAGTCTTTCAGCATATATAATATCATGACTATCTTCGCATCTTAAGGCTTCTTTTATAGTCACGATAAAATCAGAAACTTTGAAGGATTCTGGTATCCAACATTTTGAAACATTAGATATATTAATGTGTTGCTCTATGGGAGAAAGGACACATGGTATCCCATTAAAATAAGCCTCTAAAACAGCAATCGGTAACCCTTCAAACGTAGCGCAACTCAAAAACAAATTTGCAGAATTCTCTATAGCTGAAATATCAGACCTAAGTCCCAAGAAATGGATATTCTTATATTCTTTAAAAGAATTAGTATTAATATACCCCTTTCCATAATTACCACCACATACGCAGAAATGGATATGTTCATCCATCATCGCAGTCGAAATCTCTTTTAAGAAATCGTAATTTTTTTGAGGACGCAAAGATCCTACTGAGACAACAATTTTATCATTATGACTTAAATTCAATTCATCTCTTAAATTTACGCATTCCTTAGTTTGTACAATAGATGGAGAAATTCCATTGTTTATCACTTCATAGCTTTTATTCTTTTGTACCCTAAGAGAATAAGCTGCTTCCGAACAAAAAATCAAAGGTTTACTTCCATTAAAGAGGATATTTAATTTATTCCAATGTTCGGGGGCATTATGAACAGTAATACAATGTTTGATTTTCCTTCCCCAAGTAGTCACCGCTCCATATATGTGACAGATTTCCCCATGTGTATTTACGATATCGGGCTGTTCTTTCTTTATAATATTCCTACATTTTATCAAGGTTTTCAAAAATGAGATTTTACTATGCAATTTTTTATTTAAATAACAAACCCGCACACCATTGTTCTCAAATTTTTCTTTTAAACGTGTACAGTATTCATAATCGTCATTATCTACAACTATAATTAATACTTGACACCCTTTTATTACCTGCTCAGGAGCTAACGACAATAAGAGATTCTGAATACCTCCCCCTTTAAGAGAATTTAGAATATGTACAATTTTCATATTAGAAATCTCATTATTTATCATTCTTCCAAAATAACACTCCTTAATGAATCCAGATACCCATGCCCAAACTTTATATCTGGTTCTACATAATTTCCTTCGGCCCATTCATTCCAAGAACGCAAAAATATAATTTTATGCTCCGCCTTTTTATTCTCTACTATTTTTATAGCATCTTCAATATGTCGTTTAAATAATTCAGGCGTCGACCCTGTGTATATGACAGCTCTTCTACCTCCTCTTGGAGACCTATCCCAATTAGGAATAATAGAAGGATAGCTATTTTCCAATCTATCATAGTCAGTATAGAAATTCTTTATTATATCTTTATATTTATACTTGTCAAGTGGGGCAATGGAAGGAAAATATTTGCGAAGCTTATGTTCTACTAATTTTATATATTTCCCCTTTACTTTAGATTCTGCATACCATAAATTTGACGGGGCAATTGCATCTAATCCTAAATCTAAAGTTTTCTGATACTTATCCAACCATCCACTCGCTAACCCTACAAAATGAATACCATTAGTCAATCCATTTTTTATAGCCAGTTCATTCCAGATCTTCATAAAATTATTCATATTAGGAACAGACAGCGGATCATATACCATAAACATTGGTTTTCCATCAACACAAATATATCGATGATCTTTCAATGCAGGCAAAACACATTGAAAATGTTCAATTATATCATTATCTCCAGGATAAGTCTGTAACAACAAATCAACATCCTTACAAGACTGTGCATTACTATTCCAAGTTCTACGTGTCCAACTATGATTAGCCCACCCTAAACAAAAAGGGAAATCAGGCTTATCAGTCGTTAATACTTCATTAAAAGGACGTTCCAACAATCTCCTGCCATTTCCAAACCAATAATGCCAATACATAAAGCCCTCGATTCCTGCATCTTTTGCTAATTGCGCTTGTGCCTCTCTAACTTCTGGCATTCTTAAATCATAATACCCCAAATCAGCGGGGACTCTAGGTTGATAATGCCCTCTAAATAAAGGCTTAGCCTTACCTACATTAGTCCATTCTGTGAATCCTTTTCCCCACCATTTATCATTTTCCGGTATTGGATGAAATTGTGGAAGATAGAATGCTATAACTCTGGCCTTTTTCATCTATTTTATTTTAATGTTCTATTTTTACACTAAGTACTAGCATATCAATCTACGTTAGAAATCTCATCAACAGCATCTTTTGTTGCCTGCAAATAACCATGCCCCCATTTTGAATCGGGTTCCAAGTAATTTCCCTCAGCCCATTCATTCCATGCATTAATGAAAAATAAATTCTCTTCATCACTATACGGTACAAACTTTTTCATTGCTTCTACCAACCAATATTTATACTTTTCAGGAGTAGAATTCTTTAATGCAAAAAATGACCTGTTAACTCTTCTGCATGAATTATCCCACATAGGGGTTATACATGGATATCTCTTATAAGCAGGCAAGGGGTCTTTCAATCTCTTTTTTGTATACTTCTCATAATCATAAACATATGAAAATTTAGGTTTACCACATATTTTTGTAGACAATTTATTTAATCTATACAATAATGAATCTTGGAGTCTACTGGTTTTCAAATATGGCGTAAATTGTATAGCAGCATCAAAACCTGACTCAAGATATTTAGCTCCCTGATAATCAAAATGTTCAAAACGACAAATATACAACTCTATTCCCTTTTTCATCGCTTCTTCTCTCCACACCCTAAGAGTTTGCTCAATATCAGGAAAAAGATGTGATTTATAGATAGCGAAAACTGGCTTATTATCAATCCGTATATAGCGAGGATCTTTAAATATATTCAACAGAAAACGTATATGATTAAGATCATCCTCTAATGAATAATCCTGATGCACTATAATATCATTATTTTTCCCGTCCCATGCTTTAGTCCAATTTTCATTCGCCCAACATAACATAAAAGGAAAGTCAGGTTTTCCACTCGTCAGAACCGCATCTAAAGGCTTATTCAGTAATCTCTTGCCATTAAACCAATAATGGTAATAACAAAAACCATCAATATTATTTTTTTTAGCAAGAGTTGCTTGTTGCTCCCTGATCTCAGGTAGTCTTAAATCATAATACCCTAAATCCGCAGGATACCTAGGTTGGTAATGCCCTATAAAACGCTTCTTGCCCTTTGCTACATTATTCCATTCTGTAAATCCCTTCCCCCAAATATTATCATTCTCGGGTATGGGATGAAATTGTGGTAAATAGATTGCTATTATTCTATTTTTTTTCATAGTTGTTACTTTTATAAAATCTAGTTAGACGAAGTATAATACAAAAAAACACTGCAAATAAAACATTCAATTGCACTGCATATGGTTTATAAATATAAAAAGTGAATCCTAAATAGAAAAATTGCCATATTAGCAATAACAGAATTAACTTCTCAATAGTAATAGTATTCTTTGATTTGGAAGGAAGCAGAAATAATTGAATTTTTTGTATTACAAAACACCAGGCAAATGTCAACAAATATCCCAGATCTGCAACCCAATCGCCGATGTAAGTATAAAAAATATACGTGGGTATCCCCTGTTTAATCTCCCAATATTCTCTTCGTGACCAATTATCCGTAAAAGTAGGCAAACCTAAAATGTCTTTAATCAAAGCAAAGCAGTTGTCACCCACTGACCATATTTTTAATTTCCCCCATATTATTTCAGCAAACCTCAGATGTCCTTCTCCTGTATATAAAGATACCCAAGTCCAGATATCTATACTCACATTATCTTTATCATTATAACGCACTAATGTTGTCACAATTATTATCAACAACAAAAGGCCTCCCACAGATACCCCAATATATTTAATAACACGACAAATCCTATAGTCTAAAAAAGGACGAAATACCAAAAATACTAAGAATAAATAAAGGATTGTTTTTACAATAGAAATCCTTTGAGCATTAGCATATGCCATTAATATAAATGATAGAATTCCCAAGGAAAGTCCTATAATTATCAACAAATATTTTTTTCTATATTGCAGTAAATAAAAGACAAAAATAGGAAGCAAGAATTCAAAAGCATTGGTAATCATTATAATTTTACCCCCGATCCAAGATAGTCTTAAATTACTCCCAGTCTCTTGCTTATCATAAATAGAAGCCAACTGACTTGCACTAATATCCAGACAATTCCTAAAGACCTCAAAAGTACCTTCCCACATTATTAACGCTAAAAAAGCACTAGTATATACTATAAATTTATGTCCTCTAGAAGTTATACTAATTCTTTTTATTCTAGTTTCATCAAAATTCAATAATGGGTAAAAGCATACCATAAATGCCCCAAACAAATAAATTAACGCCTCCCCATATATCTTGCCAATATCTTGAGATGTATTCAAGTAGAAATATATAGTAGTAAAAGAAGAAATAGCATAAATAAGCAATAAGTTTACTCCTATAGTGTGTTTTTTCATTTTTAGTAGAAAATAAACATAACATCCTATAAAAGCTATAGAATATAAAATAAGATAAATCAGAGCCTCATCCATAAACTAAATAATTTCCAACATTTTGTAGAAGCAATCATATGCAATATTCCTAGCTCTTGTAGCTGTATTTTCATCTCTACTCAAATTGACTATCATTTTTTTAAAGGATAAATAAAAAGAATCATAATCGAAATTGACATCCGATAAACCTGTGATATCAATCATTCGGTCTGTTTTATCAAGTGTATTTAATAATCCTGCAATTTTATGTTCATAACTCAAAGCCACAAATGGAACATTATTATTGATCGCAAAAACAACCGAATGATAACGGGCACCTACTACAAACTTCGCTGAAGAAATAATTGTTTGTTGAATATCTGAACTGTATTGATCCGATATTACTATAATATTTTCACTGGATGTTTTTTGACTTAATTCTTTAAATAAATTAATATCATCCATTAGTTCCGTTTTATAATTAAAGGTCTGTGGCAACATTACTATTTTAAGAGATGGATATAATTCAACAATGCATTGAATCATTTCCAAATAGAATTTCAAGATTTGCTGTTTGGGAATATTCCTATAAGCATAATGCCATATAAGCAAATTGGGGACAAAAACCATATATTCTCCATCACCAATGCTTTTTCTAATCTCAATAGGAATATTAACCCGAGGGACTTCCAAAAATGCAGTATCAACAGTTTTTACATATTCAACACCTAATGAATCAGCTAACTGTTCGGTTTTAGAATCACGTATTGAGATAAATTTAAAATAATTCAGAAGGTCTAAACTTATTTCTTTAAATATGATGTTATCTTTTGTTTCAGTGGGGAATGGTCCAAATGATCTACCATAATAAACAATAGGTTTATGTAAAGACTTGGCAATCGATAATAAGGCAATATGTGGCCAATATTGAAATCCTCCCATACAGATTCCACCAGGTGAATTAATAATAATGTCAGCCTGTTTCATCTTTTTTTTTATCAACATGATCTTAGGATTAACACAGCATTTCCAGGATTTTTTCTGCAATAAACGAGATTTCAATAACTTCATAGTATTATCTAATATAAAACGCCTATAAATTCGATAGGAAATACTATGACTATCATATCTAGGCAATAAATTTATATATTCAATATTTGTTGCAGAAATCTCAAATTGCTCCACACTATCAGGATTTGCATCAATAAATAAAACTTCAATATGACTATCAGGATAATCTTTAGAAAGAGTCCTTACTAAAGCTTTATGGGCTGCCTCATCACCGCGATTATTTAAAGGCTGATTGATTAATAAAATATTCATAAATTATTTATGTATGACAGTAGTTCTGGATATATCTTTTCTCTTCGAAATAGCAATATTGAAGTTTTCTAGCAAACACCCAACACCTATTATCATTATAGGTACTTCATTATCAGGAATATCAAATCTTTCATACAGTGTTGACAATTTAGAACTATAAAAACCACATGACAATGAAATTGTCCCCAGTCCTTGAGAATGAATAGCATACAATAAGCTCATTGCATATAGTCCACCATCAACATACACTTGATTAGGCTCATAAGATAAAAATGCACTCATATTGGCAGTAACCAATATACTCATAGGTATTTCTTCATAAAATCCATTTGCCCCTCCTTGCCAACCCAACAGGTCACGATTCTTCGCCCCCATAAATATATGAGCCATCCATCCTTGACGATTGCATGCCGAAGGTGTATATTGTGCTATTTCTAATGCCTTTTCTATTAATTTGTAATCGGGTAGTTCCGGACTAAAATATCTAATTGAATGCCTGGATTGCACAAAGGACTTAAAATCTAGATTCTGCACTGAATTCAAAATATCAATTCTCGAAATTAGTTTAATTCCTCCTTCATTGGCTTCTAAATCTGAAATAGTAAAACCTGTTTTCTCATAAAGTCTTTTAAATTCTGCTTCAATAGAAGATATATCAACACCGTTATTCTTAGTATATTTGATATATTCTAAGATTGTCGACAACGGATAAATAAGAAAAAACAAATCTCTTTTTCCATATAAATCGTAGTATTTCGATAATCGACATATTAAAAACAACACCTTATCCTGACCAAATCCTTTACGAGGAAAACGCATAGACATTCCCTTTTCGATGACATGATTCTGTCTAAGAATAGTATACTGCATCTTCATAATATCTTCATCAGTATTTATCGAGGCATTATGTTTCAATATTTTTTTAATAAAGATATACCCTTCTTTAATCAGAGCATATTTCATCTTATCAATAAGGATTCTCATTATTTAGTATTTTCTGAAATTATACAAACTTTTCCATCCCCAAAGCACGGACTTACATTGACTTTTAAATATTTCTCTATATGCAGGAATAAATGCATTTACAATATATCCACTAACAATTACAGTTATTATTGTCACCCATGCAGAGCCTATAATACCTAAAACTGGAATAAGTAAATAATTCAATATGACACAAAGTGCACATCCCACAATATTCCTTATTACACTCATTTTTTGAATATGCTCCATAATCATCAATTGCCCAGATGAAACAGAAAGTGCCATGCCAACTGTTTTCCATACCATAATTTGTAATATAGGAACAGCTGCAAGGTAATTACTACCAAATGTGAATTTTATTATGTAATATGCCAGCAGTGATGTCAATAAGGATAAAATTATAGAAACCCATAATATTATATCCAAAAACTGCTGTTTTTTTATATTATACGATATCAGATCCGTTTCCTTCACTCGAACTAATAATGGGGTCAAGGTTTGTGCTAATACCATAGGGATATATAAAACAACATCTACAAATTTACCTGCAGTAGCAAAAAAACCAACAGACTTATTATCAAGCATATTACCAATCATCACCTGATCTATTTTCTGATAAATTATAATTGCTGCTCCTGACAGTAACAAAGGGAAAGACTCTTTTAGTAAAAACGGAACCAAAGACTTATTATATCTCCATTCCATAATAGCCCCCACCTTTCTATAGCCAATAACATAACCACTTGCAACTAAAATTGTATCAAAACCAGCCGCAATAATAAATAGGATCAGAGGGGCTTTATGCCATAACAGTATTATTTTAATTAATGCTCCAATAACGGTACGCGATATTTCAGTCTTGACTATAAATTCATTCTGAACAATTGAAGTAAAGTAATTTCTTATAACATTAAAACTACTCATAAAAATACTTATGGAGTAAATTATTATCAGAAGAGTAGTATAAGAATCAGCTTTATATATGATTAATGTCACTATTTCTAACAACAATGTTATAAGAGAAAATATGATTCGTAAAGTAAAAGTCGTACCTAAAATTTCATTTTCTCTACCTTTTTTACGCGACAATTCTCTAATTTCAATATTATCAAGCCCGAAAGCTGATAATATCATAAAAATAGTGACATAGCTTATCACATAATTCATTAAACCATATTGGGATGGTCCTAAATATCTAGCAACTAGAATTCCTACAAATAAGGCACCTAAAACATTAACCACCTTCCCTAAAATAGCCCAGAATAGATTCTTTATGATATTTTTTCTAGAATCAGATAATCTTGAATACTTTTTCACTAAAATCATATCTATAATAAACCAAGGCCATTAAATGTAAAAATATTCAAACAAACCACTCTCATATATTTTACATTCCCCTATACATCGTACTATAATATTTCTGATAATCACCACTCGTCACATTATTCATCCATGTCGGATTATCTAAATACCACCTCACTGTCTCTTCTATTCCTTCTTCAAACTGAAGTGAAGGCTCCCAGTCTAACTCCTTTTTTAGTTTATTACTATCGATAGCATAGCGTAAATCATGTCCTTTACGATCAGTCACATAAGTTATAAGTTTCTCTGAAGTTCCTTCCGGATTATCCAGTAAACGGTCAACTGTTTTAATTATAACTTTGATTAAATCAATATTTCTCCATTCATTAAAACCACCAATATTATAAGTATCTGCAATTTTTCCTTCATGAAAAATAACATCAATGGCACGTGCATGATCTACCACATATAACCAATCTCTAACATTCTTCCCTTCACCATAAACTGGTAGTGGTTTTCCATATAGAATATTATTAATAAATAATGGAATCAACTTTTCTGGAAATTGATAAGGACCATAATTATTTGAACAATTAGTAACAATTGTTGGCATGCCATAAGTATCATGAAATACTCTCACAAAATGATCACTGCTAGCCTTGCTAGCAGAATAAGGACTATGTGGATGGTACTTAGTTTCTTCCGTAAAAAAAGTATCATCAAACTCTAAGGTTCCATAAACTTCATCTGTAGATATATGATAAAAACGCTTGCCTTCATAACCTTCAGAAAGAGACTCCCAAGTTAATTTAGCCGCTTGAAGCAGAGAAAGGGTTCCCATTACATTCGTACGAGCAAAAGTAAAAGGATCATTAATACTACGATCTACATGACTTTCAGCTGCCAAGTGAATAACCCCATCTATCTTATACTCACTAAACAACTCTATCATTTTTTCAAAATCACAGATATCAGCTTTTACAAAAACATAATTAAGTTTATCTTCAATATCTTTCAGATTAGCCAAGTTTCCAGCATAAGTCAGTTTATCTAAGTTGATAATACGATAGCTGGGATATTTATTCACAAACAGACGGACAACATGACTACCAATGAAACCAGCGCCACCAGTGATCATTATATTTCTTGAGAATTTCATGATTAATTATTTTCTTTAAGTTCATTAATACATTTCACAAGAGAATCTTTCCAATAAGGAATCTCGACACCAAAAGCCAGCTTCAATTTTGTTTTATCTAATACTGAGAAATGAGGACGTTTTACTTTACTAGGAAATTCATCACTATGACAAGGTTGAATATCACAACTGTTTCCACTCAATTCACAGATTTCTTTAGCAAAATCATACCATGAACAAACACCCTCATTACTGAAATGATAGATACCTTGTTTGTGATATTGATCCCCCTCAATCACTCTATAAATAATATCAGCCAAATCTTTTGCATATGTAGGTGTACCAATCTGATCAAAAACAACTCTCAATTTATCTTTATCAGCGGTTAACTGTCGCATAGTCTTAACAAAATTCTTACCAAATTGAGAATACAGCCAAGCTGTACGAAAAATCAAATAATTACAGCCCACACGTTGGATGCTTTGTTCTCCTGCTCTTTTTGTTTTGCCATAAATACCTAAAGGATTAGTTTCACAGTCTTCTCCACATGGCATATTCTTATCACCTTGAAATACATAATCAGTCGAAATATGAATTAAAGTAGCATTAACTTCTTTTGCAGCAATAGCCAGATTCTCTACAGCTTTATTATTCAATAAGTCTGCCATATCATAATCATCTTCTGCTTTATCTACATTCGTATAAGCAGCACAGTTAACAATTACCTTTATATTATCCAAATGTATCATATTACGAATAGCATCTAAATCTGTAATATCCAACTCTGCAACATCAGTAAATATATAATTATTCAAACTTGTAGCTGCTATGCATCGCATTTCATTACCAAGCTGACCATTAGCTCCAGTTACTAGAATATTCATTATTTAATATAGACTTTCATTATAGTTAAACAACCAAGAAGCATCTTTCAATAATTCATGATGATTATCCTTCTCAGACAATACAATCTCATTTGCCGGAACTCTCCAATCAATACCCAAATCAGGATCATCCCATGCCAAAGCCCCTTCACTTTGCGGAGCATAGAAATTATCACATTTATATTGAAAAATAACTTCATCCGTCAGCACACTGAATCCATGAGCAAAACCACGAGGAATAAAAAATTGACGATGATTATCTTCTGTCAGTTCTACAGATACATACTTTCCAAACGTTGGTGAGCCTTTGCGAATATCTACCGCAACATCCAAAACAGCACCTTTAATAACACGAACTAATTTACTTTGTGCATAAGGAGGCTTCTGAAAATGTAAACCTCGTAGCACCCCATAACTAGACTTACTCTCATTATCTTGTACAAAATTCACTTTACGAACTTTCTCGTTAAATTCCCGTTGCGAGAAAGATTCGAAGAAATAGCCACGATCATCCTTAAACAAACGAGGTTCAATAATGAACACACCTTCTATAGCTGTTTTAATAACTTCCACTGTGATTATTTTGAAAATTAAGTATTAAGTTTATTTCTGTGTTAACTCATCAATTACCTTTAACAGATATTGTCCATACTGATTCTTTAGCATAGGCTGGGCCAGTTCGCGCATTTTATCAGTAGTAATCCATCCATGACGTAAGGCAATACCTTCCAAGCATGCTACCTTCAACCCTTGACGTTTCTCAATAACTTCAATAAAAGTACTGGCTTCGGATAAAGAATCATGAGTTCCTGTATCCAGCCAAGCGAATCCACGACCTAGCAGTTGCACTTTAAGTTCCTGATCATTCAGAAATTGCTGATTCACCGCCGTAATCTCTAATTCACCACGCGAAGATGGTGTGATATTTTTAGCTACTTCCACCACTTTATTAGGATAGAAATAAAGACCGACTACTGCATAATTAGATTTTGGCTGAATAGGTTTTTCTTCTATACTCAGAACATTCCCCATTTTATCAAATTCGGCAACACCATAACGTTCAGGATCGGCAACCCAGTATCCAAAAACAGTAGCTTTATTCTCTTCTTCTGCAGTATACACAGCTTCTTGCAGCATACGGGTGAAACCCTGACCATAGAAAATATTATCACCTAGTACCAGACAAACAGAATCGTTACCGATGAATTCTTCTCCGATAATAAATGCTTGAGCCAATCCATCTGGAGAAGGTTGCTCTGCATATTCAAAACGTACACCATAATCAGAGCCATCTCCTAAAAGACGTTTAAAGCCCGGAAGATCATAAGGAGTAGAAATTATCAGAATCTCACGTATACCAGCCAACATCAATACCGAAATAGGATAATAAATCATTGGCTTATCAAAGATAGGGAGCAGTTGTTTGCTCACTCCTTTTGTGATCGGATACAAACGAGTACCTGAACCACCGGCTAAAACAATTCCTTTCATTGATTTGTTATTAGTACTCAAGATTTGAGTGGCAGGGTATATATCCTTCCACTCAAAAATTGAATATTTTATTAAAAAAATAGATTACCTTCCGAGATTAAAAAAATAGTTCTAAAAGTCAGACATGAAGTGTCCGACAACAAGGTGTTGAGCAGATGATCGTAATGTTATGATTAGTTGATTTTTTCGCAATACCACTTGGGAATATGTAGCATGACGCCGATAGTAGCTAACGTAACAACTACGTAATAGCTCTTCTTGTATTGCGTGAGTTTGCCTTCAAGTCCGGCAAACGGGCCACGGATCACCCGAACTGCTTGTCCGGGACGGGCTTCTGCTGTTACTGTATCGACATAAAGAGTTCCTTTATAATTAGGATCGCATACGGCACGGAATTCCAACATCTCACAGTCTGGAATCTCATAACACCGCCGTGTACTCCGGTCACGAACAAGCAAAAAAGGTATAGTACAATCTTTTACCCTTTCTAAAAGTTCTTTTTCCGTAAATTCTTTCTCGATAAACAGCAGATTGTGTACAGCTGGAGTCAGTTTCCGATGCTTTTTACCATCAAGCGTCTCATGCTCGATATATCGCATCGGAATAAAATAATTTACCCCTTTTTTTTCCAAATATTTCCCCAAATGTTCTTCTTTACAATAGAAGGTTTGTACAGCATACCATGCCTTCCTTCCCTCTGTTTGTCGTTCTTTGTCCAAATCATTCATTATCACCCATTACCCCTTGTTTTTTATTTCATCACTTACTTAAAAGACAAAAGCGCCCTGACTTTCACAAATGAAATCCATTTATGAAGCAGTAGCGCATCTCTTAAGGATTTAGCCTTTTTATCTTATCTCCATATAAGAACCAAGGTTCATAGAGAAACGGATACAGTACTAAAACGATGCAAAAGTAATACAATTTAATAAAAGAACATACTTTTACAGCTTTTATTTTGCCTGCAAAGATGTTAAACTCCTGTCTGCTTAAACAAAAATCCCTCTAAGTGTATCGCAATGAAACACTTAGAGGAATTACATATATTACAACGATATTTCTTACTTCTTAGCTTCCTGACGGCTTTCAATGATCAAGGTTCCTTTTTTCAAGCCTTTGCCCGTAGCTTCAAGGGTTATTTTGCCCGGTTGCTCTGTCGAAGATACAATAGCAGTCATCATACCACTGAAGACTTTCATCTTCGGACGCTGGAAAGATTCCAAGGAAGCTGCATTACCATTAGCTCCTGCACGGTAACTACCCTCCCCCTTCATTTTGAAACTGATTTCATGTGAGGCATCCGGACACAGATTACCGTCTTTGTCTACTACTCGCACTGTTACAAAAGAAAGATCTTTTCCATCCGCTTTGATTACATTACGATCGGCTACCAATTCAATATGATCCGGTTTACCGGCTGTATGGAGTTCTTTTTCAGCTACAGCTTTCCCGTCAGCATCATAAGCCACGACTTTCACCGTGCCTGGCTCATATTTTGTATCCATCCACATCAGGCGGTAACGGCTCTGACGTTTCAAGTTCATGATGGAAACAGAGTCAGCACTATTATCAATGGTTACGGAAAGGTCTTTGGTACGTTTCCCCTGGCTCTTTCCGTTGATGAATAATTCGGCTGAAGGATAGTTGGTATACACAAAGACAGGAGTTATCTCTCCCTCTCGTCCTTCCCAATTCCAGTGAGGAAGAATGTGAAGTGTTTCCTGTTCTTTATTCCAGTGACTGCGATAGAGATAATAACGGTCTTTGGGCAGCCCCGCTAAATCGATAATTCCAAATAGTGAAGAATGACTGGGCCAATCTGTATAATAGGGAGTCGGTTCACCCAGATAATCGAATCCTGTCCAAACAAACTCTCCTATGCAATAAGGCAAGTCCTCATGTTGAATAAAATCATCTTCAGGCAGATTGGACCATGAACAAGACTCCACATCATAAGAGGAAGACTGGTGATCGTCATATTTCTTCATCCATTGGCGGGTAACAGGAAATTTATATACTCCACGGGAACTAACCGTAGAAGCCGTCTCACTACCCAAGACTATCTGTTGAGGAAGTTTTTTATAATTCTCCTGATATTTATGTGGTCTATAATTAAATCCCGCAATATCCATTACTGCCGCCATATTATTATTGACTACAGCATCCGGCGCATCCATCCCCTGTGTGACAGGACGTGTCGGATCTTCACGATGACAAAGTTCCTGTAGAAAATAAGACATCTTAGGTCCTTTATTTCCATCCCATTGTTCGGGAACCTCATTTCCGATGCACCACATCACCACACTCGGATTATTACGATAATGACGTAGCAAGTTCGTCAGATCCTTTACTACCCATTCGTCAAAGACATGACGATAGCCGTTCTTAACCTTCATAGCCTTCCATTCATCAAACGATTCCGCCATCACCATCATTCCCATCTCATCACAAGCTCTGATTAACTCAGGAGCAGGCATATTATGAGAAGTACGAATCGCATTACAACCCATATCTTTCAAAATACGAATCTGACGACGGATAGCAGCATCATTCACAGCACCTCCCAAAGGACCGAGGTCATGATGATTGCATACGCCTTTGAATAGAGTTCTCTTTCCATTTAAGAAAAAGCCCTTATTGGGAATGACTTCAATAGTACGAATACCGAAAGATGTTGTATATTCATCCTTCAGTGTATTACCTTCATAGACTTTAGAAACAGTCTGATAAAGAACAGGAGTTTCCGGGCTCCATAAAGCCGGACGACTGACAACAAGTTCCTGACTGAAGATATTATCATCAAAACGGGAACCTTGTTTCTCATCAGTAGTTACTACTTTTCCATCCTTATCTTTAAGTTCAGTCACTATACGGTATGCATCAAACTGTTTTCCGGAAGGTACGACCAAAGTTGTTTTTATATTCACTTTCGCATAGTCATCCTTCACTATGGGAGTAGTTAACTGTGTACCCCATGTCGGAATATGAGCATCTTCCGTTACTACCAGATGTACATTTCGGTAAAGTCCGGCTCCCGGATACCAACGGGAAGATTCTGTCTCATTCTCCAGACGAACAGCTAAAGTATTCTTTGTCCCCTCTTTCAGATAGGGAGTTACATCCAGATAAAAGGTATTGTACCCATAGGGCCAATAACCCGCCTCCTGACCGTTGACATACACACGAGCATGGCTCATAGCTCCGTCAAAGATCAATGTAGCCTTTTTCCCTTTGGCAAAAGAGGGAGCATCAAAATTCAGCCGATACCAGCCCACTCCGACGAAAGGAAGCCCCCCCGTACGTCCGGCGTGTTCCATCGCTTCTTTCTGTCCGTCTTGTGCAATGGCTGTCAATTGCCTGTCATTATCTATACCAAAAGGTCCATAAATAGCCCAGTCATGGGGTACTACCACAGATTGCCACTTGATATCATTATAGTCGGGCCGAATAAAATCAGCATTATCTTCACGTGTAAATTTCCATCCTTTCTCAAAAGTATACGAGGTTCGTACCTGTGCACTGATCACAGAGAAAGAAAAAAGGACGGCTATTCCTAATAAATATCTAATATTTAGAGTCATAAATTATACATCTGATTATTTCACTACTATTTCATCCGTAAATATCCATCCGCCAAACTCTTCTCCGGCACGAGCCTGATAACGTATATACCGTCCTTCAGCACTGCCTTCCCATGAAACACTAATAAACTTAATAGCTTCTTCTTTATTTACTTTGGAAGTATATTGTTTCAGTTCTGTGAAGTTGGTTCCATCATCAGAAATGGAAATAGTGACAGACTCGGGCAAAAAGACCTCTGCTCCTACTACTTGCATAAAATCGGCAGAAACAGAATGGACAGCAGTTTCCGTACCCATATCAATGGTAACATCCAATCGCTTTTTATCGATAAAACCTTGCCAGGAACCATCTCCATAAGTCCAGTCGCCACGAATACCATCAGTAAGAGCTGTATTTCCCTGCGCAGGATAGTGAGAACTATACGGAGCATTATAAATGGCCTTCTTCCCCACAGCCAGATGACTTATCGGCTTCAAAGACTCCGGACGACTTCCTATCTCATTTTTAAGATCAAAAGTATGATATCCTTTCGCTTGCAAATCATCAACTGCTTTCAATGCACGATTATGAAAGTCTGTCCATGATTTACGTTCGGGAGCCGACCAAGCCACTTCTGCCAAAGCAAGGATACGAGGATATATCATATATTCCATATGCTCCGGAGTGGGGATATATTCTGCCCATAGATTTGCCTGCACACCATAAACAAGTTTTGCCTGTTCTACAGTTAAAGAATCTGAGACCGGATTATATGAATAAACCTTCTCCAATGGCAAATATCCTCCGATAGCTTCCGGCTGAGAATACGGAGCATCCTGATAACTATCCAAATAACAATATTGACCGGGAGTCATAACTGCCTGATGACCGGAACGGACAGCAGCAATACCTCCCTCTTCGCCACGCCATGACATTACAGTAGCATTAGGAGCCAGACCACCCTGAAGAATTTCATCCCAACCCAGCAACTTACGTCCATGTGCATTCAGAAACAGTTCAATACGATGAATCAGATAGCTTTGTAACTCGTCTACATTAGAAAGATGTTCATCCTGCATCCTTTTCTGACATTTCGGACAAGTCTTCCAAGCCGCTTTACCAGCCTCATCGCCTCCTACATGAATATATTCCGATGGAAAAAGTTCCATTACTTCAGTAAGCACATTTTCTAAGAAAATGAATGTTTCTTCATTTCCAACACAAAAATCTGCGTTTTTATAAGGTTCACCCGAACAGGAGAGTTGTGGATAAGCAGCCAATACTTCTTCTGAATGGGCAGGCATCTCGATTTCAGGAATGATTGTGATATAATGCTGCTGCGCATATGCAATAATCTCCTTCATGTCATCCTGAGTATAATAACCACCGGAAGCACCGGGCTCATCAAAACGAAGATATTTCCGTCCGCCATTCCACCATTTCTTCCAGTTGGCATCTGTACGCCAGGCTGCAAATTCCGTCAATAAAGGATATTTCTTTATTTCAAGTCTCCATCCTGCCGCATCCGTCAAATGCAAGTGCAAACGGTTTAGTTTATAAAATGCCAATGCGTCTATCTGTTTCTTCACAAATTCTTTAGAGAAGAAGTGGCGGGAGACATCCAGCATCATACCACGATAAGCAAAACGAGGGGTATCCTGTACTTCAACAGAAGCTATAGAATAGCCCGTGTCCGAAGGCTGAGATAACTGCAACAATGTCTGAATTCCATAAAACAACCCAGCACCGGAAGAAGCCTGAATCAGAATATGTTCAGGAGTAACGGATAATATATAACTTTCCGGTGACACCAACTGAGGCTTCTTTTCTGTTATCAATAAAGACAAGACATTCTGTTTATCTTTCTTTTTCCCTTCCTTAAATTGTACAGGTAATGCAGTTTTCAGATAGTTACCCAGAAGAATAGCTTCTTCTCCCTGTAGATTTGTATAAAGCTTTGTTTTTTCAGAGAGTAAAAAAGAGCCCGTACCCTGTTCCATCTTTAAGGGAACAGGAATTACGGACTGTGCATTTATGGGATGTGTACAAAGACACATCCCGATTACCCATAAGAAAAGACAAACTTTAGTGTATCTCTTTCTTATATTCATTAATTAATTGTGATTTCGTCTACAAATAAAAAGCCTGGATAACTCTTACCACCATGCCATTCCGGAATACTTTTCTCGGGTGAAGCTATAACTTTCACATATTGTGCAGTTACAGGTGTAAATGTTAGTTTATGGTCATAAACACCATTTTTATCAGTTTCCTTCATTGCAGGATAAGCTTCAGATGCCACTTTCGTGAAGTTTGTGCCGTCTTCTGAAACTTCTACAGAGAGTCCTCTTGTATCAAAAACCCAATCTCCCTTCTCTACGCAAGTAGAAATGCCAACGCTTGAAATCTCTGTTGGTTGTTTGAGATCAATAGTCACATCCATATCATTTCCTCTAAATGCAATCCAGCGTCCGGTTTTATAGTTACCATTTCCTTTCAAGCCATCTACCAACGTAGAGACACCTTTGAACTCATATTGTTTATTCACCGGCTGATTAGCAACAATCGGCTTCATGCTTGATTTACTGAAATCGATTTTCTCAGAAACGACACGACTATTGCCAGTAGGGCGAATAGCTATAGCCGAGAAGTCTGCATTTTCCTTAATCTTCAAAGCGCCATCATAAACGGGAGAAATACTCGTCGGCTCTGTACCATCTAGCGTGTAGTGGATTGGTGCATTATCAATTGTAGTAAGTGTAATGTCTAAAGTACCATCAGCCGGATTCGGAGTAAATTCTGCTTTTACATCAAATACGTGCTTTGCATAATTATATCCTTCTGCATCATACCACTTAATCAGTCGTGGAAGACGAGACAAGAAATCTTCGTAGTTCTTCTTATTAGGTGTTGACCACTGGACTTCACACAAAGCAGCCCAACGAGGCAAGACCATATATTGAGCATGAGAGAAAGTAGCAATATACTCTGTCCAGAGATTGGCCTGTACACCTTTTATATACTGCTGTTCTTCCGGAGTAAGGGAAGCCGGCATCGGCTCATAGCTGTACACTCTTTCCATCGGCAAATAACCTCCGATACCGAAAGGTTCATTCTCAGTATCTTTAGCCTGATAATAATCAAAATACAGATAAGTGTTCGGGGTCATGATCACATCATGTTTCTGCTTGGCAGCTTCAATACCTCCACTTTCGCCACGCCATGACATAACTGTTGCATTAGGAGCAAGTCCGCCTTCGAGAATCTCATCCCAACCGATAATCTGACGTCCGTGATCATTCAGGAACTTCTCTATATGATTGATAACAAAACTCTGCAAACGTTCTTCCTTAGTATGATTCTTATCCGATTTCAAGCCTAACGCTTTGATACGTGCCTGACATTTCGGACATTTCTCCCATCTTACCTTCGGACATTCGTCACCACCTACATGGATATACTCTGAAGGGAAGATTTCAATCAATTCACCATATACATCTTCCAGGAATTTCAGAACCTGATCGTTGCCAGCACAAAGTACATCATCGGCCACTCCCCATTGTCTCCAAACTTCATACGGTCCACCGGTACAACCCAATTCCGGATAAGCGGCAAGGGCAGCCAGCATGTGTCCCGGAAGGTCGATCTCAGGAACAACAGTGATATAACGTTCTGCGGCATAATCTACAATTTCCTTAGCCTGTTCCTGTGTATAGAATCCACCATAGGGTGTATTGTCATATTCACCGGAGTTACGTCCGATGACCGTTCCCGATCTTTGAGAACCTATTTCCGTCAACTTCGGATATTTCTTGATTTCCAGACGCCATCCCTGGTCGTCAGTGATATGCCAGTGCAAACGGTTCATGTTGTGCAAAGCCAGCATATCAATATAAGTCTTCACTTCATCAATTGTGAAGAAATGACGGCTAACATCGAAATGTGCACCACGATAACCGAAACGAGGAGCATCCTTAATTTCAACAGCAGGCAATGCTACATCAGCACCCAAAGCAATAGGCAATGATTTACGCAAAGTCTGAATACCATAGAAAACTCCGGCTTCTGTAGGGGCAGTTATCGTGACACCTTGATCGGTGACTTTCAACTGATAAGATTCAGGGTTTTCTACTTCTGAGCCTAACGCCAGCACTATAGCATTTTTACCTTCAGTTCCGGCTTCAATCGAAAAGTCTTTTCCGGTTGCAGTCTTCAGATAATCAGCCAAAAATTGCGCATTACGCTGCATCTTCTCATTTCCTTCCGGATAAAGGATTTTCACACCGCTTTTCAAAATAAAGGGGTTTACTTGCGATGTTACAATTTCTTGTGGCAATGGGATAATCTGATAATTGGCTTCTTCTTGTACCGAGTCACAAGAGCTCATCAGTCCTGCCAGTGCCACACATCCTGTTAATTTTAGGAGTTGTTTCATAAAATAAAAATTAGGTGTTAGTAGTTAATAAATTAGTTTTATTTATAGGTTTCTCGAATATGCTTGATATTGACAGGTAATTCTTCTCCCTTCTTTATCCGGGGAGAAGTAATAATTACTTTCTTACGTTCTCCGGGTAAGAGATCAAAGAAGTTGTCACTGTAACGGGCTCCCTGCAATGGAGTCTCAATAAAAAGATCTTTTGCCAACATTGATGAAAAGAGAGTCAATTCACATTTACCATCCGTCTGCTTCATTTGATAGGATACTGCTGCCGGAGGAAGTTGCAAATCTTTCGTCTTTCTGAAAAAATGGACGCTTTCAGCCACCTGATGTCCCGATTTATCTTTGAGTATCAATTTCAAGAAGCTGCGTCGGCAGTCTTCGGGAGTCAGCCAGCCATCCAGTTTTGCACGATAAACACATTTTGAAGTATTTGCCGGAGCTTCCAACGAATGTACTTGTATCTTCTTACCCAGCGTTTTTCCATCAAAATCCACGACTTTCATTTCCAATGTCATTTGCTCCATTGTATCAAGCCGGTCTGAAATTAGAAAAACACTCAAACTGTCATTCTGCTGTATAGGATTGATCAAGATCGGTGCAAAAGCACGCTTTGCCTGATAATGTAATGCCTTCCAATTACCATAATAATCAATACTTGACCAGGATACCACCGGCCAACTGTCGTTCAACTGCCAATACAATGTCCCCATACAATAAGGACGATTGCGTCTGTGAGCTTCCAGTCCATGCCGCATCCCCTGTCCTTGCAAGACTAATCCGACATACACAAAATCCTCGAAACTTTCGGGAATGATATAATCACGTTCCATATAAGTACGGATCAACGAATTGCCAATACTACTCTTCTGATGCGCATTCATCACTTCAGACTCAATCTGATAATCTTCAGGAGCAGCAAAAGCAGCAATGGTTTTCATTTCCGGAAATGACTGGAAACCAAATTCACTCATAAAACGCGGCAAATCGGTATCTAAAGACTCAAATGGCTTCTTTCCGTACCAGACTCCCCAATTATGACTGTCTCCTATCCCCCATGATTCCGGACGCCCCCAGTTAGCGAGATAGGGCGAACTGTGCACATAAAAACGATCCGAATCAAATTCTTTAACCATTGAAGGCAACAGCTCACGGAACAGTTTATCATAACCATGCATTAATCCTTGATAAACCTCCGGAGTAAATTTCTTCTCAAAGCCCCAATATTTCAGAGCTTCCAGTATTTCATTATTACCACACCACATCGCCAAAGAGGCATGATTCCGAAGACGACGAATATTGTAAACAGCCTCCGCCTCTACCCGTTTCAGGAAAGTAGGATCGGATGGATAAGGGGTACACGCAAACATAAAATCCTGCCAGACAAGTATCCCGTTCTCATCGGCAAGGTCATAGAAAAGATTATTCTCATATGTCCCGCCACCCCATATACGAACCATATTCATATTGGCTTCCTTCATGTCACGGAACAAAGTCTGATAGCGTTCCGTAGTAACATTAGGCAACAGTGCATCCTGAGGAATATAATTAGCTCCTTTGGCAAACATCGGTATGCCATTGACTTCAAAATAAAAAGATTCTCCGTCCTTATCTTTTTCATTTACCACACGAATCGTTCGTAAACCAATCCGATGAGATTGTTCCGCAACAATCCGATTTCCACAAACTATCTGAGCCGAGAAATCATACAGAGTCGGAGTTCCCCAACCATTAGGCATCCATCGTACAGGATTCGTCACTTCAGTAGGAAGAGTGATATGATTTATCCCGGGTTGCAGTGTCACCTGCTGTTTTACTTCTGTAATGGTAGTTCCATTCAACGATACATTGACCCTTACTTCAGCCGGAGTTTTCTGAGGAACAATCTGATTAACAATCAGTTCATTAGACAGACGAGCGTTTTCATCTGTCAGCGATAATTGTCTGACATGGTAGTCGGATATGGTAGCTATGTCGTAAAAACGAAGAGTAACCGGGCGCCAAACACCACTTGTCACCATTCGGATGCCCCAGTCCCAACCGTAACTATACGGAGCCTTACGGCTGAACACACTAAGATGTTTCTCGTGATGATCGTTATCCGCTGGATAATTAAAGCCATTGGAAGCATATTGCGGCAACGTTTGCCGGATAGGTGAATGGAAATAAATATATAAGTGATTCTCGCCCTTCCGCAACACTGATTTTACAGGAAGTGTATACCCCACAAACATATTATCAGCCTTCAGCAATAATGAGCCGTTGAGATATACGTCTGCATAGGTATCAAGACCTTCAAAAATAAGTTGGATTCCGTCACGATTCAATTGCTCTTCGGAGACTATAAAGGAGGTTCTATATTCCCAGTCCTCATTCTCCACCCATTGAATTTTCTTTTCATTCATCCCATAAAAAGGATTCGGCAGTAATTCATGACTGATCAGGTCCTGATGAACCGTACCAGGAACTGTGGCTGGCATCCACTTTTCAGTCCCTGATTGAGAAAATTCCCAACCGGTATCCAGTAGCATGACTTCCGAAGTGTCATTACCTTGAGCATAAACCATACTACAGCAACATAGCAATCCACATGCTATCGGGGCTATCTTTCCTGTCAAATTTAAGATCATAGTGGGGGCATTAGATATTAACGGAGTAAAGATATTGCTTTTTTGTTAAATATTTCCTATTGAAGCCACAAAATATCTCATTTCATCGAAAATTCGGCACGAAATGTCGAAGCAGGCAGTCCTTCCCGATTGATCAGATTAGCCCGCGTAAAAGGTTGCCAGCCATATCGTACATAGCGGGGATTTTGCACTTCTTTACTATATACCTTCACCTGTTCTCCTACAACCTCAGCCGTTGCCGGATAATAGATACCATCATATTCCGCTACTTCAAAGCATTGTAAGGGCTTTCCGTCCGAGCTCCGCATCCCTTTTCCATAATCAAAAGACAAAAAGACTTTCCCACCGCGAACGTTTGCACCACGAAATAAAGGACCAGAAGGAATGACATTTTTCTGATACGTTTTATTCAAAGCCCATCGCGCCAAACGCTCTCCCACGGGTTTCTTACAGGTAGGATGCACATCCAGAGAATCACCATGATCGCTGGATACAGCCATTCCGATATGAGAAATTTCATTCAACATTCTACGCTGACTATCACGGAACCAAGGCCAAGAAGGGCGATTCAAACTGGATAATTGTACATAATAAAAAGGCAGGCAGGCATCATTCCAATTCTTTCGCCAACTATTCACGAGCAGTTTAAATAATTTTTCATGGGCTTCCCAATTATGCGCATTCGATTCTCCCTGATACCAGATTACTCCTCGTATCGGATACTGTTCCAAAGGCCGAATCCCCGACTCATATAAATAACAAGGCTCATACGGATGCCTCTGCTGGCTATTTGCTGACTTTTTTATATTCAAAGCAGCCCGTCCGCGCACCCATTCCTGAATAAAATCATTTTTAGTCCAGTCTTTTAAAATGGCGGGAAACTGATATTCCAAACTAGCTCTATCTACCCAGGCTTCTGTAGGTGATCCTCCAATGGCATTGCAAATCAATCCAACCGGAACATTCAGACTATCTCTTAGCATCTTACCAAAATAGTATGCAATTGCCGAGAAATCAGAAGCTGTCGCCGGAGTACAATTTTTCCATTCCGTATCCTTATAATATTGGAGATGATTCAACGAGTCAAGTACGGACGCCTCCCATTCGACGGCATTTGTGCGCCAACGTGCTTTCATATCATACAAACGAAGTTGCTGATCTGCGGCACGTGGAATATCGTCTCGGGCAGTCGAAGCCTGTTTCAGCATAAACTCCATATTTGACTGACCGGAACAAAGCCAGACTTCACCCGCTAACACATTTTGATATTGAAGGTCTGTCTCATCCGTTGAGATCTTTAAGGTATAAGGACCACCCGCCTTTAAAGGAGGCAACGTTACCGACCATTTTCCATTCAGACCTGCTTTTGTTTTCATTTGCCGGTCGGCTATGCTTACAGTTACCCGGTCCCCGGCATTGGCAATTCCTTGAACCGTCAGCGGAACATCCCGTTGCAATACCATATTATCTGTATAAAGCAACGACATTTTCAGTCCGCCATAATCTCCGGTAATGGCGGAATATACGGTCTGAGCCATAATAAACGCTCCTTCGGAATCAGGGTGTACGGCGTCCGTCAATATGAAAGGGTATGGATACAACGGCTCATGAAAGTCGATCAACTGTACTCCGGTATAGCGTGCCACATTCTCAATAGCCAATTGTATTTCTCCATGCCAGTCACGTGTCCCTGACAGGAAACGAGGATGCCGATCGGCAATAGGTGTAAGTCTGGCAATCATAATCCGGACTTTAGAATTAGCCGCCCGAAAAGAATCGATCAATTCAATGTAATCTTTCACAAAGGAATCACGATAATCGGGCCAATCACGGGGATCTGTATCATTGATGCCTAAATGAATAACCACAATATCTCCGCCAAAGTCGATCGCTCTGCGATACTCATCTTGCTGCATGTAAGGCCGGTGCCCTTTATTCAACAAGGTAGCACCCGATTTGCCGAAGTTTTCGACTTGATAAGACTCTCCCAACATCTTCTGTAATTGCGCCGGATACGATTGTGTAGTCCGGTCGGGCAATCCATAACCATAGGTGATACTATTCCCGATGCAGGCAACTTTAATACGATTTTCCTGTGCACTCGCTGCTGTAACAAACAAGATGGCAACAACAATCAATAATACATTTTTCATCATATAAGAGTCAATTACATTTTCTTTTCCGGAGAATAGATCAGCCCTTCTACGGCCTTATCGCCGTCAGGAGTAACAAATACTGCGGTAAACATCCATTTAACCAATCGTACTTCATTCGTTGAGAATTTGCCGACAGGCAGTTTCAGCAATACCTTATTCCAGCCTTTATGCAAATGAACCCGTAGTGGCAGACGTGCCACACAATTTTCATTACCTAAGGCTGTTTCCAAACTTTTCACGCGATGAGTAGCAGACCATACCGGAGGCAGTATTTCCTGATCATTAATCCAAATACGGCTTTCTTTATAATCCCACTTTCCCGGTAATGGCGGCAGGTCATTCTCAGAACGTCCATAATTTTGAAATTCAGCCCATAAGCCGACTTCCTGTGCTTTAGAAGAATAGACATACGTGTAGGCATAAGCAGTATGATTCTCCTGCGGGTCTTTATAAAAAGCCGGCACAATTTTCCCCCATACGTGCCGGAGATAGATACCGGCTCCTATGGCAGGACGCACTCCATATTGCTTCCCTTCATAGGTATATGAATCTTTCAGCTCTTCTTCCGGTGGAAAAACTTTAGTCAGATCCCCCTCATTCGGAAAAGCATCTGTAATGTTCCATTTTACATGAGTCTGTTTGACATAGGCAAATGGATACCCTTTAAACAGATGCTCTTTATACCATAACATACGACTTTCGAAGTCCTCAAAATTACGAAAAACCTCAGAGTTTTCATCTACAGGAAGAATTGTTCCTTGCTTATCAAAATATTCAGTTCCTCCTCCCCGCCATGAACGCTCTGCGATAGCCAGCATATTCGGGTAAAAGTTATTTTCCAGAACCATATTCCACTCTTTGTCGATTAAACGATCATTCCAGATACCCATAATGACTCCGGCAAGATCATCACTTCCCATATCCGCATTATAAATCCGACTATTATATAGAGCAATTATATCGCCGAACGTATCAAAATGATTCAAATAATGGAAACGGGAGTCAATAGCGGGAATACCTTGTTGGGCTTTGCCACGATAGCTCCAAAGTTGCATCATGTCGATCTCACCCGTCTTATACTTCCATCCGGGATTCCAGGAAATCACTTTTTTCCCTTTGTCACGGATATAAGCCACCATTTCGGGCACAAACTGCGGATTAGTAAAATGCACTTCGTCTGTTCCAATATGGAGATATGGAACATCAAACGTTTCACAAATCTCATCCAGCAGGAGTTTCAGGATCTTCATTCCTTCCGGACTTTGCATATCATGACGGAAAGTACGGATAAATGCCGCACTATGTCCGGGCATATCAATCTCCGGAATCAACAGTACCTGATGAGCTTTACAGAACTCGGTCAACTCTCTCGCTTCCTCCAGCGTGTAATATTTACCCGCCATACGAGTCATATTCGCACTATCATTCAACATCGGAAAGATTTTACTTTCCAGACGCCATGCCTGATTTTCCGTCAAGTGCCAATGAAAAGTATTGATTTTAAATCGGGATAATATAGCTATCTCACGTTTCAACTCCTCCAAAGACAAGTAGCTACGCCCTACATCCTGCATGAAACCCCGAATCCGGAAAGCCGGCCAATCAGTGATAGTACCACATTTCAGTCGGATTTTCTTTCCCTTTTCTTCTTTTAGTTGATATAGCGTCTGCATCGCCCAATATACTCCACGCTCTGCTACAGCCTCCACAGTAATTGCCTTTGGAGTAATAATCAGACGATAAGCCTCTTCCTGATTGACAGGTACATTGTCAATCGCGTCAACCAACTTTATATTGATAGAGGATGCCGACTGATCAGTCAGAGTGCCTCCCATCTCCGTCACAAAACGCTTCCATTCCTGCGAAAGCACAGGAGTGGAAAGCTGCATTTTACCCACGACAAAATATCCTTTTGCAAGCACACATTGCTGAGGTTGGGGAAGCAGATGCAAATGACCTGCTCCCAATATATATAAGGTATGGAATAAAAATGCAATCCCCAAAAAGATTCGAAGACTTTTCATCGAATCAAATCTTTCAGTTTTACTGCTTGAAATGTCATGTGGGCTGCACTACTCTCATACAAGATGCCAATCGTTTCCCGATCAATCATTGTCAGACAGCTATATCCCCAGCCTTCTCCTTCATCCAGCATTAACTGATGTTCGGGAAGCCAGGTCAGTCCGCCGTCCAGGCTGGCTTTAATAGTTATATGATTGCGTCCTCTGGTCGTATTCGGATTCGAGAACAAAAGGATATCTTTATCAAGTATATTATCTTTAGCTTCCACATGAATCAAACTAGCCATACATACAGGTTCCTGCAAGGCCTTCCGAGAGGAAGGATGTTCTGTCCATGTCTTGCCCAGATCTTTTGTAATTGCCACAGCACGGCTTCCTCCACGGTTATCCCGCATATTCAGCATCAGCACTCCGGGCTCTGTTTCTACTACTTGCGCTTCGGTTGTATTGGTACGTGCCATGTTATGCATCTTCCATGTTTTTCCGCGGTCTTTACTATACATGATGCCGGCATTAGGCACACGGGTAGAGTCGATAAACTGGGTAGGAAATACTAAAGTTCCATCACTCATTGTTATTCCCCGTCCCGGTCCCTGAAGCAAGAAATACCAGGAAGGGTCTTTTACTTGTTCGGTTATATTAATCGGTTTCGACCAGGTTTTACCGTCATCCGTACTTTTTGCCATCACCAGTTGTGCCGTTTGATATAGATCCATTCCGGGATGAGAACTCCACCAGGCACGTTGATTACCCATTCCGTGTGTCCATGCGGCAACAACCCATATTGTATTCGTTTGGGTATCTACCAGAATAGAAGGGTCCCCTACCCCATTCTGTGCAGCAGGCAAACCATCATATTCGCCGAACGAAAGAGGAAGGCGCATCTTTTCCCATGTTTTGCCACCATCCGTGCTCCGGCTCAAACCGACATCTACATATTCCTGCAGATCGACACTGCTATTATAACGAACATCATATACGCCAAGCAGCGTTCCTTTATTTGAAGTTACCAATCCGGGAATACGGAAAGAAGCCGAACCGTCATCACCGGCATGGCGGACACCCACTGCCATTCGATGAATAATGTCTTTCGGCGACCGTTCTTCACAAATGGCTTCTTTACCATCGATCTTCACTGATTGAAGTTCGGAACTTATTTTCGTGAATAGAGAAGTCTCCGGCTTCATCTGCAAGCTGATCCAAAAGAAATTAATCCCCGGGAACAACTTATAATGACTCTTCAAAACAACTTTTGCAGAAGGCCGCAAGACTTCCGCACATTTTATCGAATAAGACGGTATTGCTGCCAATGTATTCCCCGGACGGTGACTGGATATATAGTCAACAGGTGCAAATCTGTTCTTTCCTCTATCTTGTAAAGCTTCCGTACCGCCATAATAGAGTTTGACAGCCTGTACATCCGACAGATTGACACTCTTTCCAAAATCCAAAACGATCTCATCCATCATCCGGCTTTCTTTTGCATCTAAACGAAAGTAGAACAATACGTTATCCTGCCGCTCAATTAAAATAGGAATTTGCGTCTGATGTACAAAAACGGTGTCTGAAGCTTTCACGAAGATAGAGCACCCTAACAAGAGAACAAGGGTAAGTAAATAATGATTTCTTTTCATAAATGGGGGTATTAGTTAGTTTAACGAAGGCAAAGATAAGATTTTCTCAGCATATATTTAACAGTCAAAGCGACAAACTTGCGTTTTTTACCAAGTTCTCGTAGGACTAGTCAACACTCTGACCACCGTTCTTGCTCTTGTGATCATCGACAGGGTCGGCCGCAAGCAACTGGTCTATTACGGAGTTTCGGGGATGGTTGTCTCCCTCCTGCTGATCGGCATTTACTTCCTCTTCGGTGATTCCTGGGGAGTATCCAGCCTCTTCCTGCTCGTTTTCTTCCTGTTCTATGTATTCTGCTGTGCCGTCTCCATCTGTGCCGTGGTGTTCGTGCTCCTCTCGGAGATGTACCCCACCAAGGTACGCGGGCTGGCGATGTCCATCGCAGGATTTGCCCTGTGGATAGGAACGTACCTGATCGGACAGTTAACCCCCTGGATGCTCCAGAATCTCACCCCCGCCGGAACATTCTTCCTGTTCGCAGTCATGTGCGTGCCGTATATGCTCATCGTATGGAAACTCGTGCCGGAGACTACGGGAAAGTCACTGGAAGAGATTGAAAGATACTGGACCCGGTCGGAACAGTAGGAGAAAGAAAGAGACCTTAATAACAGTAAACTAACAACAACTGAGAAGTATAGAGAAGCCGCAGGCGTTTTTTGCATGGCCATTCAAGAAACGTTTCTCCGCCTTCGGTGTACCCTATACCTATCTATAATAAAAACAATATTATGGATTTTAAGAAACTAGCGAATCAGTACCGGGATGAATTGTTGGACAATGTCCTTCCATTCTGGCTCGAACACTCCCAGGACGGTGAATACGGCGGTTATTTCAGCTGCCTGGACCGTGAAGGGAAGGTTTTCGATACGGATAAGTTCATCTGGTTGCAGGGACGTGAGGTATGGATGTTCTCCATGCTTTACAACAAGGTGGAAAAACGACAGGAATGGTTGGATTGTGCCGTTCAGGGTGGTGAATTCTTGAAAAAATACGGACATGATGGAAATTATAACTGGTACTTTTCACTCGACCGTTCGGGTAGACCACTGGTAGAACCATACAATATTTTCTCATATACTTTCGCCACGATGGCCTTCGGACAGCTGAGTTTAGCTACGGGAAATCAGGAGTATGCGGACATAGCAAAGAAGACCTTTGAAATCATCCTTTCTAAGGTTGATAATCCGAAAGGCAAGTGGAACAAGCTTCATCCGGGCACTCGTAATCTGAAGAACTTCGCTCTCCCGATGATTCTCTGTAATCTGGCTTTGGAGATCGAACATCTGCTGGATCCCGGTTATCTGGAACAGACGATGGAAACCTGTATCTATGAAGTGATGGATGTCTTTTATCGTCCGGAGTTGGGTGGTATCATTGTTGAGAATGTTGATATGGACGGTAATCTGATGGATTGCTTCGAAGGTCGTCAGGTGACTCCCGGCCATGCTATTGAAGCGATGTGGTTCATCATGGATTTGGGCAAACGCCTGAATCGTCCGGAATTGATAGAAAAAGCAAAAGATGTAACCCTGACAATGCTCGACTATGGTTGGGACAAGCAATATGGAGGTATCTATTACTTTATGGACCGTAACGGTTGTCCTCCCCAGCAATTGGAATGGGATCAGAAACTCTGGTGGGTGCACATTGAATCTCTGATTTCATTGCTGAAAGGTTATCAGCTGACCGGAGACAGGAAATGTCTGGAATGGTTTGAAAAAGTGCATGACTACACATGGTCGCACTTCAAAGATCCGGAATATCCGGAATGGTACGGATATCTGAATCGCAGAGGGGAAGTTTTGTTACCGCTGAAAGGTGGTAAATGGAAAGGGTGCTTTCATGTACCAAGGGGATTATTTCAATGCTGGAAAGTATTGGAACAGCTATAGAAACAATGAATTATTATGTTAACCAATCTTATTAATAATCTAAAAATTAATTCTATGACAGAGTTTAACTCAAAAATTAAGCAAAACTCTCGCATATTGAAGATATTTCTTTTCTCAATATGCGCACTTTTTGCATGTGCTATCAATGCTCATGCACAGAGTTTGGTGCAAGGTACTGTTACTGATGAGACAGGAGAATCTCTACCTGGTGTAAGTGTTGTAGTAAAGGGGACTACTAATGGTACAGTTACAGATGTTAATGGAAAATACAGCATTCAGGCGACTTCAAAAGATATATTGTCTTTCACATATGTAGGTATGGCGGAACAAGATATAAAAGTTGCCGGACAGAAAACGATCAATGTGGTGATGAAGGATGATGTAGCATCTCTGGATGAAGTGATTGTTGTTGGTTATGGTACTGCAAAGAAACAATCCCTGACAGGAGCGGTTTCTGCGGTCAAAGGCGACGAACTGTTAAAGGCACCGGCAACCAATGTATCAAGTTTGTTAGGCGGACGTTTACCGGGCATTTCTTCTGTTCAGGTCTCCGGAGAACCGGGTGATGACCAAGCAGTATTGCGGGTTCGTGGTTCTATTTACAATGTTACTTATATTGTAGATGGTATGCCTCGTTCCATCAATGACATTGATCCTAATGATATTGAGAGTGTATCTGTCTTGAAAGATGGAGCTTCTGCGGCTGTGTACGGTTTGAAGGGCGCAGGTGGTGTTATCATTGTTACAACAAAGAGAGGACAGGAAGGAAAGTCAAGAATCACATATAACGGTTCAATAGGAGCATCTATGAATGCAAACTTTCCGCAGTTTATGAATGGTCCCCAGTTTGCATATTATTATAATATGGCTGATATGATGGATAAGCTGGCTAACGGAAGCATTACGGACATGAAGCAATATACACCGGTATTCACAAAAGCAAATGTGGAAGCGATGTTGAACGGCGATCCTACTGATGGGTGGGATAATGTCAATTATATTGATAAGGTATTTGGTACAGGTATCAATCAGAAGCATAACATCACTGTACAGGGTGGTAGTGACAAAATGCGTTATTTCACATCTGTCGGCTATTTGGGACAGGATGGTAATATTGATAACTTTACTTATAGAAGGTATAACTTAAGAACCAACATTGAAACTCAGCTGGCCAAGAATTTCCAGTTAAGTTTGGGAGTTGCCGGAAATGTAGGAAAACGTGAAACTCCGGGATATGCCTCCGGTGGTACAGATTCTAATTCCACATTGGGAGAACAAGGTTGGTTATCCGTTGCTCACCAGACTATCATGATGCATCCGTATTTACCGGAAAAATATGATGGACTTTATACCGCTACTACACAGAATAATACAAGCTTACCGAATAGCCCGTTAGCAGCTATTTATGAATCCGGCTACAAACATACTAATAGCTTTGATTTGCAGACTAACCTCTCTTTACAATATAATCTGCCTTGGGTAAAAGGATTAAGTGTAAAGGTTACCGGAGCTTATGACTACAAGACCTCGCATAATAAAAACCTGAATACGCCTTATTCTACTTATATCAATAAAATGCCGACCTCCACTACAGACTGGACTTGGACTAAAGCGGATGATCCTCGTGGAACTGCAAATGGAATAAATTTAGGTGAAGGACAATTCAGTTCCCGTCAAATGGTAGGCCAGGGAAGCATCAATTATGCGAATTCTTTCGGTAAGCATAATGTAGAAGCCATGGTACTTGCGGAAATCCGTGATTATAAAGAAAACAGTTTCTCCGGATATAATAAGAATATGAGTTTTGCAGAACTTCCGGAACTGAGTTTCGGACAACCGGCAGACTCCCCCATTTCCGGCTATAGTGATGCCAATCGTAGCATTGGTTACGTTTTTCGTTTGAAATACGACTATGACAATAAGTATCTGGCAGAATTTACAGGACGATATGACGGTTCATATAAGTTTGCGGGCAATGTAAGTGGAAAACGTTGGGCATTTTTCCCATCAGCATCAGTAGCGTGGAGAATATCTAAAGAAAACTTTATGTCCGATCTGACTTTCCTGGATGATATGAAAATACGTGCATCTATCGGTTTGTTGGGTAATGACGATGTGAGTCCGTATGCATTCCTTAGTACTTATAACCTGATGGACGGTAACAAAAATGCGTACCAGACAATTCTGAACGGAAAAGTCATGCAGGCGCTGCGTGCATCCGTAATTGCGAATCCTACTCTGACGTGGGAAAATACGTTAACTTACAATGCAGGTTTCGACTTTACCATGTGGAATGGTTTACTGGGTATGGAATTTGATGTATTCTATAACTATACCTATGATATTCTGACAGCAATGGGAGGCGATTATCCGCCATCAATGGGAGGATATTATTATACGTATGCCAACTATAACAAGGTAGACAGCAAGGGAGTTGAAATCACAGTGAGTCATCGTAATAAATTAAATCTGGCAGGGAAACCATTTTCTTACGGAGCCAGTTTCAACTTGACTTTTGCAAGAAATCGCTATCTCCGTTATCCGGATAGTCCCAATACTGTAGAATGGAGAAAACGTACAGGTCGCAGTGTAGACGCTTCAGTTGTATGGGTGGCAGAAGGTTTGTTCCGTTCGGAAGAAGAAATTGATAATTCCGCATGGTATGGAACCCGTCCTAATGTAGGTGACATCAAATATAAGGATTTAAATGGCGATGGCAAAATAGATGAAGATGACAGAACACGTGTAGGACGGGGCAATCGTCCGGAACTGACTTATGGTCTGAACTTGAATTGTGCCTGGAACGGATTTGATTTAAGCGCGCAATTTACCGGAGGCGCATTGTTCGATGTATCATTAACCGGAACTTACTATAATGGTTATGATGACAATACGGTCTGGACACAGGCATTCAAAGAAGGTGCCAACTCACCTTTATATCTGGTTCAGAATGCGTATACCACGGAAAATCCGAATGGAACATTCCCACGTCTGACTCTGGGAAATCAAGGACATGGAGGAGACAATGGATTAGCTTCTACCTTCTGGTTGCGTAATGGCAGATACCTTCGTCTCAAATCGGCACAGCTGGGTTATACATTCCCTAAAAAGTGGATGAGCCCTGTGGGAATTCAGAATCTTAGAATTTATGTAGAAGGTTCCAATTTATTCACGATCTCCGGTCTTCCCGATGGAATCGACCCCGAATCTCCGGGAGTGAACAATGGATATTATCCTCAACAACGCACAATCATGGGCGGTATAACTCTGACTTTCTAAACCTTTAAAAGATTTATTATGAAAACAAAATTAATAATTATCATATTGTTGGGAGCCTCTTTAGGGCTTGGTTCATGTAGTGATTATCTGGACATGACACCAACGGACAAAGCATCAGATAAACTGGTATGGAGTAAACTGGAATATGCCGAACAAGCTGTCAACGATTTCTACCGTTATATCGATTATTTAGGAGTTTATCGTGACGGACAATGCCTGGCAGGCATGACGGAAGCGTTGACAGACCAACTCAAATACGGTTCCTATAACTATATGTCTAAATGCCAGATACCTAGCGAAATCGCTTATGGAGGATCCGTTCTGACAGTAAGTTATGTCAGCACTTATTTAGGCAATTGGGGGACGATGTATGAATATGTACGCCGTGTCAATGAAGGTATCAATAAACTGAAAAAGTACGCCTCATTTGGTCAGACGGAACAAGAACGGCTGGAAGCGGAAATGCGCTTCTTCAGAGGATATTTATATACCGACCTGATAAAACGTTATAAGGAAGTAATCATATATGACGAAGATCTGGATAATATAAAGAAGGATATGCCGGTCAGTTCCGAGGCAGAAGGATGGAACTTTGTATATGAGGACCTGAAGTTTGCGGGCGAACATTTACCGGTTGATAAAACCCCTAATGGACGTCTGACTAGCGGAGCTGCTTATGCAATGCTGTCACGGGCAATGCTTTATGCAGAAAGATGGGATGATGCCCGGATCGCTGCCGAAGAAGTGATGGGCATGGGATATAATCTGGAAGAAAAAGAGAATTATTCTAATGCATTTAAAGCAGGAAGTCAGGAAGCTATTCTGCAATATTGCTATGACAAGAGTTCTACTGTGACTCATGATTTTGACGGCTATATGGCTCCCGGAGGTGATAAAGCATTGGATGGTAATTCAATGACCGGAGGATTCGGAACTCCGACACAAGAAATGGTAGAATCTTATGAATATGCGGACGGTAGCGGTTTTCCGGATTGGAGTACCTGGCATACAGCAGAAGGAACAACGGCAACTCCTCCATACGATAAACTTGAACCACGCTTCAAAGCAACCATTCTTTATAATGGTGCGACGTGGAAAGGCAGAACGATCGCATCTTATGTCAATGGTACTGATGGTTGGGCTGCATGGAAAACGGATGCCAAACCAGAAGGACGTTCTACCACAGGTTATTATTTGCGTAAGCTGGTGGATGAGACTCATAGTTTCACTTCTGTGCAGGCAAGTACACAGCCATGGACCGAAATTCGTTATGCCGAAGTGTTACTAAATCATGCCGAGGCTTGCTATCATTTGAGTGGCTATGCCGATAAAGCCAATAAAGACATCAAAGACATTCGTAACAGAGTCGGCTTGCCTTATTCGGACAAGAGTGGAGAAGACCTGATGAAAGCGATTCGTCAGGAACGTAAAGTCGAATTAGCTTATGAAGGACACTATTATTGGGATATGCGTCGCTGGAAACTATCTGCAACGGCATTCACCGGTATCCGTCTTCATGGACTTAAGATAGAACAGAATGCAAACGGCTCGTTCAATTACATTTATGTAGAGTGTGATGACAAAGATCGTAACTTCCCGACTAAGATGTACCGTTTCCCTATGCCACAGGCGGAGTTGGACAATAACGGTGCTGTAACTCAATATGCAGAATGGCAATAAATCTAAAATGAAAACAATTATGAAAAAGAATATACAGTACTTACTATTAGGAGTATTGGCATTAATGAGTTCCTGCCAAGATCCGGAATATGTGCTTCCAACTGCTGAACGGCAGGGAATCACAAGCTTGACCGCACTTTTTACATCAGGTCCTTACGTGGACAAAGAAGCTGTTGTCTATACAATTGCGGATGCGTCTGTAGATAAATATGTGATTCCTATGCCATGGTTTTATCCGGAAGACAGTGAAAATGAAACGGCGGAATATATGAAAACAATGAGGGTTCAGGCAAAGTTAGCTCCCAACTGTACTATTGACCCTGTTCTGACGATATTGGATTTGACTAAAGAAAATTACTTCACTTATACAGATGCGCAGGGATATAAGAAACAAATCTGCATTACGGGTGAAAGAGTGAAATCCAATAAATGTCAGCTATTAAGTTTCTCAATACCGGCCGAAGATATTAGTGGAATTATTGACGAAGAGCATAAGACGGTATCTCTGATTTCTGCAGAAGATTTATCTTTCTGTCTGGCAGAATATTCGCTTTCCTCTCATGCGACAATGTCGCCGGATCCTAAGACAGAGGCGCTTGACTTCAATTCACCTGTAGAACTGACGGTCATCGCTCACGACGGAGTGACGAAGCAGACGTACACAGTTCAGAAGGCAGTACCGGATAAGATCCCTTATGGGTATAGAAAAGGCAGTGAGACAGAATTGTTTAAATTGGATATGGGAGTTATAGGTTTGCCCTGGACTTCAGCCAACTCACCTTCACTGGCCGTTAATGGCAATAATTTAGTTGTTTGCTTAGGGGACGGTTCTACTGCTCCTACCTATTATAATGCCTCTACAGGAAGTAAGATTGGCAATATGACTTTGGGAAGCGTAGGTGTTGCATCTTTAGGTTGTGTGACAAGTGATAGTAAAGGAAACATATTGTTGGCAACAAAAGCAGCTAATGGTAAATCCTTCTCTATCTATAAGACTTCTTCTGTAACCACAGTTCCAACTTTATTGATATCTTATACCAACAATACAAGTTTGGATATGGGTACCAAAGTATCTGTACAGGGCGATATCAATACAAATGCCGCTATCATTGCTACGTGTGACGGAACAGCCTCGTCCGGTTCTAATACATTTGTTCGCTGGATTATAACAGACGGTGTATTGGGAAGTCCTGAAGTAGTATCGGTAAATGGTGTTGGCTATTGGGGATCTCCTGTGTCAAATACCAAGGTTGTCACCAAGGGAACTACTGCACAAAGCGATTATTTCTTATCCTATTATGATCCTAACGTACTTTATTGGGTGAATGGAACAAGTAATAATGCGTCCAAGTCTTTATCCAATTCGGACAATGGCAATTCCTGGGCAATGAATAATAACTGTCTGGATGCAAGAACGTTCAATAATGCGCAGTATCTTGTATTGGTATCTACGGCTCACTTCCCGCAATGGGGAGGCACTCCGTACTTATATATGTACGATGTAACCTCAGACGGATCGTTTACCGGTACGGTATCTACTTCAGACGCTTTGACATTCAATCCTTCACTTTCTTCGTTCGGTTCTGCAGATGGTGTAGCGGCAACAGGTGATGTATTGTTTGCTCCAACTACAGATGGATATAAACTTCGTCTTTACTATGTTGACAACAACTGTAAGATTATCGGAGGATATGAATTTGATTGTATCGACAAATAATTAATGTGTTTCAAAAGAGTTACTGACATTAATAAACATGTATAATATGAGAAATCTTTTTAAAATATTATTATTGACGTTTTGCGGAATGGTTACTATCACTTCATGTAGTGATGATTCTGATGGAATCCCCGGATGGCCCTGGAATGATAATTCAACAGAAGAACCGGAAAATCCGGACGTTACAGAAGTTAAGCCACGCTATGTCTGGATTGATGCGGCAGCTAATTTTCCGGATTATGCGAATAATAAGGAAAATATCGCCACAGATATGGTGAAAGTAAAAAACGCAGGGTTTACTGATATCATTGTTGACGTGCGTCCCACTACAGGAGATGTTTTGTTCAACACTACTGCAGTAGATCAGGTGAAGCGAATGGATGTGTGGGGAAGTTCGGGTTATGTATATTATGAACGTACTGAAACATGGGATTACCTGCAGGCATTTATAGATGCAGCCAGAAGTCAGGGGCTGAAAGTACATGCGTCAGTCAATACTTTCGTCGGTGGTTACTTATGTCCCTATAACCTCGGATCAGATGGAATACTGTTCCGTGATGACTCGAAGAAGGAATGGGCAAGTGTGGCTAATCTCGCTGACGGTCTGACAAATACGATGGATTTGTTGAATGACGAGACCGATTATGGAGCTAAATTTTTGAATCCGGCTAACGATGATGTGCAGAACTTCGTTTTGCAGTTACTGGGTGACCTAGCTAAATATGACTTGGATGGAATAATTCTGGACCGTTGCCGTTATGACGATTATGGCTTGGAAAGTGATTTCTCGGCTGTTTCTAAACAGAAGTTTGAAGAGTACATTGGGGAAACGGTTGCTCATTTTCCGGAAGACATTATGGCGCCAGGCACAGATGAGATACCTTCAGATCAGCCTGCCTATTTCAAGAAATGGTTGGAATTTCGTGTAAAAGTGATTCACGACTTTATCGTCAAGGCACGTGAGAAAGTAAAATCCGTAAATTCAGAAATCAATTTTGGAGTGTATGTAGGCGCATGGTATTCCAGTTATTATACTTCGGGAGTAAATTGGGCAAGTCCTAAATATGACACCTCAGCTTACTATCCTAAATGGGCTACAGCAGATTATAAGAACTATGGTTATGCCGATCATCTGGATTATATATTCTTAGGTGCTTATGCATCTGTCGATAAGATTTATGGTAGCGGCGAATGGACAATGGAGGGATTTTGCAAAAACGGTCGCGAGTTGCTGAAAGGTGACGTTCCCTTCTCCGGAGGTCCGGACATAGGCAATGGTACCGGATGGACTAACGGTGGACAAGCCGCTAAAATACCTGATGCCATCGACGCATGTATAAACAATAGCGACGGCTTCTTCGCATTCGACCTCTGTCATATCAAGATGTACGACTATTGGAGCGCTTTCAAGACAGGATTTGATAACTATCTGGAGTCCGTTCAAAAATAGGAAGTTGATAATTCAATCTGAGAATATACTCAATACAAGTATTCTCCTTTCTATTCATAGCACTAAGTCTGAGCCGCAAGGTTCAGACTTAATGTTAATGAATTGCCTTATTTGTATAAAGAACAATAGATAACTATGAAAATATATTTATTACAACTTGTCATTTTGATGAGTTTGAGTTTGAACTTGCAGGCTCAAAATTTATCCGGTACTATTCGTGGAAAGGTAACCTGTCATGGGAAAGGACTTCAAGGAGTAGTTGTAACGAACGGAATCGACTGCGTTCTGACTAATAAGTCGGGCGAATACGTGCTTGCTCCTCAAAGAGATGCCCGGTTTGTTTACTTGTCCGTGCCTTCCGGTTATCTGCCGAAAACAGAAAAGACCATTCCTTTATTCTATCAACAAATAGAGATGGATAAACAAGACGGATATAATTTTGAGTTGATGAAGAATCCTCAAAATGATATGAATCATCTGTTTCTGGTGCAGGCTGATGTGCAAGTCACTTCCGAAAACGATGTGAAAGCCTATGGCAGATTCCTGCAGGATATAAAAGAATATGTACAGCCTTATTCGGGAAAAAGAGACATATTCGGTATTGATTGTGGAGACATCGTGGGTGATACCCCTTCTTTGTATCCATCTTACATTAATACCGTATCTACTTTGGACTTTCCCGTTTATCGTGCTATCGGCAACCATGACATGACTTATGGAGGACGTACTTTTGAGTTCTCGTACCGTACTTTTGAAAGTTATTTCGGCCCCATCTACTATTCGTTTAATAAAGGAAAAGCCCATTACATTGTACTCGACAATTGTTTCTATGTCAATCGTGACTACCAGTATATCGGATATATTGATGAACGGACTTTTGCATGGCTGGAAAAAGACCTTTCGTATGTGTCCAGGGATAAGCTGGTATTTGTGGTCATGCACATTCCTTCCAGCCTTCAGAAAAAGTTAAGATATAATACTTTGGATCAAGATGAAACAGTGAATACAGCCGCACTATATAAACTCTTGGAAGGCTATAATGCACATATCATTTCCGGGCATACCCATTTCAATACGAACGTTTGTTTCAATGATTCGTTGATGGAGCATAATACGGCAGCAGTGTGTGGCACTTGGTGGCGTGCGGATATCAATGTAGACGGAACTCCCAGAGGTTACGGTATATATGAAGTGAACGGAAATCAATTGAAGTGGATTTATAAAAGCGCAGGTTATCCGCTGGAACACCAGTTTCATGCTTATCCGGCAGGATCGTCGGATGAATATCCTTCTGATATTATAGCCAATGTATGGAATTGGGATGATCTTTGGAAGGTGGAATGGTATGAAAATGGACAAAGGATGGGCGAAATGCAAAAGTACAAGGGATATGATCCTATGGCAAAAGCCATCTGTTCGGATAAGGAAAAGGTGAAATATGACTGGATATCTCCGGTTCTCACCGAGCATCTCTTTCATGCAACTCCTCATGCCCCAAACGCAAGGCTAGAGATTAAGGTGACTGACCGTTTCGGTAATGTATATACTCAAACTATTGAAAACCAATAAACTAAAATCATATGCTCAGAAACAGATACTTTTGGCTACTTATAAGTTTGTTCTTTGTTCTGAAAACAGAAGCTAAAGTAACCTTGACCTCCATTTGGGGAGACAACATGGTGTTGCAGCAACAAGCAGAAGTTACTTTTCGTGGAAAGGCTACTCCCGGAAAACGTGTATATGCTTCCGCTTCATGGAATCATCGGAAAATCTATGCAGATTGTGACCGGAACGGACAATGGACACTGGCTCTTCCGACTCCGGAAGCCGGCGGACCATATACCATTACTTTTTCGGACGGAGAAGAGCTGACCTTAAAAAATATCCTGATCGGTGAAGTCTGGTTCTGCTCCGGACAGTCGAATATGGAAATGCCGGTAAAAGGGTTCCGCGGACAACCGGTCTATGGTTCACAGCCCTATATCGTGTCCGCTAATCCTAAACGACCATTAAGACTTTACACCGTAAAGAACAATTGGAGCACGACTCTGAAAGAAGAAGGAATAGACGGACAATGGAGTGAAGCATCTTCGGAAAAAGTGGCCGATTTCAGTGCAACAGCTTACTTCTTCGGCAATCTGTTGCAACAATCCTTGGACGTGCCTGTAGGATTAATACATTGCTCCTGGAGTATGTCAAAGATCGAAGCATGGATGGACAAAGAAACCTTATCTCATTTTTCCGAAGTAACCTTGCCGGATACAAATCAGGATAAATTCGAATGGGCTGCCGGGACGCCTACCCTGTTGTGGAACGCTATGGTAAATCCATGGAAAGGATTCCCTGTCAAAGGAGTTATCTGGTATCAGGGCGAGGCGAATACTCCCGATCCTGCTCTTTATAAAAAGCTTTTTCCCGCCATGGTTTCTCAATGGAGAAATTTCTTTCATAATGCTGAAATGCCATTTTATTATGTCCAGATTGCTCCCTGGAAGTCCGAAGGGAATGACAAGTTGGATTGGGCATGGTTCCGTCAATGTCAGTTGGAGCTGATGAAGGAAGTTCCCGGAGTGGGAATGGTAACCACCGGAGACGCAGGCAGCGAACTCTTTATACATTCACCTTATAAGATTAAGGTTGGAGAACGGTTAGCTTATTGGGCACTGGCCCAGACTTACGGCCGAAAAGGATTCCAATATTCCGGTCCAGTCTACAAGACCTATCGTATCCAGGGAAATGCCGTAGAAATAGACTTTGAATATGGAGAGGAAGGACTGACTCCGGAAAATCAGAATGTGAAAGGTTTTGAGATCGTAGGTTCCGATGGTATATTCCGACCTGCAAAGGCGGAGGTCATCAATGGCACATCTACTGTGAAAGTATGGAATGATTCTGTTAGTGACCCGATAGAAGTCCGCTACTGTTTCCGGAATTATGTGCAGGGGGAATTATGCAATAATGCCGGGCTTCCGGCTTCTCCTTTCCGGATCGTTATCAAAAAGAAACCGGCCTTAATGTGGATTGATGCCGAAGCAAACTTTGAGCGCTTCAGTCATAAAGATTCGATTGATTATTACTTGGAAAAAATCAAATCGCTGGGCTTTACACATGCGGTTGTCGACATTCGTCCGATCACAGGGGAAGTTTTATATAAAAGTGAATATGCTCCGCAAATGAAAGAATGGAAAGGAGCCAAAGCCGGTGATTTTGACTATCTGGGATACTTTATCAAAAAAGGGCACGAACTGGGGCTGGAGATACACGCCTCATTGAATGTATTCTGTGCCGGACACAACTATTTTGACCGTGGAATGGTATATAGCGGACATCCGGAATGGGCTTCGATGGTGTACACTCCCGATAAAGGAATCATACCAATCACCGAAGAGAAGCATAAATATGGTGCCATGATCAATCCTTTGAACGAAGAATATCGTACCCATATCCTGGATGTTCTGAAAGAAGTTGTGACCAAATATCCCGACCTGGACGGTCTGATGCTCGACCGGGTACGTTACGATGGAATAACCGCTGATTTTTCTTTATTGTCACGTGAGAAGTTTGAAGAATCCATAGGTAAAAAAGTCGCAAACTTCCCCGAAGATATTTTTCGTTGGACTAAAAATACAGATGGGAAATACATAACGCAACCAGGAAAATATTTCCGGAAATGGCTGGAATGGCGAACTAAAAACATTACTGATTTCATGGCGCTTGCCCGTAAAGAAGTCAAGGCTGCCAACCCTGACGTTTCTTTCGGCACGTACACCGGTGCCTGGTATCCATCTTATTATGAAGTAGGCGTAAACTTTGCCAGCAAAGAATATGATCCGGGCAAAGATTTCAGCTGGGCAACACCCGAATATAAAAATTATGGCTATGCCGAGCTGATAGACCTTTATGCTACCGGTAATTATTATACGGACATAACCATCGAGGAATACAGAAAAACGAATCGGAGTATCTGGAACGAAACTGATTCGCAGGCTCAATCCGGTACGTGGTATTGTGTAGAAGGCTCATGTCAGCATTTACGTCAGATATTGAAAGGTAATAAATTTATGGGAGGTATTCTGGTGGACCAGTTCTATGACAACCCTGCCAAACTATCGGAAACGATAGAGATGAACCTTCGCCGTTCGGACGGATTAATGGTATTTGACATCGTACATATCATTACCAAAAATCTGTGGAAGGAAGTAGAGGAAGGAATGAAAAGAGGAGGCTCCTTATGAATAACCGGGCCTATGCATTAGACGCTTTGAGAGGATATGCGATTATTACGATGGTACTTTCTGCTACCATCGTAACGCAGGTGCTCCCCGGTTGGATGAGTCATGCGCAGACGCCGCCGCCCGATCATATATTCAATCCTTCTTTGCCCGGCATTACATGGGTAGACCTTGTTTTTCCTTTCTTCCTGTTTGCAATGGGAGCAGCTTTCCCTTTTTCCATAGGTAAGCGTGCAGAGAAAGGTGACTCTAAACTGAAATTAGTCTATGAAGCGGTGAAACGTGGAGTACAACTGACTTTCTTTGCCATCTTCATTCAGCATTTTTATCCGTATGTGCTCAGTTCTCCGCAGGACATCAGATCCTGGTTACTGGCTATTCTTTGCTTTGCGGTTCTGTTTCCGATGTTCATGCGCATTCCTTTGAAAATGCCGGACTGGGCACATACCGGCATAAAGATAGCCGCATACGGAATTGCGGTAATCATGATGCTTACTACTTCTTATGCCGATGGAAGAACGTTCAGCCTGTATTTTAGTAATGTGATTATTCTGTTGTTAGCCAATATGGCCATCTTCGGTTCTGCCCTCTACATTTTTACGATGCATAACCGATGGTTGCGTTTGGGAGTTTTATTGCTGCTGATGGCTGTCATTTTGGGAAGTACTGTCGAAGGTTCCTGGACACAGGTGATATTCAATTATACTCCTTTGCCTTGGATGTATCGGTTTGATTATCTGAAATATCTGTTTATTGTAATTCCCGGCAGCATTGCCGGTGAGTATTTGATGGAATGGATGAAGGGCCGAAAGGATACCGAACAGCCGGCTTCACCACAATACCGTAAGATAGGAATTGCGCTACTGATATTGACTATGGTGATTATTGTATTCAATCTCTATGGGCTTTATACCCGTATGGTGACAGTGAATTTATTAGCGACACTTGTGCTGTTATTGATTGGCAAATTGGTTTTCTTACGTCCGACAGAAGGAATCGCTTTGTTATGGAAAAAGCTGTTTAATGCCGGAGCATATCTTCTCCTTTTGGGGCTATGTTCTGAACCTTTTCAAGAAGGTATCAAGAAAGATCCTGCCACTTTTAGCTATTTCTTTGTAACTTCCGGTCTGGCATTCCTTGGGCTCTTATTCTTAAGTATTGTTTGTGATTATTTCAGATGTGTGCGAAGTAGCCGCTTTCTTGTTATGTCCGGGCAAAATCCGATGATCGCTTACGTGGTTGGTGATTTATTCATTATGCCGTTGGCTAATATACTGGGACTTGCCTCGCTGTTGTCCTACTTCCAGCAGAATGCGTGGCTTGGGTTCCTTCAGGGAGTAATCATTACGTCTTTAGCTGTTTTGGTAACGATGTTTTTTACTAAGATCAAGTGGTTTTGGAGAACTTGACATTATTCAATAGATATACCGATAGTATAATAACAGGCATTAAAAATAAGTTGATCAGAAAACAAAATGATAGATAAATAGCAAAATAGGAAGCATAATTTCCTTATTTCCCTGTTCTTGCTATTTCTATCTTTTGATAGATGAGTAAAGATAGAAAGAGATATGCATACAATCTTGAATTAATATGCATGATTATGAATAAACGGGCGGTCATTTGCATAAAAAACACCGTATAGTTTGAAATAAACATAAGGTTGATTGAGCTAAAACATAAGGTTGATTGAGCTAAAACATAAGGTTGATTGTAAATAAACATAAGGTTGCTTTTAAAGGAACGTCCCATTGCTTTAAAAGTAACGCTAAGTCCGTTTAAAAGGAGCACATTTTAGCTCTAAAATGATGGGTATCTTATTTATTAGACTTTGTTTTAGGATGAAAAATATTAATCAGAATGATGCAAAGTAATATAAAAAAGAGAAAGATATTACAGAATAGTGTGAAAAATAACGCAAAAAGAATGCATATAGATACATATTCGCAACAAAGTGATTTCCTGTAACGGCAAATCTCTGTCATTTTATTCTCTATCCTGTGCAGTGATGGAAATACGCCCGTTAGAGAGTTTATAATTATCAAAATGACAAAATGCCATTTTGATAATTATATAACATGGTAAGTCTTAATAAAACGATTCCTTTTTCAATGGCCATCCTGTGATAGTTGACATATAAGGAATCAATGACATAGCCATTTTCATTTGACCTTTGTAATTGGGATGCCATACTGCTCCTAAGTCTGTAGTCGAATCGCAAAGGCCTTCGGGAAGAACTGCTATATAAACTTTCTTATCATTCAAGTCTTTGCGCATACGCTCCATGTATTGAACGATCTGCCGTTGAGCAATAGCCGGACTGATGCATAATATAGGGACATCTCCGTAATTTGCACGAAGACGGCTTATTAGTAGCTTATAAGCATGAATAAACTCATCTTCCAACGGATATATATTGGTGGAAAAATCATTAGTTCCTAAATTAACAACCACCAAATCGGGCTTGTATGTTTTAAAGTCCCATTTCTTATCCAAATTCATATCAAATGTATTCAGCATACGGTCTTTCATTGTCACGGCAGATATTCGGACGGAATCTCCATAATTGCGGACTACTCCACGTCCGGAATGTGCAATAAGCGTATAATCGGCATTGAAATAGCGGGCGATAATAGTGGCATAAGATAAGTTGCAATTCTCCGTTTCAGCTTTATAAGGTTCGCTACGGTCTTTCCCTTCTACACCATAGCCACACGTCAGCGAGTTACCGATAAATTCGATATGTCTGGACGGGCACTCCGTTTCTTTCATCAGCTTTCCTTCATTATGAAGCACAAATTGATGAATGGTTGTCTTTCCCCATTCCCCTTCCGTACGTTTTTGAATCAACACATGATGGATGCCTTTATCCATGCCGGAAATGAAATTAATCAAAGTATCTTTACCGGATACTTTTACCGTTTTGTGTAAAAGGCTGTCTACAAAAACATTGTAATAATTAATACCAGTATCTGAAATCTTTATAGACAATTCTCCTCCCGAAAGTCGGGTACGAAGATAAGTACCGGTCCAGTCGAAAGAAACAGAACCATCACTCTGTATTTCCGTACGTCCTACGTAAGAAACGTTTTCATCATTAGCTTTATAGTATCTGTTCTTTGTAGTTTGAGCATTTACATCTTCAAACAACAGACAGAGGCTAACCAGAACTAACACATTTTTCCACATATCGTTTTCTAAATTAATCAAAGGTAATCACACAACTTCCGGACCCGTCGGATACAATTCTAAGTCCTTTGGCTGTTACTTTATTACCAGTAATTGTTATTGATTTACTTTTCTCTATAATCGTAAAAGACTTCTTAGTATAATCGACAGGCAATTGTATTGTCCTGTCGACGCTCTTCTTGCAATCTATAAAAAGGACCTTTTTATTATCTATAACACCTTCATAACACAGCAAATCATCATCATCAGAAACAGGAGACTTAAACCAGGTATACACTCCGCTCCAATGAATAATATCCCCCTTTTTGTGTTCTCTATCAGCTATAATCTTGTGGTACGTCTTATTGCTGGAATTTCCTATGAATATAATATCATCATCTGATATTTCTTCATGATTTCCCAATCCGTCGGCAAACAGATAAGAAGATTGATACGCATTTGCGCTTTTCTCAATGAAACGGCGAAATGACGGATACTCTTTCTTTGTAAAGGTAGAAACATCCTTTTGTACTGTCCAGTCCACATACTTGCCATTGGCAGTTAATGTATGTGTCTCCTTGTCAAACATAGATTGCATTCCGTAATACATTTGTACTGTCACGGGAGACTCATTTTGAAATTCATGAGTAACCAAGACTTGAATGTTATTTCTATAAATAGAATAATTGACAGTCTCAATACATAAGATCTCATTCAGAAGTGTTTTTCCACTACTGGTATCGGCTTTGGAAGGGTTCATTATTTCATTGATTACTTCAATCTTTATCTCTTTTGTCAGAGTCGATAGATCTGTCTTTATTTCTTTTCCGTCTATATAAATACGATAACCGATATTGCGAGCAGTTTGAGTAACTTCATCCAGGTAGGGATGATTTCCTCCACACCACCCGTATCCGGTTATATTAAAAGGACCGATATTGTCACTGTAAGCCAGATTCAGAAGAGAAGTCGGAGAAGCATCGGGCAGAGTGGCAGGAGCAGGCATATTATTGTCAATTGTTCCTACTCTATAAAATGTGAACAGTTCATTGAACATACACTTCTTGAACCAATAAAGAATATCGGTTTTGGCATCTAACTTGGCCGATATATATAAATCTTCGCCGGTTATTTTCACTCTCATTTCTTCAGATATCGTTTCAGTCCCGGGAGAGTCTTCTTCTGCAGAAGGCTTATCCGGGAGTCCGGAAGAAATTCCCGAATCTCCATTCGAACAGGCTACTAAGTGCCAGGATAAAAATACGAATGCAAGGATTAAACGTTTCGTCATGGCTTCTATCTTTATTTTAATTCAAATTTGAGAACATCTTTGATATCCATAGCTGATGCTGCTATGATAGCTTCAAATTTGCCCGGTTCACAAATCCATTCATGTCTTTCCGCATCAAAAAAGCTTAATGCCTCTTTATCAATAGACAAAGAAACTATTTTTTCTTCACCCGGCATTAATTTTACTTTCTTAAATCTCTTTAATTCTTTCATCGGGCGGGGAAGAGAAGACTTTATGTCTCTGATATAAAGCTGAACAATTTCCTGCCCTTCACGGTTCCCTGTGTTCTTGACAGATAAACTGAAAGTTATTGTTTCGTCAACTGACATGACTTTCTTGTTTGCTGTTAGTTTTCCATACGCCTACCACTCTGTCTCCAATGGGGTGATTCACATCTTGATAAACAGGAGCTTGCGTCATGAAAGATGATGCCAGAAAAGGCATGATTGCTATGATATTTCTTAATTTCATTGTTTTGTTATTCTTGTCCGTATAAACAGTATAAATATAATATGCTGATGGCAGATTCCATCAGCATATTATCCAAATGATTATTATAAGCCTAAGAAAGCTGTCGGTGCATCTGTGGTTATCAGATCAAAACCATTGTCAATACACCATTGCATCTCAGAAGGGATATTTACAGTCCATACATTGGAGGTCATCCCTGAATTTTTCAGATCTTTCAACCAATCCGGATTTTTATGATAAGCCCAATAATTGTAATCTGCCCCGGTAGCTCCCAATTGTTTCAGTTCCTTGGGCGAAATATCCTGTCCCAAATACAAAATTGGAGTTTTAGGAGGTGCCAGACGTATAAACTCACACATCACATGACGGGAAAAAGAGATGTATTCTACTCTGTGAGTCAATTTTTTCTCTTCCACCAACTTTAGGATCATTTCAACGGCTTTCGTTTCACGTTCCGGAGTACTGAGAGGTTTCATTTCCAGTATCAGATGTATTTTAAGTTTCTTCGCTTTATCAAGGAACTGCTCTAAAGTTGGCATATTCTCTCCATTGCTTAACTTTAAAGTGCGTAGCACGTCAGAAGATGTTTTCTCCAGAGAGTATCCTTCATGCCATCCGTCATGATTCAACATCAATTCATCGTCAGCTGTCAGCCATACATCAAATTCCGAACCATAACAACCTATTGAATCAGCTTTCACTAAAGCCGCTAGCGAGTTCTGTGCAGATCCGGGTGTATTCCAGAATCCACGATGGGCAATAACTTTGGTCTGATGAGATTCTTTTTTTTGCTTGCCACGTCTTGATACAATCAGATTAGCCAGTCTGTCCATGACTTCATGATCTTTCGGGTTTGTTGATTTATACATATCAAGAACTGCATGATTGCCACTATAATAGGCCATTGCAGATGTACGGAAGGCTTGTTGTCTTTCAAAATGATCAATATACGCTACCAGACGATTATAAAACGAGTCCTTGGCATCAAACAATGCTCTTTCGTCAAATTCAAGTTCCATCCCCATGTTCAGAGTGGCGGCAGATTGACATGCTTCTTCCAGTCTTTTATCGGGAATAGAGGCTTTAAAAAAGTGGTTCGGTTGTTGATAAGCGATATCAAAGCCTAATTCTCTCCATTGGTTGTAGCCTTTTGCCTGCCAATACGGAATCCAACAAAATGTTTTGTTCTTCGAATGAATATACTTACTTAATGGAACTGACAGATCTTTGGTGAAATCAATATCCTCTGCCAGCCAGTAGAAACCGGATAATTTCAGATGTTTGTATTTTGCCTGTTTGAATCGCTTTATTAACTCATCGATATACCAACGGGTGGCCTTCACCTGATCCTCTTGTCTGGAAAAGTCCATTGGCTCACCATCCACTTCTCCCCAATCTTTTTGTCCGGGAAGAACTTCCGGAAGACATAGTACTATCTGATGAGTAAAATCCGGTTTTCCGATTTCTTTAATCTGTGTTCCGATACATCGATCTAAGGCAGACAGCGCTTTACCATCTTCAAAAAGACGATCCAATAACCATAGCCATTCTGTTTTTCTTGCATTTTTGTCCGAATAGCGTGTTGCAAAGCCACAGCCTTTTCCGTCTGTGAACTCCAAAAACAAGAATCCGTCAAATAACCAGTCTTTATGTCCATCTGCAAACTGGTGTACCACATAGGGGAGAAATTGATCCGAAGTCCAGTCAATACGATGCACTCCTCCCTGGTAAATAAGTGCCAGATCTTTTATTTTATCTTGTCTATATCCTTTATCTATGGATAGCGCATGGCTATCCATAGTAATAAATAACAGACAGAAACATATCAATCCTTTTAGATATAGTGAGAAATAGTTCATAATTTTCATGTTTTTAGTTACATACCCCAAGCATAAACTTCACCAAGACTAACTCTCAGCCCGTCATAAGTCGGATAGGTATCAGTTATTACAAAACGAATGTATCGGGCTTGTGTCGCAGGAACATCCATATTAACGTTGGGTTCTCCGATTTTGGGAGAAGTCCAGTCTTTTAATTTGATCCAATTCTCGTTATCAATACTAGCTTCTACATAACCGGCTTTCGATGTGCCTGCCCAAACGTGTGCTGCTGGTGCAACAGGGTTGGCAAATCCAAATCTGAATAATGTATATTCTTTCCCCATGTCAAATACAAAGTAATAGGGCAAGGGCTCTTTTACATCCCATCGGCATAGCCATTGTGTGCCAGGATTATTGTCTATCAAAGATTCCACTCCCCATCCCATGTTCAGATACCATCCGCCGTCTTGAGTACAACAGTTGTTGAAATCTATAACACTCCATCCTTTCTTGTCTATTGGGTCCGGTTGGAATTTAACTGTGTACAGTTTGGACGCAGCATCAGGACTTATACCATATTTTGAAACGGAAGTAATGCGTAGTGGAAGTATATAGTCACCAAATAAATAAGTACCCTCTTCCGGTATTAACCCTTTCTTGTGGTATTTAATTTTAATGAATGTCTCCTTCATGCCTGTTAAGATAACTCCTTTATTATCTACAGTAAAGGAACTCTCCGGCAACATTTTATAGGCTGTGCCATGAGCGGTATTATAATCAGTGACTAACTGAGGATCGACTTCAATCTGAAATGAAATATCTTCATCATTAGAATAATTAGTTCTTATCTTTACGAACAGTTCTCTTTCATTCAAATCGCCGAAAGTCGGCATAAAATCAGTAACCGGACTCATACCAGGAACATCCATTTGCAAATAAGGTTCCTTAATAGTAGGTACAATAATGGTTTTTAGTCGCTCATCATCTGCTGAGATAAAATTTTGCACCACACTCATTTGTATGGGCAAGCCATATTCCTTTCCCGTAGAAAGAAGATCGGATAGACGGTCGGCATTCCATTTAATATCAAAAGCTTTCCGATAGTCGGAATCGCTGAGACGCAGAGCAGGCTGAAGAATGGTATAACAATCGGAAGGCAATAATTGGATCGATGTTCCGTTATCCGTATTATAACTCTGAAGTACAGTCTCGTCAACAGAAATGAAAACTTCCGCCTCCTGCTTTCCTTTCCCACTTTTGATAACAAATAATTGATAGAGGGTATCCATACCACGGAATACCTCCGTTTCTGTATAGGTAGAATGCAATAGTCCGATTTGATCATTAACCATGAGATTATCACGATCATCAGTACATGCCGATGCAATAAAAAGTGCAGCAACTATGAATTGTATTGTCTTATGTTTTTTCATATTTATATCCATTACATATATTTACCATCCGTAATTTTGAGTAATATTCTTCATTTCACTCAATTGTTCTTGATTGATAGGGAAGAAATAATGCTTAGGCTCAAATACCCGGGGACCACCTTTCCAAACATTTGATGTCCGCGACCAAGAATCTTCGTATGAAGTGGCCAATAAATTAAGAGAATATTCCGGTCCGGGAAACTCTTGTTGAGCAATCATCCAGCGACGGGCATCATAATATCGGTGTCCCTCAAAGGCTAATTCTACCATGCGTTCCTTTTGAATCAGCATCCGCAACAAATCCTTATTGCCTTTCACTTCCGGATACGCTGTTTCGAGGGCATTTAAACCGGAACGTTCGCGAACAAGGTTAATATACTTCAATGCTTCCGTTTCATTGCGTTCGGGCTTCTCATTGCAAGCTTCAGCATAGTCAAGATATATTTCGGCCAAACGGAAATAGGGCCAGAATACGGTTCCCCAACTGCCACTTTCTGTATTAAGAGCAGGATCGAGTGGGCGTCTCCACATATATCCGACTTTGACACAATCTCCAGATTCTAAGTACGAGGATGATCCTCCCGTAAAAAAGGTAACTTGTTTTATGCCTTTATATTGATTGATCCAATAAAAACCATTTGGAAATACAGAAGCATAAAAACGGGCGTCACGTCCGACGCAGCTATTATGCGCTTTAAATCCAGGTGCAAAACTGGCTCCCGGCTGCTTGAAATTTTCTGTAAAACCGGTATTTGTATATCCCGATTGCTCATCAATTACAGGATTCCCGTTATTGTCATATCCGGTAACAGGATATCTTCCGGATTTAGCCATCGGATAAGTATCTACTAATTTCAGAGACGGGCAGAAACCACCGACACCCAGTTCACAAACTCTAGGAGGCATGCACCGGCTATACAGATAGAAACCTATAGCCCCAAGTCCAGTATTAGTAGGATTACGTCCCCAGGCACCCCAGATCGTTTCTTTATTCCACTCTTCAAAAAGAACTCCCTGATAAGATTTGATGGCACGTAGTAAAGGGTCTGCTTCAGTCTGGTCCTTGTACAATTCATAGATGTTCATATCTATAACATCTTTGGCAGCTTTAGCGGCTTTTTCCCATTTTTGAGGATCGGGACTCTGCGGAAAAAGGAAATCACCACGCAGATTCTTCATTTGTCCTTTATAAAGATCGCATCCATTATACAACGGACTGGCGGCATAGAGCAGTAAGCGCGCTTTGGCAGCCATTGCCGCTCCCTTGGTGATACGTCCTGCCCATTTTGTGAAATCGCTGATCTCTGCAGGAAGTTCTGCAATAGCCTTATCATACTCTTCAGCTATGAAATTTACGTTTTCATCAACTGTATGCCGGTCTATCGTTTCCGGTTTTATAAGTTCATCCGATTCGATGTCTCCCCAGATATACACAGGACCATATTGACGGAATAGTTCAAAGTAATAATAAGCTCGCAGAAAACGTGCTTCTGCTTTCATTATACGTCTCGTTTCAGAGTCAATCTCCAAGCATTCGTCAACATGGTTCATGAATATACTAGCTTGCTTTATGCCTGTATACTTTGCTTTCCAAATATTATAGTTTGGAGTAGAAGGTCCCCATGATCCATTATTGAAAGAGAGGTAGTTGACCCACTGATACCAGGAGAACATGGCTTCATCACTACGGGGAACTGCGCTTCCTTCTTCCAGATATTCATATTCCCGCGGCAAGTAGCTATAGACGTGCGCTAAATACTGTTCGGTAGAGACACGCTTACTAAAGGTTTCGTCCTGTGTAAGCTGATCGAGCAAAGTCACATCCAGATAATCGTTGCATGATACAAGGCTGAATGCAATAGTGAAGTATAGGAATATTCCTAAAATTCGTATCTTCTTATTCATAGTTCTGATATGCTTTAAAAGTTAAGATTAAGACCTAAGGTGATTGTTCTCATCTGAGGATATATATTTCCATAGTTGGAATCTAGTTCCGGATCCCATAATTTAAATTTGCTGAATGTCAAAAGGTTGACACCCTGTGCATAGACACGAATCGAAGACATACCCAGACGTTTATAAATATTCTTTGGAAGAGTATATCCTATCTCTACATTTTTCAAACGAAGAAAACTCATATTACGTTGCCAGTAGGTGGAGGGTTGAAGATTATTCTCTACCTTGCTCATAGAAAGCCGTGGATAAGTAGCATTAGGATTAGGATTGCCGGTGGTCCAACGTTTTTCGGCTACGTCTGCGTAAATCTGTCCTAAACGCTCTATATTATCAGAGGCACCATAAAGAGCGTCTCCACCGATAATACGAGTCACATTTCCTACTCCCTGCATAAACAGAGAAGCGTCAAATCCTTTCCAGCCCAGACTAATACCAAATCCATAATTTATTTCCGGTACGTCCGTATAGCCAATCGCTACCTTATCGTATGCGTCGATAACGTTATCACCATTGATATCTTTATATTTAATATCACCAGGACGAACGTTTCCAAAATTTTGTTTAGGGCTATTGGCTATATCTTCTTCTGACTCAAAAAGACCGAGAGCTATAAGACCGCGTTGCTGACGATAGGCAAATCCAGCTTCACTCTGGTAGGGCCATATAGGAGTCGGTTTATCATCATACAACTTTTTATTTCGATTGTAAGTGAAATTGGCACGGGCAGAGACATACCAGTCATTAAATCGTTGTTCATACTCCATAGAACCATCGAAACCCTGATTCTTCATTTCTCCAAGATTCACATACTGGGTTTCATTGAGACCGACGATTGAAGGAACACTTTCTTGCTGAATATAGATACCAGTACGCTTTTCATAAAAATAATCAAGTTGGAATTTAAGTCGGTCAAATAAGCCAAGTTCCAGTCCCACATTCGCTTTTTGAGCTTTCTCCCATGAAACATTCAGGTTTCCCGGAATACCTGTAGAAATACCTACAATACTTCCACTACCGGGATTCGTTCCGAAAATATAGCCATATTGTCCTTCTTTCATGGTGGAGTTGAATGCAAAACGTCTGTTTCCGCCAATCTGGTCATTACCTATTTCTCCATACGAACCTTTGATTTTCAACAGGTGGATAGTAGAACGCAACGGATCCCAGAAAGCTTCGTTGCTTAGCATATATCCTATAGCAAAAGAAGGAAAGAAACCAAAACGTTTGTCAGGTGCAAAATTCTCAGAACCATTGTATCCGAAGTTAAATTCTGCAAAATAGCGGTCGTAATATGAATAAGTAGCTCTACCGGCAATACCGATGTTTTTGTGGGCAAAAGCGTCTACATAATTACCCGGGAAATTGTCTGTATAGTTACGCATACTAAAAAGGAACAAAGCTCCAACACGGTGCTTTTCTCCAAAGAGACGGTCGTAATTGGCTGAGGCTTCAAAGTTGATAGTACGTGTGCCCGAATTTGTCCGTGTAAGTTTCATATAATCACTGCCTTCTGTACTCCGTACAAAGTCAAGATTCCCTTCTTCATCACGTCCGGTTGCATAGTAGGTAGATGGTGTTACAATGCGGTTTAGTGTATGCGCATTGTAGGCGTCCCATGAGAACTTAACATTGGCTTTTAATCCCGGAGTTACCATTTTTGAGAAATCTTGTGTAAGCGAAATTAGTGATTGTGCATTGTTGAAAAAATCCTGCGAGTACCCAGAGTTATTCAGGCTGTTATAAGGATTGGTACCTGTACTTGGTTTAGCCAAAGTGCCATCTGAATAAATAGTAGGAGTAGCTATCGGAGAAGTACGGATCATATAAGCATACAAATCTGATAGTGAACCATAAGGACGGTTCTTGGTCTCATATTGATTGGACAGTGAGAGACTCAGCTCAGTAGATGAAGTTACATTGATATCAATATTTGAACGAAAACTAAACTTGTTATAGCGCATTGAAGCATCGTAGCGGTCTTTATCCGAAATATTGAATACACTGCCTTCCGAATAAAAGGAGCCGCCTACATAATAACGTATTTTAGGAGATCCCCCGGTAACGTTGATATTCACGCGTGTGGTGTTGGAGAAGTCTTTAAACAATGTTTGCATCCAATCTACATTCGGGTAAAGATCCGGATCTGTATTATTCAGGTATTTTGCTTTTTCTTCAGGTTGTATAGCCAAGCGTCCGGATGATTCCAAAGTAATATCATTATAATAATTGATCCATTGTTCCGTATTAGCCAATTCGGGCATACGTACTGGATTGGTAAAACCATATTCTACGCGTGCATTAATCTTAGGTGCTGATTCGGTTCCACGTTTTGTCGTGATAAGTACAATACCATTGGCTCCACGCACTCCATATAATGCTGTTGCGGTAGCGTCTTTCAGAATAGAGAAAGAAGCTATATCTTCAACATCCACAAGGTCCATACTACGCTCTACTCCATCCACCAAAACTAACGGCTTATTGCTTGCACCAAAAGTGTTGATACCGCGAATCCAGAATTCGGCGCCTGCACCCGGTTCACCGGAACGCTGCATCACGACAATACCTGCCAATTGTCCTGCCAATCCGGAACTCAGTTTGGCAACCGGCATTTTAAGCTCATTCATCGAAACTGTATTGATGGCACCAATAACGCTTGCTTTTCGCTGTTTACCATATGCTACTACGGTAACTTCGTCAAGTTCTGCTGTTTGGGGTTGCATTTTAATCACCATATTGGTTTGATTGCCTACCAAGATAGTCTGTGTCTCCATTCCCAAGTAAGAGACAACCAGCTTATCTGTGGGTGAGACTTCTATCACGAATGTTCCGTCCAAGTCAGTGATAACTCCCCTTGAACGTCCTTCTACCAATATCGATGCACTGGGGATAGGTTCTCCAAATTCATCCAATACTTTTCCTGTGACTTTCTTGCCAGAAGGATTGTCCTTTACTTCTTTGATCTCATCTTTTTGTAAAGAATGCGCAAGAGCATTACTAGCGTTCATGTTTACTAGTGATAATAAACAGAATGTCGTAACAGTCCAGATTTTAATTGAAAAAATGTTTTTTCGTAAGTCCGACATCATACATTAATAATTTAAAGTTAAGTAATTCTGTATTTTTTTCTTCTTTAGATTTGATAATTCCACTAATTACAAGTTTGGTATTATATTCATAGGCTGTTTTATTTTATAATTGATTATTATTGGGATATACGTGCTTAATAGAAATATCGGATATATTTCTCTGATAATGTTTTAGCTAACAATATCGGGTTCTCTCCAGAAATTATAGGATGGTGCTCTTTGGATAATGTCCACTCATATTCGAAGTCAGTAATTGATTGATAAAATTGCTTTTTGTCAAACTTTTTGCCAGATAGTGAGGCGGATATTACTTCTGTTGTAAAGCGTTTCCAACGTTCACGATAATAACTGTTAGTTAATCCACCCCAGCCCCTGTTTGCATAGTCATTTAATTGAGTTGCTTTTTGTCCCCATACTGTCAGGATACAACGTGCATTTTCTTCATAATATTCTTTTTCAGCTTCTGTTTCTCCAAAAGAACGGGCATCGTCAATCCACTTGCCGATTGAAAAATTGGTTTCACAGGATAACAGACGGTCTGTATCTATCAATAGTGAATCCATTTGATTGGCCCATTTCTTCATGCCATCTATGTCTTTCTCTGAATAGCATTGAGTAAAATGATCTCTAAACAAGGAAAAGAGATTTCCTAATACTTGCCGTCCTACATTTATTACATCAAATCGATATCCAGTATTGTCTATATGACTGGCTTTCAACATTTCTGTCCAAATATCCCATAAGTCACGATTGTTATAAGTGATGTCTGGATAGGTATTCCAACTATCTGTGCCCACTAACATTGGACGTGCATTCATTAAAACGGCTTGCCCTGCTGTTGCATGCTTTTTATATATTTTTTTATGTAATGAATCCCATGCTTTCAGAATATGTTCGTCTTGATTTCCCCCTCTGCATTTTGCCCAGTTTAGAATCCATTGATCAGTTGTTAACGGATAATCCCATGCCTGGTCAAATACAAATTCATACATAAAAGGATTCACATCGAAGCCTTCCAGGGTAGCTCCTAAGCCATATACATTCTCACCACCTTCTGCAAAGAGCCTTTTGATTTTGCTATCAACATCATCCAGATTTCCGACCATCATGGAGTTTCCACCGAAATTGCCCAAGTAACACCATATATATGGTTTCCCATAGTACTTTTCCGTATTCCTCCATATTTCTGTACTGTCACAATAGTAATCCAACAGTATGAGTTTGTCATCTGGCACAGCCTCCAGGAAAGAACGGATTCTGGGTTGTGTCCATTTCTTTTGATCATGGTAAAACATCCATGTCATTTGCAACCACTTAGCCTCAGCATCTACTTGGTAAATGGACTCATATATCTTATTAGAAACCTTTGCCAGGAAATCTTCATTCCAATTTGGAGAATCAACCTCATTAAAAGGATCAATTCCATAAATATGATCTGTACCGTATATTGCCGTCTGCTCTTCCAAATACATTTTTTGAATGATGTTGAACAGAGAGTCCATTGGTTCTATAAAATGACTGCGATATTTTGAATCATATCCTCCCCATTGACTCATTTCGTGAATTTTGGCATCCGGATAGATTGCTTTAAGTTCTTTAGGTACGTGGCCAGAAAATGCAGGTAAAACAGGGGTCATATTAAAGTCGCGTTCTCTCTTTAATATTTGTTTCTGTAATACTTCTTGTTGCTCCAACCATGATTTCGGCAGGGGACTTTGCCAATAATCGACATTAGACATACGATGCCAGGGCAAGTGCGCAGGTCCTGTGAAATATGAACGTATTTGTTCATCGTTTAATCCTAATTTGCTCCAGACCTTATACCATACTGTCTCTTGTCCACTGATAGCTAATGGCATCGTAATTCCATTTAATGCCATCCAGTCAATCAACCTTTCCCAATCAGACCATTTCCAATAAGGCATTGTATATCCAAATGTACAGTAGTTCAAGAAGAAACGATTGTCACACTTAGAACGGATAGATATTGGTTGAGGAATTACTGGTAACTCTTCGGGCATATCAATGCTATCAGAGGCATACCAAGATACATTCGTATGGCAGTAATATTTCAGATAATGGTTAAGACCTACGGCCAAAGAATTATTATTATTTCCTTTTATGCGAATTTTCTTGTATGCCGATTCTAGTATAAAACGATCCATCTGGTTTGAGTCATTTAATAATTCAAATTCAAAAGAATCTGCATGTTGAGGAAATAATCTCTGGCACATCTGTTCTAATACTGGGTTACTTGATCCAGTATCCTTTCTACAACCTGTAAAAAGAAAAATTGTAAGTATTATATAGAAGTATTGTCTGTTCATATCAGGGTAATAAAAATAAGAATGTGTATTATATGTTAGATATGTGATTTTCATGGATGTATAATTTCATTTGTTTCTCGTAACTCTTCCAGTACTTTCCAGCATTGGTACAATCCTCTTGGTACATGGAAACATCCTTTCCATTTCCCGCCTTTGAGTGGCAGCAATACTTCTCCCTGCCGATTCAGATAACCGAACCATTCCGGATATTCCGTATCTTTGAAGTGTGTCCACGTGTAGTCATGTACTTTTTCAAACCATTCCAGACATCTTTTATCTCCGGTCAACTGATAGCCTTTCAATAATGAAATCAAAGATTCAATGTGTACCCACCAGAGTTTCTGATCCCACTCCAATTGCTGGGGAGGACAACCGTTACGGTCCATAAAGTAATAGATGCCTTCACATTGCTTGTCCCAACCGTAATCAAGCATTGTTAAGGTGGTTAACATTGCTTGTTGTATGAGCTCCGGTCGGTTCAGCCTTTTGCCTAGATCCATGATAAACCACATCGCTTCAATAGCATGACCGGGAGTCACTTGGCGTCCTTCGAAACAATCCACCAGATTACCATCCACATCGACATTCTCAACAATGATACCACCCAACTCCGGACGATAAAAGACATTCATCACTTCATGGATGCAGGTTTCCATCGTCTGTTCCAGATAACCGGGATCCAGAAGATGTTCGATCTCCAAAGCCAGATTACAGAGGATCATCGGGAGGGCGAAGTTCTTCAGATTACGAGTACCAGGATGAACCTTGTTCCACTTGCCTTTCGGATTATCAACTTTAGAGAGTATGATTTCAAAAGTCTTCTTTGCTATGTCCGCATACTCCTGACTTCCGGTAGCAAGACTCAACTGCCCGAAGGCCATCGTGGCGAAAGTATATGAGAAAATATTGTATGGTTCTACCAGTGGTCTACCCGAACGATCGAGTGAAAAATACCAGTTGTAATCTCCATTATGTCCACATTTTTTTAAGAATTCACCACCCTGAACGGCACAATCCAGCCATTCCTGCCGTTTTTCCACTTTGTTGTAAAGCATGGAGAACATCCATACCTCACGTCCCTGCAACCAGATGAATTTATCTGTATCAAAAACTCCTCCTTTGCGGTCTAAGCAGGTGAAATAACCGCCAAACTCAAGATCTTGAGAGTGTTCGAGCCAGAATGGAAGGACATTATCCAATAATTCATTCCGATATTGATCGGCTAGTATTTTAAAATCCATATATCTTTAAGTGTTAAGTTATTAAGGTCTCTTTCTTCTACTGTTCCGACCGGGTCCAGTATCTTTCGATCTCTTCCAGTGACTTTCCTGTAGTCTCCGGCACGAGTTTCCATACGATGAGCATATACGGCACGCACATGACTGCGAACAGGAAGAATGTTCCGGCGGGGGTGAGATTCTGGAGCATCCAGGGGGTTAGCTGTCCGATCAGGTACGTTCCTATCCACAGGGCGAATCCTGCAATGGACATCGCCAGTCCGCGTACCTTGGTGGGGTACATCTCCGAGAGGAGCACGAACACCACGGCACAGATGGAGACGGCACAGCAGAATACATAGAACAGGAAGAAAACGAGCAGGAAGAGGCTGGATACTCCCCAGGAATCACCGAAGAGGAAGTAAATGCCGATCAGCAGGAGGGAGACAACCATCCCCGAAACTCCGTAATAGACCAGTTGCTTGCGGCCGACCCTGTCAATGATCACAAGAGCAAGAACGGTGGTCAGAGTGTTGACTAGTCCTACGAGAACTTGGCTTAAATTAACTATAGTATACAGATGAAGCTAGTAAAACTTCTCTTTTTAGTTAAATATAGAAAAATAAGAAGGTAAAATGTATATAAGTGTAATTTGTTACTTTTTATCGTTATATTCAAATTACTCGATAAAAAACATGAATATATATGAATTGTCAATTTATATATACGATGTAACAAGCTTTCCTGTGATATAGGATGTCAGTTTGAAATTTTTAGTAAAAAGATTCTGGGATCAACTGAGTATTGTTAATAATAAGTCAATAAATAGAAACTATTTGTTATGAGTTTTTATTTTACTATGTATGTTTTGTCCGTTGCAAAAAAATGAAAGTGATTATAGCTAAAAAGTTTTTTATTATTTTTGTAGAATCATTTTAGTAACATCGAAATGAAGTTGTTCTCGAAAAAAAGACTACCTTTACTCTATAATAAAGAATTATATAAATAATGGAACAAAAAGAATATCTCAGTATTAAATCCTTTGGCCCGATAAAGGATGTCAAATTAGATAATATCAAACCATTCACTTTCTTTATTGGTGAATCAGGTAGTGGAAAAAGTACCATTTTAAAGGTGCTGGCTATGATGAGACATATGTGTAAGCAAATAAATCTTCGCTCATACTTGAAATTGGGTAATGTTATTGATAAAACCATAGATTTAAGCATTTCTGAATATCTACGTAATGGCGGGATGACAGATTATGTCAAAAATGATACTGAAATAGTTTATAGCAAAGGAGATTGTAATATAACCTATACTCCACAGAAAGGACTAAAAGGAACAAGAAAAATAATCAGCAGCGAGAATTTATCATTGGAGAAGATCTCATTTTTCTCTGATAAACGGGGAGCTATAGCTCCTTTATTAGCAAATTTGAGTGATGGAGCAGCGTTGGGATTCTATTTTACCGAGACCTTTCAAGATTTTAAAAAAGCTACAGAAGTGATAAAGGAGCTGGAAATGCCTTATTTAGGTGTTCGCTACTATGAAAAGAAAGCTCAAAATGGAAGCAGACAATTCTTTATCAGCAATGTAAATGACACTTATAAAATCCATTTTGAAGATGCATCTTCTGGCATTCAAACGATGACGCCTCTTGCTGTGATCGCTGAATATTTCTCAAAACATTTTGATCTGGTACACGGATTTAATTCTTCTATAGTTACTCTATTGGGCAAAAATGATAGCTTATCATCTTTTAGACATGATATGAATATCGGTGATATTGCCAACCGTTCCATACATCTGATGATTGAAGAACCGGAACTGAGTATGTTCCCTACAGCCCAGCGTTCATCATTAAATATGCTTATAGATAAATGCTTGAACGGAAATAAATATATGACATTGACTTTGGCTACTCATAGTCCATATATCATTAATCATTTGAATCTTTTGCTTAAAGCATTTGACAAAGGGGTGAAAATAGAAAATGCAGCATTGGACTATCATAAGACTGAGGTATATGTAGTAGAGCATGGGATGGTAAAAAGCATTAAAGTTCAAAATGCCCATCTGATAAACACGGATTACCTATCGGATGATATTAACGAGATATACAATGAGTACGATAAATTAGATGAGATACAATGATTGACTTACTAAAACGGGAACTACCGTCACATTATAAATTACATCGTACCATTGTTGATGTTCCATATGAGATTACTGCTGAAGAGCACTTTGATTTGACAGACAGAGGTCTGACATCTATCGTGGATTATAAGACTGGGAATATTTCTTTCGATCATAGTAATCGGACAGAAGTTCAGGTTATTAATTATGAAGCGTATCTAATAGGCCTGAAGGGAACAAAATTTGAAACCGGAAGGAAGAGGTGTGATTTTATTTTGCACGAGACAGGAGGCAGTTGTGATAGTTTTTATATCTTAAACGAACAAACATCTACCAAAAAAAATATTGAGAACTTATCTAAGCCTATACTTGATAAGGATAAAAACGTGATCTATCCCGGTGGAAAATATGAAAAAGCGGAAATACAATTGTTGGAAACGTTAAAAACAATCAAGGCTGTTCCTTCTATTTCTGCTTTTATAAATCGATATAAGCGTAAAGTATGCTTGATGTCATATCTTATTAAACCTGATGAAGATTCAAAGGTTTCAAGCGCCCAAAAATCTTTTGGAAGATATAAGCTGATTGAATCTAGAGAAACTGGAGAAAATGGAGCTTTATTGGAACATCCTTCAATAAATGCCGAAGGTTTCGAATTTCGTAGAATCAGCCATGAATATTCATTTAGGTTGAGTTGATATGCGTTGAGAGATATTCAGAAAATTAAAACAGTAGATTAAATAACATCTTATAAATCTACTGTTTTAATGCTTAAATGTAGCCGGATGAAAACGATAAATTCATAGACCCTATCGCTTTATCATTTTTTTTATGAATGGAGTTATCAAATTGGCATATCTCATCATTCCCAAGTCGGTAAAATGAATGCCATCAACCGTAGCCTCACCATCTTCTCCTATCATCTTTTCCGAATGAATCAAATATATATCTTTTTCCCCCTTCTTCTTGAGTGAATTGAAAATCTCATTCAATGTTTGATTCTTCCTTGTTACTTCATGAGCTACTCTCTGATCAAATAATGTATGAGTGAAAATAGGGTCTTCTATAAATACAATCGGAGTTTTCGGATGCTTGTTGCGAATGATCCGGTAAAAAGTTTCCATACGTTCTTTCATCTGTTCTACTGAAGCATTGGGTACAAAATCCAAAACGAAGACACCGGCATCCACTTCCGCCATGACTCTTGCGACTTCAAGGTCAAGTTGTCCGTTACCACTAAAACCAAGATTAATGCATTCTCGGTTCAACCTTCTTGATATGATATTGGTATGTGCCATTCCGGGACGTGAAGCACAGCCTCCTTGCAGGATGCTGGTTCCATAGAATACAATTGGTTTCTCACGGATTGGATAATTAATCTGAGGCTGATCAATGGAAGATAAAGAATCGACTCCTATAGACAGTGACACAAGTCCGTCATAAAGAGGAAGATATAGCATATATTCCCTTTCTTTAGGCTGCATATTGGCGATAACGGTAGCTTGATTTGTTTTTCCATTAGGACGTGCACTATTGACAAATCTCCACTGACCGTTCCCTTCCCAACAATATAAATCAAGACCTTTTATTCCTACATCGGTCATATGATTCATATGGTTATTAAAGAGATTCTCCCATTTCAACGCTATTCGGGTAGAGTTACTACGAAATCGTATCGCCATTCCTGCCGAATTACGACTCAAATTCCATAAAGGGGGACGAGAAATGTTTTTGAGAGAATCCGGTAGTCTCTCATATCTTGCCCCTGTGTCTTGTGTTGCTTTTCCTAAAAGAGGAAAGCATGACGCATCATGGTACGTCATTTGTTGTGCCTGTAACTGAATGCAGAACAGGCACAACATTGTGAAAAAAAAGAATTGTTTCATCATCTATTTAATTCCGACAGCGGTCAGCACTTTCCTTTGTTTGCCGTCACTGCCTTTAATGGTTTCTTTGCCATTGACCAGCATGCACGATGAACCGCCTCCGTCAAGATTCAGCGCTTCCGTACATCCCAGATCTTTCATTACTTTAGCTACGTTGGCAGTGGTCAGTCCTGCTACTCCTTCTGTCATGTTTCTGCCTTCGCACACAAAGATAATCATTTTTTTGTTAGTTGTTATACCAATTGCGGTGCGAGGTTGATTGGAAGCTGCAGAAATATCCAGCATTTCTTCTACATACGTGTTTTTAATCTCTCCGGCACGCAGTAAAACTGTGACACCTCCGATACCGGTGGTAGCCTCCAATGCTTTTGCGCCGTTGGGGAAAGTAGATGACGGAGCCTGCAACGGATCCTTATTTATATCGTTATCAGCAGGGGCGGGATAGCAATAATTGATTCCGTCGGATGCCTGATAAGTCCATGTCGTTTGAAATGTTCCGTCCTTCATCTGGCAGAAGGCTCCTAAAGTCGGATACCACATAGTTACCCAGTCTTTTGAATAGTAGTTCTGATTGGGTGCCAGTAACTGCCCTTCACGAATCACTAGATTTTGCGAATAATAGAATCCGGCACTGTAAAAGAACAATCCTCCATTGATGACTACCGGTGCCTTGGAAGATTCATAAAACTCCGAAGGGGTATGTATCGATTTACCTCCATATCCATTGGCTTCCTGTGAGAAAGCGATGTCGCCCAGAACTTCAAATTTAGCTTTACTCATATCTGCGACAGCTATGTAGGCAATCGCCTTCTTTCCCGCCAGATTTTCAGGTGATTTATAGATGTGAATATAGTCCGGAAGACTTCCGAAATTATCGGCTGTCGTCCATCCTTGTGATACTATATCAGGATTCGATTCTTCCTCTTCAGTTTCCTGATCCCATTCCCACGGATGATCAGGATAGCTTTCTCCACATGAACATATAGAGAAGGCAAGCAATGCTGTTGCTATAAAATATAGACGTTTGATTAACATGATTCAAGTCCTCCAAAAACATTTTAATTTAGTAAATAATATGGTTATTAATAAAGCCAGAGAAGTTATGATGACTCCCCGTAAAAAGCCCAGCCAGGCATTTTGATCCAGATAGGAAAGATAGGTTCCCAGTCCTGCCAGATTCAATAGAGGTAATACTACCAACTGGGTGGATACGTATGCAATCATCGGATTCTGCCCTGCATATTCCAATGGACGGGTCAATCGGGACCAAGAATAAATGTCGCACATAATAGAAAATGCAATCATCGCCATAAAGGCAAGTCCCGATGCAAGGAAGTAATAACTGTACGTAGAAGGATCTTTCCGGATTCCCCCTTCGTAAGCTTCAAAAGCCAGCCCTAATAATATCAGATAAGTTCCTGCTCTGAAGAGTTTATACCAGTAACCGGTGTTTTTTCCTTCCACCTGCAAGAGAATGTAGAGAACGCATAATATAGCGATTGTACCCACTAAATTGAGAAAAAGATAACGCATATAAAGTCCGTATAAATTGAATACGATCAGTCCGATGGTCAATAAGAGTATCCATGGCATTCTTTTGCGTTCGTCTTTATTGTCGTTTACGGGCATCGTGTTTTTGCAGTGTAACCACTCATGCAGATATTCTCCGGCAATGCTGCCGGGAATTACGATAAACAGATACTTCAGATAGGAGAACTTATACATCCACGGTAAGGGCGAGAATGCCATCAGGCTATGATTCCATGATTCTGCGTTTTCATTTCCCAAGAACACTGCCATGATAAAAGGCAATATTGCTATACGAATCCATGGCTTATTGATCGTTAATGTATAAATCAGTGAGCCGAAAATGGCCATATTGGCCAATACCAGAATGATAATATTACTGTAGCCCAGACTGAATGTCCGTCCATCGGCATAGTTGATATTCAGCAGCATGAATACTCCCGTTGCATAAGCCAGTATTTTAATCAGCATCCTTACGTATTCCGGCATTTTGAACGGAATCCTCATGAACATGGGAAACATCAAGGCAAAACCTCCCAATGCAATGAGCCATGAGCGAACATCCTGGGGAGAAGATACTACCCACGGATATATATGCTGAATAAAAATAGCGAAGAAAGTCAGCCGGAAACCTCTTAAAAGGCTGTCGTATATAATTCTCCGGCGGGAGCTGCCCTTTCTGTATTTGTTACCTATTGAAAAAGGGAAAGCAGCTCCCATTGCAAACAGGAAAAAAGGAAACACCAGATCAACCCAAGTGATCCCATATATAGAACCATCAAACACAAAGTTGGAGCGGGGACCTACCTGGGCATGATACATCCATCCGGGAAGCACTCCCCAGGCAACGCTGCCGGAGAGAACCATTGTCAGAATGGCATACCCACGCAGGGCATCCAAAGAAGAAGCTCGTGTACTGTTGTTATTCATAATTTTCGTTTAATTAATGTATTACGACCCGAAATGGAGAAGCAGGTATTTCCGCATTATTGAAAAGATCACCTTCCATATAATTGTGGAAACAATAACGCACTTCTACAGGATGAGGCACCGAATCATTCCATACTTTCACACGGGCAGAACCATTGATTATTTCCGCTTCTGCCGGTACGATATTTCCCTTTTCGTCTACAAGTTCAAATCCCCTCAACTTTTGATTTTCAGGGATCAGTCCATCACTGCCATGTTCAAAAGTGATTTCTACTACATTCTCTTTCAATTGATGGCTTTTATACAAAGGGCCTGCATACAGAAAACCTTTTTTGCCATAAGTCTTGGCAAGAGCCCAGTAAGCAAGGCGCTGACCGACTTTGATTTTGTAGGGAGGATGAATGAATTTTTCACTTCCTGCATCCGTTGTTGTGACCATACCAACATTAGGAACTTCCTGCATTAATTCCAGCTGGCATTGACGGAACCATGCACGATCAAGCCTATCTTTACCTTCGGCCTGCCATGGAGTGATCTGGACATAGTATACAGGCATTGCAGGGCTATGAAAGAATTCTCTCCACTGGGCGACCATTGCGGGAAAGAGTTTTTTATAAAGAGCGGGATCAGCAGAATTGGATTCTCCCTGATACCAGATGACTCCTTTGACCGGAAATCCCCTCCATGGATTTACCATTGCATTCCATAATAAAGTAGGTGTGCCCGCAGGCCAGTCGAACTTGGTTTGTCCAATATCCGGTAATTGAACTTCCGGAAATTGGGACAGTGTCTCTTTATCCATCCAAGTCTCTATCTTGGAAGCACTCCATGAGCAATGAATCAGTCCGACAGGAATATCCAATGAACGTTGTAGTAAGTCTCCGAAAAAATAAGCGGCAGCACTAAAGTCTCCGACTTCTTTCGGAGAAAGTTCCGACCAATATCCCGTAATACCTTCTTCCTTAGGAGTCGTACTCCAATCTCTTTTGACTGTAAACAAACGTAATTCCCGTTTGGAGTCGGCAGCCACGATATAGGGTTGTGAACCATAAACCGGCTGTCCCCGAAAACCTCTGACCGGCATTTCCATATTCGATTGGCCGGAACAGAACCAGACTTCTCCCAGTAAGATGTTCTTTAATATAAGTGCCTCGCCGTCAGAGAATGTAATAGTATAGGGACCGCCTGCTTCCGGAGTAGGAAGTTGAATATTCCAATTTCCATGCTGGTCACTTCGGGTCGTTAGCTTCCGGTGATTCCATGACGCTTCAATCGTAATTTTACTATTGGCAGAGGCTTTGCCGTGGAAGGTTACTTCCGATTGTTGTTGCAACACCATGTTATCACCCCAGATGGAAGTTAACCTGACTTTGGCCTGCATTCCCAATGGGAATAGCAGGCTGATAATCCATAGGTGGTATATGATATACTTCATGAATCTTTATTTAGAAACGTTTTGCTGATACACTTTACCGAAACGGTCTGTTACTCTGATCTCTATTTTAGCTTTCGGATTACGGGGAGTGGCACGGAACATATGTCCTGTACTTGCTGCTGATATCCAGCTCTGCATGGTTCTCTTTTTGTCTGTACATACTTGATGCGCATACGGGTCGACTCCGGTATATTGAGTCATGGTACCCATCACTTTTCCGTTTTCCAGCCATTCTACTTTCCAGTTTTTATCCCAGTTCCAGACATTGGCAATAATATCTTTGGGGAATTCCTTAGATGTTCCTGCAGCATAGCTTCGAAATTGGTAGTCTTTCGGATGGCCGGCACTTTTATAGTACCATTTCACTTGGTTTCCGTCTACTTCGTAGACTCCGTATCCTTGTGGGGTGCCGTCGATGCAGACATCCGCATGCCACCAGATACCACATACGGCAGCCGTATTGTGCTCCATTTGGTGATCGTTAAATACAATGTTCGAGTTGGAATGAAGATGGCCCGTCAGGAAGTGTGTTTCATAGCCATCCAATAATTGATGAACCGCTTCAGCATTGATCGTTTCTCCTGCCAACATGGCATAGTCGTAATTAAAAGGTCTTTTCTGTTCCGTTATTCTCGTAGGAATATGCGTTATGAAAAAGACTAATGTACCTTTAGGGACATAAGACAGATCTTCTTCCAACCATTTGAAAGTTGTTTCATCTATATAGCCGATATAGAAGTATTCACGTCCTACATAAAAGTTGTTGTTGATAACAATATAGTGGGCATTTCCTTTATTGAATGAGTAGTGAGTAGGGCCGAAATATCCTTCGAAAGTCCGGTACGACGTTTCATGAGTAGCTCCATTACAATCCATATCATGATTACCGATTGCACGATATATAGGGATATCCAGTTTCTTTGCCTTATCGATATAAGGTGGAAAGAAAGTAGCTGGTGTGTCCCAAAAGATGTCTCCACAATTCAGACCGAATACATCACGATCCGAATATTGATCGATTAACTGTTTATAGTCATCGACAATGGGAGCATACAGATCCCAGTGCTCTTTCAGACCGGCCTGTACATCCGCTTCCAGCACAAACAAGTGTTTACTGTCGTCTTTAGAATTCTTCTTCAGACGGAAATTATACTCATTCGTCTTGTTCAGATCAATTTCCTGATAGAATCGGGGAATCGTTTGTTCACAATCCGTCAAGTATCCGGCAGGAGTCGTGATATATACAAAGCGTGTGTTTCCGAGATTGGGCAGATGGTAAATACCGTTCTTGTCTGTAGTGACACAACGCTGTCCGTCTGTCACTACCACATTGGCTATACCTTTGCCATCGCAAGTAACGGTTCCTTTGATCATTCGCGCTTCATCCAGCTTAGTTTCGTCCAGTGCTTCTTTTAGTTCGTCCCACCATCCGTTGCGGATAATGTGTACAATGTCGAAAATCATCACACCGTCCGATTCTTTCAAGTTCATACGGACTGCTTTCTGGAATTGGTTTACGTCCCGTTTGTAATCTTCTACATACAGACCGCCGCATACTGGCACCGCATCTTTCAGCAAGTACTTGGAATATTTGCAACCGCCTTCTACACATAAATATTCTCCGGTAGAAAACTCGCTGTCTGTTTCATTCTTAAATTTACCGGAAGATTTATAATAATCGTCCAGCGTTACATTCCAGTAGTAATTGCCATTCGTATAGAAATCCAGCAACTCTGCAAAGCCATAATTCTTATAGTCAGGAGTAGCCCAACTGAAGTCCTTGCTGACATCATAATTACGGCTTGCCCAGTTGACACCTACCTCAAAGTAAGTAGGATACCATGCACCGGTATAAGCGGCCAACATACATTCCGGCTTTATCTTTTTGATGGAAGTACGTACATCTTTTATAAAGTTATATATAACAGAAGCTCTCCACGTCAGCCATTGATGATAGTATGGGCCACCCACACGGTCTATGCCTCCTTCGGCATTAGGGCGCCACTCAAAAATATCCTCCGGAAACTTCTCAACTTTCTTTCCGATGAATTTCTCAAACATCTTCTTTGACTCAGGAGAAAAGTCCGAATCAATACAATCATATCGTGCACGGTCAAGCATGATGCCGTCAAATGCATAATTCCGGACAACTTCTTTGATCACATCAATCTCATACTTCTGCACCTCTTTCAGTGCCGGATTCAGGAACATGGTAGGCTTTCCTTCTATTTCCGTTACAGGGAGCAGTCCTTTGCGCGGTACATAATTGATAGCCTGCCACTTTTTGTGTTTATCGAAGATGGCGCCACGTTTCACGATATTCTGTCCGTCAGCAAATATATTCATTCCGGCAAAGATGATCATATTGCGGGCATGAGCAGCTTCGATAAAGGTACCGATAAAGTCAAAATCCGGACGGTCGAAGTTTTTCCAGTTCTTCTTCTGTGCGGCATATTTGCTGGGATATAATACTTCACCCGTATTGTCTTTTATGTCCAATACCAGATGCGTGATACCTGCTTCATGGCATTTGTCTACATAGTAGCGAATTGAATCGGGGTAGCTGAAACGTTGGAAATTAGCCGAACAGTCTAACCACATTACTTTTGGCTTTCCCGAGGCAAATGCCAGAATGCCTATCCATAATAAAAGGGAGATAATTGAGAATCTTTTCATATTCATAGTGTATTCTTTCGATTTTACTTCAGAGCTCCTCCGGCTCTCATTCCGTTTTCAACTTCTTTCCATAAGCCTTTGTTGATGATATGTACAATATCGAATACCATCAGTCCGTCGGAAGCTTTCAGGTTCATTTCTATGGTTGCGGATAATTTGGCGGGATTGTCATAGAATTGATCCACCAGAATACCACCCATAAATTTATTATCTTTCATGATATTACGTAATTTCTGACAAGAACCTTCAACAGAATACCACGTGCCGCTTTGTGCCTGTGAATCAGTTTCGTTCCATACGCTCTTTTTGTTTTTCAGAGATTCTTCTATGGTGATATCGGTATAATAATTACCGGTAGTATATAAGTCCATCAGTTCGGCATAACCGTAATTCTTATATTCGGGAGTAGCCCAGTCAAAATCTTCGCTCGGATCGTATTTCTTGCTTGCAAAGTTTACGCCTACTTCATAATAAGAAGGATACCATGCTCCGGTGTATGTACCGAAAGAAATATCCGGATTCACTTTCTTTACTTCATTCCGGGCACGGGCCATGAAGTCGTAGATGTTCTTGGTGCGCCATTCAATCCATTTCAGGAAATGTTTTCCGCGTTCGGGATAGTATTTATCATTCTCGTCCTTTTTCCATTCGAAGATGTCTTCCGGAAACTTTTCTACTTTCTGTCCGATATACGCCTCGAACTTCTGGCGGGAGAGGTCTGAAAAGTCTGCCGTTATACCATCATAGCGTACACGATCCAGCATCAATCCATCCAGATCGGGATAACGTTTCACTAAATCCTTGAGAACATTCAATATATGTGTCTGAAACTCCTCATTGATAGGATTAACCATTGCCGAATATTTCTTCTTTTCATTGGTGATGGAAGTGATTCCTTTCGGAGTGTATACTGTCGATGCCCATTCAGGATGCGTGGAATAGACTAATCCACGGTCGAAATAATTGTGTCCTGCGACAAAGACATTGAGTGAAGCATGTACTTCTATACCCAGTTCATGGGCTTTTTTGATGAAATGTCCCAAGTAATCGAAGTCTTTGCGTTCATATCCATGCCATTCACGCATTTTAGGAGCAAACTCCGTATCGAACAGTACTTCTCCGGTGATGGGACGTACATCAACGATAGCATGGGTGAAACCTAATGATTTTATTTTTGTCAGATAATAATCAATGGAGTCAGGATTGCTGAAGCGTTCAAAGTTTGCTTCCGCATCAAACCACATCAAAGCGGGCTTGGCATTTTCCACTTGGGTAGCAGAACTTTTGCATGCTCCCAATGCAATGATTAACAGACTTGATAAAAGTACTATTGTTATTTTTCTCATACGATCATATTCTAATGTGTCGGTTATTCTTTTTTATTCAATTGCGAGTTTGATGCCTTCTTTGGCATATTGCCATTGATCGGCTTTCTTCAGATGAATCATGTCGAACAGAAAATATCCGTCGCAAACATTCATACAGGCCTTTACAGATTGTACGATTGCCTGATTTTCTTGTTCTTGAGTAGCCTGATTATTGGTATCCCAATTTCCTACATCCGGACCTCCGGCTACAATGGGGCATTCTCCTTTTATTTTATCTTTAGCCAATGAACAGAAACCTTCCATAGTCCATTCCGTCGTGCCGTGTACCTTTAGCGGTGAAGCATAGGCACCAATCAGTATTTGATCCATACAGGCGGCATAGCCGTAATTTTTATATTTGCTTGTCGCCCAGTTGTAATAGCGCGAGGTATCATAAGTGGAAGCTGCCCAGTTGACACCTACATCATAATAGGTAGAATACCAGCCGCCTACATAAACTCCGAATTTGATGCCGGGTTTCACTCCTTTTACAGCAGTGCGTGCTTTCTGCATAAAGTCATAAATCACTTTTGCACGGAATTCCAACCACTTAGTCAGATATTTAGGATAGGTGGCAGGAAGACTGGAAGCACCCGGTGCCAGGATGTCGTTCGGGTAGTTGGGGATTTTTATACCTCCCATGTAATTCTCGAATTGCTTACGGGACTCGTTAGAAAAATCAGCTTGTAAATTGAGGAAACGTCCACGGTCTAAGAATATACCGTCCAGATCATAACCTGCAAGATCCTTGAGCAAGTCACAAAGGAACGTTTGTACTTCCGGATGGGCAGGATTGAAAAACTTGGTACTTTCACTGGTATTCATTACGCTTGTAATCCCTACCTGCATGTTCATCTGTGTTGCCCACTCTGCCTTAGACTGGTCTCTATACAATAGTCCTGTGCCCCCGTCGATTTGATTTCCACCGACAAAAGTATTGATGGCAGCATGAATACGAAGCCCCTGTTTGCGTGCTTCGTCAACGAAGGCTTGCAGATAGTCCCATGTTGCCGTTCTTTCTACTTTGGTATAGTTACTTCCGATCCAGGCATACATAAATTTGACTTGATCTACAAGATTCGTTTTAAATAGAACATCTCCGGTAGTTGGACGTACGTCTACTACAATATCTGTGAAACCGGCATCTTTGGCTAAAGCCAGATCACGAGCTATATTTTCTTTGCTGTTGGCAAAATCGGGAAAGTTGGCAGCCGCGTCAATCCAGATATAACGGGGTTTGGAAGCATTAGGATTCTCTGTCGGTTCTTCGTCTTCTCCTCCGCTGGTGTCTCCCCAATAATCTTTTGAGTCGTTGCCGCCACATGCCATGCACAAGCAGGCAGCTATTCCCCCCATAAATGCTTTTATTATATTTTTCTTAATATTCATTTTATACGACTTAATAGTTGAAGTAAGAAGCCTGTACCTGAAAGAGGTACAGGCTTCTTGCATAAAGATGGTATTTACATGTCGATACAGTCGCACTGTACACAACCTACATATCCATTGCAGAACATGAAGTAGATGTACATATAATAACCGTCATCTGAAACTTTCAATACTACATCACCACAATAATTACCGTTTGTGTTTCCAAGAATCTTAGACCCATAGTTTCCATTGATTCCCAGACCGGTACTTCCGAAGTCAATAGCCTGAGTCCCTAATGAACCTGATGAAAGATCGAACAGGTATATGTTGTCGGCAGTTCCCCAACTCCATGGATTTACCAGATTTGAAGCTACATATTCCACCTTATTAAATACAGCATGATCAACTGCATTTGGTACGTAGTTTCCATCAAGTGCCACTCCCTTGTTCTTGATTGAATTGGTTTTTCCATCCATCCAGCATAGGTTGCGTGGTTCGGCATAGAATGTAGTAAAATAATCACTGGTCGGATCTGTCGGATCAGAGTAAATGACATCGGCATTTGTTCCCCAGCCACCTATTCCTTGTGCTGTAATAATATCCGGCGTCTGTGATTTAAGTACACCATTTTCTACCTGCCAACGGGCAAACTGTCCTGAAGTAGCATAGATAGGAGCGGTTATAATAGCATTATTGTTAAGACTGCCAGATACTGACAGTTTTCTACCCATAGCCAGTGAAGTAGTAAATTCTATGTATTTTTCCAGTGCTTGGTCTACTCCCGAGGCTTTCCATACGGTAAAGGCTGGTCCGGCATTCGGAGTCAGATTCGTGAACAGGATATTACCGTCCTTGTCTGATGTTGTATAGAAGTTTGTCAGACTACCTGCAAAACTAATATTCATTGTCCCTGCTTTTTCGCCATTCTTGGCGTTCAGGTATATAGGATTTTTGGCACGTTCATTAATAACTACATAATCATTTGTTACAGCAATACCGGTTGTCATATCAGAACTTGAAATACCTATGTCTGTAAGTTTCTTAGCCCAAATAAGTTTAGCACTGTTTGCGCGTAAGCCGGCAGCAATCTTTTCTGGGATTTCTTTCTTGACTGTATACGTAGACTTAGTTGTGCCGTTTTGTGCAGTCACAGTAATTTTCTGGTCTTGGTCGTAATTCAATGCGACTGTTCTTGGATCAGGCGAGATCGTTGCTCCGTGAGAGATCGATACATCTGCTAATACTTCACCTATACTTTCCAGGCTAATCAGAGAAACAGTTTTGGAACTTTCGTTGATAATACCTGATAATCCCAGACTTGTAAGATTGAACTTCGTGATTGCGCACTCATTACTTTTACGAATTTCTGCCACAACTTTATATTCGGTATTTGTGCCGGTTTGGTCTTTCACTGTTATAAAGTTATCCTTCGTCATATCCATAAATAATAATGTAGGATATACATATACATTATTGTCCAGATCAGCAATCACACGCATCTTTTTCAGATCAGACAGTTGCAGGACATTGTCCGAAAGTTTGGGATAGTTATATGGAAATACAACGGTAATCACATGATTTGTATAATCTATCTCACTGGTGAAACTATTGTCATCACTGTCATCATCCGGGAAGGATGCTGTCAAATTATTGATTATGTTCCTTTCAACAGTCGGATTGAATTCTTCCGGGCTATGGCATGCGCTTATACCCATCAGAAACGCAATGACTGAAATAATTGATAATATTTTATTTTTCATTGTATTAAGCTTTTAGTTATTTCCATTCATCATATTGCTCAATTAACGCATTATTCTTTATTTCAGAAGTCGGCACCGGTAAAACGTATAACTTCTGTGGGAACTTACGATCTTGTCCGTCGCAATCAATGTATTCGTACGTACCATTCGTAATCTTAAGACCGTGGCAGCGATAGTTGTTATATTCAATGTGTGCCAGTCTCCAACGTCGCATATCCCAGAACAGATGTCCTTCGTATGCAAGCTCAATCTTACGTTCGTTGCGATAATCATTGAACCATGTTTCACCACTGGAAGATTTGCCCGGCAGATTTACTCCCTGACGTCCGCGGACGCGATTCATTAAGGACTGTGCTTCAGTGGTTTTGTTAAGTCTGTATGCTGCTTCGGCCTTATTCAACAGAACTTCAGCAAATCGGATTTCTACCCATGCCTGAGAACTTTTGGTTCCTTTGACGTCAATCAGTTTCTCATCCAGCAGTTTACGCAGGAAGTAACCGGTTGTTGTTTTACCATAGGAGTATGACTGTTCACGATAAGCCATGAAAGCACCATTTGTTCCGCCTACACTACAATCCATCACTCTGCCTTTCCACGTACAGCCACGATAAATAATGGTAGCCGCAAAACGAGGTTCCAACTGATCATAAGGAGGTTCTTTGGTGGTAGTGCCGTGCCATTCGGACCAGTCTACTTTATTTCCGTTTTTATCTTCATAAGATTCTACCATTTCCTGTGTCGGAGTACCTAGCGCACCAAAGTCGTAGCCGTCACATTGAGGGACGTAATACTGGTCGAAGGTATGATTCGGACCACTGTCTTTATTGTAGTCAAATTCCAGAATAGCTTCTTTATTGTTGCCTTTCCAAGCATCTGCATAGTTGTCCACCAAATCATACAGCTGTAACTTTTCTACTTCATCAGCTGCGTCATAAGCATCCTGCCAACGCTCAGCATATAGCATAGCACGTGATTTCAATGCGTAAGCCGCACCTTTTGTCACTCGTCCTTTGTTGGCTGCATCCCATTCTTTAGGAAGATTGGTTGCCGCAAAATCCAGGTCATCTGCAATGAATTGCCATGTTTCCGCTGCCGTGCTGCGTGCTTTGTCGTTAGAGGTAGGGAGATCGTCATACAGAATGACTCCGCCATGCCGTTTGGCTAACTGAAAATAAACATAAGCACGGAAAAAGCGTACCTGAGCTTCCCATTTCAGATTCTTATCATCCGGGAATGTAGAGTACTTCTTCTGCATAACCAAAAACTGATTCATCTGACGGATATTACCATAGGCCAAATCCTTATCCCAAATGTTGTAACGGCATCCGTCCGGACTGATAACATCCGGATTAGTTACGTAGTTGTTCGGATGTCCGGCTCTGTCTCCTAAAGATACTGAACCGTATTTGAATGTCTCGGTCAAACTTTCCGTTAAACTTCCCGAGAACTGAGATTCACCAAATTGTCCGTATTTGTTTAGATATGTGTAGAATGCATTGACGTATTTATCCACATATGCTTCATCTTGCCAAACAATTTCATCACTAACGGTCGAGGTTTGCTCCACACCGTCCAGCCAGTCATTGCACGAACTTATACTAAAGCCTAGTGTCAGTGCTAATGATATATTTAATAATATTTTTTTCATATGCTTCCGTTTTTTAGAATGTTAGTTTTACACCTAGCGTATATGTTCTCTGTTGCGGATAGTAACCATTGTTCACAGCCGGTGATTCCGGATCGATGTTGTATTTGGTAAGTCCGCTGAATGTCAGTAGGTTGTATCCTTCGACATAAAGTCTCAATCCTTCTATACCTGCCGGATTTAACCACTTTTTCGGGAAGTTGTAACCTATCTGTGCAGTCTTCAAACGCATATAGTTACCGTTCCTGTACCAGAAAGTTGAAGAGTACCCATTGTTGTTACTCGGACCTGTGATTTCCAGACGTGGAAATTCCGCGTTAGTGTGATCTGGTGTCCATGAGTTCTCTACCAGGAAAGTCGGTGAGTTTCCACCATGATAGAAAGGCTTCGTAAATGAGGTATTATCCTGTGTACCTTCAGAACCGCTAGCTGTATATTGACCTGTCAGTGCAACGACATTGCCCAATCCCCAAGAGAATAATAAGTCAAAGTCAAATCCTTTCCAATTACCGAATAAATTCAAAGAACCGGTATGCTTCGGAGTAGCACTTTTGCCTACATAACCTTGGTCTTGTGCCGCTGTAATAATACCATCACCATTTCTGTCTACATACTTAATGTATCCCGGCAATGCCTTATAGCCTTTAACTGTTGCTGAATTTGCTATCTCTTCCTCGCTCTGAAACAGACCATTTGCGATAAAACCATATTTAGAACCGATTTGCTTTCCTGTCAAACGCTGATATTCAGGAGCATTGTCTGAGTCGCCTACATACTTCAGCCAACGACCGTATGCATATGACCAGATCAACTTGGCACCATAATTAAATTTGTTGATATGGTTGTAATGAGTCAAAGTAACGTCGAAACCTTTATAATCAGTCTTGTTCACATTGGCAGAACTGAAATAATATCCACCTCTTGAAGGCGCGTATGCTCCGGTCACAGTGGCCAGTTTATCATATTCATATTTATAGAATACGTCAAATTCGACTCCTAACAAACCATTCCACATCGTTGCATCGACGCCGACATTATAGTTCAGGCACTGTGCCCACGACAAGTTGGGATTACCTAATACAGAAGCATACATCATGGTCTGACTGCTGCCGCCAATGACAACTGCATTTTTGCTGATTCCCATTGTATTTCTCCATTGGAAGGCACTTACGCCGCTGGTGGCTGTTTTACCAATACCGGCTCTCAGTTTCAGATTATTGATCCAGGGAGCATTGAACCAACTTTCATTATTGAGTCTCCAACCTGCAGAAACACCGGGTAATGTTACCCAACGTTTATTCATACCTCCAAACAGATAACTACCATCGTGACGAAGAGAAGCCTCCAAATAATACTTATCATCATAATTATAGTTCACACGACCTACAAAACCTGCTACTCTGGTATGTCCGCTATATCCTCCGATAGATGGGAATTTTTCTGCTCCGTTTCCTGTCTTATTCGTGATCTGATTGAGTTCATCCAATTGGATAAAGTCCAGCCCATAACCGGTGGCACTTAATGCATTACTTTTGTTTTCACGGGTTTCTGCCAGGAACATAGCTCCTACAGTATGTTTCCCGAACTTATTGTCATACGTCACACTTGACTGTGTGGTAAATGTATATCCCCGGGAAGCAGATTCACTCAGACTGATTGAATTGCCTGATGCATCAGTGCCTTTATAATAAGTTAATGAGGTGCTTTCAATAGTCGGAAGATTCATGATCATTACTTCATAAGGATTGCTGAGAATCTTGCTGAAATTATATGTCAGGTCATAAGCCCCTTGAAATTTAAAACTTAATCCTTTCAGCCAAGGTGCGTCATATTTCAGACTGAAATTAGACTGAATATAGGAATAGTTGGATTTGCTGTATCCAGATTCATTGATAGATGCCACCGGAGCCACCGGAGAGGAAGCCGTCGGAGTGGATACATTATATGTTTTTCCTTCATATTCATAAGTGTCAGGCACATAAGGCAGGGCACGAATGATTTGTTGCGGAACATTATGCCAGGCATTCGGATCGGCAGAATAGCGCGGCGAATCTCTTTTTTCAATACGACCGGATACTCCTAAGGTGAAAGTGAGGCTCTTGGTTAACTTTGCATCAATATTGGAACGAAGATTCAAACGGTTGTAACCATAGTTATCTATGTTACCATCTTCATTCAGATAACCGATAGATGCAAAGAAACGCACTCTGTCACTACCTCCGGTTGCTGAAATGTTATGGTGCGTACGGGTGCCGGTGCCATATACTTTATCATACCAGTTTGTGTTTCCCCAACCATCAACTCCGTCTTTCATCTTCTGCACCATCTCTGCTGTAAATACCTGAGAGTCTCCTTGCAGTTCGCGTGCTTTATTATACCAATAAGCATAACCGGGTCCATCCAGCCATTCCTGTTGTTCCGCATTTTGGCTGAAACCGACAGAACCTGTATAAGTAATAGACATTTTTTCTGCCTTACCCTGTTTCGTGGTAACGATGAAAACACCATTGGCATCCAAACCGTAAACGGCTACAGCCGAAGCGTCTTTCAGAATAGATACCGATTCTATTTCGTTAGGGTCCAGTCCGTTGAAGTCGGCTGATGTACGGCGGATTCCATCGATTACGTATACTATACCCGTTTGTCCGCGCATGGTCAATGTTGCATTGTCAGACCCCGGCTGACCACTGGACTGAACGGCTGCCACTCCGGCAATACGTGCGCCAACTACGTTACTGATACTCATCGTCGGAGCTTTCAGCAATTCTTTGTCCGATACGGTAGAAATTGCTGCAGTGATGCTTCCACGTTTTTGAGTACCGTATCCCACAACAACTACTTCATCCAGTGAAGCAACGTCGTCTTTCATAGTTACTGAAATGAAACGCTGGTTGTTTACCTTGATGTCCTGTGTATTCATACCAACGTAAGAGAATATCAATACATCATTATTTCGGGCATTGATACTGAACTTTCCATCCAAGTCTGTGATAGTACCGCTGGTTGTACCTTTTACAGCTACAGATACTCCAGGTAATGGTTCGCCACTACCATCATTGACTGATCCCTTTATTACGTTTTGTGCCATGCAGTTGAGTGTGCACATGAACGCAATAAATAATGAGGTAATAAACCTCGGATTCCATTTGATTCTTTTTTTCATTGCATTACAATATTAGATAGGTTTATAGAATAAAGTGTTCACAATATCGTTCGTATAAGTGTCCGGCTTGCAGATAAGCCGAATTAGGGCTCATGAAATGAGAAAACTCAAACGTGATTGCATTTTCCATTCCCGCTCTTCGCGCAGCGTCCAGTTTCAACAATAGCTTTTCCCATTTAATGGGTAGGAAACGAATAGGCATGTCCCGGTCAAAAGATTCGATATTGGTCCAGCATTTCATATTGTATTTATCAGCCAGTTTTTTGTTAATAACCAGATAATCATATAATTCATGATAGTCTACCTGACCATCCTGAAATGCCATGATATCGACTGCTCCCTTTACATTATCCAATATTTCGTCCCATTCTTCTTCGTGTTCTTTCACTGACAAGGCTTTGTCACCCGCCATTACCTGGTCTGTCTTTACTCCATGTATGTATGGAGAAACTAAAGTCGTCAGATTGCCAGAGACACTCTTGGCGTGCTTTCCGACTTCCGCATAAATCTTAGACATGTTTTTCGTCCGGCGGCTGATTTCCTGAGATAAATACCATCCCTGAAAAGATTTATAATGACCATATTTCTTCCATACTTCATCAATCAGAGCCATGTTCAAATCTATTTCTTTCTGAAATAATCCTTCCTGCCAGTACTTCCCGGAATCGTACATACCAAAATAGAAAGCCATGTCGTATTTATCGGCCAGTGTCAGAAACATCTCGACCAAGTCTACAGGCGGATAATACACATCTTCTTTTCCCAACAGGCATTGAAAAGGAGAAGCAATCCATTTACCAAGACCGGCACGAATCAACACTACGGTATTGATTCCCATCTTTTTCATAGCTTTAAAATCCTTATCCCATTCTTTTGTACCCCAATTCTGGTGCGGAATATCCCAACTGATTTCGTCCAGAAAAGTAGCTTTGATAGGCATCCCTTTCAAGGCATTGGGAGTGGCAAATGTCTCAAATGTTTCTTCTTCTTCAGATGCTGCCCTTTTGATGGGAGTGCATGCCGTCAGAAGTTTGCTGCCTGCTAGCAATGAACATGTGGCAAATGCGGTTTTTAGAAAATTACGTCGTCCGTCCATATCGTTCTATTTAAATAAGGGTTTATAAATTTTCCAGTACTTTCCAGCATTGGTACAATCCTCTTGGTACATGGAAACATCCTTTCCATTTCCCACCTTTGAGTGGCAGCAATACTTCTCCCTGCCGATTCAGATAACCGAACCATTCCGGATATTCCGGATCTTTGAAGTGTGTCCATGTGTAGTCATGTACCTTCTCAAACCATTCCAGACATCTTTTATCTCCGGTCAGCTGATAACCTTTCAATAATGAAATCAAGGATTCAATGTGTACCCACCAAAGTTTCTGATCCCACTCCAATTGCTGGGGAGGACAACCGTTACGGTCCATAAAGTAATAGATGCCGCCACATTGCTTGTCCCAACCGTAATCAAGCATTGTTAAGGTGGTTAACATTGCTTGTTGTATGAGCTCCGGTCGGTTCAGCCTTTTGCCCAGATCCATGATAAACCACATCGCTTCGATAGCATGACCGGGAGTCACCTGACGACCTTCGAAGCAATCCACCAGATTACCGTCCATATCGACATTCTCAACAATGATGCCCCCCAGCTCCGGACGATAAAAGACATCCATCACTTCATGGATACAGGTTTCCATCGTCTGTTCCAGATAACCGGGATCCAGGAGATGTTCGATCTCCAAAGCCAGATTACAGAGAATCATCGGGAGGGCGAAGTTCTTCAGATTACGAGTACCCGGATGAAGCTTGTTCCACTTGCCTTTCGGATTATCAACCTTGGAAAGGATGATCTTGAAAGTCTTCTTTGCTATGTCCGCATATTCCTGATTACCAGTTGCTAGACTCAGCTGTCCGAAGGCCATCGTGGCGAAAGTATATGAGAAAATATTGTATGGTTCTACCAGTGGTCTACCCGAACGGTCGAGTGAAAAGTACCAGTTATAATTCCCGTCATGTCCGTATTTTTTTAAGAATTCACCACCCTGAACGGCACAATCCAGCCATTCCTGTCGTTTTTCCACTTTGTTGTAAAGCATGGAGAACATCCATACCTCACGTCCCTGCAACCAGATGAACTTATCCGTATCGAAAACCTTCCCTTCACGGTCCAGGCAGCTGAAATAACCGCCGTATTCACCGTCCTGGGAGTGCTCGAGCCAGAATGGAAGGACATTGTCCAACAATTCATCCCGGTACTGATTCGCTAGTTTCTTAAAATCCATAATATTGTTTTTATTATAGATAGGTATAGGGTACACCGAAGGCGGGAAACGTTTCTTGAATGGCCATGCAGAAAACCGCCTGCGGCTTCTCTATACTTCTCAGTTGTTGTTAGTTTACTGTTATTAAGGTCTCTTTCTTTCTTCTACTGTTCCGACCGGGTCCAGTATCTTTCAATCTCTTCCAGTGACTTTCCTGTGGTCTCCGGCACGAGTTTCCATACGATGAGCATATACGGCACGCACATGACTGCGAACAGGAAGAATGTTCCGGCGGGGGTGAGATTCTGGAGCATCCAGGGGGTTAGCTGTCCGATCAGGTACGTTCCTATCCACAGGGCGAATCCTGCAATGGACATCGCCAGTCCGCGCACCTTGGTGGGGTACATCTCCGAAAGGAGCACGAACACCACGGCACAGATGGAGACGGCACAGCAGAATACATAGAACAGGAAGAAAACAAGCAGGAAGAGGCTGGATACTCCCCAGGAATCACCGAAGAGGAAGTAAATGCCGATCAGCAGGAGGGAGACAACCATCCCCGAAACTCCGTAATAGACCAGTTTCTTGCGGCCGACCCTGTCGATGATCACAAGAGCAAGAACGGTGGTCAGAGTGTTGACTAGTCCTACGAGAACTTGGTAAAAAACGCAAGTTTGTCGCTTTGACTGTTAAATATATGCTGAGAAAATCTTATCTTTGCCTTCGTTAAACTAACTAATACCCCCATTTATGAAAAGAAATCATTATTTACTTACCCTTGTTCTCTTGTTAGGGTGCTCTATCTTCGTGAAAGCTTCAGACACCGTTTTTGTACATCAGACGCAAATTCCTATTTTAATTGAGCGGCAGGATAACGTATTGTTCTACTTTCGTTTAGATGCAAAAGAAAGCCGGATGATGGATGAGATCGTTTTGGATTTTGGAAAGAGTGTCAATCTGTCGGATGTACAGGCTGTCAAACTCTATTATGGCGGTACGGAAGCTTTACAAGATAGAGGAAAGAACAGATTTGCACCTGTTGACTATATATCCAGTCACCGTCCGGGGAATACATTGGCAGCAATACCGTCTTATTCGATAAAATGTGCGGAAGTCTTGCGGCCTTCTGCAAAAGTTGTTTTGAAGAGTCATTATAAGTTGTTCCCGGGGATTAATTTCTTTTGGATCAGCTTGCAGATGAAGCCGGAGACTTCTCTATTCACGAAAATAAGTTCCGAACTTCAATCAGTGAAGATCGATGGTAAAGAAGCCATTTGTGAAGAACGGTCGCCGAAAGACATTATTCATCGAATGGCAGTGGGTGTCCGCCATGCCGGTGATGACGGTTCGGCTTCTTTCCGTATTCCCGGATTGGTAACTTCAAATAAAGGAACGCTGCTTGGCGTATATGATGTTCGTTATAATAGCAGTGTCGATCTGCAGGAATATGTAGATGTCGGTTTGAGCCGGAGCACGGATGGTGGCAAAACATGGGAAAAGATGCGCCTTCCTCTTTCGTTCGGCGAATATGATGGTTTGCCTGCTGCACAGAATGGGGTAGGGGACCCTTCTATTCTGGTAGATACCCAAACGAATACAATATGGGTTGTTGCCGCATGGACACACGGAATGGGTAATCAACGTGCCTGGTGGAGTTCTCATCCCGGAATGGATCTATATCAAACGGCACAACTGGTGATGGCAAAAAGTACGGATGACGGTAAAACCTGGTCGAAACCGATTAATATAACCGAACAAGTAAAAGACCCTTCCTGGTATTTCTTGCTTCAGGGACCGGGACGGGGAATAACAATGAGTGATGGAACTTTAGTATTTCCTACCCAGTTTATCGACTCTACCCGTGTGCCTAATGCCGGCATCATGTATAGTAAAGACCGCGGAAAAACATGGAAGATGCATAACATGGCACGTACCAATACAACCGAAGCGCAAGTAGTAGAAACAGAGCCCGGAGTGCTGATGCTGAATATGCGGGATAACCGTGGAGGAAGCCGTGCTGTGGCAATTACAAAAGATCTGGGCAAGACATGGACAGAACATCCTTCCTCTCGGAAGGCCTTGCAGGAACCTGTATGTATGGCTAGTTTGATTCATGTGGAAGCTAAAGATAATATACTTGATAAAGATATCCTTTTGTTCTCGAATCCGAATACGACCAGAGGACGCAATCATATAACTATTAAAGCCAGCCTGGACGGCGGACTGACCTGGCTTCCCGAACATCAGTTAATGCTGGATGAAGGAGAAGGCTGGGGATATAGCTGTCTGACAATGATTGATCGGGAAACGATTGGCATCTTGTATGAGAGTAGTGCAGCCCACATGACATTTCAAGCAGTAAAACTGAAAGATTTGATTCGATGAAAAGTCTTCGAATCTTTTTGGGGATTGCATTTTTATTCCATACCTTATATATATTGGGAGCAGGTCATTTGCATCTGCTTCCCCAACCTCAGCAATGTGTGCTTGCAAAAGGATATTTTGTCGTGGGTAAAATGCAGCTTTCCACTCCTGTGCTTTCGCAGGAATGGAAGCGTTTTGTGACGGAGATGGGAGGCACTCTGACTGATCAGTCGGCATCCTCTATCAATATAAAGTTGGTTGACGCGATTGACAATGTACCTGTCAATCAGGAAGAGGCTTATCGTCTGATTATTACTCCAAAGGCAATTACTGTGGAGGCTGTAGCAGAGCGTGGAGTATATTGGGCGATGCAGACGCTATATCAACTAAAAGAAGAAAAGGGAAAGAAAATCCGACTGAAATGTGGTACTATCACTGATTGGCCGGCTTTCCGGATTCGGGGTTTCATGCAGGATGTAGGGCGTAGCTACTTGTCTTTGGAGGAGTTGAAACGTGAGATAGCTATATTATCCCGATTTAAAATCAATACTTTTCATTGGCACTTGACGGAAAATCAGGCATGGCGTCTGGAAAGTAAAATCTTTCCGATGTTGAATGATAGTGCGAATATGACTCGTATGGCGGGTAAATATTACACGCTGGAGGAAGCGAGAGAGTTGACCGAGTTCTGTAAAGCTCATCAGGTACTGTTGATTCCGGAGATTGATATGCCCGGACATAGTGCGGCATTTATCCGTACTTTCCGTCATGATATGCAAAGTCCGGAAGGAATGAAGATCCTGAAACTCCTGCTGGATGAGATTTGTGAAACGTTTGATGTTCCATATCTCCATATTGGAACAGACGAAGTGCATTTTACTAATCCGCAGTTTGTGCCCGAAATGGTGGCTTATATCCGTGACAAAGGGAAAAAAGTGATTTCCTGGAATCCCGGATGGAAGTATAAGACGGGTGAGATCGACATGATGCAACTTTGGAGCTATCGTGGCAAAGCCCAACAAGGTATTCCCGCTATTGACTCCCGTTTCCATTATTTGAATCATTTTGATACGTTCGGCGATATAATTGCTCTATATAATAGTCGGATTTATAATGCGGATATGGGAAGTGATGATCTTGCCGGAGTCATTATGGGTATCTGGAATGATCGTTTAATCGACAAAGAGTGGAATATGGTTCTGGAAAATAACTTTTACCCGAATATGCTGGCTATCGCAGAGCGTTCATGGCGGGGAGGAGGAACTGAATATTTTGATAAGCAAGGAACAATTCTTCCTGTAGATGAAAACTCTGAGGTTTTTCGTAATTTTGAGGACTTCGAAAGTCGTATGTTATGGTATAAAGAGCATCTGTTTAAAGGGTATCCATTTGCCTATGTCAAACAGACTCATGTAAAATGGAACATTACAGATGCTTTTCCGAATGAGGGGGATCTGACTAAAGTTTTTCCACCGGAAGAAGAGCTGAAAGATTCATATACCTATGAAGGGAAGCAATATGGAGTGCGTCCTGCCATAGGAGCCGGTATCTATCTCCGGCACGTATGGGGGAAAATTGTGCCGGCTTTTTATAAAGACCCGCAGGAGAATCATACTGCTTATGCCTACACGTATGTCTATTCTTCTAAAGCACAGGAAGTCGGCTTATGGGCTGAATTTCAAAATTATGGACGTTCTGAGAATGACCTGCCGCCATTACCGGGAAAGTGGGATTATAAAGAAAGCCGTATTTGGATTAATGATCAGGAAATACTGCCTCCGGTATGGTCTGCTACTCATCGCGTGAAAAGTTTGGAAACAGCCTTAGGTAATGAAAATTGTGTGGCACGTCTGCCACTACGGGTTCATTTGCATAAAGGCTGGAATAAGGTATTGCTGAAACTGCCTGTCGGCAAATTCTCAACGAATGAAGTACGATTGGTTAAATGGATGTTTACCGCAGTATTTGTTACTCCTGACGGCGATAAGGCCGTAGAAGGGCTGATCTATTCTCCGGAAAAGAAAATGTAATTGACTCTTATATGATGAAAAATGTATTATTGATTGTTGTTGCCATCTTGTTTGTTACAGCAGCGAGTGCACAGGAAAATCGTATTAAAGTTGCCTGCATCGGGAATAGTATCACCTATGGTTATGGATTGCCCGACCGGACTACACAATCGTATCCGGCGCAATTACAGAAGATGTTGGGAGAGTCTTATCAAGTCGAAAACTTCGGCAAATCGGGTGCTACCTTGTTGAATAAAGGGCACCGGCCTTACATGCAGCAAGATGAGTATCGCAGAGCGATCGACTTTGGCGGAGATATTGTGGTTATTCATTTAGGCATCAATGATACAGATCCCCGTGATTGGCCCGATTATCGTGATTCCTTTGTGAAAGATTACATTGAATTGATCGATTCTTTTCGGGCGGCTAATTCTAAAGTCCGGATTATGATTGCCAGACTTACACCTATTGCCGATCGGCATCCTCGTTTCCTGTCAGGGACACGTGACTGGCATGGAGAAATACAATTGGCTATTGAGAATGTGGCACGCTATACCGGAGTACAGTTGATCGACTTTCATGAGCCGTTGTATCCATACCCTTTCATATTGACGGACGCCGTACACCCTGATTCCGAAGGAGCGTTTATTATGGCTCAGACCGTATATTCCGCCATTACCGGAGATTATGGCGGACTGAAAATGTCGTTGCTTTATACAGATAATATGGTATTGCAACGGGATGTTCCGCTGACGGTTCAAGGAATTGCCAATGCCGGGGACCGGGTAACTGTAAGCATAGCCGACCGGCAAATGAAAACAAAAGCAGGTCTGAATGGAAAATGGTCGGTAACGTTGCCTCCTTTAAAGGCGGGTGGTCCTTATACCTTAAAGATCTCAACGGATGAGACAGACCTTCAATATCAAAATGTGTTAGCGGGTGAAGTCTGGCTTTGTTCCGGTCAGTCAAATATGGAGTTTATGCTGAAACAGGCTTCGACTGCCCGAGACGATATTCCACGTGCCGCAGATCAGCAACTTCGTTTGTATGATATGAAAGCACGTTGGCGCACAAATGCCGTCGAATGGGAGGCGTCCGTACTTGACTCGTTGAATCATCTCCAATATTATAAGGATACGGAATGGAAAAATTGTACTCCGGCGACAGCTTCTGATTTCTCGGCAATTGCATACTATTTTGGTAAGATGCTAAGAGATAGTCTGAATGTTCCGGTTGGATTGATTTGCAATGCCATTGGAGGATCACCTACAGAAGCCTGGGTAGATAGAGCTAGTTTGGAATATCAGTTTCCCGCCATTTTAAAAGACTGGACTAAAAATGATTTTATTCAGGAATGGGTGCGCGGACGGGCTGCTTTGAATATAAAAAAGTCAGCAAATAGCCAGCAGAGGCATCCGTATGAGCCTTGTTATTTATATGAGTCGGGGATTCGGCCTTTGGAACAGTATCCGATACGAGGAGTAATCTGGTATCAGGGAGAATCGAATGCGCATAATTGGGAAGCCCATGAAAAATTATTTAAACTGCTCGTGAATAGTTGGCGAAAGAATTGGAATGATGCCTGCCTGCCTTTTTATTATGTACAATTATCCAGTTTGAATCGCCCTTCTTGGCCTTGGTTCCGTGATAGTCAGCGTAGAATGTTGAATGAAATTTCTCATATCGGAATGGCTGTATCCAGCGATCATGGTGATTCTCTGGATGTGCATCCTACCTGTAAGAAACCCGTGGGAGAGCGTTTGGCGCGATGGGCTTTGAATAAAACGTATCAGAAAAATGTCATTCCTTCTGGTCCTTTATTTCGTGGTGCAAACGTTCGCGGTGGGAAAGTCTTTTTGTCTTTTGATTATGGAAAAGGGATGCGGAGCTCGGACGGAAAGCCCTTACAATGCTTTGAAGTAGCGGAATATGATGGTATCTATTATCCGGCAACGGCTGAGGTTGTAGGAGAACAGGTGAAGGTATATAGTAAAGAAGTGCAAAATCCCCGCTATGTACGATATGGCTGGCAACCTTTTACGCGGGCTAATCTGATCAATCGGGAAGGACTGCCTGCTTCGACATTTCGTGCCGAATTTTCGATGAAATGAGATATTTTGTGGCTTCAATAGGAAATATTTAACAAAAAAGCAATATCTTTACTCCGTTAATATCTAATGCCCCCACTATGATCTTAAATTTGACAGGAAAGATAGCCCCGATAGCATGTGGATTGCTATGTTGCTGTAGTATGGTTTATGCTCAAGGTAATGACACTTCGGAAGTCATGCTACTGGATACCGGTTGGGAATTTTCTCAATCAGGGACTGAAAAGTGGATGCCAGCCACAGTTCCTGGTACGGTTCATCAGGACCTGATCAGTCATGAATTACTGCCGAATCCTTTTTATGGGATGAATGAAAAGAAAATTCAATGGGTGGAGAATGAGGACTGGGAATATAGAACCTCCTTTATAGTCTCCGAAGAGCAATTGAATCGTGACGGAATCCAACTTATTTTTGAAGGTCTTGATACCTATGCAGACGTATATCTCAACGGCTCATTATTGCTGAAGGCTGATAATATGTTTGTGGGGTATACACTTCCTGTAAAATCAGTGTTGCGGAAGGGCGAGAATCACTTATATATTTATTTCCATTCACCTATCCGGCAAACGTTGCCGCAATATGCTTCCAATGGCTTTAATTATCCAGCGGATAACGATCATCACGAGAAACATCTTAGTGTGTTCAGCCGTAAGGCTCCGTATAGTTACGGTTGGGACTGGGGCATCCGAATGGTGACAAGTGGTGTTTGGCGCCCGGTTACTCTTCGTTTTTACGACATAGCTACCATATCCGACTACCATGTCAGACAATTATCGCTGACAGATGAAAACGCTCGTCTGTCTAATGAACTGATTGTTAATCAGATTGTTCCTCAGAAAACTCCGGCTGAAGTAAGGGTCAATGTATCGTTGAATGGAACTACCATTACAGAAGTAAAACAGCAGGTGACACTGCAACCCGGGATAAATCATATCACTCTTCCTACTGAAGTGACGAATCCTGTACGATGGATGCCTAATGGTTGGGGAACTCCGACTCTGTATGATTTCTCGGCTCAGATAGTTTGTGGAAATCGGATTGTTGCGGAACAATCTCATCGGATTGGTTTACGAACGATTCGTGTGGTAAATGAAAAAGATAAGGACGGAGAATCTTTTTATTTTGAAGTCAATGGCATACCGATGTTTGCCAAAGGAGCTAATTATATTCCTCAGGATGCACTGTTGCCTAATGTTACTACGGAACGCTATCAGACTTTGTTCCGTGACATGAAGGAAGCCAATATGAATATGGTTCGTATATGGGGTGGCGGGACATATGAGAATAATCTTTTCTATGACCTTGCCGATGAGAACGGGATACTTGTCTGGCAGGATTTTATGTTTGCGTGTACCCCTTATCCATCCGATCCTACTTTCCTGAAACGGGTAGAGGCGGAGGCTGTTTACAATATTCGTCGTCTTCGGAATCATGCCTCTTTGGCGATGTGGTGTGGTAATAATGAAATACTGGAAGCTCTGAAATATTGGGGCTTTGAGAAGAAATTTACTCCGGAGGTTTATCAAGGATTAATGCATGGTTATGATAAACTGTTCCGTGAGCTGTTGCCTTCAATGGTTAAAGAATTTGATTCGGATCGTTTTTATGTGCACAGTTCGCCCTATCTCGCTAACTGGGGGCGTCCGGAATCATGGGGGATAGGAGACAGTCATAATTGGGGAGTCTGGTACGGAAAGAAGCCATTTGAGTCTTTAGATACCGATTTGCCGCGTTTTATGAGTGAATTTGGTTTCCAGTCATTTCCGGAAATGAAAACCATTGCTGCTTTTGCTGCTCCTGAAGATTATCAGATTGAGTCTGAAGTGATGAATGCGCATCAGAAGAGTAGTATTGGCAATTCGTTGATCCGTACTTATATGGAACGTGATTATATCATTCCCGAAAGTTTCGAGGATTTTGTGTATGTCGGATTAGTCTTGCAAGGACAGGGGATGCGGCATGGACTGGAAGCTCACAGACGCAATCGTCCTTATTGTATGGGGACATTGTATTGGCAGTTGAACGACAGTTGGCCGGTGGTATCCTGGTCAAGTATTGATTATTATGGTAATTGGAAGGCATTACATTATCAGGCAAAGCGTGCTTTTGCACCGATCTTGATCAATCCTATACAGCAGAATGACAGTTTGAGTGTTTTTCTAATTTCAGACCGGCTTGATACAATGGAGCAAATGACATTGGAAATGAAAGTCGTGGATTTTGATGGAAAAACGCTGGGTAAGAAGATACAAGTACATTCGTTGGAAGCTCCGGCAAATACTTCAAAATGTGTTTATCGTGCAAAACTGGATGGCTGGCTGACTCCCGAAGACTGCCGACGCAGCTTCTTGAAATTGATACTCAAAGATAAATCGGGACATCAGGTGGCTGAAAGCGTCCATTTTTTCAGAAAGACGAAAGATTTGCAACTTCCTCCGGCAGCAGTATCCTATCAAATGAAGCAGACGGATGGTAAATGTGAATTGACTCTCTTTTCATCAATGTTGGCAAAAGATCTTTTTATTGAGACTCCATTGCAGGGAGCCCGTTACAGTGACAACTTCTTTGATCTCTTACCCGGAGAACGTAAGAAAGTAATTATTACTTCTCCCCGGATAAAGAAGGGAGAAGAATTACCTGTCAATATCAAGCATATTCGAGAAACCTATAAATAAAACTAATTTATTAACTACTAACACCTAATTTTTATTTTATGAAACAACTCCTAAAATTAACAGGATGTGTGGCACTGGCAGGACTGATGAGCTCTTGTGACTCGGTACAAGAAGAAGCCAATTATCAGATTATCCCATTGCCACAAGAAATTGTAACATCGCAAGTAAACCCCTTTATTTTGAAAAGCGGTGTGAAAATCCTTTATCCGGAAGGAAATGAGAAGATGCAGCGTAATGCGCAATTTTTGGCTGATTATCTGAAGACTGCAACCGGAAAAGACTTTTCGATTGAAGCCGGAACTGAAGGTAAAAATGCTATAGTGCTGGCGTTAGGCTCAGAAGTAGAAAACCCTGAATCTTATCAGTTGAAAGTCACCGATCAAGGTGTCACGATAACTGCCCCTACAGAAGCCGGAGTTTTCTATGGTATTCAGACTTTGCGTAAATCATTGCCTATTGCTTTGGGTGCTGATGTAGCATTGCCTGCTGTTGAAATTAAGGATGCTCCTCGTTTCGGTTATCGTGGTGCACATTTCGATGTTAGCCGTCATTTCTTCACAATTGATGAAGTGAAGACTTATATTGATATGCTGGCTTTGCACAACATGAACCGTTTGCACTGGCATATCACTGACGACCAGGGATGGCGTCTGGAAATCAAGAAATATCCGAAGTTGACGGAAATAGGTTCTCAAAGATCGGGAACGGTCATCGGACGTAACTCCGGTGAATATGACAATACACCCTATGGTGGATTCTATACACAGGAACAGGCTAAGGAAATTGTAGATTATGCCGCAGAACGTTATATCACTGTTGTTCCTGAGATCGACCTTCCGGGACACATGCTGGCTGCCCTTGCCGCTTATCCGGAATTGGGTTGTACCGGTGGACCGTATGAAGTTTGGAGACAATGGGGAGTGGCCGATGATGTACTTTGTGCTGGCAACGATCAGGTTCTGAAATTCCTGGAAGATGTATATGGTGAATTGATTGAAATCTTCCCTTCAGAGTATATCCATGTAGGTGGTGACGAATGTCCGAAGGTAAGATGGGAGAAATGTCCGAAATGTCAGGCACGTATCAAAGCGTTAGGCTTGAAATCGGATAAGAATCATACTAAGGAAGAACGTTTGCAGAGTTTTGTTATCAATCATATAGAGAAGTTCCTGAATGATCACGGACGTCAGATTATCGGTTGGGATGAGATTCTCGAAGGCGGACTTGCTCCTAATGCAACAGTTATGTCATGGCGTGGCGAAAGTGGAGGTATTGAAGCTGCCAAGCAGAAACATGATGTGATCATGACCCCGAACACTTATCTGTATTTTGATTATTATCAGGCTAAAGATACTGAGAATGAACCTTTCGGTATCGGAGGTTATTTGCCGATGGAAAGAGTGTACAGCTATGAGCCGATGCCGGCTTCCCTTACTCCGGAAGAACAGCAGTATATAAAAGGTGTACAGGCCAATCTCTGGACAGAGTATATTGCTACTTTCTCTCATGCTCAATATATGGTCTTGCCTCGTTGGGCTGCTTTGTGTGAAGTCCAGTGGTCAACACCTAATAAGAAGAACTACGAAGATTTCTTGTCTCGTCTTCCACGACTGATTAAGTGGTATGATGCAGAAGGATATAATTATGCAAAGCACGTATTTGATGTAAAAGCAGAATTTACTCCGAATCCGGCTGATGTACTTTAGACATTACACCTTACTACAATTGATAATGCACCAATCCACTACACGCTAGATGGTACAGAGCCGACGAGTATTTCTCCCGTTTATGATGGCGCTTTGAAGATTAAGGAAAATGCAGACTTCTCGGCTATAGCTATTCGCCCTACTGGCAATAGTCGTGTCGTTTCTGAGAAAATCGATTTCAGTAAATCAAGCATGAAGCGATTGTTGCTAATCAGCCGGTGAATAAACAATATGAGTTCAAAGGTGTCTCTACGTTGGTAGATGGCTTGAAAGGAAATGGTAAACTATAAACCGGACGCTGGATTGCATTTAGAGGAAATGATTGGATGTGACTATTTGATCTCAAACAACCAACAGAGATTTCAAGCGTTGGCATTTCTACTTGCGTAGAGAAGGGAGATTGGTTTTTTGATACAAGAGGACTCTCTGTAGAAGTTTCAGAAGACGGCACAAACTTCACGAAAGTGGCATCTGAAGCTATCCTGCAATGAAGGAAACTGATAAAAATGGTGTTTATGACCATAAACTAACATTTTACACCTGTCTGCACAATATGTGAAAGTTATAGCTTCACCCGAAAAGTATTCCGGAATGGCATGGTGGTAAGAGTTATCCAGGCTTTTTATTTTGTAGAACGAAATCACAATTAATTAATGAATATAAGAAAGAGATACACTAAAGTTTGTCTTTTCTTATGGGTAATCGGGATGTGTCTTTGTACACATCCCATAAATGCACAGTCCGTAATTCCTGTTCCCCTTAAAGATGGAACAGGGTACGGGCTCTTTTTTACTCTCTGAAAAAACAAAGCTTTATACAAATCTACAGGGAGAAGAAGCTATTCTTCTGGGTAACTATCTGAAAACTGCATTACCTGTACAATTTAAGGAAGGGAAAAAGAAAGATAAACAGAATGTCTTTGTCTTTATTGATAACAGAAAAGAAGCCTCAGTTGGTGTCACCGGAAGTTAATATATTATCCGTTACTCCTGAACATATTCTGATTCAGGCTTCTTCCGGTGCTGGGTTGTTTTATGGAATTCAGACATTGTTGCAGTTATCTCAGCCTTCGGACACGGGCTATTCTATAGCTTCTGTTGAAGTACAGGATACCCCTCGTTTTGCTTATCGTGGTATGATGCTGGATGTCTCCCGCCACTTCTTCTCTAAAGAATTTGTGAAGAAACAGATAGACGCATTGGCATTTTATAAACTAAACCGTTTTGCACTTGCATTTGACGGATGCGGCAGGATGGAGACTTGAAATAAAGAAATATCCTTTATTGACGGAATTTGCAGCCTGGCGTCAGATGCCAACTGGAAGAAATGGTGGAATGGCGGACGGAAATATCTTCGTTTTGATGAGCCCGGTGCTTCCGGTGGTTATTATACTCAGGATGCATAAGGAGATTATTGCATATGCGCAGCAGCATTATATCACATCATTCCTGAAATCGAGATGCCTGCCCATTCAGAAGAAGTATGGCTGCTTATCCACAACTCTCCTGTTCGGGTGAACCTTATAAAAACGCAGATTTTGTGTTGGAAATGAAGAAACATTCATTTCTTAGAAAATGTGCTTACTGAAGTAATGGAACTTTTTCCATCGGAATATATTCATGTAGGAGGCGATGAGGCTGGTAAAGCGGCTTGGAAGACTTTCCGAAATGTCAGAAAAGGATGCAGGATGAACATCTTTCTAATGTAGACGAGTTACAAAGCTATCTGATTCATCGTATTGAACTGTTTCTGAATGCACATGGACGTAAGTTGCTGGGTTGGGATGAAATTCTTCAGGGTGGTCTGGCTCCTAATGCTACTGTAATGTCATGGCGTGCGAAGAGGAGGTATTGCTGCTGTCCGTTCCGGTCATCAGGCAGTTATGACTCCCCGTCAATATTGTTATTTGGAATAGTTTCAGGAATCTCCGTATTCTCAGCCGGAAGCTATCGGAGGATATTTGCCATTGGAGAAGGTTTATTCATATAATCCGGTCTCAGATTCTTTTAACTGTAGAACAGGCAAAACTTGTTTTATGGTGTGCAGGCAAATCTATGGGCAGAATATATCCCCACTCCGGAGCATATGGATATATGATATATCCTCGTATCCTTGCTTTGGCAGAAGTGGCTTGGTCGGCTCCCGCACGTAAATCTATGGACAGACTTTCTAATCGTGCATTGAAAGCAGTTGATGATTTGCAAGCGAAAAGGATATCATACTTTTGAATCTTAAAAATGAGATAGGAAGTCGTCCCGGAGTCTTTGAAGCCGATAAGTCATCTGGCTGTGGGAAGAAGGCCATTTATAATGCTCCGTATAGTTCTCACTATCCTGCGCAGGGAAATACAGCTCTTACGATGGTATTCCGTGGCGACTGGACTTATGGAGATGTTCCTGGCAAGGTTTAATCGATAAAAAGCGATTGGATGTTACCATTGATATGGGTACGGAAA
>NZ_JBIPTC010000004.1:0-25998 GCF_058231005.1 Bacteroides sp. RCH18 | reverse complement strand
TCTGTCTTGCGGATCCCCACCATGTAAAGGCAACGGGCTACCAGATTTGCCCATGAGTCGAGGTCATTGTTGTATACGATGACTGTAGGGTTTCCTGTAGTTCCACTGGAAGAGTGGATACGTACACCGTCGCTTTTCATATTGCCAGCACTAGTCCGAAAGGATAGTTGGCACGCATATCCGATTTAGTGGTGAAAGGAATTTTGCGGATGTCGTCCAGTGACGGATACTATCTCCGGTGATGCCGTTTTTGCTGAAAACCTCTTTGTAATAAGGTGAGTTTGCGGCTATGTTAATCGTTTTTTTAAGTCGCTGAAGTTGCAGTTCCTGCAACTTTCTCGCGACTCATGATTTCAATTTCTTCTTCCCAGTATTGTGTACTCATGATTGTGATAGTTATTGCATTAGCTTTTCCGCAATTTCCTTGCCGGCAGCCATGCTTTAAGATTCATTTCGACAATAGCTTCTCCTTTGCGCAGGAAGATTTCGCGGATACTGTCTTGTACTTTCTCGTAATCGATGCGAGGAAACGGAATGGTTGCACCCAGCAAAACGATATTGGCAACTCCGTGCAGAACCTACTTTTTTGGCTACTTTATCCACGTTCAGTACGATCTTATGCGGCAATTTGTTGATTTCAGCCATTACTTTGTCTTCTTCGGATAATTGGGGATGTTGACAAACGGAGTTTCGTTGGTTACCAGCCATCCTTCCGGACTGAATAGGGGGAGATAGCGCAGACCTTCCATCGGTTCGAGCGAAATGATAAGGTCGCATTTGCCGGATGGTATCAGATCCGAAGCAATCGGTTTGTCGCTGATGCGGAGATTGGATGAACGTCTCCGCCACGCTGGCTCATCCGTGTACTTCTGCTTGCTTCATGTAAAGTCCTTCTTTCAAAGCAGCTTTACCAAAACTGTAGCGATGACAAAATACCCTGTCCACCTACTCCTGATAATATAATGTCTTTTTTCATGGCTTACTTACTTCTTTTTTGCGTGCTAATGTTTGAATACACTCTCTGCGCGGGATGATAACGGATACACCGTTGTATTCGATTTCTTCGCGTATGATCTGTCTCATTTCCTCGTGGTTCTTCTTCAATGGAACAACGACACGGATATGGGCAGGTTCGACTCCTAAACCGATACAATGGATTCAATACGTCCTGTGCCCGCAGAGTCCTGACCACCGGTCATTGCTGTTGTCTCATTGTCTGAAATGACAATAACGACATTGGCATTTTCGTTGACGCAATCCAGCAAACCTGTCATTCCGGAGTGAGTAAATGTAGAGTCACCGATTACAGCTACGGACGGATGAAGGCCTCCGTCGGCCGCACCTTCGCCATTGTGATGGAAGCTCCCATGTCTACGCATGAATTGATGGCGTTGAACGGAGCGTTGGCTCCCAGCGTATAGCAACCGATGTCGCTGAATACTTTATGGGAAGGATATTCTTCTTTGAGTACTTCTGTCAGTGTGACGTACATATCACGGTGTCCGCATCCTTCACACAGTGCGGGAGGACGCATTTCGACTACAGAAGGGACGCCGAATTCCGATTTGTTTTCTTTGCCGACCGCGCGTGCTACAGAGTCTGGATTTAATTCTCCGTCTTGTGACAGTGTGCCGTCCAGACGTCCTTTTACTTTGATACCAATGCCCAGATAGCCTTTCAGATGTTTTTCAACGAATGGCTGTCCGTCTTCCAGTACCAGAATCTCGTCGCAGGATTCAACCAATTGCAGCAATTGCTTTTTAGGCAATGGATACTGGCCGATCTTAAGTACCGGGTATTCACAACCTTCCGGATAGTTTTCCCATCAGATAATTGTAGCCGATACCGCAAGACGACGATTCCCAGTTTTTTGTTAGGGCCGTCTATGTATTTGTTGTAAGGAGATTCCTCGGAAGCTTTGATGAATTCGTCCTGGCGGGCAAGCAATACTTTATAGCGTTTGCGGGCATTTCCCGGCAACAGGATAAACTGACGGGGATCTTCACTGAATGAAATGCTGTTCTGTGGCTTCTGCTCTTTGCGCTCTACTCCGGAACGGGAGTGTGCGAGGCGGGTGACCATACGCATTAAGATCGGTTCGCCTGTTTTCTCAGAGAATTCGAATCCGTTGTATACCATGTCATATGCTTCCTGCTGGTTGCTGGGCTCGTACATCGGTATCAGGGAGAAGTCTCCGTAGAAGCGGCTGTCCTGTTCATTCTGTGAAGAGTGCATGCTGGGGTCGTCTGCCGCTATCACAATCAGTCCTCCCTTCACACCCGTGATGGCAGAATTGACGAAACAGTCTGCAGCCACATTCATGCCTACATGCTTCATGCACACTAAGGCGCGTTTGCCTACAAATGACATACCCAGTGCGGCTTCCATGGCAGTTTTTTCGTTGGCACACCAACGATTATGTATGTTCTGCTCAGTGGTTATAGGCGCCATTTGGATATATTCAGTAATCTCAGTTGAAGGAGTACCGGGGTAGGCATATACACCTGAAAGTCCGGCATCCAGTGCAGCTTGTGCAATGGCTTCATCGCCAAGTAAGAGTTGCTTGCTCATATATTTCCTTTATTAGTGTTGATCACAGTTTGTTATTATATCGGGCAAAGATAGCCTTTTTGGCTCGTTTTATCACAAAATTACTTGAAAATCTTTCTTTCATTAAGTGCTTTCCAATATTTTCTTGCATTTGCCATGTGGTCGGCATAATTGGATGCGAAATTGTGAGTACCTGAAAAATCTTCTTTCGCACACATGTAAATGTAATTGTGTTTCGTGTAGTTTAATACACTGTCCAAGCCCTTTTTAGAGGGGATGCGGATAGGTCCCGGAGGTAAACCGCTGTTGATATAAGTGTTGTAGGGAGAGTTGACTTTCAGATGCTCATTGGTGATGCGTCGCAGCCCGAAATCCTGTAAAGCGAACTTGATGGTAGGGTCTGCCTGCAGGGGCATACCTGTGTGCAGGCGGTTGATGTATAGTCCGGCTACCATCGGCTTTTCTTCGTTGTTGTTGGTTTCTTCTTCAACAATGGAGGCGAGGGTGCAGACTTCTTCCGGTGTCATGCCGATAGCGGTTGCCTGGGCAAGACGTTCGTCATTCCAGAATCGTTTGTGTTCTGTCTGCATACGTTTGAAGAAGTCGTCGACACTCATATCCCAATATACCTGATAGGTCTCGGGGATGAAAAGACAGGGCATGGTGACCGGCGTATACCCCATTTCGGCCTGAAAAGCGGAATCGAATAGTTGGCGGGCTATTTCGGCGGAGTCGATCATCAGTTGCTTGCCGATGCTTCGCGCCAGCCGGTCTAGTGTCCGTACGCTTCCGATAGTGAGATTCATCGGTTCCTGATAACCTCTGAAGAAGCGGCTGAATACATGGTATACGTTTTCGTTGGGGCGGATGGCATAACGTCCGGTATGTATATTCTGGTCGAATTTTCTATATTTTGCCATCCATTGAAATCCGGTGAATTTGTTGACATGACCGGTTTGTCTGATCTTATTGTAGATTGAATCTGCCGTGTCATCCCGGTCTACATATACATAGACGGTTTTGGAGGGATGAAACTGAGGAGCAAAGAGATAATAATAGACTGTTCCTCCGGCAATGGCGCAAAGAAGGAGAGCTCCGGTCAGAACGGATAATAAGATATTTCTTGTTTTCTTTTTCATCTTGTGACGTAACTTTAAAAATTGCGTCAAAGATAGGAAGATTTTGGATAGGAGCGATTCCTTTCAACGGTGAATAGTTGAAATTCGGCTGATTTTGTCAACTATTAGCGTGGCCACTGGTAATAATCGGCATTGGCTTCTACTGCATTTTCTATTTCATCGGGCAGGGGAGAGAAGAAGTCCATATGGGTAAGTTTCTCGATGCTGTCAATTGATACCGCATAGGTGGAAAGAGGCTCTACCGCCTGTCTGTTGTTGAATAAGAACCCGATGCCACGAGCCGGTTTGACAAAAGGAGAGAGGATTACTTTGAAGAATCGTTCGGGCACTGCCACCTTATTTTTTCCGATGGTCTTGGACGGCTTGTCGATGATAGGGCCGCATATGATGATGATGGCACTATCGGCTACCGCCCAGTCTCTTATTTTTTCTTCCAGATTTTTCCAGCCTCTTCTGTTCAGCTGAGGATGCTGCGGACACATATTGCTGAAATAGAAGGATTCTTTCATGACATCCGGACTCCATTTCATGTCGGCGGCCGGTGCCATATGTCCTTTGTCATATCCTGAGCGTGCATAATCCGCATTGGTCGCAATGGCGCCTTTTACTAAAGGATCGGCGATGAAGTTGTCACCTCTCTTTTCTTTTCCTTTGGTTTCCTGGCGGGTCAGCTCGTAAGAAACCCAATTCGGAATCTTTAGATCTTTATTGTAGGAAACCGTATAACCTTTATGACGAATGATCTGCTCCTGACGGGGAATCAATGAAATGGGAATCTCTAAATCTTTGCCGGATGGAGTGGGGAGGGAAACGGAAGTCTCTATCTGCGGTTTGCTACTGTGCTGGACACTGTATTGCTGATAATACAGATAAAGCCCGTAACAAATGGGAATAAGTACGATGATAGCGATAATACACCCTAATCTTTGATTGGAATGTGACTTCTTTTTCTTAAATAATCTCCTGCTCTTACCTCGTTTCATGCGATTTGCTTTGGGGGTTAATAAGAAAAGCGCTAACTATTCTGTAGTTAGCGCTTTATTGTCAAGAGCCGCTAGCCAGACTTGAACTGGCGACCTACGCGTTACGAATGCGTTGCTCTACCAACTGAGCTATAGCGGCGGTTTGTTTCTCGTTTACGGCGTGCAAAATTACAGCTTTATTTGAGAAAACAAAAGGATTCTGAATATTTTTTGAGCTTTAATTTAAAATCTTCCTTTACCATAACTCTTTGCATAAAGTAACGGTAGTTTAACTTTCGAACATTCTGCTGCGTGCCAGCATACACGCGCCTACAATACCTGCTTTATCCTTCAATTTGGATGTAATGATGGCAGAGTCTTTGTTGACCAGATTGAGTGAATACTTACGTACCGCTGTTTTGATGGGTTGGGTGATATAATCTCCCGTTAAAGATAAAGTTCCGCCTATAATGACCAGTTCCGGATTGAAGATATTGATTAATCCTGCAATTTGTTTTCCCAGCTTTTGCCCTATTTCTTCAACAATTTCAATACAAAGCAGATCTTCCTTGTTGACGGCTGTGATGATTTCGTCAAGCGTGATGGGGTCTTCTTCACCGGATATTCGGGTGGAAAGAATAGAGCTTTCTCCGCTTTTAATACGCTCCAAAAGAATGCGATGAAGGGCAGAGCCGGATGCTTCTGTTTCTAGACACCCTTTTTTGCCGCAATGGCAGATGATTTCATTGTCGTATGCATTGACGTGACCGAACTCTCCCGAGAAACCGGATTTTCCTGTGTAGACTTTGCCGTCGATAATGATTCCGATGCCGACTCCCCAGCTGACGTTGACGAAAATAATATCTTTTTCTCCTTTTACACACCCTTGCATATATTCTCCGTAAGTCATGGCACGGGTGTCGTTGTCGATGGTTACTTTATGACCCAGCTTTTCCGATAGGACATCCGCCAACGGGCGTTCCTCAAAATTGAACTGGCTAAAACTATATCCGGATTCCGGATTTACTCGTCCCGATACATTTACATTGATATTTAAGATCTTCTCCTTATTAATAGGGAGCTTTTTGATGAAGTTGAGAATGAGTTTGCACAACTCGTTCATCCCTTCTATCGAATTCTCAAATTTATAGGGGATATTCATTTTTAGCTCTACCATATCACCTTTAAAATTGATCAGTCCGATATTGACTGCAAATCTTTTGATGTCTACACCTATAAAATAACCGGATTCCGGATTCAATCCATAGAGATTCGGGTGGCGTCCACCGCTGGTTTCCAGTTTTCCGTAATCATTGATATATCCGTCCTCACACATTTCACCGATAAACTTGGTGACTGTGGGCACGCTTAGATCTAGTTCTTTTGAAAGATCGGGAATAGTGGAACTACCATTATATATATAATGTGTAATGATCCTCTTTTTAACGAGGGCATTTTTAGAGCCCATTTCTATTTCTTTCAAGAATTGTTGGTTCATACGTCTCTTATATTTTGTAATATCTACAAAGATAATTAATTTTTTTATTAACTAATAAGGTTCTTGATGAAAAAATTAGAATTGAATCTGAGATGATGCTGTGCTGATTCCTTATAGGAAGTGAATTCTCTCATTGATAGTTATTTGAAATCTTCTTATATAATAAGGTAATAAGGGTACTGGTATCTGAATAGCTTCATATTTATAGTCTTATTAATGAATAAAGAGGCAAAAAACAACTTTGTTAATAAAATATTTTATTATCTATTGTTTATTTAATAAATATAGCTATATTTGTACCGTGATATTAATTAAGATGTACCGTAACCAAATCGTATTATGATGAAAAACTTATTCCAAATACTCTGTGGGCTATTTCTGGTGGTATCATACTCTTCTTGTATGCACTCAGAGGAAGATAAGGTAGATGTACTTATTATAGGTGGAGGTGCCAGTGGTGTAACATCCGGCATCCAGTCTGCTCGTATGGGAGCCAATACGCTGATTCTCGAAGAAAGCACCTGGTTGGGTGGTATGCTGACTTCTGCCGGTGTGAGTGCTGTGGATGGAAATTACAGATTGCCTGCCGGACTTTGGGGAGAATTTAAGAATAGATTGTCTGATTATTATGGTGGGCTAGATTCTTTGAAGACGGGTTGGGTGAGCAATGTATTGTTTGAACCGTCAGTTGGAAATAAGATTCTTCACGAAATGGTAGCGGCGGAAAATAATCTAAAAGTCTGGAAACAGGCTTGCCTTGAAGAAGTAAAAAGAACAGGAGACGAGTGGATTGCTAAAGTGAAGGTGGAAGGACAAGGTGTGAAGACGGTTCGGGCGAAGATCATGATTGATGCCACCGAATTGGGCGATGTGGCAAAAATGTGTGGAGTGAAGTATGATATTGGTATGGAAAGCAGAGATGACACGCACGAGGATATCGCTCCGGAAAAGAAGAATAATATTGTGCAGGATATTACCTATGTTGCCATATTAAAAGATTATGGTAAGGATGTGACTATTCCGGAACCTGAAGGATACGATCCTAAAGAATTTGCCTGTGCCTGTGCCAGTCCGGTATGCATAACTCCTAAAGAGCCGGATCGCGTCTGGTCTAAAGATATGATGATTACCTACGGGCGGTTGCCGAATCATAAATATATGATTAATTGGCCGATAGAAGGTAATGATTATTATATTAATCTGATTGAAATGACTCCGGAAGAGCGCTTGAAAGCGTTGGAATATGCGAAACATTATACGATGTGCTTTGTCTACTTCCTGCAACATGAGCTGGGATATAATACACTTGGATTGGCGGATGATGAATATCCGACAGAGGATAAATTACCCTTTATCCCTTATCATAGAGAGTCCAGAAGAATTCACGGATTAGTCCGCTTTAACTTGAATCATGCACTCAATCCATATACGCAGGATGAAAAGCTGTACCGTACTTGTATTGCTGTGGGCGATTATCCGGTAGATCATCATCATACTCGTTATCATGGTTATGAAGAGTTGCCTAATCTGTATTTTCATCCGATCCCTTCGTATGGGTTGCCGTTAGGTACATTGATTCCCCAGGCGGTGGACGGGCTGATTGTAGCAGAGAAATCTATTTCCGTATCGAATATTATGAATGGAACGACTCGTTTGCAGCCGGTTGTATTGCAGATCGGTCAGGCGGCGGGAGCTCTGGCTGCACTAGCTGTGAAGAATAATCAGAAGATAAGTGATATTTCCGTTCGTGATGTTCAGAATGCTATTCTGGATGCTAAAGGATATTTGCTTCCTTATCTGGATGTCCCTGTCTCGGATGCGAAGTTTGCTTCTTATCAGCGGATTGGCTCTACGGGGATTCTGAAAGGAGTCGGTAAGAATGTGGATTGGTCCAATCAGACTTGGTTGAGAGCGGATACGGTATTGCTGGCGTCAGAACTGGATGGTCTGTTTGAAGTGTATCCGGCTGCCAAAGATGAATTCACAAAAACAGGAGCGGATAAATTAAGTATTGAGGAGGCAGTTCAACTTGTTCAGAAGATAGTAGAAACGGAAAAACTAAATACTACTGTTGACCCGCAAGCGCTTTGGAAAGCATACGGAATGCAAGAACCGGATTTGAAACGGAATATTTTGAGAGGGGAGATGGCTGTAATGATTGATCAGGTATTGGATCCTTTCAATAAAAAACAGATCGATATCACTGGTAAGTATATTCAATAGGTTAACATATATCCAAGTAAAAACAAAAAATTAAAACTATGGAAACTAATAATCGTAGAGATTTCTTAAAGAAGGCAGCTTTGGCCGGAGCTTCCGCTTTGGTTGCCCCTTCATTATTTGCAGCTGACGGAGAGGGGAGAGGGGAACTCTCCCCGAAGATCAAGGCTGGCGATTTGGAAAGCAAATTGATTGTTCCCAAAAATAATGGCTTAAAAATTACAGGAACTTTTTTGGATGAAATATCTCATGATATTCCTCATCAGAACTGGGGGGAGAAAGAATGGGATCTGGATTTTCAGCATATGAAAAGAATCGGTATCGATACAGTGATTATGATTCGTTCCGGTTATCGTAAGTTTATGACTTACCCTTCACCCTATTTGCTGAAAAAAGGATGCTATATGCCGTCGGTTGATTTGGTAGATATGTATTTGCGTCTGGCGGAGAAGTATAACATGAAATTTTATTTTGGTTTGTATGATTCAGGACGGTATTGGGATACAGGTGATTTAAGTTGGGAGATTGAGGATAACAAGTATGTGATTGATGAGGTTTGGAAGATGTACGGAGAGAAGTATAAAAGTTTTGGAGGCTGGTACATCAGCGGCGAGATTAGCCGCGCCACGAAAGGGGCTATTGATGCTTTCCGCGCTATGGGAAAGCAATGTAAAGATGTATCGAACGGACTCCCGACTTTTATCTCTCCGTGGATTGATGGCAAAAAGGCTATTATGGGAACAGGGAAACTGACAAGAGAAGATGCGGTTTCTGTACAACAACACGAAAAAGAATGGAATGAAATTTTTGATGGAATTCATGAAGTGGTAGATGCTTGTGCTTTTCAGGATGGACATATCGATTATGATGAGTTGGATGCGTTCTTTACTGTAAATAAAAAATTAGCAGATAAGTATGGCATGCAATGCTGGACCAATGCCGAGTCTTTTGACCGTGATATGCCTATCCGTTTTCTACCCATTAAATTTGATAAGCTTCGGATGAAGTTGGAAGCTGCCAAACGTGCAGGGTATGATAAGGCTATTACTTTCGAATTTTCTCATTTTATGAGCCCTCAATCTGCTTACTTGCAAGCTGGACATTTATACGATAGATACAGAGAATATTTTGAAATTAAATGAGTGATATGAAGTCTACAATTAACTTTGGCTATCTTATTTTCCTTTCTGTTGTAGCAGCTTTGGGAGGATTTTTGTTCGGATATGATACTGCTGTTATATCCGGAACAATCGCTCAGGTTACTCAACTTTTTCAACTGGATACGTTGCAACAGGGGTGGTATGTGGGATGTGCTTTAATAGGTTCTATCGTCGGTGTTCTTTTTGCCGGTATCTTGAGTGATAAGCTAGGACGAAAAATGACGATGATTATTTCAGCGACTCTGTTTTCTACATCGGCTTTAGGTTGTGCGATCTCCGCAGACTTCACTCAATTGGTAGTCTATCGTATTATCGGTGGAGTTGGTATTGGGGTTGTGTCGATTGTTTCTCCTTTGTATATATCTGAAGTAGCTGTGGCACAATATAGAGGACGTTTGGTTTCTTTATATCAATTGGCTGTGACAGTTGGATTTTTAGGAGCTTATTTGATTAACTATCAATTGCTGGCTTATGCTGAAAGTGGTAATCAGTTAAGTATGGACTGGTTGAATAAGATATTTGTAACTGAAGTCTGGCGAGGAATGTTGGGAATGGAAACATTGCCGGCTGTGTTATTCTTCATCATTATCTTCTTTATTCCGGAGAGTCCTCGTTGGCTGATCGTAAGAGGTAAAGAAGAAAAAGCAGTCAATATATTGGAAAAGATATATAACTCAGTTTCAGAGGCTACAAGTCAATTAAAAGAAACGAAATCTGTATTGACGTCTGAAACAAAATCTGAATGGGCTATGTTAATGAAACCCGGAATTTTTAAAGCGGTCATCATTGGTGTATGCATTGCTATTCTGGGACAGTTCATGGGTGTGAATGCTGTACTTTATTATGGCCCTTCTATTTTCGAAAACGCAGGACTTTCAGGAGGAGATTCTTTGTTTTACCAAGTTCTCGTAGGACTAGTCAACACTCTGACCACCGTTCTTGCTCTTGTGATCATCGACAGGGTCGGCCGCAAGCAACTGGTCTATTACGGAGTTTCGGGGATGGTTGTCTCCCTCCTGCTGATCGGCATTTACTTCCTCTTCGGTGATTCCTGGGGAGTATCCAGCCTCTTCCTGCTCGTTTTCTTCCTGTTCTATGTATTCTGCTGTGCCGTCTCCATCTGTGCCGTGGTGTTCGTGCTCCTCTCGGAGATGTACCCCACCAAGGTACGCGGGCTGGCGATGTCCATCGCAGGATTTGCCCTGTGGATAGGAACGTACCTGATCGGACAGTTAACCCCCTGGATGCTCCAGAATCTCACCCCCGCCGGAACATTCTTCCTGTTCGCAGTCATGTGCGTGCCGTATATGCTCATCGTATGGAAACTCGTGCCGGAGACTACGGGAAAGTCACTGGAAGAGATTGAAAGATACTGGACCCGGTCGGAACAGTAGGAGAAAGAAAGAGACCTTAATAACAGTAAACTAACAACAACTGAGAAGTATAGAGAAGCCGCAGGCGTTTTTTGCATGGCCATTCAAGAAACGTTTCTCCGCCTTCGGTGTACCCTATACCTATCTATAATAAAAACAATATTATGGATTTTAAGAAACTAGCGAATCAGTACCGGGATGAATTGTTGGACAATGTCCTTCCATTCTGGCTCGAACACTCCCAGGACGGTGAATACGGCGGTTATTTCAGCTGCCTGGACCGTGAAGGGAAGGTTTTCGATACGGATAAGTTCATCTGGTTGCAGGGACGTGAGGTATGGATGTTCTCCATGCTTTACAACAAGGTGGAAAAACGACAGGAATGGTTGGATTGTGCCGTTCAGGGTGGTGAATTCTTGAAAAAATACGGACATGATGGAAATTATAACTGGTACTTTTCACTCGACCGTTCGGGTAGACCACTGGTAGAACCATACAATATTTTCTCATATACTTTCGCCACGATGGCCTTCGGACAGCTGAGTTTAGCTACGGGAAATCAGGAGTATGCGGACATAGCAAAGAAGACCTTTGAAATCATCCTTTCTAAGGTTGATAATCCGAAAGGCAAGTGGAACAAGCTTCATCCGGGCACTCGTAATCTGAAGAACTTCGCTCTCCCGATGATTCTCTGTAATCTGGCTTTGGAGATCGAACATCTGCTGGATCCCGGTTATCTGGAACAGACGATGGAAACCTGTATCTATGAAGTGATGGATGTCTTTTATCGTCCGGAGTTGGGTGGTATCATTGTTGAGAATGTTGATATGGACGGTAATCTGATGGATTGCTTCGAAGGTCGTCAGGTGACTCCCGGCCATGCTATTGAAGCGATGTGGTTCATCATGGATTTGGGCAAACGCCTGAATCGTCCGGAATTGATAGAAAAAGCAAAAGATGTAACCCTGACAATGCTCGACTATGGTTGGGACAAGCAATATGGAGGTATCTATTACTTTATGGACCGTAACGGTTGTCCTCCCCAGCAATTGGAATGGGATCAGAAACTCTGGTGGGTGCACATTGAATCTCTGATTTCATTGCTGAAAGGTTATCAGCTGACCGGAGACAGGAAATGTCTGGAATGGTTTGAAAAAGTGCATGACTACACATGGTCGCACTTCAAAGATCCGGAATATCCGGAATGGTACGGATATCTGAATCGCAGAGGGGAAGTTTTGTTACCGCTGAAAGGTGGTAAATGGAAAGGGTGCTTTCATGTACCAAGGGGATTATTTCAATGCTGGAAAGTATTGGAACAGCTATAGAAACAATGAATTATTATGTTAACCAATCTTATTAATAATCTAAAAATTAATTCTATGACAGAGTTTAACTCAAAAATTAAGCAAAACTCTCGCATATTGAAGATATTTCTTTTCTCAATATGCGCACTTTTTGCATGTGCTATCAATGCTCATGCACAGAGTTTGGTGCAAGGTACTGTTACTGATGAGACAGGAGAATCTCTACCTGGTGTAAGTGTTGTAGTAAAGGGGACTACTAATGGTACAGTTACAGATGTTAATGGAAAATACAGCATTCAGGCGACTTCAAAAGATATATTGTCTTTCACATATGTAGGTATGGCGGAACAAGATATAAAAGTTGCCGGACAGAAAACGATCAATGTGGTGATGAAGGATGATGTAGCATCTCTGGATGAAGTGATTGTTGTTGGTTATGGTACTGCAAAGAAACAATCCCTGACAGGAGCGGTTTCTGCGGTCAAAGGCGACGAACTGTTAAAGGCACCGGCAACCAATGTATCAAGTTTGTTAGGCGGACGTTTACCGGGCATTTCTTCTGTTCAGGTCTCCGGAGAACCGGGTGATGACCAAGCAGTATTGCGGGTTCGTGGTTCTATTTACAATGTTACTTATATTGTAGATGGTATGCCTCGTTCCATCAATGACATTGATCCTAATGATATTGAGAGTGTATCTGTCTTGAAAGATGGAGCTTCTGCGGCTGTGTACGGTTTGAAGGGCGCAGGTGGTGTTATCATTGTTACAACAAAGAGAGGACAGGAAGGAAAGTCAAGAATCACATATAACGGTTCAATAGGAGCATCTATGAATGCAAACTTTCCGCAGTTTATGAATGGTCCCCAGTTTGCATATTATTATAATATGGCTGATATGATGGATAAGCTGGCTAACGGAAGCATTACGGACATGAAGCAATATACACCGGTATTCACAAAAGCAAATGTGGAAGCGATGTTGAACGGCGATCCTACTGATGGGTGGGATAATGTCAATTATATTGATAAGGTATTTGGTACAGGTATCAATCAGAAGCATAACATCACTGTACAGGGTGGTAGTGACAAAATGCGTTATTTCACATCTGTCGGCTATTTGGGACAGGATGGTAATATTGATAACTTTACTTATAGAAGGTATAACTTAAGAACCAACATTGAAACTCAGCTGGCCAAGAATTTCCAGTTAAGTTTGGGAGTTGCCGGAAATGTAGGAAAACGTGAAACTCCGGGATATGCCTCCGGTGGTACAGATTCTAATTCCACATTGGGAGAACAAGGTTGGTTATCCGTTGCTCACCAGACTATCATGATGCATCCGTATTTACCGGAAAAATATGATGGACTTTATACCGCTACTACACAGAATAATACAAGCTTACCGAATAGCCCGTTAGCAGCTATTTATGAATCCGGCTACAAACATACTAATAGCTTTGATTTGCAGACTAACCTCTCTTTACAATATAATCTGCCTTGGGTAAAAGGATTAAGTGTAAAGGTTACCGGAGCTTATGACTACAAGACCTCGCATAATAAAAACCTGAATACGCCTTATTCTACTTATATCAATAAAATGCCGACCTCCACTACAGACTGGACTTGGACTAAAGCGGATGATCCTCGTGGAACTGCAAATGGAATAAATTTAGGTGAAGGACAATTCAGTTCCCGTCAAATGGTAGGCCAGGGAAGCATCAATTATGCGAATTCTTTCGGTAAGCATAATGTAGAAGCCATGGTACTTGCGGAAATCCGTGATTATAAAGAAAACAGTTTCTCCGGATATAATAAGAATATGAGTTTTGCAGAACTTCCGGAACTGAGTTTCGGACAACCGGCAGACTCCCCCATTTCCGGCTATAGTGATGCCAATCGTAGCATTGGTTACGTTTTTCGTTTGAAATACGACTATGACAATAAGTATCTGGCAGAATTTACAGGACGATATGACGGTTCATATAAGTTTGCGGGCAATGTAAGTGGAAAACGTTGGGCATTTTTCCCATCAGCATCAGTAGCGTGGAGAATATCTAAAGAAAACTTTATGTCCGATCTGACTTTCCTGGATGATATGAAAATACGTGCATCTATCGGTTTGTTGGGTAATGACGATGTGAGTCCGTATGCATTCCTTAGTACTTATAACCTGATGGACGGTAACAAAAATGCGTACCAGACAATTCTGAACGGAAAAGTCATGCAGGCGCTGCGTGCATCCGTAATTGCGAATCCTACTCTGACGTGGGAAAATACGTTAACTTACAATGCAGGTTTCGACTTTACCATGTGGAATGGTTTACTGGGTATGGAATTTGATGTATTCTATAACTATACCTATGATATTCTGACAGCAATGGGAGGCGATTATCCGCCATCAATGGGAGGATATTATTATACGTATGCCAACTATAACAAGGTAGACAGCAAGGGAGTTGAAATCACAGTGAGTCATCGTAATAAATTAAATCTGGCAGGGAAACCATTTTCTTACGGAGCCAGTTTCAACTTGACTTTTGCAAGAAATCGCTATCTCCGTTATCCGGATAGTCCCAATACTGTAGAATGGAGAAAACGTACAGGTCGCAGTGTAGACGCTTCAGTTGTATGGGTGGCAGAAGGTTTGTTCCGTTCGGAAGAAGAAATTGATAATTCCGCATGGTATGGAACCCGTCCTAATGTAGGTGACATCAAATATAAGGATTTAAATGGCGATGGCAAAATAGATGAAGATGACAGAACACGTGTAGGACGGGGCAATCGTCCGGAACTGACTTATGGTCTGAACTTGAATTGTGCCTGGAACGGATTTGATTTAAGCGCGCAATTTACCGGAGGCGCATTGTTCGATGTATCATTAACCGGAACTTACTATAATGGTTATGATGACAATACGGTCTGGACACAGGCATTCAAAGAAGGTGCCAACTCACCTTTATATCTGGTTCAGAATGCGTATACCACGGAAAATCCGAATGGAACATTCCCACGTCTGACTCTGGGAAATCAAGGACATGGAGGAGACAATGGATTAGCTTCTACCTTCTGGTTGCGTAATGGCAGATACCTTCGTCTCAAATCGGCACAGCTGGGTTATACATTCCCTAAAAAGTGGATGAGCCCTGTGGGAATTCAGAATCTTAGAATTTATGTAGAAGGTTCCAATTTATTCACGATCTCCGGTCTTCCCGATGGAATCGACCCCGAATCTCCGGGAGTGAACAATGGATATTATCCTCAACAACGCACAATCATGGGCGGTATAACTCTGACTTTCTAAACCTTTAAAAGATTTATTATGAAAACAAAATTAATAATTATCATATTGTTGGGAGCCTCTTTAGGGCTTGGTTCATGTAGTGATTATCTGGACATGACACCAACGGACAAAGCATCAGATAAACTGGTATGGAGTAAACTGGAATATGCCGAACAAGCTGTCAACGATTTCTACCGTTATATCGATTATTTAGGAGTTTATCGTGACGGACAATGCCTGGCAGGCATGACGGAAGCGTTGACAGACCAACTCAAATACGGTTCCTATAACTATATGTCTAAATGCCAGATACCTAGCGAAATCGCTTATGGAGGATCCGTTCTGACAGTAAGTTATGTCAGCACTTATTTAGGCAATTGGGGGACGATGTATGAATATGTACGCCGTGTCAATGAAGGTATCAATAAACTGAAAAAGTACGCCTCATTTGGTCAGACGGAACAAGAACGGCTGGAAGCGGAAATGCGCTTCTTCAGAGGATATTTATATACCGACCTGATAAAACGTTATAAGGAAGTAATCATATATGACGAAGATCTGGATAATATAAAGAAGGATATGCCGGTCAGTTCCGAGGCAGAAGGATGGAACTTTGTATATGAGGACCTGAAGTTTGCGGGCGAACATTTACCGGTTGATAAAACCCCTAATGGACGTCTGACTAGCGGAGCTGCTTATGCAATGCTGTCACGGGCAATGCTTTATGCAGAAAGATGGGATGATGCCCGGATCGCTGCCGAAGAAGTGATGGGCATGGGATATAATCTGGAAGAAAAAGAGAATTATTCTAATGCATTTAAAGCAGGAAGTCAGGAAGCTATTCTGCAATATTGCTATGACAAGAGTTCTACTGTGACTCATGATTTTGACGGCTATATGGCTCCCGGAGGTGATAAAGCATTGGATGGTAATTCAATGACCGGAGGATTCGGAACTCCGACACAAGAAATGGTAGAATCTTATGAATATGCGGACGGTAGCGGTTTTCCGGATTGGAGTACCTGGCATACAGCAGAAGGAACAACGGCAACTCCTCCATACGATAAACTTGAACCACGCTTCAAAGCAACCATTCTTTATAATGGTGCGACGTGGAAAGGCAGAACGATCGCATCTTATGTCAATGGTACTGATGGTTGGGCTGCATGGAAAACGGATGCCAAACCAGAAGGACGTTCTACCACAGGTTATTATTTGCGTAAGCTGGTGGATGAGACTCATAGTTTCACTTCTGTGCAGGCAAGTACACAGCCATGGACCGAAATTCGTTATGCCGAAGTGTTACTAAATCATGCCGAGGCTTGCTATCATTTGAGTGGCTATGCCGATAAAGCCAATAAAGACATCAAAGACATTCGTAACAGAGTCGGCTTGCCTTATTCGGACAAGAGTGGAGAAGACCTGATGAAAGCGATTCGTCAGGAACGTAAAGTCGAATTAGCTTATGAAGGACACTATTATTGGGATATGCGTCGCTGGAAACTATCTGCAACGGCATTCACCGGTATCCGTCTTCATGGACTTAAGATAGAACAGAATGCAAACGGCTCGTTCAATTACATTTATGTAGAGTGTGATGACAAAGATCGTAACTTCCCGACTAAGATGTACCGTTTCCCTATGCCACAGGCGGAGTTGGACAATAACGGTGCTGTAACTCAATATGCAGAATGGCAATAAATCTAAAATGAAAACAATTATGAAAAAGAATATACAGTACTTACTATTAGGAGTATTGGCATTAATGAGTTCCTGCCAAGATCCGGAATATGTGCTTCCAACTGCTGAACGGCAGGGAATCACAAGCTTGACCGCACTTTTTACATCAGGTCCTTACGTGGACAAAGAAGCTGTTGTCTATACAATTGCGGATGCGTCTGTAGATAAATATGTGATTCCTATGCCATGGTTTTATCCGGAAGACAGTGAAAATGAAACGGCGGAATATATGAAAACAATGAGGGTTCAGGCAAAGTTAGCTCCCAACTGTACTATTGACCCTGTTCTGACGATATTGGATTTGACTAAAGAAAATTACTTCACTTATACAGATGCGCAGGGATATAAGAAACAAATCTGCATTACGGGTGAAAGAGTGAAATCCAATAAATGTCAGCTATTAAGTTTCTCAATACCGGCCGAAGATATTAGTGGAATTATTGACGAAGAGCATAAGACGGTATCTCTGATTTCTGCAGAAGATTTATCTTTCTGTCTGGCAGAATATTCGCTTTCCTCTCATGCGACAATGTCGCCGGATCCTAAGACAGAGGCGCTTGACTTCAATTCACCTGTAGAACTGACGGTCATCGCTCACGACGGAGTGACGAAGCAGACGTACACAGTTCAGAAGGCAGTACCGGATAAGATCCCTTATGGGTATAGAAAAGGCAGTGAGACAGAATTGTTTAAATTGGATATGGGAGTTATAGGTTTGCCCTGGACTTCAGCCAACTCACCTTCACTGGCCGTTAATGGCAATAATTTAGTTGTTTGCTTAGGGGACGGTTCTACTGCTCCTACCTATTATAATGCCTCTACAGGAAGTAAGATTGGCAATATGACTTTGGGAAGCGTAGGTGTTGCATCTTTAGGTTGTGTGACAAGTGATAGTAAAGGAAACATATTGTTGGCAACAAAAGCAGCTAATGGTAAATCCTTCTCTATCTATAAGACTTCTTCTGTAACCACAGTTCCAACTTTATTGATATCTTATACCAACAATACAAGTTTGGATATGGGTACCAAAGTATCTGTACAGGGCGATATCAATACAAATGCCGCTATCATTGCTACGTGTGACGGAACAGCCTCGTCCGGTTCTAATACATTTGTTCGCTGGATTATAACAGACGGTGTATTGGGAAGTCCTGAAGTAGTATCGGTAAATGGTGTTGGCTATTGGGGATCTCCTGTGTCAAATACCAAGGTTGTCACCAAGGGAACTACTGCACAAAGCGATTATTTCTTATCCTATTATGATCCTAACGTACTTTATTGGGTGAATGGAACAAGTAATAATGCGTCCAAGTCTTTATCCAATTCGGACAATGGCAATTCCTGGGCAATGAATAATAACTGTCTGGATGCAAGAACGTTCAATAATGCGCAGTATCTTGTATTGGTATCTACGGCTCACTTCCCGCAATGGGGAGGCACTCCGTACTTATATATGTACGATGTAACCTCAGACGGATCGTTTACCGGTACGGTATCTACTTCAGACGCTTTGACATTCAATCCTTCACTTTCTTCGTTCGGTTCTGCAGATGGTGTAGCGGCAACAGGTGATGTATTGTTTGCTCCAACTACAGATGGATATAAACTTCGTCTTTACTATGTTGACAACAACTGTAAGATTATCGGAGGATATGAATTTGATTGTATCGACAAATAATTAATGTGTTTCAAAAGAGTTACTGACATTAATAAACATGTATAATATGAGAAATCTTTTTAAAATATTATTATTGACGTTTTGCGGAATGGTTACTATCACTTCATGTAGTGATGATTCTGATGGAATCCCCGGATGGCCCTGGAATGATAATTCAACAGAAGAACCGGAAAATCCGGACGTTACAGAAGTTAAGCCACGCTATGTCTGGATTGATGCGGCAGCTAATTTTCCGGATTATGCGAATAATAAGGAAAATATCGCCACAGATATGGTGAAAGTAAAAAACGCAGGGTTTACTGATATCATTGTTGACGTGCGTCCCACTACAGGAGATGTTTTGTTCAACACTACTGCAGTAGATCAGGTGAAGCGAATGGATGTGTGGGGAAGTTCGGGTTATGTATATTATGAACGTACTGAAACATGGGATTACCTGCAGGCATTTATAGATGCAGCCAGAAGTCAGGGGCTGAAAGTACATGCGTCAGTCAATACTTTCGTCGGTGGTTACTTATGTCCCTATAACCTCGGATCAGATGGAATACTGTTCCGTGATGACTCGAAGAAGGAATGGGCAAGTGTGGCTAATCTCGCTGACGGTCTGACAAATACGATGGATTTGTTGAATGACGAGACCGATTATGGAGCTAAATTTTTGAATCCGGCTAACGATGATGTGCAGAACTTCGTTTTGCAGTTACTGGGTGACCTAGCTAAATATGACTTGGATGGAATAATTCTGGACCGTTGCCGTTATGACGATTATGGCTTGGAAAGTGATTTCTCGGCTGTTTCTAAACAGAAGTTTGAAGAGTACATTGGGGAAACGGTTGCTCATTTTCCGGAAGACATTATGGCGCCAGGCACAGATGAGATACCTTCAGATCAGCCTGCCTATTTCAAGAAATGGTTGGAATTTCGTGTAAAAGTGATTCACGACTTTATCGTCAAGGCACGTGAGAAAGTAAAATCCGTAAATTCAGAAATCAATTTTGGAGTGTATGTAGGCGCATGGTATTCCAGTTATTATACTTCGGGAGTAAATTGGGCAAGTCCTAAATATGACACCTCAGCTTACTATCCTAAATGGGCTACAGCAGATTATAAGAACTATGGTTATGCCGATCATCTGGATTATATATTCTTAGGTGCTTATGCATCTGTCGATAAGATTTATGGTAGCGGCGAATGGACAATGGAGGGATTTTGCAAAAACGGTCGCGAGTTGCTGAAAGGTGACGTTCCCTTCTCCGGAGGTCCGGACATAGGCAATGGTACCGGATGGACTAACGGTGGACAAGCCGCTAAAATACCTGATGCCATCGACGCATGTATAAACAATAGCGACGGCTTCTTCGCATTCGACCTCTGTCATATCAAGATGTACGACTATTGGAGCGCTTTCAAGACAGGATTTGATAACTATCTGGAGTCCGTTCAAAAATAGGAAGTTGATAATTCAATCTGAGAATATACTCAATACAAGTATTCTCCTTTCTATTCATAGCACTAAGTCTGAGCCGCAAGGTTCAGACTTAATGTTAATGAATTGCCTTATTTGTATAAAGAACAATAGATAACTATGAAAATATATTTATTACAACTTGTCATTTTGATGAGTTTGAGTTTGAACTTGCAGGCTCAAAATTTATCCGGTACTATTCGTGGAAAGGTAACCTGTCATGGGAAAGGACTTCAAGGAGTAGTTGTAACGAACGGAATCGACTGCGTTCTGACTAATAAGTCGGGCGAATACGTGCTTGCTCCTCAAAGAGATGCCCGGTTTGTTTACTTGTCCGTGCCTTCCGGTTATCTGCCGAAAACAGAAAAGACCATTCCTTTATTCTATCAACAAATAGAGATGGATAAACAAGACGGATATAATTTTGAGTTGATGAAGAATCCTCAAAATGATATGAATCATCTGTTTCTGGTGCAGGCTGATGTGCAAGTCACTTCCGAAAACGATGTGAAAGCCTATGGCAGATTCCTGCAGGATATAAAAGAATATGTACAGCCTTATTCGGGAAAAAGAGACATATTCGGTATTGATTGTGGAGACATCGTGGGTGATACCCCTTCTTTGTATCCATCTTACATTAATACCGTATCTACTTTGGACTTTCCCGTTTATCGTGCTATCGGCAACCATGACATGACTTATGGAGGACGTACTTTTGAGTTCTCGTACCGTACTTTTGAAAGTTATTTCGGCCCCATCTACTATTCGTTTAATAAAGGAAAAGCCCATTACATTGTACTCGACAATTGTTTCTATGTCAATCGTGACTACCAGTATATCGGATATATTGATGAACGGACTTTTGCATGGCTGGAAAAAGACCTTTCGTATGTGTCCAGGATAAGCTGGTATTTGTGGTCATGCACATTCCTTCCAGCCTTCAGAAAAAGTTAAGATATAATACTTTGGATCAAGATGAAACAGTGAATACAGCCGCACTATATAAACTCTTGGAAGGCTATAATGCACATATCATTTCCGGGCATACCCATTTCAATACGAACGTTTGTTTCAATGATTCGTTGATGGAGCATAATACGGCAGCAGTGTGTGGCACTTGGTGGCGTGCGGATATCAATGTAGACGGAACTCCCAGAGGTTACGGTATATATGAAGTGAACGGAAATCAATTGAAGTGGATTTATAAAAGCGCAGGTTATCCGCTGGAACACCAGTTTCATGCTTATCCGGCAGGATCGTCGGATGAATATCCTTCTGATATTATAGCCAATGTATGGAATTGGGATGATCTTTGGAAGGTGGAATGGTATGAAAATGGACAAAGGATGGGCGAAATGCAAAAGTACAAGGGATATGATCCTATGGCAAAAGCCATCTGTTCGGATAAGGAAAAGGTGAAATATGACTGGATATCTCCGGTTCTCACCGAGCATCTCTTTCATGCAACTCCTCATGCCCAAACGCAAGGCTAGAGATTAAGGTGACTGACCGTTTCGGTAATGTATATACTCAAACTATTGAAAACCAATAAACTAAAATCATATGCTCAGAAACAGATACTTTTGGCTACTTATAAGTTTGTTCTTGTTCTGAAAACAGAAGCTAAAGTAACCTTGACCTCCATTTGGGGAGACAACATGGTGTTGCAGCAACAAGCAGAAGTTACTTTTCGTGGAAAGGCTACTCCCGGAAAACGTGTATATGCTTCCGCTTCATGGAATCATCGGAAAATCTATGCAGATGTGACCGGAACGGACAATGGACACTGGCTCTTCCGACTCCGGAAGCCGGCGGACCATATACCATTACTTTTTCGGACGGAGAAGAGCTGACCTTAAAAAATATCCTGATCGGTGAAGTCTGGTTCTGCTCCGGACAGTCGAATATGGAAATGCCGGTAAAAGGGTTCCGCGGACAACCGGTCTATGGTTCACAGCCCTATATCGTGTCCGCTAATCCTAAACGACCATTAAGACTTTACACCGTAAAGAACAATTGGAGCACGACTCTGAAAGAAGAAGGAATAGACGGACAATGGAGTGAAGCATCTTCGGAAAAAGTGGCCGATTTCAGTGCAACAGCTTACTTCTTCGGCAATCTGTTGCAACAATCCTTGGACGTGCCTGTAGGATTAATACATTGCTCCTGGAGTATGTCAAAGATCGAAGCATGGATGGACAAAGAAACCTTATCTCATTTTTCCGAAGTAACCTTGCCGGATACAAATCAGGATAAATTCGAATGGGCTGCCGGGACGCCTACCCTGTTGTGGAACGCTATGGTAAATCCATGGAAAGGATTCCCTGTCAAAGGAGTTATCTGGTATCAGGGCGAGGCGAATACTCCCGATCCTGCTCTTTATAAAAAGCTTTTTCCCGCCATGGTTTCTCAATGGAGAAATTTCTTTCATAATGCTGAAATGCCATTTTATTATGTCCAGATTGCTCCCTGGAAGTCCGAAGGGAATGACAAGTTGGATTGGGCATGGTTCCGTCAATGTCAGTTGGAGCTGATGAAGGAAGTTCCCGGAGTGGGAATGGTAACCACCGGAGACGCAGGCAGCGAACTCTTTATACATTCACCTTATAAGATTAAGGTTGGAGAACGGTTAGCTTATTGGGCACTGGCCCAGACTTACGGCCGAAAAGGATTCCAATATTCCGGTCCAGTCTACAAGACCTATCGTATCCAGGGAAATGCCGTAGAAATAGACTTTGAATATGGAGAGGAAGGACTGACTCCGGAAAATCAGAATGTGAAAGGTTTTGAGATCGTAGGTTCCGATGGTATATTCCGACCTGCAAAGGCGGAGGTCATCAATGGCACATCTACTGTGAAAGTATGGAATGATTCTGTTAGTGACCCGATAGAAGTCCGCTACTGTTTCCGGAATTATGTGCAGGGGAATTATGCAATAATGCCGGGCTTCCGGCTTCTCCTTTCCGGATCGTTATCAAAAAGAAACCGGCCTTAATGTGGATTGATGCCGAAGCAAACTTTGAGCGCTTCAGTCATAAAGATTCGATTGATTATTACTTGGAAAAAATCAAATCGCTGGGCTTTACACATGCGGTTGTCGACATTCGTCCGATCACAGGGAAGTTTTATATAAAAGTGAATATGCTCCGCAAATGAAAGAATGGAAGGAGCCAAAGCCGGTGATTTTGACTATCTGGGATACTTTATCAAAAAAAGGGCACGAACTGGGGCTGGAGATACACGCCTCATTGAATGTATTCTGTGCCGGACACAACTATTTTGACCGTGGAATGGTATATAGCGGACATCCGGAATGGGCTTCGATGGTGTACACTCCCGATAAAGGAATCATACCAATCACCGAAGAGAAGCATAAATATGGTGCATGATCAATCCTTTGAACGAAGAATATCGTACCCATATCCTGGATGTTCTGAAAGAAGTTGTGACCAAATATCCCGACCTGGACGGTCTGATGCTCGACCGGGTACGTTACGATGGAATAACCGCTGATTTTTCTTTATTGTCACGTGAGAAGTTTGAAGAATCCATAGGTAAAAAAGTCGCAAACTTCCCCGAAGATATTTTTCGTTGGACTAAAAATACAGATGGGAAATACATAACGCAACCAGGAAATATTTCCGGAAATGGCTGGAATGGCGAACTAAAAACATTACTGATTTCATGGCGCTTGCCCGTAAAGAAGTCAAGGCTGCCAACCCTGACGTTTCTTTCGGCACGTACACCGGTGCCTGTATCCATCTTATTATGAAGTAGGCGTAAACTTTGCCAGCAAAGAATATGATCCGGGCAAAGATTTCAGCTGGGCAACACCCGAATATAAAAATTATGGCTATGCCGAGCTGATAGACCTTTATGCTACCGGTAATTATTATACGGACATAACATCGAGGAATACAGAAAAACGAATCGGAGTATCTGGAACGAAACTGATTCGCAGGCTCAATCCGGTACGTGGTATTGTGTAGAAGGCTCATGTCAGCATTTACGTCAGATATTGAAAGGTAATAAATTTATGGGAGGTATTCTGGTGGACCAGTTCTATGACAACCCTGCAAACTATCGGAAACGATAGAGATGAACCTTCGCCGTTCGGACGGATTAATGGTATTTTGACATCGTACATATCATTACCAAAAATCTGTGGAAGGAAGTAGAGGAAGGAATGAAAAGAGGAGGCTCCTTATGAATAACCGGGCCTATGCATTAGACGCTTTGAGAGGATATGCGATTATTACGATGGTACTTTCTGCTACCATCGTAACGCAGGTGCTCCCCGGTTGGATGAGTCATGCGCAGACGCGCCGCCCGATCATATATTCAATCCTTCTTTGCCCGGCATTACATGGGTAGACCTTGTTTTTCCTTTCTTCCTGTTTGCAATGGGAGCAGCTTTCCCTTTTCCATAGGTAAGCGTGCAGAGAAAGGTGACTCTAAACTGAAATTAGTCTATGAAGCGGTGAAACGTGGAGTACAACTGACTTTCTTTGCCATCTTCATTCAGCATTTTTATCCGTATGTGCTCAGTTCTCCGCAGGACATCAGATCCTGGTTACTGGCTATTCTTTGCTTTGCGGTTCTGTTTCCGATGTTCATGCGCATTCCTTTGAAAATGCCGGACTGGCACATACCGGCATAAAGATAGCCGCATACGGAATTGCGGTAATCATGATGCTTACTACTTCTTATGCCGATGGAAGAACGTTCAGCCTGTATTTTAGTAATGTGATTATTCTGTTGTTAGCCAATATGGCCATCTTCGGTTCTGCCCTCTACATTTTTACGATGCATAACCGATGGTTGCGTTTGGGAGTTTTATTGCTGCTGATGGCTGTCATTTTGGGAAGTACTGTCGAAGGTTCCTGGACACAGGTGATATTCAATTATACTCCTTTGCCTTGGATGTATCGGTTTGATTATCTGAAATATCTGTTTATTGTAATTCCGGCAGCATTGCCGGTGAGTATTTGATGGAATGGATGAAGGGCCGAAAGGATACCGAACAGCCGGCTTCACCACAATACCGTAAGATAGGAATTGCGCTACTGATATTGACTATGGTGATTATTGTATTCAATCTCTATGGGCTTTATACCCGTATGGTGACAGTGAATTTATTAGCGACACTTGTGCTGTTATTGATTGGCAAATTGGTTTTCTTACGTCCGACAGAAGGAATCGCTTTGTTATGGAAAAAGCTGTTTAATGCCGGAGCATATCTTTCTCCTTTTGGGGCTATGTTCTGAACCTTTTCAAGAAGGTATCAAGAAAGATCCTGCCACTTTTAGCTATTTCTTTGTAACTTCCGGTCTGGCATTCCTTGGGCTCTTATTCTTAAGTATTGTTTGTGATTATTTCAGATGTGTGCGAAGTAGCCGCTTTCTTGTTATGTCCGGGCAAAATCCGATGATCGCTTACGTGGTTGGTGATTTATTCATTATGCCGTTGGCTAATATACTGGGACTTGCCTCGCTGTTGTCCTACTTCCAGCAGAATGCGTGGCTTGGGTTCCTTCAGGGAGTAATCATTACGTCTTTAGCTGTTTTGGTAACGATGTTTTTTACTTAAGATCACAGTGGTTTGGAGAACTTGACATTATTCAATAG
>NZ_JBIPTC010000003.1:0-43491 GCF_058231005.1 Bacteroides sp. RCH18 | reverse complement strand
AAATAACTTTTCAAAATAAGAGAAGAGGATGAATTCAATGGCTTTTGAACTTCACCCTCTTCTTGATTCGTTAGATTAGCGATTAACAGGAACTACCATTCAATAGCTTGATCTTCGTCCGGAATCTGAGTATTGATATCACGTGATAATGTCAATGTGCCTTTTACATGATAGCGAATGATGGTACTTCCACTGGTATATAATTGAAATAATAATCAACATTATTAATTATTACATAACGGTGTTCCAGATAAGGCTTCGCGTCATCCATTGATGAAGAAATACGAAATGAAGGAGTCACGTCCTCGTTTAATTCAAATCCAATCTCTTCTGCATTATCACAGGAAATAGTAACCGAACCATTTGTCTCGCCATTAAAAGCAAATTTGATTTTATACTTTCTACGGTCTGTATAATCCTCATCTACTATTCCTGCATACGTAAAAATAGTCTGTTCATCTATCACATACCCTCTTATTGACGATTTTGTGATAGATTCTGCTGTTTCTATCGGTTTACCATTTCCATCATATCCGTCACCACCTTGTTGGTTATCCCTGTACCAGAATAATCGCCAGAGTAATCATTAAATGGGAAGATTCTCAATATTGCCTTAGCATAATCTTTACGTGGATGAGCTACGTAGTTGTAAGCCGCATCGTCTACAATCTGCAATGGAAGTACCCATTTTTCTGACATATCAATGTTGCGAAAATCAAATTTAAGATCCAGCAAACCTTTATTTTCTCCTGCTTTTATCTGTAGAGATTCTGGATATGAAGCGTATGCCAATCCTTCTGCTCCCATATCCTCATAATATAGTTCTGTACGTGTAGCGTAACGAGCGTAATTCAAAATATTCAATGTATCAGCATCATGTGCTACGTGTACAGTGACATTACTTGGATTATCAGTAGAACCACTGACAAGTATCGGTAACTGATAATTGGACCTCCCTTCTCCTCCTTCTGCATAATTTCCTTCTGCATCATGGCGGCTATAAGGTACATATATATTCGTCACTCCCTTACTATCCAGTTGTGAACTGAAAGAAATGTAGTGCTCATATTGTTCATCTTCCCATTCCGAATTGCAGGAAGTTCCCAACATTGTCATTGCAGCCAAAGCTGCCAAAGTATATATTTTCTTCATATATAAGTCTTTATGTTTAGAATTAATCATACATTGTCCATCCTGGGTTCTGTGTTAAACGTGAATTACGTTTCAACTCACTATGTTTGATAGGCCATAACCATAGCTTTTCCGAGAAAGTAGACGGGAGATTGTAAACAGGAATTGCCGAATGGAATTCGTCTCTCTTAGCTTCACCAACAAAGACATTACAACCGTATATTTGCAGAGATTCTTCTACTGGTGCATCTTTCCAACGGCGAATATCAAAGTAACGTTTTCCTTCGCCCATCAACTCTATCATACGTTCACGTTTTAATGCTTTACGCATATCATCAACCCCACTCTGCAGATAAATTCGTCTGGATAGTCAGGTAACCCAGCACGAATACGTACCGGATGAATACCTCTTTCCATTTGTTCTTTATCACGGCTAATAGTGTAGGTTGTCGCCTCATTCCAAGAAGGTATATTGTATGTTCCAGTCAACTCATTCAATGCTTCTGCATAAAGCAGTAGAATATCCGCATAGCGAATTGCTGTTTCAGCTTTCGCAACATAATTGCCAGGATAGTCGTTTGGATGAACAAACTTTTTAATTCCTATACCTGTACGCAAGTAGAAACCGTCATTACGATAACCATCGGAACTTCCAAAGTAGTACCAAACCTGTTGATTTACATCGGCAGGTTTGCTTTCAGTCTGGCTCAAATAATACCAGGTACAGCCATTATAAGCAACAGAAGCATAGAATCGTGGTTCGCGTTCTACATATTGCAAAGAAACATTCATCCCAGTTTTAGCCTGATCGTTATCTCCTTTCTTCGGATCATATTTCCAACCTAATTCCGGATATTTATTATCCTTCAAGTCTTGCAAATCAGTAAATCCGGTTCTACGTTCACGAGTATCTACAATACCTTGATAATTAGCTACTCCTTGATACATAGAGTTCATACCTGGCTCATTACTACCATTATTCATATAATATGCATCCAGCATTTTCTGTGTCATACCATGACAGTTCCAGCCGCCATCATCCTTGGGCATCTGATGAAGTACCAACATATCTATATTTGTTGCACCACGTGTAAATATCAGTTCTTTATTGTTTGCAGGTAATATAGTACCATCAAAGATAGTACGATATGATCTGAGCGGGTCAATATTTGTCCATCCTTTTGGCCAGGGGTAATTGGAAAACTCGCCATCAGCCGGTGGAGTAACAGTCGGACGTTCAGAAGGTCCATTATCAGATGTTGATTTATTTACAATATTCAACTCATAAACATCTAAATCGATGACATCACGGCAAGCGGCAGCAGCTTTTGCCCATTTTTCTTCACTATATTCGGAAGAAAGCAAACGACGCCCTTCGTCATCTACCAATTGCTGCGCATATTCATCATTATTTCCATTAGCAAACGGACTAGCTGCAAAAATCAGTGCATAAGCACGAACTGCCAATGCAGCTCCACGAGTAGGTCGGCCTATAGCATAATTATCAGTACGACGGTCATATTGTAACTCTTTAGTAGCCTGTACCATTTCGTCACTGATATATTGTGCCACTTCTTCGTATGAGCTACGTGGAGTAGCTATTTGATCATAACTTTGAGTATAATCCACTCCTTCGTCCGGCATAATAGGCACTGGACCATAACGACGTAAGAGCAACCAGTAATAGTAAGCACGAACAAAACGAGCCTGCCCCTTATAATCTAGTATTTCCCAATTAGCCATCTCTTGACACCGGTCAACATTATGGATAAATACTGATGCTTGGAAAATTCCTTTATAACATGCCCCCATGCCCCAACATTATAAGTATTCTCATCATATTCTCCTAACTTGAACATATTATATGACAATTCATTCTTTGTTGCATCGATTGTCTTATCGCGGTCACCATAATACATATCATCTGAAAAACAAAACGAATTCTCACTTGGCCCTTTAGTCGTCACCTCATAGTTTTCATTTTTTATAAATGAAAAAGCATAAGCTAACCATTCTTCCACATGATCCTTGCTTTCGAAAGTTTTCTCCAGTGTCAGACGATCCTTAAAATATTTCTCCGAATTCAGGTAATCAGAGCAAGAAGAAATTACTCCCATCCCTAATACGGTTAATAATAACATATAAATCTTCTTTATCATAATCTCTTAGTATTTTTATAAGTTAACAGATAAACCCATAGTAACCGATTTTGTTAGCGGATAGGCTTCACCCCGCGGATTGCCAGTTTCCGGGTCCCATGTTTTGAACTTAGACCATGTAATCAGGTTTGATCCTGCAATATAGATACGAATATTATTGAAATGCAGTTTATTGACTATGCTTTTTGGCAAAGTATAACCGATATCCAGATTCTTCAAACGAATATATCGACCATCACGCATCCAATAAGTAGAGGTTTGTTGGTTGTTTTTATTTTCCCCATAAGTTAAACGCGGATATGTTGCATTGGGGTTCTCATTAGCATGCAATCCCAGTTTGGCAGCAGTCTCTGAATCTACCCAACGATCACTTATCATATCTTTAAAGATATTTCCCCAGTCACTTTCGCTGAATGCATATACACACTTACCATAAATAGGGAAAGTGGATTTACCGGCACCTTGGAAATGAACATTTATATCAATTCCTTTCCATGCGAAAGATGCCCCTATACCATATACTAAGTTTGGAGTGGTAGTAGCACCAATAGCAACTTTATCATTATCGTTTACAACACCATCACCATTTACATCTTTATATTTGATATCTCCAGGCTGCACTGTACCGAACTCTTGTTTCGGGCTGGTACGAATATCATCGTAATCAGCAAACAATCCTTCAGCTATCAATCCTTTAACTTGATCTACACGATACCCTTTTTGATATAAATAGGAATAGACTTGATTCTCTTCATCCTTTTCGAGCACTTCATTCTTACTATAAGTTATATTCCCACGAATAGTCATATCCACCTCACCCAGTTTCTGCTTAAGAGCAAAATTGCCATCAAAACCTTGAGATTTCACTTCACCTACATTCGCTTTTGGTTTACTCTCGAGACCTGCAATTTCAGGCAAGAACTCGCGTGTCAAAAAGATACCTGTACGTTTTTCGTGGAAATAGTCAACCGTCGCTGTAAATTTGTCATTAAATAAAGAAAGATCAATACCCAAGTCATCCTTGGTCGCAACTTCCCAGGTAATACCATTAGAAGCCATCTGAGTGTAATGAGTTCCTATGAATGATTTTCCATAATCACCAAATCCCCAGTTATATACATAATTAGGCTTTCCTTCGCTATTATATCCTGTAGTGGCTATAGTATATAAGTATGGAAAACGGTTATTATCTCCAATATTATCATTACCTACCTTACCATGAGAGTAACGTATTTTAAACATATTCATCCATTTCAGGTTATTCTTAACAAATGACTCTTCGGCAACGTTCCATGCAAGAGAAAAAGCCGGGAAGAAACCGAATTGATTTCCTGGTGCAAAATTTTCCGATCCGGTATAACCAAAATTAAAATCAACAAAGTAACGATAGTTCCAGTTATAAGTAAATCGTCCAGCTAACCCTTGATTACGTTTTGATACTCCATTCTTGATATCCGTACCAATGTCTACTGTCCGCTTCTCACTATCTTGTGTGTAACGGAAAGTAACTCCTCCATGATGATTTCCGAAAGCACGTTCCCAGCTTAACAGTAAATCAAGGAATTCACGACGTTTGCCAGAGCTACCACTTGATTGTGTCATGTCATATGCGGAAAACATTTTCTCATAAATAATCTCTCCCGTTTCTTGTCTACGTCCGTTCGCTTTATACAAATCTGGTTGACGATGACGATTAATCCAGTTACTGTTGTCTGTATCGTAACCAAAACGCCCTACGAACTTCAATCCCTTGGTAATGAAATCAAAATTTTGTTCTAATGTAACATTAGTTTGTACATTATTCTGCCAATCTTCATTGTATCCAGTTTGCGTAGATGCAACCCAGGGATTAAGTTTGTTTACGTTATCCCGGTGGGAAATAGGCGCGTATCCATTGGAATAGTATACAGGCGTTGCAATAGGATTGTATCCGAAAAGCATACCCCATAACATCTCGTTATCAGCCAGTCCTGGACTATTACGTTTGGCTAATGAACCTGCTATACCTAGTTTCAATAAAGTCGATTTGGTGATATCTATATCAACATTCATACGATAATTCCACTTTTTATAGTTGGCATTTGTATCGTAATCATCACGTAACGTTTGGTCTGTGTTATACATACCTTGATCTTCCGTATAGCTTGCAGAAACAAAATAACGAGCAGTGTTACCACCACCATTCATGTTCAAGTTAGCGCGATAACTCCATGCTCCGTTTTTTAGGATCAAATCCATCCAGTCCACATTCGGATAGAAATCCGGATCCATTTGTGTACGAAATAACTCTAATTCTTCCGGTTGATAGGCCATTCCTAAATTTCGAGTCACTAATGCTTCGTTCATCAGACTGGCGTAAGAAAGACCGTCTACAAATTCCGGAGTGATGGTACGCGTATTATAAGAAGTTTCTACCTTGGCATCTATATTGATTTTTCCAGCTTTACCACGTTTTGTTGTAATCAATACTACACCATTTGCACCTTTAGAACCATAAATAGCAGTAGCTGACGCATCTTTCAATACTGTGAATGATTCGATGTCCTCGATATTAAGTTCATCCAAACTGCTACGTTCAAAGCCATCCACCAGAATGTAAGCACTTGAACTGGCTCCAAAAGTAGAAATACCACGTATCCAAAACTCAGAAGTACTTTTTCCCGGTTGTCCAGAAGTTTGTCGGGCAATAATACCCGGAACATTACCGGCCAAGGCGTTAGACATATTGGAAGTAGGGAAACGTTTTAAATCTCCCACATTCACATTGGTTACAGCTCCCGTCACTGTCAGTTTTTTCTGTGCCCCCATACCAGTTACCACAACCTCATCCAGTACACTGGCCTCTGATTCTTTCATCTTTACATTAACTGTATGCTGTTCTTTTACAAGTACTTCCACATCATCATATCCGATGTATGAGAAGACTAGTCGATGATAAGGTTCCATCTTTATAGAAAAATTACCATTGATATCTGTAATGGTTCCCAAACCTGCTACATCCTTTACAGTGATATTAACACCAATCATCGGCTCATCTTGTGTGTCGGTAACCGTACCAGTCACGGTAATTGTTTGTTGTGCTGAAATCGTCAATGGGACAACTAGCATCAACAAAAAAATGGCTAAATATTTTTTCATAATCTGATAAATGTGTTTATTCGTTAGATTCCACTGTTGATTCATCTTCCGGCATATTCTCGTCACCGGCTACATTCTCTTCTTGCTCCATTGAAATAGTGCGAATAGTATGTCCCACCTGATCATGTACATAAAAAATATCTTTCGCATCATCGTAAACAAGTCCACTTACATCACGGAAACGAGCCACTTCTCGTAGGTCACCATCATCAGTTCCCCATTGGTTTCCGTCAGCTAAGGAAGTTGACGCTCCTCGTCCCGCATAAGTCGATACGATACCTTCTGGAGTTACTTTACGCACACAGAAGTTTAATCGATCTACAAAATAGAAATCATACTCTTCTTCACCAGTGTAATCCGGATTTTTCACAAATACTCCTTGACACGGATTGTGCATACGGGCCTCAGTTCCTACATCATCCCTATAACCTGTCTGTTTATATCCCCCGACAAAATTATACGGTGTGATAAATTCCTTTTTTATCTCGTCATAGTCGGAACGCATGAAATAATGATTGTTAATCACACCAAAATAAGCATACTTTCCAGTAGGATGAATGAAAATCTGAAATTCCCAACTTGGGTCAGCAATAGTGAATAACTGCTTAAAAGTATTAGGATTGTTCTTTACTATAGGATCCCAACTTCCACCATTCTTAATAGTTTTAAAGTAATCAACCAAGTCTAAACGAAATACTTGTCCCTTTTCATAACTATTAAAATATAATTCTCCGTTGATTGGATGAATAGTAGCTCCATTACATTGTTTGTAAGCAGCTATCAATTGTATATCAGATCTATCATCGAATGTACCATCCGCATTACGTCTAATAATATATACACTAGGACTTTCATCTCCCTTACCATCATAATCAATAGCTACAATCATATATTCCGCCTCATCAGCATATCCTTCTATCTTCTTATTGAAAGCAATGCTTCGTATACGATTAGTAGGTATAGTATTGATATTCAAAGGAGAAGAAAGCATACGATTTTTTAAATCGATCAACTGTATAGCTTTATGTCCATCGTAACAAATATACAAATGATCCTTATTCAACGGATCAAAAGCTAATCGTCCGTTATCGCTAAAGCCACAGCATTTGACACCTTCCGGTCCATCAAATGGTCCGTCTCTCCAACCTTGATCATCACGATTATTGCGATAGCCACAAAGCGTACCTACCACCATCTTTTTCTCATAGCTAAAAGTAGTACTCGCAGTCGTTGTTACTGCATTCTCTCCTTCTCCTACAGTGATTTCAATTTCACCACTAAAAGCTCCTGAAGGAACAAAACAGTAAACATAAGTACTTTTTACATTAATAACAATAGCATCTTTGCCACCAATCTTCACTTTTACCTTCGAAGCATCTGTTCCGAAATTTTCACCATAAATCAATAGTTTCTGATAGGCTCCTCCTTCTTTCGGAGTAAAATCAGAAATTGCTACAGGTTTTGATGGATCAAAGGCTCCAGTCTCTACATTGTCATCGTCCTTACAACTACAAATGCAAATCGTGAATAATGCCAGCAATATCCACCGCCATTCCTTCAATACTTTTTTCATTTTACATTTCATGTTTTTCATTCTAGTTAATAATAAATGTATAGTTAATTAAACATTTCATCGAGTTTTGTCCATTAACACTTGCATCCAGTATCCTCCAATAACCGAACGCGCTTTAAACCCAACCCATTCACCACTATCTGTATGATGCCAATCACTAATAGGTACCCGTGAAGTCGTTTCATTGATATATTTATAGAGTGGATCAATGAATTTCTTGAAAGTTTCTAAATCTGGAGACATAGCAGCTGTCCACATAATCCAGTCAGACTTAGTATACTCTTTGCGAGAGTCTAATGGTAATCCATAAGGATTCTGTTTCATTAAATAATAGTTAATTTCTTTGTCGATTACATTATTCGGGAATAAATTCAAATTCCACATTTTATCCCAAATAATATTATATTTCTGGCTCCAGGTATTCTCACGGTCGAAAGCAAGACGATAGTGATCACCTTCATTTGCCATTTCTTCCCATTTCACCGCCATTTTCTTGGCTATACCTGCATATTTCTCTGCAACATCATATAAGCCAAGCATGTGCGCCATTTCGCTATATCCGGCTACCCCCATGATCGCTTTTACCGAAAGGTTCGCATTATGAGCCCAATGACCGGCGAAGTCATCAGTGCATAATTGGTTCTCCGGGTCCTGTCCATACTCTACGAGATAGTTTGTCCAAGTAGTTAAGAGATCCCAATATTTTTTTACATAGTCAGCGTTTCCTTCGATTTTGCTAATAGCAGCAGCAAGAATTACCATGTTACCTCCTTCTTCAATTGGCATGTCACCTCCATACACTTGACCATTAGCAATAGGATAAGTCCCTAAATCGTGTGCTGGAAAAGGTTTGTTCCAACGACCGCTAGCACTATACTCAAAGATGCTAGTCATCATAGCTTTCTGTAATTCAGGGTTATAAACCAAAAATAGTGGTGCGGATGGATAAGTTAGGTCTACTGTATTTACACAACCATTACTGTTGTTTTCTTTAGAGAACCATAACAAGTTACCTTCTTTATCAGTAAAGAGTTTATGAGCAGAGATCACTTGGCGATAAGATGCCGAACAGATTTCTGCATATTTTTTGCCACCTGCCTTTTCTGCATCGTCATAAATAAGTTCGTCAAAGGCGCGACAACGTTCCATAATAGCCTGATAGTTGTCTCTCAATTTTTCGAAAGCATCGAAGATAGTCACTTTGCCATCATGCTTCCAATAGCCCATACGCTTCTCGTACATATACTCAATAGAGTAAATGTCATCATAACCAAGCATCATGAATCCTTCTTTCCCGCTATTGGAGACAGAACCGAGATTGTGAACATATGCCATAGCCGGATTATCTTCCTCTTTACGAGTTGTCCATTTAGTCTTTGTAGTGGCTAATGTACCATTTTTCACGAATGATTCTTTCATTCCGTAATAGTCTCCCAAACTGACTGATTTACCTGATCCATTCGTACTAGCAAGATATGCATAACCCCAATCAGCACAAATCAAGTCACCTCTTCGGTCACATATTGGTTGATCGATTGAACCTGCTTCTACATAACTGATACCGTTCTTTGATAAGGTACGAGCAACAGTAGGCTGGTTACTTTCATTAATAGCCAGTTCAGGAGTTGTCTCCATATAGAATTGTACATCATGAGTTTTTTTATCTAATGAACGTACACGATAAGAAACATAGTTTATAGGAGTTGACAATAAATCAAGATCATCAATCAATTGAGGAGCGGTAAACACGACATCAAGCTCTACAGGACCACAAGTGAAAGTATAGTAGGTGGAAGTAGCCAATACGTCTACAGATTTCTGAACTGCTTCATTTGCAAACTTAACAGCATTTTCCTTCTCACGAAACAATCCGAAATCGACATATGAACCACCTGTAGTATTGTGGCAATGGGCAGCGATTACGTTCTTACCTTTACGAAGTTTCTTTTTTGCTTCTTCTGAAAGTTTCAGATATACATTATTCTTCCAGACAAGTCCTGTAGAAACAAGCTTTTCCCCATTTAGATACAACTCAAATACATCATCATGAGAATAGATCAGATAAATATCTTCAGCGATATTCGGTTCATTAAAATCGAAAGTGCGACGAATGTAGATATCGGTATTGTCTCCTTTCCATTCTGTGTGAATACGTTCCATATCACGACTCCCAAACGCTGCTTTACCTTTCTTCCAATTGCTATCATCAAACTGAAATTCTTGCCATCCGTTTGCTGGTTGGCTGTTAGTGTACGCTGCTTCCCAACGTTCTACATTAGTCATAGGAGCAATAGGTACCAGATTAATTTTATCTTTCCCCAAAAAACGATATACTTTTCCGTCAACACGCAGAGCACCCAATAAAGGTTTCTTCGCACTTGTCCAATGCTCTGTACTACCTTCCATTAATTTATCATAGGGTGACCAGATCGAGAAATAAGGATCTGAAACGATAATAGGCACCGACGGAGCACGTAGCGCTATATCTTTTGCAGGTTTTAATAAGTCAACGGTCTGGGCATTTGCCAACAAGCCGACTGAAAGAGCCATTATGGCTAGCAATTTCTTCATAAATATTTGCTTTAAATTAATCTTCAAATCCAAGGTTATCCATCCATCAATCTTATTTACCTCATAAAAAAACAAGCCCTAAGTATTCTTTTAAATCCACTTTTTACCTTAATATTATCTCACCTTTGAATAATTGCAATCTTTATACCCGTTTTCCTATACCTTTAATATATAATACCAGTACTGTCATATTTAGGATGAAATGTTATGGAGAAGCGGCTAACAAATTGTGTATTTCTAGCAAATATCGAGTTTTAACAAACTCTTTATTTTCCATAGTATCTCATCTTTGATGACACAAAATAATGGAATTAATAGAAGAAACAAGGAAAATCTGTGTTCAAGAAAGGACAAAATCTATTCTTTTTTGGATTTCAAACGTTCTTTTAACATACAGAACAGGGGTTCTGACGCTGTTTGAGCAGTATTTATCCTTTTTTGAGCAGATTTTATCCTTACCACCTCAAAATGAAGGTCTATTAATTGATGACTTCTAACTTTAACAAAAGAGATATTGGTCATTTCAGATAGCTTTCGTAAATTTGCAACACGAATGCAATACTGATTATACCATCGCAAAATATATACCATATATTAAACCCAAGTATGTTACCCAAGAGGGAACTACTGTCCTTTATGTTCGATATAATTACAATCGGAACAAGCGTACGCTTATCTCTACCGGATACAATATCAAACCGGAACATTGGGATGCAAAAAGGAAATGGATTAAGCGTGCATGTCCCCATTATGAAGAAATTGATGCCTGCTTGATTAAGATAACATCTAAACTCGGTGATATTCTCACTTATGCAAAAGTGAACGGCATAGATCCGACAGTTGATTTTGTCTTGCTTGAATTAGAAAAGAACAGGGAATATGATCTGCGTCCTAATCGAGTAGATATGTTTGATGCATTAGAACGATATATAGTGGAAAAAGCACCATCCGTCTCTGCAGATCAAATAAAAGACTATCGAACACTCCGCAAGCATCTGACCGCCTTCAAAGAATACTCATCACAACCTGTAACATTCCGCAATTTGAATCTGACATTTTACAACGAGTTTATGGATTATCTATTTCATAAAGTAGTAAAACCAAACGGAACCGTAGGGCTGCTCACCAATTCCGCAGGAAAAATCATACGTTTGTTGAAAGGCTTTGTTAATTATCAAATAGTAAAAGGAATTATTCCACCGATTGACCTAAAGAACTTCAAAGTTGTAGAGGAGGAAACTGATGCTATTTATCTGAATGAAAAGGAGCTGGCTGCAATATACGAACTTGATTTATCAGATGATAAGCAATTGGAAGAAATACGAGATATATTCATTACCGGGTGTTTCACAGGATTACGATACAGTGACCTTTCAACTCTAAGTCCTGAGCATATTGATTTGGATAATGAGAATATAAATCTCAAACAACGGAAGGTACACAAGGCTGTAGTGATTCCCATGATTGATTATGTGCCTGAAATTCTTAAAAAGTATAATTATGATTTGCCTAAAATCCCACGATACATGTTTAATGAGAGAGTCAAAGAGTTGGGGCGGAAGATAAAATTGAGCCAGAAGATTGAAGTTGTCCGCAGGAAAGGTAAAGAGCGAGAAAAGAGGATATATGAGAAATGGGAAATGATCTCTTCCCACACCTGTCGGCGATCGTTTTGTACAAACATGTATCTATCTGGTTTTCCTGCAGCAGAACTAATGCGTATATCCGGACATAAAAGTCCATCTGCGTTTATGCGATATATTAAAGTGGATAATCAGCAGGCTGCTAAAAGACTAAAAGAGTTGCGTGCCAAATTAGCCAGATGAATTCTTTAGGGAGATAAAACTATAACCATTTTTAGGATAAGACAACACGTTAAGTTTCCTCGGAGGAAACGCTCGTTCCCTCACCGGGAAACGACAGTTTCCATTCCAAGAAATTACAGGAAACTCTAAGTTATTGATATCTAACCATATAAAGTGCTATCGGTAATATTATAGAGTTTATGTTCATGTCCAAACAGATATGCTTCATTCTTACATCGTTAGAGCATTTAGACAGATGAAAATAAAGTTTTTAAATAAATCTATAAGGAACTGCTATTCTAATATATAAGACAAGTATTTCATACTTCCTATAATTCTTTTCTTTCTGTAACTTATTTATTCATGTATAATACATAGAATTACAATACAAACGCAATACAATTCAATCGTAATCCATTAATTAAGAGGATATTAATGTATTTACGGGTCGTTTGGACAGGACCCGGAGAACCAATTATGCACGGATGACTTCGCCGGTCATTGGGCCCATAATGCCAATCTTTCAGTAAAAGCGATCATGGGTGTAGCCGGATATAGCGAAATGGCGCATATGCTTGGTTTATATGATGTTGCAGAGAAATATGCAGGTATAGCCAAGAAAATGGCGGTGAAATGGGAAGAAATGGCAAATGAAGGTAATCATTACCGCCTTGCTTTCGACCGTGAGAATACCTGGAGTCAGAAATATAATATGATTTGGGACAAGATGTGGAATCTGAATTTGTTCCCCAATAATGTAATCGACAAGGAAGTAAGTTACTATTTGACGAAACAGAATCCTTATGGATTGCCATTGGACTCTCGCAAAGAGTATACAAAGTCTGACTGGATTATGTGGATTGCAGCTATGTCTCCAGACCAAGATACTTTCGAACAGTTCATAAATCCTCTCTATAAATATATCAATGAAACGACTTCACGGGTACCCATCAGCGACTGGCATCACACAGATAGTGGGAAATGGGTTGGTTTTAGAGCTCGCTCGGTAATAGGAGGTTATTGGATGCAGGTATTGATGAACAAAGTCATGAATAATCAGTAATTTAAATCTAATTTATTATGAATTTAAAAAGTAACAAGAAAAGTAAGTTTTGGTGTATACCATACGTCATGCTTACATTATTAGCCTTTTTTTTAGGAAGCTGTGATGATGGAAAAGAAGTATCTCCTATTACAGGTAGTGGAGGAACTCCATTCAATCCTGCTTTTCCTATTCGTATTGATAGTATTTACCCTAAAGCAGGCTCTGCAGGGCAAAGAGTACTTATTTATGGAGAGAATTTTGGAAATAATCCTTCCCAATTGGAAGTTTATATTGGTGGTCAGAAAAGCTCGGTTGTAAATGTAAAGTCTACATATATGTATTGTCTTATGCCATCAAAAGCCTATGAAGGTGATATACAGGTTACGATAAAAGATGGAGAAAAAACATATACTTCTGAAAAATCTGATGTGAGATTTGAATATCAACGATTAAAAGTAGTAAGTACTTTACTTGGTGAGGTTAATCCACAAATTTCCGATAAAAAGAAAAATTTTGAAATAAAAGACGGGCCTTTTGATAATTGTGGCGGTGTTGCTAATCCTTGTTTTATGAAATGGGATCCTGAGTACCCTGAGTTGTTATATTTTGCTGAGGATACATCTGTTGACCCTGAAGGTGTTACAGGTTCTGGTATACGCTGTATTGATTTCGGACGGCAACAATTATATACTATTCTTCCTAGGAGTGAGTATGGAGGGTATGAGCGTGGGCGTTCTATTGATTTTTTTAAAGATAAGGACGGAGTGTATCATATGGTTGTGGCTACATCACAAGCTAATGCAACTAATCCTGCGGTCTATATGTTTGATCGTGTTTCAGATACAACTAAACCATGTGGTTTTAAATGGTCAAATAGAAGAACAATTGTGAATTACAATGGTTGCGCATGTGCAGCAATCCATCCCCAAAACGGTGATTTATATTTTACTCATTTTCAGAAAGGTCACCTTTATAGAGTAAAAAAAGATATTCTTCAAGAATTTGTTGACGGAACCCGTACTACAGCTGTTTCACCTGGGACAGGGGCGGACTATATGTTTACCGTCCAAGATAAAGAATGGGAATTTAATATAATTATTCATCCAACAGGAAATTATGCTTACCTTATGGTTATTAACAAGCACTATATTCTTCGTTCTGATTATAATGGGGAGTCTTTTACTACTCCTTACGTGGTAGCAGGAAGCGCTAATCAAAATGGATATGTAGATGCTGTTGGGAATTTAGCTAAGTTCGATTCGGCATACCAAGGTGTATTTGTAAAGAATGATAATTATAAAGGTGAGATAGATGAATATGACTTTTATATTGCAGATAAACATAACCATGCTATCCGAATTTTAACTCCACTGGGACAAGTCTCAACATTTGCAGGTCGAGGAAGCGCTAGTTTAAATTCTAATCCTTGGGGGTATGTTAATGGGGATTTGAGAAAAGAAGCTCGTTTCGAACGTCCTAAAGCTATTGCATATGATGAAAAGACAGGAATAGTTTATGTAGGTGATGCTTATAATCACCGTATCCGTAAAATAGCTTTAGAAGAATTTAATGATTAACACACTAAAATATGAAAAAATTATTTGTCTTATGTACTATGTTGCTATGGGTGGCTATAAACGCCTTGGCACAGCAAAAGATTAGTGTCTCTGGTATTGTCACAGATGAGAATAAAGAACCGGTCATTGGTGCTAATGTTAGTGTAAAAGATGTCCCAGGGCTAGGAACAATCACAGATCTCAACGGACGATATGTAATTAAAGTGGAACCTTACAATCGCTTGGTATTTTCTTATATTGGTTATCAGTCACAAGAAGTTCTAATAAAAAATCAGTCAAAAGTAAATATAGTACTAAAAGAAGATGTTACCAATGCTATTGACGAAGTGGTTATTACTGGTACTGGAGCTCAGACAAAATTGACTCAGACAGGGGCTATTACAACAGTAAATGTAGATCATCTGAAAGCTAATCCGTCTTCTAGTATCGTAAATACATTAGCCGGTAATGTCGCTGGTGTTTTGGCAATGCAGACTTCCGGACAACCTGGTAAAAATGTATCTGAGTTTTGGATTCGTGGAATTTCGACTTTTGGTGCAAGTACTAGCGCGTATGTCTTGGTTGATGGCTTCGAACGCAGTATGGATGAAATCAATATAGAAGATATTGAATCCTTTTCAGTTTTAAAAGATGCTTCTGCCACTGCTATTTATGGATCAAAAGGCGCGAATGGGGTAGTATTGATTACAACTAAACACGGTAAAGCCGGTAAAATTAATATTACCGCAAAAGCAGAAACGACTTATAATATGCGTACGATCACTCCTGAATTTGAGAATGGGGTAAATTATGCAAATTTTTTAAATGAAGCACGTATTACTCGTAACTATGAACCCGTTTACCAGCCTGAAGAGTTGGATATTATCCGTCTTGGGTTAGATCCAGACCTCTATCCGAATGTGGACTGGATGGATTTACTATTAAAGGAGGGAGCGTGGCAACATCGGGTAAATCTGAATATGAATGGTGGTGGAAATACTGCACGCTATTTTGTATCTTTCAGTTATTTGGACGAACAGGGTATGTATAACACGGATAGCTCGTTAAAAGGAGATTATAACACGAACGCTGATTATCGCCGTTATAATTATCGCATGAACACAGATATTGATATTACAAAAAGTACACTTCTCAAGTTAGGAGTTTCCGGTTATTTATCCAAAAGAAATAGTCCGGGATTGGGAGATTCTGATGTATGGGGAGAACTTTTTGGATATACTCCAATAAGAACTCCGGTATTATATTCTAATGGCTATGTACCTGCCGTCGGTACGGGTAATAAGACTAACCCATGGGTAGCGGCTACCCAAACAGGTTTTAATGAGAATTGGAAAAATACTATTCAAACTAATGTAACATTGGAGCAGAAACTAGACTTCATTACTAAAAATCTGAAATTTGTAGGACGTTTTGGATATGACACATATAATGATAATACTATCAAACGTCATAAATGGCCGGAACAATGGCTTGCGGAACGAGCTCGCAATGAAGAGGGTGAATTAGTATTTAAAAAGATTTCCGGTGCAGGCAATATGGCACAGGAGAGTAGTTCAAGTGGAAATCGTCGTGAATTCTTAGATTTGACGTTAAATTGGAACAGAGCGTTTAAAGCACATCATCCTAGCGCGACATTGAAATATACCCAAGATGCTTTTGTTAAAACGGTTGCTTTGGGAGATGATTTAAAAGAGGGAGTGAGTAGACGAAATCAGGCTTTGGCAGGGCGCTTTGCTTATAATTATAACTATCGATATTTTGTTGACTTCAATTTTGGTTACAACGGTTCGGAAAATTTTGCGAAAGGACATCGTTTTGGCTTTTTTCCCGCATATTCTCTGGCATGGAATATTGCAGAAGAGAAAATAATAAAAAAGCATCTGAAATGGATGAATATGTTTAAGGTTCGTTATTCTTATGGTAAGGTCGGTAATGATAATGTAGGAACCCGTTTCCCATATCTTTATTCAATTGCCGATAACTATAAAGAAAATGATCAGACGAAATATTATGCAGGTTACAACTGGGCCACTTATGGAAGTAATAAATCTTATAATGGTTTACGCTATACAAAACTTGCTTCTAATGATATAACATGGGAAATAGCAACCAAAAGCGACCTTGGTATAGATATGGCTTTATTTAATGACAAATTCACAGCTACGATCGACTATTTTGATGAAAGTCGTAGTGGTATTTATATGGAGCGTGCATTCTTACCAGGAATGGTTGGTCTGGATGGCAATAAACCTTATGCTAATGTGGGTGAAGTAAATTCAAAAGGGTTTGATGGAAACTTTAGTTATAAACAAAAAATTAGTGATGTTAAGTTCACTGTACGTGGTAATATCACATATAGTAAGAATGAAATCATAGAACGCGATGAAGAGAACAATGTTTATGCTTATCAAATGAAAAAAGGGTATCGGGTTAATCAAAATAGAGGCTTGATAGCTTTAGGATTATTTAAGGACTATGATGACATTCGTAACAGTCCTACACAGAAATATGGTCCTGTAATGCCCGGTGATATTAAATATAAAGATGTAAATGGTGATGGTGTTGTCAATGATGGCGATATCGTAGCTATTGGTTCAACTAGTAAACCAAATCTAATTTATGGTTTAGGTCTTTCTGCTACCTGGAAGGGATTGGATGTAAGCTTACATTTCCAAGGTGCCGGTAAATCTCAGTTCTTTACTTATGGCAAATGTATATGGGCTTTTACAGAAGGACAATGGGGTAATATTCTTAAAGGAACGCTGGATAATCGTTGGGTGGATGCGGAGACTGCACAAAAGCTTGGCATCCCTGCTAATGAGAATCCGAATGCATCATACCCTCGTTTGAGTTATACGGATAATGGTAATGGTAATACAACGATCTATGAATATAAAAATAATTACCGTAATTCGACATATTGGTTGCGTAATGGTTCATATGTCCGTCTGAAAACGATTGATGTCGGTTATACTCTTCCGAAGAAGATCGTGAATAAGATACATTTTAATAATGTACGTATTTTCATGACAGGAACTAATTTACTGACATGGTCCAGTTTTAAACTTTGGGATCCTGAAATGGGGGCTTCACGTGGTGAGCAATATCCATTAGCTAAGTCTATAACACTCGGTTTAAGCGTTAACTTATAAAATTCAGAACAATAAAATGAAAAAATATATATTATTGATAATTATAATCGGTTTCGGGACTACATCATGTTCTGACTATTTGGATTCAGAATACATTTTTAAAGATCGTGAATCTTTGGAGAAGATATTTACAGATTATGATAAGACCGAACAGTGGTTGGCACGTGCATATTCATTCCTTACCGGGCAATGCTGCGATGTAGGCAGTAAACGCAATACTCCGTTTGTGTTTGACGACTGTATGTACTATGGTGATGATGATGTTACCATAGACGCATCCAAAGGTGGAAACATGTCATATAATAAGTTTCATGAAGGAGGGTATGACGAAGGTGCTTTCCAGGATACTTGGGATCGCTGTTATAATGGTATTCGTCAGGCTACGATTTTCATGCAGAATGTGGATATGAACGATAAATATAAACCTGAAGAGATTGTTGATCTTAAAGCGCAAGCGCGTTTTGTTAGAGCTTATTTTTATTGGATTCTTCTTCGTAAATATGGGCCGATACCTCTAGTTCCGGAAAATGGTTTTAACTACAATGACTCTTATGATGATGTCGCTACACCACGCAGTTCTTATGATGTTTGTGCCAATTATATTGCAAGTGAAATGGTAATAGCAGCTAAAGATTTGCCATTGACGAGAGAGCAACTTAGTATAAACCGTCCGACGCGGGGAGCGGCTTTGGCTACCCGTGCATTAGCTCTATTGTATGCTGCCAGTCCGTTAACGAATGGTAATAATGATGAATATGCACAACAATTGCTGGATGATAAAGGTAATCGTTTGCTTTCTCCTGAATATGATGAAAGTAAATGGGCAAAAGCAGCTGCTGCCTGCAAAGATGTAATGGAATTGAATGTATATAAGCTTTATACCACAGGTATCAATACCGTGAATACAGGTGCTTTTCCGGCAACTATAGCGCCTCCACATCACGATGTATATTCAAATGAAGATTTTCCGAATGGATGGGCGAATATTGATCCATACGAATCATATCGTGCATTGTTTAATGGAACTGTGTCATCAGTAGATAATCCTGAACTGATTTTTACTAGAGGGCAGAACATCGGTGGTGAACGCATTAAGGATATGGTAATTCACCAACTGCCTTCCGTTGCTAAAGGATGGAATACCCATGGAATGACTCAAAAACAAGTAGATGCTTATTATATGAATACTGGAGACGATTGTCCTGGAATGAATTCTCAGTACGCAGGATACCAAGCATATAAGGATCGTGTAGACAATCGCCCGCGACCAGTCGGCTATACTTCAAACGCACAGGACTATAAACCGCTTTCTGCAAATGTTTCTTTGCAATATGCAAATCGGGAACCACGTTTTTATGCTTCTGTTGCTTTTAACGGTGCCAGATGGTATTTAGGAAATGAATCTCAGCAAGCAAATCAGAATAAACAAGTATTCTACTATCGAGGTGGAGGTAATGGTTATTCCAATAATATGTTTTGGCTGCGTACAGGTATTGGAGTGATGAAATACGTGAACCCAAGCGATACTTATGAAAATAGCGACGGAGCCAAAATTATTGATAAAGATGAACCAGCTATTCGTTATGCCGATATTCTGTTGATGTATGCAGAGGCATTAAACGAATTGACTACATCTTATGAGGTTTCCTCATGGGACGGAATTAAAGCTTATACCATTAACCGTGATCCGGAAGAAATGAGAAAAGGAATAAAACCTGTGCGTATGCGTGCCGGTGTACCGGATTATGATACTCCTATATATGATAACCCTGCAAAATTCCGTATTAAACTGAAACGTGAACGACAGATTGAGCTCTTTGCTGAAGGGAAACGTTACTATGATCTTCGTCGTTGGAAAGATGCAGAATTGGAAGAGTCAGTGCCTGTTTATGGTTGTTATACTTTTATGACTGAAAGTCAGAAAGATCTTTTCCATACACCGGTACCCATATCTAATCTTTCAGCAACTTTTTCATCCAAAATGTATTTCTGGCCTATAAAACATGATGAATTGAAACGCAACAAACGTTTAACTCAGAATCCTGGTTGGACTTATAATGATTAATTAAAAAAGAAAAGATATGAAAAAGATATATACTTATTTGATGATGCTAACTGTTAGCGCATTAATTATCTCCTGTAATGAAGAGTGGAGTGGTGAACAATATGAACATTATATTTCTTTTAAAGCTCCAATAAACAGTGATGGGGTATCACGAATTAACGTACGCTATAAGGCGAACGAAGCAACTACTTATCAGGTGCCTTTGATAGTTAGCGGTACGACTTTAAATGATAAAAACTATACAGTACGTATTGGTTTGGACCCAGATACTTTAGTGGTTCTTAATAAAGAACGTTATAGTACGCGTATAGATCTTTATTATCAGGTATTACCAGCTACTTTCTATTCATTGCCGGAGACCGTTGAAATAAAAGCAGGGGAGAATACAGCACTTTTACCTATAGATTTTAAGTTGAATAATATTGATTTGTCAGAGAAATGGGTGCTGCCTTTAACTGTTGAAGAATCTTCAGATGGTAGCTATACCCCTAATTATCGTAAGCATTATCGCAAAGCATTACTCCGTGTTATGCCTTTTAATGATTATTCGGGCAATTATAGTGCAGTAAATTATAAGTGTTATATCAAAGGAGCGGAAAGTGAGGCCCCATTTGTCAAAAACTATGTAATGACTTATGTGGTGGACGATCAAAGCCTTTTTTTCTATGCTGGCATTATTGATGAAACCCGTGTCGATAGGAAAGGATATAGGATTCTTGCTAAATTTATAAATAATGATAATGGAGAAATCGGCAATGTGGAATTATCTCCTGCAGATTCTGACAATAAAATGAAATTTCAAATAGGTAAAGATGACTATGGGAAAGAGGTAACCCCTACCTATAGTGTAACTGAAACAATGGATCCTATTCGTCCTTATTTGAAACGTAAGACTATAATCATTAGAAATATTAATTACACTTATGTTGACTATACTACAATTCCGGGGGTAGAAACCGAATATCATGTAATAGGTTCTTTGGCTTTAGAGCGTCAGATCAATACTCAAATACCAGATGAAGATCAAGCTATTGACTGGGAGGCTGGGAATTAAATAGTTTTGTCTATTGATTAATATTGGATAAATTATCAAATATAAGAGATAGAGAAGAACATATGACCGGAGTTCTTCTCTATCTTTATTCTTTTGTGAAAGAAAATCGATTATTTATTAGATATTGCTTTTTATTGGTCAGAATTTTGCCTTTTTTCTATGATATCTTCCTTATTTTTGTTTGGAAGCAATGAGAATGGTGTTAATTAAATCGGAATAATTATGAATATAAAAAAACATTTACCTTGGTTGGGGGCTTTACTCCCTATTATTAATGCACAAGCGGATACGAATCCCAATGTAGTTATCATTTATATCGACGACATGGGTATAGGTGATATTGGCTGTTATGGAGGAAAATTTGTAGCGACGCCCAATATTGATAAACTGGCACAGGACGGATTATTGTTTAATCAATATTATTCTTCCGCACCGGTTAGTTCACCCTCCCGTTGTGGATTAACAACAGGACTTTTCCCTATTGAAGTAGGAATTAATACTTTCCTTAACGACAAGGCAAGTAATAAGAGGTGCGAGCAGCGTAATTATCTGGACGACAAACTTCCTTCTATGGCACGTGCTTTTCAGAATGCAGGATATGCTACCGGACACATTGGTAAATGGCACATGGGAGGTGGACGTGATGTGCACAATGCCCCTTCTATCAAGAACTATGGGTTTGATGAATATCTTTCTACTTATGAAAGCCCCGATCCGGACCCTGCGATAACAGCTTCTAAGTGGATATGGTGTGATAATGACAGTATAAAACGTTGGAAACGCACAGAATATTTTGTAGATAAGAGTATTGACTTTATTAAACGTCATAAAGATAGTCCATTCTTTCTCAATCTTTGGCCGGATGATATGCATACACCATGGGTACCGGAGTTTAAGCAAAAAGAAAGAAAAAGCTGGGAGACAAAAGAGGCGTTTTCGCCTGTGCTTGGAGAGATGGACAAACAAATCGGTCGTTTTATTAAGGCACTGGATGATATGGGATTATCCGAAAATACGATTATCATCTTTACCAGTGATAATGGACCTGCACCCAGTTTCAAGGCTGTTCGCTCCGCTTATTTGAGAGGTACCAAGAATAGCCTTTACGAAGGAGGTATCCGTATGCCGTTTATTGTCAAATATCCTAAGAAGATTAAACCCGGTCGGGTGAATAATTCTTCAGTGCTATGTGCGGTGGATTTATATCCTACTTTATGTTCCGTGGCCGGGATTAAAACTGAGAAGAACTATAAAGGTGATGGACAGAATTATGCAAAAGTTTTGCTCGGGAAGTCGGAGGCAAAACGAAAAACGGATTTAATGTGGGACTTTGGTCGAAATAAGCATTTTGGTTTTCCCGGCAATCCTTACGATAGAAGTCCGCATCTGGCAATCCGTAGCGGCAAGTGGAAGCTGTTGGTGAACGGAGACGGAAGCGATGCACAACTATATGATATGGAGCTGGATAAATTCGAGAAGAATAACATAGCTGGCGAACATCCGGAATTAGTTGCAAAACTAAGCAAGAAAGTATGCGAATGGTACGCCCAAAACAAAGATAAAGGATTGCAAACAGACCTCTAATTAAAAAAAATATGAATTCAAAAGCTTTTCTTTTGCCGGCAGCACTGATGATAGCCGGCAATTCCGTTGCAAACTCAAAAGGGAAAAAAACTGATAAAAGACCCAATATACTGGTGATTCTTGCAGATGACCTTGGCTATTCTGATTTAGGATGTTATGGCAGTGAAATCCATACACCTAACCTTGATAAACTGGCACAACAAGGAGTACGCTTCAACCATTTTTATAATGCGAGTCGTAGTTGTCCCACCCGTGCTTCTTTGCTGACCGGACTGTATCAGCATCAGGCAGGAATCGGACGAATGACTTTTGATGACAACCTGCCCGGGTATCGTGGCACACTTTCACGTAATGCGGTTACGATAGCCGAAGTGCTGAAAGAATCTGGTTACACTACCAGTATGATCGGAAAATGGCATGTTGCTGAAACTCCATTGCGTAAAGATCAGCGTGAATGGCTGGCACATCATGTTTACCATGACACCTATTCGGATTTATGTCACTATCCGGTAAACCGTGGCTTCGATTCTCATTACGGAACTATTTATGGAGTAGTAGATTACTTTGACCCGTTCAGCCTAGTTGAAGGAGAAGTACCTGTAAAAGAAGTACCGGAAGGATACTATATCACTCAAGCACTTTCGGATCGTGCCGCAGAAGAAGTAACGGAATATGCCAAGGATGATAAGCCGTTCTTCATGTATTTGGCTTATACCGCTCCACACTGGCCGCTCCACGCCTTGCCGGAGGATATTGAAAAGTATAAGGATACGTACAAAGTCGGTTGGGAAGCTATACGCAATGCCCGTTACGAGCGTCAGAAGCAACTGGGAATATTTCCGGGAATGGACGATTTTTTGTCCGAACGTCAGTTTAAAGACAGATGGGAGGACAATGCTCATGCGGAATGGGATGCCCGTGCGATGGCTGTGCACGCTGCAATGATCGATCGTATGGATCAGGGAATCGGACAGGTTATTGACGCATTGGAGAAGACCGGCCAGTTGGATAATACACTGATTCTTTTCCTCTCAGACAATGGTTGCAGTAATGAGAACTGTCAGAATTACTCTACGGGAGAGAATGACCGTCCGGACATGACCCGTAAGGGAGAAAAGATGGTATATCCCCATAATAAAGAGGTATTACCCGGACCGCAAACGACCTATGCTTCATTGGGTGCCCGTTGGGCGAATGTGGCAAACACACCTTTCCGCTTTTGGAAAGCCAAATCCTATGAAGGAGGAATCTGCACACCGATGATTGCGCACTGGCCGAAAGGAATTAAAAAGAATGTAGGCGGTATGACACCGGAGATAGGTCATGTGATGGACATCATGGCTACTTGTATAGACATGGCTGGAGCAACTTATCCTGCTAAATACAAAGGAAACGATATCATTCCTATGGCAGGCAAGAGTTTGCTTCCTATTTTCAAAACCGGTCATCGTGAAGGACATGATTATCTGGGCTTCGAGCATTTCAATGAGCGTGCATTCCTTGCCAAAGACGGTTGGAAACTCGTGCGTCCGGGCGAGAATGCCAAATGGGAACTCTACAACTTGAATGAAGACCGGAGCGAACAACATAATCTAGCTGATAAATATCCGGAGAAGAAGAACGAAATGGTGAAAGCGTACGAGGAATGGGCGAAACGCTGCATGGTAGAACCCTATCCGGGACAAAAAAAGAAATAAGAGCATTATGGTAAGAACCAACTTCTTAATGACTGCCCCTTTATTGATGGCATCATTTTGTTCCGCACAGGAGAAACCGAATGTCGTACTGATTCTGGTAGATGATATGGGTTATTCCGATATCGGTTGTTATGGTGGCGAAATACTTACTCCCAATATTGATGCGTTGGCGTCTAAAGGTGTACGTTTTACTCAGTTTTATAATACTTCCCGTTCTTGTCCGGCACGTGCAAGTCTGATGACAGGCTTGTACCAGCACCAGGCAGGTATTGGGCAGATGTCCGAAGACCCTTTTGCGAATCCTGACCAGAAGAGTCCTAATGATTGGGGAGTACAAGGGTATAAAGGCTATCTGAACAGGAACTGTGTCACAATAGCCGAAGTGCTGAAAGAAGACGGTTACCATACTTATATGGCAGGTAAATGGCATCTGGGAATGCATGGAGAAGAAAAATGGCCTTTACAGCGGGGCTTTGAACGTTTCTATGGTATTCTTTCGGGGGCATGCAGCTATCTTCGTCCATCGGGAGGACGTGGGCTGACGCTGGATAACACCAAACTTCCGGCTCCGGATGCGCCTTATTATACGACGGATGCTTTTGCTGATTATGCTATCCAGTTTGTGGATGAACAAAAGGATGACCGCCCTTTCTTTCTCTATTTGGCTTTCAATGCTCCTCATTGGCCGCTACATGCGAAAGAGAAAGATATACAGAAATTTACAAAGATATATCGTAAGAAAGGTTGGGATGAAATTCGGGAAGCACGGCGTAAACGGATGGCAAAGATGGGGATTATTGATTCAAATACAGACTTTGCCGAATGGGAAAACCGGAAATGGGACGAACTGACAGAACAGGAAAAGGACCAAGTCGCTTATCGGATGGCTGTATATGCAGCTCAGGTGCATTGTGTAGATTACAATATCGGCAAACTGATTGATTGCTTAAAGAAGAATCATAAAATGGACAATACTCTTATTTTGTTCATGTCCGACAATGGTGCTTGTGCCGAACCTTATGAAGAGCTGGGAGGAGGAAAGGTGGAGGAAGTGAATAATCCGGCTTCGAGTTTTGCGCCGACTTATGGCAGGGCGTGGGCGCAGGTTTCTAATACTCCTTTCCGAAAATATAAATGCCGTGCTTATGAAGGTGGCATTTCTACTCCTCTTATTCTGTCGTGGAAAGGAGCATTAGGGAATAAGAAAGGTAAGTGGTGTCGTGTTCCCGGATATTTGCCGGACATCATGCCGACTATTTTAGAAGCAACCGGAGCTAAATATCCGGAGACTTATCATGGAGGAAATAAAATTTATCCGTTGGTCGGCAGCAGTCTTTTTCCTGCTGTCCATAAGAAAACGGACTCCTTGCATGAATATATGTATTGGGAGCATCAGAACAACAGAGCGATCCGCTGGAGAGATTGGAAGGCTATCCGTGATGAAAAAGGCAAGGAATGGGAACTGTATGATGTCGTAAAAGATCGGACAGAACGCTTTAATGTGGCAGAACAGCATCCGGAAGTATTGACAAGATTGGTTACGGAATGGGAGCGTTGGGCGCATGCAAACTTTGTTTTACCGAAACATCCGAAAAAATAAAAGAAGGACAGATAATGAATAAACTGATCTTGGGGGCGTCTATGGTAGTAAGTGCAACTACATTGTCGTTTGCACAGCAGGTAGAACGCCCTAATATCGTTATTGTACTTGCTGACGATTTGGGATGGGGAGATGTCGGATTTCATGGCAGCGAGATAAAAACTCCTTGTCTGAACGCTTTGGCAGCAGAAGGAGTTGTACTGGATCGGTTCTATACAGCTCCTATCAGTACGCCCACTCGTGCCGGACTTATGACAGGGCGTTATCCCAATAGATTTGGCATACGTACAACCGTTATTCCGCCTTGGCGTGAAGACGGATTGGATGAAAATGAAGAAACTCTGGCCGATATGTTGGCACGTAACGGATATAGTAACAGAGCCATTATCGGCAAATGGCATTTGGGACATACCCGGAAGGTACATTACCCGATAAATAGAGGCTTTTCCCACTTTTACGGGCATCTGAATGGTGCAATTGATTATTTCGATCATATGCGTGAAGGAGAATTGGATTGGCACAATGACTGGGAGACTTGTTATGATAAAGGATATTCTACTGAATTGATTACCCAAGAAGCTGTCAGATGCATCAATACTTATGAGAAAGAAGGTCCGTTCTTGTTGTATGTAGCTTATAATGCCCCTCATACACCGTTGCAAGCGCAGGAAAAAGATATAGAACTTTATTGTGATGACTTTGGTAGTCTGACACCGAAAGAGCAGAAGAGAGTAACGTATCAGGCAATGGTGTCCTGTATGGATAGAGGAATTGGTACGATTGTGGATGCTTTGAAGAAAAAAGGGATAATGGATAATACATTTTTGATCTTTTTTAGTGATAATGGTCCCGCCGGTGTACCGGGATCGTCATCCGGCAAACTACGGGGCAGGAAGTTTGACGAATGGGACGGAGGTGTGCGTGTGCCGGCTGTCTTTTATTGGAAAAGGGCGGAAAGTAACTATAAGAATCTGAGTTCTCAAGTGACTGGATTTGTAGATATCGTTCCGACATTGAAAGAGTTAGTAGGAGATAAGAATCGTCCGGAACGTGCGTATGACGGAATCAGTATACTTCCGTTGTTAATAGGTAGTACCAGTTGTATTGACCGTAATTTCTATTTGGGATGTGGAGCTGTTGTGAACAAAGACTATAAATTGATCAGAAAAGGGCGTAAGCCGGGATTGAATTTGCCACAAGACTTTCTGGTAGACTATCAAACAGACCCTTACGAGAAAAAGAATGCTTCTAATGGAAATGAACAGATTGTGAGATCTTTGTATCAGGTTGCTCTGAAATATGATACCATTACTCCTTGTTTACCCGAGATTCCTTATGGTAAAGGACGTGAGGGGTTTAAAGCACCTGTGGAGTGGAAAGTAACACGCTGAATGAATCGGGCCGAGGCATTCCGAAATGCAGGGTATGTGTTATTAATTCGAGAGACTACTCAATTATAAGACAGCCTCTTTATTATATTTACATATCTTTCAATCCCAGAACTTGTGTCTCAATATCATATTTAGACATTTCTTTTTGTTTTAAATGTTCCACTTTCTCCATGAAAACAGTATGGCTATAGTTGTTCTCAGGAACTCGTTTAACTTCAGCAATAAGAGCTTTCTTACCACTGGATTTAAGAGCAACAATATCTATTTCATAAGAATTTATTCGTTGTTTGCCAATAGAACTTTTTGTTTCCCACCAAGAGCCTATTTCCTTGAAACCTCCGGTTTCTGCCAGTTTCTGTTTGAAGTATTTCTCTAACACCCTACCTGAATAGGTCGGATAATCAGCTTTTGCTAATTGTCTCAAATCATCAAAATTCTGTAATTCAATATAAGAGCGATTCTGCTCAATATATTTAAACCAGAAATTCAAGAAATTATCACCAATAACATATCGTACATTTTTCTTAGTTCCGGGTTTTGCAAAAATAGGACGTTCCCGGGTTATTAAATTGTATACATTCTCCAGTTTGCTTAAATAACCTCCGATAGCTGTACCGCCCAATGCCGATTCTATCTCGCCTTGCGTATAGTGCCCGTTGGCGATTTCTGACAAAATGGAAAAATAGGTACCATAGTTTTTCCCAAACTCAGTTATCAATAAATTACGTCCTTCATCTATAAACAAGGAGTTTTCCGAAAAGACAAAGTCATACATCTTATCTATAGTAAGCGCTTGGTTATCACAAAACAACTCTACATATTTAGGGATTCCTCCTGTCAACGTGTATAAAGCTAATAAGTCATCATTGCTATATCCGGAAGCAAGATCCTCCATTATTTGTTTCAGGACACCGATCTTAAAAGCACGCAGACATAAAATATTGTCAGCACGCCCAAATAGGGGTTCATTATGATCAGTGAATATTTTCTGCATTAAGGAGTACACAGAACCACTGATGACCAAATTTATTTTAGTTTCTTGTTTATACTCATCCCAAAGATTCTGCATATCACTAAAGACGTCAGGTCGGATATTATAAAACTCTTGAAATTCATCTATGACAATATTAAAAGCACGTGTTTTACCAACTTCAAAAAGATATTGCATCAAATTGGTAAAAGTAGGTATTCCTTCAGGAACGAATATGGATAGAGTTTCACGTACTATCTTTACAAAATCAGTAACTAATATGCTTTCAGCTTTTCTTCCAATGAATAAATAAACTGTAGGCGTTCCTTTCAAAGCCTCCTTTATGAGACTGGTTTTACCAATGCGTCTACGTCCTGTGACCACAATCATTCTGGAATTTTGAGTAAATGCAAGCTCTTGCACACGCTTCAATTCCGCAACTTCTTTTTCTCTATTATAGAATTTCATAATGATGATTTGTTTTCTCAACGGCCATTGACTCAACCGCTGTTGCGAAAATACAAAATAAATTGAGAACAATCAATTTTAGCATGCAAATTATGAATGTTTCATCCTATATTATAATTCTTTAAGTAATGCAGATTAAGTTTCTAATTCCGTTATAACATATCTTTCTATATGTCCAAACATTTTTATAACATGGGGGTATATGAATCGGATTAGAGGAGATAATGCAAATTTGTTGACATAGTACTATTGATAAATAGCATAAAGATTGAGTTAGAACAACACAAATACAATACGTTACCGAATTAAACCGTTGATAATATGCCGTTTACAACCTTGCTATACGGTTTGGACAGGACCCGGAGAACCAATTATGTACGGATGACTTCGCCGGTCATTGGGCTCATAATGCCAATCTTTCGGTGAAAGCGATCATGGGTGTAGCCGGATATAGCGAAATGGCGCATATGCTTGGTTTAGATGATGTTGCAGAGAAATATGCAGGTATAGCCAAGAAAATGGCGGTGAAATGGGAAGAAATGGCAAATGAAGGTGATCACTACCGTTTGGCGTTCGACCGTGAGAATACCTGGAGCCAAAAATACAATATGATTTGGGATAAGATGTGGAACCTAAATTTATTCCCTAATAACGTAATCAGCAAAGAAGTAAATTATTATTTAACAAAACAGAACCGTTACGGATTACCGTTAGATTCCCGCAAAGATTACACTAAATCTGACTGGATTATGTGGATTGCAGCTATGTCTCCAGACCAAAATACTTTCGAGAAGTTCATAATTCCTCTTTATAAATATATCAATGAAACGACTTCACGTGTGCCCATCAGCGATTGGCATGAAACCAAGACAGGTAAAATGACAGGTTTTAAAGCGCGTTCAGTAATTGGAGGATACTGGATGAAAGTATTAATAGATAAAGTACAGAACAAACAATAAAATAAATAATCGTTCAAAGTTGATACAATTAAATAGAATGTGAAATAACTCAACATATTTTAAACATCCATCTGTATTGTACTTATTCTCTAAAGTATAATACAGGTGATAAAATTAATTTGCTATGAAAAGTGAAGAACAAGTATTTTGGTTTTTAAGCCATAACAAGATGTGGTGTATCCCACTCTGTCTGGCTGCATTTTCATTATTACCTAGTAGCTATACTCATGCTGCCAGTATAATAGATGAAAATACATTAATAGTAAACTCTACCCAACAACAACGTATTGTAAAAGGTACTGTTATTGATGCCAACGGTGAGCCATTAATAGGAGTCAATGTAAAAGAAGCAGGGGGGAGTACTGGTACAATCACTGATATAAACGGTGAATTCTCTCTAAATGTAGCCCCAAAAACAATATTAGAAATTTCTTTTATCGGTTATCAAACACAGAATATTACTGTGGGAGAGGCAAGACAAATTACTATAACCTTACAGGAAGATACACAAGTTTTAGATGAAGTTGTTATAACAGGGTTTGGTATGTCACAAAAGAAAGCGACATTGACAGGCGCTGTTTCTTCAATTAAATCTGAAGAAATTGCTCGTTCCTCTGCAGTTACTGCAGGTGGAGCTCTGGTTGGTAAAATTGCAGGTGTAAATACTCGTCAACAAGATGGACGTCCTGGTGCTGAAACAGCTTTGCAAATTCGTAACATGGGTACTCCATTATTTGTAATTGATGGTGTTATTTCAGATACAGGGCAATTTAGTCAGATGGATTTTAATGATATTGAATCTATATCTGTACTAAAAGATGCATCAGCTGCTTTATATGGGGTACGCGCGGCGAATGGAGTAGTGGTTGTTACAACTAAGAAAGGTAGTCGTAATTCTAAAAATACAGTTTCTGTTAATGCTTATTATGGTTGGCAGAAAAACTCCAAATATGTTAGTCCAGCTAATGTAAAGGATTATGTTCATGCCTATGTAACAGCAGAAACATTCTCTGGACGTAATGGTGATTCTCGTCGTTACAGCAAAGAAGAATACGAAAAATGGATGAGTGGTACAGAACCTAAATATCAAGGCTGGGACTGGGAAGACTATATTTGGGTAAGCGCTCCACAGTATTATATTAATACTAATTTCTCTGGAGGTACAGATAAAGCAAACTATTATGTAGCAGTATCCCACATTAATCAAGATGCAACTATCCGCAATTACGGTGGATTTCGTCGTACAAATGTACAGATGAATATCGAAATGAATGTAAATGAACGTCTCAAGGTGGGGGCAAGTATGAATGGACGCATTGAAGATCGTCGTCATCCTGGAGTACCGGGAGCAGATGATACATGGCTGCCTCGTTTTGCAACAATGAAAAACCAACCGACTAAACGACCATTTGCTAATGATAATCCGAATTATCCACAGCTCGTATCCGACCAACCGGAAACAAACTTTGCTATTCTGAATTACGAAACTACAGGAAAGGTATCGGATGTATGGCGCGTAATTCAAATGAACGGTACTGCTGAATATGAGATTCTGAAAGGATTAAAATTCAAAGGGATGCTAGGTTACTATTATGCTTATAACGAACTGGATAACCAAGAATTCACTTACGAACTATATGGTTATGACGAACAAAAAGATAATTACTATGTAACCAACCGTATGTCAAATCCTTATCGTGAACGTAACCGCGAGAAGGTAGAAGATCAATATTCAAACTTTCAGTTAAACTTTGACCGCAAATTTGGTAAACATGCGGTTGTTGCTGTAGCCGGATTTGAGGCAAGTCAACGTAAACGCCCTAAAATGTGGATTCATTCTACACCAGTTTCTAATGCAATGGATTTGATTCGTCTGAAAGAAATTCAGGAGTTTAATGATGATGGAAATAGAACAGAAGCACGTATGGGGTATTTGGGACGTATCAATTATAGTTATGCAGACAAATACTTAGTTGAATTAATAGCTCGTTGGGATGGCTCATGGAAATTCCGTCCGGATAATCGCTGGGGCTTTTTCCCATCAGCATCTTTAGGCTGGCGTGTTTCTGAAGAGAACTTCTGGAAAGAGAGCAAAGTTGGTGAGATCGTAACTAATTTAAAACTACGTGGTTCATATGGAGAAGTTGGTGATGATGCTGTTTCTGACTATTCTGCTTTTGACTATCTACCTGGCTATAATTACAACAGTGGAGGTGCGGTAATTGACGGCAACTGGGTAGTAGGAACCTCAACTCGCGGACTACCTAACCAAACACTATCCTGGATGACAGCAAAGATTTTAGATATTGGCGTGGATTTAGGTTTTCTAAATAACCGCTTGAATATACAATTTGATTATTTTCGTCGTGTACGTGATGGAATTCCTGAACCTCGTTATGATGTGTTAATACCGAACGAAGCAGGTTTTAGTCTACCAAAGGAGAATCTTAAATCAGATATGCACAAAGGTTTTGATGCTTCCATTATGTGGACTGATCATATCAATGATTTCAATTATAGTGTTGGGGGCAATATAACCTATTCCCGCTTTTGGGATTGGGAACAGTATAAGCCGCGCTTTAGTAATTCGTGGGATGAATACCGTAACAGCATTTGGCATCGTGTAGGATATGTGAATTGGGGGTATGAAGCTATCGGTCGTTTTGATAGTTGGGAACAAATTGCCAATTATCCAGTTGATAATGATAGAAAAGGGAATCGCACAGTAGTTCCAGGGGATATTATGTATAAAGATCAAAACAATGATGGCGTGATCAATTATTTGGATGAACGTCCCATTGGGTATCGTGTGGATAGTACTCCTACCCTCAATTTTGGTATTAATCTTTCTGCATCATGGAAAGGATTTGATTTGGCAATGGATTGGACCGGCTCCGGTATGACATCATGGAATCAATGTTATGAGACAGCCCGTCCGTTCCAAAACGATGGAAACAGCCCTGATGAAGTATTGAAGGATGCATGGCATTTATCTGATATATGGGATGCTAATAGTCCGTTAATTCCTGGTAAATACCCCATGGTTCGTCTAAATACTGATGAAACTAGTGCTTATGATAAAAGTTCATATTGGTTACATAATGTAACTTATTTAAAGTTACGTAATTTGGAAGTCGGCTACACATTCCCCAAAACATGGTTAAACAGAACTGGCATTAGTAATTTAAGACTGTTTGTTTCAGGTACAAACTTACTGACTTTATCCAATTTGTCTGTGATGGATCCGGAATGTGCATCTGACAACGGTTTGGATTACCCTCCGATGCGAGTAATAAACATTGGCGTAAACCTAAAATTTTAAGAAACAATGAAAAAGAAATATTTATATACAGTAATGACTGCCACGATGTTGGCATTGGGCAGTTGTAGTGGCTTCTTGGACACAAAGCCCGATACATTATTAACCCAAGATCAGACTTTTGGAGACCCTACATTGGTTAAATCCGTATTGGCAAATTTTTATGGACGCGTAACAATAGGACAGCGTATTGATGACTGGGATCAATGGACAATGCTAGACGAGGTAATTCATTTCGACACAAATAGCGACGAAAATGTCGATAGAAACAAATGGCGTACATATGACTATACTCTAGTACATGACCTTAATCAGTTCTTAGAAGGTATTAAACCCTCAGACGCTGTAGATGAAGCCACGAAAACTGCTTATATAGGTGAAGTACGCTATATTCGTGCATGGCTTTATTTTTGCATGGGACGTACTTTAGGTGGTGTACCTATAATAAATGATGAAATATTCAATTACACTCCAGGTATGGATATTACAACTCTGCAGATACCCCGTTCTACTGAAGCTGATTTATACGATTATGTAATCTCAGAATGTCAGGAAGCCGCCAAAATGTTGACCAAAGACACTAACAAAAACTCTGCACGAGCCAATTATTGGGTAGCAAAAATGCTGGAAGCCCGTGCGGCTTTAACTGCAGCTTCATTAGCTACTTATAACACGGCCGAGACACATCCGCAGTTGCGCACAAATGGTGGAGAAGTAGGTATACCGGTTTCCAAAGCCCAAGAATACTATAAAATAGCATTGGCCGCTGCAAAAGATGTTATAGAAAATGGACCTTACAAGCTCATGCTGGCATCAGAGCAAACTCACAAAGCACATGCGGACAATTTCTATAAAGCTGTATGCCAAAAAGATGGTAATACAGAAGTCATTTGGTGTCGTGATTATGTCTCTCCGGGACAAACACATCAGTTCACTAAAGGAAACCTGCCCAAAAGTATAGAACAAGATACTGGAAGTGACCGTTTATCTGTTTTGCTAAATCTAGTTGAGGCTTTCGAACCGCTTGATGCCACAGAAGAACAAAAAGGAACGAGTATACCATTTGAAATTGGTACCCTTGAAAATCCGAAATTCTTTACCGAACCAACAGAACTATTCATGGAACGTGACCCGCGCCTAATGGGTTCTATCATTGTACCTGGAGCAACTTTTGACAGTAAGGTTATTGAATTACAAGCTGGGCAACTGCGAAAAGAAAATGGTTCATGGTCTGAAGTAACTGGAGCCCGTAATTCTTATGACGAGGATGGCAGGTTGATTACAGCTAATAATGGTCCTTTCGGCGGTAATGACCGAGAAATAAACCGTACCGGTTTCTACGTGCGCAAATATTTGGATGCTACACCTTCAGCAGGTACTATTGGACGTGGTTCCGAAATGTGGAATGTTTATTTCCGTATAGCAGAGGCTTATCTAATTGCCTCTGAAGCTAGCTGGGAGCTATCACGGGATAATACTGATACAGATGCACTGAAGTATATTAATGCCGTTCGTAATCGGGCCGGAATCTCGTCATTAAATACAATTGATCATGAGAAAATCATGCATGAATACCGAGTAGAATTTGCATTTGAAGGTAATCGATGGTGGGACCTGAAACGCTGGATGGAGGCAAGCAAAATATGGACTGGTGAACCAACAGCAAGAACTTCACAACGCTTAGGGCTATGGCCATTCAAAGTGGTTGCTTCAGGTGATCCTAACGATGGCAAATGGGTATTTATTGAAAAAGATATGCAAAAGTTAGATTTATGGCGCCGTCCGTTAAAATGTACAGATGCACAATATTATTCAGAAATTGATAACGGCTGGATTAATAATAATCCAAAGTTAGTGAAGAATCCTTATCAGTAACTTAATAAGAAACAATGAAGATGAAAACAATATTAAAAATATATTCAATAGTCATATTGTCTATTTTTGCATTAATAAGCTGTAGCAAAGATAATTATGACGAACCGACTTCCTTTATAAAAGGCCGTGTGGTTTATAAAGGAGAGGCTTTACAATTACGTGGCAATGAAGCAGTCAAATTGCAGCTATACCAACGTGGCTATCAAAAACACGATCCAGTAGAGGTTTTTGTAAACCAAGATGGAGAGTTCTCTATCTGTATCTTTGATGGACAATATCAATTAATAACGAAGGCTGGCAATGGACCTTGGAGTGATGAGGGACGCGATACTATAGAGATAAAATTAAATGGACTTACCACACAAGATGTTGAAGTAACTCCTTATTACTTAATAGAAAATGCTAAAATAGCTCTGAATGGTAATAAAGTTGACGCTTCATTTAAAGTAAATAAAATAGCAGGTACTGGAATTGATCGTATGATTATGTTATTAAGTACCACACAATTCTTGAGTGATGCTGAACATAATGTAGATCGTTATGACGAAACCGAAAATTTAGCACAATACGACGAAACAGGTAAGATATATAGTTTTACTACCAAAGATTATACTAATAACAGTATGTTCCAAACAGCTTTAAAAAGAGGAACACTGTTTGGACGTATTTGCCTGTGGCCCAAAGGGTCTGATCAAGGAATTTATTCGGAAGTATTTAGACTTAAATAGAACTATATTTCAGTTTTATTTATGAGGGTGTCTTCGGACACCCTCTTATCATTTATTCTAACTCAAGGAGTAAACGGAACTGTACCAGATGGTTTAGGCAACAGAGTATTCACAGGTAAAGGGACTCCCAAATCCGGCATTCCATCAGCATCCCATCCTATCTTCTGCAATCGTGGATTGCGACTCTCCGACTCTCCCGTATTACCGCTAGGAACACTTCTTGCCTGATACAATATATACCATTCCGTTCCATCAGGCGAAGGAAGGAAGGAAAGGTTAGCCGGACCATACACTCCATCTTCCGGTCTCTGCTGAAATACAGGAACGGGGCTCTTCTTCCAGGAAGCCGGATTCAGCAAGTCACTATCCGCGTCGGCAGTCAACATTCCGGTACAATAATAAGGAGACCAGCAACCGCTTGCCGCATAATAGACAATGACAGTCCGGTTATCTTTGGAATGAAAATACTGAGGGCTTTCATTTACATAAATCGGATAAGCAGTCCGCCCGCCATCCGGATTTACCCACTGCCGTTCCCATTCATACTCCGGCTTCGAAATCATAACCCTTTGCGTAGCCAATGTCCAGGGATTTTCCATGCGGGCAATATAGATGCATTGTGTTTCACTGCCTATCCTCCGATTAGGCCACCCGGACCATAGAAGATAAAGCTCCCCTTTATGTTCAAAAGTTGAGGGATGTATTCCCCAGTTCCAATCGGGATTGGTCATGATCGCTCCTTTCATGCGAAACTCTCCTTGCATAGGGTCAGGAGAATCATTCTCAATCACATAAATCTGATGATTATCTGTATTTCCGTCATCGGCAGCAAAATAGATATACCATTTACCATTGATATTCCGTATTTCCGGATTCCAGAGGTTATGGCTATTCGAAGGATCTTTAGGCACCCAGACCTCTTTGCAAGTGGAATGAGCCATATCGGTAATATCGGTGGTTACCCACAGATATATTTGCTCATTAGTTTCATGGGTATAATAATATTTACCATTATGGTAAATCGCGCTTGAATTAGCCCCTTCCATAAATAATGGATTGGCATAAGTATCTTTTTCAACATCTTCTTTCTTTCCTGCCCGTTTGGAATTACAAGAGATGTTCAGCAAAACAAGGAATAATAACAAACATAAATTGATTCTCATAGTTTCATTTTTAAGATGATACAAAGAAAAGACTTTTTTTTCATTAATAGTTAATAAAGCGAAAATAAAAATTAAGTTTGGAATATCATTCTCGTCATTACATCGTGACACATCCTGCTGATGACAGGAAAACAGAAAAAAGAGAATGTAAAGACAAACTACCTATTAATAATAAAAACAGAAAGTTTCTTGGTATCATTACACACTTTCACACGAAATATATTAACCCTTTATATACTTCTTCCGAATCATTTATTAATAAATTCTTTCATCGTTTATTATAAACGTCCCCCAAGTTTATTATAAACTAGGATTTCGTTATTTCAGTAACAAATATTAATTTTAAGCAACAAAAAGGGCTGCAATTCCCATAAAGAATCGCAGCCCTTAGCTTGTATCAGACTATCCGGCAAGCACTATCCGAAGTGGAAACGCTTGCAATCTGTTATTATATTGTACTTATTATTACTCATTTTTCGTCTATATTATCAATGTTATCGAATTTACTTCCGGTTCTCACTTACAAATATACAACATAAAAAACGGTTTGTCAAGCCCTGCATGCTTCTTTCATCCATCTGATGACAAATCAAACGGTAGAATCGGCATCCGGAGTGCTTTCTGCCGCTGTCTCGGAAGCAGACAACTGATTAACATATTCCTTCGGGAGAACTCCATATTGTGCCTTGAAACACTTGGCAAAATAAGAGGAGGAAGTGAATCCAACCTGTGCCGCAACCTCGGAGATACGTGTACCGCCCTGGATTAACTCAGCTGCCTTATTCATACGGAGGGCCTTCAGATAATCATTGGGTGACATTCCCGACAATGCTTTTATCTTCCGATAGAAGTTGGAACGGCTCATGTTCATCTGCTCTGCAAGAGTATCGATGGAGAAATTCTCGTCTGCCAACTGGTCGGCAATCACTTCCTGTATCTTGGCAACAAACTCACAATCTCTCTGAGTCATCGCAAGTTCTGCCGAGGCCTGATTGGCATTCCCGGACAAACTGGCCATCAGCTTATGGAAAGACTGCCTCAAGCGGAGCAGGTTCTCGATCTGCTTATGCAGTTGTTTGATAGAGAATGGCTTCTCAATATACACATCGGCTCCGCATTCCAGTCCTTCCACCTTAGATTCCAGCGTCGTTTTTGCCGTCAGTAAGATGACCGGAATATGTGAATAGTCGATTTCCGATTTCACTTTGCTACAGAGTTCCAGCCCGTTCATTTCCGGCATCATCACATCACTGACGATGACGTCTACACTCTCCTGTTCGAGTATCTCAAGTGCCGCACGCCCATTCGGGGCTTTCAGCACACGGAACCAGGCAACCAACGAGTCACGCGTCAGATTCAACAGTTCGACATTATCTTCTACCAGCAATACGGTGAATTTCTTTCCGGAGAACTCTGAAGGAATATTCTCTGCCGAACCTTCGTTTTCGGAATGAACTTCAACGATATCAGCTGCTTCTTCTGCCTTCTTTTCGTTTAAAGGAAGAGATAATATAAATGAAGAACCTTGCGGTTCGTTATCATCAAGGCGCAGGCTGCCTTGATGAGCTTCTGCCAGAGATTTCGCAAAAGCCAGTCCGATACCGGTACCTGTGGCGGTAGCGACTTTATCATCCGGCATTTGGTAGAAGGCTTCAAATATCTTTCCCTTTTGGGCATCCGGTACTCCACGACCGTCATCACTCACATATATCTCATATCCCGCATCAGTTGTCACGAGTTTCAAATCGATACGCGTACGGGCATATTTTATCGCATTGCCCATCAGATTCACCAGTATCTTACTCAACTTTTCCCGATCGACCATTGATACCAGTTCCTGCTCGGGCAGAGTCAATACCAGTTCAATTCCCTTTAACTCGGCAGGACTGGTGAACTGACTATATACATCATTCACTATTTCCTTAATATCGCAACTTGCCAGATTCAGTTGCAAAGCTCCGTTTTCCATCTTCTGGAAGTCGAGCAGCTGATTGGTAATCCCTAAAAGATAGTTTACATTCTTATCTATTACAGACAGATACTTAGCCTCTTTTCCTTCATGTTCTATCTCTTGCAACTTTTCAAGAGGCAATCGGATCAGACTGAGAGGGGTACGTATCTCATGTACCAGATTAATGAAGAAGCCGATCTTTGATTTATAAACTTCCTGTTCTTTAGCAATCTGATATTTTCTCCATCCGGCGTTTGTACTTATGCTTCACGCGAAGATTCCAGCGCCATGCAATCCAGACAATCCAGCCCATCAACAGGAGAATATAAATAAAATAGGCGAAAGAGCTACGCCACCAAGGGGAGTAATCACTACCCGCAGAGTAGTTGTCTTCTCGTTCCACTGATGGTCATTATTGGAGCCACGCACTTCGAACTCGTATTCTCCGGGAGGCAGATTGGTATAAGAAGCAGAGTTGTTCTCGGAGTTGGTAATCCACTCTTTATCTACTCCTTTTAATATATAGGAATATCGGTTTCGTGCCGGGTCTTCATAGCTTAGCGCCACAAAACGAATCGTGAAACTATTATTTTCATAAGACAAGGTTATCTTGTCAGCCATATAAATCGGTTTCCCCAGTTGAAGCAGCTTCTTCACTTCCTGTTCGTCATTCAGGTAGGATAAACGGATATCAGTCACATATACCGGAGGAATGTAGGAATTATCCACAAAACGTTCCGGCTGGAAAACATTGAAACCATTGATTCCGCCAAAATATAGTTTACCTTCAGAAGACTTTAAAGAAGAACGTGCCATAAACTGATTTCCCTGCAGACCATCATTAATCGTAAACTGTCGGAAATGAGCTTTAGAAATCGGATTAATCTTAAATATCCCTGCATTGCTGGATATCCAGAAATCTCCTGTCTGATCTTGTTCAATAGAATAGATCACCTTATTGGGAAGCGCAGAATCAAACTCAATAAATGCCTCTGTTTTGGGATCGAAGGAGCATAATCCTCCCCCATTCGTGCCAAACCACATCACGCCTTTGTTATCTTCAAATACCGTGATCACCGAATTACTGGTAATGGTGGTCGAATCTTCCCGTTCGTGCTGGAAATGTTTCCAGTGTCCGCTCAGGGTATTGTAGGAGAACACGCCGCTGTTGGTCGTTGCAATCCACAGGTTGTTATACATATCCTCATATATATCGCCCACGGAAATCATGGAACCGATACTGGTGATCGTCATGAAATTATCGGCATCAGGATTATACCGGCATAAGCCCCAGCTTGTTCCAACGAAGATTTCCCCTTTCCGGTCTTTATACATACATAGTACGTCATTGCTGCAAATGGTATTGGGGATTCCGCGCGAGTGGGTATATTCCTTTATCGAACCGGTACGCAGATTAAGCACACGTATTCCTTCCGCATAAGTACCGATCCAAAGACAATCGCCGTCTAACATCAAAGAGCGAATATCATATTTCTGACTCTTTACACCACCGATATGATATTCCGAAAGCTCCCGTGTAACGGTATTGAAGAAATACAAGCCACTCTGAGTACCAATCCAGATGTTTCCGTCTTTATTTTCACAGAATGGGCCTACCACCTCTCCTGCTCCCGCTATCCCGACAGATAGGCGGTGAATAGTAATCGAAACGCTTGGTCTGCTTGGACATATAGTTGATACCTCCCAAGTTCGTCAATACCCACAGAGCACCTTCCGCATCCCACATCATGCCGTTTATGGTCTGATCACTCAGACTTCGCGGATCAGCCGGATTATCTGCACGGAGGAAGGTTTTCGACTCGCGGTTGAATAGATAGAGTCCATTATCGTTCCTACCAGCAGTTCATTCTCCGTATATTTCAGCAGCTGCGAACTGCCCCGAAGTTCAATGAAGGAGCCATGTAATTCTCAACCGTTCCGGTCTGCCGGTTCAATCTCCCCAACAAATTGTTGCCTGCTCCCAGCCATACTTCTCCCTCTACATCGAGTACACAGTTTATTTTGTAACTATCGGAAGAGTTCACGTCCGATGAGACTTTATATGATTGCAGAAATTTGCCGTTTTCATCGAAACAAAGCAGTCCTTCCTGTAGCGAAGAAACATACACCTTCTTCTTATCATAACTCTGACAGACATCCCAGACAAAAGAGGTCTGAATACTATTCTGAGTCAACACTTCGGTCTTGGGATCATAAATAAAAAGTCCCTGCCCCAAGGTGGCAATCCAGAGAAGTCCGTTCTCCGTCTTTACAATCTTCTTGATTTCACTGCTGACGTATACGCCATATTGAGTGGTCTTATCAAAATAGGAGAAACGGTCCGTTGCCCGGTCATAGATATACAGTCCGGAGTTCGTTCCAACCCATATATTCTGATCTTCTTCAATCAGTGCCTCAACGAAGTTGTTCTCCAATGAGAATTTATCGTTCAATACATTCCGATAAACTTTATTGCCCCGACCGTCATAACGATTCAGTCCGTCACTGGTGCCCAGCCAGATAAATCCATAGCTATCCTGTATAGCACACCATACCGTATTATGTGACAAGCCATCTTCCACCTGATATTTCTTGAAGGAGAAATAGGGAGATGCAGACAATGGTTCGAGCCAGAAGGCCAGTAAAAGTATCAGTATCTTTGTTAACTTCATACCAAGTGTGTCTTATGTTTAGATTAACGATTCAACCAGGGTTCCGGATTCAACTTTTCTTTCTCTCTGCGTAACTGGAAATGCAGTACCGTTCGTCCGTTATCCGCGCCATCAGAGAATATCTGTCCGATAGACTGCTTTGTGCTCACCGTATCGCCGGATTTCACCGAAGCGGAAGACAGATTACAGTAAACGGAAATATAATTACCATGCCGGATGAGGACGTTAAATAGTCCGTTCAACTGGAACACGGCTGCTACCTTACCATCAAAGATGGCACGGGCTTGTGCTCCCGGCTTTCCTTGTATATCAATTCCTTTATTGTCCAGCTTCACATTACGGAGTCCTTCAACGGAATACTGTCCATAGCGGCTGGTTATGATATAAGGTCCGGATATAGGCATCGGAAGTTTTCCACGGTTGGCAACAAAGCTACCGGACAGTTCACGATCTGCCTTGCTCATCGTAAAAGCGTCCAATGGCTCCGACTTCGGTTTGGCAGCCGTTCCGGTTTCGGAGGCACCTTTGTCATTTGTATCCGCCTTCTTGCGGGCTACCGCTTCGCGGCGGGCTTCTTCCGCGGCACGTTTGCGGGCGCGTTCTATTTCTTCTGCGATCAACCGGTCGATACGGGCATTCAGTTGATTGGCTTCCCGTCTCTTCTTGTTCACTTCGCTTTGCAGACCTTTCTGTTTCTTTTGCAGATTAGCTACCAGCGTACGCTTCTCTTTCTCCTGAGCTTCCAGTTTCGCTTTTTCGTTCTCACGTTCTTTCAGCAGTCCCTCTTTGGCGGCTTTCACTTGCTGGCGTTCTGCTTTTTTCTTCCGTATCTGCTCCTGCTTCTTTAATATTTCCTCCCCCTGCAGACGCTGATAGGTGGCATATTCACGCACATAACGCATACGACGATACGTTTGTCCCAGGTTCTTGGCGGAGAAGATAAACATCAGTTTCTCTTCAATCGATTTATTCTTATAGAGGTACTGAACAGATGCTTCGTACTTCTTCTTTTTCTCTTTCAGGTCTTTTTCAAGACTGTTCAGTTGCCGGTCCAATGACACTAATTCGCGTTCGATAGTCTCCACATCGTTATTGATCGCAAGGATATACCGTTTCCGTTCTTCAATCTGTCCCGTCAGTGCCGCCAGTCCGTTCAACTGACTGCCTACGTCCTTCTTTGTATTCTGTAAAATCGACTCCGTCTCGGCGATCTGCTTCTGCAGTGCACCGCGCTTACCTTCCAGTTCACGAATCAGCTTGTTCGATTGAGCAGAAAGCGGAATTGCCAGCCAAAGGCTGCTTACCAGAATTACAAAGAGACGTTTTATCATAATAAAGCTACCAGCATTTTCATTAATTCTTCCAAAGAGACCTGACGGTATCTGGAAGTAACTTCTGTCGGAGTGATCGAAAGTTCTTTGGTCGAAAAATCATAGAGTTGTACTTTCGCTTTCTCCAGTTTGGGGATTCCCATGTCTTTCCCGGATAGTTCAGTTTTTCCTCCGGGTTTAGAAGCGTCAGTCAGCAATTTCTCCAATTGGGAGAACTCTACGTTCTTCGATAATATTTCTTTCAGCTCTTTTTTGGTTGCGCGTACAAACCGCTTGTTCATCCGGTCGACGAATAATACTTCAGTAGGAGTCACCTCGATGCGTGCCAATTCCGTACGGAGAATAGGCATCAGCAAGGAAATCTGTACCCGTTCACGGCTCTTCATCTTCATGGTACCGCCCACTGACATACTTCCGCCTTTACTCGGAATCGTCACTGAAGTCTGGAAGCCAGATAGCTGGAATAGCTACTTCGGAAGCAGCTCTTCCGGCACCTTTGTCGCCGTCAGACGC